>OZ244863.1:0-330000 GCA_965221045.1 Dehalococcoidia bacterium
ATTGCGAGATTATCCCGCACACCGCCGATTGGGATTCGGTCGCGTCCCTCAATCCTAAAGGAATCATACTTTCAGGCGGTCCCGCCAGCGTCTATGAGGCCAATGCACCGCTCGCGCCTTCCTGGGTGTATGACTCCGGACTGCCCGTGCTCGGCATCTGCTACGGTATGCAGGCTATGGCGCACCAACTCGGCGGCAAGGTGGCTCCTACTTCTCGCAAAGAGTACGGTCACGCCGTCATGCAACGAAGCGCAGGCGATGACCCTATCTTCAAAGACCTTCCTCAATCCATGTCCGTGTGGATGAGCCACGGCGACCAGATTAGCGAAACGCCGCCCGGCTTCCGGTCCCTCGCCCGCTCCGAAAACTCGCCAATCGTCGTGATGGGCAACGGCGCGGGTATGTTGGGATTACAGTTTCACCCGGAGGTCGTCCATACTCCTCAGGGCAAAACGATCATCGAGAACTTCCTATACCAAATTTGCGGCTGCGCTCCTCTCTGGACACCCGGAAACTTCGTCAGTGACAGCATCGAGCGGGTGCGCGAGCAGGTCGGCGGCGGCAAGGTCATATGCGCCCTGTCCGGCGGTGTTGATTCCGCTGTGGCTGCTGCGCTCATCCAGAACGCCATTGGTGACCGCCTCACGTGCATCTTCGTGAATAACGGAATGATGCGCAAGGGTGAGCCGCAGGCTGTTCGCGACACATTCCAGCGCCACTTCAATGCGAACTTGGTGTACGCCGATGCCACCGAGAACTTCCTCGGCGCGCTCCGGGGCGTCATAGACCCCGAGCAGAAGCGCAAAATTATCGGCGAAGAGTTCATTCGCGTTTTCGACGAGGAAGCCGCCCGCATCGGCGCCGTTGACTTCCTCGCACAAGGTACGCTCTATCCTGACGTCATCGAGAGCGAGACGACGGATAACTCCGTGTCCGCGAAAATTAAGTCCCATCACAATGTCGGCGGACTGCCTGAGCACATGAAGCTCAGCCTTGTCGAGCCGCTGCGCTACCTGTTCAAGGATGAGGTGCGCGGTGTGGGCTTGGAGCTTGGCTTGCCTGAAGAGATCGTTTATCGGCAGCCCTTCCCCGGTCCTGGCCTCGCAATTCGCATCATCGGCGAAGTAACCCACGACAAGCTGAATATCCTGCAGGAGGCAGATGCCATCGTAATGGATGAAGTCCGCAGGAACGACCTCTACCGCGAAATCTGGCAGAGCTTTGCCGTCCTGACTGACACGCGCAGCGTGGGTGTAACCGGCGACTTCCGCACCTACGGACATGTCATCGCCATCCGCGCCGTCAGCAGCGAGGACGCCATGACAGCGGACTGGGCGCGCATCCCATACGATGTGCTGGGACGCATCTCCAACCGAATCGCCAACGAGGTTCCAGACGTCAACCGTGTAGTGTACGACATTACCAGCAAGCCGCCGGGTACAATCGAGTGGGAGTAGTCGGGCTGTGCCAGCATCAACAGACGCCATAACCAGAGAAGAATTCGTAACAGCCGTTTCGCGCCTGGCCGGAAGCGTGTACGACTTTCATGCCCGCTTTAATATACCGAATCTAAACGACAAATCTCATTACGACGATCCATTTCCCCGCCTCTGCACGCGCCTCGCCTTCCTGATGGAGGAGACGGGCGAACACGCTAGAGAGCTTAACCAAGCCAGTCTTGACCGCGCAGCAGACGAAATGGCTGATGTCGCCTTCGTCGCAATGGGCACATTGCTTGAGCTAGACGCGATCGGCGCAAATGCCTGCTGCGAAGTGGCTGACAAAAACGATAAAAAGACATTGCAGACTCACATAGTCGAACCTTCATCAGGCAAACTCATCAAGAGGTCGCAGGCGCAATGAATGTCCTTCTAGTCGGCAACGGCGCGCGCGAACACGCCATTGCTTGGAAGCTGTCCCAAAGTCCAATGGTCGGGCTGCTGTTCGTCGCGCCGGGCAACGCTGGAACCTACTCCGTCGCCCGAAATGTCCCTATTGGCGCAGCCGACATTCCCGCTCTTCTCGATTTTGCTTGTGACAACGCCATTGACCTTACAGTGGTTGGCCCTGAAGCCCCGCTAGCAGAGGGCATCGTCGATGCTTTCACGAGTGCTGGACTGCTCGCCTTCGGCCCCACCAAAGGCGCAGCCCGCATCGAAAGCAGCAAGGCTTTCGCCAAATCGCTCATGGCGGACTGCGCCGTTCCCACCGCAATGTCCGATACCTTCACTGACTTTGAAGGAGCCAGAGCGCACCTCGACACCTGCCCTATTCCTATCGTGGTCAAGGCTGACGGTCTCGCCGCCGGCAAAGGCGTAACCGTCGCGCAGAGCCGCGAACAGGCATACACAGCCATACGCGAGTCAATGCTCGAACGACAATTTGGCGCCGCAGGAGACCGCGTGGTAATCGAGGAATGCTTGGAGGGCCAGGAGGTCAGCGTATTCGCCTTCGTTGACGGCGCGTATGTCTCCTCGATGATCGCCGCCTGCGACTACAAGCCCGTCGGCGACGGCGACACCGGCCCCAACACCGGCGGCATGGGTAGCTTCAGCCCGCCCCGTCCGCAGCACTGGAACGCCGCCATAGAATCGCAGATTCGCAGCGCTATTATGGAGCCTGTCGCACTTGGCATGGTCAATAAAGGTTGCCCCTATCGCGGCATCTTATACCTCGGCATGATGCTCACCACGGACGGGCCCAGAGTTGTGGAGTTCAATTGCAGGCTTGGCGACCCGGAGACACAGGTTATATTGCCGCGTCTCGAAACAGACCTCGCGCTAGTGCTCCTCGCAACGGCGCGCGGCGAGCTTGAAGGCATGAAGATAGAGTGGGACAGCCGCGCCTGCGTCGGCGTGGTCGCTGCCTCTGGCGGCTATCCCGCCTCCTACACCACCGGCTACGCAATCAGTGGCATCGACGCCGTTGACCAGGACGCAATCGTGTTCCACGCCGGCACATCGCTTGCCGACGACGCCACCGTAACCGCCGGCGGTCGCGTGCTCACCGTAGCCGCGCTCGGCGACACACTTGAGCAAGCGCGCGCCACCGCCTACGACAACATCAAACGCATCACATTCAAGGACGGCTTCTATCGCAACGACATAGCCGCGCTATAGCCCCTCCCTATTCGTCATACCTGCGAAAGCAGGAATCTATTGCGGTATAGCGACAAAGCCGCTTATATTGATTTATGAGCAACCAACCTCCTGAAAGGAGACACGAAAAATGCCACTCGTAGCCGTCATAATGGGAAGCAGCTCCGACGAGGCGACAATCGCCGAAACGGTCAGCGTGCTCGATCAGATGGGAATCGAGAACGAAGTTACGGTAGCCTCAGCGCACCGCACCCCTGAGAAAGTCATGGAGTATGTTACCGGCGCGCGCGACAGGGGCATCGAAGTGCTCATAGCCGCGGCAGGCGGTTCGGCAGGACTGCCCGGCGTCGTAGCATCTTGGACTACACTGCCCGTCATCGGCGTTCCCCTGCCCAGCAGCGATCTCAACGGCGTGGACGCACTCTACGCCATCGCGCAGATGCCGCCAGGCATTCCCGTCGCTTGCGTAGCCGTAGGCTCATGGGGCGCGCGCAACGCCGCATTCCTCGCCGCGCAGATTCTCGGCATCAAGCACGACAGCATCCGCGCCGCCTACGACGACTACCGCCAATCCCTCAAAAATCGCTGACCACAAAGTCCCCTCTCCCTCAGGGAGAGGGTTAGGGTGAGGGAAAAAGAACCGTTCGTCCTGAGCCTGTCGAACCACCCACCTTACATCCTATCAATCCTGTTTCATCCTGTTAGGAGAAAACAATGACCACAATCCGAGAAACCACCCTGCCCAACCGTCTCTATCAGGGCAAAGTGCGCGACACATACAACCTAGGCGACGGCCTCCTGCTGATGGTGCCACCGACCGCACATCCGCCTTCGATGTCGTCCTACCCACAGGCATACCCGAGAAGGGCGCAGTCCTCTGCCAGATTTCCGCCTTCTGGTTCGACATGACGAAAGACATCATCTCTAAATCAACAATGCCCCTAAATCACGCGCCTTGACTTTTAGGAATATATCTTCCTATAATATACCTATGCGAAGAAAAGCCAACACCCTTCTGCCAATCGAAGTTTCCATCCTTGACGCGGGCATCCGTCTGAGAACTGACGGACTGCCTAGTTTTCACGGCTTCCTCATAGCCAAGCAAATCAAGGGACGGGACGGCGCGCGCCTGCTGACGGCGCACGGCACTTTATACAAGGCGCTTGGAAGGCTGGAAAGAGCCAAACTGCTCCAAAGTAGTTGGGAAGACCCTCTCATAGCCGCCGAAGAAAGGCGCCCCAGACGCCGCCTTTACACCGTAACGCCCGCCGGCGAAGCGGCTCTGGCAAGGGCAGTCCACACGAGCGGCGGCGCCGGCGGCGAAGCAAAAGGGGGACTCACGCTCGCATGATTGAAAAATCCGTCGGAATAGTTCCAAGCCTGGTGAGAAACTGGGCGCGCGTGTACACATTCGGGCTTACTTCTGAAATCCGCGAAGCAAGGCGCGCCGAGATAGAATCCGACCTCTGGGAGCACGCCCACGACTCGGAGTTGGGCAGAGACGCTCGCTCTCCGTTTTGCGCTCTGCACGCGCTCATTCGCCTACTGGCGGGAGTGCCCGACGACCTGCTCTGGCGCATCGAGCAGGCCAAAAGCCATTCTATGGAAGGGGACAGCCACATCCTGTCCATCAATGTAAGTTCGGAGGTAAAAGAAATGACCACAATCCGAGAAACCACCCTGCCCAACCGTCTCTATCAGGGCAAAGTGCGCGACACATACGACCTCGGCGAGGGCCTGCTGCTCATGGTCGCCACCGATCGCATATCCGCCTTCGACGTCGTGCTGCCAACCGGCATACCCGAAAAGGGCGCGGTCCTCAGCCAGATATCCGCATTCTGGTTCGACATGACTGCCGACATCATCCCCAACCATTTCGTATCGCTCGCTTCAGACCGCAGCGATCTCGGCTTGTCCGATGAACTCGCCCGCCGCTCCATGGTAGTCAAGCGCGCGGACCGCATAGATGTCGAGTGCATAGTACGCGGCTTCATCACAGGTTCAGCCTGGTCCGAGTATCGCAGATCTGGCACCGTCGCAGGCCAGCCCATGCCCGAAGGACTGCAAGATGGCGATATGTTCCCTGAGCCGCTCTTCACTCCCAGCACGAAGGCTGAAGAAGGGCACGACGAGAACATCACAGTCGCCCAAATGGAAAACCTCGTAGGCACGGAACTCACTGAGCGCCTTTCGCAGGCATCCATCGATGTGTACGCATCCGCACGCGACTTTGCTAGGGAGAAAGGCATTATCATCGCCGACACCAAGTTCGAGTTCGGCATCATCGACGGCGAAATATCTATGATCGACGAAGTGCTCACGCCCGACTCCAGCCGCTTCTGGGACATGGACGGCTACGCCCCCGGCAAGTCGCCGGACAGCTACGACAAGCAATCAGTCCGCGACTGGCTCGACGAAGCCGGCTGGGACCACGAGCCGCCGGCTCCTGAACTGCCTGATGACGTAGTCGCCCGCACTCACGAGCGTTACCTCGAAGCATACCGAAGGTTGACTGGCAATCCCCTATCCTAGACAATCACATGCAGAACCCTCTTCCGTTCTGGCGGAAAAAGGTTATCATAGGAGCCACTTGAGCCGTTCGTGGTGAGCTTGTCGAACCACCAACCTCATTCCATCTTGTCAACTAACTTTCGGTGAATAGCGAATGACAACCAGCGCAAAACGACCAACCCCGACTCAAGCCCGTGCAGCCCGCAGAAGACGACAGACGCGCCGTAAAAGGCTGCTCGCGATTGGCGGACTCACCGCCGCAAGCGCAGTCGCCTTCCTGCTCATTCTGGGACTGATTCTACCCGGACTGCCCTTCGACGCACTTTTCGGAGGTGGCGGCAGTCGTGACATCTTCGAAACAGGCGCGGCGCAGGCGTTAAATGTCGAAGTAACCGACGTTCAAGTCGCGTCGCCTGACGACGAAACGCCCGGCGACAGCGCAGCAGCGCCCCCATTGCCGCCCAATCCCGTACTCGGCGGTGTGGACATCTTCTACAACTGCCCTGACGGATGCGAAGACCTGATAGCGCAGCTTTCTACTATCGTCGCCGACTTCAACGCGCCCGACGCACCGGTGGGACTCACTGCCAAGTCGGACATGGATGCAACGATTCTTCTCGTAGGCGCAGACGGCAGCGAGACCCTCGACGCCTTCGACGATGCCGCAATACGGGCATTCATCGAAGCCAACACCAACCAATAACCGGCACAAAAATCCCCTCCCCCTCAGGGGGAGGGTTAGGGAGGGGGCGCAAATCCTTCCTATCCCGTACATCCTGTTGGCCCCGTGACTATGAACAAAAAATACCTCGCCAAAATCTACATCCAGCCTCGGCCCACCGTAAGCGACCCCCAGGGCCAGACCATCCGCGGAGGCCTCCACCAACTCGGCTTCGACAGCGTAACCAGCGTCCGCGCCGGCAAGTACATGGAAATCACCCTCCACGCCGACACCGAGTCCTCTGCCTCCGACCAGGTCCGCCAGATGTGCGACAAGCTCCTAGCCAACCCCGTCATCGAAGACTACCGCTTCGACCTCGAAACTCTGTCCGCCTAGTAGTCTCCGGCAAGATTTACATCACTTATGCAACGACCCGATTCATTGGCTTGTGGCCGACGCCTAGGTCGGAACTCTTCTGCCGGTGTCAGTCCAATACTAGAATAGCTTGAATACTTCATGTGGTCATGCCTACTCGTGATGGCAATGCATGTCCCTCCACCGTCACCTGTGCAGCATAGTCTTGTTATCTGAATTCAGCGTGCTGCCAAACAGAGTGGAGTCATTCTAGAGGACGACTACGGTATTGAATTATTTCTTCAACGGTCAAGTGGGTCGGTTTGACAAGTTGGTAGTGCTTCTCAGAGACTATTCTGACAAAATCGTCTTGAATTTCAAATTCGAAGATGGCGATTAGGTCTCCAGACATCCTTTGTGCCGCAACGGGCCGACAGATTAGTTGCGGCCATTTGTCCGCACATAGCGCAATATCTTGCTCTAACTGTACTCTTCCGATCTCGTCTTGCTCTGTTTTCACCTGTACCGGAATTACGTACTGAGCCCCTCGCTTGTCAACTCCTACATATATTTCGTCTGTTTCTACCTGACCAATGTTGGGGACAGTGGTTCGCAAGTGGTTCTGCAAAGAATAGCAAGTAATCCCCAAGAAGGTGTCGATCAATCGATTGTAACGCAACCGTGCCAGCAGGGCCTGTTCATCACTAACGGCGTACGATCCTACAATTCCAGGCGTCGAATCAAGAATCTTTGTCAGTGCCAAGTTTGGATTGGGTGAAAGCGGTGTGTGGGGGGCTAAAGAGAATTGGTACTGCCCTCTACCTGCCGGCCGGATGACCCAGGTATATCCTTCGGGAGCTGTTTCCAATATTTGAGTCGGTCTTACGTTACGATAGCGAAAGGAGTAGACGACGTCACCTAAATTTCGGGGCACATTCAATTCGAGCTGCTCCGCGGCGGAGATTATTTCACTTCGGCTGAATGCAATCGTGCGTGTTCCTGGCGCGTATCTGTCAAAGAAGAGCTTGATGAGGATCTTTGCGTAATTGTTGGGTTCTGGCATACCACGTTCTCTCAATTTCAACTGTCTGGCCATTCCATGACGACTACTTCTTCGCGCAACTGTTGCCCAGTGACCGTTGAGAGTCTGGTACGAAATAAATCTACACATTTGACTTGATATCCAAGCGACTGAGCAATATCAGCTATGATCTGACCAGTTGGAATCATCACTCTCAGGTAAGACGCTTGATCACCTAGAACGTATGCGAGTTGAGCCCCGGGGCGCAGGGCGGACCTCAATGATCCAAGATGTCTAAGCATTCCACCAAAATAAAGCATGGTTACCCTCGAATACAGACGCTCAAACCCAGAAGTCTTGCCCAGTTCGACACGTCTGTCTTCAATTGTCCTGGCAATGGAACTGATTACCGGATGCTGTGCAACCTCTTGGTCATCAGTATCAATCTTATATACGCCTCTTGTGTTGGACCTTAGTAGGTTTTGTTTGACTCTCCTCAATTCACGGCGGTCCTTGATTAGACCCAATAAAACCGATTCTAGTCTAGTCGTACGCGTGTAATCTTTTTCATTGGGATATGGCGGGGAGGTAATCACGCCGTCAATTGACTGCGGCCTAAGTGCTAGGCCAACCTCTCGAGCATCAGCTCTGTGGACAAGGGAGGGCGTGGAGGCAAATCTACTTACAGATCTGATATCATTCGCCATCCCCTGCATGGCGTGAATCCAGGCCTCTAGTACTGGTGGATCAGTTTTGATACGACCAAGTCCAACTTCTGGGCCAAACTTCAAATTGCTGACACCACTCACGAGGATTCTAGCCAGCGCAAGTCGTCCATAAGTCCGCAGGCTATTATCACCATATTCATCAATTTTGCTCAAGAGGAGCAGTGTTTTACGCATAGGCATGGGGCTGATTGAATCCTTGATCAACAGCTTGGATTGTTCGAGACTTAGAAGTTCGAACTGAGTGTCGGATGTTTCCTCCTCAAGAAGGCGCTCTGTTGCATGAATAACTTTTTCGGCATATGCAATAAGGTCCGCACTGTTGATCGACCAGTCACACTTGACTGAACTCGCAAAATGAGCCATTGGATGAGCTTCCAAACCTATGCTGGGTATTCCCAATTTCTTGCACTCGACTAATGTCGTGCCGGCACCGCAGAAGGGATCAAGTATGGTATGAGTATGATTAATGCCGAACCGTTTAAGATACGTTCTGACCAAGTGAGGCGGGAACGACTGCACGAACCGATACCAATCGTGAACTGCTTTGTCTTCCAGTCGTAGTTTATTCTGGTCTTGGTCTGTGGGCATGTGGTTGATGCTCATGTCAGTCTCATCTGATTGTGGCTGATTCTCATCTGCAATTTCGGGCAACGTCAATTTGTGGGGCCGGCCAATTACTCATTCGCCAATCACCAACATCTGCAGATTAGAGGGCAGTTGGTCTCTTTGGTTTCGTTAATGACCAGTCAGTATTAGCCCTACCCAATACTCCCCTTCGTGCTCGCAACCTCCCCGCCCAGCCTCTCATCCACCTCTAGCGCAGCCCGCATCGACCGCGCGAGGCTCTTGAACAGCGCCTCCGCCTTGTGGTGATTACTGTTCCCCGCCAGTATCCGCACATGCAGGTTGAACGCACCCTCGCGCGCCATCGTCTCCAGGAAGTGCGGTATCAGCTCCGCCGGCAGCGCGCCAAGGTCGCTGTCTGACAGTGCCGCGTCAATTACCGCATACCCGCGCCCGCCGAAGTCCACCACCGTCAGTGCCAGAGCCTCGTCCAGCGGCACATACGAATGCGCCATTCGGCGTATGCCGCTCGCATCGCCAACAGCGTCCTTGAGCGCCCTGCCCATCACGATGCCAGTATCTTCGACGAGGTGATGCCAGCCCACATGCGTATCGCCCCGCGCCTGCACTTTCAGGTCAATCAGCCCATGCCGCGACAACTGTGCCAGCAGGTGATCGAACATACCGTTACCCGTGTCGATCTCGTATTCTCCCCTGCCGTCCAGGTTCACCTCGACGCTAATCTGCGTCTCCCTAGTCTCGCGGCTCAGTTTTGATACACGCACTTTAGGAATTTCTCCCTTGATAAGAGTTTATGACTGAATTGTAGTAGCAGACTGAAATGACAGGCAATTTCACTGATAGTCCGAAATACTGACGCACTGATGGACTATATCACTTCCCTCAGGGCATTCACGAAAATGTCCGTCTCTCGGGGCGTCCCCACAGCCACGCGGAAGAAGTCCCGCAGCCGCTCCGAGCTGAACATACGCACGACTATCCCTCGTTGCGCGAGCATTTCAAAGACCTGCTTGGCCTTCTCCGCCGATTCCAGGCGACACAGCACAAAGTTTCCCGACGATGGCCACGGCGTTACGCCCGCAATCCCATCGAGCAGACCTGTCATCCTATCCCGCTCCGCAACGATCTTGCCCACATTATCTAGCAGCAGTTGCGAGTCCTCCAGCGACGCCAGCAGCGCAGCCTCCGCAGCCACGTTGATGTTGTACGGCTGCTTGATGTCGATCACATGCTGCACCAGTTCCTCGTTCATGATGCCGTAGCCGATGCGCAGCCCCGCGAGTCCGGCCCACTTGCTCAGCGTTCGCAGCACCACAAGGTTCTCGTGCTCCGATACCATATCCGCCACCGTCGAATCGCAGAATTCGTAGTACGCTTCATCCACCACCACGATGCGCCCCGTATCTAGCAGTTCAAGAACATGCTCTCTCGGAGTCAGGTTGCCCGTCGGGTTGTTCGGCGAAGCCAAAAAGATTATCTTCGTCCTATCGTCCAGTGCATCCCTCGCCGCCGCCACGTCTATGTCGAACACCTCGTCCCGCTGTACCATCGCAGTCTCGCCGCCCGCAACTCGTGCAAGGAAGCCGTACATTGCGAATGTCGGGTCAAAATCCAGCACCTTGTCGCCCGGCTCCATGAATAGCCTGAACATCAGGTCGATAAGCTCGTCGCTTCCCGCCCCTGCTATTATTTCTTCCGAAGCCGCGCCCGTGTACTCGCTCAGCGCCTGCCGAACCTTGCGCTGCAACGGGTCCGGGTAGATATGCACCGGCGCGTTCGCCACCGCATCAGCCACCTTGGGAGAGCCGCCGTATGGATTCTCGTTGCCGTTGAGCTTGATAATCTCGCTCTCCGGAATCCCCGCCCTCTGCGCTATTAACTCTGGCGGATCGACCGCCTCATAAGTCTGCACATCAACCAGATGAGGCCGTATCAGCCTCTTAATCTCCCCAGCCATCGCGCACCCCCTTATTCTGCTCATCTTGTCTATGTCGTTCCCTCTCCCTCGGGGAGAGGGCTAGGGTGAGGGGGAGACAAATGAAATCCCCTTCATCCTGTCAATCCATGTTAGCCCTGTTCTCAGAAAAGCTCCTCGCGTATCTCCGCCGCCTCCGCATGCGCCGTCAGCCCTTCTGCCCTGCCCAGCACCGACGCGGCCTTCGATATCTCCGCCGAAGTCTCAGGACTCAGCGCCACCACAGGGCTAATCTTAACGAAAGAATGCACACCCAGCCCCGAATTGAAGCGCGCAGTACCGGCAGTCGGCATCACATGGCTCGGCCCCGCCACATAGTCACCAAGCACCTCATGCGAGAAGTCCCCGATGAACACCGCACCCGCATTCCGCACCTTTCCCAGGTGCTCCCATGCGTCTTGCACCATCAGGCACAAGTGCTCCGGCGCGAATTCGTTCGCCAACTTCAGCGCGTCGCCCATACTCTCTACCACCGCGATGCATCCCTGCTCCTGTGTGGACGCGCGCGCTATCGCCCCCCTGTCAAGCCGCTCCAGCCGTGTGGTAATCTCCGCGTCCACCGCATCCGCAAGCCGCTCCGATGTCGTTATCAGCACCGGACGCGCCAGCGTATCATGCTCAGCCTGCGCCAGCATATCCACCGCGCACAGCGTCGGATTGGAAGTGCTGTCCCCTATCACAACCGTCTCTGTTGGCCCATACAGCCCGTCTATGCCCACATCGCCGTACACCAACTTCTTGGCGAGCGTAACGAAGATGTTCCCAGGCCCACAGATTATGTCGACGCGCGGCACACTCTCGGTCCCGTATGCCATCGCCGCAACAGCCTGCGCTCCCCCAATGCAAAACACCCTATCGACGCCCGCTATATCCGCCGCCGCCAGCACCGCCGGATGCGGCAGTTCCCCACCCTTCGTTGGCGTACACATCACCACCTGTGGGACACCTGCCACCTTCGCCGGAATCGCCGTCATCAGCACCGTCGATGGATACAGCGCAGTCCCACCCGGAATATACGCCCCTGCGCTCTCAACCGCGTTCACAATCTGCCCGTACCC
This sequence comes from Dehalococcoidia bacterium, assembly GCA_965221045.1. Lineage (GTDB taxonomy): Bacteria > Chloroflexota > Dehalococcoidia > Lucifugimonadales > JADFKI01 > Bin90. Next base: position 11,992 of record OZ244863.1, read on the forward strand.
CTCGCCGTAGTCCGTCCATCCCCTACTCCGGCAGGCTTCGTGAAAGCTGTGAATCCGTGCAGCCGCAGCCTCCAGCGCCTCAACCACATCGGCAGACGCCTGCCCTCGCGCCTCCGCGATTGCCGACCGCGGCACCTCGAATGCGCCGGGCGCAGCGCCATCCAGCAACTCGGAGTATTCTCGCACCGCCGCATCACCCTCGGCCCTTACCCGCCGCACGATGCGCTCCACCACCTGCATCGGAGTCAGCGCCTCACCGAAAAGGTCGGCTATGCCCTCAAGCAGCGACTGCGGCACATCGTCCAACCCCAGCCTGCCTTCGCAAAGAACTTGCCGCGCATCCTCAAGCCCGCGCACTATCCTCATTGCAGTCGTCCTCTATTCGAAAGACGGTCAATGTCGACGTAACCCCACGTCCCACGCATGTCGCTGAAAGACTTCATGGCAGGTATGCCTCGATGGCTTTGGTGAGCGATGCTACCACTGCCTCCTGATAATCTTCCTCACTCCCGCGCGGGATGTATGCATACATGCGCTCCATACCGTCCGATGAGTCATTCACGAAGGCGTCCGCAAGCACATGCGCCGGATGCCCCTCTTCTCCTGACGCGATCCGCCGCGCCATGAACCGAAGCCGCTCCCACGAGAATCCGCGGTCAAGATTAGATGTCACCCACTGTACCCAGTCCGCAAGCGTCTCGTCCGGCAGGAATTCGACCTGCACCTGCTCCACCGCAATGTCGAGCGATTCTCGTAGCGGTCCTATCTCCTGCCAGCAGCGCCTGTCGAGCTCCAGCTGCATCGCCCTGTCCATCACCAGCCCCAGCACGCCGTCTTCGAACACATCCCGGTTGCCGAAGAACGGCCTAAACATATTCGCGATCCATGTTTCATCCGCAAGCAGGTGCGTCAGGTACCCGGCCATGAACGCCTGTGTGGCGCCGCTGTGCGCCTCCGCGTCGCTCAACTCCGGGTGATGGTGAAACAGACCGTTGATACCAGTGCCTATCTCTTCGAAATCCAGTTGCGCGAAGTGATAGACCGACCGATCCTTGCGAGTAATCACGCGAATGTCCGGCGAAGTCGAGCCCATCAGGTAATAACCCATATTCGCGTCGATCGTGTCGTGACGAAGGAGGTCCGCAGCCTTGCGCGCAAGGTTCATGTGCACCGGCGGATTCGGCAATTTCCCCTCCTTCTACATTCCAACCAATTCATCCCGAGCCTGTCCAATGACTTCTTTCGCCGCAACCGGTCTATCGTTTCAACCCGCAATGACGCTTACAATCCGAATCAACGATGAACCGAAAAACTGACAGGCTGACTATCCCCCCGTCAGCCTATCCTGCGCCTCACAGTCGGAATTGAACACGTAATTCAGATCTGAGACCGTTACGCTCGTGCCGCCCGCCTGCCGCAGCCTGTCCACGGCGTCCGCTAGATTGCGCTTCCTGATAATGACCGTCGCGGCGTACCATCCCACGCCGTCCTGTGAGTACACCTTCGCGATTGTCGGACCCCGAAGCCCGCTTATCTCTGTGTGCTCCAGTACCTGCCGCGCGACATCTTCCGGAGTTTCCCCTCGCATATTCGCCGTAACACTGTAGTAGGAGCGCGATCGAAGATGCCCCTCCATCACGTCCACAAGCCTCTTTGCTCTGTCTAACTTTGCGGAATCCGCGCTCAGCAGCCGCTGATTGCTGATCAGGCAGGCCTGTGAAGAAATAATCGTACCGCCGCTTATCGTCTTGAGGCGGTTTTCGCGCATCGTCGTGCCGCTCTCCGAAACGTCCGCGATTATGTCCGCGAAGCCCATCGCCACCGCTGCCTCTAGCGTCCCGCTTGAATGCACCAGCGAGAACAGGTTGATGCCGCTTCGCAGCAGGAACCGTTCCACGAGCCGCGGGTACTTCGTGACAATTCGCAGGTCCCTGCCCTGCTGCCGAAACTCCATCGACAAGTCCGCAAGGTCCGCAAGCGACACCACATCCACCCACGAGTCCGGCACACCTAGCACCAACTCGCACCTGCCGAAGTCCAGGTCGTCAATCACTACACCGCTATCAGCACCCTCGCTGCTCATTTCGAGATAGCGGTCGAGTCCCACGACGCCCAGATCCGCGCTGCCCTCTTCAACCTTCGGCGTGATGTCTGCGCCGCGCTGAAACATAACGGTCACGCCCGGGAGCGCGGGAATATCGGCAATGTAGCGGCGCGGATTGCTTCGAGAAACGCCAATGCCGCACGAGCGCAGAAACGCCTGCGTAGGCTCGAACAGGGCGCCGTCGCTCGAAATGGCAAGTCGCAGGCTGCCGTTAAACACCATTCGTCTGCACTCCGTTGCCTTGTGCCCTGATAGACGAAATGCCGCTATCCAGCAGCGCATCAAGCAGTTCATTCACATTGTAAGCAAACCCCATCGCAGGAACGCCCTCGCTGCCGCCTAACGCCTGTACCAGTCCGTCGTATCGCCCGCCGCCGCCCAGCGCCGCGGTGCCATCATCACCCGCCATAAGCTCGAAGATTACGCCCGTGTAGTACGAGATGCCTCGAGCCATACCCATATCCAGCGATACCCGCGACTCCGAGATGCCACACCCAATGTCTATCGAATGCGCACGCTCCAGCAGTGCCTCTATCTCATTCAACGGCGCAGCATCTGCACCGGACTCATCGGCGGCGGCTCGCGCTGCTTGAAGCGTAGCCTGCGGCTCCCCGCAAAGCCCCGAAAGTGTACGAACAAAATTCAATGCGCGCTCGAAAGCATCCGGGCAGTTGGCCTGCCTAACCTTGCTCAGCAGACGCGCGACGATCTGATCGGTCGTCCGCCTTCCAACTGGTTCCGGCATCGACTCCTTCAGAACCCCGAGAACAAACTCCTCGGCTGCCTCCGTGCTCATGCTCTCCAGGACCGTCTCCAGCCCAATCCCCAAATCCACGCTGCCGCTCAGCAGCCCAACCTCGCCCGCGCGTTCCATCAGCCCTGTCACATCCGACTTGCCTTCTTTGAGACTGTTCATATTGCTGATAATGAACAGTTTCGCAGGCTCAGAAAGACCAAATTCGTCCAATAGGCTGTGTAGCACTCCCAGATGTCCGATCCGTAGCCTGAATCCGTCTAGCCCAATCTCGTGCAGGCCGGAAACGGCAAGCGAAATTATCTCGATATCCGCATCTTCTGATGTTGCACCGACCAGTTCTGCACCCGACTGCGTAAACTGCCGGTAGCTCCCCTGCTCTGCCGGAGAGTATCTGAAGACCGGTCCGCTGTACTGCCACCGCAACGGCAGCGACAGTGACTCTTCGTTGTCTATGTAGTGGCGTATGACGGAAGAGGTGAATTCAGGGCGCAGGCTTACCGATGTCCCGCCCGGATCGGTGAAATTGTACAGCCGTCCTGCGAGGTCGCCGCCCGACTTTCTCACGAACAGCTCCGTCTCTTCCAGAATCGGTGTATCGATTGGCTGGTAGCCGCGTGAACCCATGTGATTGCGGAGGGAACTTAGTACATGGTCGCTGCGCTGCCACGCAAGTGAGTCGAGATCGTTCATCCCGACAAGGCTGCGTATGTGCCTGCTTGCGCTTCGTTCATGCAACTGGCTCACGGCGCTTGTCCCCATCATCATTCCTGCGAGGCTCTTCACTACGAAACCAAGGGAACTGGAATCTATCGACTAGCTGGAAATACGCCGCCATGTTCGCACTTCCACAATTTAGTGTCAACCAAAACCCCACTATCTCCAGAGTCATTTCATTACCGCGTTCCTCTGTCATGTCAATCGAAACGCTCTGCCATGTCATTCCGAACACGGCCATCCCCATTCTGTCATTCTGAACGTAGCGCAGCGCAGTGAAGAATCTTGTGTGATGGGAAAGTGATACAGTGCGGGAGTTGAGGGGTGCGGCAGGCCGTAAGAATCTTGGTCCAGAGAGACCGTGTTTTAGCAATCGCCGCCGCACCCGAGCTCATCAAAGCCCGAACAGTTGCCAGGGTCAACCAAATCCGCACCTGCAAGATAGGGACACTATGAGCACAGACATCGTAATCGGAATCGACATTAGCGGCAAGTCTCTCGACATTCACATTCTGCCCGAAGACCGAGCGCAGCGGTTCGCAAACGACGCTTCGGGCATAGGTGAATTGGTGGAGCTTGCGAAGGAGATGGAAGCGAGCCTGATAGTGATGGAAGCAACAGGCGGTCTTGAATCTGCGCTTGCCGCAGAGTGCGCGCTTTCGGGGATACCCACTGTGGTGATGAACCCCAGGCAGATAAGGGACTTCGCGCGCTCATTGGGCAGGCTCGCCAAGACGGATGCGATAGACGCCGAAGTGATAGCGCGCTTCGGCTCTGCACTGAGACCTGAGCCGCGCACGTTGCCGGACGCTCAGGAACAGCATCTTAGAGCGCTTATGACCCGCAGGCGGCAGCTCATAGACATAAGAACCGCAGAATCCAACCGTCTTGCGCGAGCCGCAGCCGCCGTGCGTCAGCGCATCCGAAAGCACATAGACTTCCTCAATCAGGAGATAGAGGACATAGACCGAGAGATAGAGAAGCTCATCAAGGAAAGTCCGCTCTGGCTGGAGAAAGCGCGGCTACTCAGGGAAGTTCCCGGCATAGGATCTGTCTCCTGCTTCACACTTCTGGGTGCGCTGCCTGAGCTGGGCAAGCTCAAAGGAAAGCAGATAGCCGCGCTGGTGGGAGTGGCTCCGCTCAACAGGGACAGTGGAGCATACAGGGGAAGGCGAAGCACTTGGGGAGGGCGAGCGCAAGTGAGGAGTGCGTTGTATATGGCGGCGATGAGCGCAAGAAGGCATAACCCCGTGATAAGAGACTTCTACGAGCGGCTGAGGGCAGCCGGAAAGAGCGGCAAGGTTGCGCTGGTGGCCTGTATGCGAAAGTTGCTGATCATACTCAACGCAATGCTGAGGGATCGAGCATCCTGGGATGCCCAGCGCTCCATAAGCCCCAATACCCATTGATAATCCAAACCTATTTCAACACAGTTGCTAAAAATCCTAGCTTATTAACAAGAGTTGCGTTGCCAAAGAAACTTAGCCACTTCAACCGTTCACAGCGACATTTGAAAACCCTGCACCATTCCCCAGAGTCTTTTCATCGTCATTCTGACCGCAGCCAGACTCCTCCCGTCATTCTGAACGAAGCGCCTTCATCCCCTGTCATTCTGAACGCAGCGCAGCGGAGTGAAGAATCTTGTGTGATGGGAAAGTGATACAGTGCGGGAGTTGAGGGGTGCGGCAGGCCGTAAGAATCTTGGTCCAGAGAGACCGTGTTTTAGCAATCGCCGCCGCACCCGAGCTCATCAAAGCCCGAACAGTTGCCAGGGTCAACCAAATCCGCACCTGCAAGATAGGGACACTATGAGCACAGACATCGTAATCGGAATCGACATTAGCGGCAAGTCTCTCGACATTCACATTCTGCCCGAAGACCGAGCGCAGCGGTTCGCAAACGACGCTTCGGGCATAGGTGAATTGGTGGAGCTTGCGAAGGAGATGGAAGCGAGCCTGATAGTGATGGAAGCAACAGGCGGTCTTGAATCTGCGCTTGCCGCAGAGTGCGCGCTTTCGGGGATACCCACTGTGGTGATGAACCCCAGGCAGATAAGGGACTTCGCGCGCTCATTGGGCAGGCTCGCCAAGACGGATGCGATAGACGCCGAAGTGATAGCGCGCTTCGGCTCTGCACTGAGACCTGAGCCGCGCACGTTGCCGGACGCTCAGGAACAGCATCTTAGAGCGCTTATGACCCGCAGGCGGCAGCTCATAGACATAAGAACCGCAGAATCCAACCGTCTTGCGCGAGCCGCAGCCGCCGTGCGTCAGCGCATCCGAAAGCACATAGACTTCCTCAATCAGGAGATAGAGGACATAGACCGAGAGATAGAGAAGCTCATCAAGGAAAGTCCGCTCTGGCTGGAGAAAGCGCGGCTACTCAGGGAAGTTCCCGGCATAGGATCTGTCTCCTGCTTCACACTTCTGGGTGCGCTGCCTGAGCTGGGCAAGCTCAAAGGAAAGCAGATAGCCGCGCTGGTGGGAGTGGCTCCGCTCAACAGGGACAGTGGAGCATACAGGGGAAGGCGAAGCACTTGGGGAGGGCGAGCGCAAGTGAGGAGTGCGTTGTATATGGCGGCGATGAGCGCAAGAAGGCATAACCCCGTGATAAGAGACTTCTACGAGCGGCTGAGGGCAGCCGGAAAGAGCGGCAAGGTTGCGCTGGTGGCCTGTATGCGAAAGTTGCTGATCATACTCAACGCAATGCTGAGGGATCGAGCATCCTGGGATGCCCAGCGCTCCATAAGCCCCAATACCCATTGATAATCCAAACCTATTTCAACACAGTTGCTAAAAGCCCTTGTTTATGAACAAGGGTTGAATTCACAGAACTATAGCCACTTCAACCGTTCACGGCGACAATTGATAGACCCTGCACCATTTCATACATGCTAAACTAGCGATGCATCCCATCCTGTCTATCCTTAAAACCCTCCATGTCAGTTTCCTCCAAAGTCGCCATAGTAGTTGACAGCGCCGCCTCGCTGCCGTCGGGTTTTGCCGAGTGCGCCGGTGTATATGTCGCGCCTATGACCGTGACCCTCGACGGAACTTCGTACCGAGATGGCATCGACATAACCAACACCGAGTTCTACCAACGCATAAGAACCGCTTCGTCGCCGCCCACGACCTCAGCTCCCTCCACTGCCGCCTACGTGGAAGTGTTTATTGCAGCAGGTCGGGATCAAGACGCCATCCTCTGCATTACCGCCGGTGACCGCTTCAGCGCGTCCTTCACCTCTGCGACAGCCGCGTCAGAGGAGATGCGCGCCACCACGCCCTCAGTCGAAATCTGCGTTGTGGACTCACAGGCTGCCGCAGGTTCTCAGGCGCTCGTAGCCCTCCATGCGTGGCGAGCAGCGCAAAAAGGTGCATCTTTGGCGCAGACCGTGTCAGAGGCATTGGTCGTAACGGAGCGGGTCCGCCTTCTAGCCTTCATCGAAACACTGCGCTATTTGCGGCGCAGCGGCCGCGTACCCCTGGTCGCTCACTTAGGCGCATCCCTGATGCAAATCAAGCCCCTGTTCAAGCTGGAGAAATCAGAAATAACAACCCTCGCGCGCCCTCGCACACGCCGCGCCGCAATCCGACGAATGATTGAATTAACGCGCTCCGAAGCGGATCCTGGCCCCTTGCACGTCGCCATAATGCACGCTGACGCCCCGCAAGACGCCGACTCCATCAGAGATACCGTCAATGATGAATTCGACTGCGCTGAGCTTTACATTAGCGAGTTCACCCCCGCAATGGGCGCGCATATCGGCCCCGGTCTTCTAGGCATAGCCTTCTGGTCCGAATCCGCCTGACACAGTTCAATTCCTGCTAAACCTTCCTATCACACAATCGCGGTGGGCCCCCCGTCCACAGGGTCAACCGTGCCCGGATGAGTTCCCCGCACGTCCAATCCGCACATCCAGCCCGGACATCCAGATTGACACTTCACGCCCTCTAATATACATTCGCAAAAACCTTATGGAGGTATAAGAAATATGCCAACCCCCTATTCTATCAAAGCCGACTTCAATGTCCCCATTCAGATGCGAGACGGCGCCACCACCTACGCCGATATCTTCCGACCGGACGCCCCGGGTGAACAGTTCCCTGTTCTTCTCACAAGAACTCCCTACGACAAGAGCAGCCCCCAAAACCGGACCGGCACTCTCGATGTGGTACGCGCGGCAATGAGCGGATACGCTGCCGTCGTTCAGGACGTGCGCGGGCGCTTCACTTCCGAAGGCGAGTTCTACACCTTCACCAACGAGATCAACGACGGCTACGACTCCATCGAGTGGCTCGCCTCACAGCCTTGGTGTACCGGCAAGGTCGGCACATTCGGCATCTCCTATGTAGGCGCAACGCAGTGGCTCGCCGCCAAGTCCCTGCCACCCTCGCTGACAGCTATCGCGCCCGGATTCACCGCGCACGACTACCATGAAGGCTGGGCGTGGCAGGGCGGTGCTTTCGAGCTTGGCTTCAACCTCTCCTGGTCCGTCGGCTCGCTCGCCGGTGCAAACTGGGCAACCCTGTCCCAGAAGATAAACAAGGACATCAGCGAACTGAACGCCCTCATCGCATCGAAAGACTCACTTGGGGGCGGCTTCTCGCACCTGCCCATGCAGGAAATGCCCGATCTCAAGGAAGGCATCGCACCCTACTACTACGATTGGCTCTCCCACGCCGACTACGATGACTACTGGAAGCAAGTCTGCATCGCCGAGTCCCACTCCGAAATCGCCATCCCCGCATTCAATGTTGGCGGCTGGTACGACATATTCCTCGGTGGGACGATCCAGAACTACCTCGGCATGCGCGCAAATGGCGCCTCCGACCTCGCCCGCAAAGGCCAGCGCCTCCTAATCGGCCCCTGGATTCACTCCGGCTCCGCGCCCGCAGTCTCTGGCGAGTACAACTTCGGCACGCGCGCGGCGGCGGCAGCGATAGACCTGCCCGGCGCGTTCCTCCGCTACTACGACCACCACCTCAAGGGCGAGGACAACGGCGTTCCCGACGACCAGCCTGTCCGCATCTTCGTCATGGGCATCAACGAGTGGCGTTACGAGGACGAATGGCCCCTCGAACGAGCCCAGGATGTTCGATACTACCTGCACAGCGGCGGTCGCGCCAACACGCTCAACGGTGACGGCAGCCTCAGCCCCGAATCACCCGCGGACGAGCCGCCCGATGTCTTCGTGTACAACCCGATTGATCCCGTGCCCACCAATGGCGGTGGCTTATGCTGCGACCCCGCGTTCATGGCGCCCGGCGCCTACGACCAGCGCCCCGTCGAAGCCCGCCCCGACGTGCTGGTCTACACCACGCCTCCAATGGAGCAGGACACCGAGGTCACAGGTCCCATAACCGTAACCCTCTACGCATCCACATCCGCCATAGACACAGACTTCACCGCCAAGCTCGTTGATGTCGAACCCGACGGCTACGCCCGAAACCTCACCGACGGCGTCATCCGCGCCCGCTACCGCACCCCGCGTGCGCCCGCGTCATACATCACACCGGGCGATGTTGTTGAATACACGATCGACCTCTGGGCGACCGCAAACGTATTCAAGAAGGGACACAGCATCCGGGTCGAAATCTCCTCCAGCAATTTCCCCCGCTTCGACCGCAATATGAACACCGGCGGGACAATAGGCGAAGACGGCTCATTCGTCTCCGCTCTGCAAACCGTGCACCACTCCGCCGCCCACCCCTCCCACATCACCCTCCCAATAGTCCCCCGCGACTAATCCAGAATCAAAAGGGGCAGGCCGTAAAAGCCTGCCCCTCCTCCGTTCAACCTACGACACTTTCTTTAACAGCGAGCGATGCCGTATTTGCCCATTGACTCTATGTGCCGCCAATGGAGAACGATATGACCCTCAACCTCTTCAACCTCCCGGACCCGCTCCCCCACAACGAAGACATAATCGATCTCGTCCGATCCGACGACATAAGGATAGAGCGCATCGTCTCCACCGGACAGACTACCCCTGAAGGACAGTGGTACGACCAGTCCGAAGACGAGTGGGTAGCCCTCATTCAAGGCGAAGCCGTCCTAGAATACGAGAGCGGAGAAAGACTGAATCTATCCGCAGGAGACCACGTCCTCCTGCCAGCCCACTGCCGCCATCGCGTCGCCTGCACCAGCCACAACCCGCCCTGCATTTGGATAGCCGTCTTCGGCAAACTGCAATGAAAAAGGCAGGCCACAAAGCCTGCCTTACTGAAATACTGATCTACCGAGAAAACGACTAACTTCCTTGGCGCGCCTGAAGGGATTCGAACCCCCAACCCTCGGTTCCGAAGACCGATGCTCTGTCCATTGAGCTACAGGCGCGCACCGGAGAACAAGACGCTATTAACCGCGCCGCCACCTACCAGTTTAGCACAATTGTGGAGTTCATTGAGGAGATGAAACCACAATACCCAGCACGGAAATCCTGCCAATCGTGTGCATCCTGCCTCCCCCCGCGCCATCACATCCCCGCAATCATCTCCCTGAAATTCTCGCTTCCCCTCGACCGCAGCCGCATATCCTCCCACACCTCGATGTCCCCCGCATCCTCCAGCATCTCGATATGTGCCACTATCTCCGACAGTGCCATATACAGGTTGCCGCCCATCAGCTTCCGTCGCGCGAACACACCTCGCGTAATATGTTCCAGCGATGTCGGCTCAGTACCCATCCGGTGCAGGATACGGCCCAGCCTTACCGCGTGATGCTGCAAAATCTCCTCCGCCCGCTCCGTCGTCTCGAAGTTGAACCGCCCCTTGCTGAACAGTCGATGCGCCGGCAGCACCGCCACGCCTTCGCCCAGATTCGCAATCAGCTTTAGTGATCGCAGGTAAGTCTCCAGCCCGTAAATCTCATTCTCGCAGTGATAGTGCTGCGGCATGCTCTTGCGTATTGGGGCGCTGAACCTCGCCTTTGTCGTCGGATGCGGCGTAATCTCCGGTAGCACATGGTCGCCGGTGAACACCAGCCCGTCCAGCGTAACGCATATCTCGTCCGGCGAGTGCCCAGGGGCGTGCATGAATCCCAAGTCCCCTGATGTCTCGTCTGCCTGCACGCTGCGGCTCACCTCAAAGCGACTGCGCGTCTCCACATACCGCTTCTGACGCTCCGCATAGCCCGCCGACAGCCGCGCCGCCTCCGCCGAATTGCTCACCCGGTCCGCGTCCACGACCCGCTGCATCTCCCGTTGCAAAGCCGACGACGGATTGCGCTGGATGTCCCAGGGATTGTACTGAAGCAGGCGCGCGTAGATGTCGTGCGCCCATATCTCCGCTCCGGCCTCCTGCGCCAGTTGCCCAGCCGCTCCGTCGTGGTCCTGGTGCCCATGCGTAATGATTACACGCTCGACGTCACGCACCTGGAATCCCGTTGCCTCGACGCCGTTCGTAAGATGCTGATAAGACCCCGTAGCCCCCGCGTCTATCAGTGTCATGCCGTCGTTCTCTAACAGGTACGCCCACGTAGGCCCCGTGCGAGAGTCATTGTCCTGTGGCACACCAATCGCGTGAATTCGCCTGCCCTGCTCCGTTGTCAGCCGGACAACCATTCGATTGCCGTCTGCGTCACCTTCGCGAACCGTCACCACATCTTTGAATTGGTTAGTCAATGCAAGTCTCCGTTCTCGGTCAAAAATCGCGCAATTAGACAAGGCAGACGATCATTCTGGAAAAAAAAGTGGGTGGGGTGGGTGAGGAGATTTGAACTCCCGATCTCCAGGGCCACAACCTGGCGCCTTAACCGCTTGGCCACACCCACCACTCATAAGCCGATTTTAGCAGTCTGCAAACACGCTGGTCAACCATTCCCATCCGGCACAAAACTCACTCGCTCTCGGTGAAGGAGAGTCAGGACAGGGGTGACGCAACACAGTCGATTCGGGCGCCAAATTCAAAAACTACTTTATAATCTGCGATCCATCAATGCCGGCCTCGCCCTACTGAATCAGCACTTCCTCCGAGTCCTTCGTAGTGAGCGCCTCAAGTAGCTCGTCAACCATCACATCCTGCTTCGTGTGGTGACGCAACGGCAGCGAAGGATTCACGCCGTACACATTACGCCGGCCCTCTTTGCGCCGCTCTATGTATCCTGCAAATTCCAAATCCGAGATTATCTTGTGCGTCGTGCGTTCCGTAATACCAATGTAATTCGCTATCTCGCGGGCGGTGCTACGCGGATTATGGAATATGAAAGAAAGAACCAACCCGTGGTTGGTAATGAAGGTCCATCGCGGAGTTGTGGTCAAAAGCGCATTTCCACTTTCGCATTAGGTCAACCTAAATCTTATCATAGCGCTCATACCCGCACAACAGCGCCGTGCCGCATGGTCTTTCGATTGTCGCGGGCTATAAGTAATCCGTTCATGGTGAGCTCATAGAACTATGAGAGCGCATGCCTGCCCATGCGCCATCAACCCTGCCCAGAACATTAACCGGCTGACTAACCGCAAAACTAATCGACTTTCACCCCTTGACATTCCAAACATCCGTCCGTATCATAGTCACAGATTAAGCTCAATCGTTCGCTTTGTATTCAAAGCCAACATAAAAAGATAATACCCAGTGCATTCTGTGACTCGTGCTTCTATATCTGAAACGTCAATAACCGTGAGCTGAAGACCATGACCATTGCAGGTAGCATAAAATCCCTGACCAACGATGGACACACCGTCGCTCAGTTCCTCGTCAACACGATGGAGGGCGAGACCGACGGCGTCAAAGTCCACCACAGGCTAGATGCCGCCAAGCAACTCATCAGGTACGGCTTCTCAGAAGACGACTCAAATTTCTGGGGCTTGATACCAACCCCCGAAGAACTGGCTGCCAAAGGAAAAGATAAGGAACCCAGCCCCGAACGCCCCACGCGACAAGTAACCTATCTCGACATCCTAAACTTCGACATCGCCCGGCAGATTCGCGACGAAACGGACGATGGCCACCTCATGGTAGAGTTCCTCGTCAAGGTGATGAACGGTCAGCAGCGACCATTCATAGATAACAAGCAGCGCATCAAGCCCGCCGACAGGATGGCGGCAGCAAAGGAACTACTCGATAGAGGCTTCGGCAGCTTCAGTTCATCGCGCTTGCACATGTCCGAGAAAAAAGACGACTACGACACGATCCACGAGGACATCTCGCAGCGCATCCGGCAGCACACAGAGTACGGCAGCGATATAACCCGCTTCCTCCTCGATGTGATGGCCGGACAGTTGCACGATGACGGCTTCACGATGAGCCACCGTGTAAGAGCGGCTAAGGAACTTCTGCGCCGCGCCTACGACATCAACTTCGATGGCGTAACATGGGAGCAGGTCGAAGGCTACTGGCGTGCCCAGCGTCCCATAGGATGGACCGAAGAAGACGAACGCAAGCTGCAGGCCGAACTCGCGTCCGAGCGCGTCACGGCAAAGCACGTTTCTCCCACGGCCTCTTCTCCCACAACGGTAGAAGGGCCGGATGAGCGTTTGGAAGTCCCGTCGTCCCCTCCACCGATGTCAGAGTCAGACGACAACCCGACTGTCATGTGTGCGTCGAAAGACAAAGGCACTGGTAAGACTGCCGAACATGTGGACCAACTAGCGACAATCCCAGCATTCAACGCCACAAAAGACATAGGAGACGAACAAGCCGCCCTTGATACCGAAACTAGGTACTACGGCAGAGATACAGACACCACTTCCCCACCCATCCCGTCGAAAGAGGATGCCCCTGCGAAAGCAGGAGCCGAGAACATTGAGGCAATCGAAGAACCCACTTATTACGAATGCGGCCCCTCCGACTCCGACCCGACAGTGGACTACTTCTACGAACCCCTGAGTCCCGAGGATCAGGCAAAGTTCGACGAAGAAGACAGGCGCGAATACGGCATATTCGAGGAGGAATCGAGCGAGAACCGGACAACCAACCCAACGCTAAGAGACGTGTCCAACCGCCTCGCGCATATAAAGGAAGCCGCGGCAATCCATGGCACTCCCGTCCTCCCCAACCCGCTCGCCCGAAAGGTCAAGAACCCAACCATCCGCAGCCCTTAACTAGGTTATGTTTACATTTGATGCACAAAGCGTTTTAGAACTGAAACGTAGATTTATTGTGTCATTCTGAACGAAGCGCAGCGGAGTGAAGAATCTAAAATTGTTGCATATGCGGCAATCTCCGATTTAGTTTTCTCGCTTCGATCGAAATGACAGAAATAATGAGAGATTACTTCAAAATGTCAACACACCCTAGGTTACTGTTCTCGATATTACTGCGAAGCATGCCCCTGTGCAGACAGGGGCGCCAGGAATCCAGTCCGGCCAACGGCTCGCCAACTGACAACTGTATACTGACGACTGTTAACTTTTCACCGCCAGATCACACACCAGCTGCACCAGCGTCCTCACCGGCACGCCTGTCGCGCCCTTCACAGTCGCGCCATTGCTGCCACGCGCCCGCGCCATTCCAGCGATGTCCAGGTGCACCCACGGCGCCCCGTCATTGAACTCGCCGATTATCAGCGCGCCCGTGATAGACCCCGCGCCGCGACCGCCCGTGTTCTTGATGTCCGCAATGTCGCTGCTGTACTGCGACTTGTACTCATCGAACATCGGCAGAGGCCATGCCCTATCCCCCACCGAATTGGCGGCGCTAACCACCTGCTGCGTGAACTCATCGTCGTTGCCGAAGGCGCCCATGCACTGGTCACCCAGCGCTACCGACATCGCCCCCGTCAGCGTGGCAACATCCACCAGCCGGTTCAACCCAACCGACCGCGCGTAAGACATTGCGTCCGCCAGCACCAGCCTGCCTTCGGCGTCCGTATTGTCAATCTCGATAGTCTTGCCGTTCATCGCCCGCACCACGTCGCCCGGACGCTGCGCAGTACCGCTCGGCATGTTCTCCGTCGCCGGAACTATGACCGTAACATTGATCTTTGGCTTCAGTCGCGCAATAGCCTGCATAGCCGCAATAACCGAAGCGCCTCCCGCCATGTCGCCCTTCATAGTTGACATGCCCGCCGCGTTCTTGATGTCCAGGCCACCGCTGTCGAAGGTGATGCCCTTCCCCAGCAGTCCGATGTTGTTCGCCTCGTCATCTGCATCCCCGTTATACCGCATGATGATAAACTTCGGCGGCTCTTCACTCCCCTGCGCCACACCCAGCAGCGCGCCCATGCCCAGCTCCTCCATCCGCGCCCGCTCCAGCACTTCAAGCTCCACGCCATAAGTGTGTGCAACTTTCAGAGCCTGCTCTACCATGTCCGACGGCGTCATATTGTTCGCAGGCTCGTTCGCCATATCCCTGCAGAAGTTCACCGCCTCCCCTATCACGCAGCCTTCGCTCACGCCCTTTTGCAGCGCATCCACTTTGGATTCGTCGAACTCCACGATCGTCATCTCGCCTAGTTCGCCCTCTGATGCGTTCGACTTGTACTTGTCGAAGCGATACATCCCCATTACCACGCCCTCAGCCAACGTCCGCGCGCTCGCCTTGTCGTCCAACCCCCCTACACCCGCACCATGCACGATGGTCGCCGCAGACTTTACGCCGATGCCCCTCAGGTGGCGCGCGCTATTCGCCGCCACGTTCCGTACCCCATCCAGCGTAAACGACTCCGACTTGCCCAGCCCGGCAACTAGCACCCGCTTAGGCGCAATCGTCCCCAGCGTATGAATTACCGTGATCTCGCCACGCTTCCCCTTGATCTCGCCGTCCGCAATAAGTGCTGATATTGTCCCGCCCATCGCGCGGTCAACCGCCCCTGTCGCACCAGCCGGCGCAGTGACTCCCTCGAAGAGATTCACCACAACCGCTCCCACATCTTGCTGCGCTATGTCGCCTGCAACCACATTGATCTTCAATTCGATCCTCCTTTGTTCACACAATTCGCCGATATTATATGCCAGCCTGCTCCACTTCTGCTATCCTTGCATTGGTCAATCAGACCTACGATCCAGCACGACTAAAAGGAGCGACCCAGTGGCAGAGCGCACTATATCCGCAGCAGAGTCCGAACTGATTCAGAGAGCCCATCGTGTCATGCCCGGCGGTAGCCTTGGCAACATCGGCAGGGATATCGTAATCGCCGAAGGCAAGGCAGGCAGGGTACGCGACGCAAGCGGTAACGAGTACGTGGATTATCTTCTCGGTTCAGGTCCCATGCTCATTGGCCACGCCCACCCGGAGGTCACTGAGGTCGTCCGCGAGCAGATTGAGAAGGGTACGACCTTCTTCGCCAATAACGAACAGGCTATACTTCTTGCGGAAGAGTTGGTTAGCGCGGTAGCTTGCGCCGACAAGGTGCGCTTCACCAGCAGCGGCACGGAAGCTACATTCTATGCTCTGAGGACTGCGCGCGCTTACAGAGGTCGCGACAAGATTCTCAAGTTTGAAGGCGGCTTCCACGGCATGCACGACTACGCCCTGATGAGCATGTCGCCCGCCAACCCGCACGACTTCCCCCGCCCAACTCCCGACTCCGCTGGCATACCCCGTTCCATTCAGGACGAAGTACTGATTGCGCCCTTCAACGACCTTGAAACCGCAACTGCGATAATTGAGGAGCATCACGGCGAACTCGGCGCAGTGATTGTCGAGCCGTTCCAGCGCCTCCTGCCGCCAAAGCCCGGCTTCCTGCAGGGCTTGCGGGATGTAACCGCTCAGTACGGTGTCCCATTGATTTTCGACGAGGTGGTGACTGGATTCCGCTTCGCTTACGGCGGGGCGCAGGAATTCTACGGCGTCGAGCCTGACATGTGCTCGCTCGGCAAGGTCATCGCTGGCGGATTCCCATTGGCAGCCGTTGCAGGCAAGGAAGAAATGATGTCGCATTTTGATGCTTCATCCACGGAGGCAGACGCCTATCTCCCACAGATAGGCACACTCAGCGGCAACCCAGTCGCGTCTGCCGCCGGTCTCAAGACACTTGAAATTCTCCGGCGCGAAGGCACTTACGAGCGCATATTCGCTACGGGCAATCGCCTCAGGAATGAACTCCAGCGCATGCTCAGCGAAGCCGAGCTTCCCGCCAGAGTCGTCGGCGAAGCGCCACTATTTGACGTCTTCTTTACGGAGCAGGAAATTACTGACTACCGATCCACTCTGCTCGCGGACAAGCAGATGCTTGGGCGATTCAATGAACTCTTGCTCGCGCGCGGCGTTCTGAAAGGCGACACCAAGTTCTACGTCTCCCTCGCTCATGACTCGGCCGATGTTCAGCACACTCTCGATGCTTTCGCCTCGGCCATTGATGAGTTGAAGAGCTAACGTACACGCCTGAACGCCGATTATGCGTTCGGACCGCATGATTGGCGTTCCCCCTAGATTTGCCAGACCACAGCAAAGGCTGTGCCACTTGTCGCTTGATGCAAGGCAAAAGCAGTTACGATATTCGTAACTTCCATCTTGTTTTGAGCGAACAACTATTCACCAATTGCAATTCCTTGCATTTTTCTCTTTGTATTTCTCCAAAACTTGTATTAAATTCTGATTGACTTGTTTCAGGGATAAAGACTATGTTTTATACACGGAGAAGGGAAGGTTTACGGGTTGAGGTTGTTGTCTGGCGGACTATCTAGGCTTTCCATCTCCTGCGATCAGCTCCCGAAACTCCTGGGTTAGAACGCAGTCCTATTTATTGGTTAGCGATTGCAATCGTATCCAGGGTGGCTTCACTTCCGGAGCGGTCTTTTCATTAAACCTTGTATTTATGGCGTTCCTTTCGCCCGGCGACGCCTATAGGAGATTGCTATGAACCTTGGAACGACCACGATCGATGTTGTCAGCGATGGCACATTTCTGGTGGACGGCGGCTGCTTATTTGGGCAGATACCCAAGACCGAGTGGGAACTTCAAATTAAACCCGACCGGCGGAACCGCATTCGTTTAGCGCTCAATTGCATGTTGATTCAAACTCCCGAGTTCAACGTCCTGGTTGACACGGGTGTTGGCTCTAAGCGTCAGGACAAGATGAAGGAGATGATTCGTCTGAACGGCAACAAGCTGCTAAAAGGTTTGAAAGCGAAAGGCATAACTGCCCGCGACATTGACGCTGTCATTCTCAGCAACCTGCACTTTGACCATTCTGGAGGCTGTACTAAATTGGACCGATCAGGTACACCTGTGCCCACCTTCCCCAAAGCTAGGTATCTTGTACAGAAGAGCAGCTGGCAGGAAGCTAATTCACCTAACGAGCGCTACAGGAATATCTTCCATGAGGACGATTTCTTGCCACTTGCCGAGCGCGATATGCTTGAGTTCATTGATGACAAGCACGAAGTACTCCCCGGACTGACGGTTAAGGTGACCAACGGGCCGTCAGATGGTCATCAGATTGTACTGGTGGAACGTGGCAGCGAGAAGATTGCCTATGTCAGCGACCTTATACCTACGCCATACCACCTTCCCCTGCCCTACATCCCTGCAATGCACGAGTATCCTAATACTACGCTAGAGCAAAAGCGGGAGTTCATTAACATGGCGGTCGAAGGCGGTTGGTTAGTTGTTTTCGGTCATGCCTACGAGCAGAACGCAGGCTACATAGTTCAGAAGAACGGCGCCACTCAATTCTTGCCAGTTGAGGTCTAATTCTAGAAGTGTGACATCTAGACCTTAGGGATAGATAAAACCAACAATATGGAAAGGGGCGCCGAAATAGCGCCCCTTTCCATTTGCCTCGTGCTAAACAACTTCAGCTCGCACAGTTCCTTCGACGTCTGGGCTCGTCAGCGTCGCTGGCGTAATGACATTAAGGAGTGGGAGATTACTTTTCGCCCTGACACGGATGTAGTTGTCGGTCAGCCCTGTCCACTGGATCTCTCCCTCATCGGCGATCTGACTCTCCCACAGTACGGGCCGCACAGTACCGAGCGTGTCCTGCCTGAACTGATTTGACATAGCCTTGCCAAGATTTAGCAAGGCTTGCATGCGTTCGCTCTTGGCGGGGGACTCCAATTGATCGTCGTAGTACGCAGCGCTGGTGCCTGGGCGCACTGAATAGGGAAACACATGCAAGTCAGCGAATCCTATACTCTCACATAGCTCGTAAGTCGCCCGGAAATCTGCGTCAGTCTCGCCGGGGAAGCCCACAATGACATCGGCGGTTATGCTTGCATGAGGTATCCTATTTCGAATTAGTTTTGCAGTTTCGAAATAGTCCTCTGCAGTATAGCGGCGCCTCATCATCCGCAATATCGAGTTGCTGCCGCTCTGCAACGGCATATGAAAGTGCGGGCACAGTCGCTTGTCGCTCCATAACGCCAATAGGTCATCAGTAATCTCCCTAGGTTGGAGAGATGAGACCCTCAGGCGTTCAATGTTGCAACGAGACAGGATGGTTGCAATAAGCAATCCAAGTGACGCCCCGACTAGGTCAAAACCGTACGACCCAAGTTGAGTTCCTGTAAGCACTACTTCTTTGTAACCCTTGGCCGCAAGTAGCTGAATCTCACCTACCAGTGCCTCTGTGGGTATGCTGCGTTCTCTGCCACGAACTTTTGGCACGATACAATAGGCGCAGACCTGGTTGCAGCCTTCCTGTATCTTCACCATTGCTCTGGTGCGTCCGATACGCGGGCTGATGTAATCGGCTTCATCCCCAATAGCGCATGGTACAGCGTGTTCGCCTCTCCATTCGACAATCTGTTGCACTAACCGCGGCTTGTCAACATTACCGAATACAAGGTCAACCTCGTCCATTGCACTAAGCTGACCAGGTGTACGTTCGGCATAGCATCCCGTAGCCACAATTGTTGAACTAGGATTGCGGCGCCTTGCCGCCCTGAGCGACTGCCGAGCCTTCCGGTCGGCGACATGCGTAACCGTGCAGCTGTTTACCACGTAGACATCAGCAGGCTCATCGGTGCTAACTTGCCTCAACCCTGCTCCAGCAAACTCTCGCGCGAGTACCAGAGTATCCGCTTGGTTGAGCTTGCATCCATGGGTTTCTATTGCGAAAGTAGCGCGGGCTTGGCTCGTTTCTGTCAAAGATAATTCCTTCTATGATCAAAATGTTGCTATGCTATTATAGGAACTTGTCGAACAGGCGGTCAATTCAGAATAAGCACTCCCCTATCATAAGGAACCCAAGCAGTGTAATGTGCGAAAGCGATTGGACTCAAATGGACACAGATGCGGCCGATCAGGGGACGCCCGAGTGGATCGATCACGCCCGCCGCATGGTTGAATACCATTCGGAAGCTCTAGGGTTCATCGAGCGAGCATCGGAACATTTCGCCACCAATCCCGAGCATGCTCAACTCCTGATGCACCTATGGGTCGAAGCGGATATCCTCGACGGAATGGTACTGGAAGTTTTGGATGACCTGAATGTCGGGCTATTGGATGGTCGGGGCGAATTGGATACGACCCGTGGTGTGACGATGCAGCCATTTGCGTTAGGGGTGCTCGGCGATATGAGTGCTGATGCAGAGATCACATACGAATGTATCTGGTCGCTGATCTGGGGAGCCGGCCGTGGTGTGTCAGTGGCACTGTCCGCAAATGACAATGGCGTCTTCCAAGTTCAGGCGCGCGGCACCTCATCTTTGCGTGAGCACCGAGTTGGTTATCCCGTTACAATTGGCGCTCTCCAGGATGCACTTGTCAACGTCTATGTAGCGGAGGCAACCTCAATATGATCACCTGTTTCTTTTGATAGTATCCATACAGCAGCAATACTGCTATAGTTCACGATGTAGCGAGTCTTGAGGAGCCACCTGGGACCCAGATGAGGTTCGTAGGAAGTCCAATAGGATTTAATATTGGCAAATGACCCGAGACAGCGCACTAAACAGACTGGAGCATAATTCACATGAAGAACCGAGTAGTCGTAACTGGGATCGGGATAGTCAGCCCATTGGGACTGGATCGTCAGTCCACCTGGCATAATCTGATCGCTGGTAAATCCGGTGTCGCTCCAATAACCTCATTTGATACGGAGGGCTATCGCACTACCATCGCCGCTGAGGTAAAGGGCTTCGACGCGGCGGCATTCGTCGGTAGGAAAGAAGCGCGGCGGATGGACAGGTTCGTGCAGTTGGGGGCGGTGGCTGCCCTTGAAGCAGTTGAACACGCCGGGCTCAAGGTCACTTCCGACAATTGCACTCGCGTCTCGATAATGATTGCGAGCGGTATCGGCGGAATCATCACGCTCTCTGAACAGGTTGGCGTTCTGGGCTCTCGTGGACCCTCGCGCGTCAGCCCTTTCTTGGTGCCTATGATGCTCCCCGACATGGCGTCTGGGCAAGTGTCGATTATGCTCGGAGCCAAGGGACCGAACTACTCCACTGTATCTGCTTGTTCCAGTGGGGCAGACTCCATTGGCCAGGCCCTTGAAGTGTTACAGGAAGGAGACGCTGATGTAGTTCTCGCTGGTGGCGCAGAGGCAGCGATATGCCCCATCGGAGTTGCTGGCTTCAATGCTTGCCAGGCGCTTTCGACCCGTAACGATGATCCCAAGGGTGCATCTCGTCCATTTGACGCCGAACGAGACGGGTTCGTAATCGGTGAAGGCGCCGCCGTAATTGTGATGGAGACATTGCAGAGCGCAGTCAAGCGCGGAGCAACGCCGCTGGTAGAAATTGTGGGATACGGCTCCACCGCTGATGCCAATCATATTACTCAGCCTGCACCGGAAGGTGAAGGTGCGTCGCGCGCAATGAAGATTGCCATCAAGAAAGCCGGATTACAGCCGGATGAGATTGGATATGTGAACGCGCACGGCACATCGACGCCACTTAACGACAAATACGAGACAATGGCCATGAAGGGCGTATTCGATGAGGAAGTTTACAGAGTTCCCATCAGCTCCACCAAGTCTATGACTGGGCACTTGCTCGGAGCGAGCGGTGCGCTTGAGGCTGCTATTACAACGCTTGCCATATCTGAAGAGACAATACCGCCGACCATAAACTTGAAGAATGCCGATCCTGAATGTGATCTAGATTACACGCCGCATATTGCAAGGCAAGGGCGTATCAATGCTGCGCTCAGTAACTCTTTTGGTTTCGGCGGTCATAATGCCTCTCTAGCCTTCCAGCGATATGAAGAATAGAAAAATCGCCGATTTGCATCTTCGGTGTTCCGATCGAAGATGCAGATGATAGGCGCGATGAGCAAGCGCTGGGAATTGCGCGACTTCCCTCCAATGGGATTTGCCAGACAGGTGGGCTTTCCTCCATTCCATGCTCATCTCCTTTACAACCGAGGCATTCGTTCCTCAGAGGATGCCGACCTCTTTCTCAATCCTGATGCGCGGCTCAGGCACGACCCCTGGTTGCTCCCTGAAATGGACAAGGCTGTTGCCCGTTTGAAGCGCGCGCTAGAAACGGGCGAACATATTGGCATTTTTGGAGACTTCGACGCGGATGGTATCACTGGCACCGCTCTGCTGACGACAGCACTCAGGGACCTGGATGCGAGAGTAACGCCTTATATTCCGGACCGTGTTGCTGAGGGACATGGCCTAAATGCTGATGCCATCGAGAGGCTGAGCGAAAAGGGCGTGTCCTTGTTACTGACAGTGGACTGCGGCGCAACTTCAATTGAAGAAGTGGCCATGGCGTCGACACTAGGCGTCGACACCATCATTACTGATCATCACAGCGTGCTGCCCACTCTTCCTGCGTCTCACGCCCTCATCAATCCCAGACACCCTGACTCGCACTATCCGTTTGGCGATCTAACGGGAGTGGGCATGTCATTCAAACTGGTTGAGGCGCTTCACGATTCCCTGGGTTTGGGTTGGCCGGAACACTTGCTGGAGTTCGTGGCGCTGGGCACTGTTGCGGATGTCGGGCCACTCAAAGACGAGAACCGTTTTTTGGTCAAGCGTGGTCTGGAACGCATCAACAGTACGGATAATCTCGGAATTCGTGCGCTTGCCGCCAGTGCCAAAGTAAAGATGGGTACCCTTGATACTGAAGCACTGTCGTTCAACATTATTCCTCGCCTCAATGTAGCAGGCAGACTTGGTAGCGCGCGTATCAGCCTGGAACTTCTGACCACCAATAACGCCGAAGAGGCTCGCTCAATGGCTGGCGAGATAGAGAGCAAGAATCGCGAGCGGCAAGAGCTTACGCGCCGCGCCGTCGCCGAGGCGGAGCGGCAGATTGCAGGACGAAGTGAGATCCCTCCTATCCTCATCGTGAAGAGCGAGGAATGGATTCCGGGTGTATTGGGGCTAGTTGCGGGAAGGCTGTCCGAGGATTACTACAGGCCTGCGGTGGCAATATCTGTGGGCGAACATACCAGCCGAGCCAGTGCCCGCAGCATCCCGGAGTTCGACATTGTCGATGCGCTGAGGCAGAGTGCGCATCTGTTTGAGCGTCACGGCGGTCATCCGCAGGCAGCGGGTTTTACCATACGCACGGATTCGCTCCCCCAACTTGAGCGAAGCATCGATAACATCGCGACCGAACTGTTGGAAGGACTCGAACTTTCGGCATCAATTGACATAGACTGCGAGGTGCAGTTGTCTGCCTTCAGCCCTCAGAACTTCGACTTCATTCGGTCTCTCGGACCATTCGGTGAAGGTAACCCTGCGCCGATGTTCTTGACCCGCGGTGTTCGGGTGCTTGACGTTCGTCTAGTCGGCGCAAGAAGGAACCATCTAAAGATGCGATTATGGCATCGTGGCACGACGATCGACGCAATAGGCTTCAATCTGGGACATAAAGTGCAGGAAACACGGAACAACGTAGATGTCGTATTCACTGTCGGCTTAGACACCTGGGGAATCCAGCCAAGGCTTCAGATGACAGTTCAAGACCTACGCGCCGCACATTGATTAACCGTCGCGCTCACGTCGCCTACGCTCGGCACGCGACAACCTCCGTGAACGTCTTTCCGCGATCTCCTCACCCTCTGCCGCGATTTGTTCCGGAGTAGTAGGACGCGCCTTTATGACAAGTAAAGGTATAGTGATGGCCAATACAAGAAGCGCAATGAAGTGCGCTTCTTGCAGTCCAAGCGTCCAAATTTTGTCCTGTCTCAGGAATGTAACGAAAAAGCGACCCACTGCATAAAGCGCTAGGTAGAGCGCGAACAGCATGCCGTCCGGCTTTATTCTATCGCGCAGTTTCCAAATGATGAACAATACCCCTAGATTCCAAAGCATTTCATACGCAATCGCTGGTTGAACGGGAACTCCCACCCCGTTGGCGCACACGCGCGCATCACTTTCTGGGCGAATCCAGTTGAATGCCAATATGAACTCCGTTGCAACTCTGGCACAATGCTCGCCGTTGACGATATCGCCAATTCTGCCAATCGACTGAACCAGCAGTAATGACGGAGCAGTGAGGTCCGCAATTACTCCAACTGGGTGCTTCTGAACTAGCGCATACGCTGCGCCTCCAATGAAGCCGCCAAGGATGGCGCCCCAGATGCCAATGCCGCCGCTCCAGATGAAAAATATCTGCAAAAGGTTGTACTGGTAGAAGCCCCAGTTATCTACCACATGCACAATGCGCGCGCCGATGATGCCGCCAAGAATTGCCCATATTGCGATTGAGTAAATATCGTCGGGGTCTATGGCCTTCATGGGTGCCCAGCGCCCCACCAAATACACGGCGGTAGCAACTGCGATAAAGCTGAAGAAGCCGTGCCAACTCAGCAGGAACGAACCCGATGAGATTAGGAATGGTCCTAGATCAATTTCAATCATCTGTTACCTTTGTATGGGTTGCACCCTAGCGCCCAAGGAACTGTTGCAATTTGCGCTTGAACCCATTCCCCTTACGGGAGATTGATATTTAAACTCTCTCACGGCAGGTCAAAAATAGCGGTGTACGGTTCGTGTGTCAATAGAATGCGGGTCGGACAGGGCCCCTGCAATATGCTAAAATGAAGGTTAGCCACAATATTTTAGGAGTGTTTAAATCTATTGCAGAGTAGTGTAGACGGGTTTCTGGACTATATGGCAGTCGAGCGTGGCGTGTCGCCAAATACGCTTGCCGCCTATAGAAGTGATCTGGCCCAGCTTATTGAGTACTTGAAGGCCAACTGCTTCAACGGCAACGGCGGGGGATGGGAAGGCGTTGACGAGGACATGATGTCGCAGTATTTGCTTCATCTTCATGCATTGGAGTATTCTGATACGACTCGAGCTCGTAAAGTCGCTTCGAGCAAGTCGCTCTTCAATTTCCTGGTCGACGAAGGTATAGTTACTAGCGACCCAACCGAAAATATCAGCTCACCACGCATCGGACGCTCGTTACCGGATACGCTGAGTGCCGACGAAGTGGATAGTCTTTTGGTATCAGCATCTAAGCAGGAAACTTCCGATGGCATGCGAGACCAAGCAATGTTCGAAATACTTTATGCAAGTGGTCTTCGAGTAACCGAGCTTGTATCCCTGAATATCGCAGACCTGGACCTTGAGCAAGGCACTGTACGTTGCCTTGGAAAAGGCAGTAAAGAGCGCCTGATTCCGGTCCATTCCGGTGCAGTTGCCATCCTCCGACGTTATATCGACGAAGCGCGTCCCGCATTCACCAAGAATACCTCAGAGCGCGCCTTGTTCATGAATCGGCGAGGACAGCGTCTTAGCCGGCAGGGTTTCTGGCTGATTCTGAAGGCACAAGCCAAGCGTGCAGGCATAGCTAAAAAGATTACGCCGCATACGCTTCGCCATAGCTTCGCAACTCACCTGCTGCAGGGCGGAGCACCTCTGCGGCATGTTCAGGAGTTGCTGGGGCACTCCAGCATTACTACCACGCAAGTCTACACGCATCTAACCAGCGAACATGTAAGAACCGAATATGACAAGTCGCACCCACGGGCGCGATGATCTCTCTGAAGCAGTTCATCTCGACGCGGACTTGAGAAATCGTGTTTGATATTTTTTCTCCACGAGTCCAGGTATTTACAGGAGATTTTTCGCAATGCCAAGCAAAGCACAACGCGCTGCATCACGACAGGCGCGACTAAGCCGCCGAAGAAGGCGCGGCAAGGCCGCACCGCAGGACTTCCAGGCAGTGCCGTCACAACCAACCGCCGTCAGTGATCCTGCTGCCGCAGTACCGAGCCGCCCGGTCAGACAAGCGTCCACCTTCAGGTCGGAAGTCGCAACCGAAGCGACGTCGCGCGCGCAACCGGCTCTGCGCTCCAAGCGTCGTGGGGCAGACACAGGTACATCCAATACTAACCGATACCTCGGCCGGGAATTGCGCCAGATCGGTGCCATAACGACGCTTATCGCTGTCATTCTAGTCGGGCTGACCTTCGTGTTAGGCTAAGAGCCCCAACTCCCCCGTTGAAGCTGCAATCAACCTGCGGAATTCAGAATGCCGCATACTGACTTCTCTGAGCGCCTCAAAGCTACCCCCGCAAAGCCGGGAGTGTACCTTATGCGCGATAGTTCAGGGGACGTGTTGTATGTCGGCAAGGCAGCGGGACTTCGTAATCGTGTCAGTTCATATTTCGCGTCGAGCGCAAACCTGCCGCGCAAGATTGTAAATATGGTTGGCAAAGTTGCCGATTACGAATACATCGTCACAGAGTCAGAGCAGGAAGCTCTTATTCTTGAGTGTAACCTGATCAAGGAACATCAGCCACCCTTCAATGCTCGCCTTAAGGACGACAAAAGTTACCCCTTCATCAAAATTGACGTCTCTGAGGACTTCCCACAGGTCTACATTACGCGACGAGTTAACAAGGACGGTTCTCGCTACTTTGGCCCGTTTGCAAGCGCAGGTAGCGTTCGACGCACGCTCAACCTCCTAAAGAAGCTCTTCCCATACCGGTCATGCACTAAGACTATCACCGGCAACGATGCGCGCCCATGCCTCGATTATCATATTCATCGCTGTATCGGCCCGTGCATTGGAGCTGTTGATAAACAAGAGTATGCAGAGGTCATTGACCAGGTAATCCTCTTTCTTGAAGGAAAAACCAATAAGGTTGTGGGTTCAATTAAGAGGCGCATGCTGGATGCCGCGGACAGCCTAGAGTTCGAGAAGGCAGCAGTTCTCCGCGATCAACTAACCGCAATCGAGAAGGTCAACGAGGGCCAGAAGGTGCTCCACTTGACGTCTGAGAATGTGGACGTGATTGCGACCGCCCCAGGTAGCCGGGAAGCATGGGTTGAGGTCTTCTTCATACGGCAGGGCAAGCTGATTGGGCGCGACAACTTCCTGATGGCAGGGACTCAGGATGATGAACCAAACAAGATACTCACTGCATTCGTGAAGCAGTTCTACGACGCTACTCCTTATGTGCCACCCCGCATACTGCTTCAGCACCCGCTCGAAGAAGCAGACAGCATCGTCAAGTGGCTGCGAGAAAAACGCAAAGGCAACGTGCGCCTCCATGTGCCGCAACGCGGCGAAAAACGCCGCCTTGTGCAAATGGTCGCCGAGAATGCCGAACAGGGCCTTGAGCAGTTACGAGTGAAGCAGACATCCGACACTGCTGCGATGGACGCTGCGATGTTGGAGCTGCAGGAGGCGCTTAGCCTCCCCTACCCGCCCAAGCGCATCGAGTGCTACGACATCTCCAACATACAGGGTACAAATGCAGTCGGCAGTATGGTGGTTTTCGAGGACGCCAAGCCAAAGAGAGCACACTATCGCCGCTTTCAGATAAAGTCCGTAAAGGGTGTTGATGACTACTCAATGATGCGCGAAATGCTGACGCGCCGATTCAAGCGCCTATCACAGTCGAGGAAACCCCGCGAATTGGACGCGCTTGAAGGCGATGTAGAATCGGCGGCAGTTTCCAATGGCAATGCAAGTAGCAAGAACGCTTGGGGCATTGAGCCTGATCTTGTGCTTATAGACGGCGGCAAAGGACATTTAGGTGCCGCACTGCAGGTATTTTTGGAGCTTGGAATTAACGACATTCCGCTTGCGAGTCTGGCGAAGGAAAATGAAGAACTCTTCATCCCGATGATGAGCGAGAGCATATTGCTGCCACGCAACTCTCAAGGGCTGTATTTAGTACAGAGAGCGCGCGACGAGGCGCATCGCTTTGCAATTACGTTCCACCGCGAACGTCGCTCTAAGAAGAGCGTTCAATCTGCGCTTGACCTTGTGCCTGGTATTGGTCCAAAGCGTAAGAGGATGCTTATCCGGCGGTTCGGCTCAGTTCGCGGCGTCAGCAGCGCTTCCGTAGATGAAATCGCTGCTGTTCCCGGAATGACATTGTCACTCGCTCGCAGTGTAAAGAATTACGTGTAGTCACGCCCATTTCTATTGCGGTGGAATTTGCTTTCGCCTTGCATCGCCCCCGCGTAGTTGGCCGATTCAGACTCGTCTAGTCCGCCGCAGCGTCAATGCTGCTGGAACTGTCCTGCCGCATGCCGGTGAATGGGCGCAGCAGGCTGGTGAACTCCATCGGGAAGATGAACTTCGTGGACGAACTGTCGCCCAGCTTCTGAAGCGTATCGAAGTACTGCAAACTCAGTGTATTGGCGTTGATGCCCTGTGCCACGCCGTTCACCTTGTCAAGAGCAAGGCTGAAACCTTCGGCGCGCAACACGGCGGCTTGCTGGTCGCCTTCGGCTGAGAGAATATCGGCCTGCCTTGCGCCCTCCGCCTTCAGGATAGCCGACTGCTTTTCGCCTTCGGCAACGGTAATTGCCGCCTGCCGTGTGCCCTCCGCCTCGATGATGGCGGCGCGGCGCACACGCTCCGCGGACATCTGGCGGTTCATCGCCTCTTGAATGTCGCGCGGCGGCTCGATTTCCCGTATCTCCACCTGCGTTACCTTGATGCCCCAACGTGCCGTTATCTCGTCCAGCTTCAACCTCAAATCTTCATTGATCCGATCGCGCTGCGAAAGCACATCGTCCAGCGGCATCTCACCGATGATAGAGCGCAGGGTAGTAGTGGCAATACCGATGACCGCGCTGGTGTAGTCCACCACCTCCAGCACCGACTTCTGGGCGTCGTTGGGTATCACCCGAAGATACACCAGGAAGTCTATGTCAATGGGCGCGTTGTCGCTTGTAATGCTCGTCTGCCTAGGGATGTCTATCACATCTTCTCGTAGGTCAATGGTCGCAGAGGAGTGAAAGGGCCAGAGCATGACTTGCAACCCCGGCTGCTTCATGCCTACGAACTTACCCAGCCAGAAAACGCTTAACAACTCGTACTGCTGAACTATCTTAATGTATGGAATCATGGTTTCCCTCTCCTACCAATTACTCAATCCTCATCGGCCTTAAACACCTTGAGGACGAGTCCTTCAACTTCCAGGATTATAACACGCTCGCCGCTCGATAAGGACGCGCCGGAATCTGATACTGCACTCCACTGTTCTCCTGCAATGAGCACACTCCCTCTAGGGTTGAGCGCGGTCGTTGTCGTGCCTACCTGCCCGACAAGCCTCTTCGGGTCAGTGGGACTGGCGTATCTACCAGCCTTCCGAGACTCGTACATTGCCTTCATTGTCAGCGCAACGGACCCGAGAGAAATGATTGCCGCTCCTCCCACAATGGTTGGGCTGCCACTGCTCAGCAAAAACACTCCTAGCACCAAACAAGCTGCACCGCTCAGCCCGAATACGCCCATCCCCGGCATCTGTGTCTCCAGAAAGAACAGCACTAAGGCTGCTACAACCAAGCCAGATCCCCATCCCAAAAGTTCGATGCCCATCATTGCTGCATATGTCCTGAGTAGGTTGCTTCTCGTACTACCCTTAAAGTAAGTCCATCAACTTCCACAATCATAACACGCTCTCCCATTTGCAGAGATTCACCGGAATCTGAAACCGCGCTCCACTGCTCCCCCGCGGCCTGGACGCTTCCGGCGGGATCAAGTTGGGTCGTGGTCGTGCCTATCGTGCCGATCAGATTGTCGGGGTTGCTGGAAGAATAGTCGTAGTACGGTTGTGCTCGACGTACTTGTTTCACAGCCCGGATTGTCAACACCATCGAGGCGAATAGAAGCGCGCTCATCGCTGCTATTATCCATAAACTTACGGTGAAGCTTGGTGCATTTGGCAGGTCCGGAACTTCTGGTGAAAGAGTGATATTGCCAAACAGCAGAAAAGCCCCAATTAGAAAACCTACCGCACCATTGACGCCGAAAATTCCGATGCCCGGTGCCTGAGCTTCTAGGTAGAAGAGTGCCATTGAGAGCAGTATCAGGCCGACACCAACCCAGTTTACGGGCAGGTTTCCGAATGCAAGAAAGGCTAAGATGAGGGCTATGATACCAACTACGCCTGGACCTATCAGCCCAGGGCTGAATAATTCGATGATGATGCCGATACCGCCAATGGTCAATAGCAGAAACGCTACGTTTGGGTCCGCCAGAAAACGAATGAAGTGTTCCACGGGCGTGCGCTCGATGATTGTGGTGGTTAGTCCGTCAGTATCTAACTGCACCTTTTCACCATTGAGATCGACGGCCATGCCGTGAAGTTGGGTAAGCAGATCGGAGAGGTTCTCAGCCTTTAAGTCAACAACCTGCAACTCCAACGCCTCTGTCGCAGTATAGGACACGGCATCCAGGACTGTATCCTGAAGCGCTTCTGCGTTGCGGTTGCGCTGCGAGGCTATGCTCCGGAGGAACGCAGCCGCGTCTTGAGTTGCCTTTGCTCTGAGTGTATCCGGCAAGTCATCTCCGCCCGCACCGACCGGGGATGCCGCGCCAATATTGGTCGCCGGAGCCATTGCAGCTACGTGAGCCGCCGCGGTGATGAATGTACCGGCGGATGCCGCGCGTGCGCCTGACGGTGATACATATACTACTACCGGCAGCGGAGAGGCGAATATGTCCTCAACCATCTCGCGAGTTGATTCAAGAAGTCCGCCTGGTGTGCTGAGCTGGACTATCAGTATTTCCGCGCCTGTTTCGTGCGCCTCGTCGATCACATTGGAAAAGTGCTTCGCTTCCAGTGGCGTAATCGCGCCGTCAATTGCGAGTATGCGAGCGTCGCCGCCGGATGCTTCTGCTGCATCAGTTGACTGAGCTGCCATTAGACCGCCAAACCCGACGATCATGAGCGCCAGTGCGACGAAATGTCTCATTGAGATAGGCTCCGCCTAGAGTTCACTACCGCGGCTTAGACAGTGTAAGTCGGTAACTCATGCAGCGAGTGTTAAAGGCGCAAGAATTCTTGAGTGGCTGCTGGGATCCGCGCCTTTCGTCTGCAGGTCCCTTAGTTACATGGTAGTGGTGGGACGCCCTTCAGGCAAGGCCATTCAGCAGTTTTTGCGATTGGATTAGGTACGCATCAATGACTAGGACGTCGCAAGCAGATTCGCCCTGACGCTGCGGGGAACTGGAAGTAGAGCGGTGCAAGTAACTTTTGCGTATTGGTTTGGTTGCAATATTGCACCGTCGATGGGGCCATTCAATCAATAGGAGGTAGTTTCGACATCGAATTGCTCAAATGACTCAGTATCGCGAGTGCAAATGGGTATTCCGAGTTGTTTCGCCGTCGCTGCTGTCACGGATACATACGCGCCCTTCCGGCCATTGATCTCGTCATAGTCGGCAAGCCACAGGCCGGCGGTTCGCGCTATCTCGATGTCCGGCTGTGCTTCTTCAATAAATCGCAGTACGCTCAGGAAGCCGATTTCTGTGCGCCTGTCGATATTGCCAAGATGCCAGAGTTCGCACACGGTCATGGGCGACACAGCAGCATTTAGCTCACCTTCCAGGATGGCTTCGACTAACTTGCGCGCTTCGTGATCGCCTTTACGAAGGTCATTGAAGACCGTGGTATCTAAAAGCATGTCAGCCATCACTTGCCTCCTCCCCACCCGGCATACCGAACAGGAGCGCTTCACGCGCTATTTCTGCGGCATCCTCATCCGATAACTGCACCGGATCTCCAACTTGACCACGCATTCTACTGTCGAGTTGGCTCTTTCCGGTGTCAGAAGAAGTTTCATTGAAGTCTGTCGGGGAGGCAAATGCTCCCAAAGCTACACGTCGGGCCTCTTCTCCTGAAAGTA
Source organism: Dehalococcoidia bacterium (assembly GCA_965221045.1). Classification (GTDB taxonomy): domain Bacteria; phylum Chloroflexota; class Dehalococcoidia; order Lucifugimonadales; family JADFKI01; genus Bin90. The sequence continues at coordinate 43,467 of OZ244863.1, forward strand.
CAAGAGGCGCCCCTAATGGCTGACGCGCCTGAGCTTCCAAGTATTGATCATCCCAAATGGACGGCGCCTGTGGGGGAGAGGTATCTTCGGGATACCAAACCTCCATTGGCGCGGCGCCATCAGCTTCTATGGCATTCGCAAGCGCAATCTCAATGAACCGCCGCATTGGCAGGCGAAGCTCTGCGGCGCGCGCCTTGGCTGCCAGATAAACGTCCTCACGAATTGAGGCATATATCTGGCGTGTGGGGAGTGAGTGTTCCCGTGTTCTAGCCATGCGGAAAGGTTATTTGAATATGAAAATATAGTCAAGGCGCTAAAATACCCAAATTCCACCTAAATTACGGCAACATTTTGACGAAACTACATATCGCCATATTGCCGGCCGATTGATTTCATCGGTGAGCGCCAAATGGTGATTGCGAGGGATTGCTGCATTTTTGAGACACTGATGAGATTCAGACAGAGATGCTTCAAGGCTTCACCTTGACCAGGCTAACCTGTGTATAAGTAAACCCGTTGAACGTGCCTTCATTGTGAGCCGCGTTGCAACCAATCTCTGTCAAAAATACTTGGCTTCCCCATGATCGTGCCGGCAAATCAAATTACTTATAGTTCATTCTAAGTGGAACGCGCATCAAGTCCATTCGCGTCGGCCAAGATGCTCCGGATTGCCTTTTACTGCGGATATCAATTTTCACCTGATTGTCTGAATTGGAACCGACTGTGGGGAGCAGATTGAGTAACGGCAGATTGAGAAATTTCGGTCATCACTCCCCTCCCCTGCCAACTCACAACTTTAAGCATGCTGATAAGCAGGACGTGCGCGGTCGACACGACGAATGATATAATTTGCCATTATGAAGATTCTCATTGCACCTCAGGCTTTCAAAGGCAGCATATCTGCGCTCGATGCAGCGACGGCTATGCGCGAAGGAGTTCTGCGCGTCGAGCCAGACTCAGTGGTGGTCACGGTTCCAGTAGCGGATGGAGGCGACGGCACCCTAGAGACACTTGTGGAAGGCTCAGGCGGGCAGATTCACCAGATCGAGGTTACTGGACCTCTTGGCGAACGGCGTTCAGCGGAGTGGGGTGCTATGGGCGATGGGGTTACGGCAGTCATTGAGATGGCGCGCACCTCCGGTCTTGCGCTAGTGCCTGACGAGGAGCGTAATCCCCTGATCGCTACAACTTATGGGCTTGGCGAGACGATCAGACATGCGATGCGTTCGGGTTACGAGCGATTCATCATAGGCATTGGAGGTAGCGCGACCAATGATGCGGGTGCGGGAATGGCTCAGGCGCTGGGCGTCAGGTTGCTTGACAAGGAAGGGCACGACCTCTCGTTCGGTGGAGCATCGCTTGCGAGTCTTCGCAGCATCGACATGTCGGGACTGGACGGGAGTATTGCCGAGTGCGAATTCCTGGTCGCCTGTGATGTGAACAACCCCCTGACTGGGCCAACCGGTGCGTCCGCGATCTATGGACCTCAGAAGGGCGCGACTCCAGATATGATTGCTCAACTGGATGCTGCGCTGACGCACTTCTCCGAAGTTGTACAGCGGGACCTGGGAGTTGAAATCAGCGACGTGGCTGGCTCTGGCGCGGCTGGAGGGCTCGGGGGTGGACTGATTGCCTTCGTGGACGGACGGCTTCGCGCCGGCGTTGACATCGTGCTTGACGCCGTCCATCTTGATGACCACCTTCCGGCCTGCGACCTAGTGATAACCGGCGAGGGCAGCATGGACCACTCGACCATCTACAACAAGGCACCGGTGGGCGTAGCGGAGCGAGCCAAGAGGCTGGGAATTCCCGTGATTGGCATTAGCGGATCGCTGGGCGCGGGCTACCAGGATGTGCATGCACACGGTATTGACGCGCTGTCGTCGATAGTACCTGGGCCAATGTCGCTTGGCGAGGCTTCCGAGGGTGCCGCTGCACTCATAGCTGATGCCGCTGAGCAGGTGATGCGCCTGATCAACGTCGGCGGGACAGTGTTCAACAGGGGCTAATTGCCCCTGCCCTCTCAACTGAGAAGGATCATATGGACTTCCCCGGGACCGTGTACTCCCGTGACAAGCTGATACTCGATGTCTGCGGAGCGGCTTGGGCCGCTGATGAGGTTCATGTAGCTGCCAAGATCGCCAGTCAAGAAGTCCTGCCTGCGGAGAGTAAACAGTTCGTCTAAGCTGGGTAGAACCTGGCCAGATTCGACGACCGCGATGTGGACGGGAGGCAGCAGCGAAACGACGCGGCTGACGCCTTTGCGGGGCAGAAGTACGCAGGAACCAGTCTCCGCGATTGCGTAGTCCACGCCGGTTATTCCGATGTCCGCTGTGATTGCCTGCTGGCGCAACTGAGCGCGCTCAGATTCGAGCGTATTGGCGGGCGCATCGACATCCACTGCCATTACTCCGATAGCTATGCCGGTGCCATGCATGGCGGCTTCGATGTCAAGAGCGTCTAAAGCGGAATGCGTGGAGCGGAGCATGGCGCGTGCCTCCACATTCCTAGCAACCTGACGGATGTAGTTGGCAGCGTCAAGTGGCGATTGGGTGCGGAATACATTCCAAGCAGCTTCAGTAGCACTCTGCTCAAGATCTGCCATTAGCTCATCAGCGCGGGAGGCGATGTCCTGCGCAACACGCTGCGCCCGTCCGTGTACCTGCTCTGTTCCGAGCGACAGATGCGTGGCTGCCGCTGGCGCGAGCGTCGGAGCGGTATCGCGTCCGAGACTTTGGCTTATGCTGTCTAGGAAGTCTTCCGATTTCATGCCGTGCCGATCTTGTGGTAGCTTAAGCTTGAGTTTTATGCCCGTCCAGAATGGCGCGTCTCCACTCTGTTCATATCATCCCGGACTCTTGTTTTGGATGCCATCATTCCTAACTTTGTAGAACATTCTATCATGATTTCCAGCGTTTGCGGAACGGGTGTGCTGATATTTTGGGGAGAGAACGGTAGCGGGTCCAAGCTGAAAGAGGTGAAGATGAGGGTCTATCGCTCGTTCTGGCAGCAAGTATGGGTTGGGCGAGCCTGCTGAGCCTGTTTGCGATGCCCATGGTGAACGGGTTGGATACGGCTATGCGCCAGGCCTTCATAGCCAATCGTTCCTTGGTCGTTGAGGTCCTGTGCTCCGGGTAGTTGTCGCCTTCGGCGAGCTGATGGCGCAAGTAGAGGAGCATTCGAGGGAGGTTGATTTTGACTGGACACGCCTCTTTGCAGGCGCCGCAGAGGCTGCTGGCGTATGGCAGATCCTTAGCTTCAGAGAGATTGGTGAGCATCGGGGAGACGATTGCGCCAATGGGACCGGGATATACCCAGCCGTAGGAGTGTCCGCCGACCTTGCGATAGACGGGGCAGGCGTTGAGGCAAGCTCCGCAGCGCAGGCAGTAAAGCGCCTCTCGCAGCTCAGGATCGGCGAGAAGACGTGAACGTCCATTGTCCACGATGACCAGATGGAACTCTTCTGGGCCGTCCTCGTCGTCGGAGCGGCGAGGACCGGTCACCGTGGTTACATAGCTGGAGATGCGCTGACCGGTAGCGGAGCGAATGAGCAATCGAAGCATGATGCCCATGTCTTCAAGCGAGGGAACGACCTTCTCCATACCGGTGATGGCGACATGGATGCGCGGCATCGAAGTACACATTCGGCCATTGCCTTCGTTGGTCACGAGGACAAGTGTGCCAGTCTCGGCGACGATGAAGTTGGCGCCGGTGATGCCCATATCGGCAGTGATGAACTTCTGGCGGAGCTGCCGGCGCGCTTCTTGCGCGAGGTCGTCAATGCTTGAATAGCGTGGCGAGTTGAGCTTCTCTGCAAAGAGATCGGCGACATCCTCGCGGGACTTGTGGATTGCCGGGGCGATTATGTGGAAGGGCGCTTCGCCGGCGAGCTGAATGATGTATTCGCCGAGGTCTGTTTCGACGGATTCGATGCCGGCCTCTTCAAGGCGCTCATTCAAACCCATTTCTTCGGAGACCATGGATTTGCTCTTTACGACGGTCTTTACACCTCTGGAGGTGGCGAGTTCCGTTACATAGCGAGTCGCTTCTTCGGAATCTCTGGCGAAGAAGACAGTGCCCCCCGCCTTGCGGACATTCTCTTCGGCCATGCGGAGGTAGATGTCGAGGTTTTCCAGCGTGTGCGCCTTGATTGCGCGACCACGGTCCCGGAGCTCTTCCCAGTTTTCTGTGGCGGCGGATGCGTCTAAGCGCGCCTGATGGAAGCCGCCGTACAGCCCAAGCAGGTTCGCCTGGATTTTCTCGTCCTGCAAGGCACCGGCTGCGGCTTCGTTGAATTCCTTTGTCTTAACTTGCATAGGGTGGCGTTTGCCCTCCTACCAGTCTTACCCATCAAAAGAGATAAAACTTCAGATTCCTGTCAGTTGCTCGTCCATCAGCGATGCCAGGTGGAGCGGCTTAATGGTCATGTCGCGCTTCTGGATGCCGCCACCGATGTGCATCAGGCAACTGCTGTCACAGGCTGCGACGGCATCGGCGCCGGTGTCGGCGGCGAAGGCGAGCTTGTCATTTAACATCGCACCCGAGATCTCGGGGTACTTGACGGAGAACGTGCCGCCGAACCCGCAGCATACCTCGGACTGCTCCATCTCAACCAGCTCTATCCCCGGGAGCGTGTTGATCAGCGCGCGGGGCTGGGTGAGGACGCCTAGTTCACGGCGAAGGTGGCAACCCTCATGGTAGGTGACTTTGCGTGTGGGTGCGGTCGATTCCGAGTCGGCATAAAGGCTCAAGTCTGCGATGCCCAGGATGTCAACGATGAACTCGGACAGTTCGAAGGTGCGTTTAGCGAGGGATGCGATTCTGGCTTTCAGCACCGGTTCGTCGTGGAACAGTTCGGTGTAGAAAACTCGCATCATGCTGGCGCAGGAGCCAGACGGAACCACGACGTATTCGTCGTCCTGGAATAGCTCGATTGTGCGGCGAGCGAGAGGCTTGGCGTCGCTCCAGAAGCCGGCGTTGAAGGCAGGCTGGCCGCAGCAGGTCTGTGCTGCGGGGAAGTCGAGATCGACACCCAAGCGTTTCAAGACATTGACCGTGCTCTCACCCACTTCGGGGTATATCTGGTCGATGATGCAGGTTACGAAGAGCGATGCCCTGACGGGTGGTGACGCTGCTGTCATCAGAGCACCAGACTGTGCACTGCGAAGCCTACCATCCAGGCGACGATGAAAACCGGACAGGCTGCGAAGAGCTTGCCCTCGGTTTCCTGCTTGGCGGGGCCGTGCAGGAACATATAGAGCACGAACGCCCCTAGCCCGACGGCAACGAGAATGACGGAGGCGAAGTTGACTCCGAGCGCCACGCCGATGACGAACCCAACGATCGCCCAAGAAATGGGGGAGTCGATGTATCCAAGTATTGCCATGGCTTCCTTACGTCCCAGTTGGGTCCCTGCTTCCCCAGAAATGTCCGCAATAAGCAGGCAGTCAGACGGGAAACGGTTCCAAGACTTGTGCCTGATGTTCAGGCTGCACGGCAAAGGATACTACTTGCGCGGTGTTGGCGCAATAAGTGGTTGTGAACTGTGGGTATTCAGTTGTGAGTATAAGCGTTGGCTAGGCTGTGTGGACATTTCCCATTTGTCCCCTGTCATTCCAAGCAAAGCGATAAATCTGAAGTCTGTGAATGGCGAATGTGCAACGAGTCTAGATTCTTCACTCTGCTCCGCTCCGTTCAGAATGACAGGAGATGAAGGCGCGCCGTTCAGATTGACAGAATAAACCTACTCTTCTGGTCTAAAATGCTGTGCGTGTCATATGTCAACAAAACTAGGGACTGCGGATGTCGGGGAACGGAAGCATGTCGCCGAGTGAGATGGGGATAACGGTGCCGCCATTGATCGCAGCGGCATCGGCTCTTTGCACGAGCGGGTCGGTGTATTTTCTGCGCGCGAGTGGGGGCATGTCTCGTTCTGTGCGTTCGTTTTTGCGTCTCGGCGTGCCCTCGAGCTTCGCTTGTTGTTCAGGAGTTAGTGGTTCGTAGTGGAGGTTGAATTCCGGGGCGGGATCGTTGGGTGTGGATGGCTGGTTTTCTTTCTTGTTGCTCCTGTGCTCTCCTACTTTCTTGCCTTCCGCTTCCGCGGAGGGCTTCCTGTTCGACTCGTTCGGAGTAGATGAGGCATTGTCTGCTTCAGCGTCCTTCGACAGGTTCGGGGCAGACGGATCCTTGTCTGGCATAGGTGGGGATGATGGGAGGGATATCTCACCACCATCCCAGCATTCCCCCGTCGAGGGGGGAGGGGTTTCTGACCTGCACTCAGTTTCGTTCGCTGCAGCTTCGCGGTCTTCGTCTTCGCGGAGTTGGCGGGCTATGGCTTCGTAGTCCACGTCGTCATAGATGTCGTATTCGTCAACATAGGCTGACAGGCCCGCCCGCTTCTTCTTCTGGCCAACTGACAGGCGCGGGGAGGTTTTGTCCTGCCAGTAAGCTGCTACATCCCCGGACAGAATTCTATCGTAGTTGGTGTCCCAGCCACGGCGCAGAAGTTCCTGCGCCGCTGACATGCGGTGATGTACCGTGTACTCCTCATCCGGGTCGGGATTCGACATTATTTCCAGGAGGAAGCGGATGGTGTCTGCGCCGTGCTCGCTGTATTCGCGCATTCGCTTGGCGAGGTCGGTGTGCAGGGTGTCGTAAGCGTTTGCTTCGTCGCTGTTGTCTGACAGTTTGCGCCTGTAGCCGAAGTCTCCGAAGCCACGTCTGAGCAGTTCTCTTGCGGCTGCCATGCGGTCCACGGGCTTGATGCGGAACTTCTTGGGCGTGAATGGCCTGTCCCTGCCGGTCATTATTTCCACGAGGAACTTGACGACAGTGTGTCCTTCGGCGGTTTCCGAGCGGATGAGGTGGGCTACTTCGTAGTTGAGGATGTCGAGGTGGGACACGGAAACTGACATGGATGGGGGAGATGATTCCCCGCCCTGCTCCTCCCCGACTGGATTCCCGCCTGCGCGGGAAAGACGGGTAGTGGTGGGTCCTTCGACAGGCCCAGGACGAACGGAGTGGTCGTCGGGGAAGCCGTAGCGGATGAGGTGCTTGGCGGCTTCGAGGCGGTGGTTGACTTTGACGCCTAGTGTTTCACCGCGCATTGTTTCCGCGAGGAAACTGGCGATGTCGTAGCCACCCTTGGTGCCTTCTCGGATATTCTCTTGTAGGGTGTCAGGGATGCACATTGGCGTTAGTCTTCAGTCTTCAGTTCGCAGTTGTTAGCAATACGATTTGATTGGTTCGCTGCGAATATATGTTCGTTGTGCTAGGCATCCATGATAGGTACGGATGTTTGGATTGTCAAGGGGGATTTTAGAGCAAAACACGGGGTTTATGAGATTGGCGGCGGGATGTTTGGTACACTTAAGAGAACGGAGAGTTTGAGTCGGACATTTTATGGGAGGCGCTATGTTGGGAGCGATAGAGGCTTGGAAGCGGCGGGTTGAGACGCATCATGCGCAGTCGGAGGCGGTGAAGGCTGCGGCTTCGTGGTCTGATGATGACTTCTGGCAGCCATACGCGCGGTTTTTTCGGCTGGACCCGCGGCGGCAGGATGACCCTGTGCTCAACTTGTTGATGTCTATGGTAGAGCCGGGTAGCACGGCGCTTGATGTGGGTGGTGGCGCGGGGCGAATGGCTCTGCCGATGGCGCTGAAATGTGAGCACGTTACTGTCGTTGAGCCGTCTGACAGCATGATAACGCAGATGCGGGAGTCGGGGGCGGAGGCGCGTATCGGCAATGTGTCGGTTACGCAGACAGTGTGGGAGGACGCGCAGGTGGACTCAGCGGATATTGTGCTGTGCGCGCATGTGGTTTACGGGGTGGCAGACATCGAGCCGTTTATCCGAAAGTTGGATGCGCACGCAAGCTCGCTGGTGGTGATACTGGCGTTCGTGGAATCGCCGATGACGCGTATTTCTCGTTTCTGGAAGCCCGTTCATGGCGAAGAGCGCATTGATATGCCTGCGTTGCCGGAGTTGGTCAGCGCGCTGTGGGAGATGGGCATATATCCAGATGTGCAGATGATGGGGCCTGTGATGCCGGACAAGTTTGAGGACCGCGAGGTGGCACTTACGCAGCTGCGGAATCGGCTGTACGTGCCGGCTGGAAGCGACGAGGAAATTCGGCTGAAATCGGCGATGGACGAACTGCTGCTGGATGTGGATGGTGGTGTGATGGTGAAGGGTGTTGCGCAGGTTCGGCAGGGGTTCTTGACCTGGAAGCCAGAACGAGGCTAGGCTGGCATATAAAGGATTGAATGAAGTAGGGGCAGCAATGACGCTGCCCCTGTTTTCGCTAAGGGTAGCTTGCTAAGAGTATCTTATAGGCCTTCGGCGTAGGCTGCCTGGAAGGTGTCAACGCCCGCGCGGACGCCGTCAGATCCGCGAACGATGGCAACGGGGCTGGCGAAGGTGGGGAATCCGGAACTGATGAAGCTTTCGGGGATCGAGCGAATTTCGTGGCCTCGCGCTTCAAGTTCGGCTGCGACGGCGGGGTCGAGACGCGGGTCGATGCTCGTGTGCGGCGTGCTGCAATCTATTCTTGGGGAGTCTATCGCGGCCTGGGGATCCATGTCGTAGTCTAGGACCTTGATAATCTGCTGAGTTACGCAGTTGGTAATGCGCCTTCCGCCAGACGCGCCGACTGCCATTCTGACACCGTCGCGGTTCATTACGAGCGCGGGTGTCATGTTGTTCAGCGGCAGCCTGCCGGGCGCGATGGAATTGATGCGACCGGGCACGGGATCGAACCACATCATGCCGTTATTCATTACGACGCCTGTGTCCTTGGGAATGATGCCTGAACCGAAGCCTGACATTATCGTGTTGGTTATTGAAACGCCGTTGCCTTCGGAGTCGGTTACGACGAGGTGGGTCGTGCCTTTATCTTCTGCGGGGCGGCTCGCCGGTAGAACGCTGGTAGGCTCCCTACCCTCCTGAATCCAGGGGTTGCCCGCTTCGACCGAGCCGTTCATCCGGTCGCCAATTGTGGCGCGGCGAAGCTCTGTGTAGTCGTCGGAGACCAGGCCGTTCCAAGGGACATCGGCGAACGCGGGGTCTGCGAGGTACTGGAAGCGGTCTGCGTATGCGAGGCGCGCACAGGAGATGTAGGAGTGGAGCATGTCGGCGGAGTTGTGTCCCATCGAGGGCACATCGAAACCGTCGAGAAGCTTGAGGGTCATAGCGCTAGTGATGCCGGCGCAGGCGAATGGCGGGACGCGTACGGTGTGTCCACGGTATTTGAACTCAAGCCCCTTGTCCCAGACTATCGGCTTGTAGCTTGCCATGTCGTCTTCGGAGAGGATGCCGCCGTTATTCTGGATGTCCGAGGTAATTGCTTTCGCAATGTCGCCCTTATAGAAGGCGTCGGGGCCGCCCTTGCCTATTGCTTCGAGAATGTTGGCGAGTTCGGGCTGCTTGAGCACCGCCCTGTCAACGACGTCGCCCATAGGCATATTGTCGCCGGGCATGAGGACTCGGCGCAACTCGTCGTAGCGCATTAGCATGCCTGCCGTGCCGCTAATCTGGTTGAGGCCGAAGAGGTTGGGAATGAAGCCGTCGCGGGCGAGGCTGACGGCGGGGGCGAGGACTTCGCTGAGGGGGAGCTTGCCGAAGCGTCGGTGCGCCTCGCATAGTCCAGCCACCGCGCCTGGGGTAGCGATTGAGCGGAAGCCTTCGATGTTGTCGTCGTTGACTACACCGGGCCAGCCGAATGATCCTGTGGCAGCCTCGCCTGTGAGTTCGTACATGTCGGGCTTTGCACTGATGGGGCCCTTCATGGGGAAGCCGATTACGCCGCCCTGATCGCCAACCTGATAGACGAGGTATCCGCCGCCGCCGATGCCACTGGAGGCGGGTTCGAGGACGCCGATGGCGAAGCAGGACGCTACCGCGGCGTCGATGGCGTTGCCGCCCTGAGCGAGCATTCGCAAGCCTGCGCGAGTTGCCTCACGGTCTTTGGTGGCGACCATTGCACTTGGGGCACGGGCTTCTTCCTTGACTACGCGGGTGATGGTGGGTTGGGTGGTCATGTGTGGGAGTCCTCCTGAATGTTATCGTAGTACAATCTTATGCTGTCCACCTCGGAAGTGTTGATGAGGACAGCGTCAATTTCATTATCTAACGGGTTCAACTCTTGCTGATTACTATATATATCTCCATCTTTGTAATAACTGGCTCTTCGCATAAGGAAATCTTTTTCTGATTGAGTATCAGAGACAATTGGATATGACGCAATTTCACCTACATACACACCACCGCTCTTTAGCATAACGATTACAATTGGAATTCTGGATAATTTGTCGGTGTGACGATTAAAGGCATAGTACCATATTGGTTCCGGTGGGTACGCGGGCGATGGGACAGGTATCCACTTCAGGAGTTTATGTCTTTTGGAGGTCCAGTTGGTTGCAATAGATACGCCCCTGACAATCCATGTCGAAACTTTCGCCGGTGTGTTGTACGCGCCGATAATCGAAGACGCTACTATCACGTAGAGAGGATATAAAGTCAGCCAAAGAACACCTTCAGTGAAATACTTGCTCAAGAAATCTGCAGGGCGATACTGCAATAGCTCAGTTGTGTGAGTAGCAATACCAAATGCGGATTTGAAAATCAGGATCAGAATGAAGGATAGTGCGATCCCGATAATGTGAACGAAGACAGAATGTTCAACTATTTCAGAGATCTGCCAAAAGGTACTGCGTTGTGTGGGATCAACGCGACGCTGCAGGACAAATCTGTAGGCGATGAACCCGGGTAGCACGAATACTAGGATAGCCGCAATGTCTAAGAGGGTGTTTCCAAAGTATAAGACATATACTAACATCTACGGATGAAACGCAAGACATACCCAAGCGATCTGACGGACGAACAATGGGAACTCCTGTCGCCGTTGCTACCGGCGGCAAAACCCGGAGGCAGACCACGCACCGTTGAACTGAGAGAGATACTCAACGCCATTTTGTATGTGCTTCGCACCGGATGCGCCTGGCGGATGCTACCGCACGATCTGCCGCCGTGGCAAACAGTGTACAAATACTTCCGAGGCTTCTCAGAAGATGGGACCTGGGAACGAGTACACGATGCGATGCGACCGAATGTGCGTGAAGGTGAGGGTAGGAGCGCAATGCCCACGGCAGCCATTATAGACAGCCAGTCGGTGAAGACGACAGAAAAAAGGGGGCCTCGTGGCTATGACGCTGGTAAGAAGGTGTTCGGACGAAAGCGACACATAATCGTGGATACTATGGGAATGCTGTTAGGAGTGGTGGTGCATCCTGCGGACATCCAAGACAGGGATGGCGCTAGGCTGCTGCTGAACAAACTGGCTGGCCGATTCCGTGAACTAAGGCTCATCTGGGCAGATGGTGGATATGCAGGCCAATTGGTTGACTGGGTAAGGGAGCATACAGGCTGGGAATTGGAGATAGTGAGACGTCCGAGTGGCAAACGTGAGTTTGCGGTATTGCCTCGCAGGTGGGTCGTAGAGCGGACATTGGCGTGGTTGGGTCGATGTCGTCGGTTAAGCAAGGACTATGAGTGCTTGGTGAGCAGCAGTGAGGCTTGGATACAGATAGCGATGATTCAGCTTATGTTGCGCCGTTTGGCGCCTTCATAGGCAACCTTTGGAAACACCCTCTAAGGCATTAGGCAACATGTCTTAATCTGGCTGCTACGGGCAGCAATTGGGCAGGCGGTTTACTTCTGGGGTGAGGATTGATCGGAGCCACCTCGTTGTCGCCTGAGCACTTGAAGCAAGTTTTCATTCTTAGGTCTGTCAGAGGGTGGAATGTCATCTCTGGACTTCTTCAGCCATTCGTTATCGGGAAGAACGTTATTAGGCACATCCACTCGACTATTGATGAACCTTTTCGCTTTCTGCTGTTTATCCTTATCCGCCAAATTGCACCCCTTTTGCTTTTCTAATTTGACGTCGACTCAACCAGATTGTAGCACAGTCGACATTCCTGTAACTTGATGGATTCGAACACATGCCAGAGCCCTCTTGGCCTCCAGACCCTAATTTGACCATATATGCAGGCAGGCCTATAATCTGGGCAGAATGATATATCGTGGAGATTGCTTTTGAGTACGCAACCATTGACTTCTGAATTGCTTGAGTTTGAGGGCGCTTCCGATGTGATTGAGCACTACTTTCGGTCCGGCTGGACTGATGGGTTGCCGGTTGTGCCTCCGACGCCTGAGAAGGTACGGGACTTTCTGGACTACGCGGGACTGTCGCCTTCGGAGATCCTAGGTACTGAGCCTACTAAGGGACGGGTTATCACGGCGGAGAAGGTTGCAATCAACGCGGTGATGGCGGGATGTTTGCCGGAGTATTTCCCGGTGGTACTTGCGGCGATCGATGCGTTGTGCGAGCCGCAGTTCAATCTGCATGCGATCACGGTGAGCACGATGGGGGCTGCTGTGCTGGCGGTGGTGAACGGGCCGATTGCGAATGATCTGGCGATGAACTCGTCGGTGAGCGTGTTCGGGCCGGGACATAGGGCGAACGCGACGATTGGGCGCGCGATTAGGCTGGTCATCATCAATGTCACCGGAGCGGTACCCGGCGTGCTGGATAAGGCGACGCTGGGGCATCCGGGCAAGTACACATGGTGCATCGCAGAGGGCGAAGAGGTCAGTCCGTGGGAGCCGCTGCATGTTGAGCGGGGACGAGATGCGAACTCCAGCGCGATCACGCTGTTTGCGGGACTGTCGGCGACGCAGGTGAGCAACCATACGGGTGATAACCCTGAGGCGATTCTGACGAGCTTCAGGGACGCGATGTTCTCGGCGGGATATGGGCAGGGCGAGGTTGTGGTTGTGCTGTGCCCGGAGCACGTGGGCTACCTGGGTGGAGCGGGCTGGAGCAAGGCGGATGTGAAGCGGTTCCTGCATGAAAATGCACAGCGCACGGTGGCGGAATGGGTGAGCGCAGGGCACATGACGCCTGATGGCGGGGATGCAGAGGCGATGCTGGCTACCGCGCAGTCTGCGGATAGCATTACAGTGCTGGTTGCGGGCGGTTTTGCGGGTGCGTTCTCGCAGGTGATACCGCTGTGGGGCGGCGGGTCGAACTCGCAGTCTGTGTGTAAGGATATTGTTGCTCCGTCATAGTGTAGAATTCTGGCGGGCAGATTGAAATTGAGGTTGCGTAGATGACGACTGAAGTTCAGGAGAGTTCCCCTCAGCGAGTCGATGACCTTCGTTCTGAGATGAATAGAGGCTTTGACGGTACGCACAGGCGTATTGACGATGTGAACAGTCGATTTGACGACGTCAACAGCCGATTTGATGATGTGAACAGCCGATTCGACGATGTGAACAGCCGCATCGATCGGCTGGAAGAAAGGGTCGAGGCGACACGCAGGGAGACACGCACGCTCTTCCTCGCATTGATTGGAATCATGGTAACTATACTGGCGATAAATGTGGGTGGCTTTGTTGCGATTGCCACACTGATTCTCCAGAAAACTTAACAGCGAAAACTGAATCGAGATAATTCGCGCAGAAGCGCATTTGCAAGAAAGGGGTTTGCCATGGTCGTAGCAGAGAGGCTTCAGGTACTTGATCCGACGGTGCAGGCGATACCTGAGGATGCGGTGGTGGCGAGGCGGCCGAATACGCTGGACGGCAAGGTTATTGGGCTGCTGGCGAACGGGAAGATTAACTCGGAGGAGGTACTGGCGCTTACGCAAGAGGTGCTGGCGGACCGATACGAGTTCAAGGCTGTGGTGGCGCGCAACAAGCGGAACGCATCGCGCCCTTGCCCGGAGCATATTATCGACGAGCTTGTGGAGCAGTGCGACGTGGTGATCACCTCGTCGGGTGATTGAGGGTCTTGCTCATCGTGCAGTGTGCACGACGGAATTACTCTTGAGAAGCGCGGCGTACCCACGGCGGTTATCTGCACAGAGCCGTTCATATCGAGCGGGAAGGCGATGTCGAATATCGGCGGAATACCTGATTACCCGTTCGTAGTGCTGCCGCATCCGCTGGGCAGCCTCGACGAGGAGCGGCTGCGTGAGCGGGCAATGCAGGCGGCACCTGAGGTGCTGAAGATCCTGCTGGCTCGAGGATAAATTACCGTCGATTGGCAGGATGGAGGGGACAAAAATCCCTGGAACTTTTCCAAAGGCAGAGTGGGCAGTCTCCCCTATCCTATCCTTCCCCGTCAATGGCTGAGAGGGGCAGTATTGAAATGACGGTGCCTGCAATTTCGATTTCACCCCCATCCTAACCTTCCCCCATCGAGGGGGAAGGGACTTTAATTTATCCTAGTCTGCGACTTGGAATCGCTCGGATTCCGGGTGCTGGGACCATAGGGCGTCTGCGCCGGTCATTACGGCGGCGCGTTCGGGGCTTGCGCGCCACCCTTCATATATGTCATTGCTGGTCCACTTGACCATGGTGGTGATTTTCGTGGGGTCGGTGAGCGAGTAGAAGGTTTCACGGCTGACGAAGCCGGGGGCTCTGCTTTGTGCGTCTCCGTTGCGGTCGAGCAATTCTCTTGCTTCGTCGATGAGGTTTTGTTTTGCCCAGTGGTGTGTGAGGACGCCGATCATTTTTCTGTAGTCTCCTTGCGATTTATTCACTTTGGGTGTGATGTTCTGGGGCAGGGGTTTCACCCGCATACGGCCTTCCTCCCAACCCGGGGGAAGGCTTTTTTCTGCGCGAAACGCCGCCTTTGCGGCTAACTAGTCTATCACTTGATTGTATTGCTTGCTAACATTGGCACTGTTATTTCTTACTTCGGAGGAACTTTGATGACTGACAAGAAGCGAGTGCTTGTTACGGGAATGGCGGGGCAGATTGGTGGGATTATCAGACGGGAGTTGGGAGAGTGTTATGAACTGAGCGGGATTGACCGAGTTGACGTGGAAGGGACGCCTACGAGGGCTGCGGATATAGCAAACTTAAACGATATATTGTCTGCGTTCGAGGGGATTGAAGCGGTTGTACACCTTGGCGCGGATCCAAGTCCGCAGGCTTCGTGGGAGTCGGTGTTGAGCAGCAATATCGTGGGGACGCGGAATGTGTACGAGGCGGCTCGGCTGTCTGGCGTTAAGCGGATTGTGTTTGCGAGCAGCAATCATGCGGTGGGGAATTATCCGCTAAGGCAGGACCCGTACAAGGCTATCTACGACGGCAGGCTCGGCGAAGTGCGCCGTCCGTTCGCTCCTCTGACGACGGATTTGCTGCGCCCGGACAGCAATTACGGGGTGAGCAAAGCGTTCGGGGAGTCACTGGGGAGCTATTTTCATGACGAGTACGGCATATCGGTAATTTGCCTGAGGATTGGCTGGGTGATGACGCCCGACGATCCGAGCTTTTCTCCGGCGGCGCTGTCGCTGTGGTTGAGTCATAGGGACGCGGCGCAGCTAATACAGCGGAGTATAGACGCGCCGCTGTCGGTGGGGTTCGCAATTGTAAATGGAGAGTCTGATAATACGCTGAGCATCTGGGACATCGAGAGTACACGGCGGATTCTCGGGTATGTCCCTGAGGATGGCGCCGGAGAGGGCTGGACCGAGAGACCGGATACTCCGAACTTTATGGGAACTTAAACGTAAAAACTGAAATCTATGGAGGGCATGCCCTGACCCGAGCCCTCAACTGGGGAGAGGGATTAGGTCTCGCGGTGGAGGAACAGGCGGTAAAGGTACAGCGCTGCGGCCAGGGCGTTGGCGGCGATTATCGAGGAGACGATTACGGTGCTAAGTAGGTCGCCGATGTCTATTACGGGGACGCGGTGTGAGCCGCCAAGGAGGCCGTAGTAGATATAGACGCCCCGAAGCTCGATGGTGAGCCAGGCGCAGAGACTAGTGGCGGGGGGAATAACGAAAGCTCCCATGAGTCGAAAGAGGAGCGGGCTGTCGGGATTCCACCAAGCAGCCACCGCCCCGATACCGGCAGGGATGCCAATTATGAGGGACTGCATGATATAGATGGTGGTTTCGTCGAGGACCAGGTATTGGAGGAATAGCCTGGACAGCACCCAAGTGACAGTAGACAGGACCACCGACAGGAATATGCCGAGGCAGATACGGACGACAATCCACACGGTGGATTCAAGCGTTAGCATCTAGAAGTCGCTCTCAATAGTTCACTCCTACGGCTGTAGTCGCGTGCATTGCAAAGTCCCTTCCCCATCTAATGGAGAAGGGACTGGTTTACAAAGAAATAAGCCTACGCCTCTTTCGAATTGGACCAGAGGGCGTGTTGCCATTTTGAATTTCAAACCGGTTTTCCGTAGTTTAGCACCGAAAATCGATGCATCCAGCGTACTCCTACCCCACACAACCCCTCTGGATTCCCGCCTGCGCGGGAATGACGGAAAATCTCAACAGAACCTAGGCTATCTGCTGGAGTCTGGGGTCGAGTCGGTCGCGGAGCCAATCGCCGGTGAAGTTGAGTGAGAGCACGACCAAGAAGATGGCGAGTCCGGGCAAGACAGTGGGCCACCAAGCGGTGCTGATGTAGCCCCTGCCTTCGGAGACCATGCTGCCCCAAGTCGCATCGGGAGCCGGCACGCCCGCGCCGAGGAAGCTGAGGGCGGCTTCGGCAAGGATGAGCGAACCAACGCTGAGTGTCGCAATGACGACTGCCGTGTTTATTACACCGGGCAGGATGTGGCGGAGCAGGATGCGTGCGGTGGAACATCCGGCGACACGCGCAAGGTCCACATACGCATTGTTCTTGATGGTAAGAGTTTGGCTGCGAATGACCCTGACAAACGGATTCCATGCAAGAGCCGCCATTAGCGCGAGAAGCAGTGTGGTGCTCTGTCCAAAGATGAGGACGCAGACGAGCGCGACCATGAGGAATGGCAGCGCCTGCCAGATGTCCACCAAGCGGGTGACAATTTCGTCTAACCAGCCTCCTGCGTAGCCACTGACTACTCCGAGGGCGGTTCCGGTTACAAAGCCGCTGAGCAGGGCGATTGTGGCTACGACAAGGGATATTCGCGCTCCGTGAAGCATGCGGGAATAAACGTCGCGGCCTGAGTGGTCAGTTCCAAGAATGTGGAATTGGCAGACATCGGCGCGCCTAGTATTCTCAGGGTTGCCTTTTAAGGCATTCCAGAGGCAACTCCCAGGGGATAAGCCGCTTTCCCTTAGATTGTCGTAGCGGTCGTCTTGCATCCAGATGGGCGGATAGTGGCGGTCACGGATGCCGCCAGCAGCCTCGCCGTGTGTGGCTAGCCCGCCCGCGAATACGCCGGCGAGGGCGAGGATAGAAAGAATTACCAGAGGAATGACGGGCCAGCGCCTGATGAAGCGCCATAGTAAATGAAGTTCATGGAGTACGGGAGGATATTCCCGCACTCCAAGAATGTCTTGTTCAAGTGTTGTCATGCGAGGTGTTGTCTGCATAGCTATTCGTACCGTATTCGCGGGTCTATCAGAGCGTAGAGTAGGTCTGCCATGAATGCAAA
The DNA here is from genome assembly GCA_965221045.1 of Dehalococcoidia bacterium. Taxonomy (GTDB): domain Bacteria; phylum Chloroflexota; class Dehalococcoidia; order Lucifugimonadales; family JADFKI01; genus Bin90. The sequence goes on from OZ244863.1 coordinate 60,916, forward strand.
AGTGACATAAATGCCGATAAATACGAAGACCGTACCCGCTAGAAGAGGCCAGTCGTTGTCGTACACCGCTTGGTTTAGGGCGACTGTGCCTATTCCGGGCATCGAGAATATAATCTCGACGACGAGCGCGCCGTTGAGGTAGTCGGCCAGCAGTACGAAGGCGGAGGTCAACGGCGGGATTATGGCGTTGCGTAGGCCGTGCTTCCAGATAATAGTGAATGGGCCTATGCCCTTTGCACGGGCAAGCTTGATGTATTCTGAGTCGAGAATTTCAAGCATCGAGGAGCGGGTGAGGCGCATAATGCCTGCGGATGCGGGCCAGCCGAGAACGATGCAGGGCAGGATGTAGTGCTTGGCATTGCCCCAGTGGAGGGGGAAGCCGTCATACTCGCCGATGCCGCCTGTGGGGAAGAAGTCGATGCCGAACCATTGTCGCAGAAGCACCGCGAAGAAGAATATGGCAAGGACACCGGACCAGAATTGGGGGGTCGCCTGCCCCATAAGAGCGAAGGTACGCCCGATGTAATCCCAGAATGTGGCGCGCTTGACGGCCGCCAACACACCAATACTGATGCCGACGGCAATCGCAAACGTCCAAGCTCCTACAGCAAGTATGAGAGTTACTGCAATGTGTATTCGGATTATCTCACTGACGGGCCTGAGGGTGCCTATAGACTGCCCCATGTCGAACCGCATCAGGTTCCATACCCAAGTGAGGTACTGGAGCGGAAGCGATTTATCGAGGCCCAGCTGTTCCTTGATAAGCTGGATTTGCTCCGGAGAGAGCTCCACCTGTGCGTCGCCAATGAAGAGGGTCAGCGGGTCGGGGCCAAGTCGAGTGAGGATAAATATAAATATTGTTGCCCCAATGATGGAGATGAAGATTGAGAGGACTCTTCTCGCTAAGAACTTTGCCATAGATGACTTGAACCTCTTTATTCGGTCTAGCCCGATTTTACGGCTTTTCTCTTATATCAGCGGGGCCACGTGTTTCAGTTGCCATTCTGAAGGAGTGAAGGTCTTAACAATGCCCTTGCTTCGCTCCCTAGGAGTGACAATTGAAAACGGTGCATCAAGGGATCAGCGCCACTTTCAATCGTCTCAGTGTGAATTTAAGAGGAGGGGGAATATTATCCCCCTCCTCTACTTTTCAAGAGTTTATTCTACTGCGCCGGGACTATATGCTGTGGCCTACCCCAGAAGCCTGCCGCTGTGGAGCGTGAGCCCCACGATTCTACGGTCTCGGGGTTGCCGGCGACTCCGCGCGGCGGCTGAACCATGCCGCTGTAGAGCTGCCAGTAGTAGTAGTAGTCAACCATGTCGAGGTGGAGGTCTTCGCGCGCCTGCTTGTCGCGCTCGCCATTGATGCCGACGAACATGTAGTCGAGGAAGCGGCTCTCGAAGGAGCAACCCCACGCCGGGCGGCTGAACGAGCTGTCCGAAGGAGGCGGAGGCCAGTCGAACGGATAGTTGGCAGTTTCCACGCTGCAGTTCTTGACTACGGGCCAGGGCTGCGTGCGGTCGCGCATGCGCGGGACGACGACTGCGCCGTACTCCTCGGTAAGGAGGGCGGTGCTTACGCCGATGTCTTCCCAGCCTGCTGCCACGGCGTCGGCCTGCTCAAGGCAGACGTCACCGGTCTCGCAGCGGTACTTGTTGAGGCTGATTTCAAAGCGTGTGCCATCGGACTGCCTGGGGAAGCCAGCCAAGTCGAGAAGGCGCTCTGCTTCAGAGTAGTCGGTGGGAATTTCCCAGGGCCATTCGTAGTCGGGTTCCGCGGCTGCGACATCGTACTCTGGCCAGTCAGTGCCGTCGCCGAGGAGGTCGCTGCCGTACTTCTCGTGGGAGGAGTTAATCATCGACTGGGTTACCGTGCGCTCAGGCCTCCAGCCAGGGAACTTGGGTCCCATAAGCTCAAGGTAGATGGGCGTGCCCAATCCAGCCTGAAGGACTTCCACGATCCCCTCGCGGTCGATTGCCATGGAGAGCGCCCAGCGAACGAGGCGTGCCTGTTCCATGTCGGTCATGCCTTCAGGGTTGTTGGTATCCTCGTACTGGCAGGGCTTGCCGAGGTCGCACCACGGGTTGCCGAGGTGAGCCAGGTCAGTTTCGTACACCGGGGACATCCAAGGCTCAAGCGCCTCTTCGGTCTTGGCGTTCTTGTCGGTCCAGAGGTTGCCGGGCCAGATGACGCTAAGGGTCATCGTGTCCTTGTCGCTCATCGTGGGGATGAACTTCAAGCCTTTTTCCTCCAGCTCATTGAGCCTGGCGAAGTCGATGGCGGCGAGGTCTATTTCGCCGGTTTCCATCGCTGCCATGCGGGAGGTGATTTCGGGCATCTGCCTGACAACAAACTTGCCGATGTGCGCCGTCTCTATCCAGTGTTCGGCGACGGCGTGGACTTCGCCACGGTCATTGGGCTTCCACTCGCCTATCGTGAAGGGGCCTGAACCGACGGGCACGAACTGTACGGCTGCCGCGCCCATTCTGTCGTAGGCTTCCTGGCTGTCGAGCCTGACGGTGGTGTCGTTGATGTCGAACTCGCTGATTGGAATGCCCCAGAAGATGTCAGTTACCATAGGGGACTTGACGGTGTAGTCGTCCACCGCTATGGATTCGCCGAAGGTCGCGCCAAGCTGCGCGCCGATAGCAGCGCCGAGGCTGGGGTTGACGACCGCGTTCTGGCGGTTCATGTTCCAGGCTACGTCGTGTGCGGTCAGGTCACCAAAGTCTTCGCCGGCGAATGCGTCCGGCGTCTGGAACTTGATGCCTTTTCTGATTTTGAGCGTCAACTCGTTACCAGCGTCGTTGATGCTCCACTCTTCGGCTACGAACGGCGCAAGCGGGTCTGTTCCGTCATGCACCAGAAGCTGGTCGAAGTAGCCCATCTGAATCTCGCCGGGGCTGCCGCCGTAGGTCTGCACCTCAAAGTCGCCGAACTGCTCGGAGACCTCTGGGATAGCCATTGTGATGGTCACCGAGCCTGCCATCGCGGGAGCGGGGGCGACGGTCGGAGCAGGCGCGGCCTGTGCCGTGGGTGCCGCTGCCGCGGGTGCGGGTGCAACTGCCGCAGGTGCGGTGGTTGCGGCGGGTGCCGGTGCGGGCGCTGCTGCGGGTTCTTCAGCGCCGCCACAGGCGACGAGGGCGAATAACGCCACTGCCGCAATTGATAAGAGGCCTAAATGCCTCCATTTCTTTCTTATAATAGGTAAACTACCCATTATCCCTCCTTCAGGCTTGCTGCCTTTTTAGTCTATAAGCCTCATCGACAAAGGATTTTGCAGTCTGATGCTGCCCAGTCTAGCTGAGACTCAAATGTATGAATGCAATCATACCTACTGGAACGCAACTGTCAAGTCATATTGACGGAAATGTCCCAAATTGACCTAGACAATCAGCCAGACAAAACGCATGTTCCCGTTCACATTTGTTCTGGCTGCACTAAGGATGGCGGGAGCGAGAGGGAGTCGAACCCACCGTCCCGACCGCAGGGCCGGGACCATCGGATTTGAAGTCCGTGGAACCCACCGGAGCGCATCCGCTCCCACGCCATTGGATTGTTGGAATTTCAGTTCGTCGGCTAGTCAGAGTGTCTCTGCCGCCCTGCTTCACCACCCGTCAATTTTGTTTGCTTCCGCGAGGTTCATTTCAAGCACATTTCAATCTTCCCTTATTCAATCTTCCCATTTTCGGGGAGGGGACTCTGGTAGGTACTATCTGCGGCGCCTGTATTCGATGAAGTCGGCGATGATTGTGTCCACTTCCTCCCACCAGAGGCTACCAAGGATGAGGCCTTTAGGGACATCGAATACCATCCAACCTTCGACCTGAAACTGGCGGTCGAGCTCGACCTCTCCCCAGAGGAAGGGAGAGTACAGGTCTTCCTCCGTATCCGCAACATCAACAACCCTCGATGACTCAAAGGGGTCGATCGCGTCTATGCGTTCGCCGCGTCTGTCGCCGATCTGGGCGGCTTCTTCGTCTATCAGCAAGGGGGTGACCAAGCTGGTGCGGTTGACGAGAGTGACGTCAAGCAGGACAAGCTGGCGGTTTGAAGCTCTTGGGCGGATGACGCGATGCTGACCGGTCACGTCCTTGAATGCTACTTTTTCCACGATTAGCGGATGAGTGGTATGCACCTCAAGGCTTCTGCCACGCGCTCTGATCTTTTCCGGTTCATCAGAACCGCAGGAAATGAGCGGGAATACTGCAAGCGCCAGAACCATCAGCGCAAGCGGCGTCAGGTAACACTTTACTCTGTTGAAATTGTCTGCGAGTAGTTTGGGGATCTTGGTATGTATTTTCAATTCTGTCGTGTTGCTTCCTAATAGATTGAGCGGCGGAATCAGTTATTTCGAGAGCGATGCGATTATCTTGCCGTGGACAGTGAAGGCATTGCCCTAAGCTTGCCGATCATTTCGGGCAGTACGGAGAGCAGATAATCTACATCTTCGTCAGTATTTTCCCTGCCAAGCGTGATTCGGAGGCTGCCTTGCGCCATGTCTGCGGAGAGTCCGATGGCAAGCAGCACATGGGACGGCTCCAGGGACGCCGACGAGCAGGCGCTTCCGCTCGAGGCGCAGATACCCGCGAAGTCCAGACCTAGCAGGACGGGTTCGCCCTCCACTCCTTCGAATGATATGTTGACATTGTTAGGGAGACGATGAAGCGAGTGACCGTTGAGTCGCACGCCCTCAATCGTCTGAAAGATGCCTTGTGTGAGCTTTTCGCGCAATCGGAGGCAATGTGCCGAGTTCTCTTCGCGCTCTGTCACGGCCAGATGCAATGCCTCGCCGAAGCCAACGATGCCCGGGACATTCTCGGTGCCCGATCTGCGCTGACGTTCTTGTCCCCCGCCCGCGTTTTGCTCCTCGAAGGGTGTGCCGCGCTTGACAAAGAGCAAGCCTACGCCTTTGGGTCCGTATATCTTGTGGGCGGACAGACTCAACAGGTCAACGCCGAGTGAACGCACATTGATTTCGAGAAAGCCTGCAGCCTGCACAGCGTCCGTGTGCACGATTATGGTCTGGTTGCGTCGCTTTGCCTCTGCCTTTACTAAGCGCGTAATTTCGCTGATGGGTTCAATAGTACCGATTTCATTGTTCGCCATCATTACACTGACCAAGATGGTCTCGTCGGTGATGGCGCTGACGATGTCGGCGGGGTCAACGATGCCATGCTCATCGACGGGGATATAGGTTACATCGAAGCCGAACTGCTCAAGTTGGTAGCATGTGTGCAGGACAGCGTGGTGCTCAATCGCGGTGGTGATTATGTGGTTGCCGAGGTTGCGGAGGGCGAAAGCCACACCCTTGAGAGCTGCGTTGTCGGACTCGGTGCCGCCGCTGGTGAAGACGATCTCGCTCATGCGGGCACCGAGGAGGTGCGCTATGCGCTCGCGGGCGTCGTCCACTGCTTTTCGAGCTTCCTGACCGATTGTGTAGATGCTGGACGGGTTGCCGAAATCATTCGTGAAGTGTGGCAGCATGGCTTCCAGCACCTCCGGACGAACAGGGGTAGTTGCGGAATGATCCATGTAGATGATTCTTTCTGACAATGTCATCGCTTCCCCCCTTTCCTTTACGCTACGGTATGCCTGTGCGAACGGCCTGATGCAACATTCTAGCATGCGGAGGCGATATTGCTCAAAGATTGATAGCCAAAGGATATTGCATATAGCGCCGTGCTCCTGTCAAGAGCGACTAGACGCCGGTATTGCCAATAGGTGTTGGTGGTGTATGCAACATTGTGTTTGATTTCGACTTCACCCCCATCCTAACCTTCCCCCATCGAGGGGGAAGGGACAATATGACTCACATCAGCACGTGTCAACAATACCCAGACGCCCGCGTTCGCAGGAAGGGCGATTGCCCTTGGTCCGAGCTGACGGTTGGGACGTTGTCAGCCTTTCTGCGTGGCGTAGCCGATGAGCTTGTAGGTGAGCTTTGCGGCGGTGAAGGCGCAGGCTGCCGGGCCTTCGGGCGGGCTTAGTTCCACGATGTCGAAGCCCACGATATTTGCCTTGCGGCTGACGGCGCGCAACAGTGCGATAATCTCGTGCCAGAGCATTCCGCCGGGTTCAGGCGTGCCGACGGCGGACATGATTGACGGGTCGAGCGCGTCCAGGTCGATGCTAATGTACACATTGTCGCTGAGATGCTCGGATGCAAGCGCAACTGCTGCCGGGATGTTGTCATTGGGCTGTGCAGACCAGAATTGAGTTGGTATCCCCTGCCCTTTTATGAAATTCATCTCCTCCGCGCTTACGCTGCGGATGCCGACGAGGATCAGGGGGCATATCTCGTGTATGCGGCGCGCGACTGAGGCATGGCCCCATCTTGTGCCCTGATAGTTCTCACGTAGGTCGGCGTGAGCGTCGATGTAGAGGACGGAGAGGTCCTCGTGGAGGTCGCTGTATGCCTGCACGGCGCCGACCGTGACGGTGTGTTCGCCGCCGAGCATGGCGGTCAGCTTGCCACGCGATGCCGCGCTTTTGACCGCGACACTGACGGTATCGATCATCGCCTTGGGGCCATCCATGTTCGGCTCCACTTCGGGCGTAGTGTGGATGCCGACTTCGGAGATGTCGCGGTCGAGCTCGATATCGTAGTCTTCCAGGTGGCGCGAGGCGTCGATGATTGCGGCGGGGCCGTAGCGCGCTCCGGTCTTGTATGAAGTCGTGCTGTCGTAGGGAACGGGTATGACGAATACGCGGGCATCGCCGGGGTCGGCTTCAGACGGCGGCGTGTCGAGGAATGTGCGCCATTGGAGAGGAGTTTCGCCGAGCCAACGATAGTCCTGATCTGACATTTCAGTGGGAGTCGAGCGGTGTATTCGCGGACGCCTCGCTGCCAATGTGGACTCGCTCGCGGACCATACCGTTGTAACCTTCGCGCGGTGTGGCGTAGTCAATGCCGCGTTCAAGAGTCCAGACCTTCACTTCGGGCAGCGAGAATGTGCGCTTAACGATCGAAAGCGAGGAAGTTGCATCAAAGTCTTTGCAGGAGAAAATGTCTATGTTGACATATTGCCTGTCCGGAAAAGTATGGATGCTTATATGGCTTTCGGCGATGATGACAAATCCGGAGACGCCCCAATCCTCGGGCGTTTTACCGTGATATGTATAGACTTGCGGCGGGACAATCTTAGTCATACCGATGGCGTGAGGGTATTCGTCAAGGAAGCGATAAACGAGATCGGTGTCTTGTAGCTTCTCCGGGGTCGCGCCGTAACCGTCAACAATTAAATGCACTTTTTGCGTCGCCTCCGAGCCGTTCGTCGAGTATTGGAAAGGGCAATTCAGGGTTGAAATAGATTAACACTGATGCTGACCGCGTACAATAACTGTTGATATTGTCTGGTCGGTTTAGATAGAATGCACAATTGCATACATTCAAGGTAGTGGTTGGTCATTTGCTTGCGTGTTGCTGCTGCCCGAGGGCTAACCAGAGACGTCTTGGCGCGTTCTATTGGATTATAGGGAGACTGCGTTGCAGACGGTGGATGGCGGTAAAAGATGATTGAGCTAGAACATATCAGCAAATACTACGGGGACTTCCCTGCGGTTACGGACATATCGTTTCGTGTGGAACAGGGCGAGATTCTGGGATTTCTTGGTCCCAACGGGGCCGGCAAGTCAACGACGATGAAGGTTATCACCGGGTTCCTTCCGCCGACGGAAGGAACCGCAACGGTTGCCGGCTATGACATCGTGAACGAATCTCTCGAGGCCCGTCGGCACATCGGCTACCTCCCGGAAACGGTGCCGCTGTACACGGACATGGAAGTGCGCGACTATCTTGCTTTCATGGGCAAGATACGCGGAATGTCTTCGGACTATATTCGCAGGCGGACCGGCGAGGTCATTGAGATCTGCAGACTTGAGGATTACAGCTCGACGCACATTGGCAAGTTGTCAAAGGGATTCAGGCAGCGTGTGGGCATCGCGCAGGCGATACTGCATGAGCCGGATGTGCTAGTGCTGGATGAGCCGACCATCGGGATAGACCCGATACAGGTTGTGGAGACTCGGCAGTTAATCCGGGACCTCGGAGGCGAACATACGCTGATTCTCAGCACGCATATATTGCCTGAGGTCAGCATGATCTGCGAACGGGTAATCATTATTCATGAAGGGCAGATTGTTGCGGTTGACAGACCGGAGAACTTGGCGACCCGGCTGCGCGGAGTGGAGCGGATCGAGATTGACGCTAGGGGCCCTTCTCGTGAGATTGCGACGGCGTTAGAGGGTGTGAGCGGCGTGGAGTCTGTGGACCATAGATATTCGCAGGACGGCGGACACTCCACTTTCATCGTGGGAACGAATCCGGAATCAGAGCCGCGCTCGACGCTGGCGCAGACTGTGTTAGGCGGAGGCTGGGAGTTGCTGCGGCTGCAGTCGATAGGGATGTCGCTTGAGGAGATATTCCTGCAGGTTACTACCGAGGAAATTATTCCGGACCCGATTCCAGAGGAAGAGGCAGCCTCGTAAGCAGTCGGAAATTCGACAATCTCTTCGAATTGGTCAGTACGGGTCCACGACGGACAGATGCCGGGTTATTGGCGGAATCAGGGCCAAATCGGGAATGACGGAGTAAGGATAGAGGATTGAACAATACTATAACGATAGCCTGGAAGGAGACGAAGGCGTACTTCACGTCGCCGACGGCGTACATCGTGGGAGCGATGTTCCTTGTGCTGACGGGCATATTCTTCGTCTTCGACATGACAAGACCTTTTGCGGAAGCGAGCGTGCGGAACTTTGTTTCGTGGGCGAACCTGTTCATAATGTTCGTGGCTCCCCTGCTGACTATGCGCTTACTTGCTGAAGAACAGAAGATGGGCACGCTGGAACTACTGCTCACCGCGCCTGTGCGTGACTGGGAGGTAGTGCTCGGTAAGTACATTGCGAGCTTCTTCGCGCTAATGGTAACCCTCGCATTCACGCTCTATTACGTGATATTGCTGTATGTGTTCGCCACTCCTGACACGGGGCCAATACTGAGCGCGTACTTCGGGCTAGTGCTGTATGGCACGGCGTCGCTCGCTATCGGGATCATGGCATCCTCGCTTTCGGGCAATCAGATTGTGGCGGCAGTGGTTGGGATCGGCATGCTTCTGACGCTGTCGTTTATAGACAGGATTTCCGCCATAGTGGAGGGCGTTGCCTCCGATGTGTTGACTGGCATCTCGATGAACGCACATTTTACAGACTTCGCGCGGGGCGTTGTCGATACGAGCCACATCGTCTATTACGTGAGCATGGCGGCGGTGTTCCTTTTCATAGCTGTAAGGTCATTAGAAACGCGCAGGTGGCGGTAAATGGTAGATAGATTACCGGATGGTGGATCCGGCGGCGGAGACAGCTTCAGTGACTTGATACTGTCTTCGCTGCGATCGACGGGGTTCTGGAGCTTCGTGCTGGCGGTTGTTGGCGTCGTGGCGCTGATCGCCGGTGGAGCGATGTACTTCACGGTCGAGGAGATCAGAGAATTCTCGGTCACTGTGATTGTGATAGGGCTGGTGCTGGTTTTTCTGGCGCTGGTGCTTTCGCCAAGGGCGATAGCAATCTTTCTTGTTGGACGACAGGGGCGCTATGGCAGCAACATCATTGTGCTGACCATTGCGTTCTTCATCATAGTTTTGCTGGTGAACTTCCTGCTGTACAGGAATCCGACTCGTGTGGATGTCACGGCGACGCGGGTGTTCACGCTGTCTGAACAGACGGTGCAAGTTCTTGAAAACATGGATGGCCTGGTGCGAGCAAACGCATTCTTCGTGCCGTCGGACACACGCAGCACAGCAGCGCAGCAGCAAGCTGAAGACCTGCTCAACGAGTTCACGCGCCGCAGCAATATGTTCAGTTACCGCTTCGTTGACCCAGAATTGCAGCGAAGCGTGGCACAGCAGTACGGCATTACTTCGTTCCCGGCGATCGTGTTCGAGGACCTAGAGGAAGGGACGCAGCAGAGCGTTCAGTCGTTTACGGAGCAGGGCTTTGTTACAAGCATTCTGATTGTGACGGGGGCGGATCAGAAGATTGTGTACTACCTCACGGGGCACGACGAGGCGGGTTCAACGCGCGATGTTCTGTCAGGGGCAATTGACGAAGAAAACGGGCTTGACTACGCCATTTCAGGGATGCAGCGGGACAATTATAGGGTGCTGCCGCTGAATCTGAAGCAGGATGCGAGCGTGCCTGAAAATGCGGCTGTGGTGGTGATCGCAGGACCTACACAAGACCTCGACACTGAGGAGTTCAGGGCTCTGGACAACTACATCAAGGGCGGCGGCAGAGTAATCGCCCTGTTCGACCCAACGACACCTGACACCTTCAATCTCCTCATTTCTCAGTGGGGAGTGCTGGTTGCTACCAGGGATCCGTTAACCAATAAGCCTCTTAGCATCGCGGACGCGGTGAGCAATGTTGCCGGTGAGGAGCTGACACCGCTGCTTCAGAAGGCGAATGTGCAGTATTCCACGAGCACATCACCGTCCACACCGGGCATACCGATTGCCGACCAGATTGACGTGACATTCTTCCCGGAAGTGACGGCGGTTGACAGGCTGATACCCCTGGAAGAGACGCCGCCTTTTGTGCGGATACTGCCGATTGCGATGACGACGCCCGCAAGCTGGCTGGAATCGAACACGGAAGAGGTGAACTTCAACGCGGGCGAGGAGAGGCTGGGGCCGTTCCCGGTCGCGGTGGTGATTGAAGCTACGGGAACGATCGATGAGACGCAGCGCCATCCACTGACAAGGTTGGTTGTGTTTGGCGACTCGGACTTTACCAAGAACAAATTCTTTGCATCGAGTGACAACGCCGATTTATTCCTGAACTCAGTGAACTGGCTTGCGGACGATTACGAGCTGATTTCTATCCGCCCGAAGGTGTTCCCATTCCGGGAGCTTGTGGTAACCACGCGCGAGCGCGACTTTATCAAGTGGTCGAGCTGGTTCGTGCCGCCGGTGATTATGCTAATTCTCGGTGCAATAGTGTGGTGGCGAAGGCGCTAGTAGTCGGTCAGTATTGTAGTCAGTCGGTCTATGAGCAACTAACATACGCCCTCAGAAGGGCAAAGAGGCGGCTGACAGGGAGAAACACTGGATGAATCTGAAGGCAACGGTGGCAATAGTTGTGGCGGCGTTGATCGTCGGGATTATTGCGTGGAGCAATGTATATGAGCTAGCGTCGAAGCGTTTCGAAGAGGGCAGCCTGGACAATTATCACATTGTGCAGAGTGGTCTTGGGCGCTTTGCGCTTCTGGAGAAGAAGGCCGAAAAGTCGCCGTGGTTCTACCAGGTGGCGGAGGATGATATTCAGACGATAGGTGTCAGTTATCTCGACGACAAGAGCGTGAGTTTCTACAAGACAGAAAATAGGACGTGGGCATTCACCGATCCGGAGGGTATTCCGCCGAACTTCAATCGCTGGGGCGGTATAACTCTGCTTCTAAGCGGACCTGGGACGAGGCGAGATCTGACGGCGGTGCAGCCATTGATCGACGATCCGGCACAGTATGGGCTGGATGATCCGGATACGATTGTTGATGTAGGACTGACTGCGAACAGGAGCGTACAGTTCAGGCTAGGTGACCTGACTACGGACGGCAGGCATCATTATGCGCAGGTCGTCGGATTTCCGGACCTGTTCCTCATCGCGTCAAGCTGGGGCGATGTCATAAGCAGGCTTGCGAATGAACCTCCGGTCCCGAAGTGGTATGTGAGCCGAGACCCCAACACGATTGTGGAACTCAATATCTATTTTGGGAATCCCACGACAGAAGATACGCACCTCATCTCCTTCATACAGGACTACCGGACCAACGAATGGAGTGTCATAGACTATGAGGTTGACGAAGTAGGGCGACCTATCGACCTGGAGGTGTGGGAGCCGCTCATTCCCTTAGTGGCGGGGCCTGATGGCATGACGATCGCGGTGCCTACGGTGGATGATCAGGACTATACGCCTTGGGGCATCGGAGAGGACTCGAATGCGGTCGAGATAAGGTTCTCCGGGGAGACAGACCGGGGCACACGTTTCACAGATGGCGTATTGCTGATACTTGGCGACAAGAATGAGGATGGCACAGCGTATTACGCAAAGTCGGAGTCAACCTTCATCAGGCAGCCGATTATCAATCTGCCTGCGGAGTGGGTGGATACCTTTGTGGGGCTTGCCGAGAATCCCCCTTACGGTGAAGAGAGCGAAGAGGCAAACTAGGGCTGACTGATGATTGGATGGGCAGGATAGCATGAGTTGTCTTTCGGCAGTCTCAGGGCGGACGGAGTTTATGAATTATGCACGCTGAGATTCTGTCGATTGGCACAGAGCTTCTTATGGGCGAGTTGGTTGACACCAACTCGTCTTTTCTTGCGTCGGAACTGGCAAAACTGGGCATCGAAGTGCGCTGGGTTACGAAGGTGGGAGACGACCCGGAGAGGCTGTCTGAAGCAATCGAGCGTGCCTTCAAGCGGTCCGACGTTACACTCACATCGGGCGGACTGGGACCTACCTCGGACGACCTGACGCGAGAGACCATCGCAAGGGTGTGCGGCGAAGAGATGACGGTGCAGGACGACCTGCTGGAGCATCTGAAAGGGCTATTCGCCAACAGGGGCTTTCCGATGCCGGTGACGAATGTCAAGCAGGCTACGCTGATTCCTTCGGCAAGAGCTATCGACAATCCGATGGGGACGGCGCCCGGATGGTGGGTGGAGCGCGAAGGCCGTGTGATTGTGGCTATGCCCGGACCGCCGCGCGAGATACAACGGATGTGGGCGATTGAGATTGCGCCGCGCTTGCGGGAGCGCAATGCGGGAATCGCCATTGTTACACGGAACCTGAAGACATTCGGGATAAGCGAGGGTGGACTTGACGAGATATTGTCCTCCCTGTTTAAGAGCGAAAATCCGCTGCTTGGAATATATTCCAAGCAGGATGGCATTCACTTGCGCGCAATTGCTACGGCGGAGACTGACGAAGAGGCCAGCGCTCTGATCATCCCGATGGAGGCTGAGATTCGCGGCATCATCGGAGACGATGCGATATGGGGCGAAGACGACGAGACACCGGAATCAAAGGCTGTTGCGCTACTCAGGGACCGAGGTCTGACTCTTGGGGTTGTCGAGGCGTTCACAGGCGGCCTGGTGTGCAATAACCTGACAGAGGTGACAGGCAGCGAGGACGTACTGAAGGGCGGCTCGGTAGCGGGGAGCGCCGACGCTCTTGTGCGACTTGGAGTGGGCGCATCAATGGTCGAGAAGCATGGGATTGCAAGCGCGGAAGCAGCCGAGGATATGGCGCGGGCTGCGCGTGAGACTCTCGGCGCTGATGTGGGTATTGGAGTCAGTCCCCTTGCACTGGAATCTGCCGATGGGCGCGTCGTAGCAGGCACTTCGTTCATCGGGTATTCGATGAATGGGCGCTCAGGTTCGACTTCAGGGCACTACCCTACCCGCCGTCTGAGGATACGAGGGCGCGCGGTGACGCATGCGCTGCTGGGGATGATCAGGTTCGTGAGAGGGCTGCCGCTTGAGGCTGCAACGCTGCGTAGATAGTGCTTGGGCCGCCAGAAGGCTATGTTAGGCTCTCGCGTGCAGGATGCCTGGAACAGAAAAAATAGTGGCAACCGCTCTGGTTGCCACTATTTTTTTCATCCTAATGTGATGGATACATGCTTTGGCAAGAATGAAGAATGTGCATTACATTGTGAGCTTCTTGTAGAGATATAGGAGGCGCGAGGGAAGTTCGTAGATGTCGTCGAGGACTTCGTAGCCCATGTCGGAGCACATCGTCTTGAGGTAGTCGTGGCCGTTTTTGTCCACGGTAAGAGCGAAGGCATTGATGCCCTTATCCCTCGCCTCGTCGAGCGCCATCTTGGTGTCGTGGACTGCGTACTCTTTTTCGACACCCTCGCGGCTGTATCCCCTATCCTGCGGCCTGCCGTCTGAGATCAGGAACATCAGCTTGGTGCGGGCGTCCTGCTTGTCGAGCTTGTAGGTTGTGTGCCGAATGGCGGGTCCCATGCGCGTCGCATGAAGGGGCGCAATACGGTCGATGCGCTTCTTGACGCGGTCTGAGAAGTTTTCGTCGAGGTCCTTGATCGTGTAGAACTCAACGTTCTCCCTGCCGTAGCCGGAGAAGCCGTAGATGCCGTAGAGGTCGCCGATTGCCTCTAGCGCGTTGATGAGCAGGACGATTGCCTCTTTCTCAACGTCGATGATGCGCTTGTATGAGCGGCGCATGGCTTCGCCGCGGCGGGTTCGCAGCCAGACCATGTACTCCACAGGGTCGTCCGGGGCGTCCCAGTCGTCATTATTCTTTCGGGTATCGTCAATCGCCTCAGCGGTGGATGCGCTAGTGTCGAGCAGGAAAGCTACGGCGACATCGCGCTGCACCTTGTTGCGCCGCCAGTAATACTTGTCGCTGGGGCTTGCGCCGGTCCTCATATCCACGAAGGCCTCGATGATTTCGTCGATGTCAATCTCTTCGCCGTCTTCAAGCCTGCGGACTTTGCGGAACATTTCCGGCACCATCATCTCGAACTGCCGGCGAATCTGCGTTACAAGAGTGCCGTAGTTGCCGAGCGTGTTGCCGTAGTATGACGGATCGCCCTCTTGCATCGTCTTCTGGCGCACGATGCACCAGCGAGGCTTGTAGTCGGCGGCGCGGAAGTCCCATTCGTCGTACACGAAGGTCTGCGGCTCGCTGGGTTCGAGCGCGCCGCCGTCCTCATCGACATGGACGAGGGGGCCCTGTCCGAATTCGGGCGACTGCGGGGCGTCAACGCCGGCTTCCTTCATCAGGTTGTTCGCCATTGTGTTGCTGGACTGCTGGATTTCGCCCTGCACGGCTTCAAGTTCCAATTCGGCGCTGTTCTGCAGAAGCTCTTCAAGCATTTCCTGCGTGATGGGTTCACCGCTTGCCTCTCCGGCCTGGTCCTGCTGCATTCTGAGCTGCTCAAGGAGCTGAACGAGTTCAGGCTTGAAGTCGCCGCGGAACTCTACCTCGTCGGTGGATTCGTAGTCCTGCTCGCCATCTGGGCGCACCTGCATTTCCATGCCCTGCGCTATCTGCTGGAGGAGCGACTCCATCTCGTCGGGGTCCATGTAGTCCTCTTCCATGTCCTCGCTCATATCCAGGTCTTCCCAGTCCTCCGGGGGCGCTTCCTCGTTGGGAATCTGGGAGATGATGGCGTATATGCGAAGGGTGGCTTCCGCAGTGTCTTCGACGGTCGCCTCAGGGTTGAACACTTGCCGGATGATGCGCCCGATCTGCCGTGCCTGCTCTGTGTACTGCTCCGGTACCGGCAGATCTTGGTATTGCTGGAGGCTCAGCCTGACAAGAAACTCGACCATTGCCTGGCGCATTGGCAATTCAATGATGTTCGGGCGGTTGGGCAGCGAATCATGCTGAATCTCAGTGTACGGATTGCGGATGCCCCGATACTCGTGCTTCACTCGGGCGTCGAGGCGTGCGTCCTCAACGACCGTGTAGATGTCGAGGGCGAGCTTGCGGTCGTCGAAGAGGTCGAAGAAGCGCTGGGCGTCGGTGAGCCAGGCGCGTTCGAGCGCTTCTGCGTCAATTTCGGGCATTTCGGACGTCTGCGTTGCCATTACCTTCTGGCGGTCTAGTTCGTAGCGCAGGTCGTTGAACATAGCGGATGGCCTGTCGAACTCGAACCAGAAGCTGCCGAATTCAAGGTGCGCTACCTGGTGCGTGGAGACGACCTTGAACCAGTTGAAGTTCTGGAGTTTCGTGATGTAGCGGTCAACGAGAGACGGAACGAATACGGTGGAGCCTTCGGTGGACGGCGACTCGTTGGAGACCCAGCCGATGTTCTTGTCGGCAAGGTCGCCGCTTTCCGCAAGCTTGATTTCCGCGCCTGCGAGGCCGCGGCAGTACATCTCCATCACGTCCTTAATGCGGGCGAATTCAACGCCGGAGGACAGGGTTTCGAGCATTTCTTCGGAGCGGGCGGACTCAATCTTGAAGTACGCCAAGCCACCGTCCTGGTTCTGCTGGAGGATGTTGACACCTTCCGCATACCACTTTTCGAGTTGGCTCATCGTTAGCTTGTCGAGCGCCTGCGGGCATGCCTTGATGAACTCGGGAACGGCGGCAGGCGACTGAAGCAGCAGAACTTCCGCCATTCCGAGAATCTGCTCGTGTTCGTGCGATTCAATCTGGGCGAGGGCGTTGGAAGTCTCCAGCATAACGCTGGGAATGTTCATGCCACCGCTGTGGACGAGCTGCTCGGAGAGCTTCAGGAAACGCATCCGCTGGCTGCTGTCGATCCGAGGCAGGGCACGTGCGCCGGACTCGAAGAACGCCTTGATTTCGCGCCAGCCGGAGTCAACCAGAGCTGATGCCATGTTTATGAAAGTCGCCCTGTCTTCGCCAATCATCGGGAATAGCTGCTGACCAAGAGTCAGGCAGTCGGATGAGAGGTCGTATGAGCGATGGGAGAGCGCGTCAAGGAACTTGGCGAACCGCTCCATCTCAGGGAAGCTAAGCGTTTCGAGGAGCAAGGGGCTTGACTGGAAGAACTTGCAAGCGAGGGTGCTGGACTTCCATGTGCCCTTGTAAAGGCTTAGACCGAGGTTCGACCAACTCTCAATGTGGCGGGAGCGGAGCTTGCTCATCGTACCCGGGCTTGACTCGAAGTAGGCTGCGGCGAGTGTGGGGGATTCAACGCAGAGGGACTTGCCGCAGTCGGTCCACTTGAAGAAGTAGTTGAGCGGCATGTAGCCGAGCACTTTGGCGCTGACCTTGTAGAACTCAGCGGCGGCTTCCCAAGAGCGAACGGTCTCCTGCGCGAGTTCGAGGCCTGCGTTAGCCCACTGGCGCATTTGAGCGTCGGTAAGGTTGGGGGGCATCTGCTCGCGCGCCTTGTCGAATTCTTCGACTACGGATGCGGGATACTTCCCAAGCTCGACTTTGATGTCATCTAATGTTGCCGACTGGTTGTTCAAGGCATTCCCTCCTACCGAGAGGTTTCGAGCAGCTGCAAAAAACGTTGTAGAATCCGCGCCGTTGCGCCGAAAATAACGTGCCCGTCGTAGGTGAACACCGGCGCATTCTGAAGGTCGCCATTGGCGATGCGAATCTCGTCGCGGCGGTTGGCACTGTCCATCAGTGAGGATACAGGCACTTCAATGACTTCTGCAACCTCCGCTTCCTGCGGATGGAAGTCATAGGGGTACGGAATTGTGCCGGCGAAGGGGCTTGTGCAGAAACCGGTTGTGGTTGCGGTTTCGTCGAGCGCACCGAGTACCTCAATGTCTTGTGGGTCAATACCCATCTCTTCATGGGTCTCGCGAAGGGCGGTGGCGAGAAGCGTGCCGTCTTCAGGGTCCACCTTGCCACCGGGAAACGAAATCTCGCCCTTGTGGGAGTCCACTTTGCTAGACCGCTTTTGGAGCAGTATGCAGTGGTCGCCGTCCTTTGGGTAGATGAGCACCATCACGCCTGCGGGCGTGAGCGAAGGATCATCAATGCTTGTTGGCTGGGTTCCAGCGATGACGCGCTTTATACGGTCTGTGAATGGGTTGCCCATAGAGGCGAGTTCGCTTTCGTGGATGTTTGCTTGTTAGTGTCACATTGTGTGACCTGGGCGGATTTAATATGTCCTGCGAAGGGTCATTGCCTCTTCAGGGCTTCACTTCTACGCCCTGTCACAGGCGTATTGCAGTTGGCTAATGTCGATTTTATGCATTTGGAGGAAAACTTCCATGAATTTGCCCGCCTTGGAAGCATCGCTAAGCAAGTCTGGCAGCACGGCAGGGACTATCTGCCAAGACACGCCGAACTTGTCCCTGACCCAGCCGCACATGTCCTGCTCGCCGTCCTCGGAAAACCGATCCCAGAAGTGGTCAACCTCACCCTGAGTTTCGCAGTTGACTACGAAGGATATTGCAGGGGAGAACTGGAACATCGGGCCTCCATCCAGCGCTGTGAAGGCTAGCCGGCGAGTTCAAACGATATGATGCTTGCGCCGGCGCCGGGATCTGCCTGCAATCTGGACGCGCTTATGACTCCTGAGCCTTCGAATATGGATGTGTAAATTTCGGCAGCCTCCCTAGCCCTCCCGTCAAGCCAAAGGAACGGTGTGATCTTCTGAATGTTCGCCACGGCGGTTGACTATCCTACTCGAAGATGGAGGCGATAATCTCCTCGATGCTCCGCTGCACGGCATGGTCGTCAGTAACCGCCCAGTTGACGGCGACCTGGCAGGCGCGGCGGTGCGGGATGCCCTGCGACATGAGCTTGCCAGCGTAGATGAGCAGCCGAGTGCTTGCGCCCTCGCCCAGGCCGTGCTCACGCAGGTTACGGACCTTTTCGCCAAGCATCGCGAGCTGTGTCGCGTCGTCGTCGGAGCAACCGGATTCGTGTTGGATGATTTCGGCTTCGATGTCACGTGGCGGGTAGTCGAACTCGATAGAAACGAAACGCTGGCGAGTGCTGTGCTTAAGGTCCTTGAGCGCGCTCTGATAACCGGGGTTGTAGGAGAGAATCAGGAGGAAACCGTCTGCCGCTTCGAGGAGTTCCCCGCGCTTTTCGACTGGGAGTATGCGCCTGTGGTCGGTCAGAGGGTGAATGAGGACGGTCGTGTCCTTGCGCGCCTCGACAATTTCGTCCAGGTAGCAGATTCCACCTGCCTTGACTGCTCGGGAAAGGGGGCCATCGATCCACACTGTGGAATCGCCTTCAAGCAGGTAGCGGCCAACGAGGTCGCTCGCGGTGAGGTCTTCGTGGCAGGCGATTGTTACAAGAGGCAGGGTCTCGCCTTCCGGCCGCTCGACGCCCCTGCTGTCTGACTGTTGTATTTTTGTGAGCGGCTGGGCGAGCCTATAAGACATGTACTCCACGAAGCGCGTCTTGCCGCAGCCTGTCGGGCCCTTAAAGATTAGAGGAATGCGCTGCTGATACGCAGCCTCAAACAACTCTACCTCGTCTGCGACGGGGACATAGTAGGGTTCTTCGGTGAGGTGGTATTCCTCGATGAGATAGCTTCGGAAGAGCGTAGTCGTTGATTGCGTCATCTTGTAAGTTTGCACTCCTTAACGGGTAAGAACCCTGCTGTTCCACAAATCCTGTATTTTGGCCGATAATTCTTCAAGGCTGCCAGCGTTTTCAAGCACGACGTCGGCGTGCTGGACGCGTTCCGTCTGGGGCATCTGTGAATTGATACGTGATCGGGCGGTATCTTCGTCCATGTTGTTGCGCTCTTGCAGACGGGTGATGATGTCTGTCACCGGCGATACAGTGACCCAGACTTCGTCCACCAGCGGCGTCCACTTTGCCTCGATAAGCAACGCGGCTTCAAGCACAGCCGTATTTTCGCCACGCTTGGCGAGTGCGTTGAGCCGTTGCTCTGCGAGGCTGTAAATACGCGGGTGCATGATTGCGTTCAGTTGCAGCAGTGCATTTTCGTCGCTGAAGACGATGCCACCAAGAGCCCGACGATCGATTTCGCCGTTTTCTGCAACAATCTGTTCGCCGAAGGTGTCGACAACTGCGTGCCATCCCTCGGATTGAGGCGCGTACACCTCGTGTCCAAGCAGGTCGGCGTTTACGATGGCAGCGCCCAAATCTTTAAGCAGGCTTGACACGTAGGTTTTGCCAGTGCCGATGCCGCCTGTGAGTCCAATTACGAACATAGCCTCCCTGGATATAGAGAAATCCTTCACATTCAGAACATTTTACCAAGCGTCTAATGTAGGGTCAACAACACGCAAGTTTACCATCATTCGTTGGAATAAGGAATTGCAGGCGTGGAATCGCTTATAATCATGGGCGGGAGATATGAAATGACTTCAGCATACAGATCTTTGCCCAGCGTGGAACGGTTGCTTTCCGATGAACGCTTAGCGCCATTGATGGAAGCGCATTCGCGCCAACACGTTCTGGAAATTGTGAGGGATGCGCTCGACGACGCTCGCGGCGCAATCGCCGCCGGTAGAACTGCTCCAAAGGCAGACCAGATTGTCGCGTTCATCAGAGCGCGCGCCGCGGAATTGAATCAGGGATGGCCGCGGCATGTGATAAACGCTACGGGAGTGGTGCTGCATACGAATCTTGGGCGCGCGCTACTAAGCGACGACGCAATTGAAGCGATACGGCGGACAGCGCAGGGATACAGTGACCTAGAGCTTGACCTGGGCACGGGACGGCGCGGATCAAGGCAGGCGCATATTTCAGAGCTCGTGGCGCGGGCTACGGGCGCTGAGGCTGCGCTGGTGGTGAATAACAACGCTTCGGCGGTGATGCTTGGGCTTGCAGCAATCGCAAGTGGCAAAGAGGTCATCGTGTCTCGCGGGGAGGCTGTGGAGATTGGGGGCGGCTTTCGTGTTCCCGATGTTCTGCGACAGAGCGGGGCGACGCTCGTGGAAGTGGGGACGACCAATCGCACTTATGGGCGCGATTACGAAGCGGCGATTACAGAGGAAACAGGCGCGCTGCTTGCGGTGCATGCGAGCAATTTCCGCGTGATGGGATTTACACACGCGCCGGAGATGAGGGAGCTTGTCGAGATTGGGGCGCGACGTGGCGTGCCGGTGCTGCACGACCTGGGGAGCGGCTGCCTGTTGGATTCGGCCCGGTTCGGGTTGATGCATGAGCCAATGCCGCAGGAGAGTGTCAGGGCAGGCGTAGGATTGTCGTTTTTTTCGGGCGACAAGCTGCTTGGAGGGCCGCAGGCGGGCATAATCGCAGGCGACAAGGCGCTCGTCGATACTGTTTCGCGGCATCCTCTGGCGAGGGCGATTCGCATCGACAAACTGAGCATGGCTGCGCTGGCGGCGACGCTGGAGCATTATATTCGGGACGAGGCGTTGGACAAAGTACCGATATGGTGGATGATTGCGATGCCTGCTGACGAAGTGAGGGCGCGTGTCAAGGTATGGGCTGAGAAGATTGGAGAACAGGCGTCGCCGATGAAGGCGCAATCGACTATTGGCGGCGGCAGCCTGCCCGGGGAGACACTGCCTACCTGGGCATTGGCGATTGAGTGCGACGGTGTAGATGGTGGTGCGGAGGTAGTAGCGAGGCGGCTGCGAGAGGCAGATAACCCGATTCTAGGGCGTATTGAGGATGGGCGAGTGCTGCTGGATGCGCGTACCGTACTGCCGGACGAGGATGACGCGCTATTGAAGGCTGTGCAATCAGCGTTGCATAGTCTGGATTCACCCGGCAGGACTAACCCGGAAGGATAGAGCCTGATGACACTCTTCGAGCATCGTTCGCGGCAGGAACTCGGAAGCAGGGCGCCGCTTGCAGCAAGGATGCGTCCGCGCACTTTCGAGGAGTACATCGGTCAATCACATATCATCGGGCCGGGAACGGCGCTGCGAAATAGCATCGAAGCCGACCGCCTGCCGTCGATCATACTCTGGGGGCCGCCGGGCACTGGCAAGACCACGCTTGCGAGCCTTATCGCGAATGTGACAGATAGCCACTTCGAGCAAGTGAGCGGCGTGGCGTCCGGGGTGGCGGATCTTCGGCGAATTGCGGGTGAGGCGCGTGAACGGCTGGGGATGAGCGGGCAGTCAACGATCCTGTTCGTGGACGAGATTCACCGCTTCAACAAGGCGCAGCAAGATGTCATCCTGCCATTCGTAGAGGACGGGACCGTTGTGCTGATCGGCGCGACCACAGAGAATCCGTCGTTTGAGGTTGTGTCTCCCCTGCTCTCCCGCGCTAGAGTGTTTGCCTTAGAATCGCTAGGCGACGAGCAGGTGCGTTCAATCGTAATGGCTGCCGCGACGGATGCAGAGCGCGGACTTGGGGCACTGATGCCTTGCTTCAACGATGGTGCCATCGCCGCGCTGGTGAATCTTGCCAACGGGGACGCCCGTACTGCACTTAACGCGCTTGAACTTGCGGTGACTGCGACCGCGCCCGACGCTGAGGGAAAGCGCCATATCAGCGTTGCGATTGTTGAGGACGCGATGCAGCGGCGGTCGCTGCGGCACGACAAGGGCGGCGACCTGCACTATGACACCATATCGGCGTTCATAAAGTCTGTGCGCGCGTCGGATCCTGATGCTGCTATCTACTGGCTGGCGCGGATGCTGGAGGCTGGCGAGGACCCGATGTTCATTGCGCGGCGATTGGTGGTGCTTGCGTCTGAGGACATCGGCATGGCAGCACCACAAGCACTGACGGTTGCGGTTGCGGCACAGCAGGCAGTGCATTTTATTGGACTGCCGGAGGGGCGGATTCCGCTTGCAGAGGCTACGGTCTATCTGGCGACCGCGCCGAAGAGCAACGCCTCGTACATGGCCCTGAACAGGGCGACAGAGGATGTGCAGAGGACGCGCAATGAGCCGGTGCCGTTGCATCTGCGGAACGCGGTGACGGGGCTGATGCGAGGGATGGGCTATGGCGAGGGCTACAAGTACGCGCACGAATACGAGGGCAATTTTACCCAGACGCAGAACCTGCCCGACAGTTTGAAGGACAGGCGGTACTACCAGCCGGGTGATCAGGGCTATGAACGCACAGTGCGGGAGCGCATGGAACGCTGGTGGGGTTCGGCTCCGACAAGCGGCAGCGACGACGAATGAGGTAGGTTGGCAGCTTGTTGGTTGTCTGACGGGCTCGCCGCAAAGGGTATGTTACTTCGTAGCCTGCTTGAAGAATATCTAATTGTCATCAATTGCCGCTTCTATTGCAGGTTAATCGTCGCGGTATCTTGCAGCAAATGTCCGAATGAGTCGCAAGCCGTTTAGGACGACCACGCCACCGCCTATGGATATTGCAAGAGGAGCGCCTATCAGCGCGGCGATTGCGCCAGTGTGGAAGCCTGAGAATCCTGTCAATCCCCAAGTAAAGGTCTGAAAGCTTAACACACGCCCGCGCATTTCATTTGGGACGCTGGTCTGCAAGAGCGTGCCCAGCATAGTTTCGTACATTGCCACGCTCGCGTAGGCGACCGCAATGAGTATGAGAGACAGGAGCAGAGATGTTGACATGGCAAACAGAATCAGGAACGTACCGAATCCGATGTACCCACAGATGAGCGCAAGGCCCTTCCTGCGTATGTCGCCTATGCTTGAAAGCAGAATCGAGGACAGCAGCGCGCCCGTACTTCCTGCCGCAATGATGAAGCCCAGTCCAGAAGGGCCCGCGTTCAATTCCTTGCCCGCCATGACGGGAATCATGGATTCATGCGCCCAGCCAAACAGCTCGGAAGTCACCATCAGCAATATCAGAAGTCTCACTGAGGGCGTTGTAAAGACATAGCGGACACCCTCTTTGAAGTCCTGAAATGGAGAAGATGTCGCTTTTCGCTCGCTGGGCATGACGCCCTTCATGAAAGTCAGCATCAGGACAGAGAGAGTTAACGCCACGGTCATGGACACGTAAGCCCAGCCAATGCCGTGAGTTTCAATCAACCGCCCCGCAAGCGGCGGAATGACGATGCCTGTACCCGTCATAGCGGCGAAGTTTGCGGCCATTGCCTTTTGGATGTTGCGTCGTCCCGCGACATCCACCATCAGAGCCATTCGGGACGGTACTCTGATGGACACCATCGCGCCGTCTATGAAGGAGCCGACCAGAATGTGCCACAAGCCGATCTGTCCGGTGAAAATCAGGAATGCCAGCGATACCGCTACGCATGCCTGACAGACTTGCGTAGCCAGAATCAAAAATTTGCGATTGAGCCTGTCCGCCAGCACACCTGAGATTGTACTGAACAGTATTATGCTCAGCCCACTAGCGCCGAAAACCGCGCCAACCCAGAATGCAGAGTCTGTGACAGTGAGCGCAAGCCAGCCGTGCGCGGTGTAATGGAACATAATGCCCATTTCGCTTACAACCGAGCTTGACCATAGGAGGCGGAAACGGGGGTTTCGGATGATTAGCAGCATAAGGTAAAAGAGAGGCAGGCGATTGGAAGTCGGCCTGCCTCTTGTGGTATTCATGTGTCGGAAATGGGAGCAATGCCCCCATCCTAGCCCTCTCCCGTTCGAAGGGGAAGGGACTTAAAGAACTATGTCGTAGCGTACTTTTTGCAGGCGGCTTCCATGACTTCCAAGGCATAGTCAATGTCGTCGGAGGTGATGCCATAGTGGGTGACGAAGCGCCAGGCGCGGGTTGGCATGCCGCCCTTGACGCCATGCTTGTTTATTTCTTCCATAATCAGGGCGGGGTCGCCGTCGGTGATGGTGAAGAAGACGAGGTTCGTGGGCAGGCTGTCAGGATTGATGTCGATGCCGGGAATCTGAGCCAAGCCCTGAGCCAGCCTGCGGGCCGTGGCGTGGTCGTCGTTGAGGCGTTCGACCATGTTATCGAGCGCGACGATTCCTGCGGCTGCTATAACGCCTACCTGGCGCATGCCACCGCCGACCATTTTGCGCCACTTGCGCGCGCCCTGAACGAACTCTTCGCTGCCGCATACGACTGAACCAATCGGACAGCTCAAGCCCTTTGACAGGCAGAAACTTACGCTGTCGGCGTCCTTCACAAGTTCAGTAACAGGCGTTTCGAGGGCAACGGAGGCGTTGAAGATGCGCGCGCCGTCAACGTGCAGGGGGACGCTATGCCGGTGGGCGATTTCGGCGACCGCCGCCGTATCGTCTGCGGTCAAGAGTGCGCCTCCGCAGGCGTTATGAGTATTTTCCAAGCCTATCATGGCGGTTCGTGTGAAGTGAACGTTGGGCGGCTTGATAGCAGCTTCAAGTTCGTCGAGGTCTAGCATGCCGCGATGATCGTTGGGCAGCGTGTTATATGCAACGCCGCCTAGCGCAGAAGCGCCTCC
Source organism: Dehalococcoidia bacterium (assembly GCA_965221045.1). Taxonomy (GTDB): domain Bacteria; phylum Chloroflexota; class Dehalococcoidia; order Lucifugimonadales; family JADFKI01; genus Bin90. The sequence goes on from OZ244863.1 coordinate 85,689, forward strand.
CGCCTCGCTGCGGAAGATATGCGCCTTGTCACCGATGATGATTTCGTCTCCGCGACCCGCATGGGTCAGAATGGAGACGAGATTGCCCATCGTTCCGCTCGCGACGAAGACGGCAGCCTCCTTGCCCAATCGCTCGGCTGCCATTGCCTCAAGGCGGTTAAGTGTTGGGTCGTCGCCGAAAACATCATCGCCAAGCTCGGCTTCCGCCATTGCGCGGCGCATCTCCGGCGAGGGGTGGGTCACTGTGTCGCTGCGTAGGTCAACCTCTCTCAATTGGGGCCTCCTTAGGCGGTTGGTAAGTTGCTCGGTTATTCGGTTAGTCAGTCAACTGCTGCTTAATATGCAGCTTTTTGCAATGCGAAATAATTCAAACTTATTGTCCTCTGACAAGCTCAGGAACAACGGCCTACGGATGTCCGTCGCCTTGTCCGAACCGCTATCATTCTAGCAATCGCGCTTGTCAAAAGCCATAGTGGTCGCCTAAACTTTAATCGATTCATTAGCGCGGGAACACACGAAGGTTAAGTGCGAATATGGCAGCGACAAGACACGACATCACATTTGCAAGCGGCGACCTGGCGATCGAGGGGACTCTGCACCTGCCCTCGGAAAACGGGCGCTTTCCCGGTGTAGTGATATGCCATCCGCATCCACAGTACGGCGGCGATATGTACAACGTCATTGTAGCGTCGCTGGCGCAGAGTCTTTGTGCCAAGGGCATCGCTGCACTGCGGTTCAATTTTCGCGGCGTGGACATGAGCGAAGGCTCCTTCGACGGCGGAGCGGGCGAGATCGAAGACGCTGTGGAGGCGATGAGCTTCCTGTCGCTTAACGATAATGTGGACTCCAGCCGCATAGGTATCGCAGGGTACTCGTTTGGGGCTGCGGTGGCGGTTGCCGTTGCGGCGCGGAGCAAGCTTGCGCAAGCACTGGTCAGCATCGCCTGCCCTTCCCGAGTGTTCAACGAGATGAGCGCGCAGGAACTACTGTTGCCAAAGTTGCTGATTCTGGGGGAGCACGACCACGACTTCCCGGCTCAGCAGTTCAAGTTCATGGCGCGGCGGTACACCGAACCAAAGACTGTTGAGATTATCACAGAGGCCGACCATTTCTTTGGCGGTCATGTGGCTGAGGTAACGGGGCTGGCGACCGATTTCTTCGAGCAGTGGCTCGGAGACGAGAGGCTGCGCTCGTGATGCGTCAGACTGCGATTGCGTTCAAGAGCAAGGGGCTGACACTGGAGGGTGTTCTTGCCCTTCCAACGGAACTGCCACAGCCCTACCCTGCAATCGTGATGTGTCATTCGCATCCGTTGCTGAGTGGCAATATGGATAATTCTGTCGTCACTAGCGTGTGCCGCGCGGCGAGCGAGGGCGGTTATGCGAGCTTCCGATTCAATTTCCGCGGCGTTGAGGGTAGCGAGGGCGAGTTCGAGAATGGCGACGCTGTGCACGACGACATTAAAGCGGCGCTAAATATGATGCGGCGGTGGCCGGGCGTTGACGGCAAGCGGGTTGCGCTGGGAGGGTACTCATTTGGAGCGGGCGCGATTCTTCGCGGGCTGCGGCATTTCGGATCGGCGCGGAGCTTTGTGCTGATTGCGCCGCCTCTCTCATCTATTGGGGACTCACGCATTGTCAAGGACAAGCGCCGTAAGCTGTTTGTCGTGGGGCAGAATGATCGCCTAGTGTCGTCCTTGGAATTGCAGAGTGTATTGGACGGCGTTCGAAGACCGCTTCAGTTTCGGGAGATAGCGGGCGGCGATCACAGCCTCAGTGGGCGTGAGTGGGAGGTAGCGGATCAGGTGGCGGGGTTTGTGAGAGAATCTCTGGCATAACTGCAATCTGGTTTCATGCCTCTGCCAGAGTGACGAGTGAAAGCAAACAGATAGTTAAAGTCTAAACGTTGATCAGGAGCAAAGATGACACAGGAACAGAAATATCGGAGCGAGAGGGACTCGATGGGTGAGTTCCAGGTCCCTGCGGACGCCTATTACGGGGCGAACACGATGCGGGCGGTGCTGAACTTTCCAATTAGTGACTTGCGGTTTCCGCGCTCGTTCATCAGGGCGCTGGGGCAGATTAAGCAGGCTGCGGCGCAGGTGAACGAGGAGCTTGACTTTCTGGACGGCGAGCTTGCGGACGGCATCGTGCAGGCGGCGCAGGAAGTTATCGATGGAAAACTGGACGACCAGTTCGTTGTTGATATATTCCAGACTGGCAGCGGTACGTCGACGAACATGAACGTGAACGAGGTCATATCGAACCGCGCGATCGAGATGATGGGCGGCGTTATCGGCTCGCGGTCGCCAGTGCATCCCAACGACCATGTGAATATCGGGCAGTCGTCGAACGATGTCATTCCAACCGCCATCCATGTGTCGGCTCTGAAGGCGATTCATGACGATCTCATCCCTGCTCTGAAGCAGCTTCAAGAAGGGTTGCTGCATAAGTCGGAAGAGTTCATGCCGGTTATCAAGACGGGACGGACACACTTGCAGGACGCAACACCCGTGCGCCTAGGGCAGGAGTTTCTGGGGCATGCGGGACAAATCGAGCGAGGCATCGAGCGGCTTCGACATGCGGAACGAGAACTGGGTGAGGTGGCGCTGGGCGGCACGGCTGTGGGTACGGGCGTTAATACGCACCCGGAGTTTTCGGGTCTAGTGTGTGTGCGGCTCTCGAAAGTGCTGGGCGTGGAGGTTCGTGAGACAACAAACCACTTCCAGGCGCAGAGCACATTGGACAATGTTGTGGAGGCGAGCGGTTCGCTGAAGACGGTTGCCGTGAGCCTGATGAAGATATGCAATGATATTCGCTGGCTGGGTTCGGGACCGCGCGGCGGCATCGGTGAGATAGAACTGCCGGAGGTGCAGCCGGGAAGCTCAATCATGCCGGGCAAGGTGAACCCGGTGATACCGGAGTCTGTTTGCCAAGTTGCGGCGCAAGTCATCGGGAACGATGCAGCTATTGCCGTTGGAGGGCAGTCGGGGAACTTTGAGATAAACGTGATGATGCCGGTGTGCGCGTACAATCTGTTGCAGTCGATTGACCTTCTGGCGGCTGCTGCGCGCAATCTTGACGAGCAGTGCGTGCGCGGATTGAAGGCGACGAGCGCGGGGCCTGATATGGTCGAGCGCGGGCTTGCCATCGTGACGACGCTTGTGCCGCATATCGGGTACGATGATTCGGCGGCGATTGCAAAGGAAGCACAGGCGACTGGCAAGACGGTGAAGGAAGTAGCCATCGAGAAGACTAGCCTTTCGTCAGAAGAGCTTGACGAGATTCTGGATCCTAGTGGCATGACCGAGCCGGGGCTATCGGCGGGTGGAGTGTCAGTGGGATAGGCGGATCAACAGTCTAATTACGGGCGAATATGATTACAAGCGCGCCAGGATGAGATTGACCTCGTCCTGGCGCGTTTCTATTTGCTCATCGAGGCGGGCGACGAGCAGGTCGTGAAGTAGTTCGCCGACCGGTGGGCCTTGGGTGACGCCGAGTCCGAGCAGGTCGTTGCCGTTCAGGATTGGCTTGATATGGCGGAGTTCGTTCAGATATAGCATCAGGCGCTGCGCTTCACGGCTACCTTCGGCGAACAAGGCGCATCCGAGTATCGCAGATTCATCGAGTTCGCGCAGTCGCATATAAGCCTCGCTCCGGCTCGCCTTGCCAGCGGTGGTGGGATCATCCCGTACACCAGCCTGCGCTCTTCCTGTGTCGTCAATGACCTGCGCCCAGCGCGAGGTTAGGTGCAGGCGATCGACGAAAGAGGCTCTTTCTTGCGCGTTCATATCGTGAGACAGGATCGACAGGTAGATCGAGGGCTTGTCAGAATGCTGCGATTTCTCAGCAAGGCGAAGGGCGCGTTCAGTAGGAGGATCGAGCGCCAGGGACGGATGGATGGATCGCAGCGCGCCCAGTCGGTGCAGCATTTCGAGCGTTGAGACTGCCCTGCCCTCTTGGAGTACGCGCTCGAATTCGTGCCGGAGTCTTGCGCCGGAGATTGTGTCAAGGTATGAGGTATCTCGACTGAGCAGGCGTTCAGTCTGTGGATGCAGTGCAAAGCCAAGCCTGACGGTGTAGCGGGCTGCTCGGATGATGCGGGTGGCGTCGTCCCTGAAGCTGTCTTCGTACAGGACACGCACGATACTCCGATTCACGTCATCTTGACCGTTGAATGGGTCAAGCAACTCTCCCCATGAGTTTGCGTTGATGGAAGCCGCCATCGCGTTGGTGGCGAAATCGCGCCGAGCCAAATCCTGCTGCATTGTCCCGGGAGCAACGGTGGGTAGCGCTCCGGGATGGGTGTAGGTCTCGTGGCGCGCCATTGCGAGGTCGATATATCTACCGGACGCATTCAGAGCGAAGGTGTTGAACTGGGAATGGGCGACAACCTTTCCATTGAGCGCAGCCGCCGCCTCGCGCGGGAAGCCAGATGTCATGCCGACGACGGCGATGTCGATGTCAGTGACCCTCAGCCCAAGCAGCGCGTCGCGAACCGCGCCACCGACCAGGTAAGTTCGGGCGCCGTGTATTTCGGCTACGGCTGCAATGTCGCGCAATTGGCGCAGCGAGAGGGTGTCAAGCTGCGCCTCTAATGTTGCGGCGATGTTTGTCACATCTTGCCTTCGTTTAGCTGGATGCTGCGGCTACTTTCGCATTAAATGCGGCTGCGCCGGTGCCGACCCAGGCCTGCCAGCCGGTCATCATGAACTTGACGCCTAGACCGAGGTAATGCTCAACATTGTCGTCGTTGACGAGTGAACCTGCAGTGCGTCCGGATGCGACAATCTTTTCGAGCGCACCGTCGATGGTGGCAGTAACATCAGGGTGGTCGATGCCGCCCAGGTGTCCCATGGACTGCGCGAGGTCGCTGGGTGCTACGAAGAAGACGTCTATGTTGTCAACGGTCAGTATCTCGTCCAGGTTGTTGACTGCCTTGATGTCCTCTATAAGGACTACTACAAGCGTCTCGTTATTTGCCTTGTAGATATAGTCGGGGTCGCCGTAGCCCTGCCTGCTGCCGAACATTCCGCGATGCCCGACGGGCGCGAACTTGGCGGCGTCCACGACCGCGCGCGCATCTTCGGCGGTGTCGACATGAGGAATGACTATTCCCTGCGCGCCGACGTCGAATGTGCGATAAATGATGCCGGCGTTGTTGCGGTTCACACGCACAACGGATGTCATATTCCAGAGGTCGCAGGCTCGCGTCAGGTCAGGGATGTCGGCGAAGTCGTTGGGACCGTGCTCAGCCTCGATCCAAACCGCGTCGAAGCCGAACTGTCCCAAGAAATCTATGATGTGAGTAGAGTTTAGCCCGGAGATACATACAACGGGTTCGCCGCGCTCCAATTTGTGCTTTGCCGTGTTCTCTCGCATATTCTTTCTCCTTCTGGTGTTAGGCGCGGCTATTATATCGCTCTGCGCTGTCAGTTGTCAGTAATCAGTTTGCGGGCTTTCGGTCTGCACCCTGAATGAGGTGGTAAGATGTGTGCTGCAATGAATGCGGCATAGAGCGAGGGGGATGGAATGCCCGGTGAGTTTAACTATTGCCAGCGATGCGGTGAGGGGCTGGAAGAGAAGCGTATCGAGGGCAGGATGCGCCACCATTGCCCTTCCTGCGGGCACGTAGTATTTCTAGACCCGAAAGTTGCTGCGGTCGCGCTTGTGGTCGATGGCAAGGGACTTGTCATGGTGAAACGGGGCGTCGATCCGCAGATTGGCAAATGGGCGTTTCCGTCGGGCTATGTGGATAGAGGCGAAGTCGTGGAGGCGGCCGCTGTGCGCGAGGTGAAGGAAGAGACCGGGCTGGATGTGGCGCTGGACAGACTCGTCGGCGTGTATTCGTTAGAGGACAACCCTATGGTGTTGGTGGTATATTCGGCGCACATAGTCGGCGGTACTATCGTGGTCGGCCATGACGAGCTGGCGGTGCAGACATTCGCGCTTAACGAGCTGCCACCGCTCCCGTTTCCGCATGACGCGCAAATATTGAGGGATTGGCTGGACGGAAACTGACAGGATGGATAGGACGCGAGTATCGTGTATAATCCGCCCATTCGGGGAATTTTCGGAATTGAAGGAGGTCAGTTGTGAAGTACGACTACATCATCATCGGCGCAGGTTCAGCGGGTTCGGTGCTGGCTACTCGACTGACGGAGGACTCGGACCGAACGGTGCTTCTGTTAGAAGCGGGGCCGGACTATCCTGACATTGAGCACCTGCCCGAAAGCGTTAAGCAGGGCAACAATCCGTGGCATTCGGCATACGGGCCCGACGCGCATAGCTGGAACTATGAAGGGAACGCCGTGCCGGGCCGAGAGCCGTTCATCGTGCCGCGTGGGAAAGTCACCGGCGGTTCGAGCGCGATCAATGGGCAGGTGTTTTTCCGGGGGATACCGGAGGACTATGATGAGTGGGCGGAATTTGGAAATAGCGAGTGGTCGTTTGTGAACTGCCTGCCATTCTTTCGCAAGAGCGAGACGGACCTGAAATATGGTGGCGACGACTTTCACGGCTCTGGCGGACCTATTCCGGTGAGGCGCTACGAAAGAGACGATGTCAATCCCAGCGCGAAGGCGTTCTGGGCGGCGTGCGTGAGTGCGGGTTTCCCGGAGTCTATGGACCAGAACCATCCCGAATCGACCGGGGTGGGACCACGCCCGCTGAACAATGTTGACGGCGTCCGAATGAGCACTTCCCTAACCTATCTTTCCCAAGTTCGGCATAGGCTGAACCTGACAATTCGCGGCAATGTGATGGTGCATCGAATACTGTTCGAGGGCAAGCGCGCGGTTGGAGTCGAAGGTGAGAGCGGAGGTGAAGTGTTCAAAGTGTTTGCGGATGAGATCATCCTGAGCGGAGGCGCTATCAATTCGCCGCAGACGTTGATGCTGTCCGGAATAGGCCCTGCTGAGCATCTAAAGGAAACGGGCATCGATGTGCTTCATGACCTGCCCGGCGTAGGTGAGAACCTGCGCGATCACCCGTCCACTTTCATTCCGTTCAGCACAAATCTGGAATTGGCGGACATAAACACGCCTTCCATTCAGGTGGGTATGCGCTACACGACGCCGAATTCCATACATCGGAACGACATGCAGATGAGTCCGATTCTGATGACCAGCGAACACAGGCCGTCGAATGTGCAGTTGAACGAGGAGGGTACTTACACCGGGTTCAGCGTGGCATTGCAGAAGGCGGTAACCGCGGGCACGCTTCGGCTCGCATCCGCCGATCCGAACCAGCAGCCCGTGCTGAACTACAACTACCTGAGTGATCCGTGGGATCGTGAGCGGATGCGCGGCGCTGTGAGGCTGTGTGTGGAAATCTCGGAGAGTCCAGAGTACCAGGACATCCTGATTGAGCGGCTTACGCCGTCTGATGAGGACCTTCAGGACGATGACGCGCTGGACCGGTGGCTGCTGGAAAATGTGGGCACGCAGCATCATTCGTCAGGTACTTGCAAGATGGGCGATTCGTCTGACGAGGGGGCGGTCGTGGACCAGTATTGCCGGGTGCATGGTATCGAGGGACTGCGCGTCGTGGATGCGTCCGTTATGCCTGATGTGGTACGAGCTAACACAAACGCGACGACTATCATGATTGCGGAACGGGTGGCGCAGTGGATAAATGACAGGGTCTAGGGTTTGTCGAGTAAATGCCGTTGGGCTACGCGGGCTCTTTTTGTTGACCGGATTGGGACGTTCGCGATTTCTGCTGGCAGTAGCAACAGCGGCCTTTGCGATGTTAGCGTGGGCGTGCGCGGAGAGTTCGCCGGAGTTGGATGCCCTTGAAGCGGAGGATGCGTACTCGCGCGGGCTGGAACTGCGCGAGCAGGGGCAGATGCGAAACGCATTCGACGAATTCAACGTGGCACTGAGTCTGAATCCTCGTTACGCCGAGGTATACTCGGCGCGGGCGTCCATCTACTACGCCTTTGGTGACGAGACAAAGACTATCACCGACCTCAACCAGGCGCTGAGGCTTGACCCCGAGATTGCAGAGGCATACTACTACCGGGGTCTCATCTTTATTGCCAAGGGTGATAGCGACAGCGCCGTGATAAACCTCACGCGGGCACTGCAAATCGATCCAGAGCATACGGACGCATATTTCAACCGGGCGAGAGTGTATTTCGCGCTTCAGGACATAGATGCAGCCCTAGGCGACCTGACTTCTGCGGTTGAGATTGAAGATGGTTCGGCGCAACTGTACTTCCTGCGAGGACAAGTTTACCTGGTGGCTGGGGAGACAGAGAAGGGCCTCGCGGACATCGAACGCACTCTTGAACTTACCGACGACGATGCCCTTACCGCGCGCGCTAAAGAGTTGCTCTCAACGATAAGGTAGCCCAAGTTCTCAGGATCCAGCGAGATTCAGCAGTTGACCGTGGAGGCGTCGTGGAAGGCGAAGAAACCCGGGCTTCGTTGCTCGATCGCCAGCTTGGCGGGATAGACTTGCGGAGCCTGGCATGGCTGCTGTTGATGTCCACGACGCTGTTCGTGATGCTGTTCCCGTTTTCGAGCTATGTCGCCGCGCTGCCCATCATTCAGGATGAGTGGGGGCTGAATAATACGCAGGCAGGGGCCATATTCTCGGCGTATCTGGCTGGGTTCGCTGTGTCGGCGCTCGTGGTAGTTCCACTGACGGACAGGCTAGGCTCCAAGAGAATCTTCGTGTTCTCGACAGTGGTGTCGGTAGCGGCGAATGTGCTGTTCCCCATCGTAGCGCACGATGCGATCACGGCGTCCGCGCTCAGAGCGGTTGCCGGCCTTGGTCTCGTGGGAGTGTACAACCCTGGGATGCGGATTGTTGCAGAGCGATTCGCGAACAGGGGGCGGGGATTTGCAGTAGGGACATTCGTCACCTTCTTCTACGCCTCAAACAGCGTGTCGCTGACGTTGACGGGCATATTAATGTCCCAGTTCGAGTGGCGGGACGCCTACCTGATAATGGGGGCAGCGTCGAGTGGGAGTGTGTTACTAGCATACTTGCTGCTACGCAATCACAAATCGCGGACAAGTACGCTGTCTTCAGGTCGCCTGGACCTATCGGCTCTGAGGAATCGGGTTGCGCGCATATACATCACTGGGTATTCCCTCCACGCAGCGGAGCTATACATCGTGCGCGTGTGGCTGCCTGCCTTGCTGGCCGCGGCAATGATAGCTCACGGCGAGGATGAGGTGAGTGCGGCAGCGGGTGCTGCCACCATCGGCGGTCTTGCGATGGCAAGCGGGGCGATTGGGCCCGTTATGGGCGGCGTAATATCTGATAGGTGGGGGCGCGCTGCGTCGGCATCCGCTATTTTCGCGCTGAGCGGTGTGTGCTCGTTCGCGGTGGGCTGGATGGTTGGGTTTCCATGGGCACTGCTGGTGGGCGTTTCCATTATTTACGGCTGGGCGATTGCAGCGGACTCGGCGATCTACTCTACTGCTGTCACTGAAGTTGCTGAACCGCAGCGACTTGGCTCGACAATGGCGGTGCATTCGTTTGTGGGTTTCATGGGCGGCGTGGTTGGACCTATATTCGCGGGCGCGATACTGGATGTTTCGCCCGAGGCGTTGAAGTGGGGGCTAACCTTCTCGGCAACGGGGATTTTGGCGATCGCGGCGATATGGGTAATGCGAGGGATGTGGAAAGAATGACGATGCCGAAAAGCCACAGAAATTGTATCTTTCCGATGGTTTGGCAAGGAGTCAGCTAGTAAGCTGTATTGAGCGTAGGCTCAAGGGCTTCCATAGTCATGAGCAAGGCACAAGATGACATTCACTTTGCCAGAAGCGACCATTATTTCCGCCATCAGTTGTGAATTGTTTCACGTCCCACTATAATTTACCGTAAGCGCCTGCGAGAGTTCTGCAACGGGGAGGCTGCAAATCGAGTGGACGCGACGTGTCATACCCATAAATCCGTCCAGACGGATTATCCCCATAAATCCATCCAAAGGGGGTATCAGAAAATCATGAAGATATTTTTCTGTCCCGAGTGCGGCGCATACGATTTCGACGACGGCGAAGTCTGCATTGACTGCGACGAACCGATACCGGCAGACAGCTGGGCAGATGTGAGCGAAGAGGAACTTGCGGAGCTGGACTACGCAGACGAGTTCGAACTTCCTCCCGGTCTGCCGTCCTGGGAGTACGAAGTGGTGCGGCTTGAGACGATCGCTGAGGACAACAAGCAGCAGTTCGCCATGCAGTTGCTAAACAAGATGGGCAGCAATGGATGGGAGATGGTGAGTATCGAGGCGATTGGACAAAGCAACGATAGGCAGTATGGTGTGTTCAAGCGCGCATGGGTCGAGGATTTCGGAATCTGAGCTAGCGTACTTCCCCGCCCTCTCGTTAGCCATTTTCTTCGGTCAGGTCTACTTCAGCTCCGCCGGACTGCGCCCCAGCTAACTACCCGCGCCGGCCTGATTCGGATTACAGTGCATCCGGGTTCCAGCATTCGGGTGTATTGCGGATACTTCTCTCGTAGCAGCATTTCAGCGCGCTGACTCTCCTCACCGCTTTCGAGTAACTCCGCTCTGCCGCGTATCATCACGTAGGCGAGTTTGTCCCAGTCTTCCGAATAATCGTCAATTACTAGCGCAACCTCTGGGTTTTCAAGGATGTTGCGGACCCGCTTAAGGGGTCTGCCGCCCGCGCGCTTGGGCTTGAGGTCGATGGCGCTATAGATGCACTCTCCGTCAAATGCGTAACAGATCGGGACGGCGTAGAGCGTACCGCCCGCGTCGGCTGTCGCGAAGCGGGCGATGCGGTGCATTCTTATGAACTCTGCTGCTTCAGGCGTGAATGTGTATTCCATATGCTGCGTTGGAGCCTGCCACTGTCTTGATCTTCATCTCAGAAGGGGATTAGGTGCACGGTCTGGAACTAGATGCCCTGCCAAACGCGACGTCCTTCGAGACGGACGAAGTGGCCATAACCTGGGTCGGGGAAGTGCCCGGCGGACACAAGGGTTCCCTCCGATTCAAGCATGTCAAGGATGCGGTGGCGCGTAGGGCGCGATATGTCGGGCTGGATATCGAACATTGGGTTCCAGTCCGTGTAGTGCGCTTGCGCCGGGCTGTGGGCTACATCGCCGAGGACGAAAGCTCGCTCACCGCCGGATGCTATGAGGAGCGATGTGTGGCCTGGAGTGTGGCCGGGTGTCGAGATGGTGATGAGTTCGTCGGTTACCTTGTAGCCTTCATCGAACAGATCCAAGAGGTTCAGCTCGGTTAGTGGCACTACGTGCTTCTGGACATGTTCGGCTGCCGCGAGCACGTCGGGTCGTAACCAGTAGTCGTAGTCGGACCTGGGGGCGATGTATCTGGCGTTAGGGAATGCGGGCTTGCCCGTGGACAAGTCGATGTTCCAGCCAACGTGGTCGGGGTGGAGGTGAGTCAGAAAGACGATGTCGATGTCCTCCGGGGCCGCGCCTTTGGCTCGCATATCGTTGAGCAGGTCGCCGCCGGTCGCGGTCTGCATGCCAGTGTCCACCAAGATGAGCTTGCCCTGGGAGCGTAGGATGACCGAGCCGTACCTGGACTGGATCTCGTTATTTTCATCCAGAATCTCGGGGAATTCCTGCCATTGGGCGATTTCGGTTTCGGGGAAGGTTAAAGTAGGGTCGCGTTTGGCGGAGAAGCCATCCTTGACGGACAGCACTTCGACATTGCCGACGGTGATCGTGTTATTTGCCATTGGTTTTCGCTCCTCTGCTCGGTTATCAATTCTGTTGTGGTGACTTTCATTAGATAGTTATCAGTAAGTTCGGGTATCGCTGCTCTATGCTTACACAGGAACCTTCCTGGCGGGAATTACGGCACAAATTGAGATAAGTATATGTCTAGATGCCTTGCCAGATGCGACGACCGCCTTCGCGAACGAAGCGGCCGAACCCGTTGCCGGGGAAGTGGCCGGCTGATACGAGCGAGCCTTCGCTCTCAAGACTGTCTAGTACGGAGTGCCTTGTTCTGCGGGACAGGTCGGGATCGACGTCGAATCCCGGACTCCAGTCGGTATAGTGCGCCTGAGCGGGGCTGTGGGCGACATCGCCGAGGATGTAGCCGCTCTCGCCTGCTGAGGAAACTACAATCGAGATGTGTCCCGGAGTATGACCGGGAGTGGCGACAGCCGTCAGCTCGTCAGTGATGTTGTAGTCAGCACTGCCGATGAGATCTATGATGTTGAGGTCTTTAAGCGGCAGGGCCTGCTGCTTGATATGGTCGGCGGAATCGATAACCTCGGGCGATGTCCAATAGTCCCAGTCCACCTGCGATGCCAGGTAACGGGCATTGGGGAATGTGGGACTGCCGTCCGTGAGGTTCCAGCCGATGTGGTCGGGGTGTAGGTGCGTCAGAACTACGAGGTCAACCGCGGCGGGGTCGATGCCCTTGTCGCGGATGTCGTTCATGAGAGCACCATCGGGAGCTTGCAGTCCTGTGTCAACGATTATGAGCTTGCCCGACGAGCGCACCCCCGTCGTGCCGAATCGAGGATGAATCAGGTCTCCGTCTAGGAGTTCGGGGTATTCGGACTGCCACTGCTCTAATGTGCTTGCAGGGAATACTTCCAGGGGCTGCATGTCGCCTTGTCCATCAGTAAGGGCGAGCATTTCCACATTTCCAATGGTAACGGTGTATTCTGCCATTAGTACCTCCGCCTAATTCTGGTATGATAGTCGCCTAATGTTAACCCGAAAGTGATACTGGTTCAATCACAGTAGAGTTATCAGCGCGTTAGCAATCGAAGAGTCAGGGAGAACGCCATGACGCAAACACACGAGGAAATACGGCTGACTGAACTTGCAAGTTGCGCGGGTTGAGCGTCGAAGTTCAGTCCTAAGGACCTGGCGCAGGTGCTGCGTCAGCTGCCGACAATTGACGATCCTAATCTGCTCGTGGGAATCGCGACGGGCGATGATGCTGCCGTTTATAAGATGAGCGAGGATTTGGCTATCATCTCAACGGTGGACTTCTTCCCGCCTATCGTTGACGACCCGTTCAAATTCGGCGAGATAGCTGCGACCAACGCGCTGAGCGATGTGTACGCGATGGGCGGCAAGCCCGTGATCGCGCTGAACATAGTAGGTTTTCCGGTGGACCTACCGCACGAGATTCTTGGGCGGATTCTAAGCGGCGGCGCGTCAAAGGCGCAGGAAGCAGGCGTACTCATCGTTGGCGGACACACGGTTGACGACGCCGAGCCGAAGTATGGCATGTCCGTTACGGGCGTGGTCCATCCGGGCGAGCAGGTTACCAACGCGGGCGCAAAGCCCGGTGATGTCCTCGTGCTGACAAAGCCGATTGGGACAGGCATCATTACAACGGCCGGTAAGCAGGAACGCGTCAGTGCGGAGACACTGAACAGGGCAGTTTCGATTATGAGTGAACTGAACCGCAAGCCGGCGGAGGCAATGATGCACGTGGGCGTGAATGCGTGCGTGGACGTCACGGGGTTCGGGCTGTTAGGGCACTTGCGGTTGATTGCTCAGGGAAGCGGTGTTAGCGCACGGGTGAATGTTAGTGATGTTCCGGTAATTGAAGGAGTTATGGAACTTCTTGAGATGGGGATTGCGCCAGGCGGCACTCATCGCAACCTCGAGTCCCTTGATGGCGTTGTGGACTGGCACGAGGACATTACTGATCAGACTCAGATACTACTTGCGGACGCACAGACATCAGGCGGTCTGCTGATAGCGGTCGCGCCTGAGAAGAAGGACGCGCTGCTTGAGGCGCTTGAGGATGTGGGCATTCAGACGCGTGCGGTCATTGGCGAGATATTTGCGCGGGACCCTCAGGGAGCTGCGATTACGGTTGTGCCGTAGCGAAAGATTCCAGTTGTCAGGCATCAGCGGCCGGAGCTATGGCTTTGCGAGGTGGCGCTGGCTGGCTATTGTCCTCTTGATCTGGATGGCGGCATCTTCGGCGTGCGGGAATGCTCAAGGTGACGGAGAACAGGCAGTCGTTACGGTTACGCCCGTGCCTGCCGCCACTATGCCTGTGACTGTAAGCGCGCCGCCTGAGGGCGCAAAGCCTACAATCGCGGCGACGGCTGCGAACATATTGGTCAGGGAGTTGCAGGCGGCGATGGCTACACCGCAGCTGGCTAGTGCGGTGGCCGCGCCGATTTCTGCGGGAACGGCCTTGGAAGCCGCGAGTTCTACGCAGAATGGGAATATTTCGGCAGATTCGGAGAAGGAATCGCCGACGCCGGCCGCTGCAGCGCCGGCTATACCGTTCGGCCCCACTGCTTTGCCGGTGTTCACGTCAACACCAGAGGCGACTTCAACAAGTCCAACTAATGCTGTAGCTTCGCTTCAGTCCAAGCCTTCTGAAGTGCCAGTGAGGGAGGCGGCGGGCGCAGGGGAATTCACTCCAACCGCTACGCCCGCGGGGATGCCAACCGGTGTGGTAGTGCCTGCCTTGCCAGTTACACCGACATCGACCACTGTTCCTGCAGCCACACCTACGACAAGTCCGACACCAACGGCAACCGGGACGCCTTCGCAAACTGCCACCCCTACGGCTACGGTGGCACCCTTGCCCATGTACACCGCGACCGCGACGGTTACTCCGACAGTTTCGGCTACTGCGACCTCTACGTCCATGCCTTTTGCGACTGTCACTCCGACTCATACACCCACGTATGCACCCACGCATACTGCTGTGCCTGAACATTGCCGCATAAAGGGGAATATCAATGTAGAGAGTGGTGAGCGGGTATATCACACTCCGGACAGTCCCTGGTATGAGCGAACAGAGATTGACACTGAGGCGGGTGAGCAATGGTTTTGCACTGAGCAGGAGGCACAGGCGGCGGGATGGCGCGCTCCCAGGCAGAGGCGGGCTATGCCGACCGCGACGGCTGCTCAGGGATTTGCTTCTACCGGTTGCGAATCGGTGGTGAATGTCAGCAGGGCCGGCGCGGAAGAACTGGAGGAACTGCCGGGTATTGGACCTGTAAAGGCGCAAGCCATTGTGGACTATCGCAATGCCCACGGCGACTTTGCGAATGTCGAAGAACTCGATGAAGTGGAGGGGATAGGCGAGAAGACCCTGGAGAAAATCGAGCCTTGCGTAATCTTCGAGTAGCGAAGTGGGCTACGGTATCATGCCAGGAAATCGGTAGCGTATGGGCGATGGCTTTGGTATCGTTGTCTTAACTCGCATTTTGGAGAGAATGGTGTGACTGTTAGAGAACAAATCGCGGAACTTGTAAGGCAGGCTATCGACTCGGCGCAGGCATCTGACGCTTTACCCAAGGTTGAAGTCGAGGACATCGCGGTGGAGCGCCCGCAGAACGCGGAGCATGGGGATTTCGCCACTAGCCTGCCGCTAAAGCTTGCGCGGCCAATGCGAATGAATCCGCTGCAAATCGCGGAGCGTCTGGCGGCTCACTTGCCGAATGGCGAACAGGACGGCGGCCTGCTGGAATCTGCTACCGTGGCGAGGCCTGGGTTCATTAACTTTTCGCTTAATCGTGACTGGCTGCGCACGCAGGTCGAGGCTATTCGGACGGACGGCGCCGCGTTCGGCAATGTGGATCTGGGCAAGGGACAGCGCGTGCAGATAGAATTCGTGAGCGCGAATCCGGTGGGTCCGCTGCATATCGCGCACGCTCGGGGCGGTGTTATCGGCAGCGCGCTGGCTAATATTCTGCAAGCGTCTGGGTACGATGTTACCCGCGAATACTACTTCAACGACGCAGGGGCGCAGATAGGGCACTTCGCCCGGACTCTGCAGGCTCGTTACTTGCAACAGTGCGGCAGAGACGTCGAAGTTCATGAGGACGGCTATCAAGGCGAGTACATGATTGACCTTGCCGCCGAGATTTTTGGTGAAGAGGGCGAGCGCTTTCTTGAAATGCCGGAAGAGGATGCGCTTCGGACACTTGGCGAGCTGGGCGTCGCCAAGTTCATGGATCGTATCCGCGAGGACCTGATAAAGTTACGAATTGAGTTCGACGAGTGGTTCAATGAGAAGACACTTTTCGTCAACGGTCAGTTCGAGGACTCGATGGCGCTACTGGAGGAAAAGGGGTATATCACCGAGCGTGAGGGTGCGGTCTGGTTCGCTTCAACGCTGCTTGGGGACGAGAAGGACAAGGTGATGGTACGGGGTAATGGCATACCGACCTATTTCGCCTCCGATGTAGCGTATCACTACAACAAGTTTTTCGAGCGCAATTTCGACCATGTGATAAACATCTGGGGTGCGGACCATCAGGGACATGCGCTTTTCATGAAGGCGCTGATGGCTGCGCTTGGGATGCCTGAAGATAAGCTGACTCTGATCATTAATCAGCTCGTAACGCTGAAACGGGGCGGCGAGACGGTCCGCTTGTCCAAGCGCACGGGAGACATCATCACACTGCGGGAAGTGATTGACGAGGTGGGCTCGGATGCTTGCCGGTTCTTCTTCCTGTCAAGGGCCGCTGACAGCCAGATGGAGTTCGACATGGAATTGGCGAAGGAGCAGTCACAGGAGAACCCGGTCTATTACATCCAGTACGCCCATGCCCGAATAGCCAGCATTTTGCGTCTTGCGGAAGAGCGCAGCATCGACTGGAAAGACGGTGATGTGTCGCTGCTAGGGCATGACGCGGAGCTTGCGCTGATACGCAAGATGCTGGAGCTGCCGGAGCTTATCAGCATGATGGCTAACAACCTGGAAGCGCATCATCTGCCGCATTACGCGTCGGACCTGGCAACGGCGTTCCACTGGTTCTACCAGAACTGCCGCGTCGTATCCGGTGTCGAAGGTGAGGAAGAGTTGAGCAAGGCGCGGCTGAAGCTGGTGGACGCGGCGCGGGTGGCGCTGGCGCGCTGCCTCAGCCTGATGGTGATGGACGCGCCTGAGAAGATGTGAGGGACTTCCGACTCTCACCACCAAGCTAGCCCCTTCCATCAAGTAGGAAGGGATTGGCACTGACTTACTCCAGGTTTCCCTGCGCCTTGTACTTTTCCGTCTTTTCCATATAGACATCGCAATACCATTTCATCTTGGCGAGATGACGCTCGCCGACTTCGCGCAGAACTTTGCCGGGCGAGCCTACGACGAGGGAACGCGGCGGTATCTTGACGTCGTCCACGAGCATTGTGCCGGACGCTATGAGGCTGTACTCCCCTATCTCCACGCCGTCGTTGAGGGTCGCGCCGTTGCCGATGACAGCGCGGTTGCCGACGTTCTTCGCATGGCAGAGCACCTTGTGGCCGATGGTCACGTAGTCACCGATTTCCACATCAGCGTCGCCGTGCACCGCGGAGTTGTCCTGTATGTTCGTGTGCTTCCCAATGACAATCTTGCCCATGTCGGCGCGAACGACTGCGCCGGGCCAGACGCTGGAGCCTTCTCCGATTTCGACATCGCCAATAACGTAGGCGAATTCGCTGATAAATGCCGTGGGGTGGATTTTAGGAGTAGCATCTCCAAGGCTGCGTATCATATGGGCTTGCTCCTTAGTCTGTTGTCTATTTGTGCATTTTGGCTGCCAAGTTGCCACTTATCTAATCGAATTGGGGCACCCTAAGAGATCGGCAGTCGGTCAGTCTGATTTCAGATGTGTGTCCGCTGCACGAGCGCCTTGTATAGGTGAATCAGCCCCTGTTGACGCCTCGCAGTTAACTTCACTTCCTTGCCGATGTCGCATAGACGGCACATTTCGCGAGTAATTTCGTTGTCTTGAAGCTTTGGCGCGTCTGCGTAGGCTTCAAAGGCTGCGTTAGCGAGGGCCTCCCCGCGGCCTGACCGGGCATCAGCGTGGAGGAATGGGAGGGCGACATTCACGAGCATGTCCCGGGCGCGGCTCCTGCCGATGTGCGGAGGACGTTCAAGGCGGGCGGTTAGCAATCTGTTGCCACCTTGCAGCAGGTCGCAGGCAAAGCCTTTTGCCAGTCCAGTGTCGAGGCAGTCGTCAATCAGTTTAGATGCGCCGATGATGCGGCGCACCGGATGGTTCGCGGGACGTACGCGGAAAAGGTGCCAATCACCCTTGCTCAACGACCTCGTTTGCGGTAGGCGCTTGCGGAGGCGACGCAGCTGAGTGGGGTCCTCGGTTTTTTCCACAAGGTGCATAAGGCCGGATGCACCGAGAAGCATCGCCTTGAGTGCCAGCAGGCGCGTCGTCGGAGGTTCGTTCCTGAGGATCACGAGGGTTTCGTATAGTACGTGCTGAGCAAGGATGCGGAATGGCTCACGGTTGGATGCGTAGCCGAGGGATTCCATGATGCCGGCATACAGCGTCTGCTCAGAACCGAATTCTTCGATTTCCAGCGTGAAGCCGTGACTCTTTGCCAGAAAGCGCGCATCTCCGGCGGCGTCAAGAGCCGAGGCTATGTCCGCTAGTTGGCGCAGACCTTCGAGTGAGGACAGGGTCGGCGTGCTGTCGGTGTTTGCATTGTCGAGGTTGTGCGCTACTGCTTCGAGGGCGACGACGGGAGCTTGTGCACCAGACTGCTGGCTGGTGCTGTGGTGTCCCTTAGGCGAAAAAACTACGTGGAGAACAACGCCGTTGTAATTAGGGTCTGAATGGTGACCGTGAGTGTACCAGCCGGGCGCAGTGGTATGCAGCTCGACATCTCCGGTGATTGCGCTGCCGTCTTCCTGAAGGAGCACGGCGTCACGGAAGTCGGGCCCGGCGCGGGCGCTTGGTCGTCCAGGGTAGATGACGCGCATCCGCTTGCCGCCTTCGGTTATGAGCGCGTCCGCAAGCGTGTGAGCGCGGCTCCAGAGCGCGGAGAGGGCGCTTTCGGAGTAAGCGGCTGGCCGTTCGGCGATGGTGGCGAGCATGGTGGTGTCACTCGTCGTCCGCGTGTTCGAGGCATTCGTGGCAGATGCCGAAGAGGGCTATATGATCTATATCGGGCTGGAACCCATAGTCTCCCATTATTTCCGCGCCTATGTTCTCCCAGTACTTGTGGTCTAGCAGCACTACTTTGTCGCAGCCGCGGCAAATCAGATGGTGGTGGCGCAGGTGGTTAATCCATTCGTAGCGGTACTCGCCCCCGCCCATATCCGTCTCTGAAACGAGGCGCATCTGCTTGAGAACGCCGAGCGTGCGATATACGGTGGAGACGTCGATGTATGGGTAGGAAGCCTTCACCTGATCATAAATTTCCGATGCCGTAACGTGCACATCCGAGTGGCGTATTACAGAGAGGATCATGAGGCGCTGCGGCGTCAGCCTGTGGCCCGATTCTCTGAGTGCCTGGGCGGTCGCCTGTTCACAACTCATGTGTGGCTCCTGTGGAGAAGTTGGTCAGTTCGTCAGGGTGGCAGTCGGTCAATTCCGATGCCTCTACCTACTGCTTGGAACGCAATCTGCGAATGTAATAATGTCTGAGCGGATAGACTGAACAGCCATGGTGTTCCCCTGATAGTATCAACCCTGACGCCAGTAGTCTATAATCGGCGATCCTATATCATTGGGTGACACCAATATTCGGACAGGTGACATGTCAATGGACGATGTTCAACGACTGAAAGAATTGATTGAATCCGGAGCTCTGCTGCATCCGGTATCGGAGGCGCTGAGCATAGTTGACCTCGCTAATGCGCTGCACGACCTAATGGGGGTACCGGACCTATTTCTCAATGACCGGGCAATGGGCGTCAAAAGGCTCATCGGTGAGCCGGGACACCTTGTACTTTTGCTGGCAGATGGGTTCGGGATGAACTTTGTGGAAACACTCGATGAAGGCACGTTTATTCGCAGGCATCTCGCCGCCGAAATGCGAACAGTGTTCCCTTCCACAACGCCGATCGTTCTGACAACGCTTGCGACTGGGGAGTGGCCCGGAAGGCACGGAGTAATTGGCTGGTTTCTGAGACTACGAGAAATCGATGCCGTGTCCACGATAATCAGTTACATACGCACGGCGGACAAGAAATCGCTGTCGGAATTTGGCGTTTGCGCATCAGACGCCTATCCTGTGCCTTCGCGCATTGGGAAGGCAAGCCGGGAGGTGCTGCATATTATGCCGCAGCAGATTGCCGGCAGCGCTTATTCCAACTACTGGACTGGCGGCACTCCACAGGCAGGATATGATGTGGGGTCTCCGGAACAAGCGATTGAGATGGCAATTAGGCACCTCCGATCGGCGCAGGGGCCCACCTGCACGTATCTTTACATCCCGTACGTTGACAGCGCGGCTCATAAATTGGGCTCAACCCATAGTGATACGTTGAATGCGACAATCCAAATTAATCGACTGCTAGAGTCACTTGCGGGTATGCTGCCATCGAATTCGAGGTTGGTCATGACAGCGGACCACGGGCACCTTGATGCGCCAGACCATAGGAGCTATGAGCTTGGTGCCACGGACGAGATTATTAGCTTGTGTAATGGGATGCCGACTGGGGATCAGAGGGCGATGTACGCCCATGTCATGGATGAGAGCCTGGAGGCCTTCAGAGCTAAGATACACGAGCGATTTGGCGACGATTTTCTTGTGCTTACGGCAAAGGATATCGAAGAGCTTGGACTGCTGGGTGTCGGGACGCTGTCGGATGAAACGCGCTACCGAATGGGGAACGCACTGGTGTTGTCCACAGGTGATGCCGTGCTGGACTATCGGGCCCTGCTCGGTGACGAAAGGCACCCAATGGTTTCGCATCATGGGGGGCTGACGCCTGCGGAGATGCGAATTCCGCTGGTGGTGGCGTAGAGGCTGCTGTCTCGGCATCGACGCACTGTGGGCGGGACGGAAGGGATCGCTGCGTACTGTTCAGGCACGGCGGGTATCAATTCTTCAAGAGCATTCCTGGCTGGCAACGGCGGCAATAGCTGGTGATGCGTTTGTTGGCGGTAATCTGGCTAATGGCATTACCGCAGCGTGGGCAGGGTTCGCCTCCCTTGTTGTGGACCTGCAGGAAGTCGCGCGCCTTCAAGTGGATGTCTTTTCCGATGCGTTCGCGGACCAGTGGGATCGCGTCGGATACGACCCGCCGAGACTGGTCGTAGAGGCGGCGAAGTTCGTCTTCGGACAGCGCCTTGCGCCTGCGGAAGGGATATATCTGCGCTGCGAATAGAATCTCGTCAGACCAGGCGTTGCCGATGCCCGATATGACGCGGTCCCTGGTAAGTACGCCCTTTATTTCGCCATGGAAGCCTTTCAGGCGCTGCTTGAAGTCTTCGAAGGTGTAGTCGTCGAGGACATCGGGGCCTTGCTCGTGCAGCCTAGGGATTTCGCCTACCTGCTCCTCGCCAACGTAGTAGACCATGCCCATTTGCTTGTCATCGATGTATCGAAGTTCGCTGCCATTGGAGAGGGCCAGAGTGAGACAGGTGCGCTTGTAAACCCGACGCTTTGGAGCACAGTATTGCAGCGCGCCTGTAAGCATTGGATTGATTGACAGCAAGCGTCCGCCGGTAATGCCAATCAGGATGAACTTGCCGCGCCGCTCCACGCTTTCGAAAGTACGACCGGGCAAGTCCTGCGTGATGTCACCGCAGAGGGAGCGAAGGACGCTTGGCCTCAGCACTGCAGCGTCGTCTATTCTAACTCCGATGATTTCTTCGACTAGAAAATCTTTGACCACTTCAAGCTCAGGCGCTTCGGGCATGTACTGTCCCTCTTTTGCTGACCTAGATGGAACCCCAAGGATGAGTCTAGGCTGATGACTTGAGTGTACCATTGTGCCGAGAGCTAATTGCAAGGTGGTGTGTGCTAGAATTGGGGCGCTAAGTCTGATTGATGCGGGCCGCTTTGGGGCGCAACCTTGATGTAAGTAAGTTAAGGAGAGACGAATGGAGAAGCGACGGTTGGGCAGAACCGACCACGAAAGTACGGTGGTTACATTCGGCACTGCGGGTATTGGGCGCGGGAGCCAGGAAGTTGCAGACAGGGCCGTCGAGCAGATAATTGAGCACGGAGTGAATCATATAGACATCGCGCCGACTTACGGCGAGGCGATGGAGCGAATGGCGCCGTGGATGCCTAAGCTACGGGATAGTATATTCCTTGGCGCGAAGACGCGAGAGCGTACTCGCGAATTGGCATGGGCGAACATCGAGAGTTGCATGAGCAGGCTGGGCGTGGGGTCGTTCGACCTGTTTCAGCTACACTCGGTCGGCACGATGGAGGACCTTGACAAGGTAACGGGCAGCGGCGGCTCGCTGGAGGCGCTGGTGGAACTGCGCGAGCGCGGTCTGACGCGATGGGTGGGAATAACTGGGCATGGGCCGGATGCTCCGCGCGTACACCTGGAGGCGCTGAGGCGGTTCGACTTTGACACGGTGATGTTTCCGCTGAATGCCACACTGTACCGCAATGCTGAGTATCGGGAGCATGCTGAGGAGCTGCTGTCAGTAGCGAACCAAAGGGATGTGGGCGTTCACACCATCAAGATGCTTGCGCGTGGGGGCTGGGGCGACCGCGAGCGGGAGCACACGACATGGTACGATCCGCACCGCGAGCAGTCGGAGATTGACAGGGCGCTCTGGTGGCTGCTGTCACAGCCGATGCACACCGCACCAAGCGTGGGTGATGTAGAGTTGCTGCCGCGCGCTCTGGATGCGGCGCAGCGATTTAGTCCGCTGAGTAACGATGATCAAGAGGCCGTTGTGGTTGGTCAATGCCCTCCCCACCCAGAGCCGGGACTGGGGATATTGGCTGCGGACTGAGGAAGTTTATTAGGATGCAGGAGTTTGTGAGGACGGGTTCTCCTTAGTGGCGACTACAACATAGACGGGGTCGGTGTAGTGCGGCGACTGGGGAGAGATGTTTAGAGCGCGGATATTTTCCCAGCCTCCTGAGTTCTGGAAGTATGATGCGATGAGCGAAGCGCGCTGCTTGTCATCCAGGGACTGCCAGATCGCTACAGCCTTTGTCGGGAACATCCGATTGGAATAGATTACATGGAATGCGGCGCCCGGGATCAGGACACGATTGACTTCCCGAAATACCTCGACGGGCTTGACCATGTACTGGATGGATACAGTCACAACGGCGGCGTCTAGGCTGCAATCTTCGAGAGGCAAATTCGGGTCGGCGTTGAGGTCGTGGACTATGCGGTGGTGCAACTGGGGATTCTCGTTGAGTTCGATTGCATTCAGTCCCAGCCCTATCAGGCGACTGATGGGTAGGTCATGCGGCATGTGCGAGCGCCAGCTGGACATCAGGTCGAGGATGTCGCTGTTGCGCGGCAGAACTTCGCTGAAGTAGGCGCTGATCGCGCCGATCGCGGGATAGTCGATGTGGACGACAAGTCGCGGCTCGTCATAAAAGAGGCTGTCATCAGACTCATCGTGCCGCCTGAACATGTCGGGTGGATAGAGGCTCTGCCCTTCGCCCTTTTCCAACGGTATATGACCTCAACCAAGTTTTGAACAATAGACAGTAAGAGTGGATTCAATGGCTAGCAAGTGGGATTTAGGCAAGGACGACTGGATAGATGCGGCTGACGAGGCTTTGGAATTCGTGGGGGATGTGGACGCGCGCGGATTGATCCTTTATCGCTTCGAGGGGCAATATCTGCCAGCGCTCCAGAAGGCTCGAAATGCTGAGCAGATTTGGAGGGCGTGGAATGCCTTCTACAGCTACCTCACATTTCGGGAGTCGCGACGAAAATTTTTCTCCTTATCGGACAATGACGCGCTAAAGGTTATAGCGACCTTGACCGATGTCCTTGAATTGCCTCCCTATTCGGCGGACTAGCAAGGGCATCGGTGGTTAGGCATGGGAAAATCGGGAGTCGTCTTTAACTCACTGTGGAATTTGGGTTTCTGACAGAGAGGTCATCAACTACCTTGTCGCGATCAGTGCCGGACGACCAAGGGGTGGGAATTACGTTGGTGCCGAAGAGTTCGACTAGCTGCTTGTCCGGCTCGCCGTCTATGAGGTGCTCGGTGAACCAGCCCTCATCTTGCTGAACGACTTTAATCTCGCGGTTCTCGCCTGTCCATCCGAAACTGACCATCACGGGTGCGTCCATCTTTTGTCTCCTATAAATGCTTGATGCATGCATTGGTGGATTGATTGAGACCTCAGATACCAGGGAAGCGTCGTTGGATTTCTACCGTTTCACGCCTCAATGTTAGATTTTAGAAAACTGGTTACCAGATAGTCAATATCCATGTCATTTAATTGAAGATCTGGCGGCTACGACAACGAGGAACGCCGCTCACTTTAGAAGGTGAGCGGCGTTCTGATTGGCTATTGCCTTACCGCACAATTGCGGCTGATCCCGAATTTAGTTTCGGGACGCGCCTGACCTGAAGCAGTCGTAGCAGTAGACCGGGCGTGCGCCAGTGGGCCTGAAAGGAACCTCGTCCTCCTTGCCGCACTCTGCGCAGGTGATGGAGTAGGTCTGGCGACTGCCGCCGCCGAATCCACCGCCACCGCCGCCACCGCCGAATCCACCACCGCCGCCGCCACGGTTATAGGAGGCGCGGCGCGAGCGCCGACAATCCAAGCAGCGCTTAGGCTCGTTGGTGTAGCCTTTCTCCGAGTGATACTGCTGATCGTCAACAGTAAAGATGAAATCCGAGCTGCAATCCGAACATACTAGCGTTCTATCCTGAAAGACCAATTTGATCTCCTTAAAGAAAAATTCGTTGCCTACTGAATATCGCCGGGGCATCCGAATCTGCTTCAGGAGTCGCCGGGTACTATTTTCAGAACAACCAAGCCAAGTATAACACAGAGAGTGAAGGCAATCAATTGAATTGTGAATGTTTTGACCCCAGAAGTTGACCGAGAAAATGTCGGCTGGTAACTTTAGGCGAGCATCCCGGGAGAAATGATGTTTTCGTAGGCAGTGTAAATCGGGGAAAGTAGGATGAATGCTGGGAACATTGCGCCATCAGACATACGGCGAGTTGCGGTGCTGGGCGCAGGCACGATGGGGGCGCAGATTGCAGCGCTTATTGCGAGTTGCGGCGTGGATTGCGACCTGCTGGACTTGAGCGTTGATATGGTCGAGGACGCCCAGAGGCGACTCATGACGATGCGGCCCAGGGTTGTGGATGACCACGCTGTGTTGGAGCGGATTCGGGCGGGGTCCTTCAGGACTGATCCGCATCGACTCCGGGAGTCAGACTGGATTATCGAGGCGATCGTAGAGCGGGAACAGCCTAAGCTGGAATTGTGGAGCGAAGCGGCGCTATATGTGCGAGGAGATGCCGTGCTGAGCACGAACACTTCCGGCATACCGATCGCTCAGATCGCGAGGGCGCTACCCCCGGCGGCTCGAGGACGGTTTCTTGGGACGCACTTCTTCAATCCGCCGCGCTACTTACATCTTCTTGAAATCATTCCCACCGATGAGACTGAGCCTAGCGTGGTTGCCGCGGTTAGAAGTTTCGCGGAGGATGTGCTTGGGAAAGGTGTCGTGGAGGCGCACGATGTGCCGGGGTTTATCACGAACCGAATTGGCTGCTTCTATTTCCTTGCGGCGATGAGGGCGGCGGACGAGTACGGCTTGACACCGGACGAGGCCGATGCAGTGTCAGGTCCGATGATGGGGCGGTCGAACAGCGCGACATACAGGACTATAGACATCGTCGGCCTAGATATACTGTTGGACATATGCGATAACACACGCGCTGCCGTTGAATCAGAGGCGGAGCAGAGGGCTTTTGAGCCACCGCAGTATCTGCGGGAGATGCGTCGCAGGGATTGGCTGGGCAACAAGAGCGGGCAAGGCTTCTATAAGCGTGTGAGGCAAGGCGGCGAATCGCGTATTCTGGCTCTGAATACTGGTGAAATGAGTTATGCCGAGCGCCGAAGGGATGCACTGGCAGAATTGTCAGAAATAAGAGCGATAAAGAATACGGGTGAACGGCTTAGAAACCTAGTCGTATCCGGCGACTCGACAGGGCGCTTCGCATGGCGCACGCTTTCAGCCTTAATGGCGTTCTCGGCGGCGAAAGTAGGCGAAGTGGCGGATGATGTGGTGAGCATCGACAGGGCTATGCGCTGGGGGTTCAACTGGGAGCTTGGACCTTTCGAGACATGGGATGCGTTGGGAGTGGCGGAAACGGTGAAGCGTATGGATGCTGATGGTCTGGAAGTGCCAGGATGGGTGAAGGACATGGCGGGGAGTGGCGGAACCTTCTATTCCTGCGAAGAAGGGAGCCTGATGCAGGCTACTCCTTCTTGTAAGTACTCGACGGTTTTGGACTGAGGTCGGATTGTGTCTGCAGAATCCTGCCCGCTCTGCCTCTCTGCGGACACGAGGCCGTTTCACAAGGGCGGCAAGGCGTCCGGCTACCGTGACTTTTTCCAATGCGGCGAATGTGACATGGTATTCGTGCCGCGCTCGCAGCTACTCGACGCGGCAGATCAGAAAGCTCGCTACTTGCAGCATAACAACGATATTGACGATCCTGCATATCGCGATTTTCTGGGAAGAATGTACTATGCGCTGCGCCCTCATCCGAAGCCGAGAGCCCGAGGGCTGGACTACGGGGCAGGACCGGGGCCTGCGCTGCAGCGGATGATGATAGAGGACGGCTTTGAGGCGTACACCTATGACATCTTCTTTTATCCGGACGAAGCCGTATTATCAACCACATATGATTTTGTAACATGCACTGAGACGGCGGAGCACTTCGACGACCCAAGGCGAGAATTCGACGCACTGGACAGCTTGATGCGCTCCGGCGGCTGGCTAGGTGTAATGACCGGGATGTTGGAGCGTTGGGATGAATTTCCCGGATGGTACTATCACCGCGACCCGACGCATGTGAATTTCTTCAGTAAGAATACGATGCAGTGGATTGCGAGACATTATAACTGGGGCGAATGCTTCCCGAGGGAGAATGTGGCGCTGTTCAAAAAGAATTAAGTGTGGGAAATAGAGCGAGCACCGATGCACGTGAACTTTCCGCGTAGTGCGGAGAGGCGGTGCTCGTTGAAATGAGGTGCTTGTTCGGCTATACTCGGCGCAAGTGACACGGTTCTGAGGTTCATCTAACAGTTCAGGAGGTCAGTTATGGTAAAGCCAAGGCAGTTGGGACATTTGGTTCTCCGTGTGCGTGATTTGGAGGCGTCTGAGAAGTGGTACTCCGAGGTGCTGGGGCTTCACACTACGACCAAGCGCCCGGGCGGTATGACATTCATGAGTGCAAAAGAGGGATCTTCCCACGAATTGGCCCTGATGAGTGTGGGGCCGGATGCACCGGGTCCGGAAGAGACGCGTGTCGGTCTATATCACTTCGCGTGGGAGATGGATTCGTTCGAGGACCTGAAGGAACTCTACGAGCACATGAAGGCGAAGGACGTGAACATCGGCGGCATCGGCGACCACGGCATTTCGATGGGTGTGTACCTCTTCGACCCTGATGGCAATGAGATCGAGGTCTATTACGAGATGCCCAAAGAGGAATGGCCGGACAGCGAGTATCTGTTCGCGGGAGAGTATCCGGAGAAATTGGAAGCGGAAGAAGTGGCGGTGTAGCCAGGCTTTGATGTAGGCAGGCGCTGGTGATGCAGGTCATCCAGCGCCTGCTTTTTATTCAACTGTTCTTACGAAGAAATTCGATGGACGGCTAAGCAAGGGAGGTTCAATATGGTAAAGCCAAGGCAGTTGGGTCATATTGTGATACAAGTACGCGACCTTGACGTCTCTGAGAGATGGTATTCGGAGGTTCTGGGGCTTAAGACGATGAAGAAGTACCCCGGAAGGATGACATTCATGAGCGCAAGGGACGACAGCACTCACGAATTGGCATTGTCCAACGTCGGTCCTGATGCTCCTGGTCCTGATTCGACTCGTGTAGGACTGAACCACTTCGCGTGGGAGATGGACTCGTTCGAGGACCTAAGGGAGCTTTACGAGCACCTGAAGGCGAAGAATGTGAACATCAGGAACATTGGCGACCATGGATTGTCTCTCGGTGTGTATATCACCGACCCGGACGGAAACGGGATTGAAGTCTATTACGAGATGCCGAAGGAAGAGTGGCCGGAAGAAGGCGTGCTGTTCAGAGGGGAGTTCCCAGGCAAACTGGAGGTCGAAGAGGTCGCCGTCTGAAGCCATCAGGGCGCTTAGACCATGGGTATTTCCATCGATTGGCTGCCAGCTGTGTTAAGTGATGAAGTCAGCAACGCCCCTGCACAGGCAGGGGTGTTGCTTTCGGCGACAATGGCGGTTGGATGAGTTGAAAAGGTCAGTCGCTACGGAAGTGGTCCCAGCCTCCCGAGCCGACTTCGAGGACGTTCTCACTTTCATCTAGCACGGTTATGCCCTGCCCTACCTCGAGTACTCTGCCGATAACGGTTATCGGGGTGCTTATGGTCGTTGCCGCATGGCTTATCACCTCTGTGTGTGCGGTGAAGAGCAGTTCGTAATCCTCCCCGCCGCCGATGGCGAGGGCAAGGCATTCGTCGGGGAAGACGGCTTTAAGGCGGTGGTCAACGGGTATGAGCGGGGATCGAACTTGCGCGCCGACGTTGCTGGCACGGCAGAGTTTTCCGAGGTCGTCCCGGAGGCCGTCGCTGATGTCCATCGCGCAGCGCACGCCGAGTTCGGCGAGTGTCTCGCCTTCTGATACACGCGGCACGGGCCGATTATGGGCGTTCTTCAGGAATGCGGCGGCATTCAGTTCGGTAACGCCTGCGCCTTCCGCAAGCAGCTTGAGGCCACCCCCGGATGAGCCTAGAGTACCCGTGACCGCGATCAGGTCGCCGGGCTTGGCCCTGTCACGCAGCATGAGTTGTTCAGGGGTGCCCCGGAGGGCTGCACCTTCCAACGCAACAGATATGAAAAACACGGGCGATTTCACGATGTCGCCGCCTACGACCGCGCCCCCGCATGTTTCCGTGAGGTCCATCATGCCCTTGTACATCTCGACTAAGCCGTCGACAGGGAGGTCTCCTCGGAGTCCAAGCGTTACCGTGGCATAGGTGGGCGCGCAGCCCATCGCTGCGACGTCGCTGATGTTGGTCGCAAGAGACTTCCAACCCAGGTCGCGCCAGCCAGTGTACCGCAAGTCGAAGTGAACGCCCTCGACCATCGTGTCCGCCGTGAAGACTCGCACGCCTAACGGGGAGCTCCAAGCAGCTGCATCGTCGCCGATGGCGCGCAGCATTTGGAATCCGCGCTCATCCAGAGACTTGATTCGCTGTTGATTGCGGTCGGCTATGGCAGACGCGAGCGCGTCTATAAGTTCAAATTCGCCTAATTCTCTAACTAGCATTGCGCACGCATTATATCCAGACTGCTGCGGTTCTCTCAACAATGACATGGCGGGGGTTGTCATGGTGATAGACAGGACGCGCATTGAGGGATTACGATAGATCGGGTTCAGGTTACCAGATACGATGGGAGACAGTAAGTTGGCATTTACAGACATTATCTACAACAAAGTGGACGGAGTGGCTCGAATTACGATAAACCGTCCGGAGGTGTATAACGCGCTGAGGGGCAAGACCACGGACGAGATGGTGGTTGCGCTGCACGATGCGCGAGACGACGACAGCATCCGCGTAGTCGTTATTGCGGGATCGGGACCGAACGCATTCTGCTCAGGGCGCGACCAGGCGGAGGACCGCTCCAGCCCCGAGTACAGCGGTGCGAGCGAAGAAGACTTCATGAATATCATCCGGCGATTGCCGAAACCCGTCATAGCGGAAGTGGACGGGTTCG
Source organism: Dehalococcoidia bacterium (assembly GCA_965221045.1). Taxonomy (GTDB): domain Bacteria; phylum Chloroflexota; class Dehalococcoidia; order Lucifugimonadales; family JADFKI01; genus Bin90. The sequence goes on from OZ244863.1 coordinate 115,275, forward strand.
CCATTGGTTCCGGCAACATACTGGCGTACATGTGCGATTTCACAGTGGCGTCGGAACGCTCCACATTCGGGCAGACCGGGCCGCGTGTGGGCAGTCCGGCTGCGGGATTTGGCGTAGGCTACCTCGCCAGCGTGGTAGGGCAAAAGAGGGCGCGGGAAATCTGGATGCTTACTCAGCAGTATTCGGGCAGAAAGGCTTATGAGTTCGGATTGGCGAACTCGGTGGTGCCGCATGAGGAATTGCGCGGAGAAGTCGACCGGTACTGCGCGCTGATAAAGAATAACAGCCCTGTGATATTGCAATTGGAGAAGATCACGTTCAACGAGATGACCGAGTATGCGGAATCCATTCCGAACCCGACCGACCGGTATGCGCGTGATTACATAATGTCCGAAGAGGCGGAGGAACGGCGTCTGTCGTTCATAGAGCGGCGTCCAATTGACACGTCGAAGAACATGCCGCTCGTTAAGACCGACAAGAACTGACAGGTAATATCAGGACAGGATCAAAACCATGAGCAATAATTTGGGTGTCAATCTAAGCATAAATCTGCCATTTGCAGCGGCCGGCGTAGCATTCAACATAAAGGTAGAGGCTGCGGGTGACGGACCGTCCAAATTTGGCTTGAACGCGACGGACTTGAGCGGCAAGAATGCCTTGCCTTTCACAGTCGATGTATCGCCGTGTCTTGCGGACTGGGTGCGGGGATACTCACGCTGGCTGGTGCGGGCGGGCGTGACCGCAACGTATGACACTGCACGCATCAGCGGTACCTTCCGCGACGGGATGACAGCTGAGCAGATTCTGCTTGGCATGCGCGAAGCATGCGACATGATACGGCAGCGGTTTGAGCTTTATGAAGAGAGCGTCATTCTTTAGAACTTCCCTGCCCTATCCTTCGTCTTTTATCCAGGTCATCCTGTAGCCGTTCATCAGATCTTCGATCTCCTGCCAGTCGTTCGCGGTCAATACCCAGTCCGCGCCTTTCGCGTTGTGATAGACCTGCTCGGGAGACTTGGCGCCGGCGAGCGCGGAGGATACAGCAGGGTTCGCAAGCACCCATGCGATGGCGAGTTGCACAATGTCTCTTCCGTTGTCTCGCGCCCCGCCGTCGAGATGCTGTGCGACCTCGTAAACCTGTTCAAAGTCCTCACCGTGGAAGAAACTAAAGAGCCTACGCTCATCGTCGTGAGCGAATTGATGACCGGGCTTGTGCTTTCCAGCCAGAACTCCCTTTGACAGAACCGAGTGCGGTATGACGCCGATGCCGTTCTGCAGGCAATATGGCAGCACATCATCTTCAAGGTTGCGCCACATCAGATTGTAGCGGGGCTGCGAGCTATGGATGGTGGCATACTGCATCGCTTCCCGTGTCTGCTCAGGCGAAAAGTTGGACACGCCAATGAACCGAACTTTTCCGGCATCACGCAACTTTACCAAGTTTTCCAATGTGTCGGCAATGGGCCAATCCGGAGACGGGCTGTGAAGCTGATAGAGGTCGATATAGTCCGTGCCGAGTGTGGTGAGGCTGTTCTCGAAAGCGTTCGCCAAGTGTTCGGCGGAGTGGTCGCTTCCTGACAGCTTAGTCGCGAGAAAGACTTCATCACGCCTGCCTCTGATTGCCTTGCCTACTACTGTCTCGCTGGACTGGTAACCCTCGGCAGTGTCGATGAAGGTCATGCCGACTTCAAGGGCCGCTTCAACCGCGGTTATGCCCAGCTCTACCGGCACATTGCCAAGACCGCCGCCGATGGGCCACGCTCCAAAGGCTATGGTGGAGACCAGGGGGCCGTCTTTGCCAAGCTTTCGCTTTTCCATGCAGGATGTCACTCCAATCTACTTTCAATATCCCGGCTGTATCTGATCAAGAGGTATCCAAGCGCGCCGGCAGCGAGTGAAGCGATGAGAATAGCCAATTTGGATTGCAAAACCAGCGCCTCGTCAGTGAATGCCAATCCGGTTACGAATATGGCCATCGTAAAGCCGACGCCTCCGAGCAGAGCGGCCCCTGCAATCTGCACCCAGCTAATATCTCTTGGGAGCGATGCAATCCCCGTTTTGACCGCAATCCACGCGAATAGAATTATGCCAATTGGCTTGCCGATAACAAGTCCGACAATTATGCCAACCGTGACAGGAGAAGCAAGCGCTCCAGCGGCGCCTTCGCCCAGAGATACACCTGCGTTCGAGAGGGCGAAGACGGGCATAATTGCGAACGCTACCCACGGATGCAGGACATGTTCAAGGCGCTGAAGTGGCGACTCGACTTCCTTAGACGCATCCTCTAGTTCCTCAAGTACGCCTCGCTGCGTCTCTGTTGTCAGGGCATAGGTGCCGCGACGAGCGCCGCCCGAGCCTTCGCGCTCAAAGAGGTCCATCAGCGTCCTGCCACGGGCAACGAACTGCTTAGGATCGATGCGGACGCGCATAGGAATGGTCATTGCGATGAGTACACCGGAGACGGTGGCGTGAATGCCGGACTCGAAGAAGGAGACCCAGATGACTACGCTTACCAGAAAGTACACAAGTGTGTTGCGAACGCCTGATACATTTAGCGCGACCAGCAGGAATAGCAACCCTACACCGACTCCCAGATTTACCCAGTTGATTGTCTCGGTGAAGAAGATGGCGATAACAGTAATTGCGCCTATATCGTCCACGATGGCGAACGCGGTCAGAAAAACCTTCAAAGACAGCGGCGCTCGCGTGCCGAGTAATGCCAGCACTCCGAGCGAGAAAGCGATGTCGGTTGACATGGGGATGCCCCAGCCACGCGCCGCTTCGCCATCGCTGTTGAGAAGCAAATAGAACGCAGCCGGGAGAATCATTCCGCCAAGAGCCGCTACGATGGGAAGCGTCGCGCGACGCACTGACGCCAGTTCTCCGAGAAGAAGGGAGCGCTTTATCTCAAGTCCGACGACGAAAAAAAACACCGCCATTAGGGCGTCGTTTATCCAGAAGTGGAGTGTCTTGTCCAACAGAAAATCGTGAAACCCGAATGCTAAGTGAGTTTCCCAGATTTCCTCGAATGCGTGGTCAAGTGGGGAGTTTGCCAACACAAGTGCTGATACTGCGGCAATCAGCAGAAGAATGCCGCCCGCAGCTTCTTCGTGAATGAACCGCTGTACAGGGACTAGCAGCCTGTCGATGGGCGGCTCTTCACGGTGGCGTAATCTGTTGATTAGTCTCTGCATCAAGGCGTTGCTGTCGATCTTGGTTTAGTTGGCCGCCGGTGCACCACTGTACTGACCGTCGTGCAAGAGGTACATTGACGGCCTGTAAACCGAAATCAGGGAGCCGCTGCCATACCCTGAGTTGCCGCTGCCACCACTCAGCAGAGCTGTTTCATTACCCATAATCACGGCGGAGGCTGCGCTGAGGGAGATTGGCACACTTATGCCGGTTGGCACTTCGACTCGGATGCGGACGGCGTAGGAGATAACACCGCGCTCGGTGCGCGCCTCGCTGCCGATAAAGCTGACGCTGCCGCCAAATGTAGTGTCACCCACACTCTCGATGTTGACGACGGCGGTCGCACCTTCCCTGACATATGGTCTGCCAGACGCGTCGATTACGCCCTCTATCTCAACCACATCAGTCGAGACGATGCTGATGGCTATGAGTTCGTCGCCGACCGGGTCGTCAACCTCGACATTGACGAGTGCAACCACGCCGTCCATTGGCGATGTGATTGTCGCTCCATCAAGGGCTTCCCGCGCCTTGTCCAACGTTGCCTGTGCCAGAGCGAGTTCCGCTTCCGCCGCCCTTATCTGGTCGCGCACCAGGTCCTGGACGACATTGACGTGGGTCTCAGCATTCCTGAGGGCAGCGGACGCGAGTTCGAGATGCCTTCCCGCCCGCCCTACATGAAGTTCGTCGTCCTGCGCACGGTCGAGCGCGTCGTTGGCTTCCACGAGAGCGACTTCTGCCTGGTTGAGCGCCGCACGCGCAAGCGCGACATTGAGCGGGTCGATGTCGACTGTCAGTTCGGCAAGATCGTCTTCGGCTTCCTGCAGGGACGCCTCCGCGAGCTGCAGGCGCTTCTCGGCACTCTCCACGAGGCTGGCATCCGGACCATCCTCCAATTCCTGGAGAGCATCCTGGGCGTCGGACAGAATGGCTTCCGCGGCAGCTACGGCGTCTTCGGTCTGTTCAGTTGTCGTGGCTACGTTGTTGCGCGCCGCTTCGAGGGCATCTTGCGCCCGATCATAGGCATCGTAGGCGTTTTGCAGTTCACGCGTAATACAGCGCTGTGTCCTGGCGAGCGCGTCTTCGTCCGTACAGGTCGGAACTATTCCGCTGAAATCCACGCTGAGGTTGAGCCAAGCCCAGATCGTCAGCTCGTTCCATCGGGTGTCAGGGTTTTCCGGCGTAGGTTCAATGCTGGCGTATTCCGGGTTGAGGCGTTCGAAGGTCGCGTCCAGGTCGATGCCCCAAGCCTGCAGGACTTCGTCGGATGTCATCTGAAGTTCGTCACCAGTCAGTTTGGTGCCTAACCAGAACTTGAACAGGGCGTCATATTGCTCTCTTGTCAGGTATTCCCCGTCCTCTGCCTGCATGAACGCATTCTGCGCGGCTGCCTGCGCGTCCGTCATACCCCTGCTGGCGGCTTCCAGTGCGGAGGACGCGAAGCCAACGCCGTTTCGCGCGTCTCGCAGCAACTCTTCAGGAAAGCTGCCGTCTTTGATGTCGTCGTATGCTTCCTCGGCGGCATCCAATTCAACGCGCGCGGCAGCGACTCTCGCCTCTGCGCCGGACACAGCAATCTGCTGCGGCTCCAGCAGGTCATTGAGCTGTTCTCTCACGCCGTCAAGGGCGATCTCAGACTGGACGACCGCGAACTCCGCGGCGGCGAAATTTAAGCCGGGGCGTTGGAGCAGGTGGTCAAGGGCAGCTTGGGCCTCGTCGAGAGCCACTTCGGCGCTCGCAACCTCCAACACCGCGTTGGCAACCTGTATGTTCGGCTCAAGACGCAGGGCGCTGAGACTATTCTGAGCGGTGGTTACGCTGAGTTGCGCACCGGCGACTGCGGTCTGAAGCTGTGAGATGGTCTGTTCGTCGAGCGATGCGAGTGGCTGATCACTCCGAACGAAATCGCCTTCAGTTACCAAAACTTCACCAACGATGCCTGGAGACTCGAAGGACAAGGACACGGTGTTGGGGAACACGAGGCTGCCCGATACGGGAATCTCACGCGGCCCGGTCTGGGCATGTATGGATGCCGCTGCATCGGCAGGAGCATTGTCAGAAGAATTGCCTCGCCCGCCACAGGAGGCTAGTGCGATTGGGGCAGTGAGCGCCAAAGATAGAATTGCCAGGCGAAAGGCGAAGTTACGCTTTGTCAAGTTGAACAACGGGCTGTTCATTCAGTCTTAACCTCTCTCATTTGCCCGACTGCCGTCGGGCGAGCGCAATTTTAGGATGTAAGGCAAAATGCCCTCGGACATGATAGCACAGGAAGCAGCGACGGGAAGGACTAGCTTGCCAGTAGTCGCTTGGCGATCTCTCTAGCTTCGTCCAGATCCGCAGCGAAGTTGTTCTGCGGGACATGCTGCAGGACGTTGAGCGCTTGAAGGCCGGAAGCCATGAGCCCTGTCAAACCCATTACAATGCAGTCCGTGTCCTGATCAATGGCAGTGTCTATCATCTGCTCTACCACGAGCGCGGCGCTGTCGTCGATATAAACCGTATTGGAGAAATCAAGGATGACGACTTCGTGCTCGCTTATATCGGTGCTGATCGCTGTTATCAGCTTGCTGGATGAGGCTACCGAGAAACTTCCTCTCAGCGCTACCAATCCGACCCGCGCAGAGAATGGGTCTATTTCTTTAGATTGGTCGTCCAGAGAGCTATTGTTGTAAAGGAATGATTGATCTAGAAGCGGAACTGAAACCACGCTGTCCAACTCCATTCTTTCGAATTGGCGCGCGCTCGCCATGCCCGCCGCAATCAGCCCAATAGCGACGGCCGTGATCAAGTCCAGGAACACCGTTAGTCCGAGAGTAATGAGCATCACGAGAAGGTGCTCCGGCTGGACACGGTGGATGCGCGTGATGAAGCGCCAGTCTATGATATCCCAGCCGACTTTCATTAGTATTCCTGCGAGAACTGCGTGGGGGATCGCCTCGACATACTTGCCCAACCCCAGAACTAGCGCGAGCAGAATGAGTGCGCGCAATGCCCCCGAGATCTGGGTTCGCCCACCGGCGCGGATGTTGACCACGGTGCCTAGAGTGGCGCCCGCTCCCGGGATGCCACCTATGAATCCCGTGATCATGTTGCCTAGTCCCTGCCCCACCAATTCGCGGTTCGGATTGTGTCTTGTGCGTGTCATCGAATCGGCTATGAGTGAAGTAAGCAAGCTGTCGATGGAGCCTAGCAGGGCGATAGTCAGAGCGGGTGAGAAGGCCCGAACCAGGAAGCTAGGGTCAATCACCGGCAATTGAGGACTTGGCAGGCCAGTTGGAACATCGCCGATAACCGGTGTACCAGATAGCCAGAAGACGCCCATCAGCGTGCCGACGACAAGCGCGGCTAGTGTAGGAGGCAGGAAGCGCCGCAGGCGGCTGGGCCAGAGTATGCCAACTATGAGAGTCGCGCCGGCAATCGCAATGGCGCTGAAGTTGACATTGTCGAGGTGACTCATCGCATTGGGCCAAGTTGTTGCCGCGGCAAGCGGCCCGCCTGAAGCGGCAGGCTCGCCTATGAAGGGCAAAACTTGCAGTGTTATGATGATGATGCCGATGCCCGACATGAACCCGGAAATTACCGAGTACGGCGTGTAGGCAACGAAGCGCCCGATTCGGAGCACACCCAGCAGAACCTGGATCAGTCCCGCCATGATAGCTATGGTGAATGCTTCGGCGAGGCTGGAGGCGTGTGTGGTGACGATGACCGCCATCGCTACGGCCATTGGGCCGGTGGGGCCGGAAATCTGAGAGCGAGTGCCTCCGAAGACCGATGCAAAGAATCCGACCGCGATGGCACCATAAATTCCGGCGACGGCTCCAAGCCCTGACGCCACCCCGAAGGCAAGCGCCACTGGCAATCCTACCACGGCTGCCGTTACACCGCCGAAGAGGTCTCCGCGAAAGGTTTGGAGGTCGTACTTCATCCTCTAGGGCCTTTGACGGTCTTGCTCGTCTGTGGCTTCTTAGGATGTTTGCATAATACAGATTCGTTAGTTGATATATATAACGGCGAACTTATAAGAGAGTACACTTTCAAACAGAAAAGTGCGAGTGCCGAAAATCAGGTGGGGGAAGAAATGCCATAAGGCCACGTACCGAATCGAGTGAGAAGTTCGGGAGAAGCAAGGTCGGTAGGATTGAGCGCCATTGACGAGCGGTAGGCGCCGTTGGCGATGGCGACGGCGATTTGGGCACGCAAGTCGCGAGTGCGGCAGTCTTTCCCGGAAGGATGGTGGGCCATCGTGGACTCGAACCACGGACCTCAGTCTTATCAGGACTGCGCTCTAACCGGCTGAGCTAATGGCCCACAGAGGATAGGTTGTTGATACGGCTACTCGACGACTTTGCCTGTGGCAGGGTCGAATTCGACAACAATCTCAACGGGAGCGTTGCGCGCGACAATGAGTTCCATCGGCTCCGAGAGGCTATCGTTGACAGGCTGATGCACGGAGTCAGGCGGAACGTATATGAAGTCGCCCTGCGCTATGTTCAGCGTCTTTTCGAGGCGCTTGCCCGTGAGGAAGCGCCCTTTGCCGCTCACAACGTAGATTGCGGACTCGCAATTGACATGGTAATGCGGGCTGGAGGCACACGCCGGTGGGATGGTCGCGATTGCAAGGTGTATGCCTTCCGTGCCGGCCAAGGCTTTCGATACGCCCGCCAGGCGTGTCATGCTGCCTGACGAGACTTCGACCTCAAGACCGTCGGGATGTATAACTGTACAAACTGCGTCAAGTTGCTTGTCCATGATAGAAAAGTATATCATTCGGCGGCGCGCAAGGGAATAGAAATTTTCGCGCAACCTTTATCTGTCTGTATCGACGGCGAATCAGGCTCCGACAAGAAGCTGAGGCACGATTGGCGAAGGAAGAGTTCAAGTTCAAGTTCAGGCTGCGAGTGCGCTGGGGCGAGTGCGACGCTCAGGGCATCGTGTTCAACGCTCAGTACATGAACTTCATCGAGGTGGCTCAGGCGGAATATTTTCGCAATCTGGGACTGCGCCTGTACAGCGACGAGTTGCGGAGTCGCTTCGACCTCGCCACCGTTAAAGCCACTTTTGAGTTTATGGCTCCCGCGCGAGTTGACGACATGCTGAGCATCTACACCGGCGTCGCCCGAATCGGCAACAGCAGCATCACATTCAACACCGAGATGTACTTTGAAGACGCCGAGCAGCCCTGCGCCCGCGCAGAGGTCATCTATGTGAACTTCAACGCGGATACGGGTGTCGCGCGGCGCATCCCTGACGACATACGCGAAACTATCAGCGAGTTTGAGAAGATGGAGCAGCCTTGTCGTGTGCCTAGTCCGTGTTGACCTTAACAATCAATGCTGCGTTTGCCATGATCGTGACATCGCCGGAGCCCTCTCTGCCCTCAATCTCTAAGCCTCCCTGCACGACATTCAACACACCTTTGCCGTGAGGAAGCACACTGAGAACCTCGTCGTGGTTCACGGCGTCGGGCTTAGGAATGCCGATGGTTACTTCAACAATCATCTCTTGCGATGTGTTGGGACCGAGCAGACCGAGAAACATCAGGCTGCTCTGGTGAACGGCGTTCCATGTCGCGCGCTTTGCGGCTTCGGTGTAGTTCTGTCCATGCAGGTCAATTCCCATGCCCATTTCGAGAATCGCAGGTGTCAGCGGCATCGTTTCTCCTCCCATAATTGGCTACACTTTTATTCGTAGAATGAAAGTGTGCGTCTAACCTGCACGGGTGTCAAGCAAGAGTGCATCGTCGCCCACGCGCAGGATAGACATGAACGGGGAGCGCCTGCTAAAATCGCTTGCGTAAGCGGGAGTAGCTCAGGGGTAGAGCATCTGCTTCCCAAGCAGAATGTCGCGGGTTCAAATCCCGTCTCCCGCTCCATTTTTCAATCGGGACTGTCCTGCAGTGTTGGCTTATTTTCCTTGACTCATTTCATAGAGGATGTTCTGCGTGAGTCTCAGTAGTTCGCCTGCAGAAGACAGGAGAATGAGCCACCTATTGGCGAACCGCGACAGTTTCAAGGAGAGGTTATGCCCATCATAAACAGGGATGACTACGAGAAGACTGAGCTTTCGCCTGGAGTTGACCGTTGGGCGTTGGTGGACGGAGAGAAGGGTTCGGAGTCAACGAGCGTGGGCGATGTCGTCGTGGGCGTGGACGGCATTGTGCCTACGCACATTCATCCGACCGAAGAGGCAATGGTTATTCTGGAAGGCGAAATGGACGCCATACTTGGCAATGAAGTGATAACCGTCCGTGAGGGTCAGACGGTGCTCGCTCCTCCGGGAGTGCGGCACGGTTTCGTGAATCGCTCCGGTGCCCAAGCTCGTGTGCTTGCCATTTTCCCGACCGCCAATATGGAACGTACTTTGGTGGACTGATTCTTTCGCTCGGACACATATCCTTCACATTCCCCTATTCCATGAGGAGCCACAATGCAGGCAACTGCCAAGCGCGTAGAAGAGGTCGTCGAGAACATCAGGGAGTTGTCGGTGCAGTTCGCACAGCAACGCGCCGAAAGAAATAGGAGGCGGGCGCTGGACAAAGCCGACTTCGATGCGCTGCACGACGCGGGCTTTCATCTGACGGGCGCGCCCCCGGAGATGGGTGGCATCAATGGTGGCGTTAAGGAGTTCACGCGTCCGCTGTGCGAGATGCTGCGCATCCTGGCGAAGGGCGATCCTAGCGTTTCACTGGTGGCGTCAATGCACCCGGCCGTCATTGGCGGGTGGCTGGAAGTTCCTGAGGCTCCCCCACCTTACACAGACGCATGGGAGAAGCAACGCAGGACAATTTTCGAGACCGCGCTTGAGGGTTGCTGGTGGGGCACCATCATATCGGAGCCCGGCAGCGGAGGGGATCCTTCTAAGAGCCGGGCGGTCGCAAAGCCGCGCCCTTCCGACAGCAAATATCTCATCAGCGGACAGAAACATTTCGGAAGCGGTTCTGGAATGACATCGTTCATGATTACGCAGGCGGTGCCTGAAGGCGAATCAGCGCCGGATGTGTTCTACATGGATATGCGTGGTGTGCCGTGGGATGGTTCGGCGGGAGTCTCACTCGCGCGAGCATGGGATGGACACGGCATGACCGCCACGCAGAGTCACGCGATGAACTTCAATGACATGCCAGCCACGCGCGTAGCGTGGCCTGACAACAACGAACGACAGCGCGCGCGCGCGCTTGCGGGGCGTCCAGCAGGGCATTTGTTTACTTCCGTCATAGTGGGCGTCGTCGAGGAAGCGGTGGAGATGGCTCGACAACAAGTGCAAAGAAAGAAAGATTCGATGCGCCCGTTCGAGCAGGTGGAGTGGTCGAGGGTGGAGATGGAGGCTTGGCTGATTCAGCAAGCCTACGAAGGTGTGCTTCGGGATGTTGAGGCAGGCAACGGCAATGCGACACGGAGCGGATTGCTATGCAAAGAGGCTGTGGCGGAAATGGCGGAATCGGTGATGCTACGGATAAGCAAGGTAGTGGGCGGTGGCGCCTATTCGCAGAGTTCGCCGTATGGTTTCTGGCTTCAGGATGTACGGGCCTTAGGCTTCCTACGGCCGCCGTGGGGGTTCGCCTTCGATCGCATCTTTGATGGGAGCTGATGGGATGGGTATAACGCGGCGACTGGTCTTGTGCGGGGTGAATGTCATTGATGGTATTTCGCCGGCACCGATCAGGGGTGCCAGTGTAACGATCGAGGACGGGCGTATCGCTGAGGTGGTGGATGGAAGCAAGTCGCCTGACACTCGAGATGCCCAAGTTCTCGAACTTGACGGCGCGTACCTGCTTCCTGGATTGTGGGATGTTCATGTCCATCCAGAATACCCTATCGAGCCGGGAACCACAGTCGCACAGCAGACGGCTGATTTCGGCGCACAGCTATCTCGGGCGCTCACAAATGGAGGCGTAACGAGCGTGCGCTGTGGCGGCGCTGCGAACTTCATGGATGTCGCTTGGAAGCGCATTTTCGATTCCGGCAAGATGATCGGGCCGCGTGTGTTTGCCAGTGGATATTTTCTGACCACGACCGGCGGACACTTTCTGACTTCGGGTCAGGCGAAGGAGTGCGACGGACCATACGGCTTCGTTCAGGCGATTCGCGAGCAGATGAAGTGTGGCGTGGACCACATCAAGCTAAACCTATCCGGCGGGATCATGGGACCGCCCTGGGATCTACACAAGCACTCTTTTTTGCTGGAGGATGAACTGAAGGCTGCGTTCGCGCTCTGCCATCAGCGTGAGTTCAAGGTGATGGCGCATGCCACGAATCCGGATGCAGTGAAGGCAGCTATCCGGTTGGGGGCGCACACGGTTGAGCACGGCTATATACAGGACGAAGAGTGCCTGGACCTGTTTAAGAGCAGCGGCGCGTGGTACGTTCCAACACTGGCGATTTCGCATCTTACTCACGAGCAGGCGGCAAACGACTGGGAAAAAGAGTGGGTGGAGCGAAGGCAGATTGCCGCAGACCTGCAACGTCGCGCGAACGATGCGAGCGACGAGCATGCGAAGTGGTTCAAGCGAGCGCTGGATAAGGGCATCAAGATGGCGCTCGGTTCGGACATTCGCCCGTTGAGCGAGGCTGCGCTGCTGGAAATGGGGCTATGGGTGCGCGATGGCGCGACTCCGTGGCAGGCGATTCAGGCGGCGACTCGCAATGCGGCGGAACTTTGTGGCGTGGGCGATGAACTCGGTACTGTGGAGGCCGGCAAGCTGGCGGATTTGATCGTCGTGGAGGACAATCCGCTGGACGACATCGGCAACATTCGAGAATTGATGTTGGTGATAAAGGATGGGCAGATCATGTCCGACAAGCGCGGATAGATAGTGCCTGACAGTGCAACCGACCAGAGTTAGCGTTGGTCGCCGGTCATAAACTCCTGCCGGACAGCTGCAGCAACTGGCGAATCCAGTGCAGCAAGCCGCCTTCCAGTTCAGGCCGCGCTGCCGCCGATATGTTGGTGAGTATCCACATATAGGTCATTGACTGATGCAGCGCGCCAAGCGGCCTTGACGCCTCGAATGTATCTGCGAGCCGTTCCATTGGCATTAACGCCGTCCATGGTTCGAGATAAGCATTTCTAAGGCGATTGTCTGCGTCCGGGTTGTCTCTGAGCACACTTTCGTCGAAATAGGCGGCGGAGATTGTCGCCATCTCGAAAAACGGATGAGAAATGCATGCATCGGTCCAGTCGAAGAAGGTATATCCGCCATCCCTGATGAGAATATTGCCGCCGAGGTCGCCATGCACTAAGGTGTGCGGCACTCCGAAATCAGCGAGTCGAGCGCACATCAATTTCAGTGGCATCGACAAGGAGCGAAGGTCACCTAACTCGGCATCTGACAAACCGTTTGCACCGCCCGTGAGCATCTGCGAGCAGGAGGCAATCAGTGGGTCTATCATCTCAACCATGCGACCGAGTCGTCTGTCGGGGATGTTAAGCGAGAGCCATTGGTGTACACGCTCCACTTCGTCAACCTGCGCCTGCGAGAATAGGCACAGCGCCTCTTCCCAGCGGGTGATGTCCGGGCATTCGTGGAGCATCTCGCTACCATAGTCTTGCATCAGCAGCCATCCACGCTCAGGCTCAATGGCGAGCGGTGAGGGCAGCAGTTCTGGGCAGCGATCGGCGACAGCCTGCATTGCGAGTCCCTCATGCGCCATGAACGGAGGCGTTGCCTTAAAGTACACATCTCCGTTTTCGGTGCCGACCTTCATTGTGCATGATAGGCCCCATGCGCGCTGCTGCACTATCGGACATTGGATGGTGAAGCGAAGCGAAGCGAGCTGAGCGCTGATCCATTCACAGGCGGCGGCGTGCCAACCTATTGCTTCCCAGGGAGCGCGCAACTCGGATGGGCTGTCGAGATCAGCGAACCATGCTCTGATTACTTGATTGATTGACGGATTTGCAAAGTTAGCCGACAAAGCCCTTTCGCGCTCCAGCCATTGTGAGCCGGAAGGTGAATATGCGCCAGATTCGCGGGCGACGGCGATGAATATGCGCCAGGCGTTCCCGCTGTCTTCGCCTCGGGCGGCGCACTTCAGAGTCCAAACCTCAAAGCCCAACTGCCGGCGCATCTCTGCGTTTATATGCTCGACGATGCGTGTGTCCATGGTGTCGGGCGTGAATGATGGAACCGCACAGCCGTCAGAAGACGGCAGCACGAGGACGCTGCCGTCTTTCGGACGAGCCACTATGACGTGATAATTCACAGTTGCGATTAGAAGGCGCGCCTGTGCGAGAAAGCGCGCTCCTCGTTGGTTATGAACTCCAGCAGCGCCGCTTGCCCGTTCTCAGTCGCTGCCTTTGCGCGCATGATTGCGGCTGCAACATCGTTGGGGTCTTCGACGCGCTCTGACCATCCGCCCATATCGCGAGCGAGGTCGGCATAGCGTCCGCCGAGGTCGCGCGTGCCGTAGAGTCCGTGGGACATGGACATAGCGTCCGTTTCTATTGCCATTGTGGAGTTGTTGAAAACAACCGTGAGTATCGGAATGTTGCTGCGAACGGCGGTCTCGAAATCAAGGCCCGCCATGCCAAAGGCGGCGTCACCCATGAAGTTCACGACGAACTTATCGGGATCAGCGAGCTTCGCGCCGATGTTTAAGCCAAGCCCTGTGCCCAGTCCATGCGATTTGCCCCAGCCGAGATAGGTTCTAGGTCCGCCTGCCTGATAAAAGGGCATAATCTGGTCGCGGGGGCTGCCTGAGTCGTGAGTGACGATTGCATTATCGGAGTTGATGTTTTGCATGAACTCCCAGATGACGCGGTATGGCGTGATCGGGCTCTGATTGGATGTGAGAGTTGGCATCCACTCGTCTAGCCATTCCTGACGCACGGTGGCGATCTCTTCGGCGACCGAGCCGTCTCCGCGCTGTCTGCCGCCAAGTATGTCCTTGCAGGCGTCGATGAATTGGCGCAGCACCAACTTCGCATCGCCGACGATGGGGTGGTCGATGGAGTAGTTCTTGTCGATATCGATGGGGTCGTTGGTCGCGTGGATGAGCGTCTTACCACTGGGCACAGGCATCGTCATGCCGTGTGTGGTGAAGCTGGTGCCTATGCCGAACAGGACGTCCGCCCTGCTGACGAAATGGTACACCGGTCGGCTCATCACACCGGATCCGCTGCCCAATGCCAAGGGATGCTTTTCGGGAAAGGCGCTCTTGCCTGCCATAGTGGTCATGACCGGGATTTGTGCCAGTTCGGCGAACTCGATCAACTCTTCAGTGGCGTTCGCGTACATCACGCCCTGCCCGGCATGAATGACGGGATTGTCGGCGTTCATCAGGGCTTCGGCGGCGGCCTGTATAGCGGCCGGGTTGCCTGCCGCCGCTGCGGGCTTGACTGGACGATAACCATCTAGGATGCCGTCGGGAACTTCGGATGTCGCCACATCTGCCGGAATCTCGACCATTACGGGGCCGGGTCTGCCGCGTTTCAGGGCGGCGAATGCTCGGCGCATCGTATCTACGACACGTTCCGGAACGTTTACCTGCTCGATTTGCTTCGTCACTGAGGCGTAGCTTCGGAGCGAGCTATAGTGCGGGAAAATGCCGTCGCGCTCTCTCGGATGACCGAGCGGCAGGAGAAGCATCGGCACGGCATCGGAGAACGCGGTGGCGACGCCTGCGTAGGCGTTTTCTGCGCCAGGGCCGTACTGCATTGCGAATACGCCAGGGGGCCTGCCGTTGGTTACGCGGGCGTAGCCGTCCCCGATGCCAACACCCACACGCTCCTGTCGGCAGATGATGGGGCGTATGCCCGCGGCGGCGGCGGCCTCGATGACCGGCGTCGTGGGGAATGCGCTCAGGTATTCAATTCCCTCTTGTTTCAAAATTTGGGCTATGGCGTCGATGGTTCGCATGTGTTCGTCCTTATCTGTTCATTACCGCTCGTTCGGTGGAGTGTACCACACCGCTTTTGTACAGTTGTCTTCAATTACTCGTCAGACACTTTGATGAGCAGCTTGCCAAAGTTCTCACCATTCATCATGCCAATGAATGCGGCGGGCGCGTTCTCAATGCCCTCGACCACATCCTCCTTGTACTTCATCTTGCCTTCCTTGATCCAGCGGGCGATGCGCTGACGACCTTCTTCGTGGCGGCTGGCGAACTGGAAGACAAGGAAGCCCTCCATGCGCGCCTGGTGGGTGGTCAGGTTGCGCGTGTTGCGAGGCCCCATCTCCGGCTCCGCCAGGTTGTATTGTGATATCTGGCCGCACACGGATATGCGCGCGAAGTCGGCAAGGTTCTCCAATACTGCATCGCTCACGGGGCCTCCAACATTGTCGAAGTAGATGTCAATTCCCAACGGGCAGGCGGATGCAAGAGCTTCGGCGACATTTTCGGTCTTGTAATTGATGCCTACATCGAAACCGAGTTCGTTGACGATATAGTCAATCTTTTCCTGCGAACCGGCGGTGCCTACGACATAGCAGCCCATGATTTTTGCAATCTGGCCAACGACCTGCCCGACGGCACCCGACGCTGCCGATACAACGACCGTGTCTCCCGGCGTAGGATTGCACACATCGAGGAAGCCGAAATATGCGGTCATGCCAGGCATCCCAAGGATGCCAAGCGATGTCGGAAGGGGGCCGAGCGCGGGGTCAACGCGCCGCAGGTCGCGTCCGTCCGATACGGCGTACTCCTGCCAACCAAGCCTACCTTCGACAATCTCGCCTATGCTGTAAGCAGGGCTACGAGATTCGATGATGCGCCCGGCTGCGCCGCCAACCATCACTTCGCCTAGCTGCACGGAAGGCGCATAGGACGCGGCGTCTCTCATTCGTCCGCGCATGTAGGGGTCGAGAGACAGCCAGAGAGATTGGATTAGCACCTCGCCCTCGCGCGGCTGCGGAATTTGTTCTTCAACCAGTTCAAAGTCCGAGAGTTCAGGGTAGCCGTCGGGTCTCGATTTCAATGTTATCTTGCGATTGGATTCGCTTACCATTGTTTTTATTTTGCTCCTCGTCAGTTCATTCTGTCCACAGTCGGTGTGCTCACTGCGACCCGGTACTGAAGGGTCCGCTCAATGCGGCGCCGAATACGTCGAATCCACAGTCTGGTCAGCGTGTCTGACCGCCCGCACAGCAAGGACAGGGAAATAATACCATATACTGCAGGGCGCGATATCTTTATGCGTTTCTCTGGGTCGAGCCATTCGTCACTGCCACCGAGCTTGGCAAGGGTTTCAAGTCCAATGAGCACAGGCCATAGAGCTGCGAGGCGCAGGCGCAGGTTGCGGCGCGGTATGGCGAGGATATATCGCTCGGCAGCACTGAAATGGTCTAGCGCCCTGAGAATTCCCCACGCCAGAATTGGGCGAGCGCGGTCAGTGTGTGCAGCATTGAGTAGGTCTTCGGCGCGCAACCCTACTCGGTCGAGTTCGTTTTGCGGCAGGTAGCAGCGACCAATGCGTAGGTCTTTGGGCACATCCCGCAGGATGTTCGTCATTTGAAGCGCCTTGCCGAAGCGCACACCAAGCGCATGCATTTCTAGCTCATCCCAACGCACGAGAGAATGCGTATGCGCGATAGATATGGCTGTCCAGAACTCTCCCACGCAACCCGCTACAAGGTGGCAGTATTCGTCCAGTTGCTCGGGAGCTTTCAGCGCCGTGAGTCTGCCGGAATTCTCGGCCTGAAATGTTGACAGGTCAAAGAGCATGCCGCTTGTCAGCGTGAGCACGACTGCGCGCGTTCGCTCGGCATCAGCAGCGTCCATTCCGTTGTATAGTGCGAAGATTTCCGGGAGCGAATCGAGCAACTCACGTTCACTTCCTGTCGGTTGCAGGTCTGTTAATTCTGCGGACAGTTCAGCTGTTGCCTTCTCGCCATCTTCTCCCGTTAGAAGGCCCCGGAACTTACGAAGTTGCAATATCCTGTGTTCAGTGGAGACAGAGGCTGTATCCGCGATGGTGTCGGCGGCGCGGGCGAGTAAGTACGCAATGCTTACAGGTTCGCGCATTGCGGAGGGCAGCACGCGCATGGACAGATAGAATGCTCTTGAGACTGACTTCAGCAACTCCGTGAGCATGCGGCGGTGCCTTTCGGGTGATACCGAAAGGGCTTCACCTGATGTTCGAACTGACACACCTATGCCCATACCGTGACTATGCAGCCTTTCTCCAATTCTTACTTGCCGAAACCGCGCTTCAATCCGCGGATGAAGGCGACCTGCCCAAGATGCTGGTCTTCTTCGCCTATGAGCTGGCGGAATATCCCACTGATACTGCGTCCTCTGAAGTAGCGCACTGAGGCAGGGAATTCGGCGAAGGGAGTCCTGTCTTCCGGTACTGCGTCGAAGTCATCGTCGTTCAAGCTACGGACATAATCCAGTGTTTCGGCGCGCACGGCGTCAAAGTATTGCTGCAGGTCGTCCTTAGTTATTGGTGAGAGCGCCGCTACCTGTTCCAGCGTGTAGTTGACACCGTGGTCTGCCTCTGGGATATCCGTCTTCGCGCTCCAACCGTCACGCAACCAGACCTCTTCCGCGCCGCGAGCAAAGACGTTGATGAGTCTGTCCTCAACGCGTGCGGTGTGCCAGATGAGGAAGGCGATAGAGTTGGATTCGGCATCGGGTCGCCAGTGCATTTCCTCTTCCGACAAGGGCGCCGTTGCCGCATATACGCGCCTGCGATAGTCTTCCAGACAGTGTTCTACAAATTCGTTCAACTTCATCCCAATGCCTTTCAATCAAATGTGTGTTGAGCAAGTATGTGTTGGGCATTATCGCATGTCTCCATGTGGCTGCGAAAGTAGGACACGGCAAGATTTGACGCTAGGCTGTCTGGCGCATAAACTCTGTGCTCAGAAAGCAGTTCGTCAGAGGAGACCATCGCTGACAGCCAATCGTGCGCCAATGCCTCAGCCTACGCCGGAGAGCAAGCCATTCTTCGATGCGCTGAAGCAGCATAAGCTGCTTATACAGCGTTGCGCCGATTGCGGACACGCGTATTACTATCCGCGCCCATTCTGCCCTACTTGTCTGTCGGGCGATGTTGAGTGGGAGGAAGCGAGTGGCAGGGGGAGACTGTACTCGTTCGTCATCAACCATCGTAGCGCACCCGGGTTCAATGCGCCTTATATTATCGCGGTCGTGCAGTTGGACGAAGGACCACGAATGATGACCAACTTAATTGACGTCGAGCCGGACCCCGAGATGGTGCAATGCGAGATGCCGGTGGAGATAGTGTTCGATGATGTTAACGACGATTTCACGCTGCCGCGCTTTCGTCCGAGTGGAAGCCGATCCGATGGACAGGATAGCTAGGATATGGTGAACAAGGCGCGAGACATGCGGGGCAAAGTGGCTATCGTCGGTGCGAGTGAGTCCGATGAGATTGGCGTGCTGCCCGACAAGTCTGCGCTGACGCTGCATGCTGAAGCCGCTCGCAACGCCCTGAATGACGCCGGGCTGCGAATATCGGACGTGGGCGGCCTTTTCACGGCGGGCGTAACGAGCGTTCAGCTCGGCGAATATCTGGGCATTGTGCCTCGTTATAGCGACGGCACGAATGTGGGCGGCTGTTCGTTCATCATGCATGTTGAGCATGCGATGCTTGCTATCAGCGCAGGCATCATTGAGGTTGCTCTGATAACGCATGGCGAGAGTGGACGGTCGCGCGTGGGCATGGTAAGCGGCGGAATCGCGCCTGATTCTCCGCAGGGCCAGTTCGAGACGCCCTACGGCGCAATGGGTCCCACGACCCTGTTTTCGCTGCCCGCTACACGCCACATGTACCAATATGGTACGACTCGTGAGCAGATGGCAGAGGTTGCGGTGTCGAATCGCAAGTGGGCGGCGATGCACCCGATGGCGATGATGAAGGAACCAATAACGGTCGATGATGTGATGAACTCGCGCCCGATATGCTGGCCATATTCTCTGTTTATGTGTTGTCTTGTGACGGACGCTGGCGGCGCTATCGTTTTGACAAGCGCAGAGAGAGCAAAGGAGCTGCGAAAGCCGCCGGTGTACATACTGGGCACAGGCGAGGCCACCGAGCACAACATGGTCAGTATGATGGCTGACATGACCACATCGCAGGCGGCAAAGGTGTCGGGCAAGGCGGCGTTCGAGATGTCGGGAGTATCGCACTCTGACATTGATGTGGCCGAGCTTTACGACGCATTCGCGTTCACGCCGATGCTTGCACTGGAGGATCTCGGTTTCGTGAAGCCGGGCGAGAGTGGTCCCTTTATGGCGGAACAACGCACCGGGCCCGGCGGCGATTTTCCGATGAACACGAACGGCGGTGGGCTTTCATATACTCATTCCGGGATGTACGGCATGTTCACGCTGATAGAACTTACGAGGCAACTTCGAAGAGAGGCCAGCGAGCGACAGGTCCAAGGCGCAAAGGTGGGGATCGCGCACGGTCCTGGCGGCATGTTCGCGGCAGCAAGCACGCTGATCGCTGGCACGGCCGATACGGTTTAGCAAGTCTGCTAGAAGGCAATGCTTTGGCGATAGACAAAATATCGATTGCAATTGAGACCGAAAGTGATGCGCGAGCGAGCGAGATACTTGCAGACCTCCGAAGCGCGGCAGAGACACTCTTCTACCCTATGAAGCAGGTGGGGTTTTGGGATTACGCGGCAGACTTGCACCTGTGTCCGCAGGAAGAGAGGCGGGAAATGTGTCCGCACAAACTGCCAAGCGACCATCCTGAACGTGTGGAGTATGTGAGCACGCTGCAAAGGGAGCGCAAAGCGAGTATAGAATTGAACTTCCCTCACGCAGGAATTACGATATTTCTGAGTTGAGGCTATTCGTAGATGTACAGGAGTGAGGCTTCTCCGGAAGACGCTGCGCCAGTATAGGAGGTAATGAATGACCATCATTGAGACTGTACGCCCATCGTTAGCGCCCTACCCTAATTATCCACTGCAGCATATTCTGAGTGCCACAGCCCGGCGTATTCCGCAAAAGACGGCGATCATAGACGGCGAGTATGTGTACACATACCAGCAACTGGATATGTACAGCAGCAGATTTGCGGCAGCGCTGGCAAAGCTGGGAGTCGCTAAGGGCGACCGCGTTGGGCTTCTCGCGCCAAACTGCGTTGAGTTTGAAATTGCGTTCTTCGGCATCATCAAGGCGGGCGCGGTCGTTACGACCATCAATTCAGGCTATCGCGAGCGTGAGATCGCACATCAACTCAGCAACAGCGAGGCAGGAGTTCTGGTTGTACATGACTCCTTGCTGAAGGTTGCTGAAACGGCTCGTGATGGCGCACCCGAATTGAAGCGCCTGATCGTCATTGAGCCAACATCACGCGATTCGGGTTCATTTTGGGGACTGCTAGAACGTTCGCCAGCATCACCTCCAACCGTCGAGATCGACGCTAAGGAAGATCTTGCGGCGCTTCCCTACTCTAGCGGCACAACGGGACTATCTAAAGGCGTGATGCTGACGCACTTCAACATGACCTCAAACCTTCGACAGTTTATTGAGCGACCGGGCGAGGCCCTTCAGCAGACAGAGGACGATGTGCTGCTCGCTCACTTGCCACTGTTCCACATCTATGGGATGCAGGTCCTGATGAATGCCGTGATAGCGTCCGGCGGCACTCAGGTGATGATGGGGCGCTTTGATATGGACGAGATGCTGCGACTGATTTCCACGCATCGAGTTACACACTTGTACACCGTGCCGCCCGTGGCTATCGGGCTTTCCCTGCTGGCGGATATTAGCGACTATGAAATGTCGTCAATGGTCGCTGCTTGTCTTGCGGCAGCGCCGGCCTCCGAGGAACTCCAAATGCGTGTGCAGGATGTGGTCGGCTTTCCGGTGTTCCAAGCGTATGGAATGACCGAATTGTCGCCCGTGTCCAATGTGGACTACATCGAGCCTGACAGGATGACGCCTGGTTCGGTAGGTCCCGCGATAGCTGATACAGAAGAGCGCGTGGTTGATCTCGAAACGGCTTCTAAGGATGTGCCAGTCGGTGAGGTCGGCGAACTGCTTGTGCGCGGTCCGCAGGTGATGAAGGGCTACTACAATAACGAGGAAGCTACGCGCGAGACAATCAGCGAAGATGGGTGGCTATACACCGGCGACATCGTACGAATGAACGAAGATGGGTGCGTCTGGATTCTCGACCGCAAGAAGGAGCTGATCAAGTACAAGGGCTTTCAGGTGCCCCCTGCTGAGCTTGAGGGACTATTGTTGGAACACCCAGCGATCGCGGATGCTGCCGTTATTGGCAAGGAGGACCTCGAATCGGGCGAAATTCCGAAGGCATTCGTAGTTGCCAGACCGGGTGTCGAAGTATCCGACGAGGATGTGATGGCCTTTGTGGCTTCGAGGGTCGCCACATTCAAGCACATCCGCGAAGTGGAGTTCATGGATGCGATTCCCAAGAATCCGTCAGGCAAGATATTGCGGCGGATGCTGATGGAACGAGAGACAGAATCGTAATGTCCTGTCGGCGGTTTTGCATTGAACTGCCACTTGAGTCTATCATGCAATAAGTACTTGGGCATCATTGACTGTGAGGTGAATTACATTGGCAGAAAAGGTTCTAGTTTATTCGACAATCGGATGCGGTTACACTGATGTGGTAAAGGCTGAATTGAACAAGGCCGGCACGCCTTTTGAGGAGATCAATCTCTCGCTTCATCCTGAGCGGTGGCCTGAAATACTGCCGCACACGGACGGCATCAGGCTGACACCGGTGGTGATCGACGGCGACGAAGTTACCGTTGGAGTCAACGGTATTGGGTGCGTTTCCTAAAGAGCTATCCCCTGCTTAGAGCGCCGAACATACGGAGGTAAGAGGTTGGCAGATTCCAACATTGTGATTTACACGCATCCGACGTGCGAAATCTGCGTTACAGTCAAGATGGAACTGAACGACAAGGGCAAAGTGTACGAGGAAATCGACCTTGCCGAGCACCCCGAGCGTTGGTCTGAAGTTGAAGCACTCGCCGACGGAGACAGGATAACACCTGTCACCGTAGAGAACGGCGAAGTCACGATAGGCTACCACGGGATCGGCTGCATGTTTTACGATTAGCTGCGGGGTACCCGCTTGACAGCCCAGCAAGTTAGACTTGGTGGGGGCGCATCAGGCAGACCCATGTCTGGAGGGTTATCTCCACACGCCGCCGCCGTAAGCCGTCCTCATTGTCCCAGAGCGTTTTGTCCACGCCTGGCGGGGGTGCCCCCTCGTATCGGGTTTTCTCCCAATGCGATGGGCTTCGATAACCCGTGGCAATTATAATCTCCTGCGGATTTGTCTCAGACGCGGTAGTCCAGAGTCCCAGGATACAGGCGCCCATAGCTTCAATGCGAGGCCAGATGCCGTTTTCTGAGCAGTTCACGAACTCGTCAAGATCTTGCGGGTGGATGAAGAAGCGCCTAAAGCCGTAAATCGGTCGGCGGTCTTCTTCCGGTACCACTGTTTTGGGACGAGATGAAATTGCATCGAGCAGGCGGACCTCTTCAGAAAGATGCAACTCGGAGGAACCCTCGCGAAAAGCTGCCTGAGCTTGACGCCAGGCATAGAGTGATCGCCACGAAGTTATCTGGACAAATTCGTTCTGGGGATTTCCGATCAGACCGCTGAGTAGGCAAATCACTTCACCGCCGGCGGAGCGAATCGAAGGTATGAGTTCGCTGCGACGTCTTGAGAGATATTCGTCCAATTGGCTGGGAGCGACAAGCGTGCGACGTTCTTCGAATATCATTGCTCCTCCGCTGTCATCCGCATATTGGGGACTGGAAATTGATGCAACCGCTGATCTGCAGAAGCATATCTCATTATGCAGTTTTTTCTGCAAAGCACACAAGAGTGCCAAGAATCTGGCACCATTGCGTTTGGCTTGACCAGAAATCCATTAGGGCGTAGGCTTTGCAACACGAGGCGCAGCCGAGATCCGAATATGCGCTGATAGAGAGGATACGATGCAGTTTGGTTCATTTATGGAGTTCCATCGCCGGGAAGGCCATTCACAGGCAGACGCGTTCCGCGAGGCCTTCGGGCACATTGAACTTTCGGAGTCGCTTGGACTAGATGCTGTGTGGCTAGCGGAGTCACATTTCAACCCAGTAAGGTCCGTATTGTCTTCGCCCCATGCCATCGCATCGGCAATAGCGGCCAGGACTAAGCGCCTCAGAATAGGAACCGCCGTCAGCGTGCTACCTCTTGGCAATCCGCTTCGCACGGCAGAAGAGGCTGCAACTATTGACCAGATCAGCGAGGGCCGCTTCGAATTCGGCGTGGGGCGCAGTGGCCTGCCCGGCTCATATGAAGGCTACAATATCCCCTACTCCGAAAGCCGTGAGCGCTTTTACGAATATCTTGAAATCATTCTTGAAGCGTGGTGTAAGGAACGCTTCACCTACAAAGGACAATTCTATGGCTTTGATGACGTATGCCTTGTGCCAAAGCCATACCAGCAACCTCACCCGCCGATCCGCATTGCCGCGACCACGTCCGATACTTTTCCGGTAATCGGTAAGATGGGATTTGCGATATTCGTTGGCGTGCGCGGCATGAATCTGGACGGTGTCGCCGAGCAAGTTGAGAGCTACCGCGCCGCGTGGAAGGCAGCAGGGCACGAGGGCGAGATCGATGTGTCGCTGCGCGTACCCGTGTATGTAGGCGAGACTGAGGAGGATGCACTGACAGCGTCGGAGGAGAGCTTCATGCGCCAGTTCAGGCGACTTGGCGGACAACTTGCTGCCTCGGCATCTCGCGCCGGATCGGACCCTGGTGAAGAGCGCGCAGAGCGCGGAGCGCAGCTCGCCAGCATACAATGGGAGCGCGATGTAATCGGGCAAAAGGCGGCTGTAGGAACACCTGAAATGGTGATAGAGCAACTCAAGGTCATGAAGGATGCGCTGAGCTTGACAGGTGTCGCCGCGGAATTCAATGCTGGTGAGCTTATATCAGAGGATAAGATTTCGAATTCGTTGCGTCTGTTCTGCGAAGAGGTAATTCCTGCCTTCAGATAAATGGATGCCTGTTGTAAGCGGGTCCGACTACTCTGTATTCGCGGTCTGAGTGTAGATTCCTCCACGGGCAACAGCTGCCAGCAACCTACCGTGTATGTACCCGATGCACCGGAAGAAGCAAGAATATCTGGCATTGCAACCGATTATTGCTATGATGAAGATGGCGCCCGTCGGATCGGCAATTACCAGAGTCAGGTATGGGCAAGCGTGGCAATATTATTCCTGATTCTTGCATCTGTTCAGTCTGCTGGGGACTTTTCGCCGGCCGAAGTGCATACTGCCGGCGAGAAGCTCCGAAATCAGAAGGCATTCCCGATTAGCCTTGCTTAAGCCGGTGGCTGTCTCCTAGCCCTTTACAAAGAACTTGGAGGCTACCTTGTCCACGAAGTTATGGCCCATGATCTTATACCCCTCTGCATCCGGGTGCAGGTCGTCAGGCAGCAGGTGCGCAAGGTCTTGTGGGAATAACTCCAGTCCGTTCACGTAATGTAGGTTCGCGTCGCCTTGGGCTCTCATCGTATGGACCGCCTCGGCCACTTCCTGTCTCATATCCTCAAGAGTGAATTCCACAGCGTTCTTGGTGGTCTCTCGCGGTGGCGAGAAGATGGGAGAAATGACGACGAATGGCGTGTCAGGGTGCTTCTCCCGCACTATTTGCACGAACCCAATGATGGCCGACTGGAAGGTGCGCGGGCTGAGGCTGTCTGAGCTATAGATGTTAATCCCGACTTTCATTGACAGGTAGTCTGCCGGCATTTCTCGTATCATGCGGGCGATCATCGGCTCTAAGTGGCAGTTGCCTCCGTAGCCCAAGCAGGTTAGGTTCATGGCGTGGTTCCGCGACGCTATAGCGGGCCAGGTGAGACTGGGACTCTCGGCGGTGCGACAGTGAGTGATGGAACTACCGTAGGTGACCCACTTGGGGCGGGAGTCGTCGAAGGGACTGATGGTCGCTCCGTCAGAGAATTCGATTCCCCTCAAGCGAAACTCTGCATGTTGAGGTAGCCACAACTCAAGCAACTTCTCCCCCGCGGCTAGGCCATCAAATCGAAAACTAGTCTGCCCTGCGTACCCCACCGAACCTTGGAACTCACCATCGCAGTACAGGTCGATGCTGCTAGCTTCTTCCGACGGTTCCACGTGTCCTTTGACAAATTCCGTATCGGAATACCATGAAATTCTGACGCCCGCCGGCATTGCGGCTCGCGCGCGCAAGGCGTCCGGCGGGAATAAGGCAAGTTGCTTGTAGGGAATCCTCCAGGGCATCCGCCAATTATTCGTGTCGTTGAAGGATATAGCGCCCTGCCAAGTGAGCCTGGGATCGTCGGGACGAACCTTCTGGGCCATGTGCTTATCCTCCTACGGAAGTTCTTTGAAAGCGAGTCGTTTGGTGCGGTTCTCGTAGAGGAGTATATATCAGCAACTTGTCAGCAGGCTAGCGAGGCTTATGTAGAACTTATGGAGCTGGCCTGGGCGGTTTTTGTGCACAGAATCGCACCAATGTAAGAAGGACTTATATGTTTTCCCGTGCTTGGACTTCAGGGCATGGACTGCACACGGGGTGATAGACTGATTCGAGCGTGAGTTGATTGAGCCGCAAAGTGTCCGGGCACGGAACTGGCATGCCAAAATGCTGTGAATTCGGAGTGGTGAATATGAAGGCCGCAGCGCTCGCATTGTGGGCGTTTATCTCACTGATGACTGTTTCCTGCGGTGACGCCGGAATCGGTGCGCAGCCCAACGCACCCAGGCTTGCGCCTGAGGCTTCGGCATCGTCTTCGAATCCGGCGGGGCGGATGTCTGTCAGGATGGCTTTTCCGTCCATTAGCATACCGGGAGGCGCCTATGATATGGCATATCCTGATGATGGCAGCAATAGATTATTCGTATCCTCGAAAGAGGGTCGAATCACCGTTTTCGAGAACAGACCTGATGTCACCAATGAGAAGACTTTCCTGGACATTCGAGACGTAGTACATTCAAGTGCATCCGAGATAGGTCTGCTTAGTATTGCGTTCGACCCCGATTACAGTGACAACGGATACTTCTATGTCCATTACAATTCACGGAGCGGAGGTACATTGGAGACCGTGGTCTCTAGATTCAGAGTCAGAGACAGCGACAAAGATGCGGGTGACCCTGAGAGTGAGAAAGAGATACTGCGGTTTGCACAGCCTCGCTCCAATCACAACGGAGGCAAAATAGCATTCGGCGAGGACGGATACCTATACATCAGTTTTGGGGACGGTGGGCGAACTCCGTCAAACGCACAGGACCGAACCAATCTGTTTGGCAGCATCATCCGGATTGATGTAAGCCCTGACGATGACTCGGAGCCCTATTCGATTCCTTCGAGTAACCCGTACTTCAGCGAGAGCGGTGGAATAAGATGGGAAATATGGGCATACGGACTGAGAAATCCCTGGCGGTTTTCCTTTGACCGTCAGACCGGAGTCATGTGGGCAGGCGACGTAGGACAGAACAGCTACGAAGAGGTTGACATCATCGCAAGCGGTAGGAACTACGGGTGGCCCACAATGGAAGGATTCGAGTGCTACCGTGAAGCTAACTGCAACAGCACAGGTCTTGAGCCGCCCCTAGCTGTGTATGAGAATACACCCGGGAGTTATGCGGGCGACTGTTCCATAACTGGCGGGTATGTTTATAGGGGAAGTCGCCTGAGCAATCTTGCCGGCAAATATATATACGGCGATTATTGCTCAGGCAAGATATGGGCATTGCGACACAACGGAAGTAGTGCAGCGGATGCTCCGGAACTGCTTCTTGACTCAGAACTCAACATAGCCTCGTTCGGAGAAGACCAGAGCGGCGAAGTGTACATTCTGACCCCAAGTGGCCGTCTCTATGCCCTGGAGCGAGAATAGGGCGCGCTCCGCAGGCCGGCTATCCCTAGCTGAGCGCGAGACGAACTCTTAACTCCGTGCGCGGGCCTCGTCGCGGCGGTAGCGTTTGCGTTCGTGGGCAGAAAGTTCGGCCTTGCGGAGACGAAGATTCAGGGGTGTGACTTCCAGCAGTTCGTCATCCGAGATGAACGCCAGCGCCTCTTCAAGGCTCATCCTCATTGTGGCGTTGAGGCGCTTGGCAATATCAGCAGTTGATGAGCGAACATTGGTCAGCTTCTTTTGTTTGCAGACATTAATTTCAATGTCCCCTTCACGCCGGTGCGAGCCGACAATCATCCCCTCATAGACCATAATGCCCGGATCGATGAATGTGTCACCTCTGCCCTGGGCATTGAGCAGACCGTACGTGACGGCGGTGCCGCCTTCGGATGCCACGAGCACTCCCCCGCCCTGCGACTTTATCTCCCCTTCCATGGGTTCGTAAGATGTGAAGAAACTGCTCTTCACTCCAACGCCCCGAGTGGTCTGAAGAAAGAAGGCATTGAACCCGATCAGTCCCCGCGTAGGTATCTTGTACTCTAAATCTACATAGCCGTTATCGTCGTAGCGCATATCGCGGAGTTGTGCCAGATGCGTCGAGAGATATTCGGCGAGCTCCCCCACATACTGCTCGTGAGTGGTGATATTCAGGATTTCATACGGTTCGTATTCCTTGCCGTCAATCATCTTGGTGACTGGCGAGGGGCGTGACACCTGAAACTCAAATTGTTCACGGCGCATAGTCTCGACCAGAATTGACAAGTGCAATTCGCCTCTTCCGGCGACGACGAACACATCCGGGCTGGATGTGGTGTCCACTCGCAGGCTGATGTTGGTTCGCAATTCTCTCATCAGTCGTTCGTGAAGATTGCGCGACGTACAATGAATACCCTCTTTGCCCATAAAGGGAGAGGTGCTCACGCCGAAAGTCATGCGCACCGTGGGTTCGTTGATGTCGATTGTCGGCAATGCCTCCGGGTTCTCAGTCGAAGTTATGGTATCGCCGATGGATGCACCATCAAGTCCAGAAACCGCTACGATGTCTCCAGCGTAGGCTTCGGGGACTTCAACCCGCTCCATGCCGCGGAACACGAAGATACGCTCAATGTTGTGCGTACTTATTTCGCCATCACGCCCAAGCAGGGCTACATCATCCCGCATCCGCAATGTGCCATTGGATATGCGACCAACCGACACCTGGCCCAAGTAGTTGTCGTAATCCAGAGCTGCCACAAGCATTTGCAGCGGGGCTGCCATGTCGCCGCTGGGCGGTGGGACCGACTTCACGATCGCATCGAAGAGAGGCTGCATGTCCGTCCCAGGGATGCCCGGGTCGGCAGTGGCGTAGCCATCGCGAGCCGAGGCGTATAGTACAGGGAAGTCAAGCTGTTCTACTTCAGTAGCCAGTTCCAAGAACAGGTCCTGGATCATCGTGACCACCTCGGCCGTGCGTGCCTCGGGGCGGTCTATCTTGTTGATGACAACCATTGGCGTGACATTCTGCTGGAGGGCCTGGCGAAGCACATAGGTAGTCTGTGGCATGGGACCGTCCACCGCGTCCACCAACAGCAGGCAGCCATCAGCCATATTCATAACACGCTCCACTTCGCCGCTGAAGTCGGCGTGGCCAGGCGTGTCGATAATGTTAATCCTCACATCTCCGTAAGAGACAGAGGCATTCTTGGCTAGGATAGTGATTCCGCGCTCCCGCTCAAGGGGGTTGGTATCCATGATTAGCGCGCCCACCTGTTGGTGGGACCGAAAGACTTTACCCTGTTTCAGCAGCGCGTCCACAAGGGTCGTCTTGCCATGGTCAACGTGGGCAATGATAGCCAAATTGCGAATGTTTTCGTTCTTGCAGTCAGTCAAATTAAGGCACTCCGAATACTGAGGCACTTGCAAAAGCATCTTTCAGTTCGCTAACGGTCATTCATGGGTATGCGAGAATCCTGATGTAGGATGCTCCAGGGCAATGAATGCCGTGCTTCTTCATATTTCTTACGAATACTATGACAGCAGGAGGGTTTGGCAGTTGTTAGAATTAACACCGCTTCCAAGACCCGAGCAAGACTGTTTCCAGCAGCGCAAATCATATTGCCGTCGGTGGCACCAGCCGGCTCAACCGCAGGCTTAGTCGGCCAACGCCCGTCCGGAGGATGAATTCCAGCGCCTGACTGTGAACCTGCGGCCCAGCCCTCGCTCAATCTCATTCCATTTGCGCACTTCATCCGGCGTGATGAAGGTCACTGCCTCACCGGAGCGTCCCATGCGGCCCGTCCGGCCTACTCGATGCGTGAAGAGCAAATCTGTGTCAGGCAGGTCAAAGTTGATGACCTGTGCGACGCCATCAATGTCCAAGCCTCGGGCAGCCACATTCGTTGCTACCAGAATGGGTGTGGCTCCTGAACGAAATTCCGTCATCACGCGTTCGCGCGCGTTCTGGCTGAGATTTCCCTGGAGCGCCCCCACAGGATAGCCCAATGAGTCGAGCTGTCTTGCCAGCTTTTTAACGCCGTGCTTGGTCCTGCCGAAGACGATAACCGGATCGCCGTCCTGCTCGTCCAAAAGCGTCTGAAGCGCCCTGACCTTTTCGTTTTGCTGAATTGTGTAGACCACGTGCTCCACGGTAGGCAGCACGCGCAGGTCTGCGTCTATTTCCACGCTTACGGGGTTACGCAGGTGTTTTCTTGCGGTGGTAGCCACCCACTCAGGCAGCGTTGCAGAAAAGAGAGCGGTTTGCCGCTCGCTGGGCGTATGGCCAAGGATTGCCTCAACGTCTCGCGCAAACCCTCTGTCCAGCATTTCGTCGGCCTCGTCCAGCACGAGAAATCGCACTGAGCGCAGGTCGAGAGTTCCCTGCCGAAGATGGTCGAGCGTGCGCCCGGGGGTCCCAATGATGATCTGCGCTCCATTCCTTAACTCTGCGCATTCCGGCTTTGCGGAACGCCCACCATACAATAG
Organism: Dehalococcoidia bacterium; assembly: GCA_965221045.1. GTDB lineage: Bacteria > Chloroflexota > Dehalococcoidia > Lucifugimonadales > JADFKI01 > Bin90. Next base: position 145,288 of record OZ244863.1, read on the forward strand.
GGATACGCGCAGCCGTTGAGATGAGCATAAGGCTTTCGTGACTTCTGCCACCTGAATTGCAAGCTCGCGGGTGGGTACGAGCACGAGCGCCTGAACCTGACGGATAGACGGGTCGCACTGCTCCGTGAGCGGCACTGCAAACGCCAGCGTCTTTCCTGAACCTGTGCGTGCCTGTCCAATCAGATCTCGGCCCTCCATTAGATGTGGGATGGCTTTTGTCTGAATGGGTGTGGGCTGTGAAATATTCATCAGGGAAAGCGCTTGTCTAGTAGCGGCTCTCAACGCCATTCCGGAAAACACTTCAACGCCGTCAGGGGCGGGCTCGTCAAAGCGGTCGTCTGCGCCAATCGGCTCGCTAACGAGTGTGTTGGGTTTGGCGGATTGACCGTTCCGACGGGCATTGAAGCACGAGCGGCAGTACACCGGCCTACTGGGGCTTGGACGGAATGGGACCGTTGTGGACTCATTGCAGTCTGCGCAAATGACAGCATGATGCTGTGAGCGGCTGGACGAACGCGGACGCGCTGTTAGGGATTGTAAAGACATACTGAATCAGACTCCTAAGTCAAAAGGGGGGCAACACAAGCGACTCTGCGCGAGGCGGCCAAAAATGAGAGTGGTAGATGGAGGACACTGTGTGGAAACTTGGGGGAATTGTGAATACCTTGTGGACTAATCTTGAGAGGTTAAAGCGATGTGCTACATCATTATAGCAGATTGTCGAGCGCGGGGAATATAGATTGTTGAAATATCCCCTGCTAAAGGGTGATAGTAGGCCAGCGAAGCCGAGCCGCGCGGTTCATGCTCGTTCGGGGTTGCAATGGGAAATGCCGTGTGTGGTGCAGCACAAGCTCTATGGTCTGTCAGGGTCCTATAGGAGTACGCATGCGCCGCCTCGACCACGGAAGGGCAAGTTGTTGGCTGACGAAACGACCTGTTCCTCTTGTCCTTGTCACTCGTCTAAGATGCCGCTGAACACCTGCAATCCTGTGAAAACGGATCTCTGCGGTATTGCAACCACCATGTGAGACGCTCTCCAATGCTCCTCGGGGCACCCCCAATCATGGAAGTCTCAACTCACGGACAAGCCCAGGCGATTTGTGAAAAATTCATTGAGGCGCTTTGCGATTCGAGGACTGCACGGCAAGACAGGCATACCTCTTTCGCATTCGCTGTGGACGGAATAAACTCATCACTAAGAAGATACTAGATTCAAGCCTTGTGGATGAGCAAAGGCAAGACCGATCAATACGTCGATCATGCTATTGTGCCTTCAATCTGACTTGGCTGGAAAGGCGAAAGGTGAAAGGTGCGTCACAGTAGTTAAAGGTGAAAGGTGCGTCACAGTAGTTAAAGGACTGTTGTGGCAGTGCTCCTTATCGTGGGATCATAGAACACGGATAAAGCAGAAGGCCTATCCCAATGCCACATGACTGATCAAACTCTACGTCAGGGACGTTGATGATGAAAAAGGAAGGACGAGTGATGTCTAGCCAGGAGAGGGATTTCATTGGATACGGAGCGAACCCGCCGGTTATAGGGTGGCCGAGGGATGCCCGTCTAGCCATCTCGGTAGTCGTGAACTATGAAGAAGGCAGCGAGACCTCGCTGCTGGACGGGGACGCTGCTCACGAATCAAACAACGAGGTGCCGTCGCCGGTCCCGGCAGGTCAGCGAGACCTGTTCAACGAATCGTTTTTCGAATATGGCAGCCGGGTGGGAGTCTGGCGGATATTGAATTTGCTGGACAAGTATGACGTAAGAAGCACGTTTTTCTGCTGCGCACTGGCTTTCGAGCGGAACCTGGAGGTGGCGCGGGCGGTGGTGGACCGCGGGCACGAGGTATGCGGTCACGGCTACCGCTGGGAGGAGTATCACAATAAGACGCGAGACGAGGAGGAAGAGGCTATCAGGATGACAGTGGAGTCGCTGACGGCGACCACGGGCGAGCGGCCTGTGGGCTGGTTCACCCGTTACGGGCCAAGTGTTAATACGCGGGAACTCGTAGTGAACGAAGGTGGGTTCATCTACGACAGCGGAGTGTTCAACGACGATCTGCCGTACTATACCGACGTAGGCGGGAGTCCGTGGCTGGTGCTGCCGTACAGCTTTGAAACGAACGACGCTCGGTTCTGGCGGGGCGGACTGAACAGCGTGGGAGACTTCTACGAATATCTGAAAGATACGTTCGACGTGTTGTACGAAGAAGGTCGCACGCACCCCAAGATGATGTCGGTTGGGTTGCACTGCCGGATCGCAGGTCGGCCGGCGCGCTCGCGAGCGTTAGACCAGTTCCTGCAGTACGCCCGTAGTCATCCGGGCGTGTGGTTCGCGAGGAGGGACGAGATCGCAAAGTGGTGGCTGGAGCAGTACCCGCCGGGTACGCTGCAGTGGAAGCGATAAATCTTCGTCGGAGCACTGGGGCGAATGATGATTCGCTTCTATTTTGACCGGTTCACTCATGACCTGTACATGAAGCAGGCGACCGCAAGTGTGCCACTCTCCAGATGCAACAATATGTCAGCCCTGTTCCATCCCTGGACGGCTTCCTCTCTGACAGTCTCCCTGGTCGGTAATCCAGGGCGATTCATCGGCGGAGCGCTCATCGCGTTAGTGACACTCGTGCCGGTAGCTCATGCTGGATGAGCACAGGGTGTAGAATTTCGTCCAGCGCACGAGTATATTTAAGCGACGCCAAGTTAGGAGCCAGCGTATAATTCCTGGGGGAGTATAGTAACTATGCAGCATCATGAAAAACAGATTAGAAATCGGGCAAAGGAACTGTTGAAGTCGGGCGAGGCAGTTCGAGCGTTCAATGTCTTCGAGTCGCTGAGGCCGTCAGTAATCAGCGTTCTTGCCCAGACCGGTTGTGAGATGGTGCTGGTCGAGACCGAGCACATATCTCACAACCCCGAAACTCTCACTAGCTTTCTGGTCATGGCTCGTTATGCGGGCCTCTGCCCCGCAGTAACTATACCCGAGGTGTCCCGAACTCTCGTCTCGCGAACTCTGGATGCGGGAGCGCTCGGAATATGCCTGTCACACTCCGAAACTCCAGAGCAGGTAGATGAACTGGTCCGTTGGATGAAGTACGCACCTGTGGGTGAGCGCGCATTGGCTCATGGGCCCAACGCCGGCTATCACATTGAAGACGCTTCCAGCTACTGCAACGAAGCAAACGACGCAACCCTGCTGATACTCAAGATAGAGTCCCGTCTTGGACTGGAGAACGCCGAGGAGATGGTTTCCAACGAGTGGGTGGACGGCGTGGTCTTCGGACCTGGTGACCTCGCCGCAGATATGGGCTTGCACGGACAGCAAGACCACCCTGACCTAATAAATGCGATGGAAGCCGTAGCGCAGATAGCGCTATCCCAGAGCAAGGCTGTAGAGTCGCCCGTCTATGCGACTACCTCCGCAGAGTACAGGCTTCAGAGGGAGCGAGGATTCCAGATATTCGGGCCTATCAGAACGACCGAATACGATCTGCTGAAAAAGGCGGCGACAGAGGCCATCGCTCCATTCAAGTAAGCAGCAAGTTTGCGGCGCGCCCGCAATGTGCGGCTACTCAATCCCGAAGAGTGCTAGCGCGTCCCTCTGAATGATACCTTCAAATAATTCCAACGGGACCTCCGGAAGGTGGTGCCGCTGGGCAAAATCATTGAAGCCCTTTAGGTTGTCAATCGTCTCTTGAGGGGTCGTCAACGGCCAGTCCGAGGCGAACAGAAGCTTATGCATGACGCTCCATTCAAAGGCGAGTCGCATGCCATTGTACATTTGCCAGGGCCTGTAGAATTGCCCTGAGACATCCGCATAGACGTTTGGGTGCTTGCGAATGACTGTGATGCAGTCTTCGTGCCATGGGTGGCCCATATGCGCCATGACAATCTTCAGATCGGGGAAGTCCATCGCGAGTTCGTCCATCACCAGCGGATGCGCATACATGAGGGGTGCCGTTCGCATGGGAGCTGTGCCTTGGTGAAAGACGATAGGCAACCCTCTTCGCTCGGCTACTTCATAAACTCTGCGTGCATTGGCACCCAAAGGGTCGAAGTTCTGATAGTTGGGAGCAAGCTTCATGCCCTTCAGTCCGAGGTCGTCGATACATCGTTCTATTTCCTCCATCACGTCCGAAGCGTCAGGATGAACGGACATAAACCCTATCACCTTATCTGGATATGTTCTCGCTAAGGCAGAGGCTGTGTCGTTGACTTCCCGCTGTGCTGTCATCACCCCCATGTCATCCTCGCTTCCGTAAGGGTTGATTGCCACGCCGAACGCGATTGCCTTGTCAACCGGACCCATATCCCTGATATAGTCCCCGAAGCTATTGTTCAGCCGGACGCTGACGTCTGGACGCATCACCTCATTAAGTCTCTCTTCGTCAGCCGGCACTGCGTTTGTATGCGTCGGTATGTGAGTGTGTACGTCAATTATCAATGCTGACTCCTGCATCTACTGACTCGCGTCAATTTGTTATGACAGTCTATCGCAGTAGTGCGGGTCCGTGAGCTGCTGTTAATGACAATTCAGGCGGGAGTTTCCTAGATGCAATGCACGTGATCGTTTTCTGCTGCAAGTCAGGTCTATCACCTGACTACTTTCCACTTGTAGTGCATCGAGGACGTGAACGTGGCGCCATAGCCTGTCTAGGGATTCTCCAGTCATCCACCCGTACTCCCGAAGTGTTATTGTAAGATGCGAACAGTACAGGTCAGGCAATGCGCGAGAGGAACGATATGTCCAAGATTGAGAACTCTGCCGTAGCGCGGGTGTTCGACAGGTACCCCGAGCCCAGGCGCAAGAAGTTGATTCGCCTCCGACAGCTGGTCTTGGACGCAGCGTCGGAGACGGAGGGAGTCGAAACACTGGAGGAGACCTTGAAATGGGGTGAACCCAGCTACCTTACCAAGGGGGTAGCACACTCAGAATCGACTGGAAGGACAGGGCGCCGGACCAGTACGTGATGTACTTCAATTGCAACACTTCGCTGGTTGACACATTCAGAGAACTCTACGGTGATGTGTTTATGTTCGAGGGCAACAGAGCCATAGTATTTGGCGAAGCCGACGAGATTCCGGTTGCCGAACTGAAGCACTGTATCTCGCTCGCTCTGACATATCATCGTGTGAAGCGCCTACCGCTACTGGGTGCGGGACCTAGAACGCACGACGAGTCACCATGAAGTTCAGCGCACGTGCCACCGGTGGCACGTGCGGCGAGTGTTGAGCCACTGTGTTCAGGCTAGGGGAGGCGACCTGACCACTCTTGCGCTTTCTTCGCAATATCTGAATGCCGTCAGCGTTCCAGCTGGCCTGCGCCGGCCCAGGAAGACTAGCCCAACTCCCTTGTAATAAATTATGCTCATTTGTTGCATCCCCCTTCCAATCACGATGCGATCTCCATTTGGACTACAGGATTTCGTCAGACCTCTTTCGGGACGGCGTAACGACTGAAAGTCTTAGCTAGGAGGGAGAGTAGCGAGAGGATTTTCTCGCGCCGCGTCCCTTGACACGTGAATTTGTGCAGAGATACGCTGCGTTTGTTGAGAGGTAGAGAAATTCTCTGACTCAATGTCTGCAAATGTTCATGGCGAATCCGTTGACTGGAAGGAGTAGCTCGAATGTCCACCAAGTACGACCTACTACTGCAGGGTGGTGAGGTTATAGATCCCTCGCAAAGTCTTCGTGGCATGCGAGACGTGGCCTTTAGGGATGGCAAGGTGGTGGCATTAGAGAAGGACATCTCTAGTGACGACGCGCGGGAAGTGGTTGACGTATCAGGGAAAATTGTCACTCCCGGCCTGATAGATATCCATGGACACTACTTCGAGCACATCGTGCCCTTTGCCACTGCCGCCGACAAGGTGTGCCTTCCTAACGGTGTGACCACCACAGTGGACGCCGGTAGCTCCGGCTGGCTGCACTTCGAGGGCTTCAAAGAGTTCATCCTCAAGCGTGAGCAGACCCGACTGATGGCCCTGGTAAATCTCTCGGCTCTCGGTATGATGGCGCCGCGCAGGAGCATAGGAGAGGACTTCGGCCCCACTATAGGCATCAGCGGAGGACCTCAGACGCTGCTGGATCCGCGAAACGTGGGAGAACTTCAGGACCTCCGCTACGCCCAAGTGGAGGAAGCCGTGCAGTGCATCAGGGACAATCCGAACGTCGTTCTGGGAGTGAAAATTCGCATAGACCACGAGATCAGCGGTGAGGCGAATACTATTCCGGCGCTGGAGCGCGCTCGCACGGTAGCAGACATGACGGGCTCCTTCGTTATGGTTCATGTTGCCCGCGTGCCTATTCCCTTGGCAAAGGTATTCGAGTACTTGCGCCCTGGCGACATCGTGACCCACATTTTCCACAGCGCCGAGAACAACGTGCTGGATGAGAGGGGCAACGTTAGAACGGAAGTCAGAGAGGCAAAGGAAAAGGGCATTGTTCTTGACATAGGCGCTGCGCGGAGGAACTTCGACGTTAATATATCCAGAGCCGCTATCGAGCAGGGGCTTCTGCCGACAACACTGAGCAGCGACATTACCAAGTCCCGGCCTCAAAGCCCAGTTGTTTATAACTTGCCAGAGATCATGACCCTCTATATGTCTATGGGCATGTCTCTTGAGGAGGTGATAGCTTCCACCACATTGAACGCCTCCAGTGCGATTGGACAGACCGAAATGCTTGGAACGCTCGCCGTAGGCGCAGTTGGCGATGCAACGGTGATTGAGCTGCAGGAAGGAAACTTTGCCTATGACGATGGAAACGAAGGAGCCGTCAATGCAGACAAGCGAATCGCACCGTGTATGACCATCAAGGATGGCGAAGTTTGGAGGCCAGGACAAGATTAGCCGGTTGATGTTACACTCAGCGGCGTTGAGGAACGAGTGTCCGCACTGGAAGGAGACAGGCTGAACGCCGTCCGCCGAGCGCCAATGGTCGAATCAGTTTCTTCAGAGCCATCTGAGAATACATTTGCAGTAATGCTGTCGGACCGTCAACCAATTCTCGCAGTACCTAGTTCGATGAGCTAAACACTAACGGTTAAGGCGCGTAGCGCAATTTGCAATCGTCTTGTTATGGGATCCTCTTGCGCTTGTCAAACTGGCGGGGACGCTAAAACAGATTCGAGAACGGAACGTTTAAGCTGAGCTCAAGGAGTTTGGAAATGGCACGCTTGGAAGGAAAAGTGGCGGTGATTACCGGGGCCACCGGTGGTATCGGAAGCGCTGCCGCCAGGTTGTTCGCGGAGGAAGGGGCGCGGGTGGCCCTGGTCGACCTTGACGAAGCCGCGCTACAAGAGACCGTGCGGTCAATCGGTGAGGATAACGCCAGCTACACCGTGGCAGACGTTACTCAACCGGAGCAGACCCAGGCCTATATCAATGCGGCCGTGGACCGCTGGGGCGGCATCGACGTGCTGCTAGCCAACGCAGGGATCGAGGGAACTCTGTCGCCCATAACCGACTATCCCGTCGACGTCTTCGACCGGGTGATGGCGGTCAACGTGCGTGGTGTGTGGTTGGGCATCAAGTATGTGGTCCCCGTGATGAGTGGGCGCGGAGGGGGCAGCATCGTCATCACCTCGTCCACAGCGGGAATCGGCGGAAGCGCGGAAATGTCAGCATACACCACCAGCAAGCATGCGGTGATTGGCCTGATGCGCACCGCCGCTCTGGAAGGTGCTCCATCCGGCATCAGGGTCAATACCGTCAACCCGGCACCCATCGAGACACGCATGATGCGTTCGATTGAAGACATGCGAGTGGCAGCGCTTGATGACTCGAAAGTTACCGTCGAGGTGGCGAAGCAGTTAATCGCAGATGGCATACCACTACAACGATATGGTGATCCGGAGGAAGTGGCGAGGATGATGTTGTTCCTCGCCAGCGACGACAGCAGTTTCTGCACGGGAGGCGTCTACATGGTAGACGGTGGAAGATCGGCAGGCGGCCGCTAGCCCTCACCTCTCTGGACAGAGCCCTGCAGACCTCCCCATTGTCGCATTTCCCCACGACAGCAAGGTCTGCGCAGTCGACAATCGATGTCCCCACATAGGCTTGCCCTTGGAGAAGGACTGTATTGCTTAATATCGCGAAACTTTTGCTTCTGGTGACGATCCTCTACAACATCGTGGAGGGAGTTATCGCGCTATGGTCGGGCATCGCCGCGGGCAGCGTAGCTTTGGTCGCATTCGGCGCGGACAGTTACATAGAGGTGGCAGCAGCTTCTCTCGTGCTCTGGAGGCTGGGCATCGAGGACGACGAGTACGCAGAGGTGGTGGAGCAGCGGATTGTACGATTCATCGGCTGGACATTCCTGATCCTGTCGGCTGCAATAGTGTTCAGGTCGGCGTGGGCCCTCTTCGAACAAAGCGGCGCCGAGGAGTCGCTGGTGGGGATTGGACTCGCGCTCGTCTCCGTGACGTTTATGCCTCTGGTGGCCGTCTGGAAGCTCCGGATAGCGGCGAAAGGGAATTTGCAATCCATCGCCATTGAGGCGAAGGAGACGATCGCCTGCTCCCTACTCTCACTTACCTTGCTTGTTGGCCTGGTTGCCAACGCCACGCTTGGCTGGTGGTGGCTGGACGCCGTAACGGCCCTGCTGCTCGTACCCTGGCTCCTTCGGGAGGGATTAGAAGGCATCCGCGGTGAGGAGTGCCACGATGAGATGCAACTATGCTCCTGCCGTACTTGTCTATTCGGCCTGAGGGCTTGCAAAGCCGTTTGCTGCACGTCTTGACAGACTAACGTCTCGACCGTCGTAGTGATCGCGTCGATTACTAATACACAGACGATCTTGGAGCACCGCAAAATGAACAGAAGTAAATGCGATATTCTCATCCACAACGGCCAGATCATCACGATGGATCCGGAACGCAGGATCTATCGTCAGGGCGCGGTGGCGATCACCGATTCGCGCATCGTGGATGTTGGCAGCGATACCGACCTACTACAACGCTATGATGCGAGGATGGTGGTGGATGCCGGAGGAGGTATCGTACACCCCGGCTTCATCGATGCTCACAATCACATTGTGCATACCACATGTCGGGGGGTCTTCGGCAACGTCCGCGACACAGGCTCATCGTCCGTCAACTTCGCGGACTGGAAAGCGGGTGTCACCGATGAAGACGAGGCGGCAGCCACCGCCATGGCTAGCCTGGAGATGCTTCGAAGCGGCTTTACGATGTTCATCGAGCCGGGCTCGCTGTTCTCGACCGCAGCAGGGGCTGAGGCGGTCGAGCATGTGGGCTTGAGGGCCCTATTTGCCCCGCTATATCTTTGGGACCGGAGTGAGACCTTCGATGCAATCCCCTCGCTCGTGAGTTCGAGCCTGACAGATCGAGCACCTGTCAACCACGACCGGTCATTGGAGGAATTGGATGTGGAGCTTCACCGCAACAGTGACCCCGAAGCGCTGGTTCGCGGATTCATCTTTCTCTATGGTTTAGGAACTGCCTCGCCTGAGCTATTGCAGGCCGCCCATAAATGTGCCCGCGACAACAACGTGCCCTTGCATCTGCATGCCGGTTACGTTCCCGAGGAGGCCGAGATCTATCGTGCCGTGAACGGTGTCAGCCAAATCGTTCACTTGCAAGAGATGGGTGTCCTGGATGAGCACACCGTTCTCGTCCACGCGAACGTGCTTGACGAGGCGGAGGAAACTGCTGTTCAGGAATCGGGCTGCCAGATTGTATGGTGCCCGGCTGCCTTCTTCTCGCTGGGCATCGGACAAAGTTCGCGATTTACAGTGGCAGAGAGATATCACCGGGGAGTCCGAGTCTCGCTTGGCACCGACGCTGCCAGAGACAGCACACCGGGAGATACCATGCTCGCCGGACGCTACGCATCACAGACCTATGAGGATCCCCTTTCCCCTGGAGCGTTACTCGAAATGCAGACCATTAACGCAGCCGCGGCCGCGGGACTGGATACGGTGCTTGGAAGCCTGGAGCCCGGCAAGCGCGCTGACGTCGTGGTGAGATCCGCGGGAGTGGCTGAGGCCTACCCAGCCAACAACCCGCTACACCTGCTGGCGTTGACGATGGGAACCGGAAGCGTGGATACGGTTCTGATTAACGGCGAGGTCGTCTTCAGAGAAGGTCACTCAACCCGCGTGGACGAGATCGAGGTGTACCGAACTGCCTCTGATTCCGTCGTTGCGCGAGCGAAGCGGCTCGGTATCGATCTGGAGCCGGAGTGGCCGATTGTAGGCTGATAGATGTACTTAGGGACTGCCGTCATCTTTAGCCCAGTTCTAGGGCCATGGTGATCTGGAATGGCCTGGCTACTGGAGCCACCTACACTCTACAGTTTGGCCCCGACAAGCATAGGCGGATCATTGGCTAGATCTGTATTGCACGATGATTATCATCGTGCTTACGAGGCTACTCAGACTGCCGCCAATGTCTAAAGTCTAGCAGATGTCACTTGACAGGAATCACACCCGTTGCTAGCATCGGTGACGTGCTCAAGGGGGAGCCAACGAGTCCGCACAAAGGCCGAGCCTGCCCCTTTTTCGTTCAGTCCACTGAACCTCAGACACTCTTTTCAGCCCGTAAGAGCGGACACCGGGCTTCAGGAAAGGAGTGCTCATGCAACTTTCTCCCCTACCCGCTCGGCCGAATCTTGAGCACCTCAGGAATCAGGCCAAAGATTTGCTGAAAGCGTACAGATATCGCGAACCATCAGCTCTTGCGCGTTTCCGAGAGTCCTCACCTCAATATTCCCAGCATTCAGACATAGACTTGGCACGGCTGTCTTTGTCCCTGAGGGACGCTCAGCGCGTTGTTGCAGTGGAATATGGATTTCCACATTGGCAGTGCCTGAAGAACTATGTCGAAAGAAAGGAGATATTCTCAATGATTGAAATGAACGTTGATCACGTCAGAGTACAGGATGCCACTGACAATAGGATAGTAATGTTGAAGGCCAATGCACTGGACATGTACCTGCCTATATGGGTGGGAAAATGGGAAGGTGATGCAATATCGCAGAGACTACAGGGCCAGGATATGCCCCGCCCTATGACGCATAGCCTAGTGGCATCTATGCTGCGTGGCCTAGGCGCGGAGATCGAGAGAATCGTGATCAGCGACATTGTGGACGACACGATCTTTGCTACCATAACGTTGAGAAATGGGGAATCCATGATTGAATTGGATTCCAGACCAAGCGACGCTATCGCCTTGTCCGTCCACTGCGGCACACCTATATTGGCATCTCAAAAAGTGCTGAACGTGGCCGGTGCCGAACTTGACTCCAAGACAGGTAAGCTTTCGACACTCGTCGGGAGCGATGAGCGGGAACGTGCCGAAACTGCTGAAGCTCGTGTGGCGGAGCTTGAGGCAGAACTGCGACGTCTGCGAGGCGAATAGCACGGCCATGAGTCGACATGCCTTTTGCGGTCTACACGGACTTAAGATCGGCATTGCATCCAGTCGAGTGTCATGAATTCGTGAAACGGGCTTTTGTCCCGAGGGTAAACGATGCAACAGAGGATCTGATTTGTTGGATCAACTCGGCAAATTTGCTCCTATCATATGACGTCTCATGGACGTATCGCGTGGATATGTATGCGACAGCTCACTGTTCCCATTAACGGACGTCATACGCCCGGGCAGCAGTCAGTGACACCTCTAAATTTCGATTTTCTTCTTGCCCGATAGGTATGCAATTAAACCAGCAGTTCTGTTGCGGGCGACCGACACCGCGCGACACTTTAGCCGTCAATTAACCTCACGCACGTTGAACAAGACGCCTAGATATAGGTCACTCGGGGGCGAATGCTCATCAGATCAGAATGAATCGCAATACCCCATATTTAGAACCCAGAGATTGGCATTCCCCGCGCTTTCGGACTCGTGCTCACTCGCAGCACGGTTGCCCCTATCCGAATTGAGGAATACCATCAAAGGACACAGGATATCGAATGGAGAAATGCGATGGACTATAGACCTTTGGGCAGTACCGGGATTCGGGTGTCCGAAATTGGGTTTGGCTGCGGCAATGTTGGCGGTCTGATGATTCGGGGCGAGCATGGCGATCAGGTGAAGGCGGCGGCGCGTGCCATTGAGTTGGGAATCAACTACTTCGACACCGCTCCCTCCTACGGCGACGGCCAATCGGAGATCAACCTCGGACAGGTGTTGGAGGAGCTGTCAGCCGATGTTTATGTTGGCACCAAGTTCCGGGTAACCACCCATGAGCCTGGGCGCATCAGGGGTAACGTTATCGCCTCAGTAGAGGAGAGCCTGACCCGGCTGCAGAGAGAGCAGGTTGACCTAATCCAGATGCACAACCATGTCGCGTCGATGGCGGAGGATGGTTCAGTCACTCCAGAAGAGGCGCTGGGCGAGGCGGTGGATGCGCTGCGAGAGTTGCGCGAGCAGGGTAAGGTTCGGTTCTGGAGTGTAACCGCAGTGGGGGAGACCGCGGCCTTGCACCGAGTTATCGACTCGGCGACACTGCACACCGTGCAGTCGGTGTACAATCTGGTCAACCCGAGCGCCGGATCGTCCGTGCCGCCCGGATTCGATATGCCCGACTATGGGAACCTGATCGAGCGTGCTTCAGCCAATGGAATGGGGGTGCTGGTGATTCGGGTCCTTGCGGCGGGAGCGCTGACTGGGGAGGCAACGAGGCATCCGGTCGCCGTCCCGAGCGTCGCACCTATAGGTTCAGGTCAGGACTACGGGCATGATCTTGCCAGGTCGGGCGACTTCCGGTTCCTGCAGCGGGAGCGGTATGTGGATAACCTTGTGGAGGCATCCCTGCGGTTCGCTCTGGGCAACGCCGGTGTTAGCAGCGTGCTGGTGGGCTATTCGAGCCTGGAGCACCTGGAGCAGGCTGTTGAATTTGCGGCAAGAGGGCCGCTTCCTCCGGAGGCGATGGGCCGGCTGCCGCAGGTGTGGGCCGGGTTTGCCGGATGAAGCGACGGGCCTTGCGCTCCATGTCAATGCAGGGCAAGTTATCACGGCAACGTTCCTGATTCTGTTGCAGTCGAGCAGCACTCCCGTACCTGCGTCGTCCTTGAAATTCATGCGAAGCTCCTACCCTGACGAGCACCCGCAGCCCAATGGTATAATAGCTGTACGAACTCCAAAGTAGCTGTACTGAGGCGACACATCCGGACCGACACTAGACGATAGACTTCCAATCTCCAAGCGGCACAATCTCTTTCGGCAAAGAGCGGAGGTGTGCAGATGGATGGCAGGCGGAATGCGGTCAACTGGAGTGCGATGATGAACCCCGTGGCCCGAAGGCTGCTCGGCAGTCCCGCGTTCATCGAGACGCCGGGAGTGCTGCGCTGGGGACACAAGGGCAGGATGCGCGTCGACACCAGGCGCGGGAGATGGCACGATTTCGAGTCCGACGAGAGCGGCGGTGTTGTGGACCTTGTTTCACACTGCATGAACCTCTCGCGGCCGGAGGCCGTAAAATGGCTGCGCGACGAGGGCTTCTTATCGGTGCCGGACGCATCCGTGGCAGGGCGACTCTGGGATGACGAATAGGGTACGTCTCCCGACAGGGCTGCAATTGTGGCGTTTCCCCCGCCCTATGCATTACAAAGGACGCGCAGGACCAAGCCTTCAGGCCAAGTCACCCACAGAATCTTTTCTCATACGCTGACCAAACAAGACCATCGACCAGATTGATCTCGATACAAGGGGAGACAGAAACATGACGAACAGAATTTCATTTGCTCTTCTGCTGGGACTCGGAGCAATGATTGCCCTGCTGCTCGGCTGCGGCGCGGCACCCGCTGCCCAGACTGCTGAGTCTCCACCGGCAGTACAGAAGGCTATGCCAGACGCATCAGTTAATGACGGCTCGGAGGTCGAGGTAGTGGAGGTGGGCTACCAAGTGGGATTGCGCGCTCCTGAGTTCGGCATGACGCTGCTGGACGGCAGCAGGGTTACCACTGCCAACATCGTGGACGAGGGCAAGCCGGTCTTGCTCTACTTCCACGCCACCTATTGACCGACCTGTCGCGCCGAGTTACGGAGCATCAAGGAACAGGTTGGTACGGGCTACGACGACAGTGTTGCGATCTACATAGTCGGCACAAGCCCTGGCGAGAACATTGAGAAGTTGGAGGCGGACAGGGTGAAGAAGGACCTTCCCTGGCCTGTGGCATACGCCGAAGAGGGCATGCTGGCGTCTCTGAACATCACCTCTCAGGCCTCGAAGATAGCGATCAGTGGGGATGGCACGATTACGCACCGCTACGGATCCGGCAGAGGCAGCTTCGGCAACTGGGCTGAGTTGTTCGACGATATCAGCGCGAACTAGCGGGCCTCTATCGCCTGCGATTCGTCCTAATGCCGAATGCAGCGGCGGTGCAATGGAGTAGGAACTTCTATTGCATCGTAGCTTTCGCGCCTATCCAGAAGCTAAACCGCTAGCGCCTGCCATTCCTATTGGGACTTGACGAAGGGCCCGCCCGGAATGCGTAAGCCGCCTCTTCGACTACCGCCGTGTCAGGTGACGACCTGCCTAGCCATCCTCCGGGAGTAGCACCACTCGGATGTAGCGGTCGTCAGGGAGGTAGCGCTGTGCCGCAGCCGAAACTTGCTCCAGAGTTAACGAATCCAGCCTATCGTCGAAGTTGAAGATCTCCACGAACGACTCGCCCCGCTGTAACGTGGTCACGATCCGATTGAGCCAGAAGCCGTTGCTGCGCAGCTGTTCCTGTCTAGGAGTTTGCAATAGTTCCTTCACGGTGTCTAAGTATTCCTGTTCGCCTCCCGCGCGCAGCCAGTCAAGTTCCTCCATCACCTCCCCGAAGAGTTCTTCGGCGCGGGATGGATCGCTGCCGAAAGCGATGAAGACCTGGTACTCGGGGTCCGGCAGCACCATAGTACTTGCATTTACACCGATGCTGTACGTGCCGCCCAGTTCCTCCCTGACCCGTTCACGCAGCCGGATGCCGAGCACCTCACCTGCCGCCTCCAGCGCGAGCGCCTCCTCGCGACTCCACTCCATGTCTCCGGCGAAGACCAGCACCGTCGTACTGCGGGGCTCGATGCCGCTGCGGACGACGTGCTCCTGCGCCTCCATCGGAGGGTCGATCCCGACATCACGCCACTGCTCCGCGCGACTGTTGGTCGGCAAGCTCGCCAAATATGTCGCGGTCAGCGACCGCAGTTCTTCCCAGTCGAAGGCGCCGACGAAAACAAAGGTTGCGTCACCTAGGTCAGCAAATCGGTCGGTGTACACCGCTTCCGCACGCGCTGAGTTGAGTTCATCCAGCAGTTCGAGGGTAAGGGACCGTACGCGGAAGTGGTTCTGGCTCAGCACTGTGTTCACGGTGTCGTAGAGAACGGTGTCCGGCCGAGCAGAGCGAGTCTCGGCGATGCTGCGAAGACTGGTTTCGTACCTCGAGAAGTAAGCAGGATCGAGCCGTGCCGCGGTCGCGTACAGCGTAATCAGCTGGAACAGAGTCTCCATATCTTCCGGCGAGGCGCTGCCTCGGAATCCTTCGAAAAGCTCGTCGATATAGGGCGACACGGAAACATTCTTTCCGGCCAGTAATTTATCAAGGGTGACATTGTCGTGCGGCCCAACGCCGCTGCCGGCAACCAGTCGGGCGGCGTATATTGCTGACACATGGTCTGCATCGGCGACCAGTGAGTGCCCACCCGGACTGAATGCCCTGAATACCACTTCGTCATTGCGGAAGTCGGTCTGCTTGGCGACTACGGTAATGCCGTTGGAAAGTGTCCATCTAAGAGCGTCGATAGACTCTACCCGCTCTTCCGCGATGATGTTCCCCGGGGTCGGGAGGATCGCCAGCAGCGGGACGTCGTCGAAGGGATCCACGTAGGGATCTAATTTCAGTGTGTCAGCAGCCTCGAATTGTTTCCGAATCACCGCTGCCAGTTCATCATCTGTGCTGGCCTCAGTTCCCTCAGGACGCATAACCAGGAGCACTGTGTTCGCGGGCGTTGTCCATGATACAGAGAGTTCATCTACCTCCTCCAGCGTGACCTGAGGCAGCAGTTCCTGGTACAGCTCCCACTCAGCCTCGACACCGAGAACCGGCGTCCCGCTGAGAAAGTTGTCGATGTACGACTGAGCCAGGTCGTCCGACTGCAGTTGGTTACGTTGCTTGTACACACTTTCCACCGAGCTCAACAGGTTGACCTTCTCTCGGGCTAGTTCGGTGCCGGTGAAGCCGTGCAGCCTGATACGCTGAATTTCCTCCAGCAAGGCCCCAAATCCGCGCTCAACGCCGTCCCGCTCCACCCACGCTGAGAAATCCACGACGTCAAGTGGGTCAACCAACGGTCCACGACCGCCTCCGGCCCACAGGTAAGGGGGATCGGCGACCTGCCTTCGTTCAGACAGTCGCGCGTTCAGCATCATGAAGGCAAGCCTCTCAACCACGCCTCGCCGAAACACGATCAGGTCCTTGTCTTTTTCGGGGGTAACTTTACGTGCCAGTATCAACTGCGTACCGGGCGCCTCGGGATCGGTAAACACTAAGACGCGCAGCTCATCGTGGTCCGGAATATCAAACTGAGGGCGATCGGTAGGAGATGCGGCGGCGGCACGCTCCTGAAGTGCCTCCCCCTCGGGAGGCGGCGCGAAATGACTTCTAACCTTGTCCTCTATCAGCTCGGTCTCGAAGTCACCCACGGCGATCACGGCCATCAAGTCGGGCCTGTACCAGCGCTCGTAAAACTCCTTCAGGCGTACTACAGGCGCGGTTTCTATGACATCGGGAAGGCCTATTGGGGGCCGTTCGGCGTAGCGCGAGGACCCGTAGAGCAGCGGGTAAAGATTGTCCTGCAGGCGCGAGCTGAAGCCCTGTCCTCCGCGCCACTCTTCCAGAATCACGCTGCGCTCCATCTCCACCTCGTCAGGCGCGAAGGTCACCGCGTAGGCCCAGTCGCTGAGAATCTGAAATGCGGTCTCGATAATTTCGGGATCGTCAGTCGGAATCTCCAGCCAGTAAGTGGTGTAATCGTAGCCGGTCTGCGCGTTCAGGTCGCCACCGAAGGTGCTGCCGATGGATTCGAGGTATTCGACGATCTGCTGCTTGGCGAAGCGCTCCGTACCATTGAATGCCATGTGTTCCACGAAGTGCGCCAACCCACGCTGATCGTCTTCTTCCAGGACTGAGCCGGCCTTCACCACCAGCGATAGCTGGCCCCGGTTGCGTGGCTCTTCGTTGCGCCTGACGTAGTATGTCAGTCCGTTGGTAAGGGTTCCTCGCATCACTAAGGGGTCAAATGCAAGCGGAGAGTCGGCATCAGTTGTCGGCGCAACTGTCGGAACCGGTTCCGGTGTCGCAGTTGGCGTAACTACTGCTGGTACTGTTGTAGGCGTCGGTTCAGGGACTGCAGTGTGCGTGGGTGTTGCTGGTGCAGCCGCTGCTGTGGCTGTGGCTTGCGGACTTGCAGTTGGAGTGAATTCCGTCGGTACAGCAGTGTCAGTGGGCGCCAGACTTGGGGTTGGCGTGGGACTTGCGCTGGGAATGCGCGTTGCTACAGCTACAGTTGCTGATGGCTTCGGGCTTTCAGTTGGGGTGCGTGCTGCGGAAGCGGTCATGGCACTGGCAGTGGATGTCGGGCCTCCGGTGGTCGGTGGCTCGGAGTCGCACCCGACCAGCATCACCGCCATGAGTGTGAACCAGACAGTGACTATCGATAGATTCAGATTTGCGCTCATCTATTTCTTGATCCGGTATTCGTCGGGGTATTTTGTGAACGATGTGTAGCGTCCGCTGCCGACAGGTTTCTAGGTCTTTCATTATTCCGTCATGGCTATTCTAACCTACCGGGACTTCTCGACGATTCCCACGTGAATCTGTAGGCTTTTCCGCTCATCCCTGAGAATTGGGGAAATAGGTCGGCAACCGTGGAAGCCTTGGGGGGATCCATCGTTTGGGAGATCGCTGAGTGCATCGTCCACAGTCGCAACTCCCTTGAGCTTGAAACAGCCTTCGCTGGCACATTGGGGGATCTGGAATGAAGGCTTACCGGCTCAACGCTTGTCCGAGCAGGGGCCGCACATTCGACGCGCAGCCGGAAACGAAATCGCTCCGGGATTGCCCACGGTTGACACTGCTGCCGATGATGGCGCAAAAGTGGATGCAATAAAATACGCACTCTCGTTGCATTTTCACTCCCTAATTACAGTACGTCTTCAGGTCGTGTACCTTCTCTAATCAGTGAAATGCTCGCGAATCCAGTGTTGGTCGTCTTGATTATGAGTGGGAGCGATGACGAAGCTCAGCGACTATGTCCGCTTAAGTGCCAAGGGAAAATGTCACCCCCTGTAAATTGCCATGCTATCAGACTACGATACCGTCGACTTCGCACGCGCGCGCGACAAAGGTGGACTTTCAGCGTTCATATACTTCTTCACGGTGTCTCTGTGTATGCCCAGTTCCAGGCGATCCCACGAATGGACAGCCCCTTGCGCTTCGCCTTCCGTACCGCTTTCCATCTCGCCGTCTGAAGTGGTGTGGGCTTCCTCCGGCGAGGACTAACGGCCTTGCGAACCCTTCCGGCGCCGTTGCCGTCGGCAGTGTCTTGGGAGAGCTCGACGTCTAGCTGCGCAAGCTTGTCTACCCAGCGTCTGCCCAGGCCATTGCTGTCGATATGAGGCGAAGGAGCAGGCGTGGTTCTCTCGGTGGAGTTGCGCAGGATATTGGGGCGCTGCGGTGCCTCCTGTGTGGGGATGATCTGCCCCTCGTGCTGCACCGCCAGCTGTCCGTCCAGCCCCTCAAGTACATCCACCACCGCTCCGGCATAGCTCGGTCGGTCCGTGCCGGGCAGTAACTGCAGGGTGCGCCAGCGGTACTTCACCGTGTTGTCCCGGCCAACCCTGCGCTGTACTTTAGGCAGAGGGTTGTATCGAGGCACATCTGCGGGTCCAGGACGCGATATGCGGTCTCTGTGTGCTGTGGTGGCACACGGAAGCGTTGGTTGAAGCAGGGGAGGAAGTCGGCGAGCACGCGGTTAGCATCATCGATGGTTGCTGCCTCCGCGAGTCGCAGTTCGGTTACGAGCCTGTCCTGGAAGGTGCCGGCCATACGCTCAACCCGCCCCTTGGCTTGCGGTGATCGAGCGAATATCAGCTGTACACCAAGCTCGTCCATCGCGCGACTGAACTGGGTGGGAGTAGCGGCAGCTTCTGACGGTGGCGTGTACTTGAATACGGCATGCCGGTCTGCATACAGTGCAAGCGGTATGCCGCAGTTCCGTATCAGCCCATCGAGGAGCGAGAAGTAACTGTGGGTGTTTTCCAGCTCGCAGAACAGGACATTGACCACTACCCCAGTGGCGTCATCCACTGCAAGCAGCAATGTGAACTGCGGTCCATCTTCTCCCAGCCATCTGTGGTAGCTGCCGTCTACCTGATCAGCATACCCTCGCGTGGCATCCGCTGCCGCCGAACGCGGTGCTTCGGCGGGCGACGCCGACGAGGACTGTTCACACCGGCGTTCGTCAGTATCTTGCGCAACGTGTCACGACCGATGTCTATGCCCTCCCGCTCCCTGAGCAACTCGCTCAGGTGCGTATGGTTGACTCCGGCGTATCGGCTGCGCGCCAGACGTACCGCTTCGCTCGCCAATGCGTTCGGTGTAGCGTTGGCAGGTCTGCGACCTCGATTGCCGTGAGCTAGTGCGGCTGCTCCATCCTCTCTGTAAGCCGCTAGCATGCGCCTGGTGTGGCGTGCGCTCACTCCCATCAAGGTAGCTGCCGGCTCTGTTGTCATATACCCTGCGAGTAAGTTGTTGAGAACCTGAAGTCTTGCCTGCTCTTGCTGCGTCAATGTCACATTCTCCATAATGTGGACATTTTCGCTTAGCAGTTAGCACGGACGGAATCACAGAGCAACAACAGGTTGCCCCTAATATTTTCAGACCATTTTACCTGTGGAAAAGGTTAAGAGCCGAGCCGAGCCTGAACCATTCTAGCTGTGACTCGCCGAAAGTGTGGTTGAGTTGCAAGGTTTCGGTTGTGCCGTCCGAGTGCGATACAACGCAGTCCACCGGCTTACCGGGCGCTAGATCCGCCAGTCCGACGAGACTGATGCGGTCGTCCTCGCGTATCTTGTCGTAGTCAGCCGTGTCCTGAAATGTGAGCGCAAGTAGCCCCTGCTTCTTCAGGTTGGACTCGTGGATGCGGGCAAAACTGCGCGCGATCACCGCTGTGCCCCCAAGCAGCCTGGGAGACAACGCGGCATGCTCGCGAAGGAATCCCCGGGACATGGGCAGGTAGGTGATGTCGGCTGCCCAAACCTGATTGACCCTGTCGGCTGCTACTCCTTTGAGCAGGTAAGGGTATATCCTGTGTTCCGGCGCAGGCTTGCTGGTATTGGGCTTGCGGTAGATGGCTTCCAGCCCCATTGCCCGCATCAGCCTCTGTACCCGCTTGCGGTTGACCTGATGTCCCTGAGTCCGGAGCCAGGCCGTCATCCTGCGAGAACCATAATAGGGCGTCTTCAGATACTGCCGGTCCATCCCGGCCATCAGCTCCAGATCCGCCGGGTTAGCCGGTGTCGGCCGGTAGTACACCGCGGAACGGCTGAGCTGCAACAGACGACACTGCTTTACTACCGAAAGTCTGGGGTGTCCTCGGTCTACCATAGCCAGACGCCGGCGACGGCTCATAGCCCGGACTTGCGCGACAAAAAATCCCGCTCCACCTTGAGTTGCCCAATCTGCTGGTAAAGATGCGCAGTCAGCGCTTCCTGGTCCCTCTCCGCCTTTGAGGTATCGTTGCCGAAGACCTCGGACGCTCCCTGAATCAGGGTTTTCTTCCAGGCATGAATCTGCGTGGGATGAACTTCAAACCGGCTGGCCAACTGAGCAACGGTCTCTTTCCCCTGGAGGGCGGCCAAGGCTACCTTGGCCTTGAACGCCGGGCTGTGCTTCTTTCTGCTCTGCTTCATTTTCCTGCTCCTCTGTTCCCATTATTTTAGGAGCGGGGCTCTCTCTTAACCACCTGTCCGATTTATTGGGTCCACCTCATTATTACTGGACTTGCTAAGGGCGATATCTTGAGAGTACAGATCAATTATTCCGAGAGCGACGTAGTGAAACCCTTTGTAGCAACAGGTATAGAGGAAGCGTCTAAACACCTCAGTTGCGTAGGATAGAGATAGGTGGACACGCGACGCAAGAAAATACCTACATTCCTTGCATGGCGGATTCTCACAAATCTAGGCTTCAGAGTACCCAACAGAAAGCCTCAGTAAAGCCCCGCTAGCAGTGTGACAATAGGGCCGAGAGCAAGAAAGCCAATCGCGCCGGAGCATGTAGCCAGAGCGCCGCAATAAGATGTTATGATTCCGCTAACACTCTGCGTAGGTTGCACGTTGAGGAATTGACAAGATCAGAATCCCCCAACCGCCAACGTTGAAGATTAAACTCATTCTGCCCAATTTCACAATGGCTTCCACATCTCACATCAACGATGAACTTCTCTACCAGCCTGACGAGCGGCCGAGTCATCTGGCTTCATTCCTTCACGGCTTTCAGAATGTGATGGGCTCTATCGCGGCAATGGCTGCTACCGTTTCGATAGTCGCCCTGGCCGGCGGACAGACGGAAGATTATCTATCGTGGGTATTCTTCACAAGCCTGGTGACCTGTGGTCTAAGCAGAATATTTCAGACTACCCTCCTCTGGCGTTTCGGCTCCGGTTACTCGCTTCTTGTAGCGTCAGCTTCCGCGTTCATAGCTGTGTGCATAACTGCACTGTCAGAAGGCGGACCCGCCATGCTTTCGAGCCTCATAGCGATTTCTGCTCTGATACAGTTCGCGTTCATCACAAGGCTTTCGTTGCTGCGTCGGATCATCACACCTACAGTTGCAGGCACCGTTTTGATGCTGATGTCAGCCACGATAATTTCTGTCGTGCTCGGCAGGCTGCCCGATATACCCAAGGGCGCCCCAATGATCGCGGCTCCGGTTCTGGCAGGTGCAACTCTGCTCGTTCTCGTTGGAATGCGGCTGTTTGCCTCACCACGATTGCAGCAGTGGGTACCCATTATCGGGATTTCCACGGGCTGTGCGGCAGCGGTGGCGTGGGGCGTGTATGATTTTGAGCGCGTGCTGGAGGCGCCCTGGGTCGGTTTTCCGGCAAACGAATGGCCGGGCTTCGACCTGAGATTCAATGCTACATTCTGGTCACTGCTGCCAGGATTCGTGATAGTCATAATGGCAACAACGATAAACTCAATCAGTGACACGGTGGCGATTCAGCAGGTCGCGTGGCGAAGACCGCGAGCAACCGATTTTCGCGTCGTTCAGGGGGCGCACAATCTCCTCGCTCTGACTAATCTGTTTGCTGCGGCTGTAGGCGCTCTGCCAAATATGATTGGAGGATCCAACTCGGCGCAGATAATCCTGACCGGCGTTGCCGCTCGCCGCGTTGGAGTGTACGGGGGATTGATCCTCATAGCAGTAGCCGTGCTGCCCAAGGCGATAGCCCTAGCCGTTGCGATTCCGCGCCCGGTTCTGGTGGCATACATGGTCTTTATGCTCGCGCTTCTCTTCGTGCAGGGAATGAGCATAGTCGTGCGGGACGGCATTGATGGGCGTAAGTCCGCGATTGTGGGGTTATCCCTCTGGCTGGGTGTGGGTTTTCAGAATCAGTTGATATTCCCTGAACTTCTGACCGGGAATCTCGAGACTCTTCTGAGCAACGGGATGACGACAGGCTCGGTCTGCGTCATAGCGCTCACAGCCCTTACGGAGTTGACTTCGTCCAGGGGCAGGCGTCTCAATGTGAATCTGAGCATGTCCGCGCTGACGCCGCTCGATGACTTCCTTCGCACATTCGCGACGAAGTCGGGGTGGAATTCAGAATCTGCTGCACGGCTTCGCTCCGTCGGTGAGGAAACGCTCTCCAGTCTGATGTCTCAGAATGGAGAGGAATCGGAACCCGACAAGCGCCTGGTTGTCAGGGCGCGACGTGCTGGTGGCCCCATAGAGGTTGAGTTCATGGCCACTTCCGGGGGAGAGAATCTTGAAGACAGGCTGGCTTATCTCAGCGAACAGCCCGAATTGCAGGATGAGGAGGACATATCATTTCGACTGCTTCGCCACTACGCCTCTTCCGTTCAACATCGGAAATACCACGATATAGACATAGTTACCGTACTGGTCGCCGAATTCCGAAGTTGAGAATTACAGCAGGTTAAATGCAATAATTTACTTACATTTGTTGCTCTGCCTAGCGGTTGACTACTCCTCCGATGGAGCGAGTAGAAAGAAGATAGGGACAACAAATTAAGCAGAGCGCCACGGATTGACAGGCGCTTCCTGACTACATAACTTGCAACGCTTTGGTATGACGGTGTATTTTCGGTGTATGGCACGCACCAATGTGAATATAGACGACAAAGCCTGCGCCGAAGTCATGCACGTTACGGACTTACCACGAAGCGCCAAGCGATTAACTTCGCACTTCGATCACTAGCGGTAGAACCATTGTCCGTCGATGAGGCTCGTGCGATTCGCTGCATGGGCTGGGAGGGCGACCTCGACTCCATGCGTTCCAACCGGTTGCCGTAATATTGATTGACACCTCGGCTTGGGTTGAATTCCTTCGCGATACGGGTTCGCCGGTCTGCAACCTTGTGGACGAACTGCTGATGGCCGAGATTGCAGTTTGTGACGCAGTACGGATGGAAGTTCTTGCCGGGGCGCGAGACGAATCACACCTGCGTAGCCTTCGGAGGCTGCTGGCACGAACCACAGTGTTACAGACCCAGACGACCGACTATGACAATGCCGCCGCTCTCTATCGCCTGTGCCGAAGGCAAGGTGAGACAGTCCGCAAGCTTATTGATTGCCTTATCGCCGCTGCCAAGATACGTGCAGATGCGCCAATTCTTCACCGCGACTTCGACTTCGACGTCCTCGGGCACCACACACGACTGCGAGTGTATAAAACCGACCGACGGTAAGAAGTTGATATCCATAACTGCGCTGACAGCGAATGACGAACGGCGTATTCCTTTCCTGTGCACTCGCTTGCGCTGCCTATACTTCACAAAGCAACCCGTCGCCTGAATGCAAGGAAATTCCTACAGAAGTTGCACCGTGCCATCCTTCCCTTGCCAAGTCTTTTGCCTCGGGAACAACTTCCGCCAATCAGACGAAGCTGGAGGTGGGTGCAGGATGTTTAGTGCATCAGAATTATGTGAAAGCGCGGCCAATGGTGCTCCTGCGAATAGTGGCATTGATAAGTGCTATCTTGGTTCCTCTCATTTGACAGCCTTCCTTCAGACACTGATACTCTCAGTTTTCTTGCGGGCAACAGGCTGATTTCTATAAACCGAGGGTCTAACCAGCCGCATCGGCGCGTTCGTTCAAGGACGACAAGACGGAGAGCTAATGCCAGCTTCTGTGCAAGTAACCTGCCTGGTTACCAGACCTGCCGTCGCGTACCCGCATAGAAGTTGCTGTTGTAGGCGAGTCTGAGAACTCACGGAAACTTTGCGCCGACTCGGACATCAGCCATCACGTCCTCAATATTCGAAATCGAATGAAAACAGCGTAAATGATGTGTGGAGTGATCGCATGAGAACAGGAGCCGGAACTCGTGGACAGAAAGGATGACGACAGAAGGGATGTCCGGGAAGAGTTGGAATCGGTTCGCAGGCAGCTTGCCGAAGCAACTACCACACTCGGCAACCTCCACCTGCGTCTGACACAACTCGAAGAGCGGGTATCAGAAGATTCCGACACCTCGCAGTCTGAGTCCAGCAACGGGAACCTACCGATCGCGGACCAGGATATTCAGTTGCCTGAAGCCGCGCACGCCATTGATATTCCCACGGATGCCACAGAAGTATCTGTTACCAGTCAGGTCGGAGGGGATGTATCCACCAGATCATCGGGGCCCGACTGGGAGCAGTTGCTGGGGAGAAACTGGTTCGCGATCATAGGCGGCATCGCCGTGGTTCTTGGAATAGGCTTCTTCCTCAAGCTGGCGTTTGACAACAACTGGATAGGGAATACCGGACGCATTGTCCTCGGTGTTGTCGTAGGATTCACCTTTCTGGCGGTGGGAGAGTACGCCCAGCGAAGAGTGCCTCGCTGGGCGCAGGCGGTTACGGCGAGCGGCGCCGCGATCCTGTACCTTTCTATATATGCAGCCTTCGGCCTGTATCAGCTCATTCCTCCGGGGTTAGCGTTTGTGCTCCTGGCTGTCGTCGTAACCGTGGCAGTCTTGATCGCGCTCCGCTACGAATCGATAGTCATAGCGCTGCTGGGAGTCGTCGGGGCGTTCATCTCGCCGATTCTCCTTGGAACGGACCTGCCCGACTACAGGCTGGTGCTCTTATACATCCTCCTTGTCGATATCGGGATTCTCGCTATATCCGCTTTCCGCAACTGGAGATGGCTCACGCTGGTAGGGTGGGCAGGATCATACGGGATATTCGGCTATTAGCTGATTGACTTTTCCGGCTTCGATCCCGTATTCGCCCACATCGCTCTCACTGGAATCTTTCTCTCGTTCGCCGCTGCTACACCTCTGTTTCATATCCTGTGGCGGCGGACGCCCGGCATCCCGGATCTGACGCTCATGAGCATCAACGCAACCGGGTACTTTCTGCTGACAGCCATCATTCTTTGGGACGACTACGAGGGCTGGTTCGGCTTGATCTCCGTCAGCCTCTCGCTGTTGTACGGGCTGATGGCTCTCGCGGCTGTTAAGAGAAGCGGGACTCCCCCGAGGATTGCCATCTTCTCATTGGCAATCGCATCCGTGTTCCTCGCTATGGCGTTCCCCCTGCAATTCAGTGGGTACTCGGTGGCATTGGGATGGGCAGCGCAGGGTGTGGCAACAGTCTGGTTGGGCTTCTACCTTGGGCGCTGGCAGACGCGCGCCCTGGGCATCGCGGTCCTCCTGATCTCCGTGTTTCACCTGGTTCTGTTCGACGCATGGATTGACTCGTTCGCTTACACGCCGGTTCTCAACGGTCGATTCGTCACTATGGCGTTCGTCGTTGCCGCCTTCTATGCCGCCGGGCTGATTTACTGGCTCTACCGGGAAGCCGAAGGGCAATTTCAGGTTGAGCAATGGGCTGTACCGGCCATGCTGGGGATGGCGAATCTGGTGACCCTTGGCCTGATCAGCCTTGAGGCAGTCAACTATCTGGAAAGCGGCAGCCTGCGGTGGAGTTCAGTCCTCGACGCAGCACCAGACATCCGCCGGCTTGGCAACGGCGCACTCCTGGCGTTGACTCTGCTATGGGCCGTGTACGGTTCGATCGCCACGGTCATCGGCCTGCTGAGAGGTTACGCCCCGGCGCGATGGGGAGGCATTGTCCTGCTCGGCGTGGCGGTCTGGAAGCTGCTGACCTACGACACGGTCAATGTGTATTTGGACCCGCTGGAATTCACACCCGTGCTGAACATACGCTTCCTCAGTTTCGCGCTGGCGCTGGCGCTGGTTTCATCGTTGACATTCTGGTACGGGCGCCGCGCAAGCGCTCTCGACGAAAACGAGCGGCTGATGTTCCCCGGCCTGCTGGTAGTCGCCAATGCGGTTGCCCTGTGGACGCTGAGCCAGGAGGTCGTTTACTAATTCGACAGTCTCGGCGCGCGTAACGGCGGCAATTATATCGATGCCATGCATCTGACGCTTACAGTGCTATGGGCAGTGTATGCTATGGGTGTTATAGCCTTCGGAATAGCATCCGTAAACAGCCGGGTGAGGCTGGCGGGAATGGGCTTGCTGGCGGTTCCTGTGGCAAAGCTGTTCGTATTCGACGTATTTCTGCTGGAAATGGCTTACCGGGTCGTAGCTTTCATTACACTCGGCTGCTTGCTGCTCGGAATGGGATTGGTGTACCAGCGCTACAGCCTGGTGGTAAGAGGATTCCTGTTGATACGCGACAATAACTTTTGCCGGTCACGACCATAGAATTTGCCTATCGTTATAGGGGATTATCTTCCATCAGGAGGTGGAAGATTGATCACCGATCGACAGGTAGTATTGATGAGGCAGAAGCTGATGAAAGGCAAGACACAACAGGCAGCGGCGGCGGCATCGGGGATAAGTGAAAGGTCGGTGCGGAACTGGCGTCAGGGGCCAGTGCCGTCGGAGAAGAAGAAGGACAGGCGAAGGCAGAGAACGAGGCCGGACCCGTTAGCGGGAGTGTGGGCGGAGGATATAGAGCCGTTGCTGCTGTCGGACATCGATGGAGTGCTGAGCGCTCCGACTATTCTGGAATGGCTGGACGGGCGGCATCCGGGGCGGTTCGGCAGGTCGCATCTGCGCACATTGCAGAGACGGATGAGGGACTGGCGTGCGCTGCACGGTCCTGATCGTGAGGTGTACTTCGCGCAGGAGCATCCACCGGGACGTGAGGGGCAGATGGACTTCACGCACTGCGGGGAACTGGGAGTGACCATAGGCGGAGAGCCGTTCGATCATCTTCTGTTCCAGTTCATTCTGAGTCACTCTGGGTGGCGGTACGCGCAGATATGCTTTGGGGAGACGTTCTCTGCTCTGATGAGCGGACTGCAGGGAGCGCTGTGGGAGCTGGGCAGCGTGCCCGAGGTGGTCAGGACCGACAACCTGTCTGCAGCGACGCACGATCTGCGCGACAGTGGCGGACGCGCCTTCAACGAGCGCTACCGGGCCATACTCGACCACTACGGACTGAGGGCGACCAGGACCAACCCGCGCAGTTCGCACGAGAACGGAGTCGCGGAGCAGGGGCACCGCCGCCTGAAGGGCGCCATAGCGCAGGCCCTGGTTCTCAGGGGAAGCCGCGACTTCGAGTCGGTTCAGGAGTACACGGCGTTCGTGAGGCGGATCGTGGACAGGCGCAACAGGCGCATCGGGGAGAAGTTGGCGCGAGAGTACCCGCGCCTGCGCGCGCTACCGCCGGCTCCTGTACCCGAGTACGTCAGCTACCGCACCAGGGTGCAAAAGTGGAGCACCATCAGGGTGTCCAGCAGGACATACTCGGTGCCGTCGCGCCTGATAGGTGTGGAGGTGGACGTTCGGCTGTACACGAACCGGATCAAGGTGTACTACAAGGGACACCTTGTGGAGAGCATGGATCGGATACGCGGTGGGAGCGAGGCTCGCATAGACTACCGACACATCATAGGATCCCTGGTGCGCAAGCCGGGTGCGTTCGCCCGCTACCGCTTCTACGACGCGATGCGCGGCTGGAAGGGAGAACGGACCGACGTGGACTACGTGCGCATACTGCATCTTGCCGCGACGACCATGGCGGACTGTTGAAAAAGCAGAGATCTGTTCAACCCTGTCGCCATTTACACGGCGAGACGAGCACTTTGTCTGACTGGCGTAGGCTCTGGACCACTGTTGGCGATCGCTTCGTCATGTCTGCCATAGTCACCCTGTCGTTCCCGGTTATATCTTGGTTAAGCGGCAACTCGCCCCGGCGCAGTCGCCGGCTCTGGAGGCCCCGTGTCGTCGCTCAGCCGACGAACTGCTTTCTTAAGGTTATGCGCCAGTCCCGATATGTACCCCTCGCAGTTAGCCTTCCATAGACCTCTCAGCCTACTTCTTGCCCAGCCCAGTCGGTCCAGGGATGCGAACACACCCTCCGCCGTCGTTCTCCTCTTCAGCATCTCCCTCTGATAAGCATTGCCTTCATTGCGTTCCTTCGCCCTCAGGAAGACGGGATGATAAATGCTTAGCTCCACATGCCGCCTCCTTCGACCAGGTGGCAAGCATTCGGCCTTTATCGGACATTGCTGGCAGTCTTCCCGAGACGCAACGTATCGAAAGATCCTTTCCCCCTTGTAGTAACCACCCCTATTCAACCGCTTACCTTTGGGACAGAGCAAGTGGTCACCCTGATAGGTGAAGCCTTCCTTGGAGACCATACTCTTTTCCTGTCTCGGATGGAGTGGTATGTACCCCGTAATGTTCAGGTCTTCCAAGTGTTTCCTCAAGCTGCCTGCTCTGTATGCGGTGTCAGCTGCCAGGCTCTCCGGTAGGACAGGTAGATGCTTCAACATACCATCCACTGCCTTCCATTCGCCCTCGCTGGCGTGGGTCACTCTGCGTGACAGGATGAAGCCTCCGCCGTCCACTATGATGTTCTCCTGGTAATGGAGTTCTGCTCGCTTACCATCGCCACTGGTGCGCCATCTGGCGTCGGTATCCACAGAACTCAATGGCAGCCGCCCCTTCGGGTCCTGGTAGTAACTGACGCTCTCCCTCTCATCGCCGTCCTAATCTATCTCCCGTTTCCGCAACACGAACAGTCTATTCTCTTCGACCGCCTTCTCCTTGAACTCCTTCACACTCATCCCACTTTCTGACAAATTACGACCACTGACGTTCGCCCTGACCAAGCTGGAGTCCACGTACATCTGCCGGGACAGCAGTCCCAACCTCAGCAACTCCTCGTTGAACCGCTGGAATATCTCCCCGAAGCACTCATCACCGATGCGCTCAATGAAATAACTGATAGTGGAATGATTGAACACTTCGTCGTCTATCGTAAGGAAGCAGAACCAGCGGAAGGCCAGATTCTCCGATATTGCCGCGCACAGCCGCCGGAACGAACTCACGTTGTACAAGGACGATATCAACAGCGCTCTCACGAGTACCTCGGGGTGAATCGCCGGTCTGCCGTTGTCCCGACAGTAGTAGTCCTCAAGCGGCTCTACGAGCTTCTGGAAGTCGAACTGCTCGTCTATCTGGATCAGAAGGTGATTGGGGTCGATGAAGTCTCTAAGACGCTTTGTCGTGAACTGAAACAGGGTGGAGTCTCTGCTATGGCGGTCCAATGGATCGAGCATCGTGTCGCTCCTGATACTGGATGTTCGTGCCATTCTACGCCGCCGACATGTCCCACTTCAACTCGGGCTTTTTCAACAGTCCGTTGTAATTGACGCGACAACCATTTTTGCCGCGCGACAATTACTTTTGCCGGTGCGACACATCCTCTGCCTTCCGATTCCGTGCCGCACTGGTCCGGTAACTTGGCACGTTGAACTCCAGTATGACCGAGTGATGCACGATCCTGTCTATCGCCGCAGCTGTCGCCATGGGGTTGGCGAACACCTTCTCCCACTCTGAGAAGACCAGGTTGGAGGTGATGCCCAGCGAGCGGCGCTCGTAGCGCTCCGCTATCAGCGTGAACAGCACCTCCGACTCCCCGGCGCCCTGCTGCAGGTAGCCCAGGTCGTCTATCACCAGCAGGTCGAAGTTGTCCAGCTTCCTGAGCATCCGCGGCAGGTCGAGGTCGCGCTTGGCGGCGAGCATGTCCTGCACCAGACGGTACGCGGGGATGAACAGCACCGAGCGCCCCGACTGCACGAGCCTATGCCCTATGGCGCGCATCGCGTGCGTCTTGCCAGTGCCGGGCATCCCGAAGGCCAGTACGTTGACGCCACGCTCCACGAAGTCCCCTTCGGCAAGCCTGACGAGCTGCTGCCGGAGCTTAACGGGCGCCCTGTCGTGCTCGAAGGTGTCCCAGGTCTTGCCCGCAGGGAGCTTGGACGCTTTCCTGAGCCTGTCCACTCGCCTTATGCGCCTGTCCTCAGCCTCCTGCTCCAGCACCTCCACTAGGGTCGGCAGCGCGTCGGTGTGTCCGGCTTCGCTGAAGCGACAAACGGTCTCTGCTGCCAGCGTAGGCAGCTTGAACTCCCTGCACAGTTCCCTGATCCGTTCTCCCACTACGCTCGAAGCGTACGTGTCCGTCGTCATCGAGCACCTCCCACAAGCAGCCTGTCGTACACGCTAAGGTCCACTGCATCGGGCAGCGCAACCGCCGGTATCTCAGGAGACGCGGGCGCGGACAGTTGTCGCACCACTGCGTAGTCGAACCTTACTCTCGACTCTAGCAGCCTGCGCAGCGCCCTCTCGACCTCGCACTCCATGGTCGTCGCGGCAAGATGCAGTATGCGCACGTAGTCCACGTCGGTCCGTTCTCCCTTCCAGCCGCGCATCGCGTCGTAGAAGCGGTAGCGGGCGAACGCACCCGGCTTGCGCACCAGGGATCCTATGATGTGTCGGTAGTCTATGCGAGCCTCGCTCCCACCGCGTATCCGATCCATGCTCTCCACAAGGTGTCCCTTGTAGTACACCTTGATCCGGTTCGTGTACAGCCGAACGTCCACCTCCACACCTATCAGGCGCGACGGCACCGAGTATGTCCTGCTGGACACCCTGATGGTGCTCCACTTTTGCACCCTGGTGCGGTAGCTGACGTACTCGGGTACAGGAGCCGGCGGTAGCGCGCGCAGGCGCGGGTACTCTCGCGCCAACTTCTCCCCGATGCGCCTGTTGCGCCTGTCCACGATCCGCCTCACGAACGCCGTGTACTCCTGAACCGACTCGAAGTCGCGGCTTCCCCTGAGAACCAGGGCCTGCGCTATGGCGCCCTTCAGGCGGCGGTGCCCCTGCTCCGCGACTCCGTTCTCGTGCGAACTGCGCGGGTTGGTCCTGGTCGCCCTCAGTCCGTAGTGGTCGAGTATGGCCCGGTAGCGCTCGTTGAAGGCGCGTCCGCCACTGTCGCGCAGATCGTGCGTCGCTGCAGACAGGTTGTCGGTCCTGACCACCTCGGGCACGCTGCCCAGCTCCCACAGCGCTCCCTGCAGTCCGCTCATCAGAGCAGAGAACGTCTCCCCAAAGCATATCTGCGCGTACCGCCACCCAGAGTGACTCAGAATGAACTGGAACAGAAGATGATCGAACGGCTCTCCGCCTATGGTCACTCCCAGTTCCCCGCAGTGCGTGAAGTCCATCTGCCCCTCACGTCCCGGTGGATGCTCCTGCGCGAAGTACACCTCACGATCAGGACCGTGCAGCGCACGCCAGTCCCTCATCCGTCTCTGCAATGTGCGCAGATGCGACCTGCCGAACCGCCCCGGATGCCGCCCGTCCAGCCATTCCAGAATAGTCGGAGCGCTCAGCACTCCATCGATGTCCGACAGCAGCAACGGCTCTATATCCTCCGCCCACACTCCCGCTAACGGGTCCGGCCTCGTTCTCTGCCTTCGCCTGTCCTTCTTCTTCTCCGACGGCACTGGCCCCTGACGCCAGTTCCGCACCGACCTTTCACTTATCCCCGATGCCGCCGCCGCTGCCTGTTGTGTCTTGCCTTTCATCAGCTTCTGCCTCATCAATACTACCTGTCGATCGGTGATCAATCTTCCACCTCCTGATGGAAGATAATCCCCTATAACGATAGGCAAATTCTATGGTCGCGGCCGGCAAATCTCATTGCCGCGTACCAAGTTGAAGCTGTGAACACATCTGTCCAGGCGTCCTCTGCATTTCTTGAGGCCGCGCACGCCCACGCGAACCAACATGAGCAGCACGCGATCGAGGTCGTCCAGCGGCTCAGGCTGTATAGCGAGAACTATGTCGAGCCGACGTCACCATCTCAAGACTCACCACCACCTCAGGACACGCGAGATGCAGCTAACAGTCCCGATACGGGCATACAGACCGGCTTCCTGGACAGGACACGACGCCTCGATCATTGAGGAGAGCCAAAGGCAATACAGTAAATGAAAGGAACTAACGATGACAGGATACTGCCTGAAGTGCAGACAGAGCCGAGAGATGCAGGAGGCTGAGCAAATCACGATGAAGAACGGCCGGCCAGCGACCCGCGGCAAGTGCGGGGAGTGCGGGGCCGCGATGTTCAGGATAGGTACAGCTTCCTGAGGATCTGTAAGGCTCCAACAGGGACACGATTATGAAGCGCCATAGACCTCGCGTCACAGACTACATGGACTGCTGGCAGCGCAAACATTGCTTCCTCTTCTATGAGAATTGGAGAGACGGCAATCCTCGCGGAATCTGGCTGTGCAGTAATTGCATCGACAGGCGCCCTGCGGCGATTCCGCGATGATGGAACTCTCAGCTTCGGCATTGAACAATGAAAACTACACTCCCTGGAACAGCGCCGAGTCACTCACAGATGACGAGGTAATCATCGAGTATCTGAAAGCTGCGCTCGAAGAGAATGACCCTGCATTCTTCGTGAAGGCTACCGGGAATGTGGCACGAGCCAAGTCGCTCATGGTTTCCAGAACTACCAGCTCCGGCGCGTAGGCCCAACCGCTCCCATGGCAGAGCGACGAACTGCCCCTGCGATTACTCCATAGATATGATTCTCCTATAGATGTCAAGCAGCTATGTCGAGCGCCTGGGCAGGTTTCTGGATGACCGAGTAGACTTCTCGAGCAACATAGCGTTTGAGACAGCGGATGACGTCACGCTTGCTCATTCCCTCGGCGGTTCGACGATGCATGTATGCCCAGATCCTGGGATCATGGCATAGTCTGACGAGGACTATGCGATAGAGCGCGGCATTGGCCTGGCGGTCGCCGCCGCGGTTGAGCCGATGCCGGTTCGTCTTGCCGGATGACGCCGGTATCGGATTTACGCCGCACAGCGAGGCGAAGGCTGCCTCCGAGCGGAGCCGGTCGGAGTTGCTTCCGGCAACAACCAACAGGGTTGCAGCAGTGGTAGGTCCCACACCGAAGGCGTCGACCAGGGTTGGGGCGATTGATCGGGTGAGTCGTTCTATCTCGGCCTTCAGGTTCCGCACTTCGCCACTGAGGTGGCGATACCGGCAGGCTAGGGAACGAAGCGTGTACTTGGCCGCCGGCTTAGGATCGTCCAGGCGAGAGGGACGGAAGCTCCTGCATCTCTTCGCGAGAGCGCTGGTGGTAAGGCCATCGAGCACCTCGCGAAGTACGGCAGGAGCCGTCACAACAAGAGCCTTCATCTGGTTGCCGGCCTGCGCGCGAGCCTTTACAGCAGAGTCTCTCGCGCTCTTGAGCATGCGGATCATTACTACTCCGCCTTCACCCGACTTGGGAGTATCCGTGTTAGATGTCAAGCCGATCCGGCCTGATAAGATGGGCAGTCGCTCCCGTACCGTTTCACCCAGGGAGTTCCTCGACGCGCCACGGCGTTTAGCTGCATCAGCAGCTTGCGTGCCACTGCTATCACAGCTACCTTGCCGGGTTTGCCGCGCTCCCGAAGACGCCGATAGAAGTCGCGTAGGTCGCCATCTACCCTGAGCACCACCCAAGCACAGATATACAGCGCCCGTCGCACCGTCCCACGACCGCCTCGAATGGACCGATTGCCACGCTTTTTGCCGCTGTCACGCGACCAGGGAGCAAGCCCCACCAGCGATGTCAACGCCCGTCCGTCCCGCCTGCCAAGTTCGGGCAAATATGCGATAAGTGTAGCCGCGGTCAGCTGTCCCACTCCGGGTACCGTCTGATACAGTTCGACTGTCTCACTGAGACTGGCGCTGCGCTTCAACAACTCCTTGTACTCCTCATCCAACCGCTCTATCTCTCTGTCCAGCCAGCGGATGTGACGCCTGGTCGACTTCCCGACACTCCCGCTTACGCCCTTGTCCAGTCGGTTGCGCTCCCGCACCCGCTGCTCGACAAGTTGACGCCGCCTGCTCAGTAACTGCCGCAGCTCCTCACGGTCAGGATCCACATCCGGTTGTGTTGTGTCCGACTCGGAGAACACCACGCCGTAGCGAGACAGCACCTGAGCATCGAGAGGGTCGGTCTTCGCCTCGTATCCGCACGCGCGGGCAAATGCGCGCACCCTGACCGGATGCGCCACTTCTACGCCGATCACCGTCTCCCTCAGCTTGCCTACCACAAGACGCTCATACCCACCGGTGAACTCGCACACCGCCTTGGTCACACCTGCCCGCTCCAGATGCCTGAGCAACCTGCGAATGCCTGTCGCGCTGTTCTCAAAGCGGAGCACGGGACCTTCAGAAACTGACACCTCCAAAGTTGCCTTCGATACATCTATGCCTGCTACGACTATCATAGTCCGACCTCCGTGTGTATTATGCCGTTGTGCTCCACACTTGCAGATGCGGGCCTCGTGCCCTTGTATCCGTTCGGAGCCACAAATGCGGCGGGAGGGGTGTCATACTCCCAAACGGTGCAGCCCGGCGCAGCAGCCTGGCTCACCCAGTCGCTCACGACGCGCCCCTCTCACCCACCTCACAAACTGACACGTTTGCAAGTCAAATACAACATACAAGTGGTATCGACTACACCAGAAAGCACTCCACGAGCTGCCATCTCCGCGTCGGTGGGGTCGCTTTTCCCCTTGCGATAGCGGACCGACCGGTCAGGCCTGTTGACCTCGATGACTGTATAGCTTCTGTCGGTCAGGAAGCGTGCGAGTCCAGCGCGTAGTAGCCCGTACCCTCTATGCCGAACGCGCGGATCTGTCCCAGGTCTCGCGACCACCGCTCAAGTTCTTCGTACCCACAGGTGGTCGCGGGCACATGGTTTTCGCAAAGCCGGACACCTTGCCTGTCGATGGCCACTGCCCCGCCCTTGTATATTGGTAAATGTTCTCAATAGTGACTTCACAGACGTGGAGTAGGGTGCGGCAGACCGATCCGCCCTTGGTCGTCAAAGACCGTTGTCAAGCAAGGGTCGCCGCACCATCTCCAAGCAGAGCCCGAACGGTTGCCTGGGCCGATTAAGCCCGCATCTTGCAAGGAAGGGCCATCACTTGAAGAGGGGACGAATATGAAACGGGAAGAGATTTATGTAGGCATTGACGTGGCCAAGGATCGGGTAGATGTAGCCATACGCCCGGGCGGGGACACGTGGAGTGCTGATTACGACGAGCGGGGCGTGAGTGAACTTGTGTCCTGCCTGCGGACTGCCGAACCCATTGCAGTGCTGCTAGAGGCAACTGGTGGCCTCGAGGTTCCTCTGGTGTCGGCTCGGGCAGCGGCGGCATTGTCGGTGGTAGTGGTCAACCCCCGACAGGTGCGCGACTTCGCCAAGGCCACCGGCAAGCTTGCCAAGACTGATGCGCTGGATGCGCTGGTGCTTGCCCACTTCGCCGAGGCGGTGCGTCCGCCAGTGCGCCCATTGCGCGATGAGGACACCCAGGAGCTTAACTCCCTTACGACGCGGCGCAACCAGCTAATGACGATGCTTGTTGCGGAGAAGAATCGCCTGAGACGAGCTTCCCACTCTGTACGTCCCAGCATCCAGTCCCATATCACCTGGCTGGAGCAGGAGCTGAGCGACCTGGACAAGGACCTGCGAAAGGCTCTGCGTAGCAGTCCCGTATGGCGTGAGAAAGACAACCTGCTGCGCTCGGTGCCCGGTGTGGGAGAGCAGCTCTCGTTGTCGCTTTTGGCATACCTCCCGGAGTTGGGCACGCTGAACCGCAAGCGGATCGCCGCTCTGGTCGGCGTGGCACCTTTCAACAGGGACAGCGGGTCCCGCCGGGGCAAACGCAGTGTCTGGGGCGGACGAGCCCGCGTCCGCGCCGCCCTGTACATGGGCGCACCGACAGCCAGCCGCTTCAACCCCGTCATCAGAGACTTCTACCATCGACTATTGGTCGCAGGCAAGCCGAAGAAGGTGGCACTCACAGCCTGTATGCGAAAGCTGCTTGTGCTCCTCAACTCCATGCTCAAAAACCGCTCGCCCTAGTGCGACCTGACTTTGAGGGTCACCGGCCATTCCTCTTGACTTTCAACACACTTGCCATCAGGTCACTGCTCGCCTCAGCCGTTGGCTACTTATGGCCATGCTGGGAACGGGTCGACAGATCGCGATAAGGGCATCTGAGCCAGTTGCATCCAGAGTCAGACCCAATCCCAGATGACCATTTACATCATCGCAGTTGCATCCGGACAACATCCCGACGAGGTACGGCACACGCTCCGAGAGATGGACCACAGGCTGGCGATAGAGGTTCGTCGATCGGTTCCCAATGTCAGAGCCCGGTGACGTTCAGCTGCGGATCGTCCGGGTCCCGAAGGGACAAAGTATTGCCTCCGGTTAATCTTAGCGCTCGCTTCAACCCCTCGTTCATCATGTCGGTCGCCTGTCTGCTTCCCAGGATGTATCCATCGAAGTGCGTCGCGGCGATGTATCCGGCGGTAAAGCCCTTGAGCGCTCCGACCGTGTCCATCATCTCCTCGCCCTCTTCGAAGCGCGCCTGCCCTCTCAGCACTTCATCTCCTCCCGGTCCGTGGAACGACCACGACCGTGCTTCAGGATTCACGTAGGCGACCAGGCGCGCTCCCGCAACTTCGCAGGAGTCGCGCTGCCCGAAAAGCGACGCATCTCTCGGCCCCAGAACGAGCAGATGACAGCCGCCGCCATTGCCTATGCCCGCGAACTTGGCCAGAGATTGCTCTCGCCCGTTCCTTACCACGATCAGCCGCTGCGAAAGTTCCTGGCAGAGCGCTGCTATGACATGAAGCGTCTCTTCAGTGAGCCTTGTACCGGCGACCACCAGAACGCATGCGTCTATTGCGTTCCTGAGAGACGCCGTATGCTCGGACAGGTTGATATCCCGCCCCGAATACATGGATTCGACGACGCCGTCCATTACAATTGCCAGGTGGGTGGAAATATCGAGGCCGGCATAGCGATGGTTGACTTCATACAGGGATCCCGGGCCGGATTCCTCGTATGTCCGCATTAACGCGATTGCCCCATTCAATTTGTGGAAACGCTCCATGGCATCCTTGACCTGCCAGCCCAGCACAGGGTCCGCCTTCGTGACCAGCAACGTCCGTATGTTGTACGCGTCGCACAGTGTATCGGCGAGATTGAGCGCGCTCCCGCCGGCGCCCGTCCAGAGCATGTGCTCTCTGTAAATCGTCTCTACGCCTACATCCCCTATCACGAGCACGATGTCCTGCGCATCCGCCATTGTGTGCCTCTCTTCCATAGAAAATCCGGCGGGACTTTCAAATAGTTGAGCCATAAGATCCTCGACTATTCCTAGCATCGATGGCCCGATGTTACAACCCTTTTTATGCACATTGCGCGCACGAATCAATCCTGCTATTTTGGCCCGCACTCATTTACGGCCTCGACGGCGACCGGGCAGCAGTCTTGCCGGAACGGTCAGGATGCCCTTGAGCATTTGAATGGATGCCTCACGCAGCTCGTCCTTCCGCGCTCGCTCGTACTCCTCCTTCAGACTCACACGATTTATTCGTCGCAGGACGACCTGCTCGTTCCTTTGCAGCCCGTCCCATGCGGACCTGCGACCGCTCTCAAGGACGTTTGGAATCGTGAGTCCTTGCTCTTCGATGAGGTATATCTCCACCGCCAGTATCCTGTCACGGCAGGCCAGGTATTCTGTCGAACGGTAGCGAGCACCAGGGCCCGTCCTGATCACGTCAAGCTCCGCATGACATGCGCGCCACAATCGTATGGCGTCCATCGCGTTTTCGCTGTGGATCTCTTCCTCTCCGTGATGAGCCTCGCGCGTAACGACGAGTGGATTCACGTTCTCCCTCTGCTCGAATATCTTTCGTTTTCGCGCGAGTTCCTGTTCCGGTGATTCGACCTCTCCGGGAGACGATTCGGCAGACAAAGAACGCTCATCAAGTTCACACTTTTCGTCGGGGTCATGCGCTCGCCCAATGTCCACATCCGTTCCGTTTTCATCGACGGACTTGTCATGAGTTCTCGTGTCCGACGGAGGTGAGGACTCCTCCTCCCCTGCACCGGTCGACGATAGTGGAGAGGCGGTATCGACGCTGGCGGCGGACCCGGATTCGAACCGGCGAATGTGACGCAAAATGGTGTCGATATCCGCAGTACTCTCGTAACCGACCTCGGATTCGCGACAAAAAGTGTCCAAAGTATTGGACACCTGAGACTCTTTTTCCGAAACGCTTTCCGCCATATTATGCGCGCAGTCTGCGTCACTTTCCCACGCAACGGACCCCTCGTTTTCAGAGCAGCGTTCTCTCTTAAATTGTTTGTCGGGTTGAGTCGGGCTCATCACGCAATCCTCGTCGTTTTCGCGCTCGTCGGTGTGACTTTTTTAGTGCA
Source organism: Dehalococcoidia bacterium (assembly GCA_965221045.1). Classification (GTDB taxonomy): domain Bacteria; phylum Chloroflexota; class Dehalococcoidia; order Lucifugimonadales; family JADFKI01; genus Bin90. The sequence goes on from OZ244863.1 coordinate 184,104, forward strand.
ATGACTGTTCAATCTTTTCATGAAAAGAATTTTCAATACTCCGCATGCAGATGTCGTTCTTGTGATCCCTTCTGTCTGGAATTCCTGCCCATGACATTCACTGTCCGCGTGATCAGTCCCGTGATCGTTTTGTCCGGAATAATGTGACATTATTACACCCGGCAGCGACCACAAAATACGTCGCAGCTTTCCAATTTCCTTGAGGGAACGCGTCGTCGCAATATTGCGCAGGCTCTCACGCATTCCGGTACAAACCGACGCGACTTTCTCTGTTGTTGCTCTGTGATTCCGTCCGTACTAACTGCTAAGCGAAAATGTCCACATTATGGAGAATGTGACATTGACGCAGCAAGAACAGGCAAGACTTCAGGTACTCAACAACTTACTGGCAGGGTATATGACGACGGAGCAGGCAGCGACACTGATGGGAGCGAGCGCACGCCACACCAGGCGCATACTGGCGGCTTACAGAGAGAAAGGAGCAGCCGCACTAGCTCACGGCAATCGAGGTCGCAGACCTGCCAACGCTACACCGAGCGCATTGGCGAGCGAAGCAGTACGTCTGGCGCACACACGGTACGCCGGAGTCAACCATACGCACCTGAGCGAGCTTCTCAGGGAGCGGGAGGGCATAGACATCGGTCGTGACACGTTGCGCAAGATACTGACGAACGCCGGTGTGAACAGTCTTCGTCGGCGTAGGCCGCCGAAGCACCGAGTGCGGCGGCAGCGGATGCCGCGTGAGGGTATGCTGATTCAGGTAGACGGCAGCTACCACAGATGGCTGGGAGAAGATGGACCGCAGTTCACATTGCTGCTGGCGGTGGAGGACGCCACCGGTATGGTGGCCGACGCCCTGTTCTGCGAGCTGGAAAACACCCACAGCTACTTCTCGCTCCTCGATGGTCTGATACGGAACTGCGGCATACCGACCGCACTGTATGCAGACCGGCATGCCGTATTCAAGTACACGCCACCGTCAGAGGCTGCCGCTGCTCCCACCCAGTTCAGTCGCGCAATGGACGAGCTTGGCGTACAGCTGATATTCGCTCGATCACCGCAAGCCAAGGGGCGGGTTGAGCGTATGGTCGGCACCTTCCAGGACAGGCTCGTAACCGAACTGCGACTCGCGGAGGCAGCAACCATCGATGACGCTAACCGCGTGCTCGCTGACTTCCTCTCCCACTTCAACCAACGCTTCCGTGTGCCACCACAGCACGCAGAGACCGCATATCGCGTCCTGGATCCGCAGATGTGCCCCGATCAACCCTCTGCCTGAAGTACAGGCGCAGGGTTGGCCGGGACAACACGGTGAAGTACCGCTGGCGCACCCTGCAGTTACTGCCCGGCACAGACCGACCGAGCTATGCCGGAGCGGTGGTGGATGTGCTTGAAGGGCTGGACGGACAGCTGGTGGTGCAGCACGAGGGGCAGATCATCCCCACACAGAAGGCACCGCAGCGCCCCAATATCCTGCGAAACTCCACCGAGAGAACCGTGCCTACTCCTACACCTCATATCGACAGCAATGGCCTGGGCAGACGCTGGGTAGACAAGCTCGCGCAGCTAGACGGCGAGATGGAAAGCGGTACGGAAAGCGAAGCGCAAGGGGCTGTCCATTCGTAGGATCGCCCGGGAACTGGCATACACAGAGACACCGTGAAGAAGTATATGAACGCTGAAAGTCCACCTTTGTCGCGCGCCCGTGCGAAGTCGACGGTATCGTAGTCTGATAGCATGGCAATTTACAGGGGGTGACATTTTCCCTTAGCACTTAAGCGGACATAGTCGCTGAGCTTCGACATGCTCTCGGCCTTTCCGATCTCGGATTCGACGCATTCGTAGGCCACTATCGAAGTGTCGAGGGAGCGCAGTTTGAACAGCGCTTTGTTGGCCGAAAAGAGGTCAGGCGCGACCAGTAGAACGCCGCCGACGTGTCCCTTGTGATAGTCGTTGAACTCCTTGAGACGCTCCATGAAACGAGCGCGCCGCCAGGGCTCTCCGTGGAACAGAATTGGCACGACGTTGCCGTCGTTGAAGAGCAGCGCAGCGTCCCAGTTTCCGTCCCGGTACCAGATGACCCGGGGTGTATGTCGCCTAGTATCACGGTCCGCCGGGACAAATGAGCGCGCAATGCGATAGACGGTTCGGACGCTGTCGAGACGCAGCAGCAGCCGTTTGTACCACTCGCGCGTGATGGGCAAAGCAGTATCGGCAAGGTTCACCAATGAGCGTCTGATGAAGAGTCTGACGCCGTTTCGGGTAAGAACAAATCTCTCCGAAGGGTCTGAGTGCGGAGTCGTGTGGAGTATGTGTCCGATCAACTTTTTGCTCTCCAGTTCTCGAAGGGTTCTGCTGACGCTGTTGTAGTCGACGTCGCTCAGAAACGCAACCTCCTCCCGGTCGATGAACGGCATCATCGAGAGGTTGCTTATCATTTTCCATTCGTTGCTGCTGAGATCCGACATGCGCAGGTACTCCTTTCCGATACACGATAAGGCACTGCAACTTTCTTACAGGATGTCTTCGAAGCGCTCTATATTTGAATCCCTAGGAGTTCTCGGTTGCTGTTCGTCTGGGGTACGGTCCTCACCGTCACCGCTCTGTGTCGACTCCTGATCCTCCGCGCGCGCCTCCCCGGAGTCGCCGCCAGGCGCGTCTGCCCGTCTGCGCCTGCTGCGGGAGCGCGGAACTTTGCCGGGGTCGGGCGCGCCCCCGGAATCGAGCGACGGCACGTCCTTGAACTCGAGGCCGCCGTCCACGTCTGCATCGGCGGCGTCTGATTCCGGCAGGATTTCCCAGTCCTACCGGTACTCCTCGGCCAGGGTTTTTTCCACCTCGTCGGCGCTCCTGGTGTAGCCGCCGGCCAGGTCGCGGATGGCACGGGCCCTGGCCGGATCGCCCATCTGCGGAGGGCGGAGCTTCATAGAAAATACGGGCAGTCTCTTTCCTCCAACCGTCGCTCTAACGTAGGCGGTGTGCGCCGGGAGGGAGGTGACATCGTCCTCCGTGACGCTTTCTTTTCCCAGCTCCCCGACGAGCTTCTGGGCGTCTATGCCGGATACCTGGAAGACTGCAAGGCAGCCCATGTTGGCTATTATCTCGTTCGCGAGCCCGACTTTGACTGCGTCCAGGACCGATAGGGTCTGGGTAACGAGGCACAGCGCGCCGCCCACCTTGCGGATTTCGGAGAGCATGTCCTGGAATTTTACGCCAGGGATCGTCTGCATTTCGTCGACGACCACGTAGGCCCCCTTGCGGTCGCTCACGTCCTTGAGTCCCTGCTGCCTGATAACAGCATCCACAAGGTTAAGTATGCTGGCGCCCACGAGGGCGGCCACGTCCCGACCCACGATCGCTTGCGCCGTGTTGACGAAAATTATGTCGCCGTCTTCGATCGCCTTCCTGAGATCCAGTGTGGAGCTGCGCTGACCTAGAATCTGGCGGGCCTTCTTGGTGGATGCGAAATATGCAAGGCGTGTCTGCACCGACGTGACGGCCTCAGAGCGAAGATGCGGACTGACCTTCTCGAATTCGCGCCAGTAGCGCCGGAGGGAGGGGTCATGCACTTTCTCCAAAACTGCGGTCCTGAAGTCGGTCTCGCTCAGCATGCGCATGCCGTCGAGCAGCGTATACTGTTTTTCACGCGGGGTGTCGGGATGACTGTTTGCCTCGTGGAGGCTCTTTATAGTGTGTTCGAGGATATTCTGCATCCGGCTGCCCCATGTATCCCAGATCCCTTTCGTGACGCGTATTACGCCGTCGCAGGTGTGGTCTCGGTCAGGGAAAATGTGCGCATCCAAGACGTTTATGCCGGGCACATGCTCCTCGTCCGCCAGGTCAATCAACCAGACTTTCTTGTCGAGCTCGGGCGGCATGAGCTCAAGCAGCGACTGGATGAGGTCCGAGTGCGGGTCGACTACCACGATCGCATTGTCGTCGAGGCCAAGCGCCTTTTGCCTGAGTTTGTGGGCCACGCAGTGCTCGATAAGTGTACTTTTGCCCATGCCGGTGCGCGCGATGATGAACTGATGGCGCTTGGTCAAGTCAGATGAGAAATTTATCTCCAGTGGTGGGCCTATGGTCGAGTCGCCGACATAGGCCCCTTCTAAATTCTTCATCTCCAGAGGAGGAGCAATGTTGTACGAGTATGATTTCTCCAGAGCCATCGAGCGGTTTGCCTTCGTCGGCAGATGCCACATGGACGCGACCTCGTGCAGCCCCATGACGCTCTCAGTTGACTTTTCCGCCTTAAGGAAGGAGAGCACGCCCGGACTCTTCTCGGGCTCAGCGAACGCGAGAAGGTCCTCGCAGCCCGTGTGGGGGCGGATCTCGCCGTCCACGACGATGCGCGAGCCCCCCGGATTGTCGAAATGCTTGAATGCTCGGATAACGGAGCACATACGCGCGCGCGCGTTGTTCTCGGTGCCAAGATGCCTGTCTATCAATACGGTAATCTGTATCTCGAGCTGAAAGGCCAAGTCGGTCATTCTCGACTGCGCCAAGGCCGGATTGACATAATCGTCGACCTCGTAAGGCTTCCCCCGGCGCTTCCACCAGAAGAAGGGGCCGACCAGACTTGCGACACTGTCACTAAAGGCGGGCTTGGAAGAGCTTGATTTGGACCGCTGTTCCTCAAGGCTCCGCGCCTCGTTGTGGGAGCCTGCGCCGCCCAGCCCAAGACGTTTGTACGGCTCCGACCAGTCGCGAGCCAGGGGCTTCAAGATGAGCCTAGTGACCACACGCTCGTGGCCGCCCATGTCTGCATGCGCTCCTATGAGGGCGGCCATCGGGTCGGCGACATGGTCTGCCTGCAGGTCGATGTTGTTGAATATACGAAGCGGAAGGTAGGGCTGGCCCTCGACTTTCAGGGTGCAAGTCCAGGCCGCCTCGTCAGGACCCACCAGGAGATGGTCGGCATCGGACGGGACGGCCTCGACGATGGCCGACGGAAAGTGCGCGCTCATCATGGCACTGAAGAGCGTGTCATCGTGCGCCGCGCGGTACATCAAAGACACGCCGTCACCAGTGCCCACGATCTCGAGAGAGAGAAGCTGACCCTCTCTCGACACAGCGGCGAGGAGGTTTGACGTACCCTGAAAGGACCTCCGCCCACACGAGGCGGGATGATCTTGGTGAGCGTATAGCCTTTTGGATAAGAGACGTCAGTGAGAAATTGTTTTGACATGACTTTACCTCTGGAAATGTTCGTTTAGTGGAATGTGCAGCACAATCGTTGGCTGGTTGGAATGGAGCGATACGACACCGGTCAGAGCACGCGCAGGGTCAGGTAGGGGGAGTGGACGATGCGCAGTACTCCCCAGAGGTACCGCAGCCCCTATCCTAAGAAGGAGGACCGCTGCTGGTACAGTACGCGGGGGCGGGGGCCTGAGGTCCAGCAGTCGACAAGCTGAACTTTTCGCTCAGGCACTACCGTGGTCCGAAGGGCGGACGCTCTGGTAGGGAAGAGATGAGAGAGGGCACAGCCTCCGGTTGGAAGAACAGAGAGATTGCTTAACCGTCCTGCAAGCGCCACCAACTCACGGAGTACGGAACTCAGGGACGAGAGAGGTTCAAATGACGAGAAGCCAAGTGCACATGGCGCCGTTGGATTGTGTGTCGCAGCGAAGAGAAATGCGAGAAAAGAGATCCCCACAAGAATCAGTTTCGACAAAGCGACTGTCGATTCGACCACACCACCGTACACGATCGCGTGAGCAGTGCTATCGTCCATCCCGACCATCACCATGAGCGGGATCGCCAAGATGCACGCCAAAAGGGAAAGTCCCCCGATTGGCGTCCAGAGAACTCCCCCAATGGTGAGGCATGTCATCGTAGACTTTTCGTGTGTGAAGATCATATCATTCCTTGGCTGAGTCGGTCTCATCACGCAATCCTCACCGGTTTTCGCGCTCGTCAATGTGACTTTTATCGTGCAATGACTGGTCAACTATTTCTCGACAAAATGCTTATTCCACCACGTATTTATGCGATTGTTTCGCGCCTTTTTGATGGACTCTTATGGCGACAAAAGTTCATTGTTGGTGCAATTGGTATGTCGCGCATGTTCTCCGTAGGTTTCGCTTGCCTGTGGCGTATAAGGCACGGCACAGTTCGCGTCCTGCTCGTCAAGCAATCGCAAAATGCGAGTGTCATGCACCACGTGGTTGTCATCGCCCTCCGCACCCAATATGGTCGTAATTTCACGGTCATAAATTTCATCGACAGATATTTCCTCCGCATCCACATCTTTTTCATCAAACAAAGCATTGGTGATGTCCATTTCGTATGTGAGAATGCGCCCTTGATCGGTGATAAAATACCCCGCCTCACTTAGGTCAGTAGAGACCCAAAAGCCCTGCATGGCCTCGGGATTGTCATAGTGAAACACTTGTCCTATGCCCGGTCGATTCGCATCAAAGTCTTTCATTGTAACGTGATGAACGACAATACAGTTTTTTCGCTCTGCCATTGCGTATCTCCTCATTTCTAACGTACCTCGGAAGTAAATGGAACCTTCAACCAACCCGCCGTCATAGTTCGCCTTTCCAAGTCTGCCCTTCCTCCGGGAAATCGCCTGACCTATCTTCGCGTCCTGACAGAAGAGCGAGGGACCTCGTTCCTGTATTAGCGTAAAATATTCTACTGAATATACTTGATATTGTATATTATATCTGATACCATATCAACATTGGAAAGAGGCCACAAATGGAAACTCCACAGAATCCGGACCACCAGCTGACATACGCAGCCTCCACCCGAGGTCTGCGGTTCCCTGGTACGTCACCAAACACCAGTCGGTCATACATCACTCAGTGGCGTCTGTTCAGCGACTGGACACTGCAACGACGCATGGCGCAACTGCCTGCCTCGCCTGACACGGTCGCGACATATCTTTCCGAGCGTGGCAGACGCGGCGTGAGCTTTTCCACCATACGGGCCTCGGCGACCGCAATTGCGGCCGTCCACAGAATTCGCGGCTTTCAGACTCCTACCCACTCACTGGTCGTACGTTCTACTATTAGAGAACTGTCAGCCAGCCAGAGGCGTCCTACGGCTAGGACAAAGCCACTCACCTTCAGAGGCTTTCAAGCCATCCGCAGCACCGCCCTGACACGCAGAATCGGGAGGGGAGGCCTTCCTGAATCACGCAGAATGGCCAGGCGTCGAGGTCAGAGTGACATTGCGTTGACCTCTTTGCTCATTGACGCCTCTCTAGGCCGCTCCGAAGTGGCAGCGCTCACTTGGGGGGACGTGTTGCCGCGTTCAAAAGGGCGTGGGATAATCCGCGTCCGAAGCGCCTATGCCCGCTCCGAGAAGAGCGCGGAACGGATCCTCATCTCTCTCGACACCATGCGGGCACTGCGTGCAATCAGGATGAAGACCTTCACTTCTGACATGCCGGTTTTCGGGCTGTCCGAGTCACAGATACACAGGAGGATAAAAGCCGCTGCGTCAGCCGCCGGACTGGGTGACGGATATGGAGGAAATTCCGGGCGAGCAGCGGCAATGCAGGCCAGAAGGACCAGGAAGTCACGGGATGTGTTGAGCTCTTTTAGCAAGTGGCTAAGCGCTCAACGACGCAATCCCCACGTAACTCACGGCACCATTCCATCGCTCTCGCCCGCTGAGAGGCTGGAATTGGGCGTCAAGCCAGACCATGAGCCGAGAGACACAGGTGCTGAACGGCAACGAAATAGCGACTCCTTGCGCCCGGCAGAAGAAGTCTCTCAAAGACAGAATTTCCCGAACGCCACCCCTGAGACTTAAGGATCTTACAGAGGGGGATAACATCATGTGTGATTACCACAGCGCACGGGAAACCGCCGACAACGAATTTGAGAGCAGAAGGGACGCAGACCCAGCGGAGATAAGAGACTCTCTGGATCCCACTCCCGATACTCAACTGCCCTCATCCACCGCACGCCCCGCTCCACCCAACGAACCCGGAGCGGACGAGCCTGTTTCCGCATGGACGACGCTCGGCGAATTGTGCGCCGCCAGATTGCGCCGCCAGTTCAGATTTGACCAGGATAGCCGCACCTGGTTTGAGTGGCGCGACGGCACTCACTGGGTCGAGATCCGCGATACAAAAATTATCACAGACATCCTGCATCATGAACGGATGCGTCTGGCCGCGGACCTCGGAGACCAGGGCCAAGCGGAGTTCGAGGCACTTCTGACGAATGACAGCGACTGGAGACGCGAAACTAGAAGCATCACGGGAGAGTGGTGGGCGGCGGTGCGGAGAACCCTCAGTCGGCAGGCGCCTTCACCTCCCAACGATTTACTTGCAACGGCAGACGGAGTGGTGGATCTTAGTACAGGCGACATTCAGCCTCACGATGCCCTCATCCACGACACAGTGGCCCTGACGGCGGGACGCTTTCGCCCACGGGAGATAGAGTACCTGAAGGCGACGCTCTGGGACCGTCTCCAGCATAACATCAGCTATGACGACTTTGAGCAGCTGATAGCCATCCTCGGCGTGGCGGTGGCCAGGAGATGCATCGACTACTGCAGTATCCTATGGCTTGTAGGCAAATCCGGCTCAGGTAAAAGTGCCGCGGCCGATCTGATACTAGCAGCATTCGGCGGAATGGCACTGGGCGCCTCTGCCGGCGTATTGGCGCGGCACTCTAGATCTGACATCGACGCGGACCTAACAGACCTATTGCAAATGGATCCTGTCGTTCTCTGCGTCTCCGAAGTTGAGCGCGTTGGACTATCGAGACTGCTATCCATCACGGGTGGCGACCGCTTGGGTGCGCGGCGTCCTCACGGACAGATGCAGCGCGGCAGCCTGAGTGGTATCGTAGTCGCGACGAGCGTTGAGGCTCCAAAGATGGCTGTCGACACCGGGATACGCCGGCGCGTCGCGGTAATCCCTTTCCCTGCAAAGGTGGACGAATCTATCGAACACAATCGCTTGTTTGACCAAGACGAGCTGGACTCGGTCGTCACTCTATCTATCGTCGCTGCTCTTGATGTAGGAAAGAGCGGCTGGGCGCCACCTCAGGGCAATATCGCAGCGAAGGAGGCATTCCTAGCCGAGGCGGATCCGGTAGCAGAATGGCTGCAATCGCTACCAGACGACTGGCACGGCCACCCGCTTCAGCAGGTTTTGGACAGCTACAACCGCGAAATGCCAGAACCAACCACCAGCACAACGCTAGGCAGGCGCATAAGTGCATCAGATCGCTGGACCCGGGTGGAGAACAAGACGACGCGCCTCAGGCACCTGACTCTAGCCGAAAGGCCACTATCACAGGGCTAAAATATATACGTCGGATCTGCCCGATTCTGGGCATCATGTACACGGCGGCAAAAAATACGGCAACAACCGATGAAACCTGCGTTGGCTGCTGCCGGTGCCTGCCCTGTCTTCGCGAACTTCCACGAATCTTTGTGAGTTCACCCAACATCCACTGTGCGTAGGATCACTGTGACGGATTGGTTGAAAGCCGCCTGTCGCGAATCACTGCCAGTCCTCTTGCTGACCACCTCCCTATGCGAAGAGTGTCTCGTGCGGGACGAACGATAACCGTGACACAACAGAATATGGCATTTCCTTGCATCCCACACACCGCTCCTACCTGAAAGGGAAGTTGGCCTTCATGCAAGAAAATCGGTAGCTTCCTTGCATTCGAACGACCCTCCCCTACCTGAGCCACTCCCTTAAACCTGACAACCTAGCCCCGATATGCAACGATGACTCGGAGAGAATTTTGCTCCCGCTAAGACCCAGCCTGGAGGGAGATATCTTGGCTGCCGCGTAAAATGCAGCGAACCAAACTTCTCGAAAACATTGATTATCGAAACCGGTATTGATGTCCAAAGGCCGATGAGCCGCCGTTTCTTCTCGATTTTATTGGCGTACCAGCACCGTGACCGATCTCGACCAATTTATTCCGCAAGTTCCTTCAGAACTTGCTTTGCCCTCCACAGGACAGTGTTGTTACATTCGTGTTCCACTAGTCTGGAGAGAGGCTCAATTGCTCTCCGGTCACCTATTTTACCGAGCGCTTTTATCGCAGCACTGCGAACGACTCCATCTTTATGGCACAGCGCGTCCAGGAGTAGCTGCACGGAGCCAGTATCCTGCAACTCTCCTAGTCCTTCAGCAGAGGCGGCCACTACAAATGAATCAGCGTCGGAAAGACAGCCTACAATTGTCCGGTGCGCATCAGCGCCTCCGACGAGGCCCAGCGCTATAATGGCGCCCTCCCTCTCTTCGCTGTCGGAGCTTTGAAGGCGGTCAATTATCGCCGGAACTAGCTCATCACTCTTCAGTCCCTTCAGCGTCCGCCTTACACCCTCCTTGTTCATCCGCCAGAGTGGGAGCACTCTCAGCAGGTCTGGAAGCGCCTGCAGACCTTGGATTTGGAAAAGTGCCCGGGCGGCTCGCCCGCGAGACCATCCCTCCAGATCCGGCAGAGCATCGACAAGACCCTTGTAAGCTTCTTCACCGCCTAAATCGCCAAGGCATATGGCGGCGACGCCGGAGACCGTGGGGAAATCATCTCCAAGGGCATCGATGAGCCCTTCAACCGCCTCTGGCCCGCCTAGCTGGCCCAGAGCGGACACAATATCCTCTCGTGACTTTCGCCAGCCACCTCTGTTCTTCAGGGCGAAGATCAATGTCGGTATGGCTCGGACATCGCCTATTTTGCCAAGAATATTGGCGGCTTGTCTTCTGACACCCTCATCGTAGTCGTGCATAGCCGCCATCAGATGCGGCACGGCCTCAGAGCATCCGAGCTTGCCTAAAGCCGACACGGCTCCATAGCGAACGCCGTCATCCCAGTCCTTCAGGGCATCACCCAGGGCCTGGCATACAGCCGCATCGCCGAGTTCGCCAAGAGTCCAGACAACGTTGTAGCGGGCTTCCGGGTTCCAGTGACGAAGCGAGTCCATGAGCAGCGAGACGACATCTGCATCGCCCAACTTAACCAGGGCATTTCGCGCCGCTTCGCGCAAGGCGGGATCAGGAGATGCGAAGCATTCGACGAGAAAGGAAGGTGCATCTGATGCGTTCGCGAGGCCCAGAGAGCTCGCAGCACGTATCCTGACTGCTGTATCGTCATGCGCTAATGCGTCTATGAGGCGACTTTTGTCTATGGGTACAATACCTGCAGCTTCCGGCAAACCAGGATATTTCTTCCACGCGGGTCCTCATATGCCTCGCAAACTCGGCAATGAATTGAGAGCAAGCCGCTCTGCGCCCGTTACGCGGTAACTGCCGTATAGTCCGCGCTACGGACAGTGCACTGAAGACTGTCGTAGGTAGGGTCGTATTCCATGTGCCATCTGTTGATGACGTCGCGACCCAGCAAGGACGGTAGCGTGCCGCTACTGTCATTTGGTTCGGCTATGCGCAGGTTCAACTGATAGATTCTTGTTCGACTGTCATCGTCGAAGAGCAGACTGGCAGCCTCCCTGAGGTAAGGAGAAGAACCGCCAATGCCCTGCGAGAATGTCCTGCCTTGCAATTGAGTGAACGAGATGCCGGCTCTTCTGGCGTCTAGGGGATGTAGGCAGCTGACAGTGGCACCGGTATCAATAAGTATCATCATCTGCAGATCCACTCCCAATCGAGGAATGACAACACGGCACTGAATGTAAGGTCGGCCTCTGTCGAAGATGCACCTGATCATAAGATCAGCGTCGCCGGGTTTGGATCAAGGTACTCGATCACTGTCTCAGAGATGTCGTCCGGGCGAATATCGGCTGCCGAAAGAACCTCTTCCATAGAGTCGCCGACATGCACAACCCCGTCCTTTCCCATGGCGACCCATTTCCCAGGATATCTCTGCACCAGTGTGTCACGTTCGGGCCACAACCGCTTGACAGCTTGATGGAACTCGTCCGCGCCCTCACGCAGCGCGTCGACGCCGCCCAAGTCGTCATTAAGGTCCAAGAAGAATTGCTCATCTGTTACATGAGTGACGTGCGCTTGACTCATCGCCGTCTCCCTTACCAAAAGTCAGGCTACTCCACATTCCGCATGAATTCACCAACTCCATTATAGGGTATTCCGCGGAACATGCTTAGCCGTAGAATTCGCTCATCGTACGGTTCATGTGACCCAATCCAGCGCCAATCCAGGAATTGCAAGCACGACTCCCGGCCTTCACCGACTATCGCACATTCTCGCTCCACGTGTACTTTGCGGGCAAAAAATGACTTCCAGCGCCAGTGCGTCTGCGCCGCCTGTAGCGGCATTGTCACCTTTCAATTCCTCCAAAGTCCAGTTGCCATCTCGGTACGAGCACCTCTCCGGTCAGTTACAACACCGAAGCAGATGACCATCAACGAATCGAACTCATGCCAATTGATGGAGAATCAAGACTAGAAATAACGTGAGGATTATCCCGATGGCCACACAAGCCACCGCCCGCCGGCGCAGGCCCCACGGTCGCGGCCGAAGAGAGTAGTCCAAGAGCAAGAACTTCAGCTCAAGCCGTTGCCGCAATATCTCGAAGCCGACGCGATCCAGGCCATAATCAGGGCATCCGATGACCCCAGGGCGCGACTGCTGATGCTTGAGCAGTGGAGAGCCAGTCTTCGTGCCGGCGAGGCCTTGGCGCTTGAGGTCGCGGACCTGTCGCCCGAAGTCTAGCCGCCGCCGACTCGCGTCCGGTCGGGCAGAGGAAAGAAATCAAGGATAGTGTCGGTGCATCCGGAGTTGCGAACTGCGTTCTCGATGGCGCTGGCATACGGTGTGGAATAGTCAGCTATCTTGCTAACGCCAAGACTCAGTCTTCCGACTCACTTCCTACCCTCAGTGGACGACTGAAAGCGCTGGACGCATCATCATTGATCGACTCCGGAATTGTCGCGCCTTACTACTCGTTTCACCATTCCTTCTGTTCAGAGCAGGTTGAGGCAGGACTCACGACGCTGTATATACAGCGGATCCAGAATCATATGAGCGCATACGCCATAACCGGCGCGGCGCCTTTCAGATAGGAACCACTTATCGAAGGAAGTCGTCCAGTATAGCAACAGGCAAATCCTGGACGCGGCGAAAATCACGATCATTCGTGATGAAGAGTGTGCAGCCCGCGCGCAAGGCAGCAGCCGCGTGAAGTGCGTCGGGTGTCTTCAAACCTGTGTCGGCGCGTAAGTGTGCTGCCTCTTCCCACAGTGACTGTGTGGTGGGAATTAACGTCACTTCCATGGAGCCAAACAGTGAGCGAAATACGCCCTCGATGACTGCGTCTTTCTCTCGAAACGGCTTGACGAGAGTCTCCAACACGACGAGATCGCTGCTAACGATTATGAACTGTCCGACCCGAGCCTGCCGCCACATCGGCTCAAGCAAGGTACGATAAGGCTCGACGCGTTCAGCGCTGTATATGAAACCACTGGAGTCGAGATATACGGGACCTGAAGCAGGTAGTATCAGCTGCTCCACGACGCCCTTTCGTCATTGAGATATGACTCGACGTCCGCGGGAGTCTTGAATAGGCGCTGTCCCGGCGCTTCTTCGAGAATATCAACTGCCGACCGCTGCAGCATCTCAGACGGATGGCGCACGGTCACATCAACGGCTTCACCCACAGGCAACTCCGGATCCACGATCTCGATCCTGCCTCCAGCCAGCACTTTGGTTTTCAAGTGCAATACTTTCTGCATTATTGTCGTCTCTCTTGTCGGCGTTTCCGAGTTAGCAGTCCGCCCTGACCGTATCTCATAAGTAACATTATAGATGATATGATCTCACAACGCTGCAGAGCACGCAAAGAAAGGACGGTTCGGGGGACTCCCAAGTTCGCATACAAGCAGAAGGCGCTTGATGGAACGGCAAGATTGGCCAATTTCACCGAAGAGATCAGGCCGTGCCGTAAAATCTAGCTATCGCCCCGCGTCCAGCCTGCTCGGCGCGAGTATACCTGGCGGGCATTGTAGGAGACTGCCATCTTCCCGCAGTCATCAACGCAGGCAACTCAGTTCCTGTACGTGCAAGATCCTGCGCCATTCCCACGCGGGCTGAATGTCCGGTAAATCCCTCGCCCAGGCCCGCGGCCGCGGCGGCACTCGAAACCCGGCGTGCGATCTGCTCATCGGACAGCCCAAAGAGCGAATCGTGGGTGTTTGCATCAACAGGCCTCATGGCTTTGAGCGCTTCCATCGTCGGTGCCGACACGAACAGCACTACCCCCTCCCCTTCTTGGTCGGTCTTCGATCGGACGACTGTCAGTCTCCCGGTTCCATCACCTTCCTCGATGAGGTCTCCCCAGGTCAGGTTCGCCGCTTCTGAACGTCTGAGCATTCCGTCCCTCATCAGCGAGATAAGCGCGATGTCAATTTGGCCCCTAGCTTCCGCGGTGTGCGCAGTCTCCAGGGAGCCACCACGCCCGATTCTAGGAACACAGGCTGTCGCGCGAATCGCGGCCAGGCTCGCGGCCGTCAATCCGGCAGCCTGTTTCTGCGCCCTGCCGGCAACCCTGGTTGTATCCCGCATCGTGGCTCGGACGCCCTCGTCCTCAGCGGGGTTGGGAAGATTCGCCTGGCGATGGGCGGCACCCACAGCGGCCAGCCCCATGCGGATAGTGCCGGGCTTTCGACCATCAGCGGCCCGCTGGGTGATCCAGTCGGCCAGATGCACAGGGTCGACTGGGAAGACATGATAGCCGTTGTCATCGGCGAACGTCTCCCATTTCTTCCACTGGGATCTGTAATTGACGCGGGTGGTCGGAGCGAGCGACTGCTCCCGGGCCTCTGTGATGCGACGCCTTGCATTCTCCGAGACTTGTACCGGAGGGTCCGTGGTGTGCTGATCTTGGGACCCGACGCGTTGAAGCATTTCTCAAACAACACCTAAATGCATTATTATGAAATAATAACACACTTAGTCGAATCCCCAAATTACCCTGCATCCCTTTTTTGGGCAATCTCTTTCATTTCAGGACACACCACCTCGAAATCATTGAACTGTCCGGGGGAACTCAGGCGCTGACTTACATGCCACCGCTAGAGCCTTCACGTCACAGAGCTTCACACCACTCCTGCGAGGATAGCCGACAAACTTGCAAATTGAATACTGAGTTCAGGTATCGATCATGTAGCGTCTTATAAGCCAAGCACTAACCGTCTCGCTCTCACCTGAGGTTCCCGTTCACGACCCCACAGCTAGAGGAGGTCATATTTTAGGGAAAGCTGCGATCTGCCATCTTGATTCGTCAGTGATGGTACTGCCCTTCGTTGGGCAGTTGGCGCCTAACTTCGCCCGACCCGGCGCCTCCTCAGTGCCTTGGAACTTCGTGTTGCTTCCTACGGAAATGCATCGGCCTTTTTGATGTATCCGGTAAGCCTTCCTACTGAACTAAGCAGTTCAGGTTTCCCTGGGCCGCTGTATATGCTTCGCCTGCTCCCGTGCTCGCGACTTTCGAGAATAGAGGAACAATGATACGGATTCGCCCAGACGCCTCAGCGCGACAAAGCTTGTGTCGGGAGACCGTGATGCTACTTTACCACTATCCCACCAAAAGACTATACCGCCAAGCGACTTTACCGCCGTTCTACCAAAAGACTATACGGCGAAACGACTGTACTACGATACAACTAAACATCCGTACTACTATCCGACGAAACGACCAGACGACGAACGTCGCGTCATTAGGAGATGCTGGAGTTCTAGAAGAACGACTTCTTTGCTTCAACAGACATCTCGGGTCTAGCAGTCGGCTACACTCATTGCGCTACCGAGCCGCAAGGGGTTAGAGGAATTGGGTAGCTGCATAATGGACAGGACAGCAGTCCGGTACCAGATGAAGATCTATCGCAGCAGACGCCGGATGGCCAGAGTCAAGAGGCCACGACTATTGTGGTTGAGGCCGTAGCGACCACACCACGATACGACTATGCGGCTTTACCACTACGCGACTATGCTACTTTACCGCTATCCTACGAAACGACACCAGGCATAACTCAGGCAACCGGGTCCATTCCGTATTTTTCGAAGAGCAGATTGAGCGCCTCGGATATCAGCACTGGGCCCAACTGTGGACCAGTGCCCGTGTACTGCTGCGCCACCAGTAGATTAAAGGATTGCGACGCTTCCGGTGTCACCCGGAAATGCTTGTCAATCAACTTGCGCTTCGGCTGCTCTTTCGTGTCTTCTTGATCGTCCTGAATATAGCCCGGAAGTTCCGCGAAGTCATTCGCAACGAAATCCCCAAACCGGCTTTTCTTTGTGGGTGACTGGGTCATCATGCCTCACCTTTGATATGTCCTGTAATCCAATTCCAAGTGGTTGTAATCTCACCGCCAGCTTTGCCACGCGGCGCATATTCACGACCCGTCTGCCCGTCCCTGAAACCGTCCTGGATGGCCGCTCGCTGAGTGATAATGGCGGGACATACTGGCAGCTGGTAACCAGCCAGCGCAACCGAAGCATCCTCGTTAATCGGAGAGCTCGGCCTGCCCCTGTTGATCACTATGCAGGCAGGTATGCCAGTATTTCGGACTATCGCCACGGTGGTTCCGATCGCCTCCATCTCGGCAAGCGACGGGCCCGACGGAATTACCACGTAGTCCGCGACTTCCATCGTGACCAGCACGGGTTGTCGAACGGATGGCGGCGTGTCGATGAACAGGATCTCAATTCCTTCGTCTAGGCAGACCTTGCAGATCTCTACTACTTGTTCGAGGTTGATATTGCCAACATCGTCGACATCGGCCTTCAGCATGAAGGGCTTATTATCGTTAAGCAACCTCAGCCTGCGTCGGCCCCAAGATACCGCGGTGCCCTGAGGGTCCAGATCAAGAACCGCAACCGGCCCCATACACGGCCCAATTGATCGTCAAGTGAGTCTTGCCCACTCCGCCCTTCTGCGCGACCACGCCAATCACGTTCATAGTGTAAATTTCTCCAAGTATACTCCGCGACTGGTGTCGCATAGCGGTATAGTCTTTTAGTGGTATCGTAGGATAGTATGATAGCAGCAAAGTGGTGGTGTCGTTTAGTCGCTAAAATTATGGTCACCGATACCCGACGATAGCGCAATTGGTTTTGGCACCTTTTTTTGGTTAATTTATGGTCGCATCGTCACCGGAGATTACCGCCAGACACTTAACCTTGCAATTGGACGCATATTAAGATTACAATTGGACGCATATTAACCTGACAATCAGACGCAAGTCGTCTGAGGGGGCGGACGTCCAATGCTTCCAACAACAATCTATCCCAGATACGCGGAGTATCGTCTACTCGAGGCGCTCGAAGACTCCCCAATCGTGATGATTCATGGTCCGCGCCAGTGCGGCAAGACCACCCTTGCGCAGACGATCTGTGCCCCTGACTATTTTGACAGCACACCGGCAGGTCCATCTGCGATCGACTCTGCTCACTACGATCCCTTTGGTATCCGGGGCAAGTACGAATACATCAGCCTGGACGACGACAACCTGCGAGTCGGCGCACAGGAAGACCCGGTGGGCTTTGTTGACGACCTGCCCGACAATGTTGTGGTTGACGAGGTACAGCGTGCTCCCGAACTTTTTACTGCACTAAAGATGGCAGTGGACAGGGATCGCACACCAGGGCGCTTCGTGCTTACCGGATCCTCCAACATACTCTTGTTGGAGAGGCTGGCCGACTCACTGGCAGGGCGGCAGGAGATAGTCCGACTGCATCCTCTGTCTCAAGGTGAGATTGAAGCCGGATCTACGCATCTTGAAGACTCCCTTCCCCAGAACCAACCACCGACCGGTTTTCTCGACAGGCTGTTCGCGGATGGTTTCAGAATCAACCAGTCAGCGCGGCTTGGTCGGGAATTGTATCGACGCGTAGTCGCAGGCGGATTCCCTCCTGCCCTGGCCCGTACCGTGGCACGTAGACGAGCAGCCTGGTGCAGGGCCTACGTCGAGGCGCACGTGCAGCGCGACGTTCGGGACATGGCGCACATCAGGAGCCTGGATGTCATACCAAGGCTGCTAAACGTCGCCGCCGCTCAGACTGCCCAACTGTACAACCTCACAGAACTTGCCGCTCCATTTCAGCTCAGCAGACAGACGATCGGCGACTATGTAACGCTTCTCGAGAGGGTGTTCCTTCTGGAAAAGTTGCCGCCATGGCACAGAGGACGCTCCGGACGCCTCGTGAAGACACCGAAACTACATCTGGGAGATACAGGACTTGGCTGTGCGCTACTGGGACTAGACGAAGAGTCACTCGCAGCTAATCGAACAGTCCGGGGAAATTTTCTGGAGACATTCGTTTTTCAGGAACTGAGGCGACAGGCTAGCTGGAGCGCCGACCCTCATTCGTTCTTCTACTACAGGGACAAGGACCAACTGGAAGTTGACGTTGTCATTGAACGAGGGGCGCTATCCGTTGCTGGAGTTGACGTAAAGGCGGCGGCCACAGTAGTGTCCTCAGACTTTCGCGGCCTGCGCAAGCTCAAGAGGATCGCGGGAAGCAGGTTCACCAACGGTGTCGTGTTGTACGACGGGGAAACAATCACAAGATTCGGCGAGAGTTTGTACGCCGTGCCTATTCGGCACCTTTGGAAGTAGGCTTCCAAACAATCAACGGATGTCACGGCGTTCTCGCCCGGGAGTTTAGATTGGCCAAAGCCGCGCGGATAGTAGTGGAGGGAAGATAGTGCCCTCGAGCGAACACTTGGATGCTGACTGGCGAGCGATGGCGCCTGACATCTGCACGAGGCTCCTAGGAGACCCCTCAAGCCGCTCCAGCCGGGAATGGCGTTGGGGTCACAAGGGCTCATTCAGGCTCAAGGTTGCCACGGGAACGTGGAACGACTTTGAGCCTGGAGAGGGTGGTGGAGTGCTGGCGCTCGTAATGCGCGAGGAACGCCTCGATAAGGCGGGCGCTCTTGAGTGGCTCGAACGACAGGGCTTTTTTGCGAAATACGAACGGAAACGGCTCTAACAGTGCATATCAAGCACATAGCCGACTCACGTGGTCGCCTGAGAGAGAAAGAAACCTGCGTAACAATGCTAGGGCACCCGAACGCAGTCATAGGGAGACGCTCAGTTGGATACGGAGTCAGACACTGCTCATCGCGGACGCTCCTGACCATCCTGTACGCAAATGGATGCGCCGACGCAACCTCTGGCGCGACGAGTTGCCCCATCCGTCTTCTCTCCGTTGGATACCAGCGGACGCCCCGGTCTTCAGAAAGACGCACTCGGGTGTCGGCACGATCGCGCTTCCGCTCGCACCAATCGATGCATGGAGGGTGAGTTATCCCGAGACTCCACCGCCGTCCTCTGTGCAGCTCGTGTGCATCGATGCTGACGGCGAGCGGGCCGACTACGAAAACTCACAGGGGAATCGCGTCGACAAGCCCAAGTTCGGCAATGCCAGAATGGCCGTATGGACGATTGGGGATGTTAGAGGCAGCAACGTAGTGGTCTGCGAGGGAGCGGCCGACGCGCTGGCTCTCGCGGCACGCGAACCTGACCCTGTGATCGCCACACTAACGACTCCTCGTCCAGTTCTTGCCTGGAGGGACACACTTGCTATGTTCGACATGGTCACGCTCTGGCCGGACATGGATGAATTAGATAAACAGGGACGTCGCCCCGGACTGGACGCGGTGGTCGCTCTGGCCCAGGCACGCAAACTCGCAGGACAGTCCGTAGACGTAATTGGCGTTGACATCGGCAAGGACGCTGCGGATGCAGCTCGCGAGGCCCCGCTGGGCAGCATCTACACTGAAGAACTGCGCGCATTTGCTCATGAACTGGAAGCTGAGGGAATGATACGTTTTGAGGCGCTCAGATACGCCTCAACGCTTCTCAAGTAAGCAGGACAAGAAATATGACCACAAACAACCCAAACGGTCACCTGGCGGCGAGCCACATCGAGGTAGAGCCGACATTCCGACAACGCGTTGCTCACGAGCTGGCGGAGGCATTCGGCGCTGCGGGAGAGATAGACTGGGCGGCGGTGCAAGCAAATTTCAGTCTGCTTGTGGACGCAGTCGGATACGAGTCTCCTGTCATTGAGTCGGGCAGAGCGGCCGCCACTAGGATCAACGAGTCACTGCTTGCCGGACAGGAACCCTTGCAGGCAGACCTCGATTCCTTGCGCTTCGCGCTGGAGCAAACGCAGAGGGCAAAGCCACTTGATCTGGTGGACGGCATACCCGCACGCTACTGGCAGGGCTGGCTTGTCGAGAACTGGCTTCCCAGAAACTGTGTCGCGATGCTCACAGGAGACGGTGGAGTGGGGAAGTCCAGGCTTGCGCTACAGCTCGCCTGGTCCCTGAGCGGCGGTAGCCAGTGGCTCGGGGAAGCAGGGCAGATGCCAGGGAACGGGGCAGATTACGGAATGGGCTTCGAACCTCTCGGACCTGCCACAGTCCTTTACGCCACCTGGGAAGACGGCCCTGAGCAAATCCGCGGACGCCTCTACTGGCTCGAACAGGCTGGCAAAGTTGGCGATGGAAACAGGTTTAAGATCGCCGATATGCGTGCCAGAGGACATCTGTGGGGAGCGAATGAGCGCTACTCCACACCTGGGTTGACTCCAGCCGGCGAGTCGTTGCGCATTGCCGCCGAACAGAATCAGGTGCGCCTTCTGGTAGTCGATACCCTAGGAATAGCCAATGGCGCGAGCGAAATCGACAGGGCACAGGTAGGTGCCTTTTTTGCCGACTGGGCAGCCTGGGCCGATGCCGCCGATTGCTCAGTCCTGCTTATTGCTCACCCTCCAAAGACCGCTGGCGTTTCCTACTCTGGCTCCACTGGAATCTTGGGTGGTGTTCGCGCATTGTGGACTCTCGATGTCGTCAGAAGAGAATGCAGAGAAAATTGTCCTCCAAGACAATGCATCTGCAAGAACACCTTCGCGTACCGCATGGTGAATGCAAAGCAGAATTACAGCGAAACTACCGGTTCCATCTGGCTTACGAACCAGCGCGGCGTGTGGTTGGAAAGCCCGGGACGTAAGGCCGACTACGGCGACGATAAATCAGAAGGCCCAACTGGACAAACTGAAATCAATGGAAAGATGTTCCACGACGCAATCTGAGACTGCAATGAGACTTTCGAAGCGATAGGATACAGCCGATGCCACATTCCAGCCAACAATCTCTGAAGTTGCTTGCCGATGCCGTATGGCAATCAGACGGGAACGAGGAGTCTTGCCCGCCAGACAGGCTTCCGAGCTTCCGTCAACTCGACGACCTGATTACAACGACCGCCTGGGGTTCGGACGCGCGTGAGGAATTCGCTCAACGTTGGCATGCTGTTGAAGCGGCAACTGACAGGACATTCGAGGTCAGTAGCTTCGCCGAACTGGCACACCTTGTATGGGAAGAAGCCGTAAAGCAGCATCCTCAGATAAAACATCCCTTGGCACCTCTCATCGCTGCATGGCAATCAGGACCGATGGAAGTCCAGGCCGTCAGAGATGCCAACGGCTCTCTTAGAGGGTGTTTCCAAAGGTTGCCTATGAAGGCGCCAAACGGCGCAACATAAGCTGAATCATCGCTATCTGTATCCAAGCCTCACTGCTGCTCACCAAGCACTCATAGTCCTTGCTTAACCGACGACATCGACCCAACCACGCCAATGTCCGCTCTACGACCCACCTGCGAGGCAATACCGCAAACTCACGTTTGCCACTCGGACGTCTCACTATCTCCAATTCCCAGCCTGTATGCTCCCTTACCCAGTCAACCAATTGGCCTGCATATCCACCATCTGCCCAGATGAGCCTTAGTTCACGGAATCGGCCAGCCAGTTTGTTCAGCAGCAGCCTAGCGCCATCCCTGTCTTGGATGTCCGCAGGATGCACCACCACTCCTAACAGCATTCCCATAGTATCCACGATTATGTGTCGCTTTCGTCCGAACACCTTCTTACCAGCGTCATAGCCACGAGGCCCCCTTTTTTCTGTCGTCTTCACCGACTGGCTGTCTATAATGGCTGCCGTGGGCATTGCGCTCCTACCCTCACCTTCACGCACATTCGGTCGCATCGCATCGTGTACTCGTTCCCAGGTCCCATCTTCTGAGAAGCCTCGGAAGTATTTGTACACTGTTTGCCACGGCGGCAGATCGTGCGGTAGCATCCGCCAGGCGCATCCGGTGCGAAGCACATACAAAATGGCGTTGAGTATCTCTCTCAGTTCAACGGTGCGTGGTCTGCCTCCGGGTTTTGCCGCCGGTAGCAACGGCGACAGGAGTTCCCATTGTTCGTCCGTCAGATCGCTTGGGTATGTCTTGCGTTTCATCCGTAGATGTTAGTATATGTCTTATACTTTGGAAACACCCTCTAAGAGGAGACACGATCGCGCCACGCATCACCATGCGCGATAGCGGCAACCCTAGGACCGACAGACTATATCTAACGCCAGCCTACATCGGCACTGATAGTAAAGGATCTCAGGTCGCGTTTCCCGGATTTGAGGACGGGAGACCGTCAAGCAGAATTCCGGTCCTACCAGTGAATCTGTACGACTTAGGAGTTGAGGCGGGGGAGGCTCGAGGGGGACACGGTGAACGTTTCGTTACATACAAATTACCCTCAGAGACCTCAGAGATGCGTTGTATCCTCCAGAGCGCCTCGACGGGAAGACCCGCAAACCACCAAACGTTGGGCGTATGTGGCCAAGAATCCGCCAAGCCATCCGGGTCATCAACCAAGATGCCAGAATACCCATCCTCGACCCCAAGACCGGATACGGGCATTTTCACAATCTACTACGCATCAACGAGAATTTTGGGCGCATTGACCTCGATATGCCGATCAATGTGGTCCTAGACATACCACCAGAAGTTGAAGGCGGGGTTCAACTCCCAGTCCGTCTTGACCAATGGGGAGCAGAGAGCGCTCCCGCCTACCGAGCCCTTATTGGACTCTCCTTTCTCTGGCACGAGCCCGGAAGAACCCATGCTCCGAAGGGGGACACTGGTTGCGTCGTACTGGAATCGACCCCTACGATCCGCTCACGGACGACGATGCGATATCCCTAGCCTACCCCAGCATCACCAAGGCCAACAGACGCGAACTGATGCGACGAGCCTGAAGCGCTCTCGAACGCCTGGAGGAATACGGTGAGCTCCGCATCGAGGGCCGACGTATACTTCCACCCGTGGAAGAATCAACACAGTAAACTCTACAGAGGTATCAAGGGTGTTTTGATGGGACACAGCCAGCATGTTTAGACGGGACGCTGCTCACGCCAGTTAAGCTAATATGAATGATGAGGGTGTTTTGATGGGACGATTCAGACATGCCTAGACGGGACACTAGGTATGTCTTGATGGGACAGTCAGGGTGTTTTGATGGGACGACCGCGGCCATTTGGAGGCGCATCCAGCACGTTTTGATGGGACACTTAACCTGTTTTGATGGGAGGTTTAGGGTGGCTTGAAGGGACGATTAGTACGTATTGAAGGGGCGGTCAATATGTTCTGATGGGACGAATTTACCATAATTTGTACTTGGTTTTCGTTCATCTACTCCCTACAACCTACTCTCTACATGAGGAGGTGGTAGGTGAGGTAGGAGTGTGGGGCTCCCTTATGGTCGCCCACATCCCTACCTCACTTCGGGATATTGTGGACTTGATAGAGCAGGACATCCTGGTCCGCAATCCCGGTTGAGGTAGACACACGAGTTAAAGATTGTCTGTAGTCTGGTCCTAAGGCCGGCGCGAGCCTTCAGAATGTCCCGTGGACACCCGATGCATCGCCGGGAACAGAAGAATCTTAACCCTTCGTAACAGTTTATTCAGTCACAGGATCATCGGAAACTTATACCCATTACGAAAAGGACTGAAACTTCGGTCATTGATCAAGACGATTTGTTTTCCTCACTCTGAGAGGGCTAGATGCTTCTGCCTATGGAAGAGCCTTTCGCTCCAGTAAGCACTCGATAAAGGCGACTTTTGAAAAAACGCGTGGTCGGTCGAGAATGTTGTTCAGATGCAACGTTTCCCAAAATTGCATTTATAGGACATTTCTTCACCGAACCATTCCGGAAAGGCATCGAAGCTTGCGCCGGCAATGCGCCAGTAACGTTCTTCCTTGCTTTTGCGGCAAGCGGAGGACACCGCGGGCTCATCCCGTGGCGGCCGGAAGGAGACTCTCACCAACTTCCCAGCGCGGGGAGTGTTACTCGCCCAAGGAGGAAGCGTCCGCCGAACCCGAGTGGCGCTGTATTACTTCGCCGGCACCGGGATGCCGGGTATTTTGACTCTAAATGTGCCGATGCTGTCACGTGTGGTGAAAAACACTGACTTCCAGTCGTTGTCGCCAAAACAGAGATTAGTGGTGGCGGGCTGTTCGTGAACCACGATTCCCAGGCGCTCACCGCCGGGATTGAGGATGTGGATACCACCGGAACCGCCGCAATAAATGTTGCCTTCAGTGTCCACCTTCATGCCGTCCGGTACGCCCTCTCTTGAGTCAGGACGCATATCAGCAAACAGACGGTCGGATCCCAAGGCAAGCGTACCGTCGTCTTGCACATCAAAGGCCCGAATAATGCCCTTTCGAGAGTCGTTGATGTAGAGGATGTTTTCATCGGGCGAGAAGGCCAGGCCGTTAGGCACGACAAAATCGCTCACCAGCAAAGTCAGAGTGCCCAGATCAGCGGATATGCGGAAGACGCCGGAAATGGTCTGCTCCCACTGCTCCCGGGGGCGACGGAAAGTCCACGGGTCGGTGAAGTAGATGCTGCCGTCTGACTTTACAACTACGTCGTTCGGGCGGTTGAACTGGCGACCCTGGAACTGGTTGGCCAGGACAGTGGTGGACCCGTCGTGCTCCAGGCGGCTGATGCGGCGCCCATCGTGCTCGGCAGCAATGAGACGCCCTTGTAGGTCTCGGGTTAGCCCGTTGTGACGGTTGACAGGCTGCGCTTCCACGGTAAGCGACCCTAGGTACTTATGTCCGTCCTCAGCTAGTCTGCCATCCACCGTGAAGCGCATGCGTCGGTCGTTATGGATATCACTGAAAAGCAGATGACCGCCGTATTTTTCGTTCGGGTCAACCCACCACAGCGGACCTTCAGCAGGGCCATCCGGGCCGCCAAAACTGAAGTCCTGGGAGTCGATCATGGCGATCCAATCGGAATCGATGATATCATCGAGTGCGGGAGATAGCCTCTCGATAGGCATGTCTGTGCCTCCTGTCCGTTTATATTCTGCAAAGAAGTCCAACTACGTGGGCGTCATATTATCAGATCGCGTAGCTCGCAACTAAACTTAAGAGAGCGCCATCGCTATAAGCCTTTGATCAGTGGCAATTAGATCGGCCGGCGCTGTTGCCCCACAGAGAGATGTCACCGAAACTTCTCCTGTCCATTCTTGATGCCGATCACCCGTCATATACTGCTGTCGTTTCACGGTATACTGCCCATAATGGCTCTTATCACGCATTTAGAAGAGGCGCGCCATGACACTCCAGGCACACGACACAATCGACAATGCACCGGCCGTTCTGACAGAAGAGCAGCGCCGGCGCGTGGCAGACGCCCTCGAGAACGCTCAGTCCGAGAACACCCGCCGGAACTATGCCGGCCAGTACCGTAAGTTCAGTGCATGGTGTGAACGTGAAGAGCAGTCAACGCTGCCGGCTCAGCCAGAGGTAGTTGCAGCCTATGCCGCGGAGCTTGCCGAAGATGGAAAGAGCATGTCCACGATCCGGCTTGCGGTCGCGGCTATCGTGGACGCACACAGGAGCGTGGGCCTGGAATCTCCACAGACCACCGGTGTCACTGAAACTCTGCGGGGCCTGTCAAGGCAAGTAGGTGTTAGCCAGAAGCAGGCGAGACCGCTGGACGCTGATGCTCTGGCCGCAATCAGGGCAACGGCACTCAATCCCCGAAAGTCGAGGGGCGGCTCGCTTGAGATGGAAGAGACTGCACTCAGACGCGGCCGGCTGGACATCGCACTGGCATCCGTACTGTCTGACGCGGGTCTGCGTATATCTGAAGCCGCCGACCTCAGGTGGCGTGACGTGTTCGATGCCGAGGACGGAGCAGGACTTGTGTACATTGAGCGTTCAAAGACCGATCAGGCGGGCGAGGGAGCATACGTCGTGGTCACGCCTGACACACTGGCGGCCCTGAAGCAGTTGCGAGAGGACTCCGGGTCCTGGGCCGACGATGACTCTGTATTCGGGCTATCAATGTCTCAGATAAGTCGCCGCGTGGACAGCCTGGCGAGAGCCCCGGGACTGGGTGAGGGATACTCGGGTCACTCTGGGCGCGTGGGCCTGGCTATCAGGATGACCCGCAGGGGTGCTCCGTTGCAGGCGGTGCAGACACACGGGCGCTGGAAGTCGCCGTCGATGCCCGCAAGGTACACCAGAAGCGAGAAGGCGCTCGAGGCACTGGAGTGGTTCGTCTGAAATAAAATCGTGAATAGCTGATCATAGGATGGAGAATGCCAGATGGATGAGTTTATGAATGCTGCTCTGGACGAGGCGCGCGCCGGTGCGGCGGAAGGCGGAATCCCAATAGGTGCCGCGCTCGTGGACGATAGTCGCCTTGTGGCAACCGGTCGAAATCGCAGACTGCAAGACTCGGCCTCCATAATGCATGCCGAGATAAACTGTCTCTACAATGCGAGCCGCGAAGGCGTGCAGAGCTTCCGCGGTATGACGATGTACTCCACGCTGATGCCCTGTCATATGTGCGCGGGTGCGATCGTGCAGTTCGGCATAACCAGAGTAGTCACCGGGGAGTCCAGTAATTTTCAGGAAGGGAATGGACTAGGGACGTTGATAAGGCACGGCATCGAGGTCATCGACCTGGACCTGGACGACGCCAAGGAACTTCTGAGCCAGTTCATCGAAGCAAACCTGGAACAGTGGAACGAAGACATAGGAAGGTAAGGTTGGCGAAGGGCTGTGTTCCATTCGAGGTGCGACTAGCGAATCTACTGCTTAGCCGCGTCCGACGAGCCTCCCATCGATCTCGCGACCGCCGACCGGCTCCAGAATGCGCTTAGAGTTGACGCGGAACTCTGGATGAGCCTGGAGAACGACTGCCATCGAGCCTATGCCCAGCGCCTTCGCCATGCGCTTTCTGGAATTAACGGCAGGGATGTCGTTCTTCCAGTGGCCGACTTCCTTCTTCACACAATCGAAACTTGCTTGAGCGGAAATGGGACTTCGGCCAGGCGGCTATCATCCATTGTGTTGCAACCTTTACAATCAAGTCGCGGGCTCAAGTTCTGGCATGTTCTTATACGTCGTATCGTGGTCAACTCGAACGGAGCGAGGACCCTTACCGTGCATAGCGACCACGCGGATTACTGCGTTAAACTCGTTGCTCTCAGCTCGTTCGAAATTGTCGATTGAGACTAGGCCACTTTTGGCCATCGGTTGCTGCTTACTCAATTCTTGCTCAATCTGCTGCTGCTGCCAATTCGGGTTGTCCATGACCACCTTGTGAAGTTCGCGAGTGTAGTCGCTCAGATGTCGTCGTAATACGCCGTCAACATCAACTTCCTTCTTGGAGGGTAAGTCTCTTACGATGGCATACAAATCCTCGTATCGTTGTTCCAACTCTTACTCTCTTGAATCACCTGCAGTCTCTTGGATTCTCTGAATCTCTAAGAGGGTGTTTCCACTGCTGTTTTCTTTGTTGCATCGTTAGGGCGATACTCGTCACCACTAAAATGAGGAAGGTATCGTTCCAATGTTCCCCCCGGAAGGACATAGATATTCCGTTCCTTAAGAGACTGCATTATCTGATCCCGTCGTCCCTCGATTCCCTCAATCATACTTCGAGATGTTGCAGATACCATGTCTTCCCGGTACTTGCTGATGGCTGTCATCACTGCCACTCTAGCCTTAGGCCAACCCTCATTTCCCCACTGACTTCTGCTGCCAAGACCATTGAGGAATTCCTCTAAACCTGCGAGGTTGCTTGGCAGGTCAGAACTTGGCAAGATATTTATCAACTTTTTGATGTCTCCCTCCAATAGTCCAACGGTCCTTCCAAAACTACTACCCAAGCCTGCCGATGCCAAGAAGCTCTGGATTGACTCGTCGTCTCTAATGCACGATCGGAGTTTGCCTTTGAAAAGGCTGTCTAGGTCGTATATGAAATAGGCTTGTTTCTCAAGACCTAGGCACAAGTTCAGGTAGTTGTTCACTTCTTCGACGCCTCCAGCGTCAATTATGCAACTCCCCGCGCCTGCTGCCGACACGCCGCGGGCTTCCATCAATGCCTGAACAATCGCAGCGTCGTGAGAACCTTCAACAAACACCGGGTTATCGGAGAAGAAAAGTTGTTTGTTGTGTGCGTTCAGCCTCCCAATGGGCAATGAGAACGTGCCCAAATCCATACTGGCAACTTGCTTCGGAAGCATATATTCGAGATCAAATGATATGACTGACTTCAGGTCGTCGTCGGACCGAATGTCAAGTATGAACGGTGAATGGGTTATCAGAAAGATTATCTTCTTATCGCCTACACTATTAGGATCGCCAGCGACTTTGCGAGCCTCCTGCATGAAGAACGATTGGAACTGTGGATGAAGATTGAGGTCTGGTTCATCAACGATCAGGCACTTTTTTCGGTCATCATAAAGATGACTCAACAGTACCAAGAGCTCCTTGATACCGTGACACTCGTCGCGATCAAGCCTGTAGGACTCTCCTCCCTGCCGTCTCGATGCTCTGGGCACGAGGTTCCCTCCTTCATAATCCAGCTTGATGTCACGCCCGAATAGCTGACTGAGAGTAGCTTCGATCTGCATCAGGACATCCATCCGCTCCTCAAGAAGTGCGAATGTCGAGATTCCTGATTCCTCCCTGCCTCCCTGCCGCGAATAAGTGAGCGTATTTCTGGAATATCCCGAACTGAAGTTGTCCCCGACAAAGCGTCTCAGGTGGTCGGTCTGCTCCATAGCACCGAGTCGGTCCGTCGAAAGCAAGCGAGCAGTGCCACCTAGCAATGTGTTGAGTTCGCTTAACAATGCGCCGGCGAATTGGGACTTGCCACTACCATTTGGCCCGACCAAGAAGTTGATGTAACCTATCTGGTCGGTTTCAAATCCCTGATTCTCCCAGGGCGGCGGTAGGACTATTGAAATTCTCTTAGAGGGTGTTTCCAAAGTATAAGACATATACTAACATCTACGGATGAAACGCAAGACATACCCAAGCGATCTGACGGACGAACAATGGGAACTCCTGTCGCCGTTGCTACCGGCGGCAAAACCCGGAGGCAGACCACGCACCGTTGAACTGAGAGAGATACTCAACGCCATTTTGTATGTGCTTCGCACCGGATGCGCCTGGCGGATGCTACCGCACGATCTGCCGCCGTGGCAAACAGTGTACAAATACTTCCGAGGCTTCTCAGAAGATGGGACCTGGGAACGAGTACACGATGCGATGCGACCGAATGTGCGTGAAGGTGAGGGTAGGAGCGCAATGCCCACGGCAGCCATTATAGACAGCCAGTCGGTGAAGACGACAGAAAAAGGGGGCCTCGTGGCTATGACGCTGGTAAGAAGGTGTTCGGACGAAAGCGACACATAATCGTGGATACTATGGGAATGCTGTTAGGAGTGGTGGTGCATCCTGCGGACATCCAAGACAGGGATGGCGCTAGGCTGCTGCTGAACAAACTGGCTGGCCGATTCCGTGAACTAAGGCTCATCTGGGCAGATGGTGGATATGCAGGCCAATTGGTTGACTGGGTAAGGGAGCATACAGGCTGGGAATTGGAGATAGTGAGACGTCCGAGTGGCAAACGTGAGTTTGCGGTATTGCCTCGCAGGTGGGTCGTAGAGCGGACATTGGCGTGGTTGGGTCGATGTCGTCGGTTAAGCAAGGACTATGAGTGCTTGGTGAGCAGCAGTGAGGCTTGGATACAGATAGCGATGATTCAGCTTATGTTGCGCCGTTTGGCGCCTTCATAGGCAACCTTTGGAAACACCCTCTTATTGATCATTTGTCGTCAACAACCCAAATCTGATAGTTCCTTTTGTTTAGGCGGCCTTACGCCCTTCTCGCCGAATTTCGTAGCGGTATTGCGCACGCTGGTAATCCTTAGTTGCTGCCACTCAGTCTCGACGAGACACGCATCAACCGCTGGACATCCGATAGCAACCACAAGAATTGTCTGGCATCCACCCGCTGTGATTTCGATACAGGCTACGCTACCCGGCTGACATCAATTTGGTCCGCCCTTTTCATCACCAGTGCAAGGTCATATGCCGCCTGCAGTTGGTACCATGCCGAAGCGCCACCACCGAAGGCCTTGTCCAGACGCACTGCCATCTCGGGTGAAATCCCCGAGTGGCCGTTGAGGACATCCGAAAGTTGCTTGCGGCTGACCCCCAAATGAGTCGCGGCGTCAGTTACGCTGAGGCCTAGTGGCTCCAGGCAGTCGTGCCGAATCGATAGGCCGGGGTGAGGTGGATTATTCATGGGCATGCTGTGAACTCCTCAGTGGTAATCAACAAGATCAACATCACGTACGTTGGAACCTTCAAAGCGATAGATGATTCTCCAGTTCCCTGAAACCCTTACTGACCAAAGCCCTGCCATTTCTCCTCGCAGTTGATGGAGCCTGTATCCTAGTAGGTCCATATCGCCGGGTTGCGCGGCCACATCCAACCTAGCGAGAATGCGTTCAACCTTGTCCACAAATTCAGGTGGAATCCGACGGCGGTCTCCTCGCTCATACAGACTTGCCAGTCCTCGATGCCGGAAACTGAGAATCATACAGTATATGTAACGTATAACCTCACAGGTGTCAACTTTCTACAGAGCGAGCAACCAGGAAGGGACAGCAGTTCGCGCAATGGCATGGAATCGGTTATTTCAGCAGAGTCAGAAGGAACTCCGGTCCACAGGGGCATTGTAGAGCCGCTTTGTTCAGAGGAATTTATAGAATTTATAACGCATTTAGAGAAGGGCGATTATTGAGCTTTGTAAGCGCGGGAGATGGTCACTATGGCGGAGAAAAGGACCGATTTTCGATTACTGTCTCGCTCGGTCTGCTAACATAATTTCGTGAGTCGCGTTCCCGAAAGAGGAGGTTCCTCCGTATGCTCGAAACACTGAAGATGTCCGACGAATCCAGAAGCCTGTTTGAGAGGCCTTGGCTTACTCTCGAATCTGAACCTTACATCCCGGCTCCTGCGCTTCTCGCTCCAATACCTCTGATTGTTCTGGTATATCGCGTTGGCTTACGGGGGGCGGAGTTGCTAGCGACGGCGCCTGCGGTGGTCAAATTTTCTAAACGTGAACACTCCATCCTGCTGTCATCGGTCATCCAGCTCTGCACCCTGGAATATTACAGAAATCAATATGGCGGAGAAATTAGAGGCGTTCGCGATCCCAATGAAGGTAGATATACCAGTAAGAAAAGCCTAGGCCATCCCATATCGGCGACGGCAAGGATCACTTACGAAGCGAATTACGAAGTGAATGATGATTGGATATTCTGCACTGCGATCCTGCCTACGATGGCCGTGACGCGGAAGACTACAGTGGATTTGTTTGCGGGCTACGATGCCGCGACCAAAATAGATGACCCTCCAGAGTTCGCTAAGCAATTGGGACTCATTTTTGGAAATTATTCCAGCGATGCAAATGTATCCCTTAGCAGTGCCGAAGAAAATATTCGCCTGTTGACGTCACTTCCTGTCAATAGAGTTGTGCATGTCTATCATGGCCCAGTAGTCTACACAGACGATACCTCCACGATCATTGAGTCTTATCCTGTACATGACCGTGGTTGTCTTCTTCCGTTTTTCAAGAGACATCAATTTGCACACCAGCGAGAGTATCGTTTTTCAATTTCGGTAAGGGGCACACCGATAACACACAAGTTGCGGCTGCCGATTTCCAGTGAACTTCGAGATTCAGTAAAAAATATCCCCATTTAGATCGACTAGCGCCTCGGAAACAAAGGAACCTTTTTCAGGCCGCCAATTTCATCTTAAATCAGATACGAAAAGGGCATGCTGAACGGCATACCCTTATTTTTTGCTTCACCTGAATAGGAGGCTTACAGCTGGAGGATGTTGTAGCGTACGATGAGACACACATTCATACGTGTGCTAATAGCAGCGACGGCACTTGTGATGCACGACAATGACTTTTGCCGGTCACGACTAGAGCGGCATTCTCGTTCACAAGATAGCCGTCCTCACTCGCAGGGTCAACATACTTCACGTAGTCACCATACTTCGAGATCGAGCGGCTCGGAGACTCGGAGGCCGGCCCGCAACTGCTCGAGCATCAGCAGCTTCGCCTTCGGGCTGGGGGGCTGCTCTGATGATGGCGTCCACCTCGTCGGCTTCGAGATACTCAGGTATGCGCTTCTCGCGCTTGGGGGCTGCGCCGTCCTGTGTTTTGGGATAACGTCCTCTGGCTCTGCGCCGGCGGGACATTGCGGTGGTGGAGTCAGTAGCCATACAGGTGCCTTTTCGACTGGCAGTCACGCTATATGCGTTGCCGGCACTTCATGATTATCGCTATCTGTGATGTCCTGCGCTCCAGAAGCACGCAGGACCTGCCATTCGTGGGCCCAGCTCGCCCCACCGTCGCGCCGACCGGCGCATAACCTCAGGGCTTTCAGGCTCTTTCCCATCACAAATCGTGATAATCGGTCCTTTTACGGTCTATGAACCAGCGTCCTCAAACTGCTGCTTTCCTCTTTCCATTGCTTCTACGACCTGCTTTGGGACTTCCCTATTTGCTGCGTCGACCGTATAGCCGTGATGCACAACTGCATGGGCGATTAGGTTTTCTTCTTTATCCAGAGCACGGTCGCAGTTGTCGCACCGTATGGTGTACCTCACTGGAGAGGCCATTCGATTCCTCCTAAAGGGTCCTTTTACCAACCCTCGCGACCACAATGCGGACATGGACCGCGAACTAACTTGCGCCATTCGGTTGTTGTGCGAGCCCCAATCCGACTGCCACAGTGCAGGCACGTTCCGAAGTACTTCGGTTGGCTAATCTGCCTACTGGTCATTTCACTACACCCAAACCGGCCCTTCTTGCGCTGGTATGTATACGATCCTCGACTGTGGCTTCTCCTTGCAAGAGTTACCCCGATGCATCATTGCAAATCAGAGGTAGGTTGTCCAGTTTAAGGAGGGGTCTCAGGTACGGAGTGGAGAACGGAATGCAATCTTTTACGGTTTTTCTTGCATCCGTTCAACACTCCCGTCGGGCGACCAGGATGACATGGCTGCCCGTATCGACAAGTCCCGGCTCAGCGTTCATCATGCGCTCAAGACTCACAACAGTATCTGCCTATTGCCACTCCCAGTCCTCACCACCCAACTCATCGCAGTGAGACTGAATAACAGCCCAGACTCTGGGAAATACTCCTGCCGACTCCCACCTCTGAAACGTGCGATGAATCGTGCTGTCATCACCCAGATACTTCGGAAGCCTGTTCCACTGGCAGCCGGAAAGCATTCGGAAGATGATCGCGTCGAGCATCTTGCGAGGGTCTTCTCTCTTGCGTCCAGTCGCCTTCGGAGGGTCAATCTCTGCGATCAATGGCTCAATCTCCTTCCAAAAGTCATCCGGTACTTCCCAGATCCTATCAAGCGCATCCTGTTTGGACATATTGGGTGTTCCACCTCAACTGAATTCTGCTTACTGATTGCCTGAAGTATCGAACACTGACCAACGTTTTGGGATAGTTACTAAGTCAGCGTATTCTATGGCCGATGCTCGTCGCTTCCTACTTCCAGTCACTCGTCGCCGTGGTGGGTGCGTATATGGATCAGAGACGAGCATATGACGAGCAAGATCGGCGCGAAGCTGATGATGATCATGGCGAGTCTCAGGTCGCCGAGCCTATCCTGGAGCGCGCCTACCAGCGCCGGGCCGGTGGCTACCCCGAACGTGCCTAGCGTCATCATGAAGGATAACGCAACCGTGGACTCCCGCGGCCTTATGCCGGGCAGGTAGAACGGTATCGAGTTGAGGACCGGCCAGTATCCCTGCGCCACACCGCTGACGAGCGTTATGACGATGAGTAGAGGGATCGAGTCTGTGAGAATCATTCCCAGGTAGGTCGCCACCATAGCGACCCCAATCGCCTGGAGTATGTTCCTGCGCCTGTTTCCGCTCACCCTCGGTACGATCCAGCTGAGCGCGATCCCCGACGGCCCACCCACAGCGATGCCGATTGCCAGCAGCAGCCCAGTCCAGTTGAGGGACACGTCGTATACGTCCAGCATCAGGGTGGGGTAGAAGTTCACGAAAGACGACCACGCCATCGTGGTTCCCATCGATCCTGTGCCCGCTATCCATAGCTCCTTGTATCCCAGCACGCGCTTGATGATTCCGAGCCCTCCGTCGGCGGGATCTGCCTCCTGTCGCTCCGATTCGGCATTTTCCTCACCGTCGCTTCCCAGGATCGTCCAGAGCACGGCCAGAACTCCGAGAGTCACCGCGAAGGTTAGCAGGACGCGCCGCCAATCATCGCCGACGCGACCCAGGATGATTGGTGTCAAGACCAACCCGCCACCGACGACAAGACCGAACAGCAGGTTGTACACGCCGGAGACAAGAATGAACTCTCTTGGCGTGAACAGCCGGTGCATGAGCAGGACGCGGGCGGGCTCACGAGCGAGTGTCGAGATGCCGAAGCCCAGGCGTCCGAGCAGCACGATGGCGAAGTTGGGTCCCCAGCTCTGCACGAACATCAGCGCAGAACTCAGCGTGAATGTAACCGTGGTAAGAATCTTGGGCTTGTACCTGGACACCCACCAGCTTATGGGCAGCGTCAGAAACAGGTTTCCGAGGAACGCCGCGGAGCCGTAGAAGCCCTGCTGTGTGGGCGTGAGACCGAGGTCGGCGCTGATCGAGGGCAGCAGCAGTCCGGCACTTATGACCATCATGAAGCCAGCGACGCTCGATAGAAGCCAGAGGCCCATGATAGCCCAGCGTTGTCTCATCGGGTTCGTCATCTGTGTCAAGCAACCGTCTTGAAAGTCAAGTTGAATTGAGCCGAGGAGTCCAGTGCTGACCCGTCTTCACCATCGCATTGAGTATAGTCAGCAGCTTTCGCATGCAGGCCGTCAGCGCCAACTTCTTAGGCTTCCCTGCCGCCAGCAGCCGTTGGTAAAAGGCTCGTAGCACCGGATTGTGTCGACTGTCGACGAGTGCACCCATGTAGAGCACCGCGCGCAACCGGGTTCTGCTTCCCCAGACACTGCGTTTGCTCCGGCGGGCCCCGCTGTCCCTGTTGAAAGGTGCCACGCCGACCAGAGCGGCGATCCGCTTGCGGTTGAGAGTACCCAACTCCGGCAGGTATGCCAGCAGCGACAATGAGAGCTGCTCTCCCACACCGGGCACCGAGCGCAGCAGGTCGTCTTTCTCACGCCATATAGGACTGCTACGCAGAGTCTTTCGCAGGTCCTTGTCCAGGTCGCTCAGCTCCTACTCCAGCCATCTGATGTGGGACTGGATGCTGGGATGCACGGAGTGAGAAGCTCGCCTCAGACGATTCTTCTCCGCAACCAGCATGGTCATCAACTGGCTGCGCCGCGTCGTAAGTGAGTTGAGCTCCTGAGTGTCCGCATCCCTCAATGGGCGCACGGGTGGACGTACCGCCTCGGCGAAGTGGGCAAGCACCTGGGCATCCAGCGCATCAGTCTTGGCGAGCTTGCCGGTAGCCTTGGCGAAGTCGCGCACCTGTCGGGGGTTGACCACTACAACCGGCAATGCCGCCGCTGCCAGAGCCGACACCAGCGGCACCTCGAGGCCACCAGTTGCCTCTAGCAGCACCGCAGTGGGTTCGGCAGCTTGCAGGCAGAAACAAGCTCACGCATGCCCCGCTCGTCGTAATCAGCACTCCAAGTGTCGCCGCCCGGGCGTATGGATACATCCACCCGATCCTTGGCCACGTCAATGCCTACATAGATCTCTTCCTGTTTCATATTTATCCTCTCCTCAAGTGATGGCCCCTCCTTGCAAGATACGGGCTTGGTTAGCCCGGGCAACCGTTCGGGCTCTGCTTGGAGATGGTGCGGCGACCCTTGCTTGACAACGGTCTTTGACGACCAAGGGCGGATCGGTCTGCCGCACCCCACTCCACGTCTGTGAAGTCACTATTGAGAACAATTACCAATATACAACTCGACTTTGTACATCAGAGTAATCGAAGCAAGCAGATATACAGACGCTCAGGCTGCGTAGGCAAGGGAATCCACAAGACGATTGAATAGAGGCAGAGGGACTTTCGCCACATCAGACTCGGACGGGGATGTGGATAAAGTCTGAGAAGCAAACCACAGGTGCCGGCGCACCAGCGCGATCGCATCGATGAAGGTGGGCTCACACTTGGCATACCAGGCGCACGAACGCAGGGCAACCGGGCGTTCCTGCCGCAGCAACCCGGCGGCGAGAGTAACCCAGGAGAACAGTCCCAGCAGCAAAGGCGTGGTGCGAGAGATAGCCTTGTCGGACCACTGGCGCTGAGTCTCTACTCCAAGGTGGGCGCGTACCTCCTGGAAGGTGACCTCGATGCGCCAGCGCAGTAGAAACCATTGGACGATCTGAAGGGGATCGGCCTCAGTATCGGTGCAGACCAGTGCCTGAGTCCTCATCTGGCAGAGCGGGTCTCTGATCAGCACCCATCTGATGTGTACGGGAGGTCGTCCCCAGCGATACCAGACTGCGGTCTCGGATGTAATCTCCAGTGCGCGCGCCGGTCCGTCCTTCCAGGGCACAGATACCCGGGTCCAGGACACATCGGGGTTGTCCAGGAGTTCGATGGGAGAGGGCAGTCGCTGTCCCTTCAGGCGTGGTCTACCTATCTGACCGGGCATTCTGGGTGGAGCGGGCTCGAAGAGCGCAGCATCAAGCCTGAGTCCGCTGATGAAGGTGACTGGCTGGCGCAGGGACTGGCAGCTGTGCAGGAGTTCGAGCGCTGCGTATCCCCTGTCGGCCACGACGACTATGCGCCGGTCTGGCAGCCAGCGGCGCAGTTGGATAATCATCTGTCGTGCCCAATCTGTGATCTTCTTGTGTGGGCGTCCCACCTTCTGATGATAGCTCTCTGCCGGAGCCAGTGCAGTCATAACGGGCAGTGCCCACGTGCGATTCGCCCAGGGGATATGCGCCAGCCACATCAGGCTGACCCAGCGCAGTCCGCTCGCCCTCACCAGGTGGGACTCGCTTGAGCGCACGGCGTCTCGGAACACTCCCTTGGCGCTGATGCGACTGCCGCGTCTGCGTTCCAGCGTCTCGTCTATCCCGAACACCAGTGGTTCCCCATCCTGTGCAAGATGCTCGATGAGCAGCATAAGCAAGACACGGCTCATCTGCAGCGGGGACCAGACAGCTCGGTTGAGCACCTGATGATACTTCGCGAAGCCGGCATCGTCGCTGAGACCCATTACGCGCAGGGCTGACGTGACGGTGCGCTTGCGCGGGGCGAGGATGGCGCCGACGAGCAGTAGTTGCGCCTTTGACCAGGTTCTATCTCGAAAGAGAGTTGAGAATGGTCGGAGTACGGATATAATGGCATCGGGCAGGGTGAGCATAACCGGACCTTCTTGATGGGATGCTTCGGCTATCTTACCCTGTTCTTATACTATGTCTATTTCTTGTACCAAATGTACAAAGTCGAGTACAAGGGCGGAACAAGAACATGCCAGCGTGGTGTCGCTGTTCAGGATAAATGTCAGTGTGAATTACCAGCATAAATGTCACTAACTCATTCGGTGATGGTATCAGATCAGGTCGCCTTAGACGTCAGTCGTGATGGCGACATGCGTGGACTTTCGGCGCTCATGTACTTCCTCACGGTGTCTCTGTGTATACCCAACTCCCGCGCGATCCCTCGAATGGACAGACCTTTGCGCTTCGCACTCTGCACCGCTTTCCACCTGGCCGTCTGCAGCGGCGTGGGCTTCCTGCGCCGTGGATTCACAGCTTTGCGAACTCGTCCCGTCCCGTTGCGACCGGAAGTGGCGATGGGACGCTCGGCATTGTGGTTGGTGTCCGGATTCGCCAGTCTGGCCGCCCATTTCCTACCCAGACCGTTGGTGGGCTGATGGATGAAGGGTGAGTGCGTGGTTCTCTTGTCGAAGCCTCGAAGGACACTCGGACGCGTCGGCGCTTCCTGAGATGGGATGTCGCGCCCCTCGTGTTGCACTGCCAGGCTATCGTCCAGCCCTTCAAGCACATCCATAACTGCTCCGGCGTAGCTCGGCCTGTCCGCACCGGGCAGACGCTGATGGGTGCGCCAGCGGTATCTGACCGTGTTATCCCTGGCGACTCTGCGCCTGTACTTGAAGCACAGGACCCTATCCAGACACATCCCTCCGTCCACTGCGCGATAGGCGACTTCCGACTTCTGGGGAGGCACCTTGAAGCGGCTGTTGAAGCGTGGCAGGAAGCCCTCCAGCACGTGGTTGGCGTCATCGATGGTGGTCGCACCCGAGAGGCGCAGTTCCGCAACGAGTCTGCCCTGGAACGTTCCCGCGGCACGCTCCACCCGATCCTTGGCCTGTGGTGATAGAGCGAAGATCAGCTGTATGCCAAGCTCGTCCATAGCTCGACTGAACTGGGTGGGAGCAGCGGCAGTCTCCTGTGAAGGCGTGTGCTTGAAGACGGCGTGCCGATCCACATAGAGTGCGAGTGGCATGCCGCGACGCCGTATCAGCCCGTCGAGCAGCAGGAAGTAACTGCGGGTGTTCTCCAGTTCGCAGAACAGAGCGTTGACCACGGTGCCCGTGGCATCATCCACCGCCAGCTGTAGTGTGAACTGCGGTCCGTCTTTGCCAAGCCACCTGTGGTAGCTACCGTCCAGCTGTATCAGTACGCCCTCGCGAGGCATCCGCTGCCGACGGACGCGATGCTTCGGCGGCCTACGCTGACGAGGACTGTTCACACCGGCGCCAGTCAGTATCTTGCGTAACGTGTCACGACCGACGTCTATGCCCTCTCGCTTCCTGAGAAGCTCGCTCAGGTGCGTATGGTGACTCCAGCGTATCGGGTTCCTGCCAGATGTACTACCTCAGTCGCCAATGCGCACGGTGTAGCGTTGGCAGGTCTGCGGCCTCTGTTGCCGTGAGCGATTGCGGCTGCTCCCTTCTCTCTGTAAGCCGCTGGCATACGCCTAGTGTGGCGTGCGCTCACTCCCATCAGTGTCGCTGCCTGCTCCGTCGTCATATATCCCGCCAGTAAGTTGTTCAGTACCTGAAGTCTTGCCTGCTCTTGCTGCGTCAATGTCACATGCTCCATCATGCGGACATAATCGCTGAGCAACAACAAGCCAGGCGACTGAAAAGGTTCCCGCCTAACCTGCTATAATCGGCGGCAGCAGTTGAGGAGGCCGGGCTGATAATGGACTTGGAATTGAACGGCAAGGTAGCGATTGTGGGCGGCGCCAGCAAAGGGCTGGGACGCGCGTGCTCGGAGGTGCTGGCAGAGGAGGGTGCGCGGGTGGCGATGTGCGCGCGCACGGCGTCAGACCTGGAACGGGCGGCGGACGAAATACGGGGTGCTACGGGGACAGAGATTTTCACCTTTGCCGGCGACCTAGACAAGGAGGAGACCATCGCCGAGCTGGTGGCCGGCACGGTGGAACGCTTCGGGCAGCTGGACATCATGGTGAACAACTCCGGGGGGCCGCCGCAAGCCTACGCTATGGATGCCACCGAAGAACTGTGGCAGGTGTCGGCGAACCGCTCGCTGTTCTTCTTCGCGCGGATGACGCGGGAGGCGCTGCCGCATCTGCGGGCACAGGGCGGCGGACGCATCATCAATATCCTGGCCAGCACGGTCTATACGCCGATACCGAACCTGGCGCTATCGGCGGCAACGCGGATGGGCGTCATCGGGTTTATGAAGAACCTGGCCGACGACATCGGGCACGAGAACATACTCATCAACAACGTGTGCCCCGGCAGCATCATGTCGGAGCGGATGATGGAAAACGTCGAGGATCGGGCGCGGACGCAGGGGATTCCCATTGAAGACGCCCTGGCGCAGCGGGCGGAACAGACGGCATTGAAGCGCATCGGTGAACCGCGGGAACTGGCGTACCTGGTAGCGTTCCTGGCGTCGTCACGGTCGAGCTACATCACGGGCACGACGATGCTGGTGGACGGCGGGCTGGTGCGGTCGGTGATGTAGATCACCCTCACCCTGGCCCTCTCCCATCAAGGGAGAGGGTATCGGAGAGACGCTTGTCTCAAGGCCGGTATTCACTCCGCCGCCGGAGCCGACTTCGGCCGCCGAGTACGTGGAACGGAGCAATCGCTGCAGCCGCAACGGAGTGTACGAGCGGGCGATTGCCGAATACACGGCGGCGATTGAGCTGGACGCCGAATGCGCCGACGCCTAGGTTCAACCGGGGCGTGTCGTGGTACGAGGTGGGCGATTACCCGCAGTCGATTGCAGACCTGACGGAAGCGATTCGGCTGGACCCGGAGGAGGACTTCTCTCGGAGGTCGTTGTCGTACCTGTTCAACGACCAGCCGGAGGAAGCACAGGCGGACATGGACGCCAGCGAGGAGATACGGCTGCGGGCGTGGGGGTGATGCAAGCAGACGGGGCTGCGCGGCAAGTTTCCGATTACCGAGCTGATTCCCAACTAGGCTGCACCTTGTATCTTGGTTCTTGTGTGTAACAATCACTCAGACGGATCGGGGTACGGCAGACCGACTGCACTCAGGTCATTGAAGACCGTACAGGAGCTTAGGTCGCCGTATCCATCCCCACGATCTCACGCTTACCATCCGCGTTCACCGCGGTCGCCACCACTACTCTCCGTTCACTATCCTGCCTTCCTCACGCACCTTCTGGCTCAGCACGTCCAGCCCACGTAACAGTACTGTCCCCCGTCCAGAGGACACTCCAGAGAGCTGTCCACCACACGGTCGAGCTCTCCACAGATGCGCGACACCTGACTCTTGGAGATGCCGTCGCATCCCAGCGGCTTCACCAGATCGTCTACTCGCCTGATCGACACTCCCTCCACGTATGCCTGCTGCACCACCGCCAACAGCGCCTTCTCACTACGCCTGCGTGGTTCAAGCTGCTTGGAAAGTAGTTTCCTCCCTGGGCTTCGGTATGCGCAGTTCCATCGTGCCTACCTTGGTGTCCCACTGGCGGGAGCGGTAACCGTTGCGGTACGTCAGCCGGTCGGGCTGCGTCTACCCCGCTCTGCGCCTATCCTCGCTGTGACCTCAGCGTCCATGATCGCATTCATAAGCACCCTGAGCGCCTCCCGAAGAAAGTACACGTCTCCGTCCACACCCCTTGACAGCGCGGTGTATGATGGGGCGAGCATTGGAAACTGGACGCCGCGAGGAGATTTGAGATGGCAGACAAACAAATTCTGTGCGCGTTTGGGGTTGACCTGGACGCCGTTGGCGGTTGGCTGGGTTCCTACGGCGGGGAGGAACCTAACGACATTTCTCGCGGCCTGTTCGCCGGGGAAGTGGGAACGCCCCGGCTGCTTAAACTCTTTGAACGACTGGACATCAAGACTAGCTGGTTCATCCCTGGCCACTCCATCGAGACCTTTCCGGAGGAATGCCGGATGATTGTGGAGCAAGGGCATGAGATCGGAATGCACGGCTACTCCCACGAGAATCCCATCGCCATGTCGCCGAAGCAGGAAGAGGATGTGCTGCTACGCTGCATAGATCTGATTACCGAGATTTCGGGTCAACGGCCACGGGGCTACGTCGCGCCATGGTGGGAGTTCAGCCACGTTACGAACGAACTGCTGCTGAAGCACGGTATCAAGTATGACCACAGCCTGATGCACCGCGATTTTGAGTGCTACTATGTCCGCGTGGGCGACCGATGGACGAAGATTGACTATGCCATGCCGGCAGAGTACTGGATGCACGCCCTGGAGCGTGGCGAGGAGACCGACCTGGTGGAGATACCGGCCAACTGGTGCCTGGACGACCTGCCGCCGATGATGTTCATCAAGAAGTCGCCCAACAGCCACGGGTTCGTAAATCCCAGGGACATTGAATCGATGTGGCGGGACCAGTTCGATTGGGTGTACCGGGAATACGACGAGGCGGTGTTCCCAATAACTATTCATCCGGACGTGAGCGGCCGGCCGCAGGTGCTGCTGATGCTGGAGCGCATCACGGAATACATCCGCTCTCACGACGGCGTGCGCTTTGCAACGTTTGAGGAGATTGCGGACGATTTTCTGGCCAAACACCCCAGGCAGCGGCGGTAAGACAATTCCTGACCCTCGGTTCGCAGGAGACTAGGGTGTGTTGACATTTCGAATTTATCTCACATTGTTTCTGTCATTTCTCGCTTCGCTCGAAATCTAAAATCGGAGATTGCCGCATGTACAACGATTTTAGCAACTGTGTTGAAATAGGTTTGGATTATCAATGGGTATTGGGGCTTATGGAGCGCTGGGCATCCCAGGATGCTCGATCCCTCAGCATTGCGTTGAGTATGATCAGCAACTTTCGCATACAGGCCACCAGCGCAACCTTGCCGCTCTTTCCGGCTGCCCTCAGCCGCTCGTAGAAGTCTCTTATCACGGGGTTATGCCTTCTTGCGCTCATCGCCGCCATATACAACGCACTCCTCACTTGCGCTCGCCCTCCCCAAGTGCTTCGCCTTCCCCTGTATGCTCCACTGTCCCTGTTGAGCGGAGCCACTCCCACCAGCGCGGCTATCTGCTTTCCTTTGAGCTTGCCCAGCTCAGGCAGCGCACCCAGAAGTGTGAAGCAGGAGACAGATCCTATGCCGGGAACTTCCCTGAGTAGCCGCGCTTTCTCCAGCCAGAGCGGACTTTCCTTGATGAGCTTCTCTATCTCTCGGTCTATGTCCTCTATCTCCTGATTGAGGAAGTCTATGTGCTTTCGGATGCGCTGACGCACGGCGGCTGCGGCTCGCGCAAGACGGTTGGATTCTGCGGTTCTTATGTCTATGAGCTGCCGCCTGCGGGTCATAAGCGCTCTAAGATGCTGTTCCTGAGCGTCCGGCAACCTGCGCGGCTCAGGTCTCAGTGCAGAGCCGAAGCGCGCTATCACTTCGGCGTCTATCGCATCCGTCTTGGCGAGCCTGCCCAATGAGCGCGCGAAGTCCCTTATCTGCCTGGGGTTCATCACCACAGTGGGTATCCCCGAAAGCGCGCACTCTGCGGCAAGCGCAGATTCAAGACCGCCTGTTGCTTCCATCACTATCAGGCTCGCTTCCATCTCCTTCGCAAGCTCCACCAATTCACCTATGCCCGAAGCGTCGTTTGCGAACCGCTGCGCTCGGTCTTCGGGCAGAATGTGAATGTCGAGAGACTTGCCGCTAATGTCGATTCCGATTACGATGTCTGTGCTCATAGTGTCCCTATCTTGCAGGTGCGGATTTGGTTGACCCTGGCAACTGTTCGGGCTTTGATGAGCTCGGGTGCGGCGGCGATTGCTAAAACACGGTCTCTCTGGACCAAGATTCTTACGGCCTGCCGCACCCCTCAACTCCCGCACTGTATCACTTTCCCATCACACAAGATTCTTCACTCCGCTCCGCTTCGTTCAGAATGACAGAATAAACATACAGTTCAGTTCTAAAACTGTTTGTGCATCAAATGTCAACAGAACCTAGTACCAGTTCAATTTGAATTTAGTGGATAGATATGTTGAAGTTTATGACGGGCATCACGAGTGGTAAACCGCCAGCGGATCATCGCCGCCGCTCCATTGCGCTCAGCTTCAAGAGCCCCTATCTTTTTCCTCAATTCCATTTCATTCGCTACTCGACCCTTCAGACACTGCTTGCTGAAGACGCTCAGTTCTATCTCCGCCATATTCAGCCAACTCCCGTGCTTGGGCGTGTGATGGAACTGTAGTCGTCGCGCTATACGCCGCGCCTCCACAGGCTCATACGCCTCATACAGCGAGCCGAGCTTATGAGTATTTAAATTGTCCAGCACCACCCTGACCACCTTCGCGTCCGGATAAGCCTCATACACCAACCACCTCATCTGCGCAGCAAAGTCCACCGCAGTGCGCCGCTCCGTAACCTCCACATGCCTCCAGCCACCTTTAGGCTCGCAGAACACAAACAGGTTGCGCGTTCCGTTGCGCCTATACTCGTAGTCTATGCGTTCCAATCTCCCAGGCTCGGCTTCAATCGGCGTTCTCGTATGTTCTATCAACTGCTTGGATGTCTCATCGAAGCAGACCACAGGACGCTCAGCGTCATACTCCTGTTCGTACAGGTCCAATACGTCTTCCATCCTTGCTACGAACTCCCCGCTCAGTTCAGGAATGCACCACGCCTTGTTCCTCCAAGGCTTGAGTTCGTTTTTTTCAAGCTCTGACGCACCGTCTCCCTCGCTATGC
The DNA here is from genome assembly GCA_965221045.1 of Dehalococcoidia bacterium. Taxonomy (GTDB): domain Bacteria; phylum Chloroflexota; class Dehalococcoidia; order Lucifugimonadales; family JADFKI01; genus Bin90. Next base: position 228,376 of record OZ244863.1, read on the forward strand.
TCTCTACATAGCCCAACTCCACCGCCTTGTCCGCAAGCAACTTCAGCGTCCAGTGAGTATGACCATCCGGAGGGTCGCTGCACGCTATGGCTACAATGTGCGCTTCGGCACGCTCGTCCAACTTGCGCTTCTGACCGGGACGCGCCAGCTCCGTTAGCGCTCTCTCAAGTCCCTCCTCGCAGAAGCGCTTCCGTCTCCTTATGACCGTGCGCGCCGGCGATCTTCCGCGGTGAGCGACTTCACTCAGGCGTCGCTTCTGGGACTCGGTTAAATCAACTTTGTACTTGTGTGCGGTCATATTCGGCGACATCCTCTTTGTAAGATGTCGTAGAATCTAACCTATTTCTTATTCTTATGCCAATATCAGGTGGACGTGGTACTAGATTGCATTCCAACTCCACTGCCGCTACTTGACGTCTGTCCGTTTCCTGTTCCGCCAGTTTGACAGCATCACCTCCGACAAATAGACTGCAAGTTGAAGCCTTAGCTTGAGCGATAGCCAGCAAGGAGGTTGCGCGATGGCCGCAAACTTGAGCTTGGATGGACAGGTCGCTATAGTGACCGGGGCGGCCCAGGGTATCGGCAGGGGCATCGCACTGGTCCTGGCCGAGGCGGGCGCCCGAATCGTAATCGGGGATATCCAGGACGCCGGCTCCACGGCTGAGGAAATCCGCAAGGGAGGCGGCGAGGCAGCCACGATGGTGATGGACACCAGCATACCAGAAGAGGCCAACGCACTGGTGGACCTGGCGTTGAGCGAGTACGGCCGACTCGACATCCTGGCAAACAACGCCGCCATAGACGCGCCGCTGGGTCACGCATGGGACCTTCCGGACGACGAGTGGCAGAGGACCATCGACGTCAACCTGAGCGGCGTCTTCTACTGCTCCAGGGCGGCGCTAGGCCCGATGCTGGAGGCCGGAAGCGGCAACATCGTGAACATCAGCTCTCAGTCCGCAAGGATTGCCGGCGTCAAGGACGGTTCCCCCGCATACAACGCCAGCAAGGCGGGGCTCATAGGGCTTACCGTCGGCTTCTCCGCTCAGGTGGCGGACAGGGGTGTGAGGGTGAATGCCATTATGCCCGCACTCATCGAATCGAGGGACTTTGGCTGGTCTCCGGAGGAAAGAGCTGCACTGGAGCGACAGTACCCCCTTGGTCTGGGAAAGCCAAGATACGTCGGCGAAGCCGTCCTCTACCTCGTCAGTCCGCTCTCAGCATGGGTGTCAGGGACCGCGCTCCACGTCACGGGCGGATACCAGAGGAGCGGCCCCTGGCTATAGCCCTTGCGGTGGCGTCAGCGTAGGCGGACGCCGACGGACACGCAGCGGACTTCAGGCCAACACGTTCATTCCATTGACCGGCGACGGTCGGCCTACCTATAATCCGCGTTGTCAGAGAGAACACCCCGAGGAGGAACATCCATGCCCCAATTCGACATGATGCCCGTGGAGGTACCCCAAGACGTGCTGGACGGGTTGAAGGCGCTGCCCACGGCAACCGTTTACAGCGCGGTGCGATAGTTCGGGTCCCCCTTCATCGTGTGCGAGGGACTCGTAAACCTGCTCTTTAGGACCTACGCCTGAGGCGGAGGCTGCGGTGAGGCCAGCATTGCCGATGCACGCACTGTCCCCTACCCTGCCTCCCCGACCCAATGTGAGCCCGCTACGGGGTGCAGCTTCGAGCGGCATCGCCGCGACTTGGGCTGGGTGAAGGCATATGTACTCCGGGCCACAGTGCGGTTAGAATGTGGAACAACATCCCGAGCCTGAAAATACGTCCCGACATGCGCCGAGGAGGGCTTCATGGTCTCCGAAAAGTCAAACAGGTCGCTGGTGGTCGTCGAGCTCACCGGCGGCAACGACTGCCTGAACACGGTCGTTCCGTACGACGACGAGCTCTACTACGACAACCGCCCCACCGTCCACCACAAGCAGGACGAGGTACTGAAGCTCGACGACCGGCTGGGGCTGAGCCCACAGATGGGCCCCGTCAAGAGGTTGTGGGACGATGGCAATGTCGCCGTTATAAACGGCATTGGCTACCCGGAACCCAACCGCTCCCACTTCAGGGCCATGGACATCTGGCACACCAGCGAACCCACGAAGGTGATCGGGGAGGGTTGGCTCGGACGCGCGATCAGAGACCTCGACCCAAAAGGTGAGAACGTACTCACAGGCCTAAACCTCGGCCGAGGGCTGCCCAGGGCGCTGTCGTGCGTGGGAGTGCCGGTGGCGTCCGTAGGAAACCTCGAGACCTACGGGCTGTTCCCCGACATTCAGGACGAGCAGGCGCGGCTGGACACTCTCAACACCTTTTCACAGATGTACGGCGGGGCCGAGGGAAGGGACGTCGTGTCCGAGTTCATCGGACAGACCGGCGAGGCTGCCCTCAAGGGAGCGGACATCCTCAGGTCGGCGCCTGAGAGCTATGTTTCAGAAGTGGAGTATGAGGCGAATCCGTTCGCTCAGAGGCTTCGCGACGCAGCCCAGGTGATCTGCGCCGACTTCGGAACCCGCATCTACTACGCCCAGCACGGCAGCTTCGATACCCATGGGGGCGAGCTTCCCGTTCACAACAAGCTATGGTACGAGGTCTCCACAGCGATTGGCGACTTCATGGACGACCTCAAGGACCATGGCCGGGACCGAGACACGCTCGTACTGGTCTTCTCGGAGTTCGGGCGCCGAATCAAGGACAACGGTTCCGGCACCGACCACGGCTCCGGCGGCGTCGCCTTTTGCATCGGCGGCTCCGTGGAGGGCGGTCTGTACGGGGAGTACCCCTCGCTCAAGTCGGCCGACCAGCTCCAGGGCGACCTGCACTTCAACAACGACTTCCGCTCCACTTACTCGACGATACTGGAGAGGTGGCTTGGGCTGGACCCGGCACCGATTGTCAACGGCACCTTCGAACAGTTCGACTTTATTGGGCGGTGAAGAGATGGTCAGCAGGCAAGAGATAGAGCTAATGGCGCATCTGATGCGCCGCGCAGGATTCGGCGCCTCCAGAGATGAGCTTGAGGAGCGTCTGGCCAAGGGCTACGAGGAGACGGTGGAAGAGCTGCTTAATCCTGAGGACACACAGCGCCTCGGCGACGACGTGATCCGAAGGTACCACGTCGACATTCACGAGTCCCGCATACCCGACCCACCGGCCACTGAGTGGCTATACCGGATGGTCACCACCAGCAGTCCTCTCGAGGAGAAGATCGCCCTCTTCTGGCATGGCATCTTCGCCTCCAGCTTCAGCAAGACCCAGCAGGCCCGGTCGCTGGCGGTCCAGATCAACGTGTTCCGGCGATTCGGCCTGGGCAGGTTCGACACCCTTCTACTGGAGATATCCAGAGACCCGATAATGATCATGTGGCTGGACAACCAGGACAATCACAATGGGGTCATCAACGAGAACTTCGGCCGCGAGCTGCTCGAGCTGTTCTCCATGGGAATCGGAAACTACACAGAGGACGATATCAAACAGTGCGCCCGGGCATTCACGGGCTGGACTGTGGGCAACGCGGAGTACATGGCCGCGAGGGCCATGAAGGCCTCGATCTGGCCGTACGGTGCAATCGCCTGGCACTTCGACTACCGGGACTACGACCACGACCACGGCGAAAAGGAGTTCCTGGGAGAGAGTGGGCCATTCAACGGAGAGGACGTAATCGAGATAATCGCTCGCCAGCCCGCGACCGCCAGGTTCATCGCCAGGCACATCTACGACTTCTTTGTGGCGGACGAGGCCCCGGTCCCACAGTGGCCCTATACTCCACCACTGGACCCAGACGCCATCGAGACGTTGGCGGGCGTATACGTGGACAGCGGTCACGACATACGCTCCATGTTGCGAGTCCTATTCAACTCTGATTTCTTCAAGGAGGCCCAGTTCGCGCGCGTGAAGTGCCCCGCCGAGTTCGTAGCGGGCACAATGCGGCTCGGAGGCGGCGTTACCGAGCCGACGCTGGATGTGAAGGAGGCCAACGCGGTGATTGGGTACATGGGGCAGAGCCTGTTGGTCCCGCCGTCGGTGGAGGGCTGGCATGAGGGCACGGAGTGGATCAACAGCGGAGCGTTAGTGGAGAGGGTGAACTTCGCGGCAAAGCAGTTCAACGACGTCGAAAAGCCCGGCGTACAGCAAATCATCGACCGGTTGGCCAACCAGAATGGAAGCACCTTCACTCCCGAGGAGCTGGTTGATAGCTGCCTGGACCTTATAGGCCCGCTGACAAAGGTGGAGGAGTCAACCCGCAACGCGCTGGTTTGTCATGTCAGCAAGAAGGGCGATGTATCCCTCCGACCTCGGACGGCGGTGAGAGAGTCCGAAAGCCGCGTCGCAGAGCTGTTGGGCCTCATCGCGGCGACAAAGGAGTTCCATCGGGCGTAGCCTCACGGCGCGAAGCAGCGGGCCACGGCACCCATTTGGCAAGGAGCGACCACTGAGCGGCGTCAATCGAGCAAATGCCCCTGGTCTGAGCTATCTCAAGACCATCGGCGTAATGAACAACAACCCGACCGGCAGAGGCTTCGGGCACCCTGTGGACCTCGCCATCGGCCAGGGCGGCCGCATCTACGTGCTAAATCGGCACGCAGCGCTCGCTCGAGTCGGTATGTGCACTCTCGACGAGGAGTACCTGGGTGAGTTTGGCTCCTACGGCCACGAAGACGGGCAGTTCTGGCTGCCGACGGCTATCGCTGTCGACAACCGAGAGAACATCTATGTCGCCGACGAGTACCATCACAGCGTCACCGTGTTCGACAGGTCCGGAGCGTTCAAGAACAAGTGGGGAGAGCACGGCAGCGGCGACGGACAACTGGACGGTCCCTCCGGTCTGGCCATCGACGCCGACGACAACGTGTACGTCGTGGACCAGAAGAACTGTCGCGTGCACAAGTTCACCGCCGACGGTCGGCACCTGCTGCAGTGGGGGGAGAGGGGTGAAGAGGAGGGACAGTTCAACCTCCCCTGGGGCATAACTCTAGACACGCAGGGCAACGTATACGTCGCTGACTGGCGCAATGACCGCATCCAGAAGTTCACAGCCGACGGCCGCTTTCTGGCCGCTTTTGGAGAGCCGGGAGAGTGCGAGGGCCAGTTCCACAGGCCCGCCAAGCCGGCGGTGGACGCCGAAGGGTACATCTACGTCGCCGATTGGGGTAACGAGCGCGTGCAGTTGCTGGCGCCGGACGGCGCATTCCTGCAGAGTCTCCGGGGCGAGGCCACGGTCTCGAAGTGGGCGCAGGAGTTCCTCGACGTCAATCCGGACGAGAGCACCACGAGAGACCAGTCCAACCTGGTGCCCGACCTACCCTCCCACTTCAACACGCCCTACTTGGTATCGACGCAGACGGAGCCGTACTTCTGGGGCCCGGCCTCCGTTACGCTCGACGTTGATGGCAGGCTCTATGTCACGGAGTCCTCCAGGCACCGGGTCCAAGTGTACCAGAGGGGCAGAGGCTGACCGTTGGGCCACGCGGCGGACTAGCGTAGCCTGATCTCCACACCCGCCGCGGCCTCCTGCAGCCGGTAAATGACGTGGGTGTCCAGGTCTCCCCAGCCGCGGTTACCGCACTGGATGGCGACCTGCTCCACAATGTTCGCAACCGGCATTGGAACGCTCAGTTCCCGGGCCAGCTCGTTCGCGAGTCCTATATCTTTTCTAGCCAGAGCCTGCCTGAAGGAGGGAGGCTTGAACTCCCCCCGGAACACGGTCCTCTCCAGGCCCTCTCTCTGAGTGCCCAGAGTCATCCTGCTGCCAGCTTCCATGAGGGCCTCCAGGTCGAGCCCGGCCTTCATACCCAGAGTTAGTCCCTCTGCAACCACCTGCCTTACGGCCAGGGTGATCATGTTGTTGACCAGCTTGCAGACGCTTCCCATGCCCAGCTCGCCCTGGTAGACGACCTTGTCGGCAAAGGCCTCGAACACCGGAAGAAGGCGCTCGAACACCTCCCTGTCTCCGCTGGGCATGACGATCACCTCCCTGTCCTCAGCGGCGGCTGGACCTGTCAGTACCGGGGCGTCGAGCACATGGGCGCCCTTCCCTTCGAAGACGCCCGCGATCTCGCGTATGAGGGAAGGCCGACTGGTGGAGAGGTCCACGTAAACGTCCCCCTCACCAATGCCGCTGACGATCCCCTCGGGGCCGAGTGCTACCTGCTCCACCTCGGGAGGCCCCGGCACCGAGCTGAGAATCACTTCGCTGGCGGCCGCGACCTCTCCAGGGGAAGCCGCAAACCGAGCGCCACCCTCGAGTAGAGGCCTCGTCGCACCCTCCACCACGTCGAACACGACCATGGGGAACCCAGCCCTCTGGATGTTTCGCGCCATTGGCGTTCCCAGGTTACCAAGCCCTATGAAGCCTACCGTCTGCATGCTGACCTCCTATCGTCTCGTCAAGCGACTCCGCAATCGATTGCATTGAATCTCGACATGCGGCGCGGGATTTAACCAGGGCATTGTTCCCTACGGTCCAGGTCACATGCCATGGCGGCGCGCAGCGTCAGTCCTCGAGCGGGGTACCAGTGTAGAAGGCGGTCGTGCGTCGTCCCGGAGCAAGGGCGGCGTCCGGCTCTTCTCCGGCCTCGATGCCAGCGTCGGCCCAACCCTCGTCGATGCAAGAGATGTATTTCCAGCCTTCCGGGGACCCCGCGACGGCCTCCTCCGTCCGGGCGAATAGTTGTCAAGCTCTACCATGAGACTGCGGTCGCACAGGTACATTGTAGCAAATATCACGCCAGTCCAGGCCGGCCTGATCCTGTAGTATGTAGCCACCCCTAATGTTTTCACCGACTCTCGCCAGGGCCCGCTTCGGGGGCACTTGTCCTGCCACCAGATTCAGCAGCGTGGACTTGTCGCAAACGCTGGGGCTGGGGAGGGCGAGGCGCGAAGGCGTCGAATCCAGCCTCCCTACGTCAGGTGGGGCAAAACCTCCTCGACGCACCTCCTGAACTGAGTCCGTTGATCCCAGCTTGGGAATCGCAGAAGTATATCAGAGGCGCTCGCGTCAACAAAGCCCTGAAGCTGTTCGACACACTGCTCAGGAGGACCGCAGGCCACCCAGCCCTCTACGGCCTTTCTGGAGAAGACCTGGGGTGCGTAGTAGCCTTCGAGGTATCTCTTTGATTCTTCGACTGCAACGTCGCGGTCCTCGTTGATGTTGATGTTGTAGTACAGGGCACAGGGCAAGCCGTCAAAGCTCCTGTCATGGTCGGCCGCGTACTCCAGTATCCGACCTCGAAGTTCTGCGAAGTCAGGGGGGCCAGGCGGTCGTCATCGAACCATCTCCGAGCCTGGCAACCCTTCGTAGGTTGCGCTCTGTTGCGCGGGCGTCCCCCCTCTGAGACTCGGAGTGCCTATTACCCAGATCGGCGGCGGCTCCTGCACTGCAAACCTGCTTCTGGTCCTACATAGAAGTGGTCTCTGTAACCTTCCTGGCGTCCCAACGCTCTCCCTAGCTTGAACTGGCCAGACTGCTCGCCGACCTGTGCAAGCATGTTAAAAGGGGGAACTAAGTTCCTCGAGCAACTCTCGGTACTTGTGGAATGTCTCGCCAGTAATCTCAGCCATAGACTTGATTCACCTGTTGTAATCTTCTCGAATCGTCCTGCAACACTTGCTCCGATACGATGGTCAACGACAGTTATTCTGGCCGCTCGGGGTCCAGTGTAATTGTCGTTGACCACGCGCTGCAGGAAGTGTACGAAGCAGCCGTTGCTGAAGACCTTCCGATAAGCGCCGTCATGGACATCTTCGAAGGAACCGCCGGTTGGAACAAGCCGGTAGAGACCTTTCTGATCGCTGGGCCAGGGCAGGACTCAGAGCGCATTACCAAGCCTCAGGCGAATGCCATCATAGAGGCTGCCAGGGAATCTGGCGTGGATGAGTTTAACCCGGCCGACCTGGTCTTTAACCTTGGCTATTCCTCAAGCGATTTCAATCTCTTGGCGACCGCTGTCGACAAGACGAAAGAGTTCCGGATCGAAGAGAGATCTTTGGCCGCGGGAATCCCCCAAGACAAAGTGACGCTGATGCTTCACAATCTAGATATTGAAGGTGATTTCTAGATTCCAGTCGCCCAGGTCTTCTAGCAGTCCTTCTAAATGCTTACGCTTGATTTCCTGAATCCCTGGCGAGATCAGCGTAATGATGAGTTCAGTCTCAGTGACTTTTTCAAGAGCGGCCGCCATCTTGATGTCCTGTGCGAGGGAAGGCGATACCCTGACCGCTTTGGTGATGTAGTAGTCAGCGATATCCACCTTCCGTGTAGGCCCGGGCTTGCCACTACGACAACCGCCAGATGTCGAAGGGTCTTTGGCTGGTTCGTTGTCGCCTCTGCGTTTTGCATAAGGCAGTCTAGGTTCATTCATATCCCTACCTTCCATTCAGACTGGGATTAGACTCCACAGGAGGGTCTTCGGAATAAACTGCCGGGCACACTCGAGATACTTCCGATGTGCCCTTGTAGTCTTTGGGCGAATACTCATCGACCAGTTGGCCGCGCTTGTTTCTTTGACCAGCGCGGCCATCTAGCTCTGCCGTTTTCGACTATTCGTCAAAGACTGGTCGACTGCCCAGCCAGCCTTTGACCTCGCTCTCACGCCAGCCAACCGAGCGGGTTGCGAGTCTCCCAAGTCTCACAGGGGCCGGAAAATCCTCGTCCTTGACTCGCCGCCAGATCGTAGTCTTCGATAGGCCTGTGACCTGAATGACTTCAGATATTCTCATTATCCTTTCCATTGAATCCTCCTTGTCGCTGGCGCCATCCGGCGCTCGTGCATATCTACTGACAATGGGAAGCTTGGATATGACTAGGAGCCCGTCTGAGGATTGACAGACGTAGCTGTCGGGTCAGGGAGAACAGGCCTCGACGACGATCGGCGCCGACCGCAGCCATTCAGACCAGGGTCGCTTTTCCGATAGCACCGTGTTGACGCTCTCGGTGAAGTCGGTGATGCGATGTACAGACCTGTTGAGTGGTGCTCTACCGGACAGATCGACACCACAGCGGAACAGCTTCAGCAGGTTGTGACCGGTGCAGATCAGCGACCACTCACCGCTGACCTTCTCCAGGCCCCGCAGCAGGAACTGACGGAAGCCCCGGCCCTGCTTGATCTGGCCGAACACCGGCTCCACCGTCTGCATCCGCAGCGCGTAACGTTGCCGACCCCGTTTGGTCTGCAACTTCCGGCGCATCCGGTCCCTGGGAGACAGATGACCGGGTATGCGACCCCGGGGCGCGGGCGGGATCGGTCTGCCGTGGCGGGTCTTCTCCGGCGCGATGAACGGGTCCACTCTCAATGCCTGCAACTCGGCGACGGCCTGAGCCGAGTAGTAGCCTGCGTCGGCCGATACCTCCTTGGGCACCGCGCCGGTGTTGGCGATGGTCTCCTCCATCATCGTCACCGCCTGTTGCTTGTCAGAGGTCTGGTTGGTGGCCTGAGCCGCCACTATCACCTGGTTGGCGCTGTCCACCACCGCCTGGCAGTTGTACGCCTGCACAAAGTCCCGACCGCCCGGCGCGGGCATGATGCGCGACTCAGCATCGGTGAAGTTGCGCTGCGCTTTGTCGTCGGGCACCCCCGAATGGGCCCTGCCCTCGACCTCTGCCTGATCCGCAGCCGCCTCAGCTTCGGCCTCCAACTCAGCCATCGCCTCTCGTATCTTCTCCAACCGTCCCTCACGAAAGGACAACTCCTGTGGCAGCTCGTCACCACGCTTATCCGCACCGTAGCGCCGGTCCTCCTCGCCATCCACCTCCTGGGCACGCCGCAGCAACTCATCAACCTCCGCCGATAACTGCGCTTCCTTCTCTTTCATCCGTCCGTAACTCATCGCCCTGTGCTTCGATGCGTTCGCCCTCACCTTCGTGCCATCCAACGCCACATGTCCCAGCTTCACCAGACCCGACTGCCGGCACAACGACAATACCTGCACGAACAGCCCCGACAACGCTTCCAGATTGTCCTTGCGAAAGTCACTGATCGTGCGGAAGTCCGGCGTGTTGTTCGCCGCCAGCACCCGGAACGCTATGTCCTCATGCAGACGCTGGGCGATCCGCCTCGAGGACGCCACTCCGACGCAGTAGCCGTAAACCAACACCTTGACCATCATCCGTGGATGATACGGTGGCCCACCCCGTCTCTCCCGCTCGCAGCGAGCCGTGATCTCAGACAGCTCCAACTGGTCCACGACGTCGGAGATGAAGTAAGCCAGGTGGTCATCGGGCAGCCACTCCTGCAGCGCCTGCGGCAACAACAACTGCTGGTCTGGATCATACGGACGGTAGCTCTTGCTCATCGGCGACTCCACTCTACTGAACTGCGCCCATTATACCCCCGACCACTCACCCACAGTGTTTCTCGGACAGACTGCTAGGGGACGAGCACTTTTGGAAAGCCTTTCAACGGCCTCCACGCCCGACCGTCGAGACTGCAAGATGACGCCGACCAGGCGCATATACCAAAAGCCCTCAGCCGTTCAGCCCTACGGCGGACGAATGATCATCCCTGCTCTGTGCATAGCCTCCACCTTGCTTAGCGGACAAAGTAATTCGCATGATGACGCGGATTGGCGGTTATGCAAGCCTGAAGTGGAAAAGGATGCGCATAAAATCGCAGTTTCGCGCTGCTGGAGGGATAAAGAACGGTCGCGAGAATGCTTCCGTTGAGGATAAACTGCGTCTTGGTGCGGATTGTACTCCGCTTTCATGCAACTCTACAGAACCATTGTGGAACGCTTCGGTGCCATCAGAACCCTAACGGCCACAGCGTGAATATTGCGGCGGCTGGCGGAAGCCATGACCGTTATCAGCCAGGTGTCCAGGAGAACTGGGCGGAATCGAATAACCGTGGACGTGAAAGTTGACAGGGTCGCAGCCACGTTTCAGCTCGACTGAGGTTGACCGGAAACTCTGCATTGGGCGCGCCAAGCTTTCGCGGAGACGGGAAAATTTGTGCGAGGAATAACGAAAGAACTCTTCTTCTCCAGTCTTGCTTTGAAATCAAAGAATGGAGGAGAGAGCGAGAAATCGCTCAAGAGTCGTCCGTTGATTGATAGGTAGAGCCCACACCACCGGGGAACCGGACTTGGGCCGTGCTGGCGTATCCGCCTGAGCGGCCCAATTTTCTTGTGAATTCAGATGCGCGATCCCTTTCTGCGCAGCATTTGCGTAGAAAGAAAAATTGACGTGGCGGGATGGCAAAAACATGCCCTTTGGAACCCGAAAAACACCCTGAACGAGCATCTTTTCGTTTTTGTTAAGGTTATATGGAGGAGGGCCCGTGAGCGAAGGTGACTTGCTGGAAACAGGATTGGAAATCTATCTTTTCGATTTCGCTACGATTTAGATGGAAGCCCGGTTAGAAGCGAACGAAGGGCTCTCAGAACTTTCGGCATTCCTTAAACTCACAGACGAAGTGCAACACTTTGTTAAGGTGTTGCAATGGGAAACAGATACAGACAGATCGACATTGAAGAGAGAATTGAGATTGCCCGACTACAGGCCGAGGGGAGATCGATCCGGCAGATCGCTGCAATTGTGGATCGCGCGCCATCTACAGTTTCTAGGGAGTTAAAGCGCAATGGTTCAAAGGCAGGGTACAAGCCGGTGTACGCACAGCAGCAGACGCGAGCGCGGCGCTGGAGTGGTTCACGGTTGGAGCGAGATGCGGGGCTGCGTGAGCGTGTACTCTTGTGTCTTAGTTGGGGCTGGTCTCCTGAGCAGGTGTCTGAGGTGGACCCAATAAATCGGACAGGTGGTTAAGAGAGCCCCGCTCCTGAAATAATGGGAACAGAGGAGCAGGAAAATGAAGCAGAGCAGAAAGAAGCACAGCCCGGCGTTCAAGGCCAAGGTAGCCTTGGCCGCCCTCCAGGGGGAAGAGACCGTTGCTGAGTTAGCCAGCCGGTTTGAAGTTCATCCCACGCAGATTCATGCCTGGAAGAAAGCCCTGATTCAGGGAGCGCCCGAGGTCTTCGGCAACGATACCTCAAAGGCGGAGAGGGACCAGGAAGCGCTGACTGCGCATCTTTACCAGCAGATTGGGCAACTCAAGGTGGAGCGGGATTTTTTGTCGCGCAAGTCCGGGCTATGAGCCGTCGCCGGCGTCTGGCTATGGTAGACCGAGGACACCCCAGACTTTCGGTAGTAAAGCAGTGTCGTCTGTTGCAGCTCAGCCGTTCCGCGGTGTACTACCGGCCGACACCGGCTAACCCGGCGGATCTGGACCTGATGGCCGGGATGGACCGACAGTATCTGAATACGCCCTATTATGGTTCTCGCAGGATGACGGCCTGGCTCCGGACTCAGGGACATCAGGTCAACCGCAAGCGGGTACAGAGGCTGATGCGGGCAATGGGGCTGGAAGCCATCTACCGCAAGCCCAATACCAGCAAGCCTGCGCCGGAACACAGGATATACCCTTACCTGCTCAAAGGAGTAGCAGCCGACAGGGTCAATCAGGTTTGGGCAGCCGACATCACCTACCTGCCCATGTCCCGGGGATTCCTTTACCTCGTGGCCATTATGGACTGGCACAGCCGGTACGTGCTGGCCTGGAGGCTCTCCAATACTCTGGAGGTGGGCTTCTGTATCGATGCGCTGAAAGAAGCCTTGAGCAAAGGACAGCCGGAGATCTTCAACACCGACCAGGGTAGCCAGTTCACTGGTGAAGCCTTCTGTGGCCTGCTGCTTTTGCGGGGGATCAAGGTCAGTATGGATGGCAAGGGTAGATACTTGGACAATATCTTTGTAGAGCGTTTGTGGCGGAGCGTCAAATACGAGGAGGTATATCTGAAAGCTTATCGCAATGGTAGTGAAGCCAGGAGAGGAATTGACGCTTACCTGGACTTGTACAATCGAGAGCGGCCGCACCAGGCTCTGGGCTATCGGACTCCGGCTCAGGTGTTTGCAGAAGGAAGGCCATTCAGGTGTTTACCAGAGCAGGCACCGACGTTATCATCTCGTGAGCCAACGTCAGACTTTCCAGCGGAAGTCTCTCTTAACTTAGCCACTTCGCTGTCCTAACTGTGGGGTCCACTCCATATTGCATGTCTTGTGCATCACTTGCAAGTTCCACTCTTCATTGAATTCTCTTGGGTCGGCATCCACGCCCGGATTATTGAAGAATGACCTCGGGATGATGTGATCAAGGCTTCGGTCCTTTTTCACTTCAGTCACCTTCATGCATCCTCCTAAGTGGCCACCGCAGATGCTGGCGTCTCGCAGAGCTATCCTATTCGTCTTGGTTTTCCTTTTGCTCACAACTCCACCTAACCTCACTTGTCACACATATTTTAGTTTTAGCATATCAGGGAGCCAATCGTATTAGCTACATAGATACAAATGGGAACACACTCTCAGGGTCGACCAACTCTGGCGCAGCCCCGCGAGTGACACAGACGTATCATCAGAGGACTGGTTTGCCCTGCGTGACGCTCGCAGGGACGCGACGCTCTGCCCGACTTTCAGGAGGCGGGCGAGCTGAAGGGCGACGACCTGGCAAAGGCGGTGCGAATACTCAACGGGAGTGGTGTGCAGGCGAGCGGTCGGCGAGAGAGAGTGGAGGAAGCACCTGAATCATAGGGCACTGATGCGGTATAAGCGCGATTATTCAGCATTTGTCGGGCGTGGAAGGCCCCATTGGTGCAATAAATTGCTGTATTTTATTGCGTCAAGACATCAATAACTTGGCGGCTAAGCATTTCTCGGTCACGCAGTGAAAAGTTCGAGTCCCCGTAGGCGGGCAAAGGCGTACTGATTTGCGAACTCTTCGGTGGAAGGTTCGTATCTGAGGAGGCGGTCAGGCGACTCCGGAAAGCGCCTCACGAGCTTCCGATCCGCCAGGGTTGGAGGCTCAACCATTCTATGACTCTCGTTTTCTGAGACCTAACGCTTTTAGCAGGCGCGCGCTTTTCAGAGTCGCCTGGCTAAACTTGTTAAGCCCTTTATAGTAGATGGCAATTCCCTAAACGTAGCGACCTTGGCAGTTGCCTTGGACAAATCGTGAGCTGCAGTGAACTCGTTTGCAACCACGATGCAGTCAATACCCGCCGCTATTGCCGACTTCAACCCTCTCGCCGAGTCTTCAATAACTACCGTTTCAGCGGCAGTAGCACCAAAGCGTTGGAGTCCTTTCAGATAGGGCTCGGGATGTGGTTTAGCTCGCTCGTAATCCTCCCGAGTTAAATAGAATTCCATATGATCCAGGATGGATCGCCTTTCGTGTATTAGGGCGAAATCAGGTGATTTGGAGGTAGTAATTATGCCCATCCTGTACTCACCTGCGAGTACGTCTAGCGTTTCCAAGACACCCTCGATCTCGATGTCTTCGGTCATCAGGTATTCCTGGTAGTATCGGTTTCTTAGTTCTCGGCCACGTTTAATTTCAGATTCGGATATTCCTGAAACTCGTGCCGCCTCCCACGCGGAAACTCCATTGGCCATATGAGATGGACCCAATAAATCGGACAGGTGGCTAAGAGAGAGTCGCGCTCCTAGAATAATGGAAGAAGAGGAGCAGGAAAATGAAGCAGAGCAGGAAGAAGCACAGTCCGGGGTTCAAGGCCAAGGTGGCGTTGGCCGCGCTCCGTGGAGAAGAGACCGTTGCCCAGTTGGCCAGCCGGTTTGAAGTTCATCCCACGCAGATTCATACTTGGAAGAAGGCCCTGATCGAGGGAGCGCCCGAGGTCTTCGGTAGTGGGAGTGCAAAGGCGGACAGGGATCAGGAAGCGCTGACTGCGCATCTGTACCAGCAGATTGGTCAGCTCAAGGTGGAGCGGGATTTTCTGTCAGGGAAGTCCGGGCTATGAGTCGGCGCAGGCGTCTGGCTATGGTGGATCGAGGACACCCGAAGCTCTCTGTAGTGAAGCAGTGTCGTCTGTTGCGGCTCAGCCGTTCCTCGGTATACTACCGACCGGCGCCGGCTAAGCCTGCGGACCTGGAGCTTATGGCCGGGATGGACCGGCAGTATCTGAAGACTCCCTATTATGGTTCTCGCAGGATGACGGCCTGGCTGCGGACCCAGGGATACCTGGTCAACCGCAAGAGGGTGCAGAGACTGATGCGGGCAATGGGACTGGAAGCGATCTACCGCAAGCCCAATACCAGCAAGCCTGCGCCGGAGCACAGGATATACCCTTACCTGCTGAAGGGAGTGACAGTCGATCGGGTCAATCAGGTCTGGGCGGCGGACATCACCTACCTGCCCATGTCCCGGGGATTCCTATACCTGGTGGCCATTATGGACTGGCACAGCCGCTACGTGCTGGCCTGGAAGCTCTCCAACACTCTGGAGGTGGACTTCTGCATCGATGCCCTGAAAGAAGCCCTGAGCAAAGGACAGCCGGAGATCTTCAACACCGACCAGGGAAGCCAGTTCACCAGTGATGCCTTCAGTGGGCTGCTGCTGGAGCGGGGGATCAAGATCAGCATGGATGGCAAGGGCAGATACCTGGACAACATCTTTGTGGAGCGTTTGTGGCGGAGCGTGAAGTACGAGGAGGTATATCTGAAAGCTTATAGCAACGGAAGTGAAGCGAGGAGAGGAATTGACGCTTATCTGGAGTTGTACAATCGGGAGCGGCCACACCAGTCTCTGGGCTATCGAACTCCGGCCCAGGTGTTCGCGTCGGGAAGGTTGCTCAGGTGTTTACCAGACCAGGCATCAGCCTTATCATCTCGTGAGGTAGCAACAGACTTTACAGCGGGAGTCTCTCTTAACTTAGCCCCTTCGCTGTCCTAACTGTGGGGTCCACTCCAATATTCACTAAATATGCGTCTCGTGGGAGATCAATTCCGAGAGATGCCAGCGCTCGTTTGTTTGCTAGGTAATACCATTGTTCTGTTCCGACTAGAACCCCATCATGGTCAAAGAGAATGTATTTTTTCCACTTTAGTGCTCGATTCAATTTCGGCTTAACGATCAAGCTAACTTCACGAGCCCCGGCGACGAACCGTCGGAGAAGAGTAAGCGGTAGTTGCGATGCGAAGCGAAAACTCTAAAAACCTTCGCTGGCTCGGTCAAGTTGAGCGCCTGGTTAGCCTACACTTCATGTTTATTGGATAGGGCTTTTTGTCAATTGAAGTGGAAGCAGAATCACCTTGGCCCTATTGCCCTCCGTATCCCTTCATGTGATCCCTACAAGGTTGCTTCCCAAACGTGTCTCGATCAGTTGATCCGCCTCTGGAAACTCGAAAGAGCGACCGGTGATCTTCTCGTAAAGGTAGATGTAGCGTCTTGAGAGCTCGATTACAAGGTCATACGGTGCTGGTGGTAGAACCTCATCCTCGTAGGGGTTGCAGTTTTCCATGAACCAGAGCCGGAGGAATTCTTTGTCGACGTTGTCGGGTTCCTGTCCCTCCCGCATGCGCTGTTGATAAGTGTCGGCGATCCAGTAGCGACTGGAGTCAGGGGTGTGGATCTCGTCGATCAGAAGGATCTCACCGTTCTCGTCACGGCCCATTTCATATTTGGTATCGACGAGAACTAGGCCATTCTCGGCTGCCCTGGCTTGACCGAAGGCGAAAAGTTCCTGAGCGATGCGGCTACATTGTTCCCAATCATCGGCCGTCATCCAGTTCTCGGACACGATCTCGTCAGGGCTGATCGGACGGTCGTGATCCTCCTCCTTGGTGGTCGGTGTGAGGTAATTCGTCGGAAGCTTCTGGTTTTTCATCAGGCCGTCGGGCAAATCGATGCCACAGTAGTCACGCTGACCACTCTGGTAGACCGTCCAGAGAGAGGTGTTCGTGGTTCCGCTTATGTAACCACGCAGCACGAACTCAATCGGGAAGACGGTACATTTCTTGGCAATTGTGACGTTTGGATCGGAGATGGATAGAACCTGATTTGGCACAATATGGCGGGTCTGTTCAAACCACCATGCGCTCGTCATGTTGAGGACCTGCCCTTTGAAGGGGATAGCGACCAGCACTCGGTCGAAGGTACTCTGTCGGTCGGTGGTGATGAGTACCATACGATCCCCAAGATCGTATAGATCCCGTACTTTGCCTATGAACTTCTCACCTTGAGAAAGATTCGTCTCAATGAGGCAGTTTCCGAGCTCTTGTCGTATTCGATCCGTGTAGCCCTCTGGGGTGTAAATAGCGTTCTCCATTTATTATTGTCTCCTCAAGGTCAAAAGCCTATACGAGATGCCCCTATTGCACCGATGGGAGGGTACGAGGGCAGTGCAACCCCATTATCGTTGTTGCGCCCTGTGGAGACAACTATCGCGCCGCAATCCTCCGGCACCTAACTTGACCTGCGTACACGGGAGCCGTGGTATGGGAACCACCGCCAAAGACGGTCAGCCGCCCGTGCGGGTCGAGGACGCCCACCTTGCCATCATCAGCAAGCGGGAGTACCAGTGGGTGAAAAAGCTGCTCGGCTCCCGCGCCCGAGGCAGGCGAACCCCAAGTGAGTGTCCAGGCCCTACCTGCTCAGCGGCATTCTCAGGTGCGAGAGCGGCGGCCGGGCCATGTCCCCCTCCGAGGCCAAGAGTGGCAAGTACACCTACCACATCTGCCAGTCCCTGATGAAGAGGAGCAGCGGCACCTGCAAGACCCCTAGGCTCAACGCCAAGAAGATCGAGAACACCATCGTCGATGTGCTTCGCGCCAACATCCTCACCAAGTCCAACATCAGAGACCTGGTGAAGCTCCTCGATGAGGAGATGGAAGGAGCGGCCCCGGAGCACCGTCAGAATCTGGAGAGCATCGAGGCGGAGCTTGAGGAGGTCAAGAAGTAACTGTGAGATGGACCCAATAAATCGGACAGGTGGCTAAGAGAGAGTCGCGCTCCTAGAATAATGGAAGAAGAGGAGCAGGAAAATGAAGCAGAGCAGGAAGAAGCACAGTCCGGGGTTCAAGGCCAAGGTGGCGTTGGCCGCGCTCCGTGGAGAAGAGACCGTTGCCCAGTTGGCCAGCCGGTTTGAAGTTCATCCCACGCAGATTCATACTTGGAAGAAGGCCCTGATCGAGGGAGCGCCCGAGGTCTTCGGTAGTGGGAGTGCAAAGGCGGACAGGGATCAGGAAGCGCTGACTGCGCATCTGTACCAGCAGATTGGTCAGCTCAAGGTGGAGCGGGATTTTCTGTCAGGGAAGTCCGGGCTATGAGTCGGCGCAGGCGTCTGGCTATGGTGGATCGAGGACACCCGAAGCTCTCTGTAGTGAAGCAGTGTCGTCTGTTGCGGCTCAGCCGTTCCTCGGTATACTACCGACCGGCGCCGGCTAAGCCTGCGGACCTGGAGCTTATGGCCGGGATGGACCGGCAGTATCTGAAGACTCCCTATTATGGTTCTCGCAGGATGACGGCCTGGCTGCGGACCCAGGGATACCTGGTCAACCGCAAGAGGGTGCAGAGACTGATGCGGGCAATGGGACTGGAAGCGATCTACCGCAAGCCCAATACCAGCAAGCCTGCGCCGGAGCACAGGATATACCCTTACCTGCTGAAGGGAGTGACAGTCGATCGGGTCAATCAGGTCTGGGCGGCGGACATCACCTACCTGCCCATGTCCCGGGGATTCCTATACCTGGTGGCCATTATGGACTGGCACAGCCGCTACGTGCTGGCCTGGAAGCTCTCCAACACTCTGGAGGTGGACTTCTGCATCGATGCCCTGAAAGAAGCCCTGAGCAAAGGACAGCCGGAGATCTTCAACACCGACCAGGGAAGCCAGTTCACCAGTGATGCCTTCAGTGGGCTGCTGCTGGAGCGGGGGATCAAGATCAGCATGGATGGCAAGGGCAGATACCTGGACAACATCTTTGTGGAGCGTTTGTGGCGGAGCGTGAAGTACGAGGAGGTATATCTGAAAGCTTATAGCAACGGAAGTGAAGCGAGGAGAGGAATTGACGCTTATCTGGAGTTGTACAATCGGGAGCGGCCACACCAGTCTCTGGGCTATCGAACTCCGGCCCAGGTGTTCGCGTCGGGAAGGTTGCTCAGGTGTTTACCAGACCAGGCATCAGCCTTATCATCTCGTGAGGTAGCAACAGACTTTACAGCGGGAGTCTCTCTTAACTTAGCCCCTTCGCTGTCCTAACTGTGGGGTCCACTCCACTGGGCCGCGTCTGGCACTTCATATCGGAGAGCGACAGCATCGACATGGCCGCTGCCTCAGATCACATTGTGGCACTGAGGGAACGCAAGGAGAACCTGGAGAGCGCCGCAGACGACGCAAGGGCAGTGCTGGCGGAGCGGCGGCAGTACCTGGACAGCGCCGACACCATCGCCGCCTTCGCTGAGGAGATGAGCGAATTCCTCAAGACCAGCGAGCTGACTGAGACCAAAGCCTTCGTCCACTCCTTTGTCAAGGAGATTCGGGTGAAGCCCGGAAGAGCCGCCATCATCTACTCGATGCCTACTCCTGATGACAGCCCGTTAGGGGGAGCGGACTCCGCTGTAATCGCCTTCAACGGTGGAGTTCGCAAATCGGTACGTCATGGTGGCCCAACACTTACCGAATTGCGAACTTTTCGGCGGGAAGTCATAATTTAGGGCGGATTCCGGTATGAAGGGACTGTACCGCGTCAACCATTTTTGCCGGATGCATCAATGGATTTTGCCGGTTTGACTCCTTGTCTGACTGTTGATCCTGCTCTGCGAGTGCGCGACAACTTGTAATTGACGCGGTACACCGTCAACTTGACGATGATAGTACGGCAAAAAAAGAATCTTTTAGGGCAGGCAAGGTCTGGGATGAATTTACATACGAAAAGGGTACGCCGCTGGGCATACCTTTTCTAATTAGCGCGGAGTCGACAGTCGATCTTGACGAGAATCTCAGAGCAGAGCTTATTTCCGTCAAGTTCGACATCTATTTGAGATGCAAGGGATTGGCGTGTTTTGTCTCATTCAGTTGCTTAGCTACTCTCGATCTGGTCGATATACCAACGCAGGATGCTAAGGTATTCAACCTTACTCATGCTGGGACTTCTCCAATACCCGTTGGGATGGACCAATGGGAACACGCTTGTGCTACCCCATTCGAAGATCGTCTTAGCAGAAAACAGGGCCTTGATCCCAGTAATTTTACCGCCGGGCGAGAGGATTTTCTTTACACTTTCCAGAGCTTCCCGGCCAAAACACAAAATAGCCTTCGACCTTACGATAAGAATCTCCTGTCGGAGGTGGTCCGAGCAATGTCGCATTGCTTCCTTACGCTTTTTTGCCGTGTCCGCATCTAACGGGTCGGGACATCTGTATGCTTGGGTCATATAGTACGAGTCAAGGAAAGGCTGCTTATCATATTCCAGTATGGAAGGGTCATCAATGTATGTGCCTAACCAACCACTAACGCCGGAGTTAGCCCACCGGCGCATCTCCGCAACTGTCACCGTCTCAATCGTCCTGCGTTGTTCCTGGTAAGTTGGTTGGCCCGGGTTTTGGAAAACGGCCATTACCTCGGCTCCGGCATTCCCGTAGGAAAATTTCGGGTAAGCCCCGGGGCGAGTCTGGTGGAACGGGCACTGCGTCTTCCCACAGTGCAAGACCTTCTCAGCGAATTGGCCCAACTTCGTTGCCATGGTGAAAAACCCCTTCTAATCTTTGACTTGGTGTAATCGCTACGGCACATCCCCGACGGAATAGATGAGAAGGGAAACGCCCCATATGGATCCTCGCAGTTGCGATATAGGTTCCATTATACGGCAGCTTCCCTCGAAACATGTCCGATAAATCTCTTTCTTAGTCGGAATCGAGGCTAATTGGACTTCATTCTTCAGCGGGTTGTCTGCGCCGGCAACAACAGCGCGCCCGCTTTCTTGCGGGAAGCCGTTGACGGTAAGTGTAATCGGGCGCAATTCGACACAGGCGGCGAGCCGCCCAGATGCAAGCTTTCATGGTATTTTCTTGCATCGGGAATTCGGGGCATTTTGGGCGGCGTGAGCCACTTGAGAAGAGGCCGCTTCATACAAGTGAAGCATTGAAGGCGGCCAGCACAGGCACGGCATACAGGTGGGCGGCCTACACGGTACAGTTAACTCCGCCTTTTTACACCTGACGCAACCGGCAAGAATAGTTGACGCGTAACACGGAGTCTCAGTAACCATCATGCCGCACTAAAGACAGGGTGATGCGTGGGAATTATCCCGACTCCTGCGGGCGTAACTGGTCGCCCAGCTCAAAGTCGTCTAGCAATCCATTACGCATAGCCCAAATCACAAGTTCCTGATTAGATGAGACGCCCAGCTTACCGTGTATGAGGTAGACCGCGTTCCTTATCGTCACCGTCTTGACACCTCGATCCTCGGCTATTGCCGCGTATGATGCGCCACGGGCGAAGGATTTAAGTATTTCCAGTTCCCTCTGCGTCAGGAGGTGTGGCTTCTGGTCTTCTCCCCATTCCGCACCATCGCGCATTTTGCCTATTGTCCGCATCACAATATCGGTTGGAACGCGCAACTCCCCAGCGGCTACGTCTCTGATTGTCGCCAGCAGCCGGTCCTTTCCCGCCACCTTTTGCAGATATCCAGTAGCGCCCGCGGACATGGCCTCTATCACCGCATCCTCATCAGTGGAAGTGGTCAGCATGATTACGCGGGTCCCCGGCAAGGACTCAATGATCTCACGACATGCTTTTACGCCATCCTTATTCGGCATCAACACGTCCATCACTATCACATCGGGCAACACTTGCGCGGCTACTATGACAGCCTCATCGCCGTTTCTGGCCTGTCCGACCACCTCGAACTCGCCGGAGTTCTCCAGCACATTCCGCAGACCATCCACGACAATCGGGTGATCATCGACAAGCATCACTCTTATGAGAGACTTCGGCGGCATCTTACGTCTTTCCCTCCCTGTTCACGATACGGAATCACGCAGGATACATTCACTCCACCGAAAGAACCTCGTGACTCAACTGTTAGATGCCCTCCGAGGTGTTCCGCGCTCATGTGCATGTTTACAAAGCCATGACCGCGCTCCTCATAGTTGTCTGGCAGCCCGATTCCATCATCGGACACCGAAACCTGCAGTGAATTCCTTCTGAAGCTCAGTTCAATCATGACCTCGCTCGCGTCAGCGTGGCGAAATGCGTTAGTAAGCGCATTGTGAACGATAGAGAACAACCAAGTCTTTGTCTCTGTCGGAAGCAACGGCTCCTTGCCGTTCTGCACGACGGTCGCCTGCATCGACGTGATGACTCTGAAAGTCTCCACGTGTGACCTCAGTGTGTCGCTCAATGCCCTGCCCTCGAAAATATGTCCCATGTCTATCGGGTGGCGCAACTGCCAGATTGAGGTCTTCGAAAGCATGGAGGTCGCTTCGAGAGTCGATACCAGTTTTGCGTTTTGCTCCTTGGCAAGGTCTTTCGCTGTATCCAGTCCCAGGCCGATCAAAAACAAAGACTGTGCAACGGTGTCATGTATGGTACGTGATAGTTCGACCCTTTCATGCTGCAGAGCCCTCTCCCTTTCAACTGCCGCCCGCTCTCTGCTCACCGCCTCGCGCCACCTGATTCGCTCGAACCTCGAAACCAGGTTGACAGACAAGATTATCACATACATGACGACTATCCTGATGAAGAGCGGCTTCTCATCGCTCGCCAAAACATCAATGCCCTCACCGACGGTCAGGCTTATAGCCAGGTAGACGACCGATACTACCGTCACCCAGGCCAGATTCAGCCTGAAGGATGTGAATGTTACCGCAAAGCCAGCCAGGGCCGGATAGAAGAGGAGGTGAAGGAAATAGTGGCTGAAGCCCCCTCCTATCAGAACGGCAGATACCACCACCGAGACGTCCATCCCACAGAAACCAAGTATCCAGCGCCACGTAATCTCTTTATTGGAGATGAGGCGGTAGTGCATATATCCGACGAACCCTACAAACAACAGGAACAGCAGTACATACACATAATATGGAGCTAACCCTGAAGCTGGACGATAAGCCAACGCGATAAAGCATGCGGCACTGACGACCCAGTGAGTCCAGACCCACACCCTCGCCACGTATTTCAGTCCGTCAGGATCGACGTTGTTGAGCGTCCAGTCACTTACCCGAAGGGCACTGGATGCTATTCTCAAGACCTGCAGGACTCGGCTCTGTCGGAATGATTGAATCATCTCTTCTCAATGCCAATAACCTATGCGGCGATTTCGTGTGAAACATTTTGGCATCCGTATTGGTTATCTACTCAAAAGTAGTCTCATATACGCCTGACTGCAAGACGCATATGCCCTCTGTAGACGTAGCATTTGCCCTAATGCTGCCTAACATACGCCCCTGACTGTAAGTAGCACATGCTACTTACAAGCGAAGCCTGATTGGCGCATGCTTGTTTAGCGCAGGCAAATAAACTGAAGGACAATTCCACTTACTACCAGAAGTCGCCCAGGGTCGTTGCGTTGATGCTCGACCTATCGGCGGGCCTGCTGCTGGTTCAGGTCGGACTTGAGGCGCGGTACCCAATGGTGCACTGGAATAAAAGAACGTCTGGGAGATGCGGCAAGTCGGGGCTGCTGTGCGCGTCCCGCTGGCACGCCACTGCTGACGAGTATGCCAAGTTCGCGTTGGACCCGGCCATCGCGAGGTATCACACCGATGGGTTGGAGGCGACCTTGACTTGCTACAGCAGCATTGACGTCCAGTTGTAGGTATTCGTGGCGAAACCGGATGGCTACCACGTAAAAAGGAGAAACTATGAACTGCACCATCAGACGAATTCAAGGACTGTTTAGGGGGGTCAAAGTGAATAACGCTTCGCACCCCAAGCAATCCGCCTCTCTTCCATTCTCCACCGCGCCCTTTGGGTTGCGACCCGGTCGTATTCCAAAGGTCGTTTTATCGTTTCTGGTCTTTGTGGTCACTCTGTCTGTTGTCTTGCACTTCCTAAACGGAGATGCGGCGCTGGCCCAGGGACAAGGCGACACTGAGTCCGTGAGCTATATAACCGTCTCCGTGTCGACAACTCGGTCAGGGTCAGACCCTGTTGTCACCAACTTCACCGTCAGGTGGGTCGATAGCGGCGATTGCACGACCAACTACAACGCCTACCTAAAAATCAAACCGGGAAATCGACCGGGGCACGAAACTGAAGGGTCTTAACTCGACCTGGGATCAGCAGCCTCCGACGGAACTCAGATAACTCGGAGCCTCGAAAGCGTTCAGGGTCCCATGGAAGGATTCGGTGTGGAGGTGTACTGCGGAACAGACGGAACGGGTCGTTTAATCTCGAAAGTCGGCATTCCCTCGTCCGGCGGACGGCCGAGGGCAGGCAGATACTCTACGGAGCCGCTTATGAGTTCTCTAAGTGTCAGCCATGGTACTTTGACGCCTACATTCAACAGTTACACCGACGACTATACCGTCCCGGATGTGTCCAACGCCGATACAAGGATAACCATTAACGTAACTCCTAGTGCAGGTTACGCAGTCGAGTTCTACGAAGCAACTGAAGACGATTCTTATCTTGGTCTCGTAGTTTACAGTCTGGGTCCTGGAGGCCCCCCGACGGGACTTAGTGACGACTGTACTCCGAATTATGTCGATCATTATGGTTCGTTGCCGAAACTAACGGACGCCGATCCCAACACGACGGGGTTCCAAGTAGACTTGTACGACTGTGAGAATTACGTTTTCATCATGGTATACCCGACCGCCATCTGCGGGGTGGCCGACGTAGGATACCACCTTACGATCACACGCGCCGAGGGGAGTATTTCGGTAATTCGACCCAACAGGCCGCCCACAAGGGGCGTGGATATAACTAGGGTGTGTTGACAATTGTATTAAACTTGGAGCATGTCAACATCTAAACTAACTCTGGGCCAGTGGTCAAAGATACTCGATTTCCTGAAAGAGGAGACCAACGTCTATGTCAAGTCTGAGCGGGACTGCAAACGATTCATAGAAGGGGTTCTGTGGATGAGCAGGTCAGGCGCTCCGTGGAGGATGCTTCCGGCAGAATACGGCAAGTGGTACAGCGTGTACAGGCGCTTTGCCAGATGGAGCGAGCAGGGTGTTTGGGAGAAGATGCATCTGTACTTCTCCAAAGAGCCGGATATGGAGCATCTGATAATAGACAGCACGACAGTGCGTGCGCATCCCTGTGCTGCGGGTGCCCCGCATAAAAAGGGGGACAGCAGTCGCAGGCTCTGGGAAGAAGCCGAGGCGGCTTCAGCACGAAGGTGCATGTGAGTGTTGACGCTCTGGGCAATCCATTGAGATTCACGCTCACTGGGGGTCAGGCACACGACATCACTCAGGCTGATGAACTGATAGACGGCATTGAGAGCGACTATGTGATAGCGGACCGCGGATATGACTCACAGCGATTGCGTGAGCGCATCGTTGAGATGGGAGCCACGCCTGTGATACCGCCTCGTTCCAACAGGACAGAGCCACTGCAATACGATGAGCATCTATACGGAGAGCGTCACCTGGTTGAGTGTTACATAAATAAGATGAAGCATTATCGACATATTTTCAGCCGGTTCGACAAGTTAGCGAAGATGTACCTTGGTTTCCTACACTTTGTAGGCACACTTATCTGGCTGAAATGAAATGTCAACACACCCTAGTGAGCTCGGACATGATATGACTTCGTCATCGCCGTACGTCGGAATGTCACTAAGCGTAGCAAATGTTTCCAGTATCCGCGACCGCGACGGTATGACCAATCCGAACTTCAGCTACCAGTGGTTTGCTGACGACACCGAAATAACGGGTGCCAATAGTTCGAGTTACAGAGTGAAGTCAGCCGACCTTGGCAAAATTCTTAAGGTACGGGTTTCTTTCACGGACGACAGAGGCACCGAGGAAACGCTGACCGAAACGACGAAGGTAGTGAAACGGCGCAACAATGCACACAGTGGAAGGGTATATATAGGCGTACCCTGGCATCCGAGGGTCGACCAGACCCTGATGGCATTTACTTCCAGCATTAGCGACGCGGACGGGCTGACGAACGTATCCTACAGCTACCAGTGGATAAGAAACGACGGCGACGGCGACTCAGACATCTCCGGCGCGACGAGTAGTACATACACGCTGGTGGACGCCGACGAAGGCAAGACCATCAAGGTGAAGGTCATCTTTACCGACGATGCGAACAACAAACAATTCTCAACCAGCAGGGCCACCGACTTGGTAAAGGCACGTCCCAACATACCAGCAACCGGAGTGCTGACGATTACCGGAGCAGCGCAGGTTGGAGAGACACTGACGGCTGGCACATCGGGCATCGCCGACTCGGACGGGCTGACGAACGTATCCTACAGCTACCAGTGGATAAGAAACGACGGCACTTCGGACACGGACATCCAGGACGAGACGGGTTCGACATACACCGTTGGCCCAGCAGATGCGCTCAAGAAGATCAAATTACGGGTGAGTTTCAGTGATGAGGCAGGTAACGAAGAATCCCCCGTAAGCAGAGCAACGACCCAAGTACCGGGAATCTGGTCCGGCACGGTCACTGTAGGAAATGGTCCGGAGGGATCAGGTGCCACTGGGTATTCAGTTTTTGCAACCGGTATGGGATCTATCACAACGCCAAACTTCGAACTGGACGGAGTTACAAGCACGGTCCAAATTGTGACTCACAATCAGTCGGGCCTTTACTTAGGATTGTCTAAGGAGCTTTCGACATCCTTCTTACTTCACGTCGGTTCAGCGAGCTTCGAATCCACCAATGCATCGACGCGAGATGGCACCAGCTCCTACATCTACACTTGGAGCGACCCGAACCTGACTTGGAGCGAAGGGGACAACCTCCTTGTGGTAATTATTGAGGCTGCCGCAAACACAGCAGCGACCGGAGTTCCGACCATCAGCGGAACCGTGCAGGTGGGGGAGACACTGACGGCGGACACCTCCGGCATCGCGGATGCCGACAGGCTGGACAATGTTGTCTACAGCTACCAGTGGATAAGGAACGACGGGGGTGCGGATACAGACATCCAGGACGCCACGAGGGCCAGCTACAGTCTAGTGGATGCCGACGAGGGCAAGACCATGAAGGTGAAGGTGAGCTTCACCGACGACGCGGGCCACGATGAGTCGCTGACCAGCGCGGCGGCTAAGTCAGTGGAACCTGCTGACACCGGATCACAAGAACCGACGGATCGGCCCCACGGCCTTACCGCCACCGTGTCGGAGAATACCATCACACTGACTTGGCAGGAGCCGGACAATTTCTACGGACCGGACTACCACATCCTGCGCCACCGACCCGAAGAGGGAGAGCCGGAGCCGCTAGCCTATGTGGACTTCACGGAGACTGACGCCACCACCTTCACTGACACGAATGTGTACCCGGGTGTCCTGTACGTGTACCAGGTTCGGGCGACCATCGATATGTTCGCCACGTTGGGAGAGCCGTCGAACCCGATAGAAGCCAGAGTGCCAGAACGGGATACCAGCGACACGCAACAGGCATCCAACACCCGGGCCACGGGCGTGCCCGTCATCAGCGGGACGGCGCAGGTGGAGGAGACGCTGACGTCGAGCACCTCAGGCATCGCGGATGCCGACGGGCTGACCAACGTTTCCTACAACTACCGGTGGGTACGGAACGACGGTAGTACGGACGCGGACATCCAGGACGCTACTGGGGCCAGCTGCACCCTAGTTGACGCCGACGAGAGCAAGACCATCAAGGTACGGGTGTCCTTTACTGATGACTCAGGCCACGACGAGAACATTACCAGCGCGACCACGGCCTCAGTGGTGGCCCGTCCCAACTCACCCGCGACCGGTGCGCCGACCATCCCCGGCACGGCCCAGGTCGGGCAGACGCTGACGGCTAGCACGTCCGGCATCGCCGACACCGACGGGTTGACGAGCGTTTCCTATAGCTACCAGTGGATCCGAAACGACGGCACTTCGGACACGGACATCCAGGACGCCACGGGGTCCACCTACAGCCTGGTTGACGTCGACGAGGGCAAGACCATCAAAGTGAAGGTCAGCTTTACTGACGATGCGGGCCATGAGGAGAGCCTCACCAGCGCGGCGACAGCAGCGGTGACCCCTTCGCCACTGACGGTGAGCCTGTCGAACAATCCTGACAGCCACAATGGGACCGACGCATTCACCTTCCAGATCCGATTTAGCGAGGAGTTTAAGTTGAGCTTCAGGGCCCTGCGAGATCATGCCTTCACGGTGGATGGAGGAACGGTAAGAAATGCAAAGCGACAGGTGAGAGGCAGCAACATAGACTGGACGATCACCGTTCAGCCGGATTCTAACGCCGCCGTGAGAGTCGTCCTGCCCGCCACTACTGACTGCGACGCCACAGGTGCAATCTGCAACGAGGATGGCAGAACTTTGTCCAACTCACTGGACTTCACCGTTTCCGGTCCCAACTGATCGTGACGGCCCTAAGCCTCATAGCTGACGATGTTCCAATCGTCAGCTATGAGGCAACTATGTCAAAGGCGGAGACATAACATGCCAAGAAAGGTGTTGTTGCTCGTCAGGGATTTCATTCCATTAGTTGCGTCAGAAGGACCAGGCAATTGTTCGACACGTCTTCAGTCTTGTTTTCATCTCTACTCACACAGGCGGTAGAGCGGTTGGCCGGACGCAGACGTGTCTTACCGACGATAGCATCTTGAGCGGCAGTCTCTAATCAAACGGACCGCTGCACTTAATCCAACAGGAAAGTGCTGAACGAATACTCAGCCAATCCCTTCAACTCGTCGTATTTCTCTGCCGGGAAGGTGTACGCGACCCCTACAAAAGCCACCGAGTCAGCCAGATAATACGTTGCCACAGCTATCTTTACATCCCCGGGCGAAATGACCGACCGCTCCACCGGAATCCCTCCCTTCGTTTCCCCAATCCCCAGAGACTCAAACTCGTCGTCATTCAGATCGGGGCCCAACCAATAAAGGAAGAAGAAGCTAGCGGTAGAGCGGAGGTGGTCAGGGTCCGGGGCTATACCTAGTTGGCCTACAGACTCTGTGACTTCGGATAAGAGCCTGTTATCGAAACCGATTACCAGCTCCCAGGGATGGTCCGGACCGGAAGCGCGGTGGATCTCTGCGAAGGGGTCGTGTTCCCCCTGGTCAGAGCTATGGTACCAGCCGGCAGGCACTTGTATCGAGAAGCCTCCCAACTCACTCTTGTAAACTGTCAATGGCCCAAACGGGCTTGATACATCCCCCTCTATTTTTGCTATCGGGGGTATGAACACCGGCTCCGCTCCCGTGGGAGCCATTTCAACCGTCAGATAGTACCCGGCGTTGGCACTGACCTCAATAAAGAAATCGCCCGAGTGTGGGGCCTGGTAGACTATGGAAAAGTCATTGGCCAATGGTATGCTACCGCCCTCGCCTCTTCGAAGCACCTTTTGGTTTTCCCTGGAATCTGGAAAATCTACGCCCATGCTCATACCGTATCTATACGACGCCACCGATTCCCCGGAAATCAGCACAGCTTCACCTTCCGTTAACCCTATCCTGAACCAGTCGTTATCCCGCGGGAAATCCGCATTGCCGACAATAGTGTCGCTAACCGATATCGTCTTGCCGTCGTCGGGGTCGTGCAACGGTCGGAGAGGGAAGTTGCTCCGCAGTCTTACCTCCTCAAATTCATCCGTGCCTTCAAGGCTATAGGTAGGGCTGTACCTGATCGTCAAAATGTGCAGGCCTTCCGATTTCAGCTCTACGCTGCCGGCCTTGTGTTGTATTTCATTAACCGTTCGTTGGTATCTTTGGTAACGGTCCTCCAAGCCCAGGAAGGGCTGCAGAGAGAAATCAAGGTCTGAAGCGTCGCCGGTCAGGTCGATGTCGACCACGGTCCCTATGGACTCCAGTACCAGAAACCTGCGGTGGTAATAGTAAGTCGGCTCTTCCCATTGAACATCCCAATCGTCTCGCGTGTTGAAGACGAACTCAAACTCCCCGTCAGTCGACGCCAGGAGGCGGTCATTCAGTTCAGGGTGGGGAGCGCGACTGATTAGCCGTGTGACGATTGGAGCAATATCCGCAGCCGAGGCTGCCATTGTAGATGTTAGTCTTTCAAAGGATTGTACCGGGGTCGAGATCCCGATTAACTCCCCTTGTGCGTTCACCAACGCTCCTCCACTTACCGTGTCAGTCGAATTGACGCGGACCTCGTCGGTTACGCCGTCGGCTACCGAGATGTCAGTCTGGAAATAGGTTATGCCAGCCCGGTCCGGCTCCCAGAGAGCCTGTAAGCTGCCGCGGCCAATGACCGGTTCGGGGAACGATTCATTCTCCTCAGCATACACAATCAGGAAGAGCTCACTGCCCAGCGCGGTACTCTCACCGTTACCCAGCGTAAGCGGAGGCGCCGGCGTGTCCACCGGCCCGAGCAGAGCCCAGCCCGCCAGCGGGTCATAATTGACGACAGGTACGTCCGAATCCTCGGAGCCGTCGGCGAATACAACCCGCACCGTGCGGTATGGCCACACGGCGAGGTATGCGGCGACGATATAGCCTCCTTCAATCAGGACCCCCACTGCCTGTGTAGGAATAGTCAAGATAGTCCTCGACCTGGTCAATCTCACCGTTCAGCAGGGATACCCGTCGCCCGCCGTCAATAATTGGCGTCTCAATGAACGCTACCGAGGGAGCGATGCGCTTATAAAGCTCCTCCTGCGATAAGGATTTATTCGATGCTGCCAAGGGCGGGGTTGACGACGGAGGAGCAGCGGGCGTCTCCGTGGGATGGGGTTCGTAATCTGCTTCTGATGGCCGCGGAGTAGGTTCATTTTCCATGCCGACTTTTTCCACTGGGATGGGCTGGTCCTGCGCCGTAGAGGAAGTGTTTGGTTCGGCGACCTCGCTCACCGGCGAAGCTACTGCAGTATTTTAGGCACCTTCGTAGACGGGCCCGTTCTCCGAACTGCAGGCCAGTAACCCCAACATCGCCAGGAGCAAGGCGGGCAGAATCAAGAGTTTCAACAATGCACCTCTAAACCAAAGATTGTGAAGCCGTGGATGGTCCAATACATGCTGGTCTTGCCCCATTTTTTGTACTAGGCGGGATGGTCAGCCTTATTTCCATCGGTCTTGCAATTGCCTGTCCTCATAGAAGGGGGAACTCTTCTGCTATTAGTTTATGCCGTTCAGTTTGAACGCGAAAGAGGGCATGTCAATCCATACGTCCATTTCACGAGCTGCTGGGCCCAGCGCAGGTTTTCAGCCGAAACCCGGTGATTTCGCGGGAGATTCGCTTTTCAGCGCAAATGCGCCCCGCGAGAATCGCCGGAGAGCGATTATTTTAATAGCGATAATACCACGGCATACCCGTTTTGCGCGGTATTACAGGCGTTTAGTAGTATGATATGCAGGTCTTAGGCCTTCCTCGCACAGGTCATTTCGTCGGGCAATCACAGGCAGTTTCAGCAGTGGTAACTCATGCGGACACCAGTTAGACGCCGGCAGTTCAGAGGTCTCGTGCTGCACCACCGGCGGCATCTCTCAGCGCATCCCGGACCCTCGTCAACCGCACCGCCAGCTGGGGGGAGCCTCCGGTGAGCGGCTTCTGCCGATGGTGCTATGAACTAACGGTAAGCCCAGGGACGCGCTGGCATCCCCACTGCCTGAGCGCCCACCGCGTTGCATTCGGACAACCTGCGCTGGCTCTGCCGGAGTTACCACAGCCTGAACCGCGCCTGGTGAGGATGTGTTATCTTCTCACAATGGCTTCCATCGGTATGGT
This sequence comes from Dehalococcoidia bacterium, assembly GCA_965221045.1. GTDB lineage: Bacteria > Chloroflexota > Dehalococcoidia > Lucifugimonadales > JADFKI01 > Bin90. The sequence continues at coordinate 260,013 of OZ244863.1, forward strand.
GGTGAGCGTAATTGAAGCCGATCACAGTTTAGGAGGGAGCAACATCGACATCGTCACCACCATCATCGAGCGCGGCGGTGGAATTCAGCTTAGACGGGAAGGATTCATAGTTTCTGGAGTAATGGAATTTGAGTTCCGAGATTAGGCTCTGGAAGATAGAAGACGATTCTCCCAGGCCGATAGATCAGTCCACCCTGAACCTCGAAGCCCGCCTAGAGAAGTGGCTGCGCCAAGACATCGGAATGGTCAACGACAACCTGCTCATCATCGGCCAGCAGGTCTCGACCGCTTACGGCGGAATTATCGACCTCCTCGCCATCGACTCCGTTGGCAATCTGGTAATTCTGGAACTCAAGAGAGACAGGACGCCGCGCGACATCGTGGCGCAGACGCTGGATTACGCCTCTTGGGTCAAGGGCTTGGGACACAGGCAGGTTGAGGAGATAGCCACTGCCTTTCTTGAAGACGGCATGACGCTTGAGCAGGCATTCGTGGAAAGGTTCAACGCCGATCTGCCCGAAGTGGTGAACGAAAGCCACAGGATGTACATCGTCGCATCCTCTCTGGACCCGGCAACGGAGAGGATAGTGGAGTATCTCTCCGAAACGCATGACGTTGACATCAATGTCGCCACATTCGCCTATTTCAAGACACCGGAAGACGAAGAGCTGCTCGGTCGTTCCTTCCTGCTGGATGAGCAGGAAGTTCAACGACGCTCGCAGTCCAGGAATGCGCCAACGAGACGAAGACGAAACGCTACCTTGCAGGAGTTGCGCGAACTGGCTGAGGAGAAAGGCGCACTGGCATTGTTCGACAGGGCGTGTGATGAACTTCGTCCTTTGTGCAATAGAAGCGCCACTTCACAGAGTACGGTGTCAATGCAGGTTCGGATAGACAACAGTTATCCAACGGCTCTCTCGATAGTCCCGGAGTGGAGTTCATTCGAGGCCGGCCTTGTCATGAGACTCAGAGATGACGTTATCACGCAACACTTTAGTGTCCCCGAAAGTCGTCTACAAGAAGTCTGCGGAGAATCAGTGGATAGCATTCCCGGTGTGGACCCAACTTGACTTTGGGGCGGTGAGCGACTATTTGATGATGAGAAACTCGATAATCTGGTTGAATTACTAAAGAATCCCAATGCCCAGGAATCGTAGCTGCCGTGCAGTCTGGAGCCTTCTTCGCAGCAGACAAGCCTAGGCTGATGGATGTTCCTTGCAGACGCGAGCTCCCTGACAGCTCAGGACGCCGCTGCGCTCTCCGCAAGAAATGCCTGCACAAGGACATCACCATCGAGGGCCCACGCGCCACATGTCGGGACTGCAACAAGACGTTCATCGGCTGGTGAATTCCCTCCGACTGCTCAGAAACATCACCCCACTTTACCGCTGCCGCCGTAATGAACGCCGAAGCCAGTGTCCGGTGTAGCGTCAAGTCGAGTTTGCCTTTCCACCGGGCGCTCCCCTGGCATCGAGGACTCGCAGGGCCCTAGCCAGATCGTCGCCCGTAAGCTCGCCCGCTTCCAGAAAGTCCGGCGCGAAGTACGCGACCGACCCGCACGCGAACTGGTAGATGGTCGCGGCGCAGCCACCCGTTGCGCCCCGCAGCTCGTCCACACCCTTCGCGACTCACTGGACTTCCTGCGTCAGTACCGCCGCGGCTTCCCTAGCTTCTCACCACGCCTTGCAGTTATCTTCTGAAGTGTCCCGACGGCAGTGTGAGCAGTTCCTTATCGCATCGAAGGCGGACAGCACCGGTACGGCATACAGGAGGGCGATCGTGTGCCTGCCCATACCGTAGAGTTCAGGCTGGACATCGCGCGGATCTGCCGTCACACAGACGAGTGTGGGCACGGTCTTCGATGTGATGCTCGATGGGTGAGAACCGGATCATGCTGCGCCCGCGTCCGGATCCACGCGGTCGGGGCAGTCGGCGCTGGTCAACTCGCAGAAGCGACACTCAGCAAGGCTCGGCACACGTCTGGGCGGCATGTCCGAGGTCATCTTCCTGATGAATTCCGTCAGCCGCGAGACAAACGCGACGTCCACGCTGTCAGTGGGGACGCGCTTCTCGCTACCGTCCGCGTACACGACCACGCCCTCGAACTTCACGCCACGCCAGCGATCGCCCTGCGCCTTCGGCAGAAGGTACATGTAGAGCTGCACCTGCACCACATGTGACGCCGATTCATGGCCGGTCTTCGCGTCGTAGACCATCGTTCTGCCATCAGGATGCACCGCGACCACGTCCGATTTGCCACTGATGACGACACCGGAGCGAGGGCTCTCCACCCAGAAAGAGTTCTGGCTCTCGATGAATACCTGGCAATCCTGCTCTTCAAGGCTATCGATCAGCTCGTTCATCAGGTCGGTATGCTCCATGTTCCACTTGGCGGAGTCGAAGTCGCTGGGCATCTTCTGATAGCCCTGGTGGTTCGCCTTGAACCACGCGGCCCAGAGGCAGCTCTTCTCGCCGGTCAGATATCTGGGAATCCAGGTGACATACAGGTACGGGTTGGTTCTAGATCTGGTCATGGTTAGGCCTCCCTTCTCAAGGCATCGTACCGTTGTTCGCATCAGATTAGCACAGAGGCTATCCGGGTAAAAGATTGGAAAGAGAATGAGTTCCCGGCAGGCTTGAGAGATCGTTGTATAATGACCTTGTGACGCGGGGCCTTGGGGCCTGAATTTGATACTCTATTTGATACTCCACTGAAGACTTTCCATCTGTATTAGAACGGATGCCCCGCCCCAGATGATGGGGCATTCGTACTTGAAGTCGCCTATAATACGACACTTCGTTCTAATCCATTAGTGGGTTACAGATGTGGCGAGCACTCCGGAGACACTGGTGGCGCTCAAGCAGGTGCGTCAGGACTCAGGCGTGATGACGGATGCCGATGCGCCGGTGTTCGAGCTATCGCTGTCGCAGATAAGCCGCCGTGTCGACGGCATGGCGCATGCGGCCGGTCTTGGGGACGGATATTCGAGTCACTCGGGGCGTGTGGGCCTGGCGATCAGGATGACCCGGCGGGGCGCTCCGCTGCAGGCGGTGCAGACGCACGGGCGCTGGAAGTCGCCGTCAATGCCGGCGAGGTACACCAGGGGCGAGAAGGCGCTTGAGGCGCTGGAGTGGCTCTGAGTGTGCTATTCTGGCTGAGGTGGTGTCGAGTTAACCAAGCTTGGGCTTGTGCGAAACAAAGCGTACCCTTTGAGCCTCTTTGTACACTCAGGATTGACCTACATCAGTCTCTTAAAACACATCAGGAGTTCTGGCGTGACGACAGCAAATTACACTGTATCTTCACTAACAAATAACAACGATAGGTTACGGCGTGCCAACAGTTGGCTCGCACTCAGTGAGGATGCTGATTCTGACGACGAGGCGTTCATATTTCTGTGGATTGCGTTTAATGCCGCCTATGGCACTCAATTTACTGATCCGACCCCTGATGGGAACGCTCCCAGCGAATTCAGTAAGTTCAAAGAATTCCTTATGGAAATCCTGAAAAGAGATAGTAGGAGTGCGATTTCAGCTATTTTATCCGGAAAGAGTCTCGCCGGCAGAGTTAATCACTTGCTACACAATCAGTATGTGTTCGAGCCTTTCTGGAGGTCGCTGAGGGCAGAGACCAAAGAAGATGGTGCATCGTGGAGAGACCAATTTGAAAGAAGAAATGCAGCAGTGGCGAAAAACTTTCGTAAGCTGAATGAAACTCGACGAAGCGAAGTCGAAGTGACTTGTCCGCACGAGGCGCTAGTAGAGGTCTTTCTGCGTCTCTACACATTACGCAACCAAGTTTTTCACGGCGGCGCTACCTACGCCACAGGGCGTGGCCGCAAACAGGTAAGGGACGGGAGTTTTATAATGGCAACCCTCGTGCCGGTAATTCTCAGCATAATGGAGGACGACATTAAGGAGAATCCTAGCACTGAGGTGTGGGGTGAAGTAGCCTACACAAGCATAACTTCCTCTTCAGAAGTTAATGGCTGATCGAATCGATGCTTGTTGTTGGTCAGTGTAGGGGAAAAGGGCTGGAACGGCTCTGATGCGTGAATAGTATCCGTGAACGCAGGCGTCCACGGCGTTTACCAGCCGCCAAACGCCTTACCGCAGTCTTCACAGGTAGCCCGTGGGCCCTCGACGGTGATGTCCCTGTGCAGACACGCCTTACAGATTGAGCAATAGCGCCCGTCAACGTCACGAAACTTGTGCTCGCGGGAGATTGCCCTGATGTACTCGTCCACGTGGCAGGGCTGGTCTAGCCTGCACCAGCAGGAGAGATAGTCGTAGCCTGCAAGCTCTGTCTGCGCCCGCGCCGGCGTCACCGGCAGCTCGTGGGCCCAGAACGCTTTGCGAAACGCTTTCAGCGCCTGCGCGCGGGTATATTCCTTGCCTATCGGGAACGGATTGCCCCACTTGGTAGGACGGCCGCAGTACTTCGCGGTCGCCGGCTGCCGGCTGCCCCTCTCCCTATTGCGCTGGATTCTCCTGACCACTGGCCGCCTCACACGTTCGTGGCTGAAGTCCTGTGCCGCGGAGCAGACTCCAGGCTGCACGGCAGCAGGAACGACTGCGCCCACCTGCGGTTCTGACTGAGCAACCGCCGTGCGCTGTGCCAGTTCAGCGAGCAGCCCGACAGGAACTTCGCAAGCTGCCAGTCCTGCTGTGTCTTGCGCCTATGGCAGTCGCGGCACAGCCAGCGCAGGTTGTCCAGAGTATACGCCCGAAGCATTGCAGCTGGGCCCAGCGCCCTCGCTCCCTCGATCGCCAGCCTGTGGTCTATCTCGTCGGAGGGGTTGCCGCATATTTCGCAGAGAGTGTACTGTATCTCGTCGGGATGCTGCCCTGACGCAACTCGGTAGAAGTTGAGGCAGTAGAGGTGCCAGCGCGTCTGCGGACTAGCCGTTTTCTCGTAGCACCAGCGGCACACACCGTTCACTGGCGGCTCTCCCCAGCTCGCCGTCCTGTTCACGAGGCGTCTGGGATGCTCTGCCGGATGCCGCCTGTGGTGCAGCACCAACCCACGGAGCTGCCGGCGTCTGATGGGAGTGCGCATGTGTTGCCTCAACTGCGAAAGCGCCTGTGATTGCTCGATGGTATGACCTTTATGAGGAGGGCCTGCCACCAGTGCATTATACCACTGAACGCCTGTATCACCGTGCAAAGCGGGTATGCCGTGTATTGCAGCTCTCGGAATAATCGCTCTACGGCGATTCTCGCAGGACACGCCTGTTCTGAAAGTGCGGCTGGCTCTGAGACGCCAGAGTCTTCGCACGAAAATCGGACTTGGCCCTAGCAACTCGTGGATTGCACGGGGCGACCGGCAAAAGTAATTGTCGTTGACCAACGCCTTCTCTCTGAGGAAGATACTCGGGCACAGCGACATATCGAGCACGATGATCTACGTCGACATGTCAACAACGCTTTTGACGGAGCAACACCGGAAGTTTTCGCCGATGGCGCGCATTTTGGAAAGGACGGCGCCTCAAGCTAGATGGTCCGGAATAAAAAGTTTATCGCCTTGAGAGAGTTGAGTGGCGAGAGTCCGTAAGTAATAAAAGGACCCTTTGTGAAATTTGAGTGGTAGACTTGTAGGTGTGCCTATGGCCTCGAGCACCAGCCTAATGTCGTTAGAAAGAGTTACTGGAACAGGACTCCGCACGTGGAATTTATAATTGGTCTGATCGTCCAAACGCTGGTATTTTGCCCTCTGTGTGCCTATTGGGCCAAGCGTCAGAATAGGGAGAGACTACCTTGGGTACTTCTGGCTGTACCACTAGGTATTGTGGCTCTAATACTGTTGTTCGCCACACACAATGAGCCCGACAGGAATGATCTACGGAAACATGATAGGTTGCGGTGGAGGTGAAAGGATCTTCTAGCCGCAGGAGAGAAGCATGATATGTCCCAATTGCAAAACCACAATCTTTGATAATGCACGATTTGGAACTGGCAGGGTAAGGGAATCAGAGGACGGAAGCATCACTGCTCACGAAAGCATTCGCACACAAGATTGTCCAGAATGCGATCAGTACATAGTGGAATACCAACTTTCCACTAGTGAGCACCCTGAACCAGACCTGGAGGAGATCATCTGGCCAATAGCCAGAGCCGAGGCACGTCCAGTACCCTCAGAGGTGCCCGATAAGTTTGCCGAAGATTACAAGGAAGCCTGTCTTGTTCTTGACGATAGTCCCAAAGCGAGCGCAGCGTTAAGTCGAAGGTGCTTACAGCTGATAATAAGGGATGAATTAGGAGTTAAGGAAGGAAATCTTTACAGTGAGATCCAAGAAATCATTGGCCGGCCTGGCGTGCCTTCATATGTATCAGAGACACTCGATCACGTCCGTAAAATAGGTAATTTCGCTGCCCACGCAAACAAGAACAGTGCCACTGGGGAGATCGTCCCTGTTGAGCAGAGTGAAGCGGAAAGGTGCCTTGAACTTATCGAGGAACTCTACGACTTCTGTTTTGTCGCCCCAGCCTGCGCCAAGCGGAGACAGCAAGCCATTGACGCCAAATTCAGAGGCTAGAGTTATGCGTCATCTGAGACAAAATTGAAGGGCATTCGAAACCAACAGCCCAATGCGCGCGCTAAAAGGAACCTCTGCTAAAAGGAACCTCTTCGGATGCAAACAATTGCCGATACTTGTCGCATCTGACCATTGAGGCATACGAGTGGGCACTGTCCACATTGAATGCGGTCTACCATGACGAACTACACTCTATATCGTAAGAGATGCACCAGGTATTCACGGCCTTCGCAAACCTCTCTCCGGAAGTCTCTGGCGGCGCCTGGGCACATTTTGCCGATTGCTGGAGTAAGAAGACTATGCGATTAACGTCCTGGCGAACATTCCCGCCCCAATGTGCAGACGAAAACTCCGCCGTACTCTGTTTGGGAATATAACGCAGCTTCTTCTCGCCTCAATAAACAACGAGCGAGACTATGCCATTATGGCCGTGCTGCTCGACACAGGTATCCATGTAGGCGAATTAGCGTCCATCACGCGAGAGGCACTGAGTTCAGGCGGAATCAGAGTGTCAGGCATGACCGGCGATAGGATCGTGCCAATATCGCCGGGCGTCTTCGGGCTGACCAGCAAACTAGGTTATGAAGGTGGAACTTGGAAGAGCCGCGGAGGTCATCGACGTCACTTGCGATAGTGGGTCCTGAATTACATATTGCCACGACAGATGTTGCGCGCTCGTTTCGAACCGCCGAAGCTAGGCCCGTATACCCTGCGCCACACATTTGGCACGCAGTACATGCTCAACGGCGGTGACGTGTTCTGGGTCCGGCGCGTCAAGGGACACCTCCGAATCGAAACAACGATGTTGTATTCTGAGAACCTGTCTACGATCTCTGGAATATAATAGGTTGAGACTGTTATTAGGAGGATAATCGTGTCTCATTCCTATCCCAGCGACATAAGTCGAGAGCAATTTGCTCGGATTCTTCCCCTGTTAGAGTCGGCCCGTCGCAGGACCAAGCCCCGCACCGTGGACTTGTATGATGTTTTCTGCGGGGTGCTGTATCTTCTTAAAAGCGGATGCCAGTGGCGAATGCTGCCCGCAGATGCTTCTATAGATGTCAAGCGGCTTTTTCAAGTGTCTGGGCGGGCTTACGGATGATCGAGTAGACTTCGCGAGCGACATAGCGTTTGAGACAGCGGATGACTTCGATCTTGCTCATTCCTTCTGCGGTTCGTCGACGCAGGTACGCCTGCGTCCTCAGGTCGTAGCGCAGTCTGACGACGACTATGCGATAAAGCGCCGCATTGGCCTGGCGGTCGCCACCACGGTTGAGCCGATGCCGGTTGGTCTTGCCGGATGATGCCGGTACAGGACTCACCCCGCATAGCGATGCGAAGGCCGCCTCCGAGTTGAGGCGATCGGGATTGCTGCCGGCGGCGATCAGCAGGGCCGCAGCCGTGTCGGGTCCTACTCCAAACGCTTCGACCAGTGCTGGTGCCGTAGCTTGGATGAGCCGTTCGAGCTCGGCCTTCAAGTCCTGGACTTCCTTGCTGAGTTGACGGTAACGACAGGCAAGCGAACGGAGTGCGTACTTGGCTGCTGCCGTGGGATTGTTCAGGCGACCAGGACGGAAGCTTTTGCATCGTTTAACAAGGGCGCTGGTGCTCAGACCATCAAGCGTTTCTCGGAGCCCGGCAGGAGCTGTGAGAACCAGTGCCTTCATCTGATTGACGGCTTGCGTACGAGCTATTACAGCCGAGTTCTTCGTACTCTTAAGCATACGGATCATCTCTACTTCGCCTTCGCCAGACTTGGGAGTATCCGTGTTAGATGTCAAGCCGATCCGGCCTGATAAGATGGGCAGTCGCTCCCGTACCGTTTCACCCAGGGAGTTCCTCGACGCGCCACGGCGTTTAGCTGCATCAGCAGCTTGCGTGCCACTGCTATCACAGCTACCTTGCCGGGTTTGCCGCGCTCCCGAAGACGCCGATAGAAGTCGCGTAGGTCGCCATCTACCCTGAGCACCACCCAAGCACAGATATACAGCGCCCGTCGCACCGTCCCACGACCGCCTCGAATGGACCGATTGCCACGCTTTTTGCCGCTGTCACGCGACCAGGGAGCAAGCCCCACCAGCGATGTCAACGCCCGTCCGTCCCGCCTGCCAAGTTCGGGCAAATATGCGATAAGTGTAGCCGCGGTCAGCTGTCCCACTCCGGGTACCGTCTGATACAGTTCGACTGTCTCACTGAGACTGGCGCTGCGCTTCAACAACTCCTTGTACTCCTCATCCAACCGCTCTATCTCTCTGTCCAGCCAGCGGATGTGACGCCTGGTCGACTTCCCGACACTCCCGCTTACGCCCTTGTCCAGTCGGTTGCGCTCCCGCACCCGCTGCTCGACAAGTTGACGCCGCCTGCTCAGTAACTGCCGCAGCTCCTCACGGTCAGGATCCACATCCGGTTGTGTTGTGTCCGACTCGGAGAACACCACGCCGTAGCGAGACAGCACCTGAGCATCGAGAGGGTCGGTCTTCGCCTCGTATCCGCACGCGCGGGCAAATGCGCGCACCCTGACCGGATGCGCCACTTCTACGCCGATCACCGTCTCCCTCAGCTTGCCTACCACAAGACGCTCATACCCACCGGTGAACTCGCACACCGCCTTGGTCACACCTGCCCGCTCCAGATGCCTGAGCAACCTGCGAATGCCTGTCGCGCTGTTCTCAAAGCGGAGCACGGGACCTTCAGAAACTGACACCTCCAAAGTTGCCTTCGATACATCTATGCCTGCTACGACTATCATAGTCCGACCTCCGTGTGTATTATGCCGTTGTGCTCCACACTTGCAGATGCGGGCCTCGTGCCCTTGTATCCGTTCGGAGCCACAAATGCGGCGGGAGGGGTGTCATACTCCCAAACGGTGCAGCCCGGCGCAGCAGCCTGGCTCACCCAGTCGCTCACGACGCGCCCCTCTCACCCACCTCACAAACTGACACGTTTGCAAGTCAAATACAACATACAAGTCGCGGCGGCGACACCCGCAAGCACTGCGCGCGCTGCCATCTCGGCGTCGGTGGGGTCACTCTTCCCCTTACGATAGCGGACCGAGTGGTCGGGTCGATTGACCTCGACAACCCTATAGCTCCGATCGGTCAGGAAGCGTGCGAGTCCGGCGCCGTAGGAACCTGTGCCCTCAATTCCGAACGTGTGGACCTGTCCCAGGTCGCACGACCACCGTTCGAGCTCCTCGTACCCGCAGGTGGCAACGGGCACGTGCTTCTCGTCAAGTCGGACACCTCGCCCGTCAAGAGCCACCGCCACGTGCTGGTCCTTATGAGTATCCACTCCGATGATAACCTCAACGGCACGACTGCTTATGTGACTCACGGCTCCTGTCATCTCTGCCTCCCTTGGAATATGGTGCAAGGGCTCGAATGAGCGGACAAAACTGCGATGGGACTTGACGTCACGCTTCTATAAGGTCACTGCTCACCAAAGCCTCTGATGCTTTATGGGCCACCCCGGGAACGGATCGACAGATCGTCCGGAAGGCATCTGAGCCAGTTACCCCATGGGTCAGATCCAATCCCGGATGGCCCATAAGGTATCATCGCAGCTACCTCACAATGGTGTTCCAAAACTTTAGGGAGGCATTACATGGTCGGAGACATAAGCTTGGCGACAAGAACTGAGGTGCTCGGTGGGGTCCACCCCATATAGCCTGACCAAACCTGAACGTAGCAGGCAACTCTTAGGCAAATGATGGCGAGATGTTACCACAGAATCTTCTAAACGAATTGACGTTTGCATTCTTCTCAGACTCCGGATATTGGCGTGGGCAATGCCATAGCTACGGCACGCACAGCGGAGTTGACGGGCAAGTTCCGTTCGCCGCTTCGTTTGGGCGGGAAGCTCAGACGAAAGGTGCCAAGCACAATTTATCGCAACCCATCACGCCAATAGTTAAGGGGACACCAAGCAAGGGCTGTGAAACATTTGACAACAAAGGCAGGCGGTCGTATAGTCTTAGCGTGGCATGGGATCATGGGATATGGTATCTAAGACCTTGAAGCCTGCGCTACTCTGGGGAGGTATCGGGCAAAAGACCTTAAGCCGTTTTTTTTTTGCGATTACACGGTTGTAATTGTAAGTAGGAGGTCTTTATGCATAGGACAACTAGAATATACCGCATCTTACCATTGATTATAGCCATTGGATCAGCATTACTTCTGGCGTGTAGTCCCGCCGCCCCCGCCCCCACGCCCCAGCAGCCCCAGCAGCCCGCGCCCGCCGCACAACCCCAGCAGCCTGTCGCCGCTCCTGTAGCTACTATAGCTCCTGCTCCTCAGATCGCTCCAACCAGCCCTCCGGCAGCGACCGCTATTCCGGCAACCCCTGTTCCCGAAGTTATGATTAAACCAACGGGAACCTTCACCGGAGCGGTATCAATCATCAGAACCACGACAGGTTGGCCGCCCGAATGTGTGTTCTGCGCTGATACGGTACATCTGGGCACGCACGAAGCGCTCTTTCATGCCGGGCGCGCCAGCGATGGTGGACTTGAGCTTGTCCCCTGGATTGTCGAATCCTGGGAAACTTCAGGCGACCTTGCCTACACCGACTTCAAACTTCACGATGGCATAGAGTTTCACCAGGGTTGGGGGCCGCTGACCGCTCACGATGTGGCATGGTATTTCAACATTATCCATCCGCTCACCAACCCGGAATCCCGACACGATACCGGCGTTCAGCAGCACGGCATTCTCGAGAACGCAGAGGTTGTTGACAACGAGACTTTCCGGTTCAACTGGGCCGCTTTCGCAGGACATACTCTCTGGATGACCTATACTGATATCCAAGAGGGCATGGGCCCCTTCTCCAAGTCTCTCTACGATGAAAAGGGCCTCGCGTACATGGAAGGGATCACTATCGGCACCGGACCTTTCGAGGTCGTGGAGTGGACGGAAGCCGAAGTGGTTGACCTTCAAGCCGTGTCCGACCACTGGCGGAAGACACCCTACATTGATCGAGTGAGAATGCTGCATGTTCCCGAGGCCGCCACGCGCCGGGCCATGCTGGAAAACCGGCAGGTCCAATCCGCCGAAATAGCATTGAAGGACTGGCCCGCTCTATTCGATGACGGCTTTACGCTAGCTCCCGAGACAACGAATACGGTGTTTGCGATTAGCATGGCCGGAAACTTCTGGCAGTCTCATCATCCAACGACCGGAGAGCCGCTCGAACGCACAAGGGACATCAGTAAGCCGTATGTAGGCGACCCGTTCGAGAATGGGGATACTTTCGACCCTGATACGCCCTCCATGAAGCGTTCGAAGCTTGTGCGCGAGGCAATGTCAATATCAATAGACAGGGAGGCCATAAACGATTCCTTACTGTCGGGCTTGGGCCTGCCACACCATCTTGGCGGCATATGGGTTGATGATCCTCTATTCATAGAAAATAAAGACAGATGGTCCTACGAGTACAATCCCGACAGGGCGAGAGAGTTGATGGCTGAGGCCGGATATGAGGACGGCTTTGAAGTCGAATTTTATGGCGGCCCCGGCAGTATCGAGATACTCGAGACGGTTGGAGCCGGCTGGTTGGGGGAATTGGGCATCGAGACCACCTTCGACCGCCAGGTATATACAGCCTGGCGACCCACCATCGTTAACCGCACAAATACCGACTTATTCGTCGGCTGCTGTTACGGTCTTCCGGCCTGGCCTTTGGAATGGCCGCAGAACGCCGCCAATTTCCCGGGTGGCTACAACACTGCACAGGAGTTCGACGAGTCCTGGGAGAGCTTTGACCGCAAGAGCAACACCACCGACCCGGAGGAGTTGAAAGCGGCTGCTATTGATTGGTATGATTTCCTACGCGAATGGCATGTCTGGCCCGGAATAGTACAGCACCCAGGCGGCGCGGTGTATGACCCCGACGCGATGGAGTGGGAGCAGATGCGGCCGTTCCACTGGATGAGGTGGTCGGGAATGCGCAGCTTTGAGTGGATACGCCTGAAGTAAACGCTGATTTCTCCCCACGGAATTGAACTAAGTGCCTTGAACAGATGCAAGACGCCCCAAGATTTATCTGGGGCGTCGTGGGCGCGGATAAACCCTCGCGCTCGATGTCTGACCGGACACCCGCCCTCGGAATGGTTGCAACCTTGGAGTACAGATGCGCAAGTTCGTAATCCGCAGGGGCATTGGGTCAATCCTGGCTCTCTTGGCTGCTGCGTTGCTGGTGTTTTCGGTGTCCAGACTATTGTCCGATCCCAAGTATCTACTTCTGCCGGAGCAAGGGCGGAAGGGGATAGACGAAGAAGTCTGGAACAGAATGGCTGACGAGCTTCACTTGAACGACCCCATACCGATACAGTTCGGTTATTGGCTATGGGACCTAGCGCACGGCGATTTGGGCACTGATTTGCAGGATGGGCTGCCTCTAGCGCCCAAGCTGAAGAAAAAATTCATCCCGTCGATTAAACTGGGCATCGTGTCGTGGGTGTTGGCCACAATTATGGGGATACCCTTGGGTGTTCTTTCCGCGGTAAAGAGGGGGACTGCCTGGGACTACATCGGGCGAACCTTCGCCCTGTTGGGGCAGGCAACGCCCGCGTTTGTCATCGGAATTTTGTTGATACTCCTGTTCACGGTATGGCTCGGTTGGCTGCCGGCGGGCACACAGGGTGAAGGGCTGGCAATCCGAAACTACATCATGCCGACAATCACTTTATCCTGGCTTCCCGCCGCGTCCTACCTGCGTCTTACGCGGTCGGCCATGCTTGAGGTCTTAGATTCCGAATTCGTTAAGTTGGCCAGGGCCAAGGGTGTAGGTTCGTCATCTGTGATATGGAAGCACGCATTCAAGAACGCAGCCCTGGTTCCGATCACAGCGACCGTTCTGGTGTTCGCAGGATTCATCACGGGCGCGGTAGTAGTGGAAGCAGTTTTTGCCTGGCCCGGAATCGGATCGTTCGCAGTGCAATCGGTATTTACAAATAACATCAACATTCTTGTGGTCATCACCGTAATGTTCACAGCGTTGTTTATCGCCGCAAATTTTGTCGCCGATGTTCTATACGCCTTCATAGACCCCCGAATAAGGTACACCTAGGAGACCAAATGACCGAGACGTCCGGGGAGGTAATTCTAAGTACAAGGGGGGGATGGCTTCGGCCTTCGCGCATCTTCGACTTTCTTCGCACATGGCCCGTCATTCCTATAATTGTCATCATCGTATTGGCCGCTATGGCGATATTTGCGCCGGTGATCGAAACTCAACCTCCGCTCAAGAACAACATTCGAGAGCGTCTGATTCCGCCGATCTGGTCTTCTGACGGAAACTTTGCCCATCCCCTTGGGACGGATAACATTGGGCGTGATATGTGGAGCCGTCTGGTTCACGGTGCTAGAATCTCATTGATGGTTGCCGGTGTTGCCCTCGTTACCGGAACGATTGTTGGCACCGCTCTGGGATTGACCGCCGGATATTTCGGGGGAATTTTTGACGAAGTAATAATGCGGTTCGTGGACATCTGGTTTGGACTCCCGTTCATACTGGTGGCCATGATTATCGCTGTCATGCTTACTCCGAGCGTGAACACTATGATGGGGATTCTGGCTCTGCTTGTGTGGTCGAGTTACGTCCGGTACATAAGGGCAGAGGTGCTCTCACTCAGAGAGCGCGATTATGTTTCGCTGGCACGGGTCGCAGGCGCTTCTACCGTTCGCGTGCTGATAAGGCACGTTCTTCCAGGTGTAATAAATACCGTCCTTGTCATTGCCACGCTCCGCACGGGTCAATTGATTCTGGCAGAAGCGACGTTGAGCTTCTTGGGAGCAGGAATTCCTCCTCCCACAGCCACATGGGGCAACATGGTCGCCGACGGCAGAGAGTACCTCCGTGATGCTTGGTGGGTATCAACGTTACCCGCGCTCGCAATCTTCCTGATAGTCATGTCTCTGAATTTTCTCGGTGACTGGATGCGTGACAGGTTCGACCCAAGACTGCGTCAGCTCTAAGCGAGTGGCGGAGCCCTCATGACTTCGCCGTTCTGAACGGTCTCGGTAGCGGCAAGCCAGAGGACCAACGGACTACCGCGCCGCATCGCGCTCGGGGCTCTAGCGCTGTTCGACCAAAGAGGAGCCGACCTCAGAGGGGCGCAAAAGGTACTTGTCGATGGGGGTTATACCGGGAAGCCCTTTGCCACTGCGGTGCAAAGTCTGTTAGGAGCCTCGGTGGAAGTGGTGAAGCGCAGCGAACTTCACACCTTCGTGGTACTCCCGAAGCGATTGGTGGTAGAGCGGTCTTATGCCTGGCTGCAAAAGTGCCGCCGACTCTGGAAGAACTGTGAAAGAAAACTCAACATCAGTCCGCAAATGGCGGTGCTTGCCTTTACGGCGCTAATTCTAAAGAGATTGTGAACAGGCTCTTAGACGCAAGATCAGGTGCGACCATTTCCTACACACCGCTTACGCACTTTGGAGACGTCTCCTGGGCGACATGCCTTGCATCGGGAAACGGCGACTTCCAATTTTAAGGTACCAACTCGGTCGCCCATTCGCTATATAAGCATAGTGCATTCGCCAGCTGCATCTGGCGCGGAGTCCGGCATTCCGGAGAGAGCAGCTCCGGCGATCCCACGAGGACACAGACGCAGCGAGCCCTGGAGGTAGCCACGTTCAGCCTGTTCAGGCTGTACAGAAACTCCATGCCTGGGGCGCATCCTCCGGAGTAGAGGTCGTCATCGAATATATAACCACCAGAGCCTCCTGTCCCTGGAACTTATCCACCGTGCCCACCCTCGCACCGGGCAGTCGCTCTTGTATCTTGAAGACCTGAGCGTTGTATGGCGCGATAATCAGAATATCGTCGAGTGTCAGCGCTCTTTTTGCGCCGTCTTTGTCGATCCACTTCGCGCCCTCTTCCATGAGTCTGTTAACGAGATCGCCTACGCAGTCTGCTTCCTCATCGGAGGAACTCTGATTGGCGCAGTGAATGACCGGCAGAAAGCGCAATCCTGCTCCATCAAGCGGGCCCGATGAGACGATCGCTGACCGTCGAGGCCGGGCCGCGACTGGAGCTTGCCCTCGTAGAACGCTTCGGAGGTGAATCTGCAGATCTCAGGGTTCAGGCGCCAGGTCTCTTCGAGGAACAGCCCTCTGCTCGGTTCGATGGTCCGGCGTCCGCCAAGCAGGTGTTCGAAGGCGGACACGGCAGTACCGTCGGGATGTGTCGCCTGCATGGGCTGGTCCAGCTGCTGAGGGTCACCCAGCAGCACCATATTCGGCGCCGCGTGAGATATTGCCAGTACGTTTGCAAGAGACATCTGGGCGGCTTCGTCGACGAACAGGACGTCCACGTTATTCTCCGCCTCGTGTCTTGACCACAACCAGGCGGTGCCGGCTCCTATCCGGCAGTCGCCGGCCAGATTGCCGAAGAACTTCGGATAAGTAGTCGCCTTGATTATCCTGCTATCCTCAGGTTCATTGTCAGAACCGCCGGGCTTCCTTACCGCTCTAAGTTCAATACCCTGCTCATCAGCTGCTTCCATCGCCGCCTCCAGCAGGTTGACTATGACCTTGTGGCTGTTTGCGACGACTCCAACCCGCGCGCCGCTGCGAACGAGTTCACAGATCAGTCTGCCTCCGGTGTAGGTCTTGCCGGAGCCCGGCGGGCCTTGTATCGGCAGAACGCCGAAGTCCGGCCTCCGCACAATGCGGAGCGCGGCGTCCAGGGCCGTTTCGCCGGGTCTACGAACCTGTTCACCATCTAGGCGCGGAGGCTCCCTGAGAATCAGGCTTCGTGCTACACGATAGGCTCCCTCGCCTTCAATACCGGACTCGGCGACGTGCTTGCCTATTTGCACGAGCGCTTCTCTTAAGGTTTTAGTTGGAACAATATCATGGGCGAAAACGGCCTCGGGATGGACGTCCGACATTGTCCCTCTCTTCTTTATGTCGATGGTGCGATTCTGCGAATCGACCGCATCCAGTCGCCCGAGGTCATCACCGCCACAGGATTTCAATCCCTCGCCACCACGGAGCGATGTCTCCTGCACCGGGAAACTATAGCGGTGGACAGGAGCCCTGGCAGTTCCACCGGCCTCACCCAAGAACTTCAGTCCGCCCAAAGAGTCACGCTCGTCGAGCAGTTCCTCAACCGTGAGCTCACTCAACCGGAAATACTCCCACCAGACTGCCTTGTCCTCGCGCCTGTGCCAGTCCAGTATGTTGGCGAGGACCCACCTTGCCTGCTGCTCACCATCACGGTCCTCTTCACTCACCGGCACATCTCCTGCAATGCGACTAGCCAACTCAGCGATCATCTCCTGTCGCTCGGTGAGAGATTCTGAGGCCTGTGCATCCGAGGGGTCGGGCCTCCGGATCGCCTTGCCGTCATCAATGAGGGCGGACCTGATCTCCTCAAGCCAGTCACGCAGGTGACGGGTCGAGAAACAGTCGTCGCGGTTGTACGCCTCAACCGTTTCCTTATGCTCGTGGTCGATCGAATCCGGGTCTCCCAGCTCCAGAGGAACCGCGATGCCGTACAGGGCCGAGTTAGCGTCGCGCAGGTTGACCTCACGCTCGTAGTCGAAGAATTTTTCGAGCTCATTGATGGAGTAGCTCTCCACACTCGCGCGTAGGGCGCCTCTTACTACCCGGTACAGGTCGACAAACATCTTCGCCCGAAGAATCTGATCGATCTCGTCCTCACTAGTGCCGTAGCGTCCCATCAGCCGCTTAAGCGCGCTGGGCTCATAAAGTGCGAAGTGGTATACGTGCATACCAGGGTGGTTCGCCCAGCGGGCCATCAGTCCGTCCACTAACGTTTCGAAGTTCCGCTTTTCATCCGCGGGTGACAACCCCCACAGCCCCGCGTATCGCTGCTCGCCGCAATCGTCCGCCGCCACGTAACCGAATAGGTACTCGAGTCCGCCGGGTCCGACGAAGGGATCTCCCTCGATGTCGAAGAAAATGTCACCGGGTGAGGGCTCCGGGAGCATTGCGAGCCCGACACCGTCCTCGAGTTCCAGCGTCTCATAGACGGGCTCGCCTCTTAAACGTCCCTTCACCTGTACGCGGGCCTGTTCCCGAACTCTCTCGTAACTCGCTGCCGCTCCCCGGTTCGGCCTCCAGGACAAGGGTAGAGGCTCTGATGCGAGTATGGCCGTTGTATCCACACTCCGCCCTCGCAGCTCGTCCATCTGCAGGTTTGATATTCCGGTAACCAGGCTGAGATGGTCGTCAGCACGTCGCCGGGCGTCGCAACTCCGACTCCAGCGGCAGATGTCACAGTGCTGTCTCGGATCAGGATAGTTGGCGACCTGACCGTCCTCAGTCACGGCGGACTCGAGCCAGCTTCTGATCAGCCTGTAGTAAGCCGAGTAGTCGCCAGTTCGGTAGGCCTGCGGCTCAAATCCGGTCCAGGGAGCCACCACATACATTAACTCGGGCAGCTTGCCCTGAATGGCGCGCACGAGATCCGAATACAATGAGAGTTGCAGGATGGCTCCGCATTTCGTCTCACGGGCGAGCTTGGTGTCTATTACTTCGTAAGACCAATCCCCGAGGTCGCTAGGAACGTCCACACGGCGCAGTACGTCCGCCCTGCCTCCCCAGGCTCCTTCTGTCAGGGCAGCCTGAACTATTACCTCGCTGCCGGAACGCATCGCCTCCAGAGTCGCATCGACGGCCGTTTGACTAAGCCCAACTCCATCGATCCGAGTGATCTGGCAGCCTGACTCCTCGAGATGCTGAACGTAGCCCTCTTCATGTGCAAGCCCACGCTGCCGGAGCAGGTCCAGCATCGGGTCCCTGTCGCCAGGCGCCGCAAGTACGCCCTCCGCCATCTGTGTATTGAGCTCAGCAGGGTATCGACACGCAAGGTGGTTGACCAGGTCGCCGGCCCCAAATCTGACCTGTCCATCTGCTATTTTCATAGGTTCTTTCTCCATTCATACGGGAATACACTTGGACCAATCTGCTCTCTGTACCTGACATGCATAATCGAAACAGCCACAAGGCCTGAAGTCTGGCATGGCAGATTGGCGAATATCACGGAAGCGATGCTGACTATCGGTGTCCGACGGCCAGACTGCTATCTCGCTTGCACTCCCGGCAATATCTCGGTACATTTAGAGTCATACATATGTTAACAAACCCTATCATCGTACCAGGCGGAGTCTGTGCTTGTGGCAGTGCAACGGAACGGCGTGTACGTCTGGGTAACCTGGCTGTCGCGCCTGCTTGTGGGCGATGCGTCTTGTGAGTGGGCGAGCTGGTTCAGGTCACACCATACCGGCTATGAGAAGGTCAGCAGGGGCTTTGATTACGCCACCTGGAAGATAAACCACACCCGAATGCTGACGAGGCGAGCGAGCGGCTTCTGGTCGAAGGCAACCGCGTGACCACCGAGCGCCAGAATTCGTTCAGGCTGCGGGGTTCATCGGGCGCCATCATCTCAGGGCAGCCGGACCTCATTGCGATAAACCCTGACGAACAGGCTACCGTCTTTGACATCAAGACCGGCGCCGAACGAGACTCGGATGTAGCCCAGTTCATGATTTACATGTACGCGCTTCCCCTGATTCCCGGCTCGCCTCTGAGGGGGCATTCGCCTCCGGGGCGCCTCATTTACAGGGACGGTAAGGAAAAGGCCATTCCGGCATCGGCCATCGATGACGACTTCAGACAGGGGCTTTTCGGTCTGATCAGGCGGATCGTATCCGATACGCCTCCCATCCGGGTGCCCAGCGCAGGCGAATGCGGTTGGTGCGACCTGACATCGACGGACTGTCCCGAGCGCATCGAAGCCGACACTGTCGAGGATACACCCACCGCGCACCCTGCCTCCACTGATGCCGATTTCTGATCAGTTGTCGAATCTCCACGGAGCATGCATTGCCACCGCACTCAGGGACGACAATCGTCATGAGAACACAAGAGTTCAGGTATGATAGAATCTCCTTGGATTGGAACATCTGCACGACCTCGTAGACATATGCCATATTGAAGAGTCGAGAGGGAGCTATGACCACAAACGGAGCGACAAACGGAGTGCAGCACGGCCTGACGGCGACGGTGGAACTTCACCTGCACATAGACGATCGTGAGCTGTGCGAAGAGCTGTCAAGATACGCAGAGGGGCGAGAGCGTCATGACTTCGCCGTCTCCGCGATGAGAATTGGCGCAATCGCGCTCCGACAGGCCCAGGGACGTATAGACGCCGAGCAGGTGCGTCAAGAGGGCGACCGCTTCGTCGAGAACCTTGGTCATGCGCTCTCCAGACACCAGGGCGAGGTCGTCGAGCAGATCACCGGCTGCCTCAAAGGCTACTTCGACCCGACCAGCGGCCTGTTCAATGAGAGAGTCAGGCTGCTCGTTCAGGAATACGGCGAGCTGGAGCGGCTAATTCGAGGACAGATCGAAGGCGACGGCTCCGTGCTTGTGCGTACTCTCGATTCGCACGTGGGCAGGGAAAGCCCACTGATGCAGAAGCTCAATCCCGACTCCGCCGGAGGCCTCATAACTCAGCTGACGAAATCCACCGAGGACACTCTGGACACCCAGCGCGAACGCATTCTCACGGAGTTCTCACTGGACAACAAGGAGGGTGCGCTCAGCCGGCTCATTGATGAATTGAAGGAAAATCACGGCGAGGTCAGCGTGGCCCTGCAGGAGCGCATTGACGCCGTGATGGCTGAGTTCTCGCTCGACAGGGAGGATTCGGCCCTCTCGCGCCTCGTCGAAAGAGTCGAGAGGGCCCAGGGGCAGATCAGCAAAGAGTTCTCCCTGGATGAGGAGGGTTCGGCACTGGCCAGAATGCGGTCCGAGCTCCTGGCCGGCATCGAAAAGCAGAGGGCGACTAAAGAGAAGTTTCAGGGCGATGTGATCGAAAAACTAGCTGATATGACAGCGCGTAAGCAGGAATCGGAGCGCTCCACCCGGCATGGCAAGGAGTTCGAGGTTGCTGTCTTCGACTACGTCAGCGAGCGCAGCCAACTGGCAGGAGACATCGCCACTCACGTCCGAGAGATAACCGGCATTATCAGAAACAACAAGAAGGGCGATATAGAGGTGAAGCTCGGCCAGGAGCACGTAGCCGCCGGCGCTAAGATCGTTGTGGGGGCGAAGCAGGATGCGTCATACACCCTCCAGAAGGCGCTGGATGAGTTGAAGGGAGCACGGGTGCGGATGTGGGAATCTTCGTGTTTTCAAAGCGTACAGTGAGCGAGGAGATATCACCCTTCTTCAGGCAGGGGAACGATGTTGTCGTAGTGTGGGAATCAGAGGACCCTGGGAGCGACGCTTATCTCGATGCCGGCCTTTCCGTGGCAAAAGCGCTGAGCGTACGCGCCAAAGCCCACGGGGAAGAGGTGGGTCCGGATCTCAAGGCGATGGAGAAGGCGATACTGGAAGTCGAGCGGCAGGCCAGAGGGCTGGGTGAAATCGACACCTGGACGAATACGATCAAGAGTAACAGCGACAAGATCCTCGACAGGGTCAGGATTATGCGTGACGGGCTTAAGACCCAGACTGGAGTTCTCCCGGAAAAGTTAGCGGCCCTGCGTGACGTGGTCAGCTCCGGAAGTTAATTTGCCTCTGAGGAATGAGTCCAAACCAATCAGTTATCGCGGGCTATTACTGTGTCGAGAGCGTACAACAAGAAAGGCACCGAGGAATAGAGAAAGCAAACGACTTCACCGCAGGTTTGTCCGTTATATTTCCAAGGCACTAAGTTTCGCAGTGGCGCAATTGACTAGGGGTTCTGTCTGCCTCAATAACGCCGCATTAGTGTTGCGGGAGAAGAACTCTGAAACTTCCTATCAATCCTATCAATCCTACCAGGTGGGAGCACCCGTTATTATTGCTCGACGCTGTCGCGTCTCAACGACAGTGTTTTCCCCATCGCAATAGACTCGTCGGATAGGTGCCTTTGACAGGATGCTTCCGAGATAGCTTCCGTCTTCTGCGAACCAGCGGAAGCGTTTATTTTCAACAAGGCCGAATCCTGTTTGCGCAACTATCAGGTCACCACGGTCAAAGGTGTCCACTAAGGCATGCAATGACTCGTCACGCAAAACGTAGAGTCGAGTGTCCGTGAGGATGTACAGGTAGTCTCCGACATCAGCGATTTGGCGTGGTACAGTGCCGATGTCGTAAGCCCTTACACCACGACCCGCTTGGTCGACGAGAATAACTCTTCCGGAATAACCCGCTAGATAAACTGAATCCGACTCCGAGGCAAAACTTGCAGCATAGATCCAATCGGCCGCGGTAGCCTCATTCCCTCCAATCGACGTACTGATTTCGAACTTGAAGCCTGAAACCTCAAACTCTGAACGGCTCATTTCCTTAACAAAGGACGATTCGGTGTAAGCGGGAAGCCTGCTGGCTCCAACTCCAGTGAGAACCTGGACTGTCTGATTGAGGGCTCTCATCTTTTCCTCGGATAGTGTATCATCGTGATTGAGGTCGGGGTGATATTGTTTTGCCAGTTCTCGATAGCGTCGAGTCAGGTCCCTTGGCTCAAATGGCATGCTCAATCCAACGATATTAAGCGCATTTCGTACATCCTCGCTGGTACCAACTATGATTTCGTCCGGCGTGGTCAACCGTGTCCATCCCTCCTGGAGTGGTAGCCTGGCTCTCCATATTCCCCTTCCCTGTGCATCCACACACCAAGCCTCATCCACGGCAGTAATCAGTTACCTCTCCGCACTCTTTGAAAGACCAACGCATCGGATAAAGGACTTCAGCCCGTCTGAGGAAATTTCGAATCGCCTCCTCAGGGCTCGGATCTCAGGTGAATCACTTAAATCAGTTTCCAGCGTAAGTTTAAGCTGCTCATCATAGCAATGAACAACACACTCTCTAGACATACCAATGATGTCTCGTCCCATCGGGTGGACGCCTATGCGATAAAGGTCGTGGGCCAGGCCCTCCTTGTAGGCCTCCTTCCCCCTTCCATCGTAACGTAAAGCTGCTGCTCTATGGCCTTCAAGTCCTTCAGCTTTCCCAAGATCGTCGATCATCACGATTCCCGAGTTATTGGAGTAAAATTTCCTAAAAGCAGGGTCCGGCCGCTCCTTGCACGGGATAGTCTTCATAGTCGCCAATTGCCATTCAGCATCGCGGATCTCAAAATGGTCATTCTCCGCCGACGCTTGAGCCCGCTCACGGCCCGCCTGTGCCTCCTCCCACCTCAGTGGCGCACGGGGCAAGGGCACATATTCGAGAGAGGAAATGTCGATCTCTTGAATCTCCGGCGGTTCAGGCTCATCACGATGAGACTTAACAACCCGCACTACTGGCGCTGCGTCGTTTGAAGCTGAACTCCCGGTTGTTATTCTGTAGGTACGACGTTCTCTCTTCCGAACAATCTTCCCGGCCTTTTCAAGGTAAGAAAGCAGGTTGGCAACACGGCGCCCGTCGCTCACCCCCACAAATCCCTTTACTTCTGTCTGAAGGCAGTTCGGATGAGATTCAACGGCCTCAAGAATGGAGTTGAAAAGAATAGTATCTTCTTCGTGCTTCCCTATCGTCGGCATCCACGGCTCAAGTGGAGGCAAGCTGGTTACGAGATCCCGCATCCTTGATATACCTGCTTCGTCGCCAACCAAGGCGAGAATCGTCCCACCCTGCTCCAGAGCAGGAATTGCTCCTATATCGAACGCTCCGAACTCGTTGCAGGTCTCTTGTACCCAACCAGGAATATAGTTTAAGTTCTGATTTACCAGACCGGCAGCGTGCTCATAGTCCCTGTCTGATATAGCATTCGTGAGGAGGCCCATGGTTTCATAGTAGGCGTCACCCGCTGACTCACGACGAACGTCGATCGCACTTTCTTCGATTAGCACGGAAGGCTCAATACGAGAGGACGGAGTGACCTCACTTTGCTGCATAAATAGCCTTTTCAGAAAACCCAGCATACAGTTCTCCAAACCCCCTGGTTCACCATCGTCTGTAATCTTGTGTCCAACGTCAAAAACTCGATTTCAATAGCTTCGCTGCCTCTTCGAAATGATCTAACCATCTGACAAACTACGCTGGAGCATCCAGCACAACAGTGCTCCTAGAACTGTTGCTGACGCTAACCGTCCGTCGCGTCTATCTAGCTCTCGCCAGCCACACTATGAAGTTTCGAACTAAATTGTCACTGGGCCAACAGGGATGTTACGCCTCTCGTCGAAGTAGCACAGGGAAAAGTCTTCTCCCTGCAGACGCCTCATAGCTTCGGACTTGTTATTGACTTTGTGGCCATCTTCGCCCTGGATCACAACGAGCAAGTTAGAATGATTGGACTGGTCATGGTTCATGGCATCGAATTTCTCCAGAATCGCATCGGTTTCCTGCTTGGTTTTCCGAGGCTGAAACCTGAATTGATCCCAGTTCAGCTTGACCTCGATACCAACACTCTCGCCGGAGTCAGCGATGAAGAAATCCACACGATTGCGAACTGCTGACGACGGCCTATATTCTGTCCGAATGCCGGCCGCTGGAAGGGTAGAGCGTAGAAAATGATAGAACTGAGCGTTGAAGTCACCTTCGACCGGGAAAGTCCATCCCTTGTTTATTTCGTGCTCGTAGTTGCACCAAAAGAACCCCTGATACTGCCTCCGGTTCTTGCCGTATAGGTTCAGAGTTCGTCTGATACACTCCGAGACTTGGGTCGCCAAGGGACGGTTTCCACCGGAATGTCGGGCCTTTCTCACCCTCCCAGGTTTTACCGATGACCGGTCCAGAATAGTAAGCATGCGAGCGGACCGACGATATTCCGAGAGAATGCCTGATTTCTCATGATCTCTGAGAGTCGTCTTGTTTGCAGGAATCAGATATAGGCGGCTGATACTGCGGTCGCGGTAGGTTCCGAACTTTTCCAATTCAGTACGAAGCGCTCTTGCCGTCAGAGTGTCCTTGAGTTCGATTATAACCTCAGTAGTGTAGTTGAAACCGTTAGGCCTAGGGTGTGTTGACATTTCATTTCAGCCAGATAAGTGTGCCTACAAAGTGTAGGAAACCAAGGTACATCTTCGCTAACTTGTCGAACCGGCTGAAAATATGTCGATAATGCTTCATCTTATTTATGTAACACTCAACCAGGTGACGCTCTCCGTATAGATGCTCATCGTATTGCAGTGGCTCTGTCCTGTTGGAACGAGGCGGTATCACAGGCGTGGCTCCCATCTCAACGATGCGCTCACGCAATCGCTGTGAGTCATATCCGCGGTCCGCTATCACATAGTCGCTCTCAATGCCGTCTATCAGTTCATCAGCCTGAGTGATGTCGTGTGCCTGACCCCCAGTGAGCGTGAATCTCAATGGATTGCCCAGAGCGTCAACACTCACATGCACCTTCGTGCTGAAGCCGCCTCGGCTTCTTCCCAGAGCCTGCGACTGCTGTCCCCCTTTTTATGCGGGGCACCCGCAGCACAGGGATGCGCACGCACTGTCGTGCTGTCTATTATCAGATGCTCCATATCCGGCTCTTTGGAGAAGTACAGATGCATCTTCTCCCAAACACCCTGCTCGCTCCATCTGGCAAAGCGCCTGTACACGCTGTACCACTTGCCGTATTCTGCCGGAAGCATCCTCCACGGAGCGCCTGACCTGCTCATCCACAGAACCCCTTCTATGAATCGTTTGCAGTCCCGCTCAGACTTGACATAGACGTTGGTCTCCTCTTTCAGGAAATCGAGTATCTTTGACCACTGGCCCAGAGTTAGTTTAGATGTTGACATGCTCCAAGTTTAATACAATTGTCAACACACCCTAGTCGGATTGCATATCAAAATATCTGCCTTTGCAGCGTTGCCATTCTCGGCCTTTGCCTCAGCGTGCAGAGGGCACGTTCGAGAACCTGGAAGTTTTGCACCAAGGCTGTGTCCGTTCAACTTCTGACGGTGCAGATTGTGAAACAACTCAAACTTGAAGTCGGATTCGTTGTCGAATTCGCTTCTGTGAGAGTTGGTGCGCGCTAGCGCGTCCCTTATGAGTGAGTCAAACTGACCTATGTCGACGAAGTTATTTCTGTCTGTACTCATGCAACCACCTTCCAATTGTTGATCCTAAGGGCCAACGTTCACCCCTCTTCAAGAGTCATGCCCAAAGTCCTACAGGGAGCCCATCCATACAATTGTCCTGGAAACCTAGGACTTCAAGCCGCTTCTATCTATATCCACACACTTTTGTTGTGCACCCAGCCAAGCAAATTCGGGGCCACGGAACCCTCACAATGAGACAGTCGGCTACATTATCCCAACAGCTAATATCCTAAAGAACCAAGCAGAATCAGTCATTGAGCAAATCGAACCGGCCGGTCATACTGCACCGAGTCAGGCTACTCCATCGGCAATTGCTTGGACCGTAAGGCAGACCGGAATATCTCAAGAGGACTCGCGTGCACAGCCTTTACCGATGACGAAGAGATTTCCCCACTCGACGGGTGCCCACAATATCTGGTGTTCGGCGGCTGGCGGTTGCCTCTGCGCCGCGAGTGTTGGATTCTTTCTGTTAGAAGCAATTCAGTATCAGAAATGACTATGCGTAATTACAACGCATTCAGGTGAGCACAAAATTAGCGTGTTTCAAAGCATTTGTTCGTGGCGGAAACGGGGAATTAACCCTGTATGATTTCCTGTAAAATTTCCGAAATGTGCGTCTATGTGCCGGAAGATTATCACCAACTGGTTGCGGCACAGGTACGCACGGCACCTGCTGATGAACGGCATCCCCATCAATTATCTGTCACGCTGGCTGGGACACTCATCGATTCAGACGACGCTCATCTACCTGGAGCTTGTGCCCGATCCAACTGGGAGCCTTGCGGCCGTGCCGTAATACTCGATAGCGCCTAAGTTCGTCTGAGTGGGAATAGGATATAGGCTGAAAAAGCGAGTCTGTCCGAGGTATCCACCAACTCGAACTGTCTCATCCTGTCCGCTGTCTCCTCAACCAACTGCTTGACTTGAGAGCGGCGGAACTCAGCCAGTGGGTCATAATCGGCTAAGTGACGCAAGCGCTGCATCTCGATGAAGTGCTCGCCAAAATCCTGAATTGGAGTTGGGAACAGACTCATTATCCGAGAATTGGAGCATTGCCGGATGATTCTGCCATGTTCCAGCGCCCGATAAACTTGCCGCCAGGCTTGGTTGGATCTGCGACTGGGCGTAGCTCCCATCATCGTATCAGCGCAACACGAGGCCAATACATGAAACATCGCGTAGTACGCACAACTGACTGCTCGGCTCAGTTCAGTCTGTTTAGGTCTCCCCCGGTTCTCGTCTCCCAACCCATCCGCCAATTGTGTCGCGATGTCGATGAGGTCTTGGGGGTTTACCATGCCTTCAGGCGGGGATTTTCAAGCCACTCGGATTTTTCAATGAATGACTTGCTCGGTGGACTGTCGAAGCCCATCTCCACCAGATGCGGCCTCAGTCGGCCGCTCAGGCCCGCAGTCCAAGAGGGGTCGAGTTCACGCTGGTCCCCGTTGAAGACTATATAGACATGAATGTATTCGTCGCCATAATCATCAAGTTCCCTTTCGACAATTATGGGTCCGAACTCGAAAGCGTCTCCAAAGCGACCGACGAGCAGTTCGCGGACTATATCGGTAACTCGGTCAGTGTCCAGCAGAGTGGTCATAAAGCGCCCCTGGTAGTGGTCATGGGGTTTATCGGGCTACCGTCGATCCCGTCTGCCGGGTAGCATCCCGATGGATTCTAATGTATAGGCATTATACTCCATCGGAATATATGTCAACAGGAAGATGAAGGAGAACCTCACCCAGAGCGATTTCGGCATGAGCCTTGCGGAGTTCACGAAGGCTTGGCTGGCAGGCGAGTTCGATGACAATCGTGAGTTACACGGAAGGGTTATCGCTCTGGCGATGATGTTGCCGGAGTATTGGAATGATTCTAATTAGCGCGAGCGATAATAACTCTTGGCGTCATTATCGTTTGAGGGCGTTAGCGACAATAAGGGCGTGGGCCTACGCTCTGAGAACCTGTTCAGATGCAACGCTGGGTCGCGAGGCCGAACCCGAGGCCGAACAAGGGAAACATCCGTTGCTTTTCTTCCCCTGGTCTGCACATCAGGCCAACACAGGAAAGCGAAACCAGCCCGTCAGGTATAATGACACCAGCTCCCTGAAACACAACGCTCTCCGGCGATTCTGCGATGATAGTATTCTTGACTTCCGAGCTGATAACGGTGATTTTGCCGCCGATCGGAGTGAAGTCGGCGTAACCGGCCAGAGAGTTCTCATTTCAGGAGGAAGTGCAATGGCAAGACCGGTCGAAACCCAGATGACTATCTCCTGTCTGCAGTGCGATTGGTCAGTTGTGTACCGCGTCAACTATTTTTGCCGGGTGCGTCAATGGATTTTGCCGGTTTGCATCCTTGTCTGACTGTTGATCCTGCTCTGCGTGTGCGCACAACTTGTAATTGACGCGACAACCATTTTTGCCGCGCGACAATTACTTTTGCCGGTGCGACACATCCTCTGCCTTCCGATTCCGTGCCGCACTGGTCCGGTAACTTGGCACGTTGAACTCCAGTATGACCGAGTGATGCACGATCCTGTCTATCGCCGCAGCTGTCGCCATGGGGTTGGCGAACACCTTCTCCCACTCTGAGAAGACCAGGTTGGAGGTGATGCCCAGCGAGCGGCGCTCGTAGCGCTCCGCTATCAGCGTGAACAGCACCTCCGACTCCCCGGCGCCCTGCTGCAGGTAGCCCAGGTCGTCTATCACCAGCAGGTCGAAGTTGTCCAGCTTCCTGAGCATCCGCGGCAGGTCGAGGTCGCGCTTGGCGGCGAGCATGTCCTGCACCAGACGGTACGCGGGGATGAACAGCACCGAGCGCCCCGACTGCACGAGCCTATGCCCTATGGCGCGCATCGCGTGCGTCTTGCCAGTGCCGGGCATCCCGAAGGCCAGTACGTTGACGCCACGCTCCACGAAGTCCCCTTCGGCAAGCCTGACGAGCTGCTGCCGGAGCTTAACGGGCGCCCTGTCGTGCTCGAAGGTGTCCCAGGTCTTGCCCGCAGGGAGCTTGGACGCTTTCCTGAGCCTGTCCACTCGCCTTATGCGCCTGTCCTCAGCCTCCTGCTCCAGCACCTCCACTAGGGTCGGCAGCGCGTCGGCGTGTCCGGCTTCGCCGAAGCGACAAACGGTCTCTGCCGCCAGCGTAGGCAGCTTGAACTCCCTGCACAGTTCCCTGATCCGTTCTCCCACTACGCTCGAAGCGTACGTGTCCGTCGTCATCGAGCACCTCCCACAAGCAGCCTGTCGTACACGCTAAGGTCCACTGCATCGGGCAGCGCAACCGCCGGTATCTCAGGAGACGCGGGCGCGGACAGTTGTCGCACCACTGCGTAGTCGAACCTTACTCTCGACTCTAGCAGCCTGCGCAGCGCCCTCTCGACCTCGCACTCCATGCGGACTGTTGAAAAAGCCCGAGTTGAAGTGGGACATGTCGGCGGCGTAGAATGGCACGAACATCCAGTATCAGGAGCGACACGATGCTCGATCCATTGGACCGCCATAGCAGAGACTCCACCCTGTTTCAGTTCACGACAAAGCGTCTCAGAGACTTCATCGACCCCAATCACCTTCTGATCCAGATAGACGAGCAGTTCGACTTCCAGAAGCTCGTAGAGCCGCTTGAGGACTACTACTGTCGGGACAACGGCAGACCGGCGATTCACCCCGAGGTACTCGTGAGAGCGCTGTTGATATCGTCCTTGTACAACGTGAGTTCGTTCCGGCGGCTGTGCGCGGCAATATCGGAGAATCTGGCCTTCCGCTGGTTCTGCTTCCTTACGATAGACGACGAAGTGTTCAATCATTCCACTATCAGTTATTTCATTGAGCGCATCGGTGATGAGTGCTTCGGGGAGATATTCCAGCGGTTCAACGAGGAGTTGCTGAGGTTGGGACTGCTGTCCCGGCAGATGTACGTGGACTCCAGCTTGGTCAGGGCGAACGTCAGTGGTCGTAATTTGTC
Source organism: Dehalococcoidia bacterium (assembly GCA_965221045.1). Taxonomy (GTDB): domain Bacteria; phylum Chloroflexota; class Dehalococcoidia; order Lucifugimonadales; family JADFKI01; genus Bin90. The sequence continues at coordinate 289,510 of OZ244863.1, forward strand.
AGAAAGTGGGATGAGTGTGAAGGAGTTCAAGGAGAAGGCGGTCGAAGAGAATAGACTGTTCGTGTTGCGGAAACGGGAGATAGATTAGGACGGCGATGAGAGGGAGAGCGTCAGTTACTACCAGGACCCGAAGGGGCGGCTGCCATTGAGTTCTGTGGATACCGACGCCAGATGGCGCACCAGTGGCGATGGTAAGCGAGCAGAACTCCATTACCAGGAGAACATCATAGTGGACGGCGGAGGCTTCATCCTGTCACGCAGAGTGACCCACGCCAGCGAGGGCGAATGGAAGGCAGTGGATGGTATGTTGAAGCATCTACCTGTCCTACCGGAGAGCCTGGCAGCTGACACCGCATACAGAGCAGGCAGCTTGAGGAAACACTTGGAAGACCTGAACATTACGGGGTACATACCACTCCATCCGAGACAGGAAAAGAGTATGGTCTCCAAGGAAGGCTTCACCTATCAGGGTGACCACTTGCTCTGTCCCAAAGGTAAGCGGTTGAATAGGGGTGGTTACTACAAGGGGGAAAGGATCTTTCGATACGTTGCGTCTCGCGAAGACTGCCAGCAATGTCCGATAAAGGCCGAATGCTTGCCACCTGGTCGAAGGAGGCGGCATGTGGAGCTAAGCATTTATCATCCCGTCTTCCTGAGGGCGAAGGAACGCAATGAAGGCAATGCTTATCAGAGGGAGATGCTGAAGAGGAGAACGACGGCGGAGGGTGTGTTCGCATCCCTGGACCGACTGGGCTGGGCAAGAAGTAGGCTGAGAGGTCTATGGAAGGCTAACTGCGAGGGGTACATATCGGGACTGGCGCATAACCTTAAGAAAGCAGTTCGTCGGCTGAGCGACGACACGGGGCCTCCAGAGCCGGCGACTGCGCCGGGGCGAGTTGCCGCTTAACCAAGATATAACCGGGAACGACAGGGTGACTATGGCAGACATGACGAAGCGATCGCCAACAGTGGTCCAGAGCCTACGCCAGTCAGACAAAGTGCTCGTCTCGCCGTGTAAATGGCGACAGGGTTGAACAGATCTCTGCTTTTTCAACAGTCCGTACAACTCGACTTTGTACATTTGGTACAAGAAATAGACATAGTATAAGAACAGGGTAAGATAGCCGAAGCATCCCATCAAGAAGGTCCGGTTATGCTCACCCTGCCCGATGCCATTATATCCGTACTCCGACCATTCTCAACTCTCTTTCGAGATAGAACCTGGTCAAAGGCGCAACTACTGCTCGTCGGCGCCATCCTCGCCCCGCGCAAGCGCACCGTCACGTCAGCCCTGCGCGTAATGGGTCTCAGCGACGATGCCGGCTTCGCGAAGTATCATCAGGTGCTCAACCGAGCTGTCTGGTCCCCGCTGCAGATGAGCCGTGTCTTGCTTATGCTGCTCATCGAGCATCTTGCACAGGATGGGGAACCACTGGTGTTCGGGATAGACGAGACGCTGGAACGCAGACGCGGCAGTCGCATCAGCGCCAAGGGAGTGTTCCGAGACGCCGTGCGCTCAAGCGAGTCCCACCTGGTGAGGGCGAGCGGACTGCGCTGGGTCAGCCTGATGTGGCTGGCGCATATCCCCTGGGCGAATCGCACGTGGGCACTGCCCGTTATGACTGCACTGGCTCCGGCAGAGAGCTATCATCAGAAGGTGGGACGCCCACACAAGAAGATCACAGATTGGGCACGACAGATGATTATCCAACTGCGCCGCTGGCTGCCAGACCGGCGCATAGTCGTCGTGGCCGACAGGGGATACGCAGCGCTCGAACTCCTGCACAGCTGCCAGTCCCTGCGCCAGCCAGTCACCTTCATCAGCGGACTCAGGCTTGATGCTGCGCTCTTCGAGCCCGCTCCACCCAGAATGCCCGGTCAGATAGGTAGACCACGCCTGAAGGGACAGCGACTGCCCTCTCCCATCGAACTCCTGGACAACCCCGATGTGTCCTGGACCCGGGTATCTGTGCCCTGGAAGGACGGACCGGCGCGCGCACTGGAGATTACATCCGAGACCGCAGTCTGGTATCGCTGGGGACGACCTCCCGTACACATCAGATGGGTGCTGATCAGAGACCCGCTCTGCCAGATGAGGACTCAGGCACTGGTCTGCACCGATACTGAGGCCGATCCCCTTCAGATCGTCCAATGGTTTCTACTGCGCTGGCGCATCGAGGTCACCTTCCAGGAGGTACGCGCCCACCTTGGAGTAGAGACTCAGCGCCAGTGGTCCGACAAGGCTATCTCTCGCACCACGCCTTTGCTGCTGGGACTGTTCTCCTGGGTTACTCTCGCCGCCGGGTTGCTGCGGCAGGAACGCCCGGTTGCCCTGCGTTCGTGCGCCTGGTATGCCAAGTGTGAGCCCACCTTCATCGATGCGATCGCGCTGGTGCGCCGGCACCTGTGGTTTGCTTCTCAGACTTTATCCACATCCCCGTCCGAGTCTGATGTGGCGAAAGTCCCTCTGCCTCTATTCAATCGTCTTGTGGATTCCCTTGCCTACGCAGCCTGAGCGTCTGTATATCTGCTTGCTTCGATTACTCTGATGTACAAAGTCGAGGTACAAGTTGTGCGCACACGCAGAGCAGGATCAACAGTCAGACAAGGAGGCAAACCGGCAAAATCCATTGACGCATCCGGCAAAAATGATTGACGCGGTACACTAGTACCCAGTCTGCTACTCGATCCAACGAGTGTTGTACCGTGAAGTAGCGTGGGAGCTTGTTAACCCTTTTGTACTATCAAGACGCGGTCGGCTGAATGAGCGGACACAACTGCGAAGAGGCTCAGGGCCACGCTCCTATGAAGTCACTGCTCGCCTCAGCCATTGGCTACTTATGGCCATCCCGGGAACGGGTCGACAGATCATTTTGAGGGCATCTGAGCCAGTTACCGAATGGGTCAGACCCGATCCCGGATGGCCCATTAAGTATCATCGCAGTTTGTTGTTGCTCTGCGATTCCGTCCGTACTAACTGCTAAGCGAAAATGTCCACATTATGGAGAATGTGACATTGACGCAGCAAGAGCAGACAAGACTTCAGGTACTCAACAACTTACTGGCAGGGTATATGACGACGGAGCAGGCAGCGACACTGATGGGAGTGAGCACACGCCACACCAGGCGCATGCTGGCGGCTTGCAGAGAGGAAGGAGCGCAGCCGCACTAGCTCACGGCAATCGAGGTCGCAGACCTGCCAACGCTACACCGAACGCATTGGCGAGCGAAGCGGTACGTCTGGCGCACAGCCGATACGCCGGAGTCAACCATACGCACCTGAGCGAGCTTCTCAGGGAACGGGAGGGCATAGACATCGGTCGTGACACGTTGCGCAAGATACTGACGACCGCCGGTGTGAACAGTCCTCGTCGGCGTCGCCCGCCGAAGCACCGCGTTCGGCGGCAGCGGATGCCACGCGAGGGTATGCTGATTCAGGCAGACGGCAGCTACCACAGATGGCTGGGAGAAGATGGACCGCAGTTCACATTGCTGCTGGCGGTGGAGGACGCCACCGGTATGGTGGCCGACGCCCTGTTCTGCGAGCTGGAAAACACCCACAGTTACTTCTCGCTCCTCGATGGGCTGATACGGCGTTGCGGCATACCGATCGCACTGTATGCAGATCGGCATGCCGTATTCAAGTACACGCCACGTCAGAGGCTGCCGCTGCTCCCACCCAGTTCAGTCGCGCAATGGACGAGCTTGGCGTACGGCTGATATTCGCTCGATCACCGCAAGCCAAGGGGCGGGTTGAGCGTATGGTCGGCACCTTCCAGGACAGGCTCGTAACCGAACTGCGACTCGCGGAGGCAGCAACCATCGATGACGCTAACCGCGTGCTCGCCGACTTCCTCTCCCACTTCAACCAACGCCCGTGTGCCACCACAGCACGCAGAGACCGCATATCGCGTCCTGGATCCGCAGATGTGCCCCGATACAACCCTCTGCCTGAAGTACAGGCGCAGGGTTGGCCGGGACAACACGGTGAAGTACCGCTGGCGCACCCTGCAGTTACTGCCCGGCACAGACCGACCGAGCTATGCCGGAGCGGTGGTGGATGTGCTTGAAGGGCTGGACGGACAGCTGGTGGTGCAGCACGAGGGGCAGATCATCCCCACACAGAAGGCACCGCAGCGCCCCAATATCCTGCGAAACTCCACCGAGAGAACCGTGCCTACTCCTACACCTCATATCGACAGCAATGGCCTGGGCAGACGCTGGGTAGACAAGCTCGCGCAGCTAGACGGCGAGATGGAAAGCGGTACGGAAAGCGAAGCGCAAGGGGCTGTCCATTCGTAGGATCGCCCGGGAACTGGCATACACAGAGACACCGTGAAGAAGTATATGAACGCTGAAAGTCCACCTTTGTCGCGCGCCCGTGCGAAGTCGACGGTATCGTAGTCTGATAGCATGGCAATTTACAGGGGGTGACATTTTCCCTTAGCACTTAAGCGGACATAGTCGCTGAGCTTCGACACGCAGTTCCCAGGAGTTTTGCAGCTATTGATTGACGCCCACAGGTCTGATGTACCCTGGGTCAGCCTCGATCATTTCACCCTGTTCAGTAGAAGCATATACCAACTGTTTCGCTACGACGCTTCGCCATTGGCAAACCCTACACTGAATCGGGCCCACTGCCGCGAACTATATCGGCTAAGTGGCCTGTCTAGTTCGCGGATGTCTGTTCCTGTTCGATTCATTAGCGGTTTCTGATTCCCACTCGGGGTATCGGAATGCGATGTAACCAAGAGGGAATCACTCCTCCAAGAGTCCGTGCAAGGCAGTACGGTCTCGATCCACCTAAATTTGGTCGGTCTCCAGATAGCTTACCCACTCATGCATAAGAGTTCTGCGCTGCTCCAGCAGATCACTGCGCATGTATGCTTGCTCCACTGCACTACCGACTGAGTGCGCCAAAGCCAACTCCAGGGCAGCGTGGCTTGCAGACGTCCTCTCGGCCGCCCATATCCTGAATGAACTGCGAAAGCCGTGAAGCGTTGCCCTATCCGCCAGTCCACTGCTCCGAAGCAGGTTCGTGAGTGTAATATCGCTTAGTGGACGGCCTTGTCTGACAGGCGAAGGAAACAGCAATCCAGAGCCATCAGCAATTGCCGCTGCCTCATCAACTACTCTTAGCGCCAGGCCGGACAGCGGTACGCGATGCTCCCCTCCCGCTTTCATCCTGTGTGATGGAACAGTCCAGACCTCCGCCTCCCTGTCAATCTCATCCCACGTCGCAAGCCGTGCCTCTCCGCTGCAACACGCGGTCAACACAACGAAACGAAAGCATAACTTTGCGGACTTCGATGCCCTTGACTCTTCTATCAAACTCAACGCTGCAGGAACGTCCTGGTATGGCAGCGAACGATAGTGTGCCTTAATCTTTGGCATTGCCGGAAGCGCCGCGTCAATCGCCTCACACGCCACATTGAACTCAACATAGTCGTGTGTCATTCCCTAAGAGGGTGTTTCCAAAGGTTGCCTATGAAGGCGCCAAACGGCGCAACATAAGCTGAATCATCGCTATCTGTATCCAAGCCTCACTGCTGCTCACCAAGCACTCATAGTCCTTGCTTAACCGACGACATCGACCCAACCACGCCAATGTCCGCTCTACGACCCACCTGCGAGGCAATACCGCAAACTCACGTTTGCCACTCGGACGTCTCACTATCTCCAATTTCCAGCCTGTATGCTCCCTTACCCAGTCAACCAATTGGCCTGCATATCCACCATCTGCCCAGATGAGCCTTAGTTCACGGAATCGGCCAGCCAGTTTGTTCAGCAGCAGCCTAGCGCCATCCCTGTCTTGGATGTCCGCAGGATGCACCACCACTCCTAACAGCATTCCCATAGTATCCACGATTATGTGTCGCTTTCGTCCGAACACCTTCTTACCAGCGTCATAGCCACGAGGCCCCCTTTTTCTGTCGTCTTCACCGACTGGCTGTCTATAATGGCTGCCGTGGGCATTGCGCTCCTACCCTCACCTTCACGCACATTCGGTCGCATCGCATCGTGTACTCGTTCCCAGGTCCCATCTTCTGAGAAGCCTCGGAAGTATTTGTACACTGTTTGCCACGGCGGCAGATCGTGCGGTAGCATCCGCCAGGCGCATCCGGTGCGAAGCACATACAAAATGGCGTTGAGTATCTCTCTCAGTTCAACCGTGCGTGGTCTGCCTCCGGGTTTTGCCGCCGGTAGCAACGGCGACAGGAGTTCCCATTGTTCGTCCGTCAGATCGCTTGGGTATGTCTTGCGTTTCATCCGTAGATGTTAGTATATGTCTTATACTTTGGAAACACCCTCTAAGAAAATACCGACCTCATTCGCTGCCTGAGTCGGCGCGCCGACTCAGGCTTCTCGGTCCATATCGGTGTAAGGCAGGCAAGTACATCGACTTTCCTGATGGCGTTGACCTTCATGTCTCCTAAAGTTGGGAACACATAGGTTGCGACCTTCACGGCCATCACGTCGGTACCTGCTGAGCTAGTTCAAAACAGGGTGGAGCCACCCCTCTCCGCAGATACCAGTAGCACGCTATTTTCCATAGCCCATAACGCGCTGACCAACGCCTTTCGCCATGCGGAAGTGTCGCTGTTCAGCGAATATGTCCGCTTAAATGTTCAGCGATTCTGTCCTTTGATGTCGTCTGCCATAGTAGCAGGTCGGGATCTTCTCGAACTCACAGCGGCTCCCACCATCTCAGGAGTTTCCGCCGCCAAGTACTTCCTGACCGTGTTCCTGCTCATTCCCAGATTTCTTGCGATACCTCAGGAGGACACTCCCTGAAGCTTGGCGCGATGGATCGCCTTCCACCACGCCCTTTGTCGCCGATTGGGTTTCCTGCGCAGCACGTTGACTGGATGCCGCGGTCCATTGGCCCCGTGAAGGGTCGGACTCGTCGCGGCGAGCTGCGCATACTTGTCCTTCCATCCGTTCTCATCGGGAGCCTGTGGCGCACCGCCGTTTAAGCTCCGCAGGAGTCCGGGACGCGGTGGAGCCTCCTGTGACGGGATGATGCGCCCTTCGTGCTGCACCCGCAGAGTTCGGTCCAGCCCTTCGAGTACCTCCACCTTAGCTCCGGCGTAACTCCCACGCTCCGCATCGGGCAGAAGCTGCAGGGTGTGCCAGCGATACTTGAGAGTGTTGTCCCTGCCGACCTTCCGCCAGTACTTTAGACAGAAGATGCGGTCAAGACAGACATCGGGATCAAGGGGACGGTATGCCGCATCCTCCTGCTGCGCCTGTACCCTGAACCGCTCGTTGAAGCGGGGCAGGAAGTCCGCAAGCACGCGCTTGGCCTCCGGGATAGTGGACGCTCCGGCGAAGCTCCCTCACCAGCCTGTCCTGGAAGGTGCCCGCCATACGCCCCACTCGCCCCTTACCCTGTGGCGAACGGGCGAATATCATCCGTATGCCAAGCTCGTCCATCGCCCGGGCGAACTGGGGGGCAGCCCTCACCTTCTGTCCGGTTCCGGGTGTCGCCTTGAAGGTCGTGTGCCTGTCGGCATAGAGCGCCAGCGGCACGCCCCAGCGCCTTATCAGACCCTCAAGCATATGGAAGTAGTCGCGGGTGGTCTCCTCAAGGCAGAAGAGCGCGTTCACGACACAACCGGTGGCGTCGTCCACCGCCAGCAGCAGCGTGAACTGCGGTCCGTCTTCTCCCAGCCACCTGTGATGACTGCCGTCTATCTGGATCAGCATCCCCTCGCGCGCCATCCGCCGTCGTCTAACTCGATGCTTCGGCCGCCGACGCTGACGAGGACTGTTCACCCCTGCGTTCACCAGTATGCGCCGCAACGTGCTCCTGCCGATGTCTATGCCCTCCCGCTCCCTGAGCAACTCGCTCAGATGCGTGTGGTTTACTCCCGTGTATCGGCTGCGAGCCAGATGCAGCGCTTCTGCCATCATAGTCTCCGGTGTTGTGTTGGCAGGTCTGCGACCCCGATTGCCGTGAGCAAGTGCGGCTGCTCCCTCCTGTCTGTATGCCGAGAGTATGCGCCTGGTGTGGCGTGCGCTCACTCCCATCAATGTCGCTGCCTGCTCTGTCGTCATATGCCCTGCCAGTAAGTGGTTGAGTACCTGAAGTCTTGCCTGTTCTTGCTGCGTCAATGTCACATTCTCCATAATGCGGACATTTTCGCTGAACACTCAGCGAGGACGGAATCGCTGAGCAACAACAGAGCCGCGTGCTTTCTGTCGCGCCAAGTTGGGAGGTTGATACGGTGCACTTGAAGCGCAGCCTTATGGAATGTGGGCGTTGCTGCCGCCCCTTCTCCGCGATTGGGTTGACACCACTGGCTACAGCTGACTTGTTCCGTCTCGCCAGATCGCCCGCCTCAGCAAGACTCACGGTCGGATATTCTCCAAGGCCGATATCGCGTCGAATGCCGTCAATGGATTTGCGCTGAACCCAACTCTTTGAACCACGCATGGAGACGTTCAGATACGTGCCCTCCCCATCGGAATATCTGCCGGGGTTGGTGAGACTCCTGACTTTGGCTGTGGTCAACCTGTTCATTTCCCCTCCTTTTCCCACGCTTTTTCCCACAGCATGGATGGGCTTTGCAGGATTTGGAGGGAACTCACAAGACAGGGGAAGTGGCCTAAAGCAGTCTACGGCGGGATAATTTCGGTTCTTAGGGGAAGGCTTGGGATATGTATTTGGCGGAGAGAGTGGGATTCGAACCCACGATGAACTTGCGCCCATACCGGTTTTCGAGACCGGCGCCTTCGTCCGCTCGGCCATCTCTCCGCGTCGAGGCAAGTGCAATTATAGCATATCTGCTCGACGCGCCCGTGCGGATGTGCGGACGACTCTTTAGCTTCGGAGCAAGCCGTAAGCGCGCTTCGGCTCAACAAGCACGATGACAGCTTCCTGGTCAATCATCGCCTGATCGTACTCTTCCCAATCGGGATGCTCGGTGTCGCTGCACGCCATATAGACCTTGCGCAGCATCACGCGGGCCTCCTCGGCGTCCATGTTGCCATAGTCGTAGAGCGTTGCAGTGCCTTCGACTGACGCCCACTCCCGCCAGTCGTCCGACACACAGAGCACGGTGCAGTTGGGATTGCGACGCAGGTTGCGTATCTTCTGCGAGCGCGGATATACGGAGACGAAGGCTGCGTTGCCCTCGTATGCGCCGCAGACGACGACGCTGGAGTGTGCCGCGCCATCCGATCGCTGCGTTGATATGACGCCTCTGTGGTGCGTCTCCATAAATGGGCGAGCTCGTTCAAATTCCATAGTTATTTACCTCCTCATCTAATGAAAGGCCTTTCCCGATCTTCCAGTGCGTCTTTGATAGCGAGCAAGTCGCAAAGCACCGTGTCATCGGGAAGATTGTCGGGTGGGAAGTATCCGATGTCGGTGCTTTCGTCGGAGATTCTCAGCTGACTAGAAAGGTACTCACACTCGAATACCACTATTGCGAATTGTATTAGACTGCCATCAGGGTAGGCAGCGATGACATTGTGTTGAGGATCTGAATAAATTCCAACGAGTCGATTTACCTGCGTGTGGATTCTGGTCTCTTCCCAGATTTCACGGACTGCACCCTGCTCTACCCATTCGCCAATGTCAACATATCCGGAAGGCAGTCCCCACTGACCGTTATCGGCGCGCTTTTGAAGCAGTATCTGCCTCTTCTCGTTGAACACAATACCGCTTGCTGCGACACATATGGCGTCGGGCATTCGTGCAACACGCTTGCCTGTGTCGTCGTACCACTCGGGGGCGCTCTCCATGGACGACATCTGTGACTCCGGGCACGTGCGGCGAGAGGATGCGTGTCTCATACTATGGCTATGCCCACTATGTTTGGTATTGTAACAGGCAAGCGCACTGAGAGGTCGAATGCTTCGAGTTCAACGCTGGTAAACCCAGCGTTCTGGATGGAAGCAGTGAGGTCGCGGTTCAGGTTGCATCCTGTTGTCAGGCACTTCCAAGCCGGGTTGAGCCTGTGCTGCCACCATCGCCCACGCCGCCGAGGAGAAACGACATGCTCGTAGAACAGAAATGCGCCTCCGGGTCTAAGGACGCGCCGTGCCTCTCGCACTACTGCATCGGCGTCACTAACCATGCAGAGCACGAGAGTCGTTACGACGGTGTCAAAGCTGGCGTCGGCGAACGGAAGGCTTTCGCCCCCTTGCTGAACGATGGTAGCGCTCCGCTTGTGCCGCACAATGTTCCGGCGCAATTTTCGGACCATATACGCGTCCGGCTCGATGAAGGTGATGTCGGCACTCTCTGGATAGTACGGGAGGTTTGCGCCGGTGCCGCCACCTATTTCCAGCACATCGCCCCAGGCATTGCCGGCGGTGAGCTTTCGGTACGGGACGACTCGGCCCTCGACGCCGGAGTTCAGCAGGTCGTACCATGTGGCGAAGAGCCATTTGCTGATGGCCATAGTAGCTCTGGCCGTAAACTAGTTGTGGCAGCCGCGGGCGGTAATGTCCCAGATAGCTTCTACCTTGCCGTTTCGCACCCCAATGAACTGATCCCAGCGATTGACCATGATGTCCTGCTGTCCGGAAATTAGCTGGAACTTGTCGCCGATTTGCAGTGGCATGTCACCTTCGGATTTCAGCACGATATGGTTCGCGCCAAGCGAGTCCACACGCACCCCATCGATGCCAAGCACTTCGGGCAGCACGCCGCTGGGCGATGCGAGACAGCGCGAACCTGTGTCGCCGACGGCAACGCCAGGTCGGGGTGTGCTGGTGACGGTGCCCAAAATCATTCCGGCATACTCGAACTCATCCATGTATGCATAGGCATGCGACATCAGGGCATAGGTACCGCCCTCGACCTCGGTTACGCCAGGGATGGTCGGGCAGATGTCGTAGGTCCAACTCTCCCCTGCTGAGACAACTTCCACGGCGATTCCCTCAGCTTCAATTGCGTCCTTGACATCGAGTGTTTTCTGGATGAAGCGGGGACCCTCTATAAAGCGGGTCTCGCGGTCGGGCTGGCCGGCAAGCGTCTGGTGGCTCATCACCCCCCTGAAGTCTACGCCGGGCAATGAATCCGCGACCTTGGCAAGCGCAACGCCCTGCTCAATCGCCCTGATGCCAGCGCGCTCCATTTGCGTGTCAACCTCGATGACGACGCCGATTGAGACATCCATCTTGCTGGCGGCATTAGATATGGCCTGCAAGTTCTCGGTATTGTCTGCCGCTACCATCATTTTTGCCCGCTTTGCGAGGGTGCAGAGGCGAGCAATTTTGTCAGACGCGACTACCTGATTAGGAATCAGAATATCGTCTATGCCGCCTTCGACCATTGCCTCGGCTTCGGAGACCTTCGCGGCGCAGACGCCGCCCACGGTGCCACCCACGCGAATCTGCATGTGCGCCAGCATTGGCGACTTCAGGTTCTTGATGTGGGCGCGCATCTTGCAGTCGGTATCTCTGTAGGTATCGGCGATGAGCTGATAGTTGCGCTCAAGAGCGTCTATATCAATTAGCAGGCATGGCGTGTCTAGATCACTTATGTCCGTACCTATAAGCGGTCGGTAGTTCTCCATTGGTATGCTCCATCTTGTCTCAAGAGTGTGGATGATGTCCTAACGGTACAGTTTTAGCGATATAGGCCTCGCGCGGATATGGCGAGCACGGATTCGAGTCTGCCTCGCCGCGTTCCTTGAATGTAGTCGTACACGTTGACGCAAGAGCCTACGTCCATCGGCGTGAACCAGATTCTGTCACCCAGGCTCAATGCCACATCAGTGTCTTCTTCCCATTGCAGCTTGCCGTGTTCCGCACTCATCGAAGTGACTTCAACATCGCTGCGATTTGCTATGACAGGAAAGCCGTAGTCGTCACCCATTGCCTTGCGTCCGGTGTCTAGGATTGCGGTGCCGGGTTCCGGCAGGCTGGTTACTGCGGCGAGCACTTTTACCGCCGGCTGGAGTTCGGGGAGATGCGCGCTGTGCCGCTGGTCCATCAGGGCGTAGGTTCCCGCCAAAACCTCGGTCACGCCGGATATTTCGGATGCCTGACGATAGCAGTGGGTGCCGCTCACGCTGACAGTGCTCACCTCTATGCCGTTTTGCTCCAGCAGCTCGCGGGTGTCAAGCGTTTGCTGAATGCGCCTGCCTGCTTCACCTGCGATGGCATCAGTATCCTGTGAAAGTTCGGCCCCGTCGAGTGCCATCAGCCCGTTGAAGTTTAAGGCTTCACTTTGGGCGATCGCGCGGGCTAGATCGAGGGCGGGTTGACCGGGCGCGACACCGCTGCGGTCTTGTCCTGTGTTGATATCAACGAGGACATTCAAGCTGACGCCGCTGCTTCGAGCCGCCTCGGAAAGGCTGCGAACGTTGGCAGAATTATCTGCAGCAACTGTGATGTTCGCCTGCCTGGCGAGCGCGCAGAGACGATTAATCTTGGATGGGGTTACGACTTCGTTCACGAGGAGAATATCGGCGATACCGTTCTGCGCGAACAATTCGGCTTCGCCAACGCTCGCAACTGCGATGCCGCCAACGGTGCCACCCACCGCAAGCTGCTTGTGCGCTATTGTGGGGCAACGGTGCGTTTCGGTGTATGGCCTGAGTTTGGCGTCCAATTGCCGAAAGTGGGAGTGAACTTGCTCTATGTTGGACTCCAGCGTGTCCATGTCCACGACAAGGGCGGGTGTGTCCAACTCTTCTACCGGTGTGCCAATAGGCTTGATGATTGGGCGTTCCATACAGAACTCCTTTGATCGTTATTTGAAATGGCAAATCAGATTGGAGAATAGCACAGCAGGGATACTTCGTCCAACAATGCAGGCGTATTCTATGAGGGCCTTACCAGAAGTGGTATCATCGCAGCAATAGAGTATTGTGAGATTCAGGAGGGTTGAGCATGAAGGCATTCACGGGCGCGACGATGATTGACGGCACGGGGGCTATGCCAGTATCGGACGCGGTGCTGCTGGTTGAAGACGGCGCCATTGTGGAGGCCGGAAGCGCTGGGGATGTGAGGATTCCAGAGGGTGTGGAGGTCATCGACGCCTCCGGGATGACGCTTATGCCAGGGCTTATCGACACGCACGACCATCTGGCGTCGTTCAGCTACGAAATTGCGAGTCGCTGGGGTATTACCGAACCGCGCAGCACACGCCACCTGCGAATCGCTTCCGTGCTGAAGCAGACGCTGGAAACAGGATATACGGCCGTGCGGGACGCGGGCGGACTGGACGCAGGTTTTCGCATTGCGGTGGACGAAGGTCTGGTGCCTGGTCCGCGGCTTCACGTTGGGCTGGGGTTCATTACGCCAACCGGAGGCATGGGAGACAGGGTCAGCCCACTCGGCTACAAGCCGCCTGCGGGTGCGGACTCCGGTCTGCCCTGGGGCGTGGCGAACGGTCCCGAAGGAATGCGCGCCAAGGTGCGTGAGATGGTGGGCGCAGGCGCGGATGTGATTAAGACCGCGACTACCGGTGGTGCAAGCTCGACCGCCGGGCTCGGACCAAAGGACGTGCTGTTTGAGCGAGCGGAGCTGGAAGCGCTGGTGGATGAGGCGCACAAGCGCGGCCGCCGAGTAATGTGCCACGCGCTTGGCGGCGAAGGTCTGCGAATGGCTATCGAAGTGGGAGTGGACTCTATCGAGCACGGCTCTTATCTCGACGAGGATCCCGAACTGCTTGAAATGATGGCGGAGAAGGGAATCGCTTTTACTCCGACCTACGGAGTGTACACTTTCCACGCCACTCAGGGGACGCCGCACGGCAAGGCACGCGCTGCCGCACTACGACAGCACCATGTCAAGAGCCTTCGGATGGCGCTGGAGTACGGAGTCACGGTCACGGCTGGAACGGACGAGGGTGGATGGGAGCACGGCAACAATGCCCACGAAATCAGCTGCCTCGTGGAAGCGGGAATGACGCCGATGCAGGCTATAGTCGCCGCAACTAGCGACGCCGCCGGCTGCATGGGGCTTGCGGAGCAGATCGGCAGCATCTCAGCGGGCAAATGCGCGGACATCATCCTAGTGGACGGCAATCCGCTAGACGATGTGACTATTCTGGAACGCGGCAACGCAGTGAAGTATGTGATGAAGGACGGCGTTACTCATTTGGACAGGCGCGACAAGGACAAGCGCGCTGGTCGTTCCTCGTAAGATTGCGGCGGAGTCTAGGTTCTTTATTCATATGACGGTCATTTGGCGGGGAGCAGATGCTAAAAGCAAAGGCAAAAAAGGGCGTGTTGGCGCAAGGAAGAGTGAGGGGCGTCACTCTTATGGCGAATGAGGAAATTCTGGCATCGCTGGGCATCGACAAAGGGGAAGATGCCCATGACGGCGGCGGCGAAGTCGTTGTGCTGACCGACAATCGCGTCATTCAGATGAGCGGGTCGGAGTCAAGTCGGAGGACATCGTTCGCCGCAATCGAAGACATCAGCGCCGTCGAAATTACTAGTCAGCCGGCAGGTGGTTACGGCTCTTTCGTATGGGCAGGGCTTGCGTTCGTTGTTTCGGCTGCGCTATGGCGAATCATCGAAAATCAGACGATTTCGATTGGGGCCGCGGTAATCGTAGCTCTTATGGGCGTCTATCTGATTTATGACCGCTTGACATCCGGCGGCGAGCATGTGCTTGTCTTCAAAACCAACGGTGGAGAGATTCGGATTGATCTGAAAGGCGAGCGAAATCAGGAGGAAGCAGAGGCTCTCATCGCAAGGATGTTTGAATTGAAGGCGGAGAGGAGTCTGTCGAAATACGCCCGCGCCAATTCCTTCGCACCGAGGTAGCCTCTAGCGAGCCAAGTTAGCGGTCGTTATACGAACCTTTAGCCAAGGCGCAGGTTGGGCACGACATCCACATCCCACCGGGAGTTTATGCCATTGCGGAAATGGAAGAAGCCAGCGGCGCCCATCATCGCGCCGTTGTCGGTGCAGAGACCGGGCCTTGGCACAACCACTTCGACTGGAACTCGCTTGTGCATTTCTTTCCTGAGATGGCTGTTCGCCGCCACGCCGCCGCCAAGAACAACACCCTTTACGTGATACCGCTCGACCACCTGAATCGTCCGCTGCACCATGCAGTCAACCACTGCCTCCTGGAAGGCGTCCGCTACATTCGCAACCTGCTGTGGGTCGGGCGGCGTGTCCTCTGACGGCGGATACATCCCATACTCTTCGGCCCGCCGTGCCACCGCAGACTTCAAGCCGCTGAAGCTGAAGTCCAACGAGTCCCTGACCACCGGACGAGGGAAGCGCGGCTCGCCCCCAATGCTATGTTCCGAGACCCTCTGTATCTCGGGTCCTCCCGGGAATCCAAGCCCCAATGCGCGCGCCGCCTTGTCGAATGCCTCGCCCGCGGCATCGTCGCGAGTGCGGGCAATCAGAGTGTAGTCGCCATGCCCTTTCATCAGTATCAGATCGGTGTGTCCGCCGGAAGCGATAAGGCACATCAGCGGAAAGCCGGGCGACGCTTCAGGATTTACGCCTTCCTCAAGCCAAGCGGCGTAAATATGCCCTTCGAGGTGGTTTAAGCCGATGAATGGCAGCTCATTGGAGAGAGCAAAGCCCTTTGCGGCGTTCACGCCGATAAGCAGCGAACCTGCCAGGCCAGGCCCATGCGTAACGGCCACACCGTCAAGTTCATGCGCCTCAATTGATGCCTCGTCCAGTGCCTGTCGAAGCACAGGGATAATGGTAATCATGTGCTGGCGCGAGGCTATCTCAGGGACGATTCCACCATATTGTGCGTGAAGCGTCGCCTGAGAAGCAATTACATTCGAGTGGATATAGCTGCCGTCCTCAATGACGGCGGCGGCGGTTTCGTCGCAGGACGTTTCGATGCCCAGGATTTTCATTTGGAATGCCTCAAACTTACAGTCGAGTATGTGTCTATTAGATTCCCCGCTCACTGTGATCCAGCGGCATGTGCGGATGAGCGTTCGCTACTTCTTCATTAAACGTCAAACCCAGCCCTGCGCCTTTTGGCAGTTCCACATAGCCGTTCTTCTGTCGGGGTAATCCGTCGAATACCTCGAAGTAGTGCGGCTCGTAGAACTCTGCGTGATATTCCTGTATGAGGAAATTGGGCATTGCCGCGCCAAGATGGAAGCTGGCGACCGTGCCGACAGCGGCGTTGGTGTTGTGCGGCGCCATCATGATGTGCTGCGGCTCGGCGATGGCAGCGATCTTCTTCAATTCGGTGATCCCGCCAGCGTTGCACATATCGGGCTGTAGGATGTCAACCGCCTCGTTCTTCACTAGCTCGAAGAAGGGGAACTTCGTGTAAAGCCTTTCACCAGTGGCGATGGGAATATTCACATTGTCCCGCACCTGCTTCATCTCCGACACATTCTCCTGCGACACAGGCTCCTCGAACCAGAACGGGCGATACTGCTCAAGACGCTTGCCGAGGTGTATCGCAGTATAGACATTGAACTTGGCATGCACTTCGACCAGTATCTCCACATTGGGGCCGACCGCCTCACGCACGGCGGCCACTCTGTCTTCGGCGAGTTGCGCTTCCTGCGGGGAGATGGTCGTGTAATTGTGGTGTCCGAAAGGGTCGAACTTCATCGCAGTGTAGCCCATCTCCACTACGCGCAGTGCTTCCTCAGCATTCTGTTCGGGTAAGCCGGGGTTGGTGTACCAACCGTTGGCATATACACGGACGCGGTCGGTGTACGGACCGCCAAGCAGTTCATAAACAGGCACGCCGAGTGCCTTGCCTCGCAGGTCCCAGAGCGCGATATCTATGCCGGAGAGAGCAGTGCTGAAAAGGCGACCACCACGCCCTAGATTGTCCTGGTACATGCGCGTCCAGTGAACTTCGTGGTGCAGCGGATTTTTGCCCACGAGATAGGCTTCCGTCCATTCGTGCAGCAGCGTTGCCACCATCGGGTCGTGGCTCAGCATCGACGCCTCGCCGATCCCTTCGATACCTTCGTCGGTGGTCAGGCGCAATATAAGCCAGTTGCGCTTGGCGTTGCGATGCTGTGAGGAGAATATGTGCGTCTTAATGCCTGTGATTTTCATTGTTGCCCCATTCCTAAGAGTGCGTTCCGTTCACAAGAAAGTGTACAACGTCCGAGCCGCTCAGGGCAAAGTTGCGCCCCGAACGAGTCGGATGATGGTATGATATGCGCTGCATTATTTCAAAAATACCGGCAGCAATATGAGTGAGGTAGAACCTTGAACCTTGAACGATCTAGGCAACTATACGACACCGCCAAGGACGTGATTCCCGGCGGTGTTAACAGCCCCGCGCGCTCATGGGGCGCAGTTGGCGGCAATCCATTGTTTCTCACGCGAGGCTCCGGCAGCAGAGTGTGGGATGCGGACGGCAACGAATATATCGACTATGTGTGCTCTTGGGGCCCGCTGATTCTTGGACATGCCAACGAGAGCGTCGTGGCGGCGATAACTCAGGCGGCGGCGGACGGCACCAGCTTCGGTGCCCCTACCGAGCGGGAGAACGAGATCGCACAACTCGTCGTAGACGCCTACGAATCCATCGAAATGGTGCGCTTCGTAAACTCTGGAACAGAGGCGACGATGAGCGCGCTACGTCTCGCGCGAGCGTACACTGGCAGGTCGAAGATCGTAAAGTTCGAGGGTGGTTACCACGGGCATTCGGACGCTTTGCTGGTAGCAGCTGGGTCGGGCGCGCTGGCACACGGCGTACCGGACAGCGCGGGCGTAACCGCATCTTTCGCGCAGGATACTCTCCTTGGAGTATTCAACGACCCTGCATCCGTAGAGGCGCACTTTGACGCTTTTCCTGAAGATATTGCCTGCGTCATCGTCGAACCTGTCGCAGGCAACATGGGCGTTGTGCCACCGCATGACAGATTCCTGCAAGGTCTGCGCGATCTGACTGAGAAACACAATTCTCTGCTGATTTTCGATGAGGTTATCACCGGCTTCAGGGTGGAGTATGGCGGCGCGCAGCAGCGATACGGCATCAACGCCGATATCACCTGTCTGGGCAAAATCATCGGCGGCGGCATGCCCGTGGGCGCGTACGGCGGTAACGCGGAGATTATGGCGACAGTCGCACCGCTGGGAGCGATGTATCAGGCCGGCACGCTGTCAGGCAATCCCGTGGCAATGGCTGCCGGCATCGCAACGCTGGAGCAGTTGCAGGAGCCAGGCGTGTACAACGCGCTTGGGGCGAAGGCTGCGTCACTTGCGGCAGGCCTACAAGAAGTGTTCGCAGAAGCTGAGATTCCGTTGCGAATCAACCGCGTCAGCTCGATGATGACGCTGTTCTTCAATGCGGGCGAGGTCAACAGCTGGGAGACGGTGTTAGCATCGGACAGGGAAGGTTTCGGCCGCTTCTTCCACAGGATGCTGGAGGAGGGTGTATATCTGCCGCCGTCGCCATTCGAGGCAATGTTCGTCTCAACGGCGCACAGCGATGCCGATATCGAAGCGACTTTGAACGCGGCGCGGCGGGCATTGGCGTAGAATCAGATCTGACCTAACCGATGCAGGTACGTATTGCCGTAATCCCCTCGGCGACGCTCATGCGGTCGTTGTATACTGCTGATCCCGCGACGAGCACATTCGCGCCTGCCTGAACGACGCTGTTAGCAGTTGCGGCGCTGACGCCTCCGTCCACCTGAAGGTCTGTGTCCAATCCGCGCTCGTCAATGAGTGCGCGGACGCGGCGGATTTTGTCGAGCATTGACTCGATGAACGCCTGCCCGCCGAAGCCTGGGTTTACAGTCATTACGAGTGTCTGATCGAGATCAGAGATGACCTCTTCGATTGCGGATACAGGAGTTGCAGGACTGATGGCTACGCTCGGCTTCTTGCCGGCCTCGCGTATCTGATGCACCGTGCGATGCAGATGCCTGCAAGCCTCGGCATGCACAGTGATGATGTCGGCGCCGGCGCGAGCGAAGTCGTCTATGTAACGCTCCGGGGCTTCAACCATCATGTGCAGGTCGAAGGGTAGGCTTGTCCAGCCGCGTATCGCCTCGACTATCATCGGCCCCATCGTGATATTTGGGACGAAGTTGCCGTCCATAATGTCAATGTGAATGGCGTCCGCCCCGCCCTGTTCCGCCTCTGCAACCTGTTCGCCAAGTCTGCCGAAGTCGGCTGACAATATTGATGGCGCTATCTTGATGCGGCGTTCAGCAGTCATTTTGAGCCTCCCTGCTCACTAACAAGTTGGGTTTTGGCGTCGGCGACTGCCTGGTTCACCCTATCGAACGCCGTTCCGCCCGGAACATCCCTCGCGGCGACTGATGAATCTACACTTATAGCGAGCACTTCTTCGTCGAACAGCGTCGAGAAGCTACGGTATTCGTCCAGCGTCAGCTCCTCGAATTGAACGCCGCGCTCCACAGCATGTCGCGACAGGCGAGCAACGACACCGTGAGCTTCTCGGAATGGCATTCCCCTGTCCACCAGATAGTCCGCGATGTCGGTGGCAAGCACGTAGCTGCCCTGCGCCGCCTCTCGCATACGCTCGGGAACGATGTGCATCTTCGCAATCATGTCGGCGAAAATCGTGAGCGTGGCAAGCAGCGTGTCGAAGGTGTCGAAGAAGCCTTCCTTGTCCTCTTGCATGTCGCGATTATATGTGAGCGGCAAGCCCTTCATTAACGTAAGCAGAGCCATCAAGCTGCCGAACACCCTACCCGTCTTGCCGCGCGCAAGTTCCGCGAAGTCGGGGTTGCGCTTCTGCGGCATGATGCTGCTGCCGGTCGTATATTCCTCGCTGATCCGAATGAACGCGAACTCATCGGACGACCAGAGCACAAGCTCCTCTGCCATCCGCGACAGGTGCATCATGCATATCGCCGCCGCCGATTGAAAATCTAGCAGGAAATCTCTATCGGCAACGGCGTCCATGCTGTTGCGAGAGATTCGGCTGAATTCAAGTTCCTGCGCTACGAATTCGCGGTCTATGGGATATGGCAAGCCCGCGAGCGCACCGCTGCCGAGGGGCAGCACATCGGCACGTTCATAGGTCTGCTGGAAGCGGTCAGAATCACGCCCGAGCATTTCGAAGTATGCCAGCATGTGGTGCGCGAACAGCACAGGCTGCGCCCGTTGCACGTGAGTATAGCCGGGCATCACCACTTCGGCATTCAACTCTGCCTGCACTATCAGAGATGTTCTCAGGTCGTGTATCGCGCTTAGAACCTCGCCTACGGCATCTTTGACGAACATCCGCACATCAAGCGCAATCTGATCATTGCGTGAGCGCGCCGTGTGCAGCCTGCCTGCAGCATCACCTATCTTCTCATGCAGGCGGCTTTCTACATTCATGTGGATGTCTTCGAGTTCAGGGCGCCAAACGAAACTGCCGTCCTCGATCTCCTGGAGTATCTCCCGCAATCCCTTGGTAATTGCCTCCGCATCAGCGTCCGAAACTATGCCCTGCTTGGCGAGCATGCGGGCATGAGCGATTGAGCCTGCGATGTCTTGGCGATACAGCCTGCGGTCGTAGTGAATGGAGACGGTGTAGGCTGAAGTTACCTCTCGCATCCCTCCCAGACTAGGCATCGGACTGAGCTGCGCCAACCAAGGATTCTGTGGGACGCTTGGTGACAAGGAAACGACGCCTCAGCGTAAGAATCTGCTCGCCACGTTGATTGATGCCACGTGACTCCATATATACGATGCCACGGTCAGGGCGGCTATTTGACACACGCACGTCGAGAATCTCGCTCTCCGCGTAGATGGTGTCACCCTCGAATGTGGGACCGTCGTGCGTGGCGTTCTCATATTCGAGATTGGCGATGGCTTTGCCGGAAGTATCTCGCACGCTGATGCCCACCACAAGGCTGAAGACGAGCATGCCGTTCACAAGGATTCTGCCATGCGGGTGGTCCTTCATATAATGCTCGTCGAAGTGGAGCGGGTTCGTGTTCATGGTCAGCAGCGTGAACAGGTGATTGTCCATCGCCGTGATGGTCTTGCCGGGCCAGTGCCTGAAAATGTCACCTGGCTTGAAGTCCTCAAGGTAACCGCCGAATGAATCTCGACCGTCGTGAATCATAGTGCTTTCCTACTCCAGAATTTTTGGATGGCAGATGCCTAAATCTGGTACTTCTGTAGCAGCCGCCGCGCAATTATCAGCTTCTGTATCTCGTTGGTGCCCTCGCCGATAATCATTAGCGGGGCGTCGCGGTAGTAGCGCTCCAGCGGGTAATCCTTGATATAGCCATAGCCGCCGTGGATACGCATCGCCTCCATCGTAACTTCGCCGCACATTTCGCTGGCGAACAGCTTCGCCATCCCCGCTTCCAGATCAACGCGCTCGCCGGAGTCCTTTTTGCGCGCCGCCTCGTATGTCAGCAGTCTTGCCGCTTCGATGTTCGTCGCCATCTCCGCGAGCTTCAGCTGAATCGCCTGATGCTGCGCGATTGGCTTCCCAAATGATTCGCGTTGCTGCGCGTACTTGATGGCGGCGTCAAAGGCTGCGGTCGCAACGCCAACGGCACGCGCCGCGACATTAATGCGCCCGCCCTCCAGTCCGCTCATGACCTGCCTGAAGCCCTGACCCTCAGCCTCGCCCACCAGATTTTCAGTGGGGACGCGAACATTGTCGAAGACCAGCTCAGTCGTGTCGATGCCACGATAGCCCAGCTTGTCGAGCTTCTGCGCTACCATGAATCCGGCGGCAGGCTTCTCCACTACGAAGCAGCTTATGCCTCGATGTGGCGGCTGTGCCGTCTTGTCGGTGCGAGCAAGAACAGCGAAAGCATTGCCATGCTCGCCGTTTGAGATGAACATCTTGTTGCCGTTGATGACATACTCTTCACCGTCTTTGACGGCGGAGGTCTGAAGATTCTGCATATCGCTTCCGCCGCCCGGTTCTGTCAGCGCCAAGCCGCCCCGAATAACTCCCTCTGACATTTTAGGCAGAAATCGCTGCTTCATCTCCTCAGTCCCGTATGTAGAGATGACATAGGCGAGAATGTGATGCGTGCCGAGGGGCCCCGTAAGGCTCATCCAACCCTTGCTCAGCTCCTCGAAAATCAAGGCAAATGTCGTGTAGTCGAGACCAAGTCCGCCATATTCCTCCGGAATCATAATGCCGAAGAGTCCCATCTCGGCCATCTTGTCCACAAGATCTTGAGGGTAGATATCTTCGTGTTCGAAGTAATTGACAACGGGATCAACGTCGCGGCGAACGAATTCGCGCACGAGATTCGTCATCTGATTGCGAGTCTCAGTGGAAGTAAGTGTCATGCGTTTTACCCACTTAATGGTATTTTGGCGTTAGTCGGACTATCGAATGTGCGTTATCTGTCTATGCGTTATCTGTCCAAATGTGGATACTGCCGCGTGCCCACATTCTTTGACGATATACCAAGCACCTTCAGGAAACCCTCAGCGTCCGAATGGTCGTAGGTTCCCATAGCTTCCATCGAGGAGTCGTCTGTATAGAGCGAGTGCGGCATGGCCTCAGGTGTGTCCTCGGCGGTGTCGAAGAAAATACTACCTTTGTACAGCCTGACCGATATTGTGCCAGTGGCGAGGCGCGTCATCGGTTCCAGTGCCGCCAGCGCCGAGGTGGTCGCCAAATCGAGCCAGTAACCCTGATATATCTGAAGGCTTATTACGCCGGAGATGTAGTCGAACAGTTCGCGCGCGCGCCGGTCGAGGATGAACTGCAGCAGGTACTCGTAGCTTCGCCCAAGCAATTCCATGCCTGGCGATTCGTATATGCCGCGAGATTTCACGCCTACGAAGCGGTTCTCCACGACATGCGTGCCAATGCCCACGGCATGTTTACCAGCAACGCGGTTTGCCTGCTGGAACATCTCGACTAATCCCAGCGGCTTGCCGTTGAGCGTCACCGGAACGCCCTCTTCCCATCGTATCGTGACAATCTCATCCCTGTCGGGAGCGTCCCAGGGCCAGACACCCATCCCCGGCTCAACAAACACGGGCGAGATCTGAACATCTTCCAAGTCGCCCGCCTCATGCGTCAATCCCAAGAAGTTCGCGTCCGTCGAGTAGCGCGACTCGCGCGAAGGCCTTATCGGAAGGTCGTTCGCCTCGCAGTAGTCAAGCATCTGCTGCCTGCCGGGGAACTGCTGCACGAACTCGGGGTCGCGCCACGGTGCATAAACATGCAGCGAGGGTTGGAGCGTGTTCGCGGCTAGTTGAAATCGAACTTGGTCGTTGCCGCGTCCGGTCGCGCCGTGAAACAGCACACCGATATCCTGCGCCTCAATCTCAGGAAGCATCGCGCTGACAGTGATGGGACGAGCGATGCCCGTCGTATTCCAGTAACCGCCTTCGTACCGCGCCTGCGATTGTACGACCTTCAGACCGGCCTCCGCGAGAGCGTCCTGTCCCTCCACGATCTGCGCGCGCTCCGCGCCGCTGCCGAGCATGCGCTCCTTCACGGCATCGAGGCTCTCCTCGTCCGGCTGTCCGAGGTCAACGGTGTAGCAGTGCACGGAAAAGCCTTTGCTCTTCAGCCAGTGCGTAACTGTGCAACTGTCCAGACCGCCGGACACCGCGCCTGCTACATGTATTATGTTGCTATCTTTGAGTTCACGCCAGTTCATTCGTGATTACTTGCCCTTTTCGCACCGCGTGTTGCACCATGACGCTCCTGGCACCATACAGGTGCAGCGCCTTGCTCGGCCCTATATCCAATATTGCTTCGTTCTAACCGGCCAGCACGGCGTCAATCGCGCGATTGAGTTTTTCGATACACTCGTCCACGTCCGCCTCGGTGATAATTAGCGGCGGCATAAAGCGAATGGCGTCGGGAAGCACCGGATTCAGAAGCACGCCTTCGTTGTTCGCGGCTGCGACTACTGCCGGGGCAATCGGGGATTGCAACTGCAGCGCAATCAGCAGACCCATACCACGCACGCCCTTGACAACATCCGGGCGCACCGCCCGCATCTCTTCGAGTTTCGATTCGAGGTATTCGCCCATCTTGCGCGCATGGCCGGGGATGTCGTTCTCCACCATGTAGCGCACTGTGGCGTTGCCCGCCGCGGTAGTGAGAACGTTGCCGCCGAAGGTGCTGCCGTGGTCGCCCGGCTCCAGCACATCGCAGCTATCCTTGCACATAAACGCGCCGATGGGGACGCCGTTGCCCAATCCCTTTGCAGAAGTCATCACGTCCGGCTCAACATCAAAGCGCTCGTATCCCCAGAGGCTGCCGAGCCGTCCCATGCCGGTCTGCACCTCGTCGAATATCAGCAAGATATTGTTCTCGTCGCACCACTCCCGCAGCCCCTTCAGGTATCCCTCGGTCGGCACATTGACGCCACCCTCGCCCTGCAGAACTTCGACCATAATGGCGCATGTCTGATCCGTGGTCGCCTCGCGTATCGCGTCCAGGTCCTCGTAAGGCACATTCGTATAGCCTTGCGCGAGCGGCATCCAAGCCTGCTGATACGCCGGCTGACCCGTCGCCGCGATCATACCGAGCGTGCGGCCATGGAACGAGTTGAGCACGGTGATGATGTCCTGCGCGCCATTGCGGTGCAGCCGCCCATACTTGCGCGCCAGCTTAACCGCGCCCTCGTTTGCCTCCACGCCACTGTTGGAGAAGAACACCTTGTCCATGCAACTGTTCTCGACGAGGGCTTCGGCAAGTTCAAGTTGTGGAATAGTGTAGAACAGGTTGGAGGTCTGCATCAGCGTGGCCGCTTGCTGCTGAATCGCCTCTGTGACGGCAGGGTGGCAATGACCCAAGTTGTTCACTGCCAGGCCGGCCGTGAAGTCAAGGTATTCCTTGCCTTCCGTATCCCATACGCGCACACCTTCACCGCGCTCTATGACCATCGGCTGACGGTTGAAAGTGTGAATGTAGTACTGACTTTCTTTCTCTTTCCATTCTGCTGCTGAAGTCATTGTTCTTCCTCCACAATGTTATAAGCGTTCAATTTGCGGGTAAAAAGCGGCATCCCTGCTTTTTCAGGAATGTCGCCACATCCCTTTATTGATTTGAAAGCGATTCAGTCAATCTGTCCAGCGCTTCCTCAAGTCCGGAAAGGTTATCCTTCACATCTTGTATGGCTTGCTGAATCGTCTCGACTGTCGCCTCCACTGCACCGCCTGATGTAGATGGTGCCGGAGTGGTTTCAGAGGGGCTTTCCTCGGCATCGGTTACGAACGACTGTGAGCCGGTGAGCACGGCGAGTGCCTCGTTTAGCGAGTCTTCCATTACGACTTTGTCGCCCGTGGCGAGTATTACGCGCTTCAGTTCGGGGAAATTGACGCCTTCAGCTCGGATATATACCGGCTCCGCGTAAATGATTCCCTGACCAACCGGGATGACCAGAAGGTTTCCTCGCAGGCACTCCGATCCAGTCGTGCAGCGCAGCGTGAACCAGGCAGATATGTCCTGATCGTTGTCTATGCGCGCCTCAATCTGAGCGGGTCCGTCGATCTGCCGGTCCTTCGGGAAGTTGTACGCTATGAGGTTGCCGTAACTGTCACCGTCGCTGCGCGCCGCGAGCCAGCCGATCAAGTTCTGCCGCTCATTGGGTGTGTAAGGCAGAAGCATCACGAACTCTTCCTTCACTTCGCCAGGCAGTTTCATTATGACAAAGTAAGGCTCCACCTGCTGAAGCGCGTCACCCTGCCCAAACTTCTCTTCGGCGACTGCCCACAGGTCTTCGTTATTGTAGAAATTCTGAGGAACCTGCATATGATAGCGGATATACTTTTCCGCCTGTATTCGGAACAAGTCTTGCGGGTAGCGCACATGGGCCTTTAGCGATTCAGGCATGTCCCCTTGTGGAAGGAACAGGTCTGGGAATATGCGCTTGTAGGTGCGTATGATGGAGTCGGACTCGTCCCATACATAGAAGCGTAGGTCGCCGGTGAAGGCGTCCACCGTGACTTTCACGCTGTTACGCAAATAGTTGAGGTCTGGGCGAAACGGGTCTGAGTAAGGATATCTGTCAGTATAGGTATAAGCATCCTGAATCCAGTAAAGGCCACCCTCTGCCGCGACTATGTACGGGTCATTGTCCAGCAGCAGGAAGGGCGCGACAGTGTGAATGCGCTCCTGTATGGCGCGCCGATATTGCAGGCGGCTGTCGCCCGTAATCTGCCCGCTGATAAGGATATTTACGTCTGCGAACTGCCAGGCATAAGCAAGCCTGCGGAAGAACGACGACATCTGCACACCGCCGGGCCCGTCATAGTACGTGCGGAAAAGGTCGCCACTTTCGGTCTGGTAGTCAAGCTCTTCCTGTAGTGTGTTGACTATCACGTACTCCAGCGTGTTTTCGCCGTAATAGATGCGAGGGTTCGTAACCAAGAGTTCCGGATCACCCTCCGAGTCGGCGGATTGGATGGGAATTACGCCATCGGCCGGTATGTCCTTGGCGAAAAACTCGGGCCTTCCCTCCGGCGTGAACTCCGTAACGGGGCTCATCGCAATACCCATTCCGTGCGTATAAACCAGGCGCGTATTCGTCCACTGCTGGGCATTGGCGTCAAGCTTCTCCGGCGCGACCTCGCGTGCTGAGAGCAAAACCTGTCTCAATTCGCCATCGATTTCGTAGCGGTCAACATCGGCGTCGTGAAAGTCGTAGTACGGACGGATAAGCTGAATCTGCTTATATACATCGGTAAGGGGGCGATAGTCCCAAAGGCGTATGTTGTTGATCGTCTTCGGGTTACTCTGAATGACCTCCGTGCTGACAGCCGTCTCCGCCGGGTAGAACTCTTCGGTCACCCGGTCAAGCCCATATGCAGCTCGAGTGAATTCGATGTTGCGCACAAGGTACTGCTCTTCGCGCACGAATTCGTTAGGGTTGACCGTGAACTGCTGATTGAGGTTCGGCCAGACGCTTCCCAGCACGATGTTCGCAACGAACCAGAGAGCGAATGCGCCAATCAGCAATCGCCGGCCGCTGAAGTATGTGTTTGCCAGCATGAGTATGCCCGCGCCGACCGCTATGATGGTCATTATCAGAAGCGCCGGCATGCGCGCGTTCACGTCGGTGTAAGCGGCGCCGAACACCGCGCCATCTTCCGAGAGCAGCAGATCCCACCTGTCGATCCAATGGCCGAAGCCTATCGTGAACATCACCAGCGCAGCCAGAATTGACAGATGTATCTTCACGCCCGGTGCGTTCAAGTCGAGTTTCATGCCCTGCATGCTGAAGCGCAGGAAGTAGAAGGCTATCGTCGCTATCAGCGTCAGAATCAGCATGCCCAGCAGCCAGCCCTGCAGGAAACTGAGCATCGGCAGCGTAAAGACATAGAAGCCAACTTCACGCCCAAACACCGGCTCGATTTGTCCGAAAGGCGCAGCGTTAGAGAAGCGCAGGAATATCTCCCAGCGCGCCGCCATTAGCGTACCGAAGACTACGGCGAGTACAAGCACCACGCCCCCGCTTATGCTCAATAGGGCGCGGCCCATGAAGCTCAACAGGTCATCAGGCAGAGGCAGTGATGCCCTGCCCCTGGATAGAAGGCTTGCTGTGTAAATGCTAATCCCTGACAGCACTGCCATCGCAGCCGCGCCGATCAAGAACAGGGTTATGCGTGTCGTTAAGACCTTAACGAATATTCCGCGATAGCCGAGATTGTCGAACCACAGCCAGTCTGTAAAGATGCTGCGTCCGAAGACGAAGAGCGATATTAACACAATGATGGCAACCGCAAGCACAATCCACTTTGCGAGCGTCGCTATCTGCCCGAAGAACTGGTACAACTCCACCGTGGAGTCACCGTCGCCATCGTTGCCGTCTGCTCCACCACTGCCGTTCTGGTAATCACCAGCCATGAAAAATCTGCCTGCCTTTATCTATCCGATTCGTGTACCGAGAGTCTTGCCGGAGACGACGTCCATCAACGCCGACGGTTTTCGACCGTCTATGATATGAGAGACACCACCGGAATGCAGCGCCGTCAAGCATGCTTCCAGCTTTGGAATCATGCCGCCCGCCGCCACGTTGGAATTGATCAGCCCCCTAGCCTGTCGCTCCGTCAGGCGCGGTATGAGCCTTCGGGATGTGTCGAGAACTCCCTGCACATCCGTCAGGAAGACGAGCCTACTTGCGCCAATAGCCGCGGCGATTTCGCCTGCTGCGGTATCGGCATTGATGTTCAGGAGGGTGGGAGAACCGCTGCCGCCCTCGGCGGGCTTAACACCGACCGGGGCAATTACGGGAATATAACCTGATTTGAGAGCGGTGTATATGGGATGTGTGTTGACATCAACGATGTCACCCACGAGTCCAAGTTCAGGGTCGCGGATGTTGGCGCGCAACATAGCGTCGTCCGCACCGCTCAGGCCAATGGATCGGGCGCCCAACTCAAACATGGAAGCAACAAGATTCTTGTTAATGAGGCCCGTGAGGACAGCGACCACGATGTCAAGACTTGGTTCGTCGGTAACGCGAAGGCCCTGCACGAAGCGCGGCATCACTCCTTGTTTTGCCATCCAATCGCTGATTATCTTGCCGCCGCCATGCACAACTATGGAGTTAATGCCCTGCCTCTGAAGCGTGACGAGGTCACGCAGAGTTGTGTCGTGGCTGCCTAGGGTGCTGCCGCCAATCTTGACTACAATCGTCCCACTGAAGTTGGTCTCCTTTTCCACGTCATCCGAGAGCGCTGAAGAATCCGATTCCACGGAACCAAATCCCCTCGTCTGTGCATCAGTTTGTGGCGCATTTATTGCCACGGGGTCTTCCATAGCGCCAGCATGGGCGTGAGATATTGACATGCTGTTTAGGTGCTGTACGCCGAATTGAAGGTTACATACTCTTCGGTCAGGTCACAGCCCCAAGCCGTGGCACTCTCCCCGCCCAGATTAAGGCTGACACGGAAACGCACATCAGGCGAGCTAGCCATTGAGCTCACCACCGAATCCATGTGGAAGGGAATCGCCTTGCCCTCGTGCACAATCTGTATGTCATCGATGAAGATGTCAATCTTGGACTCGTCCATGTCCGCGCCGCTCTTGCCCAAGGCCATCATAATGCGGCCCCAGTTGGGATCGTTGCCATGCACCATAGCCTTGACAAGAGATGATGTCGAAATCTCCCTAGCTGCTTTACGCGCGTCCGCCATGGTTCCCGCCTCGCCGACCGTAACTTCAATGAGTTTCTTCGCTCCTTCGCCGTCTCGCACCATCTCCTTGGCAAGCGAAGTGCAGACGAAGGTCAGCGCCTCTTCGAATGCTTCTGCTTCCGGTGTGCCGGCTACGACTTCATCGCCTCCGGCCTGGCCATTGGCGAATACAAGCACGGTGTCGTTGGTACTTTGGTCCCCGTCAACGCTGCACATATTGAATGAGTCGTCCACTGCCCTGCTCAGCGCCGATTGCAGGAACGACTGCTCAACGGGCGTATCAGTCGACACAAACGCGAGCATCGTAGCCATGTTGGGGTGGATCATGCCAACGCCCTTCGCCGCGCCTCCGAGAACGACCTTGCGTCCGCCCAAGTCAATTGATACGGCGAGATCCTTGCGGCGCGTATCGGTGGTCATGATTGAGCGAGCGAAATCGTGTCCGCCATCGCCAGACAGACTTACATTGCCAACATGCTGTCGGAGGAGCGCCATCGGCAACTCTACGCCAATCATGCCAGTGCTGCAGACGAGCATATCGTCGGCGCTTACTCCAGTATGCGCCGCAGCGAGTTCCGTCATCTCGGCAGCGTCATAAAGCCCCTGCTCGCCTACGCAGCAGTTCGCGCAGCCGCTGTTGGCCACCACGCCACGGGCAGCGCCGCGCTGAGCGCGCTGTCGGCTCAATACTACCGATGGAGAGAGAATCTTGTTCGTTGAGAAGGTGGCGGCAAGGTTAGCCTGCGTCTCCGAAAGCAGAATTCCCAGGTCGAGAACACCGTTATCCTGCGTCTTGAGTCCGGCGTAAGTTCCCCCTGCCAAAAAGCCCTTGGCGGAAGTGACGCTACCATCGTTGATAATCTCAATCATCGCTGCCATGTGCGCTCCTCATTTGCGCTGCGACGCCGCGCCTTGAATCAGCGGCGTAGGCGCCAAAATAGCGAACGAATTATAGCATAGGGCAGAATGGGGGCGCAAAGAATGGCATTGCAAGAAGATTTTACAATTGAAGCCAGACCCAACCTCCACTTGGGTTTGCGAGTTAATCTTTGATTAGCAAATGTCTCACCAGTTTGTGTTACAATGCGCCTGAAATTGAACCGCTATATATCCCGCACGGAGGTCTAGTCGCAAATGGCATCTAATGTAGTTCTTTCGACTAAGGAATTCAATGTAGTAGGCACGCGCCCGATTCGGCACGATGGCTACGATAAGGTGACGGGCAAGGCGCTTTATGGCGCTGACATGAACCTGCCTGGGATGCTGCACGGCCAGGTGCTCCGCAGCCCTCACGCTCACGCCAACATCCTGTCCCTAGACACCAGCAAGGCAGAGGCGCACCCTGGAGTGCTCGCAGTCGTAACTTCGGCGGACTTCGCCGAGGCTCCCGACGAGGCACGGGTGATAGTTGCCGGTCCGCCTACGAACTTGAAGCACCTCAGCAACAACGTTCTCGCCGGTGGGAAGGCCCTCTACAAAGGGCATGCAATCGCCGCAGTCGCAGCGCAGAGCGCCCACGCCGCGGAGGAAGCGCTCGCACTGATTGATGTTGAGTACGAGGTGCTGCCGTCGGTTGCAACGGTCGAAGAAGCGATCGCGGACGGCGCACCCCAGCTTCACGAAAACTACAAGGGCAACATCGCCAGCCACTCCGAGATGACGCTTGGCGATATCGAGAAGGGCTTCGCCGAGGCTGACATCGTCGTGGAGAAGGTCTTCCGCACGAAGACCGTTCATCAGGGCTATATCGAGCCGCACACTGCGACCGCTTGGTGGCAGGCGGATGGCAGAATCACCGTTTGGTGCAGTTCGCAGGGGCACTTCCAGATTCGAGATCGCACTGCCGCCGTATTGGGCATTCCGCATTCCCGCATCAAGGTCGTTCCGATGGAGATCGGCGGCGGCTTCGGCGGTAAGACTACTATCTATCTTGAGCCTGTCGCAGCCGCGCTATCACGCAAGAGCGGGCATGCGGTCAAGGTTACGATGAGCCGCGCCGATGTGCTCGAAGCCTCAGGCCCAACATCCGGCAGCTACATGTGGATCAAGATTGGCGCAACGAACGACGGCAAGCTGACAGCCGTGCAAGCAGACCTGAAGTACGAGGCAGGCGCATACCCCGGCTCGCCGGTGGGCGCCGCAATGAACTGCATATATTCGCCCTACGATGTGGAGCACCTTCGGCTCGACGGCTACGATGTGGTGAACAACAAGCCTAAGACGACGGCCTATCGCGCACCAGGCGCGCCCGGTGCAGCGTTCGCGTCGGAGCAGGTCATAGACGAGATTTGCCGCAAGCTCGACATCGACCCGCTCGACTTCCGCATTATGAACAGCGCGAAGGAAGGCACACGGCGCAGCTACGGCGTCGTCAACCCAGTGATAGGCTGCATCGAGACAAACGAAGCTGCCAGAGACCACGACCACTACCAGACGCCGCTCGAAGGCCCCAATCGCGGGCGCGGCGTGGCTACAGGATTCTGGATGAACGGCGCCGGCGCCGCTTGCGCCACCGCGAATGTCAACTACGATGGCACAGTCAACCTGACCATCGGCTCTGTGGACATTGGCGGCACAAGGCCAGCCGCCGCGCAGCAGTTCGCCGAGGTGCTGGGCATTCCGGTCGAGGATGTGAACCCGCAGGTCGGCGACACTGAAACTATCGGCTATACCTCCATGACAGGAGGGAGCGGCGCAGCCTTCAAGACGGGCTGGGCGAGCTTCGAGGCGGCTCAGGACGTGAAGCGCCAGATGATCGAGCGCGCGGCTCTGATGTGGGAGGCGGATGTTGATCAGATCGGCTTCGCCGACGGCACTTTCAGCCACAAGTCCGACCCCGAATTGAGCATCGGCTTCAAGGAAATGGCTGAGCGCCTCACAGAGACGGGCGGTCCCGTCGTTGGACGAGCAAATCTCGATCCTTCCGGACCGGGCAGCACTTTCGCCACGCACATCGTGGATGTGGAGGTTGACCCCGAGACGGGCAAGGTAACCATCCTGCGCTACACGGCAATACAGGACGCGGGCAAGGCAGTCCACCCCAGCTATGTGGAAGGTCAGATTCAGGGAGGCGTCGTGCAGGGCATTGGCTGGGCGCTGAACGAAGAGTATTTCATGAACAACAGCGGCCAGATGGACAACTCAAGCCTGCTCGACTATCGCATGCCGACCTCGCTCGATTTGCCAATGATAGACACTGTAATTGTCGAAGTTGCGAATCCTTCGCATCCTTACGGCGTGCGCGGCGTCGGCGAGGTGTCAATAGTGCCGCCGATGGCAGCGATAGCGAACGCCATCTACGACGCAGTAGGCACGCGAATGGACGAGCTGCCCATGAACCCCGCTTCCGTCACAATGGCGATGCAGAGCGCGAACGGCAACTAGTCGCGGGCGGATTACAGCAAAGTAGGGTATGAGCAGAATTGCCGGGACTTGAGCACAGATCCGCACAAGTCCCGGCATTTTTGTTGTCAGGTTCTCGCCCTCAACTGCCGTTCCTAGACGAAGCGAATAGGAGAATAGGATTGTTCAATCACATAGTTGTGCCACTCGACGGGTCCAAGCTCTCAGAAGCCGCACTGGCTTATGTAGCCCCGCTTGCTCTAAGGATGAACTCAAAAGTCGTCCTGCTCCATGCTGATAGCGACCCTTATGCGGACATGTTCGGCGTACAAGGGACCGCACGGGATGAAGGATCGCTGCCAAACGTAGCCGATTATTTGCAGAGCGTCTCGGAAAGGCTTCAGTCCGAGGTGTTCAGTGCGAAACTCACCACGAAGTCGGCGCGCCGGCTGCAGTCATACTGAAGTATGTGGATGAGCATCAGCCTGACCTGATTGCCCTGAGCACTCATGGGCACTCGGGAGTGCGGCGCATGGTAGTGGGCAGCGTCACGACTACAATTTTGCCGCGCGCGGAGACGCCGGTGTTGGTGATACACCCTCGGGAAGACGACACCGTCCCTGAGACTACTTTTCAGAACCTCGTAGTCCCGCTGGACATGTCTGAACGCTCCGAGGATGTTCTACCTCAAGCGGTGGAATTGGCGGAAGCGCTAAGTCTCGACACGACGCTCGTGACATGCATACCCTCCGCCTCGCAGCTGTACATCGGCTCGGTGCCGGAGGTGTACCCTTATCCGGACGATCTGATGCAGCAAGCCCAGGAGTCCTCGGATGAGTACCTACAGGGCACTGCTGCCTCCATCGAGGAAGGACGCGAAATTCGTGTGCAGTGGGAGTCGCTCGAAGGAGGACCCGCGGGCAAGATTGTGGAATACGCCGAGGCGCAGCAGAACAGTCTCATTGCGATGTGCACGCAAGGGCTAACAGGCTTAGGCCGCTGGGTATTGGGGAGCGTAACGGACGCTGTTGTCCGTGCTGGGAACACACCCGTGTTGGTCATGCCTCACGGCGAGGATGGCTGAAGAAGTAGTGTTTCGAGCAAGCAGAGAGTTGGAGCGCCGATGGCAACCGGGGCCATACCTTCCCTTGCGAATCCGTCAGCTAAATCAAGTATAAGAATTCGAACGGGGCAACCAAGATGGTCGCCCCGTCCTACATTTAAGCGAGGTTGAGCTCGGAGAGTTAGATCACCCCTTGCTCTGCCAGGGATGGCAGACGGCCTGAACTGCGCAGTCTGTCCAACGCCTGCCTTTCCAGTTGCCGCACGCGCTCTCGCGTAACGCCCAGCTCCTGCCCTACCTCTTCCAGCGTTCTCGGACGGTCGTCGAAGAAGCCGAAACGCAGGGTGAGCACAAGGCGCAGGCGAGGCGGCAAGTCTTGCATTGCATCAACAACATTCTCGCGGGTGACCAGGCGGATCGCCATCTCGTCCGTCGCCCAACCCCCAGTGTCCTGTATGAAGTCCTGAAGCGTGGATTCCTCCTCGCCGACCGGGGTTTCCAGCGAAACGGTGTGCTGCCTCTGCTGCAACAGAACCTCAACATTCTCAATCGACCAGCCGAGTTCCTCGGCAATCTCGTCAGGAGAAGCCTCGTGGTCCAGCCTGCGGTGCAGTTCGCGCTCGGCCGAGCCTAGCTGCTGCAAGCGCTCAACAACGTGAACCGGCAACCGAATTGTGCGTCCTTGGTCGGCCAGAGCGCGCGTAACAGCCTGCCTGATCCACCAGGTCGCATATGTACTGAATTTGAATCCCTTGTGCGAATCGAACTTTTCGACAGCGCGCATCAGGCCTAGGTTGCCTTCCTGGATCAGGTCCAGCATTGGCAGGCCGCGGTTCTGGTACTTGCGCGCGATGCTTACGACCAACCTCAGGTTAGCGTTTGTCAGATCCTCGCCGGCGTCCCTGCCCGCGTTTTCTATCCACTTCCACCAACCTTCAACTTCCCTGATGGCGCCATCGGGCAGCTCATTGGCCGCATCGTCTTCGAGCATAGAGATAACCTGGAGCGGGAGCAGCCAGCGCAGCTTTGAGATCGCACCGACATGCGACGCGGCATCCGCATCCTTAGTTTCGAGCGCGATCGCCATCTCGGACTTTATTTCGGCGTCCATCGGCATATCAAGCGCATCCCGGACCTCGGGAATTGCCAGCACCTCGCTCAGCGTTGCATTCTCGTTGAGTTCATGGTCAAGCAATGCAGCAAATGTTAGAAGCGTAAACCTATAGTCACTCAGCGCCCGATAGATATCGGCCACGAGTTCAGCAGTTAACGGAGGATAGCCGTGCTCTTCTTCAAAGGCTTGTCGACGCTGCTTCAATTCCATCCGGCGCTCCACAGCGAGGCCGAGGCGAATCTCATCCGCCTTGCTGAGCAACGGATGCTGTCCGATCGCAGTCAGATATTCGCGGATCGTATCAGTCGTCTCTCCGGCGAAGTCCCGGTTATCGTTTTCCTTGATCTGTGCAGTCTTCGCGACTTTATCTCTGGCATCTCCGAAGCCTGCACCCGTCAGTTCGGTACGGTCTTCCATGATTGCCTCCATATCAAATGTTCCACTCTTTCGCATTGACTCAAGCTGTTCGGTGTCCGAGTTAATAGAGATTATCAGCATAATGTCTTATTTATATCATATCCGTAATAGGAACGCAAGAATAAATATAAGTCATATCCGATCGAATCCGAAGCACAACGCTTCTTTCCTCCTCCGATGTGCCCCTAAATCAGTACAACGCCTTAGAGCATTCAAGGTTAGCCTGTTTTTACGATATATTCTAGGCATATTGAGCGAAATATTGTATTCGATTTCTCAATGCTATTTGCTTCACAGAAGGCATCCCACTCATTGGGTAAGCCAGATCCAGTGCTTTACATGCGAAGTTGACAACAGATGTATTAAGGCATATATTCGGGGGCAATTTAGAGCATTTCGCCGTTGAACGATCGGCGTGGACGTGGAAGGAATCAATGCACTAGACACCAACGAACTAGACCTTCAAAGGGGGAGCCGAATGAAGAGATACATCAAAACTCTATTGCCGATCACGGCAATCCTCGCGCTAGTGTTAGCCGCGATTGCCTGCTCAAGCGCAGATGAGGCCGCACCCGCAGCGCCAGCAGCCACAGCGGTACCTGTGGCCAAGCAGGCAGCGGGCGCGGGCACCACCGGACAGCAGCCCGCACTCCCTGCGGCCGCCACGCCGATTCCCGCAGCAGAAGTCGAGCTCACTTATCTTGCGGCACCCGAAGATGGTCCGCAGCGCGGTGGCTGGCTCGAATACGGATTCGCCGCCAACCCCCCGCACCTTGACATGCACCAGTCGGGCACGACCAACAACTGCTCGCCCCAGTGCCCGCTGTTCGACCTTCTGGTCATGAACGACCCGACTGACCCGGGCAGGGGCATCATCGCGCAGGGTCTAGCGACTTCGTGGGAAGTTTCGTCCGACGGCAAGACGTTCACGTTCCCGCTGCGCGAGGGCGTAAAGTTCCACGATGGCGCGGATATGACCTCCGCAGATGTCAAGGCGACCTTCGACCGCATCATATTCCCGCCCGACCATGTGTCGAGCAGGCGGCAGGCGCTGTTCTCCGCCGTGGCGGACGATGGCGTTCAGGCGCCGGACGATTTCACCTTCAGACTCGTGCTGAAGGAGGCGCGCGCCGCGGATTTCATACTTAACGCCTTCGCCACCGGCTTTAACGTCATCGTTCGCAAGCAGACGCTTGACGATAACAATTCTGACCTGCGTACCATTCCTAACTACCCCGGCACAGGGCCATACAGGTATAAGGAACACCGGGACGCGGAGTTCTGGAAGATTGAGGCGAACCCCGACTACTGGAACCCCAACCTTCCCTACCTCGACGGTATCAACATCTATCACATGCCAGACGCGCAGACCAAGATAGCAGCGTTCCTGGCAAAGAAGTCCGACTACGCGCGTGTTATCGACCCCAAGTCTTACCATGACTGGGTAGCAGACACGCCCGAAGGAATGAAGCTGCACCGCTACGCGCAGACAACCGTGCAGGGCATCTGGATGAAGCAGGATACAGAAGGTCCCTTGAGCGATGTTCGCGTGCGAAGGGCAATCAACCTGATCATCGACCGCGACGCGATGGAAGACAGCGTCTTCAAGACCGTGTCACTCAACGGCTTCGGCTGCGGCTATATATTCAGGTGGAGTCCGTGGGCGTCTTCTTATGAAGACCTGCGCAAGCGCGACACCTGCGTTCCGACTGCCGAGAAGGCACCGTACCTGGCGGAGGCCAAAGCATTGCTGGAAGAAGCCGGCTACGGCGACGGTCTGGACATAAGCATCAAGTACTCTGTCGAAGGCCACTATGCCGTTTGGGGACCGCTGATTGCCCAGTTGCTCAGCGAACAGGGAATAAACGTGGAGCAGATACCTCTTGACGGTCCCGTGGCGATTCAGAGCATTCAGGACGGCAACTTCGAGCTTGCGACATCATACGCCGTCTTCCCATTTGGCGACCCGTCCTCCTACATAGGGGCGTGGTACGGCTGCGGCGCGACCGAGAACTATGGCGGCTTCTGCAGCGAGGACGTGGATGCGCTGATTAGCAAGATAGACGGCGAGTTGGATCCCACTAAGCGCAAGGACTACGTCCACGAGCTTGACCTACTTCTTGAGGAGCAGGTGCCATTTGCCACCGCCGCGTGGGAAGAGTTCCCCGACGCCTACTGGGAATATGTGAAAGGGCAAACCGGCGAGTACAGCGTGGGCATCTATAACGCTGAGCGCCGCGGAACCTGGTGGCTCGATCAGAACAGCCCGCACTTCCCTCGATAGCCACCAACTTATAGCACTATCTTGGTGAGCCTGTCGAAACGCGTAATGCGCTTCAGCAGGCTCGCCTAACACTAAAGCAGAATACTCCCTCTCAAGAGATGGAAGAATCAAACATTATTGTCGCGAACTTACAAGTAAAATTGACGCTCCCGGAGGATTAGACAATCGGAACCTATCTTATAAGAAGACTTCTGTTCGCCATTCCTACCCTGCTGGCGATAACTGTGGTCATCTTCATTGTACTGCGCATAATTCCGGGCGACATTCTCATCGCCTTCTATGGCACTAATGAGGTGTCGCGCATAACCCCGCAGCAGCGCGAAGCCCTTATGGAAGCGCTCGGCTTGGACAGGCCTCTCTACGTCCAGTATCTTAGCTGGCTCAAGGACCTTGCCACCCTTGAACTGGGTAAGTCCTTCTTCCGTACCGACACAGTTGCGGATGTACTGAAGCGGCGAGCGCCGCTCTCGCTGGAACTCGCCATTGGAGCTACTCTATTATCGTGGCTCATCGGATTCCCGGTCGGACTCATTGGTGCGTTGAAACGGAACAGCATCGCAGACTATGTAACACGTGTCGGAACGATCCTTTTCCTGGCGATACCGGGTTTCTGGCTCGGTCTGCTACTTGTGATATTCATGGCCGTGCAATTCGGGTACGCTTCGCCAATTGCCACATCGCAACTCTGGGAGGACCCGAAGGCAAACCTGCAAATCGTGTGGGCACCCATGCTAATGATGGGCATCGGCGGAGCAACATACATCGCGCGCATGACTCGCTCTTCCCTGCTTGAGGTCATCGGTCAAGACTACATCAGGACGGCTAGGGCAAAGGGGCTTGTGGAGCGGGTTACGATGATGCGCCACGCCGTCAAGAACGCCATACTGCCGGTGCTCACCATATCCGGTATTATATTGGGCTTCCTGCTCGGCGGTTCGGTGGCAATGGAGAAGGTCTTCAATGTCAGAGGACTCGGCGAAATCCTTATACGCGCGATAGCCGAGCGGGACGTGGTGATGATTCAGAACCTCGTCCTACTATACGGAATAATCTTCACTATGACGAACTTCGTCGTAGATATTATGTATGGGTGGCTAGACCCTCGAATACGTTACTCATAATCTGACGACAGCAGCTATAGCGGACATAAACTTACATGCAAACAGAAGCAACTCCCCTTGTAGAGCAAACGCAACCCGCCAGAAGAGGCACACTATGGCGAGGGCTGCGCCGCTTCATCGTACAGAACCCGCTGGGCGCAGCAGGCGCAGTGGTGCTACTTCTGCTGATTTTTATGGCGCTTGCCGCACCCCTGATCACTCCGTGGCCAGAGCACAAAGGGGACTTCGCCCACATGTCGGGTGAACCCAACGCGGACCACTACTTCGGGACTGACCAGCAAGGGCGCGATATCCTGAGCAGGGTTATCTTTGGAACCCGCACCACACTCACCGTCGCTATAATAGCGGTCTTATTCGGCACAACCGGCGGGTCGCTGTTGGGGATTGTGAGCGCCTATTTGGGCGGCAAAGTTGACCTCATACTTCAGCGCTTGCTGGAGATACTCCAAGCATTCCCCGACGTCATACTAGCTCTGCTTCTGCTCGCGGCCCTGGACCCGAGTCTGGGGACCGTAATTCTGGCAATATCGATCACGCGCATCCCATTCGGTGGTCGCGTAATCCGCTCCGTCGCCCTGCAAATACGTGAGATGGAGTACGTGACCGCCGCGCGCGCAATCGGCGCGAACGACATACGCATCATGTTCCGTCATGTAGCCCCGCAGTGCGTCGCGCCCTACCTGATTCTGGCGACCGCGCACCTCGGCGTAGCAATACTCATCGAGTCCGGGCTGGGCTTCCTGGGCGCCGGCGTCCCGCCGCCCACAGCCACCTGGGGCAACATGCTCGCCTTCGCCAACTTCTCATCGTTCAAGCCGCTCTGGTGGATGGCGTTCTACCCGGGCCTTGCGATCACCGTTACGGTTCTGGCGTTCAACCTGTTCGGCGACTCCCTGCGCGACGTCCTTGACCCGCGCCTCCGCAACAGGTAATCTCCATCCCATCCCGACAATATCCCGGTCACACTCTTACGTTCCCCTACATATAGGAGAGCATAGGAGTCCGTTCATCGGGCAAAAAGCGCTGAGCGCACAAAGGAGAAGAGAATGAGATTCGGTATGTTCGACATCATCCGCTGGCACGAAGACTGGACCGCCGAGCGCGCTTTCGACTCCGCGCTGGAGCAGATAGAATACGCAGACAGGCTCGGCTTACAGGACATCTGGCTCGGCGAGCACCACTTCTCCAGGCATGGCATGCTTTCCGGCATCTTCTCATTCCTTGGCGCGGTCGCTGCAAAGACCAAGAACGCGCGCATCGGCACCGCCATTGTCGTTCTCCCCTTCCACAATCCCGTGCTCGTCGCCGAGGAGAGCGCGATCATCGACATCATATCGAACGGGCGCTTCAACCTAGGCGTGGGCGCAGGCTATCAGGCGCAGGAGTTCCACGGCATTGGCGTGGACATCGCGCACTCCCGCGAGATGTTCAACGAATACCTCGAAGTCGTGCAAGCATGTTGGGAGGAAGGCAAGACCACATTCAAGGGCAAGTTCGTTGACTTTGAAGACACCTGGGTGATTCCCAAGCCCGTCCAGAAGCCCGGCCCGCCCATCTACATCGCCGTCAGCACCAGCCCGGAAAGCGTTGACAACGCCGCTAAGCGCGGCCTGCCCATCATCGTCGGCGGCCCCACCACCACGATTGGTCAGACGCCGCAGGTCGTAAAGCTCTGGCACGAGCGCATGGAACACTACGGCAACCCCCACGAGCACATGGACCTGCCCGTCAGCACCAACATCTACGTCGCGCCCACGATGGAGCAGGCGGAGAACGACATCAGGGGCTTGGAAGACCACATCAACGCCGAGTTCTACCGCGTCGGCAACCCCGCCGACAAGAACGGCGTCATCCCCGACAACTACAAGCACTGGGTTCACCGTGACCGCGACCGCCTCGAAGCCGGACGGCGCGCCCGCGAGGAAGGCATCCTTCCGCTGGTTGGCACGCCCGAAGTGGTCTGCGAGCGCATCGAGGCGCTGCGCTCCAAGGGCATCAACCGCATCTTCGGCAAGTTCGGCGCGGCAGGCCTAGACCTCGACAAGTCGCTGCGCTGCATCGAGATGTTCGCGTCCGAGGTCATGCCGGAATTCGCCGATGAGGCAGTGGCTGTGGCGGACTGAAGCGACGGGGGCTGCTCTCACCCTAGCCCTCTCCCAGAG
>OZ244863.1:335000-3671973 GCA_965221045.1 Dehalococcoidia bacterium
GCTTGAACTAGCATGTGTTACAACCCCCATCGGACATAGGACCCCAGTCCACTAAGTCCGATAGGTTTGAGCTCTTCCCCGTTCGTTCGCCACTACTAGGGGAATCTCTTTTGATTTATTTTCCTCAGGGTACTTAGATGTTTCAGTTCCCCCACTTACCTCCCCGCTTTCGCGGGGTATCCTGGTATAACCCAGGATGGGTTTCCCCATTCGGGTATCCCCGGCTACGCTCACCAGACGGCTCACCGAGGCTTTTCGCAGTCTTGCCGCGCCCTTCATCGGCCCTTGGCCCCAAGGCATCCACCGTAGACTCTTAATAACTTGACCCACATTAAGGATCATTTACTCGGTCTATTCTTAGACAGGATTCAGTTGTTAAGGTGCACAAAAAAACGGCTGGTAATCCCCAGCCGTCTGCTGAAGGCTTACCGAAAGTGCTGTATGTTAGCAGATGAATTTCATCATAACTTTCAACCGTTTAGACAGTTTAATTCATCATTTCTTGCAAGTCAAGCATTATGCGCGACGGATTTTCTGTTACTGCCGCAACTCGAATTCTATGTATCCT
The DNA here is from genome assembly GCA_965221045.1 of Dehalococcoidia bacterium. Classification (GTDB taxonomy): domain Bacteria; phylum Chloroflexota; class Dehalococcoidia; order Lucifugimonadales; family JADFKI01; genus Bin90. The sequence goes on from OZ244863.1 coordinate 335,569, forward strand.
TCGCTCCGCACTCATCGCCATAATTCCTGCTCTCACCTTACACCAGTGTAGAGCACGGACTCCCAGATTTCGACCGGCTGACCGCACCCGTTGACACTTTGGATATAATGGCAGAAGTAAAATCCGGAACTTGGCGGTGAAAAAATGTGCGCCCTCGATGTGAACCTGCGCGGAGAAGAAGAAATACTCAGCGAAGCGGAATGGGCTTTGCTGACGAATCAGCGGCTCGTCGCGGCGCTCAACAGAAAGAACCGCACCGAGATAACGGACGAGGCTGACCTTTCGGACATCGTCAGCTACAAGAAGTCTAACGGAGGCCAGGAGAGCCGAATGCAGCCCGGCCTGATGTTTCTTGGTGCCGGCGCCGTGATAACGGTGCTTCAGGTACTGTTCGCCAAGCTGCTACCATCAGATCTCATCGAGGTACTCCTGTTCCTCGGTGGCGCGGCAGGAATACTTCTCGGCTTCTACCTCATCATCGGCAGCGTAATGCGAATCAAACCATTCACAGTTGTCGTGTTCACTGTCGTTGGGGCACGGGACATTCCGGTGCACTTTCCGGGCAGAGACCACCCCGAAGCCGATCGCATGACAAACCAGTTCACCAGGGCAAAGCGCGGCATCTAGCTACGCCACGCCCCTTTTCAATGGAGGAAAGCTGTGTAGCCTGCCCTGACGTTGCGAACGCCAGCCTCCGTGAAAACAGGATATTGGAGTAATGACCCCCTTCCATCCTGTCCTAATGCATTAGCCTTCATCCAGAACCGAAGGGTTTTCCGGCCGCATCAAAGACACAACCATCGCCGCAACCATAACTGCCGCGCCGACAACGAACGCCCGGCTCATCCCTGCGATGAACACCAGTCTTACGTCGTTGCCTCCTGACTCCGACACCCCAGACAGGTCCGGCTCAAACCCCTGCGACGCCATCGTGAACACCACTATAGCCGTGAATATCGCAATGCCGCTCAGTCCTGCCGAGGTTCGCACCAGGTTCAGAAACGCCGACGCCACGCTGAACTTGCGGCTGTCTATCGCCGTCATTATCGCGCTGGTATTTGGCGAAGAGAACAACCCTATCCCCGTCCCCTCGACTATGATGCTCACCACAATCTCCCACGCAGACGAGTCCACATCCAGCCGCGCGAACATCAGCATACCTATGCTGCACAGCGCCATTCCGGCAACCGTCAGCCAGCGCGTGCCTATCCTGTCCGAGAGCCTGCCGCTGAATGGCCCCCAGAAGGCAATGCACGCCGAACCGGGCACCATCAGCAGCCCCGCTTTGCTTGGCTCGAAGTCCAGCCCCTGCACAAGATAGAACGGCATCAGGAAGTACACCGCAGACCCGCCCAGAAACGACAGGAAACGCGCCGACACACCGAGCGTGAACACTTTGCTCCTGAAGAAGCTTAGGTCGAGCATCGGCGCGCTCGCCTTCCCTTCCCACCAGATGAACAATGCCAGCGCGGCAGCCGCTATCCCAAAGCCGGCCATTATCGCAGGGGAGTACCAGCCAAGCTTGTGCCCGTTCGTGATGGACAGCAGGAAGCATATAAGCACGATTGCCGACAGCCCCGCGCCCGTCCAGTCAAAGTTCGTACCGGCGGGTTGGCGATTTTCCACCGAAACGCCACGCCGCAGCACCACGGCAGCCAGTGCCAGCGCGACGACGCCCACGCCCGCGCTCACTGCGAAGATGGACCGCCAGCCCAGAAGGCTTACGAGCGTCCCTCCGATGACAGGCCCTCCAACCGCACCCGCGCCGATGATGGACATGTACAGCCCGATGGCTTTGCCCCGCTCCTTCTCCGGGAATATGTCGGCGACCATCGCCATCCCATTCGCTTCGATTCCGGCAACGCCGACGCCCTGGAGAATCTTCGCCGCAATAAGCACAGGGAACGCGACCGCGCTCCCGCCCAGCAGAGCAGCCGCAACAAATACGGCAAACCCAAGCATGAACACCTGCGTCCGCCCGAAGATGTCCGACAGCCGTCCCACCGGCATGAACATCACACTTGTGCTCAGCGTGAATCCCAGCGCAATCCACTGCACCGCCGGCAAGTCCGCGCCGAAATGCTGTGCGATTCGCGGCAGCGCAATGTTGACGCCCGACTGATCGGTAACCGTCAGGTACAGCCCCAGCGCAACCGACGCGAACACCCACCACTTATAATTCGTGCTGCGCGTTATCCGGGGCACAGGGCCGGTGGCAATTCTCATTCAACCTTAACTTTAATCAGTCTCGCCCGGAAGAATGAGCTTCCTTAGCGTATGCCTGCGGTTGTGCGTGTATGGTCGAACCGCGCCCGGCCAGCGCCCCGACTCGGATGCCTCCATCCACGCATCGCTCGTAATCACATCCGCGCTCTCCACTTCATAGATGGCGCTATAACGCGGCTCATCCTCCACCACGATAGTCTGAAGTTCACCGCCGATGGCAAGCGTAAGCTCCTGCCTCTTGAAGCGCGCCACTGAAACCACCCCGGGAACCTTATTCAGCAGAGGCACATGCTCCTTGTCATACACCTCATTAAACAGCGCCTCTTGCTCCGCCGGAATGTCCATACTCGCCGTGAACAGATATCGTCCTGTAACTGGCATAATCTCTCTCCCTTTTCTTAGCCTTCGTATGCATCGTCCGTATAGTGCCGGATTATAGCAGGATGTTAGAAGAGTGCGGACATGCTAGAATCAGAGTGCTCTAATCATTTCATCTGTAAACAGAATATAAGGACAAGAAAATGCTGATTAAATCCCTTCACATCGAAGGCATGTTGTCCATTCAAGACGTGCGCCTAGACCTGCGCCCACTCAACGTACTCATTGGCCCAAACGCATCCGGAAAGTCCAACCTCATCGAGATGGTCGCCCTTCTACAATCCACCGCCAGAGACCTAGCAGGCTTTATGAGAAGCAGCGGCGGCATCAGCGATTGGCTCTGGAAGGGAAACATTCATCGGAATGGGTTGGCACGAAGTGGTTATATTGAAGCACTGTTGAACCACCCCGCATCGTCTATGCATCTACGTTATGGTCTTGAAATTAGTGAACAAGCTCAGCGCATGGAGATAGTCCAGGAATTTCTTGAGAATGAGCAACCCCTATACGGACAGACTGAGCCTTATCATTTCTTCCAGATGCGTGAAGGCAATGGAATGATACGAGTAAGCCCAGAGTACGACGAGAGGTTTCGTACTAGAAGAATAGATCCAGATGACCTAACGCCAGGACAATCTATTCTGCACGAAATAAGAGACCCTACAGTTCATCAAGAAATGAATTGGGTTAGACGTCAATTTGACGAAGTACATCTTTACAGAGAATGGAACATGGGGCGCAACAGTGGCATCAGGAAGCCACAACAGACTGACTCCCCCAATGACTACCTCCGAGAAGATTTTTCAAATCTTGCGCTTGTTCTCAACCAGCTACAAAGTGGCGCCTCCATACGCGAAATTGAGCAGAATCTCCAACAGTTTTATGAACTGTATGAGCAAGTGAGTGTTGGGATTCAGGCGAACACAGCGCAACTCTGGATTCGCGAAAGGGGCTTGAACAATGTAATCCCAGCTACACGCTTGTCAGACGGCACGCTCAGATTCCTAGCCTTGCTGACCATCCTCTGCCATCCTACTCCGCCGCCGCTAATCTGCATCGAAGAGCCCGAACTAGGACTGCACCCCGACATCATCCCCATAATCGCAAAGCTTCTCGTATCCGCGTCCGAGCGTACGCAGCTCATTGTAACGACCCACTCAAAAGCGCTAATTGACCAGTTATGGGAAGACCCTGAAAGCATAGTCGTCTGCGAGCGCGACTTCGATTCGGGCAGCGAATTCAAACGCCTCTCGTCCGCCCGTCTGGAAAAATGGCTCGAACGATACGAGTTAGGCGAACTATGGGAGAAAGGGGAAATTGGAGGCAATAGGTGGTAACCGAAATCCGTATCTACTTTGAAGGGGACAGGAGGCTACGCCCAGGTCTTGAAGCCTTCCTCAAGCCCGCAATTGACTTAGCACGTGAGCGGCATATCGGATTCAATGCAATCGCAGGCGGTCCAACATCCGAAACCATCAAGGACTTTTTTGACGGTGTACGAGATTACCCTGAAGCCCTAATCGTCCTGCTCGTCGATTCTGATAGCAGGGACGACGGCAACTTGATAGCGTCCGTTAAGTCCCGTTCAAGTTGGGACAATCAAGCCGCATCAAATGTACAGGATGACCAGATCCACTTTATGGTGCAGGTAATGGAGTCTTGGTTCCTAGCAGACAAATCTGCCCTAGAGCGATACTACGGCAATAGATTCCAATCGAACCGATTACCACGCAATCCAAGCGTTGAACAAATCTCAAAGGATGACGTCGTCCGTGGACTTGAAGAAGCAACAAGACGCACCCAGAAGGGAAAATATCACAAGACAAGACACGCTCCGGAACTACTATCAGCTATCGACTCATCAAAGATCCGCAGCACAGCACCCAATTGCGACAGGCTGTTCGCCTCTCTACAGAGCGCAATCAACAGCACTTGACACCCCGCACCACTTCTCTACAATAAGGCGCAAATCACGCCAGTAACGCTTTTGGAGGCACGCAAATGATTAATAGGTTCGGCAGCCTGTTCGCAGGCCACATCGACTTGGACGACATGGGCTTCGACGCTACGCCCGCTAACGACCGCTTCTATTCCAACGAGCGGCTTGCGTCCGTCTTTGACAAGACAGACGCAATCGCGACTACGATGGACGAGAAAGGTTACGACACCTTCTGGATGGCGGAGCACCACTTCCAGCGCGAGGGCTACGAGTGCATCGGCAACCTGCTGATGGAAGCAGTCCACCTCTGCCACATCACCGACAACATCAAGATTGGCTGCGGCTTCAACATCGCTCCAATGTGGCATCCGCTGCGTCTCGCCGAGGATTTTGCCACCGCAGACATTCTAACCAAGGGACGCACCATATTCGGCGTTGGCAGAGGCTATCACACGCGTGAGGTCGAGGTGTTCGGCGCGCCCATGCTTGACGCAGACGCAAATCGCGACCTGTTCGAGGAGCAGGTTGACATCATCTTCAAGGCGTTCAACAACGAATCATTCTCACATGAGGGCAAGAACTACACCATACCGCCGCGCGTGCCATACAGGGGCTACGAGCTGGAGGAGATTACGCTAGTGCCGCGACCTGTGACCACGCCCGTCGAGTGCTGGCAGCCTGTCGTCAGTGCAAGCGATCGTGGCTTGCGCTTCATGGCGAAGCACGGCATCAAGGGCATCATCGGCGGCGGTGCTGCCCCAGGCGGTGCGCAGCAAAACGTCGTAGAGGCGTGGCAGAAGATTGAAGCCGAGCACGGCAGAGAGACGGAACTCGGCGGAAATCTCATCATCAGCTTCTCGGTCTATCTCGCCGAATCCGCGCAGCAGGGCATACGCGAGACGCGCTCGTTCTTCGAGGAGAACATGAAGATGTTCGCGCCGCTCGGCTTCGTGCGCGGCTTGACCGACGACCAGATAGAAGCGCTGGGCGACCCTGACCGCGTGTACACGGCAGGGCTTCCTACGCTCGATGAGGCAGTGGAAGGTGGCTCATGGCTGATAGGCACGCCTGAGATGGTTACCGAGCAGCTCATGAGCATCCAGAAGCAGTACCCCGGCTTGCAGGAAATCAATGTAGGCATGCCTGTTGGCACGCCCCAATCGGTCATAATCGAGCAGCTTGAGCAGTTCGCCGAAGAGGTTATGCCCGCATTCAAGAACTAGACTGCGCGCTGTGGCGCTCCCACCATTCGTAATACTTGGACACAGGAAGCCGCCCGTCTATCGCAAGGCGGGCGGTTTCTGCATACGCGGCGCTCACCTGTGCCTCGAATTCGCCGATGGCTCCATCGTTTTGGAACACGCGATCCGACGCCGGAGCGCGATCCTGCCAGGCGCGCTGACTCGCAAGCCGCTGGTCCGCTTCTTCCACTGAAAAGCCGTTGCGTTCCATCAGCCGTCGCCGCGCCGCATCATCGTCGCATGCGAACAGCCACACCGCGCCGCACCACTGCGCGTACCCCGCCTCTATCAGGTTCACGGCCTCAAGCACCGCAACATCGTCATCGCCGAGCGTATCGTTCCACTCTTCAACCACCTCTTTCACCGCCTCCGCGATATTGCCGATAGCCGTCGTCAGCTTCGTCATCTCTTCCGGCTTGCCAAATACCTTTGAGCCGAGAATCTTGCGATCGATGTAGCCATCCGCGCCAACAATCTCGTCACCGAATATCGCCACGATGCGGTCGAACGCAGGCTTGCCTGGGTCGTACAGTCGATGCACTAGCCTGTCAGCGTCAAGATGCATCGCTCCCTCCGCTGTCATCATCCTGCACGCGCTGCTCTTCCCAGTCGCTATCGAACCCGTTACACCAATGATTAGAGGCATTTCCTGTCCTTCTCTATTTCAGATTGCTCAAATGCGATGCTATGATACACCAGACAAAAGTATCACCAAGACCGAATCCTAGCCACCTCACAGATTGATGACATTTACCGCGGAACTACAACGCTTTCAGCTTCACGAAAAACTCGGGGAGGGAGCAGACTCCGAGGTCTTTGGCGCCACAGACACTGAGACAGGACTGCCCGTCGTCATAAAGCGTCCGCATCCAATGCTGATAATGCGCGCGCAGCACGGTGCCGTCGAGCGGCGTATGGCAAAGGCAATCGATCTGCGGGAGCGGCTCGGCGACAAGCTTCCGCATGTCTCCAAAATGCTGGCGTGCGGCAGGTTGGCGGCTCTTGGGGACTTTTTCGGCGATAGTATGGCCGAGGCGTACAGCGTTGTAGTCGAGGAACGCGCGCGCGGCGTCCCGCTAGTCGGAAGCGCCATTGACGGCATCAAGCGCCATCCTATAGGCGCGCCGCAGAACCTGTTCGCAGTTCATCCGGTAATCGCACACAGGGCGCGCGGCAGATTCAGCATCGTCCGCGAAGTGCTGGAAGTCGCCGAGGCTATCCATGGTGCGGGCTCGCTGATACTCGACATGCGTCCGCAGAACATCTACTTCGACCCCGCAAAGGCAGCCATAACCGTCATAGACATTGGCGGCGTCACGGAAGAGCGCTCAGCCTCAGGGCGTCAGCCCCCGCTAGACCTACACGATTTCTACCTTGAACTGTTCAAGTGGTACATGCCGCTCTCGCACCCGCCCGCCCACACCGACGGATACTGCCAGCCTATGGGCATGGAGACCATCCCCATGTTCAACCAGAACCTCGATGCTCTGATACGCCGAAACTCAGAGGTGGGCGACGAGCCTAGCAGGTCAGTGGCAGTCGGTGTGCTGAACAAGGTCAGGGCGCGCGCATATCCCGACATTCAGGCATTCAGGCAAGATTTCGAGGCATACCTGATGCTGCTTGAGGATGAGTACGCACTGCTATCTGAATGTGACGGCAGAAGGCAGGCATGGGCTGAGGCGCTGCATATGCTGACCGGCGACTACTGGCGCAAGTTCCGCTTCGATCCAGGTGGCCTAGCCGCATACGGCGATTCGTCCGTGACAGGCGACTCTGGAGCAGTCACCCAAGATTAAGGCATTCCCGTATTGACGCCGTACTCGTTGGTCGGATCGCGATAGATCGAGTGGAAGTGTCCGGTGTCAGCCCCAACACCGCCTTGAGTGGAGAACTCGATGACGAGCGCAGGCCCCTGAATGCGATAGTAGATGTCCCCGCTCCCATCGAAACCACCATGCCAGGCGAAGCGCACGTCGTCCAATTGCGGCTCGATTTCAGCCATCGTTGCCCTGCCGCTTGCCTCATCCAGCATGCCTATCCACAGAGCGATGGTACCGACAAGCATCTGTCGCTGCTCATCGCTCCATTCAGCAACCTTCGAGCCTTCCGGATCAGGCAGGAAGCCGTCATTCCCTGCACCCGTCCAGACTTCAACAGGTCGATCGCTTACCATCGCCAGTGTACGCTGCCGTTCGCCAATCGCGTTGATTAGCTCAATGCCCGCCTCCAGTTTCGGCGCCAAGGGAGCTACCGTAGCATCGCCTGCCACATACGAAGCCGGTTCAACACCAACGAAAGTAGGCGACAGGTAACTTCTGCCTCTAGCCAGATTGACATTCACTGCGAGGTGATGCCCGCCAAACTGCCAGCCCCACTTCTCAGATTCTGACGGCTCTCCGAAGAATGCGAGCCAGTAGTTTTCGTCCGTCCACGCGAAGTGTCCCGCGCACTCTGAATGTGAAAGCACCTCATCAGCGCCTACCACATCGACGACAGTGCCGTATCCGTCCGAACTGAGCGCAGACGCCAGGAACGCGAACATAGCAGCAACCCGCCTGTCGTCCAGGTCGCCTATTCGCACGCCATTTCGATCAAAGTCTAAAATGCCTGACGGCAGGTTCGACCAGTTTGGACGCACGGGATCATCGATAGCGTGCATAGCCTGCGCGCGCTGCGCACCGGTAAGCATTTCAATAAAAGTATTTGCGGCTGCAACAGCCGCCGCACCGCCGACATCACTTGCAGCAGCAGACTTTGCATTGTCAGCCGCAATGGTGGTTATACGCGATGTGGTCAACTTTGCCATAGTCATAGATGCCTCCTCACAAGCACACCCTGCCAAGTCCGCCGCTCAACAGATTCCGCAGGAGCGCGAAGCGCAGTAAATGAATACCTGCCCAAAGTGCGCCGCCTACCTAGTAGAGGTCCTCAGCCGAGTCTTTCGGCTCGTACCCCAGCACATCTCGCGGATGCTCCAAGTCGCGGTAATTCCACTTGTTGTTGGAAGTCGCAAGGAAGACATCGTACTTCAGGCTGTCGGGAGCGTCCACGCATAGGTGCAGTATCTGCGCCACGTCGTCGTGGCTCAGATAAATGGAGCGATCGCGTATAGCACCCAGCTTGTTGTCCCTTGTAACGCGACCGATTCGCACGCAAAGCACGGAAAGCCCGTAGGCATCCGAGTAGTAGCGCCCCAGCGCCTCACCGAACACCTTCGCCGCACCGTAAATGCCCTCCGGTCGCATCATCTCGTGCGTAATGGACGGAAAGTCCCCTGGCTCGCCCTCATATTCGCCTGCGGCGACCGACCTGTACGGCTCAACTCGCTCAAATCCACGGATAGCGTTGCCGCTGCTGGCGAACACCACTCGCTTGACGCCCGCGAGCCGCGCCGCCTCGAACACGTTATAGGTGCCTACGATGTTGCCGCGAAGCTGACCTTCGAAGTCGTCACTGCCAAGATACGCTGCAAGATGCACGACCACATCCTTGCCCTCGAAAGCCGCCTCAACCGCGTCAAAGTCTGCGATGTCCACGCGGTAACACTCAACGCCCTCGACTTCGCTGCGGTTAAGTGCGCTCAGTTCATATCCGCCAGTCGCCTCCAGGCGATTCCGCAGCAGGCCACCTATGAGGCCGCTCATACCCGTAATTAGAACTTTCGTCATGTGGTTAAGTATCCTTTCTTTGTCTCATCTCGTCTAATCTATGCAAATTGAGGCTAATGTATTGTACTATCAAAGCGCAAACTGACAGGCATACAGTAGCGGAGGGCAGAAAATGCCGGGCGCATTGGACGGAATCAAGATACTGGAGTTCACGGAGATCATCGCGGGACCTTTCGGCGGCATGCTGCTCGCGGACATGGGCGCGGATGTCATCAAGATTGAACCGCCGTGGGGAGACCCCTGGCGGCATGCGTTTCCCATAGAGCCGGGTGAGAGCAAGACCTTCATGAGCCTCAACCGAGGCAAGCGCAGCCTACCCCTTGACCTGACTAAGCAAGAGGGGCGTGATGTGGTCTATCGTCTAATTCCTGACATGGATGCGGTCATCATCAACTATCGCCCCGACGTGCCGTACAACCTAGGCATCGACTACGAAACACTCTCCGCGATAAATCCCCGTCTCATCTACTGCGAGAACACCGCCTTCGGGCGCAGCGGGCCTCACAGCCAACGGCCGGGATACGACATCATTGCGCAGGCGATGACCGGCATACTGGCATCAGAGGACAAGATAAATAACGGAGTGCCGCAGCAGGTTACTTCCACGCCCGTTGCCGACTTCTCAACGGCTCTTGCCGCAGCATGGTCTGTTTGCGCCGCGCTGTTTCACAGGGAGCGCAGCGGCAAGGGGCAGAAGATTGAGACCACCTTGCTGGGCTCGGCGCTTGCCGTCCAATCAATGCGATTTATGGAGGTCGAGCGCACTGACAGCGAAAGCCGCGCCGAGTTCTACGAAAGCCTGAAGGTAATGCAGGAAGCCGGCGTACCTTACGAGGAAATGCACAGCTACTATCGGGAACACTTTGACCGACGGCGCGCGTCTTCCCTGCAAGTGTACTACCGTACATATCAGGCTGCCGACGGTGTTCTGGCGGTAGGCTGCCTGAGCGACCCGCTTCGCAAGCGCCTCATAGATGTGCTCGGCCTCCGCGACATACGATTTGAGCCGGACTACGACATGTACAGCGAAGAGTCTCTTGCCTTCTACGAGAAGCTGACGGCGCAGGCAGAGGAATTGTTCAGGCAGCGCACTGTGTCCGAATGGCTTGAAACACTAGATGCGGCGGGCGTACCTGCAGGTCCCGTGCACTTCGTTGAGGAGCTGGTCAATGATGAGCAGGTGGTGTCCAACGGCCTCGTCCTGGAACTTGAGCACTCGGTTGTCGGCAAGGTGAAGATGGTAGGCCCTATGCTGAAAATGAGTGAAACTCCCCTTGAGCCAACCATCGCCTCCCCTGCCCTCGGCGAACATACAGACAGCGTGCTGACCCAGTACGGCTACGCTCCCAAGCAGATTCGGGAACTGCGCGAACTCGGCATTACTCGCTGAGGCACGGATTTACCAATAAACCGACCGACCGATTAACCTGTGTATTAGTTGAAAGACAACCATTAGCGATTTATAATTCAGGAATAGTTGCAGCCGTCGGACAGCCGTTGGCTGACATCAGCGAGAAAGCAGGAGGAATTCGTAGAATGACCTATATAATAGCCGAACCTTGTATTGACCTGAAGGACAGTGCCTGCGTGGACGTCTGCCCTGTGGACTGCATCTACACCGAAGACGAGGACAACCAGTATTACATCCATCCCGACGAGTGCATTGACTGCGCGGCATGCGAGCCTGTATGCCCCGTTGTTGCCATATTCGCCGAGGACGACGTTCCCGAAGAGTGGCGCAACTTCATCGACATCAATTACGAATACTTCGGTCTGTCGCGATAGCGGATTCCGGCTCATATAATTGGGTCCGGCTTGCCACGCTCAAGGCGATTGGCTCAAATTCAGACCATCGTCAATGGCATTGTCCGGATAACCGACAATACCACAATGCCATTGCTTCATTTGCACTGCGAGCGAACGCACGCGCAACTGCTTAATCAACTCGTTGATATTGGGAGGGCAGCGTCAATATGGTGACCATTGAAACTACGCCGGATATGGCAGCGAAAGTCTATGAGACTATCGAGCAAACTCTCGAAGTCGTGCGACGGCGACTCAACAGGCCGCTCACACTCGCCGACAAGGTGCTGCTCGGACACCTCGACGACCCTGAGAATCAGGAGATGGTACCCGGAGAGAGCTACCTGAATGTGCGCCCGGACCGCGTGATACTGCAGGATGTGCTCGGCCAGACTGGAATGCTCCAGTTCATGCAGACGCAGCGCGAATCTGTGGCCGTCCCGACGACCATCCACTGCGACCATCTCATTCAGGCACGCGTCGAGGGCGCAGCCGACCTGCGCGAGTCACTCGACGAAAACAGCGAGGTCTATAACTTCCTGCGCTCCGCAGCGGCAAAGTACGGCGCGGGATTCTGGGGCCCCGGTGGCGGCATCATCCACCAGGTCGCGCTCGAAAACTACGCCTTCCCCGGCTCGCTGATGATTGGCACTGACTCGCACACGCCGAACGGTGGCGGTCTTGGGTCTTGCTCCGTCGGCGTTGGCGGCGCGGATGCGGTTGAAGTGATGGCAGGTCTCCCTTGGGAAGTTCTCTACCCGCGCCACATCGCCGTATATCTCACCGGCGAGATGAGCGGCTGGACTGCGCCAAAGGACATCATCCTGTATGTCGCGGGGGAGCTGACCGTCTCCGGCGGGACGAATGCCATCGTGGAGTACATCGGCCCCGGCGCGCGCACCATTAGCGCAACCGGCAAGGCGACCATTACGAACATGGGAGCCGAGATTGGCGCGACAACTTCGATGTTCCCCTATGACGACCATATGGGCGCATACTTAAAGGCGACCGACCGAGACGGCATCGTACCTCACGCAGAGGCAAACAAGCACCTGCTAGAGCCTGATCCCGAAGTGGAGGCAAACCCTGAAGCGCATTACGATCGCGTCGTGCGCCTCGACTTGTCAACACTTGAGCCGCACATGGTAGGTCCGCACTCCCCTGACCGCGCTCGCCCCATATCAGAGCTTGCAGCGGAGGTCGCCGACAGCAGCAACCAGTTCGTGGACGCCATTTCTAGCGCACTCATCGGAAGCTGCACTAATTCGTCATACGAGGATATGAGCCGCGCTGCCGACGTCGCGGAGCAGGCGAAAGCCAGAGGCGTCGCAACTGCCGTGCCATTCATGGTAACGCCAGGCTCTGAGCAGGTTCGAGCAACCATTGAGCGCGACGGACAGATGGCATCGCTGCTCGACATCAATGGCACCGTGCTTGCAAACGCCTGTGGTCCCTGCATCGGTCAGTGGCGACGAGCCAACGAAGCGAATTCACAACCGAACACCATCGTCACTTCCTATAACCGCAACTTCCCGCGCCGCAATGACGGCGCCCCAACCACGATGAACTTCATCGCCAGCCCTGAAATCGTGACGGCTATGGCAATCGCCGGAACCCTCTCATTCAACCCCCTCACCGATACTCTTAAGGACAGCGAGGGCAACGAGTTCATGTTCGAGCCGCCCAGTGCTGCGCCCGAAGTGCCTGAACAGAACTTCGCAAGCGGCGCTTCCGTCTATGAGCCACCGCCCGCGGACGGCAGCGACATCGAACTTGCCGTTGACCCCAACAGCGAGCGCATCCAATTGATGAAGCCTTGGCCTGCCTGGGAAGGAAGTGACTTCACCGACATGCCGGTGCTGATGAAGACGCAAGGCAAGACGACGACCGACCACATATCTCCTGCGGGCCCCTGGCTGCGCTACCGCGGACATCTCGACAAGTTCAGCGACAACATGTTCATGGGCGCGACCAACGCCTACACCGGCGACGCTGGCACGGGAAAGAACATACTCACAGGTGAAGAAGGCAGGGCAATCTCGGCTACGGCGCGCAACTACCAGTCGCAGGGTGTCAAGTGGGTCGTTGTCGGCGACGACAACTACGGCGAGGGCAGCAGCCGCGAGCATGCCGCGTTGTCTCCCAGGCTGCTTGGCGGCACAGCGGTGATCGCCCGCAGTTTTGCCCGCATCCATGAGTCCAACCTGAAGAAGCAGGGGCTACTTGCGCTCACATTTCAGGACACGGCTGACTACGACAAGATACGCGAGGACGACCGCATCAGTCTCGTCGGACTGGCGGATCTAGCGCCCGGTAAGCCGGTCGATTGCGTTGTATCGCACTCGGACGGCACAACCGAAACCTTGCACCTCAACCACACTTTCGGCGAGTCACAGCTAGAATGGTTCAGGCTCGGCTCGGCTCTTAACCTTTTTCACAGGTAATCCGTCCTGAATATATTAGGGGCAACCGTGGTACGGTTGCCCCTATCTCTTTGGACGTCACCAGACTCAACTATTCAGTTGTCCTACTCGGAATCGGTTCCGACCCATCCGCCCTGCGAGATGTCGATCATTATGCCGTCCGGTCCGCTGTACTTCGTCTCCACATTGCGCCCGTGCTGGGGGGCGCCCATTCCGCCGTGCAGCGCCTCGTTAACTTCGTCCATCGGATAGGCGTCTGCCGCCTTCATTCGAGCGTCCGCTTCCTCTGCGTCATCGACCTGGAACCCAATGTGATGTATGCCGCTGTACTCCACATCAAAGTCCCCGCTGACAACATCACTCTTGAACTTCAGGATTGCGATATTCACATTGCCGTCGCTGAGGTAGTACCCATCCGCGTTGGCGCTTGTAACCTTGCCCACCTCTTCAAGTCCAAGAACTTCCTTGTAGAACTTCGCGGTCTTGTCGGGTTGCTGCGATGAAATTGCTATATGCTTTATTTTTGCCATCATTCCTCCTGTCGCGACTGTTGCCGAACTGTTCGTTTGTTTTAGAGAAGTAGTAGAACAATGCTGACAATATATGAATAGCCATAACAATTGTCAATCGCGCGGCGGAACATTGGTCAGCAGAGAGACGTGTGGCTCCGTACCGGACCTAAGTTGTCGGGCAAAGCCGCGGCATCAGCTGATTTCCAGTGGGCGCTGCGCCCTGTACCTGTCGAAGCGTTCAGCAATCGCGGTGTGCGCCTCGTCCGTCAGCTCCGGATCGGCGGCAAGCAACCGATGTGCCTCCTGCCGCGCCATCTGCATAATGTCGAGGTCTGTGAGGCGCGCCACCTTCAGGTCGTTCATGCCGCTCTGGCGCGTTCCCATGTACTCGCCGGCGCCGCGTATCCGCAGGTCCTCTTCCGCAATCTCAAAGCCGTCCATCGTGCGCTCCAGAATGCGAATTCGCTCATGGGCAGAGACGCCCGGACTGTCGGACAGCAGCAGACACTGGCTGGGATGCTCGCCCCTGCCAACGCGCCCCCTGAATTGATGGAGTTGCGCCAGCCCAAACCTGTCTGCGCCGTCTATCAGCATAATGGTAGCGTTCGGGATGTCGATACCCACCTCAATGACGGAAGTTGCCACGAGAATGTCAATCTCGCCTAGTTGAAATCCGCGCATTACGCTCTCACGCTCGTCCTGGCTTACCCGCCCGTGCAGCAATCCCAGCCTCAAGTCGCTGAACACCAACTTGGACAGGCGCTCGTACTCCTCTGTAGCCGCACGCGCTTGAATCGCCTCCGATTCCTCGATGAGCGGGCAGATGATGAAAGCCTGCCTGCCTGCCTTGACGTCCTGCCGAACGATTGCGTATGCGTTGTCGCGCTGATTCGGCTCGACCCAGCGGGTGCGAATCTGCTGACGGCCCGGAGGCATCTCGTCGATGGTGGACAGCTCAAGGTCGCCCAGCATCGTCAGGCGCACGGAGCGCGGTATCGGTGTCGCCGACATGGCAAGCATGTGCGGCGTGCCGCCCCTGTCACGCAGGTTCATTCGTTGCATTACGCCAAAGCGATGCTGCTCATCGACCACCACCAGCGCGAGCCTCGGAATGTCCACCGATTCCTGTATCAGCGCCTGAGTGCCGATGACAATATCCACTTCGCCGTCTGCGATACGCCTGTGCATTTCATCTTTCGCGCGTTTACGCAGACTGCCTGTGAGAAGACATATAGTGAGTTTCCTGTCATTAGGCGGCAGGAAGGTCGTGAAGTAGGGTTCAGAAGATGTCGGGGCAGACCCGTCGGAGAACATCTTGGCAATCGTAAGAAAGTGCTGCTCGGAGAGAATCTCCGTGGGAGCCATTAACGCCGCCTGTCGGTCGTTCAGCGCCGCAACGAGCAGAGCGGCGGTTGCCACGACCGTCTTGCCACTACCCACATCGCCCTGAAGCAGCCTGCTCATCGGGATTTCGCGCTGCATATCCTGCAGTATCTCATCGAGGGAACGCCGCTGTGCATTCGTAAGCGCATAAGGGAGGGAATCAAGAAACCCACCGAGGCGACCATCCTCAGCATTCAGCCGCACTGCGCCGCCTGACGATTGCCACTCTATCCTGCGACGGGCGACCGCGAGTTGCAGCATCAGCAGTTCGTCGAATGCGAGACGCCGCCGCGCTGCCTCGACGCGTTCAGGCGCATCCGGATAGTGCATCTGCCGTATGGCGTCTTCAAGGGGCATCAAGTCGTACAGGCGGCGCGTTTCTTCCGGCAAGTACTCTCGCACTTGAGAAAGTGTGGCATCCAGCGCTTGTCGGACAGCGCGGCGTATTGTGCGCTGGTACAGCCCTTCCGTCAGCGGATAAATTGGGACGAGCCGCCCGGCGTGCATAGACCCATCTCGCTCATCGAAGAAGTCGTACTCGGGCGACTGAAACACAATCCGCCCGCGATACACCTTCGCCTCTCCGCTGATGACGATGCGTGTACCAGGCTTTAGCGTCTTAACAAGGTACGCCTGGTTGAACCAGATTACCCTGATGTTGCCTGTCTGGTCTCCCAGCACCGCCTGAGCATTCTTTACGCGCCCGCGTCCTGTTTCCGACACGTCCCAAATTTCCGCTACAACAGTCTGTGTCTCGCCGGGCACGAGCTGCGATATGGTGCGAATGCTGGTGAAGTCGTCGTGCCGATGCGGGAAGTGGAATACCAAGTCTTCTACGGTCTCGATGCCCAGTACCTTCAGCCTTGACTTCGTGCGGGAATTGACGCTGCTAAGCTGCGCGACATCATCGTTCAGTCTGACAGGTGTTGCCTTGGCGGCAGTTTTTCGCCCGTCAGACGCCTTGCGCGGCGGGACGCGGCGACTCTTGGGCTGTGCAGGCTTGTCCTGAGCAATAGACTTCGGCGCGGGAGCGGTGGAACGACCGGATGCCGCTATAGGTTGGCGCGACGTTTGTTCTTTCACAGAGGAAGTTGATTGGGGAGCGGGGGGCGCCGACCTCTCTGAGCCGATTCTCGTTAGCGTGTCTTCAGCCCATCGGCGGCGCTGCGCTACGCTCATTTCTGCATAACGTGCTGGCAATATTGACGACGACCCCAGGTCATCGCCCCAGCGCTGAAGGAAAGCGTCCAAGCCGCCAATCACAGCTTCGTCGTGGAAGTCTTTGCGCTGTTCAAGGCGCAGGATGTTCGCCAGTGTTTGCAGTCTGGCGTTGCCGTCCGAGCTATTCATGCTTGAATTGTAGCGCACATTGGGCGCATGCGAAACGCGGCAGCAGCCCATCAATCTGGAGCTTTTGGCAACCAGACAGAGCTAAGTCGAACAGGCTTAGCCGACGTGGGCACGCAGCAGGGATACACCGATAGCGGAAGGTCCGGTGTATGTTCCGACTGCAGGACCTATCTGCGCCAGGAGAGGCTGCTTGCCCTCCGGCAAGAGGGATTGGAGTTCTCCTCCGAATGCGCGCGCCTCGTCCGGCGTAGTGGTGTAGTTGACACACAGTTCCTCGAGCGGCGCAAACCCTTCGGTTACGCGCCGCAGCCGCGCCATGCCCTTCCTGTGCGTTCGCTCCTTACCCAGTTCGTCAACCACACCGTCCCTCAAGATAATCATCGGTTTGATGCTCAGCAAAGTAGCAAGCATCGCCCTTGCCTTGCCTACCCTGCCGCCTTTCTGGAGGTATTCAAGTGTATCAAGCAGCACATAGGTCTCGCACCGACTGATAGCATCCTCGGCAGCGCTGACCACCTGCTGCAAGTCCCCGCCATCTCGCGCAGCCCTTGCCGCGGCGATAGCGACCAAGCCCGTGCCCATGCCAGCCTGCATTGAGTCAACCACTTCTACGCTGCAGCTTATGTCCGCCTGATCGCCGCCGGACCGCGCGGAGTTGACCGTGCCACTGAGCGCGCCGGAGACATGCACAGAAACGATTCCGTCCGCATCTGCCGCAATGGATTCGTACAGCTCCCTGAACTCACCCGGAGATGCCTGTGAAGTGGTGGGCAGCGTGGCGCTGTTCGCTATGCGCCGATAGAATTCATCGCCGGTTATATCCACGCCACCGCGAAGCTCCTCGGTGCCGAATATGATTTTCTGCGGAATGACGCTGATGCCATACTGATCCGCGATCTCGCGCGGCATATCGGAACTGCTGTCGGTAACAACTTTTACGCTCATTTGACTCACCCACTTACTCGATTGAAAGTATGAAATGGTAGAACGGTTGCCCGCCATAATAGTGTTGCAAGTCTATCGATGGGAATGCCGATTGCACCTCTGCAACGACATCATTCGCCTCTGCTTCGGTTATCGGGTCGCCGCGATAGAGAGTTACCAGGTCGCTGTCTCCGACATCAGCGCTTCTCAGTATGGAAAGTGTCGTTTCCGTGAGTCCTTCGCCGGCCGCAACCATCTGCCGCTCGAACAGCCCTATGAGTTGGCCTTCCTCTGCGGTAACACCATCCAGAGTGACGGAGCGTGCGGCGCGCGTGATTTCGCCGGTCCGCACATCTTGAATTACGTCTTCCATCTCTGCTGAGTTTTCGTCAAGACTCCTGTATGGATGAAACTCCAGAATTGCGGCGACACCCTGTGGAATGGTTGTGGTTGGCACAACTCTGACAGTCTTATCGGCGGCTTCTGCAGCCTGTTGAGCGGCTGGAACGATGTTGCCGTTGTTCGGCAAGATGATGACATTCTCCGACGGCACGGCGTCCACAGCATCCAATATCTCGCGCACACTTGGATTCATAGTATCGCCTGCGACCATTACCGAAGCGCCTTCGTGTCGGAATACCGCCTCCAGTCCGTCGCCCCACGCTACCGCAAGAACGGGAATCGGTATGACCTGTGCGAGTGTGTCCTCAGCTTGCTGGCGCTGCTTCGCAGCAAGCCGTTCGCGCTGCTCGTCCATGTTCTCCACACTGACACGGCTCACGCTGCCCAGCGCGCGCGCATATTCCAAAATCTCGTCAGGAACCTCGGTATGCACATGCACTTTCACGAGAGACGCGTCGCCAATGACGACCGCAGAGCGACCGCGAGTGCTCATCTCCACCCGCACACCGTCAACATCCAATCCCTCGCCTCGAATTACGAATTGTGTGCAGTTTCCGTACTCTTCGTCTTCAGTGAGGTCAAGAAACTCAAGCGAGACGCCCGACTCCGACACGTCAATGCCCTCGGGAAGCGGCATGTCCAACTCATCAGGGCTCGTGTCATCGCCCGCCACCCAGCGCCGAACGCCTTCAAGAATCATCCACAGCCCCAGACCGCCCGAATCAACTACGCCCGCCTCTTGAAGTCTGGGCAGCAATGTGGGCGTAATGATAACAGCTTCCCGCGCCGCATCGCTGACGCTCGTCAGCATATCATCCGCACCGCTGCCGACTTCAGCGCTCTTCACTGCGGCGTCTGCTGCGTAGGTGAACACCGTCAGCATAGTGCCTTCGACCGGATTGCCGATGGCATTATAGGCATGCCCTCTAGCGAGACGGAGCGCTACAGCAAAGTCATGCGAACTGACAGCATCTTTTCCGTGGAACGCCTCGGACATACCTTTGAAGAGCTGGGATACTATGGAACCGCCATTGCCCTTCGCCCCCATGCACGCACCGTCCCACATCGCTTTCGCGATCGCATCGGCAGCGTCTCCCTTGGCTGACCGCGCCTCGGCAAGCGTATCCCGCAGGGTGAGCAGCATATTAATGCCGGTATCGCCGTCCTGCACCGGGAACACATTAAGGCGATTGACCAGATTCACATGGCTTTCGAGCACTTGGGCGCCGGCAGTGAACATAGCGAGCAGCGATCCGCCCGACCACGAAGGGGAAAGTTCAACATTAGCAAATTCGTCACTCATTATCGTTGCCGTTTCTAGCCAGATATGCTATCTTTGTGTACAAATTCACAGGCACCCGCCCGTATGTGCCTCTGTGCGCTTGCAAGGTTTGGCGTGTGCTTGGGTCGGGTTGATTTTACTCAACCAATTGGAATTAGTAAAGGTGAAATATGGCAGTATGCGAAGTGTGCCATAAGATGGGACAGTCCGGTAACAATGTCAGCCACTCCAAGCGGCGCACCCGCACGCGGTGGCTTCCCAATGTCCAGAGGGCTACGGTGTTAGTTGACGGCACAGCGAAGAAGTTGCGAATCTGCACCCGCTGCCTGCGTACACACTACAAGCAACTAATGAAGGGCTAATTGGTCTTGCAAGAGATTCTGCTAGTTGGGTTAAGCCACAAGAGTGCGCCTCTCGAAGTCCGTGAATCGGTGTCCTTCCTGAGCAGTCAGATTTTGGAAGCTCTTCCCATGCTTAAGGAAGAACTTGGAGAAGCCGTAATTCTTTCGACGTGCAACCGCTCGGAGATTTACACGGTTACTGACGATGCGCCGGCAGCCAATGGTCGCATCCACGAATTCGTCGCAAAATACCATGACCTTCCTGCCGACAGTATCGCGCCGCACTTGTACAGCCGAACCGGATCTGATGCCGTTCAGCACCTGTTCGGCGTATCCAGCGGCTTGGACTCCATGATTGTCGGCGAGTCGCAGATATTGGGCCAGGTTCGCGGTGCGCTCAGCGCGGCGACCGAAGCGAAATCTGCGAAAATGACGTGCGTCGGTCTGTTCCACTCCGCAATGAGAGTAGGCAGGCGCGTACGGCAAGAGACGAACATCGGTCGCAATCCGCTCTCCATCAGCTACGCGGGCGTAAGGCTGGCGCAGCGCGTCCTCGGCGATCTCTCCGACAAGCGAGCGCTGCTGATTGGCGCGGGCGAGGCTGGCAGTTTGGTCGCTAGAGCGCTCCGCACTGTCGGTGTCGGCGACCTGATGATTGCCAATCGCACGGAGAGCAAGGCGAAGGAGCTAGCAGGCTATCTCAGCAGCAGAGTCGTGCCATTCGAGCGATTGGACGACTCGCTCAAAGTCGCAGACATCGTGATAGCGGCGACCGACTCGCCGAATTACATCATTACCTCCGCAATGTCGGACTCACTCCACCGGATGCCGGGCGAAGCGCCACTGTTTGCTTTCGACCTCGCAATTCCGCGTGACATAGACCCTGAAGTCGCCAGCGAAGATGGTGTCAGGCTGTTCAACATCGACGACCTGTCGGCGATCGCCGAAGAAAACATGGCAGAACGTCGCCGATCAGCAACAGACGCCAAACTCATCATAGACGAAGAGGTCGCCAAGTTCATGAAATGGTGGGACTCGCTGGACGTGCTCCCCACAATTAAGGCGATCCGACAGCAGGCCGAGGATGTCCGGCAAAAGGAACTCGCCAAGGCAATCGACATGCTGAACGATCTGTCCCCCGAGGACAAACGAGTAGTGGATACCCTCACGCGCTCCATAGTGAACAAGATACTGCACGACCCCACCGATTCATTGAAGAACGGCGCAACGAAGTCCCAGATTCGCGCTGCCAAAGAACTGTTTCATCTGTAATCGGTTGGGTATCTCGTTTATACTAAACTGACCGATGGACCTTTGTGGCAAGCATGTCAAGACTGCAATGAGGATAATCACTCTTCGAAGACGCGAAGCAAGCCTCACATACTGACAGTCGAATGACCGACACGCTTAGTGCAGCACGTTGAGCGACATTTCCCAGATTCGCGGATGCGACCTAGGAGGCAAAACATGGCCGAATATACCAAGAGCGAAGCACTGAGCTGGGCGCGGGAAAACCTGCGCGGCCAGTGGACGACCCTTATGACTCCCTTTACTCCAGATGATGAGTTCGACGAAGAAGGGATGCGCAAAAACATACAACATGTACGGGCGCTAGGAACGCAGGGCGCGGGCTGTACCTGGGGAATGGGCGAGTTCTGGAGCCTGACACTTGAAGAGCGAATGCGCGTCTTCGATGTCGTCGCGGACGAAGCAGGCGGCGAATGGCCCATCGCAGCCCACGTGACGCACACTTCATACAAGGACATGATTGCGCTGGCCGAGCACGCCGAGGAAATCGGTTTCGACCTGCTCATCTGCGCTGCTCCTTACTTCGTAACAAAGACCGAAGAACAGGTCGTAGACTGGGTGAAGGTACTCGCGGACAATACGAACCTCGCCATCATGTACTACAACTCGCCGCAGTTCGGCATCGTGATGAGCGCGCAGGGATTGCAGCAGATTTGCGCCATGCCTAATGTGGTTGGCGTAAAGGAAGCGAGCTTCAATCAGGAGCTGTCCATTGAAACGCATCAACTTCTGGGACGGGATGCCATCATCAGCACGCCCGATGAGTGGATAATGTTCAAGGGCAGGGAACTTGGCTTTGAGCAGCAGGTAATGTTTGCCAATACCTCCGACTGGCGCTTCGACTTGCCCGGCAAGAACTACTATAACCAGTTCATCGACAAGGCGATGCGCGGCGACCTGGATGATAACTTCTACGCAGAGCATGTTCGCCCCATCAAGGCGGTATCCGACAAGTGGTGGGCGAGCACCGTGCAGAGGGCTAATGGCGCCCTACCCGCTCCAATGTGCAAGTATTGGGGCGAGGTCATGGGAATGGCCGGTGGGCATGTCAGGCAGCCGCACATCAACCTCACGAACGATGAGAAGGCAGAACTGAAGTCGGACGTTGAGGCGGCACTTTCACAGATTTAGAAAATAGATTCAAGGAAGGTACTCGCTATGATATTGATGGTGAGCGTTCAGAACTTGGAAGAGGCGTTGCAGGCACTCAAGGGCGGCGCTGACATAATTGACGTAAAGAACTTGCAGGAAGCTCTGGTTGGCTCCGCGCATCCGCACATCGTCCGAGACGTGCGTAACGCCATTCCGATGGAGCGGCACGCAAGCATCACACTTGGCGTCGTCCCGCATCAGGTCGGCACTGTCGCCATGGCGGTCTATACGGCAGGCGTCCTTCAGGCTACGTCTGTTAAGGTTGGCTTCATGGACCATGAGTACGCCCTCGCCGAAGAGACACTTCATGCTTGCCGCGAAGCCCTCGATGGCTTCGAAACAAAGCTCATCGGCTCACTCTTCGCTGACAACTCGCTGTTCGGCGGCCTCGAGCCGCACCACATGAATAAGCTCGCGAAAGAGACGAAGTGCGATGGCTGGCTGATAGACACCTTGACTAAGGACGGGCGTAATCTCTTCGACTTCGTACGTGAAGGGGAACTCCGCGACATGGTCTTCGAGGGCAAAGAAGCCGGCATGAGCACAGCACTTTCCGGGCATCTGCGCATCAGCGACCTTGACGAACTCGCTCGAATCAACCCGGACATCGTGGGAGTGCGTGGCGCGGCATGCCAGAAGTTGGATGATCGGACATCCAGCGTTCACTGGGAGCCTGTCGCAGAGTTCAAGAGGCAGTTGGACATGCGCCTGAGCGGAGACGTGGATGTTTACGCCACCGCGCCCACTGCCAACGGCTCAACTAACGGAAGCGGCGGCAACGAATGGGTGGTCATTGACGGTACAGGCAAGACCTGCGCCGGCATTATCGCAGCCCTGACAGAGCACATAGACACTGACGATCAGTCCTTCGTCGAAGTGCTGATACCGGATGTTCTTAACACTTACGATGTTATTGTCTGGGCAGAGAAGCGAAATCATAGCATTCTCACGCAGCGAAACGACGATGCGGGATTCGTAAGGATGCTGATAAAGCCATAGCCTGAATCTCGCAGACAAGCGACGCTCCAGATCAGAAATAGGGCGAGCGATCAGTAACGAGGTCGCTCGCCTTCTGCTGCCAGACGAAAAGCCTATCGCCGACTATTCTGTGAGATTCCCCATAGACGCAAGGCAGCGCAGGTCGCGAGTACCCTTTACGCTCAATCATTCAGTCGCCAATCTCGGGCTCCGCAGCCTTCTGAACCAGCCCTTGGAGCTTGTTAAATTAGTACATCTATTTGCCGTAGTTGCCAAGGCCGTGCTACGATTGATATACGGTAACAGGAGACCTCGTTAATGGTTCCGGACATATTGCAGGACATAGCCTTCTATGTAGGTTTCGTACGAGACTTGCTGGTACTAGCCATAGTTCTCGTCATCCTGATATTCGTTTTTTCCATCTATAGAAAGGTTTCACAAGCCTTGAACTCTGCTGGGCGCATCTTGGACAATACTGAGGAGATCGTAAATACGGTGTCTGAAAACATTGTACGACCAGCCTCATCAGGCTCCGGATTTGCCTTCAGTCTTGGAAAGGTAATTGCATTCTTAAGAGGCTCTAGAAAACAGAGAAAGGGAGAGTGAAAAATGGCGGAAAACAACAGTGGCGGCGGGTTTGCGCTCGGCGTCATACTCGGTGGGTTAGTTGGAGCATTGGTGGCGTTATTACTGGCGCCGAAGAAGGGTTCGGAGACACGCAGCGATCTGCTGGAACGCAGCATTGCGATGCGCGCTCGCGCAGAGGAGATTGCGGCGCAGGCTAGAACACAGGCGAAGGAGCGCGTCACTCCGATGGTGGAACAGGTTAGCGCCCGCATCAGCCGCAACAACGACGGCGGCGAAGATACTTCGACCGCCGACGAGCAAGCAAGGCAAGAAAACGCCTAATAGCCCTGCAACCAGTTACGACCCGGTTCAGATCAACAGCCCCCGCCTCCCCAATTGGGAAGGCGGGGGCTGCTTTCATTTTCGTAGCACGCTGATTGGGAGCAATCGAAACGTCGGGTGGTACTTCCAGATTACTCGCTCTGAGTATGCCTGGGGTACGACCCAAGCACTTTCAACATTGATACCATCCCGCCGATCGCCTCAAGCGCGTCGCGAACATCTTCATCGTCGCAGTGTCCATCGATGTCAGCCAGGAAAAAGTACCTGCCCAGACTTCTTCTCGTCGGGCGCGATTCTATCTTATTCAGATTTATTCCTCGCTTGGAAAACTCCAGCAGCACGCCAACCAGGCTCCCGGGCCTGTCAACATCGAAGTTGAAGCATAATGAGGTCTTGTCTCTACCCGTAGGTATGCTGTCCTGCGAAGACAAAACGATGAAGCGAGTCGCATTGCTGTGATTGTCCTCTACTCGCTCCTCCAATATCTGCACATCGAAAAAAGATGCTGCCCTCTTCCCCGCGATCGCCACAGCACTCCTATCGCTTTGAATCATGTCCCCCACGGCCGCAGAATTGCTCAGTGACGGCATGGGTGTAGCGTCCGGGAAGCGCCGTCGCAGGTAGTCTCGGCATTGACCAAGGGATTGGGGATGCGAGTACACAACCTCGACTTCGTCAATGTCAGTCCCTGTCTTTGCCATAAGGCAGTGGTGAATAGGAAGTACGAGCTCGCTCTTAATCTTTAGACGGGACTCGTTTATGAGCAGGTCGGCGGTGAAAGTCACTGCGCCTTCCAGGCTGTTCTCAATCGGAACGATTCCCTCGTCAGCTTCACCTGCATGGACAATGTCAATTACGGCAGGCAGAGTCGCTGCGGGCACTAATTCGGCTTCGCTGTCATATAGCAAAGCCGCCTCTTCTGAATAGGTGCCCTGCGGTCCCAGATAAGCCAGCCTTCTCGTCATATCCGTGATTCTTTCTCCCCGTTGGTACGCAGTTTGCTGCGAGGTCGGGCTAGGTTGCGAGGTTGTCGAGAAGGTCGTTATCTGCGGCAAGGACGAGCCAGTCGTTGGCGCGCAGACGATCTTTGCCTTCGGGCTTCAATGTGATATTCCGGCCTCGCGAGATAGCCAGCACAGCCTGGCTGGCATCGCGTGGATTGTCAAATCCCGGCAACTCATCGATGGCGAACTCGGCGTACCGTGGAGGCACTTTCATCTTGCTGATGCCGAAATTGGGCAGAATCTCCATGTATTCCTGTACGTCGGGGTGGAAGAGCGAATGCGCCAATCGAGCACCCATTTCCGACTCGACCTGCACAACCTTGTTCACGCCAAGTCTTTCCAGCGTGTTGGCGTGCAGTTGGTCCTTGGCGCGCGCAACGATATGCCCTACGCCCATATCTTTCAGCATCACCGTCACCATCACGCTGGCAACGAGGTCCGACCCGATCGCAACTATCGCGACATCGAACTCATGAAGCCCCAATTCGCGCAGAACCAGGTCATTCGTCGCATCACCCGCGAGCGCGTGAGTAGCCTTTCCCATCATCATCTGCACTTGCGCCTGCCTATGATCAATTGCAAGCACGTCGTGCCCCTGATTGTAAAGGGTCTGCGCCACGCTCGACCCGAAGCGCCCAAGTCCTATAACAACAATCTGCTTCTTCATATTCGTTCCCCTTCGTTCACCTTAATCATAGGGATTTAGGCGTCAGCCTATTGTAACTCTTTCTTGTGCGTAGCGGTACAGGTCGTCCTCTGATCCTTGCGACATTGTGATGCCTATCAACAGCGGGCCAAGCTTGCCAACGAACATAGTCGCTGCGATTATAAGTTGCCCGATTGGTGACAGTGCGGTGGTAATTCCAAGGCTCAAGCCGCACGTGCCAAATGCGGAAATCACCTCGAAGATTACTGCAAGTGTGTCCGCGCCGTCCTCAGTAATACTTAGTAGCATCACTACTAAGAACACGAAGGCAACGGCTACACTTAGGATGAGATACGCGCGTTGCACCTGACGATCAGGCAATTCCCTGCCGAATGCAGAGGCATTGTTTCTTTGTCTGATCTGGGCGACTAGCGCAACGACGACGACCGCCATCGTGTTAACTTTAACGCCGCCCGCTACAGACGCTGAGGCTCCGCCGATGAACATCAGCGCCATCTGAAGCACATTTGTACCGTCGTGCGCCTTGCTTATGTCAACGATGCCAAATCCCGCTGTCCTGTCGCTGATAGACTGAAACATAGACACCGCTACCTTATCCAATACGGACAGTTCACCAAGCGTACTCGGGTTATTGTATTCCAATACAAAAATAGCAGCGAAACCCAACAGAAGAAGCGATGTGGTTCCGACAATCACCAATTTCGTGTTGAGCGAGAACCTGGCAAAGCGTCTTGCACGTATCAGATCGATGACGACGAGGTAGCTGATTCCACCAACGAAGATCAGAGTTCCAAGTACGCCGATTACGACCTTATCTGTCTGGAAAACTGTAAGGCCGCTTGGATGGTTGAACGCTACGAAACCGGCGTTATTGAAGGCTGATACCGCGTGAAACGCGGCCTGCCACACAGCCTCTCCCATTGGATAGAAGAACAGATAGAAGTATGTGAAGAGAACTGTGAACCCAAAGAACTGGATGGCTGTGGCGACAAGCACGATGGCTACGGTAAGCCTGACCAGATTACCAAACTGGTCCAACATGAGGTTCTCACGCATCAGTAGCCTATGAGTCAGCGTTACCCTTTGCCCGATGAGTATGAGAAGGAAGGTGGCGATGGTCATGAAGCCAAGGCCGCCGATGTATATCATCCCCATGATTATGGCTTGACCGGCGCGGGTCCAATAGAATGCCGTGTCCTCCACGACAAGACCGGTCACGGTAATAGCGGACGTAGCGGTGAAGAGTGCAACGGTGAAGGGAGCGGAGCCCACTTCC
Organism: Dehalococcoidia bacterium; assembly: GCA_965221045.1. Lineage (GTDB taxonomy): Bacteria > Chloroflexota > Dehalococcoidia > Lucifugimonadales > JADFKI01 > Bin90. The sequence goes on from OZ244863.1 coordinate 362,738, forward strand.
TTGCTGGCGAACGGCAGCAGAAGCAGTATAGTTCCAACAAAGATGATAGCAAGGAAGAAGTATATTATCAGCAGAGGGCTCGCAGCTAGCCTGGACGGCATCCTGCGATTCGCAACGGTAACGAGCACCGATCCGGTATTTGACTGCTCACCCAAGTTGTCATTTTCATCGGAGGAGCCCGGTTTCCAAATGTTCTGCACTCTACACCTTTGCCGCGATGCTGAATATGTTCTGGATCGGCATTGCAATAGCTCCGAGGTGCCTTTACCCTGTCTTAACAATGTATAATATAACACCCAAAAATGGCAGTATTTGAAGCATCAATCTCAGAATTTCTGCTGGGTCAAATCAATTAATATATGGAGCAATTTGAACAAATGCGTGTAATGGTCACAGGTGGCGGTGGATTCATAGGTTCACACATCGTTGACACGCTCATCGAACACGGACACACCGTATTCGTCGTCGATAACCTGTCTGAAGGCAATACTGAAAACCTGAACCGCCACGCGCGCATGTTTGATGTCAATATCAACGACTCAGACGGATTGCAGAGGGCATTTGCTGAGGCTAAGCCCGATGTCGTTAGTCACAACGCGGCGCAGGTCAGCGTTCGCAACTCCATGTCCGACCCTGCCAACGACGCCTATGTGAACATAATCGGCTCGCTGAATGTGCTGCAATGTGCTGTCGAGCACGATGTGGAGCGCCTGATTTTCGCCTCCAGCAGCGCCGTGTACTCAAAGCCGCAAAACCTCCCCATGGACGAAAATCATCCCAAAATGCCGGAATCGGTCTATGGCATCTCCAAGCTCAGCGTGGAAAACTTCATACGGTTATACAGCAACACTTACGGCATCAAGCACAAGATATTCCGTTACGGCAATGTGTTCGGACCGCGCCAGAACCCTCACGGCGAAGCGGGCGTAGTCGCCATATTTACAGGTCAGTTCATTCGCGGAGAACAGCCGACCATCTTCGGCGATGGCAGCAAGACGCGCGACTACATATTCGTCAGCGACATCGTTGCAGCCAACATCGCGTCGCTCGGCGATGTCGGCGACAACGATACTTACAACCTTGCCAGAGGTATTGGCGTGTCGGACTTCGAGATATTCGACGCCGTTCGTGGTGCTTCGGATTCATCCATGAAACCGCGATACGCACCAGTGCGCCCCGGCGAAGCAATGCATGTAGTTCTCGATTCCAGCAAAGCACAGCAGATACTATCGTGGAAGCCGAAAGTTGCGCTTTCGGACGGCATCTTGCAGGTCGTGGATCACTATCGCAGAACAAATTAAGCCCGCGTCCGGAGACGTGTGGAACAGCATGCCGCGCCACATTCCCATCTGCTACAATTCACACAGCGGCAGTGCGGTAAAGTAGATGCTAGGAGCGGCGTTTCTCACGCCCTGCAATTATGAATTCTCACCTTCAAATGCCAATAGACCTTGTGCAGCGGATTCACGACAGTCAGACTTTGGCAGTCGTATCAGTCGCGGGTGCCGGCACAGCGGCAATATCCTGGCTGCTTGGGGTTGCCGGAGCATCGCGCACGGTGCTGGAAATTTCGGTCCCCTATGCTTCCCCTGCCCTCACTGAGTTTGTCGGATATGAGCCAACACAGTTCGTATCAGAGGAGACAGCTATCGCGATGGCGAAGTCTGCGTATAAACGCGCCCTGCATCTCAGAGAGGGAGCGGCGCCGATGGTTGGTATAGCCTGCACCGCCACAATCGCCACTGACCGCACGAAGCGAGGCGAACACCGTTGTCATATAGCGGCTTGGCACAGCAGCGGCGTCAACACATACAATCTTACTTTCATCAAGGGATTGCGCGACCGCGCGGGCGAAGACGAGATTGCAAGCAAATTGGTTTTGCGCGCGATTGCAGAGAGCGCCGGAGTGGAGTTTGACGCCGACTTGCGCCTCGACTCTTCCGAATGCGTGCAGTCAACAACCAAGCGGTACGAAGACCCCATAGAAGCGTTGATGACAGGACACATAGAAACGGCAATCGTACGGGCGGATGGCAGCATACTTGCTGACGAACCGTTCACCGGTTGCATCCTGTCCGGCTCATTCAACCCATTGCATGAGGGGCACGAAGCTCTTGTGGAAACGGCATCAAAGATGCTTGGAGAGCCGGTGGCGTATGAACTATCCGTGGCGAATGTTGACAAGCCGCCGTTGCTTGAAGGCGAGGTGCGGCGCAGGGTCGCTCAGTTCACCGGCAAGGCAAGTATCGTTCTGACTCGTGTTCCCGTGTTCTACGAAAAGGCAAGCCTTCTGCCGGGATGCACTTTCATAATTGGCGTGGACACCGCCGTAAGGCTTTTCGACCCAAGATACTACGGGGGCAGCGCCTCTCAAATGCTGCTGGCGCTGGAGCAGATGCGAAAGCACAATTGCCGATTTCTCGTCGCCGGTCGAGCCGAGGGAAACGCTTTTCGTACCCTGTCCGATGTCAACATCCCTGACGGTTTCGATGACATGCTTCAGCCCATCCCTGAATCGGCGTTCCGCAGCGACATATCGTCCACGCAAATCAGACAGGCACAAGGCGCCGTCAGCGCATGAGTAACTACAAGGATTTGCGCGAGTTCGTCCGATTCCTGGACCGCAAAGGCGAGTTGCGCCGAGTCAAATCGCCGGTCAGCAGCGAACTGGAAATCACCGAGATTGCCAGCCGCGTTATTGCTGAAGGCGGACCTGCCCTTCTGTTCGAGAATGTAGACGGCGGCGACACTTCTGTGCTCATCAACATTTTCGGCACCCACCAACGGGTTGCGTGGGCACTGGGCGTCGATCATATCGATGAACTCACGAACCGCGTTCGAAAGCTGCTTGGACTCACACAGGGTCCACCTGCTGGCATCGTCAACAAGCTCCGAACAGTCGGCGATCTTGCGGGGCTTGCGCGCAGCCAGCCCAGAATAGTCAAGAACGCTCCCTGTCAGGAAGTCGTGCTGACGGGCGAAGACGCCGATGTGAACCGCTTTCCAATTCTGAAATGCTGGCCGCTCGACGGCGGGCGCTACATCACTTTGCCGCTGGTCATCTCGCGCGACCCAACTTCGGGACGGCGCAACGTCGGCACATACCGCATGCAGGTGTACGATGGCAAGACGATGGGCATGCACTGGCAGTCCCACAAGGTCGGCGCGCGCCACTACCGCGATGGCGAAGAGAGAAGGCTTGAACGCCTCGATGTCGCCGTTGCGCTCGGAGGCGATCCCACCACTATATGGACAGGCTCCATGCCGCTCCCTCCCGACATGGACGAGATTGCAGTTTCGGGCGTCATCAGAGGCAAAGCCGTGGAAATGGTCAAGTGCAAGACCATCGACCTTGAAGTGCCTGCGCACGCCGAGATTGTGCTGGAAGGCTACGTCATCCCGGGCGAGCTGCGCCCGGAAGGGCCCTTTGGCGACCATACCGGCTACTATTCGCTCGCTGAAGACTACCCTGTCTTCCACCTGACTGCGATAACGCATCGCCGTGATCCCATATATCCCACGACTTTCGTCGGTGTGCCGCCAAAGGAAGACTTCTTCATGGGCAAGGCCACAGAGCGCATCATGCTTCCTGCGCTTCAAGCGGCGCTTCCTGAAGTTGTGGACATCAACATGCCCGCCGAGGGCATATTCCACAACCTCGTCATCGTCTCAATCAGGAAGGAATATCCCGGACATGCCCGCAAGGTGATGAATGCCCTATGGGGTCTGGGACTGATGATGCTGACCAAAATCATCGTCATTGTTGACCATTATGTGGATGTGCAGAATTTGTCGGAAGTCGCATGGCGCGTAACAGCCAACCTTGACCCCGGCTCCGACATCGTTTTCTCCGAAGGTCCCCTTGACGACCTTGAACATGCCAGCGCAAAACCGCGCTATGGCACAAAGATGGGCATAGACGCCACCGCAAAAGGAAGGCTGGACGGGCGAACACGCGAATGGCCGCCTGACATTGTTATGAGCGATGAGACCAAGGCGCTCGTTGATGCAAGATGGCGGGAGTACGGAATATGAGCGCAGCAGCAATCCCCCTGTCCGCGGCGCGCAAGATGGGCCAGAAGATGGGCCGAAAGATAGGACTATTCCTGGACGCAATAAAGTTCCACGAAAGCATCTTCGCGCTGCCATTTGCTTACACGGGCATGATACTCGCCGCTTGGACTGAATCCGAGGCGGTTCGCTGGTATCCCACGCTGCACCAGTTCATCTGGATCACCGTCGCAATGGTCGGCGCGCGCACTGTCGGAATGGCAGCCAATCGGATCATAGACCGTCACATTGACGCGCAGAACCCGCGCAACGCCTCACGCCACCTGCCATCCGGCAAGCTCAGCATGCGCGACATGACGCTGCTTACACTTGTTGCATTCGCCGTGTTGATATTCGCGGCATATCAGCTCAATACACTTGCACTCGCCCTTGCGCCGGTCGCCGTAGCCTACCTCATCTTCTACCCGTACACGAAGCGCTTCACATGGGCATCGAACCTGCTGCTAGGCTGGGCGCTCGCAATAGCGCCCTCCGCCGCATGGATAGGCGTAGCCGGCAGCCTTCCTTGGCAGTCGGTCTTGCTTTCGCTTGCTGTCGCCCTCTGGGCAGGCAGCTTCGACATCCTTTACCACACTCAGGACTATGACTTCCAGAAGCAGACAGGGCTGCACTCCATTGCCAGCCGCTTCGGTGTCGTTGGCGCGTTCTGGTGGGCGCGCGTCATGGATGGCTTGGCGCTTATAGCCCTGATTGTGCTCGGGGTGTGGCTCGCCATCGGTTGGCCCTACTACATCGGCATCGCGCTCGCGGCTGGCTTCCTGATCTACAAGCACCGTCTAGTCTCCCCCGATGACCTATCGAGCTTGGGAATGGCGTTCTTCCGCATTAACGCCTATGTGTCCACGACCATGTTCGCTGCAACCCTCATAGCGGTGCTGATATGAACCAGCGTCGGGCGACCGATCAATCACTCTCAACGCATCCGGTCGTCGTCGGCATCAGCGGCGCGAGCGGCTCCGCTATTGCGAACGGCGTCATAGACGCTCTGCTTGACATGGACAGACCCGTCATCGCAACCGCATCGTCCGCGGCGCGCATGGTCTGGCAGCAGGAGATGGACACTTCGTTCGGCGAGGCGCTTGAGCAGTGGCAGGACGCCGGAGACTTCACGTTCTACGCGCCCGGCGACATCCAAGCTCCAATCGCGAGCGGCACCTTTCCTGTTCACGGCATGGCAATCGTCCCATGCAGCATGTCAACGGTCGCAGCATTAGCGCACGGCTTCTCTGACAACCTCATACGCCGCGCCGCCGATGTCTGCATCAAGGAGCGCCGCCCTCTGACGATTGTGCCTCGTGAGACTCCACTCAGCGCCATACACCTTGAGAACATGGCGGTGTTGGCGCGTCTTGGCGTTACAGTCCTGCCACCTGAGCCACCATTCTACCTCCGCCCGCAATCCCTCGATGATGTGGTCGCTTTCGTAGTGAATAGGACTCTGGCAAGCCTTGGAATTATTGGTGCCCTACCCGATTCTATGCAGTATCAAGGTCCCCCACAACCGCAAGGATAGAAGATGTACGACTTTCATACACATACCTTTCTCAGTGACGGCGTTCTCGCGCCTACTGAGCTTATTCGCCGCGCCATTCACAACGGCTATCGCGTTATGGCGATCACAGACCATGTCGGCCCTGGCAACTTGGAGTTCGTCATCAAGACCTTGGTCAAGGACTGCGCCGCCGCGTCGAAGCGTTGGGACATACTCGCTCTGCCCGGTGTGGAAATCACATACGTGCCAAAAGACGATATAGATATGATTGCGCGGGAAGCCCGAGCTCTCGGCGCAAAGGTGGTCAATGTTCACGGAGAAACTGTCGTAGAGCCTGTGGAGCCGGGCACCAACTACGCAGCCGTCAGCTCAAATCACATCGATGTCCTCGCCCATCCGGGCCTCATCACTCCTGAAGAAGCTCAAATGGCGGCAGAACGCGGCATCTTCTTGGAGGTTTCTGCGCGGAGGGGACACGGATTCGCAAACGGGCATGTAGTTCGCACAGCAAATGCTGCTGGCGCGCGCATCGTGCTCGACTCGGACGCACACGCACCCGAAGACCTGCTCACGCCTGAGTTTGCGATGAAAGTCGCGCTTGGAGCAGGCTTAAATGAGAGCGAGGCGAATCACCTGCTGGAATCCGCCCCGCTTGACCTTCTGAAAAAGCTCGGTGTTACATACCCTTAGTCGGGTAGCACAATTGACTCAGGATCATCACCGCTTGCCACCTTCGCAGTGTTGTATGCGGCAAACGCGCGACTTCGCTCGCCCGACTCTTGTGTGAAAGACGCAAGGTGCGGCGTAATGAGCACATTGTCGAACTCAAAGAGCGGGTTGTCAGGCGATGTTGGTTCCTCTTCCAGCACATCCAGCCCGGCAGCCATAATCTTCTTTTCCCGGATGGCGCGAATCAGCGCCGCCTCGTCCACAACCGGCCCGCGGCATGCGTTGATGAAAACTGCTGACGGCTTCATCAGGTCGAACTCGCGGTCGCTGATGAGCTTCGTCGTACTGCGACCCAGCGGCACATGCACCGTGATTATGTCCGCAGTCTGCAATAGCTCATCCATCGGCATGCGGGTGGCGTTAAGTTCAGCCTCCAACTCGGGATCGATGGGAATTACATCGGAATAGATGATGTCGCACTCCCAGCCCTGAAGCCGCCGCGCCACTCTCGACCCGATGCGACCCAGCCCGATAATGCCAACCGTCTTGCCAGCAATCTCGTGCGCTTGCGAGAACCAGTCGCTGCGGATGCTGCCTGCCCACTCACCGGCCTGAACAGTGTTGTACTGCAATTGCATTTTGCGGTACACGCTTACCAGCAGGGTGATCGTATGCTCTGCCACCGAGATTGCGTTTCCACCACCGTTGTTCGCCACGCGAATTCCAAGTTCGCCAAGCGTCTGCTTGTCGATCATGTCCGTGCCCGCGCTCGTTGTCTGCACCAGACGCACGCTGGGCGTAAGCCGAGCCAGCTCAACAGAATACACGCTCGGTGAAACGATCACCGCCGCAACACCCTCAAGGTCCTCCGCCTGCTGCTCTATCGACTGCGACGAGTCAACCCACTTTATCTCCGCGCCCTCCGGCGCATGCCCTTGAAACGATTCCACAAGCGCCCCGTCGGACGCAAGATATGCAATGCTCGCTGCCATCTGAATCTCCTGTCAACTAATGTGATTTCTGCTATAACCGTTAATGCCCTTATTCAGCAAAGATTATATGCACCCTTCCCGACACGCGCAAGCCAGACCGCTCAGCGTGTTATAATTGCCCCGCAAAATTCACCCGAATCATACCCGCAAACGGAATTCCTGAAAATTGCAAGACCGAGCTTTACAAGGCGTCAGAGTACTCGACCTCACACAGCATGTCGCCGGACCCTACTGCACCAAACTCCTTGCCGATTTCGGCGCAGAGGTCATTAAGGTCGAGCGACCGCAGGGTGACTCTGCCCGCAGCCTTCCGCCATTTGCTGGCGATGAGCCGCACCAAGAACGCAGCCTGCTGTTCGCATACCTGAATACTAACAAGAAAAGCATAACGCTCGCCCTGAAGACTGCAACCGGCAAATCGCTGCTCCACAGACTGCTTGCTGACACCGACATTCTTGTCGAGAACTTTACGCCTCGCGTCATGCCCTCGCTAGGTCTGGACTACGATTCACTGTCAGCGATAAACCCTTCGTTGGTCATGGTATCGATCTCCAACTTCGGGCAGACCGGACCCTACCGTGACTACAAGGCAGCGGACATCGTCCACTACGCCCTCGGCGGCCTGATGTACATTTTCGGTTCGGCAGACCGTGAGCCGCTCAAGCACGCGCTCCGCCAGACGCAGTTCAAGGCAGGCACGAACGCGGCAACCGCCGCGCTCATCGGCTGGTATCACCAGCAATTCACCGGCGAAGGGCAGCACATAGACATATCCATTCAAGAGTGTGTGGCGTCTGCCCTGCGCGACACCACTTCGCTGTACACTTACGTTGGCAGCACTCGCCAGCGCCAACCCGCATACACGGGGGACATGCCGCGCAGCCCCGTGCCCACGAAGGACGGCTATATCGTGCCCATACACTTCGGCGGTGCGGTCGATTGGGATGGCGTAGCAGACTTCATTGACGCGCCCGACTTGAAAGACGAAGCCTTCGCCACCCCAGAGAGCCGATTCAACAACGCACAGGCTTTGCAGGATGCGCTGGAATCAGGCTTGGCGCACTGGCGCAAGTTCGACCTGATGCGCGAGGCGCACAAGCGTCGCGGACACGTCTACGGCGTAGTTCACAGCCCGGCGGAAGTGCTTACCAGCGAGCAGTACGACGCCCGCAGCTACTTCGCAGACATCGAGCATCCCGAATTTGGCAATGCGACATACCCGGGCGCGCCCTTCATAATGAGCGAAACCCCTTGGCAAGCTTCGTCACATGCGCCGCTGCTTGGCGAGCACAACCGGGAGATACTGTGCGACAGGCTTGGATTGTCCCTCGACGAACTCAACACGCTGACCGCATCAGGAGTTGTGTAGTATGTCGCTGCCACTCGCAGGCGTTCGCATAGTCGAAATGGGACAGCTTATCGCCATCCCTCACGCCGTCAAATTGCTCGGCGACATGGGCGCGCAGATAATCCGCATTGAGTCTTGCGCTCGCCTTGATAACTACCGCACCAGCTCTATGTACGAGAACAGGGGCGAGGGACGCCATTGGGACCGCGCCGCAAATTTCTACGAGCAGAACCGAAACAAGTACAGCCTCACCCTCGAACTCAATGACGACGACTGCATCGCAGCCCTGCGCGAACTGGTTAGCATCAGCGATGTCTTCGCCGAGAACTTCACGCCGCGTGTCATGCGTAACTTCAAGCTGGAGTACGAAGACCTGCGCCAAATCCGTCCCGACATTATCATGGTCTCGTCCACAGGCTACGGCTACACCGGCCCTTGGGCAGACTATGGCGCGATCGGCTACACGACCGAAGCAACTTCCGGACTCTCGCACATCAGTGGCTACAAGGACGGTCCGCCCGTCCTGCCGGAGATACCCTACGCCGACTACACTGCTGCCGAGCACACGGCGTTCGCAATAATGGTAGCGCTCTCATACCGCGCACGCACCGGCAAAGGGCAATTCATAGATATTTCGCAGTCCGAGACGCTCACATCTACTATACCGGAAGCGATTATGGACTTTACCGTCAACGGGCGCATTCCGGAACGCATGGGAAACCAGGATACTCTTATATCCCCGCACGGCTGCTACCCATGTGCAGGTGATGACAAATGGATAGCAATAGCCGTCTCCACCGATGAGCAGTGGAGCGCCCTCTGTGATGTACTGGAACGCCCAGAATGGCCGGCGGACATTCGCTTCACTGACGCCCTGTCGCGCTGGAATCACCGCGACGCTATTAACGCTCTATTGTCCAAGGCAACGGCCTCACACGAACAGTACGCGCTCATGACCGAACTGCAGACGAAAGGCGTTCCAGCAGGCGCGGTGCTCGACGGCAAGAGCCTGCTGTTCGACCCGCACTTGAAGGATCGCGGCTTCTATGAAGTTGCCGAGCACCACTCCAGCACAGGAATGCCGCCCCTGCCCTACAGCAGCAGACCATGGAAGTTCTCCGGAACACCAGCAGAATTACGGGCGGCTGCGCCCACTCTCGGGCAGCACAACCGCTTCGTACTCTCCGAATTGATGGGAACAGACGAACAGCATGTAGAGGCAATGGAGGAGCGAGGAGCGATAGGCAATGCTCCACCGAATCCCAGGCCACCGCGCATTGTCGCTATTGAGGAACAGATACGCCGAGGCCAGTTAATCTCACACGACCCCGACCACCGTGTGAACCTGTCAAAGCATTACCCCGTGTAGGCTAAGGCGCGTCCGGCGCACTCCTTGACCCGCCTGTTGCCGCAATGATACGATTGGCGAATAGGCAGCAGCGTCTGCATACTGAGGCATTATCGCCCGGAGGTGTAACGGTGACAACAACTCCTCTTATCGAGGTTACCGACATGGCTTCGCAGAAGCTTGAAGAGATACTGAACGAGCAGGGCGAAACGGGCGCTTTGCTGCGAATGATGGTCGTGCCCGGACCAAACGGCAGCTTCCAGTACATGCTCGGCATGGAACGCGAAGCGAAGGATGACGACCTTGTAATTGAGGCCCCCGGTGTACAGGTCCTTGTCGACCCTGAGAGCGCTCCTTTAGTCGAGGGCGCCCAGATTGACTATGTGGACGGCCTGATGCGAAGCGGCTTCGTCATCAGCAACCCCAACTTCCAAGTTGGCAGTGGCGGCGGCGGATGCGCATGCGGTGCAGGAGGCGGTGGATGTGGCTGCGGAGGCGGTGGCGGCGGAGGTTGCGGTGGTGGTGGTGGATGCGGGTGTGGCGGCCACTAAACCCTCATAAACAGATTTGAAACACCGCGCGGCGGGATGATTCGTTCGTCCCGCCGCGCCGTCGCTTGTCGAACTTAACGCAGGATTCAGCTTGTTATTCCGACTCTTAGACCAGTTTCAGATTGATCCCCTCGGCGCGCTTATTAGCTTTGCCGCCTTTGCCGTCGCGCTCATAGTAGGCATCACGGTTCACGAATTCAGCCACGCATGGTCTGCCACACAACTCGGTGACAACACTGCGCGATCACAAGGCAGGCTCTCTCTGAACCCTGTCAGACACCTCGACCCACTTGGCACAATTCTCATTCTCGTCGCGGGTTTCGGCTGGGGCAGACCCACGCCCGTAACACCCTCGAACATCCGCATAGGCGCGCGCCCTGGCATGGCCGTGGTCGCGCTCGCAGGTCCGGTCTCGAATCTTATTGTAGCCACACTCGCCGCCCTGCCGGTTCGGTTTGGCACACTCTCCGTCGGAAGCGGCACCATAGACGACAGGTTTCTGCAAGCGCTGGTTCTCTGGAATGTCGTTCTCGCAGTATTCAATCTGCTGCCCGTCGCGCCGCTTGATGGCTTTAAGGTTGCCCTGGGCATACTGCCCCGTGTCATTGCCACGCCGCTGGAGCGCACCGAACGCTTCGGCGTGGTGATTCTACTGCTGGTCGTACTCGCCGACAGCATATTCAACACGGGAATATTAAGCCGTATCCTCTTTCCGGCGATAAGTACATTGGCTAGGCTGCTGCTGGGCGTATAACGATATACTTGGAAATTATGTTAGACTCTTGAATGTGAGCATAAACTTAAAGAGTAGCAGCTGGTTGAAGCTGGAGGTGTGACCTTGGAGCGCATTACGATAATTGGCACTGGCGTCGTGGGTGTGTCCATGGGACTCGCCCTCAAGCGAGCCAACCTGCGAAACACGGAGATTGTAGGAAGCTCAGGCGACAGAGATGCCTTGAAGATTGCATTCAAAGCGGGAGCCTACGACGAAGAGACGCCAAATTTGCGAAACGCCGTTCGCGGAGCGCAGATGATCGTCCTCGACTCGGCGTTCACCCAGACACGCGAAATCATGGACGCAATCGCGCCCATTGTTGAGGACGGCTGCGTTATAACGGACACCTGCACCGCCAAGGTCAAGGCGATGGAATGGGCAGACCAACTTCTGCCTCCAAACGTCAGCTTTGTTGGCGGACGACCGCTGATTCGCAAGCCCTTCACCAAGTTGGAAGACGCATCCGCCGACCTGTTCCAGGGCAGTCAATACTGCATTTCGCCTGCCAACAACGCCGATCAAACCGCTGTCAAGACAGTCGTCGGCCTGGTCGAACTCATCGGCGCGAAGCCGCTCTTCCTCGACCCGCACGAGCACGACAGCTATGCAGTGGCGATGGAGGTCCTGCCCACAGTTCTTTCCTCTGCATTCGTAACCGCCACGTCGGGCAGCGAATCTTGGCGCGAAATGCACCAGCTCGCAGCCGCGACCTTTGCCGAATACTCGCGCCTCGCATCTGAAGACCCGCTGGACAACGAAGCATCCTGCTACACAAATGTCGAAGCTCTTGTCCACTGGCTTGACGAGTACATCACGGAGCTTTACACATACCGCAATATGATTAAGGATTCCAACGACGATCTTGTGCAGACCTTCATCAAGGCCTGGGAAGGCAGAGCCAGATGGGACGCCGGAGCGGTCGTCGATACGGGCGAGAACAATTTGCCTACCGCCGGCCAGTCTATGGCAACCGCCTTCTTCGGCGAGCGCCTTACGCAGCGCTACAACCAGATGACCGGCGGTGAAAAGAAGAGTCCATGGACATACCTCCGCAACCGCTGATGCCGGAGCCTGCCGACCATATTTCCCTGCTGATCGTTTTGTCCGGCCCATCCGGAGTCGGCAAGGACTTCCTGCTCTCGCGCCTCAGGGCGTCCGGCAGACCCTACCACCTCGCGGTCACCGCCACGACCCGCTCCATGCGCGGCGGCGAGCGGGACGGCGTGGACTACCACTTCGTAAGCAGTGAGCGATTCGAGTCCATGATCGCGAACGAAGAATTGCTGGAGTGGGCAAACGTCTTTGGCAACTACTACGGCGTACCCAAATCACAGGTGGTGGACACCTTGGGACGAGGTCAGGACGTCATCCTTAAGATTGATGTGCAGGGCGCGGCGACCGTCCGCAAATTGGCGCCGGACGCTCTGTTCATCTTCCTCGCGCCGCCCAGCGAGGCAGAACTCGAGCGCCGACTGCGCGGGCGCAGGTCCGAGACCGCCGACGTCCTGAGAACCCGCATTGAGCAGGCGCGCCACGAACTGCAGGAAGCCGAAACGTTTGACTACACCATCGTCCACCACACTGACGCCACCGACGAAGCTGCGCTGGAGATCGAGGACATCATCCGCCATGAACGCCGGCGCAATCCACCGCGCGTTGTCGCTCTCTGATCCGCCTAGTCCGATTGCAACCGCGCGATCATATCCTTAAGTACCTCTTCGTCCTCACCCGAGTTCACAGGAATAGAGAAGCTCAGCGAACTAGCGAACGGTCCGTAGGTTTCCTTTATCCTGTCAACCACATCGTCGTAGCCGGCAACGATTGCGAACTCGTCCAGCATCTCGTCGGTAATCAGCGCGCCCATCTCGCTCCACCTGTTGTCGACCGACATGCGATAGAGCTTCTGCGCTGTGTCGTTCCACCCGTGATGGTTCATCACCGGCGCGTAGCTTCTTGTCGAAGCGTAGAAGGATATGGCGTTCTTGACCTCTTGACGGCTGCGCTCGATATGCTCTTCATTTGGCCCCGTGATGACATAGCCGCCGCCGTTGATGTCGATGTCCGCAAGTGTTCTGCCAGCCTTATCCGCACCTGCCTGTAGGTTGGGCATCACCACTTCATTGATGTACTTGAAGGTTCCGAACGAGTGCAGCAGCGCCCCATCGCAAACCTCTCCGGCTACCTGCAACATTCGCTCGTTGACGGCCGCGATGTAAACCTTAATGTCAGGATGTTCAATAGGGTCAGGTGTGAAGAATGGCGGCATCAGGTTGAAGCTGTAGAAGTCTCCCTGAAAGTTCAGCCGCGTGCCATCTTGCCAGCTTCCCCATATATGGCGCATCGCCTGTATGTACTCACGCATACGTGCCGCTGGCCTGCCCCAGGGCATATTGAAGCGCCTGACGATGTGCCCGCGAACCTGGCTGCCCAGACCTAGCTGGAAGCGACCGCCGGACAACGACTGCAAATCCCAGGCCATGTACGCCGTGTCCATTGGACTTCGCGCGAACGCTAAGGCGATGGATGTACGCACCTGAGCTCTCTCAGCATGCTCTGCCGCCAGCGCCGCCGTAACGAACGGGTTGTGCTTCGTCTCGCTGGTTGCAAAGAAGTCGTAACCGAGTTCCTCTGCCTTACGCACTTTCGCCGGGATCTCCGCAACTAGCCCGCCCTGCATTCCTGTGCCAACCTTCATCTGCGTTGCCTCCAAACTATGTCAATTTTGCCCGCCTATCTTAACAGAGCGCAGTCTGCGGCGTGCACAAAGCCAATCCGCGATGCGTTATAATCTCACCCGTAAGTCTAACGATAAGTCTAACTATTGGGGAGCGCAAAATGTCCGACGAAATCGGTCTGTTCGAGGCAATGCACACGCAGCGTGCCATACGCTACTTTAAGCCGGACCCAGTGCCCAAAGAGGCGCTGGACAAGATATTGGAAGCGGCTTCCAAAGCTCCAAGCGGCACCAACCGCCAGATGTGGCACTTCTTGATCATCCAGGACGAAGAATTGCGTGCGAAGATCTCTGACATCTATCGCCGCGCAGGACGCAAAGCATTGCCGGGCCTCCAATGGCTCCAAGATGCCAACCCACGCATCCTTAGCTCCGCTACCCACCTCGTTGAGCACATGGACGAAGCGCCGGTGCTGCTACTCGCATGCATAGAGCATGGCGGCTCGACCAACCTGACTACCGGCTCGTCAATCTACCCTGCCGTGCAGAACATCCTGCTCGCTGCTCGCGGTCTTGGGCTTGGCAGCGTTCTCACCACATTTCACAAGCAATACGAAGACGAAGTGCATGAAATTCTGGGCATTCCTGACAACGTGGAGACCGCCGCACTGCTGCCCATCGGCTACCCTGCAGACGGAGTGCGCTACGGTCGCACACGACGCAAGCCCATAGAGGAAGTCACGCACTGGGACGGCTGGGACAAAGGGAACTGAGCAATCCAAAACTGATATAATTGCATCTGAATTTGATTCGTACAATTTAGGAGAAACCTATGACCTATGAGTTCATCACCTATGAAAAGAAGGGGCGCATCGCCTACGTAACAATCACCAGGCCCGAGCGCCTGAACGCGCTGCACCCACCTGCGAATGCCGAACTCTACCACGCCTTCTGCGACTTCCGCGACGACCCTGATGCATGGGTTGCGATTCTCACCGGCACGGGCGAGCGAGCGTTCAGCGCAGGCAACGACCTCAGATACACTGCGGAACACGGCAGACGCGACCGATCCGGCGAAATAGGCCGCTTCGGCGGTATCACCTCCAATTTCGAGTGCTGGAAGCCAATCATCGCCGCAGTCAATGGTTACGCCCTCGGCGGGGGCCTTGAGCTGGCAATGGCTTGCGACATCATCATCGCCGCTGACCACGCAGAAGTTGGCTTGCCCGAGCCGCGAGTCGGCCTCATCGCAGGCGCAGGCGGCGTCCACAGACTGCCCCGCCACGTCCCGTTTAAGATTGCGATGGGCATGCTCCTGACCGCTCGCCGAATACCTATACAGGAAGCCTATCGGCTTGGTTTAGTCAATGAAGTTGTGCCTTTGAAAGACCTCATGGCGACCGCCGAACGCTGGGCAAACGACATTCTCGAAGTAGCGCCCCTCTCAGCGCGCGCAAGTAAGCAGATGGCAACGAGCGGCTACGACTGGCCACTCGACATAGCCCTCAACAGAACCTACACCGAACAGGTGAAGGCGTCTGCCTCCGACGACTTCGTAGAGGGCCCCCTCGCATTCTCCGAGAAGCGCAAGCCCAACTGGACCGCAAGCTAACTAAGCCTTAACAACGAAAATCAAGTTGCGAGAGGTGCAATGCTATGAACATATCCATTAGCAAGGAACTTGCGCAGCGCATAGAGCACAAGATTATATCGGGGAATTATTCATCTGCTGACGAGGTGCTGGGCAAAGCGTTGGAACTGCTCGATGAGCACGACTACGAGTTGGAGAGCATCAGAGCCTTTGTGCAGGAAGGAATCGATGCTCTGGATGACGGAGATTATGTAGAATACACCGACGATAATCTGCAAGATTTGGTGGAGGATGTACATCGGCGCGGACTTGAACGACTGCAGAACTCTCAGTGACTCAATCAACTCCTGATGGCCACTTATCGCTTGTCCAACCCTGCATTAGGGGACCTCGATCAGATTTGGGACTATTACGCCACTCGCGCCGACGTGGACATAGCCAGACGATAAGTCGCAAGTTTGAATGAAAGATTTCAACTTCTGAGCGAACAACCTTACATGGGCGTTGCCAGATCTAATCTTTCGCCAGAGCTTCGCAGTCATGCGGTACCTGGAACTCAATACGTAATCTTCTATTTTCCGACGGAGTACGGCGTACTAGTCGCACGGGTAGCTCACGGCAGACGCAACATACCTGACCTATTTGAACAGACTTAAAGCACTGAGAGGAATCAATGACAACATCGAACGCAGTCCTGGTCCCGACCAACGTTAAGCCCTCCAAGTACCGCATAACTCTGGAGCCGGACTTCACCACATTCGCCTTTACTGGCAGCGAGACGATTCAAGTTGAAATACTGTCTCCCACAAGGTCCATCACTCTGAATTCGATAGAGATTGCGATCCAGACTTGCACAGTAACACTGCCCGACGGTGCGGTGCTGGCAGCGCGGAGCACACTATTAAACGAAGAGGACGAGACTGCGAGATTCCAGTTCGGCGCTGAATTGCCGGTCGGCGAGGCGACGCTCACGATCGAATTCACTGGCGAGTTGAACGATAAGCTCCGCGGCTTCTACCGCAGCAGCTACACCGACATAGACGGCAACGAGCGCTACATGGCGACGACCCAGCTCGAAGCAACAGACGCCCGCCGCGCATTCCCCTGCTGGGACGAACCTGCGCTCAAGGCGACCTTCGAGCTTACACTCGTCGTTCCTTCCGAGATGACCGCCGTCTCCAACATGCCCGTAGTGAGCGAAGAAGAAATACGCCCCGGCGTCAAGTCGGTCAGCTACGTAGAAACCCCGATCATGTCCACGTACCTGCTCGCTTTCATTGTAGGAGACCTTTCCTACATCGAAGATGTCGGAGACAACGGCACTCTAATGCGCGTCTTCACGACGCGGGGACGCGAGGAGCAGGGTCGCTTCGCGCTGGAGACTTCGCTTCGCCTGTTGAAGTATTTTAACGACTACTTCGGCATACCCTATCCTCTGCCCAAGCTAGACCACTTCGCCATTCCTGACTTCGCCGCGGGAGCGATGGAGAACTGGGGAGCGATCACATACCGCGAGACCGCTCTGCTCGTTGACTCTGAAAATACTTCGGTCGGCACGCGCCAAATCGTCGCAGCGATTGTCGCCCACGAGATGGCGCACATGTGGTTCGGCGACCTCGTAACGATGGCTTGGTGGAACGACCTATGGCTAAACGAGAGCTTCGCATCCTGGATGGGCGACAAGGCGACCGACAACCTCTTCCCCGACTGGGAGGTCTGGACGCAGTTCGTATCCAGCGACACCGGCCGCGCGTTGAGCCTTGACGGCCTGCGGAACTCGCACCCCATCGAGCAGGAAGTCAGCAACCCCGCACAGATTGGCGAGCTGTTCGATGCCATCAGCTACAGCAAGGGCGGATCTATCCTGCGAATGCTGGAGAGCTTCCTCGGCGAAGAGACGTTCCGGCAGGGCTTGAACAGGTACCTGACCACGCACCAGTACGACAACGCCGAACGCTCCGACCTATGGAATGCCCTAGCCGACGTATCTGGCGAACCGGTCGCCGAAATCATGGACAGCTGGGTATTGCAGACGGGCTACCCGATGCTGGATGTCGGCGTCGAGCGCAACAATGGGAACATCAGCATGCACTTGACGCAGAGCCGCTTCCTGTACGACTCCATCGTGGAGGACGGCGAAGCGGACGAGACGCTCTGGAAGGCACCCATCGGCGTGTACACCGGCAATGGCGCTGACAGCGCAGGCACGCTCATGGACTCGAGGATACTCGCGTGGGATGTTCCCGACTCCGGTGCAGACGACGACGCCTGGACGAAGATCAACCCGGAGCAGACCGGCTTCTACCGCGTCCGCTACGCGAGCAGCGACCTGCAGCGCCTGGTCGAACCCATCAGATCGAAGTCTCTTACGCCGATCGACAGGCTGGGAATCCAGAACGACGCATTCGCTCTCAGTCGCGCAGGCATCATACCTGCAACCGACTTCCTGACCATCGCTGAGGCGTATCAAAATGAAGACAACGCCCCGGTCTGCGCGGATCTTGCCTCAAACTTGGGCGGCTTGGACAATCTGCTGTCCGAGGAAGGTTTCTACGGCAACTTCCAGGCGTTCTCTCGCAGCATCTTCCAACAGACGGCGACGCAGGTTGGCTGGGACGCCAAGCCGGACGAAGCGCACATGGACGCCCTGCTGCGCAGCACCGTGTTGAGCCATATGGGAAGCAATGACGACGAGGATGCCCTGCGTGAAGCCGCGGCGCGCTTCACCGCCTACACCGACGACCCCACGAGCGTCAGCCCGGACATTCGCGGCATCGTCTTCCGATTAGCAGCAAAGAGAGGCGGCCGCTCGGAGTATGACGCCATGTGGCAACTCCGAGCAGACACACCACTCCAGGAAGAGAAGGTCAGGTTCCTTCTCGGACTTACTGCATTCGAGCAGCAAGCGCTCCTCGAAGAAACCCTCAACCGCGCCCTTGGCGACGAGGTACGGGTACACGACACCGTCAGCGTCATTACGCTCGTCGCGGGCAACAGCAATGGACGTCACCTCGCCTGGCAGTTCCTCAAGGATAACTGGCCGGAACTCGACAGGCGCTACGGCGAGGGTGGCTTCGCTATCATGCGGCTGGTCGGAATCGCCTCGGCCTTCACAACCCTGGACATGCACGACGATGTCGAGCGATTCTTTACCGACAATCCCGCCCCAGGCGGCGAGCGCACCGTCCGCCAGTCCCTGGAACGCATACGCCTCAACGCCGCGTGGCTAGACCGCAACCGCAACGAACTCGCAAACTGGTTCGTGGGATAAGCCACATTTGCTTGTGAACACGAAAACGCCGCCTCGACTCTGATAGCGAGGCGGCGTTTCCATCGATTCAACTCTCTTGACAAGCAGGTGCTACTGCAAAAACTCTGTAACCGTCTCCGCGAACTCACCCGGTCGTTCGATCATCAGCATGTGCCCAGCGCCCGCTATGATCTGCACTGATGCTCCCGCGATGCCGTTTGCATATTCGTCGCCATAAGACGCCGGCACAATCCTGTCCTGTTCACCAATGACGACCAACGTCGGCGCAGTGATACGAGGCATCCGCTTCTTCAGCCCCTTATCCGGTATCGGCCATAGGAACCTGCCCACAGTCGCCAGCGAGCGCACCCGCTCCAAAATCTGAGTACCGCGCTCTAGGTCGTCCGCAGGTTCAGGCAGCACAGACTTCGCGGCGTCCGAATTCGGCTCAGCGAACAATATGCCGCGTAGTTCCTCCATCGGCGTTGCGAAGTAGTCAATGCCGGGATCATCTTCCAGCCATATCCCTGCGGGCGCAGCCATTACAAGTTTGCCAACGCTGTTAGGTCTTAGCGCCGCCATCTCTGCTGCGATCATGCCTCCCAGAAAGTGTCCGACTACATTAGGCGCTTCCAGCCCCAATGCATCCAGTAGATCGAAGTGATAAAGCGTCAGGTCCAGCAGGTCGTCAATATCTTCGGGCCCAGGCGCGCTATCGACAAAGCCTGGCTGTATCGGAGCGTACACCGTGAAGTTCTCGGCGAGCTCATCCATGAACGGATGCCAGCCACGATACCCGAAGGCGCCGTGCAGGTAAACAAGCGGTTCACCACTGCCCTTGCTGGCAACCTCAACTTCACCGCCGCCAACCGTTACTACCTGTCCATTCTGCTGGGTCACCATCTATCTCAACCTCTAGTTATAACTACGTGCGTTGACACTGTATTTTGCGCCGTGCGAGATATGGGCAGGCACCTAGGCCTGCCCATCCAAGTTTCATATTCGCGCCAGTTAATCGCTACGGCCCTGCGGACGCCATTCCTGCTACCTCCGGCTCTTCGATCGGCTGCGGCCACCAGTGGTCTTCATACTCGTCCCACATGCCCTGAAGCTCCGGATACACCTCAGTTGCGAACATTTCTGTGTTCTTCATCGTCAGGTCCTTGGGCATGCTGCCAATCTGAAGCAGAACCATCAGATGCCCAACACGCAGGCCTTCGACAGCGCCACGCAGGTTCTCAATGACTGTCTTCGGGCTTCCCGCGATCACATATCCTTGTTCCACAAAGTCGTCCCAGGTCATCGCCTGCCGCGCCTGGTTCGCCGCCGCTCCGAGCTGAGCCACTGCGCCCGCCTTCAGAGTTCGGATCGTGCGATATCCCGGCGCATCTGCGAAGCCCTCATACACATGCAGGCACTTCTTGTAGAAGTATTCCACATGCTCCGCGTAAAGCTCCTTGGCCTTCTCATCCGTCTCCGCAACGCAAACGAGCTGCAGGAAGCCGGCGCGGTATGGGTTGTCATCCGTGCCCAGCCGCTCCATCTCCTTCCAGTAGCCGTCCATTACCTGAATGCCCCGCTTGTAACCCGAGTAGCTCAGGTAGCAATAGACATAGTTCATGCGGCTCGTCCACTCCCAGGTCTCCACGCTGCCGCCGCCCGGAATCCAGACCGGGGGATGCGGCTTCTGCAGCGGGCGAGGCCAGATGTTGGCATAGCGCACCTGGTTGTACTTGCCGTTAAAGGAGAACATATCCGGCTCTGTCCACGCCTTCATCACGAGATCGTGCGCCTCGTAATACTTCTCGCGCAGCGTTGCCGGATTAACGCCGTAAGCAAAGTTCGTGTCCATCGAAGTGCCAACCGGGAAGCCCGCGACAAGGCGACCACCGCTAATGCAGTCCAACATCGCGAACTCTTCGGCGACCCGCAGCGGTGGATTGTACAGCGCAAGGCTGTTGCCCAGTACTATGATGGCGGCATCCTTCGTGCGCCGTGTCAGAGTGGCAGCAGTGATGTTAGGACTCGGCATAATGCCATAGGCATTGTTGTGATGCTCATTGACGCAGATACCGTCGAAGCCCACCTGGTCCGCGAACTCCAACTCATCCAGATACTCATTGTAAAGCTGATGCGCCTTTTTCGCCTCAAACAGATGGCTGGGCACATCCACCCAGACGCTTCGATACTTATCCTCGAAGTCCTTCGGCAAGAACCGATACGGCATCAGGTGGAACCAGCTAATCTTCATCAGAGTCCTCTCTCAATGTGGGTATTCTCTCTAGCCCGGGATCGTCAACAGATTTCTAATCATCTTCAAGCGTACTGGTGTCGCCCTCCGGCAACCCAAGCTCCCGTGCCTTGAGCAGCCGGCGCATTATCTTGCCGCTGCGAGTCTTAGGCAGAGTCGGCACGAAGTCCAGCTCACGCGGTGCGACCGCAGCCGCCAGCTTCTGTCTGCTGAAGCGCATGATGTCGCGCCGCAGTTCGGTCGACTCCTCGTACCCGTCCTTCAGCGACACGAACGCCTTCACGATTTCCATAGCGATCGGGTCCGGCTTGCCGATGACACCCGCTTCCGCAACGGCGGGATGCTCTATCAGCGCGCTCTCCACCTCAAACGGACCCACCAGATGTCCCGCCGTGTTGATGACATCATCGGCGCGGCCCACGAACCAGTAGTAGCCGTTCTCATCGACTCGCGCGGTGTCACCCGTGATGTACCAGCCTCTGCGGAAGCGCGAGTTGTACATCTCCGTGTTGTTCCAGTACGCGTGGAACATTGAGGGCCAGGTGGGGCGCACCACCAGGTTGCCGTCCTCTCCAACCGGAACCTCGTTGTACTCGTCGTCAACGATGCCTAGCTCTACGCCGGGGATTGGTCTGCCCATAGAGCCAGGGTTCACATCCTGGCAGGCATAATTCGCGCACATTATTGCACCAGTCTCTGTCTGCCACCAGTTGTCGTGGAACGGCATGCCAAAGACGTCATTGCCCCAAACAACAGCCTCCGGATTCAGCGGCTCACCCACGCTCGCCATAAAGCGCAGCGAAGACATGTCGTACCGTCCGGGAATATCATCGCCCGCCTTCATCAGCATTCGTATCGCTGTCGGCGCGGTGTAGAACACGGTTACATTGTAGTCCTGAATGAGCTGATACCACTTGCTCGCGCGGAATCCGCCCTCATATATAAGCTGGGTGACGCCGTTCGTCCACGGCGCGATCATCCCGTAAGATGTACCCGTAACCCAGCCTGGATCCGCCGTGCAGAAGTAGATGTCGTCCTCTTGCAGGTCGAGCGCCCACTTGCCCGTGGCGTACTGCTGCACTACCGCCTGATGCCGATGCACCGCGCCCTTCGGCTTGCCGGTCGTGCCTGAAGTGTAGTGCATGATTGAGTAGTCGTACTGGCTGGTGATAACCGTATCGAAGTTCGCGGTCGCCTTCGACATCTCCTCTTCGTAGCTCAGGTCGCCGGACATCAACGGCTGCGGGTCGCGGTTGTTCTTGTTCACGATGACCATGTGCTGAAGCTCGAACAGTTCCGGTATGATAGGCGTAATCTTGCGACGCAAATCCGGCTGCGTGACCAGCACCTTCGCCTCGCTGTCCTGCATCCTGTCCTTCACCGGGTCCGGCCCGAATGCAGAGAAAAGCGGCCCCGCAATGGCTCCGACCTTGAGTATGCCGAAGAACGCGAAGTACAACTCAGGCAGCCGCTCCATGTAAATGAATACGCGATCGCCCTTCTCGATGCCGAGGCTCTGCAGCACATTGGCGAACTTGTTGGACTGCTCCTTCATTTGGCCGAAGGTGTAGGTCTCCTTTTCGCCGTTCTTCCCTTCCCAAATCATCGCAATCTTGTCACGATTACGGCCATTTGCATGGCGGTCGATAGCTTCGTGCGCCTTGTTCAGACCGCCGCCCGGCTGCCAGTCGAGTTCGTCATACATCTGCTGCCAGTCGAAGTTGCCGCGCACCTTGTCATAGTCAAGGTTGGGCTTCGTCTCCATGTCCTCAATGGCAGGCTTGCTTATGATCGGAAATGAAGAGGTAGTCATCGTGATGCCTCCGTGGATGTTTTAGTTACAAACTGTCAGTACCCAGTGGGGAATCCCAAAGTCGGGTGCACAGAAAACGCCGCAACAAATGCTGGATATTGTTGCGGCGTATTATACACGAAAGTTCTTCGATATAAAGCGTCGAAGCCAGATCGAGAGTCCTTGGGAATTCACACCGATCTGGCACGCCTTCGCTCACTTTGGACCTTCTAGTCTTCCCTGCCGTCGGGGTCTAGGGGGTTCCCGACAATTTCGCAGTCCGAAACAGTAAGGGTCATTATCTCGCTGCGCTCTGTGGATGTTGGGCCGAAGCATAGCAACTCTACCTGCCCAACGACATCTTCCAGACCTGCCCCTGAGGGAAACCGCGCATACAAAAGGCGGTCATCGCTGCCTGTGTACAAACGAAGTCTGTTGCGTTCCACTCTTTCGACGCTTTCCTCGACGAACCATATCCATTTATCATTGAAGACCTTTTCAGCGAGATGAACATTTTCCTCAAAGACATTCATCATTCCCCTGCTATCTAGGCGACTGCTGTTACTGATCACCACTATCTGGCTCGTATCTGGACGCATCTTTGCGGGATGAACGGTTGCAGCAGGACGAGCGGTGTCGGCAGGATGTGGTGTGCTTCTCTCGGGAGTACTATCTTGGGGCTTACTTCCTGTCGTAGTTGGTGGAACACTATCTGAAATACGATCTGAATCCGACACATCGGACAACTCAGGGTATTCTGGCGCAGGTATTTCAAAGGTAATGCAGGCGGTCAGACTAAGCGCAGTCAGCGCAATTACAATTAGCTTCAGCATCGGTCTCCCTTTACGCGAGCGTTACTCTTCGGCTACATTGCCTTTTATTCCCCATCCTCATCAACCATCTGCCGCAACTCCTCCTTCGCACGCCGTATCTCCTGTATCTTCTCGGCAATCCTGTCAAACAGCGGCTGCCTAGCCTTCACACCCTCGCCAATCAGGAATGCCGCAGCCTCCGACCTGCTGCTCATGATGCCCGCCTCCACCAGTTCGTCCAGCCGGTCCAGGCTCGCCTTATCAACACGCACCATCACCACATTATCGCGGCTGCCGCGCATCCCCTGTATCGTGTCGCGTATGTTCTCTCCGATGCTCTCCGCCGCGTCCACGCTCTTCACGATTGCCACACGCACCGTCTTGTTCACCTCGTCCACAATCTCATCAACATTCTCCGACAGCCTGCGCCGCTCCTCCCTCTCATGTTGACTCTCTTGCTGTTCGTTCCTCCCAGTATTCCGCTCGGTCATAAAAGACCTCCTTCTTCACTTACTCGTAACTTCCTTACGTGTAAGTATATATGGTTCCGCCCTTTCGTTCAAGTCCACTCATTTATGTTCGCCAACCTCCACGATTTGACTTGTCCACGCACATTCGCCTATTGTTAATTCCATCCCCAAGATGCAGTGGCGGCTTTGGCGCGGACGCGCGAGCCGAAAGGACTGTATGCAAGAAGACGACCCGCAGCCCCAGGCCCCCAGGCGCACAACCTCCCAACGCACCGCCCCGCCATCGCACAATTCAACTCCCCGTTCACGACGCCGCTCCGCTCTAGCCCGACGCGACCTCACCCAAGGCAATATACGCAACCATGTCTGGTATCTTGGTTGGCCCCAGGTCGCAGAAGGCTTTCTCGGAGTTATAGACCAGGTCGCCGACCTCGTTTGGGCGGGTCGAATCGGCTTCCATGCCATCGCTGGGCTTGGAGCCTCTCAGGCGTATCTCAGCACAATTATGATGGCGCGCATGGGCTTGGACTCCAGCATGCGCTCCATGATTGCACGCGCAGTCGGGGCGCGCCGCATCCCTTATGCCAATCATGTCCTCGCTCAGTCGTTCATGCTCACATCAGCACTCGCCCTCGTGATGATTGCAGCCGGCATCTTCCTAGCCGAACCCCTGCTCCGCTTGATCGGCATGAGTGACGCAGCAGTTGAACAAGGCACCGGCTATATGCGCGTCCAGCTCATCGCGATGGCATGTTTAAGCTATCACCGCCTCTTCGCCGGCGCGCTCCAAGCATCCGGCGACAGCATCACGCCCCTTAAGGCAGCGGTCGTGTCTCGTGTGATTCACATCGCGCTAAGCCCCATATTCATATTCGGCTGGCTCGGCATGCCTGCACTCGGCCTCACAGGCGCCGCCTTTGCACGCCTGGCGGCCGAAGTGTTTGGCGTGGGCATGACTTACTGGGCGCTCCGATCCGGCAGAGCGCGCATCGGCCTGTCCTTCAGAGAGTTCCGCATTGACTTGCCGTTAATCAGAAATCTCATACGGCAGGGTGCCCCGGCATCGGTAACAAACATGCAGCGGGGTGTCTCCCAGCTTGTCGTCGTGGGAGTCGCGGCGCAATTCGGGGATGTCGCCCTAGCGGCATTCGCCCTCGCTCGCCGCGCCGAAAATGTCATCAACCAGAGTTCTCGCGGCATGGGTCGTGCGGCAGGCGCGCTCGCAGGGCAGAACCTTGGAGCAGACCTCACAGATCGCGCCCGCAGCGCAGTCCGATGGGGCATGCTCATCGGCTTCGGAATGGCAGCCCCCGCCCTCGTGTTGCTGATCGCCTTCCCTGAACCAATTGCGGGTTTCTTCAACTCAGACGCCGATTTTATCGCAATTTCATCTACCTGGCTGGTCATCGCCACCATCGGCTACATCTTCATGTGTCCGGTGCAGATATTCACCCAGGCGTTCAACACATCCGGCTCCACATTCGCGCCGATGGTCATCACCGTGGCGACCATGTGGGCACTCGAGATTCCACTCACATTTATACTGGCGAACTTCAGCCCGCTGGCGCATCTAGGCATTCCCGCAGCAATCGTCGGCGGAATGGCACTCAGGCTAGTAGCATTCACGTGGTACTACTTCCGTGGGAATTGGCTACGCACCGGCCTGCTTTAATTTGTCATCATGTAGGTTATTCGTGTAAGCCGACCACTCCGTATGCTATCCTGTTCTATACTTCACGGAGTGAATCTACCAGACTTGACCTAGCAGACTGCTGACAATGGAAGAACGCACCTCACTAGAAGAACCAACGCCTCAAGAGCAACCCACTGAAGTCACTCGCGCGCGATGGCCTTGGCAACGCGACTGGATACTGGTGGTCACAATAGTCGTAGTGCTAATTGCAGATCAACTCACCAAGTTCGCCGTCAAGGGAACGCTACGGCTCGGCGAATCATGGCCCTCCGATGGGCTGATACGTGTCACGCACGGCGCGAACACCGGAACCGCATTCGGTTTGCTGCCGAACCAGACGCTCTTCCTCATATTCGCGTCCATCATCGCCATCGGTTTTCTGGTCTATTTCTACCGGGCATACGCCCTGCCGAGGCCAATCCTGCGCCTCGCAATAGGCTTGCAGCTTGGCGGCGCGTTCGGCAACCTCTTCGACCGCGTGGCATTCGGCTCTGTTACGGACTTCATTGATGTCGGCTGGTGGCCCATATTCAACATCGCCGACTCCTCAATATGCGTCGGCATGACGACCCTCATCGTAGTTCTACTACTCTTCGACCGCAAACCCGCGGAGGAGCCTGCATTGGAAACGCCAAACAGCGAAAACATCGGACACAGCAGCCAGCGCAGCGAGCCATGAGCCGCGTCTTGACCTTCGAGTCCGACGCTAAGGGCGAGCGCCTCGACAGATTCCTGGACAGCCGCTGCCCGGATCTGTCACGCTCCCGAATACAAGCACTCATTACCGAGGGGAACGCGACCCTGGACGACAAGCCTGCCAAGCCATCTGCCCGGATACAAGAAGGGCAGATCATTGTCCTGAACATACCGGAGCCGGTGGAAAGCGCGCTCAAACCGCAGCGCATTCCGCTGTCGATAGTGTATGAAGATAGAGACCTGCTCGTCGTGGACAAGCCCGCAGGCATGACCGTGCATCCTGCACCGGGTCACCCGGATGGTACGCTTGTCAACGCCGTGCTCGCACACTGTCCAGACCTGCAAGGCATCGGCGGCACGGTCCGCCCCGGCATAGTGCATCGCTTGGACAAGGACACATCGGGATTGATGGTCGTCGCAAAAAACGACCGCACTCACCGCATGCTGAGCGACCAACTCAAGGAACGCAGATTCACGAAAGTGTACCTGGCGCTCACTCACGGTAGGGTGATGCCTGTCGAAGCGATAATAGACGCTCCGCTGGGGCGCTCAAATGCGAATCGCCAGCGCATGGCTCTTGTGGATGGCGGACGCGAGGCAATTACACGTTATCGCGTCACACGCCATTACTCAGCGCACACCCTGGTTGAGATACGCCCCTCTACCGGCCGCACTCACCAGATTCGCGTTCACTTCGCATCGCTCGGCTATCCTCTGGTCGGAGACGCTACCTACGGCAAGCCGGACAGCCGGCTAAGCCGCCATTTTCTGCACGCATCGACGCTGGGCTTCGCGCACCCGACCAATGACGAGTACCGCGAGTTCACCACTGAACTACCGACAGAATTGAAGGCATTCCTCAACTCCTTAGGCGAATAACGAGCCTAATCGCGAAATAGCGAACATCGCCATCTGTTAAGGACGAGAAAGGTCTAGGGTTGTGCCTAGAAGAGGTGGCGTGTGCGATGCCAACAAAACACAGCGCTAACAAAAAGCGTCCAGTGGTATCCGCACTGAACGCTCGTATGGACTTCTTTCGAAGGAAGTGGTGGAGACGGGGGAGGGTCGAACTCCCCGTCCAGAAGACTCTTCGACAAGGATGTACTACAGGCTTAGTCGATAATTGAGTCTCGCTCTAGGAAGCACTTACCGACGAGACACTTCTCAGAGCCAGCCGATGGGTAGGCCAGTCGATATCGGCGTCTGTCAGGCCTTCCTCCGATAATATGACACCCAATCACCCCTCTCGGAGGGAAGGAGTGGTGGATGTAGCCACCGTTAGGCGGCTAGGGCGTACTCTTGTGAGTTGCCAGTTAATTTTTTTTGCCACTTTTAACGCGGTGCGTGGCGCCTCGGCCTGCAATCCTGCAAAGACTTCCCCTGTCGAACCCGCGCGTCCCCACTTACTACCCCATATTGTAGCATATCCACTGCAATGTGGCTGACTTAAACGGACGGTGTGAAGAGGCAAAGTAAGGGGCAGGTTCAATGACCTGCCCCTCGTTTCTAAACCGTTCCGTAAGGTGCGCCTTTACCTCAGCGCAGCCACCAAGCCTGCCTGACGGCTGATTCGCTCGTCGTGGTCAAGAGCAAATCGCTTAATGCCCTTGTAGATGGATTCGGTGTCGAGATGCGCCTCCGCAATAACATCCGCCTCTGTGCCGCCGGTCAGCCACTGGTTGTCCCAGTCTGATACGAGCGAGTATTCGTCCGTAAGCGGTCCGGCGTTTTGCACTGGCCACATGCGCCGCGTCCCAGTGGTCACGACTGCCATATCGTATATCGCCTCTGGCGGAAGCACTGAGTCCTGATACTCCTGCGACTGGCGTTGGAATAGCTCATCACTGATTGCCGCTATCACCTTGACGTTTACACCCTCTTCTTCAAGACGAGGCAGCGAATTGACCAAATTGACCGTGGAGGACGAGCCCTGCACTATCACATAGCCTTGCCTGGGCTTATCGTCATCGAAATCGCGTATTACATAGAAGCCCTTGGCGGCTGCCATCAGGTCTGTATCGGCGAAGGTGCTGCGGTCCACGACCGGGAAGTCAGGACGCGCCACTTCGAGCACAAGAACTCCCACCTTGGGATCGCGCGCTGCAATCTCCGCCGCAGCGAAGTAGCCGGGCGCCACATCGTTGTAGTCCCAGAAGCTCAGCGTGATTACCTGTCCGCGCGGGAAGAGCTTCCAAACCTGCGGAGCAAATATGCCGAAGTGCGTACGGGCGTCAGCGGCGGTCTCGGGGCCGGAGTGGCCGGCGAGCACGTTCAGGACGCCTACACGGAATGGGCTGTCTTGGTTCTGCTGGCTCCACACGCGCGAGGGCAGGTACATCAGCGGAGTGAATGCGCCGTAGCTGCCACTGAGCGCCCATACGCCCACATGCTTATCCGGATCGAGAGAGACCGATTGACCGACGAATCCGACGGCAGTGGACACATTGCCCGCCTCCTGAATCGCCGCCTTCAGGCGTGTGCCGGTCGGATTATGCACAGGGTCGTAGTGTCCCCAGAGTCCGCCAGGCTCGACGTTAATGGATTCAGCGAGGTCGGCCGCCACGATCACAAGCCTGTTGTCGGTTACATAGTTCATGTACTTGGCGATTTCGGATATGGCGCGGCGAGTGCCTCTCACATTGCCCGGCTCCTCAAAGAGCTTTATGGATACGTCCTTCACTTCGCCGGACACATGGTTTTTGACACTTACGGTCTGTGCCTCAGTGGGCAGATTGCTGACCGCCAGTCGCGAGTCTTGGAACGGGTCAACGTCACGGTCGATGCGCAAGGGGAGGCTGTCGTCGATACTGTCTCCGATTTCGACGAGGCGGTCGGCGAGCCAATCACCAAGTCCGTCCTGGTCGAGCACGGACATAGCCACATCGATATTGCGCTTGAACTCAAGAAGGCGTTCGCGCGTGTCGGTTGCCGCGTTTCCGCTCCTGATGCCTTCGAATTCCATGCCGAAGCGCTGCTCGAAAGTGGAGGCGAGCGCCTGGAAGTAGTCGCCGTTGAAGGGGAAGGCGTAGGGATGGCTTGCATAGCTGATAATCTGGTCGCCGTAGCCGGCGATGCTGCCGTTGACCGCGCCGGGCCACCAACCCTTTACGGTATTGCCCACTACGATCATTGGCCTGTCGTCAGTGGGATCCCAGTCCTCCATCGCCTTGAGGACGCCCAGCACCTGGTCATAGTCGTTGCCGTTGTCAACGGTGAATACATTCCAGCCATAGGCAGCCCACTGGTCTTCGATACGGTAGCCGTCATACTGCGACTGGATGACACCGCCGATAAGCTGGTCGTCAATGCCCGCGTTGTTGTAGGACAACAGTATGCGAAGGCGCTTGCCGACCTGCTGCGCAACCGCCTGTGTCTTCATCTCCTGCGAGTGCCCCGAAGTCATAGCGAACTCGCCCTCGAGAGCCATGATTTTCAGCGAGTCCGGCGCGCCCATCATATCCCAGAACGCTGCCTTGCCCGCTGCGGTGGCGATGCCGATGCCCGACGGCCCACCGTTGACATCGTTCGTCATGTCGGTCGTCTCCGAGTGTCCGGCGAGCGGGCGAATGCCGCGAATCTTCGCCTGCGCCATCTCAGGCGCGTCCGTCAGGTTAAAGTCTTCAAGCAGCGTGTCCAGAGCCCCCTTGCCCCGTCGGAAGCCGAGGCAGTCGATGCTGAGCATGCCCTGATTGTGATCAACCGAATAGCGCGGGTCGCCCGTCTTGGCATACTTGCGCGCTAGTGCCTCGCCCATGATCATCCAGAGAGCATAGGCGACAGGGGCGTTGTGTCCACCGGCAAGCATAAACCTGTCAGCGTATGGATGCTTGGGACGGCGGTAGTCGTAGCGTAGCCCCCCATTTTCCGGGCCCGCGAGGTGCATCATAACAGTGTAAGGAGTGTACGCGAGAGGTCCGCCAAAGTGCCCTGTCTGCGAGTAGTTGCCCAGCAGCACGAGGGTCATTGCTGTGAGGAAGCCCACCTCTTCAAATCGGCTCTTGTCGTATTCGGGCAGTTCAATTTGCGTACTCGCCCTGTTACTTGAGAGGGCGACGCGATCAATCGTCATTATCGAACCATTGCTGTTTGCCATTCTGTAGTGCTCCCTGTTCCTTATTTGAGGTCATCTGTTTTCGCGCACGGCAATTCCACCAGCTTTAGTAAATGTCGTACCGAGGTGTCAGACACGATCAGCCGCCGTGCAGGACAACACAATCATAACAAATTCGCGCATTGTGTTGCTACTACGGCGACTAACAACAACTGACGGATTTCATGTAATTCCTTCGCTCAAGCACCACGAAAATGCTCGTTGAGTGCGGCAGCACAGGACAGGCAAGTTTGGATTGGCGTGGCCGCGAGCCTATGCAGGTCCGAACATCGGCAGGGACACTTCTCCCTCGCCTTGGTCTTCCCAGCGCAGTTTGACGCGCAGGCCGCAGTGGATGTCATCTATGGGGTTTGCCACACCCACGATGTTAGTCATAATCCGGAAGCCCTCGTCAAGGTCAACGTATGCGACCGCGTAGGGTCCCAGATCCGCAAACGCGGGATGGCGGCTCTGCATAACCACGCTGTAGGTGTATACCGCGCCCTCGCCCTTGGATGTGTGCCAGGTCGTGTCGTCATTTCCGCAGAGGACGCAATACTTGCGCGGATAGAATAACACCTCGCCGCAGCCGTTGCACACCTGATAGACAAGCTCGTGCCGTTTGGTAGCCTCCCAGAACGGTTCGGAATCCGGTTCGGGAAATCTCGGTAGTGGTCGCTGTCCTGCCATTGTTCGATCTCCTAAGTCAGGCTTCAGGCTTTAGTATGTGGTGAGAGATGCCCTAGTCGGCGGCGAGAATAGTAACGCCGGTCGCATGGCGCGATCCCAGCATGCCGCCGTTGCCAACCGCGACTGCCAGCTTGGGGTCTTGCACCTGAGCGGTGGACTCGCCTCGTAGCTGGCGCGCAGCCTCCAGCAACAAGAAGATGCCGCGCTCGCCGGGGTGGTTGGATGACAGGCCGCCTCCATCCGTGTTCATCGCAGGCTTGCGTGGGTCGTCGAATCCGAGGTGTCGCTGGCTCACATAGTCGCCACCTTCACCCTTCTTGCAGAAACCCAGATCTTCAATCATGCACATCACTGTGATGGAGAAAGAGTCATATGCCATCAGGACATCAATCTCACTGGGAGATACCCCCGCGTCGGCGAATGCGATGGGGCCGGACTGCGCGCCCGCACTGACGGTTATGTCGCCACCGTTCTCTCGGTACTTGGTCGCCTCGCCTGTGCCGACAATCCACGCAGGCTTCTTGCGGCAGTTCGCCGCGACTTCCGGAGAAGCGATGATGACTGCGCCGCCTCCGTCCGAAATCATGCAGCACTCAAGCAGGTGAAGCGGGTGCGCTATAACGCGCGACTCAACTACATCTTGTACGGTAATCTCATTGACGCCGACGAATTCAAGGTCGGTCATCGCCTTAACCGCTTCGGGGTTGCGCATCGCATGCCGGCGCGTCACGACCGAAATCTCGGCGAACTGCTCGTCCGTGGTGCCGTACTGGTGCTTATGTCGATTCTTGACCATGCCGTAGTTGGCGATAAGCGTCTGCCCCCATGAATCTTCCATGTTGGAGGCAGGTGTAGCCTGTCCAAGCCCGGTTGCCCCGGCTGTGCCGATATTGCGCCTGTCCGAGTGCGCGGTCGAGCCGTAGGTGAGCAGGGCGACTTCGCATTTGCCTACCGCAATCATCTTGGCAGCATGATTAGCCTGAAACTCGTAGGAAGTTCCGCCAACCGCCGTGTTGTCGATAATCCTCGGCTTCAGCCCCAAATACTCGGAAATTCCGAGACCGCCGATGCCCTGATGCGTGCCCGTATCGTACACAGCGTCGATATCCTTGCCGGACAGACCTGCGTCCTCAAGCGCCTTTATGGCCGAAGCGGCCTTGATTTGCAGTGAGCTCGTCCCGGGGCCTACCACCCTGAGCGGGTATTCATGGATACCGACGATGGCGGCTTCTCTGCGCTGCGGCATTCTTTGTCCCTCCCCTATGCATGTCAAATGTCCAGGTGGACACTTCAGTGCGAATATACTTGAACGATTCTCGGTCAGTCTGTTAGCGTGAGTTATACTCTGACGTCGAACTCACGGACGGCGAAAAGGTAGCATATAGGGACGATTCAGTCAACGAAACTGGCCTGGCTCAAGGTTGGCAATATATGCATCGTGGAAACTGCCTCTCCGTTGAATCTGAGCAATTTCGATTTGACATCTGCCCCTTCTGGAACGCTCTGGACAAGCAACTTTGGCGGCGGCGATTGAGGAATGATATATGAAAATCGGACTGCTAACCGACACACATCTGCCCAACCTCGTTCGGGACCTCGACGAACTTGGTCCTGAGCCGGCGGAGTTCTTCTCCTCGGTTGACCTA
The DNA here is from genome assembly GCA_965221045.1 of Dehalococcoidia bacterium. GTDB lineage: Bacteria > Chloroflexota > Dehalococcoidia > Lucifugimonadales > JADFKI01 > Bin90. The sequence continues at coordinate 395,639 of OZ244863.1, forward strand.
ATCCTGCACGGCGGCGACCTCATATACACGCGCGTGCTGGACTGGCTGGAGCAGTTCGCGCCCGTGCTGTGCGCCAACGGCAACAACGACCCTTATGAGGACCATCGCTCCAAAGAAGTGCAGACGCTGGAAGTCGAAGGTTGGCACATCGGCATGGTTCACAATCTTGGAAGTGAGCACCTCCCAATGTCCCAGTTGCGAATGCTATTCCCGACACCGGTGGACATCATGGTCGGAGGGCACACGCACCAGGAAGTTCTGTACGAGCGCGAGGGTGTGGTGATTCTGAACAGCGGGAGTATCACGTTCCCGCGCCACAAGGAGTTGAGGCTTGGCGGCGTCGGGCTGCTTGAGCTCGCACCCGGCAAGCTGCACGCGGAGGTCATCCCCATTGGCGAGACATCGGGGCGCCCCAACCCTTGTGAGGCGTTGGCGTTGAATGTGAAGCGCGGGGATTGATAAGCGCCACCGACTTCAAATGAGAAAGCGGCTATTCCAATGGGGATAGCCGCTTTACCTGCACTCTACATGAACGCCTGACGTTGTTGACTACCCGGCGGCTTCGTTGGCGGCGGCAAGCGCGGCGTCAAAATTGGGCAATTGCGCTATCTGCGGTACATACTCCACATGCCGCACAACATTGTCCTTGTCCAGCACGAAGACGGCGCGCGCCAGCAAACCGTTCTCCTTCACGTGAACGCCAAAACTGTCGCCGAACTCGCGCGACTTAAAGTCCGAGGCGGTCACCACATTGTCAACATCGTTCGCGCCGCACCAGCGTGCTTGAGCGAAGGGCAAATCCATGCTGATTGTGAGGACGACTATGTCATCCGACATTGACTTGGCATAGTCGCTGAACTGCTTGGTCTCGTCGCTGCACACTCCGGTATCCAGCGAAGGAACCGACGCGATGATCTTCACCTTGCCTGCGTAGTCATCGAGGGTTACTCGTCTCAGGCCAGCGCCTGACACCGTGAAATTGGGCGCTTGCTGTCCCACGCTTATCTCTGGTCCCAGCAAGGTCAATTGATTTTCGCCTGCCGCGAATACTCCTGTTCGCTCTTCCATCTGGTCATCTCCTCTTTGCTGTGGTTTGAGTTGCTGATATGTTTAGGGGCGGCCTTTACACCGCAAGTAGAGTCTAATTCATGGACTTCCGCCTGACAACCTGTTGAACTTGGAGAAGGCTAATAGCGCTTTTTGCCGGTCTTCTCCTCGAAGAGTTCCCAGGTCGCATCGTTGAACGGATAATACTTGCCGGGCGAACATTGCTCAATCTCAAGCTGCGCCTTCACGACCTCTTCGACCTCTTCCCGCTGGTGAGCAATCTCGATCACCTCGTCAACGATGCTTTGCGGTACCACAACCACACCGTCATCGTCACCAACGAGCGCATCTCCGGGGCGCACAAGCACACCGCCGCACTGAATCGCGTCGTTGACCTGCCAGGGCCAGAATTCTGCAGGTCCCTGCTTGGCAGTCAAGCTCGCCGAATACACAGGGAAGCCGTACTCCTTGAGCGATATGCTGTCGCGGACGCCGCCATCGGTTACAAGGCCGCCAGCGCCCAGCTGCTTCATTCGCAGGAACTTGATGTCGCCGCCGACCGAGCTGTACTTCCAGCCCATCGCATCAATTACCAGCACCTCTCCGGGGCCGCACATCTCGATTGCTACATACTCGGCAGAGTCTGCGCCCTTTGGCTTGTCCTGCACGAGATCGGGGCGGTGCGGCACGAAGCGTAGCGTGACCGCTCTGCCAGCTAGATGCTGCCCCTGCTGCAAAGGCACCGCGCCCTGAATGTAACTCATGGGCCAGTCCTTTACCCACTGCGCGTCTATGAGCGTCTGCGTGGGTATGGCACGCAGGACTTCCAAAGTTTCGTCTGATATGTGCGGCATTTGACACCTCTTGTATGGATATTACTGTGAGAGGCATTTTATCGGCTTGCCAGCAATGGCACAACGACGCCCCTGGAATAAGCGCCAGACAGAGACTCAGAACGATAAAGTCGTAAGAAGGATAATCAGAAAATTTGGCAGCGCAAATGTGGACAGACAGACCATGTTTGGCTATAATGGCTTGCACGTTGATAGCCGCCAGCCTGAGACGCGCTCAGTGTCGGCGCTCTTGATTTCCGAGCTGGCCGAGGTGGTGGAATTGGTAGACACGCAGCGTTGAGGGCGCTGTGGCCGTAAGGCTGTAAGAGTTCGAGTCTCTTCCTCGGCACCAGGTTTTCCATAATGGCGACGTAGCCAAGTGGTTAAGGCGGGGGTCTGCAAAACCCCTATCGGCGGTTCGAATCCGCCCGTCGCCTCCATAGCAAAATATGCAAAGCCCGTGATAGATGTCGCGGGCTTTCCTTTTTCCGGCTGATTCACGCTCACTTTGATATAATTACTAAGGCCAAGTGCCGTCCCAAGTCTTGAGAAACAAAGGTTGCAAGCATAGTGTCAGAAACAAATACATCTTCGGTAGATTTGGATGCGCTCGCTTCACTCGCCAAGCGGCGCGGCTTCATTTTCCAGAGCAGCGAGATTTACGGTGGAATGGCCAGCACCTGGGATTACGGTCCTTTGGGCGTGGAACTCAAGCGCAACATCAAGGACGTCTGGTGGCGCAAGTTCGTCTGGGAGCGTGACGACATGGTCGGGCTGGACTCGTCCATCCTGATGAACCCGGAAGTGTGGCGCGCAAGCGGTCATGTGGACAGCTTCACCGACCCCCTCGTTGACTGCCGGGAATGCCGTCAGCGCTGGCGCGAAGACCAGCTTGAGGAGACAAAATGCCCTGCTTGCGGCGGCGAACTGACCGAGGCGCGTAACTTCAACCTGATGTTCAAGACATTCGTCGGGCCGGTAGAGGACGACGCGTCGGTTGCGTTCCTGCGTCCAGAAACAGCGCAGGGCATATTCGTGAACTTCGAAAATGTGCTCAACTCATCGCGCAAGCGGCTGCCATTCGGCATAGCGCAAATCGGCAAGGCGTTCCGCAACGAGATTACGACCGGCGGCTTCATCTTCCGCACACGCGAGTTCGAGATGATGGAGATCGAGTATTTCGTAGAGCCGGGCACCGATGAACAAATACATGAGCAATGGATTCAGGACTGCCTCGCCTGGTACACGGACTTGGGTGTGACCAAGGATAGGCTTCGAGTGCGCCCCCACGATGCAGACGAACTCTCGCACTACTCCAAGGCGACCTATGACATTGAGTACCTGTTCCCCTGGGGTTGGGGTGAGATCCAGGGCATCGCCAATCGCACCGATTTCGATCTCAAAGCGCACTCAGAACGCAGCGGTCATTCGCTGACATACTTCGATCAGGCGGAGAACAGACGCTTTACGCCGTATGTCGTCGAGCCGGCCGCGGGCGTGGACCGAGCGGTAATGACCTTCCTTGTGGACGCATACACGGAAGAGGAAGCGCCCACCGCGAGTGGCGGTACGCAGAAGCGCGTGGTGCTGAAGTTGCACCCGGCAATCGCTCCGGTCAAGGTATCGGTATTACCACTCAGCCGCAACGAACGACTGGTACCACTTGCGCGTGAGGTGTACGACACAGTGCGGCGCAGCGGCGCCGTGGACGGCTTCGTGCAATACGACGACGCGCAGAGCATCGGCAGGCGCTACCGCCGACAGGACGAAATAGGCACGCCGCTCTGCATCACAGTCGATTTCGACTCTCTCGACGACAACGCGGTAACCATCCGCGACAGGGACACAATGGAGCAGGCTCGCATACCGATCGCCTCGCTCGAAGCTGAATTGGGCGCGCGGCTGCAAGTGTAGCGGGCGCAGCACACAAGGACATTGCCTCTGATGCGCATCCTTCACTTCGCAGATCTCCACATAGGCGTAGAGAACTACGGCAGGATAGATCCGGACACCGGACTATCCACCCGACTTGGCGATTTTCTCCAATCCTATGACGAACTGGTGGACTATGCGATAGACACAGAAGTTGACCTTGTGCTCTTCTGCGGGGACGCATACAAGAGTCGTGACCCCTCGCAGACGCACCAGCGCGAGTTCGCAAGGCGCATCGCTCGCTTGTCTAGCGCCGGCATCCCGACATTCCTGCTGATTGGAAACCACGACACGCCGCAGGTCATCGCGCAGGCGACCGCGCTCGAAATCTTCCCCACTCTCAATGTTGCGAATGTCCATATCGGCGACAGGCTTGCAACCTACGTCGTGGAAACACGTGATGGGCCGCTGCAGGTGGTCGCCCTGCCCTGGATCAAGCGCAGCGATTATCTGGCGACCAACGCTGCGCGCGGACAGACGCACACCGAGATTAACGAAGTGCTTCAGGACATGATTACTAATGCAATCAAGGTGCGAGCGGAGAGCCTTGACAGCAGCATCCCGGCGGTGCTGGCAGGACATGTCACCATCAGCCAGTCCACGCTGGCATCCGAGCAATCTATGATGCTCGGGCACGACCATGTGCTGCTGAACAGCAATGTCGCGCTGCCGCAGTTCGACTACGTGGCGCTGGGGCATATCCACCGCCATCAGGTTCTAAGCCAGAATCCGTATGTGGTCTATGCGGGCAGCCTCCAACGCGTTGACTTCGGCGAAGAAAGGGATGATAAAGGGTTCTGTGTTGTCGAGATTGACACATCTCAGCCACAGAGTTCACAGCTCAAGAGCTTCGAGTTCGTGAAGAACAGCGCGCGCAAATTCGTCACTATTGACGCAAAACTTACGGCTGGCGACGAAGACCCAACCGCTACTGTAATCAAGGTAATCGACTCGCACGACCTGAAAGACGCAATCGTGAGACTGCGAATCACGCTGCCCGCGGAACTTGAAGCCCTGCTGCTGGAGTCTAGAATAAGAGATGCGCTCAATTCGGCGCACTATATCGCCTCCATCTCAAAGGATGTCGTGGACAGGTTAAGGACGCGAATTCAGGATTCCAATGCGCGCGGCTTGTCGCCCAAGGACGCGCTTCGCCTCTATTTTGATACGCGAAACATCCCGGATGACCGTGCCAAAGTGCTGATGCAGTACGCCGAAGAACTCATTGCAGAGCGCGAATGATGTGCAGGTTTACCAGAGGCCGCACCATTAAAGGGACATTCAGCATCATATTTGCGTGCGGAACTCAATCGATTACAAGTGTGGAGAGAAGGATATGAATGTAGTGTCGGCCCTGCTTGGATACAGAACGCTCGCAATTCTGCGTAACCGATTGGTACAGGTTGGCTTGCTGAGTCTCATTTTAGTGCTGACAACGGCGTGCAGTTCGGAAACTGCGCCTGCGCCTGACTTCGAGCTTACGCTCTTCGGCACAGAGACTCGGCAAGCTGGCGAGACGCTACGGTTGTCCGACCTGAAGGGCAAGCCTGTCGTGCTCAACTTCTGGTTCCCATCCTGCCCGCCCTGCGTCGCTGAGATGCCGGAGTTCGAGAGGGTGTTTCAGAACCACAGGCCTTACAACGTAGAATTTGTCGGCGTCCAGCTACTTGGAATAGACACGGCTGAGGATGGCCAGCACTTTGTGGACGAGGTGGGCGTAACCTACGCGCTGGGTCCCGACGAAGACGATATAATCATGAAGTACAAAGTGAACGGCTTCCCCATGACGGTCTTCATAGACAAGGATCAGAACATCGTGCGAAAGTGGCAGGGAGTGCTAAACGAAGAGAAGATGGAAGAAATCCTCAGCGGAATCCTGAATTAAGGCTGCCTGAACGATGCTCATCGCCACACCACTTTCCCCTGTCGTTCCATCATAGGCCCATAATTAGGATGAATAATGAGCCTATCCGAGGCATTCCTGCTTATCGTCCGGTGGCTGCATTTGGTATCCGCCGCCGCTTGGGTCGGCGGCAGCATCTTCTACCTCATAGTGCTGAGACCCGCTCTTCGCCGCCGGCCGGAAGCATCGAGACTCGCCGGCACCGCAGCGGCAACCGAGTTTCGCGCACTGGTCGATACATGCGTCTATGTGCTGATCGCGACAGGGGTCATCCTGACGCTGCATCGCCTTACGCCGGGCGTAGTAGGCGTGCCCTATGTCGTTGTGCTTGGGGCGAAAATTGCGCTCTCAATATGGATGTTCGTGCTGGCGTGGTCGCGGCGCAGGCGCACCTCAGTCATGGAAGCGTTCCGAGAGGAGGAAGCTCCGCCTGCGACAAGCATCGGCAAGTTGTTGCGGGCAGTCTCAGGATACAATACCCTCATAATTCTGGGACTTATCGTATTCCTGCTATCCGACCTGCTGAAAACGCTTTACGAGCTGGCGCTCAGATAATCCCCAAGTTCTGTGCAGACACAATACCTCTTTATGAAACCTATTTTCCCTAACGGAGCATTACAATGAGACGCAAACTGATGGACATTCTCGTATGCCCGATGTGTAAGGGCGACCTGAACTTGAAGGTCACCGTGGAACGCGACAACGAGATCGTGGAGGGCACCCTGACCTGCAAAGCATGTAATGAAATCTACCCGATAGAGGAAACCATCCCGAACATGCTGCCGCCTTCACTGCGTTAGGGTGGCTGTCTGAAAGATCACAATCACACAGCCATCTACTGCCACTCCACCCTGACAATCGAATCTGATTGCGTCGGGAGGCATTCCAGCATCTCAGCAACCGTTCTCCCAGTGACTGGATGCTTCAGTTGTGGCGCGATGTCGGCAAGCGGTCGCAGCACGAAGAGCCTCTCTGCCATTCGCGGATGAGGTAGTACAAGCGGCGGTGATGTGAGTACCATCCTGTCGTATAGCAGGATATCCATATCCAGCATGCGGGGCGCGTTGCGGAAGATGCGCCGTCTGCCCACGGCCTCCTCTATGCCGAGCAGCCGTTCCATTAGCTGAAACGCGGTCAGGCGCGTCCGCAAACGACAGACGGCGTTGAAAAATGCCGGCTGGCTGCGAAAACCCAGTGGCGATGTCTTGTACAGCGGAGACGGTAGTACATCGATTGCGAACTCTCGCATCAATTCCAGCGCAGTGCGCAGGTTCCCTGCGGAATCGCCCAAATTAGAGCCCAGCCCTATGCATGCTTCACTAAGCATCGCCTTGGCTCCATCCGCGCACTACGGCATCACTCATCCTCGCGACGCGCGTCATCTCTCTGACATCATGCACGCGCACGATGTCAGCGCCAAAAGCAACCGACAGCGCAACCGTCGCAGCCGTGCCCTCCAGCCGCTCCTCGACAGGCAGGTCAAGCACATAGCCGATTGTGGATTTGCGGGACATTCCCACCAGAAGCGGCGCACCCAGTGATTGAAACTCCCCCAGCCTTCTAAGCATCTCCAGGTTGTGCTCGGCCGTCTTGCCGAAGCCCATGCCGGGGTCAAGTATGATGTTTTCGCGCCTGACTCCTGCGGCAACAGCTGCGTCTGCCATTTGGCGCAGCACCCCAATAACATCCGGCACAAGGTCGCTGTATCGTGTGTGATGCTGGTTGTGCATCAGCACGACTGGCACGCCGGCATTAGCGGCTACGCCCGCCATGTCAGGGTCACGGCGAAAACCCCAGACATCGTTAATCATCGACGCGCCCGCCGCGAGAGCCTCTGTCGCCACCGCGGCCTTGTATGTATCCACGCTTACAGGTATCTCCAGAACTGACGCGAGAGCTTCGATAACCGGAATCACTCGCTCTATCTCTTCATTTGTGGAGACCGGTCCGGCTCCTGAATAGATAGACGCAGGTCGTGTGGATTCGCCGCCTATGTCAATGATGTCCGCGCCCTCTGATTGAAAGCGCGCCGCCTGCTGAACTGCCGCGTCTATGTTTCCGCCCAATCCATCGCCCGAAAACGAATCAGGAGTTACATTGATGACGCCCATGACATAGGTTCGCTGCCCCCAAACGAATAGGCGCTCACCTATTGTTGTCGGCGCGGGTGAAGTTCTCGAATGGAGTTGCAATTTATTGTTAGGCACATCAACGCGCTATCTGAAGTTGGTGCTGATCGGTATGTTCAGTCGATTCGGAGCCGCCTGGAACCGCGCTGATCGCACTGGAGTATATCAACCTTTGGCATCAATAAAACGAGTGTCCCTGTGGTCGATAATTCCTGAATTATCTTGCCACGTACAAAGGTTTCTGTTACGGTTTTACTGGTTGATAAGATGTATCATTAGATTCAATTGTACACTGTGAACTCGGCTCTTGCGGAGTTCGAAACGAATTAATTATGGTGGTTCGCAGAAGAGTTGATGACGCGCTTGACGACCTCAAGTCGAGGCGTGAAGAAGGACGCTCCGGCGGTGGAACCCGGCGCATTGAGGCGCAGCACCGGCGCGGCAAGCTGACGGCGCGTGAGCGCATCGATCTACTCTTCGACCAAGGCAGTTTTGAGGAACTGGACCCTTTCGCTCTTCACCGAGCTACCGAGTTCGGCTTGGCAGACCAAAGAACTCTGGGCGACGCGGTTGTAACCGGCTACGGCAAGGTGAACGGTCGCCTGACCTTCGTGTACTCGCAGGACTTCACAGTGCTTGGCGGCTCTCTATCCGAAGTAGTCGGCAAGAAGATATGCAAGGCAATGGACCTGGCGGCGAACAGCGGCGCGCCGATGGTCGGCCTCATTGACTCCGGCGGCGCGCGCATCCAGGAAGGCGTCCTCAGCCTCGCCGGTTACGCAGACATCTTCCTTCGCAATGTGCGCTCATCGGGCGTCATACCTCAAATATCTGTCATCCTCGGTCCAGCCGCCGGAGGCGCGACCTACTCCCCTGCTCTTACGGATTTCATATTCATGGTCAAGGGCACCGGGCAGATGTACATCACTGGCCCCGACGTAATCAAGGCAGTCACCGGCGAAGTTGTCACGCACGAGCAGCTAGGCGGCGCGGACAGCCACGCATCCCGCAGCGGCGTTGCCCACTATTCCCTCGACTCAGAAGAGACCTGCCTTGGAGAAGTGCGGCGTCTGCTGGGCTTCCTGCCGCAAAACAACATGGAAGACCCGCCTCGCTACGATGCCTTCGACGACCCGACGCGCAGCGATGATGAACTCCTGTATATCATTCCGGATAACACGAATGCGCACTACGACATGACGCAGATCATCGGGCACGTAGTAGATGACGGCGACTTCATGCAGGTGCATGAGGCATTCGCTCGCAACGTGATTGTGGGATTCGCCCGAATGGATGGCAGGAGCGTGGGCGTCGTCGCGCAGCAGCCTTCCCACCTCGCTGGCGTGCTGGACATAAACGCCTCCGATAAGGCAGCTCGCTTCGTGCGCTTCTGCGACGCGTTCAACATACCGCTAGTAACATTCATCGACGTGCCGGGATTCCTGCCGGGCGCAGATCAGGAGTATGGCGGCATCATCCGGCACGGCGCAAAGCTCATCTACGCCTACGCGGAGGCAAGTGTGCCCAAGATAAGCGTACTCACCCGCAAGGCGTATGGCGGCGCGTACATCGTGATGAGTAGCAAGGGATTGCTGGGAGACATCAACTACGCCTGGCCCACCGCCGAGATAGCGGTAATGGGACCTGAAGGCGCGGTCAACATCATCTACCGCGGCGAGATTTCTTCCGCCGACGATCCGGACGCAATCCGCAATCAGTTGGTACAGGATTACGCCGATAGGTTGGTAAACCCATACATAGCCGCCTCGCACGGCTTGATTGACGATGTTATCGACCCCGCCGACACCAGGAGCAAGATTATCAGCGCGCTGGAAATGCTGGAGACCAAGCGCGAAGAACTCCCGAAACGCAAGCATGGGAGTATTCCACTCTGATGTCTGCCTCCCCACACAGCCTTGAATCAAGGAAATTCGCCGCGATTGTCGCAGCGGTGCAGGCGTTTCTCGAAGGCGAGCAGAGTGGAGCACATCGCAGAGCAGACGGTATAAGCGCCTGGCGACGGCAATCTTCTCCCGCGTCTGGCGATGCCTTCACTGGAAGGCATCGTTCTTGGACAGGGCGAGATTAGGCGACCGCTAAGAGTGGAGTCTATGGCTTCAAATCCGGTAAAAATAACCGACACTACGCTCAGGGATGGCCATCAGAGCGTGATGGCAACCCGTCTGCGTCTCGAAGACATGGTTGACATCGCTCCAACTATGGATGACGCGGGCTTTGACGCCATGGAAGTCTGGGGCGGTGCGACATTCGACGCAGCAACCCGCTTTCTCGGAGAGGACCCTTGGGAGCGCCTGCATACGCTGAAAAGTCTGATGCCGAAAACGCCGCTATCCATGCTGCTGCGCGGTCAATCTCTCGTGGGCTACCGTAACTACGCCGATGATGTGGTTGACGCTTTCGTTGCGCAGTCGGCAGACGCGGGCATCGACATTTTCCGCGTATTCGACGCACTCAACGATCCGAACAATGTGCGGCGGGCGACGGATGCGGTCAAGCGAGCAGGCAAGCACCTTCAGCTCGCAATATGCTACTCGGTTACGGAAGAAGGCAGGCTTGGCGGCCCCTACTACAACCTGGACTACTACCTCTCCAAGGCAGATCAGTTCAATGAGATGGGTGCGGACAGCATCTGCATCAAGGATATGGGCGGCCTTCTCGCGCCTTATGACGCCTACACACTCGTCAGCGCGCTCAAAAAAACGATTGACGTTCCCCTCCAGTTGCACAGCCACTACACTAGCGGCATGGCGACAATGACCGCGCTAAAAGCAATAGAAGCTGGAATAGACGGCGTGGACACCTGCTGCGCCCCTCTCGCACTCCGCACGGCGCAGCCCGCAATCGAGCCTCTGATATTCACCCTGCGCGGCAGCGACAGGGAGCCACGTGTGAATTTTGACAAGGTGCTGCAGATTGACGACTACTTCGAGCGCATACTGCCCAAGTACCGCCGCCATCTGGAAAGCGCCCGAATATCAGTGATAGACGCCAGAGTGCTCTATCATCAGATACCCGGCGGAATGATGAGCAATCTCGCATCCCAGTTGCGCGAGGCGGACTCTCTCGACAGGCTGGATGAGGTCCTCGAAGAGATACGACACACACGCAGGGACCTGGGCTACCCGCCGCTGGTTACGCCATTGAGCCAGATGACCGGCGCCCAGGCCGTCAACAATGTGCTGTCCGGGCGTTACGCTACGATTACGGGCGCCGTTAAAGACTACGTGGCTGGCAAGTTCGGCACTCCCCCGGGCGAGATCGCGCCCGAACTCCGCGCCAAAGCTCTGGGAGACAAACAGACTCCGGATGCAGAATCCTCCGATCTGCCGCCGGAAATGGACGCCGCACGAGACGCCGCCAGTAGCATAACGACAGACATCGAAGACGTGCTGACCTACGCCCTCTATCCCGCAACGGGCATGAAGTTCCTCCGTATCAAGCACGGCTTGGACCCGATGCCCGACGAGATGAAGCCGGACAAAGCCGCAGACAAATCGAGCAGTACAGAAGACGCACCCGCGCCGTCAGCCCTCCCTGAAAGACCGCGCAGCCGCCATACCCGCACATTCAACGTGTACATTGGCGACGAACGCTTTGAAGTGGAAGTCGAACCGCATACGCCCGAACACGGTATGCGCATCGCTCCCACGCCACCTGCGACGCCCTCGTCTGCTGCGCCGCCCGATTCCGGGCCTCATTCCCAACAACAGCCGTCTCCCCCACCAAGTGCCGCACCCGAAACTTCAACTGACGAAGTTCCGCTCACGGCGCCGATACCGGGTGTCGTGCTTCGGTATTCTGTGGAGATCGGGCAGAGCGTCCAGGAGGGCGATTCGATCGTTGTACTCGAGGCAATGAAAATGGAAAACACGCTGCCGTCGCCGGCCAGCGGCACGGTCAAGGCGCTGGTCGCTGATCTAGGCGCAACTGTTGCAAAAGACGCCATACTCGCTGTAATCTCAATATAAGCAATCGTTAACAAACATTAAACTGTCGGCAATGAAAAGAACCGTGCCGACATTCGAAAGGAGCCGGCGTGGACAATTCACAAGCAATAGAGGCCGCAAAGCAGCATTTCGGAACTGTACTGGAGCAGCAGCTTGAACGGGTCGAACGGCTGAAGGAAGAAGGCGACTGGGTTGACTACTCAACCCTCAGCCCCATTATCATCGGCATGCTCGGCGGAGACGGCATCGGCCCCACAATCAGCGACGAAACGCAGAAGGTGCTGGAGTACCTCCTGCGAGACCGGGTTGCGGCAGGCAAGGTCCAATTCAAGGTCATCGACGGGCTCACCATCGAGAACCGCGCCGCGAAGATGCAGTCCATCCCTGATGACGTGCTTGAGGAAATCAGGCAGTGCCACGTAACTCTCAAGGGCCCGACCCACACGCCGGAGCGGGGCGACGGCTGGCCCAATATCGAGAGCGCAAATGTCTCGATGCGCAAAGAGCTCGACCTGTTCGCGAATGTGCGTCCCGTGCGCGTGCCCAGCCAGGGCATCGACTGGACATTCTTCCGTGAGAACACCGAGGACATGTATGCGGTCGGCAGCCAGGGCATCAATGTTTCCGATGACCTCGCCATCGACTTCCGTGTAATCACCAGTCAGGGATCGGAGCGCATCATCGACGCGGCTTTCGCCCACGCGCAGCGCACGGGCAAAGAGCGCGTTACGGTCGTCACGAAGGCGAACATCGTCAAGACCACTGACGGCAAGTTCCTCGACATCGCGCGCAAGGTGAGTGCGCGATACCCCGGCATCGAGTGGGATGGCTGGTACATCGACATCATGACCGCCGCACTCATCAACCCGGCGCGCCAGAGGGACTTCCAGGTTCTGGCGCTCCCGAACCTGTATGGCGACATCTTGACCGACGAAGCCGCCCAGATTCAGGGCGGCGTTGGGACGGCAGGCAGCGCGAACATCGGCAAGCGCTACGGCATGTTCGAGGCGATTCACGGCAGCGCGCCGCGTATGGTCGAGACCGGCAGGGCGCAGTTCGCAGACCCCAGTTCGCTGGTTCGCGCAGGTGCGATGATGCTTGAGCACATCGGCTTCGAGGACATTGGTGCTAAGCTGCACAAGGCTCTTGACATCTGCGGCCAGTACGAGCGCAAGATGGTTATGACCGGACGAGACACTGGCGTCACGAGCGCAGAGTTCGGCGAGTACATCATGAGTACGGTCGAAGACCCCAATGTGGAGGCGCGCTGGGACGAGTATGTCAGCAAGGAAGGCTAAACGCTAGGTAAGTAAGTAATCAGCCCCCTTGAGCACAGGTTCAATGCGCTGCAAGGGGGCATTGTTTGAACAAGTGCTAGAATTACAAGTGATTCGGGAGAATAGAACCAATGCGAAGCAAAGTAACGGTTGTGGGAGCCGGCAACGTAGGCGCGACTGCCGCGCAGCGCATATTCGATAGGGGATACGCCGATGTGGTGCTCGTTGACATCGTCGATGGTCTTCCACAGGGCAAGGCGCTCGACATTCTGGAGTCAGGACCTGTGTTAGGCTCTGACGCCACGATTGTAGGCACCAACGGCTACGAGGAGACCGCAGACTCTGACATCGTAGTCATCACCTCGGGCATAGCCCGCAGGCCCGGTATGAGCCGCGACGACCTGCTCCTGACTAACATGCGCATCGTCAGCAGCGTGGTCGGAGATGTGGTCGAGCATTCGCCGAACAGTATCCTCTTGCCGGTAACGAACCCGCTGGACGCTATGGCACAGCGCGCGCATCAGGTCAGCGGTTTCCCCAAGAACCGCATAGTAGGCATGGCCGGCATCCTCGACACTGCGCGCTTCCGCACGTTCCTTGCGGAAGAACTAAGTGTGTCAGTTAATTCAATCGAAGCGTATGTGCTTGGCGGTCACGGTGATACTATGGTCCCCGTCGTTGGAAGCACCACAGTTGGCGGCATTCCCGTTGCCAACCTAATCGAGGCCGACCGCCTTGAGGAGATAGTGCAGCGAACGCGCGACGGCGGCGCTGAGATTGTCAATTACCTGAAGACCGGAAGCGCCTACTATGCGCCGTCCGCGTCGATCGTGCAGATGGTCGAGGCAATACTGTTCGACAAAAACGAGATTCTGCCCTGCACCACTCTGCTGGAAGGCGAGTACGGCATCAACGATCTGTTCGTGGGCGTACCGGTCAAGCTCGGCGCCAGCGGCATCGTGGAGGTAATCGAGTTCGACCTGACCGACGACGAGATGGCGGCATTGAAGCACTCCGCAGACTCCGTGCAGGAACTCGTGGATGTTATGGCAGAGGCGAGCTGACGGCAGCAGCATAGCGAAGGCTGACCGCTTGCCGCAGCGCTCACGGCGCCGGTACTTCAATCGGTGGAAGCTCTATGTGAGGTCGGCATGAGGTTCCCTTGGGCAAATACGCTGCTTCTGGCGCTGATAGCCGTCGAGTTGGTCAGCGGCTTTTTCGGGCTGGTCTCCGGCTCGCCCGATGAAGCCATCTTCATCCTTGCGCACAGGATAGCGGGATGGGGCATCGTCGCAGTTCTGGCGTGGAAAGCCGCGAACGTCCTGGCTTCTCTGCGCTGGCCCCGGGCAGCCACGCCCCGAACGGCGTCCCTCGTGCTTGCGCTCGCGCTGACTGCGACTCTGCTACTAGGCTTCGTATGGTCCTTCGTCGGTCCGATATCATTCTGGCTGTTCAGTGGCGTCAGTTGGCACATCTACATCGGCGGCGCGCTCGTCCCCATTCTGATTTGGCATGCCACCTACCATACGCGCGGCTTCCCGCTGCGCTTCTGGGCGGAAAGGCGTTCTTTTCTTCGCTTGACAGGCTTGGTGTTCGTAGGGGCTGCGCTATGGCGCGCCGGAGAAGTTGCGGCAAGTGTGGGCGGACTAAGCGGAGCGAATCGACGGTTCACAGGCTCCTACGAAGCGGGCAGCTACACGGGCAACGCCTTCCCGCTAACATCGTGGCTAAACGACAGTCCGGGGCCTATCAGCCCAACCGAATGGAGGCTCAGAATCGGCGGTGCAGTAGCGAATCCAATGAGACTCCGATACGAAGAGATTGCGTCCGACGCAGAAATCACGGCAACGCTGGATTGCACGGGAGGATGGCACTCAACTCAGGCGTGGCGCGGAATCGCACTCGCCGATCTGCTGGAAATGGCGCAGCTTGACGAGAATGCGAACAGCGTCACCGTGCGTTCAGTTACTGGCTACTATCGCAAGTTCTCTATCACGGAGGCGAATAGCTACATTATCGCCACGCAGGTGGGCGACGAGCTGCTATCGCATGGGCACGGGTTTCCAGCTAGGCTGGTGGCGCACGACAAGCGCGGCTTCGAGTGGGTCAAGTGGATCACTGACATTGAAGTGAACCGCACGGGCAAGTGGCTGCAGCCACCACTACCCCTCCAATAACAACAGACACGGATTTAGAGCATAGATAGGATTAGGTCGGGCTAAATGGCGACTGAAGAACAGATACAAATAGTAATGAACGCTCTTGCTGACGCGATACCCTGCCCGTCGTGCGGCGTGCGCGTGCGATTCGGAGACCTTGAGTGCCCACGCTGCGGCGAGGACATCTACGACGACCTCAAGGCGTGGGCAAAGCAACTAATTGACGAAGTTTACGCAGTTGGCTAAGGCGACACCCCTATCGTTGATAGCATCCGCTTCGTCGTGACGATGTGCCGATTGAGCCGCATGGCAGCAGGATCAATACCGAGCGCAAGACCGATCATCTGCGGCAAGTGAAGAATCGGCAGGTCGATAGGCTGCTGCGCCTGCTTCGCCGCCTCCGGCTGATAGCCGTCCAGATTGAGATGGCACAGCGGGCATGGCGTCACCATTGCCTGCGCTCCCCTATCTTTCGCGTCCAGCGTATGATTCGACACCATCTTCATTGAATTGGTCTGGTTGATGGTGAGAATGGGAAAGCCGCAGCAGAGCGTCTTGCCCGGAAAGTCAACAACAGTCGCGCCAACCGCTTCGATGACCTGCTCCAGCGCGTCCGAGCGTTCCGGGTTCTCCGCAAATCCCAGCGCCGAGCTTGGCCGCACGAGATAGCAGCCGTAGAATGGCGCAGCCCTGAAGCCAGTCAGCGGGCGCACCACCATCGACTTCAGCTTGTCAATGCCTATATCCTCTACGATTATCCAGAGCAGATGCTTAGGATCAGCAGTGCCCTTATACTCCAGGCCCTCTTCGGCGAGGTCCTCGTTGACCCCAGACAGGTAGTCGGCGTCAGCCGTAAGGCGTTGGTTCGCCTGAGACATCACGCCCTGACATGTGCTGCATATCGTGAGAAGCGGCAGGCCCGAGCGTTCGGCGAGCGCAAAGTTGCGCGCATTGAGCGTGTCGCCTAGGCGCTGGTTCTTCTCCTGCAGCACGCCCGCGCCTGTGCATGACGCAGATTGCATCGATTCTGCGTCGAGTTCGATGCCCAGCTTGCGGCAGACTTCTATGGTCGAATTGTAGAGTTCGGGGGCAGCGCCTTGCGCCACGCAACCCGGGTAAAAGGCATATTTCATTTTCTGCTTTCAACCTTTTCAAATATCCGCTGCACATTCTCGGCGCCGGGGCGCTTCTTGTGAATCAGCGGCGGAACCTTGCCCACCTTGAATGAGCGGGCGGCAACGGGAATGAGCTTAATCATCTCTTTGAAGTTTGTCTTGCCGAATGTGTTGACGACAAGACTTGTCTCGTCGAGCCAGCCGCTGTGTTCCACGGACTTCGCAAAAGCCTCAGCGTGACGCGCCCCATAAGTATTGGTGTAGCCTGCTTCTATCGCCTTGTCGCGCAGAGACATTATGCGCTCCATCGGCGCGACGCCCTTAGGACAGACTTCAACGCACTGCATACAGCGCGTGCAGTCCCAGATGCCACCATACTCGTTCAGACTGCCTAGGCGAGCTGTATCGGCATCATCACGCGGATCCGCGACGAAACGATATGACTTCGCCAGTGCCGCCGGTCCCACAAAGTTCTTATCTACCTCAAGCGATGTGCAGTCGGACACGCATGCGCCGCACATGATGCAACTCATTACACCCGCAAGATGCACCATATCCTCGTTGGGCGCGATGTGCTCGGCTTCGGGTACCGGGCCGTCATGCTGCAACCATGGCTGTATGGCGTGCACCTTGTCCCAGTGAATCGCCATATCCGTCACAAGGTCCTTGACGACGGCCATATTGCCCATCGGCTCAACCATGATGGGCGCGCCATCTCTCATCACATCGATGACTTTTGTGTTGCAGGCAAGTCCCGCCTGCCCGTTGATTCGCATCCCGCAAGACCCGCAAATTGCGCTGCGGCATGAGCATCTGAGAGTCAGGCTGCCGTCCATCTCCTCACGGATACGTATCAGACCATCGAGAACAGTGGACGATTCGTCCATATCAAGCGTATATGACTGGAAATGAGGAGCTCTGCTGCCCTCTTCAGGGTTGAATCGCTTGACGCTAAAGGTTACTTTCATCTAATCAATCCTCAGATGCGCACAACTATGCGTTCCATCGTGCCGGTTGGCTCGCAGGCGCGCTAGTAGCTGCGAACCTGCGGCTCCCAATCGGTAATCACCACGGGCATGTACTCTATCTCAGGCCCGTCATCAGAGTGCCTCACCAGTATATGGCGCAGCCAGTTCTCGTCGTCCCTGTTAGGTGCGTCGGTTCGCGTATGCGCTCCCCTGCTCTCCTTACGCTCGATCGCAGAAAGCGCAACCGCCTCCGCGCAGTCCAGCATAAAGCCTAATTCCAGCGTAAACAGCAGGTTCGTGTTAAATGTCTTGCTCTTGTCCTGCACAGCAACATAGTTGAACCGTTCGCGAAGGCCGCGCAATTCTCCTAGAGCCGTCTCCATGCCATCCTGTTCGCGGAAAACGGCAAGGTGCTCATTCATGGTGTCACCCATTTCCCGCCGAATCTTTCCGAACATCTCACCATTGTTATCATTGTCGAGCAGTCGCTGAATATTGATGCGATCACTCTCCGCAGAAGCGTCCGTAACTGTGCCGCTGTGCGACTTCGACTTCGACACCTGCGCAGCATGCTCCCCGGAACGTCGGCCAAACACCAGCGTATCGAGCAGCGAGTTTGCGCCGAGCCTGTTGCCCCCGTGAACACTTACGCAAGCAGCCTCTCCCGCGGCGTACAGCCCCGGAACCTCCGTCTGCCCATCAACGTCCGTCTTGATGCCACCCATCTGGTAGTGCATTCCGGGCCGTATGGGTATCGGTTCTTGCAGCAGGTCAACATTGGCGAAGTCGCGCCCGATCTCGCGAATCTGGCTCAGGCGCTCGTTTATGACCGCCTCACCAAGATGCCGCACATCCAGCAATACGCAGCCGTCAATGCCCCTGCCCGCGTTGATTTCCGTCTGCTCCGCGCGAGATACGACATCGCGGGAGGCAAGCTCCATCATGTTTGGTGCATACCTCTCCATGAATCTCTCGCCCTCGGAGTTGAGCAGGTATGCGCCCTCGCCCCGTGCTCCTTCAGTGATGAGCACGCCACTTCCTTTGAGCGTTGTCGGATGGTATTGCACCATCTCCATGTCCATAAGCGATGCGCCAACCTGGTACGCAGCCGACATGCCGTCGCCGGTGCAGATAAGAGCGTTGGTGCTCGGCTCGAAGACACGCCCGAGCCCGCCGGACGCCATTATGACCGTCTTGGAGCGAACCACATGGATTTCGCCGCTGCGAATCTCCATGATGACTGCGCCCGCGCACTCGCCGTCCTCCACGATGAGAGAAAGCAGAAACCACTCCTCATAGATGCGGACACCCGCCTTCATAACCTGTTCGTACAGCACATGCAGCAATGCCTGGCCGGTGAAGTCCGACACAAAGAACGTTCGCGCCTGCCGCTGCCCCCCGAACGCCCTTGTACCCAGGCGTCCTTCTTCGTCACGGTTGAAGATAACTCCCATGTGCTCCATGGAAATTACTTCGCTACCAGCCTCCTGGCACATTATTGAAATTGCGTCCTGATCGCCGAGATAGTCGCTGCCCTTGATGGTGTCGTAGGCATGCTCCCGCCAGTCGTCTCCCCTATCGGTAAGTGCCGCGTTAATGCCGCCCTGCGCCGCGTTCGAGTGACTGCGAACGGGATGCACCTTGGTCACGACTGCCACATCAGCGCCAGCTTCCACAGCAGAGAGTGCGGCGCGCATTCCTGCGAGCCCCGCGCCAATTATCAGCACATCATGGTCAAACATATTCGATACCTCAAACGAATTAATGTCTGATGAAAGTTACCATATTGCGTCCGCCTTCACAAGGTAAGCAAGCCGTTTCTTGCATCGTAACCACATCTACGGAGCGGCCGGATATTTCATTGCTCGCCCAGTCAGAAGCAAACAAGAGGCTGCGAAAGCGACGCCTCCACGCCATTGAAACATCTACGGCGCCGGGCATATCGGCAGCACAGGATCCGTCTCGACGACACCCTTCATTCCGAATGGAATACAGCCGGTGAGCTGGTTTCTCCTAAAGTCCGAGTACTCCAACTTGGTGAGATCCACCAATGAGGTTGGGATCTCGCCCGTAAGCTGATTGTCTTCCAGGTCCAACTCTCTCAGTTCTTGCAAGTTGCCCAATTCCGAAGGAATCCCACCCTCTAATTCGTTGAAGCTCAGGTACAGGATTTCTAGGTTAGCGATGTCGCCCAAGTCAGGCGGTATCTCCCCCGTCAAGTTGTTCCTATGGAGTTGCATATCCTTCAGATGTGGCAGTTTACTCAGCTCCTTCGGAATATACCCGGTCAGGTCGTTATTGTAGAGGTAGAGATCTCTAAGACTGGTGAGATTGGCCAACTCTAATGGTATGTTTCCAGTCAGGAAATTACTTCCCAGTCCCAGCCTCTCAAGACTGCCTAGGTTGCCCAACTCGGGAGGTATTTCGCCCGTCAGGTAATTTCCGGCGACATCAAGTACCTTCAGACTATCTATATCGCCCAACTCGCTTGGGATACGACCACTTAGCCTGCTGCATCCAGCAAGCCAAAGCACTTCAAGTTTGTTCAATCGTCCGAGTTCAGGAGGTATTCCACCGCTCAACTGGTTAAGGGCGAGCGAGAGAACTCTCAAATTCGTAAGATTACCCAGTTCTGAAGGGATTCCGCCGGTTAGCCGGTTGCGGTCGAGTTCCAGATGAGTCAGGGCTGTAAGATCGCCTAGCTCAGCGGGAAGTTGACCTTCGATAAGATTCCCTCCCAACTGAAGCCTTGTCAGATTGGATAGACCAAGGATTTCCGATGGGATTGTTCCGTCAATGGCATTGTCTGTGAGGTTCAGCACCTCCAGATCTGCCAAATTTCCCACCTCACGCGGAATTTTCCCGGTTAGTTCATTGTGCCGAAAGTTCAGCAGACGGAGTCTGTTCAGATTGCCCAATTCAGGCGGTATCATGCCTCTCAGTCCACGCTCGGGCAACTCAATCCCCACGACCTCTGCTGTTGAGTCATCAACGGTAAACCCTTCCCATTCGTGAATGGGAGTATCGGTCTGCCAGTCGAGCCGCCTGTCCACATCAATCCAGAATCTTGTGTGCAGTAGCGTAACGCAATCGCTGACCAGTTTAAGGTTATCGTACGGCGAAGGCACAGCAACGCCATTTCCGCATCGGGCACCTGCATCCAGAAGCATACGGACAGTGATTTGGAAGTCTCCGGTAATGTCGGGGTCGTGCGTAGTCACCTCAATCGTGTATCTGCCGGCCTCCAGCGTGGTCGCTAATCGCACTCCACCCCGCTCACCCCCTTCCTCAAACAGCACCCTCCCATATGCTCCTTCTCCCTCTAGAAGATACACATACGGATCACTATCAGCTGTGACTTCAATCTCAATTGGTGTCGCTTCACTCAAGTCGAGCGTGTAGTAGCGAGCATGATATGTCCTGCCAGAGGACCTATTGACGGAAATGCATCCAGATTCCCATGAATCTTCAATCGTTATCGCAGGTACAGATGGCAGCGGTTCAATGCAGTCGACCTCATCAGGCGGAACACAGAACGGCAATCCAAGCTCCTCAAAGTCGTTCTCTTCTACATCGCGCAGCCCTTCCGGGATGCAGCCACTCAGATCATTTCCAGAGAGGAACAGCCCATAAAGGTTCGGAATATCACCCAACTCGTCCGGAATATTACCTACTAGGCGGTTATTGGCAAGGTGCACCTTATCCAGATTCTTGAGCTTGCCAAGCTCTCGCGGTATTTCTCCGCTCAATCGGTTGTGGTCAAAGACAATTGCTGTCAGATTCTCGAAGTCGCCCAACTCTGGTGGTATCTCTCCTCTGAGCTTGTTATTGTCGAGGTATAGTGCCTCAAGGTCGTCCGGCCCGCCAAGGCTTAATGAGACTTCGCCACTTAGCCTGTTGGAGCCAAGTTCCAGCGCTTTTAGATTGTCCAAGTTCAGCAGGTAAGGAATCCTGCCCGTCAATGCGTTGGCCGTCAGTAACAGGTCTCGCAGACCAGACAAAGAATCTAACTCTCCGGGAATTCTGCCGGTGAGGCCGCGATCTACTAGGCTGAGTCCCGTCACTCGCGGCGGTGATTCGCCAAGCGTAACACCCTCCCAATCGTCCATTGAGACATCGGCAGACCAGTTCAGCGGCGGCTCCGCTGACAGGATGTACTTCGAGTCCAGCAGTGCAGTGCAGTCTCGCACTAGGCTTGGGTTGTCGTCCGGGTCCGGTACGGCGGCACCATTCGCGCACAAATTGTGCGATGTCGAGACCAGTTCAATGTCAAGCTCGAAATACCCCGCAACGCCCTCATCGTAAGTTGTCGCCTCTATAGTGTATTCGCCGGGCAGCAGTGTAGCTTCAATTCGTGAATTGGTGCCCTCAGCATCGTCGTCCTCGTCAAGCACAGAACCTGTTACCCCATAGCCCTCTAGTAAATAAAGGTATGCATCCTCGTCGGATGTTAGAGTCAGCGTCACACGCGACGGGAACTCAACGGTCAGAGCCAGGTATCTGGCATAATATTCTCCGTCTTCTGGCCTGCTTACGGAACGGCATTCGCCGTCAATATCAAAACCATAGTTAATGGTCCATCCGGATTGCAAAGAACCCGCATGATACACACAACTTATCGGTGGCCGCCCATCCAACGCCTCCGTCTCGACGCCAACCCTGAATTTACCGGTAACGCCAATTTCGTAAGTCGTCGCCTCGACCGTGTAGGTACCGGGCTGCAAGGTGGTCCGGATCCGAGGATTCGTGCCCTCCGTATCGTCATCCTCAAAAATCACAAATCCCCGAAAGATCACATTTCCCGGCTGTCCACCTCCTTTTGACAAGTACAAGTACGCATCGTGGTCGGATTCAAGCGTAATCGTTACATCCGCCTCCTCATTCAGATCGAAGGTGAAGAAACGAGCATAGTATTCCCCATCGCTCGGCCTGTTCACGCTTTCGCAAAGCTCATCCCAGTAGTTGTCGATAACTTCGAGTCGCGACTCAAAGTCACCCATATCCACGACGCAAGGGTCTGATGGCGGCAAGACGTCCGTGCTGTCGCAGAAAGGCAAGCCAAGATCGCCGAGGTCGTTTTCCTGTACATAGTGCAGAGCCTTGGGTATGCAGCCGCTGAGGTCGTTACTTGCGAGGTATAGGTAGTCCAGCCGTGTGAGAATTGCTAGCTCCTGCGGTATCTCTCCGGTTAACTGATTGTCGTCAAGTTCCAGATACACAAGATTAGTGATGTGGGATAGCTCTGCCGGTATCGAACCCGTGAGTTGGTTGTGGCTCAGAAAGAGCCCTTTCAAGTTCAATCCACTCAGTTCGGACGGGATTGTCCCCGTAAGTCTGTTGTCCTCCAGCCACAGGCTTCCTAGATTGCCGAGCATTGACAACTCAGGCGGAATTTCGCCGCTGAGTTCATTCCCAGTCAGTATTAACTCTTCTAGGCTGTCGAGGTCGCCAAGCTCGGGCGGGATGACGCCTGTCAGTCCCTGTTCATATAAACTCAGCGTAATCACGCGCATCGGATCGCCCCAAATCGCTACGCCGTCCCAACTTTCCATGCCGACATCCGCCGACCAGTTCAGGCTCGCGCTGCCCGCCAGAATGTCCCGCGCCGCAAGCAGCACCTCGCAATCCGACACGAGACCCGGGTTGTTGTCGGGATCGGTCACCGCAATGCCGGAAGAGCAGTCGGCATCCTCGGGCGGTTTGCTAATGCCGCTCACTTCCAGCGTGAACTCACCTGTCTTTTGGCCATAGTAGGTAGTCGCCTCGATTGTATATTCGCCCGGTTGAAGCTGTTGCTCAATGCGGGAGTTAAGATTGCTGCCCGGCGTGATGTCGTCGTTTTCATATAAGTACGGTACGCCTTTGTTAACGCCTTCAAGAAGATACAGGTATGTATCCTCACTCGACGTCAGAGCAATGGTGATATTGGAAGTCGCACTGAGCGTGAACGTGTAGTAGCGCGCGTGCCTGTCGCCGCTACCCCCATACGGTTCAGGCTCCCGATCCGAAGGGCAAGTCCCGTCCCAATTGCCCTCGATAGTGCCGTCACCTGTGATAGTTGCAAGGCATGGGTCGTCCTGCTCTGGCGCCAAGGTCTCAATTTCCACTAGTGCAATGTCCGAGTCTTCGTCAGCGTCGTAGGCAATGCAATTTCCTGACCTGTCGCACGCGACGAAGGTTACAAAGAAAGTCGTTGCCAGCTCACGATCCAACACTAGAGTCGTGTCAACATCGTAGTTGTAATCAATTTCGGTGAAGTCCCTGTCATCACGAATCAGGTGGAATTCCGGTTGGCCGTTGCAATAAATAGTGCCGCCATGAAGCGTCAGACCATTTACTGCAGATGCAGTTCCACTTGCTTCTGCGCTGTTGTAGCACTGGCTGACATGCACGAGAGCCACTACTGGCATGTAGTCTTCATCCCTATCGGTGTCAGGTACATCTTCAGGTTCCGGAAAGTGTGAGTCAGTGTCGGTAATTGAAAAAGTGACTTCAACCTCTACAAAGCGAGCCTCTTCGTCGTCAAAATCCCTTCCGGGATCGAGGATGAAGTCCCTAATTTCCGGCGGCTCATTCTCCACATCCACTGAGCCGCGCAGATTGCCAAATTCAATCTCGACTTCGTCATCCTCATCCACTTGCAAAACCTGCACAAACCTGGCTTTGCCGTCCTCACCTATTACTTCAGTCGTTTCACCACCCGCCGCCTCGCTCGCCACCAGTTTGACGGCAGCCACATACTTGTGCCCCTGCGCGCCAGTCCTCATCGCCACCAGTTCCTGCTCATCCTCTGAGCCATCGGCCTCAACATGCAATCGAACGCAGTCGAGGCCGGTCCCGCAGTCCGACTCGGGCGATTCGCTCGTGACTTCAATCCGCAGGATAGTATTCCAGTTCGCCCAGCCGGTCTCCACAAAATTATCTGGACGAGGATCATCCAACGCGTGCTCCGGATTGCCCTGATACACTCCCGGAACCGGGTTTGCCTTGCTGACACTAAGAGTGCTGACGGAGTCTTCTACATCCTCGATGTTCACCGTCACATCAAGTGTTGCACGATGAACGCCACCGGAGACGACTACCGTGAACATATCGATTGCATCGGTTTCGTAGTCGATCCATTGGGCGGTGAACAGTTCTCCCGTTATCGGCTCAATCCTATATTTGCCGCTGTCCGTGCCCTCAATACTGAACACAAGGTTGACACCGGAAAGATCGGCAGTAGGCGACACGATTGCCCTGTAGGTAACAAGATGAGTCCCTATACTTGTGCCCTCGCGTACCAAAAGGACGGACGGCCCGCTCACGGTGATCGCATCGCTAGTCTGGTCGTTCTGCCCAGCCCCATACTCGGCATCGTTCCGCTCCACTGCGCCTTCAGCCCCTCCCATCAGTGCAGAAAGCAGAACAGCCACAGCGAAAGCCAAAAGCATGATAGTCCGTACCGACCGTGAGCAGACTTCAAGCGGAACAAGTTTCAAAATGATAGACTCCAATGAGGACAGTTCATAATCGTGTACATCAACTCCGCTGTTGCGTCTTATGAATACTTACTGTCGCTAATGCCACTCGAATTAAGAGTGAAATCTTAGATTCGTAATGTACTTCAAAGTACTGTGGCATCAGTTGGGAAGTAGCTTCTCTGCATTCCATTTATGCTCTTGTCAAGCAGATATTACCATGAGCATACTTGAGATAGGCGCATACTCGTTCCAATCGATTCACGCAGACGCAAACGCTCATGGTGCGCTTTACAACATAGTCAACGGAACGCGCCAACCTGATGCATTGAGTCTGGCAAGGCGCGACGGTGTAAAAGCCATTTCGGACGAATAACAATACTGTTGCGCGCATTGAAGAACTTAGGTAGCATTGCAAGATATGACATCTTGTTGTCAGGTGTGCCAGCCTAACATATAGCAAATGTAGCTGCGTTGACTCTGTGCATGCGCCAGGTCCAAGTTAGGCATACTCCCTTAATAGGAGCCCCTATGAAACAACAGGCGAACAAAATTCTGGTTGTTGACGATGAGCCCGACCTGAAACCTCTCGTCTTGCAGCGCATGCGGCGCGATATTCGCAGCGGACGCTACGAGTTCTTCTTCGCCGAAGACGGCATCGAGGCCATCGGCGTCCTGAGTGAAATCAGTGACATCGACATGATAATCACCGACATCAACATGCCGAGGATGGACGGTCTCACGCTCTTAGAAAGAATACCGAATGTCAATCCCAACACCCGCGCCATAGTTGTCTCCGCCTATGGCGACATGAACAACATCAGAACAGCCATGAATCGAGGCGCTTTCGACTTCGTGACGAAGCCTCTCGACTTCTCGGATTTGCGCGTAACAATTGAGCGAACCTTGCGCAACCTCGACGAATGGCGCGATGCAGTTTCTTCACGCGACCAGCTCACGGCGTTGCAGATCGAACTGGACGTAGCCAATCAGATTCAACAATCCATTCTTCCCACAGAATTCCCCGCACATACCGCATATCAGGTGTTTGGTCACATGGAGCCGGCAAGAGAAATTGGCGGCGATTTCTTCGATATAGTGCGACTGGAAGACGAGTGCCTGGGACTTACAGTTGCGGATGTTTCTGACAAGGGAGTACCCGCCGCGCTGTTCATGATGTCCAGCCGCACGATGATGAAGGGAGCGGCGATCAGCACCCAGCAACCATGCGATGCGATTGGTATCGTCAATTCCATGCTTTCCGAAGACAATGATGCCCAGATGTTTGTCACTCTCCTCTACGCCGTTTACGACCCGGCCACCGGTCTATTCACATACTCAAGTGGAGGGCACGACGCTCCGCTTGTTGTGCACCCCGACGGAAGTTCAGAACTGCTTTCTTTGACAGACGGCATCGTGCTCGGCATTATGCCCGACTTGGATTATGGGCAGAAGAGTTTGGATCTGGCTCCCGGCGATACCGTCATCTGCTACACGGATGGCATAACCGAAGCCATGAATATAAAAGGAGAGCAGTTTGGCGTCGAGCGTATGCGCCAGACTTACGCCGGATGCCCGCCGAATGATGCGCGCCATGCGGTCCAGATGTTATTTGACGCTGTAAAAGTCTTTGCGGAAGGGGCAACTCAGTCCGACGACATTACTTGCCTTGCGCTGTGCCGCCTATAATCTGGCAGCGGTATTTCGGCAAAAGCTGGTGCACAGCCGCAGGTTTGCTGAGTCCGGCTCCCCAAGAGTCCGACAACGACACACCTATCAGCATGGCTTGCCCTCCGCCCCCCGTCCTAACTCCCCAGGAAAACCTGAGTCAGTATGTCTGTGTCCCTGACAGACTGCGGCGTGCCGTCATGCACGACGCGCCCCTTGTCCAGCACATAGGCGCGATCCACAATGTCAAGCACGCCCTTAATGTTGTGCTCCACCACTAGGATCGTCGTGTTGAGCCTGTCGCTGATCTCCGCAACCTTCTGAAACACCTCTTTGACGACTATCGGCGCAAGTCCCAGCGTCGGCTCATCAAGAAGAAGAACATCCGGCGCAGCCATTAGCCCCCTGCCAAGCGCAAGCATCTGCTGCTGTCCGCCCGACATCTGGCTCGCAAGATCATCGCGCTTCTGATGCAATATCGGAAAAAGCTCCATGACCGAATCCAGTCTGCGGGCCTTTTCCGCAGCGTTATTGAGATACAGGCAGCCCATCTCAAGGTTCTCTGCCACGGTGAGATGGGTGAAAACGCGCCTTCCCTGCGGCACGAATGAGATGCCTTGCTTCACTATCTCGTGCGTAGCCGCTTCGAGAGGCCGCTGCTGCCAATAGACTTCCCCGCCGACTATCGGTGCCAGCCCCATAATCGCTTTCAGCACTGTGGATTTCCCAGCCCCGTTTGGTCCCATGACGGCGACGACCTCACCCTCGCTTACGCCAAGGGATACGTTGTCCAGCGCGACCACGGCGTCGTAGTGAACGGATATGTCAACCAGATTCAGAATATCCATTTGCAAATTCTATGTCCCCAGATAAGCCTCTATGACCTCTTCGCGCGTCAGCACATCCTCCACATCCCCCTCCGCGAGCAGCCTGCCGCTGTCGAGCACGATCAGGTGGTCGGACAGTTCCCGCACGATGTCCATATTGTGCGAAACAAATATGACGGTGCGTCCCTCGTCTCGAACCCGCTTCATAATGTCCTTGATTATCTCCAGCATCTGCGGAAACAGTCCGGCGAATGGCTCGTCGAATAGGTAAATGTTCACATCCAGCGCCAGCGCGCGCCCTATCTCCAGCAATTTCCGCTGCCCGTACGAAAGCTCCATCGCCAGCGAGTCGCGCTTCTCCCACATTCCAACGCTCTCAAGAATGCTTCTCGCCTTATCTCGGTGGCTCTGCTTAGACCGCTCCATCAGCGCGGGAAACACGCGTCGGTTGGTAAGCACCACCAGGATGTTGTCCCACACGCTTATCTGGTCGAACAGCCTCACTTCCTGGAAAGTGCGTGTTATGCCATACGCCGGGGTCTCGTGTGCCTTCACCACCTGCAGCCCCACGCCGTTAACGATTACCAGCCCTCCGTCCAAAGGCAGCGTGCCGCTCAGCAAGTTTATCAGGGTTGACTTGCCCGAGCCGTTGGGGCCCACAATGCTTGTCATTCCCTTGCGTGGAATGGAGATTGACAGTTCATCCACGGCCTTGACCGCGCCAAAGTGCTTCGAGATTTCCGATGTCTCAAGCGCAAACTGTTCTGTGTCATTAAATCGGGCGCTCATAATCTATACTTCCCAACCAGACCCTGCGGCCTGAACAGCATCAACAGCACAAGCAGTATGCCAAGCACAACCTGCCGCGCCTGCCCGATGAATTCACTTGGAAGAAACGGCAAAAAGCGCATGCCTTCTTCAAGCAGCACAAATGTCATTGCGCCAAGGAGCGATCCCCATATTGTCGCAAGTCCGCCCAGAATGACGATCGAAACGAGCAAAATAGACTCCAGCAAAATGAACGAGAACGGGTCGATAAAACTCGTCCAGCTAGCGAACAGCCCTCCGGCAAGTCCCGCAATCATGGCGGATATTACCCAAATCGCCAGCTTGTAGTGTGTCGCCTGGTAGCCAAACACCTCTATTGCCTCCTCATCCTCCCTGATAGCGGTCAGCACCCTCCCAAACGAAGATGTAACTATGAACCATGCTATCAGCATCACGACTACAAGGAACGCCAGTACGAAGAGCATGAACTGGAGCTCACCATCCAGCGTCCAGCTTCCAATTTGGGGTCTCGCTATCTCGTGGATGCCGAACGCGCCCCTCGTCAGGCCGCGCCAGTTAAGGAACACGTTGAATGAGATAATTGCGAAGCCAAAGGACACTAGCACATATATGTCGTCCCTGAATCTATTGAACACGACGCCCACCGCAAGAGCGACCACGCCCGCCAACAGCGCGCTGACCGGCAGAGCGGCGAAGAAAGGCCACGCGAAGGTTGTCAGCGCCTCGGTGCGAAGTTGTTCGTATGCGGCGTCGGAACTTAGTATCGCCATTGAGTACGCCCCGATGCCGAAAAAGCCGATATGCCCCACTGAGAGCAGCCCCGCAAAGCCCACTACTAGGTTCAGGCTCACCGCAAGCATAGCCCATATAGCGAACACAGTGCCCACTGTTATGGCAAACCCGACACCCTGCCACAGCATAAACACAACCGCCCAGCCGATTACGAACAGATTCGCCCACAGTTGTATATTACCCTTGGATACGCGCCAAAACTCCCGAGGATTGCTCAGCAGTTTCATATTGTCTCTTATTTGTTGAAGACTTATCGGCATGTGGCTACCTTCTTGGCAAAATGCCCCTGGGCCAGAAAGACAGGAACAGTATTAGCAGGACAAAGGAAATTGCGTCCTTCCACTCTCCGGCGAGGTCCCAGATGCCGAATTGCTCGATCAGTCCCAGCACAAAGCCTCCCAGAATGGCGCCGTACAGGTTTCCGATGCCGCCCACCACCGATGCAATCCATCCCTTCAGCAGCAGCAGCAATCCCATTCTGGGCTGTATCGCAGTGTCATGACCGCTTATGATCCCGCCCATCGCGGCGTACACCGCGCCAATGAAGAAGACTATCGCAATCACGACGGTAGTGTTTATACCCACCACCTTGGAAACCTCTTCATCGTCCCCTATGGCCCTCACCGCCTTGCCGAACGATGTCCTTTTCAGCACAAGCAGCAAGGAGGAAAACCCGACAAGCGCGACACCAATCGCGAAGACATTGAACCCCTTGATGTTGGCTCCCGCAATCCTCCACGACTCGCTGCCGAAGGCTTCGGGTAGCGGGCGCGGCGCACTCTGAAACACTATCGTCGTGAACGCCGTCATTGCCAACAGAATACCGAGCGACGCCACAATCATGACCAGTGGCGACCTCGCCCGCTCTCGCATATACACATACAGCCCGCGGTAAAGCGCAAGCCCCACTACGCCGGCGAGCAGGCACGATACACCCCAACTCAGATAAAGGCCCGCTCCGGGCGTTCCGTATATTACAAAGGCGCAGTATCCCCCAATTGCGCACCCCGCAATCGCGCCAATAATAATTACGGGCAGCGCGCTCGCATCGGCGAGCATTCGACGATATCCACGATACAGTAGCCAGTAGACCGCCCCAGCCGCCATCAACCCGACTGCCGGGCTCAGCAAGATTGTCATCTGCTTTGGGAAGGTCAGCACGAGCAGCATATAGACGCCCGCGACGACGGCTACCACGCCGTCCGCGAACCTGATAGCGGTACGGCTCCATTGACGATCCCGCAGCCGCGAATGGAAAGCCTCATGAAACGCCCAGGCTGCTACTCCAGCAGTCACAGCCGCGAACACGACATTTACAACTGGCTCGTTGACCTCATAGCGCCCGCCAAGTGTATCGAAGGAACGCAGGTAAAATACGCCGTAAGCGCCCAGTGCGGCGGCAGCGCCGTAATAGAGGTCGAAAAACCAGACCGTGCTGTAAACCAGCGTGTAGCCAGTTGCAATCAGGGCATACACCGCGCCCACAGCCAATCCGTTGAACGCGAACTGAAGTGCCTGGTCCGGGGACTGTGTAATTTTCCAGACGATGTATAGTGCGGCTGCAGCGGTCAGCGCAATCGCCAGTGTCGTGCCGCGATCTTCAAGGAATTTGTGCAAATAACCCCTCCACGCCACGTCCCGCCGGACAGTACATCGCTATGCTTCCCTGCCCGGCGGTGTTAGATACAGAAACACGCCAAATCTAAGAACGACGCATCACCGAATCAACCGGACTTACTCGGATGGCGCAGGTCCCAGCACCCGGTAGCCCTGATTGTCCTCACTCCTATCCGATGTCGGCAGAATTTCCACGACCACATTCGCCAGGCCCACCACTTCGCCATTTTCGTCGAAGCTGTAATTGTTTCCGATAGCGCCGCTCCATGTGACGTCGTACAGGCAATCTCTGAAACCGTCGGCGTCCTGATCGTCCTCCGTCTGCTTCAGGCATTCCGCGGTGATATAGACATCGTCGTATGCGGAGCCAAGATACCAGGGGAGCGTTACATAGTCGTACTCCTCTCTGAAGTTCGTGATGACTTCCTGCGCCTTGGAGTTAGCCGGGTCAAGGTCAGCGGTGATTGCCTTCATCCCAGTTGCGGCGTCCCCCGCTATCTCTAGCGCCGTCGTTCCAATCGGAACGATGTCGGAATAGATCGGCCCTTCATATCCCAGTTCTCGCGCCTGCTTGACGATTGTCCCGCCCGTGAACTCCGCCTGCGCCGCGACATGCAATCCGTCAGGATTTGCGTTGAGCAACTTCGTAATCTGAGACCTGAAGTCGGTCACATCCGAGGCGTAGCGCTCCTCGCCGACAACCTGACCGCCCCGCTTCTCGAACTGCTCCACCGATGTCCGCCTTACGCCCTCGGCATAGTCGGTCGCCTCTGTAATAGTCGCCAGCGTGCGTACTCCGTCCGCCCACAGCACATTCCCCGTGTCGATACCGAGCTGCGCATCGCTCATCGAAGTGCGGAAGATGTAGTCACCGGCGTTGGCAATGTCCGGGTTAGTAGCCAGTCCCGAGAACATGACCACGCCCTCCCCTTCCGCCAACGGTGCAGCGCCCAGCATCGCGCCGCTGCATGATGTACCTAGGATAATCTTCACGCCATCCACATCGGTCAGTTTCCTGTACGCTGTGATAGCGTCCTGAGCATTGCACTTCTCGTCTTCGACGATCAATTCGATCATCCGCCCGTTAACGCCACCCGCCGCATTAATCTCATCAACCGCCATCTGCTTGGCCTGCACCGCCACATTGCCGTAAGTCTCGCCGGGTCCTGTAACCGACTCCATTACGCCGATTCTGTACGGCTCGTCGCCTCCTCCTATTCCGCCAATTGAGTCGCATGCAGCGCCCACAACCATGGAGAGCGCTATCAAGACCGGGATTCCAATCCACTTAAAATTTCTGGCTGTCATGACCCCCTCCTTTCCGAGGTAATGGTTTGATTGCTTCGACTTGAGTTAGTTACACTCCCCACATTTATACCACTAAATATTTCCGTCCGCAATGATTGCTGAGACTGACGCTCAGTAAAGGCACAGGAGCATTCAAATACTCCAGAAGATTGCGCCAACAGTTGTCCCCACCGAACAAAATCCCAAATCATAAACTCAATCTTGCTTCTAGGGTGTGTTGACATTTCATTTCAGCCAGATAAGTGTGCCTACAAAGTGTAGGAAACCAAGGTACATCTTCGCTAACTTGTCGAACCGGCTGAAAATATGTCGATAATGCTTCATCTTATTTATGTAACACTCAACCAGGTGACGCTCTCCGTATAGATGCTCATCGTATTGCAGTGGCTCTGTCCTGTTGGAACGAGGCGGTATCACAGGCGTGGCTCCCATCTCAACGATGCGCTCACGCAATCGCTGTGAGTCATATCCGCGGTCCGCTATCACATAGTCGCTCTCAATGCCGTCTATCAGTTCATCAGCCTGAGTGATGTCGTGTGCCTGACCCCCAGTGAGCGTGAATCTCAATGGATTGCCCAGAGCGTCAACACTCACATGCACCTTCGTGCTGAAGCCGCCTCGGCTTCTTCCCAGAGTCTGCGACTGCTGTCCCCCTTTTTATGCGGGGCACCCGCAGCACAGGGATGCGCACGCACTGTCGTGCTGTCTATTATCAGATGCTCCATATCCGGCTCTTTGGAGAAGTACAGATGCATCTTCTCCCAAACACCCTGCTCGCTCCATCTGGCAAAGCGCCTGTACACGCTGTACCACTTGCCGTATTCTGCCGGAAGCATCCTCCACGGAGCGCCTGACCTGCTCATCCACAGAACCCCTTCTATGAATCGTTTGCAGTCCCGCTCAGACTTGACATAGACGTTGGTCTCCTCTTTCAGGAAATCGAGTATCTTTGACCACTGGCCCAGAGTTAGTTTAGATGTTGACATGCTCCAAGTTTAATACAATTGTCAACACACCCTAGTAATCTCTGGTGCGTAAGTAGAATAGCCATATATACTCCAACTTAGTGGCGATCTACTTAGCCCCATCGCCCATCGTGGGCAGTCCGATTATGTCCGTCCGCAGCAAGTATTCGGCAATGTACGACTGCTTGAATTTAGACATATAGGGAAATAGTGATGACAGATCAGACTCAGCCTGCGCCGGAGTACACGATGGGCTACAGCGAGGAGTTTCAGCTGCTGCTAAACCGCCGCAGCCTCGAAAGCCATGCTGCCCATCTCCTCCCGCATTTGAAGCCGGGCATTCGCATTCTCGACTTCGGCTGCGGACCGGGCACGATTTCTGTCGGCCTTGCCAAGGCAATTGAACCCGGCGAATTGCACGGTATCGACATGGAAGCGTCGCAGATCGAACTCGCGCGTGCCGCCGCCCAGGCAGGCGGACACAACAACGCTACCTTCCACGTCGGCAACGCGTTGGAACTTCCATTTGAAGACAACTACTTCGATGTCGCCCAATGTCATACCGTCCTGACGCACATCCCTGATACGCAGGCAGCATTAAGGGAAGTAAAGCGCGTCCTGAAGCCCGGCGGCATTATCGCCAGCCGCGAACTAATCTGCGAATCTTCGTTCCTGGAGCCAAATCGTGAAGAGTTCGCCGCCGCCTGGCAGATCTTCATCCGCCTTCTCTCCGCCAATGGCGCCCATCCTGAGATGGGCAAGGAGCTGAAGAACGCCTTCCTCGTCGCAGGGTTCACCAACATCACTGCTACCGCCTCATTTGATTTCTTCAGCGCGCCTGACGACATCGTTTTCCTACATACCTTCATGGGCGGCTGGTTCTTCATGCCCGAAGTGGTAGCTGCTGCAATTCAATACGGCTTGGCAACCCAGCAGCAGTTCGACGCCACTAGCATCGCACTTGACGATTGGAGCACGGAAGCAGGCGCCGTCGGTGGCATCGCTTTCGGAGAGTGCATAGCAACCAAGCCGTTACCATGAAGAACCGCAATGACGCGCCAAACCCGACATTTTGACCTTATAGGCACCTTGCCGTATTGTCATGGGCAAAGGGTAGGCACTTACATTATGAAAGCAGATGCATAGAGTCTTCGATACGGAGCAAAGAAATGCAAACGAACTCGGAAAGGTCAGAGTCTGACGACACAGAGGAGACTCGACCTAACATTCTCAAGAGAATGGAAGGACATATTCAGAGCAAGACGCTAGCCGGACTCCTTGATCTCGTGCCTGTGCTTGTCACCGTCATCGTAGTTCTGTTTTTGGTCGAAAAGACGGACGCCCTCATTCGCCCCCTTCCCTTCGTAGCCAATGAACCATGGGACTTCCCCGGCATCGGTCTTATCGTTGGCATAATAGTCTTCTATCTGGTCGGCATCGTAATATCCACAAGATTCGGTATGAGACTGTCTGCTTTCAAGAACGCGTTGATCAGCCACATCCCCGTCATCAAGGCAATATTCGGTGTCACTCAGCAGGTCATGACCTCTTTCACCTCGCAGTATAGTTTCAGTCGCGTTGTCTTCCTGGAATGGCCCAGAGAAGGAATGATTGCCATGGGCTTTGTTACAGGTCGCGCGTATTCTGCCAGGACACAAGATTCAATAGCAATCGTTTACATCCCAACAATTCCCAATCCGACTTCAGGCAATATGGCACTGGTCTTGGAAGATGATCTGGTTGAGACCGACCTCGCCGTTGACGACGCTATGAAGCTTGTCTTCTCCGGCGGCATTGTCCTGCCCGACTCCCTGTCTCTCGCCAGAGTGCCCAGGGAGAAGTCCGAGCAGTTTGAACTGATCGGCAGATTCGAATCCACGCCTACATGCTCATCAGGCGGTCAAGACTCCAACGCTGAATCAAACTCCTGACTCAAAGATTCCCAGAGAGCGCTTCCGGCTGGAACCCGCACCATCGTAGAGCCAATTTTATTGACAGGTTTATCCGCATGTCTTACCTTATTATTACCGATTACCGAACGGTTAACTTGTCTTCGGACACTCTGCTGTGTGCCTCGTATTCCAGCATTCCAAGGAGATTACCCCGATGACTACTCGCCTTCTGGACGGCATCGATGCGCCAGGCGACCTGAAATCACTTTCTCACGAAGAACTATCACAGGTAGCGCAGGAAGCCCGCGACACTATCATCTCCGTTATAACTGAGCGTGGCGGTCACCTCGCGTCCAACCTCGGCGTAGTGGAACTGACATTGGCGCTGCACCGCGTCTTCGACAGCCCTAAAGACCGCATTGTCTGGGACACCACCAATCAGCTTTACACGCACAAGTTGGTGACGGGACGGCGCGACGAGTTTAAGGACATCAGGCTTGAGGGCGGACTGTCCGGCTTCGGCGAACCCAGAGAGAGCCCGCACGACACTCTCTGCGCCGGGCACGCCGGCACCGGTCTTTCCATCGCGCTGGGCATAGCTCAAGCTGCCACCAGCCAGAAGTCCGACTCCTGGACCATCGGCATCGTAGGCGACGGAGCAATGACCTCCGGATCGAGCTTTGAGGCGCTGAACAACATCGTGCACCTTAATCCGGAGAAGATGGTTGTCGTTCTCAACGACAACGGCATGTCCATTTCCGAGAACATTGGCTTCCTAACCAACTGGCGGAAGCGCCTGATCACTCACCCCCAGTATCAGGCGATGATCCGGCGTATGACTGACCTTTCAAAGAGAGTCCCCACAGGTGAGTTGATATACCAGCTCGTTAAGAGCCTTAACGACGGTGTTGAAAGCTTCATCCTGCCCACTATGTTCTGGAACGAGATGGGCTTTCGATACCTCGGCCCCGTTGATGGTCACGATTTCAGACAGCTCGAAGACACCCTCAATCAGGCAAAGTTGTCCACCGACCTCGTGCCCGTTGTGCACGTCGTAACACACAAAGGCCACGGCTACGAGCCCGCCGAGGACGATCCCGTCAGGTTCCACCAGCCGAGCTCGCCTCTTGGCAACTCTTCGGGCGCGCCCACCTACTCAAAGGTGTTCGCCCAGACTGTGTCGCATCTGATGCGCGAAGACGAATCGGTTGTAGGCATATCCGCCGCTATGCTGGAGGGTACAGGTCTTGTGGAAGTACGGCAGGAGTTCCCTGATAGGGTCTTTGATGTCGGTATCGCCGAGCAGCACGCTGTCAGCATGGCTGCCGGGATGGCATCAAGCGGCCTCAAGCCGTTCGTCTCCATCTACTCGACATTCCTTCAGCGCGCTTTCGATCAGGTAGTACATGATGTCTGTCTCCAGAATCTGCCTGTCACGCTGATCGCTGACCGTGCCGGCATCGTTGGAGAGGACGGCAAGACGCATCACGGTGCTTTTGACATCTCATACTTGCGATGCCTCCCCAATGCCGTTGTTACGGCGCCCATGAACGAAAACGACCTGCAGCATCTCATCTACACTGCATATAAACACCAGGGCCCATTCGCCATACGCATTGCCAGAGGCACAGCCACGGGTGCGCCACTGGACAGCGACCTGAAGGAGTTGCCTATCGGCAAGGGCTACGTTGTGAGGGAAGGTAGCGATGTTGCCATCTTTGCCTTGGGCAAATCCACAGTCGCGGCGCTGGATGCGGCAGAACTGCTTGCGGACTTCGGCATCGATTGCAGCGTCGTCAACCCGCTGTTCGTAAAGCCCTTGGATGTCGAACTGCTGCTTGAATCTGCGAGCAAGACTAAGCGCATCGTGACCGTTGAAGAGAACGTCCTGGCGGGCGGATTCGGTTCAGCCGTACTGGAAACCCTCGCAGAAGCCGGTCTCGACGATGTTTCCGTGCATCGCATCGGCATGCCGGACTCCTTTGTTGAGCACGGAACTGCGGATGCGCAGCGCCACCAACTCTATCTCGACGCCGAAGGCATCGTGCAGAAAGTGCTAAGCGCCTTCTTCCCCGATGGGCGTCCGTCGTCCCACAGCAGTGATACCGACAGCGACGCCGCTGCAGCCGACTAAGCTGCCCATCCCCCAAACTCGTATCCTTTTCACAGTCTGGTGAGCAGTTGCTTATCAGACTGTCCTTGTTTCATCGCCCCTGAAGCCAGCCGTGACGCCGATGTAAGGTCACGGCATTCTCAGCACGCGTTATCACCATTCCCTGCTGCAAAAATTCTGTACTGCTGACAATCGAGCAGACGTGCGGCATCAACACACATTGAGAATGCGACAGCCACTCCCTCTATTCGAAACCCTCAATTCCACCTCACCTCAGTGCAAGTATTGCGCTATAATAATGTTTATAGGAAAGCCTGTTACTTTAAGTAATCTTTATATTTAATCTGAGCCACATCAGGCGTTTCACTAAGTATCCGATTGGTTACATCAGAGGCAATATCTGGAATTTGGTCTGCGGATAGCGCGCGTCACGGACTTGAGTTTTCAGATGAAAATAGGAAGTGGAGTGGAGGTTATTGGAATGAAGAAGAAAATCATAATCCTATTAGCTGGACTCGCCGCTCTGTCGGCTTTGACAGTGGGAGTGGTCGCAGGTGCGCCGGTGAGCAACTCAGGTGATGGCATCGACTACGAAGTCTCGGTGACGAACCTTACGCCCGGACAGATTTTGTCACCTGTAATCGTGGCAACGCACTCTAAGGAAAACGCGCCCCTGTTCACTCTCGCACTGCCCGCAAGCGCTGAACTCGCGGCAATGGCTGAGGATGCGGACTCATCAGGGCTAATGGCCCTCTGGAAAAACAACGATGAGGTGAACGATGTACAGGTTCTCACCCTTAACGGCGGCCCCATACCGCCCGGACAGACCGCACCGGGGGTCGTGAATGTCGATGGCACCGCCACGCGACTGTCGCTCGCAAGTATGCTCGTCAGCACGAATGACGGCTTTGTATCCCTCAACGGCATGAGTCTGCTCGGCGTTGTGGACCGCTCTGTAAGAGTTCCGGTCTATGACTCCGGCAGTGAGGCAAACAGCGAAAACTGTGACTTCATCCCCGGACCGCCCTGCGTCAACCACGCGCACGATGACTCCGCGGCCGAAGGCTTTGTGCACATCCACTCAGGCGTATATGGCGGCGCAGGTCTGACTCCCGCCCAGCACAATTGGCAGAACCCGGCGGCGCTCATAACCATCAAGCGCAAGTTCTAGGACACTCTGCACTTGGCGGGATCGGAATTAGGAACTGAACCCCTTTGTACAATCGCCAGGCCAGGACAATAGATTCGTCGCATGGCTTGGGATGTCAACAAAATTGAAGACAAGCTAGTACCAGCCGATCCCGACCCAAAACTGTCATCAGAACAAATAGACACCGCCGCACGAGTTCTTCGTGCGGCGGTGTCCTGTCTTCCTTATCGTTGTCTATGCAGTACGGGAAGCATCACTTAAGTGACGCATCTAACTCAGACACTACTTGCTGCCCTACTTGCTGATCGAAGCAGTCATGCCCCAGCGCAATCGCGGGTCCGTACTACTCAGCCGCACATCAGCCGAGTATATAACGGCGCCTTGCTGCTCCTCCCCGTAACGGCTGACCCGTGAGATAGTTCCACTCATTTCAAGGTCAGGCAGCGCGTCAAACACTACGCTCACGCCGTCGCCCTCTGAGAGATTAACCACGCTGAGTTCGTCAAGATCAAGGGTAACCAGTTGCCATTCGGAGGTATCCGCAAGGCTCATAACGAACTGCCGAGGACTGACCTCCTCACCGGCGTTAACATTGAGCCCAACTATCACACCCCCGAACGGCGCGCGCAATTCCGTATCGGCCAGCGCGATCTGTGAAGCCTGCAATGCAGTTTCAGCAGACACGATTCTTGATTCAGCTGCCGCGATGCGCGCCTCTCTGCGCTCCTCATCCAGCGGGTCTCTACCTGCCTCAAGTTTGGAAATCTGAAGCTCTGCATCCTCTACCTGTTGCCTTGCAAGTGCTATCTCCTGATTATCCGGCTGCAGATCGGCAAGCGCAGCCCTGGCAAGTTCCAGGTTCGCTTCAGCCTGCACGACTTCTGCCTCGTCAGTGAAGTCAAGCAACTCTGCCAACGCGGCATTCGTTGCATCCAACTCTGACTGAATGCTCTCCGCATTTGCCTGCAGACGGCCCGATTGAATTATCTCCAGCGCGCGCACCGCATCGTCGAGACGGTTCTGGGCGCTCACGACATTATTCTCCGCTACCTGCACCGCAGACATCCCGTCCTTCTCGGCTGTGATGTAATGTTCCCGCACTGCCGAAAAGGCGTGCCAGGCGTCCTCATACTCCCTTTCGATGCATCGCATTCCGCGAGGTACGATGACATCCTGGCAAGTTACCATATGAGCACTGTAAGGCCCGAGCCCTAGCATCGCAAACAGCTTTAACTCGTTCCATCTGGTGGCGGGATCGTCTTCCAGCACATTATTCGGGAACGACAGGTTATCTCGGTCAAACACACTCTCCAAATCGACTCCCCATTCTTCGAAGAGGGTCTTCGGGTCCTTATGCAGCTCGTCAGAAGTCAGCTGTATCCCCAGGTAGTGATTGTGCAGCGAGCGCCAATGAAACTCTGCGTCGAGGTAAGCGTCCTGAGCCACCCTGTTTGATTCCGCCATCTCAATAACAGTAACCTCCATGTCTCTCTCTGCGTTGGCAAGCAAAGCCGTCGCCACAATTATGGCATCCTGCGCATCCTGCTCAATATTGTTGAAGTCCCGGGCGTCATCCAGGACGTTCTGCAGATCCACAATCGCAAGGCGCACCTTGGCAATGCGAGCGTCGCGGGCCGCAATGAAGGCACGGCTTTCCGGAGTCTCCGCAATACCACTCGAGCTGGCAACGCCTATCGCCTTTAGCAGCGCCATTTCTGCCTGCTCTACCCGCATCTTCGCGCTTGCGATCGCCTCGGTGTACTTCGCCTCCATCAACGCGCCCTCAGCGCTTACTCTGGCGCCAGCCCTGCGATTCGCCCCGCTCAGATGCATGTAACGCTCCTGCGCCGACTGAAGCGCCGAACGCGCCTGCTCCAGCCTTCCGGGCCGCGCCTCATCGTCCAGTTCGCGCTCCTTCTCTATGGAAATCTTAAGAGTCTCCAGGTCCGCGCGGGCGCTGGCTGCCGTATTCTCCGCCCTCTCAATGGCAAATGCCGCATCCGTATCATCAATCCGAACCAGCAGTTGCCCCTCTTCTACCGCATCGTTCTCCCTGACAAGAACGTCGCTGACCATGCCACCCATGGGCATCCCCAGGCTGGCGCTCCGTATCGGCACGACCACCGCGTCCGCTCGCACTACGGGAGCGGCGCTCAACGCCACCGCACTGACATCGCCTTCGCCCGATTCATCATCGCGCAATATGAAGAAAAAAACAGCCGCAACCACGGCAACAATCACAACCGCTACAATTCCAGCAACCAGTCTATTCAATCGAGTGCTCCTTCTGATGCGCCGGTGTGATATGTCAGCGGCATCCTGCCCGTGAGTGGATCGCAAATAAACTGCGCTGCGCCATCCTCACACAATAAGACCATGATTTCAATCAACTAATCTTACGACCACGCTTGCAATAATGTAAATGCAATACATGAACCTCAAACACTGAAATTTGCATCAGTTTTGCTATTGACGCTAGCTGCTCTGGTGGTGGTAAGACCTTGCGGGACGCCGTATAATTACAGTCGGACTACAACACTTCATCGGGCGACCCATTGACAGGAGGTCGATATATGACAGCCAAGATAGACTTCAACTGCGACATGGGCGAGAGTTTCGGTATGTACAAGATGGGCTTCGACGAGGAGGTCATAAAGCACATCACCTCCGCCAACATCGCCTGCGGATTTCACGCGGGAGACCCCATGTGGATGCGCCACACGGTCGATCTCGCCCTGCGGCATGGCGTAGCCATTGGCGCGCACCCGAGCTTCCCCGACCTCAATGGCTTCGGTCGCCGCAACATGGTGGTATCGGCCGACGAAGCCAAGAACGATGTCACATACCAGGTCGGCGCCTTGCAGGCATTCACCGCCGACAAAAGGCTCCAGCATGTCAAGCCTCATGGTGCGATGTACAATATGGCTGTGAACGACGAATCCCTCGCCCAGGCAATCTGCGAATCCATTCTGGAGATCGACCCTGAAATGATTCTCGTCGCCCTCGCCGGCTCCCGATGGTTGGACATCGCCGAAGACATGGGATTGAAAGTCGCCCGCGAGATTTTCGCCGACCGCGCCTTGAACGCTGATGGCACGCTCGTCTCCCGCTCTCAGCCAGACTCGGTCATCCACGACACGGCGGAAGTCGTCGAGCGCAGCCTGCGCATGGTAACCGAAGGCAAGGCGACCGCCATTACCGGCGAGCAGATTGATGTGCAAGCCGACAGCCTCTGCCTCCATGGTGACACTCCCGGCGCGGTCGAAATGGCAGCGTCGCTCAAGCGCGAACTCGAAGCCGCAGATGTGGAAATCCTTCCACTCGCCAGAATACTCGGCTAAAATAGGCACATGTACGAAAAGCCCCTTTTCTTCCCTGCCGGCGATATGGCGATGGTCGTCGAACTCGGCGACGCAATCAGCCCACAGATAAACCGCAAGGTGCGCAGCCTCACCGATGCCCTGGAACAAGGTGGCATCCCCGGGGTATTCGATTTTCTGCCGACCTACCGCTCCGTCCTCGTGTACTACGACCCGCTCCAGATTTCATCGTCAGATGTGCAGGAAGGCATCGAGCGCCTCCTTGAAATTACCGAGGAAGCAGACTCTGGCGAGCGTCACATCGTGCACCTACCCACGCTGTACGGCGGCGAAATGGGCGCCGACATCAAATTCGTGGCGCAGCACACCGGCATCAACGAGCAGGAACTTATCAGTATCCACTCCGGCACCGACTACCTCGTTTATATGATGGGCTTCAGCCCCGGCTTCGCCTACCTCGGCGGTCTCGACGAGCGCCTCGCAACACCTCGCCTTCAGTCGCCCCGCACCGAGATTCCCGCGGGCGCTGTGGGCATAGCCGAGACCCAGACCGGCGTTTACCCGATGGCAAGCCCCGGCGG
Source organism: Dehalococcoidia bacterium (assembly GCA_965221045.1). Lineage (GTDB taxonomy): Bacteria > Chloroflexota > Dehalococcoidia > Lucifugimonadales > JADFKI01 > Bin90. The sequence continues at coordinate 437,452 of OZ244863.1, forward strand.
CTGGCAGCTCATAGGCAGGACACCACTCAAGCTGTTCGACCCAACGCGCGAGCGTCCCGTCTTGCTCAGCGCTGGCGATTATGTGCGCTTCGTGCCTCTCGCCTCGCGGGACGAATATGACGCAATCCTGCAGCAGGTTGAGTCCGGAGAATATCAGGCGACTGAAGAATACTTGAAATGAGCATACCCACACTTCAAATAAATCAACCCGGCATGCTGTCCACCGTGCAGGACACGGGGCGGTACGGCTACCAGCGCTTCGGAATGCCCACGGCAGGCGCGATGGACACGTTCGCACTCCGCGCCGCAAATGCGCTGCTCGGCAACGACCTTGGCGCCGCCGGTATAGAAGCCACCGTGCTGGGCCCGCGCATAATCCTGCTTGCAGACACGCGGATCGCCATTACGGGCGCAAATGTATCTCCGACGGTGGATCGCGAGCCGATACCCATGTGGCAAGCTGTGTCCGTCCGCAAGGGCAGCAGGCTTGAGTTCCACGGACCGAAGGACGGAATGCGCGCTTACCTCGCAGTTGCGGGCGGTATAGATGTACCCGTGATAATGGGCAGCCGCTCGACCTATATGAAAGCTGCAATCGGCGGCTTGGATGGCAGGCAATTGCGCTCCGGGGACATCCTCAACGCCCTCGGGGATGCCCTGAGCGCGCTGCGACCAAGTCCCGGCTTCCCCACAGAAGCGATACCCAAGTACGGCGTCAATCATGAACTGCGTGTGGTTCTCGGACCGCAGAATGCTGCCTTCACTCAGTCAGGCATCGACACATTCCTGAATTCCACCTACACCGTGTCCATCAACTCCGACCGCATGGGATACAGACTTGAAGGCGAGCCCATCGAGCACGTGACAGGACCGGACGTGATATCCGACGGCACGCCCTTGGGCGCAATCCAGGTACCCGGCAGTGGGGAGCCAATCATTCTACTCGCCGACAGAGGCACGACCGGAGGCTATACAAAGATCGCCACCGTCATCAGCTCCGACATCAGCAGGATAGCCCAGGCAATGCCCGGACACACCGTCACATTCAGTGCCGTCTCGGTAGAGGACGCGCAGGAAGCGCACCGCAATCAAGAGGAGTTGCTGCACTCCGTCCTGATCGAGTCCACGCCAACCGCTAAACTTGCTGTTGTGATGAACGACGACATCTCTGATATACTCGGTGACGATGGCAAGCCGCTCAATCTGCCAATCTCAGGCGAATCGGCAGCCCATCTCCTGAACGGCAAGGTGCGTATAGGCGACACAGCCTTCGAGCTTCAGATAAACGCGCGGCGCATTGAATAAACAAGCAGCGCCGACAAAGCAGTGCCTGACAAACCAGCAAATAAAGGCAAGGAGTAACTGATGTCCAAGAGAATAGCCATATTCGGCGCGGGAGCCGCAGGTAGCTACCTCGGCGCATTCCTCACCCGTGAGGGCCACGACATCACCCTGATAGATATGTGGGGCGAGCATGTCGATGCGATGAACGCCAACGGGCTGCGCGCTTCCGGCAGCCGGGGCGACTTCACTACACCCGTAAATGCCGTTCACGTCGCGGATGCATGGCAGCTTCAGCACAACTTCGATATTATCTTCCTCGCCATGAAGTCTTACGACACAGAATGGTCAAGCCACTTCATAAAGCGACTCCTCTCCCCTAACGGCTTTGTCGTCAACAGCCAGAACTGCATGAACGACCAGCTCACGGCATCCATAGTAGGCTACGAGCGGCAGGTCGGCTGCATAATGTCCAGCATCACCGTAGCGCTCTGGGAGCCCGCGCATGTTACGCGCGGAGGCTCACCGGGGCGTGACCGCGGTCACGACGTGTTCCGAGTCGGCGAACTGCATGGCAGAATCACTCCCCGCGTCGAGGAAATCGCCGAAATGCTGAGCTGTATTGACGGCTCGCGCGTCACTTCCAATATCTGGGGCGAGCGCTGGTCCAAGCTGACCACCAACTCCATCGGAAACCCGGTTGGCGCAATGACCGGACAAGGCTCGCAGGGCTTCGCAGCAAACCCACGCGCGCGACTGCTTCAGATTCAGATTGCCAAAGAATCTACGCAGGTCGGTCTTGCCCTTAATTACGAAATCGAGAAAATCAGCGGCGTCGAGGCCAAGACTTGGGCAAACGCCGACCAGGGCGATGTTTACGAAGATCTGGACGCCCTGTTGCAGCCCAAGCCGGGCGCGGCGGACTGGAAGTCCTCTATGGCGCAGGATGTCACGAAGGGTCGCCGAACCGAAGCCGCGTTCATGAACGGCTACATCGTGGCGCGGGGACGCGAAGCCGGCATACACACACCGGTCAACGCCGCCATAGTAGATGTAATGCGAGGCGTCGATAGCGGCGAGATAACGCCCGACCCGTCTAACGTAGAACGGGTTCTGGGCATGGCGGGCCTGTGATCCCTCAAGGCTTCATGACGCTTACAAGCGCCCATCGCCGCTCGAATGACGGCGTATCTGTACATGATTGAACTACTCACCGGCTTGTCCCATTGGCTGGAGGGCTTCTCCTATAGCCAATGGGTGATCGTGGTGCTGGCCGCGGTTGCGTTCACAGAATCCATCATCTCACCTTTCCCGCCCGATCCCATTCTCATAGCGGCGTCCGTCTTCAATCCGGGCATGGCGCTCATTCTCGCAGCCATCGTAACCGTGGCGTCGGTAGCGGGTGCGTTGTGCGGGTACTGGCTTGGCAACCGCTACGGCAGACCGATAATCAACAGGTTCGTCTCAGCGAAGAAGGTGGAACGAGTCGAAGAACTGTTCAGCAAGTACGGTGTATGGGCAATAGTCTTCGCCGCAGTTACGCCCGTGCCATACAAGATTTTCGCCATAACCGCCGGCGCGATGGAGATGGACAAGAAGTCGTTTATCGTGGCATCGTTCATTGGCAGAGGCGCCCGAATGTTCATGTGGGCAGCGCTCGCGATCATCTTCGGCAATGCGGCTTTGGAGTTTCTGGAGACCAACGGTCTGCTTGTTGGCATCGCGTTCGGCGTGACGACGGTAGCGGCTTTCGTCCTCTATCTGCTGATTGCACACCTGCGCCGGCGTTCCGCCAAAGCAGTGCAGCAGTCACAACAGCCCGATTAACTATCCCGCCGAATTGAGGTAGCTCTGGCGTTTCGCAAATTAGTCAACCTCACCCGCCTGCCTGTACTGTAACGCCTCCGCAAGATGCGACACTTCTATCACATCAGCACGGGACAGATCGGCAATTGTGCGCGACACCTTCAATATGCGATGAAAGCCCCTCGCCGACAGGTTCATGCGATTCATCGCCGTCTTGATCAGTCCCTTCGCCGCATCATCCATCCGGCAGAATTTCCAGACTTCATTCGGTCCCATCTCGGAATTGTTCACAAGTCCCGTTCCGCCAAAACGCTCCCGCTGCGATTGAATTGCTGACTCCACACGCTCCCTCACCTGCTCTGACTGCTCAGCGTCGCTGGGGTTCGTCAGCTTCTCATACTCCACGCGCGGCACATCCACGAATAAGTCAATGCGATCGAGAAGCGGGCCGCTGATGCGCTGGCTATATCTCGAAATCTCGCTCGGTCTGCATACGCACTGCTTGGCGATGTCATTGAGATAACCGCACGGACAAGGGTTGCGCGCCGCCACCAGCATGAAGTTCGCCGGGTAGCTTATCGTACCCTGCGCGCGGCTAATCGTAACAACCCTGTCCTCGATTGGCTGGCGCAGCACCTCAAGTACATTGCGCCCGAACTCCGGCAGTTCGTCCAGAAACAGCACTCCGCGATGGCTCAGCGTTACCTCGCCGGGACGAGGGATTCTGCCGCCGCCAACCAGCCCAGCATTGGATATTGTGTAGTGCGGCGCGCGAAACGGTCGCTCGTCCATGAACGGCGAGGAGCTTGAAAGCAGTCCGCTCACGCTGTAAATCTTGGTGACATCAATAGCCTCGTCATAAGTCATTGTGGGCAGGATAGACGGAATGCACCGCGCGAGAAGAGTCTTGCCACTACCCGGAGGTCCCGTCATCAGAAGATTGTGTCCACCCGCTGCCGCAACCTCTAACGCACGCTTGGCATGCTCCTGCCCTCGCACATCCGCAAGGTCAAACTCCCTGCCCGCCCCGCGATTTGCGCCGCGTTGCCTCTCCAGCCCTCTCGCGCCTGACACATCCTCGGCAACACGCTCAATCGGGCACTCACCACGAAAGTGCCGCACCAAGGCCCCCAGCGTCTCCACCGGAAACACCTGTATGCCTTCTACCAGCGCAGCCTCACCCGCATCGCAAGCAGGCACAAAAACCGAATCGAATCCTTCATGACGCGCAACCGCCACCATAGACAGCAGGCCGTTTGTATGGCGCAGAGTGCCGTCGAGCGAGAGTTCGCCAAGAAACATCGTTGACTCAGGGGCGGGCGGCACCTGCCCCGAGCTTATCAGCACCGCCAGCGCAATCGGCAAATCGTATGCAGGACCGGCTTTCGGGAGGTTGGCAGGTGCCATGTTCGCGGTTATGCGCCGCATCGGAAACTCGCAGCCGGTATTGCGAATCGCGGCGCGCACCCGCTCCCTCGCCTCCTTCACCGCCGCGTCCGGCAAGCCGACTACAGTGAATTGAGGCAACCCCGGCGAAATATCAACCTCGACCTGAACAATGTACCCTTCCAATCCCACGACGGCGCAAGTAAAAGCACTAGCAAGCAAAGCATCAACTCCAAGAGTGAAATCAGCCTGCTAATACTTATCATCAATGTTTCAAGCCGTCAAACCATTAGTATTATTCTCATAGTTAGTGGTTACAACTCTAAACTCTGTTTCACAATCAACAAGCCACTCTTGAGAGAGCAAGGTGCGGAAGTTCCCTTAGTTGATGTCTTGGAAAATGTGCAACACCAACGTCTGAAGGGACATGTTGGGAATGAAAGTGTGACAAATGGACGATATTGTTGACACGTGCTGATGTGAGTCATATTGTCCCTTACCCCTCGATGGGGGAAGGTTAGGATGGGGGTGAAGTCGAAATCAAACACAATGTTGAATGCAACGCCAACACCTATTGGCAATACCAAATGGACTTGTGCATTTAGTCTTTCGCGGATAAAATGAAGTTACTTAGAACAATCCGAACTTTTCATACCTTCCTAACCAAATGGCACGGTGGGAGAGGCATAGGTCCCGATGCGAACTCAAGGACAGCAACGCCAACAGCAACAGACTGGCACTTCGACGCCAACATTGCACTCATTGCAGGAAGGCATCAACGAGCTGCTAAAAGACATCCGCGAGTTGCGCGGCTGGCTCATGGGTCTGTTCATTACAATCATAATAGTAGGTGGCGGATTGATCGGCGTGATGATTACGAAGGGCTAACTAGATTCAAGACCAGGCCAATTCCGGCACGGCATTGCGCTAACGCGCCGGACACCTTAGCCAGACACCTTGGAAGGTTAGAATGAGCGTCTTGAACTACGCCCCGTCATATTCAGGCATTGTACCCTACGCCGACCACACAGCCATCGAACCCTGCCCTACCAACTCTGGCTCAGCCCCTTCCATCGCGTCGGCAATATAGACCAACGAAGTACGACCGTCCGGCAATGGACCCCGCCCCTCTACCCGTCCGAGAATCCCCGAGAACAGAATCTTGTCGCTATCTGGCGACCACAACCCATGCGACTGCCCGTACTGATCGAAAAACATGAACATCGTGAGCTGCTCGCGGCTCGGAATGAAGTCAGCCAAATATCTTACTTCGTCCGTTTCCAGGTCAAGCATCCCCCAGCGCACCGATCCTTGTGCACCCTCCGATGGCGTGACGTACGCAATCTTCGAGCCGTCGGGCGACCAGAAGAAGCAAAGTATCGGCTCTTCGATCAGAACACGCTCGGCTGTCGTGCTCACATCCAGAAGCGCAAGCCTGTCATAGTAGCCGCTCCCTCGATTGAGACCGCTCACGATCCCAAGATGCGCCCCCTGGGGTCTCGCACCCTGAGGTCGCAAATAATCAGGTCTCCACGAAAATCCCACCGATCCCTCGACCTCTCCCACTACCTCGGCGCCACCTTGGACGGTCGCAACAACTATTCCCTGCAAAGTGTCGGACATCTCCCCACACATGGCGATGCGCCCATCGTGCGGATTGACCGAAGGCGTCTGATACCCAATCGACGCGACCGGCACCTGCGCCGGCTCCGGATCACTCAGCCTTATCAGATAGTGCAGCTCCCTGACATGCGCGAATATGTACTCTGAATCCTGCGACCAGCAGAAGAATAGCGGCGCTCCGTCCAACAGGCGCATCGGCGCAGCTTCGCCCGCAGCATCGGCAACCATCAGCGACATACCCGAAGAAACCGTCTGCGCGATGAACGCGACCTTGCTGCCGTCCGGAGACCACATCAGGTAGTGCGGCGTGTGCTGTGCAATCGCATCCGTTCCCGGCTCATTCGTGTAAATGGCAGTCGCAGGCTTGCCCGCAGGCCGCGATATGATGCGAAACGCGCCGTGCCCATTGCTCCCTGCAGCAGGATACGCCGAGTACATCAGATTCTCGCCATTTGGCGACCAAACAGGCCAGACGCAGCGATGTCTCTGCTGTGAAACCGCTTGGTGCGGCGCGCCCAGCGCATCAGCACTGGCAACCCGTACCATCTCGTCGCTGCTGACAAAGGCGATGCGGTTCAAAGCGCCTGCCCTATTCCGAACTTCGTGGCCTTCAAACGCTCTATGACATTCATATCAAATGGCAAGTCAATATCATGCCGATGCGTCGGCGGCAGGCTGCTCACATCAGTTGGAAGCCGCCCTGCCGGTCGCCCAGCCAGTCGCCCAGCCAATTTACTATAAGTAATCTCCGACAGAGCCGGCAGCGAAGCAACGTCCTCCGCATTGTACCTGACCAGCGTATCCCTTGCCCCTTCATCACCCTGTTGCCACATCCGCCACAGCAGCACAGCGTCATACCCGTTCAGCGCGCTCAACTCAGACGGTCGTCCCACACTGGCTTGCTGCTCAATAGACTTCAATCCGCCCGAAAAGCCCGCGCGCCTCAGCGGAAACCGCAAGTCGATATGCGCCACACTCTTGAACATACTGCCAAAATGATACTCAATGTAAGGCAGGTCGAACGAAGCCCCGTTGAAGGTCACAATCAAGTCGTACTGCTCCATCGCCTCACGAAAATCCGCAAGATTCTCGTCATACACGTATGCCGTATAGCCGCTGTCATCGAGCACGCCTATGAGCGTAATGATCCCGCGCTCCGGCGACAATCCGGTAGTTTCGATGTCCAGAAATGCGGCTCGCTCGCGAAAATCGGCATACAGCCGCCAACGCTCTCTCGGAGGCAGAGCCTTGCTGAAGTACGCGGCGTCACGGCATTTGTACCGCTCGGATGACCGCTCTATCAGCGAGCGCAGAAGTCCCCGGTTGTCGCGTATCCGAGACGGCAATTCGCCGGCGCCCAGAAAGTCATCCCAGCTTCCTATGCCCGCGTCCCAGATTTCGCCCTCGGTAACCTTACCCACTCTTGGCAAGTGTATGAAAGTCTGTTTCAGCATGCCGCGCACCGAAGCGTGTTCACGTGCTAGTCTGCCGCAGCAAAAGCGCGTTGGAAGAGTTGACCCTGATATATCTGCCGCGTGGAGCTATACCACCAGCTCAGGGCGACCACACCTAAGAAGAGCAAGCCGCCGCCTATAAGAAGGAACGACGCGCTGTTGAAAAAGTACGCAACCCTGCTGTCTATGTTGAATGAGGCCGCAATGGCGTCGATGCTGATGTAGTCAACGAATCTGGCGTTGAACAGATTCGCGGACGCCATTATCCCGCCTATATGTACCGAGTATATGCCCGCAACCCTGCCGCGAATGCCGTCCGGCACGACGGACTGAATCATCGTGTGTGTCAGCGTCATAAACGCGGCTTGACCCAGTCCCATAAAGAACGCGCCAATCAGCGCCAGCGGCACCGTTGGCGCAAGCGCAAGCGCGCACGGAGTAAGTCCGCTAAGCAGCCCGACAATGAGGAACAGTCGGCCCTTCGTGATTTCGCTTTCTACTCCGGCAAGCGTCATCGCGGAGATTAGCGCGCCTGCGCCCACTCCCATCATTAGCAGCGCGAACCCGGAGCCCTGCGCGTCGAGCTGCTCACTCGACAGCGCCGGCAACAGCGATTCAAACGACATCGTTAGCCCGCAATGGAAGAACGCCATTCCCACAATCGCTCGCATCATAGGCGTCTTATAGACATAAACGGCGCCCGCCGCGAAGTTCCTCAATATGCTTTGTCTTCTGTCTATTTCCCCTGTGGTTACGGTGCGAATCCGCATCGACTGAACTAGGCTAACGGCATAGAAGCCTGAGCATAGGAAAACCGCGCCCGCCGCGCCGGTGCCCACCGAACTGCCCAAGCTCAGCAGGGGTGCTATTGCCAGCGGACCGATCAGCCGCGAGCCATGCATCGTCGCCTGATTTAGGGCTATTGCGTTCAGAAGCAGATGGCGAGGAACGAGATTTGGAATCAGCGACTGCCCCGCAGGCATCTGCGCTGCTCGGGCAGAGCCATTCACGACCGAAAGCACAACCAGATGCCAGATCTCGGCGTTGCCGGTCAGCATCAAGGCGCCAAGAGCGATATTGTGCACAAAGTTAACGGCGAACATCGCCGTCAGCAGTCGGCGGCGATCAAAGCGATCAGCGAGATAGCCGGTGAAAAGCGATACAACCACGCGCGGGATCATCGCCGCAAAAGTTACGACCCCAACCCACACATACGAGTCGGCAAGCTCGTACACCACCCAACCGCGCGCGACAATAAGCGCCCACGCGGCAGCGCCGGCAAAGAAATTCGCGATCCATAGCGTTTGGAAATCGCCGTATTGTAGGGCTGCTAGAAAGCGGCTTGCAACCGCCCGCCCCGGTCTAGGTTCATTCGACATTAACCTTCCTCGGGCGCGCTATTTAACGCAATGTCCAGGAGAACGCAGCGACTATGCGGATGAAGCCGCGGATGAAGCCGTCGCCCGTATCAAATATCAGCATCAAATATCAGCGCACCTCCACGCAGACAGGGCGCACTCCATTGATGATGTATCCTAGGCTGTTCCAGCGCGTTTCGAGCGGCTGCTCATTGCCGTCCTCGTCTGTGGCTCTGGCAACCAGTGTATAGTGCCCGGCGCCCTTGGGAGACCATGCGAAGTTCCATTGCTGCCACGAATAACGATAGCGCGGCCCCACAAGTTCGGCCTCATTCCATGTTTCGCCGCCGTCATCGCTTATCTCCACCTTAGCGATGTGAGCGAATCCCGACCACGCCATGCCATTGATCATGTGCGTTTGCAAAGCCAGGTTGGTGTTCGCCAGGCTGGTATTAGACTGTGGCCAGCTAATTAGCGACTTCACGTGCATCTGTGCGATAGGCACGGATTCGCCTTCATCGCCCTCGATGATATAGCGGTCCTTCTGGAAGAACCCTTCAAACTTCTCTTGAATCACAGATATGCGCCGCAGCCACTTCACGGACGCCATACCGTACCATCCGGGCACGACAAGACGCAGAGGATAACCATGTTCCCTAGACAATGGTTCACCGTTCATCTCGTAGGCGAGCAGCGTGTGGGGATGCATCGCGACATCAATCGACAGGCTTCGCAGGTAAGGCTGCGTCTGCTCTCCCGGCGCAGGTTCTCCCGCATCGAAGCCTTCAAAAAGCACCTCAACGGCGCCTTCCTTGATGCCGGAGCGCTCTAAGAGACAACGGAGTGGAACTCCCGCCCAAATAGCAGTGCTCACTGCGCCGTTCTGGAATGGGTTGCCCGGCACTTGCGGTTCGAGGTCGCTGCGGTTATTACCGGCGCACTCCAGCGTGATTGGCAATGTCTGTATTGGGAAACTACGAAAATCCTCCCGTGAGAAGGACAACGTATTATCTACATGACCGTCTAAAGTAAGTGCCCATTCCGAGTCTGATTCCCATTGCGGAATTGAGTAATGATTACGGATGTAGAATAGAGGATTAGGGGTCAGCCAGCTCTGTAACGTGGCCTGCGGGGTCTCACCGATGATCGGCTCATGTTCAATTGTTACGAGACCCTTTCCTTCAGGCTGAGCACTCAGGGTTTCACTTCTCTCCCTGCCGAACTCAGCCTTGCTACACTTGCAAGTATCCATCATAACCTCCAATATCAAGTATCGTATTATGCGCTATACGCCTTTTCGCACACTCTACATTATTGCAATCAGTTGCACAAGTAGGTTATTTGCTTCCAGCAGACCCTCTTCGCTTTCACCCTCACGGAGCGAAGCAGAGCATCCAAAATCCTCGCCCTCAGCCAACGCCGCCCCATATTGACAGCTACCCAATTCGACCGTTCAAGGCAATGACGAGCAGATTCCGTCAAAGTCCCAGGCTCTTTTCATTGCCATCCTTAACCCAGCGCCCTCTCCCTGTCATTCTGAACGTAGCGCCCTCGTCCCCTGTCATTCTGAACGCAGCGCAGCGAAGTGAAGAATCTAAAAATCGTTGTACAGGCGGCAATCTCCGAATTCAAATTCCCCGCTGCGCTCGCAATGACAGGGAACAAATGGGAAATGTCCACACAACCCAATTTGCTCAAAATGCCTCTTGACAACCCAAACATCCGTCCGTATGATGAATATCAATGAGTACAACCGTTCGCTGCAATGGGAGAGCATCTCACTATTTGTGAATTCTGTGCCTTTTGTGGCTATCATACCTGAGACCTAAAATGTGCAACCAAACCACCCTACAACACAAAATCGCCACCTTCACCAAAGACGGTGAACACATCGCGCGCTTCCTCACGGAAACAATGCTGGGCAAGACCCCCGGCGTCAAAGTCAACCACCGCATGGAAGCAGCCAAGCACCTTATCCGCTACGGCTTCTCCGACGCCGACTGCGACACCATATCTGACCGTCTTTCCCGCGCAGGCGGGAATCCAGAGGGGCAGGGCGAGGGCGGTATCAGCACCTCTTCCCCCTCAGCAGACGCCCGTAGGGGCATCCGGCCGGATACCCCAGACCGCCCAACTGTAAACTCAGAACTGAAAACTGAAAACTCCTCCGTAACCCACCTAAACATCCTAAACTACGAAATAGCCCACCTCATACGCCACGAGACAGCAGAAGGCCACACCGTCGTCAACTTCCTCGTGGACATCATGACCGGCAGGGACAGACCCTTCACTCCAAAGAAGTTCTGCATCAAGCCCGCAGACCGCATCGCAGCAGCAAGAGAACTCCTGCGTCGAGGCTTCGGAGACCTCGGCTCACGCCGCAGGCAGTCAGACACCAGCGACGAAGCAAACGCCTACGACACCCTGCACACAGACCTCGCCAGGCGAATGCGAGAATACAGCGAGCGCGGCACAGACACCGTCCGCTTCCTGCTAGAAGTGATGTCTGACTCCAACCCCGAAGAAGAGTTCACCATCCGCCACCGCATGTCAGCGGCGCAAGAGCTTCTGCGCCGTGGCTGGGACACCAACTACGACAACATCAAGCCCAAGCACCTCACGGACTACTGGCGCGACAAGGAAAGCACGCGCCTCTCCATAGGCCAGAAGAAGACCCAGGCCCGTCTCTCAACCGCCATCGACGACTACGACAACTACGACGACACCGACTACGAAGCCATATCCAAAGAGATGAGAGAAGAAGAAGACCGAGACGACAACTCAAAGCCTCTTCGTTTCCAAGAGACCGTCCCATCTTCTTGCTATTCCTCCGAAAGCGGGAATCTAGAAGACCGTCAAGCCGCCAGTCCTTCCACAAAGCTCCCTCTCCCTCAGGGAGAGGGCTGGGGTGAGGGCACTGATAATTCCCTTCCCCCTCGACGGGGGAAGGCTAGGATGGGGGTGACGGAGCCGGTGTCCAAGAGCCTACCCCAGACTAAATTAGAGAACGTACCCGCCGCAGACCGCAAGGCAATCATCAAAGAGTTCAAGGAAGCCATGGACAAGGGCGATGAGCGAGCCGCCCTCCGCGCCAAGGCAAAGTACCGCCGCATAGATGTAAAACCAGAAAAGAACATCTACGACTACGGCCCCAACGACCCCGACCCAACCGTGGACTACTACTTCGAACCCCTAAGCACGGAAGAACAGGCAAAGTTCGACGAAGACGACAGGCGCGAATACGGCCTGACCGAAGAAGAAATCGCAGATTTCTCAGGCACACCCACGCAAAAAGCCAAATCAGACCCGCTCGCGCAGCTCGCCCAATCCGCCGCCATCCACAACACCCCCATCCACCCCAACCCGCTCGCCGCCAAGCGCAAAAACCCCACCATCCGCAGCCCCTAACATCAAAGTCCCCTCTCCCTCTGGGAGAGGGCTAGGGTGAGGGTAAATCCTTATCCATCCACTCCATCCATGCCAGCCCCGCACTGCCTCCAAGAATGCTATAATTTCCAAGCATTTCGCTGGAACGTACAGCAACTTATAGCATTGTTGGAGAAAGACGAATGGCAGAATCAGGCCGCAGGCAGTTCGTGAAGTACAGCTTCTTCAAGCTCGACCCCGAATGGCGACGTTTGCCCGAAGAACTTCGCTATGAAAGCAAAAAGAGCTTCGCGCAAGCCGTTACGAAAATCTCCGAGCAGATGTTCACGCGCTGCTTCAGTCTCATCGGACTGCGCGGCGACTCCGATTTCTTCCTCTGGCAGGCGGCAGACACGCTTGAAGAGATTCAGGATAGCGCCGCCCGCCTCTGGTCCACCGACCTTGGCGCATACCTCACGCAGCCCCACTCCTACCTCGCCATGACCCGCCGCTCCCAGTATGTCGGCACGCACACGCATCTCGGTCAGGAAGGCACCGGCACCCGCCTGCGCCCCGGCAAAGCCGAATACCTCATCGTCTATCCCTTCCTCAAGACACGAGAGTGGTACCTGTTGCCTCAGGAAGAACGACAGCGCATGATGAACGACCATTTCACCGTCGGCCACAAGTACCCGTCCGTCAAGATCAACACCACCTACTCCTTCGGCCTTGATGACCAGGAGTTCGTCGTCGGCTTCGAGACTGACAATCCCGCAGACTTCGTCGACCTCGTGATGGACCTGCGTGGCGTTGAAGGCAGCCTCTATACCCTCCGCGACACCCCCATTTTCACAGGCATCCACAAGACCATCGAGGACACCCTGAACGATCTCGGCGGCTAGCGAAAACGTGCTCATAAGCGCGCTCATCATAGAGGCTACTGCATAGCGGCGGCTGGCTAGGTATAGCCCACGCGGGCATTTGATGGTACTATCCCCGCATAAATACCGGAGCATCAAGTAACTACAATTTACACGCAGATCCTGGGAGGTATTGACAGCATGGCTACGACTCTAACCGGCGAACAGATTGAAGAACTGAAACAGCAGGCGGCCGACCACTTCTGGCCTCACAACAACCCTGCCGGCAACATGGATGATGGCGGCATTAAGCTGGTGCAGAGTGGCAAAGGCGTCTGGGTCGAGGATGTGGAGGGCGAGCAGTGGTTCGACACTATGGCTGGCATGTGGCTTAAGAACATCGGGCACGGCCGCAGAGAGGTCGCCGACGCGGTTTACAACCAGATGCTGGACATCAGCTACACTCCGGGTGGCACCGTTGGACCTACTACCGCGAAACTCTCCGCCAAGGTTGCGAGTCTCGCGCCCGACAGGGAAGCCAGAACCTACTTCGTCAGTGGCGGCTCCGAAGCCGTTGAGACCGCCCTGAAGATGGCGAAGCAGTACCACAGGAACAACGGCGAGCCGACCCGCTACAAGGTCATCAGTAGGCGCGGCTCATACCACGGCGCAACCCACGCCTGCATGAGCCTTGGCGGTGGTGGTGTCGCCGCACCCATCCACTTCGGTCCGCTGATGCCCGGCAACATCCATATCACCCAGCCTGACGGCTACCGTGGCCTCTGCTGCAGTGCGGACGGCGGCTGCAACCTCCAGTGCGCCAGAGACTTGGAAATCGCCATACAGCACGAAGGCCCATCCACGGTTGCCGCCTTCATTGGCGAGCCCATCTCAGCGGCAGCGGGCATCCACGTACCTCATCCCGAGTACTGGCCCACCATCCGAGAGATATGCGATAAGTACGGCGTCATCATGATTTGCGACGAGGTCATCACCGGCTTTGGGCGCACCGGCAAGATGTTCGCCACTGAGCATTGGGGCGTCAAGCCTGACATCTTCACCGTCGCCAAGGCGCTCACGAGCGGCTACATTCCCATCGGTGCCGCAATCGCCAGCAAAAAGGTCTCCGACGCCTTCATGGGCGAAGACGCCACCTTCCGCCATCTGATAACTTTCGGCGGTAACCCTGTAGCCTGCGCGGCCGGCCTTGCCAACCTCGAAATCATGGAAGGTGAGGGAATGGTCGAAAACTCCGCCGAGATGGGCACATACATGTACGAGCAGTTGCAGACGCTCTACGAGCACCCAATAGTCGGTGATGTTCGCGGAGGCATGGGATTGCTCTGCGCAGTAGAACTGGTCAAGGACAGGGATACAAAGGAGTCCTTCCCCGCCGAGGCTAAGCTCTCCGAAAAGATTGCCCCGCTAATGAACGAGCATAACCTGCTCGGCAGGCCCGGCAACAGCATCTACCTCGCGCCGCCCCTCTGCATCACGAGAGACGAGGTTGACCATGTGGTCTCACAGGTTGACAGCGTCATAACCAAGCTCGAAGCGCAACTCTAGCGATCCCGAGCGAACGGTAACAGAACCGGGATTCCCGTGAACTGAATCCCCCCGTATAAAAGAAGTGGGCGGATGCCAATCAGCATCCGCCCACACTTCTCTCAAGTTTCAGTTACCGCTGATTGAGCGAAATAGAATTCTTGCATCCAAAGTAGGAGGTCGGGTGTCGGCTGACGCTTTACGACAATCAATAGCCAGGAAGTTCGTGCGTGCCTCGGAACTAGAGCAGCGCGGTGCCTCGCCGTTGTATGAGCGGCTTTCGCTGGGCATCGCGCAAGACCCTGCCCTGCTCACAATCGCCGCTGAGGGACGACGCGACCAGCCGCTGCCCAACCTGTTCTTAGCCGCCGTCCACATGCTGCTTTTGAGCGGCGTTCGGCACGAACTCGCGAAATTCTATCCGTCTGTAACAGGCAATCCCTCAACTGCCGAAGAACCGTTCCTTCACTTTCGCAGCTTCTGCCTGGAACATGCCGAGCAGATCAAACGCACCATTGTAGAGCGGCGCGTGCAGACCAATGTAGTTGAACGCTGCGGGCTACTTCTGCCCGCATTCGCCATCGTCGCAGAGCGCGTCGATCACAAGCCTCTTCATCTGGTGGAAATTGGCTGCAGCGCCGGGCTTAACCTGCTTTGGGACAAATACGGTTTCAATTACGGCACTAACCGCAGCTATGGGGATTGCTCTTCTGCGGTTCAGATTAGCGTTGAACTGCGTGGGGAAGCCGCGCCACCGCTGCCGGACATGATTCCTCCGATAGCGGCGCGCGTCGGCATCGATCTGAACCCTATTGATGTGCGGGATGATGATGCCACCCAATGGCTGCGTGCTCTGGTCTGGCCCGAGGATGCCGCCCGACTACAACGCATGAACGCCGCAATGTCAATTGCCCGGGCAGACCCGCCGACCCTACTGAAAGGCGACGCCTTGGAACTGCTTCCCGGTGCGCTTGCCGACGCATCCGACGATGCTGCGTTCATCGTATATCACACGCATACGGTCAATCAGTTCTCGGCTGAAGCGCGTCAACGATTGGACGAGTTGCTCTCACAAGAAGGGAGCAGGCGCGACCTGTACTGGATTTCGAGCGAGTATCACGCTAGCCCGAGGCGGTGGCTGACGGATGACGCCGAAAGCGTACGCCCTACATTGCAGTTGGTTTCGTTCGAGGGTGGTATGCGCCAGGAGCGCACGCTGGCGCGCTGCCACCATCACGGGCGCTGGATGGAATGGCTAGGGGATTGATGCACCCATGAACCAGTTTACCCTGACTGAGCGGAAGCGTTGTCTGCTGGGCTTGCATCGACTAGAACCGCGAAGGAATTTTATTGTACGTTCCTTCGCGGTATTAATTGTTCTTGTGAAATCAGCAGTGCAACTCTGCTATTGCATGGGAGAGCACTCGGCAGGCAGAAGCAATTTGTTCTCCTGATGCACCGGCGCGACTGGGCTGCTGGGCGGCCACACGCCTTTCGCGCGCGTTTCATTGCGCACCTGCGTGCGATGCTCAAAACTTTCGTATGCCCACATGTGAACCCACTTGTTCAGCGCGCCTACATCGGAGTAGAACGCCCCAACCAGCGGCGAATACTTCTCGCGCTCCTCGATAGCGTTACCCCAAGCCTCAATGACCTTAGGAATGTCCCCGGGCTGGTAGGTGTATATACGAATTTCGTATAGCGGTCCGACCTTGCGCTCGCCGAGAGGCTTCGTAAAAGGCGCCGGCAAATAGACGTCCGACTGCATGTTGACCACGAACTCAGATGTGTTCGGCGGCCAGGCTCCTGCAGCTGTCGCCTTGGCCCTGGTGTCTGTGCGGTGGTTCATGTCGTCATAGGGCCAAATGTGCAGCACCTGGTTCAGAGGGCCGGCCTCCGTATGCCACAAGCCCCCAAGCGGCGAAAATTCGAGCCTGCCTGGCAACTTCTCTCCGAAGCGCTTTTCGAAATCAGGCACACTTCGCGGCTGCAGGTCGTATGTCCGAAACTCGTAAATCATTCCTTACTCCTTTGCTCATCGATTCTGTTAGTCGTTAGATTTCTAATAAATTCCGGTACGCCATTCCGGATAGCGAAGGTCCTTGCCTCTCACGATGTCGTGGAACACCTGCTCCAGCTTTGTCACCACAGGCCCCATACCGCCGTCGCCGATCGTGTACCCGTCGATGCTCCCCACTGCTTGAAGCTCCGCGCCAGTGCCGCAGATGAACACCTCGTCCGCGATGTACAATTCCGTGCGGTCAACATCCCTCTCCACAACAGGGACACCGAGTTCATCCTGAAAAAGCTTCCTCACCACGTCGCGGGTGATGCTCTCCAGTATTCCAGCCGACACCGGCGGAGTAATAGCCACGCCATCGCGCACTATATATACACAAGCGTAAGATATTTCCGACACCTTGCCCTGCAGATTAAGAATGATGCCGAAGTCGTAGCCGTGCCGCGAGGATTCGTCCGCAACATAGCGGCTATTCTGGTAATTCGCAATTGCCTTTACGCGGGGTGGCATCACGTTGTCCGATATGCGTGTCCACGAACTTACGCCACAACTCACTGTGCGCCCCGACCCCAGCACTGAGCCGATTTGCCGGTTGAATATCGTGATGTCACCCGGACGCTCTGATACCGGCAAGTACCCAGGAGTAGTGCTTCCCCCAAAGTACGCAAGAGGCTGCACATATATGTCGTCTCTGAACTGGTTCGCTTGCACCAATTCAACAATTGCGCGCTTGAGCTCAGCGACCGACCAGGGGGATGTCATGCGCATAACTTTCATGGAGCGCAGCAGTCTCTCTATGTGTAACTCTAAGTGGAATATGTTGAGTTGCTCTTCTTCCGCGTTCCAATAGCCTCGGATTCCCTCGAATACCATGGATATGGCAGACCAACCCAGCGTCGATGCATGCACAACGGCGTCATCCCACGCCACGCGCTCGCCGGACATCCATACATACTTGGGGTCAGCGCCCGTAACTCCTAATGTATCCCTGACTTCTTCAGTGCTCATTGATTCTCACTTGCGCTCAATTTGCTTGCAATTCGACATTAGAAGCGTATCACGCGGGCAGTTGTCTTGTGAACCTCCAAGCCAGTGGCTTCGCCTCAGATACAGCAATTCGATTGTAGTAAAATGTGCGAGTAATCTGTGCCAATCATCGTTTCGTAGGAGAAGTCCATGACAAATAGCGCGAACCGCCTATTTGACGCCGCCACCGAGCGAATACTACTGCAATCTTGGGAACAATATCCCAGCATGGCGTCGCGGCTGGGGCTGCATGAGTATGACGGGCGGCTGCCGAGCGTATCACAGGTGGCACTTGCGAAAAGGGTGAGCGATCTAAGGCAGGGGCTGGCATCTCTGGAAAGCATAGATACTGCTGCGTTGAGCGTTCGGAGCTACTACGATCATCGAATACTGACGGCAACGCTGCACAAGGAACTGCTGGAACTCACAGAACTGCGCTGGCATGAGACCAACCCGATGGAGATGCTATCGCATATCGACATGAGTGGCTACGTGCAGCGTAACTATGCCCCACTGGAACAGCGAGCGGAGAAGTTGGCGCAGGCGCTGTGCTCTGTGCCTTCTTACCTTGGGGAACTGAGGTCCGTCATGAGCGGACGGCTTGCCGGGCCGGTACTTGACGCCAGCATCGAAGCGTATGAGGGTGTAGCATCATTCTATGAGAACGATCTCGTGGATGCTGTCAGCGTGCTGCCCGAAGGCAAGCTGCAGAGCCGGTTTGAAGAAACACGTGCCAGCGCAACAGAGGCCGTGCGGGAGTTCGTGGCGCACCTCAAAGCGCTGCGACCATATGCGGATGCAGGATTTGCCATCGGAAGCGCGAAGTTTGCTGCGCTGCTGAAGTACGGCGAAATGGTCGAATTACCGCTAGAGCAACTGCTGCTTACAGGCGAAGAAGACTTGCGGCGCAACATGGAGCGGTTCGAAGAGGTTGCCACGAACTTGGACCCTGAGAAGTCACCATCCGAGGTGATGGCGTCCGTTGCAGCCGACCACCCGGCGGCCGATGCGCTGATTGGGGAGACCAGGGACATGCTGGAGGACATACGCCAGTATCTCATCGAGAACGACATCGTGAGCGTGCCATCGGAGGTGCGGTGCCAGACTGTGGAGACACCTTCCTTTATGCGATGGGCGTTCGCTGCACTGGATTTCCCAGGACCTTACGAAGAGAATGCGACAGAGACCTACTACTATGTTACGCCGGTTGAGGAGCATTGGAGCGACGCGGAGAAAGAGCAGTGGCTGACTTCGTTCAATTATGCGACGCTGCGCGCGGTGTCTGTCCATGAAGCATACCCCGGGCACTATGTCCACTACCTGCACACGCGCGATGCTGATTCCATGATAAGCCGCATCTTTGGGGCTTACTCATTCTGGGAGGGGTGGGCGCACTATGCCGAGCAGATGATGGTTGAAGCGGGTTACGCGTCCGAGCCTAAGAGTGAGCTGGGGCAGCTTATGGAGGCGCTGCTGCGGGACTGCCGGTTCATCTGCGCTATCAAGATGCACACGCAGGGCATGACCGTGGATGAGGCTACTCAGTTCTTCATTGACAATGCCTTCCTGGAGGAGCTGCCAGCTCGCAAGGAGGCGATGCGCGGCACCTTCGATCCTATGTACTTGAATTACACGCTGGGCAAGCTGATGATCCTGAAACTACGGGAAGACTACCAGCGAGTGAAGGGCGATGGGTACTCGCTGAAGCGGTTCCACGACGAGTTCCTTTCGTATGGCGCGCCGCAAATCCCGCTGGTGCGTGAGATGATGCTAGGCGAGGACTCTGGGGATATCCTCTAAGAACCTGTTCACAATCTTTTTAGGATTAGCGTCGTAAAGGCAAGCACCACCATTTGCAGACTGGTATTGAGCTTTCTTTCGCAGTTCTTCCAGAGCCGGCGGCACTTTTGCAGCCAGGCAAAAGACCGCTCTACCACCCATCGCTTCGGAAGAACCACGAAGGTGTGAAGTTCGTTGCGCTTCACCACTTCCACCGAGGCTCCTAACAGACTTTGCACCGCAGTGGCAAAGGGCTTCCCTGTATAACCCCCATCGACAAGTACCTTTTGCACCTGCCTGAGGTCGGCTCCTCGTTGGTCGAACATCGCCAAAGCCCCGGCACGGTCGGTGACATTGGCGGTGGTCACGTGAATTGCATGCGGCAACCCCTGGGTGTCCACTGCGATGTGTCGCTTGATTCCCGAGACCTTCTTGCCGGCGTCATAGCCCTTGTTCTCGGCGCTGTCAGTGTTCTTAACGCTCTGAGAGTCCACGATGCAGAAGGTCGTCCGCTCTGTCCGTCCATTGCTTTGTCGGGCCTCGCCAACTGATTTTTTTTAAGACTTGCTCCAGAATGGATTCATTAGCCGGGTCGGGCCGCTCGCTCCATTGCCGGAAATACTTGTAGCAAGTGCGCCAATTGGGGAAGTCTGCGGGCAGCATTCGCCACTGGCATCCGCTTTTAAGAAGATACAACACCCCGCAGAAAACATCATACAAGTCCACGGTGCGGGGCTTGGTCCTGCGACGGGCCGACTCTAACAGGGGAAGAATCCGAGCAAATTGCTCTCGACTTATGTCACTGGGATAGGAATGAGACACGATTATCCTCCTAATAACAGTCTCAACCTATTATATTCCAGAGATCGTAGACAGGTTCTTAGGGCAGAAGTCATAGCTGCGCGAGTATCTCGTGGGTGTGCTCGCCGAGGGACGGAGCGTGGCGCTGTATTCCTCCTTCACTTTCGCTCAAATGGACCTGTATTCCTACCTGGCGCATTGGGCCGAATAAAGGGTCGTCGATTTCAACTACAGCACCCATGGCTGCAGTCTGATCGCAGTTCAGCCACTCTTCGACGGTGCGGCACATGGTGCATGGCACCCCGGCTTCGTCCATGACCTGCTCCCATTCAGGGGCGGTGCGGCTTCGCCATGTGCTTTCAAGGGTGTCTATCCAAAGCTGCCTGTCTTCCGGATGCGCGAGGAGGCTTTCAGTGTCCAGTAGCGGCTCTACCCACTCCGGGTGGCCGAATGCACCCACCATCGGAATCAGCGCACGGGGATAGCTGGCGTTGATGTTAACCCAACGACCATCGCTGCACTCGTAGAAGCGGGCGACTGCCGGGTGTGGCCTAGCATCGTCCGCGCCTTCCGGGAGCACGACTACCTGCGCGCCCATAGCGCCAAACATCGCGTCGTACAGGGGCAGATCGACGCGCTGTCCTTCTCCGGTTGCCTCCCGATGCAATAGGGCGGCGATCAGGGCGGGTGCGGCTGTGAGGGCACCGAATATGCTGGCGTGCGGCACGGATATGTAGCTTGGCGCGCCGGCGCCCCTGTCAGCATAAATGCCTGTTGCAGCGGCGACGAGCGTTTCGTGCGGCGGCAATGAGGCGTTTGCATGGTTGGCACCGAACGCTGGCAGGCATACGGTCACCAAGCGCGGATTCGCTGTCTGTATCTGGGCGACGCCAACGTCATGCGGCAGTGTCTCGGAGTCGCATATCAGCACGTCGGCAGTGGCTGCGAGTTCGTCAACGACATCACCTGTACGATCGAGCGAAGGGTCCAGGATTACGGACTTTTTGCTCCTGTTCCATACGGCGAAAGCTGCGCTGCCGCGCATCCTGCTGCCGTGGGGCGGTTCAAGTTTAACGACCTCCGCTCCCTGGTCGGCGAGTAGCATGCCCAAGACCTGAGATGCAATGTATTCGCCGAATTCGAGAACGCGGTAGCCGTGAAGTACGCCGGTCAATCGTCTGCCTCCTGGTAGCTGTTGTGCCTTGAAGTGCCTGCGAACAGGTGCGGCAATTATAGCATTGAGGCAGGGATCGGGCTGAATGTTTGGCAGCCGCCAGCCTCCGGATATCGGATGTTATGCGAACGCTACTAGAAGAATGGGGCTGGCTTGGATGAACAGGATACGCAGGACGGTTATGGGCTGCGGATGGTGGGGGTTTTGCGCTTGGTGGCGAGCGGGTTGGGGAGGATGGGCGTGTTGTGGGTGGCGGCGGCTTGGGCGAGCTGCACTAGCGGGTCTGATTTGGCTTTTTGCGTGGGCGTGCCTGAATATTCGGCGATCTCTTCTTCGGTCAGGCCGTGTTCGCGTCTGTCTTCTTGGTCGAACTTTGCCTGTTCTTCGGGGCCTAGGGGTTCGAAGTAGTAGTCAACGGTTGGGTCGGGGTCGGAGGGGCCGTAGTCGTAGATGTTCTTTTCTGGTTTTACGTCTATGCGGCGGTATTTTGCCTGCGCGCGGAGGGCGGCTCGCTCGTCGCCCCTGTCCATCGCTTCTTGGAACTCTTTGATGATGGCTTTGTCCTGTTCATTGACGGTCGCTGCGTTGTTCGGGGACGGGCTTTGTGCAGGACTCTTCACCCCCATCCTAACCTTCCCCCGTCGAGGGGGAAGGGGTTTGTTGAGAATGCCCGCAGTGCCCTCACTCCAACCCTCTCCCTGAGGGAGCAGGCGCTTTGTGGCAGGACTGGCGGCTTGGCGGTCTTCTAGATTCCTGCCTTCGGAGGAATGATGAGAAGATGGGACGGTCTCTTGGAAACGAAGGGGCTTTGAGTTGTCGTCTCGGTCTTCTTGTTCTCTTATCTCTTGGGCTATGGCTTCGTAGTCGGTGTCGTCGTACTGGCCGTAGTCGTCGATGGAGGTTGAGAGACCGGCTTGGGTCTTCTTCTGGCCTATGGAGAGACGCGGGGATTCCTTGTCGCGCCAGTAGTCCTGAAGGTGCACAGGCTTGATGTTGTCGTAGTTGGTGTCCCAGCCACGGCGCAGAAGTTCCTGTGCTGCTGACATACGGTGATGGATGGTGAACTCTAGGTCAGGGTCTGGATCTGACATGACTTCGAGCAGGAAGCGGACGGTGTCAGTGCCGCGCTCGCTGTACTCGCGCATTCGTTTGGCGAGGTCAGTGTGCAGGGTGTCGTAGGCGTTTGCTTCGTCGTTGCTGTCTGACTGCTTGCGGCGTGAGCCGAGGTCTCCGAAGCCGCGTCGCAGGAGTTCTCTTGCGGCTGCCATGCGGTCTGCGGGCTTGATGCA
Organism: Dehalococcoidia bacterium; assembly: GCA_965221045.1. Lineage (GTDB taxonomy): Bacteria > Chloroflexota > Dehalococcoidia > Lucifugimonadales > JADFKI01 > Bin90. Next base: position 460,220 of record OZ244863.1, read on the forward strand.
GAACTTCTTGGGAGTGAATGGCCTGTCCCTGCCGGTCATAATGTCCACGAGGAAGTTGACGATGGTGTGGCCTTCGGCTGTCTCGTGGCGAATTACGTGGGCTATTTCGTAGTTGATGATGTCGAGGTGGGTTACGGGGGCTGCAATCTCTTTTCCCCTCACCCCTTCGGCAAGCTCAGGGCAGGCTCTAACCCTCTCCCCAGGGGAGAGGGGACTTTGAACGGGGGTTTCGTCGCCGCCCTGCTCCTCTGGGTTCCCGCCTGCGCGGGAAAGACGGTCAGAGGTGGTTTCGCAGTCAGTGTCGGTGAAGCCGTACTTGATTAGGTGCTTGGCGGCTTCGAGGCGATGGTTGAACTTGGCGTCGGTGTGCTGTCCCTGCATGGTGTCGACGAGGAAGAGTGCTATGGTGTGTCCATCGTCTGTCAGGGATTTTATGCTGCCTTGTATGGACATCGGACTCCGGTTTCAGGGCAATTGCCGCAGGAGACATGGAGGCGGCAGAATTATTCTCTGCCGCCAATCTGACGTTCCCACTGCGAACGGGTGTACTTGTTATGGATCTATCTTACGTACTAATGTTTGGGTTGTCAATAGGCCTCTTACGATTGCTTTGCATTCCGATACCGACTCATGCGGTTTCAGAGTATATTTGGAGAATCGCCTATACACTCCGTTGGTGCCTTTCTTGCTCGTCTTCCGGCGTCCAACAAGTTGCGAGATTGCACAGATAACACCATACTTCTCCGGTTCTACTTACTTCATCGATGCGATGCTCAGATTGAGGATGGGAACACCTCCTACACCTCGGGTTACTTTCGTGAGAGCGAGACGAGAAAATTGGGTGAAAGTGGCTTACAGTCATAATTTATCGAATTTAGACTCCTTTCCATTTATTGGCAATAATACGCCAAGTGTGCAGAAGCAATTATAGCCTTCCGCTGATTCCAATTGAGGAACTCAGAATAGACAGGTACGAGCAAAGACGTCGACAAAGTCGACGGCAAAATGGGCTATTGATCTGATAATAGTGAAGATGGAGCAATGTGGCGTTGCGGATGGGTTGCGACTATAATCAGCGGCAGTGTCAGATAAGCGGAGTTTTGGAGACGTAGATATGGCGACGAATGGAGCTAAGGGCGCGCTTGCGCCGATACGGATATGCGACTTTTCGGGGCAGCTTGCGGGGGCGGGGGCGACCCGGTTCTTCGCAGCGTTTGGGGCGCAAGTTATTCGCATCGAGGACAGGCTGAGCCAAGGGGGATGGGACATTTTCAGGGGGAATGGGCCGTATATTGACGAGCGGCGCGGCACTAACCTCGGCGGGATGTTCAACAATCATAATGTGGAGAAGCTGGGGATAACGCTGAATGCGAAAAGTGAGCGCGGCAAGGAGATTATGCGCGAGATAATCTCCATCAGCGATGTTGTCACGGAGAACTTCAGCGCGGGCGTGATGGGGAGGTGGGGGTTTCCATACGAAGAGATGCGGCGCATTAAGCCTGACATTATCTATGTTTCCAACTGCGGCTTCGGGCACCGGGGTCCATATACGCACTTCAAGACGTGGGGGCCTGTGGTGCAGGCAGTGTCAGGGCTTACATTCCAGTCGGCACTGCCGGATATGCCACCCGCGGGTTGGGGCTTTTCGCACATGGACCACACTGGCGGGTATTTCATGGCGATTGCGATACTGATGGCGCTGTATCACCGCAACAAGACGGGCGAAGGGCAGTATGTGGACCTGTCCTGCACGGATGCGGCATTGACGCTGAATGGGCCTGTACTGCTGGATTACACGGTGAACGGGCGACCGATGCGGCGCCCGGGAAGCCCGCACAGCAACCGTAACGTGTTTCCACCGATGGCGCCGCATGGTATATATCGCTCGAAGGGGGATGACAGGTGGGTCGCCATATCAGCGCGGAACGATGATGACTGGCAGGGGATATGTGAGGTCATCGGGCGGCCCGAACTTGCATCAGACAGCAGGTTCGCTACGCTGGAACGGCGGATGCTAGGTGAAAATCAGGATGCGCTGGATGCGATATTGGAGGCGTGGACGGCGGAGCGGTCGCCATTCGAGGCGATGGATGCGCTGCAAGCGAAGGGCGTGGCTGCGGCGGCTGTGCAGCATCCGGAGGATCGCATGGACAAGGATGCGAATTCCCTTGACTGGCCCACATTCCCTGAGGTGAAGCACAAGGAGATGGGGCGTGTGCGCGTGGAAGGGATGCCGATGAAGCTGTCGAAGACGCCCGCGAAGATCAAGAAGGGCGCACCCGTGTTGGGTGAGGACAACGACTTTTTCTATGACGAGATCCTGATGCTGGACAAGACGGAGCAGCAGGAACTGCATGCCAAGGGGGTCATATAGATGACTTCAGTTCTCGACGATGTGCGTATTCTTGAGGTGGGCGGCGTTCTTGGCGGATGGTGCGGCAAGCTGCTGGCGGATATGGGTGCGAACGTCACCAAGGTGGAGCCGCCAGAGGGGGATGAGACGCGGGGGTATCCGCCGTTCTACAAGGACGAGCCGGACAAGAATCGCAGCCTGTATTTCTGGCACTACAATACGAACAAACAGAGCGTGACGCTGGACATCGAATCTGAAATGGGGCGCGATGTGTTCCTGCGGCTGGCGGTAGAGGCGGATGTGATAGTTGACAGCTGCGAGCCGAAGTACCTGGATTCGCTTGGATTGGGGTATGACGATGTTTCTCAAGTGTCGCCAAGCATCATATTTGCCGCTATCAGTCCGTTCGGGCAGGATGCGCCGTACAGCGACTTTGCGGCGACGGACTTGACTGCCCTTGCTTTTGGGGGGCCTGTGTGGAGCAGCGGGTATGACGACCACTCGATTCCGCCGGTGCGAGGCGGGGGCAACCAAGCCTATCACACGGTCTGCCACTTCGCGGCGGTCGGTGTGCTCACTGCGCTGGTGCATCGGCAGTTCACGGGTGAGGGGCAGTTTATCGATGTGAACATGCACGCGGCGCAGAATGTGACGACCGAGGGTGCAGTTTATCACTGGCTGGTGGCGGGCGACACGGTGCAGCGGCAGACGGGGCGGCATTCCTCGCCGACACCGACGGCAAATGTGCAGATTGTGTGCGGAGACGGCAGGTATGTGAACATCGGGTTTCCGGCGCGGACCGAGGAGCAGTGGTTTCACCTGCTGGCGTGGCTGGACGAGCACGGGCTTATGGGGGATCTGTCGAAGTACATTACCCCGCCGAGCCGCGCTGCGATCATCAACCGTGACGCCGATGCGATACGGCAGATGGCCGAGGTTATGAGCGCGGTGAGCGAGTTGTGCCAAGCGAATACGGCATACGACATATTCGTGCGGGCGCAGGACCTGGGATTTCAGTGGGGCATCGTCTATTCGCCGGAGGAGACGCTGGAGGACAGGCACTTCAAGGAGCGGGGGATGCAGGTGGCTGTCGAGCATCCGGAGCTTGGTGAGGAGTTCTTGTATGTGGGTGCGCCATACGAATTCAAGGCGACGCCGTGGGGTATCAGGCGACGGCCACCGATGCTTGGGGAGGACAACGAGGCGGTGTATGGGGAGATTGGGATTGGAGCGGATGAGCTGGGAGAGTTGCGAGAGGCGGGGGTGGTTTAGTTCTTCACTTTCTGCCAGGCTTCGAGGTTCTGGCGCATGTAATCGATGTGTTCGGGGACGTGGCGCTCGTAGGTGTCGAGCCAGTCGTCGAGGGTGGTTTCGCCGTTTTCGGGGTGGAATGAGGAGTGCGCCCAGACGGATTCTGGGAGCGACTTGACGAGGGTGTAGCTCTTGTGGCGCAACCACTTGAAGAGGGCGAGAGCGTCTTCGGTGCTCTGGTCGTGGTAGTTCAATTCTGATGCCCACCGATTTTCGTCATATGCCATCAGGGATTCGCCCTGCTCGGCAATAAGCCTGCGACAGCGGATGTAGCTGTTTGCCTCGCTGTCGGTGATGTGGATGATGTGTTCGTGGATGCTCCAGCAGCCGTGCTCGTCGCGAAACTGCCACATTTCTTTGGGGAATTCTTTGAGTGCGTCAGCGAGGAGGGTGTGGGCGCCGGCATAGGATTCAATCTTTTGGGCGCGCTCTTCTGGGGTCATTGCCATGGCTTTCAATATCCTCCGTGGATTGTGATGTATTTCACATTATAGGAGCCAATTGGGTGTCGCGCAATGGATTCCACAATGGCGTCGTGAGCTGAAATTGACCGTGCAAACACAACTACTTATAATGAGCGCCTAACACAGATGTACATTGCTACCTATTACATACGAAAGCAATACCGGCGGGATAGTTAAAGGAGAGACTTATGGTTCAACAGCAGCAGCAGATTCTCAGGCCTGAGACATTAGTGGAGGAGTTCAAGAAGAATGGAGTAACGCACATAATTACGATCCCGGACAGCGAGACTAATTACCTGTATGAGCTGATGCTGGAGCAAGACTGGCTGGACGTGGTGCCGGTGTCGCGTGAGGGCGAGACTATGAGCATCGCGCTGGGACTGAATGTGGCGGGCAAAGTGCCTGTCTGTCTGATTCAGAATACGGGAATGATGGAGTCCGGTGACTCAATACGCGGGATGGCGCTAGATACGGGCTTTCCGCTGGTGATGGTGGTGGGATATCGCGGGTGGACGCGGTGGGGCAAGACCCCGGACACTGCGGCGACCTACACGGAGCCGTTCCTGCACGCGTTCCGCATCAACTACTATCTGGTGGAGCACGATGAGGACGGGGAACGCATTTCGGAGGCGTTTGCCGAGGCGCTGGCTACTAATCGACCCGTAGTTGTGCTGGTAGGCGACGAGTATCACGGGTTCAACAGGTAGAGTTGAATTTACATCGATTAACAGGATGGATAGGATTCTCACCCCCATCCTAGCCTTCCCCTATCAAGGGGGAAGGGACTTCAAATCAAATAACAAGGAGAGACGAGATGCTAGATCCTATTGATGTGTTCAATACATTCAAGCCGCATCGCGGCAACGCTATTGTGACGGCGCAAGGTACGGCGGGACGGCACTGGGGGGACATCAGCGATCAGCCATCGCGGGATATTTCGCTTGGCGGCGCGATGGGCCACACGACTTCGGCGGCGTTCGGGCTTGCGCTGGGGCTGCCGGACGAGAAGGTGGTGCTGTTCGACGCAGAAGGCTCGCTGCTGATGAACCTGGGCGTGCTGGCGAGCATAGCGGGCAAGAAGCCCGCGAACTTCGTGCACTTCGTGCTGGACAACGAGTGCTATGCTACGACAGGCGGACAGCCTGTGCCGAACTCGGCGGAGATCGACTATGCCGCGATGGCAAAGGGCGCAGGGTACTTGTCCGCGTACAACTTCGACGACCTCGAAGACTTCGCAACGAGTATCGAGGACATTATGCAGGAAGATGGGCCGATACTCATCGCGATAAAGGTTCAGCCGGAGATAGAGAACCTGCCGATTGGGTTGCGAGAGCGTAGGGTTACGCGCAGCCGGGCAGAGACGATAAAGGACCTGCGAGAGGAGCTTGGCATCGGGGCGTAGTAACTGCGAGCGATTCGTAGATGCGACGTGAATGACAGTTGATGGCGTGGAGCGTCATCAGTGAATCTCGGTCAAATCTAGGGATTTCTGCTTGTGCAGGGATGACGATGCGGATTGAGGGTACGCGCGAAAGACATCCTGCAAGACTGTAAATATCCTGAAGACAACGTGGCCAGCGAGCGGCTATTGCTATGCGCTGGTCGCGTTGGCGTCTGCGTGGGCATCCTCGGCGAGGGGGCGAGGGCGGTAGTAGATGCCCCAGCGCTGCATGACTTCGCTGATGCGGTCGTCGTCGAGTTCTCCTAGTTCGCGGAAAAAACCGGCGAGGGAGTGGGCGTGCAGCAGGTCTTCGCCGCAGACCCAGTTTGCTTCGCCACGCACTACATAGACCAGACCGTTCTGGTGCTCGCACTGCAATTCGATGCGCTTGCCTTCCGAGTCGTGCTTTACGATAAGTCCAAAGTCTGGCATGCGGTTCTCCCTAGAATACCTCGTCAGTGTTGAGGTTGAAGTCCGTCAGTGTTGGCGAAGTGAGCGTCTGCCCTGCGCCGAATATGCCGACGGTTTCGTAGCCGTGCGCGCCGAGCAGCAACACTTCTATGGTGTGGGCATCGGTATCGACCAGCCAGAACTCCCTGACGCCGTGCCTAGCGTATAGGGCGCGCTTGAATGTGCGGTCTCGATGGGCGGTAGAGGGCGATAGGACTTCAATTACGAGGTCGGGAGCGCCCTGTATGTTATCAGGCGTGATGATTTCGAGTCGCTCACTGGACACAAATATCACGTCGGGCTGGACGACATCGGTATTCGAGAAGAAAACGTCGAATGGAGCTATGTAGATGTAGCCTATGCCTGTTCGTCGAGTGAATAGCCTTAACTCAGCTGCCAAATCCAGTGAAGTCTTCTGATGCGGCTCTTTCGGTGATGGAACCAATATTAAATCTCCGTCGTGAAGCTCATAGCGCTTGTCTTCGGGCGCGTTGCAGTAGTCTTCGTAGGTGAATTTGATTTTGGCGCCGGTGGTGACCATGTTCACGACTCCAGGTTCTGGCTGGACAGCCGATTAAATTCAGGTTTCCTTTACACCGATTCCGCCCCATCCTTAACTTCCGCCATAGACGGGGAAGGGATTTTCATAGGAATCGGCGGTTTGACGCTGAGGTGGTGGCTGATATAATTCCGTGTGCGACTACATTTTATCAGACTTTGAGGAGAAGATATGGCGACGCCTCGTTTTCAGGACGACAAAATTATTATTCACAAGATGGAATGCGGGCCTTACGGGAACAATATGTACCTTGTGGTGTGCCCGGAGACTAACGAGAGCATACTCATAGATACGCCGGCGGAGCCGGACAAGATGATCGAGCTTGCGAAGACGACGGATGTGAAGGCGATAATCATCACGCACAATCACATGGACCACCTGCTTGGGTTCGAGGATGTGACGGCGGCGATAGACGCACCTGTGGGGATTGGAGCGGACGATGCGGACGCGTTGTCGCGCCCAGCGGACATTCTACTGAATGATGGCGATGTGATTTCGGCTGGGAATGTCAATCTTACGGCGGTTTTCACGCCGGGGCATACGCCCGGCTCGACCTGCTATCACACGGGCGGCCACCTGTTTTCCGGCGACACGCTGTTTCCCGGAGGACCGGGCAAATCGGGTTCGCCGGAGAAGCTCAAGCAGCTTATCGGAAGCATCACTAGCAAGCTGTTCCCGCTAGGGGACGATGTGAATGTGTATCCCGGTCACGGCGATGACGGGCACTTGCAGTCTTCCAAGGAAGAATACGCTGACTTCGCATCGCGCGAGCATCCGGATGACCTTTACGGCGATGTGTTGTGGAAGGAAAGCTAGGGGGTGAGCGCGGAGTTGAAGAGCGCTGTTCCGAATGTGAATCTGAGCCGCAAGATACTTGTGGCGCGTTACCTGCGAGCAGTGAACTCCCAGATGGTTCGGGGCTGTTTGCCAGCAGAATAAGGGCTGTTCCGTGGAAGTTAAGGGATGTCATTGTCGCGTCGGCGCTGTTCGTGCCAGCGGGCGTGGGCGGAAGCCTCGGATTGGGCTTTGCACTGGCGCGGATGTCGCTGGTCGAGGATAAGATACTAGCGATAATACTTGGGAGCATTTTGCTCCCGATTGCACTGCTAGCGGGCTCGTGGGTCTTCGGCGTGCGACGGCACAATGTTAATGTGTCATTCCTTGGATTTCGCCGAACTTCGCTGTGGTCGGCCTTGTGGCTGCCACTTGTGGCGCTTTCGATAGGCCTAACCACGATGGGCGTGTATGCGCTGCTTATGGAAGGGCTCGGTATTGACATTCTCGTGCCCGACCAGAAGCTAGAGGAGATAGGCGCGTTAGAGGGCTTCGCGCGTGTGCCGACATTCGCGATAGTGGGCTTGCTTGCTCCATTTGGCGAAGAGGTGTTTTTTCGGGGATTTTTGCTTGCTGCGCTGGTGCCCCTAATTGGCGGGTTACGCGGGGCCGTGGTCAGTTCGGCGATATTCTCGGCGGCGCACTTGCAAGTGGGCACTTTGTTTCCCATATTCGTAATAGGCATGTTGCTGGCCTGGCTGTACTTGCGGACGGGTTCGATATGGCCTTCGTTCGCGGCACATGCGGCACAGAATCTGCTGGCACTGATATTTTTGGAATTACCAATTGATGCTCCGACGGCAATTTTGCAAACTTAAGGGGAATCTATGACAAACCGAATAGACTCGACAATGGCGGCGCTGAGGGCGGAGGGCAAGGCTGCTCTTGTGCCATTCGTGACCGTGGGATATCCGGACATGCCAACATCGGAGGCGATGGCAGTTGCAATCCTAGAGTCGGGAGCGGACATGCTCGAACTGGGGATACCGTTCAGCGACCCGCTAGCCGATGGGCCTACTATTCAGATGACGAGCTTTCGCGCATTGGAGAACGGTGCCACTCTTCGAGGAGCGCTTGACAGCCTGCGGGGACTGCGGACAAAGGGGATTACCGCTCCGCTGATATTCATGGGCTATCTCAATCCGTTTCTAAGCTACGGGATGGAGAAGTTTGCGAAGGAAGCTTCGGATGCGGGCATGGACGGAATCATCATCCCGGATTTGCCCCCGGAGGAGGCACCGCCCTCTCAGGCGATACTGGCATCGCAGGGTATTCACCTCATTCCGCTGCTTGCGCCGACCAGCACTGAGGCGCGCATCGAGCAGGCTTGCAAACAGGCAAAGGGGTTCATATACTGCGTAAGCGTTACAGGGGTGACGGGCGCGAGGTCGGAGTTGTCGGGCGGCGTAGAAGGGCTAGCGCGGCGCATACGTGAACACAGCGACCTTCCGATACTGGTGGGATTCGGCGTGTCACGGCAGGAGCATGTGGAGAACATCGCGCGCTTTGCCGATGGCGCGGTGGTAGCCAGCGCAATGCTGGACAGCGTAAGCAGAGTTCCGACCGAGGACGCGGCGGCGGCGGCGGCGCGGTTTGTGCGACAACTTCGCGGCGTCGCTTGAGCTTGTCATCCACCTAGTTCATCTTTGAATATGGAAGGTGCAGCAGGATGTCCAAAGTCCGCGGCATAAGAGGGGCGACAACCGCAAATAGCAACGAAAAAGACGAAGTGTTCAACGCGACAAGTGAGATGCTTGCCGAGCTTGTAAAGGCAAATGACATTGAGGCTGATGATGTGGCGGCGGCGTTCTTCACTACGACGCCTGATCTGAATGCGGACTTTCCTGCGGCTGCCGCTCGGCTTATGGGGTGGACTCATGTCGCGCTGCTGGATGCGGTGGAGATCGATGTGCCAGGCTCTCAGTCGATGTGCATTCGGACGTTAATCCTCGTCAACACGGACAAGCGGGCTGATGAGCTGGTTAATGTGTATCAGCGAGGGGCGGCGAACCTGCGTCATTGGCGGGTTGAGGAATAATTGCCGCCTAGCTGCCACACACTCCCTACTCCACCCTCTACTCTATTTCCCTCTCACACAGGCGACAATACCGTTGTGTGTCTTCGTTTCCTGAAAACACGACATTCGGCATAGTGGTATAATCCGCGCCATTATGCTGGACTTCGTCATTCAGGCGCCTACCAATGCGTGGGGCTACATAGTTCACTCGCCACAGAGCCGCCGGACGCTGTGGTTCGGCTCCGTGATGCACATCTGGAGCGACCTTCACTTCGCGCTGATGTTTCCGCTGCTGCCTCTCATCCAGAGCGATATGGGGCTGTCGTTCACGCAGGTGGGAATACTGCGTGCGACATATAGCGGGGCCTCGGCGGTGCTGCAGATACCCGCGGGCTTTCTCGCGGAGAATATGGGCGAGTTCTGGCTGCTGCTGGCGGGGAATATGTGGGTGTCGGTGGGGCTCGTGGGAATGGCTCTTGCGCCGATGTTCGTGATGCTGGTTGTGCTGAGCTTCTTTGGAGGGCTTGGCGGGGGCTTTCAGCATCCACTAGCGTCGAGTATGGTTTCGCGGGCATACGACGACAGCGGGCGCTCGACAGCTGTGGGCACGGTGAACTTCGCCGGGGACCTGGGCAAGATGATCGCGCCGCCGATTGTGGCGGGGGCGATAGCGATCAGTATGGGCTGGCGGCAACTGCTGTGGGTTATCGGACTGGCGAGCCTCGTGTTCATGGCGGCGGCGACGCTGACACGGCGCGCGGTGGACATTGGCAGGCCGGTCAGAGAGACGGAGGAGGCCGGAGCAAACGGACGTGGCAGAACACGCCTGAGCGGGTTCATGACATTGAGCGGCATAGGTATGCTGGACTCGACGGCGCGCGTGGGGGCGCTGACATTCCTGCCGTTTGTGCTCATATCGAAGGATGTGAGCCAGTCGCAAGCTATTAGCATGCTGCTGTTTGTATTCATAGGCGGGGCTGCGGGCAAGTTTGTGGTGGGATGGCTGGGCGACCGCTTTAGCATTGTGAGTCTGGTGTGGGCGACCAAGGGCCTGACAGCAGTGCTCATAGTGTTGGCGCTGTATGCGCCGATGACGGTGATGATCCCGCTGCTGGTGCTGCTGGGGATCGGGCTGAACGGCACATCTTCAATTCTGTACGCGACGGTGGCTGAGTATGTGCCGGCGAACAGGCGTGGCAGATTCTATGGGTTTTTCTATACTACGAACGAGATCGGCACTGTTATTGCGCCAATCGGGTACGGATTGATTGCAGATACATACAGCCTGAGCGCGACGATGCTGATTATGGGAGGGGCAACTGCGCTGATATTGCCGATTAGCCTGCTGCTGCTGACGCATAGGTTCAGCCGCTAGCCAATCCTCGACGAATTGCCCTCGAAGGCATGAAGTGGGTGAACTTCGGGGACGGGTGAAAGCGGCAACTTTGGCGTCAGAATTATGGATGCGCGGAATGCGCGTCTGATATACTCCGAAATACCTTCAGCGTGGGCTCGCATCGGAGATAGACGGAGTGTGCAGCGGTCGGAGCAGTTTGGGTTGACCACACACAGAATCCGGTAGATTGAGGCGTAATGCGAATCGAGCAGGAGCTGGCTCAGACGCACATCGACAGGGACTCGGTGCTGACCATCGGAGTCTTTGACGGCGTGCATCGCGGTCATCAGAGCCTTTTAGCCAAGGTCGTTGCGGAGGCGAAGACGAAGGGCGCCGCCGCTGGTGTGCTTACATTCCGAAACCACCCGGATTCGGTGCTAAATCCCAACTTTCAGCCGCAGTACATCACGAGCATTGCGGAACGAATCCGTCTCATCAAGGACCTAGGAATCGACTTTGTTGTGCCTGTGACTTTCGACATGGAGATTGCGGGGCTGCGCGCCCGGAAGTTCACCGAACTGCTGCGCAGCAAGCTGCGAATGCGAGGCCTTGTGGTGGGGCCTGACTTCGCCATGGGGTACAAGCGCGAGGGCAACGTCGATATGCTGTCGGACATGGGGGCTGAGCTAGGCTTTTCAGTGAGCGTGGTTGACCTGCTGTCGGATGGTGGTGACGCTGTGCATAGCACCAGCATCAGAAAGGCGCTTGTGGATGGCAATGTCAAGGATATGGCAAAGAAGCTGGGGCGGAACTTCTCGATAAGCGGCACTGTGGTAACTGGCGACAAGAGGGGCAGGACACTGGGGTTCCCTACCGCTAACATTGAGGTCGGGCCGGATATGGTGGTTCCGGGGAACGGCATATACGCGACACTGGCATTCGTGGATGGTGAGCGCCACATGGCGGCGACAAGCATCGGCACACGACCCACTTTCGACGGTAAAGGACGCACGATAGAGGCGTTCCTACTGGAATTTGACAGCAACCTGTATAATAGGAAACTACGGCTGGAATTCGTACAGCGTCTGCGCGATGAATTGAAATTCGACAGCGTGGATGCGCTACTAGAGCAGATGGAGCTGGATGTAGAGCAAACGCGAAGATTGCTTGCGGCGAAACCGTAGCCCGAAGTTAAAAACGACGGGGGTTACTAATGCAAGAGCGCCCTGCCCGACAAGGAAGCACGGACGACGATTCCGCAGGTATAGCGCCGACGATATTTCGGGATACCGTCTCTGAGGCGCGGCGCGTGGCAGCCGAGTATGCAATTTTCGCGGAGATTGGTCGCGTCATCAGTTCCTCTCCGAACATCCAGGATGTCTATGAGGGCTTCGCCTCGCAAGTTCGTAATGTCATCCCATTCGATCGGCTGGTGATCAACACCGTCAACCCCGACTCCGGAACCGTAGTTACACTGTACCAGTCTGGGGAGAATATCCCTGAGTGGGCACCGGGGCTTGTCAGGCCGCTCGCTGATTCGCCTACTGACTGGATTGTCAAGAATCGAAGCGGCCTGGTTTTCAGCCCCGACTCCGAGCAGCTAGACCAAGAGAGGTTCATCAACCAGTCCCCAGTCCTAATGAAAGGGTTGAGATGGCTGGTTGCCGTGCCTCTCATATCTCGGAACGAGATTATCGGCACGATGCACTTCAGGTCGAGCGACCCAAATGCCTATAGTGAGCGCAGCCTTGAACTGGCAGAGAGGGTTGCTTCGCAGATTGCGGGAGCCTTAGCCAACTCGTTGCTATACGCAAAGCAGGTGGATACGCAGACTGCGCTCGAAGAGACTCTGCGCTTAGAGCAGCGTCTGGTACAAGAGCAGGCGCTCTTCGCGGAAATCGGCAGGGTAATCTCGTCTTCTATGGACATCAACGAGGTCTATGACGACTTTGCCGACCAGGTCCAGAAGCTGATAACGTTCGACCGAATATCACTCAGCCTCCTGGACCGGGAAGACGACACGCTGACCAACACTTATGTGGTTGGGCTTGAAGCAGAGGGGCGTCGCGTTGGCGAGAAGTTTTCTGTGCTGGACACGCCGGCGGAAGACGTAGTACGAACCGCACGGACTAATTTGGTTCAGGGCAGCGCCGACGTGCTCAGGGCGCGCTACCCTTCGATGGTGTTCCACAATATGCGCTCCGTGGTTATGGCGCCTCTGATATTCAAGAACGAGGTCATCGGGTTGCTCAATGTTCGCTCGCTGAAGGAGAATGCTTACGGTCAGCGGGATGTCGATATGCTGACACAGGTTGCGCGGCAGGTAGCGGCCGCCGTAGCAAACTCGCAGCTGTTCGCTCAGCAGAGCAGGCTGGCGACTTTCCCGATGCACAACCCGAATCCGGTGATCGAGGCGAAGCTGGATGGGTCTATTACTTACTGTAACCCGATTGCGCGTCAGCGCTTTCCAAACTTGACGGATTTGGGACCACGCCATCCCATCATGAAGGATATCAACGAGATAATCGAAGAGTTGACGGCAGGCGGTGGATTTCATTCTCGTGAAGTTGATGTCGGGGAAGAGACTTACCAGCAACGCATAGTGTATATCCCCACAATCAGAGAGATTCGGATTTACTCCAACGACATCACGCCGCGGAAGAGGGCGCAGGAGAAGCTGGCGCGGCAGGCAGATGAACTGGCGCGGTCAAACGCGGAGCTACAAGAGTTCGCTTATGTTGCCTCGCACGACCTTCAGGAGCCACTCCGGGTTATTTCAGGGTTTACGCAACTGCTCTCTGACCGATATTCAGGTCAACTAGACAAGACTGCCGATGAGTTCATCGGATATGTGGTGGATGGCTCGGAGCGGATGAAGATTCTCATCAACGATCTGCTGGAATACTCCCGCGTGGGTACACAGGGTAGGCCCCTGGAGCCGGTAGAGAGTTCAAGCGCCCTGGAGCATGCGTTGTCCAATCTACGAGTCGCCATGTCAGAGGCTGATGCTCGGGTTACGCATGACAGGTTGCCCAAGGTGCAAGGAGACATCAACCAACTTTCGCAGATGTTCCAGAACCTAATCAGCAATGCGATCAAATTCCGCGCCGAGAATCCACCGAACATTCACATATCGAGTGTACAGGTCGGAGAGTCGTGGGTGATGTCGGTTTCTGACAACGGCATTGGGATAGACCCGCAGCACAGTGAACGAATATTCGGTATGTTCAAGCGACTGCATGGGAGGGGCGAGTATCCGGGGACTGGAATCGGACTCGCGATATGCAGCAAGATCGTGGAACGGCATATGGGGAAGATTTGGGTCGAATCGGAGCCTGGAAACGGGTCAACTTTCAGCTTCACGCTGCCGGTTGTAGAGGATTAAAGGGAAAGGAGACGGCAACATGACTTCAGCGACAGAGGACAGAGCGATCGAGATTCTGCTGGTGGAAGACAATCCTGCCGATGTTCGGTTGACAGAGGAGGTACTCAGGCAGTCGGAGCACACGACGAACATCACAGTGGCGGAGGATGGCGTCATCGCAATGGAGATGCTGCACGGCACCGGAGATTATGGGGGCACGCCTCGTCCGGACCTTATACTGCTCGACCTGCGGCTACCGCGCAAGGACGGGCCCGAGGTACTTGCGGAGATCAACTCTGACGAAGGACTTGTGAACATCCCTGTGATGATTCTTACGGGGACAGAGGCAGAGCAGAGCCTTCTCAACGCATACAACATCCCACCCAGCCGCTTCTGCCGCAAGCCAATCGAGTTGCAGCGTTTCAACAACGTGGTGGGTCAGCTCGGAATGTTCAGTCGGCAGCCGATAAGCCTGGGCCCGCCGGCGGGACAGGCTGAGAGCCAAGCAGAGTCGTCGGGCGGCAAGCGCCGGTGGTGGTGGCCTTTCGGCGGCAGTTAGGCCGCGGGCCGTGTATTTTCACGAACATGGCCACGAACATGGCCACGAACCGGGCAAACCGTCCAGGCAGTCACTGATGGCATTAAGGATACGGACGTGACTACTTACAGAAGGCATGCCAGCAGGCCGCTTGAAATATTGCTGGTCGAGGACAACCCTGCAGATGTACGTCTTATACAGCTGATACTGGAAGACGCAGAATTTCATGTGAACTTCACTGTGGCGAGTAACGGGCAGGAAGCGATGAACATTCTCAGGCTTGAGGAAGGGTCCGCCGATGCGCCACGACCGGATATGATACTGCTTGATCTGAACATGCCCGTCATGGACGGACGGGAAGTTCTCGCCGAGCTGGAAAAACTTCCTGAGTTGAGCAGCATTCCGGTGGTCGTGTTGACGACATCGCAGTCTCAGGAGGACCTTGAATACGCGTACAGCAAGTGCATCAGCAGTTACATCACTAAGCCGGTCGATGTGCATCAGTTCAATACGAAGGTGCGCGACCTGCTGAACTACTGGACGAATGTCGCGGTGCTGCCGAATTAGACAGTGACGACTTCCGGAGATGGCTCTTGTACAGAGGTACTGAATAGTCCAAAAGAATGTCTCCTACGATGTTGACATCGCGGTATGTACTTGCTACGGTGGAGCTTAGGGGCAAGAGGCCCTGCATTGACCGCCTTGGCAATTCGTCAGGCTGACAGGAGGATGGCTATGGTTAGACAGCTAGTTCTGAATCATAACTGGAAATTCCCGTGTCATGCCCCTGCCGGTTTCAGGGACGGTAGTCAACGCTAACGTTGATAGAAGGGTAGTTCCGATAGATAAAGCCGGCAGGGGAGGCCAAGACTGGCAGACCCGCGAACAATAATCGGTTGTTAAATGACCCTTAGAAATTAGGGGGGCAGCCTTCGGTCAACAACCGAAAGTGCGGGACTAATGGGCAATTCAAGGAGGCGGTCGCAGCATGTGTTGCGCCCGCCTCCTTTCTTTGCGATATAATTGCCAGCGAAACGGTGAGCAGCGAGCAAGGCGCTTCAGCGCAGCACGGGAATACGTGTCCCCTACCCTCGAATTCTGCAAATACTGGATACCGAACATTACAGAGGTGTGCCATCTTGTTGTCAGACGCTATCAATGACGAGAATGTAATGCGCCGCGTGCTCAAGCGGGGCGTGTCTGAGATTATCGTGGAGTCGGAGTTCGTGGAACGTCTCCAGGGCGGCCAGCCGCTGCGCCTGAAGATGGGCTTCGATCCCAGCGCGACTGACATTCACCTGGGGCATGCGGTCGGGCTGCGGAAGTTGCGGCAACTCCAGGACCTGGGGCACAAGGTTGTGCTTATCGTGGGAGACTGGACGGCACAGATAGGCGATCCTAGCGGAAGGTCCGCTACTCGCCCCATGCTCACGGCGGAGCAAGTGCGCGAGAACGCTGCTACCTATATGGCGCAGTTCTTCAAGATTGTGGACAGGGACAGGACGGAGACGCGCTGGCAGAGCGAGTGGTTCGGCGATTTCTCGCTGACGGATGTGATTAGGCTGACGAGCCGGTTCACGGTGGCGCAGTTCCTGGCGCGCGACGACTTCGCCAGCCGATTCAAGGCGAACCAGCCCATAGCCATAACTGAACTGCTGTACCCGTTGCTGCAGGCGTATGACTCGGTGGCAATCGAGTCGGATGTGGAGTTCGGGGGGACTGACCAGATGTTCAATCTGCTTGTCGGACGGGACTTGCAGCAGATGATGGGTCAGACGCCTCAGCAGTGCTTCCTGATGCCATTGCTACCGGGGACGGACGGCGTGCAGAAGATGAGCAAGAGCCTTGGGAACTATATTGGGATCGACGAGCCTGCAAACGAGATTTACGGCAAGGCGATGTCGCTGCCGGACGACCAGATCGTGCCGTACAGCGAGTATCTTACGGACATTGCCGAAGATGAGATTGACGAGATGCGGCAAGCACTGGGCGGCAGCTCAGTGAATCCAATGGAGCTGAAGAAGCGGCTGGCACGGGAGCTTGTGGCGCAGTTCCACGATGCGAATGCGGCGCGCGAGGCGGAGGGGCATTTCGAGCGGACTGTGCAGGGGCGGGAGTTGCCGGAGGATATAGCCGAGTTCGCGCTGCCGCCTTCCGAGGCGCTTGCCGACATGCGGTTGAGCCGCCTGCTGGTTGACGCCGGGCTCGCAAACAGTGCGGGCGAGGCGAGACGGCTCATCGACCAAGGAGCGGTGCAGATTGATGGTGAGCGCGTCAACGAGGACTCTACTTCCGGTGTCGCAGCGGGCTGCGTGCTGCGTGCGGGTAGGCGGCGGTTTGTGAGGCTGGTGTAGCTTTCTTGCTATGCCGCTGCGCTGCCGGGGTGGCCGGGGGCGCCGTACAGGGGGCAGCCGGTGCAGGATGTTGGCTGCGTGGAGTTGCCGCAGGTGGATGGGTTGTATGACTGCTGTGATTGTCCTAAGCGGGTGATTATCTCCGTTTTGCGAGCTTGCTTTGCGCCTTCGCTGAAGAGGTCGAGCTTGAGTTGCCTGGCGCGGGGTGGGCGATGGCCGGGGAAGCGCAGAAAGGGCCAGGCGCGCTTGCGGACGACTCCCATAGTCTGAAGGTCGCGCCAGTTGTCGATGCTGTGAGCGCGGCGGTTCTTCAGGATGCGATCTGCTGAAGTGGGGCCTACGCCTGGGACGCGCAGAAGCTGTTCTTTTGTTGCTACGTTCACATCGAGGGGGTATGCGTCAAGGTTCTGCACGGCGATGGATTGCTTGGGGTCTTCGTCGTGGGGCAGGAAGCCGTTGTCGTCGTAGGCGAGGCGCATCTCGTCGCTGGTGAACTTGTACACGCGGCTGAGCCAGTCAGCTTGGTACAAGCGATGCTCTCTGACCATGGGTGTTGCGGGATGCTCTTCGAGGGGCGTATGGCGGATGGGCTGGAAGGGTGCGTAATAGACGCGCTTGAAGTTCCACTCGCCGTAGAGCTGCTCCATTCGCTTGAAGATGTCCCAGTCTGATTCATTTGCCGCGCCCACGACCATCTGTGTCGCCTGCCCGACGGTCGCGCCTTTGCCATTGGCCCTGTTGCGGCGCATCAGGTCGACAACCCAGCTCATTGGGTCGAGTATGTCGCGCTGCATGTCTTTCATTGTGCTGAGGCGTGTCATCATTTCGTGGGTAGGCGTTTCGATGTTCACTGAGAGGCGAGTGCCGAGCCTGTATGCCTCTTCGACGAACTGGTACTCGGTGCCGGGCATTACTTTCATGTGGATGTAGCCTTTGAAGCCGTGCTTGTTGCGTATCGCGTCCACAACCTTGAGCAGCCGTTCGGTGGTCTTGGAACCGCTGCCGGCGATGCCGGAGCTGAGGAAGAGGCCGTTGACCGTGTGGCGTCGGCGCATTTCCATGAAGGCGTTGGCGAGCTCATCGACCCTGAAGGCGTAGCGCTTTCGGGGGACCCAGTGGCTGTTGGGGCAGTAGAAGCAGTCCATCTTGCAGAAGTCGGTGAACATGACGCGCATGAGGCTGATGAACTTCCCGTTTGGCATTGCTGCCTTATAGACGCCGGGAACGGGATTGCGGCGCGCGGACGTGTAGGGCGCGGCGGTTCGGCTGCCGGCAGCGGGGCGTGAGAGAATGTCGTCACTTGCCATGCCGCCGAGGATGTGAAGTTTTTCAAAGGTGTCCGGCGTGTGCTTAATGAGCATTGCGGCTCTCCTGTGTAAGAATATATGTTCGCTACAACGAGTTTAGCACAGGCGAGCGAAATGTCAATGCCAGGAGTTAACAGGATGTACAGGATGGATAGGAAAGGGACAGATGGTGTATTTCACCCCCATTCCTTCGGCAAGCTCACGAAAGGCTCTAACCTTCCCTCATCGGGCGAAAGGGACTTTATGTCAGAGTATTTGGCGGAGGCGGGTGTCCCAGCGATCGCGCAGCCAGTCGCCGAGAAAATTGAAGGCGAGCACAGTGAGGAATATTGCCATGCCGGGGAAGAACGCAACCCACCAGGCATCGTCCAGGTAGTCGCGTCCGTAAGCTATCATAGAACCTCATGCGGGGGCGGGAAGCGGGATCCCCGCACCGAGGTATCCCAGAATCGATTCGGCAAGGATGATGGCGCCAACCTGCAGCGTGGTCGCTATAACAAGCGTGTTCGTGACGCCTGGCAGGATATGCCTACATAAGATGCGGAATGAGGAAGCGCCGGATACCTTCGCCAATGCGACATAGTCCAGCGTTTTCAACTGGAGGGTTTGGCCGCGCACAAGCCGCACGACTTCGGGCCAGCTTGCCAGAGCAAGCACTCCCACGATTACTATGTATTTCTGACCGAGGACGACAATGATTATTAGCGCAAGCAAGAGGTATGGTACGGCGGTTATCATATCCGTGATGCGCATTATCACCTCGTCAACGACTCTGCCAAAGTAACCTGCCACCAAGCCGAGCGTCGTGCCGACCAGCGTACCGATGGTTATGCTAATCACCGCGAGCGTCAGCGCGATGCGAGCGCCGTGAATGATACGAGACAGCACATCACGCCCCAGCGGGTCTGCGCCGAGGATGTACTTGCCGCCTCTGCTGCAGTAGTCGAAATAGGGCTTTTCGTCGCCGACACATTGCGGGTACCAGAAGGGCGCGGCTGTGCGGTCGCGAAGGTCCTGACGGTTGGGCAAGCTGGGTGAGATGTATTCGGCGAAGGCGGCGCAGGTGACGAGAGTTACGATGATGAGAAGTGGGATAAGAGGCCAGCGGCGCAGCACATAGAAAATGCGTGTAGCAGTGGTGCGGTGCGTGCGGCGGTGAATGTCGGCGAGCGTGAATTGGGGCGGTTGGTACATTACATTGACATCAGTGGTTTGAGGTGTGGGAATGACCTACTCGCCCATCAAATAAGTTGAGGGGCGGGTTGATGTCCCGCCCCTCAGTAGTTGGCTTGAAAGGTAGGTCGCGGTATATGCTGGACTAGGTGGTGAATAGTATGGGGTTTCGCAGAGGCGGCGCTATTTCCCGCTCGTTGAGCGGGTAGGCCTCCTTCTTGTAAATCTGGATGCGGTGCGAGCCGAAGTCAGTGATGTACAGCCTGTTTTCCTCGTCAACGCGCACTGTCAGTGGAGCGCGCAGGCGCTTGGTGGCTTCGAGGTCTGCCATTTCGCGCAGGCGAAGCGTTACCGGGTTGGCAAGGATGTACTCGCGAGCGGAGCGGGAGAGGCTGGCGTCGCCTATGAACTGCTCGACGAAGCGGCCCTCAGCATCGAAGAGCTGCACACGGTCGTTGCCCCAGTCGGAGACGTAGATATCACCGTCCGCATCGACGGCAACGCTAGTCGGGCGGTCGAACTCGCCCTTGTCGTCACCAGAATCGCCAATTTCCATCAGGAACTCGCTGTCGGGCGTGAACTTCTGTACACGGTCGTTGCGCCAGTCGGCAACGTATATGTCGCCTTCGTCGTCAACGGTTACGCCCCAAGGCATGTTCAACTGCCCTTTGCCGTCGCCGAATTCGCCGAACTGCGATAGGAACTTGCCGTCTTTAGTGTATGTCTGTACACGGTGATTCAGGGTGTCGGAGAGGACGATGTTGCCATCGTTGTCGAAGGACATTCCTGTCGGGCGATTGAATTGTCCTTCGCCGCCACCCTTCTCACCCCAACTTGCCTGCTGCTCGCCGTCTTTGTCGAAGATGAAGACCTTGTTGTGCGCCTCGTCGGAGACATACAGCAGTTCGTCATCATCGCAGAGCAAGCCGGAAGGCCACTGGAATGTGCCTGTACCGATGGTGCCGAGATTGTCGTCGGCCCAGTTGATGCGCCTAATTTCGTTGCCGAGTCCGCCTCGACAGAGGATATACACGCGCTCATCTTTGCCGAAGGCGATGTCAACTGCGTTGGAAGTAACCCGGCGCATGCCGAGAGTCATGTAATAAGGGAAGCCTGACCTGAGCATTCCGTATGGTCTGGCCATTGTTGCACCTCTTTTGAGTTATTCAGTCGGTCAGTTGGTCTGCCAGTCAGGGGCACTTTCATCCCCTCATCCTAACCTCCCCCCATTAAGGGGGAAGGGATTTCGTGGATGCGCTGCCTTGTGTAGATGCGCTGCCTTGTAAAGAAGATCCTAGTTATTCTATTTGAATGGGGTGATCTGCTCGTAGTGACCGTTCACGATTTCGGGGGCGTCTATGCCCATCCATTGTTCAAGCATGGTGGCGTAAATGCCGCGGAAGTCAATCGTGTGCTCCAGGTCCTCGCCCTTCGCCCATGTTTCGGGACTGAGGGACGGGTACTCGGAGTAGAGGCCGCCATTGACCGGCTCGCCGATGATAAACGCGCCGCCTCCGGAGCCGTGGTCGGTGCCGCTGCCGTTGTCCTTGATTCTGCGACCGAACTCGGTGAAAACGAGCATCACCACGTTGTCAGCGGCGTCGTGCTCGTTGAGGTCGTCGAAGAAGTCGCGGACCGCGCCGGAGAGGTCCTGAAGCAGCTTGGGATGCGTCGGGTTCTCGTTGGCGTGTGTGTCGTAGCCGCCGTGGCTGGTATAGAAGATACGTGTGCCAAGTCCGGTGGTATGCACCCTTGCGATGTCTCGCAGGCTCTTGGCTATCGCGTTGTCGCCGTATTCGACGCTGGAGCTGTACTGCGCGGGGGCAGCCTTCAGCCTGTCGGCGCCGCGAAGGACGTCCATGCCGGTGCGGGAGAGGTATTCCATCACTGGGCCTGTGCCTATCGCCTGCGCGTACATGTCCTTGAAAATCTGGAGTGCCTGATCGCGCTGATCGTCCTCGCCGATGCCGGTTAGGAGGCCGTAGCTGTCGAGGTCGTTGACGGAGGTAACAGGCACACCGGGGACTGCCATCGCGCGAGGCAAGCCGATGCCGAAGTTGATGCCGGTAAGCTCGTCCTCGCCATTGGGGTCGAGTTCGCGGAGGGCCTTGCCGACCCAGCCTTCGGTTACGACCTTGTCCGGCTCGCAGGTGTGCCAGATGTCCATGCCGCGGAAATGGGAGCGATTAGAGTTGGGGTAGCCGATGCCTTGTACCACCGCAACTTTGCCCTCGTCGAACATGTCCTTGACTGGGCGGAAGTTGGGGTTGAAGGCGAGGTCGTCGTTGATCGTCAGCACTTCCTCGCGATCAATCTTGACCAACTTGCGATTGTCGTAGTAGGTCGGGCTGTTGTACGGGATGAGAGTGTGCATGAAGTCGTTGCCGCCCGAAAGCTGCACTACAATCATGACCGGGTCTTTTCCGTTACCGTTGGCTGGCATCTCGCGTGCCTCCTTTTGCTTGCTTGCCTGTAACTGTCAACATTGGATACATGGCGATATTCTTTATGTTAGGCGAACTGGTACTCGCGGGTGGAAACGATGAGCTGAAGCATCCTGCCGATGTGGGTTGCGCTGTCGTTGGCGTCATCTTCGGTGTCAAAGCTGAGGTCGCCTGCCGCCTGCGCGTATCGCATCAGCCCTTCCATGGTGTTGTCATCGACAGCGACGTGCCCTGCGAGTTCAAGGGTCATTTCGACGAATTGTTCGGGGGTGAGTTTGCCGTCATCGCTCTGGGCACTCATGCGGGCGACGATGTCCTGGACACCGGGCTTCGTGAGGTCATTAAACTGGTTGACTGCGAAGTTGATGCGCTCGTTGAGGGTGCCGCCGTCAATCCATTCATGGCCAGTATGCCAGCCCTCGACGGTGGGCGGGTTCATCAACTGCTGCCCCATCACCGTGGTTGCGCCGCCAAGAGCGCCGATCGCTTCGTTAGGTTCGGGGAACTTGTAAGTTCCGACGAGCTTGATGGTGCCGGCGACTAGCTCTGACGGACTCTTGACCTTCTTGAACTGCGCCTCTTTGAAGAAGTCCGAGTTGAACAGGGTTTCCAACATGGGCTTAATCTGCCCGTCGTACTCAAAGTATGCCGTGATGAGCGCCTCCATCGCCTCTGGGTCGCGCGGCGGCTCAAGCTCCCAAGAGGGGACTTGAGGCTCGTCCGCGACGAAGAAGTTGTAGATGTGGCGGCAGATAAAGGCTGCGGTGGCGGGCTGCCTGACGACGATGTCTATGATGTCTTCGCCATTGAAGTTGCCCGTCTCGCCGAGGAATGTCTTCTCGGATTCGTCGTGGTCTTCGCCAACGTAGAGGAATTCGGCGTCGTAGCTACCGAAGGGGTACAGAGGAATGGGCTGCGTAAACGTCCAGCCAGTGAAGGCGAGGGATGCGTTCTTGATGTCTTCTTCAGAGTAGTGTCCTACGCCCATGGAGAAGAGTTCGAGCAGTTCCCTGCCCCAATTTTCGTTCGGTTCGCCCTTGTGGTTTTCGCAGTTGTCCAGCCAGTAGTTCATTGCCGGGTCTTTTGCCAGCTCAAGCAGGATAGTCCTCATATCGGTCATGCCGACATCACGGAAAGTTTCTATCTGCCGGACTATGGAGGGCACATGCTCGCCCTTGTACCAAGCGGTAGCGAAGACATGGTGCCAGAGGAGCGCCACCTTTTCCTGAAGGGGACGCTGAGTGTTGACCATGCGGTATATCCAGCGTCCGGCGTGTGCCTGCAGGGAGTCGTTGTAGCTCAGTTCCAGGTTGTAACGCTTCCAGACATCCTCTTCAAGCTCCGGGAAGCGTTCCGGGTTCACGAGGTCATCCACGACAGCCTTGTAGCCTTTCGATGCCAGCTCGTCCAGCTCCGCCCTGGAAGCGCCGAAACCCGCACGGCGCATTAAATGGGCAATTAGAGCAACGTCATTCGCCATTGTCGCCCCCTCCTTAAAAGTGCGTTTCAATATGAGCATACTATCTTTATCAAGGAAGCATGCCATAGTAGTTAGACCTAGAGTGCATTTTACATCAGACGGGCAAGGCGCACAACAGGAATGTTTGCGAGTTCCTGCGTTAAGAGCGGGTTAAGGGTGAATGTGATAGCAGACGGGCAGAATTGACGCCCCAAGCGCACATATATGGTGGAGAGACTTCGATTTTTCAGTTGACTGGCGGGGTGGGTAAATCATATCGACAGCGCAGGCATGGTACTAGGCAAGGATTACAGATTCTCCACTCCGCAACTTGCGATTGAAATGAAAATAGAAGGCCCTGTGGCTTGTGGAGCGTTCCTTGACTTTGCGTGCGACATTCGTCTAATATTGCTGGCAATAGGCGAGAGTGCAATTATTCACAATCCGAATTTTACAATTCGCAAATCACAATCCGCCCGTAAATTGACGATATTTATGGATTGGTGATTGACTATGTGCTCGGCGTTCATCTAGGATTGCGCTTACTTGTACTCCAATCATTTTCACAATAATCCAGGCGGTTCGACTATTGGCACGCTTGGGACTAAATATGCCCCGACCGGGCTGGGAAGGCTTTCCCGACCCTGAGCGGGGACCAAAAAAGGATGGCGAAGGCGACATTGTGGGCTCTGATAGGAGCACGGGCACGGTAACAATTAAGAATCGACAAGAGGTTGACCTATATTTTCGGGTCCGGTCGTCAATTGGAGCTTAAAGTTAAGGATGCGGAGTGGTAGTTTGAAGATGCAGGTTCGAACAAACGCAAAGAACCACACCGTTCATTAGTAGGCGGGCAGCTGTTATCTATGCTGTTCAAATAGTTGTGAAGATACAAGTGCGTAGCGGAGGGTCTCATGGCAGTTGATATGGTTGCAGAGACGGGTACTTTCAGGGTGAAGTCAGGGTTGGCGCAGATGCTGAAGGGCGGCGTGATTATGGACGTCGTGACCGCAGAGCATGCGAAGATTGCGGAGGACGCGGGGGCTGTCGCGGTGATGGCGCTGGAGCGCGTACCTTCCGACATTCGCAGCGCGGGTGGTGTCGCGCGGATGTCGGACCCGTCCATGATTGCGGAGATTATAGACGCGGTAACGATTCCGGTGATGGCGAAGGCGCGCATCGGCCACTTTGTGGAGGCTCAGATTCTTGAGGCGCTGGGCGTGGACTACATAGACGAGTCCGAGGTGCTGACGCCCGCCGACGAGAATAACCACATTAACAAGCACGACTTCAGTGTGCCTTTCGTGTGCGGCTGTCGCGACCTTGGAGAGGCCCTGCGCCGCATCGGTGAGGGCGCGGCGATGATTCGCACCAAGGGCGAGGCCGGCACGGGCAACATTGTGGAAGCGGTCCGCCATGCGCGCCAGGTGATAGGCGAGATACGCCGCATCCAGAATATGACCGGCGACGAGCTTATGGCAACGGCAAGAGACCTGCGCGCTCCATACGAACTTGTGCGAGAGATTCACGAGACGGGTAATTTGCCTGTGGTCAACTTTGCGGCGGGCGGAATCGCTTCACCCGCGGATGCGGGGCTGATGATGCAGCTTGGCGTTGACGGCGTGTTCGTCGGTTCAGGCATATTCAAGTCCGAATACCCGCAGATAATGGCGGAAGCCATCGTGAAGGCGACCACGCACTACAACGACCCGCAGATTCTGGCGGAGGTGTCCAGAGGATTGGGCGCGGCGATGCCGGGCCTGGATGTTCGCACGATGCCCGAAGAGGAGCAGCTTGCGACGCGAGGCTGGTAATTTGTCAAGGAAAGAGCCAAGAATCGGGGTTCTTGCGGTACAAGGTGACTTCCTGGAGCACAGGCAGGCACTGCTTCGGCTGGGGATTGACGCGCCCGAAATACGACTCCCCCATCAGCTGGATGAGATCGACGGGCTGATTATCCCCGGTGGCGAAAGCACCACGATCGTCCAACTGATAGACATCTACGGCTTTCGGGAGGCGCTGCGGGAGAGGGCGCAGGCGGGTATGGCGATCTGGGGCACATGCGCCGGCATGATTGTCGTAGCCGACCGACTCACGGACCGTCGCCCTGAACCTTTGCGTCTTATGGACATCGACGTAAGCCGCAACGCCTTCGGGCGGCAGGTGGACAGCTTTGAAGCTGACATTGAGTTTCAGGAGATCGAGGGGGCGCCGTTCCATTGCGTGTTCATACGCGCCCCGGTCGTCAACCGCGTGGGCGAATCCGTGAAGGTGCTGGCGGCTCTGGACGACGGGCGTCCTATTGCCGTGCGGCAGGGCAGGATGCTGGCGACGGCATTCCACCCCGAACTGACGGACGACCCGCGCGTCCACGAGTTGTTCGCGCGGATGGTGGAGCAGCGAGATCAGAGGAGGTGTTTGGAAAATAGGCCGCGTCGTATGCCTTTTGCCCTAGGATGATTTGGGATTGCGCGGCTTCATAATGATGTAAATAGTCACATTGTCGGTCAATATCGCTGCTAATGGGTTATTGTTTGCCCTTAGGTTCGTTGCTACCACGCTCCGATAAGTGATTGTGCGCCTGGTACGTGGGCAGACGCTTCAGTTGAAGAGTCTCGACTATGTGGCGCTTGCCAAGATTGCAGGCGCGTCAACACCGCGCATTATGTACCGCCATATCCTGCCAGGCGTGACGAATACAATCGTTGTGGCAACGACGCTTCAGGTGGGCAGCATAATACTCGCGGAGGCTATTCTCAGCTTCCTGGGCGCGGGCGTACCGCCGCCAACGCCGTCCTGGGGTTCCATGGTATCGGATGGGCGCGACTACCTCGCTTCTGCGTGGTGGGTTGCCTTCTTCCCCGGCATGGCCATATTCCTTACGGTGCTTGCGTTCAACTTCATCGGTGACTGGCTGCGTGACCGCTGGGATCCAAGGTTGCGGCAGCTTTAGATCAAAAGATACCTGCAACTGAGCCCCTTATAGCTCTGGTTGAAAATCCAACTCCAACAATGGCGTACGGGCATTCGATATGCCGCTGAACGGCGTCCGGAAGACCTTGGCGCGATGTTTAATATTAGGGTTGACAATCTACCTATGATGAATTATAAGTTCACTTTAACCATTGCCCACATTCCCCACGGCATTCCTACTGGCACGCCCTTAACAAACTTGTTCGCTGAAGATGTCATATGTCCTCATCAGTGAGAGTGTAGTTAGGGCCTATTTTTGTGAAACTCATAGCAAAGTTTTGGCAGGAGGGCGCAGCAGACATGCAAAAAGGTTTGACGATCCGCACCATTTGGTTGAGTCTGGCACTGGTTGGAATACTGGCGTTCGCCCTTGCCTGCGGAAGTGCGCCCGAAGACGGAGGTGCCGCAGCACCGTCGCAACCCGTCGCAACGCCAACTTTCCCGCCGACGCCGATTCCACCCGCGATCGCAGCGGCAACTGCCGCGCCCGCAGCAGTTCCGGCAGCCATGATGTCGGGCGACATCCAGATGGGCGGTCACCTTCGGGTGCTTAATGATGGCTTCCCGCCTAAATGGGACTTCACGCAGACCAGCACCTGGATTTCGCTGTTCCATTACGGGGGAAGGGCGTACAGCGGATTGCTGCAGTTCTCCCCAAGGGACGGTGTCGAAATCTGGCCGGATATGGCGGAATCATGGGAGGTTATGGACAATAACCAGACCTACGTATTCCATATAGACGAGGACCTCACAGAGTACCACGACGGGCAACCTTTCACTCTAGATGATGTGGTGTATGCAATAGATCGCTGGCGCAATCCACCTGAGGGCATCATCCAGCCGCGTGTGGGGGCGTTCAATTTGATCGATACGATGGAAGTCGTGGACGACCACACGCTTGAAATTCGGCTAAAGGAGCCTTTCGGGGACTTCATCGCGGAAGCCGCCAACGAGTGGCATATGTTCATCCCCAGGCACATTTTGGAAGCCAACAACAATACGATTACGAACTACGAGCAACTGGTTGGCACCGGGCCATACAAGATCGTAGATGCGGAAGACGGCATCTCGGTCGAGATGGAAAAATATTCTAACTACTTCCGGTCGGATCCAGACGGCAACCAATATCCATACCTTGACAAAGTTACCTCCGTTGTCATAGCTGAACCTCAGGCGATTGTTGCAGCTCTCAATGCGAAGAAGGCAAGCGCGACAAAGCCCAACTGGGTTGGTGTGAGCCACCTCGAGTACAAGCAGATGGCTGATGAGGGCGACGGCACATTCCTCGCAGAGGCTTTCGCCACTGTTGACAGCGTGCAATTGAATAACGAGGCACCGCCTTTCGACAACATAGATGCACGTAGGGCCATTATGTATGGCTTCAACAAGAACCGCGTCATCGAGATTGACGGTGCGGAGAACCCGATCTTCCCGATAAGCTGGTTCAGCTATCTACATCCGTCACCGGAAGAGATAGGCGAGATTCCCGGCTACAACCCTGCCAAGAGGGACGAAGAAGTGGCGATGGCTCGCGAGTTCGCTGAGAAGTCGGGGCTGAAGGAGTTTGATCTGATTTGGATACCGACCAGAGTGGCACATGCGGAGCAGATGCAGCAAGACATGCTGGAATGCTGCGATGTGCAGGTGAACATCGTAATTCAGGACTGGACGGCGATGATTGCGGCCGTCGAAGGACGGCGATACGAAGCTGCTATTGGCGGAACAGCGCCGAGCTATGCAGGAACCGTTCCCATCATCGACATTATGTATACCGAAGGCGGAGGACGCAACGGAGGCTGGGATCCGCCTGACAACTGGGAAGCAGCTTGGAATAAGGCAAGGATCCAACAGCCCGGACCTGAGCAGGACGCCCTCTTTGATGAGATGTTCGACATTATGATGAACGAATGGATGCCGATGGTGCCGGTTTACGCCAACAACCACAATAAGTTCCATTGGAATTATGTTCATAACTGGCAGTTGGTCGCTCAGGATATATTCAGCAACAACAAGTTCGAGGACGTGTGGTTGGACTGCAATGCCCCCAGTCCCGGGGCAGGATGCTAAGCACCATTTCGAAGTGATCTTGCTTCGTGAATCGGTCAATATGACCTATTGATAGGAGGGGATAGGGAATATGAAAGTAGGGCTACAAGGTAATGTCATTCTGGTGGTGGCATTGGCGGCGATCCTCACTTTTGCGGCATTGGCATGCGGAGGCGCGCCCGACGAGAGCGCCGCTCCCGCTGCTGCAGCTCCGGTAGCGACGCCGACTTTCCCGCCTACGCCGATCCCACCCGCGATCGCCGCGCCGACTGCAGCACCTGAGGCACCCGCAGCGATGGCGCCCGGCGGCATTCAGATGGGTGGGCACATTACAGTCGTGAACGACGGCTTCCCTCCGAAGTGGGACTTCACGCAGACAAGCACCTGGATTTCGCTCTTCCATTACGGCGGACGGGCATATAACGGGTTGTTGCAGTTCTCTCCCAAGGACGGCGTAGAAATATGGCCCGATATGGCGGAGTCCTGGGAGGTCATGGACAACAACCAGACTTACGTGTTCCACATTGACGAAGACCTTACCGAATGGAACGATGGTACGCCATTCAGCGTTGACCACATAATCTATGCCATCGATAGGTGGCGCAACCCGCCCGAGGGCATAATTCAGCCGCGCGTGGGGGCGTTCTCACTAATTGACACAATGGAAGCCGTGGATGACAGCACGCTAGAAATCAAGCTGCAGGCTCCTTTCGGAGACTTCATTGCTGAAGCCGCAAACCAGTGGCATATGTTCATTCCTCAGCACATCCTTGAAGCCAATGAGAGCGCAATTCCGCGCTGGCAGGACGTGATAGGCACGGGACCGTACGAGGTAGTGGACGCCGAGGACGGCATATCGGTCGCCATGGAAAAGAACCCCAACTACTTCCGCTCCGATCCTGACGGCAACCAGTATCCTTATCTTGATAAGGTGACTTCGGTGGTCATAGCCGAGCCTCAAGGCTTACTTGCGGCTCTCAGAACGAAGAATGGGGACGCTACAAAGCCCACATTCGTTGGCGTAAGCCACCTAGACTACAAGAGCATAGTCGAGGAAAGCGGCGGTGAGGCTACTTTCCTTGCAGGGCCTTTTGCCGACGTTGCCAGCATCCAGCTCAACAACCAGATTCCGCCTTTTGACGACGTAAACGCCCGCAGGGCCATAATGTACGCCTTCAACAAGCAGGCGGTTATAGATTCCGAGGGTGCGGAAAACCCTGTGTTCCCAATAAGCTGGTTCAGCTACCTCCATCCTTCGGAGTCGGAGATTGCCAAGATTCCTGGCTACGACCCGACCAAGAGGGAAGAAGAAATGGCAATGGCTCGGGACTTCGCCGAGCAAGCCGGATTGACACAATTTGAGCTAATCTTCGTGCCATTCCGGACGGCACACGCCGAACTGCTTGCATTGGACTTGCAGGAGTGCTGCGACATACAGGCAGACATCCGAATACAGGACTGGACGGCGATGATCGCCTCTGTCGAGGGCCGCAGGTACGAGGCGGCATCAGGCGGAACCGCTCCGAGCTACGCGGGCATAGTGCCGATAGTAGACATTATGTATAGCGATGGCGGAGGTCGCAACGGTGGTTGGGTTCCGCCCGACAATTGGGAGGCCGCGTGGAATAAAGCGAGGACCCAGCAGCCCGGACCTGAGCAGAGCGCGTTGTTTGACGAGATGTTTAACATCATGCTTAACGAATGGGTCCCCTCTGTGCCTTACTATGCAGCGAACCATAACAAGTTCTACTGGAACTATGTGCATAACTGGAATCTAGTCGCGCAGGACATATTCAGCAACAACAGGTTTGAGGATGTGTGGTTAGACTGCGACGCTCCGAGTCCTGGGCCGGGGTGCTAGCAAGGACTTCCGGAAGTTCGAAAATTTACGAGAATAAGAACGGAAACGAAAACAGGAGGCATTAGTCAATATGCACAAAGGCATATTTGGTAGGCTCACTTGGGTGATTATCCTCGGGGCGGTTCTGACGCTCGCTGGCATTGCGTGTTCCAGCGCGCCGGAAGGGGCCACTCCGGCAGCGCCGGCCCAAGTGGTAGCGACAGCGACCTTCCCACCGACGGTCGTGCCCCCAGCGATAGCCACACCGGCACCGGCAGCAGCGCCAAGCACAGCCATGGCGTCCGGAGACGTCGTGCGTGGCGGTCATCTGCGCGTCATCAACGACGGCTTCCCGCCGAAGTGGGACTTCTCGCAGACGAGCACATGGATTTCACTCTTCCACTACGGTGGTCGAATGTACAGCGGGTTGTTGCAGTTCTCACCGCGAGACGGCATTGAAATCTGGCCGGATATGGCTGATAGTTGGGAAGTTAACGGCGAATCAACCGTCTTCACATACAATATTGATGAAGACTTGACGCAATGGCATGACGGCACTCCATTCGATATTGACCACATCATTTATTCGATAGACCGCTGGCGCGATCCTCCAGAAGGTATCATTCAACCGCGAGTGGGTGCGTTCAACCTAATTGACACTATGGAAAAGGTTGACGACCACACACTGCGAATCAGCCTGACCGCACCCTTTGGCGACTTCATCGCAGAGTCCGCCAACCAGTGGCACGCCATGATTCCGGAGCATATCCTAGAAGCCAACGGGAATACAATTCCACGCTGGCAGGATTTGATAGGAACAGGGCCTTATAAGGTAACCGATGCCGAAGACGGCATATCGGTTGACTCTGAAAAGAATGTTGACTATTTCAGAGACGCGCCTGACGGTGATCCGTACCCATACCTGGACCGGGTCACTTCGATCACCATTACCGAGCAGCAGGCCCGGATAGCGGCGCTTCGCTCTAAGAAGGCTGACGCGACCAAGCCCAACAACCTCAATCACAAAGAGTACGAGAGCATGCCATTGGGCGATGGTCCTGACGAAGCTTCGTTTGATAGGGGGCCCTTCGTGGATGTGGCAAGCATCCAGCTCAACAACCAAATTGCGCCTTTCGATAATATCGACGCTCGGCGCGCCGTGTTCTATGGCGTGTACAAGCAGGGCATAATCGATTCTGAAGGGGCAGAGAACCCCTACTATCCGATAAGCTGGTTCAGCTACATTTTCCCGTCCAGTCAGGAGATTCTTGACACTGTTCCGGGGTATAAGCCAGAGAACCGAGAAGAAGAACTGGCGAAGGCGAAGGAATTTGCCGAAAAAGGCGGTCTCACGGAATTCGAGCTTGTAGTGGTTACGGCGCGTACCGCGCACGCCGAGTTGATCCAGGCAGACATGGCGGAAATCGGTGTTGATGTAAAAATCACGCCGCAAGACTGGACTTCAATGATCGCATCGGTCGAGGGTCGCCGCTACCAAGCCGCTACAGGCGGCACCGCTCCCAGCTATGCCGGAGTCGTCCCACTTGCTGACATTATGTACAGCGAGAAAGGCGGCCGCAATGGAGGCTGGGACCCGCCCGCGAACTACCTGGCAGCATGGAATGAGGCGCGAACGCTTCAGGCGGGTCCAGAAAGGGACAAACTGTTCAGCGAGATGCACAGAATAATGTTGGAAGAGTGGGTTCCAAGCGTACCTTATGCCGCTGTCAACCAGAACAAGTTCCGTTGGAATTATGTGCATAACTGGGACACAGTTGCACAGGAAATATTCAGCAACAACAAGTTTGAGGATGTCTGGCTTGACTGCGGCGCGCCGACTCCCGGACCAAGTTGCTAGAGTCTAGCCTGCAATTTTAAGAGAATGAAGGTTCATCCCGCCCGGCGCTGGCGGAAGGCGGGATGAACATTAAGGAAATGCCCTTACGGAGCAGGTAGTAATATGTGGAAATACATCCTCCGGCGACTGATACTAATCGTACCTACCGTCTTTCTTGCTGGATCGCTGGTATTCTTCATGCTTCGCGTTCTGCCGGGCGATATCGTAAGCACTCTCACTTCAGAGGGAGGCGCTACGGAGGAATCCAAGGAAAAGTTGCGGCAAGAGTTGGGGCTGAATGACCCCATGGTGGTGCAGTACGGTAAATGGCTGTGGGGCACCGCCAACGGCAATCTGGGTTACTCGCACTACCAAGACAGGTACGTGACGCAGATAGTCAAAGACAAGATCGAGGCGACGATGACTCTTGCGATATTTGCCATGGTGTTTTCTCTTGCGATAGCCTTCCCCATGGGCATAGTTTCGGCGGTAAAGCGGGGGTCCTGGTGGGATCAAGGCATTCGCATATTCACCGCGTTATCGCTTGCCGTGCCATCATTTTGGCTCGGCATACTGCTCATCATATTCGCATCAAAGGCTTTCAACTGGAGCAAGCCAGTAGTCTATACTTCGTTCTTCTCGGATCCAGGCAGCAATATGGCGCAGCTATTCCTGCCCATAATTGCCACCGGCATAACTTCAGCCGCTATATTGAGCCGTCTGGTGCGCTCGATGATGCTGGAAGTTCTACGAGAGGACTATGTCAGGACTGCCCGCGCAAAAGGGTTGCGCGAGTTCTTAGTCATCATGCGGCACACAATCCGAAATGCAAGCATCCCAGTGCTAACAATGGCTGGGTACCACTTCGGCGCGATTCTCTCCGGAGTAGTTGTAATTGAGAATGTATTCTCGATTCCGGGTCTAGGACAGCAGATTCTAGTCTCTATTTTCGCACGAGACTACGACATGGTGGTTGGTATTGTGGTCGTTATGACAGTCATCCTCGCTGCCTGGATACTAGTCATTGACTTGCTCTATTCCGTAGTTGACCCACGAATCCGTTACTCGTAAGGCTGAGGTTCCATAAGAAGGGTCCGTCCGTGAATTAAGGAGCGTCATATAGAATGAGCCAAGCAGGTATCGGAGTTGCGACTGCTGCACGAGGCCCGGGATTTGGACAAGCAGCAAGAACCTTTGTAGCCAGGTTCTGGCGCAGATATCCCTCTGCGTCTGTTGCCGTAGTGGTGTTGGTTATAGTAGTGCTAGCCACAATATTTGCTAACGTAATATCTCCTTTTGAGCCCAACAAAGCATACGGAGTCAGACTGGGAGGACTGCTTGAGCCCGGAAAGAATTTCGGAATTCATTTACTAGGAACGGACACACTAGGCCGCGATCTGTTCACCCGTGTGCTAGTTGGCGGTCGAGTATCACTGCTGATCGGGCTCATAGCACCGACAGTGGGTATAACTATAGGCGCACTCGCGGGCATCACCGGAGCTTATTTCGGCGGATTGACGGACCTGATAATTCAGAGGATTACCGATACGCTCATGGCGATCCCTAGCCTCGTAATGGCTATGGCGATCACTATTTCGCTCGGTTTCACTCTTCCAGTGGTTATTCTAGCCATCGCCGTGGGCATCGCACCATATGCATCCCGTCTCTTGCGCTCTCATGCTCTGGTGCTAAGGAGCATGCAGTACATCGAAGCCAGCCGCGCGATTGGGGCAACAAACAAGCGCATCATCCTGCGGCATCTGGTACCAAATTCCTGGGCGCCCTGGATCGTGATGCTTGCGGTGAATATAGGGAACGCAATCGTCATCGAGGCATCTCTTAGCTACCTGGGAATTGGCATCGCGCCTCCTACTTCGTCCTGGGGCAACCTGCTCATCAGGGCAGCCAGTTACTTTACGGACAATCCGCACCTTGTGTATGCGCCCGGGTTGATGATTACAATCGTGGTGCTCTGCTCGAATATCTTCGGGGACGCGCTTAGAGACATGCTCGATCCTCGGCTGCGTGGGGCTGATTAACCTTGCAGCGATGCGCGGCGTCGCTTGATATACCAATGACTGTGCTAGTGAAAAATACCGCCGTCACGTTGCTTGTGGCGGCGGCGCTTTTTTTGATCGGGTGCCAGCAGGGCAACCCCGTTGCTACCGGAGTTTCCTCGAACGCTGATGAAATTCGCCCTTTCGTGAATGTTACGCAGTCTGCGTTGAAGGGGCTGCAGGAGTCGTGGAATATCCGTCCGGGTGTGGTGATCTTCGACTACGACCGTGACGGGGATATGGATTTCTACGTGTCGAATGCATATGAGTTCGGCAACTGGCTGTATCGCAACAACGGCGACGGCACCTTCGATAATGTTGCGGACGACGCAGGAGCAGCACTGAGACAGACGCACGGCACCGGCGTTGTCGCCTGCGATGTGAACAACGACGGCTACCAAGACCTTTATGTGGGCGCGCAGGGGAGCATCACGGACAGGCTGGACTATCGCTCGCAGCCTGAAGGGGACCAGAACATAGACAGGCTGCTTCTGAATGACGGTGACGGCACTTTCACGGACATTACAATGTCAGCGTTTGGAGATGCCGTCAACGGGCGCTCCGCCATGAGCGCCACTTGCGCTGATGTTGACCGCGACGGGTGGATTGACATCTATGTGGGCAATCTGGCGGAGGATGAGTTCCGCGGCATGAGCGTGCCTTACCAGAACGGTCAGTACAATGTGCTTTATCGCAACAACGGCGACCTGACATTCTCGGACATCAGCGAAGGCTCCGGAGTGCAGGGCCCGCAGGTGTGGATGCGAGAGCGTGATGGGAGACCGGTCTTTTACAAGGATGGATTGACCGGGGACGAGTACGAGGGCTACGACCCTAACATGCGCGATGACAGGGAGAACCGTGTGGGCGACCCAAGCGGGCAGACGCAGGCGGTAACATTCTTCGATTATGACAGTGATGGCGACTCGGACCTTTGGGTTGCGAATGACGGGGACAGGCTGCATGTGCTGCGCAATGATTCCGTGCCTGGCAGCGTGCGCTTTACGGATGTTGCACGCTACATGGGAGTGGACAAGGTGGGAGCATGGATGGGGTTTGCGATTGGCGACTACGATGGAGACGCGGACCTAGATATATTCGTGTCAAATGTGGGCTTTCACCCGCGCCTGATGCCTGCGCCGGAGACGCCGATGCCCTTCTGCGCGTATCACGAGCGGTTCGCATGGGGGACTTGCCTGCACTATCTGCTGCGGAATGACGGCATCCGCGAGGTGCCCGGCCTAGGCAGTATCGGCGCGTTCCACAATGTCGCACCGTCAGTTGCAGTCACGCCCAGCCCACTGATGCCGCCGGACTCGCTGGATGTGTCGAAGATCGATGAGAGCCAGATGGTGCCGACGGGGTTGAGCGCATACGACTTCGCCTTCGGGACGACATTCTTCGACTATGACAATGACGGGGACCAAGACCTCTACTGGCTAGGCTCTACGGTAGATAGGGGTGAGGCTCCGGGTGGCGAGGTATTCCCCTCCGCGGGACGGATGATGCGGAATGTGGCTTTGGACGCGTTCGAGGACATCACGGTGCGCGCCCAGCTCGTGGATGTGCAACGGGCGCGATACGACAAGATTGATCCACAAAATCCTAAGAAGGATTTAGGCGTTCACCGAATTGACCCGATGTTTCATGAGAACGGCAAAGGGCTGGTGCATGGCGACCTGAACGGGGACGGCTACGCAGATCTGATAGGCACCAACAGCAAGGGCAGCCTGTGGGAGGACTCGAGGCAGGTCTCGTTCAGTGAGGCGGGCGGGCCGATTTTCGTGTGGATGAATCCGGGAGGCAACAACCGCTGGATTACGCTGCGACTGAAGGGGCGCATGGCGATCGATGGAAGCGGCAGCAATGCCGACGGTGTGGGCGCGCGGGTCTATCTGACGGCTGGGGAACGGACGCAGGTGCAGGAGGTGCGCGCGGGATCGAGCTATCTGTCAATGGACAGCATCGACCTGGAGTTTGGGCTGGGTCGGGCGAACAGCGTTGACAGGATTGAGGTGCTTTGGCCGAGCGGACGCACGCAGATTATCGAGAATGTCTCTGCGAATCAGGTGTTGGAGATCGTGGAGCCGGAGCAGTAGGTCAGAATTGCTGAGATTACCTGAATCTATATTTCGTCATTTTGCGTCATTGCAATGGGACTTGAAACCGTGCAATGATGTGCCCCTGACGTCGGACTTCCTGGCTACGCAAGAAGGACATTCTCGTAGAACGAACAAGCGCAGGCAATTGCCTTTCGACAGGCTGAGGGCAAACCGGTTGAGCCTGTGGCTAGCAATTATTGCGCCGGGCGGATGGTCTCGAAGTGCAGATCGGACGACGTGCCGTTGGTGGGCTGCCAGCCAGTCAAGGCGGGATTCACGGCGTAAGTGTCGTGTCGCCAGAGGATGGGGATTGCCCAGTACTCGCCGTAGGTCTTGCGGTTCAGCGCTTGAAGAACCAGAGCGCGATCATCGTCGTTCGCCGTAACCTCCAGTTGATAGAGAATGGCATCGGCTACCTTGGGAGCAAAGTATGTGAGCATAGCACCGTCAGCGCCGCTCATATAGCGCCTGATGCTGTTGATGTCGCCACCGGGACGCGCGGGACCAGCGCCATGCAACACGGGAGCTGGCGCGTAGTCGTCGAATAGCTGCGGCCTAGGCATGAACAGAGGTTGAACGGCAGGCCACTCGGTCGGCACGACTTCGGCGTTTATGCCGACTGCCTGCCACTCTTTCACTATCATCTCATTCATGATGGGCATCTCCGACAAACCATAGGCTACAAGGGAAATCAGGTTGACCGTTTCGCCCGCGTAGCCGGATTGCTGCAGGAGGTTTCGCGCCTCGTTTGGGTCGTAGGGATAGGTGGGCAAGTCTTCCTGAAAGCCGGGCGATACGGGCGTGAAGAGCGCAGAACCCGTTGCTACGGATGCTGCCTCCGGCGGGAAAGTCGCCTCAACAATTTCAGTCATATCTACGCTTGATGCGAGCGCCTTGCGGAACTCAAGGCTTGATGTAAAGTAGTCCTCATCGTAGCTCATGAAGAAACGCAGTGCCGTCGATATGACATGCTTGGGGCCGTCCACAACAAGTCCATTGCTCTTGGCTTCCGGGATGCCTGCCGATCCGATTGGTGAGAGGTCAATTTTGTCGGTCTGCATCAACGCTATACGCTGAGGTTCTTCAGGCACACGCGTTACGCTCAGCCTGTCGAATGACGAAACTCGGTCGGCGTTCCAGTAATCCTTATTGACCTCGTACTCGACGGATGCGCCTTGCGATTTTTCGGCAAAGCGCCAGGGGCCGCTGCCTGCGGGTTGGCTCTGCAATACGGCCGGGTCGGCTTCGAGCAAGTGCGCCGGCAGCAATGGCATATCGCCCTCGACAGGTGCGAGCAGCCCCATGAATACCACATCTGGTTTGTTGAGGTTTAGAATTACATTTCTATCGTCAACGATTTCGATGCTCTCGACGGCGTTTTTCACAATGCCGCAGACGCCGCAGGTCGCATCATCCCGGGAAAAGTAGTTGAGGCTGGAGCGCACATCCTCTGATATAACCGGCTCTCCATCGTGCCAAATGGCGCCCTCCTTCAAGGTCAAGGTGAACGAATCGGCAGCAGAGGTCGCCGTCCACCGGCTGAGCAGACCGAAGCTTGTGTCGAGTCTGCCCTCGGGGTTGACGCCGGCCAATTCGTCGTACATGTGGCCGTGGTATTTCAAGCCGTCTTTGTTGTCAAGCGACGGGTCTAGCGTCTCAGCGCTGAACGACTGCAATGCCACTCGCAGCGTGCCGCCGCCCTTCGGAACTAGACCGATGTCGAGGTATGCGTAGGCTAGAACCACCACTACGGCGGCAATGACTACCAGAATTGCGATGAATGTGAATAGCGGTTTATTGCTCATATACGCTCGGTCTCACTTGTGGTTCAATTCATTCTAAACGCACCGATAAGCTCATTCGACAGGCAACACGGTAATCGAGTCTCCCTGAAAGTTGGCGACCCATATTGTCTCGCCCACGGCCAGGAGCGCATGGGGACCTCGCTCAACCGGGATGGTTTCAATCAGAGAACCGTCCAAGCCCAGACGAGTAACGGTGGCATCAAGGAAGTTAGTAATCCACACGCTGCCACCGGCAGTTATGACCGCCGTCGGCCATCTGCCAACAGGGTATTCGCCCAGCACCGTGCCGTCCATATCGAGTTTGACAACGGTGTCGGTTGACGCCACCGCGACCCAAACAGCTTCGCCGTCAAAAGCGATTGCGGTACCGCCACCACCCCATACGTCGGTGCGATCCCTGGGCCAGTCAGCAACTTTGAATGAACCGGTCAGCTCGCCCGTGCTGTCTAGTCTGTCAACCATAGTGCTGCCCATGCTCGCCACCCATACGGAATTGCCGTCGTATGTGAGCGCCCATGGGGAAGGATGGTATCCCGGAACCCGCACGGTTCGGACGACACTGCCGTCCAAGTTGACCTTCGTAACGGAGTTGCCCCAGGACGCGGCGACCCAGATGCTTTCGCCGTCGAAGACCAGAGCGGAAGGCGATGTGTCGGGTGTGCCTATGCTCACGATGTCCAACACTTCACCGCTCAGGCTCAGCTTGGTTATGGTGTTTTCGGAACTGTTGCCTACCCACATATTCTCGCCGTCGAATGCGAGGGCGCGGGGAAAGCCTCCCGCCTTGTAGTTGGCGACATTCCGCCCATCCAGGCTGTACTTTGCCACGGTCTGTACGCCGAACAGAGTTGCCCAAACGTGTTCGCCATCGTACGCCAGGAAGCGCGGTCCTTGCTCGGTCACGAATGTCTGCGGGGTGGGCAGGACGCTTCCGCCCCCCAAGCCTGCACCGCACGCAACTGCTGCAAGGAGCGCAGCCAGCGCGATTATCCATAGTGCGACTGATCTCGGAAGCGTCAATATCGGAGCGCACCTGTTCAAAGATACAAGGGGAAGGGAAAATTGCACAGTGAGAACGGTAACATTGCCGTTTCAAGGCGTCAATGTTGACCTGTGGGGCAGTCTGTG
Organism: Dehalococcoidia bacterium; assembly: GCA_965221045.1. Classification (GTDB taxonomy): domain Bacteria; phylum Chloroflexota; class Dehalococcoidia; order Lucifugimonadales; family JADFKI01; genus Bin90. The sequence goes on from OZ244863.1 coordinate 499,412, forward strand.
TCAGGCTACGACGAAAGTTGACACCGCTCAGGACAAGACCTTCATAGACATATCAAACGGTTATGGTGCATCCTATATTAGAATGGTTATAGTTCATGAGTCGGAGTAAGCGCAATGTATGTCGTTGGAACCGCAGGGCATGTTGACCATGGCAAATCTACGCTGGTGGAAGCGCTGACAGGAATCGACCCGGACAGGCTGCGCGAGGAAAAAGAGCGCGGCATGACCATTGATCTTGGATTCGCATGGCTGCAACTGCCGAGCGGCAACGAGATAAGCATCGTGGATGTGCCAGGGCATGAGCGCTTTGTGAACAACATGCTTGCCGGTGTCGGCGGGATCGATCTCGCGCTTCTGGTGGTGGCTGCGGACGAGTCGGTCATGCCGCAGACTCGTGAACACCTGGCGATAATCGACTTGCTTCGGGTGCAGCGCGGATTGGTGGCAATCACTAAGAGCGACCTAGTTGACGATGAGTGGATCGAACTAGTCACCACCGATGTGGAGGAAACGCTGGAAGGCACGGTGCTCGAGGGGGCGGGAATATATCCCGTATCAGCAATGACGGGCGAGGGTTTGCCTGAACTCGTAGCCGCCATAGATTCGATGCTGAACGATACGCCGCCAAAGCGAGATGTTGGGCGACCACGCCTTCCGATAGATCGCGCGTTTACCATATCGGGATTTGGCACGGTGGTCACGGGCACGCTGATTGATGGCAAGATTGAGACCGGTCAGGATGTGGAATTGGTTGTCGCCGGAAGGTCAACGCGCATAAGAGGGTTGCAGACGCACAAGAAGGGACAGGGCGAAGCGCAGCCCGGAACCCGGGTCGCCGCGAATATCATAAATGTGTCGCAGGACGAAGTTGCTCGCGGCGAGGTGCTGACAACCGAGGGATGGCTGCGTCCAACAGACGCCATTGATGTGCGGGTGCGGGTAATTCCCGACGCGCCTCAAGCGCTGCGCCACAACATGTACGTGACGGTGCATACGGGTAGCAGCGAGGTGGTCGGGCGGTTGCGGCTGCTGGAGAAGGATGTGCTGGAGCCGGGAGAAACGAGCTGGGCGCAGGTGAAGCTGGATGCGCCGCTCGCTGTCGTAAAGGGCGACTACTATGTCATACGCTCCAACAGCAGGACACTGGGGGGAGGAAACATTGTTGAGACGCACGCGAGGCGCCATCGGCGTAATGACCATTCCATTATCGAGCGGCTTGAGGTGATGGAACTCGGCTCTACGCAGGACATACTATTGAAGACAATCGAAGCTTCGGAGCCAAGCAGGCTCGATGACCTAGTGACTCGGGCAAACATGGGCGCAGACATCGTGAAGGCTGAGCTTGAGGCAATCGCAGCCGAGAACCTTATCGTTGCGCTGGGCGGCGAGGGCATAAGCCGGGGAAGCTTCGTATTCAGCACCGCCGGGTGGGACGCAGTTATGGAGAAGACGCAACGTTCACTGGAAGCGTATTATCGGCAATTTCCACTGAGACGCGGCGCGCCGAAAGAAGAGCTGCGCAGCAGGCTAGGCATGTCAGCACAGGTATTCAACCTGGCGTTCGCAAGGCTACAGCATCAGGCCGTCGTGGAAGAGGATGGCGCGCTTGTGCGGCTGCCGGGATATGAACCTACGCTGAGCGACGCGCAGAACAAGCAGGTGGACGCCTACTTGCGCTTGCTGGAAACTGAGCCGTTCTCGCCGCCAACGGACGCGCCGCTAGACGGAGAAGTGCTGAACTTACTTGACGAGCAGGGCAAGGTCGTGCGCGTAAGCGGATCGGTCGTATATTCGGCTGAGGCATACGAGCAGATGGTAACGATAATCTCGGAGCACATCAAGGAGAACGGAGACATATCGGTTGCTAATGTGCGGGATGTGCTGGGCACAAGCCGCAAGTATGCGCTCGCGCTAATGGACTATCTGGACCACAAGCGCATAACGCGCCGCGTGGGAGATACGCGGGTATTACGGTAGGTGCATCGCATCTCAAGAATGCGCCGGATTACTGCTCCTACTCTCAGACAAATAAACTCCACAGTCATCACAATCAGACGGGCAAAATCACGTTGAGGAATTTTAGCTGAACATCGGCAAATTCAGATGGCTCTTGATTTAACACGCACAGCGATACAGATTGACGATATGGCAGCGGCGCTCAGGGCTGGGCATGCCGACAGGGGGTTGCGCCTCTCCAGCGCATTGGAGGCCGCGCGATCGTTCGACCCGACTGAATACATGACAAAACGGGCGCAACCCGGCACGGACCTCAACTGGATAGTGCCGGAAATATATGATCGCCTGGACGTATCATATTCGCCGCCGCCGCTTCCGTACGACTTCTGCGTAGTGGGCGTGGACGGCTCGCACATAGATGTCAGCAGGCACATACCGGCGCACTGCTACCTCATCAACATCGGCGGCATCCTGCTCAGATATGGAAGCAAGCCGGACGCCCAGGTCTTCAGCTCGTCTCGGCTGTATGCGAACGAGGATGAACTTGTCATACGGGACAGGTTTGCGCCCTACCGAGAAGAGACTATTAGCGGAGCGCTGCTGGACGCCAAGCGCGCTGTTGAGGAACTGCGGGGGTTGCTCGATACTTTGAGCGAGTTGCCGCCGGATGTGCCTGCGCTAGGGCTGGTGGACGGTTCTCTCATAATGTTCGGCATGCACAGGCATCCGGAATTCGTGGTGCGCCACCTCGTAGATGAAGGCTATGTGGAAATCATGGACGAAATCATGCGGATGGCGTCAGAGCGCACACTGGCAATCGCAAGTTACATCAGTCTGCCCCGCAGCCTAGAAGTTGTGAACGGGCTGCGGGTGAGCGTGTGCCCCTACCCTATCGCGGACTGCGATCGCGAGTGCGGCACCATCCGGAACGGAGAGCGTCCCTGCGACAAGGAAGTGAGCGGCGTTTTCGACAGGGAGATATTCAATAATTCTCTCGGCGTGAGTGAACGCACTCCGGTGTTTGGCAGCAATGCTGACATTGTGCGGAACCACTACGGCGATCAAGGCATCAGCTTCTTCTATGTGAGGACGGAAGAGGAAGTCGGGCGCGTTGAGGTGCCGAACTGGGTTGCGGAGGACGAGGCGCTGCTCGGGCTTGTGCATTCGCTGGTCGTGGAGCAGTGCCACCTGGGACCGGGCTATCCGGTGGCGCTGAAGGAAGCGCACGAGCAAGCGGTCGTGACGGGCGGTGACAGGCAGTATTTCGTGGAGCTTGTCGCGGGGGCATTGGAGCAACAGGGGCTGCCGGTGGATTCGTCAGAGAAGAATATCTCGAAGATGAGGCGCTGGATATAGTGATGGGAAGTTTGATAGCGAATGAATAGCGACACTTCGAGCGCAAGGCTGGTGAGAATCGGTGAGGTTATCGAGGCATCGACATCGGAGTTTACGGCGCAGTGTTATAGGTTGTATGACGCACCCGATATCGGAAGCCTTGTGCTATGCGGTGAGGAAACACCCACATACGGCATCGTGTGCGAGGCTACGACGCAGAGCATCGATCCGGGGCGCGCCTCCATCCCACGCGGCTTGAACGCAGAGACCGAGGCGGATGTATTCAACAGCAACCCGCAGATTGAGCGACTGCTGTTTACGAAGTTTCGCGCTGTTATTGTAGGATACTGTGGGGGCGTGGGCTACCAAGGCGGGAATGAGATCAGGCGTTATCCGCCGCTCAGTGCGCCGCGGATATACTCATTCGTGAGGGAGTGCGATGCCAACGAAGTCGCCGAGTTCAGTAGTTCGCACGAATTCTTCAACATATTGCTGGACACTCCAATCGGTTCGCAAGACCATGTAATCCCGTCTTTTCTGCGGCAGGCGAGCGCGGCACATCCTGATGCACACGAATATCTGGTGGGCGCGGGCAAGAGCCTGGCATCTGCATTGCCGGGACAGCTTCCCCGCTTGAGCAGCATTCTGAGGAGTCTGGAATGAACGGCGCAAATGGCAGGTACATGGATTACGCGGACGGGCGAATTCCTCTGGGCATGGTCGTATCCGGCTCGCTCAGTGAAGGCGTCAAGGTGCGGCTCGACGACGGAGTGTCCATCGAGGACATCAAGGTGGGCACATTCGTGAGCTTACAGGGGCAGCGCAACCGCTTTCTGGGAGTGCTCACAGAGATCGCGCTTGAATCAACGGACGATGGCATTACTTCGGCGCCGCCGGATATGTCCAGTCCACTTTTGGCGCAGGTTCTGAGCGGCACGATTGCGTACAACACCGTCACCGTCGAGCCTATGCTGATTATGGGCGCGGACACGATGAACGCGCCACAGCCCGCGAAGACTATTCCGCCGCACTTCTCGCGAGCATCGTTGGCTTCTGAGGAAGACATACAGATGGTCTTCGGCAGCGAGGACGCGGGCCACTTCTACATCGGCAATCCGATGGACATGGAAGTGCGGCTGTGCCTTGATATAGACGAGCTGGTGAAGCGCAGCAACGGTGTGTTCGGCAAGAGCGGCACAGGCAAGACATTCCTCACTCGGCTGCTGCTAATTGGCATATTGCAACGTGGTATGGCCAGCAATCTGATTTTCGATATGCACGGCGAGTATGGCTGGCGAGGGTCCAGCGAGCACACGAACGAAGTCAAGGGGCTGAAGCAGCTTTTCGGCTCGAAGGTAGCCGTGTTTACGCTCGACCCTGAAAGCGCGACGCGGCGGGGCCTCAGGCCGGACTATGTGGTCAGCATCGGCTACGATGACATTGAACCGGAGGATGTGGAGATTCTGCGGGATACATGGGCGCTGTCGGACATCGCGGCGGACACCGCGCATTCCCTGCGGCGCAACTTGGGCAAGGGCTGGCTGCGGAAGTTCCTCACCTATGCGGGCGGCGACGAGTTCAGCGAACTCGCGCGCGAGATGAATGTGCCGCACTCCACGCTGAGTGCGCTACGCAACCGCCTGAACCGCCTGGGGCGCTTCGACTTTATCACTGAAGGCAAGGGCAGCAACTCCGTGAACGAGATACTGAACTACCTTCAGCGCGGGATGCATGTGGTGCTGGAGTTCGGGCGGTACGGCAACAACATAGACGCATACCTGCTGATAGCGAACCTGTTGACGCGGCGCATCCACGACAGGTATGTGCAGATGTCCGAGCAGGCGAGCGGAGACTCCACTCAGCAGCCGCGTCCGTTGGTCATTACAATCGAGGAGGCGCACAAGTTCCTCAGTCCCGCTATCGCAAAGAATACGATATTCGGGAACATCGCGCGCGAGATGCGTAAGTACAATGTAACGCTGCTGGTGGTTGATCAAAGACCGAGCGGCATAGACGACGAGGTGATGAGCCAGTTGGGGACGAAGATAGCCTGCCTGCTGGATAATGAGAGAGACACGGATGCCGTGCTGTCCGGCGTGTCTGGCAGCCGCAAGCTGCGGACTGTGCTGGCGCGGCTGGAGTCGAATCGCCAGGCGCTGGTGTTCGGGCATGCGCTGCCGATGCCGGTGGTCATTCAGACGCGCGAGTACGGAAGCCCGGAGTCGTACAGGGAGCTTGGATTCGTGGAGGCGGCGGAACTCAGGGCGCAAGCGGAGCGCGATGTGGATGTGTTGTTTGGGCCTGGGGGATGATAGAATGCAGTCAACCCGATTGTGATGTACAATTCCTCAAGCATTACTGGGAGAATTCGCAATATGCGAAACGAATTTACAGTTGTGATTGAACGCGATGGCGATTGGTACATCGCATACTGCCCAGAGATCCCGGGCGCTAATGGTCAAGGGAAGACAATCGCCGAAGTCAAAGACAATCTTGCCAGTGCAATTGCGTTGATTCTAGACGACAGGCGAGAGGATGGCCTACGTGGTGTTCCTCCAGATGCGATACGCGAGACGGTTGCCGTTGAATGAGGCGAAGAGCGCTGCTTCGTCACCTTCGTCGCAATGGATGTTTTCTGAAGCGGGAAGAAAGGTCGCATTCATTGTGGCAGAATCCATCAACAGGCGCAGTTGAAGCCATCCCTCGTCACAGCGAAGTTCCCCAACCAACTGGCTAGAAAGATTTGCAGACACTTATTAGTTCCAGAGACTAGCGGGTAAAAGGAGATTTGCCATGGTAGCCACACAACACCTAACGATGGAGCAGCTTGAAGCGAGGCTGGACGATATACGCGATGCTCCGAAGGATGCGGGAGTGGTGCATCTTATTGTGCGGAGGCCCGAGACGCTCGAACGCGAGATACTGGACGAGGGACAACTCGACACCGCAGAAGGGCTTGTTGGAGACAACTGGCGGGCTCGCGGCAGCGGCCAGACAGCGGACGGCTCGGCTGACCCGGAATGCCAGATTACGATCATGAACTCGCGCGTTACCGACCTGGTGGCGCAGGATAAAGATCGATGGCATCTGGCTGGCGACCAACTCTATGTGGAGATGGATATCAGCAGAGAGAACCTGCCTCCGGGCACGAGGCTTGGGATTGGTGACGCCGTACTTGAGGTGTCAGCGAAGCCTCATACCGGCTGCGGCAAGTTTGTGGAGAGATTCGGCGCGGACGCGATGAAGTTCGTGAACTCTGCTGTGGGACGCGATATGTGCCTGCGGGGAATCAACACCTGGGTGATTCAACAGGGCGCGGTTTCCGTAGGCGATGTGGTTCGCAAGCTCTAGCATTCAAGTTGTCGATTTCTCTGAGCATGTCGAACGGCGCCACTTTGCGGGCGCATCCTTCGACATGCTCAATGAGTACGAATTTACTTCAAGGGTCAGACTACGCGGCGGTCAGACTGCACGGCTTTCAAGCCAATCGGTTGTGATTTCGAAGCCGAAACCGGGAGCGTCGCTCGGCGTCAGGTAGCCGTCCTTGATGGCGGGTGTTCCGGGCAGGACGATCATCTCTTCGAGGGGGACGCCCGGCGGCGAAACGCCTTCCGAGCGCTCGCCCCATGCGATTGCAGGCATGGCGTGGGACAGATGCTGCCCGTAGGGGTAATTCATCCCGCCGTGCGCGATGACTGTTAAGCCATGCGCCTCGGCTATGTGGCAGATGCGAACGATGGCGGTGATGCCACCGACCCACGCGACATCGGGCTGCATTATGTCAACGATTCCCTGCCCTGCCGCCAGCGCAAACGGATGTATCGTGTGCCAGTGCTCGCCGGTAGCGAGTATCTGATGGGGAATGCGCTGGCGCACCTTGATGTAGCTGTCCATGTCGTAGGGCGGCAAGTAATCTTCGAGCCACTTGAGGCGATAAGGCTTCAACGCCTCAGACAGGCGCACGACATATTCCGTGTTCAGCGAAATCCAGGCGTCAAGCATCAGCTCAACATCATCGCCAATCTGCTCCCGCGTGCGAGCCACAAGCTCGACGTTTTTGTTCAGCCCCTCAATGCCCTCGTTCGGACCGTGCGGCAGGAAGAGCTTCACTGCCTTGAATCCCAGCTCCAGGAACCAGTCGATGCTGTTCGCCACGCCATACGAGGTATCGGTGTTGCTGGCGTAGCAGAAGATTTTGTCCTTCTGGGGACCGCCCAGCAGTTCATATACGGGCCTGCCCAGTAGCTTGCCTTTGAGGTCCCACAGCGCGTTGTCCACGGCGCTGATGGCGTAACTCGCCAAGCCGACATTACCGTAGGCCGTGGTTGCGCGCTGCATCATATCCCACGCCTTTTCGGTCGCCATGCAGTTCTGGCCGACAAGGATGGGAGCGAATTGGTCGTTGATGATGCTGTTGACGGGCGCACTGTTGGTCGTGATGCCTAGCCCCCAGGTGCCGTCTTCGGCGGTTACGACGCAGGCTGTGCGTCCCCAAGGGGCGCCCCAGTCGGACTTGCTGAATTCGGAGTAGCCCATCATCGGGCTGACCCAGTCGGGAACCTGCTGCCTCGGGACACGCGGCACGGTCGTGGGATTGGGCCTCAAGTCCACGGCAACAGCCTTGATTGACTTTATTTTCATTGGATGTTCTCCCATGAATTAGATGTCGTTTCTTGGAACGGATTGTCGCTAGATCGCGCTGGAATCCCGCTTACCCAAGAATGTCGAGCCAAGGAAACGCCAATCGCGTCTCACATGACTAGAGTCCGAACTGGTGGAGGCGGTCGTCGTCGATGCCAAAGTGGTGGGCGACTTCGTGAACGACGGTGTCCTGGACCTCGCGGATGATGTCCTCGTCCGTGTCGCAGATGGATTCGATGGGTTGCTGAAAGAGCGTAATCTTGTCCGGCAGCACCATGTCGTAGTTGTAACGGTCTGTGAGCGGAAGTCCCTCGTATAGCCCCAGCAGTATGTTGCCTTGCTCGATGCCGGAGCCGACAAGCTGCTCCCTGCTTGGAGCATCGTCCACGACGATGTCTACATTGTCGAGACGCAGGCGCAGGTCTTCGGGTATACGTTCGAGAGCCTGCATAACGAGGCGTTCAAATTCAGTGCGTGTCATGGGGGAAGTGTAACAGCAGGAATGGAAGTTACACAAGAAATGCTTTGCCGCTAACGCCCATTGTATGCCCGCTTGACCGACTTCATAGACTCCGCTATCGTATTGGCGGCGTCCATACGGTATCAGGGAGGCTTGTGGTAATGAAGGTTACGGGCATCAAGAGCTACGCTTGCACGGATGATGAGGGGAAGCTGTATTTTATCGCGAAAGTGGAGACGGACGAAGGCATCTATGGGCTGGGTGAAGTCGGGATACCGCGATGGGGAAATGCGGTCGCAAGCGCAATTGAGCACCTGTCCGAGTTTGTAATCGGGCAGGACCCGTTCAGCACGGAACGGCTGTGGCAGCACATGTTTCGCGGCGGGTTCTTTCCGGCGGACAAGGTGTATTGCTGCGCCATTAGCGCGATAGACATTGCACTGTGGGATATTAAGGGCAAGGCACTGAAGATGCCGGTCTATAAGCTGCTGGGCGGGCCGGTGCGCGACAAGGTGGTGTCGTATCCACATACGCAGGGGGGCACGACAGAAGAACTTGTGGAGAACAGCAAGCGGGCGGTTGCGGATGGCTGGAAGTTCGTGCGCTGGGGACAGCCTGAGACGGGAGGCGTCTTCGAGTACCAAGGGATGGACGGACTGCTGGAGCCGGTGGAGTCGATGCGTATCGCGGAGGAGCAGATGGCGCTGGTGCGCAATGCTGTCGGGCCCGACATACAGCTCTGCTTCGATGTGCATACGCGGTTGGACACTGCGCACGCCATCCAGCTTTGCAAGGCGCTAGAACCATATCGCCCGTTCTTCATTGAGGACCCGCTGCGATCGGAGAACACGGCAAGCTATCGAACGCTGGCGCGCCATGTGTCGTTGCCGATTGCGGCGGGAGAGCAGTGGGCGAGCAAGTGGCCCTTCCGTGAAGTGATCGAAGAGGAACTCATCAGCTACGCGCGCATAGACTTGTGCATAGTGGGCGGGCTGACTGAGGCGCTGAAGATTACGCACTGGGCAGAGACGCACTACATAGACATCGTGCCGCACAACCCACTGGGGCCGGTGAGCGCGGCGGCTTGCGTGAATCTATGTATGGCGTCAACAAATGTAGGGGTGCAGGAGATGCCGAGGCGTCCGGGCAGCTATGCGACCGACCTGTTTCCGCAGCAGATTGACTGGGAGGACGGCTATAGTTTCGTGCCGTCAGACGCCGTGGGACTTGGCGTTGACTTCGACGAAGAGGCGGTGCAAGCGCGTGTTGTGGATCCTACCGGATGGCCGCCGCAGTTACGCCGCAACGATGGCTCGTTCACGAACTGGTAGTCAACATCCAGGAATGTCTAGCGAACGATGCGGCAGAAGGATGCGGCCCTGCTAGTTGGTCACACAAGTCCTTGCCAATTGAAGAAAGTGGCGACTTTCCAGGAGACTGAATACTGACAAATGCCTGCTAAAGAGTGTATGCTTCGCAATCCCATTGAAGCATAGAAGGAACAGGAGGGAAGAGATGGTAAAGGCGTATGTACTTATAGAGGCGAAAGTTGGGGCTTCACAGGGTCTTACGAATGCCTTGAATCGTAACGCAAGCGTCGTGAGCGCGTCTCGCGTCACCGGACCTTACGACGTCATTGCGGTCGTGCAAGAGGAAGACCTGAACAAGGTGCATGAACTGATTACCGAGCAGATCCACCACTTGGACGGAGTGTTGCGAACAACCACGAGCGTTTCGGTAGGATAGACAGCAGATATGCCCAATCCCTGAAGGCAATTAAGAGACTCTAGGGGTCGGGGGCTACTCGGTTGCGCCTTCTCCGTCGTCCAAGTTGCTCCAGTCCGCACTTGAATTGCGCCTGCGATGGCCGACCGAGGCGTGTAGCAGCACGAGCACCGCGATAATGGCGACTCCAGCGGAGAGCGCTAGATCATTCGGGTTGGAGGGATAGTATCGGCTCAGCCAGAGCAAGGCCCCGATGCCAGCAACAAGGCCGAGCAGCGATGTGTACGGCAGTTTCTGTCCGCCAAGAGTCACGATAGAACCGATAAACACGGCGAGGAAGCCGTTGAACGGCGGAAACATCACGAGGATCGCGCCGCCAAGAGGGGCAAGCCCGTCTCCTCCCTTGAAGCCTGTGAATATCGACCTCCAGTGTCCGATGACCATGGCGAAGCAGGGCAATATCAGCCACAGCCCTTCGACCTGCATCTGACGCGCCGCGACTATAGCTATAGCTCCCTTCGCCAAATCGCCAATCAGCACCAAGCCGCCGGGAATATTACCCACGCTCCTGCGGACGTTTGACGCGCCCGGAAGTCCCGTGCCCACACTGAAAATATCGATCCCACTGCGCCTGCTTATCCACGCGGCGATCGGGAGCGCGCCTAGCAGGTAGGCGATCAGTGTGGCTACGATTACTCCTAAAAACAGGTTGAAATCTATCACGGCATTCCTAGCTCATTTTGACTGTACCTTGCAGGGTTGTTATTTACATTATAATACGAAATTTAGACAACAAATATATGCGTGGGACAAGTTTTTCCTAGAAATTGAACTCTGTGCCAACGCCCTTCTCAACCGCCTGCTGATAGACATGGTATGCGGTCGAGATGTCCTGAATGGACAGGCCGACGCTTTTGAATAGAGTAATCTCGTCGTCGCTCTCCCTGCCCTGCTTCGTTCCGGTCACAAGTTCTCCCATTTCGCCGTAGATGTCGTCCTCAGACATCGCACCCTCTTCGAGCGGAATCTGGATGTCACCAGCCTCAGCAAGGCACGCCGCAGTCTGATCGCATATTATCTTGGACTTGACGACGCTGGCAGTGTCGAGTTCGCGGACACCGGGGGCATGCGAACCAATAGCGTTGATGTGCAGGCCTGCGGGAAGCCATGAGCCGTCAACGATGGGAGTCGCGGCAGTGGTGGCAAGTGCGAGTACGTCCACGCTCTCGACAACTTCTTGGACACTGCCTGCTAACCTGACGCTGACACCGGTTTGTTCTGATATGTCACTGGCGAACTGCTGCTGAGCTTCGGGAGGGTCCATCGAGAAGCATAGGATGCTGTCGAGATTGCGCGCGGTTGCCATTCCTTCGCACTGCGCGCGCGCCTGAACGCCCATACCGAGTACGCCTGCTACCTTGGCATCTTCGCGAGCGAGGTATTTTGTTGCGAGGCCGGACACGCCGCCGGTTCGCATTGCGGTGATGAAGCCTCCGTCCATGACGGAGATTGTGTTGCCCGTCTGGACATCGAGTAGAATGATGGACGCCAGCGTGCTGGGCATGTTGAACTTGGCAGGATTATCCTTGAAGACGGTGACCGCCTTGATTCCGATTGTGCCCATGCCTTTCAGGTGGGCGGGCATAAATGCGTACCACCCGTTGTTGGCAGGATCGGCGAGGACGGTGCGCGCCGGCATTGCGGCGTCGCCTGACGCGAGCTCTCCGAATGCGCGCTCCAGCAGCGCCATCGTATCGCTCATCGTGAGCAGTCCTCGAATCGTTTCTCTGTTGAGCAGCAGAGCCATATTTTCGCCTCCAAAGCAGTGGGATGGGATGCGCAGGTTCCGTCAGTCTTATTGTATCTCAATTCACAAGTGGTTTGTGCGAGATTGACTGCCTATTATAGTATCATCAATTGAAGTCGCATACTTGCCTCGAGACACTTTCCGCACAAAATCACCTAAAGCATAGAACAAAAATGAAAGAACTTCTCAAGAGATACTTCGGATACGACACTTTCCGCCCTCTTCAGGAAGAGATAATTGGCAGCGTGATGCAAAAGAGAGATGCGCTGGTGATTATGCCTACGGGCGGCGGCAAGTCGCTTTGCTACCAGCTTCCGGCGTTGCGGCTCGATGGCATAACGCTAGTGGTATCGCCGCTTATTTCGCTGATGAAAGACCAGGTGGATGCGCTTAAGGTAAACGGTATCGCAGCCGAACTCGTCAACAGCACGCTGACATACGCCGAGATAATGCGTGTGCAGGAGCGAGCACAGCGCGGCGACCTCAAGATCCTTTATCTGGCACCGGAGCGATTGGCTCTGCCAGACTTCAGGGGTTTTCTGAAGGCGCTGGATGTGAGCCTTGTGGCGGTGGATGAGGCGCACTGCATATCGGAGTGGGGTCATGACTTCCGTCCTGACTATCGGACGTTGGGCGACCTGCGGCGCAGCATGCCAGCTGTGCCGTTCATCGCGCTGACGGCGACGGCTACTGAGCGAGTGCGCCACGACATCGTTTCGCAGCTCGGCCTGAAGGAGCCTCAGCAGTTCATAGCCAGCTTCGATCGTCCCAACCTCCGATATGAGGTGCGACCTAAACAGCGAGCATTCGAACAGCTTGTCCAACTTCTGAGAGCGCGCAAGGGCGAGTCGGCAATCATCTACTGCTTCTCGCGTAAAGATACAGAGGAATTGGCGGACAGGCTGCAGGACGAGGGCTTCAAGGCGCTGCCGTACCATGCGGGGATGGATGGCGAGACACGGGGCAGGAATCAGGAAGGTTTCATACGCGACGAGACAGATATTATCGTGGCGACCATCGCATTCGGGATGGGCATTGACAAGCCGGATGTGCGTCTTGTGGTTCACCAGGAACTGCCGAAGTCACTAGAGGCATACTATCAGCAGACGGGGCGCGCAGGCCGAGACGGGTTGCCGAGCGACTGTGTGCTGTTCTATTCTTATGGCGATAAGATAAAGCAGGACTTCTTCATAAATCAGATTTATGACGAGGCAGAGCGTCAGAGTGCACAGGCGAAGTTGGCGCAGGTTATTGAGTTCTGCGAGTTGCGAAGATGTCGCCGCAAGTACCTGCTGGAGTATTTCGGAGATGACTCGCTGGCCAGCGGCGCGGATGCAGGATCGTACAACTGCGGCGGCTGCGATGTGTGCCTCGCCGAGCTGGAGGATTTTGACGCGACGGTCATTTCGCAAAAGATACTGTCCGCCGTTGTTCGTACGGGGGAGCGGTTTGGAGCAGGTTACATTGCACAGGTACTGCGTGGCTCCAAGCTGGAACGCGTTCTCAGGCTTGGGCATGACAAGCTGAGCGTGTACGGCATCGTTGACGACTTCGCGGACGGGGACATCAGAGAACTCTGCGGCATGCTGCTCGACAAAGGGCTTTTGCATAAGAACAGCGGTGAGTACGCCACGCTGGGGGTAACGGCAGAAGGGCGAGATTTTCTCAGAAGCAGAGAGCAGCTCATACTTACCAGACCCAAGAAATTTGAGCAAGAGTCTGAAAGCGCATCGTCAAGCTCTCGCGGCGCGATTGAGTACGACGGCAAGCTGTTCGAAGAGTTGCGTGAGCTCCGCAGAAGTATCGCTGCAGAAAACGGCGTGCCGCCTTATATCGTGTTCGGGGACGCAACACTGCAGCAGATGGCGCACTACATGCCGCAGAACCTGAACAGCCTGTCGCATATATCGGGAGTGGGCGCGGTCAAGTTGAAGCAGTACGGCGATGAATTTCTGGCAGTCATCTGCGAGTATGCGCAGGAGAATAATCTGCCGGAGCGTCCGATACGCCCGCAGCGACAAAGCAGGCAGCGCAGCGAAAGCCGCAGTGCGACGCGAGAAGGCTCAACCTACGAACAAACGAAACAATTGCTGGCGCAGGGGCTTTCGATTGAGCAGGTGGCGCGAGAACGCGAAATGTCCCCTAGTACGATATTTGCACATTTAGAGATGCTTGTGCAGACGGGCGAGCATCTGGATTTGCGGGCGCATTTGCCCTCTCCTGATCGCGCAATGCGTGTTCAAGACGCTTTTCACGAGGTGGGGGACAACAGGTTGACGCCAGTGAAAGAGCTGTTGGGAGACGAATATTCTTACGAAGAGATACGATTGGTTCGCGCCTTCATGCATCAGCAAACAATTGAGAAGGCCGATGAATCCAAATCTTACGATGTGGAGCAGATTCGCCAAGAATATCCGTCCGCATACGAAAAGTGGTCAGACGAAGACGATAATGAGTTGAAACGATTGCACGAATTGGGACTGAGCGCATCAGAACTCGCGGAACGCTTCGGTCGGAATATTGGCGCAATTCGGTCAAGACTGAGAAGACTCTCAAGTGATAATTGACGACTGACAACTACCTAAGGAGGCTACATGAAATTCGGAGACTTTCTTTTTCCGGAAAGCAGGACGCCTGAAACAGACTACCAGGTGGTCAACGACGCATTGGCGGAGACGGAGCTTGCGGACAGTCTGGGATACCATTCTGTCTGGCTAGGGGAACACCACTTCGACGGTGTCTGTACCTACGCGGACCCGATGACATTCGGAGGCGCTGTGGTCGCCCGCACCAAGCAGGTGCGTGTCGGCTTCTCGGCGGTGCAGACGGCGTTCCATCATCCGGTCAGGCTCGCGGAGCAGATCGCCCTGCTGGACAATTTGAGCGGCGGGCGCATTATGGTCGGCACGGCAAGAGGTTCAGCGTTCAATCGCTATGAGTATCGCGGGTATGGCGTGAAGTACGATGAAGCGCAAGAGCGACTGTTGGAGGCAGAGCAGATACTCGTTAAAGCGTGGTCTGGCGAATCGTTTCATCACAGGGGCAAGCACTGGAATGTGGAGGTCCCGAGACTTCGCCCAAATGTCCTCCAGAGTCCGCATCCGCCATTGATACGCGCGATCGCGACCGAGAATTCGCTGCTGCAGATGGCAGGACAAGGCAGGCCTTTCATGCTGTCGTACCAGCCCGGGGATAGAATCCGCCACATGTTCGACCTGTATCGCAGCGCAATGTCGGACGCGGGCTACGACGATGAGGTAATTGCGAGCAGTACTTCCAACTGCTGGATTCAGTTCAATGCCGTGGTAGCCGAAACGGACGGGAAGGCGTCTGAACTCGCGCAACCATCATACGCAGACAGCATGAAGCATATCAACGGTGGTCGCGTCAGAATGAACACCGCCCCCGAGCGGGCAGCGGTTGAAGCGATTCATGCCAATTCCGATGCCGGTCCCGAGGACGACCTAGTCTATGGCTCCCCGGATACGATTGCGGAGACAGTGGCTGCGCTCGAAGATGCGGGCGTAGGTGGGGTGATGATCCAGTTCAGGATCGGCGATATGTCGTGGGAGGCGACCGAAAGCAGCATGCGCCTGTTCGCCGAAGAAGTCATGCCTCGGTTCACATAGGCTACGCTGACCTTGAACCGATTTGTCGGCGCAAATATAATGCCACTTGTTCAGGGAGAACGCACCCTAACAGTTACGAGGGCCCATCATTAAGCACCAACGCAAGGAGAGACAAATGCACGCGATATTCGTAACCATCAAGATTAAGCCGGGGTTCGCCGATCAGTTCAGAGAGGCGAGTTTTGGGGACAGCCAAGGTTCTGTGCGAGACGAACCGGGCTGCTTCCGCTTCGACATCCTGGAAGACAAGAGCGACCCCAACACCTTCTACCTGTATGAAGTCTATGCGGACGGAGAGGCGCACATGGACGCGCATCGCAACGCGCCGCACTACAAGAAGTGGCGCGAGACGGTGCAGGACTGGTTCGACGGCGACATTCAGGCGATTCCGATGAACACCGTGTTCCCATCCGATGAAGGATGGCGAGCGCAGAAACCGGGCTTGCTAAACTGGTAGCACTCGCACCCCTTCCCTTGCTTTTCATTCGCATTCAACTTATTCTAGTGCGAATATAGCCATATTGATATGCCACTCTGAGCCCGACGGGGGTGAAACTTGTGATAGAGAAGAGTCTGACGACCATATATGAAGCCCCCAATCGGAGTGCGCCCGTCGGCGTGAGCGAGGCGGATATAAAGCCCTCCCGTGAGCCTATCCCGGACGCCGAGCCGCTGGACGACCCGTTGGACATAGCGCCGCATATACGCTCCAGATACTTTAGGGAGAACATCTATCCCTACGCCGCGCGGATGCGCTCCAGAGAATACTACGAACACAAGCTACCGCTTCAGATAGAACTGATTAAGCTGCAGAACTGGATGCGGGACTCCGGCGAGCGGGCGATTATCCTATTCGAGGGGCGCGACGCCGCGGGCAAGGGCGGCGCGATAACGCGCTTTATGGAGCACTGGAACCCTCGCACCGCCCGTGTGGTCGCGCTGGACAAGCCATCGGATGTGGAGTTGGGGCAGTGGTACTTCCAGCGATACATCCGAAACTTTCCGACCGCAGGCGAGATTGTCCTCTTTGACCGTTCATGGTATAACCGCGCGGGCGTCGAGCGGGTGATGGGCTTCTCCACCGACCCTGAGTACAGGCTGTTCATGCGGCATGTGCCGATGCTGGAGAGGATGATAGTTGACAGCGGCATCCACCTGATAAAACTCTACTTCTCTGTGAGCCAGAAGGAACAGCTCAGAAGATTCGAGAAACGCGCCAAGGACCCGCTTAAGCAGTGGAAGGTCAGTCCGATAGACATACTCTCGAAAGACAAGTGGCGGGAGTACACCGAGGCGAAGGAGGCTATGTTCCTTCTGACCAACTTCGAGGTGGCTCCCTGGAGTATCATCAAGTCCGACGACAAGAAGCGCGCCAGGATCAACGCCATGCGCCATGTGCTCAACATCATGGACTACGAGGGCAAGGATCCGACGATAGCCCACTCCCCCGACCCTTCGATAGTCGCCTATTCCCACGAAGTCTATACGGCAGGTGCGCCCATCGGATAGAGGCAATTTGTGCCGTCATTCTTCTTGACTGCAACACCGCTTTCGTTTTGCAATCGTTATACATGTTTGAACAGAAGCAGGGCTGTGTTGCAGCGAGGTTAGATGATGACGTAAACCAACGGTCTCGGCAGATTCGAAATCGCGTTGTTGGTGGGAACTCGCAAGGGCGGGTTCGTACTTTCAAGCAACGCCGATAGAAAAAAGTGGGAGCTGTCGGAAGTCCATTCCCGTGGCGGCGATGTGTACCATATAGCGTATGACGGGCGCAACGGCGGCACCGTTTATTCCGCGGTCAACTACACGATTTGGGGCGCGAAAATCCACATCAGCCACGACCTAGGTGAGACTTGGACGACTGCCGAGACGCCGCCTAAGTTCACGGACCGGGACGGAAAGACGCTCAACAAGATTTGGCACGTCAAGCCGGGCCGGGCCAGCGAACCCGACGTGCTTTATGCAGGTGCGGATCCCGCCTCACTGTTCATGAGTGATGACGGCGGCATGAACTGGCAGGAGATACGCAGCGTCGCAGACCATCCCACGAGCAAACACTGGTTTCCGGGCATGGGCGGCCTATGCCTACACAGCATGGTGCTTGACGAGCTCAACCCGGCGCGTACGTGGGTAGGCATTTCGGCTGCAGGGGTTTACGGCACGAGTGACGGCAGCGAGAGCTGGAAGCCGTTGAATAAGGGAGTGCGCGCCGACTTCATTCCTGATGAGGTGGACTTGGAATTCGGACAGTGTCCACACTAGCTGCTGGGACATCCCCAGAAGGACGGGCTTCTCTGTCAGCAGAACCACTGTGCGACATATCGCAGCGACGATGGAGGCAAGGCCTGGATCGACATTACAGATGGACTGCCTTCGCGCTTCGGGCTTGCGCTTGGGCTGCACCCGCATGACCCGAATACGCTGTATGTGTTGCCTGAGGACAATGCTATCGCCGACGGAGAGGTCGGCGGCGAATTCCGCATCGTGAGCGGCAACAAGTTCCGAGTGTTTCGCAGTCGCAACGGCGGCGGAGACGGGGAGGCTCTGACGAATGGTCTGCCGCAGAAGAACGCCTACCTGCACAGCATGCGCGAGGGCATGGCAACAGACAATCTGGATCCGTGCGGCGTCTATGTCGGCACGACAAACGGGCAGATATTTTACAGCCGCGACGAGGGCGACAATTGGGAGTATCCGTGTTAGATGTCAAGCCGATCCGGCCTGATAAGATGGGCAGTCGCTCCCGTACCGTTTCACCCAGGGAGTTCCTCGACGCGCCACGGCGTTTAGCTGCATCAGCAGCTTGCGTGCCACTGCTATCACAGCTACCTTGCCGGGTTTGCCGCGCTCCCGAAGACGCCGATAGAAGTCGCGTAGGTCGCCATCTACCCTGAGCACCACCCAAGCACAGATATACAGCGCCCGTCGCACCGTCCCACGACCGCCTCGAATGGACCGATTGCCACGCTTTTTGCCGCTGTCACGCGACCAGGGAGCAAGCCCCACCAGCGATGTCAACGCCCGTCCGTCCCGCCTGCCAAGTTCGGGCAAATATGCGATAAGTGTAGCCGCGGTCAGCTGTCCCACTCCGGGTACCGTCTGATACAGTTCGACTGTCTCACTGAGACTGGCGCTGCGCTTCAACAACTCCTTGTACTCCTCATCCAACCGCTCTATCTCTCTGTCCAGCCAGCGGATGTGACGCCTGGTCGACTTCCCGACACTCCCGCTTACGCCCTTGTCCAGTCGGTTGCGCTCCCGCACCCGCTGCTCGACAAGTTGACGCCGCCTGCTCAGTAACTGCCGCAGCTCCTCACGGTCAGGATCCACATCCGGTTGTGTTGTGTCCGACTCGGAGAACACCACGCCGTAGCGAGACAGCACCTGAGCATCGAGAGGGTCGGTCTTCGCCTCGTATCCGCACGCGCGGGCAAATGCGCGCACCCTGACCGGATGCGCCACTTCTACGCCGATCACCGTCTCCCTCAGCTTGCCTACCACAAGACGCTCATACCCACCGGTGAACTCGCACACCGCCTTGGTCACACCTGCCCGCTCCAGATGCCTGAGCAACCTGCGAATGCCTGTCGCGCTGTTCTCAAAGCGGAGCACGGGACCTTCAGAAACTGACACCTCCAAAGTTGCCTTCGATACATCTATGCCTGCTACGACTATCATAGTCCGACCTCCGTGTGTATTATGCCGTTGTGCTCCACACTTGCAGATGCGGGCCTCGTGCCCTTGTATCCGTTCGGAGCCACAAATGCGGCGGGAGGGGTGTCATACTCCCAAACGGTGCAGCCCGGCGCAGCAGCCTGGCTCACCCAGTCGCTCACGACGCGCCCCTCTCACCCACCTCACAAACTGACACGTTTGCAAGTCAAATACAACATACAAGTCGCTTAATGACAACCTGCCGCCGATAAACTCGGTCGAAGTGACGCAGTTCTAAAGCAGTCTTGGGGTTATGATCCCTTTATCCTGGGAATGACTTCTTCGCGTAGCAGCGCCAACTGCTTCAACACTTTCTCTTGCGGCAAGCCGGGCCACTGCATGCGGAATATGATGTAGTTCGCGCCCAAGTCGTTCTGGTAGCGACGTATCTCCTCAACGATGTCGTCGGGCGAGCCAATCAGAAAGCGATCGCGCGCCAAGTCTTCATACGGCACATTAAAGCTTTCCTCGTCCGGCAGCGCCTTGTCCTGTCCCCATGAGGCGTAGGCTGCGTACTTGCCTTGCAAATACGGGCGGCTCTCGGCGAGAGCCGTTGCCCTGTCCTCGGCGACATACATTTCGCGGAACATCGGCATGGCATCGGGCGCAATCTGCCCTACCCTGCTGATTTCTGCGTTGTACACGGAAATCTGGCGGGCAATTGTGGACATTGTTGCGTGTGGGTTGATGAACCACGGATAGCCCCAGCGCGCGGCACGGCGAATGGCTACATCGTTGTTGGCCGCTACCCAGATCGGCGGATGTGGCTTTTGTACGGGGCGCGTAACGGGCCTCACCTTCGGCAACTGGTAATACTTACCACTGTATTCCACCTCATCTTCTGTCCAGAGCATCTTCATCAGTTCCAAGGATTCGCGAAGCCGTGGGACGCGCTCGTTCGACTTGATGCCAAAGGCGGCGAACTCCTCGTCACGGTAGCCAATTCCGACGCCGAATATGAAGCGTCCGTTGCAGATTGCGTCCATAGTCGCCACGCTCTCGGCGACATCGACGGGGTTGTGAAGAGGAACGAGGATGACGGCCGCGGCAATCTCCATGTCGCCAGCGTCGGCAGCCATGCGCGCCAGAAACGGGAGCGTCGCGGGCTGCGCGTAGGGCGCGGAGAGGAAGTGCTGCCCGGTGCAGATGAGATCGAATCCTGCATCACGCGCCGCTCGCACCTGCTCTGCGCTGTCCTCAATCTGCTGCGCCAGAGACTCTTCGGGCGAGATCTGCACTCCGAGGAAGATTCCGAATTTCATGCCGTGTGCTTTCGGGTAGGGTTTTTGTCTCACATAGATGGACAGGATGGAGAGAATAATCACCCCCATCCCAGCCTTCCCCTATCGAGGGGGAAGGGGTTTTCGCTATCGCCTGCCGAACTCGCGCTCAAGGAGGCTTCCGCTGAGGTGTATTATCGTGGGGCGTCCGTGCGGGCAGGTGTGTGGCTGCTGGCACTGCTCCAGTTGCCGCGTCAGGGCGGCCATCTCCCCGTGGGTCAGGATTTTGCCCGCCCGTATGGCAGCGTGGCACGCCAGCGAATAGGCAGCGCGATCGCTCCAGGATTCAACGTCTCCGCCCTGCGCCATCTCGTCCAGCATATCTATGAATGCCCTAACTGGGTCAACTTCCACGAGGATGCTGGGCACGCCGCGCAATATATAGACATCGCCGCCGAAAGGCTCTATCAGCAGCCCGAGACTGCTGAACAGATGCTGGTGTGCGTGTGCCAGTTCCTGTTGCCGGGGGTTAAGCTCAATAGTGAGAGGCTCCAACAGCCTTTGTGACTGCGGCGCGCTGGAGGCGGCGTCAGCCTTGATTTGCTCGAACATCACGCGCTCATGCGCCGCGTGCTGGTCAATGAGATACATGCCGTCCGGGCCCTCGGCGGCGATATATGTGCTCTGCACCTGCCCTAGCACGCGCAGTACGGGTAGTGTTTCCTTGTGCGTGAAGCCGCCATCGCCGTTCGACGTAGGTGACGCCGCGTCCTGCTCATTCGGAATAAGCTCGCCGGTGCGTTCAGCATTTGGGGCCGGCGAGGGCTGGAATGGCTCTATCGGCCAGAAGTAGCGGCTAGGTTGGCGCGATGCAGGCGGATATGTGGGATGGGTAGCCTCGGCGCGGCGTATCTCCGGCACGGGAGAGTGAGCCGTGAGCGTTTGTCGCACTGCCTGCTGGATGGCGGAGAATACACGGTCACCGCTGCGAAAGCGCACCTCTGTCTTGGATGGGTGTACATTCACATCCACCTGATCGTAATCGATGGTTATGTTGACCACAGCCAGAGGGTAGCGCCGCTCCTTCAGGAAACCGTGATAAGCCTGTTCCAGAGCATAGCCGAGCATACGGCTTTGCACCCAGCGACGGTTGACGAAGAAGCTCATGTAACCGCGGTTCGCTCTGCTGAGCGCGGGCTGGCTTATCACGCCGCCGACGGTGCTTTGCCCTGAGCGTTCATCAACAACAGAGATGTCCAACATATTCTCCGCGACATTAAGGCCGTGTATGGCGGCGATCGCCTCGCGCAGGCTGCCGGAGCCAGGCGTGAGAAGAGACGAATTACCCGTGTCCAGGGCGAACCGCACCTCCGGGTAGGCAAGCGCATATCGCGTGACCATGTTCTGTATGTGGGATGTCTCAGTGGCAGTGGTTCGCAGGAACTTGCGGCGGGCGGGCACATTGCGGAAGAGTTGGCGCACCGTCATTGCGGTGCCTGGGGACGCGCCCTGCCGCTGCCTGTCAACAATGCGCCCCTCCGTAATTTCCAGCCGCGTCCCTGAGTCGTCATCGGCGTGCCTCGTGACCACCGACAGGCGCGCGACAGAGGCGATGCTCGGAAGCGCCTCGCCCCTGAAGCCGAGAGTTGGGATGGCGTCCAAGTCAGAGGCATCGCTGAGCTTGCTGGTGGCGAAGCGCTGAAACGCCAACTCAACCTCATCGTGGGGAATGCCGCAGCCGTTGTCGGCGACACGAATCTGCTCCACGCCACCGCCGCGAATCTCGACCGAGATTTCAGTGGCTCCAGCGTCAAGGGCGTTCTCGACGAGTTCCTTCACAACCGACGCAGGACGTTCTATGACCTCGCCCGCCGCGATCATGGATGACACTTTGTGAGAAAGCAGTCGTATCGGCATCAGCCTTCGTCCTGCGTGCGATTCCTTCCAATGCGGTATGCCGTGTGGCCAGAGCTTCCGGTCTCCACAACATCGCAGACAGTCTGATATATTTCGTCCATCTCGGAGTCCTGCCTATTGCGGAAATAATACGGCCTGCAAATGAAGCCGCCAAAGTAGCGCACTATTTCAGGATGGTCGTCAATAATGAAGTCGGGAGGCGTGAAGACGCCAAGTCCGGGTAGCGCCGTATCAAAGTCCTCAAGCGGCTTCCGGAAGACCTTCGTTACATAGTCCGCCAGACCAAAACGGCGCACCTCTGCCGTGCGCACGCCCACGCCCGACCAAATGAAGACCTTGTGCCCGTCAGAGACGAGCTTGCTGAAAGTCTCCGCCGTGTTCTGGCGCAGGCTGCCGTCAGCGCCCATAATGGTATAGTCAACGTCGAAGAAAATGTTCATACACGAAAATCCAAAGCGTAGAGTTACCGTCCATGATACCATGCGTTGTACATAAGTTCGCTGCATCTAATCTCGACTTGGATGAATTTTCATTTCCAATGGTTTTGGGACTCAAGAGTCGTTCAACCTAGGGAATTCTAGGTCAATAGGAGACCTCACCTTGTGGAATAGACCGACTTTGCACGATGTGATTCGGGCGCGGGGACGCATTGCGCCTTATGTGTGGCGCACTCCCCTGCACCACTATCTTTCGCTCGACAAGCTGCTGGATGCCGAAGTCTGGGTGAAGCACGAGAACCACCAGCGTTTGGGCGCGTTCAAGATGCGCGGCGGGATAAACCTGCTTTCGCAGCTGTCGGACGAGGAGAAGGAACGGGGTGTTATCACTGCTTCGTCAGGCAATCATGGGCAGTCCATCGCCTACGCAGCAGGTATCCTTGGCATCAAGTGCATCGTGTGCGTGCCTGAGGGCGCGAACCCCGGCAAGGTGGCATCCATTGAGAGCCTCGGCGCGCAGGTCATTCATCACGGCCCATACTTCGACTTTACCAACGAGTACGCGCAGCGGCTGTCCAAAGAAGAGGGCTACCGCTATGTGCACGCGGTCAACGAGCCGATGCTAATCGCGGGTGTAGGCACATACACGCTGGAGATTCTGGAAGACCTGCCGGATGTGGACTACATCATCGTGCCTCTCGGCGGAGGCAGCGGCGCGTCCGGGGCTTGCATCGTCGCAAAAAGCGTCAACCCGAATGTCAAGGTCATCGCGGTGCAGGCTGAGAGCGCACAAGCTGCCTATCTGTCCTGGAAGGCGGGCGAGCTTGTAGATGCGCCTATGGAGTCGAATGCCGAGGGACTGGCGACCGGCAGAGGGTACGCATTGCCGCAGGACATCCTGGGCGACCTGCTTGACGACTTCATCCTAGTATCGGATGAGGAGATGGAGCAGGCAATCGTGCTGCATCTGGAGAATACGCATAACCTGACCGAGCATGCAGGCGCAGCGTCTTTGGCCGGCGCGCTGAAAATGAAGGACAGGCTGCGCGGCAAGAAGGTCGCACTGGTTATGAGCGGCGGCAACCTGTCGCTGGATCATCTGCGGGCTGCGCTGGATAACGCCTAGGTTGAGGCGGTTAGTCCGCACAGGATAAAATGTCAGGGCTTTAGAAGATAGGCCGTATAACACTGGGGAAAGAGCTAATGCCCAACACGCGTACACACCAGATCGCATACGGGGACGGCTACATAAGCGCCGCCCTGCCAGAGCGCACTCGCGTCATCGAGGGAAAGCGTCCGCTGCCCGCGGTTCCTAACGTCGCTGAGCGGATTCGGGAGGTCATCAACAGTCCTGTCGGCCACGAGCCTCTGCACAAGCTGGTGAACAGCAAGTCGAAGGTCGTCATTGCGTTTGATGACGCGTCGGGGGCATACTTTCGGACGCAGCGAACGGACTTCCGACAGACTGCCATCGAGGTTATCGTTGAGGAGCTTCGCAAGGCGGGTGTTGCGCTGAACAACATCACACTGCTCCTGTCCCAAGGGCTGCATCGCAAGCTGAGCCGCACGGAGATGGAAGCTTTCCTCGGCAGGCGGCTGGTGCTTCAATTCGGCTACAACAACCTGTACTGCCATGATGCTGAGGACCCGGAGCAACTCATTCATCTGGGATACACACATCGAGGGTTCGATGTGGAAGTCAACCGGGCAATACTTGACGCCGACCAGTTCATCTATCTGAATACGATGTGGGCGCCCTTCAACGGCGGGTGGAAGTCAACCGCCGTCGGACTTGGCACGTTCAAGAGCATTCGGCATCATCACCGCCCCTGGCCCATCGCAAGTGGTCAGTCTGTTGACGATCCTAAGAACTCTTCGTTCAAGAAGCTGGTGTGGGAGCAGGGCGCGCTCATCGAGAAGGCTCTCGATGCGAAGGGACGGCGCATCTTCACGATCGAGTCTGTGTATGACAACGCCGACCCGCGGAAGGACATCATCGCTATCAACGGCGGACATCCGACGGAGGTTCATCCACACACGCTTGCAGCAATCGAAGAGCAGCAGGTAGTGGATGTTCAGGGGCAATCGGACATCCTTGTTGCGGGCATAGCCAACTGGAACGAGTGCTACTCCAAATTCTCGACAGTGAATCCCATTCTGGCGGCGAATCAGGCGATGGCGAATACGGTGACGCAGTTCCAGGGCATGCCGTTGGTACGAGAGGGTGGTGTCGCAATACTCGCCCACCCTCTAACCGCGCAGTTCGACATGCGCCGCTTCGCCCCATATGTGGAGTTCTACGAGAAGTTGCTCACACAGGACACGGACCCTTACTGGCTCTGGGAGAATTATGTCGAAGAGTTCGCCCATCGCCCGGAGTACATCCACGGCTACCGATATGGACACGCATACCATGGCTCGCACCCGTTCTTCATGTGGAACAGCACTGGGATTCCCCGACGTTACCTCAGCCGGATAATGTTCGCGGGTGTGTGGGACACTGAGGCTGCAAAACGCATGGGGTTCAAGGCTTATGCAAGCGTCGAGGATGCCGTAGCCGCTGCCGAAGCGGAACTCGGCAGGACTGCGAGCATCACCCTTATGCAGCGCCCGCGCCACTTCATTCCGCGCGTGTCGCCGGACTGAGCGAAAGGGAGACGCAGCTTGGCGTACAACGAAGAACTCGCGCTGCGGATCAGGCAATCCCTCGGAGAGCAGACAGGCATTGTAGAACGCAAGATGTTCGGCGGGCTGTGCTTCATGGTGCATGGCAACATGCTTGGTGGCGTGATGGGAGACGAAATCATCGTGCGCGTTGGAGCGGAGCGATATGAGGACTCCCTGCAATTGCCGCACGCGCGTCCGATGGACTTCACCGGCAGACCTATGCGCGGCTTCGTGGTTGTTGCTTCCGAGGGCATAGAGAGTGAGGAAGGGCTGGACGAGTGGGTCGCGCGCGGAGTGAATTTCGCTATATCGCTACCGCCTAAGTAGGCTTCAGTCACATCACGCCGCCCACCCAGACATCGCAGGCAATTTCGTTGATTTGCTGCCCTCACCTGTCTATAATCGTGAGAACAAATTAGCACTAATTAAGGGCCGAGAAGCGCCACCGAATGATTGACTACTCAACGCTGGAGACGGGCCAAGAACTCTCCAAGCAATCCCTTACACTGGATCCCGACGCGGTAAGCAAGTACATTGCCGCAGTGGACGACACAAGCAACCCGACAGCCGAAGACGGCACTGCGCTCGTGCCGCCAATGGCGATCGCCGCGCTCGCTCTGAGCGCCGTCATCAACGCGCTGCAAATCCCGGGTGGCACTATACACGCAAGCCAAGAGATTGAGTTTGGTTCGTCAGTACCCGTCGGCGCCGCGCTAGACTGCATCGCCACGCTTGCGCAAAACTCCGTTCGGCGTGATTGGCGCTTTCTCGTCGTCAACATGGAGGCTACCGGCAGCGGCGGCCGCGTTGTGATGGAAGCCAAGAGCACAATTATGCTTCCCGCATAATGCAACGACACGCTTTCAGATGATGCCCTAAATACGCTGAGGAAGTAAGAAATATGCAGCAAGGTGACGCGCTGCCCACAATCGTAAAAGAGATAACCCAGTTGCAGATCGAGCGATACGCGGACGCGGCAGGCGATCATAATCCCATTCATTTGGATGCGGACTTCGCAACCGGAGTGGAGTTTGGTGGCTCGACTCTCGACGGCACAATTGCACATGGTATGATGATACTCGCGTCTATATCCGAGATGCTCACAGTTGCATTCGGTGAGGACTGGCTTAATGGTGGCAAGTTGAAGGTGCGGTTTCGCGGGCCTGTCTATCCCGGCGAAACTATAACGGCAAACGGGAATGTCAAGAAAGTAAACGAACTAGACGGCTTCAGCGAACTGACTTGCACCGTTGGCGTTCGCAAGGACAATGGAGATACGGCAATCAGCGGCGACGCGGTTGTGCGTATTGCGTGCAGTGGCTTACGCCACGGGAGAGAGTAATTTGACAACAAAGGACACGCTGGTTCGCGTGGCCGTCGATGCGATGGGAGGCGATAATGCCCCCGGCGATGTGGTGGCAGGCGCGGTGGAAGCAGCAAGACATGGCGGCGTTCAGATAATGCTCGTGGGCGATCCGGAGCCAGTACAAGCTGAACTAGCAAGGTACGATACCGAGCAATTGCCAATTAGTATTATTCCTTCCGAAGGTGTGTTGGTGGAGGGAGAACCACCCGCCTTAGCGTTGCGGCAAAAGCCTCGAGCATCCATTTTCGTAGCAACAGGGATGGTGAAGCAGGGGCACGCCGACGCATCCGTCTCAATGGGTTCGACCGGCGGGGCGATGGCGGCAGCGGCAGTTGTTCTCGGACTGTCGCAGGGGGTTGACCGTCCTGCTCTAGGCGGCCCGATCCTTGGCGTCGCGCCTAAAACATTCATCATCGACCTCGGTACAAATGTTGATTGCCGTCCGACACAGCTCCTTAGCTTTGCCGTGATGGGCGATGTGTTCGCGCGCCAATTCTGGGCTGTCGAGCAGCCGAGAGTAGCGATGCTCAGCGTGGGCGCGGAGGCTGGCAAGGGTAATCGGCAGGTGCGCGAAACGACCGAACTGCTGAAAAAGAGCGGCCTAAATTTCATCGGCAACGTCGAGGGCGATGACTTGGCAGCCGGCAAAGCCGAGGTGGTTGTCTGCGATGGATTCGTAGGCAATATAGTTATGAAACTTACGGAGGGCCTGGGGCGCGCGCTTTCCGGACACCTGAGAGATACCCTTAGTGGCAAACTTTCTAGCGACGACCTCGATACCGCGAGCAATGAGCTGCACGACCTCAACAATATCGTGCATACTTACGGCGGCGGGCCCATATTTGGCGTCAACGGAATCAGCATAGTCGGGCACGGGGCAGGCAACGCCTCGGCGGTGCGACGTGCTATCGGCACTGCGAAGTATATGCACGACATCGACTTCATCCCAAAGCTGAACGAGGAGATGGCGGAGGTGTACGCAAGGGTGCACGAGGGAGCGCCCTCATAGAAGGCATAGATTCGCCGCATATATCGAACGGGCGCGAGAACATTCGACGAATAGACAGGAGCCAAATTGAGCAATTCGGACATCAACGGGAAAACAGCTCTCGTCACCGGCGCTTCAAAGGGTATTGGGAAGGCAATATGTCTTGAACTTGCCCAGATGGGCGTCAAGGTTGCAGTCAACTACAATTCGTCCAAGTCCGAAGCTGAGCAAGTGGTCCAGACTATTACTGACATGGGCGGTGAGGCGTTCAAGATTCACGCAGACGTGAGCGACCTGGAACAGGTCAATGCGATGGTGGACAAAGTCAGCGATGAATGGGGCGGCGTCAATATCCTCGTCAACAATGCGGGCATCATCAACGACGGCCTGCTGATGCGAATGTCAGACGAAGCGTGGCATCGTGTCATGGGCGTCAATCTCAATGGCACTTTCTATTGCACGCGGGCTACCTTACGACACATGGTGCGCGAGCGTTGGGGCAGAATAATCAACATCGGCTCCGTAGTCGGCATACGCGGCAATATCGGGCAGACCAACTACTCGTCCTCCAAGGCGGCCATAATCGGCTTCACTAAGTCGCTCGCCAAGGAAGTCGCCACTCGCAACATCACCGTCAATGCCGTAACGCCCGGCTACATCAGTACCGAGACGGTTGCAGGGCTGTCGCAAAGACAGAAGGACACCATAATGACCTGGATTCCGCAGGGCAAGTTCGGCAATACTGAGGACATAGCCAGCATGGTCGGGTATCTTGCGAGCGAGAGGGCGAGCTATGTAACGGGTCAGATCATCAGTGTTGACGGCGGAATGGCGATATAGAGTTTCTCAGCCTGTCGACCTGTCAGTCATTCAGATTTGGCTTTTTCTACTGTCTCACAAACTATGAGTCGTCGAACCTAGGGATGGAAGTATGTCGTTCAAAGGCAAGGCGGTTCTGGTAACGGGCGGCTCAAGGGGCATCGGCAAGGAAATCGCCCTGGAGTTTGCTAGGCGAGGAGCGGATATCGCCTTCAACTACATCCGCAGCCACTCTGCTGCTGCTGAGACACATAGCGAGATTGAGTCACTCGGTGTGCGATGCCTGCGTGTTCGGGCGCACCTCGGCGATTCCGACAAGATTCGCCAACTCTTCACGGAAGTGGACGCCACCTTCGGCAAGCTGGATGTGCTGGTGAACAATGCCGCATCAGGCGTGCAGCGTTCGGCGTCCGAACTTGAAGAGAAGCACTGGGACTGGACGCTGAATGTGAACGCAAAGGCGCCCTGGCTGTGCTCCATCGAAGCGTCCAAGCTGATGCCCAATGGCGGCAGTATTGTCAACATCACCAGCCAAGGCTCGCAGAAAGTGCTACCGTACTACTTCTCTGTGGGCACATCGAAGGCTGCGCTCGAATCTCTGACGCGCTACTTGGCAGTAGAACTTGCTCCGCAGGGTATCTCCGTGAACGCCGTGTCAGGCGGCTTTGTTGAGACGGGAGCTCTGGACTACTTCCCCAATCGCGAGGGCATGCTGGAAGCCGGGCATAGCACGCCGGCAGGGCGTATAGTCACCGCATCCGACATTGCGCGCGTGGTGGCGTTCCTATGCACTGATGACGCGGCGATGATACGCGGGCAGGTCATTGTTGTGGATGGCGGCTACACGCTCTTGGCTTAACGGTTATCCACACATCCTAAACATCGGATATAGCAGCGACATGCCATGAGACTCACCAGAAAATGGTTCGCAGTCATCAACCCCATGATGGCCCTTGCGCTCAGGTCTCCCCTGCACTTCCTGTTCAGCGACAACATCATGCTGCTTACCTTCACGGGGCGTAGCAGCGGCCGCGCCTACACGACGCCTGTCCGATACATCCGGGGCAACGGCGCTATTCGCTGCTTCACTTCACAGAGAACGCGATGGTGGCGCAACATGATAGGAGGCGCAAGCGTCACGCTGCATGTAGGCGGCGAGACGAAGAACTGCAAAGCAGAGGCTGTCTTTAACGACCCGAAAGGCATTCAACCCGCGCTTGACGCTTACCTGCGCCGTTTCCCGCAGGACGCCGTCTATCACAATGTGCGCCTGAATGCGGACAGGACGCCGAACACAGCCGACCTTGCCCTCGCAGCGTACACGGCTGTCCTTATAAGAATAGAAGTAGGCTGACGGTTTGGCTTCACTACTCCTGTTCCGTTTGCGCCGTCTCCTCTACCACCACTTCAACATCATCCTCAGTCAGCAGCCGCACACCCTCTTCGACGTGCGCCTTCCTCACGAAGCCTAGACCGATGAACTTGTCTCCGTCAATTGTTTTGACCGCGGTTGTGAGCGTGCCAACCTTCCTGCCATCGTGGAGCAAATCGGTAGGCAATTCGGGCGCGTCATCGCCGTCCCATGACAGCCTCACAAGATGCTTCTGCACCTTATCGTAGGTATTCAGGCGAGCAACAACTTCTTGCCCGATGTAGCAGCCCTTGTTGAAGCTAATGAAGTCCATTAAACCGGCTTCTATCGGATTGTAGTCTTCTCCAAGCTCGCCACCATTGCCCGCAATGCCATTGCTAATACGTACAAGTTCAAGTGCTTGCGATCCTACCGGCGCAGCGCCCGTTGCCGTGAGCGCGTCCCACAGTTCGGGTGCCTGCTCTGCCGGCCCTATCAGGTCGTAGCCGTCCACACCTGTGAAGTCTGTGCGTAATGCGAGGACATCAACACCATCAATCGTTATTCGCGCCGAGCCGTATAGCGGCATGTCGGCAAGCTGGGGCAGAGAACTCGTCGCCGCGCGTCCGACCACTGAAAGCATCGCAGTTTCTTCGGTTACGTCCTCGACTACGACATCTTCGATGAATGTGTAGAAGTCTATCCACTCGGCAACTCGCTGACAGGTTTCAGGTCCTGTGAGAACCAGCAGATGGTCATCTTGTCGCAGCACGTACAGCAGGTCGATGATGCGCCCTTTGTTCGTGGTCAGCACGGTGCCCTGCACATCCCCAATTGCGAGGTCGTCGAGATTGTTCGTTGACAGGCGATTCAGCAGGTCGAGCGCGTCAGCCCCGCTCACCCTCAGCCGCCCAAGATGAGAGCGGTCAGTTATGCCGACGCCCTCGCTTGCAGAGGTGTACTCATCCCGTACCGACGAGTACACGGCAGTCTGAATTTCCAGCGTTCCACTTTGCACCATCGCAATGTCCTCCTGAAAGAAAAAGACCGCCCCTGAAACAGAGGCGGCCGTTGAATATCAAGTTTGTCTCAAACCGCACCTAGCAGCAACTCCTACACACTGAAGGAAGTGCCGCAGCCACAGGCAGTCTTGGCGTTGGGGTTGTTGAAGACGAAACCCTTGCCGTTCAGACCACCGGAGTAGTCCAGTTCGGTGCCTGCAAGAAAGATGTAGGACTTCTTGTCCACATACAACTCGAGACCACGGCTATTAATAACTTTGTCGTTTTCACCCGGTCCGTCAACCAGATCGAGATCGTAAGTCAAGCCAGAGCATCCGCCGCCCTTGACGGCAACGCGCAAGTTGCAGCCCGGCTTGCCGGAGTCAGTGGCAAATTGGCGCACATGTATTGCGGCATCTGGCGTTATTGAGATTGTCAGCGGTTCCGGTTGTACTCGCGCCATAATTCCCTCCTGAGCATTCTTCACTCAAGCAAGCATAGTAACTACGTTACTAACATTCTATTGATAATGGGTGCAATCGTCAATTGGCATTAAGGACTTCTCTTCCTTTCCAAGTCCAATATGTCGAGCGAGTTCATGTACATCACTCCTTCAATGCGGAATCCTGATAAAATAGGCGGATGCAAGTGTATTCAGATATCGACTTTGATACCGACATCTCCGGCAGGGGCGCCCTGCGCGCGCGGGCACAGACGCTGCTGGAGTTCAATGTCATCCGCGAGCGCGTAGCTGACCGCGCCACGTACTTCCCCGCGCGGCAGATGGCATTGGGCCTGCAACCCTCATACGATGAGTACGAGGTGGCGTTGCTTCAGCAGGAGACCGCCGAAGGCCGCGCCGTTCTGGACGAATCCGGCGAAGTGGATATGTACAGCCCAGACGACATCGGCGAATCGGTCGTGCGGGCTTCTATCGGCGGAGTCCTCACCGGTATGGAACTGCTCGCCATCGCGCAGACGCTCGATGTGCATGCGCGCGCCAGAAGCGGCATCCTCGCCGTGCGACAACACGCCCCTATGCTCGCAGACATAGCGGAGAGCATCCCTGACATACGCGAACTGACGCGGCAGATACGGTCGCGCATCGGCGACAGGGGCGATGTGCGCGATGACGCTACCCATACGCTGCGCGCGTTGCGCAGCCAGATTCGACAAGCATACCAGCGCGTAACAGACTCTCTGACATCGCTCATCCAGTCCTCGGAGTCCGACAATGTGCTGCAGGACAATGTCATATCCGTCCGTAACGACCGCCTCGTCGTACAGGTAAAGGCGGAGATGCGCAGTAGGCTTCCAGGAATAGTCCATGACGCATCCAACACCGGCGCTACTCTGTTCGTTGAGCCGTTCGCCACAGTGGAGATAGGCAATACATGGCGAGAACTTGCCCTTGCCGAAGAACGAGAGATTCGCAAGGTGCTGCGCGACATTTCAACGCTTGTCGGTGAGCTTGCGCGGGATATACAGCGAGGCAGCGAGCTGACGGCGCATCTCGACCTCATAATGGCCCGGGCGCGATACAGCTACTCCATCCGCGGTGTCAGACCCCTGTCCCCTGCAGACGCCGACTTGGCAAATGCCGCCCCATCCGATGCCGATGAGGAGCATAACTTCGCAAGCGATATGGCTGTCCGTCTCATCAATGCACGCCATCCACTGCTGGGCAGGGATGCCGTACCCGTCAATGTGAGCGTCGGACCCGACTGGTCGGTGCTGGTCGTAACGGGACCGAACACAGGCGGCAAGACTGTGGCAATGAAGACGGTCGGGTTGCTTGCCCTTATGCACCAGGCAGGATTGCAGATAACTGCGAACGATGGCAGCGTTCTACCTGTATTCGACGGCGTGTACGCCGATGTGGGCGACCAGCAGAGCATTGAGCAGTCGGTGTCCACCTTCAGTTCGCACATGCGCACCGTAATAGACATTCTGGCGCAGGCGACGCCGGAGTCGCTTGTGCTTCTTGATGAGCTTGGCACGAGCACAGACGCCGAGGAGGGTTCTGCGCTGGCAAGGGCTATACTGGAGAACCTCGCAAGCAAGAGAGTGTCAACGATTGTAACTACGCACCACCGCAGCGTCGCCGCATACGCAGAGACTACGAGCGGCATGATGAACGCCAGCGTGCAGCTTGACGCCGATTCGCTGACGCCGACCTATCACCTCACACTCGGAATACCGGGGCGAAGCTATGCGATGGCAATCGCCTCAAGCCTAGGCTTGCCGGAACATATTCTGCGGAATGCTCAGGGAGCGATAGAGCCGCAGTATCTCCGCTTCGAGGACTGGCTGACAGAGTTGCAGCGCGAGCGCAGTCAGTTGCAGACTGTGCTGCTAGAAGCGGAGCAATCGCGATCCAATGCAGATGCTCTGCGCCAGCAACTCGATGAGCAGATAGAATATCTGGTAACCCACCGCGATGACATTCTGGATGGCATGCGCCGTAACATGCTTGCACAATACGATGAAGCGCAACGCAAGCTTAAGGCCGCAGAGGCAGCGCTGTCGTGGGGTTCGCCGGCCGGCGTGCCGACAACCCGCACGCGAGAGGATATACGTCGGCTTCGCGAGGAGCTGCAAGCGGAGCGCGCTACTTTGCCACCTCCAACGCCCACGCGCGAAACGCAGCGGGAACTTTCAGTCGGGGACAAGGTATATGTGCGAGGCCTCAATCTCGGCGGAATGCTTGTATCGCTGCCTGAGAACGGGAGCGACGCGGAAGTTGGTATAGGCAACGTGCGTATTCAGGTGCAGCCGTCGCGCCTGTCGCTCATTGAGCAGCAGCCCGAGCCGCCCAAAGCAGAGGTCAGCTTCAGCATTGGCCCCATGCTCGACTCCACCGAGTTGGATATCCGAGGAAAGCGCGCAGATGAGTCGCTCGCCGAACTGGAGTTGTTCCTCGACAAGGCCGTGCGGGACGGTTTCGATTCGGTGCGCGTAATTCACGGCAGGGGCAAGGGCATCCTGCGAAACGTGGTGCGCGAGCATCTGACGCGCCACCCGCTTGCTCGCTCATTTGAGGCCGAAGCCCGCGAGCGAGGGGGCGACGGCGCGACCTTGGTGCATCTGGCGTAGTGATATGCTAGCTCCCCTTCTGCAGACCGCCATTGTTATAGCAGCCATAGTTTGCATGACAGCCTGTACATCGCAAAATGATACGACTCAGATGCAGCCGACTGCTGCCGTTACGTCTGAAGTGATTCCAACTCACACTTCTGTACCTGTGGCACTTGCCTCACTCCTGCCGACAAGCACACCACAAGCGACCGCAATTCACACGACATCGCCAGTCCCAACCGCGACGCAAACCCGTGCGCCAACCGCAACATCCACAGCAGTGCCAACACCAACACTTTTGCCCACGATAACACCAGTTCCCACTCCTACAGGACCAGCGATAACCATCGGCGATGCGAAGTTCGCCGCCGAGATCGCCGATACGCCCGAGTTGCGCAGCAAGGGATTGGGGGAGCGCGACAGCCTTGCAGAACAGACCGGGATGCTGTTCATCTTCTCCGGCGGTCAGGCGTCGTCCTTCTGGATGAAGGGCATGCGCTTTCCGCTCGATTTCGTGTGGATTGGCGCGGACTGCACAGTGGTAGATCTGACTGAGGATGTGCAACACTCTCCACCGGACGCGCCAAGTTCGGAATTGGACATCTTCGAATCTTCATCCCCGGCGGCATACACATTTGAAATAAACGCAGGAGAGATCAGTCGATTCGGCGTCAAGAGAGACGACGAAGTGCGCTTCCGCAATATCGAATCGGAGTTCGCAATGTGCTGCGAGCCGGGAGAATGCGTTGGGAACTGATAGACATGAACTGCCGCCACTGCGGGCTGTTTTCATGGGGACGCCCGAGTTCGCCGTGCCCACACTCGTATCGCTTCTGGACGCGGGATGTGAAATCGTCGGTGTCTATACGCAGCCTGACCGCCGCTCCGGTCGCGGTAGACGCGTTACACCGCCCCCTGTAAAGCAGGCTGCGATTGAGCGGGGCTTGCCCGTCTTCCAGCCGGCATCGCTGCGTCGAGATGCCGATGCAAGGCAGCAACTCGCATCGCTGAAGCCCGACTTGGTATTGGTGGCGGCGTATGGCCTGTTCCTGCCCGCGGATACACTTGACGTGCCGCCGCTTGGCGCGCTGAACATACACCCTTCCCTGCTGCCGAAGCATCGTGGACCCTCTCCCGTTGCAACTGCGATTCTTGAGGGTGATACGACTGCGGGCGCAACTCTGATGCAACTGGACAAAGGTATGGATTCGGGGCCAATCATCGCACAACGGGAGACGACAATCGGCGTAAACGAGACCGCCGAAGACCTCACAGTTCGCCTGTTCGAGATGGGTGCGAGGCTACTTGCCGACGCCCTACCGAAATTGCGGGCAGGCGAGGTTGCGCCTGTGCCACAGAGCGAAGCCGATACGACGATTACCAGATTGTTCAGACGTGAGGACGGCGAGATAGATTGGGCCCGTCCTGCACACCATATTGCACGGCAGATACGCGCCTATCATCCCTGGCCCGGCACATTCACACACTGGAACGGCAAGCAGTTGAAAGTGCACCAGGCAGAGCCGTTGGATAACGATGAGGACTTTGCCCCCGGCACGGTGGTGGAGATTGACCAAGGAATTGGCCAAGGAATTGGCGTCGCAACGGGTGAAGGCATACTGCTGATACAACGAGTGCAACCAGAAGGCCGGCAGGCGATGGACATCGGAGACTTTACGCGTGGATACCGTGGTTTCGTGGGTTCACGTCTAGGCACATCCTGATATAATCCAGCTTGACGAACAATCTCAACAGGCAGAGGTGCGACATGGACAAGGCGCTAGCGGGAGTCAAGATTTTGGACATGAGCCGAGTGCAGGCAGGTCCGTCGTGCGCTCAACTCCTCGCGTTTCTCGGGGCAGACGTTATAAAGATAGAGGACACTGTGGGAGGCGATAATACTCGCTGGGAGCAGGCTCATATAGACGGCGTGGACAGCGTCTATTACACCATCTTCAACAACAACAAGCGCGCGATCACGCTTAACCTAAAGACCGAACGCGGCAAGCAGCTCTTCGAGAAGCTGGTGCTGTGGGCTGATGTCGTGCTGGAGAACTTTTCGAAGGGCGTGATGGAGCGGCTCGCCATCGGATACGCTCGGCTAAATGAGATCAACCCTCGGGTTATCCACGCCAGCATCAAGGGCTTCGGCGAGTACGGTCCGTGGAGCGACTACCGAAGCTTTGAGGTTTCGGCGCAGGCAACGGGCG
The DNA here is from genome assembly GCA_965221045.1 of Dehalococcoidia bacterium. Taxonomy (GTDB): domain Bacteria; phylum Chloroflexota; class Dehalococcoidia; order Lucifugimonadales; family JADFKI01; genus Bin90. Next base: position 535,736 of record OZ244863.1, read on the forward strand.
GTGCAATCGCTTCCAACGGTTATCCAGACCTCCCGCCTATACCATCTCCCATTGGCGCCGGCGACTCCGGCACTGGCTTGCACACTGCCATCGGCATCCTCGCCGCGCTAAGGCAGCGCGACAATTCGGGTGAAGGGCAGCACATGGAAGTCTCGATGCAGGACGGCATCGTCAACCTGATGCGCTTTCGACTCATTCGCAGCCTGTCAATAGCCACACCAAATGAGCGCCCCGGCGACCGCGGCGGCAGAGGCGTTCCAATGATATTCCCCTGTTATCCCGGAGGCTCGGACGACTATGTGATGATTCATATTGCAGGCGCTCTCTGGGAAACAGTACTGGCGGTGATCGGACGCGCTGACCTGATTGGTGACGAGCGATACTTCACGGGAGAAAATAGAGCAGGACGTGGAGACGAGGTGCTGGAAATCGTAAGTGGGTGGACGAGCAAGCACGATAAGTACGAAGCGATGAGGGCTCTGGCTGAAGCGGGTGTATGGTGCGGCGCTGTAATGAGCCCGGAAGAGGTGCTGTCAAACGAGCATCTGGCAGCCCGCGAGATGATTGTGGATGTGGATGACCCGGCGCGCGGAAACTACCAGATGATTGGTTGCCCGGTCAAGCTGGAGAAGTCTCCCGTGGACGTCAAGCCCGCCCCGCTGTACAGCGAGCACACGGACGACATTCTTACGGGGTTGCTGGATGTTTCGCCCGGCGAGCTGCCCGAGCTTCGGAGACAAGGAGTGATTGTTTAGTGCAAGACGGTCATTTCCAGTAGTCGTCCACTCGCACGGCTTCTTGTTCGCCGGGCCAGGGCGGCATGGTGACGATTACGAAGCACAGGTCATCATCGCCTGTGTTGCGGAACTGGAAGTGCGTCCCAACTTCGATACTGAGGGAGACGCCCGGCTCTACTTCGACCACAGACTCGGCAGCTTCACATTTGCGCCAGACCTGCCCCTGTCCTTGAATGTAGTACCAGACCTCTTCGACCGTTCTGTGTGCAACTGCCATTGAAGCAGCGCCGCTCGGAAGCGTGCAGTGCACCATGCTCGCGCCTTTAACAGAGACAAGTTCCCTGATCTCGGAACCGTCTGGCGCGAGGACATTGTAATCGGCGGGGAGCTTCTTAGTATCCATCAGCCGAAGCCTGAGAACCTTAGCTGGCGAGGCTCTTCCGGGAGTTCCTCAGACTGCTCAAAGCCGGATACGCCAACGCCGACGAGCCGGAAGCGTCGGCGGCCGTAGAGTTCGGCGCGGAGCAGTTCACCTGCAGATTGCGATAGGTCTTCCGCGGACTGCACTGCATAGGGTAGTGTGCGCTGGCGTGTGAAGGTAGTGAAGTCTGACAGACGCAGTTTCAGCTTGACCGTGCGTCCCTGCAATTGCTTTCGCCTTAGCTGGATGGCTACGCGCTGGCTCAAGCGACTGACCACCTCTTGCAACTCATCCGGATCACCTGTGTCCCTTGCGAAAGTCGTTTCCGCGCTGATCGACTTCGTTTCGCGGCGCACAACAACGGGGCTGTCGTCCTGTCCCAGCGCCAGCCGCTGCATTTGGGCACCGTGCCTGCCAAACCTCTCGCGCAGCCATTCTTCGTCGCATCCCGCGATGTCTGCAATAGTCTCGACGCCTTCGGCGATGAGCCTTTCAGCAGTCTTTGGCCCGACGCCCCACAACTTGCTTATTGGCAATGGCGCTAAGAATGCCCGCTCCTCTCCAAGGGCAACCACAGTCAGACCGTCAGGCTTGTCCATATCCGAGGCAATCTTGGCGATCGACTTACTAGTCGCTACCCCCACCGATATGGTCAATCCCAACTCGTACTTTACGCGCCGCTTGAGGTCAGCCGCAATTTCCGGCGGTTGCCGTCCGTTATCTACAACGGCTGTCACGTCGAGATACGCTTCGTCAAGCGACAGCGGCTCAACAAGAGGAGTCAGGTCGCGGAAGATGGACATGACGCCCTGGGAAATTTCACGGTAGCGGTCGAAGCGAGCGCCGACGCGGATCGCCTGAGGGCACATCCTCTGAGCAGTGCGCATTGGCATTGCGGAGCGCACGCCGAATTCACGCGCCTCGTAGGATGCCGAAGCAACAACGCCACGCCCCTCTGCGCTGCCGCCAACTACGACAGGCTTACCACGCAGCGTGGGGTTGTCCAACTGCTCAACGGAAGCGTAAAAGGCATCAAAGTCCGCGTGAAGTATATGGCGCATATCGCATTTCCTCAACGCCATATTACAACGAAATGCAGTGTCTGTTAAAGCGTCAATTGACACACGAATGCGAGGTTACACAGCGCCGTCGATGGACACATCGAGAACAGCGGGCTTGCCCAGAGCCAGTGCATCTCGCAGAGCCGCTCCAATTTCAGCGGGGTCTTCGACCTTGCGCCCGTACACGCCCATCGCCTCAGCGACCGCTGCAATATCGAACGGCGTGGGGAAGTCCATGGCGATATACTCGCTAGTCGGGTTTTCCTGTTGGAGAATCTCGCTCTTGTAGAGGTTCATATTCAACTTGAGCACGCGATACGCCCTATTGTTGCAGATGACATACACTACGGGAATGTCGGCATTCGCTGCCGTCCACAGTGCCTGAACTGTCATCATCGCGCTGCCGTCGCCTATGATGCCAATCACAGGACGGTCGGGATTCGCCATCTTCACGCCCATAGTGCCACCCATTCCCCAGCCAAGCGCGCCGCCAGTGATACCCAGCAGGCTTCCGGGTTCATCAAAGTCGAGCGCGCCGAACACGGAGGCGCGTGTAGTAACGGAGTCGTCAACGACAATCGCGTCGTCCGGCAGAGCGGCGGCAATCTCGGTCATCATGCGCTCCGTTGACATCGGGCTGATGTCTTGCCGCGCATTGAGGCGCGCCTGCCATGCCGCGTCTTGTGCCGCCTTCTCCTCCGCCACGGAAGCCGCGCGACCAATCGCCGACTCCTTCGCCGCGCCGGACATTCGTAGTTCCAGCGCGTCCGATAGCGCCGTCATCGCCGTGCGCGGGTCCGCAACGATGCCAACATCGGTAGGTTCGGTTCTGCCAATTTGCGTTGCATCAGAATCGATGTGTATCAGTCTTGTATCTGGCTTGAGCGCGCTGCCGGAGAAATAGAAATACCCCGGAAATACGGGCGTTCCGACAGCGACCACTGCTTCGGTATCTTCCAATAACGCTTTGCCTGCCGGCATGCCGGGGTTGGCAAGGCCCAGAAATTGCGGGTGGCTTGTCGGGAAGTTCACCTGCGAGTAGAAGCTTGCATACACCTTGGCGCCCAGCATCTCTGCGAGACGCACTGCCTCAGCAGACGCACCCGACTGCCCTACTCCGTCGCCCACAATAAGCACTGGATTCTCGGAGTCTGCCAAAATGCCTACCGCGGCATCAATCGCGTCGGTGTCCGGTGCGATGCGCCCGTATGTCCTGTGGGACGGCACAATCTCGACATCCGCCTCGTCGTCCAGCGCGTTGGCGGAGAATGCGACATATACGGGACCCATCGGGTGAGTCTTGGCTTCGCTGAAGGCGCGCCGCAACACGCCCGGCACCTGTTCAGGGTGAGTAACTTCTGCGCTCCACTTGCAGAATTGGCTGACCATTTCGACCAGATTTGTGCGCCCTTCCGCCAGTTTGCGTATGTCCTTGTTCGCCGAAGTAAGCACGAGCGGCGTGTTCCCCTCAGCGGCGTTGGCGAGCAGGCTTATGCCGTTGGCGAGGCCCGTCTCAATGTGCAGGTTGACGAATGCAGGCTCGCCTCGGTAGCGTGCATAAGCGTCCGCCATACCCATGGCTGCGCCCTCTTGGGTGCTGAGCATGTAGCGGATGTCCGGGTAGTTCTCCAACTCATCCAGGATAGGACCTTCGCTTGTACCCGGATTGCCGAATATGTACTCAACGCCCTCTGCACGCAACATTTCCATCAGTGCGCGCTTTCCCGTCATTCTTGGCATTGTGCAGACCTTTCAGTAAGAGTAATTGTACTTTGAGATTAGCCTTACGTATCCCCAGTTTCCTGCCATAGGCTGAATCCGGTCACGCCTATCGTCAGTACGAAAAATGGATTTATTAGCGTCCACATCTCGAGGTGAACTAGCCCGACTACCTCCGGTTCGTTCTGAGGGAAGAAGCCGTAGAACCAGTTCCAGAAAAACCACAGCGTCAGCACGATAGTCGCATAGAAAAGTAGGTTGGCCTGTACTCGCCTGCCGGTCAGAGGTGCATCGGGGTCACTACCCCTGAGCGCTAATTTGCTACGGATGTTCCTGTCAAGCGCCACGATTATTGTCGAAGCCATGAACCAGTTCAGAATGACCCAGACGGGGTAGTCGCCGCTGCTATTGTCGTAGAGCGGTGTGATAATCCAATGTAATCCTGCCAAGGCCGATACCGCGATGAGATAGATAGCCGCGATTTGTTTCAGAATACTCATACCGCCCTCCATTTGCACTGCACGACATCGGGAAAAGGTAAGCCTATTTCCTTTCAACCTGGTCACTCATCCCACAATTGAGCGCCCGCCGGGAAATCGTCAGACTGAGGTGGAACAACGCAGAACACGTGCCCACTCGGCGCTCCCATAATCCACAACGAATCCATCTTTTCTCGACGCCGCGCTCCCAAAGCCTCAAGTCGCTGCACCTCCGCCTCTACATCGTCCGTCTCGAAGTCCAAGTGCACTCTGGCATCCGCCTCAACTCGTTGCAGCACGACAAAGAATCCTCCGGCGTGCCCTTGGAGAAAGACGTAGGGATTGGACGCATCCTCGCCGGTGCGTGGCGGCATGGTGAGTGCCTTACTCCAGAAGTCCACACCTGCATCCATCCTATCGGGCGGACAGTCAATCATGATCGCGCAAAGTCTGCTGTAATGTGCCATTAAATCTTGCTCAGAATCTCTTCAATCGCTTGCTTGCGGAAGCGTTCCAGGTCGTCCGCATCCTTGATGATTGCTCCGAGGGTTTGCTCCACGGCATCGTAGTCGAGATGGTCGAGGTGCAGCACTACCATAGCGCGCGCCCAGTCGAGCGTCTCGGCGATGCCCGGCACTTTGTCCAGCCCGGTGCGCCGCGCGTTGTCCACAAAGCGCACGACCTGCCGCGCGAGCCTGTCATCAATGCCGTTTACCTTGGAGCGCACAATGCGCAACTCCTTGTCGATGTCCGGGTAGTCGATCCACAGGTACAGGCAGCGGCGGCGCAGCGCATCCGAAAGGTCACGTGTACGATTGGACGTCAGCACTACGAACGGTCGGTGCTTCGCCTTGATGGTGCCTATCTCCGGTATCGTCGCCTGAAAGTCGGACAGCACTTCCAAGAGGAACGCCTCGAACTCTTCGTCGGCGCGGTCAACCTCGTCAATCAGCAGCACGGGCGACTTCTCTTCTTCGGTCAAAGCCGCAAGCAGCGGGCGCTTCAGAAGAAAAGAGTCGCTGAAGATGTGCTCTTCCTGCTCTTCTGCTGAGTGTCCACCTTGTTCGTTGAGCTTAATCCACAGCATCTGGCGCTGGTAGTTCCATTCGTAAAGCGCTGTGGAGACATCCAGCCCCTCGTAGCACTGAAGACGGATGAGCCGCGTGTCCAGCAGACGCGCCATAACATTAGCGATTTCCGTCTTGCCAACTCCAGCGCGCCCCTCTATGAGCAGAGGGCGCTCAAGCGTCTGCGCCAAGTAGATGGATGTGGCAATCGCCGGATCGCCGACATAGTTCTCGTACGCAAGCCTGTCCAGAATATCCCTGATTGGGTCGTCCCGCTGTTCCAACTGTGTCCCTTCCATCCAATAGCTAAGACCTATAGCTCAAAAGCGGTTGCCAACTGAAAGGGGCAGGTCATCAGATATGCCTGCCCCTTGTCACTATCCTATCGTTCTAATTCTATGGAAAGAGTGCCGTTCTAGCTACCCTGTGACTCCTGAATCAGACGCCACACCTTTTCTGCCTTGGCGGGCATGTCGATGTGCTTCACGCCGAAGGGCGACAGCGCATCCACTACCGCGTTGATGACTGCCGGTGATGCCGCTATCGTGCCAGTTTCGCCTGCGCCCTTGACACCGAGCGGGTTTGTCGGCGACGGTGTTGTCGTGCGCGCCGTCTCAAATGACGGCAGGCTTGCCGCCTGCGGCACTGCGTAGTCCAGCATGCTGCCGGTTATGAGCTGCCCGTCGTCGTCGTAGACGGCTTCTTCCCAGAGCGCCTGTCCGAGACCCTGAGCCACGCCGCCATGCACCATGCCCTCCACAATCATCGGGTTGATGACATTGCCCACATCGTCAACCGCGACGTAGCGCAGCACCTTTGTATCGCCCGTGTCGGGGTCAATTTCGACCACGCAGATGTGCGTGCCAAACGGCCATGTGAAGTTCTTAGGGTCATAGATACTTGTGGCTTCCAAGCCAGGCTCCAAGCCCTCAGGCAAGCCGTCATACCAGTAGGCAGCGAGCGCGACTTCCTGGAAGCTCTTAGCCTCTGTGGGTGCGCCCTGCACGAAGAGTTGCCCGTCCTCATAGACGATGTCTTCGGGCGATGCCTCCAACATGTGCGCGGCAATCTGCTTCGCCTTATCCTTAATCTTCTCCACACTCATGTGAATGGCAGTGCCTCCGACAACCGCGCTGCGGCTGCCGAAAGTGCCTGTTCCCTGCTGCACCTGCGCGGTGTCGCTCTCAACGACCTCGACATCCTCGATCGGAACGCCAAGCTCGGATGCCGCCAACTGCGCGAATGTCGTTTCGTGTCCCTGTCCGTGTCCGGACGAACCGCTGTACACCGTTACTTTGCCGGTTGGGTACACGCGTACGAGCGAACTCTCCCATACGCCGGCTCTTGCGCCGAGCGCATAGGCGACCGCGGAGGGAGCCATACCGCAAATCTCGACATAGGTTGATAGGCCAACGCCGATGTATCTGCCGTTCTGGCGGGCTTCCTCCTGCTCCTTGCGGAAGTCTTCGTAGCCCAGCATCGAGAGTGCCAGATCGAGCGCCTCCTCGTAGTTACCGCTGTCGTAGGTAACGCCCGTCGCGACATCATACCCGTCTTCGAACGGCGGGATAAGGTTCTTGCGCCGGACTTCCACCGGATCCATGCCAATCTCCGCGGCGAACCTGTCCAGCATCCGTTCGACGACATAGGTCGCTTCGGGCCTGCCAGCCCCACGATAGGCATCCACCGGCGTTGTATTCGTAAATACGCCTATGACCTTGCAGCGCACGTTTTCTATCTTGTACGGACCCCCCAGCATCAGCCCGAAGAGATATGTCGGAATTGCCGGAGCGAAGGTTGACAGGTACGCGCCCATGTTGGCATAGACTGTTCCCTGAATGCCCGTAATCGTGCCGTCTCGGTTGCCGACAATCTCCCAGTCGCCGATGTGGTCCCGCCCATGCGTGGTGGCTAGGTAGTTCTCCTGCCGTTCCTCAGTCCACTTCACCGGGCGTCCAAGCTGCTTAGCAGCCACGAATGCAATGACTTCTTCAGCGTACAGGTAGAGTTTGCAGCCAAATCCTCCGCCGACATCGGGGGAGACTACGCGTATCTGGTGCTCAGGATGACCCGTCACCAACGCCAGCAGCAGGCGAACGAGATGCGGTATCTGCGATGAAGTCCAAAGGGTAACCTGATTGGTGCCGGGGTTAAAGTCGGCGACTACTGCCCTGCCCTCCATAGAATTGGGAATGAGTCGCTGATTCACAATGCGCTCTGAGACCCTGACCTCGGCGCTGCTCGCGGCTTCGTCAACGTCCCCGCCTGCGACTTCCCACTCGAAGCCCACATTGTTCGGCGCATCGTCATGGACCTGCGGCGCGCCGTCTTTGGTCGCCAATTCTGCGTTCACGGCTGCGGGCAGTACATCGTAGCCTACATCCACCAGAGCGGCGGCATCGACGGCGGCATCGGGACTGTCGGCGACAATCGCAACAACGGCATCTCCGACGCAACGGACCTTTCCGATTGCTAGTGGGGGATGCGGCACCTCGATGGTGTCGGGAACGACCCAACCACAAGGCAGGCCGATTTCCTCGCCAATATCTTCGCCGGTCAAGACCGCTACAACGCCGTCAGCGGCGCTCGCGGCTGATGTGTCAATGCTCGTGATGTTGGCGTGAGCGTAAGGGCTGCGAACCAGAGCGATGTGCAGCATGCCCACCATCTTGATGTCGTCCACGTAAGTGCCCCTGCCAGTTATCAGGCGAGGGTCTTCCCGTCGCTTGATGCTGGCTCCGAAGGCGGCAGATGGAGTAGCGGTAGTCATACATTCCTCCTTGCGGTCGTAAATGTCCTATCAAAGAGCAACTTCAGCTCGTCATGGAAGTAAGGCGACAAGCAGGTCGCTTATCTGAGCCGTACTCTACATTAACAACCGCATTTAGGCAATACCGAAGCGCTCGAAGGAGTTTATTCAGCAACTGCAATATGACGGGTCAGCCTCCTCTTCAACTTGCGCATTGTAGTCGGCTTCAGGGCCATTTGCAGCAGCGGATTGGGCGCGGGGGTGAGCGTCCATATAGACCTGTCTAGCCTGCGAATTGGTGACATGCGTGTATATCTGTGTGGTAGCGGGACTGGCGTGACCCAATAACTCCTGAACCACGCGCAGGTCCGCGCCGCCCTCCAGCAAATGGGTGGCGTATGAGTGCCGCAGCGTGTGCGTATGCACGCCGGAGGGCAACGCGGCCTTAACACTGTAGCGGCGCACCTTCTCCTGGATGCTGCGCTGGCTGAGACGACCGCCAAATCGGTTGAGGAACAGCGTCATGCCGCTGCTCTTGCCCGCCAGCTTGGGGCGCGCGTCTCGAAGGTACAGTGAGAGAGCGCTCTTCGCAACCTGGCCGACTAGCACTACTCTTTCCTTCGAGCCCTTACCCCTGACCCGAACTTCGCGCGTAGAGAGATTCAGGTCGGTGACGCGCAGATTGCTCGCTTCACTGACGCGCAGCCCTGCGCCGTATATGACCTCCAGGAGCGCCTGATCGCGCAGTCCTGTTGGTTTTGTGGTGTCGGGGGCGTCCATCAGACGCTCCGCCTGCTCCTGCGACAGGAAACGGGGCAGGCGTTTGGGGACGCGCATGATGCCGCGCTTAGGCAGAGGGTCTCCCTCAATGATGCCCTTGCTCGACATCCATTTCAAGAAGGTGCGTAGCGTGCTCAACTTGCGCGAAACGCTGTGCCGTACATATCCCAGTTCGATCAGCCATGCCAGATAACCGCGCAGCGTTTTACGGTCCAGCACGCGCATATTTTCGATGTTTTTCAGGCGCATGTAATCGTACAAAGGCTGCAAGTCCGCCTTGTAGTTACGGATAGTCAGATCCGCCAAATCCTTCTCCGCGCGCAGATGCCTCTCGAAATCCACAATCAGCGTCCGCCACTCATTTTCATTCATGCTTTCAAGGGTATGTATGTCTAACCAAAAGCTTCAAGCGCAGTTATACTCTTGGATGAACGAATTTCGTAGCGCGCAGTGCTGACCTCATTTGATGCGGACCTGAACCGACCGTCCGGAAGGTGGATCTATGAATGGGTTGAAGGCTCTTGGAGGGCAGGTGAAGAGCTGGCATCTTATAGTTCTGGCAAGCCTGATTGTAGTCACAGTTCTCACTGCAGTCGTGTACATCTTCAACCCACTCGGACTCAACCCCTTCGCAAGCGACGAAAGTGACGGCCTCGCCCCCACGGAGCGTCTCATCCCTGTACGCGTCGACAGCCTGACTACAGAAATTTCCATCAACGGCGGGATCACTTTCTCCAACAAGGAGGATCTGACATTTGGGTCGTCTGGTTTCGTGGATGAAATCCTTGTAAGCGAAGGTGAGGTAGTCTCGGCAGGGCAACCACTCGCCCGCCTGGACCCTGAGAGCGTGGCGAACCTACAGCGCGCAATTGCCGAAGCCCAATTGGAACACGAAGACGCCCTGGACGCGCTTGCTGACGCGCAAATGCCTGCTCTTCAGATTGCCGAAACGGAGTCCGCGCTCGCAACAGCGGAACTTGAGCTGCAGAACGCGCAGTCCGCCCTTGACGAATTGGTTTACCCCGATCCTCAGGTCGTGGCGCAGCTAGAATCGGCCCTCGCGGACTCAGAACTGGAACTTCAGAACGCACAGGAGGCGCTTGACGAAACGGTTAACCCAACCGCGGAGGCTGTGGCCGCGGCTGAGGAGGCTATCGCCCAAGCGCAGGTCGCACTCCGAGACAGCGAGCACTCCCTCGCCAACGACTATCTGGACGCCATAGACGATCTAGACGCCGCAGAGCGAGACCTTGCAGCCGCTTCCCTTAATCTCCACGTGGTGCGAAATTCCAACGATACCAGAGAAGCACGTGAAACGTTCGATCAAGAGAGGAAGGACTACTTCAATGTCATTAAGAAGTGGACCGGTGCAGAGCCAACCGAGAATGAGCTCTCATTAACCCCATATGCCCTCTTCGCAGAGATGGAGTTTGACCCCGAGGAAGTTTATTCACGCAAGTTCGTCCTGTTTCCGGATGGTAGGATTGCCGACAATCCTGAGACGCGCTGGAACGAACTCACTATATTCGCCTGGCGCGGCCTCTACCCAGGTACAAGTCTGATTGAGGTGAGCTGTAACAGGAACACCCTACTAGTCAACCAGCAATCGGATACGACCAATACAAACCGAGAACTCTGCATCGGGCGTGACATGGACAACGCTTTCGATGCGCTTGATCTTGCAAGAAAATCCCTCAGCGCAACAGTCGCCAGCTACGGCGAAAGACTGTCCAACGCCGAAGCTGCAGTGGAGAGCGCCAGACTTGCGGTGGAAGCCGCGGAGAATACGCGCGATAATCTTGAAAAGGAAACGGTCGGCGATGAATTGCTCCAGAAGCAGTTCGCTGCCGCCCGCGAGAACCTGAACAAGGCAAGGCAGGACCTTGACGACCTGCTCAATGCCGATGCTGTGGAAGTGGCGAGCCTGCGCAACAAGCTCACGCTGGCACAGGCGAACCGGGATGATGCGGCCTATCTGTTGAACACCCTGCTAAACCCGGGCGAGGCGGAAGTTGCCGTTCTGCTCAACGAAGTAGCGGTTGCGCAAGCCAGACGAGACCGTGCAGCGCAGGACTTGCAGGAGATTCACGACCGCCGCGCGCTGCAAATCGCGTTGCAAGAAGCGACCGTGGTGGCGGCGCAGGCAAAAATAGCCGGCGCCATGCGCCGGTACGAAGACTCCACGCTAAAATCACCCTGGGACGGCTACATCTCCTCGATTCCGGTGGAAACTGGGCAGGATATTGAATCTTTCGAGGTAATCCTGACGGTCATCAATTCCGGCATCGTCAATGTGGAGGGCAGCGTTGACGAGATCGATGTCCTCTCGCTGCAACGCGAAGCCGTGGCAGCGGTAACTATGGACGCTCTACCCGAACATACGCTCCAAGGCGTCGTCAGCAGCGTAAGCTCCAGCGCTTCAAACCAGCAGGGCGTGGTAACCTTCGATGTGAAAATAGATGTCCGGGTCCCGGAGGACATAACGCTACAAGAAGGCTTGAGCGCGGTGGCGAGAGTGGGAATTAGCGAAGAGCGCGGGCTACTAATCCCGACGCAAGCCGTGCAGTACGGCGATACAGGTGCGTATGTACGGATGATGAGCGAAGACGGCAGTATCGTAGAGCGTCCGATAACCCTCGGCAGCAGCGACGGATTCTTCGCAATCGTGGAGTCCGGCTTGTCCGAAGGTGACCGCATCGTGATGCAGGTATCGTCCGAAGACGAACTCGATGTCGATGTAAGGTTCGGCCCGGGCGGCGGGCGGCGCCGCGGGCCGCCGGAACGCGAACTCGACGAATAGAGCCCATCCATCTGGTCTTTGAAGTAGTGTCCGATGATTCAAATCACCGATGTAACCAAAATCTACACCATGGGCAGTGTGGAAGTAGCCGCGCTTGCGGGCGTCAGCCTGTCCATCGAACGCGGCGAGATGGTCGCCGTCATGGGAGCGTCCGGCTCCGGCAAGTCAACTCTCATGAACATACTCGGCTGCCTCGATGTTCCCACTTCCGGCAAGTACATCCTAGAAGGAGAGGACATAGGCGCGGCGCACGACAACCGCCTTGCCGAAATACGCTACGGCAAAATCGGCTTCGTCTTCCAGACATACAATCTACTGCCGCGCCTCACCGCGCTCAGCAATGTGGAGCTTGCCCTACTGTACGGCAATCATAGGAATCGCCGCAGAACGGCGCAGGAAGCGTTGGAAAGGGTCGGGCTTGGCGATCGTATGAGCCACAAACCCACCGAACTTTCGGGCGGCCAGCAGCAGCGTGTAGGCATCGCGCGGGCGCTCGTGAAGTCGCCCGACATCCTGCTCGCGGACGAACCCACCGGCAACCTCGATTCGCGCTCCGGTGAGGAAATTATGCAGATACTCGAACAACTGCACAGCGAGGGTATAAGCGTCATCATTGTAACCCACGAACTCGACATCGCCGGGCGCGCCAACCGCATCATCACTATGCGCGATGGTCTTATAGTCTCAGATGGATCCAATCTTGCGCCAAGTGCGGCATCGGCGGTTCAGCAGTGAATCTACTAGACATTATCATCACCGCACTGCGCTCGCTCGGCAGCAGCAAACTGAGGTCCGGCTTGACGCTGCTGGGCATCATCATCGGCATAACCGCCGTTACCGTGCTCATGTCCATCGGCAGGGGCGTTCAGCAGAGCATCACATCAAGCATCCAGTCGCAAGGCACGAACCTGCTGTTCGTGCAGCCCGGATTCAGCGAGCGCAACGGCGACAACTCATCCTCGCTTACGCTGGGGGACGCGGAGGCGCTGATGGACCCGCTGTTCGCGCCATCCGTGCAAGCCGTAGCTCCTCAAATCGACACATGGGCGCAGATTGTCGCCGGCAGGGAGTACATCGGCGCGCAGGTTATTGGCATTACCCCCGACTACTCCACCGTCCGAAATACGAAGGTCGCTCAGGGCAGCTTCATCACGCCCGCCCACATCGACGCGAAAGCGGAAGTTGCAGTCATAAGCGCGTCCGTGTCCGACGCCCTTTTTGGCACGAACTACTCCGACGACTCGAACCGCGCGAGCTTCGGCGGAGCGTCCTATGGCACAGGAAACGCCGCTTCATCCATTCCGAGAAATCCGGTCGGCGAGCGCATACGCATCAACGGGCGGCAGTTCACCGTCGTGGGTAGGCTAGAAGACTCAGGCGCGACCTTCTTCGGCTTCGGTGACCAAGTTTTCGTGCCAATCACCACCGCCTACTACCGCCTGTCGCATGAGCGCACCACGCAGGGCGAAATCAGCGTGAACTCCATCGATGTGCAGGCGGTCAGTCAAGACGCCATAAAGGGCGCCGAGCTTGAAATCGCCTCCATACTGCGCCTACGCCACCGCATCACCGACGAGAACGACTTCGAGATTGACACCTTGCAAGACCTGATAGATACAATTAATCAGGTAATCGCCGTGCTGGTACTGTTCCTAGGGACCGTGGCTGGCATATCGCTGCTCGTCGGGGGCATCGGAGTGATGAACATCATGCTGGTGTCCGTAACCGAGCGCACGCGCGAAATCGGCATACGCAAGGCGATGGGCGCGAAGCGGCGCGACATCCTGCTGCAATTTATCGCAGAAGCCATATTCCTGACAACCGCAGGCGGCATCATCGGGCTGCTAATCAGCCTCGCGCTGTCGCCGGTGATTAACCTCGTCGTCAACGCTCTCGGCAGGGACGACGGCGCTGCGTCAATACAGGGCGTCGCGTTCCACACCGATGTCGCAATTCTCGCCTTGTCCGTATCAGCAATCGTCGGGTTGGTCTCCGGCATCTACCCTGCCCTGCGCGCCGCTCGCATGCACCCCATAGACGCTCTGCGCTACGAATAGGCTCTGAGGCTGTTAACTGCTCGTGTCCGCTCGTGCCAACCGTTTTAGCGACAGGTTCCCTGCCCACAGGAACGCCTGCCCAAGAATTATCATCGGCAGCAGCAGCGCAAAATGGCTCACAGCCGCGAACGCTGCCGCCTCGGACCTGTCCACCACCGCAAGCGGCAGCAGAACCAGCGTTTCGCGCGCTATCAGCTCGAACAGACCGATGCCGCCGGGCGAGGACGGCACGGAGCTGCCGATATTCGCCAGCGCAGTGACCAGAACCATCGCAGCCGCAAGTTGCCACAGGTTGTCATAGATGTGGTGGAAGTCAAAGGAAAAGCCTATGAGAAAGAACAGGCCGGTCTCGAAGCCCCAGACCGGCACCGAAAGTACGAATAGCAGCGCAATCGTCCGCAGACTGCTAAGAGGCGCGAACCCCGCGAGGAAGTACTCAACGATGTGCCGCGCGCGCTCATGCGGAAACCGCTCCGGCAGCGGCTTCATCATCGTAAGCGCCAGCGCGCGTGTCCTTTCGGGCCAGCGCGACATGAGCAACATAACACAGAACGCTGCTACGAAAGGCAGGCTGAAACCAGCAGCTAGCAGCGCAGGCGAAATCCCCCACTGCGCTCCGAAACCTGCTGCAACTCCGCTCACCGGCACGAACAGAGCCACCACAGCCACGAACAGCAAAAGTGTCAGCGCATCAAAGACCCGCTCTATGAATATCGTCGCAAGAGCGGAACTTTTGCTGACTTGCTCTCGCTCCCCAAGGTAGTAGCTCCGCACCACCTCGCCAAGGCGCATCGGAAGCAGATTGTTCGCCATATACCCTATGACCACCACAGGGAAAAGGCGGCGGTTGCTCACATGCTTGATATGCAGCAGCAGCGCCTGCCAGCGTATCGTCCGGAAGACTACACCCACCAGGTACAGTCCCACAGCCGGCGCGACATACAGGTAGTTTGCACTTGCGAGCGCTTCTGTCATGTGACCGACATCCACCGTCACAAAGAACAGCCCGACCAGCAGCACGCTCAGCCCCAGCCCAATCCACAACTTGCCAGCAGAAAACAAACCCCGCTCCTCTCCAGAAAAGGTTAGCACAGAAACTTGAGCTTTTCATATAAATTCGCAGCTTTGACTAGCCGGGCAGGTGCGCTGACCAAAATTGCAGAAAATCCGTGCCCTGCGATGGACGCGACCGAGTTTCACCGCCGTCTCCATTTCGCGGTGCAAGGGCAATCGTTGCAAGAGCAGCGTGAAAACTGCGATAATAGGTGCCGTAGATGCTTGATTTGCGTCTATGCGCCGGTGCGTTGACATCTGGCGGCGGGCCGCATACATGCGAGAGTGCAAATGACAATCAGTACACCGGGCAGCACAACGACGATGGACCTTGTTGACCGCAAGATTCTGAACATCATCCAGACACGCTTTCCACTGGTCGAAATGCCTTTCGCCGAAATCGGAGATGAGGTAGAGCTGCCAGAGGAAGAGGTAATCGAGCGCATAGGCGAGCTAAAGGGCAAGAATGTGGTGCGCCAGATAAGCGCCATCTTCGACACGCGACGGCTTGGCTACAAGACAACTCTGGTGGCGATGCGCCTTCCGGCGGATGAACTGGATGCGGCGGCGCAGATTATCAACGTGCATCCCGGAGTCAGCCATAATTATGCGCGCAACGGGCACTTCAACCTGTGGTTCACTGTCGCAGTGCCGCCATACGAAGATCTCGCTGAGACGGTAGAAGATATGGCGAAAAGGACGGGCGCCGAATCGTACCGCCTGATGCCGACCATTAAGTTCTTCAAGATCGGTGTGAACTTCGATATGGTGAAGGAGGAGGGCGCGGCAAAGAAATATTACAGTCCCGACGGTTACGGCCGCGCGGACGGGCAGAACTGGAACAAAGCGATGCCCATAACCGATTTCGAGATTGAAGTTATCCGCGAACTGCAAGAGGATGTGGAGTTGACTCCCCGTCCCTTCAGTCCGATGGCAGAGCGGCTAGGCATACCATTGCAAGAGCTTTTCGATATCGCGGACTCGTTGCAAGAACGCAGTCTAATGCGGCGTTTCAGCGCCGTGCTGCATCATAGGCGAGCAGGCTTCAGGTCGAACGCGATGGCTGTCTGGAAGGTGCCGTCTGAACGCGCCATCGAAGTGGGCAACATTATGGCGCAGTCACGCTGGGTTACGCACTGCTACGAGCGCCCGACATTCCCCGATTGGCCGTACACGCACTTCACGATGATTCATGCCACATCCCAGGATACCTGCGAGGATGTGGCGGCAGAACTCTCTGAAGCCACAGGCATTTCGGAGTATCAGTTGCTGTACAGCACGCGCGAGTACAAGAAAACGCGAGTAAGGTATTTCGTGTAGAGAATGTGGAATTGGCGATCAGATGCGCCGACCACGGAATGACATTGAGAGGACAGGAAGGACATAAATGCCTGCGTACTATCCGGCATTCATAGATGTTAAGAACAGGTGCTGCGTCGTAATCGGCGGCGGCAACATCGGCGAGGAAAAGGTCGTCAAGCTGCTCGATTGCGACGCAAGTGTGGTAGTTATCAGCCCTGAGGTGAACGAGGGCGTTAGCAGCCTTGCGAACGACGATAGGATTGTCTGGCACAAGCGTGAATACCAAGCCGGTGACCTCGAAGATGCGTTCATCGCTATCGCAGCCACTGACGACAATAAGGTGAACCGCGCAATAGCCGCGGAGGCGAAGGAACGGAACGTGCTGCTGAACGTCGTGGATGTTACCCACCTATGCACTTTCATCGCGCCGTCAGTGGCGATTCGAGGCGATGTTACCGTTGCCGCATCGACCGGAGGGGCAAGCCCGGCCCTGGCGCGCAAGTTCCGCGAGCTGCTCGACGGTAGCCCCATCGAATCGAACCATCCTCTGATGGACTATGCCGAACTCACTCCACTTCTGGCTGATGTGCGCTCCGAGATTCGCAGCAAGGGCATCACTCTGGCTACGGACCACTGGCAGGCATGCATCACCGACAACCTGCTGGAAACGGTGCTGGACGGCAGGTACGGAGAAGCCCGCTCTACGCTACTGGATGATCTGATGAAGGGCGTCGGCTGCGAATGTGAGTCCGGCGTTTGCAAGATGTGGGAAGAAAAGAAAGCCCTTGCCTACTCCAAGGCAGGGGCAAGTTCCTGACCTAGGCTGGTGGATAACGCAAGACGAGTCGTCATCGGCTCGCGGTCGAGTTCCCTTTCGCTGGCGCAGACCAACGAAGTAGTGCGCCTGCTGCTCCAGGCACACCCCTCCCTCAATATTGAGATTGTCCCTCTGTCCACACGAGGCGACAGGAATAAAGCAGCGCCCCTCCTGAGCATGGAACGCGGCATGTTCGTCAAGGAGATTGAGTTGGCGCTGCTCAATGGCGACATCGACATCGCCGTTCACAGCGCAAAGGACATGCCTGCGGCAACGCCACCCGGCCTCGCGATTGCAGCATTCCCGGAGCGTGAGGACGCGCGGGATGTGCTCGTGAACCGGTGGAGTGCGCCACTGAGCGAGCTTCCATCGGGTGCCCGGCTTGGCACTAGCAGTCCGCGCCGCACCGCCCAGCTAAAGGTTACCCGTCCAGATCTAGAAATACTGCCTATAAGAGGCAATGTCGATACGCGCATGAGCAGGGCGATGAGTGACGATTATGATGGTGCCGTGCTTGCGGCGGCGGGGATCATACGCCTTGGACGGGGAGCCGAAATAAGCTCCTATCTGTCACCTGAGGAATGCGTGCCTGATGTTGGTCAGGGGGCGCTGGCGGTGCAGGTGCGCGAATCGGACAGCGAGATGCGTGAGTGTGTCGGAGCGATCGACCATTTGCCTACAAGCACCGCCGTTCGCGCTGAGCGAGCGTTCCTTGAGACTATGGGCGGAGGATGCACTGTGCCGACCGCAGCATACGCGGAGTTTCAGGGCGACAAGCTGCGTATTACGGCTATGGTAGCAAAGCCGGATGGCAGCGAGATTTATCGTATCGTGAAACTCTATGACTCAGGGAACCCTATCGCCGCGGGGGAATCGGTAGCCGCGGCGTTATTGGACACTGGCGCAGCGCAGATTCTGGAGACGCTATGAGTGAAGGCGTAGTGTGGCTGGTGGGCGCAGGTCCGGGCGACCCGGAGCTTATCAGCGTGAAGGGGCTGCGCCTTATCCAGTCCGCCGACGCCATAGTGTATGACAGGCTGGCGGACGGTAGGCTTCTTGATCATGCGCGCGATGACTCGATCTTGACCGATGTAGGCAAGATACCCGGCAGACGAGTGAACCGACAGGAAGACATCAACAGGCTGCTTGTGGAGCTAGGCATAGCGGGCAAGAGCGTTGTGCGTCTCAAAGGCGGCGACCCGTTTGTGTTCGGGCGTGGCGGCGAGGAGGCGGAGGCGCTGGTGGATGCCGGGGTTCGCTTTGAGGTAGTGCCGGGCATCACATCGGCGATCGCAGCTCCGGCGTATGCGGGCATTCCACTGACGCATCGCAAGCTCGCATCGTCTTTCACGGTCGTAACCGGCAGCGAAGACCCAACCAAGCCGGACACATCTGTCGATTGGGAGGCGCTGGCGAAGAGCAGCGATACTCTAGCGGTGCTGATGGGGCAGAGCAACCTGCGTGTCATAGCGGATGCGCTTGTGCGCTATGGACGCGGACCTCAAACGCCTGTCGCGCTTGTGCAGTGGGGAACCGAGCCATATCAACGCACACTGGTAGGCACGCTTTCGGACATCGCCGACAGAGCAGCAGCCGCTGGCATTGGCGCGCCCGCCGTGACGATTGTCGGCGATGTAGTAGGACTGCGCGATGCAATACGATGGTTCGACAATCGACCACTCTTTGGCAAGCGAGTGTTGGTTACGCGTACGCGCACGCAGGCAAGCGCGTTAACAGATATGCTGACGCAAAGAGGCGCGCAGCCCGTCGAGTTGCCGACAATCGAGATTCAGCCACTTGACGACTACGCCGAACTTGACGGAGCGCTGAAAAACGCAGGTACATACGACTGGATTGTCTTCAGCAGCGCCAACGCCGTAAATATCTTCTTCGAGCGAATGCAGGCGCTTGACCTAGACCCCAGAGCGCTGTACGGCGTTCAAATTGCCGCAATCGGTCCCGCGACAAAGAGCCGCCTGCTTGCGTACAACATCATTGCCGACTTCATTCCGACAGCTTTTGTCGCAGAATCGGCAGTTGCCGAACTCAATGCGCTCGGTATGGACGGCAAGCGCGTGCTGCTGCCCCAAGCCGAGATCGCTCGGGATCTGATGCGCGCCGGACTTGCTGAACGTGGCGCGAGCGTTCACGCTATCGCAGTGTATCGAACAGTGACACCGCCTGATACAGCAGAGCGACTACAAGAGATTATCTCAGGCGGCATCGACATCGCCACTTTCACAAGCTCATCCACGGTCAGCAACCTTGTTGAACTGCTGGGCGGGAACACGGATGCCCCGAAAGATGCTACGATTGCGTGTATAGGCCCCATAACGGCGGAACGCGCAGCTGATCTAGGCTTGAAGGTTGACATAGTGGCGGCGGAACACACCATCGCGGGACTTATTGAAGCGGTCGAATCCCACTTCGAGGAGGATGTGAAGGATGAGTAGATTCCCACAGGTTCGAATGCGTCGAATGCGTGAAGCGTCTGTACTGCGCAGTCTTGCTCAGGAGACGCGAATATCGATCAGCGATTTCATATACCCCATCTTCGTTACTCATGGGCGAGGCGTCCGAAACCCGATCGATCCCATGCCGGGAATGTACCAGCTTTCACTCGATAATCTCATACCGGAAATAGATGAGGTGGTTTCTCTTGGAATTGGGGCAGTTCTCCTCTTCGGCCTTCCTGCCAGAAAGGACGCGGAGGGGACAGAAGCCTACGAGCCGAGCGGCATCATACAGGAAGCTATCCGGGTCATCAAGCAGACGGCACCGGACATGCTCGTGATCACCGACGTGTGCCTCGACGAGTTCACCGACCACGGACACTGCGGTGTCATCAGGAACGGCAGAGTGGATAACGACGCCACGCTTGAACTGCTGTCGAGAATGGCAGTCTGCCAAGCGGAGGCGGGCGCGGATGTTGTCGCGCCCTCAGCTATGATGGACGGGCAAGTTGCATCCATACGGACAGGATTGGACAGCACGGGCTTCGAAAACCTGCCGATAATGGCTTACTCCGCGAAGTACGCGTCTTCCTTTTATGGGCCGTTCCGTGTCGCTGCCGATTCTGCGCCGCAGTTCGGCGACAGACGTGGCTACCAGATGGACATAGCGAACTCACGCGAGGCGATGCGCGAGATTCAGATGGACATCGACGAGGGTGCGGACATCATCATGGTCAAGCCTGCACTGTCATACCTGGATGTGATTTCTCGGGCACGCGAGGCTTTCGGCTACCCCATGGCGGCGTACAACGTCAGCGGCGAGTATGCAATGGTCAAGGCGGCTACCGAGAATGAGTGGATTGACGGTCAGCGCATCACACTGGAGATTCTCACATCCATCAAGCGCGCAGGCGCGGATATGATAATCAGCTACCACGCCAAGGAGGCGGCGCGCTGGCTGAGCTAGTACATCGCAGGCGCTCCACCATCACAGTTTGCCCCATCGCAGGGGCGGCCAGATGCGGCAGACTACCCTGCCCTCTATCTGCTGACGTTTTATCGGACCGTAATGCCTGCTGTCCGTGCTACGTGTCCGACTGTCGCCCATGACGAAGTATTCGTCAGTTCCCAGCGCGAAGTCCATGGCGTCTAATCCCAGATGCGGGGGTAATCCACCCAGGTAGGGTTC
Source organism: Dehalococcoidia bacterium (assembly GCA_965221045.1). Taxonomy (GTDB): domain Bacteria; phylum Chloroflexota; class Dehalococcoidia; order Lucifugimonadales; family JADFKI01; genus Bin90. The sequence continues at coordinate 556,420 of OZ244863.1, forward strand.
GGCATGGGCTTCGCCATCGATATATAGCGTCCCATCGGCAAATGCCACGCGCTCCCCCGGCAGCCCAACTACACGCTTCAGGGCGGTTTGTTGTGGCTGGTTGAGTGCGCAGAAGACAACTATGCCGCCTCTTGTCGGCGAACGCCATATTTGCTCGGTGCTGCGTACAAGCAGATAGTCACCCTGTTGGAGTGTGGGCGCCATGCTTTGCCCTTGCACGCGGTAAAGCTGAAATCGGGCAAACACGGTCAAGCAAGCCCTTTAGAAACCCTATACCTGTGGTCATCGGAGGCACAATTACTTGCAAGCAAAGGGCGATTATTGTATCTTCTAATCAAGATTCAGACACCCGAAAGGAAGGTTCAAATGAGCGTAAAGTCAACTATTGAGAGCATTCTGTCAATCCGTACCGCGAGCGCGCACTGCGATATTCCCTGCGGCATCTATGACCCCATTTCCGCCAAGATTGCGGCGCAGACGGTGCAGAAGATGGTTCTGCGCATTGAGGCGTTCGAAAACGCGGGCGATGCGGCCTCCGTCAACACGATGGGACGCTACGTGACGGTCAAGGAAGAGCACGCGGAAATCTGCAAGCATGAGCTGCGTATACTCTGGGCAGACTACACATGGCCCGGCTGTGACGCCAACGACATCGCATCCAAGTTCAACGCCGCGCTGAAGCTCGCAGGGCAGTGCAAACAGACTGTCAGCATGGGGAACGCAGAGGCGCTGGTCGCAGCCGTGGACGAGATTGCTACCATCTTCTGGTCCACCAAGGGCGTCGAGTACAGCGACCCTGTTGCCGCAGCTCGCTACGGCAGCTAGTTCGTCAATCGCCAATTCCCTAACTCACCGATAGTCATCAGCCGCAGACGCGCAAAATGCAGCGTTTCTGCGGCTGTCGCTGTCTAATGCTTGTAGTCCTCGCGCGGTGGGCTGAATATGTCCATCGCCATCGACCAGCCGTCGGATCCGACTAAGCCGTGTTTCACTCCCCCGGGAATGACATAGGCATCGCCCTGCCTTAGAGTCTTCACCTCGCCGCCGATGGTGAACTCGAACTCCCCTTGAAGCACGATGCCCGCCTGTTCGTTGGGATGCGTGTGCATCGGTACTACCGCATTCGGCGCAATTTCCACCATGCTCATCATAATCTTGTCGCCCCACATCGTACGCAGTGTTACTCCAGGTGCGAGTTCCCTGCGCTTGATCTGTGCGGGGTCGATGAAGTAGTCCAATATCCTCCCTAACTTTAATGCCCTTCGACACGCTCAGGACGAACAGAGCCTCTCGTCTTGCGATGTGTCAGCCGGTGGCAGTCCCGCGCGCTCTTTTGTCCGCGATTGTCAGGCAGGTTGCAATCATGCTGTTAACCGGCGTATTGACACCGACTTCCTTGCCGATTCGCGCCACCGCGCCGTTTATGAGCGAGACTTCAAGCGGGTTGCCGGCCATAAGATCAGTGTGCATAGACGAGATCAGGCCGCCCTTCTCCTCCTGAATGCCTGCCATAACAGAATCTACCAAGCCGTCGTCAAGCGGAACGCCACTTGCCTGCCCCACTTTCAACGCCTCGGTCATGACCTGCATTGTCATGGCATGAGTCTCAGGAGTTTCCAAGACCTCGCTAAAGGACGCTCTCGTGATGCAGGTCATACCGCTCAGGGCGCAAATGTATGTGAGCTTGCTCCACAGGGCGGTTAGCACATTTGGCGAGACTTCAGCTTCGATGTCCGCGCGCCGAAGCACGTCGGCGATTGCCTTGGCACGCTCGGTTGCTTCGCCGCTCTCCTCGCCGAGCACTATGCGGGGCGGGCTGCCGCGCTGCGCGAACATGCCGGGCGCGGTGCGCTCTGCGTCGATGTACGCCGCACCTAGGAGCACACTGCCACTGCCAAATCGTTTTGCAATCTGCTCGCCGCCGCCAATGCCGTTCTGCAATGTCAGGATGGTCGTGCTATCGCCAACAGCGGGTGACATGTCTGACAGGGCTTGTTCATTGTGGTAGCCCTTAACGCAGAACATAATGAGGTCGGCGGTCCAAGTGCCGTCGAGTACATCGACAGCCTGAGGACGCACGGTAAAGCTGCCGAATGTCTCGGAGTCGACCTGCATGCCGCGCTCGCGGATTGCGTTCAGGTTGTCGCCGCGCGCCAGGAGAACGACATCCTCGCTGCTGCGCGCCAGCAAGCCGCCGTAGCAACCACCTATCGCGCCCGCGCCCATGATAAGAATCTTCATTGCTTGAGCTCTATCAGCACATTCTTGTAGCGCGTGTCCCTGTTGTTCACGACGCGATGTATCTTGTGGTCGCCGTGGAAGCGCCATGTGCCGACCTCGGACGGGCTGTCGTCCTGCGTGCCGTCGTCGTACTCGACCACCAGCCCTGCTCCTTCCACGACCACCGTGACGTAGTCATTTTCGTGCATGTGCCAGTCACTTGCCTCGCCCGGCTCCACAACCAGATTCCAAACTCTCACTTTTTCGTTCTCGAACAGAATTTTAGTGGCGATCTCGCCAAGTGGTCCGTTTTCCCTGGACATTTCTCACCTCAACGTTTCTTCAGTCCTTCATTTCTATGATGGCGTTGCTGTACAGCTCGCCGCCAATGTTGGTGACACGATGCACGGCGTGATGGATGCCCTTCACGACCTGACCAAGTTCCAGTTCCGACACTGTTACTCTGCCGTCGTCATGCTCCGTCTGAAGCGTTCCGGCGCGCGTGACGATGAACACATAGCGATTCGTGTGGTGATGCCAATCGCTGGACTGACCGGGCTCCAGCACCAGGTCCCATACCTTAACATCGTCGTCTTCATACTTGAACTCCGTGCCTACATCTCCAAGTTCTCTGTCTGGCATGTCAATCACCTACTTCCTTTCTGCCGCCAGCCCAAAGTCGCTGCTGCCAGCGGCGTTGCCGTCAAATCCTAGTCGTCGCTCTTTCAGGCTGACAAAGCGCCGATTGCCGATAACAACATGGTCGAGCAGTTCGATATCCATCATCTCGGCGCAGGTGCGAATCTGGCGCGTTACAAGAATGTCCTCCGGGCTAGGAGTTGGATCACCAGAGGGATGATTGTGCGCGATTATGATGTTGGGGCAATTCTCCCTCACTGCCGGCCGAAGCACCTCCGAGACGCGCACCACTGCGGAGTTCACATTGCCCTTGTAAATTTCATGCGTCGCCAGCACCTCGTTCTTCGTGTTCAGCAGCAACACTCTTAGATGTTCCTGAACGAGAAAGCCCATTTCTGCGCTGAGCAGGTTGAACACGTCGAGCGGCGTGTTTATTCTTACTCTGTCGTCCGGCTGGAGTGATGTCATGCGCCTCCCAAGCTCGAGCGCAGCCAAGAGTTGGCAGGCTTTGGCGGCGCTGATGCCGTGTAAGCCGCAGAGCTCGCCATAGGACGCCTTTGCAACGCCTCCGAGACCGCCATAGGTTGACAACACTCGAGCGGACAAATTCAGTACACTCTCCCCTGCCGATCCGACACGCAGCAGAATAGCGATGAGTTCAGAGTTGCTCAGGCTGCTGGGACCGTATCGTTGGAGACGTTCACGTGGGCGCTCGTCTTGCGGCAGGTCTCGTATCATCGTCGTGTATTGCGGTTCGCTCGGCTCCTGTGCGCTTTGTGCATTCATTGCCACACCTCACTTGCATCGCGTGTAGTTTAACCTCTAGCGGCATGAACTTCCAACCCTTGACACACCCACCATACCCAATACAATATCCACAGTTTCAGTTGAAAATCAGTACCCACCAGGAGAACCAATGATTAACCGCGACCGCCTAGTTAAGACATTCACGGATCTAGTGCAGATTGACAGTCCTTCCGGAGAGGAAGAGGCGATGGCAGAAGAGTTGACACGCCGTCTCGAAGGCTTCGGACTGACGGTCAAGCGCGACTCTTATGGCAATCTTGTAGCCAGTGACGGCAGGCCGGATCCGCTGTTGCTTTCGGCGCACATGGACACGGTTGAGCCGGGGCGCGGCGTCAAGCCCAAGGTTGACGGCGATCGCATCGAATCCGACGGAACGACGATACTGGGCGGAGACTGCAAGTGCGGCGTATCAGCCATCCTTGAGGCCCTCGAGTCAGTGTACGAAGACGACGTACCGCATATTGGCATTGAGGTCGCTTTCACTCGCGAAGAAGAAATTGGGCTAGTTGGGGCACGAAATCTCGATTTCACCATGCTCACAGCCAAGGAAGCCATTGTATTCGACGGCGAAGGATCTGCCGCGCAGATTACATCGTCAAGCCCGACATACATCGGCTTCGATATCGAGGTGACGGGCCGCGCGGCACACGCGGGAGTTGAGCCGGAGAAGGGTTTATCGGCTATCCGCATTGCAGCTGAGCTGATTACGCGCCTGCCGCAGGGGCGCCTCGACGAAGAAACGACCTTCAACATCGGAACGATTGAGGGTGGGTCGGTGCGGAATACGGTGGCTGAGACGACAATCATTCACGGCGAGTTCAGAAGTCGCAACATCGAGACACTAGACGACATTCGTGTGCAGGTCTCGGAGACGCTGGACGAGGTCCGAGAGATGTTTCCGGAGGCTGAACTGGATGACCACCTTCACACGGAGTTCGAGACATACACGCTGAGCGACGACGACGCAGCAACGTCGCGCGTTGTAAGCGCACTAGAGGGACTTGGGCTTGAGCCTATGTTCCAACCATCCGGCGGCGGCACTGACGGCAATGTATTCCGGCTGAGGGGCATGAGCGCGGTTGTCGTAGGGATGGCAGACCACGGCATGCACACCGTCAGAGAGTATGTAGTCATACCTGAATTGGTGGACACCGCTCACCTGTGCGAGGCCCTGCTGCGGCAGCAGGACAGCTAGCTGAAAGGCTCAATGTCTGCGCGCATCGAAAGTCCAATGTCATCCCTGCTGTTCCAACCTGTGACTGCGGAGCGTCTTTCGGACCTTAAACAATTTTCCGCCGAGCATGGCAAGTTCGGGTACTGTTCATGCATGCGTTGGCGCATGACTAGCAGCCAGTTCCGTAACTCTTCAAAGTCGGAGCGTGAGGAGGCATTGAAGAGTCGCGTGTGCTCCGGCGAGGCTACGGGCGTCCTTGCGTATCATGATGGACAGCCTACTGGCTGGTGTTCAATCGCACCGCGATCTGCATACTCCGCGCTGGAGCGATACCGCGCACTGCCGCGAATCGACGACGAGCCTGTGTGGTCTGTCGTGTGTATCTTCGTTGACAGACGCCATCGTCGAAGGGGGCTTACGCTGCAGCTGCTAATGGCGGCGGTTGACTATGCCGCATCGGAAGGCGCCCACATAGTGGAGGGATATCCCGTAGAACCGGACGCTCCCTCATACACATACATGGGTTCACCGGGCATATTTCGACGCGCAGGTTTCGAAGATGTGACGCCGGAGGGACAGAAACGAACCGTCATGCGCCGCTACATAACAACAAGCGAGAGATTCGAATGAAAGTCAAACTGGCGTATGGGCGCGACGGCTTGGAAGTCGATCTGCCCCGAGAGCGCACCACGGTAATCGAGCCTACCTATGTTCCCGGGTTGCCGGACGCCGAGGGCGCAATCCGGACAGCGCTACGCAACCCCATAGGCACAGCACCGTTGAGGCAGATTGTTAAGCAGGGCCAAAGTGTTGCGATATCCGTGTGCGACATCACGCGCCCCATGCCGAGCAGAACCCTGCTGCCCATACTGCTGGGCGAACTACGCCATCTGCCGCTACAAGACATCACCATTCTCATCGCTACGGGAACACACCGCACCAACACCAATGAAGAACTCGCCGAGATGCTTGGTGAAGACGTAGTTGGCACGTACCGTGTGGTCAATCATGACGGCTTTGATAACGACTTATTGGAGAAGATAGGCAGCACAGAGGCGGGCATTGAGGTTAGTCTCAATAGGCAATGGGTGGAGAGCGACGTCCGCATAACGACCGGATTTGTAGAGCCGCACTTCTTCGCGGGTTTCAGTGGAGGGCCCAAGATGGTTGCGCCGGGCCTTGCGGGCTTTCCAACTATAATGCGTCTGCACGACGCAGCAATGATCGGACACCCCGATGCCAGATTCGCCGTGACCGTCGGCAACCCTATTCACGATGCCATCAGGGAGATCGCGGGCATGTCGGGCGTAGGCTTCGCGGTTGATGTGACGATAAATCGTGAGCATCGTATAACCAGCGTGTACGCCGGAGAATTATTCGCAGTTCATAATGCCGCGCGCGCGGTCGCCCGCCGGCTCGCTATGCAGCCCGTGAACTCGGCATTCGATGTCGTGTTAACGACCAATAGCGGGTATCCGCTTGACCAGAACCTGTATCAGGCTGTGAAGGGTATGTCCGCCGCCGCTCAGGTCGTGCGGGACGGTGGCAGAATAATATGCGCTGCCGAGTGCTCTGAAGGCATCCCTGAGCATGGTCAGTACCGCCGCATACTAGCATCTCGCGGCAGTCCGGCAGAAGTGCTGGAGATGATTCAGCAACCGGGTTTTGATCGACATGACCAGTGGCAGGCACAAATTCAGGCGCAAATACAGATGAAAGCGGATGTGTATCTGAAGTCCGGCTTTCTCACGCCACAGCAGGTCGCTGAAGCACACCTCAAGCCAGTGGAGCACATCGAAGACGCAATTGCCGAATGCGGGCCGGACGCTCAGATATGCGTACTGCCCGAGGGACCACAGACTATTCCATTCATTGCTTCGAATGAATAGTCCTATTGCCAAACGAAAGCGGGCTACTCACATGCCTGAGAGCAAGGCACCCCACTCCTCGCCTAGTGAACCGCAGGCAAAAAGTAGGGCGACCGTTACTTCAGTTTAGATTTCAGGAAAGCCGTGAATACTACTATTTGACCGTGACAACGGCCCCCGCGCCTTCAAGCTTCGCCTTAATGTCTTCTGCCTCGTCTTTGTTGATGGCTTCTTTGATCGCGACAGGCGCACTCTCAACGAGTTCCTTCGCCTCTTTCAGTCCGAGAGTGGTTAGCTCGCGGACAGCCTTGATGACCTGAATCTTCTGAGGCCCAATCTCCTGTATGGACACGTCGAACTCGGTCTGCTCCTCTTCGGCTGCAGCCTCCGCGGTGCCGGCTACGCCCTGCACGGTTGCCATCTGCACCGGGGCTGCGGCACTAACGCCGAACTCATCCTCAAGCGCCTTCACCAGGTCCGAAAGTTCCAATACGGATAGTTCCTTAATCGCGTCCAGTATCTCTTCCTTCGTCGTCATTGAAAAACCTCCCTGTTTACTTGGGCATAACGCCCGCCTATGTTACTCTGCCGGTTGTTCCTGTAGATTGTCGATACGTCCTTGCAGCACGCGCGCAAGTCCTGCTATGGGTCCGTTCAGCACATTCACCAAGCCTGAAATCGGCGACTGCATTCGGGAGAGAAGTAGGGCGACCAACTCGTCCTTGCCCGGCAGGCTGGCAAGTCGCTCAACTTGTGCCGCATCAAGCATCCTGCCGTCCAGGACCGCGCCGCGAATTTCGAGAGGTGAGCGAGTCTCGCGGATGAACTGCAACAGCGCCTTTGCTGGGTCTGTGGGTTCGCCGTAGCCAAATGCAATTGCGCTCGGTCCCTGAATTATCTCTTTCAGCTCAGGCTGTCCCGCGTTGTCCGCGGCAATATATGCCAGAGTATTTTTTACGACCTTGTAGCGAACTTCCTTCTCACGAAGCGCTCGCCTTAGCGCGGTCATGTCGGTTACCGACAATCCCGTGTAGCTGGTCGAGATGACAATTGTCGCTCCATCCAGCCACTCCTTCATGTCCTGAACCGCTTTAACTTTTCTGTCTGTTGGCAACTTTCTACCTCATATCTCTCCGTCATAGTGGACGATTGCATAATGTGGGCATCGTCCACACAAGACTGCGGGCAATAAAAATGCCCTGAGACGCAACAGACTCAGGGCACAGGTGGTCATTGACCTGAAGCTGACAGCCATGTATGGCTATCAAAGTGCCTAAACGGGCTGGAGTATTATCTCCTATTGCGGAGGCCCGCAGTCTGCGGCATCGAATTTATTCTATTCTACTCTAAGGGCGCTCGTACTGGCAACATCCATTTTGACGCTTGGACCCATCGTTGTCGTGAGATAGGCAGTTCTGATGTACTGCCCCTTTATTCCGCTCGGTCGCGCTCTGACGATGTTATCCATGAGCGAAGTGAGGTTGTCCATCAACTGGTCCAGTTCAAAACTGGCTTTGCCTATCGGCACATGGATCAGTGAGGTCCGGTCAACACGGTACTCCACTCTGCCCAATTTAGCTTCACGAATGGTCCTAGGTAGTTCGTCAGGCTGTACCACCGTACCGGTGCGCGGATTGGGCATAAGCCCCCTTCGCCCCAAGAAGCGCCCCAGCCTTCCGATTCTTCCCATCATATCCGGCGTGGCGATCGACACATCGAAATCCACCCAACCACCCTCAACACGCTGGATAATCTCATCGGAACCGACGAAATCGGCACCAGCCTCTTCGGCAATGGAAACTGCCTCGCCCTGCGTGAAAACCGTAACACGCACGGTCTTGCCTACGCCATGAGGCAGTAGCGCGACACCGCGAATCATCTGGTCGGCGTGCCGTGGGTCAGCACCCGTGCGCAGATGCAACTCAACCGTCTCGTCGAACTTCGCAGTGGCGTTGTTTTTAGCGAGCGCAACAGCCTCTTCCGGCTGATATTCAAAGTCCTTGTCAATTACGGCGGTAGCAGTGTTATGCCGCTTTCCGTGTTTAGCCATTGTTCTGTCCTATCTGAACTAACGCAATGAATGCGAACTTCCGCGCATTGCTACTGCTGCACTTCGATACCCATACTTCGCGCTGTTCCCTCAATTATCCTTATCGCTCCTTCGAGGTCAGCGGCATTGAGGTCATTCATTTTGAGTTCGGCAATCTCACGCACCCTGTCTCTAGGAATGCGGGCGACTTTCTCGGCAAGAGGGTTGCCGCTGCCTCTCTCGATACCTGCCGCCTTTCTGAGCAGGTCAGAAGCCGGCGGGCTTTTCGTTATGAACGCAAATGACCGATCCTCGAAGACCGTTACTTCAACCGGCACGATGTTACCGGCCTGCGACGCAGTGCGCTCGTTGTATTCCTTCACAAACCCCATGATATTAACTCCGTGCTGACCGAGTGCAGGTCCGACCGGAGGTGCAGGCGTTGCTTTGCCCGCATCTATCTGGAGCTTTATCACAGTCCTTACTTTTTTAGCCAACTAACTTGTCCTTTGCCCGTAAAGAGGAAGATTTGATTTTTCTATGCGATATGGAAAGCGCAACCTTTATGGCGATCGTCTCCGCAAACATAAGGCACGGCTCATTACCCGGAGGATTTATCTAGGCTCGTTCCACCTGGAGAAAGTCTAGCTCCACCGGTGTTTCTCGACCGAAGAAAGAGACCAGCACTTTAAGCTTAGTTCTGTCGGCATGCACCTCATCGACTACTCCCATAAAGTCGACGAACGGTCCATCCGTAATACGGACCGCCTGGCCCTGGGTGAAGCCTACACGCACACGAGGCTGTTCGGTATCTTTGAAACCGAGTATGGTCTGCTCTTCGCGCTCATCGAGCGGGACGGGTCTCGGTCGCGCTTCACCATCGTCCTCTGCCGATACGAACCCCGTAACGCCCGGTGTGCTGCGGACGACATGCCAACTTTCGTCATCCATCCGCATATGCACAAAAATGTAACCGGGGAACACACGCTGTGAAACCGTCTTGCGCTGCCCACCTTGAATCTCGATTTCCTCTTCCTGTGGAACGAAAACCTCGAGAATCTTGTCACCCATATCCATATTGGATACGCGCTGCTCAAGGTTCTGCTTCACCCGTCCTTCATGTCCGGAATAAGCATGCAAGACGTACCATCGAGGCTGTTCGACTTCTTCAGTTCTGTTCATGTCCGCTTTATTTCCCCAAAATTATGTCGAACAGACTTGCAAAACCCAAGTCAACCGCCCCAAGAAATGCGCCCGCCACCGCCGCAACGGCGATAACCATTACAGAAAGCCTGAAGGTTTCTTCATAGGACGGCCAAGTGACTCGACGAAGCTCAGAGATAATTTCGGTTATCCCAGACAGCCCGAAACCACCGCGCGATACCCTATTCCCAAGTCTCCTTGGCGCGCCAGGATTAGTAGCCATGCACTCTTACCTGACTTCCCTGTGCAGTGTGTGTGCTCTGCACCTCGGGCAGAACTTCTTCAGTTCCACGCGCTGGGGGTCGTTGCGGCGATTTTTCGACGAATGGTAAGTCCGCTCGCGGCAATCGACGCAGCCTAAGTTAATTATGATGCGGTTTTCTGCCCTTCGCGCCATTTCTCTTTCCGTTTATATCTCTTCTGCTCCAAAAGGTGCAGGGCTGTGATGAGCAACCACAGCCCTGCACTTAGTCAGTCTATGTGTTAGTCGTTGATTCTGGTAATGACGCCTGAGCCAACCGTGCGTCCACCCTCGCGAACGGCGAATCGCAACTGCTCGTCGGCGGCGACAGGAGTGATGAGCTTAACATTCATCTCGATGTTATCGCCGGGCATGACCATCTCGGTGCCTTCAGGCAACTGGATTTCGCCCGTTACATCGGTTGTGCGAATGAAGAACTGCGGCTTGTATCCGTTGAAGAACGGCGTATGGCGGCCACCTTCATCCTTACTCAGCACATACACTTGCGCCTCATAGTCTTTGTGAGGCAGTATGCTGCCGGGCGCTGCCAGAACCTGACCTCGCTCGACCTCATCGCGATCTACGCCGCGCAGGAGCACTCCAACCGCGTCCCCGGGCTCTGCCTGGTCCATCAGCTTGTGGAACATCTCCACACCCGTGACCGTAGTAGTCGTGGTGTCCTTGATACCCACAATCTCAATCTGGTCGCCGACCTTGACGAGTCCCTTCTCCACGCGCCCCGTAACAACGGTGCCGCGTCCCTTGATGCTGAAGACGTCCTCGATCGGCATGAGGAACGGCTGGTCACGCGGCCTGTCAGGCATAGGAATATGCTCGTCGACTGCGTCCATCAACTCCCAGATGCCCTTGCCCCACTCGGAATCCCGGCCTGTCCCTTCGGCCTCCAGAGCGTTCAGAGCACTTACCCGAACGATGGGAACATTCTCGAATCCATATTCGGAAAGCAGCTCATCAAGTTCCAGTTCGACAAGTTCGAGCAACTCTTCGTCGTCCATCATGTCAACTTTATTGAGCGCAATTACCATCGCAGGAACTTCCACCTGCCGTGCGAGTAGAATGTGTTCGCGGGTCTGTGGCATTGCGCCATCCGGTGCGCTGACCACGAGTATGGCGCCATCCATCTGAGCTGCGCCCGTGATCATGTTCTTGATGTAGTCAGCGTGCCCCGGGCAGTCAACGTGAGCGTAGTGGCGAGAATCGGTCTCATACTCAACGTGCTGAATAGCGATCGTAACGCCGCGCTCCCTCTCTTCAGGAGCATTGTCGATGCTGTCGAAAGCCCTGAAGTCGGCAAGGCCAACGCTGCTGAGCACCTTGGTGATCGCAGCCGTAAGAGTCGTCTTGCCGTGGTCCACGTGTCCAATCGTACCGACGTTTATATGGGGTTTAGTCCTCTCAAACCTTTGCTTAGCCATTCCTGTTCTCTTCCTCCAATTGTGGAGCCCACAAGCAGACTTGAACTGCTGACCTCGTTCTTACCAAGAACGCGCTCTACCGACTGAGCTATGTGGGCCCGATTCTAATTTTTTGCCTAGTTTTTCATCTGCTTATCGTGGTGGAGGGAGCAGGATTCGAACCTGCGTAGCCCGTCGGGCGCCAGATTTACAGTCTGGTGGATTTAACCACTCTCCCATCCCTCCAAGGGGTCGCCGGGCAGCCAAATTAAGTCTATCACAGGCACTTGCCCAATCCAAGTGAAAGCACCCTCAGGAGGGCCCCGCCTGCATTGACAACGCTCTTTCAGATAGAGAAAGCCCCAGAGGGGACTCGAACCCACTAACCTGCCGATTACAAGTCGGCTGCGCTTCCGGTTGCGCCACTGGGGCACCGTAGTGAACGTTTGCAGCCCTGATAGCAAATCAGGTTAGCCGACTGACGCCACGAGCTAACCCAAATGCACACTATATTGTAACCAACACTATGCACAACGGTCAACAATATTCGCTACCATATCATGTCCATGTATTATGCGATTAACGTTCCATTATCTGGCTTTCCGCTTCGCGCTGAATTCGACTGAACACCTCTTGAAGTGGCAGGTCGCGCTCACGAGCGCGCAGACGAGCATCTTCGTACTCAGGCGATACGCTCACAACTCTGCCATTCAGCCGCTTCAGTTTGACGGCTGCGCTGCCCACGGAGGTTTCGATGCGCACCACTTCGCGTTCAGCCTCGATGCGTTCGAGCGGCCTCACACGCACGCCGAGCGTTGAAGTCTCGCGCATCACTAGCTCAACCGCTTCGGCTTCCTTGTCGGCGGACACTATGATGCTGAGCATTGTCGCAGGGCGGTTCTTCTTCATCTGTATCGGCGTGAACCATACATCGCGCGCACCTATTTCAAATAACCTCTCCTGAACGTATCCCAATAGCTCGCCACTCATATCGTCGATGTTCGTCTCTATGAGCTTCACTCCAGTGCTATATCCTGAAGGCTGCTCAGAACCTAACCAGAGTGCCAGAGCATTCGGATATTGCTGCGAGTCACGAGTACCCAGGCCATAGCCGATGCGTGCGACGCTGAGTTGAGGATGCTCAAAAGTGGCTAGTGTCGTCAGAACGGCCGCGCCCGTCGGCGTTACCATCTCCCCAGTGTTGTGAGCATTATTCGGAGGTGCGGCAACGGGCGCATTCGCCATTTGGAACAGTACAGCGGTTGCGGGTGCAGGAACAGGCAACAGACCATGCTCTGATCTAACGACGCCGGAGCCACTTGGAAACGCAGAGCAATATACGCGCTCAACGCCGAGCATCTCCAGGCCCGCCACGCTGCCAACGACATCCACTAGCGTATCCAGCGTTCCAAGTTCATGCAGGTGAGTTTCCCCCGGTGCCGTGCCGTGCACTCGGGCTTCCGCTTCCGCGATTCTTAAGAAGACTTCGCGCGACTGCCGCACAACTTCATTGGAAAGTCCGGACGCCTCGACTATGTCAACGAAGTTCTGAATCGTGTGCGTTCTGCGTCCCCGCTCCTCCAGTTCAACAACCAGGTGCGTTCCATCTAGGCCTCCCCGCTGCGCACGCTGGGCTTTCAGCGAGTAGCCATCAACATCAAGACTTACCAGGGCGCCTCGCAGGTCATCTAGCGACAGCCCCGCATCCAGCAGCGCCCCAAGAATCATGTCTCCGCTCGCGCCACCGATGCACTGAAAGTATGCGCTAGTCAATATATGCCTCCTCGTACAGCCCCTATGCCACTGCTTCTGAGATACGCCGTGTTATCGGCAAGCACATATTAATCGCTTGCGCCAGAGTGTCAACTCTTTGGTAGTGGAGAGCTTCAGGTCCGCATGCTCGGTCGTCAGTATTACCGGGAACAAGGCACTTCCTGAATCCCAGCCGCGCCGCTTCCTTAACACGTCGCTCAGTCTGAGGCGCGCGGCGAATCTCACCGCTCAATCCTATCTCACCCACTGCCGCAAAATCGCCGGGCATTGGCACACTCCTGAAGCTCGACGCAATCGCGAGCGCGACGCCTAAGTCTGCAGCAGGCTCGGCTATCTTCAGCCCCCCGGTTACATTCACTATCACGTCGTAGTCGGCGAGCGGCATCCCACACGTGCGCATCGCAACTGAGCAAACAAGCAACAGCCGATGCGCGTCATACCCGGTCGCCACACGCCGCGGGGTAGGAATCGTGGATGGCGCCGTGAGCGCCTGAATTTCTACGAGCAACGCCCTATTGCCTTCAAGCACAGGCACCACGACGGAGCCCATAGCTCCTTTTGGCCTGTCGAGTAGGAAGCTCTCAGATGGGTCGGACACGTCCAGCAGCCCTGAGCCCGTCATCTCAAGCACACCGACCTCGTTCGTAGATCCAAAGCGGTTTTTTACACCACGCAGCAAACGCCACGAACTCACAGCGTCGCCCTCCATGTACAGCGACACATCCACCATGTGCTCAAGAACACGTGGTCCTGCAATGTCTCCTCCCTTCGTCACATGCCCAGTCAGGATGAGCGGGACATTGTTCGCCTTGCCCCACTCCAGCAGCCTTCGCGCGCATTCACGAATCTGCGACACATTGCCGGGATGTGACGACAGCGACGGGTCGTACATCGTCTGAATGGAGTCAATGACCGCAAGCGACGGAAGGTGTTCATCAAGTCGCGCCAGCGTATCCTCGATATTCGTCTGAGTCAGGATGTACAGGTCCTGTCCGTCGATTCCAAGTCGGTCGGCACGCATCTTCACCTGCGAAACCGACTCTTCACCCGTAACGTAGAATACGGAGGAGTGTTCTTTCGCCACTTCCGCGGCGAGTTGCAAAAGAAGCGTGGACTTGCCGATGCCGGGATCACCCGCGAGCAACACTAGCGAGCCGGGCACGATTCCTCCACCTAGAACACGATTTACCTCGCCGGACATAAGCGGCATGCGCGGCAGATCATCGGAAGAGGCGTCCGCAAGATGCACAGCGGCGAATGATTCTTTGCGAAGCCATCCGTATCTCCCAGCATCACTATGCTCGATTATCGTATTCCAGGCGCTGCAGCTGCGGCACTGCCCTTCCCATTTTACAGATGTATTCTCGCAGGAAGTACAAACGAATACAGTCTTAGACTTGAGTTTTGGCATTGCTACCATCTCCTTAACACGCGACCAATGCTATTGAGGAAGAATCTCAATCAGTGCGTTGAATACCACATATGTTCTATCAGCATGAAATATACTAGAACACTTTAGAACGTAAGTCAAGCGTGTTAAATGAGATTCCCACTCGCAGAACTCGAGAACAAAGAAACCCGCCTGTGTCGGAAAGCACAGGCGGGTCTCCATTGAGGATCATTGTCGCGACAACTTGAGAGCGATTTACAAAACAGGCATAGGTTCCTTAGCATGTACTACCAAGCCGTCTTCGTCGTCATTGATATCGACCAGAGCAGTGTCGCCAGGGCTAAGCTCACCAGCGATGATAGCGTCCGAGAGCTTGTCTTCCAGGTGATCCTGAATTAGGCGGCGCATCGGCCTAGCCCCAAATTGCGGGTCGTAGCCTTTTTCAGACATCCAATCACGAGCCGCGTCCGAGACTTCCATCATCATGCCTTGCTCGATAAGCTCAGCATTTACGTCCAGCAGCTGCAGTTTGACAATCTCGCGCATGTGCTCGCGACCGAGCGAGTGGAACACCACCTGACCGTCTATCCTGTTCAGGAATTCAGGACGGAAGAAACGCTTCACTTCGTCCAATACACTGTTCTTCATTCGGAGGTATGCCTGCTCGTCGCTCCGACCGGAGTCTCCTCTCGCAGAAAATCCGATGGAGCGGTCTTGGCGAATAAGGTCCGAGCCGATGTTGCTTGTCATGGCGATAATCGTGTTACGGAAGTCAACCCTGCGTCCTTTGGCATCCGTAAGATGCCCGTCATCGAAGATCTGAAGCAGAATGTTGAAAACTTCGGGATGCGCCTTCTCAATCTCGTCGAGCAGAATGACACTATATGAGCGGCGGCGCACCGCTTCCGTAAGCTGACCACCTTCGTCATATCCGATGTAACCCGGAGGCGCACCCACGAGCCGCGCCACAGTGTGCCTATCCATGAACTCCGACATGTCGATGCGAATCATGGACTCTTCACTACCAAACATGAACTCTGCGAGCTTTTGTACAAGGTAGGTCTTACCAACACCGGTGGGGCCAAGGAACAGGAACACTCCAGTCGGCCTCTTCGGGTTTTTGAGACCGGCCCTTGCGCGCCGCACAGCCTTCGATATGATTGTAATCGCCTCATCTTGCCCGGAAACCTGATTTCGGAGCGAATCTTCCATGTTCACCAAGCGCTCTGACTCGGTCGATGCCAATCGCGCGACCGGAATCCCGGTCCACATGTTCACCACTTCGGCAATGTCGTCTTCGGTGACGATGGGGCTATTGCTACTTCGCTCATTCTCCCAGTCAGAGCGTAGGGTTTCCATCTTTTCCTGCAAATTCATCTCGCGTTCGCGCAATTCAGCTGCCTGCTCGTATTGGCGCGTTGATATTGCCTCATCCTTTTCTCCACGAACGCGGTCAAGCATATTGGACACTTCTGTCATAGACAGAGGCTGCTCCGAGTTGTTGATCCGCACCCTGGATGCCGCCTCGTCAATGAGATCAATCGCCTTGTCTGGCAGCGAACGATCCGAGATGAACCTAGCAGCCATGCTTGCTGCCGCCTTCAGTGCATCAAATGAGATTTCCAACTCGTGATGCTTTTCGTACTCGCCCTTGATGCCTTTGAGGATTTCGACCGATTCATCAACAGTCGGCTCTTCAACGCGCACAGGCTGGAATCTACGTTCAAGTGCGCTGTCGCGTTCAAGGTATTTGCGATATTCGTCTGGTGTGGTAGCCCCTATCGTCTGCAATTCCCCCCTTGCGAGGGAGGGTTTGAGGATGTTGGCAGCGTCAACCGCGCCTTCGGCAGCACCCGCGCCAACCATCGTATGCACCTCATCGATAAAGAGGATGCACTTGCCAGACTCCGTGATTTCTTTGACAACCTTTTTGAGGCGTTCTTCAAATTCGCCGCGGTACTTGGTGCCCGCAACCAGTGAACCCATATCTAGAGTTACAAGCCTCTTGCCCTGCAAAGTCGATGGCACCTTGTTTTCGGCTATTAGCTGCGCCAACCCTTCTACGATTGCCGTCTTGCCCACACCCGGTTCGCCAACCAAGACAGGATTGTTCTTGGTTCGACGACTGAGTATCTGTGTCACACGCTGAATTTCGTTGCTTCTGCCCACGGTCGGGTCGAGTTTGCCTTCCCTGGCCTGCTTCGTGAGATCCACGCCTAACTCGTCCAGCATCGGCGTTTGGCTCTTGCTCCTGCCGCGCCTGCCGCTGCCCTGAGGGCTTTGTGACGATTGCGACAGCAGCCGGCTGGTCTCGCCTCGAATCTTGTCGAGGTTGATGCCCAAACTTTCGAGGACGCCGGCGGCTACACCTTCGCCTTCGCGCATCAGACCGATCAGAAGATGTTCTGTTCCAATGTAGTGATGGTTGAGTCGGCGCGCCTCATCCACTGCCAGTTCGATGACCTTTTTGGCACGTGGAGTCAGTCCAATCTCACCCGGCGTGGAACGCTCACCACGCCCGATAATGAACTCGACTGCGGAGCGCACCTTATGCAACTCGACACCGAGGTTTGAGAGCACACGTGCGGCTACGCCGTCCGTCTCCCGCACAAGACCGAGCAGAATATGTTCAGTCCCGATGTAGTTGTGGTTGAAGCGCTGTGCTTCTTCCTGCGCCAGCGACAACACCCTGCGCGCTCTCTCTGTAAATTTCTCGAATCTGCTTGCCATCGCACATCTCCTGAAAGGAGCTCACCCTAGTCAATAATTTCGGGGTATCTATTCAAAACTCATAAAGGGGTTTTCCACCGTCTGCTTCAAGCTCAGGCCCAGCCTGCGTCGCTCAGGTTCAATTCGCAGAACTTTCAGCTTCACATCTTCGCCCTCTTGCACAATTTCCCTGGGATGACCGATAACTCTATCGGACAACTCGGAGATGTGTATCAAGCCCTCGATATTGCCCTCAACGCGAGCAAATGCCCCAAAATTTGTGAGCTTCGTAATCTGGGCGTCAACGATGTCATCGACATGAAGTCGCTCGTGAATCGTCTCCCACGGTTCAGGTTCGAGTCGCCGCAGGCTGAGGGCAATTTTCTTGTTCTCCACATCCACTCTCAGGACAAACACATCAAGCTTGTCACCGATCGATACCACATCTTCCGGCCTTGCGACCGGCCCCCAAGACATTTCGGAAATGTGCACGAGGCCATCCGCACCGCCAAGGTCAACGAACGCTCCGAAGCTACTGATGCCTGTTACGACACCATTCCGGACTTCGCCTACCTGAAGCTCATCCACGAGGCGAGCCTTCTGCAAGTCCCTCCACTCCTGCACAGCCTGTCGCTCGGAGAATATCGCTCGGTTGCGGCTGCGGTTAATCTCAAGAATCTTCAGCTGAAGCGTCTTTCCGGTCTCTTCGGCTTGCCGCTCCATCCGCCGCGTTTCAACTTCCGGATCTTCTTCGGTTTCCGACCTGTCCCTGAAAATATCCCTCGGGACGCTCACAAGTTGAGACATAGGAACGAAGCCCTGAACCTTGCGAACATCAACGATCGCGCCACCTTTGTTGAAGCCTATTATGTCGCCTTCAACGGTCTCGTTGTCTTCAAGGCACTTCTCAAGCTCACGCCAGCCAGTTTCGCCGAGCGCGCGGTCAATGGACAGGATTGCGGCGTTGTCGGCCGATTCGGGCCTCAACACGTACGTAATAATCTTGTCCCCTATTTGGATGTTCTGCACATCCTCGGGACTGAGGGTTCTCATCTCGCGCTGCTGCACAACGCCTTCGGACTTGTGTCCGATATTGACAAGGACACCGCCGTCCTCGGAGAAACCCATAACCTCACCATCCACTACTTCGCCGCGGCGAAGTGGCTTGATGGGATCCATGGAGTCCAGCAATTGCCCCATGCCCTGGTCCTCGGATTCCTCCTCGAAATCCATAGGATCATCAAGATCATCGCTGTCGTAAACATCCGCAATCGCAGGTTCTGGCATCGTTGGCTCGGCCACCACTGGTTCGGGCGACGGAGGCGGTGTCGTCTGGGTCGTCGGCTGCGGTGGGACTTCCGAGGGTTCAGGGGTTTCATCCTGTGAAATGGCGGGGTCCTGATCCTCTATATCGCTGGGGCTTTGCAAAATGGCGGGGTCGTCTGGGGAGGGATTCGATGTCACGGCTCTACGGGCCTTTCTTATAGTTGGTATTCGTACTTATTATATTCTCATAGCGCAAATGTGTAAAGGAGCAAGCGACCAGACGAAATTACGCGATGGAGAGCCTGTTCTAGTGGGACCAGCCGCCGCCTTTGATCAGTGTACCCCTACTCCAAGGTGCGTTCAAGAGCAAATTGGGTTTGTCTTTCGACTCACTACCTTACCCCGGCCTTTCTCCTGTGACTTCACTCGACATAAGGTATTGCATTCTCCCGTTGTCGACTCGCGGGCGTCAGCTAAAGTATCTGAGACAGGAATAGTTTGGTGCGCTCACTCCGGGGGTTGTCGAAGAATTCGTTCGCGGGACTTTCTTCAACTATGCGCCCTTCGTCCATCATTATTATCCTGTCCGCAACCTCTCTTGCGAAGCCAATCTCGTGGGTGACAATCATCATCGTCATTCCGGAGTATGCCAATTCCCGCATTGCGTCCAGCACTTCGTTAATCATCTCAGGGTCCAGAGCAGAAGTTGGCTCGTCGAATAACATTACCTTGGGCTGCATCGCAAGGGCGCGTGCGATAGCGACTCGCTGCTGCTGACCACCCGATAGCTCACTCGGGTACTTATCCGCCTGCTCCGGTATGCCCACTCTGGTCAGTAGCTCGAGCCCAACCTCTTCTGCCTGGCTCCGAGACCACCTGCGAACCTTCATAGGTGCGAGTGTGATGTTGTTCATCACTGTCAGATGCGGGAACAGATTGAACTGCTGAAACACCATGCCTACTTCGCTGCGTATCGCGTCTATGTTGCGAACGTCCTTCGTAAGCTCGATTCCGTCAACAATGATGTCGCCACTCTGATGCTCCTCGAGGCGATTAATAGTACGAATAAAGGTCGATTTACCCGAGCCTGATGGTCCTACTATCACGACCTTCTCGCCGCGCTTCACGGTCGTGTTGATGTCATTCAGCGCCTGAAAGTTGCCGAACCACTTGTTCACATTGCGGCAGACGATGATATCCTCCGCCGTCTCTGTGCTCCCGTTAGTTGCCATGGTCCCCTCCGTAGTCTTAGACACTCACCAACCAGTCGGTCTGCTATGCCGTGCCTGTCGCCTCTACCGTACGCCCACGCCCATATGCCGCTCGATACGACCGCTCACGTACGACATACTGTATGTGAAAATCCAGAATACTATGGCTAAGAAGATGAACAGTTCCCGCGCATTGCCCAGATATTCAGGATTGCCTTGAATGAACGCCCTGCCGATTTCCACAACATCCAGCATTCCGATGATATACACGAGGCTCGTGTCCTTGAACAGCGCGATGAACTGCCCCACAATCGCGGGGATGACATTACGAATTGCCTGTGGCAATTCTATCAATAGTGTGGCCTGCCATCCTGGGAGACCCAGTGCGCGCGCCGCCTCCACTTGCCCCCGCGAAAGCGCCTGCAATCCACCTCGAATGTTCTCTGCCATATACGCCGAGCTGAAGAGTGTAATAATTACCGCAGCGCGGAACACCGAGTTCTGCGGAAAGTCCTGAGGAAACGCCAGCGGCACAAGCACCTGCGACATGAACAAGAGCGTTATCAGTGGCACTCCGCGGAATACTTCGATGAATACCACGCACATTAACTTTACTACGGGCAGACTGCTTCGCCTACCCAGCGCCAGCGCAATGCCTATTGGCAGGCTGAGCACGATGCCCGCCACCGCCAACAGCAGATTCAGCATCAGGCCGCCCCAGTTGACGACGGACACAGGCTGCATTCCCGGCACGCCGGGCAAGCCACGCAAAAGCACCAGTATCAGCAAAAAGACGACAATGCCGGATATAACTACACGACTCACATTTAACAGTGTTGTGTAACGGACAAGCGCCCAGCCGGCGAACACTACAGGCACGTTCGCGAGCAATAGGATCCGCACATCAAATCCCATGTCATCGAGTCCGTACGGTAGGAAGGCTAGAGCAGCGGACACGATCCCAACCGTGAGAGCGATCTTCTTCGTAACGCCCCCCGCAACTCCCCATATCATTCCTAGCAACAGACTCACCAGCAACATTGAAGCCTGCGGCCTCCAGAAGCAGTTCTGCCCCGGACAAGCAAGCTCCGTGTTGTACTGCCCAATGAAGAACCCGCCACCTATCGTGGCTATTACGCTCCAGTCGGCAGTTGTCAGCACCCAACCGATGCAGAACCACGCCGCCAGCGCGACTACGACTGCGGATGTAACTGTCAGCGCGCCGTTGAACCAAGACGAGAAAAGATTGGTGTGCATCCATCCAATCACGCCGACTTCCATGCGAGGCGGGGGAAGCTGCCCGGAGGGCGGTACGTTGTTGACAGCCATTGATTATGCTCCGGCGAACCTGATGTAGCGATTGTATAGATTGCCGATCAGCGAGTACGCGAGGCTTAAAGCAAGGTAAGACAGCATAATCAGGATGAATATGGACACGGCGGGCGCCGTCTGCGTCATCGTCTTCGCAACATTTGTCAGGTCCGAGTATCCAATGGCCCCTGCAAGGCTGCTGTTCTTCGTCAGGTTCAGGTATTGGCTGATGAGCGGCGGTATGATGACCCGCAGCGCCTGAGGGAAAGTTACATTACGCAGCGTTCCCATAGGCGTAAGCCCAAGGGCGCGAGCAGCTTCCGTCTGCCCTCTGCTGACCGATTGTATGCCCGCCCTGACAATCTCCGCGATGAACGAGGAAGTGTATATGACAAGCCCGACCAGCAGGGCCAGCAGTCCGGCAGAAGCCGTGAACCCGCCCGCAATCCGGCCGAATGTGCCCTCCTCTGGAGCCGGTATCGAGATGACGAAAGGCGCCACACCGGCGACAGCCATCACCACTACCCACGCCACAGCGCCCACAGCAATCGCCGCCGCGCACCCGTAAATCACCGGATAGGACACTTGGCCCGTCAGTTCCTCGCGACGAGACATCATTCGATGCACGACGAGTCCTAGAACGATTGCCGCGGCAGCGAGCGCAAGCCAAACGAGCGCGGTATCGCCGCTGCTCGGAGTCGGAGAAGGCACGGAAACCCCAGCGTTGTTGATGTACACATTCTGTACGAGCACATAGCCTTCACGCACGGGCGGCAGGGCCAGAACGATATAGAACCAGAAGAACAGCTGAACCAGCAGCGGCACATTACGGAAGAATTCTACGAACACCGTGGCTATTTTAGCGACAAGCCAATTGCCAGACATCCTCGCAACGCCCACGACGATCCCCAGCGCAGTCGCCAGAATCACGCCTACTATTGAGACGACGAGGGTGTTTGTGAACGCAACCAGAAGTGCGTAACGGAATGTGTCCTCCGACGGCTCGTAGTCAAGGAAGTGCTGGCCTATTGGCGTCTGGTACGCGCGTGAGAGGAAGCTAAAGCCGTAAGGGATGTTCCTTTCGCCTATCGCGCTCCCGATGTTGATGAAAAACCACGCCACCAGAATTACAACCAGAACGCCCGACACAATCTGTGACGCCCACTGAATTACCTGGACGTGCCTCCATACCGGAATCCCTTGATATGTCAGATTTCTCATCATCCGCGCACCAAAGTCCTGCCGATATGCACTTTGCGCCGTAATCCTACCACAACTTTCTGTGCTTGATTAAACATCACCCGCGGCGCGGCGCGGTTTTACATTCCCTTCACATCTGTATGCCCGACATTCCACAAGAACACAAGGAAGCCGAAATGAAACAATATGAGGATGCAGGGGCTTTCGATTATATTCAGCCGTCCGACTTCCGTTCGTGGTGAGCCTGTCGAACCACCTTTGACAAGCAGCGAAGAAAAGCCATAATTTGACACCGAATAATCGAAAGACCCTGAATGAGAATAAGAGCGGCTGGCAAATTGCCAGCCGCTCTTATATTCTCCCTTTCAGTCTAAACGCAGGTTCGCCCTACCTAGCGGGGTGGCGCAGCGTAAATCTGTCCACCCTTCGGGCAGCTTGAGCAAGGTGCGTCAGTCCACAGCGCATTGCGCCCGTTTTCACGCGGCAGGTTGATGCCACTGGGACCGAGGTTACGGTCATAAATCTCGCCGTAGTTGCCCACGGACCTGATTACATCCTGCGCCGCCGTATTGCTGAGCCCCAGACTCTCCTGTCCGAATGAGCCTTCAATTCCAAACAGTCGGTCAACGGATGTGCTTCCCGTAGCCGCGCTCGGAACATTAGCGGAGGATACATCATAAGCCTCTGCATAGATGAGTATCGCCATTACGGTCTTCACGATGTCGAACCACTGGTCGTCGCCGTGAGGAACAACGGGTCCAAGCGGCTCCTCGGAGATGGTCTCCGGTAGGATGACATGCGCGCTCCTGTCGGAGAACGCTGTGCTGAGCGCGGCAAGCTGCGAGCGGTCGTTCGTAAAAGCATCACACTGTCCGCTTTCGTAAGCGGCAATCACCGCGTCTGTGTCCTCGAATGTCAGAGGCGTGATATTCAAGCCATTCTGGTCAGAAAAGTCTTGTAAGTTCAGCTCAGTCGTGGTGCCCTGTGTTACGCAGACCGTAGCTCCACTAAGCTCAAGCGCGCTCTCGATGCCAAGGCTCTTATTGACTATGAAACCCTGACCATCGTAGAACATTGTCTGGGCGTAGTTGCCCCACTGAGCGTCGCGACTGGTCGTCCATGTGACCGTGCGCACCAACATATCGACCTCACCAGACTGGATCGTCGGCCCACGCTCTGCCGCAGAAATCAATCGGATTTCAATAGCATTGGGGTCACCCAACACCGCGGCGGCAAGCGCACGGCAAAGGTCTATGTCAAAGCCCACATTGTTCTGGTTAGCGTCCAGGGATCCATAGCCGGGAACGTCATTGCGGCTCGCGCAAATCACCTTGCCCCGTTCCTCGACAGCAGCCAGGCGATTGCCGGCATCCGGCTCATCCTCTGTTACCAGCTGGCATGCGACAAGTGCCAGAATTCCCGCGACTATTAACATAACTAGGAAACTTGCACGAATGGCCATTCTAATTCCTTTCTTATCTTAAGCGCCAAAACCACATTCCAAAGCCAAATACACGCAGGGATTCTCAAACTAATGCTTCATGTGGAACAAAAATGGAATGCGGTGATCATCAGAGTGAGACGCTATATCAAAGAATAAGCCCTCTGGCAATGACCTATTTTCCCACATCCTTGCGGGTGCAGTATCGTCGGCGCTGAGACGTTTCACTTCCGTGTTCGGGATGGGAACGGGTGGGACCATCTAGCTAGAACCACCAAAGGACTTAATGCGACGACAATCATAACAAGAGCCTTTTCACCCTGTCAACGAATTTCTGCGTAAAAAGGTTAGAGAAAGCAAATATACATTCAGAGTACCTACTTCGCATCCATCTATAATTACCACTTCCTCAAAGGATAGTTTGGTAGCCTGGAAAATCATTCGACCTGTATATAAGCCCCAGTCTCGCGGCGATGGTATCATGGCAACATAACCACAGCGCACTGACGGAAACAACACACGATATGCTCATACTGCTGAAATACAAGCTGGACCTCTACCGCCAGTCACGGAAACCCATCTTCCTCACGACCGAGTGGCGTCATCTTGCCATGCTCAACTACGAAATCGATCCCTCTGTACTTGAGCCATATCTGCCCAAAGGCACGCAACTGGAGACATGGAATGGTAAGCACTACATCAGCGTCGTTGGACTGTTGTTTCTGAACACGCGCCTCTACGGCCTTCCGGTGCCCTTTCACCGCGACTTCGAGGAGATCAATCTACGCTTCTACGTGCGCCGCGAGGTTGCGGGCGAAATACGGCGCGGCGTCGTATTCGTCAAGGAGATTGTCCCCAAGCCCGCCATAACACTTGTGGCGCGCGCATTCTACAACGAGAACTATGTGACCATGCCAACCAGCTACAAGATAATAGAAAATGGCGCTGGTTTGTCTGTTTCGTATAAGTGGGGACAGCCAAACGCTCCACACAACCTCGATGTACACGCAGAGGGCGCGCCGACTCTGATACGCGACAACTCGGAGGAAGAATTCATCGCGGAACATTACTGGGGCTATGCCGTGCAGCGCGACGGCGGAACTCTAGAGTACGAAGTTGAGCACCCGCGCTGGCGCATCTGGCGCATTCACAACGCTGGGCTGCAATGTGATGTAGAACGACTGTACGGCAGCGAGTTCGCGGCGCACATCGGCGACACGCCCGCCTCAGCCTTGCTCGCGGAAGGCTCACCTGTCATTGTCCGCAGAGGTACGCGCATATAAACGATTGGTGATAGGTCTGACTCCTCATCTCGCTGACCAACCGAAAATTGAACATCCTGCCCATCCCGACTTTCCTGTTAGCCCTCAAATCAGCCCCCGGGCTTTACCGCGTCAATAATGCCGTTCACTTCAGACAGTTCATAAGGCGTCAACTGCCAGGATGCTGCCTTGGCGTTCGATATGATCTGCTCCACCCGTGTTGCGCCCGCAATCACCGAGCTTACCGCGCCGTTCGCAAGCAGCCATGCAAATGCCAACTCAAGCACTGTATGTCCCCTAGCCTCGCAGAAAGCTTCCAGTCGTTCAAGAAGATCGAAGTTGGCGTCGGTGAACATCCCCCTGTCGCTTTCAGCAAGGCGAGTACCCTCAGGAGTAGGCTGCCCGCGACGATACTTGCCCGTCAGGAAGCCATTGGCAAGCGGATAGTACGGCACAATGCCGACGCCGTACTCCTGGCAGAACGGCACAAGTTCCGCCTCTATCTCCCTGTCCATTATGCTGTAGCGCGGCTGCGCGCTGGAAAATGAGGCGAGTCCCAGCGTCCGCGAAGTGCACGCCGCCTCGCACACCTGCCACGCAGAAAAGTTGGAGCAGCCAATATAGCGAACCTTACCCTGCTTTATAAGGTCGTCGACTACGCGCAGCGTCTCCTCAATCGGCACATGCGGGTCGTGCCAGTGGATCTGGTAGAGGTCGATATAATCCGTCTTCAAGCGGCGTAGGCTGTCCTCCACCGCAGCCAAAATATGCTGCCGGGAGTTGCCTCCGTCGTTTGGTCCTTCGCCTACCGTGCTGGAAACCTTAGTTGCGATGATCGCTTGGTCCCGCTTACCCTTCAGCGCTAGCCCGATATATTCCTCAGAGTATCCGCCCCCATAGCTGTTGGAGGTGTCGATCATGTTGACACCCATGTCCAGCGCGTGGTTAATCACGAGCGCTGTAGCGCCCGCGTCGAGACGCCGCCCGAAATTATTGGTTCCCAACCCGATTGCTGAGACCTTAAGTCCCGACTTTCCCAGATAGCGATACTCCATTGTTTAGTTCCTCTTCAATCCTTCCTCTACTTCCATAAGAGGAAGGTCATAGCCAATTCTGTACTTGCAAGTTTAGTGCTAAGCCAAGTCGTGACGCCGCGCTACGAGCAGTCCATCTTCCCTACCGACCTTTATAGCGAAGTCCACGCTGTCGATTTGAAGCGCCATATCCCTGTCTTCAGGGTGAAATTGCGGCTGCTCACGATCAGCGTACTTCTGCGCTTCTGCGCCCGCCAGCACCAGCGCCCGCACAGCGTCATGTTCAGGCTTCCGGCCTTGCAGCAGGTTTCGCATGTAAAAAGCGCACTGCTCGTCCTCGTCTGCATGCACCCGCGCCTCAGCGCCCATCGCAACGATAGTGACCAGATCGGGGGCGTCGCGCAGAATAGCCTTAACCGTAGCGGCGGCAAGAACCAGCGACCCCGCGTAAATCCGCGAAGCATTGACCGCGGCGCTCATGCCCACCGTGCCAGCGCGAGTGGACTGTATCAACGTCTTGCCAGCCACATCCGCATCCAACATCTCGTAAGGCGAATTACCCATATCGAACCCGTCCGGCCTTATGCCGTCCACCTCGCCCATGCATATCTCGCCCACGCCCTGCTCGCGCAGCTTCAGCGCCTCCTCCACCTCCGCCACCAGCACAATCTTCTCCGCACCCTTGGAGAACGCAACCGCCGCTGTAGTAAACGCCCTGAACACATCAATGATTACGACCGTGCCCCGCGCCTCCTGCGCGCCCCTATAGAGGCTGCCTATCTTAATCTCCATGTCTCAAGTCGATCCTGTCTATTCTGTAGCTCTTGGCATTCGCCGTCAGCCCCGTAGCTCCTTCGGCAGCACGAAGGTTATATCCTCCTTCGCAACCTCAACTTCGATAACCTCGTCCGGCTCAAGCGCATCAATGACCTGCTGCACCAGATACTCCGGTGTGGATGCTCCCGACGTTATGCCCACATTCTCTGCGCCCTCCAGCCACTCGGGTCGCAACTCATCGAGTCCGTTGAGCAGGTATGCGGGCACGCCCTGCGCTTCAGCAACTTCGCGCAGCCTGTTGCAGTTCGAGCTGTTGGGCGCCCCGATCACGAGCATGACGTCAACCTTGTCGATGATCTCTTTGACAGCCGACTGCCGATTAGTCGTCGCGTAGCACAGATCATTCCTAATTATGGCATTAGAGAACTTATTCTGAATGTCATCTATCGAACGCTTGGTGTCATCGACTGAGAGCGTTGTCTGAGTCAGTACCGCCACCGGCGTATCATCGTCCCAGTCCGGAAGGTTCATTTCCTCCCTGTCGTCAACCAGGTGCATTCCTGTTTGACCCATCGTCCCTTTAACCTCTTGATGTCCCCTATGACCGACAAGGATAATCCGCCTGTCCTCGCCATCGTATCTGATGGCTTCGTTGTGCACCTTCGTAACCAATGGACATGTGGCATCAATGACATCCAGTCCGCGGGCCTCCGCCTTAGCAAAGTCTTCCGGTGGCGATCCATGCGCCGAAAACACCACCTTCGCCCCCTCCGGTATCTCATCCACATCCTCGACCGTGATGGCTCCCTTCGCCTCCAGCGAGTCCACCACGTGCGAGTTGTGCACAATCTGATGCTTCACATATACAGGTGCGCCGAACCGCTTCAACGCAATTTCAACAAGGTCGATCGCGCGCACCACGCCCGCGCAAAAACCCCTCGGGGCGCCAATGTATATCTTCATTTGCCTCACCTCCTGATGGCAGTTTCGCGTCCCAATCTTACCATACATCCGCGCAAAGCCCGCCGACTTAATTGTTCCATATACCGTATCACCAGTTTATAATAAGCTCATAGATCGCCCATGTTATTTGTGTACACTACAATTAAACGCGCCAAGCCGGGGGAACGCACATGAAGCTTGCCGAGCGAATGAGCCGACTGGGAACTGAAACCGCCTTTGAGGTCTTAGCGAAGGCTCGCCTCCTCGAAGCCGAGGGAATGGATGTCATCCACCTCGAAATAGGCGAACCCGATTTCGACACTCCTGAAAACATCGTTGATGCGGGAGTCAAGGCGCTCAAGCGGGGCGAAACCCACTACGGCCCCTCGCCCGGCTTCCCCGATGTACGTGCAACCATCGCGCAGGAAATCTCACAGACACGCGGTATTTCTGTGACCGGCGACAATGTCGTCGTTACCCCGGGCGGCAAGCCAATAATGTTTTTCATTATGCTCGCCCTCGTTGACTACGGCGACGAAGTCCTCTACCCCAACCCGGGCTTCCCCATTTATGAGTCCATGATCAGCTTCGCGGGCGGCGTCCCGGTGCCTATGCGCCTCCACGAATCTCTCGACTTCAACATTGATGTCGACGAAGTGGCGAGCCAGATTACCGATAAGACAAAGCTGATGATTGTCAACTCGCCCAACAATCCGTGCGGCAGCGTAATGGCAAAGGAGCAGCTCGAAGCGCTCGCCGACCTCGCCAAGGAGCACGACATAATCGTTCTGTCAGACGAAATCTACATCCGTTTTCTTTACGAAGGCACGCATCACAGCATCGCGTCATTCCCAAATATGCGCGACCGCACCGTAATCCTCGACGGCTTCTCCAAGACATACGCAATGACGGGTTGGCGCGCGGGCTACGGCGTGATGCCTCTCGAACTGGTAGAGCCAATCTCGCGCCTCGTAACCAACAGCGTCTCCTGTACCGCCAGCTTCACCCAATACGCAGCGCTTGAAGCGATTGCAGGCCCACAGGATGCGCCGAACAGCATGGTCGAAGAATTCGCCCGCCGCCGACACATCATCGTGGACGGCCTGAACGCTATCAAGGGCATACGCTGCTTAACGCCAAAGGGGGCGTTCTATGCCTTCCCTAACGTCGAAGGCACTGGCCTGTCCAGTAGAGAATTCGCTGACCGTGCGCTCCAAGAGGCCGGCGTCGCCTGTCTTTCCGGCGAATCATTCGGCGAGTACGGCAATGGCTTCGTCCGCTTCTCGTTCGCCAATTCAGTCGAAAACATTGAAGAAGCGCTCCGCAGAATCGATCGTTTCGTCCAAGCTCTCTAGCAGCATAGTCCTTCCCCTCTCGATGGGGAAAGGTTAGGATGGGGGTGAATCCTGTCCACCGATGTCAGCCTCGATAACTGACTCCTGACACCAACCATGCGCACCTTCAGACTGGCAATGGCACAGATGAACGCTACCGTCGGAGACTTCGACGGTAACGCCGAGCGCATAATTACAAGCATCCACGAAGCCCGCGCCCTCGGCGCAGACCTCATCGCCTTCCCCGAGCTCGCGCTCCCCGGATACCCGCCTGAAGACCTGCTGCTGAAGCCCCAGTTCATTCGAGAAAACCGCGAACGCCTCGGCCTGATTGCCGCCGAATGCAGGGACATCGCCGCCGTAGTCGGATACGTAGACGCCGAAGCCGACATATACAACGCAGCCGCCCTAATCCACGACGGCGAGATTGTCGGCTCTTACCGCAAGATGTACCTGCCCAATTACGGCGTCTTCGACGAAGACCGCTACTTCGCGGCAGGAAGCGAGTGTCCTGTATATACCGTCAACGGCTCGCCAGTTGGCGTCAACATCTGCGAAGACATCTGGTATGCCACCGGCCCCGCAGTTGTGCAGCGAGCCGCCGGCGCCGAACTCATCGTGAACATCAACGGCTCACCCTTCCACGCAGGAAAGCGCGCCTTCCGTGAAAAGATGCTGGCAACCCGCGCCTCTGACAATGGCCTATTCGTCGCCTATGTGAACTTGGTTGGCGGACAGGATGAGCTGGTATTCGACGGCGCGAGCATAATCTTCGGACCCGACGGCGAAGTCGTAGCTCGGGCGGACCAGTTCGAGGAGCAGATTCTCATTGCCGACCTCGAAGTCGAAGCGGTTTTCCGTTCCCGCCTGCGCGACCCGCGCACCCGCAAGGAACGCGCTACCGACCTCGCCCACATCGGCAAGCCCATCCAGGTCGCCGTATCAGACTACGCTGAGAACACCGCCAAGCCCGCGATTCAGTCCAACGACCCGTACACATGCGACGCCCAGCCGCTCGACGAGACAGCCGAAGTCTATGCCGCGCTCACGCTCGGCACGCGCGATTATGTACGGAAGTGCGGCTTCGGCAAGGTGCTCATCGCCCTATCAGGCGGCATAGACTCCACGCTTGTCGCCGCAGTAGCGGCAGATGCTCTTGGCAGCGACAACGTGGTAGGCCTCGCAATGCCTTCGCGCTATTCGTCCGAAGGCAGTGTCCTTGACGCAATGGCGCTGACCGACAACTTGGGCATAGAGCTTTGGACACTCCCAATCGAGGACGCCTTCAACGCCTACCTCGGCACTCTCGCGCCAAAGTTCGAGGGGACAGAGCCAGGTGTCGCCGAAGAAAACGTGCAGTCCCGCATACGGGGCAACCTGATAATGGCTGTCTCGAACAAATTCAACTGGCTCGTCCTCACCACCGGCAACAAGAGCGAGATGGCTACCGGATATGCAACGATTTACGGCGACATGGCAGGAGGATACGCCGTTATCAAGGATGTCCCCAAGCAACTCGTTTATGAGCTATGCCGATACCGCAACACCATCGGCGAGAAGCCCGTCATACCACAGAGCGTCATAGACAAGCCACCCAGCGCCGAACTTCGCCCGGACCAGAAGGACGAAGACTCCCTTCCGCCGTACAGCGTCCTGGACCCCATCCTCAAGGCGTACGTGGAAGACGACTATGGATTCGACGACATCGTTGCAATGGGCTACGACTCCGACATCGTGAAACACATCATAACTCTCGTTGACCGCAACGAGTACAAGCGCCGCCAGTCTCCCCCCGGAATCAAAATCACGCCTCGAAACTTCGGCCGCGACCGCCGCATGCCCATCGCAAACCGCTACCGCCCGTTCTAAGCCGCGTAGAGTTTGCTGTCCGCCATATCCACAACCTGGTATGGCAATCCACTCGCATCTGCAGCGCGACGTCCGGCAGCGGTGACCAGCAGTGTCCCGCTGCTGCCCACCACATGCCCGTCAATCATGATTGGCTTGCCAGCCACGAAACTCATCGCCGGTTCGTTCGTTTCCGGATTGATGACCGTGATGTCTGCGTCCGCGCCCTCACTGAAATGCCCCTTGTTCGGCAGTCCCAGCATTCTCGCTGGGGTCAACGACAGCTTCGTCGCCATCTCCAGGGGTGTCAGCGCATTGAACTTCACCAGCGCCATGCTCGACTGTATTGCCACATTTCGAGGATGGCAGCCGCCGTCCGTGCTAACTGCGTTCACTATGAACTCGCCTTGTGCGTTCTTTGCAGTAGTAAGCTTGTACGCAGTGGACGGCAGGTTCACGGGGAAGCTCATGCCCACCTGCGTATTCGCGCTCTCATACAGCACCAGTGCCTCCTTGCCCTTCAGGTACACCACATGCCCGCCGCGCTGGCCGATGACTGAGGCATAACCGTCAAGTATTGCCTGCCCCATTCCCTCGCGGGTCGGGGTGTATCCACGCATCGCCAGGCAGTTGCGCGGCACATTCGCCTGCACATTCCCGTCAGAGTCACAGCTGCCGCTCGTCCCGTTCTGTATCGCGTGGTAAACCTCCGAGTTCAGCTGTCCGCTCATATTTTCCAGTATCGCCAGTGCCTCGTCGCACTCCTCATCGGCTTCTTCGATAACTCCCCGGCAGTACGAGTTCACATGGCAGACGTGCAGCCGCCCGTTGCCCACCAACTGCGGTATCTCGCGCACGCCGCCCAGATGACTGCCCGACTCCCGCGTGCCAATGTGAAACGCGACATAAGCCTGCTGGTCGTTGCAGGCGTGAATCACGTCCGAAGTCGCCTGCGGGCTGAACGGATGATAGCCGCCAAGTATCTTGATGCCAAAGCATCCCTGCCGCAGCGCGCCAGCAACGATGTCTCGTGCCTCCACCGGCGACGGCTCACCCGTCGGCATGGTAGCCCCCGGAATCAAGGCGTACAGCCCGGCTACATTCAGTCCGGCCCCTCTGCGCTTGATGCCGTCCACGAGGCTAGACCCTGTGCCGCCCATGTCCAGTACGGTCGTAGTGCCAGCCCGCGCAAGCATCGCGTAGCCTAGAGCCGGGTCCCAGTTGCGCGCGAGTCCAGCCACATGCGCGTGCGTATCAATCTGTCCAGGCATGACCCACCGCCCTGACACATCGATAATCTCTTCGCCGTCGAATGGGTCAAGTTCGGGAGCAATCCGCGCAATCATCCCCGCCTTCACACCAACATCTGCCACATCTTCAAAGCCATTCGCCGGGTCTAGCACGGTTCCACCGCTCAATATCAAGTCGTATTTTGCCATACTCGTTCCATCCAATTCTGTCCATGTTTCTGTCGGTGTTAGCTTCCATTCGTTATGTTACACTGACATCCGATAACTGAAAACCGACCACTGAAGAATGTGCTGGAGGTTCAATAAGTGAAGATTGGAGCGGTATTCCCACAGACCGAGATAGGCAATGACACAGGTTCAATCCGCGAATTCGCGCAGTCAACGGAGTCGCTGGGCTTCGACTTCCTGCTCGCATTCGACCATGTGCTCGGCGCAAACGCAGAGACGCATACCGACCTGACAGGTCCCTACCGCCACACCGACGCCTTCCATGAACCCTTCGTGCTCTTCGGCTACCTCGCTGCAATAACCAGCAGAGTAGAACTTGCCACCGGCATCATCATTCTGCCGCAGCGCCAGACCGTGCTAGTAGCGAAGCAAGCTGCCGCCGTTGACGTGCTCAGCGAAGGACGACTGCGACTAGGCATAGGCGTAGGCTGGAACCATGTGGAGTTCGAGGGTCTCAACGAGAACTGGCGAAACAGGGGCGCCCGCTCCGAAGAGCAGATTGATGTCATGCGCCAGCTCTGGACGAATGAACTCATCACCTACGAAGGCCGCTGGCACAAGATTTCCGACGCGGGCATCCTTCCCCTACCTGTGCAGCGCCCAATTCCCGTATGGCTCGGCGGCAGTTCGGACCGCACGGTGCGCCGCATCGTCAACATCGCGGACGGCTGGATACTCACCGGACGCCCCGATGACCGCGCCAAGCGTCTGGTGGACAAGCTCCACTCCTACGCTGATGAAGCCAGACGAGATGCAAGCAGCATCGGACTCGAAGGCTGGGTATCGGCAAGCATCGGCGGCCCCGACGATTGGGCAAAGGAAGCAGAAGGTTGGAAGGCGCTCGGAGCGACACACGTATCCCTCAACACCATGCGCTCAGGACTCGACTCGCCAGACGCTCATGTGGACGCCATACGGCAGTTCAAGGATGCAACTTCGGGGCTGTAACCAGCGTATTCGCATAAACATGACGGTCAGCCACTTCAAGTAAGTTGGCTGACCGTTTTAGTTATCAGATTTCAGCAGGACCACCCAGTTCTGCAATTGGACGATCACACAAAAGACTCTTTCCAATCCGAATTTCTGTCAGTTCACACAATTGGATGTCTGTGCCCTTTCACAAATCCATGACGGGCTACTAAATGCGCTATAATTGGCATATAGCGTAACGCCAACAATCTGATCTTCTATAGTTTAAAGCTCACCATGCCAGAATCTACCGAACTCAAGCGAACCTCCCTCTACGACACCCATGTCTCGCTCGGCGCGCGCATCGTGCCGTTCGGCGGCTGGGCGATGCCCATTCAGTACGACAGCATACTTCAGGAGGCGAGGGCTGTCCGAAGCAGCGTAGGCCTGTTCGATGTGTCGCACATGGGCAGGCTGGAGATAAAAGGCAGCGGCGCGGCAGCCCTGCTCAGCCGCGTGCTCAGCGTGGGCGCAATATCCATGCGCGCAGGTCGAGCGCGCTACTGCCTCATCTGCAACGAAAAGGGCGGCATCATCGACGATTGCATCGTCTATCGAAACGGCGATGAGGACTTCCTGCTCGTGCCGAACGCCGCCAACACCGCCGCCGTAACCGAATGGCTCGACCGCTGGAACACGCAGCCTGATACGGTCAGCATCACCAATGTCACGGCGGAAACGGCAATGATCGCAGTGCAGGGACCGCAATCGATCGCAATGCTCGACAAGCATGCAGCGGACGACTTGTCATCCGTTCTGCCATTTACAACCGTACGGACCAAACTGGACGGCGCGGATGCAATGCTGGCGCACACAGGTTATACAGGTGAAGATGGATTCGAGGCGATAGTGGCGGCAGAGGATGCGGCCCACATCTGGATGACGCTGGTTGATGAAGGTGCCGCGTCTTGCGGGCTGGGCGCGCGCGATGTACTGCGCCTTGAAGCGGGCCTGCTATTGCACGGCAACGACATGAGCGTTGACACCAACCCTTACGAGGCCGGGGTGGGGCGTTTTGTGAGACCCGACAGACGCGGTTACGTCGCCAGAGAGGCTCTGCTGCGCGCGCGGGACGAGGGCGTCGAAAGATCACTTGTTGGCTTTGTAATGACGGGAAGAGGCATAGCGAGGCACGGCTACAACATTATGAGCGAAGGCCGTGAGATCGGCGAGGTCACCAGCGGCAGCCCATCCCCGTTGCTTGACAGAAACATAGGCTTGGGATATGTTCCTGCTGATTATTCGGCGGAGGGTACGCCCCTGCAAATCGACATTCGTGGGCGCCCCGTGGACGCCGAAGTTACCAGTTTGCCATTCTACATACGGAGTTAGAAACAATGACGCTTGACGCCCTTAAGTACTCGGAGGAACACGAGTGGGTGCGCCTTGAATCGGATGGCATTGCAGTCATCGGAATCACCGATTTCGCAGCCGAAAGCCTGGGCGACGTAGTGTTCGTCGAACTTCCCGAAGTGGGAGCCGAACTAGTACAGTTTGAGAAGATGGGTGAGATCGAGTCGGTTAAAGCAGTGTCCGACCTTTACTCTCCAGTGTCGGGAACGATTGCGGAGCGCAACGATTCCGTCATAGACAGCCCTGAACTGGTCAACGACAGTCCTTTCGATTCAGGATGGATGCTTCGAGTTAATCTCTCCGACAGCGCGCAATTGGACAACCTCATGTTCCGTAGCGAGTATCAGACGATGCTTGAAGCGCAGCCATAGCGCCCATCCTGTGGAATGGATCTGCCTCCCAACAGTGATGGGAACTCGATGTGAGGCGCGACATCACCGACGCTCCGCCAACGTATCTCGTCCAGAAAGCACGCACTCAGGCTGACTAACCGAAATAACTGTCAGCCGACGATCGCAAATGACCGACTCATACTTTACATCTCCCTATTCGCCAAACACCGATGCCGACAGACGCCAGATGCTAGATGCAATTGGCGTTGATTCGGCAGACGAGCTATTCATCGACGTTCCCGAGCAGCACCGCAACCCTGCGCTTGACTTGCCGCCGCCGATGTCGGAGTTCGACCTGAAGCGTTACTTCGCCGAGCTTGCATCGATGAACAAAACGCCCGGAGAGTACGCCTGTTTCTTGGGCGCGGGGTCGTACAGGCATTACATTCCGTCAATCGTGCGCCAGCTCACTAGCCGCAGCGAGTTCATGACAGCGTACACGCCTTACCAGCCCGAAATCTCGCAAGGCACACTCCAGACTGAGTTCGAGTTTCAGACACTCTGCGCCCAACTCACGGCAATGGATGTCGCCAACGCAGGCATGTATGACGGCTCCACATCGCTCGCCGAAGCAGCGCTTATGGCGTCACGTGTCACTCGACGCAGCCGCATCGCGGTGTTGGATTCAGTCTCACCTGCGTACATCAGCGTACTCCGCACATATACCGAGGCGCAGGGCATCGTCATTGATGTCGTGAGTTCAAACAATCTGCACCTTTCCGAAGAAACGGCCTGCCTCGTAGCCCAGCAACCCAACTTCTTGGGCTACATTGAGGACATGCAATCCCTTGCCGACCAGGCCCACTCACTAGGCACTCTATTCGTGGCATATGCTGACGCTCTCTCCATGGCAATGTTCACACCCCCAGGTGAGTACGGCGCGGACATCGTCGCGTCCGAAGGCCAGGCGCTCGGAGTGCCCCCAACATTCGGCGGCCCCTATGTCGGCATCTTCGCCTGCAAGCAGGATTTCATACGGCAGATGCCCGGGCGCATCGTCGGCAGAACGGTGGACACAGAGGGACGCACCGCTTACGTGCTGACGCTCCAGACGCGAGAACAGCACATACGCCGTGAGCGAGCCACCTCCAACATCTGCACATCAGTCGCGCTCATCGCCTTGATGACAACAGTCTACATGGCAGCCAACGGCAGGCACGGCATGCGCCGCACCGCCGAACTGACATATCAGAAGGCACATTATCTGGCATCTCTAATAGCCGATATTCCGGGATATTCTGTCGTAGATGGCGGCATCTTCTTCCAGGAATTTGCAGTGCAATGCCCAGTGACACCGGCAGCGCTCAATGAGCGGCTGCTCGACCACAAGATAATCGGCGGTCTGGACATCAGCGACCGTGTGCCCAATGGGATGCTCCTCTGCGCCACTGAAGTCAACACCCGTGAGGAAATCGACGCTTTCGCCACCGCGCTCGCGGAGATAGGCAGTTCAGATTGACCACGCTACTTGAAAGGCTGTCCAAAGACCGGCGTCGCCTGCTAATGGATCGCAGTGTCACCGGCAGGGTCGGCGCAACTCCTCCGCAAAACGACGTCCCGCATCAGCCGTTGCCAGACGACGCACTGCTGCGCGACACACTGGAGTTCCCAGAGATAAGCGAGAACGAACTCGTGCGCTACTTCTCGCAGATCAGCCAGCTCAACTTCTCCATTGACCACAACTTCTATCCGCTCGGCAGTTGCACGATGAAGTACAATCCTAAGATCAACGATGAAGTCGCGTCGATCCCGGGCTTTGCCGACATTCATCCGCTGCAGCCCGACCCCACGGTTCAGGGCGCTCTCAGACTGATGTGGGAGTTGCAGCAACGGCTAATCGAGATAACAGGGATGAAAGGCTGCTCGCTCGCGCCGATGGCAGGGGCAGACGGCGAGTTTGCCGGCATGCTAATGGCGCGCGCATACCACCTCGACAGGGGCGACACGGCGCGCAACAAGGTGCTCATACCCGACAGCGCGCACGGCACCAACCCCGCAACCGCCAGCATGTGCGGCTTTGAGGTCATCACTCTGCCATCCGATGCTGACGGCAATACAGACCTTGAAGCACTGCGCTTTTCGGTCGGCGATGACCTCGCAGGCTTGATGATTACGCTGCCAAGTACGCTGGGGCTTTTCGATTCAAACATCCTTGAGGTAGTGCAGATCGTGCGCGATGCGGGTGGCGTTGTTTATGGCGATGGCGCAAACCTCAACGCACTCCTTGGGCGCGTCAAGCTCGGCGACCTTGGCTTCGACGTGATGCACTCCAACCTGCACAAGACTTTCACGCAGCCTCACGGCGGGGGCGGCCCCGGCGCTGGTCCCGTCATTGTCGGTGAGCGCCTGATGCCATACATGCCAACGCCGGTAGTGAGCCGCAGCTTCGATGCAGATGGCAATGAGCAATACACTCTGGACGCGCCACCAAAGACCATCGGCAGGATGGGCGCATTCAACGGCAACTTCGGCGCGCTCGTGCGTGCGTATGCTTACATCACGACCCTGGGCAGGGAGGGCATAGCAAACATCAGTCGAGACGCCGTCATCAATGCGAACTACATACTCAGTCAGCTCAAGGAACACTACGACCTGCCATACGACCGCACCTGCATGCACGAAGTAGTATTTTCGGCGCGAAACCTGAAGCGCGAACATGGCGTCAGCGCGCTGGACGTCGCAAAGCGACTGATCGACTACGGCATCCATCCTCCCACTATGTACTTCCCGCTCATAGTCGAAGAAGCATTGATGATCGAGCCGACCGAGACCGAGAGCAAAGAGACGCTCGACTTCTTCATCGAGGTGATGCAGGCGATAGCGCAAGAGGCTCAGGACGACCCCGACTTGCTGCACAACGCGCCTCACGATACGCCTAACACGCGCCTCGACGAGGCTCGCGCGGCACGGCGTCCATACCTGCGATGGCGGCCCGCCGAATAGTGATACAATATCGGTGCTTCACGCAAGCAGCGCCAAATCTATATGCCAATAATAGGAGAGTGAGTAAAGACAATGGTTGATGTAGGACAAGTGGCGCCGGACTTCACGCTTCCGGCACAAGACATGAGCAATATAACCCTGAGCGACTACAGAGGCGATAAAGCGGTCGTCTTGTCGTTCCACATATTCTCGTTTACAGGTGGTTGAACGGACCAAGTCACCTCGTTCCGCAGCTACAACGCGGACTTCGAGGAGAAGAATGCCCAGGTTCTGGGCATCAGCTGCGACGCCCGTCCGTCCCAGTCAGCATACTCCGCTTCGCTGGGTAACTTGCCGTACCCATTGCTTTCGGACTTTCATCCGAAGGGAGCGATGACGCAGGCTTATGGCATTTTCAACGAAGAGCGAGGCGCGCCAAACCGCGCCATCTTCATCATCGACAAGGAAGGCGTCATTCGCTTCAAGCGTCTCTATGACAGCGCCAGGGCTCTCGATCCCAAGGACATCCTCTCAGAAATCGACAAGCTCTAGGCACGAATTATATGAATGACAACGCCCTTGTCCGCCACATCTTTCACGAGGGTGAGCACGCTCTCATCATTGACCGGCGGGGGCGTCGTTATCTGGCTCTTCTGCAGGCAGGCTCGAAGTTCGAGTCGCATCTCGGCGCATTCCTGCACGACGACGTTATCGGCAGCGACACCGGTTCGTGGATGACTACCAATCGAGGCCATGTGCTGCTCGCGGTCAAGCCCACCATGGCTGACTTCGCGCTGGACATGCCCCGCATCGCCACAGTCGGATATCCGAAAGACCTCGGCACCATCCTTGTGTACGGCGACATCTTCCCTGGCGCGCGAGTCCTGGAAGCAGGCTCCGGCTCCGGCGCAATGACGATGGCTCTATTGCGCGCCGTCGGCGAAAGCGGTTCGCTGGTCTCGTATGATGTGCGCCAGGACATGATAGACCGCACGCGCGCGAATGTGAGCGCGATGATCGCCGACACATCCAACCTCACGTTAAAGTTGGGCGATGTCTATGAAGGCTTCGAGGAACGCGAACTGGATCGCATCGTGCTCGACCTGCCGGAGCCCTGGCATGTGGTACCGCATGCCTCAGAAGCGTTGCTGCCCGGCGGCATATTCGTCAGCTTCTCGCCCACCATCTTGCAGGTTCACGAAGTCGTGAGAACATTGCGAGCGGTGCATACCTTTGAAATGCTGGAGACGATGGAAGTGCTGCAACGCCCCTGGAATGTGAGCAATCGCAGCGTGAGACCCGAGCATCGCATGGTCGCGCACACCGGCTTCATCACGATAGGCCGAAAGTGTTCGCCGCGTCCGGCGTCCAACGTTGCTGAGCGAAATTAGCGCATTTCCTGCTGCCACTCGTCCCACAGCAACGGCGTTTCCCAGGAGGTATGCGGAAAGCGTCCTTGCATTAGAGGCATATGGCGGCTAGTAAGCATCGGTAAGGGCATTGTTTGGCAGGGCGCATCCCCAGGCTGAATCTGAGCTATATCGGTAACGCCGGTCGCTTTCTCTTGGA
Organism: Dehalococcoidia bacterium; assembly: GCA_965221045.1. Classification (GTDB taxonomy): domain Bacteria; phylum Chloroflexota; class Dehalococcoidia; order Lucifugimonadales; family JADFKI01; genus Bin90. The sequence continues at coordinate 596,197 of OZ244863.1, forward strand.
ATAGCACCTTGAAGCCGCCAAGTCCTTCAGGTTTCACCAGCTCCCGCATCGACATGAGATTGGCGTTCCGCTCATACTCGGGCATTGGTTCCTGTCTCAGGCGATGGAGCAGGTCATTTAATCCCAGCCCTCGAAGAAGTTCGGCCTGCGTCGTGTATGCCAGCGTGTTCAACTGCACAGCGTAGCCCTCGGATTGCAGCAGAGAAAAATCCACATGCGCGCTGATGTCCTGCCTGCCAATGCGCTGATAGGGGCTGCTTCCCTCCGTGTGCCGATAATAGGTCTGAAGTGTGCCAAATCGTCGACGTTGCGAGTACAGTTCAGCCGCTTCATACCCGTAGTCGATTGTGATGACGAGGCCTTTGTCGAGCGCCCGCGCCACATCGCCGATCCAAGGTTTGACTTGTAAGCTCACTTCGCCGCAATGCCTGTCTTCAAGCATAAAGCCCAATCCGTCAAGACGCTCTTTCAGGAGAGCCGTTGATGGCTCGTCCAGTATCTCTATGAATTCGCCGTCATTGCCGAGAGCGACATATACTTCGAGTGCTTCCAGTCCGGACATCTGAAACCGATGGACGGGTAATGCGTCAGCGAATTCGTTGGATATAAAGCAGCCAACCACATCGCTGAGTGGTAAAGTACCCGCAATCAGCCGTTCGATATGCGGGGCATCTCCGCTCATTCCGCGATTCGCATCATCAGGAGAATATCGTTCGATGCAGACGTATCTCAGTTTATGGGCAAACTCATTGCACAGTTCTTCGGCAGCGGCGCAAATGTCGTTGGCAAGCAGTCCATTCCCTGCGCCCATCTCGACGACGGTGAAATCGGAAGGACTGCCCAAGCGCATCCACATGCACTGGAGCTGCACAGCAAGCAGTGCGCCGAATGCCGGATGCACTGCAGGGCTGGTGTAGAAATCACCGGCCGCGCCAAACGGCTTTTCGCTGGTGTAGTAGCCGCCAACAGGATGATACAGCGCCATTTGCATGAACTCTGCAAACGTGATTCTAGCCCGTTGCCTGATGCGTTCCCTTATCGCCTGCTCGGCTGCCGTGGTCTCATTCATATCGTGATAGACAGAAGAAAAGGGACACCATTGATTAAATGATGTCCCTTTCCCTGTGTGTGGAATCTGTATTAATTCTAGGTACTGGTCTTGGTACTGGGATTGGACTGCCGCAGCCTCCTATTTCGAGAACCCTGCCTGTCCCAGCCCGAACCTTGAATGGAATTGTTGAACTCGCGACGCTCGCCACAGCGCTTGCAGTGGCCTACGCTCATGGGACCGTTTGGGCTTTCAATCTGCCAGTGGTGCGTACAATCTGTAGTCTCGGCAGTCTCTTGTGTCATTGCCCAATCCTTTCATTCAACGAATGTCCTATTCTCAGGGATTCTACTGAGTTTCACCTTTGATCAATGGGAACGTACTCCACATCCATTTCCCCGACATATAGCAGCCTGGGGCGCAGAAGAATGTTGTTATCGAACTGCTCCATGACCTGCACGGTCCAGCCGGGGATGCGTCCCATAGCAAAGATGGATATAAACAGGTCCTCAGGAATGTCAAGCAAGTAATAGATTGCCCCGGAGAAAAAGTCCACATTCTGGCAGATGCCGCGCCTCGAATAAGGCTCCATTACTTTAGCAACTGCTTCCAGAATGGAATACCATCCTGGCTGTCCCTTGCGAACACCCAAATCGCGGGCATCGTCCATCAGGTGTATAGATCGTGGGTCCACCGCCTTATAGACTCGGTGTCCGAAGCCCATTACTCTACCACCCTTGCTGCGAAGGTCGGCTACATATGCTGCGGCATTGGATTCGTCACCAATTTCCAGCGCCATCTTCATAACTTCTTCGGCAGCGCCCCCGTGTGAAGGGCCCTTCAGAACTCCGACTCCTGTGGTAACCGCGCAATGCAAGTCAGCCTGCGTTGATGCCGTAACTCTTGCGCCGAAGGAAGACGCGTTGATGCCATGCTCGGCGTGCAGGATGAAGTCTTTGTCCATGAGTTTGGCATCCCGAGGATCAGGCTCCTCACCAAAAAGCATGTACAGGAAATTACTGGCGTGGCTCAAGCTGCTATTGGGAGCGATGGGCTGCTTGCCCTCGCGTATGCGTGCGTGTGCTGCAACTATCGTGGACGCCTGTGCCGTGAGTCTGATGCCTTTGCGAAGCGTTGCCTCTGCAGAGTTGTCTTCAGTATCCGGGTCAAATGCAGATAGTGCTGAAACAGCGGTGCGAAGCACATCCATCGGATGAGACTTCTGAGTGATGCTGATGACACTCAACACCTCTTCTGGCAGTGCGCGGTTGGCTCTGAGCTCCGCATCAAAAGCGTCCAACTGTTCGCGGTTGGGAAGTTCGCTATAAAGCAGTAGATAGATGGTCTCTTCAAAGGTTGACTTAGTGGCCAGATCGTCTATGTTGTAGCCTCTGTACAGAAGCTTGCCGACATCGCCATCAATGAAACTGGACCTGGTTCGGTCTATAAGCACATCCCGAAGGCCTCTGTGAATCTGGACCTTCTGCTCAGTTGCCATACGATACTCCTCCCAGGTCAGATTTTGCGTTAATTCGCTGGTCTTCTAGCCCCACTTAAGGCACTATAAGCTGGGCCAATTTTAGCATTAGGCTCACTGGAGTGTCAAACATTCAGCACATGAAAAGTTGTAGTCTGATGGCGTCTGCGCTATCCTATACGCGTGGCAAAAAGGCAAGTTACGGGCGTGTTCAACCGCCTATTTCAGGGAGTTGGCAGAACAAGATGAGCAATCAGCAAGTGCAAGAATACAAGGGCGTAATGGTGCTCCCGGGAGAGCAAGATGAGCGTAAAGTATCGCTTTCCCTTAACAGAGAGACACCGTCTGTGGACATATGCTTCGATGAACCGATAGAGGGTGAAATGGAGTGGCAGGCGCAGAATCTCACCGTCGCCAACCGTCTGAAATACGTTGAGTTCGTGTTTACCACGACTGGATTGCCTAAAGAGGCGATCGGCGTAACATGGAAGTTCAACAGCAGCCTGATCGACGACTCGCTTGCGGGCGTGGTTATTGCGCAGCCGAACGACCAGCGGATCACGGGCGAAAAGGGCTTCGTACTTACCAAGGCTGACTGACTGGCAAGATACCTGTTGAAGGTGTAGCTGCGAAGAAACCGCTGCAGAACTATTCTTCTTCCGGTGGAAACAACAAAGTTCCGATTGTTTCGTATGCCTGATCGTTGGCAAGCCCCATGACCACGCCGGCTCTCGCATCGCGGAAGTACCGCTCGAATGGCAGTTCACGGGCAAACGCCGTGCCGCCGAACATCGTCATCAGGTCCTGCGTAACCCTTACGGCCAGCTCCGAGCATATCACCTTCGCCTGAATGTAGGGCAGCAGCGACGGCGATCTGCCTTCATCCATCATTGATGCAGCCACGTGCAGGAACGCCCGCGCCGACTCTATCTGCGCGCTCATCTCAGCGATACGACGTTGGTTGATAGGATTGTCCAGACGCCTTGCGCCACTTGCAAAGCGCCTGTCGCCCTCGATGCACGCAAGTTCGAATGCGCCTGACGCGATGCCCAGGTATGCCGCTCCATAAGTGAGAATTAGCACGGGCATCATGTATTTGGCCATAACCGGCTCTTTTTCACCTTCAAGCTCGATCCCGAGAAGGTTTACTTCGGGCACAATACCATTGAAGACCATCGGGGCGCTGCAATTACCCCGCATGCCAAGTCCGTCCCATTCGCCGACGGTCTTCCATTCCACTTCATCGGCCTCGATCATGAGCAGGTCAGGCGGGCCGGCCATTCGTCCACCTTCAACGCGGCAGAACATTATGTAGTGCGATGCGTGTCCCGCGGAAGTAACATAGGACTTACGAATGTTGTCGAGCTTGAAACCGCCGTCAACAAGAGGCAATGGGACGTCCGGAGCAGACACCGGCCGCCAATCCCTGCCTGATTGGCCACGCGATTCGCCACCGGCGGCAGCCGCAAAGACCTCGCCTCTTGCAAGTGGCTCGACGAACCGCTTCAATTGCAGCGCTGTCGGTATGCGGCTGACCGCTTCCACCGATTCCAGGTGCATCTTGTAGCACATGGCAGTAGAGGGGCACTTCTTGGCGATTTCCTCTACGATGAGACATGTCGTAACCATGTCTCCACCAAGCCCGCCGTGCTCTTTGTCCACGCGCAACGCCCACAGGCCCAATTCACCCAGCGCATCCAAAGATTCCTGGGGGAACTGCGCCTTCGCATCGTACTCTGCGGCGCGCGGCGCAATCTCGCGCTCAGCAAGCTGAGCAACGCGCTCTTTCCACTCTAGTTGCTCATTCGTCAAGTGATAGTAGTTCATCTACGCCCTCTGAAACGGCTTGATTGTGATGCCATTAGCAGACTAATTCCAAGCGGGCTTTGTGTCAATGTAACTTTCGGAGAAGGGCTTGTCGCAGGACCAACAGCACTGACCAAAGACTGAAATAGCGTGAGTCGCCTAGGGAATCAAAAAGGTAAGTATAAATGGGGAGCAATGCTTATCGCAAAGCGACAACCACGCGACCGGAAGGCGCGGGAAAACCAGGGCCGGCGTCGATTTCAGAATGCAATCACAATGCAATTTGGAAAGTTGTTCAGAGATTTGGAACAGGACATTCAACCATCTGAGACCTGCTCGCCCGATTATAACCGGCTCCAGGCCCTTTATCCCCGCTTGCTTAAATTTTATTCAATAATATCTGGCCGAGCGCGGAATTAGCGTAGGCATGAGCGCATAAAACGGGCTGCGGACTAGAACGGACGGATTGAAAGCCAAGTTGCGAGCGCCAAGCCAATGAACAGGTACATTAAGCTGAAGGCTGCGGGGAATGCGGTAGTAAGAGGTACCGACGCCACAAATACGGACGCTGCGCTTACGAGCTTCAGTTTAGTGCCTCGCTTGCGATTGGTTGAAAGGCTTACTGCCTCGCCGATGGCGAACCCGATGGCTGCCAGCACAGCAACATACACGAATGGCAAGGCAGTATTGAGTAGCGGATTGCCGAGAAATACCAGTCTAAAGAGCACCGGAGCCGCGAACATGAACGCACCTCCCCCGATCAACCCAACTGCGCAGCCCGCCGCAATCCCTCTGATGAGATACTGAAATGTGACGTCATAAGTGGGCACGGGGTTGACGCGGGCGCAGTCGGGACAGCGCATGCCAACGGGAGAATGCACAAGGCAATCGGGGCATATGGTCTCCTCACACCTGCCACAGCGTATGCTGGTCGCAGTCTTGGGGTGTCGGGCGCAATACTGCGTTTGTGTCATTAATCTGATGCCTCTGAAATATCTGCGGTTGGGGTCCGATCTGTCCAGCCTTCCCGTTTGGGTACATCCCTGTCCCATAGGATACGACAGATTAGCGTTTGAAGAACAGACTGCTCGACGGACAGCCTCTCCCAGTTCGCTGTCAAGCGCTTGGCGGCAAGCAGAACGCCTATGAGCATGCACATCAAGACAACCTCCGTCGGTCTGCCTGCGAGTCCCGTGACGCTGACGGCTATGGCGGTAATGGGCAGCGCAATCAGCGCAACGAGCGTCAGCAAGCTGGTGTCTTTGAGCACGAATCGGCCTATGCCAGCAATCAGGATCGTCGCTATCAGCGCTTCATACCACAGGGCGAACCCGAGCATTACGCCACCTGCTGTTCCCACGCCGCGACCGCCAGTGAAGCGAATAAACGGCGACCAGTTATGACCTGCCACGGCAGCAAGACCTACTGCCACCTGCACTCCAAGGCCGGCGTCGAGTGCGCGCGCCAGAAATACCGGCAATATCCCCTTGCCGATGAGGTCGAACAGCCCTATGGCAACTCCTGCCTTGGCCCCCAGATGCGCGAGTGCGTTGGACGCTCCCACATTGCCGGAGCCGTAGCTGCGAATGTCGATTCCCGCAACAAAGCGGGCAACGAGGTACGCGGTGGGAATGCCGCCCAAAAGGTAGGCAGCAACGATCAAAACGCCGTGCGTGACGGTCATTTCGCTGCTGTCGCCCTAAGAGTGTAGAGCGATTCTACGCTGGACATTGGAGGCCCGACGGTGCCGGGCTCGGGTTCGTCGGGATTGCCGAGTGCGTGATAGTCACTACCCCCGCAAGGGATGAGGCCGAAGTCGTCCGCTAGACCTCGTAACCATTCCACCTGCTCAGGTGTATAGTCGCCGTAATAGACCTCCAATCCAACCAGACCTGCCGCTTTCAGCTCGCTCAGTATTTCAGGCAAAGAGGATACGCCCTCGCGGTCGGACTTGGCGGCAGAGTAGGTGGGATGCGCAATTACGGGCAGCGCTCCGTGCTCCACAAGCAGACGCACGGCGTCCTCCGGGAGCAGCTTCGGGCGTTCGACGTAAGCCGAGCCGTTGCGTCCTAGGTACTTGTCAAATGCGTCGCGCGGGTACTGCACATAACCTGCTTCCACCATCGCCTGCGCGATGTGAGGCCTGCCGATTGACGCATCACCCGCAATCTGCTGCACGCGATCCCAGGATATGGCCACTCCCATGCCATTCAATTTCTCGACCATTCTTTCCCCACGGTCCTCCCGACTGCTGCGAAACTCTGCAAGAGTCGATTGTAGAGAAGAGTCGTCGTGATCAACAAAGTATCCGAGGATATGAATTTCGCTCCCCGGCACATCTGTACTCAGCTCTATGCCAGGTATTAAAGTCATTTGAGGGTACGCAGCAGCAGCTTCGACCGCTTCAGGTAAGCCATTGGTGGAGTCATGGTCGCTGATGCAAATCACCTTCAGCCCTCGCTCGGCGCACAGCGCAACGAGTTGTGTAGGCGTCAGAGTTCCGTCAGAGAATGACGTATGTAGGTGTAGGTCCACTTCGATAGGATGCACAGTTTTGTTTCTCTCCGTTTAACACTTTGATATCTGATTCTGTGAACTTAATGCAAAGAGGCCGCTTCAGAGATTAAGAAACCGCCAAGGGCTTGAAAGCAACCCTTGGCGGTCTTTAATGCCTATAAATCCGGTTGAACAATGCTACCGAGCGTATCCGACTGAACGGCTTTCCCGAATTACGGTTACCTTTATCTGTCCGGGATAGACGAGTGTCGCCTCGATCTTCTTCACGATGTCGTTGGCCATCTTTGCCGCCGTCGCGTCGTCAACGGATTGTGGCTTGACCATTACGCGCACTTCGCGGCCCGCCTGAATAGCGTAGCACTTCTCCACGCCGGCAAATGCGCGCCCGACTTCTTCCAAAGCCTGGAGACGCTTGATGTAATTCTCTGCGGTATCCCTACGCGAGCCGGGGCGCGCTGCGCTGATTGCGTCCGCGGCCGACACGATGAAGGCTTCGGTTGAACTCATCACATCGTCGTGGTGCTCGGCGATGCAGGTGCACACCGCCTTTGCGACGCTGTGCTTTAATGCGATATCCGCGCCTATTTCGGCGTGTGGCCCCTCGACTTCGTGCGATAAAGCTTTGCCAAGGTCGTGCAGCAAGCCGCCAGCCATTGCAACTTTCACATTGGCGCCCACCTCTGAAGCAATCATGCTCGATAGGTGCGCCACCTCAATGCTGTGCTGCAGGACATTCTCGCCGTAGCTGTATCGATACTTCAAGCGTCCGAGCAGCCGAACAATGTCGGGATGCAGCCCGCGGACGCCGACTTCGAGAGCGGCTTCCTCACCACTCTTCCAAATAAGTTCCGAGACTTCTTTCTCAGACCTGCCCACCATCTCCTCGATGCGGGCCGGATGTATTCTTCCGTCGGACACCAGATTGGTCACAGCTAGGCGGGCGATCTCTCTGCGTACGGGATCAAAGCAGGAAAGCGTTACCGCCTCCGGGGTGTCGTCTATGATGAGGTCCACCCCTGTGGCCTTCTCGATTGCGCGTATATTGCGTCCTTCACGGCCTATAAGACGACCTTTCATGTCGTCGCTGGGGAGTTGCACTGTGGTGATTGTGGCTTCGGAAACCACATCAGCCGCGAACCTGTGAATCGCAAGGGCGAGGATATTGCGAGCCTTTTCGTTGGCTTCTGCCCTCGCCTGCTCTTCAAAGTCGCGGTAGCGGATTGCAAGATCGTGCTCGATTTCCTGCTCGGCGCTGTACATCAGTTCGTTGCGAGCGTCGGACATGGATAACTGACTAATTTCTTCCAGCTTTGTGAGCTGTTCGGAGCGCATAGCATCTTGCTGCTGCTTGTGCTCCTGTTTCATCTCCTGGAGGCGCTGCTTTCTCTTCGCTTTCAGTTCAGTAAGTGAATGCTCAAGTTCGCTAACCGTCTTTTCCTTGTCGGATAACTTTCTTTCGCGGCGTTCTAGATTGGTCGCGCGCCGCTCTACGTTCTCCTGTCTGTTAGCGATACGCTGCTCCGTGCGCTGAACCTCAGAACGGCGTTCACGGATCTCGGCTTCTGCATCCGTGCGGAACTTTAGCGCTTCCTCCTTGCCTTCGATGATAATCGCGCGCCGCTCATCGGCAACGTCTTCCAGAATTTGCGCGGCCTCCGACTGCGCTGCTGCGTAACTCTTCTTCTGAAGAAGTCCTCTTCCGAAATATCCACCAAGTGCGCCTATGGAAAGGCCTATGAGGACGGCGAGTATCGAAAAAATTGCAATTTCCAAAATACTCACCTCCCTTCAAGATAAATTGCCCTAGATTATCTAGGTCTCCCGGTGAACTAATAGTATAAGCCATGTCAATAGGTGTCAAGGTGAGAATGTAGTGAGAAGAGGCAGCAGCGCAGCTCTGGCGCGATTGCGGACAAATGCATTTACGCGGTGTTAGACTGCTCTATGCTATTTCGTTCAGCCCACACACGAGGCAAGCCTGGATACCTCAAGCGATGGTCTAATGGTAGTCTGCTCAGTGGTGGCGTGTCCCGGCCAACCTGTCAGAACTGCCTATGAGTTTAGCCTTCCAAATCCTGTAGTTGCTGCAAAACCGTCTCAGGCTCTGGTCGATCTCCTGTGCTGCCGACGTACTTCCATCGAATGACGCCGCTCTTGTCTATGATGAACGTGGACGGCTTAGCGATGTTGTTGCCGGCAAGCACTCCGTAATCATTGATGACCGCCCTTTCAGAGTCGGATAGTATGGGGAAAGGTGCTCCCCACTGATGTGCGGCTCCCTCGGCTCCCTCTAGATTGTCAGCGCTGACTGCAAGGATGATGGCGTCCTGTTTCTTTATCTCGGCGTAATGGTCTGTCAACTCGACGAGCTGAGCGCGACAGAATGGTCACCAGAATGCCCGGTAGAAGACAAGCACCACATTCTTGTCGCCTCTGAACGATTCAAGGGCGTATTCTCCGCTGCGTGCGCTCGGCAGCGTAAAGCCTGGCGCGAGGTCGCTGACATTGGTGCCGACCTGGAGTGAAGGCGCTGCTGTCGGCTCCGGCGTGGATGTAGGAACGGCAGTTGCAGTGGGTGGCGCAGGCGTCACTGTCGGCTGTGGTGTGGATTCTGATGCTGCTGTTGCAGTGCTGGTGGGTGTGTCCGCCGGCTGCTGTGTAGGCTGTTCCGCGCGGGGTTCTGCCGTGGGCGCAGTTGTCGCAGCTTCCGTCGGCACTTCCACAGGCTCAGGCGTTGTCGCTGCACTGGTGGTCGGAATTGCGGTCGGAGATGGCGGAGCGGGCGTATCCACGCGGGCTACAACCGGAGCTGTAGTCGCCGTTGCCGCAGGTGCTTGCGTCGCGGTTGGCGCGGTCGGTGCGGGCTGCGGTGCAGGCGCGCTTCCGCCACAGGCGAGCATGGCGGTGACAGACAGCGCGAGCGCTGTTCCTATGATCGTGTGCTTGAAATTCAGGCCCATTATTTTAAGGATGCCTCCCATTGTTGCTGGCTGGGGTCGCTGATTTAGTCGGCGCTTGTTACTTTTCCTCGTTGGATAATGTAGCATAGCCGACACTGGACAGTTGCCTACAAATAATATGATGCTTGATTCGGTGAAAGGGTTGTCGCACGGCGGTTGGAAATGAGTCGCGATTTGTCATTAGGGGCATTCTGGAACACTTCGCTGAGCCTGTTCACCGACCTGTATGAGTTGACGATGGCGCAGGCGTATTGGCAGGCGGGCGTTACGGCACAGGCGTGCTTCAGTCTGTTCGTGCGGCGATTGCCGACGGATCGCGGATATCTGTTATTCTCAGGGCTCGAAGACATGCTGGACGCCTTGAGTGGCATGAGGTTCAGCGACGATGATATCGTTTTCCTGCGTTCACTGGGACTGTTCGATGAGGACTTTCTGGATTATCTGCGTTGTCTGCGCTTTGGTGGATGTGTTCGCGCCCTGCGGGAGGCGAGCATCTTCTTCGCAAACGAACCGGTGCTTGAGGTAACAGCCCCGGTTATCGAGGCCCAGATTGTCGAGACACTCCTGTTGAATCAGTTCAATGTGCAGACGATGCTGGCAACCAAGGCTGCGCGTGTGGTGAGTGCGGCGGACGGCAGGGCGGTGGTGGACTTTGCGGCGCGGCGCACGCAGGGCATAGACTCGGCAATCAAGTTTGCGCGCGCCGCTTACATAGCAGGGTTCGCAGGCACAAGCAACGTGCTTGCTGCCAAGCAGTATAGCATACCCGCAGTTGGCACGATGGCGCACTCGTTCATCACTTCGTTCGATAGCGAATTGGAAGCGTTCGGTGCCTACGCCGCGTCATTTCCTGACAACTCCACCTTTCTTGTGGACACATACGACACGATCGAGGGCATACGAAACGCGATCACTGTTGCAAAACGGATGAGGGAACAAGGGCATGAACTTAACGCCATAAGGCTGGATAGCGGCGACCTGCTGGCACTGTCAATCGAGGCGCGCTCGATGTTGGATGCGGCGAGTCTGCCTGAAGTTCAGGTGCTTGCAAGCGGCGGACTTGACGAGTTTCAGATCGAGAGCCTGCTGAGTCTTGGAGCAACGATTGACGGCTTTGGCGTTGGGACGAATGTCGGAACTTCCGCGGATTATCCGTGGCTTGATTGTGTTTACAAAATGGTGGAGTATGACGGCAGGCCCACTATGAAGCTCAGCGAAGATAAGGAAACGCTGGTGGGCGCAAAGCAGGTTTTCCGGTATGTGGGCGAGGACGGAATGTATGCAGGTGATGTAATTGGATGCACAGACGAGCCTGTGCTAGAGGGGACGGAGATGCTGCTTTCGGAAGTAATGAGGGACGGCAGGCGGCTGGAAGTCGCGCCCTCGCTGGCTGAATTGCAGCAGCGATGCTCCAGTGAAATTGGGCGTTTGTCGGACACGCAAAAGCAGTTGCGCTCACCTGACGAGTATCCCGTTCGAGTGAGCGAGAGGCTGCAGGCGCGCCAGCAGAGGGCGAAGCGGGACATTCTGCGCAAGTCAGTCGATCGAGAATAGCCGAGTAAGAACAAAGAGGTGAAGGTATGGCGCGTGTTCCCTATGTTTCAAGAGAGGACTTGCCCGCCGAAAAGCAGTCGGTATACGACCACATCGAAGCGACACGGGGTGGCATAGACGGCAAAGGAATACCGAACTCTTTTCGGCTATTGTTGAACAGCCCAGACGCCGCCGAAGCCGTCGGCACGCTAGGCGAGCACATTCGGCTGGGTTCCACGCTTCATCCTGCATTTCGAGAGACGGCGATACTTGGTGTCGCTCGCGCGCTCGATAGCCAGTATGTCTGGGCGCACCATGAGCCTATTGCAAGGTCTGTCGGCGTGCGCCCGCAGGTCATTGAATCGATTCGCAGCGGCAGGGCACCAATGGGCTTGCCGCCCAAAGAGGGAGTGTTCGCTCAGGCAGGCAAGGAATACGTGCGTAACGGATCCCTTAGCGAGCGCACATTTCAGGCGGTCGAGCATCTGTTAGGGCCACAGGGAGCGGTAGAGCTTGTGGTCGTTATCGGATACTACGCGATGCTGAACGCGGTGCTTGGTTCGCTAGGAATAGAGCTGGACGAGCACCTTGAGGCGTCCTTGCCCGTGTAGGCTGGCGTGCCAGGATAACGATGACTGGAATCTCGATTTGACGAACGAATCTGACGACAACCCCAATGCGCACGTTGCGGTGCGTGAGCGGACCTTACGTGACAAGCTGTCCACGCCCTCGTGGATACTGTACGATTTCTCGGATACGATATTCTCTGCCAGCATTCTTACCTTCTTCTTCCCGCTATGGGTGACGCAGGACGCGGGCGGCACGGACGCCCTCTTCGCATTTGCGCTGTCTTTGTCCGCTTTGTTGGTAGCAATCACCGCTCCGCTATCGGGCGCGCTCTCCGACAGAATGAACAGGCGCGTTCCGATGCTCGCCGTCTGCGTACTGCTATGTGCTCTTTGCACTGGCCTGATTGGTGCATTCGGTGGCCTCAGCGCGGGCCTGACCTTGTTCTTCTTCGCCAACTTTCTGTATCAGACTGGACTTGTCTTCTACAACTCGCTTATTCGCAATGTTAGCTCGGAGTCCGGGCGGGGCATAGTGTCAGGTATAGGAGTTGGCGCGGGATATGTCGGCCTCTTTGTTTCGTTCCAGTTGCTAGGGCCCAGCGTAGAGGAGCATGGCAACCAGTGGGCATTCCTTCCCACGGCGGGGCTGTATGTGCTGTTTGCCCTACCACTCTTGCTAATTGTCAAGGATGTTGGCAGCAGGCGTAGAATTACCCGCAGTCTAGTCGGTGAGTCGTACAATCAGCTATACGCCACTTTCCGCAATGCCCGACATCACAAGAACCTTTTTCGCTTCATCGGGGCTCGCTTCCTTTATATGGAGGCTATCAACACGGTCTCGTCTTTCTATGTCATCTACTTGGTAAGCGTAAACGCATTCACCGAAGACGAAGCGCGGGATATGGTCGTAAGACTGCTTATGGTTGCCGTAGTGTCGTCGATTGTCGCTGGATTTCTGGTCAGCAGGTATGGCTCAAAGAAGGTGCTCATCGTTGCGCTGGTTGGCTGGACTACTGTTGTAGTCGCCGCTGCGCTGGTGAACGCCACCTGGATGTTCTGGGTAGTGGGCACGGTAACAGGATGCTTCTGGGGCGCGCCGCAGATTGCGGACAGGGTTATGCTGACAAGACTCGCTCCGGAGGGACAGTTGGGCGAGTTCTTCGGCCTGTTCCAGATGTCAGGGAGACTGTCCGCCGTTGTAGGACCTGCGCTGTGGGGACTGACGACGACAGCATTAATCGGCTTGGGTGAATGGCGTTACCGTGTTGCCATGCTGCTGGTGTCGCTGTTTCTGATGGGAGGGTTTGCGCTATTGCTTGCCGTGCGTGAGGAACGCGACCCGCCCGACTTGCTCACCTCTGACGAGCCGCCGCCTACGAGCAAAGTCGTTGACTGAAAATAGGCGCACTGATAAACTCTTTGGAACATATCTGCGGACGCGCGCAATGCGTATATTGGCGTGTGGGGCGCGTCTTCAGAATTCCTTGATTGACAACGAATATGGAGGATGCAAATGACGACTGTACAGTCAAAACAGGATGTTGCGCTGATGGCGCACCTGCTGCGAAGGGCTTCCTTCGGCGCGACCCGAAAAGAGGTCGAGCAGCGGATGGAAGCGGGCTACGAAGCCACTGTCGAGGACCTGCTATCGCGATCGGCATCCTTCTCGATGCCCGAGGACATCATCCGCCGTTACCATGTTGACCAGTCCGACCTTCGCGGCGGCGCTGCCGCTGGAGCGCACTGGGTATATCGCATGGCGACGACCGAGAACCCACTCGAAGAGAAGATGGCGCTGCTATGGCACAGGATTTTCGCGACCGCCGCCACGAAGCTCATTCAGGCCCGGATGGTCGTGAACCAGGTTGAGATGTTCCGCAAGTACGGCATGGGCAACTTCCGTGACCTGCTGGTGAACCTGTCGCGCGACCCCGGAATGCTGATGTGGCTGGACAATCAGGATAATCACAAGGGCTCCATCAACGAGAACTTCGGCAGAGAAATTCTGGAACTCTTCTCGATGGGAGTGGGCAACTACACCGAAGAGGACATCAAGGAGTGCGCTCGGGCGTTCACCGGCTGGAGCGTTGTCAACCCCGACTACATGTCCATCAAGATGCGCAACAACACAGCCCGTCCTTACGGCTACATCGCCTGGCAGTTCAACTACGATGAAGATGACCATGACCATGATGACAAGCTCTTCCTCGGCGAGAGGGGCGACTTCAACGGTGAGGATGTGGTGGACATAATCTGCAAGCAGGAAGCCACCCCGCGCTTCATCGCGCGCCACCTGTATCACTTCTTCGTCGCTGACGAAACTCCGGTCCCGCAGTGGCCCTACGAAGACCCCAAAGACCCCGAAGCCATCGACATCATGACGCAGGCTTACTTCGATTCCGGGTACGACATCTCTGCGATGCTGCGGGTGATGTTCAACTCCGACTTCTTCAAGGACGAGGCTGTGCACTTCGGCAGGATCAAGAGCCCCGCCGAGATGGTGGTCGGCACATTGCGACTCGCTGGTGGGCTTGAACTGCCGTCGATGGAGACATACGCGGCTGCGGGTGTGTGCTCGCAAATGGGACAGGCGTTGTACGCGCCTCCGAGCGTCGAGGGCTGGCAGGGTGGCAGCGAGTGGATCAACACAGGCTCGTATGTGCATCGGATCAACTTTGCGAGCAAGGTGCTCGGCAACCCTGATAAGCCGGGACTGCGCATGCTCATAAGCGATGTGCAGGATTACGCCGAGGATGGCGTGCTGGACGCGGAGAGGCTGGTTGATGCCTGCTTCGATGTCATAGGTCCGATGCCCGTTCTGGATAGCACGCGACAGGGACTAATCGACTACGCCACCAAGTGGGGCGACCTAACATTCGATGACGACGATGCGACCGAATACGCCGAGCAAAAGATAGTTACAATGCTTCAAATGGCGGTAACAACGCAGGAGTATCAGCTGGCGTAAAGTCATTGGCGCATTTCACACTCAGACCCAAATGAGGACAGCAATATGGCCACGCAGACAATCACAAAGCCCTTCACACTCAAATATACGGACACAATCGGGTTTGTCGCCGACCAAGGAGGGCGGGGATTCCACCTGCCAACCGACATGGTGATACGCGAAGACGGCAGGATATTCGTCGCAAGTCGCAGCAACACGACCGCCCTGGATATCGTGGGCATTCAGATGGCGACCGTTGACCACCAATTTTTGGGTCAATTATACGGCTATGGCAGAGGTGATGGTCAGATGATATGGCCCTCAGCCGTGGCGCTTGACAGCGACAACTTGCTTTACATGGCGGACGACTTTCTTCAGCGTGTAACAATTTATGATGCTGATGGCAACTTCGTCTCCAAGTGGGGCACTGTCGGCGCGGGCAATGGCGAGTTCGACGGTCCTTCGGGCTTGGCATTCGACGCAGATGACAATCTTCTGCTAGTTGACCATCGCAACCACAGGGTACAGAAGTTCACAAAGGACGGCGAGTTCATCAGCGAGTTCGGCTCTTTCGGAAGCGGCGATGGCGAGTTCAACCTTCCATGGGGGATCGCGCTCGACAGCGAAGGCTTGATTTACATCGCCGACTGGCGCAACGACCGTATCCAGAAGCTCACGCCCGATGGCGAATTCATTGCGGCGTTCGGTTCTACTGGTGATGGCGAAGGGCAGCTCAACCGCCCGTCAGGACTCGCTGTTGACTCTCACGGCAATATGTACATTGCCGACTGGGGCAACCAGCGAGTGCAGGTGCTCGACGCAGAAGGGAAGTTCATCACATCATTGCGGGGTGAAGCGACGCTAGGGAAATGGGCGGTGGAATACTTGAACGCGAATGCCGACGAACTGGACGCGCGCTCGCGCTTCGTGCCGGAGTTCGAAGTAGATATCGAGGACGAGCACGAGGCATCCGCGCGCATCGAGTCATTCTTCTGGGACCCGGTTACAGTCGTGCTGGACGAGCAGGAGCGCGTCTATGTGCTTGAGACATGCCGCCATCGATTCCAGGTGTACGAGAAGGTGTAACAATTCAGCCTGGTTTGTTTGAACATCTATTGCTAATGAAGTGTGGCCAAGGAGCAGGAAATGCTTCGAAAATTGCTTGGCAGGGGTAACAGGAAAAACAAAAAAGGCCAAACGCCCACCATTGAAGATTCCTTGGCTGATTTCCATTTTAGGGAATCTCAGATAAGGGAAGCCGGATCTGTCGATGGGGAGCATTTCACCTCGTACGTCGAACAGATAAAGCAACTCAAACGAGAGAAAAGGCATCAAGAGGCAATAGAGTTGCTGCTGAAAGTCGTTGGTGCAACCGAATCTGAATCTAAAGTAAGTGGACTGGGTGTAGCCCCTGGCTATTATGAAGACCTTGCAATAATTTATCGTAAAGAGAAACGTTTCTCCGACGAAGTTGCAATACTTGAACGTTACGAAGCGCAACCTAAAGCGCCTGGCGCATTGCCAAAGGTACTCGTAGAACGTTTAGTGAAAGCGAGGGAGTTAGCCAGTGAAAATTAAAGTAACGGATCAGGGCGTTACAATTCCCAAGTCGCTTCTTCCCGATGTACGAGAGGTTGACATCCGGAAGCGAAATGGCGTCATCGAGGTTACGCCGGTCGACGAGAACGGGCATTTCCCTTTGAGTGAGCTGGGGCGTAAGTTCGATCCCAATAGGAAAGGTATTCCCGAGGATGATCCTCTATGGCAGTTGGGGCGCAATCCGGTACGTGCGGGGATCACGGACGGATCGGTAAATCACGACAAGTACATTTACGGGGAATAATCCTCTATGGTGTCAGTATTCCTTGATACAGGTTATCTCATAGCGCAGGAGATGGATGACGACCAGCACTATGAAGCCGCTGTAAGACACTGGCAAAGTGTATCGCGTGGCCGCCCTGACCTTGTGACCACCTCTCTGGTGTTGACTGAAACAGTTACCTTCATAAACTCCAGAGGCCAGCATTCCAAGGCGGTGTCGGTCGGGAATATGTTGCTGGATAGCCCTTCAATTAACTTAATTCAAGTGAATGAATCTCTGCTAATGGACGGCTGGGAGTATTTCAAAAGATATGGCGACAAGAGGTATTCCCTAACCGACTGCGTTTCATTCGTAATTATGGAAAGATATGGAATCCGCGCCGCATACGCATTCGATAGAAATTTCACCCAGGCCGGCTTCATAATTGAGCCGATGCGCTCTTGATACTAGGAGGAAAACAGTCTTATGAGCAAAAACCGCAAACTAGTGGTGGTGCAGCTATCGGGTGGCAACGACTACCTGAACTGCATTGTGCCTTACAACGACCCGCTGTATATCGACAACCGCCCGAATATCCGTATTTCGGAGGAGCGCGCCCTCCCGCTGGACGAGAACTACGGCTTCAACCCCGGCATGGGGCCTGTCAAAGATTTGTGGGAAGAGGGCAAAGTCGCCATCGTACATGGCATTGGGTATCCCACGCCGAACCGCTCGCACTTCCGCTCGATGGACATCTGGCATACCGCCGAGCCGACCAAGGTGGGCGATCAGGGCTGGCTCGGCCAGGCGCTGCGCGAGATGGACCCTAGCGGCGAGAATGTGGTCGGAGGCGTGAACTTTGGCGCGGGACTTCCTCGCGCTCTCGTATCTCCCGGCGTGCCCGTCGCGTCGGTTACCGACCTCGAAAGCTACGGCTTACTCAACAACATTGACGGCGCGGACCAGCGCGCTGAGGCACTTGAAGTCTTCGCTAACATGTACTCTCAGGCGATTGGCAGCGGGCCCGTGATGGACTTCCTGAGCAAGACAGGATTGGACGCACTGCGCGGCGCTGATATCCTGCAGACGGCTCCGCAGAAGTACCAGTCCGATGTGGAATACGGCTCCGACTCTTACGGCAAGAGCATGAAGGGCGTGGCACAGGTCTTGCTCGCCGATGTGGGTACGCGCATCTGCTACACGCAGCACGGCAGCTTCGACACCCACACGAACGAGGTTGCGCTCCAGGAGCGGTTGCTGACAGATATTTCCGGCGGCATCTACGATCTCTACACCGACCTGAAGCAGCACGACGCCAGCGAAGATGTGCTGATGCTGGTCTTCACGGAGTTTGGCAGGCGGGTCAAGGATAATGGTAACGGCTCAGACCACGGCTCAGGTGGCGTCTCTTTCCTGATCGGCGACGGCGTGATGGGTGGCCACTACAACGAGTACCCATCGCTGGAAGCTCACACACTTGTTGAGGGCGACCTTGCGTTCAACTTCGACTTCCGCGGCCTCTACACCGAGATTCTCGAGG
Organism: Dehalococcoidia bacterium; assembly: GCA_965221045.1. Lineage (GTDB taxonomy): Bacteria > Chloroflexota > Dehalococcoidia > Lucifugimonadales > JADFKI01 > Bin90. Next base: position 614,395 of record OZ244863.1, read on the forward strand.
ACTGGCTGGAAGTTGAGGCAAAGCCCATCGTACAGGGCACTTACGAGAAGATAGGCGCGCTCGCAGTGTAGGTTCTAGCCTACAAAGATCAGTAGCCAAAGATAGAGGGGCAGTCTGATGACTGCCCCTCTTTTTCATTGCCGAGCGAAAGAAAAAAGATTACGACGCGGCAGGCGCAACCTTCTCCGCGAAGTGCTCGAGAATGCGTATACACTCCTCGATGTCGGACGTGGGGAAGTCGTAGGTAAGCTGATGGATGCCGATGTCGGCACACTTCTTGATGTCTTCGATGACAGACTGCGTGTCGGCGACAATGCCAGCGCCCGTTGTATTGCCACCGCTTCCGCCTCCTGACACTCCGATGTCCGAGATGTGCAGGCTGCGCTTGAGGGAAATAGTGATGTCGTCGTGTCTGCGTCCCTCCGCTTCAACCTGCTCGTACAAATAGGGCAAGTTGCGCGTGACATACTCCGGTGTCTGGCGGGAAGGATGCCATGCGTCGCCGTACTTCGCAGTGCGTCGCAGTGCGCGGCGCGTGTGCCCGCCGACCCATATCGGTATTCGTGGCTGCTGCACAGGTTTCGGCTCGAAGAAGATGCCGTCGTAGCTGTAGTAGTTGCCGCTGTACACGGGTTCTTGTTCGCTCCACAGGTTCGTGAAGATTTCGAGCCACTCGTTGGTCATCGGCCCGCGCTCTGAGTACGGTACATCCAGCGTCTCGAACTCTTTCTCCAACCAGCCCACGCCCACGCCGCAGACGGCTCTGCCCTTCGACAGCACATCGAGCGAGGCGAATATCTTCGCCTGCAACACGGGGTTGCGGTAAGGCACAATGACGACAGTGCTGCCGACGCGTATGCTGCTTGTGCAGGCGGCGACATAGGCAAGCACGGTCAATGTCTCAAGGAACGGCGCTTCGTGTGGGCGTCTGAATGAGCCATCTGGAGTGTACGGGTACTGGTTCGTAGAAGCAGTGGGCAATACAATATGGTCGCCTATCCATACCGACTCGAAGCCGAGCTCTTCAGCCTTCCGCGCGAATCTGCTCAGTTCGTCGCCGTCCATCGTGTTGGGCAGGCAGAATCCGTATTGCATTGCGCCGCTCCTCTCATCTCATTGCAGTGGTGTGAAATCCGCAAGAGTATATCAAATACCAAAGCGGTCAGTTAGTCAGACGGGCGCACGCCCTCGAAGTACCTCCTGGGATTGTCGATCATCATCCTGTCGATGATTGTTTCAGGAACCCCGGACTCCACTAGCCTGGGAATTACAGCGCGGCTGAGCCAGAGGTATCCGTCAGGGTTCTGATCCCTGCTGGGCATGCCCGGCGAGCCAATGCGGGACAGCACAATGTTCCAGTCATGGGAAAGCATCAGGCTGGAGGCCAAGCCTTCGTCTAGTCGCTCTTTCAGATAGTCGGTCCTTTGCTGCCAAGGAGGCAGGTTCGGGCTGCCGAAGGGATTGTTTATGTCCCATCCCAGCCAGACCCCGAGCCGGGCCAGCTCCCGGTGATAGTCCGGGTCAAGAGTGTTGTTGAGGTGCCCCACATATACGTGATGAGCCTCTACACCTTCCTCTTTGAGGATTCGCACCTGCTCCACGCCTATCCGTGACTCGGCTGGCGTGTGCGTGGTAATGGGAACGCCGGTGCGCAGGTGTGTGCGGGCAGAGGCACGCAGCATCAACTCTTCCTGCTCTGTAATCGGGTCACTGGTGGCTACTTTGATGATGCCGGCCTTAATTCCCGTGCCCTCGATCCCTTCCTCAATTTCCCGCACCCAAAGGTCCGCGATGAAGTCCTTGTCCCTGCCCCAGAAGCTTCGTGGAATATCCAGCCAACAGCCAGTGCAGCAGATGAACTGCACGCCCGTTCTTTCCGAAACCTCCTTCATGAGAAGGACGTCCCGCCCCAGGTCCATAGGAGAAACTTCGACGACGGTGTCGACTCCGCCGCTCTTAGCCTCGTTAAAGGACTCCAAAGCCATGTCCAGGGCTTGGTCGCGTAGTTCAAGTTCGTAGTATGTATCCCGGATGCCAGCGGACGAATCAATCAGGTGTTCATGGGGCAAAGTGAATCCCAGCTCCTCCGTATCCAACGGCCCTAGCACCGAGTTTATGGTTGCCATATCACACCTCCGATTGCTCCACTCAGTCTCGATTGGGGGGTTGTCTCTCACCAGATTGTACAAGCGTTGGCTTCATTCCGCGATGGTAGAATCAGCAGATCGTCCCACCATAGCCAATTCAGTCCATGCAACAAGCGATAGGAGGAGCGAAATGCCATTCCGCTCCACTGAGCAAGAGTTGGCCGACCGCAGAGAGAAAGCTGTGTCTGAATTGCAGCACAGCAGGTTGGCGGCCCTGCTGATTTTCAGGTATTAAGAGCGGGATTCCGCAGATAAACGCAGCAGAATGCGGCTCCATTGTGAACAGATCGTCCATTAGCGGCATCGTGGGACAAATTGTGATACACATGGAATACAATGCGCCGAAGGGAGCGGTGCGGACGGTGACAAAGTCTGAGCCGTAACACTGGGAAATACATCGGTTAGTCATCGGTCGGTTAGACGCTTGGCATAAGTCGCAGAATGCCGGCAGGAGGAAGACAAATGACGACACATTCAATTGTTGACCGGCTTCGCAGCGGAGAGACGCTCCTTTTGGACGGTGGAACCGGGTCTGAGCTCCAGCGGCGCGGGGCCGACGTTCTCAAGGACGCCGACGATCACGTGAAGGCTTGGTCCGCTACGGCGAACATCGAATATGCCGACGTGGTGCAGCAGGTACACTCGGACTACCTGCGGGTCGGCGCAGACATAATCATTAGCAACAACTTCTGGACGTCGCCCACTCGGCTCGAGAGAATTGGCGAGCGTGATGACTGGCGCAAGTACGCGACTGCGGCGATCCGCAATGCGGTCCATTCGCGCGACGCGATGCGTCCCGAAGCATACGTCGCCGGCGGCATCGCCGCGCCGGGTCTGCAAAAGGACCCGCCTACCGGACAAGAGCCGGTCTCCGACACGCAGCAATTGGGTGTCGAAGCGTACAGAAAGGAGTGGGCTGACCACGCGAAGCTCTTGGCCGACGAGGGAGCGGACGTGATACTGGCTGAATTCGTGGCTTTCATCGAGGACGGCGTAGTCGCGGTGGACGCATGCGCGGAGGCTGGGCTGCCTGTCTTCCTCGGTGTGCGGGAAATCAGGAGCGACGGCACGATGAGATTTGAAGAGAGTCTCGCCGACCTTGCTCGCGCGCTTGAGGGCCATCCGGTCGATGCCATCATGATTATGTGCTCCAATCCGGAGAACATATCCGTGGGCCTTCCGATCCTACGGGAGGCGTTCACAGGTCCCGTCGGCGCATACGCGAACCTTGGCTACAACCCGACTGCCCCCCTCAGAAACAGGCGCATGCCCACGAACCAGAAGCCCGGCTCAGGCGAGGACATATTTCAGAATGCCGAGTACTATCCCTCCCGAATGGCTGAGTTTGCCGGCACGTGGAAGAGTATGGGCGCGCAGATCATCGGCGGATGCTGCGGCTCCGGCCCAGAGCACATCTCGGCGATGCAGCCCATCGTAAAGGGCGGCTAGAAATCTGAGGTTCCGTTTGCTTGTGGCGGACACTGACATAAAAGAGGTAATCGCATGGCACAAATACCACAGCAATACGCCGACCAACCAGAATTGGTAGTTGCCGTCATTGATGCACGTCGAATCCAAATGGAGACAGAGGACACCGCTTTCGCAATCGAATGGCTGATGGAGCATCATTCATCCTTTTCGGTCGATTCTGCAAGGCGAGCGTTGGAGGACCAGACTTTCCGATACGTTGCGCTTTACCCTGAAGGACACCCAGGCCTTGAAGCGATGAGAGCCGAACAAAGGGCAAAGGGTCGTCGAGCATATAGACTCAAGAAGTTGCGGTCACAAGTTATAGACCGTGATGACAGTAGGTGCCAGAATTGTAACAAGCGAGTCGAAGGTAGAGACTCTTCATTAGACCATAAAGACCCTGAGGGCCCTGAGGGCCCTGAGACGTTAGAAAACATTCATCTGCTTTGTCGCAAATGCAATACATTGAAAGGAAAGCGGTCTTGGGATGAGTTCAAGAAAGAGCAAGAAGAGTGGGAAGTTCAAATCGAGAAGCGGCAACTTAATCGACCCGACTTTATTTGCAAGCAAACTGGCTTATCTGTTAGAGGCAGAAGTTGGAAAGAAGCAGGATGTCTGTCTCCCGATATGTGTGCTGAAATGAAGGCTTGCGACAATGGCGGCTATGCCGCTTTTGAAAAAGAGATGGATGCGAGACTTGAAGCATTATATGCTGCGTATGACGAAGACTGAGGTTTTACACAGGCGCAAGACATATAACATCAGCAACAAGAAAACGGAACCGAATCTGGGAGAAGCGCAAAGCTCAATCTGCCTATGACTCTTTTTCGAACCTGTATCATGTAAGGATACGGCTCGACGGACAGCCGTCCCATTCGACAGCCTCAGGACAGGCTTCGACAAGCTCAGGAAGAACGAATGCGGGCGAGGCGCCCGCACTCCCAGGAGACGTACATGCCAATCATCGATCACAACAACGCAACGGAGGTTCCCTGGAGGCCGAACTACCGCAAGTGGCTGATCACGCAGGAGGGGGACGGTACGACTTCGACGGAGGCCGCAATCAGCGAGGTCGGGGTCGGCACCGGAGCGCCCCTGCATACGCACGAGGACGATGAGCTGATCGTCGTGCTGAGCGGCACGCTGAGCGTCCGGTACGGGGATGAGACTCACGAGGTGGGTGCGGATCACACGATCGTCGTGCCTCCCAACGTGCCCCACGGCTTCACGGCGATTGGGGACGCTCCGGCCAGGATCATAGGGATGTTTCCGGCCAAGGACCCGTTCCTTCGAACACGGTTCCTGGAAGGCGGGCCGCCGGAGGTGCATAGTTGAGCGGTTACTCTACGCCTAGCTGACTTCTGGGTCTTCGAGCGTACGGGCTGCACTGACGGTCGGCGCACATCGATGCGGGCACAATCTGGGATTTTGAAGTTCCTGAAACACCGTTCGCCCCACGTAATACCCACTCCCTGCGCACCATACCCTGACGCCGGCTATTCCAACTACAGCATGAGGGCGGCGGGATTTGAGAATTCAGACCAGCCCTTCGGTCACCGCCGCATCCTCGATTATCTCCCATCCCTCTTCAACGCCTGCGACGAAGCTGTTGCAGCCTTCTCCTTCCAGCACCGCCTGTTCCACCTCATCAGACCCGGTAATTGCGAGGAACGCCGCTTCGATCTGCGCTACTAACTGCGGTTCCATTTCTCGCTGGGCGGTGAAGCAGCAGTGGCTATAGGCGGGACTGGACCAGAACACTCGCACCGGATGTCCAGACAGGCTGCCATCCTCCGCCATCAGATCCAGCGTTCTCCGGCTTACCGCTCCGGCATCGAACTCGCCGGATACTACGCGCTCAACCACATCGCGCTCGTCTGACGTGTTCCGTGATTCACGCTCCTCATAGAAACTGACGGCCGAAAGGTCTTTGTCAGGGTTCAGTCCTGACTGCTTCAGAACGTAGTAAGGCACCAGACCGGCCTGCTCGGAACCCCGGCGGCCAAATGCGAATCGCCTGCCTAAAAGGTCCTCGACAGTCAGGATATCTGACTCCGAGTGGGTGATGAACTGCGTAACGAAGTCAATGTCAACATCGCGCATCGCTATGACGCGACACGGCCGGTCCAGCAGGCGCTTGATCTTAACGTAACCGAGCGGTCCGTTCCACGCCAGGTCAATGTCGCCCTTCACAAAGGCATCCACCATCGCGTCGTAGTCCGAATACAGAATCCAATCCAAGTCGATTCCCCTCCGGCGAAACAGTTCCTCCAGTCCCTTAAATACGTCGAAATGAGCTGTTGTAGCCGACCCGCCTAGCGTGACCATGTTGTCCTCCTGTGATTCTTAGACCCAGCCAGTATGTATTGGAGCCTCGTGATTAGAGACAAGTTACATCCTTAAAATTTGCCGGGCATTCCGCGAATTCGAGCGCCTTCAGCCGCCCGGAACCTCTTCCATTTAGATTCTGCGAACTGCCCATCATTCGTTCCAATCACCTACGGCACTTTCGCAAGACTCCCTTGCGAGTCGGGCGCTTGTCGCAAATGGATATGTGTCGAATAAATCAGCGAATGTCCCAGCCAGCGTATTGATGGACGGACAAGGTAGATCAACGGAATGCTCAATGTTGCTTAGAACCTGTTCACAATCTTTTTAGGATTAGCGTCGTAAAGGCAAGCACCACCATTTGCAGACTGGTATTGAGCTTTCTTTCGCAGTTCTTCCAGAGCCGGCGGCACTTTTGCAGCCAGGCAAAAGACCGCTCTACCACCCATCGCTTCGGAAGAACCACGAAGGTGTGAAGTTCGTTGCGCTTCACCACTTCCACCGAGGCTCCTAACAGACTTTGCACCGCAGTGGCAAAGGGCTTCCCTGTATAACCCCCATCGACAAGTACCTTTTGCACCTGCCTGAGGTCGGCTCCTCGTTGGTCGAACATCGCCAAAGCCCCGGCACGGTCGGTGACATTGGCGGTGGTCACGTGAATTGCATGCGGCAACCCCTGGGTGTCCACTGCGATGTGTCGCTTGATTCCCGAGACCTTCTTGCCGGCGTCATAGCCCTTGTTCTCGGCGCTGTCAGTGTTCTTAACGCTCTGAGAGTCCACGATGCAGAAGGTCGTCCGCTCTGTCCGTCCATTGCTTTGTCGGGCCTCGCCAACTGATTTTTTTTAAGACTTGCTCCAGAATGGATTCATTAGCCGGGTCGGGCCGCTCGCTCCATTGCCGGAAATACTTGTAGCAAGTGCGCCAATTGGGGAAGTCTGCGGGCAGCATTCGCCACTGGCATCCGCTTTTAAGAAGATACAACACCCCGCAGAAAACATCATACAAGTCCACGGTGCGGGGCTTGGTCCTGCGACGGGCCGACTCTAACAGGGGAAGAATCCGAGCAAATTGCTCTCGACTTATGTCACTGGGATAGGAATGAGACACGATTATCCTCCTAATAACAGTCTCAACCTATTATATTCCAGAGATCGTAGACAGGTTCTTAGGGCAAATCAAGTGTCGGGCAGATCGTCCTGATGGCCTCGAATCAGTGCCTCTAGCTCTTCAAGATGTCCCATCGACACGCCTACTCAGCGATTCGGCACCGCGATGAGGCGCTCGGCAAACCACACATTTGAAATATCTCAGCCGCAGAAACGACACCTCATATTCTCGTCTGAGAATATGAGGTCTTTGTCACCGTCCTGCACGGCGAAGTCCAGGAGTACACGCAAAGCCTTGGCCTCATCCGTAAGCCCGTAGTCCTCGGCTATCTTGCCGAGCCAGTCGAACTGTTGCTGCTCTATTTCAAAAGTCTGGTCGATTTTATTGCTTGGCATCGTGAGAGTCCTCCAGTCTCTATGACTTAATTGTCATCTACTACCTGATCAGTTCCTGCAATCGGACATCTGCAGGGTGTCCTCGTCTGCGTCCTCTGCTTCCGGAATATTACCGCCACGGCACCCCACCAATCAATCTTTCCGCAGCAATCCATCGATGGGTTCGTACTCCTCTTTCTGCTCTATTCGCCTTATTGAAAGTTCTCTACGTCGTTTGGTGAGCTTATAGACACCCGCGTCCGCCTGTGATGAGATCACTCTAAAGGTATCATCGACAACTTCGAGCGCACATCTATCGTCGATGGCAACTGCTACATCCGAATGCTTTAGCACCATCTGCCGAAAGTCCTGTTCCCGCTTAACGCCAGCCGTTTCGCTATCAAAGTGCGGACAGCAAAGAGCGTCTATGAGTCCAATGCCCCGTACTCTGATGTAGCGCCAGCTTTCAGGACGATAGAATTCCATGGAGTCGCTATGGCCCCAGCTGAACCAGCAGATACACCCTGCACTCAATCCCGAAAGAACGATTCCCCTCTCATATGCGTCTTTCAGAATGCTGTCTACCCCGAGTCTTCGCCAGCGTCTCATCATCTTCAGGGTGTTCCCACCACCGACGTATATCAGGTCTGACGAGAGAATCTTCTGTTCAAGCTCTACCTTAGGGGGACTGACACCGAGCAGATAGAGCACATCCACGTCACAGCCAAGTTCTGTTCCATATACGTCTTGAAATACTTGCGAACGTTCCTTTGAGTCGCCGCTCGCGGTCGGGAGAAACAACGCCTTGGGGCGATCCTTGCCAGTTAGGGAGACGACCTCCTTGTCGATGGCAAGCGTATCTCCCTTGGCCATGTCTCCGCCTCCTATAGCAACCAGTTTGCCCATGCCTAAATCACCTCCCTGTATCGTGGCTTATTCATGACCCATTCATCAATTGTATCTCTCGTGTATCTCTGGGGTTAGTTAAGCGAACTCCAACTTGATCGTCAAGGTGAGAGTTCTTGATATTGTCCAGTTTGGTGAGTCAAAGTGGACGGTAAGCAGTGCTCTGTTCAACATGACGCAACGAAGATCCTACTGGTGGACGGCGCCAACGGCTCCACCGCCCGCCGCTATCACCTCGCCGGTGACGCACTCCGCCTTGGGAGAAGCCAGATACGCCGTGAGCCACGCGAGTTCCTCGGGCGCTATTGGCCTGCGTATGGCGACATTCTGCCCAACTTGGGCGTTGATCTCATCGCGCGACACGCCCTGCTGGACGGCTTGGTTGTCCAACCGCTCATTTATCGTGTCCGTGAGCGTCAGCCCGGGATGAACGACGTTCAGCGTAATCCCGTCCGGGCCAAGCTGGTCCGAGAGCGTCTTGGTCAAGTGGACTATCGCCGCGTTGCGAAGTCCATATATCGTGGACTGGCGCGCTGACACGCCGCCGATGCTTATGACGCGCCCCCACTTCTTCGCGCGCATATGAGGCACGACTGCCTTTATGCTCCTGAAGTACCCCACGACTTTAGTGTCGAGGTCTTCTATCAGGTCTTTCTCGTCCGCATCGTCGATCGTGCCGCGCACCTGCCCGCCGACCATTGCCGCACTGTTGACCAGAATATCTACTCCGCCGAGTTCGGAGACGGTCGTCTCCACCATCCTCTGCACGTCATCCCAACTTGTTGTATCGGCTGAGATGGTCACCACCTTTCTCCCCGTAACCGACCTTATCTCCTCGGCTGCTTGTTCCAGTGTGTCCTGTGAACGGGCGGCGATGGCGACGTCCACGCCCTCCTCCGCCAGCGCAATGGCGATGGCCTTGCCTATGCCCTTGCTTCCTCCGGTGATCAGGGCGGTCTTGCCTTTCAGTTCGAGATCCATATGTCTTTCTCCTGTCTTCGATATCAAATCCGAATTCCGGTCAATTGTACAGATTTCAGCCTCTCAATTTCGCCTTGGGACCCGTCGGAGTCGAGGCTCGTGCGTCGCGCACCAATATAGCAGGAAGCATCAATAATTGGGTGTGAAGCCCCACGCTGCGACCCTCCGATGATTGACGGCACCCGTCCCATTGCGTACTATCGCAGCGGCAGTCGAAGGCGTCAAATCAGCGTCACATTCAGGAGGTAGAGATTGAAGTACGACTACATTGTCATCGGCGCAGGTTCGGCAGGCGCTATCCTCGCCACGAGGCTCTCGGAAGACCCCAACACCTCTGTGCTCCTGCTGGAGGCCGGCCCGGACTACCCGAACATCGACAGCCTCCCTGAGGAGGTCAAGTACGGCTACATGTCAACCAAGAGTGTCTGGGACAGCGATCACAATTGGCAGTACACCGCCAGGGGCACCGAAGAGGCCGAGATCGAGATTCCCAGGGGCAAGGTGACCGGCGGATCCAGCGCCATCAACGGACAGGTCTTCCTCCGTGGCATCCCCGAGGACTACGACAACTGGGCGAAGTGGGGCAACGACGAGTGGAACTTCCAAAAGCTTTTGCCCTACTTCAATAAGTTGGAGACGGACACCACCTACCAGGACGATCCTGGGGACTTCCACGGCTCCAGCGGGCCTATTATCTGCCACCGCTTCCCACAGGAGGAGTGGAGGGAGGGGAACAAGGTCTGGTTCGAGGCCTGGCGTGACAAAGGGCATCCGTACTGTGAGGACCACAACGCGCCCGGCACCGCGGGAGTGGGGCCCATACCCCTAAACAATCCCAACGGCATCCGCTGGTCCGCGGCCATTGGGTACATGAGCCTCTCGCGCCACCGGCTCAACCTGACCATCAGGGCCAACGTGACAGTCAAGAGGTTACTCTTCGACACCACCGGTCAGCGCCCCAGGGCGACGGGAGTCGAGGCGGTCTCCGACGAAGAGACTTTCGCCGTCGAGGCCGAAGAGATCATCCTCAGCGCGGGCGCCATCGGGTCGCCCCAGATACTGATGCTCTCAGGAGTCGGCCCCCGGGACCATCTGAGGGAGCACGGAATAGAGACCGTAATCGACTCGCCGGGAGTCGGCCAGAACTTGGCAGATCACCCCCTCCTCAGCATATTGTGGGCAACGAAGCCCGAGGTGGAGCTAACCAACTTCGTGCCCAACGCCCAGTTACTGGTGAGGTACACGGCCGAGGGGTCTGACATCGAGAACGACATGATCGTCTATCTGTCCGCGGCTTCGGGTAGGGGGCGCACCATGGGCGGCAAGCACGGCGACGTGGTGGGCCTGGGTGCCGGCCTAGGGCTGAACCTGGCGCACTCCAAGGGCGAGCTCCGGCTCCGCTCCGGCGACTATAGGGACCAACCCTATCTCGACTACAACCTCCTGGATCACGAGGAGGATCTGCGCAGGTACAGGGACGGCGTCCGTCTGCTTGTCAGTCTGGAGGATCATCCGGCGATGGCAGCCATGATCGACGAGAGGGTCTACCCCGAGGGCTCGGACCTGGAGTCGGACGAGGCACTGAATCTATGGATGAAGAGGTATGTGGGAACCGGCCACCATATCTCCTGCACCGCCAAGATGGGACCTAGCTCAGACCCAATGGCCGTGGTGGATCAGTACGGCAAGGTCTACGGAGCGGAAGGCCTGCGGGTCGTGGACGCCTCGATCATGCCCGAGTGCGTCCGGGCCAACATCAACGTCACCGTCCTGATGATAGGAGAGCGCGTTGCAGACTTCATCAAGCAGGGAAAGTGAAGATCGGGATCCCCTTTTCCCAATGTGGGAGGCGCAGGGCGTCTCATGGCTGACAGGAACACGATGCGGGGCACTGTACTACTGGTCCGATAGCAGGGTGCCGCCAAGGTCGCTCTAAAGACGGAGCAAGGTGGAATTGCCATAAGCCGGACTGGCCATAAGCCGCATAGCCGGTGGAGACGGAAGATCAGCCCGTTCTCCACTGCTCAGCGTCGTCCTCTGGTTCGTACCCAATCAGTTCGCGCGAGTTCGAGATGTCCCAGAAGCGCCAGGTGTTGTTGGAGACGCCGTAGAAGATCGCGAACCTGATGGTGTCGGGCGCATCTATGCACCTGCGTACCAACTGCACCAGGTCGCGGTGCGACAGAAGGGTCGCGAACTGTCTTGTGGCCTGCGGCGTACCCTCGCGGTTCAACGTCCCGATCCGAAGGCAGATGACCGACAGGCCGAAGTGGTCGGAGTAGTATCGTCCAGCGGCCTCTCCGAACGCCTTGCCTATTCCGTACGGCCCGTCCGGTCTTATCGGCATGTCCACTGTTACACGGGGGAAACTCGCCGGGTCCAACGCGTCGTACCTGCCCGCAACAATGGAGGCGTAAGGCTCGTCCCCCTCGTAGTTGCCGGTCGCGTGATTTGAGCTGGCGAAGATTACGCGCTTCGCCCCGGCCCGTCGCGCAGCCTCCAGTGCATTGTAAGTGGAAGACAGATTGTTTCGATAGACGACATCCCAGGGACTATCCTGGTCCGGCACGCTGGCGAGATCGATAACCGTATCCACGCCATCGTAGGCAGGCAGCACCGCGTCGAGATCAGAGGTGTCAGCAACGAGGCTGGTGAAGCCGTCCACTGATCTGATATCTACGCCGGTTACGTTGTACGACTCTTTCAAGCCGTTCTGGAGCAGGCCGCCTATGAGTCCGGCCGCTCCGGTTATCAGTACGTTCTTTCTGTCAGGCATGTAGCTCTCCCCTAAATCTGCAATCAACTGTAATCATAATCAGTCCAGCAGCGCCGATTATAGTTCATGCAGGCGCGCTCGGCTACGAACCTACCTGTGCGATCCAATATGTCCGGTTGATACCGAACTTCCACTGCATCCAAAAGTATCTGTCACTCCGAGCCGTTGTCTTGACCGCTTGTGCCATCTTGGGTTAGATTCAACGCCAGAATAGGCAGACGAAACGCAATCCCGTAAAATACGCAGTCTCCGGATGTTGCGCCGCCCTATTGACAACAAACCCCGTCCTGCCTGCTCATTACACAACAAGGTAACTTTAAAGCTCGCTGTTGGAGGAAATGCCTATGCCGTTCTACGAAAGAGGCCCCAACCGTATCTACTACGAAGAGGTCGGTTCGGGATTCCCCCTGCTGATCATTCCGGGCGGCGGACTTAATTCCACCGTGGCATCTTTGAATACTTCGGTGCCCTTCAATCCTATGGAGACTTACAAGGACGACTTCCGCTGTATTGCCGCCGACCTACGCAATGCTGATCTGGGCCAATCGAGTGGGCCACTGGAGATCGACCGCCCCTGGGACGCCTACTCTGATGACCAGCTTGGGCTGATGGACCATCTCGGCATAGAGGAGTTCCTGGTCATGGGCTTCTGCATCGGCGGGCCGATGATCCACAACCTGCTCAGGCTTGCCCCGGAGCGCATTGTGGCGGCAGCGCTGATGCAGCCAAGCGGGTTCAACCCGGAGGCGCCAGATGTCTTCTACCAGAACAACACATCGAGGTGGGGGCCTCCCCTTTGCGAGAAGCGCCCTGAAGTCACAATGGATATGGTCCATGACTTCCTGAATAGTATGTACACCGACCGCGCCGACTTCGTCTTCACCGTTTCACGCGACTTTGTGCGTGCCCTGCAGACACCGCTGCTGATAGCGCCAGATGATGTGCCGGCGCACCCATACGAGTGCGCGATGGAGGTTGCCAGTCTCGCCCCGAACTCCGAGGTAACCATATTCCCCTGGAAGGACTCGCAGCCGCACATCGACGAGGTCGTATCTCACGCCCGGCGCTTCCTGAAGACCCATGAACCGGTAGCCGCGACAGCCTAGCAACCATTCCACCTTGGCGTACATGTAGAGAGCAACGGTCGCACGTAGCTTGCCCCGAAGGCGCATTAGCGGCCTGAGTGACCCGAACATACTTCAAGTGCAAAAAGGTGGACACCTGATTACAGTATGCTTAGAGACCGTTAGGGTTGCAGAGTATGGAGCCGCGCAACCTAGGCAGGGACAAGATCATAGAGAACGAGCGCGCCGGTGAGGCGCTGACACTCGACGGACGAGGCGAAGGAAGAGGTCGCCAAAGAAGGAGTATCCTAATGACAACTACACCGGGAACCGAACTGATAGAACTCGAAACAGGCGTTTTCGCCCGGCTGCACGAAGGCCTTACCAACGCCGGCATCATCGTCGGCAATGACGGCGTGTTGGTGATAGACTCGCTGCGCGTCCCCTCATTTGCACGGGATCTGATCCGAGATGTCAGGCACATCACCGACAAGCCGATTCAATACCTGGTTGACACCCACTCCCACTGGGATCACTCGTGGGGCAATGAAGAGTTCCCCGAAGCCACGATCATCGGACACGAGAACTGCTACAACGAGATGGTGGACGTCGAGTGGAATAGGCAGTGGCGCGAGAGTGTAGTAAGTTCCGGTGATCCTTGGTCGGAGGAAGCCGGACTCGTAACGATTACGCCTCCCAATCTCACGTTCGAGACCAGCATGAGACTCTACTTCGGCGGGAGGGAACTGCATCTCAGGTACTTAGGCAAGGCGCACACGAGCGGCGACACTCACATCCAGCTTCCGGACGACGGCATCGTCTTCTGCGGGGATGTCGCACAGGATGGCGGAGTTCCCTATCTTGGCGATAGCTACCCGGAGGAGTGGCCGGACACCGACGACCGTCTGGTCGATCTGCCAATCGAGCGATTCGTCTCCGGGCACGGCCCAGTCGGACAGCATTCCGCCTTAGCGGAGGCGAGAGATTTCATTCACGATCTCGTCGGCACTCTCAAAGCTGCAATCAGAGACGGCAGGAACGAACAGGACGCGGCCTCCATGACAGTCGCCGCTCTCACTCCCCGCTACGGAGGATGGCGAAGTTTTGAACGCCTGGAAGAGACTTTGCCGGAGGTGTACCGGAAACTCACCTGACTCGCGGTAATACACTCCTCAGCTCGCTCGCCAACATGATAGTCGTAGCATGAATACCGCCGGACATTGGAATACTCAGCATTACCGACGCGTCGGAAACCGATAAACTGTCATAGCGGCAGTATTTTGGTTCACCAGGCCGGCAAGTAAATGTAATCAGCCCACTCCCGCATCAATGCGCGTCTCTAATCTTGTAGGTCCGATCGCAGATACGCCCGTTCAACCACGTTACCGACTGCGTGAGCGAATTATAGCTCCTTGACCGCGTGGTTGGCGCCTGTATGGTCTTCCGCCCAAACCCGGGATGAAGAGGGAAGGCGTATTGCTCCAGTGTTGCTATCCAGGCATCAGCAGGGCATCTGTTGCTGCATATCGGAACATTGATCTGGTGTGCTTCCGCCACATGGCTCGTGTAGAGGACTGGATGAGAATCCGCATGCCGTAAGAGCTAGATGGTACAGGCGTGCAGAGAGCAAATACGGAATGTTGTGGGAAGGTGTGTGAAAGGGAAGTGGTGGAGATAGGGGGAGTGATAGGATGTGCCGTTTACCTGCTGTTACAGGCATTCATGCACTTAGCAACTCAGCCTTGTCCCACATATTTTCCCACAGTTCTCAGAGGAGGCCTAATTTTTCCCTTCCGTGTGCCGTTTTAATGGTTCGGCCTCCTCCTAGTCTATTGTCGAATTTCAGTCTACTATAGGTGAGCCCTGCTTTTCATCAAGCCGTGGTGAAGGCCGTATGGTGTGAATTACTGATCCTCCACTATGGTTACCCTTTCTCTTCGCGAGTGAAATGAACTCTTGAGGATTCTCGAGCCGATTTGACTCAATCATGTCCTATAATTGCAATTTATAGGACATTTTTTCACCGAACCATTCCGCCGGCAATGCCCCAGTAATGTTCTTCGTTGCGTTTGCGGCAAGCGGAGGACACCGCGGCTCATTCCGTGGCGGCCGAAAGGAGACTCTCACCAACTTCCCAGCTCGTGGAGTGCTACTCGCCCAAGGAGGAAGCGTCCGCCGAACCCGAGTGGCGCCGTATTACTTCGCCGGCACCGGGATGCCGGGTATTTTGACTCTAAATGTGCCGATGCTGTCACGTGTGGTGAAAAACACTGACTTCCAGTCGTTGTCGCCAAAACAGAGATTAGTGGTGGCGGGCTGTTCGTGAACCACGATTCCCAGGCGCTCACCGCCCGGATTGAGGATGTGGATACCACCGGAACCGCCGCAATAAATATTGCCTTCAGTGTCCACCTTCATGCCGTCCGGTACGCCCTCTCTGGCGTCAGGACGCATATCGGCAAACAGCCGGTCGGATCCCAGGGCAAGGGTGCCGTCATCCTGCACATCAAAGGCCCGAATAATGCCCTTTCGAGAGTCGTTGATGTAGAGGATGCTTTCATCGGGGGAGAAGGCCAGGCCGTTAGGCACGACAAAATCGCTTACCAGTAGAGTCAGTGTTCCCAGGTCAGCAGATATGCGGAAGACGCCGGAAATTGTCTGCTCCCACTGCTCCCGTGGGCGACGGAAAGTCCACGGATCGGTGAAGTAGATGCTGCCGTCTGACTTCACCACTACGTCGTTCGGGCGGTTGAGCTGGCGACCTTGGAACTGGTTGGCCAGGACAGTGGTGGACCCGTCGTGCTCCAGGCGGCTGATGCGGCGCCCATCGTGCTCGGCAGCAATGAGACGTCCTTGCAGGTCTCGGGTCAGCCCGTTGTGACGGTTGACAGGCTGCGCTTCCAAGGTAAGCGACTCCAGGTACTTGTGTCCATCCTCAGCAAGTCCGCCATCCACTGTAAAGCGCATGCGACGGTCGTTATGGATGTCACTGAAAAGCAGATAACCGCCGAACTCTACGTCTGGATCAACCCACCACAGCGGACCTTCAGCAGGGCCTTCGGGGCCGCCAAAACTGAAGTCCTGCGAATCGATCATGTGGACCAAATCGGAATCGATGATGTCATCGAGTACGGGGGACAGCTTTTCAATAGGCATGTTTGTGTCTCCTGTTCGCTGATAATCTGTAGAGAAGTCCAATTGTGTAAGCGTCATACTATCAGAACGCGCAGCTTGCGACTAAACCCAAGAAAGCGCCATCGCTGTAAACCTTTGATGAGCGGCAATTAGATCTGCAAGTGTTGTTGCCCCACAGGGAGACGTCACCGCAAATTCTCCTTCCTATTCCCGATGCCGATCGTCCAACATATACTGCTGTTGTTCCAAGGTATACTGCGCGAAGTAATCGATTCAGGAATTTACCACGGATCATTCGACCCAAGTCATTCCCACCTTTGTTCCTCACGTCTCCTGGCGGACTAAACTTCTTCTCTTGGAAGATCGCTGGTCCATTTCCCTGCGCACGAGTGGTAAGTGCCCTGCAAAGCGAAACATTCTTCAATCTCTTGTTCTGGTCACTATGTGCAAGAATACTACCAAAGTAATGAGAGTCGACAGACTCATCATTTTCGCGCGTAGGTTTCCGGTGGGGTAATTCCCTGAAAAATGGAGTGTTCGGAAATTACGACATCCTCGCCATCAAGCTTGGCCCATACGAGGACCGTATACACGCCTCCCCTGCGACGTTCTTCAATCGCATCGCCGATGTTTGCCGTGACAGAGAATGTCTGATCGCTGGCAACCCAGCCCGACGCCGTAATCCACGGGACGAATATCGTTTCTTCTTCCAGAGTTCTGCTAGCATCATACGCTTCCTCCCAGATTTCATGAGCTTCGTCTACAGAGTTGGCTCCGGGAGTGTCGTGGGGTACTGCGTATGGATCCGGACACGGCCTGTAAGTCTTTGGGAAGGCAGTCTCTCTATACCGCCACCCGCTTTCGACCGGCGGTCTTAGAGACGCCACCTGTACTCCCAGGCTGTAGCAATAGGTCCTGGAAACCTGTCCTCTCGTCAGGTCACGGGGTGGAGGGTCGTAATAGACCTGCACGCTCAGATCCGTCTTCTCGCCGAAGCGCACTCCATTCTTTGCCGTTCCACTGAATGACATCCTTCCGTTCTCTATGGATGGCAGTTCCTCGTACTCCACATAATCGCCCTCGAAGTGTTGGTAGGCGAGAAAATTGTAACGGTCCCACGCCAGTCCGATGTTAACCTTCTTGTGGTACTTGTCCAGAATGTTCCTGCGATGTCCCGGGCTGCGCCTCCAGCCAATCATCGCCTGTCTGATTTCTTCCTCAACCGAGTCGATCGCCACATATCCATCGCCCTGAGTGATGCAATAATCGCTGCCGTGTCCGTTTTCCGCATTGGACTGGTAGCCACCTGCCAGGGAATACCGCACATATGGCTTCAGGCCGTCCATGCCCCAGTGCGAGGAAAAGCAATTCTCCAGCGCTGATTCGCTGTGTAATTGCGCGGCTATGTTGTCTCCCATCTCTACCGGGTTCAACCCGGCCTGCTCTCGCTCGGCGTTGATAAGCTCCAGCATGTACTGTTTTTCTTCAAGGTGCAGCATATTGGGACCGTTCGCCCTATTAAGAGTCGCGGTGGCGACAGGCGTGGAGAGCAGGGACGACGCCCCTGTCGTAGCTATCGCTACGATCGTCGGCACAGGAACCACCACAGGAGTGGGAGTAGCGGCCATCGCCTGGGTTACCGCCGCCACATTAGATGCAGGTGTGTAGTTTGCGCCGGGATCAGGCGTAGGGGTAGGAGTATAACAAGGATCATGTTTCTTCCCGGCTCCCATCAGCGTGAGTTCGACGCGGCCACACACGGGTGGAGTTGATGTGGGCGTAAAGGTAACGGTGGGAGTGAAAGTGACAGTGGGCGTGCGTGTCTCCGTTGGCATCGGAGTGTCCGTCGGTGCCGGGGTGGTGGTGGGAATTAGCGTATGGGTCGCTTGCTGTGTTGGTGTACTGGTAGGCCAAGGCGTGTTCGTAGGGTTCGGCGTGCTGGTGGATGTTGGTGTTGGTATCGTTGTCGGAATTTGCGTCGGAGTGCTTGTGGGTATGATCCGAATCACAGGCGCAACCGGCTGCGGCCTGACTGCGGTCGACGGCCCGAACACGCCAATACCACCCGTTACCATCCACCAGATAGCACATCCTCCGATTATGCCCGCCGCCGCGGCCCCAACTGCCTTCTTCAATCCACCGTCTCCTCCGTTAATTCGTTAGCAGATGCACATCCAAAACTCTTTGAGGCTTGCTCAGCGTTCCCCTTGCTAAAGACCATTGAAAATGTCCATCTTCATGTCCAGCGATTTGCACGATACATTGGATCCCTCGCATCAGTGTGAAGCCTGCCGTGAGTACGCGGGTTGCTCGGCGGCATAGTTTCGAATGTGACATCGGGGGGGAGTCTTGCTGCCAGCGGTTCAATTCCACAGAGCCTAATGTCGACGTTCTTCATGTCGAGCGACTGATGGACACAATACAAGGACAGGGTTGGATAACCCGAACTACGTCGTCAAAGAGTCTGGTCACGCTCACCATGCCTGACGCTATTATATCCGTACCCCGGCTTTTCTTACCCCTTCTCCGCCACAGAACACTTACTGAGGTGCTGTGGTAGTAGGATCCGTCCTGCCACCGTGGCCTCGACGAAAGCGTCCCACCCTGCCAGCGCTGGAAGGGGTGAGTGGAATCCACTGTTAAACCTGACGGGGCTGACGCACGTTGCGCGACCGTCCCTCGTGCCTAGGCGTTGACCGCAGGCGCGAATACCACGAGACCACACACTCAGATGTGAGTTTCGACCCAAGTGCACTGATTGTTGTTCAGCTGTGCCGCAAGTTGTTCAGAAGCGGTATAGGCGTAGTCACTAGCAGGGCAGGTAAAGCCCCTACCGGCTATCGTCCGGCCTACATATCGCGGAGACGAGCGTAACATTAGGATTATGGGTAAAGGACTTTTCATCGGCGTTTATGCTACGGGTTCGCGAGGCTATTGAAGTGTTGGCAGCGTTGCGATTAACATGCAGCGTGGATTAAATGCTGGAGGGGACAGTCGAGCAGCAGACTGAACCCGCACACATATGGACAACGGCGAGATGCAGAACGTCTTCAAATACATCCTGATAGCTGTCGCGGCCGGCGTGGTAAGTTACATCGGCTTGACAATATACGGGGAAGGGACCCGTACCGCTGCCGCCAGCATGGCGGAGTCGGTGCAGTTGGCGCAGGCGCAGGCCGATAATATGACGACCGCGCTCACATCGGTAAGCACAGTCGGAAACGCGTCGACAAATCAGATTGTGGCACAGGCTGAGCAAGGGAGCAGCCAAGGCTCGGCAACAAAAATAAACGCCCCGGTCGAGGTCGCGGAAATAGCAAATCTCGACACGCTGTTGATTCAGTGGCGTCCGCGCTACGAGGCCGCCAAGCTCGCGCATGTTAAGTTCGACGCTTCTATTGCCAACGCCAAGAGCCGCGCGGTAGGTTACTTCGCGCGGCAGCGGGCGCTGACCGGTAGTATGCAGAATCCAGACAACCGGGCCGGGGCGGAACAGGAGGACGATGCTGAAATGCTGCTTTATCGCCAATGGGAGGCTCAGGCTGATGCTGCGTTGCGGAAAGCTGCGGAGATCATTATCCAACTGGATGACATGGACGCGAATTTGAAGAAGATGGAACTCCGCGCGGATTTCGTGTTCGATACTTCAGCTTTTGTGGAGGTGCCCCAGGCCATCGGCGAATTGAACCAGCAGCTGGCTGACTTTCAGGTTTCGAGCGAGAATATCAAGGCGGTCGCCGGTTCACCATTTGAGGCTGGGCAGTAATGAGTGTCAGCTCTAGGGACGTCATCATAACTGCCGTCAGAATAGTGACCTTCATCGTCACGATGATTCCGCTTGCAGCTCTGTTCACGCCTTGGGTAACGCTTGACGGCAGTGTGGGGACTCGCAGTGGCGCAGGTTGCATAACGTTGCTGGCTTCCCCTGTGCGGGAGTATCTGTTCGCGGTCGACCTCGTACAGTCTGCAATCGTAACCCTCGGTCCTGCTCTGATCTTGCTCCTGTCTGTCGTCACGAGTAGCTACTACTACAGGTTGAGATCGATATTCTGGGCACCGATGGGCATGCTAGCGATCGCTCTGGCGACGATTTACCTGACAGCTAACCTGGTAAGCTTTACACACGTGGGGCCGAAAATCGTGGCAATAGCAGCAGTGCTGGTACTCTTGCACCAGGGAGCGATAGGCCTGCAGTTGGCCACTCGAAGAAACTCGAAACTGTCCTGGCTTTCCGGTCCACTTGCTACGGCGACCGGTATGAGGAGAGCGTGACTACAGCGCCTAGCAAGGCTTCGCAGTCAAGGTCCCGACGCCGGTGCCGTTCATCGCGGGGTTCAGACTGGTGCTGGGTTTGCCGGAAATGCTCAGGAGCTTGACAACTTCAACCTTCTGATCATGGACGCCCTAGGCTATCTGCCGCAGGCCGCCGGAGAATCGGAAGTACTGTTCACTCTGATAGCCGAGCGCCGCTCGCTCAGGATCACCTCGAACCCGGTCTTCTCCGAGTGGGAGAAGATCTTCGCCAACCCGATGGCGACAGCAGCGGCGATAGACAGGATCGTGCATCACTCGGTCATCCTGGAGTTCGACCTGCCGAGCTACCGGACCAGTGAGGCGCAGAGTCGGCAGGCGGAGGACGAGACAGACCGGCAAAACTAATTGTCGCGTCAATTACAACCTCGACTTTGTACATCAGAGTAATCGAAGCAAGCAGATATACAGACGCTCAGGCTGCGTAGGCAAGGGAATCCACAAGACGATTGAATAGAGGCAGAGGGACTTTCGCCACATCAGACTCGGACGGGGATGTGGATAAAGTCTGAGAAGCAAACCACAGGTGCCGGCGCACCAGCGCGATCGCATCGATGAAGGTGGGCTCACACTTGGCATACCAGGCGCACGAACGCAGGGCAACCGGGCGTTCCTGCCGCAGCAACCCGGCGGCGAGAGTAACCCAGGAGAACAGTCCCAGCAGCAAAGGCGTGGTGCGAGAGATAGCCTTGTCGGACCACTGGCGCTGAGTCTCTACTCCAAGGTGGGCGCGTACCTCCTGGAAGGTGACCTCGATGCGCCAGCGCAGTAGAAACCATTGGACGATCTGAAGGGGATCGGCCTCAGTATCGGTGCAGACCAGTGCCTGAGTCCTCATCTGGCAGAGCGGGTCTCTGATCAGCACCCATCTGATGTGTACGGGAGGTCGTCCCCAGCGATACCAGACTGCGGTCTCGGATGTAATCTCCAGTGTGCGCGCCGGTCCGTCCTTCCAGGGCACAGATACCCGGGTCCAGGACACATCGGGGTTGTCCAGGAGTTCGATGGGAGAGGGCAGTCGCTGTCCCTTCAGGCGTGGTCTACCTATCTGCCCGGGCATTCTGGGTGGAGCGGGCTCGAAGAGCGCAGCATCAAGCCTGAGTCCGCTGATGAAGGTGACTGGCTGGCGCAGGGACTGGCAGCTGTGCAGGAGTTCGAGCGCTGCGTATCCCCTGTCGGCCACGACGACTATGCGCCGGTCTGGCAGCCAGCGGCGCAGTTGGATAATCATCTGTCGTGCCCAATCCGTGATCTTCTTGTGTGGGCGTCCCACCTTCTGATGATAGCTCTCTGCCGGAGCCAGTGCAGTCATAACGGGCAGTGCCCACGTGCGATTCGCCCAGGGGATATGCGCCAGCCACATCAGGCTGACCCAGCGCAGTCCGCTCGCCCTCACCAGGTGGGACTCGCTTGAGCGCACGGCGTCTCGGAACACTCCCTTGGCGCTGATGCGACTGCCGCGTCTGCGTTCCAGCGTCTCGTCTATCCCGAACACCAGTGGTTCCCCATCTTGAGCGAGATGCTCAACTAGGAGCATAAGCAAGACACGGCTCATCTGCAGCGGGGACCAGACAGCTCGGTTGAGCACCTGATGATACTTCGCGAAGCCGGCATCGTCGCTGAGACCCATTACGCGCAGGGCTGACGTGACGGTGCGCTTGCGCGGGGCGAGGATGGCGCCGACGAGCAGTAGTTGCGCCTTTGACCAGGTTCTATCTCGAAAGAGAGTTGAGAATGGTCGGAGTACGGATATAATGGCATCGGGCAGGGTGAGCATAACCGGACCTTCTTGATGGGGTGGTTCGGTCATCTTACCCTGTTCTTATATCTTGTCTATACTCCGTATGAAATGTGCAAAGTCGAGACAACGGACTGTTGAAAAAGCAGAGATCTGTTCAACCCTGTCGCCATTTACACGGCGAGACGAGCACTTTGTCTGACTGGCGTAGGCTCTGGACCACTGTTGGCGATCGCTTCGTCATGTCTGCCATAGTCACCCTGTCGTTCCCGGTTATATCTTGGTTAAGCGGCAACTCGCCCCGGCGCAGTCGCCGGCTCTGGAGGCCCCGTGTCGTCGCTCAGCCGACGAACTGCTTTCTTAAGGTTATGCGCCAGTCCCGATATGTACCCCTCGCAGTTAGCCTTCCATAGACCTCTCAGCCTACTTCTTGCCCAGCCCAGTCGGTCCAGGGATGCGAACACACCCTCCGCCGTCGTTCTCCTCTTCAGCATCTCCCTCTGATAAGCATTGCCTTCATTGCGTTCCTTCGCCCTCAGGAAGACGGGATGATAAATGCTTAGCTCCACATGCCGCCTCCTTCGACCAGGTGGCAAGCATTCGGCCTTTATCGGACATTGCTGGCAGTCTTCCCGAGACGCAACGTATCGAAAGATCCTTTCCCCCTTGTAGTAACCACCCCTATTCAACCGCTTACCTTTGGGACAGAGCAAGTGGTCACCCTGATAGGTGAAGCCTTCCTTGGAGACCATACTCTTTTCCTGTCTCGGATGGAGTGGTATGTACCCCGTAATGTTCAGGTCTTCCAAGTGTTTCCTCAAGCTGCCTGCTCTGTATGCGGTGTCAGCTGCCAGGCTCTCCGGTAGGACAGGTAGATGCTTCAACATACCATCCACTGCCTTCCATTCGCCCTCGCTGGCGTGGGTCACTCTGCGTGACAGGATGAAGCCTCCGCCGTCCACTATGATGTTCTCCTGGTAATGGAGTTCTGCTCGCTTACCATCGCCACTGGTGCGCCATCTGGCGTCGGTATCCACAGAACTCAATGGCAGCCGCCCCTTCGGGTCCTGGTAGTAACTGACGCTCTCCCTCTCATCGCCGTCCTAATCTATCTCCCGTTTCCGCAACACGAACAGTCTATTCTCTTCGACCGCCTTCTCCTTGAACTCCTTCACACTCATCCCACTTTCTGACAAATTACGACCACTGACGTTCGCCCTGACCAAGCTGGAGTCCACGTACATCTGCCGGGACAGCAGTCCCAACCTCAGCAACTCCTCGTTGAACCGCTGGAATATCTCCCCGAAGCACTCATCACCGATGCGCTCAATGAAATAACTGATAGTGGAATGATTGAACACTTCGTCGTCTATCGTAAGGAAGCAGAACCAGCGGAAGGCCAGATTCTCCGATATTGCCGCGCACAGCCGCCGGAACGAACTCACGTTGTACAAGGACGATATCAACAGCGCTCTCACGAGTACCTCGGGGTGAATCGCCGGTCTGCCGTTGTCCCGACAGTAGTAGTCCTCAAGCGGCTCTACGAGCTTCTGGAAGTCGAACTGCTCGTCTATCTGGATCAGAAGGTGATTGGGGTCGATGAAGTCTCTAAGAACCTGTTCACAATCTTTTTAGGATTAGCGTCGTAAAGGCAAGCACCACCATTTGCAGACTGGTATTGAGCTTTCTTTCGCAGTTCTTCCAGAGCCGGCGGCACTTTTGCAGCCAGGCAAAAGACCGCTCTACCACCCATCGCTTCGGAAGAACCACGAAGGTGTGAAGTTCGTTGCGCTTCACCACTTCCACCGAGGCTCCTAACAGACTTTGCACCGCAGTGGCAAAGGGCTTCCCTGTATAACCCCCATCGACAAGTACCTTTTGCACCTGCCTGAGGTCGGCTCCTCGTTGGTCGAACATCGCCAAAGCCCCGGCACGGTCGGTGACATTGGCGGTGGTCACGTGAATTGCATGCGGCAACCCCTGGGTGTCCACTGCGATGTGTCGCTTGATTCCCGAGACCTTCTTGCCGGCGTCATAGCCCTTGTTCTCGGCGCTGTCAGTGTTCTTAACGCTCTGAGAGTCCACGATGCAGAAGGTCGTCCGCTCTGTCCGTCCATTGCTTTGTCGGGCCTCGCCAACTGATTTTTTTTAAGACTTGCTCCAGAATGGATTCATTAGCCGGGTCGGGCCGCTCGCTCCATTGCCGGAAATACTTGTAGCAAGTGCGCCAATTGGGGAAGTCTGCGGGCAGCATTCGCCACTGGCATCCGCTTTTAAGAAGATACAACACCCCGCAGAAAACATCATACAAGTCCACGGTGCGGGGCTTGGTCCTGCGACGGGCCGACTCTAACAGGGGAAGAATCCGAGCAAATTGCTCTCGACTTATGTCACTGGGATAGGAATGAGACACGATTATCCTCCTAATAACAGTCTCAACCTATTATATTCCAGAGATCGTAGACAGGTTCTAAGACGCTTTGTCGTGAACTGAAACAGGGTGGAGTCTCTGCTATGGCGGTCCAATGGATCGAGCATCGTGTCGCTCCTGATACTGGATGTTCGTGCCATTCTACGCCGCCGACATGTCCCACTTCAACTCGGGCTTTTTCAACAGTCCGTACAAGTTGTCACGCCAATGTAGCGCGGAATCAACAGTCAGACAAGGAGCAAAGGCGGCAAAAACTACTGACGCAACCGGCAAAAATGGTTGACGTGTAACAGCTGGTTCGCATCACTAAGCCGGGTGGGTTCATAGTGTTCAGCCTGCGAGTGGGCCTGTATGAAGAGGGCGGGTTCAAGGAGTATCAGGCGGGCTTGGAACAAGCCGGCAAGTGGAGGCTTGCCGAGCTATCCGAACCCTTCTACCCCCTGCCCAAGGGGGAGCCCGACGTAGTTCACCGAATCTGGGCCTACCAGGTCACCGCCTGACGGCGTTCCTCGCCGAATTGGGAGACCGCGCCGGGGCCTCAAGCCGGCCGACACAATCCGGTGCTACGAGCCTTTTACCAACGGCTGCTGGCGGTAGGAAAGCCTAAGAAGCTGGCTCTGACGGCCTGCATGCGAAAGCTGCTGACTATACTCAATGCGATGGTGAAGACGGGTCAGCACTGGACTCATCAGGTCAATTCAACTTGACTTTCAAGACGGTTGCTTGACAGACATGTGCTATAGCGTCCCTGTTCGCACCACTTCATGTGCGGTCCGACCCTGTGATTGTCATCGTCCTTTCAGTGTAAGCGGCGGCGGTCAGGAGAGGCCGACAGGAACCGCCATAGCTCCGTGCGAGTGTGATACACCCAGGGCTGAAGCCCCGGTGGTTAAAACGGCTTTATGCTTTATGTCGGTTTACTTTATGTACCACATTTTGTAGGCTTATATCATGACCTTCAACACCTCTAGATTTATGTCTGGCTTGAGATAGCGTAATGAATTCTGTTGAGCGTGGCCTGCACGACCTTTTCAAGGCCCAGGCAATGGAGACTCCTGATGAGCCGGCGATTGTGTTCGGCCACGAGCGGATGTCATATGGTCAACTCGACCATACGACGGACGTACTTGCAGCCTATCTTCGGAATTGCGGTGTTTCAACAGATGACCCGGTGGGCATCTTCATGGAGACCTGTCTGGAGTATATCGTCGCGAGCATCGGAACTCTGAAAGCCGGTGCGGCCTTTATGCCCATGGCCCTCGACTCTCCTGAACCCTTACTGCGCGCAATAGTGGCCGAATCGCAACCTAAAGTGGTGGTCACCAAATCTCAGTACCTGTCCAAACTGGACGGGTTCTCGGGGACGCAAATACTGTCCATTGACAGCGACCATTCCTGGAGGAGCTTTTGTTCGGCTACCTGTGGGAACCGCGTCACCGGTGACAACCTGGCGTTCATCCCCTACACGTCCGGTACGACCGGAGACCCGAAGGGGGTAATGTTAACCGGCAACTCCATCGTCTCATCTTACTTCTCAAGGTACAAATTCAGTTCCTACAGTGTCGGAGTCAGGGTTGCATGCAACATCTTCTTCCCCTGGGAGTTCCTTCGCCCGCTGCTGAAGGGAGGAACGGTATACGTAATCCCTGATGACATTGTGTTCCTGCCGCGATCGCTCACCGCATTTATCTCAGAGCACCGGATTTCCGAGATACTGTTTACTCCTTCTCTGTTACAGGGAGTTTTGAATTCGGCGGAACTCGAGATCTTGCGGGCCCAGTTGTCGTCCTTGCGAGTGGTCTGGCTCAATGGCGAGGTGGTGCCGACCAGCCTTCTGAAGCTGGCGTTGAGTGTGTTGCCCGACGCTGTGCGTGTGTTCAATACCTACAGCATTAGTGAGACTCACGATGTCTGTACCGTTGAGTTGACGGACCTGTGCGTGGACGGAATGGACGTATGTCCAGTGGGGTTCCCGATGGATGGGGTGACGGTTCGAGTGCTCCCGGAAGGGCGGTCCGCTTTCACCTCAAGCGGCGCCGGTGAGTTGTTCATCGGAGGCCGAGGGCTCGCCCAGGGCTATCTGAAGAGGCCTGATCTGGATTCCGAGAAGTTTGTACGCTGGAATGGCGAGAAGTATTACGCAACTGGTGACCTGGCCGAGATTGATGAATCGGGGATGACAACAATCATTGGTCGGGACGATTCGATGGTCAAAATCAGGGGGTACAGTGTCTATTTGGGCGCCATCGAGGAAGCGCTCCGTAACCACTGTGACGTGCGTGATGCGGCAGTGTTGGCTGAAACAGAGGACGAGACAAACAAGCGTCTGGTGGCCTACGTCGTACGCTCATCGCAGGCAACTTGGAATGTCGATGCTAGGAGCGGGACAAGCAGGGACCTCAGGAGGCTGCTAGAGCGCTATCTACCACTCTACATGGTGCCCAGCCGTTTCGTGGAGTTAGATGTGCTGCCCGTGAACCGACAGACGGGCAAACTGGAGCGCGAATCCTTGCCCAAGCCACGAGAACAGAGGACCATGGTTGAGGGGAGAACGCCGCTGCGAAAGGACGCCACAGCAGCGGAGCGCCACCTGGCCCTGCGAGAGCTATGGGGGGGAACCCTGGATGTTGATAGAGATTCTCTGGAAGATGACTGGAACTTCTTTGACCTTGGCGGCCACTCTCTTGCAGGTTTGGAACTTACTCTGGGCATCGAACAGACATTTGGGATTGAACTTAGTGGCACCGAGATTTACGAACACCCAAGCATAAGAGAGTTGGCAGCACATCTGGAACGTAGGGGGTCTTATATGAAATCGCGATTCTCTCTGGCCAATGACTCTGTCCTGGCCCCCGAGATTTCGCCGAAAGGTAGTGCGAAGACTACACGTTTGAGCGAAGCATCATCGGTCCTGGTGACTGGGGCAACCGGCTTTTTGGGAGCCTTCCTGCTTGCCGAGCTGCTGGGTACTACAGGGCAGAGCACCAGGTACTATTGCCTGGTAAGGGACCGGGGTTCCGAGCAGGGGGGGACCGGCAACCGGATATTGGAGACCCTTAAGTCTTACGGGCTGTTCCGCCAGTCCATGGAAGGCCGGATTGTCCCTGTCCCGGGAGACGTCTCCAAGCCGCAGATGGGACTGGATAACGAGAGATATCAGGAGTTGGCAGAAGAGATCGACTTGATATTTCACTGCGCCGCCTCCGTCAATTACGCCTATCCCTATACGGTAGCCAAGCCCCACACTGTCGGCGGGACAACGGAGGTGCTCAGGTTTGCCTGCACGGCCAGGACAAAGACGTTGCAATACATCTCCTCCAACGGTGTTTTCCCCGGAGGAGACGATGATCCCTACCTGGAACATAGCCAGATTGATGTCTTTGTCGACAGGATGGAGGGGGGCTACAATCAGGCGAAGTGGGTTGCAGAAAGACTTGTGTGGTCAGCGGTATCCCGAGGACTGCCGGCTAGTCTGTACAGGCCAGGCAATATCGGCCATCACAGCAGTGCCGGCACGGTCAATCCCAATGACTTCCAGTCGTTGATAATCAAGGCTTGTGCCCGCGCGGGGTGTGCTCCCCTGGTGCCGGACTGGCGCTTCGAGATGACCCCCGTAGACTTCCTGGCCACCGCAATCGCGAAGTTCTCCGACGAGCCGGCGCATCTGGGAAGGGTCTATAACGTGGTCCAACAGGACCCCGTCCTCGCCGACAGCGTTTTCGCTCACATGGAGAACCGCGGATACGTAACGGATCGCGTTTCATTGGCTGACTGGAAATCAAGACTCCAGGAAATGGCAGACCGTGAAAATGACCTGGAGTTGGGAGTACTGGTACGCTCCCTGGAATCGGTTGAGGGTTATCTGTCCGATACCAGCTCCTACGACATCAGCAAGTTCTCCAAAGCTCTTGCGGAGACCGGCCTGACAATTCCGACAGGTAGCGTGAAGTACGTGACCAGCTTCCTGAGAGAGTGACTGGGATTGACAGTCGGCCTTGGGGAGCCTCGACTGAAGAGGCCGCCGCTGTTAGTTGACATGAACTTTATAGGACGAACCAACGCTGGGATAGCGAATTCTGCAGTGGGTGGTTGCCCACAGGCCGCAGCGCCGGCGGCAGCACTTCCCTGGCTTGTAAGGTCTCAAACCGGGTCTTTACCAACCACCGACCAGCGCTCTCTGTCAAGCAACCGTCTTGAAAGTCAAGTTGAATTGACCTGATGAGTCCAGTGCTGACCCGTCTTCACCATCGCATTGAGTATAGTTAGCAGCTTTCTCATGCAGGCCGTCAGCGCCAACTTCTTTGGCTTCCCTGCCGCCAGCAGCCGTTGGTAAAAGGCTCGTAGCACCGGATTGTGTCGACTGGCGACGAGTGCCCCCATGTAGAGCACCGCTCGCAACCGGGTTCTGCCTCCCCAGACACTGCGTTTGTTCCGGCGGGACCCGCTGTCCCTGTTGAAAGGTGCCACGCCGACCAGAGCGGCGACCCGCTTGCGGTTGAGAGTACCCAACTCCGGCAGGTATGCCAAAAGCGACAATGAGAGCTGCTCTCCCACACCGGGCACCGAGCGCAGCAGGTCGTCTTTCTCACGCCATACGGGACTGCTACGCAGAGTCTTTCGCAGATCGTTGTCCAGGTCGCTCAGCTCCTGCTCCAGCCAGCTGATGTGGGACCGGATGCTGGGATGCACGGAGTGGGAAGCTCGTCTCAGGCGATTCTTCTCCGCAACAAGCATCGTCATTAGCTGGTTGCGCCGCGTCGTAAGGGAGTTAAGCTCCTGGGTGTCCTCATCGCGCAATGGGCGCACTGGCGGACGCACCGCCTCGGCGAAGTGGGCAAGCACCAGCGCATCCAGCGCATCAGTCTTGGCAAGCTTGCCGGTGGCCTTGGCGAAGTCGCGCACCTGTCGGGGGTTGACCACTACCACCGGTAATGCCGCCGCTGCCCGAGCCGACACCAGAGGAACCTCGAGGCCACCAGTTGCCTCTAGCAGCACTGCAATGGGTTCGGCAGTCCGCAGGCAGGACACAAGTTCACTCACGCCCCGCTCGTCGTAATCAGCACTCCACGTGTCCCCGCCCGGGCGTATGGCTACATCTACCCGATCCTTGGCCACGTCAATGCCTACATAAATCTCTTCCCGTTTCATATTCGTCCCCTCTTCAAGTGATGGCCCTTCCTTGCAAGATGCGGGCTTAATCGGCCCAGGCAACCGTTCGGGCTCTGCTTGGAGATGGTGCGGCGACCCTTGCTTGACAACGGTCTTTGACGACCAAGGGCGGATCGGTCTGCCGCACCCCACTCCACGTCTGTGAAGTCACTATTGGGAACATTTACCAATATACAAGGGCGGAGCAAAAACATGCCAGCGGGGTGCCATTGTTCAGCGATTATGTCCGTGCTAATTGCGAAGGGAATATGTCCCCTTCAGCGGGGATCGGCTTGGGGTCTCAGCTCGACTTCAGGATGATGTCGCGGTGACCCTGCTGCTCTGTCTGAGGCGGTAACTGTCGCCGTTCATCTCGATGATGTGGACGTGGTGAGTGAGCCTGTCGAGCAGAGCGCCGGTCAACCTCTCGGACCCGAACATCTCGGTCCATTCGTCGAACGGCAGGTTGGTGGTCACGAGGATCGAGCCTCGCTCGTAGCGCTGGCTGAAGACCTCGAAGAGCAGTTCAGAGCCGGTGGGTGATAGAGGCACGAAGCCCAGCTCGTCTATGATCAGCAGCTTCAGCCGAGCGAGCCTCTTCTGCAAGTTCAGCAGCCTCATCTCGTCCCTTGCCTCCATAAGCTCGTTCACCAGGGCGGAAGCTGTGGTGAAGCCGACCGTCAGTCCCCTCTGGCAGGCGGCGAGTCCCAGGGCTAGCGCTATGTGCGTCTTGCCTGTGCCGCTGTTGCCTATGGCGATGACGTTCTCGCGACGCTCGATGTACTCGCAGCGGGCGAGCTGCGTTACGAGCTGCCTGTTCACCGACGGTATGGCAGTGAAGTCGAAGGTGTCGATGCTCTTAACCGCGGGGAAGCGAGCGGCCTTGATCCTGCGCGCCACCATACGATGATGGCGGTCTATGAGTTCCAGCTCCGCCAACCTCAGCAGGTAGTCGGGATGGTCCACCCCCTCTGTGGCGCACTGCGCCGCGATCTTGCCGTACTCTCTCAGGAAGGTCGGGAGCTTCAACTCCTTCAGGTGATGTTCCAGCAGCAGTGTCGGTCTGTCGTTCACGATGCCCTCCCGTTCAGCAGCTTCATATAGTCTTGCGCGGACGTCTTGCCGACTGTCACGCTCGGCAGGTGGGGATGCGACTCAAGATCGAGCCTTGGCGGCCGTCCCTCGATCCTGCACAGCAGCAGATGCTTGACGGCGTCGTAGCCGGTCGCTCCTCTGCTTATGGCATCTTGCACGGCGGCATGCACCTCGTCAGCGGGGAAGGTCTCAAGCAGCCTGAGCACCCGCACGAACTCCCGCTTGCCCGGCCTGCCCATCCTCGACTCCTGAGGACGCCGCAGCCTGCCGTACTCCTCGGGAAGATCCCATCCGGCAAGTGGGGCCGCCTGGTCCAGAGCGCCGGTCTTCTGCTCCAGCAGCGCCAGGTAGTGCAGCGGGTTGAAGACGAAGTCGCCGTGTTCGTACGACCTGCGGTGACGGGCTATCACCTCTGTGCCGCAGCTTATGACCACCTCGTCGACGTAGCCTCTCACCAGCACGTCCCTGTGTCCGAATGCAACGGGCACCGAGTAATCGTTGCTGCGGTAGCGCACCAGTGACTGCGAGCTCACGCGGGTGGCGTGCTTGTCGCTCGCGTCGTAGGGAACCGCTGGCAGGGGCAGCAGCGCCCCGAGGTCACGCTCCATGCGCTCGCCAATGCTCTCGGTGTGTCCCCTGAGCCTTGCGTCCATACGCTCCAGGCACTTACTCTCCAGGTAGGCGTTGAGCTCATCGAAGCTCTTCACCCTCGGGACCGGCACAAGGAAGTTCCTCCTGCCGTATCCCACCATGCCTTCGACAATGCCCTTGTCGTTGCCCTTGCCGACTCTACCGAACCTGTCACTGAACAGGTAGTGCGACTGCAACTCCGTGAACGCTCTCGTGCGCTTGCGACGTCCTCCTCCCAGTATCCTCGCGACGGCCAACTTCGTGTTGTCGTACAGAATGCTCTGCGGCACTCCGCCCAGGAAGGCGAACGCCGACACGTGACCGTCGCAGAACGCCTCCGTCGTCTCCCCGGGGTAGGCCTTTATGAAGATGCCGTCCGCTGTGAGGAAGCGACATCACGAAGTAGTGGACCCCCTGCCTTCGCAGGGGCAGGCTCTGCGCCTCTTGCCCCCTATGATCGCCCACGCCTGACCGAAGATGCTCTTATACATGTCAAGCGGCTTGAACGAGTATCTGGTCGGGTCTCTGGATAGCCGAGTAGACTTCTCGGGCAACGTAACGTTTGAGGCATCGGATGACCTCAGCTTTGCTCATTCCCTCCTCAGTTCGTCGTTGCATATACTCCTGGGTCCGCGGATCGTAACGCAACCTGACCACAACGATGCGATAGAGGGCAGAGTTGGCCTGGCGGTCACCGCCGCGGTTGAGACGATGCCGGTTAGTCTTGCCGGATGAAGCAGGTATTGGATTGACTCCGCATAGGGAAGCGAAGGAAGCCTCGGAGCGGAGACGGTCAGGGTTGCTTCCTGCAGCGATCAGGAGGGACGAGGCGGTGTCGGGTCCTATGCCAAAGGTGTTAACCAGGGCAGGCGCTGCCGTTCTGGTGAGTCGCTCCAACTCGCCATCTAACTCTTGAACCTCTTCATTTAGTTGTCTATGACGGCAGGCAAGTGAGCGAAGAGTGTATTTGGCAGCCGCCCTGGGATCGTCCAGACGACCAGGACGGAAGCTCTTGCACCGTGTGACGAGGGCGCTGGTGGTGAGACCATCGAGGACTTCACGAAGCTCGGCAGGAGCAGTCACGACCAGTGCTTTCATCTGGTTAACAGCTTGGGTACGAGCCTTTATCGCCGAGTCCTTGGCGCTCTTGAGCATACGGATCATCTCGACTTCGCCCTCTCCGGACTTGGGAATGGCATCGGCGACACCGGCAAGCACTGCGCGAGCTGCCATCTCGGCATCAGTGGCGTCGCTCTTTCCCTTGCGGCGACGAACTGACCGGTCGGGTCGATTGACTTCTATGACAGTGTAGCCCCGTTCGGTCAGGAAGCGCGCTACCCCAGAACCGTAGGAGCCTGTGCCTTCGATCCCGAACGCTTGGATCTTTCCCAAGCTGTGGGCCCACCATTCCAGCTCCGCATAACCGTACGTGGTCGCTGGCACATGACACTCTTCGAGACGGACACCTTGCCGGTCTATGGCGACCGCCACATGCTGGTCCTGGTGAGTGTCGACTCCGATTATCACCTGAACATCACGATTACTGCTTTCGTGCCCGACGACTCCCGTCATGTCTACCTCCTGGAGGTGGTGCATCGGCCGGATGAGCGGACAAGACTGCGATGAGGCTCCATTGCCAAGCTCTTATGAGGTCACAGCCCATCTAGGCCTACGGTATTGTGTGGCCATCTCGAACACGAGCCGACAGATCTTCGGGAAGGCATATTTGCCAGTCGCACTGCGGGTCAGGCACGAGCCAAGATGGCCTAATTACATTATCGCAGTCGCACTGCGCGTGCCCCGGTGGGTGTTCCAGCGGCACGAACATCTCACGCGCCACGCGCCGGCGCTCCCGAACGTAATCCTTGACTATGGTGTAGCCGCCATCGAACCCGTGTTCATCCCGCAGTCGGTCGAAGATGCGCTTGGCCGTGTGGCGCTGCTTCTTCGGCGCGCTCAGATCTTCCTCGAGTATGCGGTCTATGACGCCCGTGTGGGGCTCGAGCTTCGCACGACGCGGTGGGCTCTTTCTGCGGTAGCCCGGTGGTACGGGGTTGGTGAGCATCTTGTTCACGGTGTTCCTGTGCACACCGAACACCCGGGACGCTTCCCTGATGCTCATCCCCTCTACCAGGCACGCCTTGCGCACGCGCAAATACATGTCCACGATGTACATCCATCTCACCTTCCTTCGAGTCTCGCAAGACTCTATCGGAAGGTGGCAGACGGTACAGTTTTACTCCGCCGTTCATGTTGTTGCTTAGCGATTCCGTCCATGCTAACTGCTGAGCGAAAATGTCCACATGATGGAGCATGTGAGATTGACGCAGCAAGAACAGGCAAGACTTCAGGTACTCAACAACTTACTGGCTGGATATATGACGACGGAGCAGGCAGCGATACTGATGGGACTGAGCGCACGCCATACCAGGCGCATACTGGCGGCATACAGGGAGAAGGGAGCAGCCGCAATAGCTCACGGCAACAGAGGTCGCAGCCCTGCCAATGCTACACCGAGCACACTGGCGATCGAAGCGGTACGTCTGGCTCGGACCAGATACGCCGGAGTCAACCACACGCACCTGAGCGAGTTGCTGAGGGAGCGAGAGGGTATAGACATCGGTCGCGACACGCTACGAAGGATACTGACTAACGCCGGAGTGAACAGCCCACGCAGACGTCGGCCACCGAAACACCGGGTTCGGCGGCAGCGTATGCCGCGTGAGGGTATGCTGATTCAGGTAGACGGCAGCTACCACAGATGGCTTGGGAAAGACGGACCGCAGTTCACGCTGCTGCTGGCGATTGACGACGCCACCGGGACCGTCGTCAATGCCCTGTTCTGTGGGCTGGAGAACACCCACAGCTACTTCTCGCTCCTCAATGGACTGATACGGCGCTGCGGCATACCGCTCGCGCTCTATTCAGATCGGCATGCCGTCTTCAAGTACACGCCACCGTCGGAAGCTGCCGGTGCTCCCACCCAGTTCAGTCGCGCGATGGACGAGCTTGGCGTACAGCTGATATTCGCTCAATCACCTCAGGCCAAGGGTCGTGTAGAACGCGCCGCGGGAACGTTCCAGGACAGGCTCGTCAGCGAGCTCCGCCTTGTGGGCGCGACCACCATCGACGATGCGAACCGCGTGCTGGAGGGCTTCCTGCCACGCTTCAACGGCCGCTTCGGGGTGCCTGCGCGGGAGTCGGAAGTCGCCTATCGCGCCGTAACCGAGGAGATGTGCCTGGAGAGGGTCC
The DNA here is from genome assembly GCA_965221045.1 of Dehalococcoidia bacterium. Classification (GTDB taxonomy): domain Bacteria; phylum Chloroflexota; class Dehalococcoidia; order Lucifugimonadales; family JADFKI01; genus Bin90. The sequence continues at coordinate 649,290 of OZ244863.1, forward strand.
TGTGCTTCAAGTACCGGCGCAGAGTCGCCAGGGACAACACGGTCAGATACCGCTGGCGCACGCTGCAACTGCTGCCCGGCACTGCCCGGCCGAGCTACGCCGGAGTGGCCGTGAATGTGCTTGAAGGGCTGGATGAACATCTGGAAGTGCAACACGAAGAACGCATCGTCCCCTCACAGGAGGCGCCACCACGCCCGAGTGTCCTTCGGGGCTTCGCCGGGAGAACCACGCACTCACCCTCATCCATCAGCCCACCAACGGTCTGGGCAGAAAATGGGAGGCCAAACTGGCGACTCTGGACGCCAACCACGATGCCGAGCATCCCATCGCCACCTCCGGCCGCGACGGTGCTGGAAGAGTTCGTAAAACTGCGACGCAGCGACGCAGGAAGCCCACCCCGCTACAGACGGCCAGGTGGAAAGCGGTGCAGAAGGCGAAACGCAAGGGACTGTCCATGCGTGGGATCGCCCGGGAGCTGGGTATACACAGAGACACGGTGAAAAAGTACATGAACGCCGAAAGCCCACCCATGGCACCATCACGACTGACGTCGAAGGGCGCTTGATCTGATACCATCACGAAATGAGTTAGTGACATTTATGCTGGTTACTCACACTGACATTTATCTTGAACAGCGACACCGTTCACATTAGAACGCATTGGGGGATCGAAAACTCGGTCCATTGGTATTGGACGTAGCGTTCAGTGAAGACGCAAGCAGGGTGAGACAGGGCAATGCGGCCGAGAACCTGTCCATCCTACGTCGCATGGCTCTGAACATGCTCAAGCAGGAGACTACGTCACAGGGAGGCGTAGAGGCCAAGCGCAAACGCGCTGGATGGGACGAGGACTACCTGCTCTTGGTGCTTGCTCAGTAAAATGTGATTGCCCTGGGAGATGCGGTCTCGTCGTCCCATCGAGCCCCTCGCCCATGATAAGCTGCGAGATTCCGCCGGCCGGCCATCCGCCTTCCGGAATGCGTTCACCATAAGTGGGCGACATATCGAAATAGGTGATGCCTAGGTCGAGCGCGTGCTTGACGGTCGCTACCCCAAGCTCGTATGAGTGTTTGTACAAAACTGCGCCGCCGAGGCCGATGACGCTGACTTTCTCACCGGTACGTCCGAAGGAGCGCTGTTCCAATTCGCTTCAAATTAGTGACTTCCATTACTGAATTTCGCAGTATGCTCTCACCGCTGCTTGCCCGCTGCTACTCAATTTGGCGGAGTTTAGGGTCCAGTTTGTCTCTGAGCCAGTCACCAAAGAGGTTTAGGGACATGACCGTGAGAAGAATTGCCATGCCTGGCATGGCAGCCACCCACCAAGCATCCGAAATCTGGTCTCGACCGTCGGCTACCATGGCCCCCCAGGCCGGCTCAGGCGGAGGTATTCCTGCGCCTACGAAACTTAGCGTCGCTTCCACCAGGATTACGATGCCCACCTGCAATGTGCCCACGACTATGATGGTGTTGGCAGTCCCCGGCAACAAGTGGTTGATCAATATTCTGGGGGTCGACGCTCCGGCGACTCGGGCCAAGGACACGTAGTCCAGCGTTTTCAGTTGTAATACTTCGCCGCGCACCATGCGGGCAAACCGCGGCCATATCCATATCGCCAGAACCCCGATGATCATTTCGAAGGACTGGCCGATCGTGACCACCAATACCAGCGCCACGAGAATTAACGGTATCGCAAGAATAAGATCCACCAGGCGCATCACCACCTCGTCCACCCATCCCCCATACCAGCCGGATACCAGCCCCAACAGCACTCCTAACCCGCCGCCAACCCCAAGAGTCACCGCCGCTACTATGAGCGAGATGCGCGCGCCGAATATAATCCGGCTCAGGATGTCTCGCCCCAATTGGTCTGTGCCCAACAAGTATTTGGTACTGCCTCCGGCCTTGGTCCCAGGCCCGGAGGCCATCAGTATGGTGTCGCCTAAGTTTACGTTCTGATCCTGTTCGCGGGCCTTTTCCAGTGACACCTGGGAGCTGAGTTGTCCGGGCTGAGGGACTTCCACCACCATTTTTTCCGCAGTCCTTGGATCGCCCCAGAATGGCGGCAGGAGTCTTTCTCTCACGCTGGCATCAGTTGGGTCATGGGGTGCAATGAAGTTGGCGAAGACCCCGGTAACCACCACCACCGCCAAAAGGATTATGGATATAATCGGCAGACGTCTGATCATCCGCCAAATACCTAATATTCGGTCAATCCGGCGTGATGGGCGGTAAAGGACTGATTCTGCCACTATAAACTCTCGAAATCTCTAGGCGTAGCGGATTCTAGGGTCGATGAGGGCGTACAGGACGTCCACCAGGAGCGCGGCCGCAAGGTACAGTAGGGTGAAGACGATTACTACCGCTTGGAGGACCGGGTAATCAGACTGTAAAGTGGAGTTAATTGACAACTGCCCCAACCCAGGCCAGGCAAAGACCAACTCTATGGCGATCGATCCGGTAACCAAATTGCCCAGGGTAACCCCTGCGAGGGTTAGTGGGGGGATCAAGGCATTTCGCAGGGCGTGCTTCCAGATGACCCCCGTGCTGCCCACTCCCTTGGCCTTGGCCAGTTTGATGTACTCGGAATCAAGCGCATCGAGCATGGCTGAGCGCACCAGCCTCATGTTGGCCGCCACGAAGAACCATCCTAAACTAATGGCTGGAAGGAGTATGCTGTTCCATTCTTCGCGACCTGAAGGAGGCACCCAATTCAGCCAAACGGCAAAGAAAAAGATCAGCATAATGCCAATCCAAAATGGTGGGGCGGACTGGGCGATGAGCGCCACAAGCTTGCCGATCTGATCGAAAATACTGCCTCGCTTCACCGCTGACAGGACCCCTAACGGCACCCCCGCTATTACGGAGAATAGAAAGGCAACGCCCGCAAGCTGTAACGTTGCTGCGAGACGCACCAGAATCAATTCGGTAACTGCTGTAGTTGTCGCAGTTGAGGTGCCGAAATCGCCTCGAACCGCGCCCTTCAGAAAGATCCAGTACTGTTCGTAATAGGGTTTGTCCAGGCCCAGCCTCTCACCGACCCTCTCGTACTGCTGTCGGGTGGTGAAGTCGCCCAGCATGATTGTGCGCGGGTCGCCTGCTATCCGGGCCATAGCGAAAACAATCACGGATACAGCAAGAAGAGTGATTATCGCTAGAACGAGTCGGCGCGCCAAAAACCGTTGCATATCGCTGGCCTAGCTCTCTAGAGTCATTTCGGCAAGACAGAGGTCGAATGCTATGAAAGTAGAAACCGAGTCCACCAAACCGTCATCCCGGCGGAGGCCGGAATCCAGAATTGAGTTCAGTCTGAGAAAGGCAGATGCACCTGGAACCTGTACTAGGCCAAGGCAATGCCGGGAATTAGGGTTGATCTGGCATCCTGTTATCTAACCGGCGGATGCGGCGCCGGACGTCGAACGGCCAACAATAGCCACTGGGGCGCCAGCCGCAGCAAGTCCACGGGCCAACCCTCGACCGATCCCACGGCTTCCGGCTCCGGTCACCACTGCCACCTGTCCCGCAAGATCGAACCGGTCACTCGATTCTGCAGTCACTTGGTTGGCCTCCATTGAGCCTGTGACAGTTTGGTAGGTTGAGCGGTGATCCTGTCATGCTGAGGCGCAGCCGAAGCATCTCCTAATTTTCAACTTCGGTTGGTCTGGAGATGCTTAGCTCCGTTTCACTATGCTCAGCATGACAGTGGTTTGGGGTCGACGCCCGCCAATCTGATTCAGGCTGACAGGGTGGGTGCTACTCTGCCCGGTGCTTCGCGTATTCGTACGATCCAAGCACTCTTGACTCCGCATAGTTAATGTGTTCCGTCCACGCGACAACGTTGGGGCCCAGCGGGAACAGTAGGTTGACGCTGTACAACCCGCTGTCCAGAGCGTTGTCGTACATGAAGGCAGCGATTTCGTTCAATTTTGCCCAGTGGGTCTCCGGGTCTACGGCGGCATTCATCTGGTCTACCAAGTCGTCCATTATGGGATGGTCGAATCCTGCCGAAAAGCCTGAGTTACTTCCATAAATGATGTGCATTATGGTCGCAGGGCTGGCCCGGCCACCTGTGCCATGGCAGTTCAGCCCGACGTAAGACCGGGCGTTGAGTTTCGGCCCGATGACGGTTTGGGGCACGCGGTCAATTTGGGTACGGATTCCGATATCTTCGAAGTATTCCGCCACGGCCTCACAAGATGCGTGTTCACCAGCGACGCCGCGGGTACTGGCAGTTACGATCATATCGAAGCCATCTTCGTAGCCTGCTTCCGCGAGAAGCTGCCGGGCACGGTCAGGGTTGAACTCCCACTCCCTGTATTTGGGAGGAAGCCTGTGCAGCGCGTTTTCCCATGTCCACAAAGACTGGGGCAACCCCTCTCCATCCAGGAAACTGTCCACTATTGCCTGCCTGTCGATGGAGATAAGCATGGCTTCCCGGACTTTTCTGGCCCGCTCCCATTCGGGAGAGTTGATGTCCGGGTTTGGGGATACCCAGGGACATGCGTCGTCCTTAAGGCAGTTGAACGCGCCCGGACGCCGTTCTTCGAAGTCCGCTTCTCCCATCCCCACATAGTGGTTAGGATGCAGCCCGAGGTGTTGAGTGGTACCGTTGGGGATCGCCATGTACTGGATGCCTGGCACCTTGTCCAGGGACGGTTTTGAGTCGAAGTTCATCAGGAAGGTGTCCAGATTTCCCGTTAGGAAGCCAGCCAGCCGGGTATTCTCTTCAGGAATCTGCCAGAACACTAGCTCGGCGAACTCAGGGGCTTTACGGTAGTGATCTTCTAGGGCGCTGAACCTCCAGTATTCGTGGAGGCTTTCCTCCTCGTACTGCCAGGGCCCGGTGCCGATACCCAGCGGCCCCGCCGCTTCCCGCCCTAGCGAGTCGAAGACGGTTTTGCTGTTAACAATAAACGCCGGCTGAATTAAGAAATCCAGGAATCCCCTCTTAGGTGCAACCAGGTCCACGCTCAGCGCGTAATCATCGACTTTGGTTATCCCCCCGCCTTCAACGGCAAGATATTCTCGTGACGTACCCGCCCAAGAGCTTACGCTGTCTTCCCCGCTGATTTCTTGCATGGAGAAGATGACGTCATCGCTGGTCATATTGCCCCAGCCCCTGTGGAATTCGACGTCTTCCCGGAGCTTGAGCGTCCACACCGAGCCGGAGTCGTCGAGAGACCACTCCGTAATGAGCTGGGGGACAACTTCTCCATCCCCGCTCAGCTTCAGCACTGGCTCGCCGGAGGTGGTGCCGACAAATCCTATTTCCGGTGCGGTCCTGACCGTATAGTCATTGCCGAACGTGACAACTTGCTGAAATGCAACGTCGAGGGTGCCATATTGCATGACATCTGCCGGCGCGGGAGCCGCTGGCGCTGGCACCGCCGCCGCCACCGCAATTACAACCGCGGCATCTACCGCTTTCTGCAGGTCCTCGGCGGTGATCCCAGGCTGCTCGTCCAGCTGGTCGGAGACAATCTTGCTGACCTCGTCGGCAGAGAGCCCGGGCTGAATCGCGCCCTCGACTATCTTGCTAACGTCGTCCTCAGTCAACCCCTCCGGTATCTCGATTCCCGCGATTGCGGCCTGCAATTCCGCTGCGGTTATACCCTCCGCAGCATCGACCGCAGTTTGCAGGTCCGCGGCGGTGATCCCAGGCTGCGCGGACATCGCGCTCGATACTATCTCGCTGACGTCTGACTCAGACAGGCCCTCCGGTATCTGGATTCCCGCGATTGCGGCCTGCAACTCCGCGGCGGTTATACCCCCCGCAGGAGCCGCCGGCTGGGGTTCAGCGCCCCCACACGCAACCGCCAGCGCCATCACGAGCACCAGCGCCAACATCAGAGCCAGTAACTTACCGAATTTCATATCAACCTCCTCTGTAGGTGTATTGCTAAACAGCTAGACGCGATACCCGACAAGTCCAGGTGTCCCCGACTTGTCGGTGGAGATTTCATTTCCCTTCCAGGCTTATTTGCCAGTTCACGTCGGTGTAGGTAGGATGATATCGGGGGAGTGCTGTGGTTTCATAAACGCACCACCCAATGATTGCAATGACTATATCAGCGCCTGCTTATCTTATCAACCGCCAGCATACGCGCCATTTTCACCTCATCCAGGGAAACAGGGTCTCTAGACCACTTTCAAAGGTTCTAGGCGGCACATCCAGACCGAACCTCACCCGCCAAGTAGCGCACTTTGCCCTGGGCAGCCTCCATGAATGCGCGCTCTTCGGTAGCCTGTCAATATCGAGAGATGATCTTGTGAGCTTCATTGGATGGTTGACGGCACCGGTGAGCGATAAGACCGTGGCTCTCGTCGAGGATGTTGTGTTGATAGGGCCCACGTACTCTGATATGGTGAATCCCGGTTGAGATAGTTTCCCAGATTAACAGTCGAATGAGGCGAGCCGCGCAATGTGGAGAGAGGCTGGTAAGTCGTATCTCCTCACCGCCGCTTTCCGCGGTAAGAGGTACGGTATCTTACCGGCGACTGTACGAAGCCATCCTGTTGCCTCATCGGAATATGTTACCGAAATTTCTGCAGCTTCTAATTGACGCCCACAGGTCTGATGTTCCTTGGGTCAGCCTCAATCTTTTCACTCCCTTCACCAGAAGCATACACCAGCTCTCGTGCCATTACGCGACGCCATTGTTGCACTCGGCGTTGCAGCATGCAGAGGTGCCTCCTGCTGAAACGCTCAGAATGACGGCGTATCAACCGACCGAGCAACTCCGTGGCTGCGGCGTCCGGCTTGCGCTGAAGCCAGCTAAGTATCTCGCACCACACTCCCTCGAACGGGTCAGGACGCGTCCGCCTCGTGCGTCGCACGAACCTCGCCTTGTTTCCACAGGTCGGGCAGCCTGCCGAGGAACTGCTCGAGACTCTCGCCGGTCGATGCGCTCACCGGGGTGGAGTTCTTGATCGAAGCAAGCGCCGACTGCGCTTCCCGTATCGTGTGCAGCAACGATACGGGGTCGAGTTCCACTCGACTGCTCCTCAGTCTCTGCTTTGTCCCCTCGCTAACGTCTTCGCGCCTGAGCAGGCGGTCACAGGGAGTAGCAGGCTTCTCGTATCGCTTCCTGACCGTGCTACCGTTCCGACTCTTGTCCAGCAGCTTGAATGAGGGCTGGAAGTGGTTCACGTATAGACGCATAGCGCCGTACAGGTGCGCCATCGTCTGACCGGCTATCGGTCCCGAGTAGCGGTTGTGACCGACGAAGCGTCTTATGACGGAACCATTCTTTTGCTCTATCCACGCCTGGTCGTTCTTGCGGTGCGCACGCGAGCGTGTGAACTCTATGCCCCGCTCTTGGCAGTATCCCAGTAGGGTCTCGTTGATGAACACGCTGTCGTTGTCGGAGTCTATGCCACGGATCGGCACAGGGAACAGGCGCGAGATTGCTTCCAGTCCTTCGACTACCAGGAACTGCTCACGCGCCAACAGCGGGATCGCTTCCGTCCAGCCCGAGCAGACGTCAGTTACCACGAGACTGCTGATGAACGAGCCTGCCACGGACTCCCCGCAGTGCGCCACCAGGTCTATCTCCAAGTATCCAGGTTCGGGTTCATTCCAGTCGGAGAAGGTGCGCACCGGAATGCGGCCAGCCATCTTCCTCTTCTGCCTTCGCTTCCTGCGGCTTCCCGCCTGCTCCCTTATGGGGCTCAGCAGTCTGTCTATGGTCGCCGCGCTCGCAGAGAACAGGCGCTTCCTCACGTCGGGGTCCAGCTCGAGATGCCCGTGCCTCTCCAGAGACTCGACCATACTCGGCAGTGCCGCCTTCAGTCTCTTCCCGCATATCCTGTCCGAGGCTTCCCACACCACGGTCAGCGCCTCTCTCACCGCCTCGTCGTATATCCTCCGTCCCCTGGGAACTGCCTTGGGCGATGAGTCTTCACCCCGACTCAGGAGCCTGACCGCGTGCTTTCGGTGGCAGCCCGTCATGGCTACGAATTCATCCAGCATTCGGCTCTTATCCTTCTTCGATGCCTCTCCGTACCGGCTGCGAATCGCTCCGAGTATTTCCGTCCGCGTTGCCAGGCTAATATCTCCAGCCATCTCTTACCTCCTCAATATGGGTAACACCATTGTGAGGCAATGACCTAATTACGGTAACATCTACGTGAGGCAATAGCTTAAGTTAGGTAACCTTTTTATTGAGGTAACGCGATCCCCACGACCTCCCATAGATTCCCCCCGCGCGACATTGACACCGGGCGACGGCCCAGGCATACCGGCACCGCCAGTCGGGTCACCGGACGCAGACTCTCCTTCTACAGGCTGCTCGTCAGCGCCGCCCACCATCCCCGGCTTCTCTTCCTCCCCGGAGAACTTGGAGCGGCTCCCGTAGTACCGCGCAACGGCTCCCCTCGTTACCCTCTCGTTGCGCGTGTATAGCGCCGGCATCCTCGGTGAGCGCCAGCGCCCTGCCGTCATCAGGCTCGCAAGTTCGGCTCCCGACCTGACCAGGTCCCGCGCCATACCCACTCTCGGGGAGTGACCGCTGTATCCCTCGCCCAGACCCGCGGCCAACGCGGCCTGCTTGATACGCCCCGCTATACGGTTTGAACGCAGCCCCAAGACGCAGCAGCCGTCAGAGGCTCCCCCACGTATGAACCCGAGACTCTCCATCGTCGGCGCCGACAGGAATGCAACGGCGCCCTCGCCCTCGGCGTCGGTCTTGGAACGCCTGATGAGCAGACGGCCGGTGCCGTCTTCCTCCTCCTCGATGTCCGCCCACAGCAGCGCCACAGCCTCTGACACTCGCAGCAGGGCGTCGCGCATCACGCCTATTATCGCGATGTCCATTCTGCCCCTGCGCTCGGCGGTGTCTGCGCTCTCGGTTCTGCCCCTGCGCCAGATACGAGGCCTGCAGGCGGTCGCTCGAATAGCCTGAAGCTCCTGCTCGGTGATCCCCTCGGCCTGCCTCTGAGAGGCGCCCGCCTTGCGCGCGGCGCTCCTGAGCGTGGCCCTGACCTCCTCGGTGTCGCGCGGGTCGGCAAGTCCTCTCGTCCTGTGGACGAAGCCAATGGCCGCAGCAGCGGTCTGAAGCGTTGCCGGCCTGTGACCGTAGCGCTCCATCCTCTCCGCCAGGTACGCCGCTACCTGCACCGGGTCTGCGGGAAGCGCACTCACTCCCCTGTCCCTTGCCCATCCCGTGAAACGCCGCCACTGCGAGCGGTAGTTCTTCCTCGTATTCGCCGATACCTCGTGTCCCAGGACAGCCGTGAGGTTCCTGACATCGTTCTCCGTCAGGCCGACTGAACCGGTATCTACGGCGATCCCTTCACAGCACTCCCCATCGTTCGCGATAACCGACTCCACAAGCTTGTCGAACTCGCTGTCGCGCCGTCCCCGGTACGCGTCGGCTGATCCATCCTCGTTCGGCTCTTCCTCACGCCCGGCGATATGTCCTGCCGGACCCGAGGTCGAACCGGCGCCGTATGTCGTACCCGCTGTTGCTACTGCCATATGAATCCACCTCCCCACTTAGTTCAGGTAATGCCGTGCGTATAAAGGCACTTATATGTGATTGGTAAGGAAGGGAGAGGCTACCAAATGAAGGTACATAACTCAACCGTGCTGACACGTAGGAATGATACGGCGCGCGTATAGCCGATTTCAGCCATTGAAATGGAGGCCGGAGGAGGCAAGCGTCCCGACCGGAGCGTTGAGCAGAGATAGCTATCGATACAGAGAGTAAGGCAGGAACAAGGTGAAAGCATTGATGAGAACGACAATCTGGACCGGAGTATTGGCGATAGCCCTGATAGTGGCTATCGGGATCGCGGGGACGACATCGAACACTTCTATGGTCTGGGCCGACACACCGTCCCAGCAGGCGGCAGAACCTCCCTCAAAGCCCAGGGGCCTCGAAGCCACGGCGTCCCACGGGCAGGTCGTGCTCACCTGGAACGATCCTGGCGACGACACCATCACCGGCTACGTGATCCTGCGGCGCGTGCGCGTGAACAATACCGGTGGCGACTTCAGCGTGCTGGTCGCGGACACGGGGACGGCGGCGCTGGGCTACACCGACAACACGGTGGCGGCCGGCCTCACCACACCTACCGCATCAAGGCCATCAACGAGCACGGGGTGAGCAAGCGCTCGCGCTGGTCCCACATCGACACCCCGGCTGCCCAGGAGGAGCAGTCTGCCGAACCGCCCGACAAGCCCAGGGGCCTCGAAGCCACGGCGACCCACGACCAGGTGGTCCTCAGCTGGGACGACCCCGGCGGCGACACCATCACCGGCTACGTGATCCTGCGCCGCATTCCCGGGGTCGACCCCCAGGGCCACTTCAATGAGCTGGTCTCGAACACGGGAACGGACGCCACCACCTACACCGACGACGGCGTGTCGGCGGAGACTCGCTACACCTACCGCATCAAGGCGACCAACGAGCACGGGGTGAGCGAGCGCTCGCGCTGGTATCACATCAACACGCCTGCGGCCCCTGGACAGGAGGCGCAGCAGGCGACCGAACCGCCGGCCCCGCCCACGGGCCTGTCCGCCGAGGTGGTCGCCCACGACAGCGTGACCCTCACCTGGGACGCCCCCAACGACGCCAGCGTCAGCGGATACGTGGTCCTGCGTCTGGACTTTGTCCAGTCGGATCTGGCCACACTTGCGGCGGACACAGGCACGACGGCCACGAGCTACACCGACGACACGGTGGAGCCGGATACTCTGTATTTCTACTACCTCATGGCCATCAACGCCCGCGGGGAGAGCGAGCTATCGCATTACGCGGTGGCCCACACGCCTGCCGACCCCAATCCCGCCCTTGCCGAACCGCCCGCCAGGCCAACGGGACTGGAGAGTGCGGCAGCCTCGGACCTCGTGCTGCTTTCCTGGGCTGACCCACAGGACGACAGCGTCACCGGCTACCGCATACTGCGGCGGCAGGCGGTCGCCGACCAGGCGTCCGATTTCGTGACGCTGGCGGAGGACACCGGCAGTGCGGAGACCAGCTACACCGACGACACGGTGGAGAACGGCCGGGTGTACGTGTACCGGGTGCTGGCCATCGGCCCCGGCGGGGTGACCGAGCCGTCCCGGGATGTCCGGGTCCGCACCACCGTGCCCGTGCCGCCGCCGGACCCGCAGCGCGGCCTGCCCAGCCAGGGCACGCCGCAGCCCCGCCAGAGCGTCTCCGAGCCTTCGGGGGACGACTTTCCTGACGACGGCAGCACCACCGGCCGTTTGGAAGTGGGCGACTCGGTCATGGGCAACATCGACTCAGATCGTGACCGGGACGCTTTCGCAGTCGAGTTGGTTCGGGGTCGTACCTACCGGTTCGACCTGGAGGGGTCTGAAACAGGACAGGGAACGCTGGCGGACCCGGAGATCAGGTTCATCTTTGTTTGGGACGGCAACCGTGCAGAACCGGTCGGGGAATCAAACGACGAAGACAGCGGCCAGGGGGATAACTCCCGTCTGACATTCACGCTTGGCTCGAGCCCGGGGGGAACACCATACCCCACCGGCACCTATTACATTACGGTCCGAGAAGAGGGTGACAACGACACCGGCACCTACCGGCTGAGCATGAAGCAGGTGGCCGGCAGCGGCTACGGCAGGACCATGACCGTGAAAGGGAACTTGCAGCCGGGCGGCACGCTGAGCGGCACGTTGGACGTGCCAACCTCCTCCGGGATCTTCTCGTACTACTTCGCCCTGGAAGACCTGGAGGTCGGGCGCTACACCGTGGACTTCGGCACGGGAGGCATACACTCGATCCATACCTATCTGACTGACCGGAATAGGACTGGACACGTTACGCTAGACGACACCTGGATTATTGTGGACCAGGCCCAGGGGCGGAGAAGTTTCACCTTCGACGTCCGTCCGGGCAGGGAAGGGACCCACTACGCCTTGCTCAATATCCTCAAGGACGACACCGGCGACTATACCGCGACCCTGGAGAAGGCCATGTCTCATCTGAGCGTCGGACGGACGGGTGTGGTAGGCGAGGTTCCTGCGGATAGCGCCGGCTTCGCCCTCCACATGGAGTTCTTCTCCGTGGACCTGGAGGCCGGGCAGAAGTACCAGGTCGACATCAAAGGCAAGCACAGCAGAGACGAGGAATGCGAGGACGACGGCGGCAATGACGAAGCATGCACGCTGGACCACACCATGCTGGGCAATATCCAGGCTCCCGACGGCGAGTACGTGGGAGGCGACGGCAACTTCGACAATTCTGACGATGATGTAGGCGGCTCCGTCCTGCACTTCTACGGCGGCGGCGGCGATAGGGGCAACACCCGCTTCGTCTTCACCGCCGACCAGGACGGGACCCACTTCCTGAAGGTGGGTGGCCGGCTGTTAAGCACCGAAGACGGCAGCGGATTCCGCGCCGGGACCTTCAGGCTGTCGGTCCGGGAGGTGAACTAGCGCCCGGGTACCAGGCCACGCGAAGCGGCTGCGGGAAGCGCCGCACGGACGGACCAACGGAGGAGGCCGCCTTTCGGCAAGCCGGTTGGCGCCTCCTGGGCCTCCCGGATGGGATGCCCGCAGGCCCTCTGCGCCTCGAACACCCACCCGAGTGAAGACCGGCTCGATGCCGCGACGGCGCGCGCGCCAAGGAGGAAGGCCTGTCGGCCAACCCGGTGTCCCCGGTCTGCCGACCGCGCGGCAAGGTGGGACGAGATACCGGACCCGCCGCAAGCCGAACCCCTGCGTGAAAGCGGCCAATGCCTATACGCGTGAATCGAGTGCGGCTTCGGATGGTCGAGGCAGATGTGCGCCAGTTAGAATTTACATCGTATCCATCAGGCTTAGCGGTCGCAGCAGCCGCCCGCCGGCCTGTTGCCCGGTCAGGAACCCCGTCCAATTGAGAAGGCGCCGCCGGCATTCACGAAAATCCGATTGTCAGCAAAGAGGGAAGATGAAGACAGGAGAGGCAATAGAGCTATTCCTCGAGAGCCGTCGCTCCAAACGACTCTCCGGAGTCACCATCGACACATACCAGTGGGCTTTCGGCAAGATGGAGAGGATGTATCCCGGCGAGCTGCCACAGACATCGTCCGACATTCAGCAGGTGTTCATCGCCAACTCCGCGCTCTCGTCGTCATCGCTCCAGACGATATGGGCGAGGCTGCGCATCTTCTGGTCCTGGGCTGAGAGCGAGGGCATCTGCGCCAATGTGATGAAGGGCGTTCCCGCTCCCGTGATGAAGCACAAGCTGCCCCGCATACTCAGAGCGGGCGATATACGTCTGCTGCTGGGTTCGGTGGAAGCGGAGCGCGACTACGCGATACTGGCCGCGCTTCTGGACACCGGCATGCGAATAGGAGAGCTTGCGTCGATGGCGCGCGCCAGTGTCAGTGCAGAGGGAGTGCTCGTGTCGGGCAAGACAGGCGACAGGATGGTGCCGATGTCGCCGGACGTGATGAAGCTTGTGAAGAGCCAAGGAGACGAGCGCGGCCTGTGGGTCGGCCTGCGTGGGAGACTGACCGACTGGGGCCTGCAGCAGATAGTGAGGCGCAACATGCGTAAGGCCGGCTTTGAGCCGCCGAAGATCGGACCACACACGCTGAGGCACACATTCGGAATGCACTACATCCTCAAGGGTGGTGACGTGTTCTCGCTGCAGCGCATAATGGGACACAGGAGACTGGCGACCACGATGATATACGTGGACATGTCCACCGAGCTTGTGGCGCAGCAGCACCGCAAGTTCTCTCCGATGGCGGGCGTCGCCCTCCCGCAGGGGTGGTAGCCGCCTGAAAGCCGGAGCCGACACCGGCATAGAGCTGAAGCGGAGCGATCTGCAGACGCAGGGGCCTGAAACGCAAAAAGGCCCCTTTTCCCGGTCAGCCGGGGGAAGCCGTCGCGCTAGCAACGACCTCCCCTGTTTCCGCGCTCCGGCGTACGCCGGCTACAGGCTGGCGAGCGCAATGCCGCTCGGCTCACCGGTGACCTGTGCGACCGGCGTGTCCCGCTCGATGCCGAACCACTCGTAGAGTTCATTCAGCTTCCTGCGGTCTGCCTCATAGCGCTCGGCCCACCTGATCGCGTGACCGGTCGTGACGTTTCTCTCCAGCTTTGTGGGCTCTCCGGGTTTTGCCTCCATCGTGTCCACCATGTCCAGCCAGTACCAGTACACGGCCGACTTGTCGCGGCTGTAGTACCTGCCCGCGACCTCCTCCGCAATGCACAGGTCGCATACCGTGCCTATCTCGTCCTGGGTCAGCTCGTGCCCGCAGCTCTGGCACAGCGGTGCGCCGATCTGCCAGATGCCGGTGATGTCCTGTTGTGCAACCATCGTGTTGTTCCTTTCGGTCGGATTCTTTCCGACAAAGAGAAAGCCCCCGGCGATGTCGCCAGGGGCTTCAGGTCAGTTGTGCTTTTTGATATGCTGTTATGAGCAGGGCCTCTATCGAAGCCCCTGTTTTCGGGATTGGGGGGCGAAAGACTAGCGGTCTAACCCCCTGTCCCTTTTTTCTTTATTCCTCTTCTCTTCTGATTCACATTGCACCGCTCGCTCGCGTCCTGTTGTGCGCCGTGCGACTTCCGAGAGCTACCTGGCGGTCCCCTGTCAGCGTAGTGGCGGGGCGCACACAACATCGCGGGGCAGGACACGCGGCTGCCCCGATAGGAAGGGCGTGGCCCCGTCTCGCCGTGACGCGCAGCGATCGGTCGTGTCGTCTCTGCGGATGAAGTCGAGGGTGTCGCCAGAGGTCCCGCAGCCGAAGCGGTAGTAGCGGCTGGAGTCCCGGTATGTCGTGAGCGAGCCTCCATTTGCCGTATGGATGGAAAGAGTCCCTGGCGGATGGGCTTGCAGGGGCAATTGAGTTCAGAGCCGTAGTATGTGATCGCGTAGTCAATGAGACGTGTCAGGGCAGTCTGCCCCGGTGTGATGGTGGTCATTGATATTCCTCCTTGTGAGTGGATCTCCGACGGTGCGGGTTGGTGCTGGCGCTGGTGATTTGGGACGTGACGATACGAAGCGGAGAATGCGAATTGTGAACAGACACAGCTCGCCCAGGGCATGAGAGACACGGCCGTGGCCGTCGGGCAGAAAGAAGGGGAAAGAGTAGTGAAGTCCGTGAGGTAGGCGCTCCGCGGGAAAGCAGGCGTGGAACGGGAGGTGCTGCGCGCGCGGGGTGTCGCGAACGCGAGGAGTTAAGACGGGCGAGCGGCCCTCAAGAACGGGAAATGAAAGTAGCGCAGCTCGCCCAGGGCGACAAGGGATAAGAAGGGGAGAGACGAAGGGATGCGGTGAAGTCAGCGGGGGAATCAGTCTGGAGAGGGCAGGTCGCTGTCCGGATCTCCCTTCGAATGTCGCTGGCGGCGGACGTGACGAGGGGAGTTGGGAGAGCGGTCGACGACAATGCGAATGACCAGAAGACACAGCTCGCCCAGGGTATGAGAGATGCGGGGGTGTCGGACAGGGAGAGGGGAAGTGATAGCCGTGGGGAGAGGCGGTCTGAGAGGATGAGTCGCCGTCGGGAACTCCTTTCGGGTGCGACTCACAGTGGACGCGAAGGGATAAACGGCAGAGCGGCCCTCAATAATGCGAATAGTGAGAATGGCGCAGCTTGCCCAGGGTATGAGAGATATGGGGGGAGTCAGGCGAGGAGAGGAACGAAGGGGAAGTGAAGACTGTGGGAAGAGGCGGTTTACGTGGAGTTGCGGGCGCATACGCGGGATATGCAGTGAAGGACGAGGGAAGTGTCGCAGGGCGTAAGGAAGACAACCGCTGATTTTCGGCTCTTTGCCAAATGCGGTGTGCGGATGCTGCTGAATTGCACCGGAAGGAGCGCTGTGCGCTGCACTTGACCTGGTGCCATTTGCCGACAGCGTGGGGTTTCCCGGACTCAGGAGCGCATCGCGCTGCGACTGAAGGACAGGATACCCGTAACCGGAGAAGATTCCGGATGCGCCGGCTACGACCGCTCAAAAGCTGCGGGACGTAACTGGGGGGTGTGAATAGATATTTACACTCTTATTATCTCACGGGATATGGCCGAGTCAAGCAAAATGGCCTGAAAACGGCAGAAATTGCTCCGAAATTCATCATATTGCTCGTACGTCGCACGATTTGCGGCGCATACCGACGCACTGCCGATAGAGGAAAGATCAGGTGGAGATCGAGAGGGTATGAAGGGAAGGAAGGCGCACCGCCGGCCGGCCGGCTGACAGGCCCAGGGGACCGGCCGCTCGCACCCACCTGCGGCCTCACGTCACAGAGCGGGACACGCCCCCAGGGCCGCGCAAGAGTCTAACACACCGAACCGCCCGATGCCAGAGGCTTCTCTTCCCCCTTGCCGGTCTTCGCCGCTGAAGGGGCGCATCGTGGTCGAGAAGAATCCGTTTCATCATGTGTCATGTAAGTATTTTCCTTACAGGTTCTATGTGTCACCCAGGTGACACATGCCTTCAATTCCGTTTAATCAGTCAGCGTGTGCCGCGGATTCCGACGCATCGCCGACGATCTTCGTTCACGTCTGCGTCGGAGGGCCTCAGCCGGCGGCATGGCCCCGCGCCCACATCACTCACTGCCTCGCCATGTTCGCACCCTACGTTACAGCATGCACTTCCCTGGCAAAATGACGCTGAATGTCTGCGTATACGGTGTCCGATGTCCGCTCAGGGCCGACATCTTCAGCCGTTACCAATGACGGGGGGCATAAATCCTTCCTCATACAAGAGAAACTTCTCCCAGGCCCCGAAGGCCAACGTCTCAGACCGACAGTGCGCCCTCTGAAACAGGAAGCTCACCCAGAGCCGTTCGCCATTCTCCTCCACAGCCAGGAACCTCGTGTCGCGAAGGACCGGCTTCTTCCCTTTCTCCAGATTGACCAGCCACAGCGGATGTCGATTGCGCAGCCCTGCGATCCTCTCGATGAAATAGCTCAGCGGACGCCCCCGCATGCCCGTTCTGGAGTAGTCCCCGATCACTTCATCCGCTCTCATATACGTGATGCCCTGTGGGTAACCCGTGCCCCTCCTCGGATCGGCTACTGCGAGATTCCCGAGGTAGGCGACCTCCTTCGTGCGATTGCGAAGGGCATACACATCCCCGGTTTCAGCAACGACATTTACCTCGATGCGGTCCTGACTATCGGAGGTTATGACGTACGCGGTCTCTCCGAGGATTTCGACCAACTCACCTTTAATCGGCTCCGGCTCCATACCCTGGGGGTGCCCGAAAAGCCCGATGTCGTCCCAGTTGTACAGTCCATGGAGGGCCTCACCCGAATATCGTCCACCTCGCTCATCATAGAACGCATCCACGTCAGGCCATCTGCGAATCTCAAA
Organism: Dehalococcoidia bacterium; assembly: GCA_965221045.1. GTDB lineage: Bacteria > Chloroflexota > Dehalococcoidia > Lucifugimonadales > JADFKI01 > Bin90. The sequence continues at coordinate 666,567 of OZ244863.1, forward strand.
ATTCAACACTCTATACTCTCCTCGTTCACTTGCGGCTCCGTTCTCTCATTCGCCACATTCACATATTCAAGACGCACTCATTCGCCAGACGTAGCCTGCGGAGGGCGTTCCCCGTGTCATTGCGTGCTGTCATTTCACATTAACCTTTCACTTGTGCGTATCACTTCTGTGTGGCTTCAACCGACGCTCAGGCTCGAACTCGTGGTGTCGAAAGCGCAGCCGAAACGCCCTCGACGGCACGTAGCCGGAGACCGGATTCGGTGTTGTGTAGTGGGGCGTCATCGGCGTGTCGGCGGCCCTCCAGTCGCTCGTCCCGCATACGCTGCCGTCGAGTTGGAAAGGAGGGCGGCGCAGCAGCCGGTCAATCGCCCGGAGCGCCATGCGCGGCAGCCAGAGTAGGAGCGTTGAGACCAGCTGACGCCTCCACAGCATCTTGGTGTCCCTGCCGTACGCTTCCAGTAGGAGCGTACGGGCCTGCGTCTCGTGTCCCAGCCGCGTGGACGTGGGCCAGCGCGCGTCGCCCAGGATGTCCCTGTCGAAGGTCATGCCGTACTCCGGGCTCAGAAGTGTCAGTTCCAGGGCGGTTTTCTCAGCGGCGAGGGCGTACTGCCACCGGGTCGTGGGCCGCGCCGCCTGCCAGTCGTCGCACATGCTCCCGACGTGCCGCCAGCGGGCTATCAGCTCCGCGCGGCCCGGCCTCCAGTCACCACTTCTATCCACCCAGCCGTCGCTGCCGAAGAAGAAGTCCTCGTCCGGGTAGGCCTTCTCCGGTATCACGTCGCTGAACCGGACGCCGATGAAACGGGGCCGGTCCCGGTGCTCGTCGCGGACGTAGCGTCGCATGCGCTCTTCGATGGTGATGCCGTCACGCAGCGTTTCAGCGCGCAGTCCGCACGCGTAGCGCCTGCCGGCGGGCGCGAACGCCACCTCGCGGGCCCCCGCGTCCTGGTAACTCGTCTCCGCCCGTGTCGCCAGCAGCATCACCGCATCCCCGTGCAGCAGGGGCGGCGGCTCAAGCAGCGACACCGCGCCGTCCAGCTTGGCCCTCGCCGCGCTCACCGCTGCGTCAAGCGACAGCTCCTTCAGCACCGGCACTCCCGATAGGAAGGCAAGGGCATAGGCCTTCAGCTCGTCCAGCGTCGCCTCGCGGGGATAGGTATAGTACGGCGCCAGCGCGATGGGCCGGCTGCCCCTATCCTCATCCTGCCGCTTATGGAATGCCCCTTCCAGCTGCCGTTTCCGTATCCGCGCCGTGATCGCGGCGACCTGCCCAACGCTCTCGCACGCGACAATCTCATCCAGCAGCCGCAGACTGTCCCTTCGTGCCTTATCGTCAGGCACCTCATCGCTCGTGCCGCGCCGACCGCCCCTGCGTCCTCGACTGAGGCGCCGCCGCTCCGGGGTCTGGCGCTCTGCGCCTTCAGTCCGCTCATCCCCGTCGCCATTGAGGTCCTTTCCACTCGACCGTGGCCCATCCTCCGGCTGTGAATCCTGTTCGCTTCCGTCGGGATGCTCCTCCATATATGTGCGGATGTTTCGCCTGAGCGCGTCGCCGAGATTACCCGTCAGCCTTGCCTGCCTGATAATCTCGTGATGCACGCCGAGCATGCGGCCCACAGCGCGGGTGGACAGTTCTGCCACGGCGCTCAGCCACTCCAGTTCACGATCTCGTGCGTCGCTATCCATGCTTCCTCCGTCCGGAGACGACAGGGCAATTCGCAGCCCCGCCGGCCTCCCTTATGCCCGTACTTAGTTCTACTGTGGCCCGTCAGATGAAGCACAAGGCTCCAAAACCCGTACACGCGCACTCTGAATAAGGCATGTGCCACCCCATAAGGCATGTGCCACCCCGTTCCGAGCGATAACCAGGATTCTGAATGTGCCACTTCGGGGTGGCACATTCGTTTACGCCGCCGCCTCGCGGTGGAGGAGACTCTGTTTCATCATGTGTCATGTAAGTATTTTCCTTACAGGTTCTATGTGCCACCCGGGTGGCACATGCCTGATTCAGTCCGCGTGTGACTAAGATCCTTATGCCCCGATGGCACATCCGTTCACGCCTCCCTTAGTGCGCCGCGGCAAGCGACATGTACCCGCGCTGCAGCCGCCACGGCGACCTCCACGCTCGCCCGAGCGGACCGGTCTCTGTGACCCTCTGCATGTCGGATACCAGCAGTGGCATCGGGCGACTCAGCGTTCGCGCCGCGAGCGCGCAGAAGCGGCTCGCCGTGACCTCGTCTACGAATACGAATAGCGCCGTCGCCCCTCTGCCGTCGAAGTCGGCTCTCGTATCCGCCGCGCCGAGGTAGCGCCGGTAGCGCCGGAGCTTCGCCGCCATCGGAGCAGGGTTCCTGGCGCGCTCCTCGTACTCCAGCAGATACGAGAGCCTCCTGCCACGATGCTCGAGCTCGACCGTGGCGTCGGGCCTGATGCTGCGCCAGCCCGCGTCGTACCTGAACCAGCGCTCCCAGCGGTGTGGCGGCAGCGCCTGGTGCAGCCGCCAGTCGGCGCTGTCCCGGCAGGCAACCGCCAGTGTCCCTACGAAACCGCTCACGCCGTCGGTGTGCCGCAGCTCCCGCGCCAGCACCCTGAGCTTCGATCCGTCGAGACGGTAGTGCAGTATCTCAAGGCGCTCATCGCCGTCCTCGTCGGGAGCGATGCTCCAGCGCCCGAGCAGCTCGGAGACGCGCCTGCGATCTCGGCGCGCGATGTACCGCAGTCCGTCGGGACCAAGGCACAGCCTCGTGCCGTTGCGCCGTCGCAGATCCGGAGTGCCGCCGATCCGCACCTGGCACACGAGACCGCGCCTCACCAGGTGCGCCCGCGTCTTCTTCAGCATGCCTTCTTTCATATCCAGGAGCCTCCTTAAATCCCCGGTACGCATCAGGGGCCAGTCGTACAGGGCGTCCAGCAGACGCCTGCCAGGCATCGTGAGCTCTGTCGCCACCAGGTCGAGACCGTCCGCGCCAGGGCTGAGAGTGGCGGTAGGCATGGACGCCCGTCCTGAGTATCCTGCTATATGGACTTGCGCACCGCTCATATCACGGGACATGCCTACAACCTGCGCGAGTGTCAGACCCCGTGCGCTGCCGAGGCTGCGCCATATGGTGGAGCCCGGTGCGGTGTGTATCACTTCGTATTCCGACACCGCATAGGCATCGATCGCCCTCCCGCGCAGGTCCGCCGCAAGGCGTTGCGCCTCGAGGTTCCCGGGCAGCACCAGCAGGGCAGTGGGGCATCCGCGCGCCCGCTGCATCCCGTAGAGCGTTCCGATGCGGCTTCTCATCGCCTGCCAGGAGAGCGTCGGGCCGAGGCGTACCAGCGCGAGCGTCCCGCCGTCCGGCAGCTCAAGCAACGCGTCCAGCGCTCCCGCGCGTATCCAGAGCCATTCGATGGGGCCGTGTGATAACAACGCTGCCTCTCGCCCGACCCGGTAGAGCGGGGCCACCGCGTCCAGTCGCCTGAGCAGGTGGCGCCGCCACTCCGCGGACAGCGGCAGCTCCCGCAACAGTCTTCCGGATGTCGCACCGTGGAGTTCCGCAAGACGGGTGATGCCGCTCGGCGTCAGATACCAGCGCCTGACCCGCGAGGTGTTCGTGCGGGTGTGGCGCACGGAGGCCACCAGCCCCCGGGCCTCGAGCCTCAGAATCGACTCAAGTGTGCTGCTGGGAGGAAGCCCGGCGAAGGCCGCGAGCTCGTCGCGCTCCGCAAACGGGGCAGACGCCAGCGCGCTCAGCAGGCGGACTGAGTTTTGGGGCAGAGTGTCGGTCAAGCGCATGCGGCAGTGCCTCCTAGCGGTCATCGTCGTCCGGATCATCGTCTTCGCTGTCCGGGCCGTCGTCGTTGTCAGGTTCATCGGCGGGGTCATCGTCCTCTGGCCGGCCAAAATACTCCCGGTACTTGCCCTGCATGAACTCGGAGTGCTCATCGTCGACCTCCGCCGTGGGCCTGGTGTAGGCGTCTGACGCCCCGCGGACCAGGTCGGCGATGCCCGCGTTTCCCGACATTGGGGGCAGCAGTTCCATCGAGAAGTGGACGTTCCCGCTCTCCAGCGTGAGCCTGCCGTAGCAGTGGTGCGGCGGCAGCTCCACGATGTCCTTCTCCTCGATTACAGCGCTGTCGAGCTCCCGGTGCAGCAGCTCGGCGTCGGAGGCGTTCACCTGGAACGAGAAGAGGCTTCCCGGGTTCGCCAGTATCGTCTCGCCCATCGTCCCGCTCTCGGTCATCTCGTTGAGCCTGCCCAGGCTCTGGGTGGCCATCAGCAGGCTGCCGCCGAACTTCCTGAGCTCAGACAGCATCTCGTCGAACGGCACGCCCGGGAACACCTGCATCTCATCGACAATGACCACTACGCGCCTGCGCTCGGCGATGGGAAGCCTGCTCTGCTGCTTCACGATGTGGTTCAGCAGGTTCAGTATCGCTCCGCCTACTATGGACGACACCTCGGGTCCTGTCTGGGCGCGCGCCGAGTTCACCAGCAGGACCTTGCCTGAGCGCACGGTATCCGCGATGTCCAGCGTGGTGCGGCGCTGCCCCAGCACCCTGCGCGCGCTCCGGGCGCCGGCGTACTGCCCGAGCTTGCGCAGCACAGGCGCCAGCGCCCCACGGTCGTTGACCGGCACCAGCAACGGGTATATCTCGTACCACCACTGCGCCACCGTCACGTCGCGGCGCTTACGGTCGCGCCCCTCCCGGATGATCTCCCTGCGCCTGCTCTCGTCTGTGAGGAACATGACGCCGTCGTAGATGGTGTACTGCTCTTCGGCCTTCCTGTGGCGGTTCGCCTCGTACAGCGCGTACAGCGTCCAGCGCAGGATCTCCTCCATGCGGTCCCCCAGTTGCGCGAGGAAGACCTTGCGACCGTGAGCACCGTCTCGACGGTCAGGTCCCGCTCCGGGAAGGTACGGGTATCCAGGAGGTTGAGGCCGCACGCGCGGGTCTCGTCTCCCAGGTCCACCAGGCGCATGTCCGCGGCGGCGCCGACCGGCATCCCGTTCAGGATGTCCAGTACGAGATCGGAGTGCGGGTCCACGACTACGAGCGCGGCGTCGCCCGTGCCCTCTGCCCTGTCGCGCAGCAGGCTGCGCGCGATGTGCTGCGTGAGCGTAGTCTTGCCCATGCCGGTGCGTGCCACGATCAGCCCGCTCCTGCGCATCGCCTCTGCGGGAATGTGCAGCTTGCGCAGCCCGCCGTCACCGTACGCCTCGACGCCGACCAGGGCGGCTCCGTCCCGCCGCCCGTCCTCCGGCGCGAACATCTCCTGCGGCGCGGGCAACCGTCTGCTTCCCGCGCGCACCAGGCCGGACACGTCCACGGCATCACCCGGAACATGCCACATCGCGACGGCCTCCCGCGTGCCCACGACCCCCTGTCCGATCCTGGTACGTCGGAGGAGTCGCCTGCGCTCGCCCAGAAATCCCAGGTCGTCCGCGGCCGGATCAAACCCTCCGAGCATCTCCAGGGGACCCGCTTCGAACCGCGCGCCCATGGGACTGTCGAAGCGGCGGTAGGAGGCGACCACCGGGCGCAGCACCCGCTCCATCACCTCGGTGCGCTCCCCGCCGTCGCGCAGCAGGCCGTACAGCTGCACCTCCAGCCGGAACGCAGCGCCCGAGACCCTGAGCTTGACCAGGTCCGGATCGTCGAACTTTCGCTCGGGCCCCTTCCTGAAGAGAGCGCTCAGGATGCCTGTCCTGTGCAGCAGGTAGCCCAGACCCCCAAGCGCCGCAAGCGCCCCGACGGCCAGCAGAGACGCATACAGTACGACCTCCGCCCTCCGGCCTCCGGCCCACAGAGGATACAGCCATCGGTAGAGCGGGATGCCGACTGCCAGCAGAAACATCCCGCCGACGAGAAGCAACGCCTGCACCACCGGGCCGTTCTGGGAGATGCCTCCTCCGTCACTCTTCTGCCCGGACGCCCCCGACCCGTTGTCCTCACGGCGCATCGCGTCCACGGCAAGCTGGTTCGCGCTCCCGCTTCCGGCTATCGCCTGGTTGCGCCACTGCTCGCTCCAGTCACGGTCCTTCTCGCTCAGCATCACGCGCGTGACGACCCTTCCTCCAGGCGGCGTCTCCGCGGACAGGCCGGCCAGCATGTCCACGAACGGGTCGCCGTCCTCCTCCGCATCGTCCTGCACCTGGAAGGGCAACCACTGCTCCCCGCCAGGCCAGAGCGTCTGACGAGAGACGGATCCATTCGTCTCGGACATCAGCAGCGGGTCGTCCGCCGCGGACACGGTCGCAAATCGCGCCTGCGCGTAGTGCGACTGCAGCGCGGACAGCACGTGGTCCGCCCGTGCCGAGCGCACGTACATCCTCACCTGGCCGTCGGAGGCGCAGAGCTCCAGGCTCAGCACCTCGTCGACAAGGTTCAGCGCCTCCAGCGCGTTTATGAAGCCCTGCGCGCTGAACTCACCGGACTTGGATGGGATCACCCGGAACAGCACCGGGCGCTCCTCGGGCCACGGTTCGCTCTGCCGTTTATCGCTTTTTGTGAACATTTTGTTCCTCAGCTTTCGCTTTGCGCCTCCCCTGCGGGAGGGACACGCTCCGGATAATGAAACTTCCATATTCCGATTCCTGAACCTGATCGCTTTCCGATAAGCGCATGTGAAGATCGTAATAACGCAGCTTGATGAACCCTTGTGGCGATCTCTCAGGAAGCCGCGGCCTGCGTGTCCTGCGCCTGACAGCGCGGGCAGGGTTCATCGCCACGAGGCGCAACCGCGTAGCCGATGGAGAGCACGCCGCCGGTCACGTCCCTCAGGGCCCGCTCGATGGGCGGGTGCATCCGGTTCCGCAACATCTCGGCCACGAAGCTGTCCGGCGTGCCGACGACGAATCGTTCCCCGGCATATGCCCAGCCCTCCGACCCCGCCAGCCAGGTCTCAAAGGCCGGCCTGGGCACCCGTGATCGCAGCTCACCAAGGACCGAGGCCCACACTTCCCCCGCCGGGGACACCTGGTCAACGTGCGCCAGGTGCAGCAGATCCCAGTCGGGCGCAGGCTCCGCGTCGGATTCCGGCGGTGGACGTGAACGCAAATCCGGAGCCTGAACCCGCTCGACGTACCCCTCGCCGTTTCGCAGGACATCCCCGGTGATCCGCCGTGCGAATCCGACGACATTCCTGACGCTCCTGCTCTGGCTGACGCGTCCGACGATGTAATCCGCCGCGCGTTCGTCCGGCGGTGAACCCGTCAGCTCTTCGTAAGTCGCCGCGAGACCCCTCAGGTCCGAGAACTGGGCAGCACGGATGCCGCCATGTCCGGCTTCTGCCAGTGAGGCGGCGAGGAGTTCAAAGAAATCCGACGGGGCGCGCTCCGATCGTGACAGGTTTCCTGCAGCAGCTGCTTCCTCTTTTTCCTCATGTATTTTTTCCTCATGTATATGAAGGGATGTCATGATCTGTGACATGTTTGTGGGAAACCTGTCATGATCTGTTACATGTTTCTCGGGATCGTGACAGGTTTCTTTGCCGGACCGTGACATGTTTCTCGAACCTGTCATGGTCTTCGCGACTGCTTCCAGGAACGCTATCATCTGCTCCGGTGTAATTCCCACCGCCAGCAGCTCGTCAACGCGACGGTACACATCGCCCGCGGAGACATAGAGCCGGTCGTCGCTGACTTCGGGTTCCGAAGGTCGGGCCTGGGCGCCGGGCGCCCTCGTGATCTCCGGCAGGACCCCCTGCGCAGGGTGTGGGTTCCCGACGACCGGGGAGTTGACGCGGTAGCGGCTTGTCGTGCCTCGCCCCGACGATGTACGACCGCCGCCGTGCTCGATCTTGATGAGCAGGCCGTTTTGAACCAGCCTGCCGAGACAGTTGCGGTACCCACCGTAGGACATGTCGGGCAGGTGTTCTTCGATGAGTCGCTTCCCCCTCATCCAGAACTCGCCGTGGTCGTCGTGAGCGACCAGGCAGATAGCGTTAAGTACCTGCCTCGTTCTCGGTGTCAGGCAGGGATGCTCCAGCGTCCGTGCCCAGCTGCTCAATTCATAACCCACGGAAGCGCCCTCCGTGGGAAGAACATCGACCGGGTCGGACGTGTGAGTGGATGGCGTGTCCAGCAGACGCGGATGGAGTGCCGCGGGAGTTCTGACCCCTAGGTTGCCAGGTTCTCTTGTCGCCCGGTCCATCGCCGCGATAGGCGATGCGTCGCACGCCGTAAGGACGGTCATAGACGTGAGCGGTCTTGACGACAATATCCCTGCCGGGCATCCTGAGCGTTTCGACGGTCTGCCACAGCTCCCGGTTGCGACCGGAGACGCGGCAGCAGATGCCGCCCCATTGATCTGGGGCGACCCGGATATCGGCTGAGGCGTTCGGCTTACTGCGTTCCGGCGGGCAGGAGAGGGAGTGACGGTCAGTGCCTTCCCGTTTCACTCCTTCCTGCCGGGCTATCACATTATCCAAGGCCGAACGCTGCATGCTATTATTCATAGTGCATCAGCATCCTGGCTGTTTGCGGCCTAGGCCTTGTGCGGCAGTCAACTTCGCAAGGCCTATTTCTTCGTTCTCTCACTGTTACGACGCGGCTCGAGGTCGTTCCGCGATCCACTCTTTCACCTCGCTTTCACGCCACCGTACTGCGCGCTTGCCGACTCTGACGGGTCGTGGAAATGTGCCAACCTGAATCTGACGATACAGTTCCGATCTGCTCAGACCCGTACACCTCAGGACTTCCTCTAATCTCATTAACCGGTCGATCACGGTATTTCCTCCTCTTCAAGTTGCTGCGACAAACTGCCTGTGAGCTGCAAAACGCCCAATAGTTCGTGTTTGAGGGCCTCCGTCCATGAAGCAAGGAATTCTGAATGGCTGAGTTCCGTACTGGACGGCTTCTATCGAGGAAGCGGTTTGCAGCGGTTGCACAGGTATCCAGGCTCTTCATGGACAAAGTGTGTCAGACGTGCCCATGGGCTGAACGTGGCAGTGCCATTGGGTTCGGCGCGGAGCCCGCCCCTGTGCGGAGCATCCCGATGAGGTGGCCTAGTGGAAGAGGAGTTGGGGACTTGTGCCGGCGAACCAGCGTTGGACAAGGATTCTGGGAGTCTGCAGGAACCGGTTCCAGCGTAGTGGCGTGTCGGCTGCGCCATTTGTGATCGCCGCGGCAAACGCCCTTTGAATTGAGGCAGTCCGAGAGTATCGGCTCATCAGCGTTCCGAGGCGGCATTGCAGTGCCGTTGCGAGGTCCCGGGCACAGAATTGCCCCGATCCGACGAAGAGTTCAAACGCTCCCGTAGCGACCGAGAGCATGTAAATGACTAAAATCGCATATACGGCATTTGCAACGGCTAGAGCTTTCAGCGAAGTGCCTAAATCATCTGAGGCAAAGTCGCCGGTTCCTGGTGGCCCAAGACCGAGCCACATCAGGAATGGTGGCAAGCAGAAAAGCGCGGCCATTACCAGTTGGTCGGCACTGATCCGTGGGCCTGTTATATGAGAGTCAAGAACGGTTTTTGCCATTATGGATTTGAGCCTAAAGCGTCATGAATTGTTCGTCAAGTCCCGTTATGTCCATCCGGACTTCCAGAAGTCCAACAGTTATTTGTGCCCCAGTCACCTCGTATCATATGAGCGCAGGGAATCTGAGGCGTTGTCGGCATCTTTAGCCCTCATGCGCTTCACTATCCCTGTCAGCACGTGTTTGAATTCAGGCAATTTGCCTCATAAGGATGGTTTGGCGAGGAAATTCGCCCACTGTTGCATTAGCGTTCGGCGTTGGTCCAGGAGGTCCGAGCGCATGTACGCCTGCTCCACTGCGTTCCCGACCGAGTGCGCCAGTGCCAACTCCATAGCGGCGTGGCTTGAGTTGGTGTTTTCCTGTGCCCATACTCTGAATGACGAGCGAAAGCCATGCGCCGTGGTCCTGCTGTGCAGCCCGGCGGATTTCAGAACCTTGCCGAGCGTGTTCTCACTCACTGGCTTTCCGCGGTTGACCGGAGAGGGAAATACTAAGCTTGATCCGTCAGAAATTGATTTTGCTTCTTTGAGTAAAGAAATGGCTAAGTCAGAAAGTGGGACGCGATGCTCGCGCTCGGCTTTCATTCTTTCCGCGGGAATGACCCAGAGGGACGCGACCAGATCGATGTCCTCCCAGGAGGCGCCACGGGCTTCCCCGGGGCGGGAAGCTGTCAGGATTGCGAATCGCAAGCATAGTTTAGACGCAGTAGCGGACTCCGTCATACTGATCGCCTTCAGCGCCGCCGGAACTTCCTTGTAGGGTAGCGATCGAAGGTGTTCCTTCACCTTGGGCATTACCGGGAGGGCTGCCTTAATCGCCTCTCCCGCTGGGTTGTACTCAATGTAATCGTGCGCGATCGCCCAATCGAAAATTGCCCTCACGCGTTGCCGCACTCGTCGTGCGGTCTCGGGCTTGCTCGTCCAGATCGGAGTGAGGATACGAAGAACGTCCTGCTTGCCTATGCTGTCAATGCGGGTGTCGCCAATTACTGGAAGTGCGTAACGCTCCATTGTCTGCATCCAGGAGTCAGCATGCTTTTTATTGCGCCACGAAGGTACTTTGATGGTATGAACCATTCGCGCCGCTTCCCTGAATGTAGGCGTGGAAGCCCTCCGACTCTCCTCTAATGGGTTTCGACCATCTGCAACGGCAGCACGATTATCAGCAGCGCGCCGACGAGCCTTTGCAAGGCCTACATCTGGGTAGCCTCCGAGTCCCATGTCTCGTCGTCTGCCATCTATCGTAATGCGCTGAACCCAACTCTTGGAGCCACGCTTCGCAATATTCAGGTACAGTCCACTGCCATCTGCGTATCGCCCTGGGGTCTGAAGACTCTTGACTTTGGCAACTGTTAGTCCGGGCATTGCTATTTCCCTCTATTTTCCCCACATCTTATGTGGGATAATACAGGAAAACCCGAAACTTTGCAAGAGCAGGCAGTGCCGATACAGCAGTCAAATAAGGGATAAACAGGGACTTTGTGGGATGGTGTGGGAAGGGGGAGTGGTGGAGATAGGGGGACTCGAACCCCCAACCTCGGCATTGCGAACGCCGCGCTCTCCCAATTGAGCTATATCCCCACGAGCTACCGTCGAATTATAGCAATGGTCCGGAATAGGTGTCAATTTGCTATACTTGCGACCAGGCAGCAAGGGAGATTTCTGAGCCAAATAATGTACTCAGGAGCGCTAATGCGAATTGCCCAGCCCAATCTGCGTATGTTATACTGCTTGGGATGTTGAGCAACTTTTTAAGGTAGTCTAGGAAGGCATATATGCAGCAATCCGTACCAGTCGTCGACCCGCAGCCAGACGTTGTGGTTCAGCAGGCGCCCCGAGCGCCGATGCCGAGCGTGCCAACAAGTATCACCATGAAATCGCTGCTTGAGGCGGGCGTGCATTTCGGTCATCAGAAGCGCCGCTGGAATCCGAAGATGCGGCGTTATATTTTCACTCACCGCAACGGCATCCACATTATAGACTTGCAGAAAACCCTGCGGATGCTGGAAGAGGCAGCCAGTTTCATCGGCGATGTCGCCGCTGAAGGCAAAAAGATCCTCATGGTCGGAACGAAGAAGCAGGCTCAGGATACAATTGTCACCGAGTCCCAGCGCGCGAATTCGTACTATATCACGACACGTTGGCTCGGCGGCACTCTCACGAACTTCAAGACCATCCAGTCGCGCATCGACCACCTCGTTGATCTTGAAACTAGGCAGGCAAAAGGCGAGTTTGCCGCATATACGAAAAAGGAAGCACTCAAAAGGGAGGCTTCCATTGTGCGGCTGAACAGGTACCTTGGCGGCATCAAGGAGATGACCGAGATGCCTGGTGCGCTTTTCGTCATTGACATCGGCAAAGAGGCAATTGCGGTCGCTGAAGCTAAGCGTGTGGGCGTTCCCATCGTTGCTCTTGTCGATTCCGACTGCGATCCCGACCTGATTGACTACCCGATTCCTGGCAACGACGACGCTATACGCTCCATCAGGCTTGTCACGGGCTCGATGGCGAATGCCATAATCGAAGGCACCAACAGGCACACCGCCTTTGAATACGAGGAGTTGGGCGAGGCTGCGATGCCCGCCGAGGACACAACACTCGGCGAAGTTACACCTCCTGTCGTTGAAGCCGCGCCCGCAGCAGTTGCTCCCGAGCCGAACGGCGCAGCGGTTCCCGAACAGACCGCGGTTCCCGAACAAACAATTCAGAATACCCAGGCAGAGTAGAATTACATTTGTAGGTGTAGAGTTGGAACTAAGTGTAACGACAATTAAAGAACTCAGAGAGCGCACTGGCGCTGGCATTATGGACTGTAAGCGTGCTCTTGAAGACACCGCTGGCGACTTGGGCAAGGCTGAAGAAATTCTCGTTAAGCAGGGAATCGCCAGCGCATCCAAGAAAGCCACGCGATCCACTGAAGAAGGTATCGTTGAGTCGTATATTCATAGCGGCGGACGCATCGGCGTATTGCTTGAAGTGAACTGCGAGACCGATTTCGTTGCGCGCACTGACGATTTCAAGGAGCTTGCGCACGACCTTGCAATGCAGGTTGCGGCAATGGCGCCGTGTTATGTGACCAGTGAAGAAGTGCCGGATGACGAGGATGCTGACAGCGCTGAAACCGTGCTGATGCATCAGCCCTTTATCAAGGACCCGTCCAAATCTATACAAGACCTGGTCAACGAAGGTATTGGCAAGCTGGGCGAAAACATCCGCGTCCGGAGGTTCACCAGGTTCTCGCTGGGAGAGTGAAGCACACTTGCGGAGTACCAGCGTAAAGTACGAACGGGTACTGCTGAAGCTTAGCGGTGAGTCGTTCACAGGCGAGCGAGGCTTTGGCACCGATTCCGGTGCTGTCTCTTACATGGCGCAGCAGATAAAAAATATTTGCGAGCTCGGTGTGGAGACCGCGATTGTCGTGGGTGGTGGAAACATCCTGCGCGGTTGGGAAGCTGAATCCGAAGGAATGGATCGCTCAACTGCCGACTACGCTGGGATGCTTGCGACAATTATCAATGCACTCGCGTTACAGGATTCTCTTGAGCGTCACCACGGTCTGGAAGTCCGCACCCAAAGCGCCATCACCGTTCAGCAGATAGCCGAGCCGTACATTCGGCGCCGTGCAATCCGACACTTGGAAAAAGGGCGTGTGGTCATATTCGCCGGAGGTACGGGCAACCCGTTTATGACCACGGACACGGCCGCGGCGCTTCGCTCAATCGAAATAGAAGCCAAAGTGCTGTTGATGGCAAAGAACAATGTTGACGGCATCTACGAGGCAGACCCAAATCTCTTTCCGGATGCCGCCAAAATTGACTTCCTCACGCACCAGGAAGCCTTGGAGCGTCGGCTGAGGATTATGGACGCCACCGCCCTGTCGCTCTGCATGGACAATGACTTGCCGATTATCGTATTTGACCTTTTTGAGACTGGAAGTATCGAGAAAATAATTGCAGGCGACCCGTTGGGGTCCGTAGTCGCTTCCGCCCCCGCGCTGTAAAGCCTGCCAAAGATATGGAGAGTTCAACGATGGCTACGGCTGATGAAGTTCTGCTGGAAACCGACGATAGGATGCAAAGGTCCGTCGAGGCACTTAGGCGCGAACTGAACACTATTCGCACAGGGCGAGCCTCACCCGCCTTGATCGAAACTCTGACGGTCGAGTACTACGGCGTCCCAACTCCAATGAATCAACTCGCTTCCATATCGGTGCCCGAAGCGCGCGTCCTGATGATCCAGCCGTGGGACAGGCAGTCAATCAGGGATGTGGAGCGCAGCATCCTTACATCTGACCTCGGACTGGTGCCGAACAACGACGGCACCGCCATCAGGCTTAACATTCCTGTTCTTACTGAGGAGCGACGCAGAGAACTTGTAAGGCTGGTTGGACGCAAGGTGGAGGATGGACTTGTGTCCCTTCGCAATATCCGCCGCGACAGCCTCGGTGGATTTCGCTCAATGGAGAGGAACAAGGAACTGTCTCAGGACAAGAGTCGATCTGCCCAGAACCAGTTGCAGGAAATCACCAACGCCTTCTCCAGCCAGATGCAAGAGATGAAGCAGGAGAAGGAAGCAGAAGTTATGGAGGTATGAGGCGTCCAAGCCTCTGTTTGCATGACCACAAAAGTGGAACTGAACGCTTCTGCTAACGCATCTGAACAAACGCAAATCCCTAACCCGCCTCCTGAGCATGTAGCAATCATCATGGATGGCAATGGTCGCTGGGCAGCCAGTCATGGCAAGCCTCGCAGCGAGGGCCATCGCGCGGGTACGGAAAACCTCCGCCGCATTATCGAAGCCTTTATCAGGCACGGCGTGCGCTACTTGACGCTATTCGCGTTTTCAACCGAGAACTGGAATCGTCCTGACGACGAAGTACAGACTTTGCTTGAGCTTGTGGATAGTGTCATTCGATCCGAGGTGAATGAACTTCATAGTGAAGGCATTCGGCTTCGGCACATTGGAAGAATTGACCGTCTTCCAACGGACTTGCGCCGCTCCATCCGCGAAAGCATCGAACTCACGAAAGACAACACGCGTCTGACTCTTTGCGTTGCATTTGACTACGGCGGAAGGGCGGAGATTGTTTACGCCGTCCGCTCGATGATCGCGGATGATGTGCAGGTCGAAGATGTCAACGAGGACTTGCTCAGGCGATACATGTACACCAACGGCATACCAGACCCCGACCTCGTCATCCGCACATCCGGCGAGCAACGATTGAGCAACTTCCTATTATGGCAGGCGGCTTATGCCGAATACTACTCCACCTCTGTATATTGGCCCGACTTCAACGAGGCGGAAGTTGACAGGGCGCTCGAAGCGTACAGCAGGCGAAAGCGGCGCTTCGGCAAGGTACGCTAGCCATTGCGCCTCAATTAAGGCTACAGCGTGACTCAAAGACTTGCCACCGCGTTCGTCGGAATCCCATTGCTATTTGCAGCAGTGTGGATTGGCCCTCCTTGGTTTTCTGCGCTTGTCTTTATCGCCGCACTCGCGGCAGCCTACGAACTGTCGCGTCTTGCAAACCTCTGGGGGGATAAGTTCCACTGGGGCTTTCCGGTGGTTCTCTCTGCACTGTTCATCAGCGCTGTCCACGGTTGGACCAGGACAGGGGACACTCCGCTCTTCGGCAACTACTACCACTTTATGGCAATTCCTGCTTTCGCCTTAATGACAATGCGACTTGTCCTCAGCAGAAATGAGGAGCGTCCGTATCCCGCATTTGGCGTCGTTCTCGCGGCATCGGTGTACGTTGGCGGCCTGCTTTCCTATGCCATCTTGCTGCGCAGCGTAGATCAGGGCAGAGAGTGGATGCTACTATTGCTGCTCGTGGTTTTTGCCACGGATACGGCGGCATTTTTCGGCGGACGCGCCTTTGGGAAGACACCGCTCGCGCCGAACATAAGCCCGAGCAAGACGCGAGAAGGCGCGGTCGCAGGCATGTTCGGCGCGGTCGTCGCGAGTGTTCTTGCCGCCAACTTGCTGGGAATACACGCTATAATGGTAGAAACAATCTTATTGGGCATATTAGTTGGCGCACTCGCGCAGTTGGGCGACCTAGTAGAATCGCGCCTGAAGCGCAAAGCAGGCGTCAAGGACTCGGGTGCGCTTGTGCCCGGTCATGGCGGCATTCTTGACAGACTGGACTCAATTGTTTTCGCCCTACCAGCAGTGTATTATTTCGTGATATGGGAAGTACAACAAAAAGGCTTGCTGTCCTAGGCTCCACCGGCTCGGTCGGCACTCAGACGCTGGATGTCGTGCGCACTTACCCCGATGATTTCAGAGTTATAGGGCTAGCCGCGCGCAGAAGTCATCGCCTTCTTGAGCAGCAAATTCGCGAGTTCCGCCCCTCAATGGCTTATTGCGAAGGCAGCGCTTCAGAGAAGGCATTCCTGAGCGACTACGGTTGCATTGACTGCGAAATTGACGAGATCGCTGCCAATCCTGATGTGGACATCGTAGTTGCGGCAACTACCGGCGATGTCGCCGTGCCAGCAACCTTCGCGGGAATAGAGGCAGGCAAAAACATTGCCCTTGCCAACAAAGAGACGGTAGTCGTGGCAGGTGAACTGGTAACAAAGGCGGCACGCGATCACAACGTGTCCCTGCTGCCCCTGGACAGCGAACCCAACGCTATCTGGCAGTGCCTGCGCGGCGAAGACCAGAGCGTCTCCAAATTGATCATCACCGCATCGGGCGGTTCATTCCGCGATACCCCGATTGAGCAGCTTGCTGATGTTACTCTTGACCAGGCGTTGCAGCATCCCACCTGGCAAATGGGCGCAAAGATTACCGTCGATTCTGCCACTATGATGAACAAAGCGTTTGAGGTTATAGAAGCTCACTGGCTCTTCAATGTCCCCTGGGACGACATCGAGGTCGTCATCCATCCGCAGAGCATGATTCATTCGATGGTTGAATTCGCGGACGGTTCGGTGAAGGCGCAGATTAGCCCGCCAGACATGCGCCTGCCGATTCAGTATGCCCTGTTCTACCCGCGCCGCCTGCATAACCCCAACATCAGGCCGTTCGATCCGGTTGGAACGGGAGCGCTGAGTTTCGAGTCCCTGGACCCAGAGCGCTATCCCTGCTTCAGCCTTGCGCTTGAAATCGCGCGGCGCGGCGGCACTTGGCCTGCCGCCCTGTGCGGCGCGGACGACGCAGCCGTCGAACTGTTCCTAGCGGGCAGAATTGGCTTTATTGAGATTCCGGTCGTCATTGCAGAGGCGGTCCGCGAACATCGGAACGTTGAAGAACCAACACTGCAAGACACACTTGACGCCGCAGCCGCCGCACGCAGCCGCGCTGCCGGAATCGTGGAGGTGTAGCTTAGTGTTTGGGCTTCCTGCATGGCTGCTTGTCTTCCCTGTGTTGGGCTTCCTCGTCTTCATTCACGAGATGGGGCATTTCCTTACGGCCAAGTGGTTCGGCATCACAGTCAAAGAGTTCGGCTTCGGCTTTCCGCCGCGGCTGGTAGGCATCCGCTTCTCGCCGGGTGGCACCATATACTCCATCAACTGGATACCGCTTGGCGGCTTCGTGCGCATGGTCGGCGAACATGGCGAGGGCATCGAGGAAGGAAGATACGTCCGCCAGAAGCCGGAGAAAAGTGTCATTCTTGTGCGCGGTCGCCACAACCATCCCGACTTCTACGGCCTCTTTGCCGTGCCCCGCGACGCCTCACAAGAAGATATCCGGAGGTCGTATGTCGAGCTTGTCGAACTCATCAATCTGAGGGAACCGGATCGGCGGGACAGGATGCTCCACACCTTGCAGATTGCGTACAGCGAGCTGTCCAATCCCGAAAGACGCGCCGCCTACGACGAGCTAATCAAGCATGTCGAAATGGGGCCGGCAGACCCTCCTGACCACTATGGTCTGCTGGACGTGCCTTTGAAAGCCTCCCAGGAGGAGATCGACGAGGGCTACGAAGAGCTTAAAGAGCTCATAAATAATAAAAACCCTGATAATCGGGCGGGTCTGCTCAGATACGCAGAACACGCTCACTCGGTATTGTCGGACCCTGGAGCGCGCGCCTCCTATGATCGGAGATTGAGCGCGGTCGTGCCGGCGGAGGTCAGTTTCGCCGACCAGAGTGTTCTCAAGCGCGCCATAGTGCTCTGCGCCGGATCGGTAGTGAACCTGATATTCCCCGTCATAGTCTTCGCGGTACTGTTCGCGCTGCCGCATGATGTGCCAAGCGGCAAGGTCGTGATAACGGCGGTCGCGCCCGGATCGCCTGCCGAACTCGCCGGGGTAACTTCGGGCGACACGGTCATCGCAGTCAATGGAAACGAACTCGACACTCACGGCGACCTCATTCAAGAGGTAATGTCCAGCCTTGGCTCGCCCACGGAACTGACACTTCAGCGCGGCGTATTCATAACAGGCAATCCGGCCCCGCAGCCCACATCGAGCAGCCACGAGACTGTTACGCTCGTGCCGCGCGTCAAACCGCCTAAGTTGGAGGTCGTAGAGCGAGTGACAGACCCGGCGCGCGAAGTGTCCCTTACAGACGCGAGGCGCTACCAGCCGGACCTGCAAGTTGGCGACACATTGACGCAGGGCGCGATGGGCGTAATGCTAGGCACATTTGAAACGCGAATGGTACAGCGTGATTACTCGGTCTTCCGCGCTATTCCGATGTCCTTCCAGCAAATGTGGGATGTGCTCACTCTTACCCGAACCAGCTTAGTTCGCTGGGCCTCCGGCGGGCCCGACCCTGGGCTTTCAGGACCCGTGGGAATAGCGCGCGTTACCGGACAAGTCGCGCAGGTTGGTCTGTCTCCCCTGCTGCAATTGACCGCATTAATCAGCATCAGCCTGGGCATCGTTAATCTGCTGCCTATCCCTGCGCTTGATGGCGGCAGGCTCATGTTCGTCATCATCGAGTTTCTGCGCGGCGGCAAGCCCATCTCGCCAAGACGTGAAGGCATGGCACACCTGGTCGGATTCCTGGTGCTGATTGGTCTGATAGTGGTCGTAAGCTACTTCGATATAATACGGCTGATAAACGGCGACAGCGTCATTCCGTAAGGAGTGCGTATGGTATGGTAATTCACCGTAAGGAAGATGTGGAGGGGAGCAGATGCAGAAGCGACGCGTAACGAAGCCCGTCTATGTTGGCGATGTCAAAGTAGGTGGCGACGCGCCCATAAGTGTGCAGTCCATGACTAAGACGGACACGCGCGATGTCGCGGCGACCGTGCAGCAGATTCGTGAAGTCGAGGAGGCTGGCGGCGAGATAATACGCTGTGCCGTCCCCGATATGGAAGCTGCCAAGGCGCTCGCCGAAATCAGGAAGCAGATAAACATCCCGCTTATCGCTGACATCCATTTCCACTATCAGCTCGCGCTTGAATCGCTGAAGAGCGGCGTGGATTGCCTCAGATTGAACCCCGGAAACATACGCGACCGCGAGAAGGTCGAAGCCATAGTGCTTGAGGCGAAGGCGCGGCAGGTGCCCATTCGCATCGGAGTGAACTTCGGTAGCCTGCCTCCGGTGGGCGGCATCGGCGTGACGCGCGGACTATCACGCCACAAGGACGGCGTCAATATGCTGCCCAAGGCCGGCGAGGCCAGTGAAGGCGAGTACACTGTCGTCGACCACATGGTTCAGACAGGTCTGTGGGAGATTGGCATCCTCGAAGACCTCGACTTCGACCTCATCAAGATTTCGCTGAAAGCCTTCGACATAGACACCACCGTGGAGGCTTACAAGCGTCTTGCCAAGATGGTGCCCTACCCGTTCCATCTGGGCATCACAGAGGCGGGCACGGCAAAGTCCGGCAGCATCCGCAGCGCGATCGGACTTGGCATGCTGCTGTACGAGGGCATCGGCGACACCATCCGTGTCTCACTCAGCGACGACCCTCGCGAAGAAATATACACGGGCATGGAGATTCTGAAGGCGCTGGAACTGCGCAAGGAAGGCACGACGCTAGTCGCATGCCCTAGCTGCGGCAGGGCGGATGTTGATGTGCGCTCGCTCGCCAACAACGTCGATGAGCTTCTAAAAAGCATCAAGTCGCCAATCAAGGTGGCTGTGATGGGCTGTGAAGTCAACGGCCCCGGCGAGGCGAAGGACGCCGATGTCGGCATCGCCGCCGGCGCGGGGCGGGCTATCATCTTCCGCAAAGGGCAGAAGGCGCGCATCGTGGACGAAGCGGACATGCTCGGCGCGCTGATGGAAGAGGTGCGGAAGGTTGAATCTGAAATGGTGGGCGCCTAATACTAAAATACAATGACGGCAGATGGCCTTGGTTAGGTGCCGTCTCTACTATCTTTTAAGCAGGTTGTGATTCTATTATGCGAATGTCCAGGATGTTCGGTAAAACCCAACGCAATGACCCGGCAGAGGCGGAGCTTGCAAGCCATCGCCTGATGCTGCGCGCGGGGATGATTTACCAGGTTTCAGCAGGCGTTTATAGTTACATGCCGCTTGCGCTTCGCACCCTCCGCAAAATTGAGCAGATTATCCGCGAGGAGATTGACGCTGCCGGTGGACAGGAAGTAATGATGTCCGCGCTGCAGCCGCTCGAATTCTGGGAGCAGTCCGGTCGAAGCGAGGCGATGGGCAATGAACTCTTCAGACTGCATGATCGCCGGGATCGCCCGCTTGTGCTCGCGCCCACGCATGAAGAGCTTCTGACCTACATGGTCAAGGCGAATGTCAACAGCTACCGCGACCTTCCGCTCATCATCTACCAGATTCAGACAAAGTTTCGCGATGAGCCGAGACCGCGCGGCGGTCTGATTCGTGTGCGCGAGTTCGACATGAAGGACGCTTATAGCTTCGATGTCGATCAAGACGGACTCGATGTCTCCTATGATGCTATGGCCCAGGCATATCGCAACATATTCAGCCGCTGCGGCTTGGAAACCATCGAGGTTGAGGCGGACAGCGGCGCAATCGGCGGCAAAGACTCCAGCGAGTTCATACTGATCGCAGACGCAGGCGAGGATACGATCGTCCTGTGTCCCTCCGGAGACTACGCCGCCAATGCGGAGAAGGCCGTCTTCGCCAAGCCTCAGCAGGACGCCGAGCCGCTGCTGCCCATTGAAGAGGCGCACACGCCCGGCATAAAGACGATTGACGAGTTGTCCAAATATCTCAAAGAACCTGCGCGCAAGACGCTCAAGGCTGTGTTCTACATGGCGATGGGCGAGCTTGTATTCGTCGTCATTCGTGGTGACCTAGAAGTTAACGAAGTCAAGCTATCCAATGTGCTGGGAGGCGCACCCGGCCTGCGCCTCGCCTCACCGGAAGAGGTACAGGAGCACGGACTCACGGCAGGTTCTGCGTCGCCCATTGGCCTGAATGGCATAAAGGTTGTGGCGGACGACTCCGTTGACATGGGTTCCAATTTCCTCGCAGGAGCGAACAAACCCGACTACCACCTTCGCAATACCAACCACCATCGAGACTTTGAAGCGGACATAGTTGACGACATCGCGCTCGCTCAGCGGGGAGACTCCTGCGAAAAGTGCGGCACGGAGCTCGTAATGCGGCGCGGCATCGAAGTCGGGCACATATTCAAGCTGGGCACGCGCTACAGCGATGTTCTGGATGCGCATTATCCGGACGAGAACGGCGAGCCGCACCTCATCCTGATGGGCTGCTACGGCATCGGCGTTGGACGCCTGCTCGGTGCCACAATCGAGCAGAATCATGACGACAACGGCATGGTGCTGCCTGCGACCATCGCGCCTTACGATGTGTCCCTCGTGGCACTCAACATGCAGAACGAAACTGTCGCGGAGTCGGCTCAAGCGCTCTATGACGAACTGCGCGGTGCCGGATTGGAAGTGCTCTTCGATGACAGAAACGAGTCGGCAGGCGTCAAGTTCAACGACGCCGACCTGATTGGCTTGCCGATACGCCTTGTCGTTAGCCTGCGCAACATCCGCGATAGCGTTGTGGAGATCAAGCGCCGCTCCTCATCCGAAGCCGAAACGGTCGCCACCACTGATGTTGCTACCGAGGTCAAGGCGATGCTTGCGGGTTAGTGTCTCTGGCGAAGAATCTCCTGGAGGAAATCCCGCACTGCCGATTCGTAGCGGGCGCTGTCGAGATTCCACGAGCGCGCGTGCCCTGCCTCAGTAAAGCCGATGTAACGCACAATGTCCGGCCTAGCCTGTTGCAGCAAGCAACTGATTGGCGCAGGCACTAAGTCGTCCGCCTCCCCATGAAGTATCAGAATTGGCGCTCGCAGCTCTGACGCCCTGTTCAGATAATTCATTCGCTGCCAGTCTATGTCGAAGCGCCAGGCTGCCACCGCCTTGCCGATACGCACGATAGAACGCGGGTAGCCTCTGATCCGCCCCACAAAGTCCAGCGTTCCGCCAAAGTCCAGCAGCGGCGAATCCATCACCACGCAGCGCACTCTGTCGGCAAGCTCCGACTCGTAGAGCAGGTTAAGGCACATTCCGCCACCCATGCTGTACCCGTAGAGAACTGCATCATCCGCACCGTTGTCGAGGGCGTACTGCACTGCCGCTTCAAGGTCCCGCCACTCAGTCGCGCCGAGCCAGTGCCAGCCGTCCTCACTCGCGGGCGCGCCATCATCGTTGCGATAATTGATTGCGAGGATGGGCAATCCGGCATCCACAAGCGCAGGAATAATTCGAAGCGCCTCGTTCGGATGCGCCTCCCGCCCGTGCGCGAAAATCACCCAAGTGTTGCTATTTCCGGGAACATACCAGGCGGCGCATTCCCCCAATTCCGACTTGTAGCTAATCTTATCGAATGCAATGCCGTGTGCCGCTTCCGGGTCGTCGGGGTAGGCATAGATGTCGAGGCGCACTGCCTCAGCTGCGCCGATCGTCGTCGTCAGCGCCGTGTACTCGCGCATGGCGTAGTCATCGCCATGCTCGCCAACACCTAGTTCAATAATCTCGCCCACCTGTCCATACCCGTCGGCGCTGATGATACCAAATACGCCGTCATGCCGAATGTCCATCGCCCTCCCCTGCCCGTTCATGGCGCGCAAGGTGATCTGTCCGTCACCCTCGCTGCTGGCGATTATGTCAAAGGGCGGCGTCCCATGGCGCGAGGATAGGCTGCCGTCGCGTATAAGATTGGACAGATATATGCCGTATGCAATCGCAACCGCCACCAGCGCAGCTAGGACAACCACAAGACCGATCGCTATTGCCATTCTATTCCTCTCATTCTTCGGCGGCTTGGGCAGGAAATCTGCGCTGCCTCCGTGTATAGTCATGCTAACTTGAAGGCGTGTCGCGGTTCAAATCCGCCAAGCCAAATCTGCGACTTAATTGCACATCAGGAGGGTGAAATATGAGCGGAATATGGCCCGGAGACCTGCGTTGCGTTGCTATGTTGAGCTTCGATGTTGACGGTGTTTCAGGTGCTCTCAACCAGAACCCGGACAGCGCGAGGCTGCCCAGCTTCATGTCCGCGCGCGAGTACGGTCCCAGTGTGGGCGCGCCCCGCATCCTGGATTTACTCGACAAGTATGACATCAAGGCGAGCTTCTACATCCCCGGGTATGTCGCCGAAACTCACGAAGAGCTTGTGCTGGACATCCAGCAGCGCGGTCATGAAATAGGTCATCACGGCTACATGCACGAGCCGCCTGCTACTCTGACGCGCGACCAGGAGGCTGCCGTGCTGGACAGGGGCAGCGCCATCCTGGAGCGGATTACAGGCGAAAAGCCACTGGGCTACCGCTCGCCGAGTTGGGAGTTGAGCGAGGACTCACTGACGCTGTTGGTCGAACGCGGCTTCGTCTATGACTCCAGTCTGATGGGCAATGACATTCCCTACAAGGTGGATGCCGATGGCAGTGATATAGTGGAGATTCCGATACACTGGGAACTCGACGATGTACCCTACTTCAACTACTCGCCCGCACTTGGCGCGCGCAATGTGATGGCAGACCCCGAGCATGTATATCGCGCCTGGTCGGCGGCCTTCGAGGGCATGCACCACTACGGTCGCTCATTCGCCCTCACCATGCACCCTTACACCATCGGCAGACCCGGACGCCTTCGCATGCTGGAGCGACTCATCCAGTACATCCAGACATTCCCCGGCGTCGCGTTCATGCGCACGATAGATGTTGCGCGGCTTTTTGCCGATTAAAGTATCCGTCTATATGTCCCAATATCGGCGGAGAAGGTGTAAGATATCAGCGTAACGAGTGCGAACATAAGCGCGGGATGCTAACCGCATAGTAGAGGGCAAGGCTATGTCGCTAGATGTAGGGGTAGTTACAATAGAATACATGGACAGTCGCGTACAGCCAATCGAAGAGTTCTTGTTTGATTTGTTGCTCAATCCATACACGGGCGTTGATGATGACGAAAATGATGATGACGAGTTTTGGGGAGGTTCCTGGTCTGGCAATGGGTTGTATGAGTTTGGACGCGCCAGCTTGATTAGCAGAGCTAGAAACTGGTCGGATTACAGAAGTATCAGTCCATCAGAGAGGGCAGACTTGCTGGTATGGATTGAAGATTTGCCGTGGCAGGACGATAGAGTGATGCTGCACTTGGGGATGTAGTGATGACTAATAAGTTGCGAAAGCGGATATGCATCACGGAAACAGGCGTCTTTCAAGGCGATTGCTTGGAACTGATTCCAAGGTTGCCGGATGCCAGCATAGACGTGATTGTAACCAGCCCACCGTATTGGGGACAGCGCGAATCACTCGGTGTCGGAACGGAAGATGACCCCAGAGATTACATCGCCTTTCTGGAGTCGGTATTTATAGCATTGCTGCCGAAGTTGAAGCGGGAAGGTATTGTTTGGCTCAACATGGGTGATTCGTACAATACACCCGTCAATTGGGGACCAAAGGATTATAGGTACAGTTCGTTGGGTGCCGACCGCAACGGCTACAATTCCGACAACGTAGCCTACACCAAGCCACGCTTTAAGCGGAAGGCATTCGTTGACAAGACGACCGGATGGTTGCAATATGGCAACATGCTGATGCTGCCCCAGCGTCTGCTGGTGTCTCTCACCGAATCCGGGTATCTGTATCGTGGCGAGATTATTTGGGCGAAGAAAAACGCGATGCCCGAAGGGAGATGCCGACGTCCTCACAGAAAGCATGAATCCATTTATCTGCTGGCAAAACACGAGCGTCATTCGTTCCGTGTCAAACCGCCCGTGCCGAGTGTATGGACTTTTGCTAATGAGCACATCCCAGGTTTGCAGCATCGTTCGCGCTTCCCGACCGAATTGCCGAAACGCTGCATAGAAGCTTACGGGCGAGATGGCGATGATGTGGTCGTGCTCGACCCATTCTCAGGCTCGGGTTCTACGGGCTTGGCCGCACTACAATTCGGCTGTACATACATCGGATTCGAAATTGACCCGGAGCAGGTTGCGGAATCTAGGCGGAGGCTGGCGGATTTTGGGAAGCATGCTATCTCACATCAGGGCGAGCCAGGCGTTGACGCAAAGCATCGATCAGAAATTGCGCGAAACGGTCGTCTGGATTTGTGAAATCACATACGAATATACGAGATTGGGCGTTGCTTTCGTCCGAAGTAGGCACAGTGTTACGGTTATAGGAAAAGCAGGCGGAAAAGTGTCCGTGTTCTTCAATGTCGCGGCGCTTTTCACTTATATCTTCACTTGTCGTACTCCCTAATTCGCCACGATTGACGGGATTAGGAGATGGGAAACTTTTCGCATCCATTGTCCAGAAAATGGAAAGGTATCCTGCTTCAATCAAGGCTTGGCTCATTGGTACATCATCCGTGCGCCTTTCTGCGATGCTTGCCTTGACATGGATAACGCCTAGCAGGTGTTCTTCGCCGTTGTTGTCATAGGACAATATCACATCAGCTTTGTCCGGAACGATGCGTGGGTCTTTGATGATGCCCAAGAGCGCAGTCTTCTCTGTCCTATTGCTTATCTTGAGAGATAGACCATGCCGTTTAAGGAACTCTTCATAATGTTCAACCAAGACACGTTCTAATGCCCATCCGCTTGTTCGCTTCCAACTTTGTTCTAAGTTGAGCCTGGCGTTGGCAGGAGGATGACTTGAGCGGTCACAATACACCCGATTAAGCAGAAAATTCCACAAGTCGGAGGGGTTGGCATCCGGCCAAGTACAGACTGCGTCAATAAATGTTCTCGCTACCGTGTCTGCTCTGCTTCCACTTGCCGCAAGTCCGTTCTTTAGTACGCTGATTACATCGTCGAATTGACTCTGTGTTGCGCCCGGCAAGATATATTTGGCATCATATTTATCATACCTGAAGCCAATAGCCAGCCCATCCGAGGTTTCAGTCGTCGTCACACCGCTCGCCGTTTGTTGGACGGCGATGCTGTCTTCTTCAACTTCTGTGAAGAGTTGGGCGGGTTTAATGCCCAATGCAGAGGCCAGCTGAAGGATTACCGTCAATGACGGATTGCGTTCGCCGCGCTCAATTCCGCCGATATAAGACCTGTCCAGGCCTGCCGCCGCTGCAAGACCTTCTTGAGTAAATCCGAAAGTTTCGCGGAAGCGTCGAACTTTTCTGCCGAATGCCCGTTGTCCTGAATTACCCATGTCGGGCATTCTTGCAACTTAATTCATCGAAATCTACGGACTAATCGTATCATTGAAGGACATTAGTAGAGTGAAACATACCAATCTGGACGGCAACTTGTGGTGGACTTACCGCCTCACCCTAGCTTGCCCCAGCGTCAGAATCATCGGAATAGCTATCAGGACGCTGAACGCCATCAGCGCGAATGGTTCACGGTAGTTGCCGCGGATGTCAAATAACCAGCCCACTAGCACCGGCGCTATCACGCCGAAGATGGCGCTAGTGGTCATCAACGTGCCCATGATTGAGCCGTAGTGCTGCCTGCCAAACAGGTCGGCTATCAGCGCGAAACGCACCGGTATGGACGCGCCGAACCCTACGCCCCATGTAACTACGAAGATGGCGAGATGCCACAGCTCGCTGCTGAACGCGAAGACCATCGTTCCGACAAACTGCAAGAAGAGCGAGACTGCGATTACATGACGCTTGTCCAGGCGGTCGCCAAAGAAGCCGCTGCCCAGACGTCCTGCCACGCTGAATAATGACACACCCAGGATGGCGAAGCCCGCGATGTTTCTGCTGATGCCAAAACTCGTGATTGCCGGTATCTGGTGTATCGACGCCGAAATTACCATTCCTGACACGCCCATCGCAATCGCCAATTGCCAGAACACTCTACTGGACAGCGCCTGACGTGTGGTCATATTAACCTCGCTGGACAGCGCCGCCCTGCGGCGTGCGGCATCCTCCGAACCGGTCTGCTCATCCGGCTCTTCCGGCAGAGCGCCGTCCGGCAGCATGCCGTAGTCTTCCGGTCGGCTCTTCATGACGAACGACACTGGTATCCCGATTACCAGATGTCCGATGGCGACCACAACCAGTCCGGTGCGCCAGTCCGTAGTCGCGATAAGCCAAATGATCACAGGAACAAGCACGCCGCCCAGGCCCGCTCCCGCCATAGTGAACGACAGTGCCTTCGACCTGTTCTCTACGAACCAGTTGGCGACTGCGGTGGTTACAATCAGGAATGTGCCGAAGGACAGCCCAATGGTGAGCACCAGAAACGCAGCATAGAACTGCCACAGTTCTTGTATCCTGCTCAGCAGGATGAAGCCCAGAGCAGTCAGGCCGGTACCAAAAAGCATCACATTGCGCGGGCCGAACTTGTCGACGAACCAGCCCACGAATGGGGATATTGCGCCGGATTCTGTGCGCTGGAGCGACATCGCCCCTGCTGTAAGCGCGCGGCTCCACCCGAACTGGTCGATGATGGGGTCGAAGAACGCGCCGAATCCCTGCCAGAATGTGCCGGACGTGTACGCCTGGCTTATAGAGCCTGCCAGAACGATCCACCAGCCGTAAAATATGGGTTTCTTTGCTGACCGCTGGGATTCTGCCGATGCTGAAGTTCTTGGCGTCTGCTCGCCTGCGGTATCTACCCCTGCGACATCTGAATCTACGGACGGCTCGGGATTGGCGCTTGAGCGTCTGCGAAATCCTAGCAAGACATCTCCATCGGGCGACCATTGCCAAACTGAACAGGAATTTGTGAATCAACCTTCGCATTTTATAACTTGCTGATTTGCCCTGTAAATGGAATTCCGTCTGTAACGATGCCAAAGGGTGATGCGCCGAGCGCGGTTATTCGTAGCGTTGAAAGTCAGGTTTGCTGTACACTTTCTTGGGCGGCGCAACCGCCGATACGCAGCACACGGGTGAACCAGAACGATGCCAGATTATCCCCACTTAACCACAACAAGCCAACTCGACAGGCCGTTCATAGAGGCGCGACTGTTTCCTCTATGCGAGACGCTGCGAAGCGGCAACGCGGCAGACGGGCGGCTAAGTGGCCTTGCACTGTATTCCCTATTCTACGAACCCAGCCTGCTTACGCGAACGTCGTTCGAACGCGCGATGGGACTGCTTGGCGGGCAGATATATCATACGGAGGACGCCTCCCAGTTCTTCCCCGTGTCCAACGCAACCCACATAGATAATGTCATCAAGATACTGGCGAGCATGCGGATTGATGTCGTGGTGCTGCGCAGCAGCGCGCCAGGAGTGGTGGAGCGCGCCGAGTTCGCCGACTCCTTGACGGTCATCAACGGGGGCAGCGCAGACGATCATCCCACGCAGGCGCTCGCCGACCTATACACCCTGCAACGCGAACTCGGCGGTATCGACGGTGTGAATGTCGCCGTCGTGGGCAGGCTGGAACATCGCAATGTGAATGCGCTGCTGCGAGGACTGGCGCTCTTCGATGACATCAGCGTAACGCTGATCGCGTCAAGCGGCGGCGTTGACCCCGATGTACTCAACTACTGTCGCCAGCGCGGTATGTGTGTCAGCCTGGAGAATGATCTGGATGCGCTTCAAGCGGCGGACGCCATCTACCTGAACGCCCCGCGCACCGTTGCGCACGCGCGGCTGCTCCGCTCCAGGGGCGCGCTGAGTCTCCGCATAGATGGCGACTTTATGGCGAAGTTGAAGCCCCACTGCATCATATTGGACCCCATGCAGCGCAGCGGAGATTTCGCAGTTGAGGTCGAAGACGACAGACTTGCTTTCTATCGCCAATCTGAGAATGCTCTGGTAATGCGCATGGCGATACTGGCAAACATGTTTGACCGTGGATAGGCGAAAGTAAGCGCATTATCTTGAGCGCGCGTATCATCATCTGGCATGCATTAGGCGTGCCACGAATGGCGCAGCAGATGGCCCCAGGGTGCCGAGCACGCGGCGAATATTCGTGTGCCGCAGCGTCGTCATGATGACCCTGCCGTGCCAGTCGAAGGCGACATCCTCGCCGATGTAATCGTCTAGCACTCCGTCAGACAGGAACTCGATCATCAGCCGCTCAATCTGGTCGTCCGTCAGCGTCTCGAAGAGCATGCGCGCGTAGGAGCCGACCCGTAGCTCCCTACCGAACACAGCCTTCCAATTCCGCTCGTAACCGCGCAGGTCGTTGGCTGTACACTTGCCGCTTGAGATTGCGTTATGCGCTGATTCGGCAGCGATCCGTCCCGAAAGAAAGGCATAGTAGATGCCGCCGCCGGTCGTCGGCTTGACCAGCCCTGCGGCGTCTCCTGCCACCAGCACCCTATCCCCGTAGCTCGGCGATAGTGGGCGTATTGGGATCCCCCATGTTTGCGGTCTGCCCACGATACTATCGATCTTGCCATCGGACTGGAGGCGCTTGATGAATTCCTCCATCTGCCCGTTAGCGCGGCGGCGAGGCGCCATGCCCACCAGCGCGCGCCCTTCCGAGAGCGGCACAAGCCACGCGAACGAGTTCTGCGCCGTATCACTTCCCAGATAGACTTCGGTTTCAGATAGGTCAGTAGCATCCGCTTCAACCTGATAGCCGACAAGATACTCGTCGTGCTTGCCAGCTCTGATGCCCGCCATCCTCAATAGAGGTGAACCAAACCCTGACGCCAGAATTACAACACGGCAGTGGTATGTGTGGCGTCCGTCCTCTCGGATGACATCTATCTCCGCGTGTGCGTCTGTGATTCGGATGTCGGTTACTCGGGTGTTCAGTGTATATTCCGCGCCCGCTTGCTGCGCCCGTTCCGCGACCGAGTTCACGTAGGCGATGCGATTCACGATGTATGCGTGCGTCTCCTTGCGCTCAATCCTGTACCGTCTGCCGCCCGGAGACACGATAGTCGCGGAACGCGCCTCGCCGTGGATATGCTCGGTCGCGGGCGGGAATAGCTCGGCGCATTCCCTGCCGATGATGCCTGTGCAGAGCTTGTCGCCAATGTTCGTGCGCCGGTCCAGCACGGCAACGCTGATGCCTCGCTCAGCCAGCTCCAGCGCAGCCATGTTGCCGCACGGACCTGCGCCGATTACTATTACATCGTACAAAAGGTTGTCTCCTGGTATTTGGTATTCGAACCGAAATAGGCGGGAAAGATATGAAGCAGACCCTCCCTCGCATGCCCGCCAAAGGGCAGCGTCGCAATCTGGAGGCTCAGTGGCTTGACGTGCTGGAGGCGGGCGAGATGCCTGGCGAGGCAATTCATCCTCAAGGCAGCGCACCGGCGCAACTTTACGACGCCATTCGGCTGTTTAACAGCGGGCTGTACTGGGAGTGCCACGAAGTTCTGGAAGAGGTATGGCTCGAAACTCCCTATCCGCAGCGCTTCTTCTGGTCCGCGCTGATAAAGTTGGCGGTCGGCTTTCATCATGTCGGACGGCACAACCTCCACGGCGCTCGCGTCAAGTTAGGGGACGCCGTACGCCTGCTGCCGCTGTTTCAGCCGCAATTCCTCGGCGTCGATACGGCAGCCGCCCTTGCGGACGCCCTACGTTGGCAGCAAGACCTGAACGCCCTGCCCTTGGACTGGGCCGCCATTGATGACTTGCCCAAGCCCCTCATAACCTTCAAGGCACAGCGATAGCGTTACTCGCTCGTTGCTGCGGCATCGGCGTACATAGCATCGGTCTTCGCAGCCATTATGAAGTCGTTGCGATGCAGTCCGCGAATCTTGTGCGTCCACCAGTCAACGCCAACGCGCCCCCACTCCACTGTGATACGCGGGTGGTGTCCCTCTGCATCCGCGGACCTTCCCAGCTCGGTAGCAAAGTTAAGCGCTCCGCCAAAGTCCCTGAACCTGAATGTTCTTTGCAGTCGCGGTATGCCGTCCATGTCAGTAAGTTCCCAGTCTGAGACCTGCGGGTGCAGTTCGGCGACCTCTTCATCCGTTACGCGCGGCGAGTCCCTGCGGCAAGCAACGCACTTTTCTCTCGTAAGCATTGTCATAGCGTCATCCTCCATGCTCTGGCAATATATTCACTACCTAAATAATAGCCCCTGATGTCAAATTTCGCCACGCCTCGGAACAGTAAGGCAGACGCGCTTGACTGCTCTTGTCTTGCCACATACACTTCCGCCATAAATCTGACTGAACTTTTGAACCAATCGTCTGAAGGAGCATTTCATGCGGCAGAATCGTGTCAAGAAACTGATGCGCGAAGGCAAACTGGCGTTGGGCAAGTATGTCAGCCTCGCCGACCCGCAGGTCGTGGAGATTATCGGCATCGCCGGGTTCGACGCCGCGTTCATCGACATGGAGCACACCGGATTCGACTTGCGGACAGTGGAAGAGATGATACGCGCATCAGACCTCGCGGGCGTCACCTCGATGGTGCGCGTCCCTGACAACGACGCAAAGCTGATTCTCCGCATACTTGACATGGGCGCAGAGGGCATCATCGTGCCGCATATAGAAGGACTTGAAGGAGCAAAGCGCGCAGTGGACGCCGTTCGTTACCCGCCCCTTGGCGATCGCGGCGGCGCAGGCGGCACAAGAGCGGCGCGCTTCGGCTCCGTGCCGTGGAACGAGCACGTGCAGCAGTCCAACAACGAGATAGTTCTGTCCGTTATGACGGAAGATGACAAGGGCATAAACGACGTAGAAGCGATTGCAGCGCTTGACGGCGTTGACCTCGTCTCCATTGGGCCGACCGACCTATCCCAGACCCTAGGCGTCACCGACCCTGCCGATCCACGCCTCCGCGACAAAGTGAATGAAATCGCCGAGCAGGTCAAGTCTATCGGCAAGGCGAAACTGCAAATACCCATGGGTCACGCGGCGCTGCCCTTAACCCCGCAGGACTTGCTTGACCTAGGTGTTGGCTACACGCATGTCGCGCCCGCGCCGCCCGCAATTCTCATGAAACAATTCATTGACAGTGTGGGCGAGATTCACAAAGCGGTGGGCAGATAGTCGCCTGAGCATCCGGCGAATCACGCAAGGAGGCGAATAGACAATGCGCGCTCTCGTGCTGAACGGGGATAAGTTTGCGGTTGAAGAGCGCCCCATGCCTGAGCCTGATGTCGGCGAGGTCCTGTTCCGCACGCACTACTCCGGGATATGCGGCACCGACCTGCATGCTCCGGACCTGAACTTCTACACTCCCGGCGTGGTCATAGGTCACGAATTCGCGGGCGAAGTCGCTGCCGTCGGCCCTGGAGTTGAAGAATGGCAAGCTGGCGACAGGGCGACCGTCCATCCTAGGGGCAACTTCTGCGGCACATGCTACGAGTGTCGGCATGGCTGGCCAAACATTTGCAGCTCAGACGAATTCTGCGCCCCGGCTGGCAGTGTGCGAGACGGCGGCATGGCTGCGTATGTGAGCCTTCCGGCGGGCAAGCTGCGACACCTTCCGGACGAAGTTTCCATGCTGGAAGGCGCATGGGCAGAACCGATTTCGATTGCGCTTCGCGGCGTCAGCAGGTCCGGGTTCGGCGTCGGACAGCGGACTGTCGTGATTGGCGCGGGTCCCATCGGGCTGCTGACCACGATGCTTCTGCGACACGGCGGCGCGAGCGACATCACCGTGATTGAGCCGAGCGAGATGCGCCGCGCCAAGGCAGAAGAGGTTGGCGCCGACCTGACAATCAACCCATTTGACGACGATCCCACGGCAATTTTCGGCGCCGACTTGGAAATGCCCGACCACGTCTTCGAGTGCTCAGGAGCTTACACCGCAGTTGATACGGCAGTGGACATTGTCCGACCACACGGACGGGTAACTCTCGTCGGCGTCGCTTCCGGCGCAGTCAGCTTTCATTCGCTGCGCGCGCTCACGAAGGAAGTAACGATTAGAAGCACTTCCAGGAATGCGGACGAGATAGTCACCGCGACAAGGCTGCTGGCACGAAAGGCGCTCGATGTGCAGGCGCTCACGAGCGCAGTCGTGCCGTTGGAAGGCGCGCTCGACGCATTGGAACGGCTTGGTCGAGGCAATGCGATCAAGATACTGGTGCAGCCAACTGAATAGAGAAGTCAAATAAGAGGCCCAAGAGGGAGCCAAAAAGGGAGAACATACAATGCGTGCGCTCGTACTTAACCAAGAAGGTGGATACGCGGTAGAAGAACGCCCGATGCCTGAACCGGACACGGGCGAAGTGCTCTTCCGCACGCACTACTCCGGTATATGCGGCACCGACCTGCACGCAGTGCAGCTTGGCAGATACGAAGATGGTGTGGTAATCGGGCACGAGTTTGCGGGCGAGGTCGTATCTGTCGGACCCGGCGTTGAAGGCTGGCGTGCTGGCGATCGCGCTGCCGTGCATCCCAAAGGCAACGTCTGTGGCGTATGCCCCGAGTGCCGCGACGGTCTGTCCAATCTGTGCAGCGCCCCGGACATCGGCGGCACAGCGGGCATCGGCAGCAACGGAGGCATGGCCGCGTATGTGAGCATTCCGGCGGGCAAACTACGCAGCCTGCCCGATGAAGTCTCGCTGCTCGAGGGCGCGTGGGTCGAGCCGATAGCTGTCGCGTTGCGCGGCGTTTCACGCTCCGGCTTCAAGGTCGGACGGCGGGCCGTCGTTGTGGGCGCGGGTCCCATAGGACTGCTGACCGTGATGCACCTGCGGCTTGGCGGGGCGAGCCAGATTACCGTGCTGGAACCCAGCGAGATGCGCCGCGCCAAAGCCGAGGAACTCGGCGCAGACATCACCATCAACCCGATCACAGACGATCCCACCGAGATATTTGGCAATGACATCGAGCGCCCCGACTACGCATTTGAGTGCTCCGCCGCGCCATCCGCACTCGATACGGCAGTAGAAATTCTGCCCCACAATGGTACACTGGCCCTGCTCGGCGTTGCGACATTCCCGATCAGTTTTCGCTCGTACACCATCATTCGCAAGGAATTGACCGTTACCGGCAGTTCCAGCTATGTGGAGGAATTCGACATCGCAATTCGCCTGCTCGCGCGCAAGGCGCTCGATGTGCAGCCGCTCACTAGCGATGTCGTAGGGCTTGAGGGCGTGCTCGATGCTATGGAGCGGCTTGAACAGGGGAAGGCAATCAAGATTCTCGTGCAGCCGAATGACTAGATAATTATCAAATAAGGTAAAGGCAGAGGACAATGAAAACAAAACCTACAATCACCGCCTTGGAAATCGTTCAGTGGGAAACCGAGCTGAAGGATGTTGAGCCGGAGCCGACGATAGGCATCCCGACTTACAAGCCCGGCAGCAAGATCAGGCGCCGCAGCCAGGGATTGCGCATTCACACGGACGTGGGAATCACGGGCGAGTACATAGGCGGCTCAGCAATGGACTATACGGCAATCGCAGGCTTTGCCAGGGTACTGCTGGGACGCAATGCGTTGGGTCGGGAAGAGATCTACAACGACCTCAAGCAGGCAATGAGGCAGCAAGCACGATTGGGAACGGGTGTAGTGGACATCGCACTTTGGGACCTCGCGGGCAAGTATTACGAAGCCCCTGTTTATGAATTGCTCGGCGGTTCTCAGAAGAAGCTGCCCTGCTATGCCAGCACCTATGTCGGTGATTCAGAGCCGGGTGGTCTGAACACCGCTGAAGCCTACGCTGACTTTGCCGAGGAGTGCCTCGAAATGGGCTATCCCGCCTACAAGATTCACGGCTGGCAATCTGCCCCAATCAAGGATCAGATTGCAATCGTAGAGGCCGTCGGCAAGCGTGTGGGCGGCAAGATGGACCTGATGCTCGACCCGTTCTGCGCCATCAACACATTTGGCGATGCCCTCAAGCTGGGGCGTGCTTGCGATGAGTACAACTTCTTCTGGTACGAAGACCCGTTCAAAGACGGTGGCGTATCCATGCACGCTCACAGGAAGCTGCGCCAGCTAATCAAGACACCCATTCTCCAGCTTGAGCATGTGCGGGGACTGGAGTCACATGTGGACTTCATAGAAGCGGAAGCGACCGACTTTGTGCGCGCCGACCCTGACTACGACGGCGGCATCACGGGCGTGATGAAGATTGCCCACGCATCCGAGGGGTTCGGCCTCGATGTCGAGCTGCATGTCACGGGACCAGACAGAAGGCATCTGATGGCGTCGATGCGAAATAGCAACTACTACGAGATGGGGCTATTGCATCCCAAGTTGGGACCGAGCCATACGCCGGTGTTCAAGTGCGGCTATGAGGATGCAATGGACTCAATCGACGAGAACGGCTGCGTGAACGTGCCAGAAGGCGTAGGCCTCGGCGTCGAATACGACTGGGACTTCATAAAGGCGCACGAGACCGACAGGGTTGTGTACAAGTAGTTGCGCCCTCGTCGCAGGCGAATGAGTTGTCGATACAACTTGGAAGCCAGAGACAGACCAACAGAGGGCGGCCATTCAGCCGCCCTCTGTTTCTTAGTCCGTGTGAACTTTATGCTTCTAGTTTCTGCGGGGAGTCAGAGACCGTATCCTGTGATTCCCGCGCTAACGCACGAAGGTTGCAAATGCGATAAGCAATGCAAGCACCGCAAAGCCTACGCCAACGACCCCAAAGCCTATGGCTAATCGGTCCCTATCTTCCGCTGCCTCAACCTCTCTGGGCTTTTTTGGGACTCGTTGCCGGAGCGGTGATCGGCGCAATAATTTCTGACAAAAGATAGGGGACTGTTGTACGCAGTCCCCAGAAGGAGGTGAAACCATGTTGGCTTTGGAAGAACAGTAACCAGACAACCAGTCCAATCTAAGTAACAGAGGGGAGGGTGTTTGCAGCATCCTCCCCTCCTGCTATCACCTCACTTGCTAGCATTATATCAGGCTATTGATACTGACATTCAAACTGAAACGCTATTACAAAATCATTCCTTCCCATCTCGATGATTACTGCTAAACGCTGACAACGCTGCAAAGCTAACCACTATGCCCATGATGATCATGTACGCGGTGCCCACCTCAATTCCCGCTAAGGTAAAATAGATCCACGCTATGAACATTCCAAATGCTAAGACCCAAGCGTAAATGCGATTGGGCAACTCAACCACTGCTGAGAGAAACTTGACTAACGGGGTCCTAAGAACCCAGGAGACAAATGCCACCCCTGATGCGCCGATGATGCCTATAGCTATTCTCACGATCAATTCCTCCTCAATAACCAATACGGCACCTCTTATCTATTTTCCCTAGAGAATATCATATTTTGGGTAATCGCCCAAATTACTTTACCCTTTTGATACTGACATTCAAAGTGAGCCACTATCGGCGCTGACACTAGGCGATAAATTGCTGTGCGCGATGTGTTAGGGTGGCAATCGCGCCTAATAGCTTCTAGTAAGGATACGGCATCACACCCATCGGCACCTCGATGAGCGTTGGAGCATTGATGTCCAGCGCCTCCTCGAGCGCGGCTTGCAACTCGTCGGCGTTCTCTTTGCCCACGCGCACGCCCCTCGCGCCGAACGCATCGGCGAGCTTCACGAAATCAGGGTTGTGCAACTCCGAGCCATACACACGCCCCTCAAAGCGATCCGTCTGGTCGCGCCTCACATTGCCGAACGCGCTATCGTTGAACACCACGACCACCGCATTGATGCCGTACATCACCGCTGTCGCCAATTCCTGCACGTTGTACATAAAGCCACCATCGCCCGACACTGCCACAACCGCCTTGTCCGGGTTGGCGACCTTCGCACCCAGCGCGCATGGATACGCGAAGCCTAGGTTGCCAAAGTAAGACGATGTCAGGTATGTCTTCGGCTCATATACTGGGAAGCGCGTGCGGCTGTAGTAGCCCACCTGCGTCATGCCTGCCACGAGTATGCCGTCATCCGGCATCGCGGCGCGCACGGCATTTGACAGCGAGTGCAGCGGCTCCAGGGCGCGGCCCTCGCCAAAGAACTCTTCGCGCATCTCTTCGATTTCAGCTTGACGACTCTCACACGCGGGCTTGATAACTGAGACCGCCTTCAGCAACTCTTCAAGAGTCATCTTGGCGTCGCCCGCAATGCCGAAGGTATTCTCGTAGTTCCGCCCAAGCTCGGCTTCGTCTATGTCTATCTGCACAACCCTCTGACCCTGCAGTATCTGTGGAGTCTGGATTCGAGTGCCTACGGCGAGAATGACATCATGATCCGCCATACGATCATGATATGGATCGATGCGGCGCGGCACTCCCAGCGACAAGTAGTGCCTGTCCGAGATCGCGCCTTTGCCCTCCGCTGTCTCGATTACGGGCGCTTGCAGGTATTCGGCAAGTGCGAGCAAGGCATCGTTCGCGCCGGACAGATTGACGCCGCCGCCCGCGTATATCAGCGGATTCTTTGCGTTGGCTATAATTCGCGCGCCCTCTTGGATGCTGTCTGCGTTTGCGGCTTGGCGCTGGTAGTTGACGGGTTCGAGCAGCTCGATTTCTGCTACATCGGCGAGCGTCTCCGGCGGTATCTCAATCTCCACCGGGCGAGGCCTGCCCGACTTGAGCTTGTAAAACGCCTCATGCACCGCTTCGGGAACGTCGCGTGGATCAAGGATGCGCTGCGCCCACTTGGTAACTGGGCGAATCGTGTCGAGCTGGTCGTTGATTTCGTGCAGCACGCCGCGGTCAACCCCAATCATGTCGCGCTCCACCTGCCCTGCCACCACCATGATAGGCGAGGATGCTGCGAAGGCCGTGCCGATTGCCGCAGATGCGTTCTGCAGGCCCGGACCCGGTACCACGAGCGCAGTGCCTATGTCGTCGCCGGAGCGTGAATAGCCGTCCGCCATGTACGCCGTTGCCTGCTCATGTCGCGTGGTGATGAACTTGATACCCGTCTCTTGTGCAAGAGCGTCAAGAGCGTGATAGAGCTGGACTCCCGGAAGCCCGAATATCACCCGCACGCCTTCACGATATAGCTGCTTTGCCAGTGCCTGTCCGCCGGTCATCTGTGGCATTTGTCTTCGTTACCTCTCTGTCTGTATTGTGCCTTGATTCGTGGACTTCGAATGTCCAATTCAAGCAAAGTGCCCAAGCCTCAAAGACAAGGGCACTTCACATAGTTCACAAGTTAATGTGGCTAGTTCCTGGTTGCGACATAGTCTGCGCGTGCGCGCTCCATCGCCTTGGCGCGCGCC
Organism: Dehalococcoidia bacterium; assembly: GCA_965221045.1. Classification (GTDB taxonomy): domain Bacteria; phylum Chloroflexota; class Dehalococcoidia; order Lucifugimonadales; family JADFKI01; genus Bin90. The sequence continues at coordinate 704,395 of OZ244863.1, forward strand.
TCAAGAAGCTCGTCCTTCTTGCCCTCAGACCAGACCTGCGACCTGTCTAGGCTGGCGATAGAACCCTGGAAGTGCGGCATCACGTAGCGAGCGACCAGTTCGTAGCTGTGCAGCACCTGCTCGCGCGTGCCCCATTCGGTCGCCTGTACCATGAAGCCGCCAAAGCCGCCGCTCTCCTCATCCAATCGCTTGATGGTGGCAATCAGGTCGTCCGGAGTGCCGACGCACCATGCGCCGTTTTCGGTCATCATATCGATTATCTTGTCGCGATCCTTGTTGCTGTTGACGTCGAAGTTGAGCTGGTGCCCCAGAGTCTTCACGAAGTAGTCGTACTGGTAGCGTCCGGCATTCACTCGCGCCTGCTCCATCGCTTCCTTCTTGCTTTCTGCAAGATGAACATGCATCACGACGCGCCAATCGTTGCGGTCCATCGTGTTGCCGTGCTCTGCAGCAGTGTCCTCGGCAATCTTCCAGAAGTCACCGAGGTTTGTGGCTATGCTTTCGCCGCGCGTTACGCTCACGGACAGCACGCCCGCGCCGTGCTTGCCGGCCAATACCATTCCTGACGGTGACTGCGCCGCCGCAACCGCGATGGGGAAGTGCGGCTTGGTGTACGGGCGAAGATGGAGCTGCGCTTCTACGAGGTCAAACCACTCCGACCTGTATGTGATTGGTTCAGTCTCGGTCAGCAGCCGCATTATCAGCGTCATGGATTCATCCATCCGCCGCCTCTGATTGACTGGGTCAATGCCGAGCATCGCCGCATCCGTCACCAGCGCTCCTGGACCCACGCCGAGCATCGCCCGCCCGCGTGTCAGATGGTCCAGTAGCACCATTCGATTGGCGACCATCATTGGATGGTGATATGGCAGGCTGATAACTCCGGTGCCTAGCTTGATGTTGCGAGTGCGTTCTGCCGCCGTAGCCATGAACAGTTCGGGCGACGCGATGATCTCCCAACCTGCGCTGTGATGCTCGCCTATCCAGGCTTCATCGTAGCCTAGCTGATCGAGCCACTGGATAATCTCAAGGTCGCGTTCAAGGGATAACGTTGGGTTCTCGCCTTTCCAGTGGAACGGCGCCATGAAGATTCCAAACTTCATTCTTTCGGGGAGTGTCATAAGTGCATCCTTTGCCTGTGCTGCCTGCTTTATGAGGCGCGGTTGAAGCGGCTGTCGCTTCGCAAAGATTTTAGCACGATGCCCATGTCAGGGCAATTGTCAGGGCAATTGCCCCGGCAATCGCAGCAGCCGCATGCCGCCATCGCCCTCCGCACCTCTTGCGTCCGATATCAGTGACAAGGAAAAACCCGACCGCCTGCGCTCGGCGGCTGAAGATTACACCTGCTTGTGATAAACTCGCCGATACTTATTCCATGCGCTAGGAGAAAGCAATGGTCCCGCCTGACAGTTTGTTCGGAGTAATCCCCACATGGGTAGGCGTGTATCTGGCATCTATCGCCGCATTCGCCGTTGCGGGCTACTTCCTGTACCAGCGCGTATTCAGGCTTGTGCTGCTTGGCAAGCCCGCAGGTCGCTTCGACCAGCCTGTGCGCCGTCTCTTCGGCTCCCTGCCCTTCATCTTCGGACAGCGCAAGGTTCTCCAGCGCGTATCCATCAAGGACCGCGCGGGGCTGGCGCACTTCTTCATCTTCTGGGGCTTCCTGTCCTTCACCCTAAGCTATGTTCTGTTCATATTCGGCGACTCGCTGTGGCATCCGCTATCCTCGAAAATACTCACCGAAACGGGCTTGAAAGCCTTCACAATCTACCTGGACATTCTGGCGGTTCTGTTTCTCGTAATACTTGTAGCAGCGGCAATTCGTCGCTGGGTTATGACTCCCAGTCGCCTGAAATTCGACCTCACACAGAAGAAAGAATCGGGCATTATCCTCGGGCTGATAGCCATGCTGATGGTATTCACTCTGCTGACTGAAGCGTTCTACGTCGCAGGCGGCGGCACCGGAACGCATGCAGTTGCGCCCGTAGGCGGAGCGCTCGGCAGCGCACTTAGCGGTTCAGTGAGCGCGGAAGCCGCCAATGTGTTGCAAGCAGTCTTCTGGTGGGGGCACCTTGCCATAATCCTTGGCTTCGCAATCTACATTCCCCTCTCCAAGCACATGCACCTCGTTGGTGCGCCCATCAACTTCTTCACACGCTCCCTCGAAGCGCGCGGCACACTTCCAACACCGACCGACCTGGAGACAGCCGAGGTTTTCGGCGCCTCCCGCGTACAGGACTTCACGCAGCGACAACTACTGGACGGCTACGCGTGCGCCGTCTGCGGACGCTGCACCGACGTCTGCCCCGCCAACATCAGCGGCAAGATTCTCTCGCCGATGCACATCGTGGAAAACCTGAAAGAGCACACTCTCGAAACCGCGCCCGGCGTAATCGCGGGCGAAGACGAGCAAGCCGAGAAGCCGCTGATAGGTCGCTGGATTCAGGAAGAAGCGCTGTGGGACTGTCTGACCTGCGGCGCATGCGTGGAAGAATGTCCCGTCGGCGTAGAGCACATCAGCACCATCATCGACATGCGTCGCTTCCTTGTCATGGAGAAGGCGGAGATGCCGGAGACTGCGATGAACGCCCTGATTAGCATGGAGCAGCGCGGTCACCCGTGGCGCGGCACGACATACACGCGCACCGACTGGGCGGAAGGCTTGGACATCCCACTGCTCGCCGACCATCCCGAAGCGGAAGTGCTCTTCTGGGTGGGCTGCACTGCGGCACTCGAACAGCGCAGCCAGAACGTAGCACGCTCAATGGCGTCCGTCCTGAAGCGAGCAGGCGTGGATTTCGCCATTCTCGGTATGGAGGAGGGATGCACCGGCGATCCGGCGCGTCGTATGGGCAACGAGTACCTCTACCAGATCATGGCGCAGCAAAATATAGACACCTTTAATAGCTACAATGTGAAGAAGGTCGTCACCATCTGCCCGCACTGCTTCAACACAATCAAGAACGAGTACCCACACCTCGGCGGAGACTTCGAAGTACTGCACTACAGCGAGTTCGTAGCGGAGCTAATTACAGATGGGCGCATCAAGCCCCTTGTCGAGATTAACACCACCCTCGCCTACCACGACTCCTGCTATCTTGGGCGGCACAACGGCATCTACGACCAGCCACGTCAGATAGCGGAAGCCATACCGGGATTGAAGCTTGTGGAGATGGAACGCTGCCGCAATCAAGGATTCTGCTGCGGTGCGGGCGGCGGCCACATGTGGATGGAAGAGAGCCGAGGCAGCCGCGTCAACCACGTCCGCACCGACCAATACCTCGAAACCGAGGCCGATACGGTAGGCGTATCCTGCCCGTTCTGCCTCCAGATGTTCGAAGAAGGCATCGGCACCAAGGAAGTGCAGGATACCCGCAGGGCGAAAGACCTACTGGAAATCCTTGACGAGAGTTTGGGGCAAAATCCTTAGAGTGACTGGAGGGCGAAAATGCGAGAGTTCACCGTCATAATCGAACAAGACGAAGACGGCTGGTTAGTGGGCAGCGTTCCCACGCTGAGGGGTTGCCACACACAAGCCCGCAATATGGAAGACTTACTTGAGAATGTAAAGGACGCCATTCAGCTCTGCCTTGAAGTCGAAGAGGAAAAGGACGCAGTTGAGCCTCTTACTTTAGTGGGAATACATCGTGTCGCTGTATGAGCCGAATGCCTCGGCTAAGGGCGGGTGAGATTATACGAGCCTTGTCAAGAGCCGGATTTCAACCCATTAGACAGAGCGGAAGCCACGTGATACTTCGACATACCGACGGTAGATCTACTGTGGTGCCAGCACATCGCGGCCAGATAGTCGGACCGGGACTTATGTCAAAAATACTTCGGGATGTAGAGATAAGTCGGGAAGGATTTCGGTCGCTGCTTTAGTTTCAAGAAATCGCATCTGTTTCGTAAAGCTCGTCACGCCGCAAGTTGTCCCTCGACCTCAGACCCCCGCCTCGTGCTTTGATGGCTGCCAGAGTATCGTCCCGAAGGCGTTGTAGGCGTCGAATTTCGCTGTTACGGTCTTTGCCGCTAGCCAATTTGCTCAAGTAAGACTGCAAGAGGTCAGAAACTGATGTGCCGATCTCTGCGGCCTTTCTACAGGCAAGCCTGTACGTATCGTCGTTAACAGAGACAGTGATATTCTTCATTGCCATTGCCCCTCATTATAACCGCGACCGAATGAATGTCATTCGATTGTAACCCACTCCAATTCATTCATTTAGATCAAACACCTCTTCCATCGCGGCCCACCACTCGCTCGGCTTTGCATCCGGCACGCGCACTTGAAATTCTCGCATCAGCGCGTCCCACTCCGCCGCGCGCGGTGAAGCCTCTGTGTAGCGCTGAAAGTCGCGCTCCAGATCGAAATCATCCGGTGTCTCTAAGTACATGAACAGCCGGCTGCCCCGCAGGAATATCTTCATCTTCGAGATACCAATCGACCTCAGCCCTTCAAGCACCTCATCCCATACCGCCCGGTGATACTCCTTATACTGCTCGATAACCTCGGCATCATCCCGCAGGTCTAGCGCCATCGCATACGACTTCATGCTGCCCTCCCGTGCGTCGTCCTGCCCCGCAATTACGGCGTAGGCGCATTCTCCGGCAATAACCCTTCGTGCTTTAACTCCGCCCACAGGTCCGCCGGAATCTCATAGCTCACCATGTCGAAGTTCTCCTGCACCTCATCCGCGGACACCGCCCCCGGTATCGTCGCCGCAACCGCCGGGTGAGCCAGTCCAAACTGCAGCGCGGCGGCCTTCAGCGGCACGTCATGCCGGTCGCACACAGCCTTAATCTTCCGCGCCAGTTCCAGCACTTCAGGAGGCGTACTCTGGTAGAAGTAAGTCGTCCCTTCGCCAAGGTCGGACGCCAGCACTCCGCTGTTGTACGGCCCGCCCAGTATGATGCTCATGCCCTTTTCTTCGCATAGGGGCAGCAGGTCTTCCAAGCCAGTATGATCGAGCAGCGTATAGCGCCCCGCCAGCAGGAAGCAGTCGAAATCCGCCTCGCGCCCAAACTGCGCCAGCGGCTCGCAGAAGTTCATCCCTGCCCCAATCGCACCGATGACGCCTTGCGAACGCAACTCTGCCAATGCCGGGAACGCCTCCTCTACCACCTGCTGATGAAAGTCGTCCGGGTCGTGTATCAGCAGCACATCGACGCGGTCGAGTTCCAGCCGCTTCAGGCTCTCCTCAAACGAGCGCAGCACACCGTCTCGGCTGAAGTCGAATACCACATCCATCTGCGGCAGGTCGCGGAAAATGTCTGCGCCGGGCGCAGCGTCCACCGGATTCAGCACACGCCCAACCTTTGTTGATAGCACATAAGAATCGCGTTCAACGCCCGACAGCCCATTCGCGTAGTATCGCTCGCTTCTGCCAGCGCCATACAGCGGGGCAGTATCGTAATACGAAATCCCTAGTTCCAGCCCCTTGGCGATGCTCTCTATTGAACGCTGCTCAGCGACATCCACAGACATCGACCCGAACGGCGCGCCGCCTACCCCGAGCCTCGATACCATAACTCCCGTCGAGCCAATCTCAGCCTTGTTCAGTGGGTTCATATCGCATCCTCCAGTTTGTATTCGCCATATACTAACGCAACCACTTGGATAATCACAGAGTCCCGCATGTACAGGGCCACTATGCGTCGAACCTCTGCGTGTTATAATCGGCTTGCTTGCCATAGTGCGCCTCACTGCGCCCGATGGAGAAAGGTCGGAAAATCTGGTGCGACCCTCAACTCTGCTCGAAATAAGAAACGCTCCACACCTCGTCGCGCTCGGATATCGCGATTACCGGATGACATGGACGGCGAATATGTTCTCAGGCGCTGCGATGTGGACATTCATCGTAGCAAGCTCGTGGTTCACCCTAAGCAAGTCTGACTCTTCCGGCTGGGTGGGCATCATAACCTTCGCCTCGATGATTCCCTTCCTCATCGTATCCCCCTTTGGCGGCCTGATGGCAGACCGCATCGACCGGCGCACGCTCGCGCAGCTCATGCTGCTCGCCAGCTTTTTCGTAACTGCGATTCTTACCGTACTCGTAATCTCCGGCGAAGTGCAACTGTGGCACGTCGCGGTGCTGGCATTCTTCGGCGGCGGATTCCGTGCCGTCCAGGAACCGACAGTCACAGCGCTCATCCCGAACCAGGTGCCGCAAAGCGTTCTGCTGAATGCCATAACTCTGAACGCCGCTACTCGTCATGGCGCGCGCTTCTTCGGGCTTCTCATCGCCGCCCCGCTTATGGCCATCCCCACCATAGGCGTCGCTGGGGTCTTGGTGCTCAGCGCCCTTCTCGCCGGAGTCAGCACGCTGATGATGTCTCTGGTGAAGACTAGGTCCCGCGGCGAGGGCGGAACGGGACATGGCACAATGCAATGGGTGTGGGACCTGGGGGACGGCTTCGCATATATTTTCAAGAACAAGACGATAGCCCTGTTTATGGTGCTGGTTGCTCTCCATTGCGCTCTTGTCATGTCCTTCGAATCCATCATGCCCGTGTTCTCTAGAGAAAGTCTGGGCGCTACCGACGGATCGATTCTGGGATACTTGGTGATGGGTTTCGGAGCAGGCTCACTTGTCGGAATACTCCTCCTGGCGGGCGTTCGCAGCGAGAAATTAAAGGGGCAGCTTCTAGTCTGGACCGGTCTGGGGAGCGGATTGGCGCCCATTATTCTCGCGCTGTCATTCAACGCGCCAATGGGCGTATTGGCAAGCGCAGGGATGGGTCTTTCACAGGCAACTTTCATGGCCCTAACGAGCGCCTATGTGCAGACCATTGCTCCCGACAGGTTGCGGGGCCGAATTTCCAGCCTGTACATACTGTTCGCGGGAGGCATCATGGCTTTTGCCAATCTCGGCTACGGATTCGCTGCCGATGAGTTCTCTGCGCCTCCAATTCTATTGATTACTGGCCTTATTTTCATCGCGGTAGTCCTTGCCCTTACAGCAGGCCAGCCAATCTTGCGAAGTATTTACCGCACAGGGCAGGCAGTACCGGCGTAATTCGTCAATCGGCGCAATCACTGAGTAGATAAAGAATCTATGAGCATCAGAAAAGCAGTCATACCCGCAGCAGGTTTCGGCACTCGATTCCTGCCCGTAACGCGCACTATCCCCAAGGTGATGATCCCCGTGCTGAACAAACCTGCCATCCAGTTCTCCGTGAGGGAAGCGGCAGACGCGGGCATCGAGCACATCGTGTTCGTCATCTCCCGAGGGCAGGAAGCCACCAACGATTACTTTAAGCCAGTGCCTGCGCTGGAGGACGCACTTGAGCAGCGCGGCAATACGGAACTGCTGAACGCCATGCGCGAAATATCGTCCATGATCGAAACCAGCTTCGTATATCAGGACGAGCAGCTTGGACTGGGACACGCCGTCCTCATGGCTAAAGATGAGATTGGTGACGAGCCCTTCGCCGTCTTCCTGCCGGACGACATCATCTGGGCAGACTCGCCACCCATTGGCGATATGATTAAAGTCTTCTCGGAGCAGAAAAGCAGCGTCATCGCCGTCAAGCAGGTTCCCGACGAAGCCATCCCAAATCTCGGCGTCATAGACCCCGAACCACTGAACGACAACGTGTATCGCATCAAAGGCATGGTGGAAAAGCCACGCCTAGAGGACGCGCCGTCCAACCTGGCCATCGTCGGGCGCTATGTGCTGACGCCTGAAGTCTTCGATGCCCTGGAACAAGCGCCCCCGGGTGCAATCGGCGAAATCCAACTGACCGATGCCATTGAAGCCGTGCGCGCCGAGCAGGGCGCCTATGCCTACAAGATCGTCGCAGACCACTTCGATGTTGGAACGCCCTTAGGCATGCTGAAGGCGTCCGTCTATGCCGCCCTGAAGCGCGATGATATGGCACGCGAACTCAAAGCCTGGCTCAAACCTATGCTCAACAGTTGACGCTTATCAATTATCAATTCCGAATATGAACTTGACACAGACGCTTCCAGCAACCGACTACTGATAACTGGCAACAATCACTAAGGAGTTTGACATGGACAAGGCGCTGAACGGCATCCGAATAGTTGATATGACACAGTATGAAGCCGGCACATCCTGCACTCAGATGCTTGCATGGCTCGGCGCGGATGTGGTCAAGGTAGAAAACCCTGGGGGGGGCGACCCCGGTCGCACAATCGCTGGCTCGCCGGGCGATTCAAACTACTTCCTGAACTTCAACTCCAACAAGCGTAGCGTCACCCTCAACCTGAAGACCGAACGAGGCAAGGAGCTGCTGCTCGACCTGGTTAAGCAGGCAGACGTCGTCACTGAGAACCTGTCGCCCGGCGCGATCGAGCGCATGGGACTCGGCTACGACACCCTGTCGGCAGTGAACCCGCGCATCATTCTTGCCCGCATCAAGGGCTTCGGCACATACGGACCCTACAGCAACATCAAGAGCTTCGACCCAGTCGCGCAGGCAGCAGGCGGCGCATTCTGCGCGACCGGAGAGCCCGATGGTCCTCCCATGAAACCGGGACACTCCGTCGGCGATTCCGGCACCGGAATGCACGCCTTGGTCGGCATACTCGCCGCCCTCTGGCAGCGTCAGACGACCGGCAAGGGCCAGCAGGTCGAGGTCTCCATGCAGGACGCGATGGTAAACTTCGGGCGCACCACCATGACCCGCTCCGAACAGGGCACCGTGCCGCAGAAGCGTACCGGCAACAGCTTCGGCAACAGGCCGGGAGTGGGCACATTCCGCTGCGCCCCCGGCGGCTATGACGACTATGTCTATATGATTGCCTTCCCCGCGCGCGGACCAATGTGGAGCGCACTCGCAACGGCGCTCGACAGACCCGACCTGCTCGAAGACCCTCGCTTCTCAGACCCCGAGCAGTACGTAGAGATGGCAGAAGAAATTAACACCCTCATTGAGTCGTGGACGATGCAGCACGACAAGTTCGAGGTCATGCGCATCCTCGGCGAGATCGGCATCCCCGCCAGCGCGTGCTTCAACGCCATAGATATCTACTCCGACGAACACCTGCTTGAGCGCGAGATGATTGTCAGCGTTGACCATCCCACCCGGGGCAAGTTCAAGGTGCCCGGCTGCCCCATAAAGCTCTCAGATTCGCAGGTCGACTTTAAGGCGGCGCCATTGCTGGGTGAGCACAACTCAGAGGTGCTTGGCGAACTATTGAATGGCAACGGTGAGTCCCTGGAATCGCTCCACTTGGAAGGTGTTATCTAGGGTCCCGTTATTTAGGGTCCTTTAACATTTCAAATACAAAGCGTTTTAGATCTGATTGGCAGGTTCACTCTGTCATTCCGAACGCCGCCAACTCCGCATTGTCATTCTGAACGAAGCGCAGCGGAGTGAAGAATCTCAAATCGTCGTACACCCGCCAGTCTCCGACTTAGGTTTCTGGTTTCGCTCAAAATGACACCGATAAAGAGGTCTGAATATCGATGACGGTCTTGGCCGTAACCCCAATCCCAGAAGAATATGAAGCCTTCACAAAGGCGCTCGCAGATTTCGGACATGCCGGTGTATGCCGCTGGGTCGGAAAGCTGACGGCAACAGCATTCGACGACGGCAAGATCATCGTCGCGCAAGGCGGGCTGGGCAAGGCGCAGTTCGGCGTTCAGACGCAGCACCTGATCGACAACCTGGACAATATCGGCGTCGTGGTTTGCGCCGGCACCTGCGGGCGGCTCGATGACACGCTGTCGGTCGGCGACGTCGTTATCGGCACGCATACTGTCGAGCACGACTTCAACCGTGGTATGGCCCTCATCAAGCTCCCGCTGCCAACATTCGAGGGCGACGCCGGGCTTATCGGAGCATTAAAGTGTATTGCTGATCGGAGCGCCCTGCCCTGCAACCTGCGCTTCGGCGGCATCGCAAGCGGCGACGAAGGCATCGCAAGCGAAAAGCGCATCCGCGAACTCAGAGAAAGCACTGGCGCTATCGTGGTCGCATGGGAGGGTGCAGGTGGCGCGCGCGCGGCTCAGCTCTCCGGCATCCCCTTCCTTGAAATTCGCGGCATCTCCGACGGCGCGGGCGAGAACGCCATGGAAGAGTTCTGGGCAAACATACCCATTGCCGTTGCCAACGTCGCCGCCGTCGTCCGCGAACTGCCCGCCCTGCTCGATTAATCCGTCAAGGGATAGGCGTGCCACGCCCGATCTAGCGAAACAGCGCCAGAATCACCGCCGCGCTTCCCAGCCAGAGCAGCGCCGTTGCAATCAATGGCTTGTCGCCCATCAGCAGGTCTTCCGGGTTCTCGCCGGCATCCGCGCTCCCGCTCAGCATCATGTAGCGAAACAGCCCGAACGCCACAAAGGGAATTGTCAGCATCATCGCGTCGTTGGCAGGTAGATTCGGTGCGGTGAACGTGTACAGCGAGTAACCTATCAGGGACGCCGTAGCCGTGATGACGATGAGCCTGTCTAATGATTCGACCGTGTACAGGCTGAGCGAAGGGCGCTGGCTTGCGGCATCCTCCCCTGCGGAAACAAGCTGACTGCGTCTCTTGATAAGCGCGAGCAGCAGCGCGGCAAGCGCAGTGCATAGGTAAAGCCAGGGCGAAATTGGCACCTGCATGATGGCAGCGCCAGCGACAGCGCGAAGCACCATCCCACCGCTTATCACGAACACATCCACCAGCACGATGTGCTTCAGCGCCAGAGAATACGCCACATTCGCCAGCACATACACCCCTGAGATTACGCCGAACACCGGCTCCAAAGCGAATGCCCCGCCCAATCCTATGATCGCCAGGACGGCAGCGGATGCCCACGCTGCTGTCACAGGCAGGCGCCCTGAAGCGACCGGACGGTGGAGCTTGCGTGGATGCAGGCGGTCGCTCTCGGCGTCCAGAATGTCGTTCACCAGATACACTGCGCCCGTCAGCGCCGAAAATAGCAGGAACGCCAGCGTTGTCACGCCGAATAGACCCAAGGACGCTGAAATGTCGGCGGTCGGCGACCACGCCTCGTTTATAGTAAAGAAGAAGGCGAGGTATATGATGAGGTTCTTGTACCACTGGCGCGGACGCACACTTACAAGCAATGCCTTCGCAATGCTCGCTGCACTCTTCGTTTCTCCTGCTCCGCCTGAAGTGTCCATCTGCCGCTAATGATATGAACTGCCATCGTGAGCGGTCAAGGCATAGAAATTGATTGCACTATGTAGTCGCCCTCTGCGAACTCGTCGTTCCAACGGCAGCAAAGCATGCATCCCTATGGCATTCTGGCTGAGGTGCAGAAAACCAATAGCATATCGGGCAAAATCAGATACACGAGACAGGCCGCAAAGCCCAGCGACACGGAATATGCTCAGCCCGAAAGAATATGTTGACAACACCGCAGCATCTTCGTTATATTTAGTTAGCAGACTAATCAGTAGACTGCTAATGCGCCATCGTTTCAGACTGAAAATGTAAGTTGGGTGGCGTATAAGTTTGTAAGGTAAGCAAGAGTTTTATATCAAACAACCTAGGAGGTTTATAGGAAAATGGCGACAGAAACCCAGACAACATTCAAGCCGCTCGGCAACCGCGTGGTAGTCAAGCCCGGCGACGCTGAAGAGCAGATGACCTCAGGCGGCATCTACATACCCGACACCGCCAAAGAGAAGCCGCAGGAAGGCGAAGTCGTCGCAATCGGCCCCGGCAGGCTCACCGACGACGGCAACCGGGTGCCGATGGAACTGGCAGTAGGCGATATGGTCGTGTATTCCAAGTACGCCGGCACCGAGTACAAGGATGGCGACGACGAGTACCTCGTGCTGCGAGAAGACGACATTCTGTTCAAGAAGTAATTAAGTCCCCTCTCCCCCCTGGGAGAGGGTTAGGGTAAATAAATCCCTGTTAAAGCAATTCCAATACTCACAAGGAGGATAAACAATGCCCAAGCAGCTCACATTCAGTGAGGACGCCCGCGCAGCCATGAAGCGCGGCATCGACCAGATGGCAAATACCGTAGGCGTTACCCTCGGACCGCGTGGCCGCAATGTCGTTCTCGACAAGAAGTTCGGCCCCCCGCAGGTCTGCAGCGACGGCGTAACCATCGCCAAAGAGATTGAGCTTGAAGACCCATTCGAGAACATGGGCGCTCAGCTCCTCAAGGAAGCAGCCAGCAAGACCAACGACGTTGCAGGCGACGGCACCACCACCGCTACCGTCCTCGCGCAGGCTATTATTCACGAAGGCTTTAAGAATATCGCCGCGGGCGCCAACCCCATGGCTCTTAAGCGCGGCATCGAGAAGGGTGTAGTCGCCCTCCGAGACCAGGTCGGCACAATGTCCACTCCGGTCGAGGGCAGAATTCAGATTGCGCAGGTCGCATCACTCTCCGCCCACGACGACATGATGGGTGAACTCATCGCGGACGTGATGGAGCGTGTCGGCAAGGACGGCGTCATTACCGTTGACGAGTCCAAGGGACTCGACTTTGAACAGGATTTCGTCGAGGGAATGGAGATTGACAGGGGCTACATCTCCCCTTACTTCATCACCGACCAGGAAAAGATGGAGTCCTCCATCGACGACCCATACATCCTCATCACCGACAAGAAGGTCTCCGCGGTCGCCGATGTGCTCCCCGCGCTTGAGAAGATCCTTCAGGTGAGCAAGAATCTCGTAATCATCTCCGAGGATATCGATGGTGAGGCGCTCGCCACCCTAGTCGTCAACAGGCTGCGCGGCACGCTAAACTGCCTCGCTGTCAAGGCGCCGGGCTTCGGCGACAGGCGCAAGGCGATGCTGGAAGACATGGCTATCCTCACGGGCGGTCAGGTCATCAGCGAAGAGGTCGGCCGCAAGCTCGACTCCGTATTGGTTGAGGACCTCGGCAGGGCGCGCCGTGTGGTCGCTACCAAAGAATCAACTATTTTCGTGGACGGCGCGGGAACCGATGACGGCATAACGGGCCGCATCAACCAGATTAAGGCGCAGATCGACGAGACCACCTCCGACTTCGACCGAGAGAAGCTGCAAGAGCGACTTGCCAAGCTCTCCGGCGGCGTTGCCATCATCAAGGTTGGCGCGGCGACCGAGGTCGAGCTTCGTGAGAAGAAGCAGCGCGTCGAGGACGCCCTGTCCGCCACCCGTGCGGCAGTCGAAGAAGGCATCGTCCCCGGCGGCGGACTGGCGCTAATTCGCGCCCGCAACGCACTCGACACGCTTGATCTTTCCGGCGACGAGGCAACAGGCGTTTCCATCCTCCGCAGGGCTCTTGAGCAGCCGCTGAAGCTCATCTCCGAGAACACCGGCGTTTCCGGCGAGGTCATCCTCTCCGAGAGCCTCAAGGCAGAGGGCGACTGGGGCTACGACGCAGAGGTCGGCGAGTTCGGCCACCTGCTCGAGCGCGGCATTATGGACCCGGCCAAGGTCACCCGCGCAGCCATCGAGAACGCTGCCAGCGTAGCCTCCATGGTGCTCACCACCGAGTCCCTGATTACGGATGTCCCGGTGCCGCAGTCCGCCGCGGCCCCCGCGATGCCTCCGATGGACTATTAGGCCATCGCATAGCACACCCTAGCAGATAAGACATAGTCGAAGTGCCCCGGACTCAAACATCCGGGGCACTTTTTTGCGCTTTTTCTGTCATGAATGCTTGCGAAATTCACCCTTAAATGCAGATTTTCTTCACTTATGGAGCCAAACCCAATGCTATAATCCCCGCAAGCAGAAAGTTCGCAATCGAGCTTGAGAGACGGAGGTAATAGCCCCTTGTTCACTCATCTCCATGTCCACACCGAGTACAGCATGCTCGACGGTCTCAGCCGTCTCGAAGACCTCGTTCTACGCACCAAAGAACTCGGCATGGACAGCCTCGCCATCACCGACCACGGCGGCATGTACGGCGCAATCGACTTCTATCAGATTGCCAATAAGCATGGCGTCAAACCCATCATCGGCTGCGAGATGTACGTCGCCCCGGACAGCCGCCACGAGCGCAGCTCCAACAACAAGTCGCCCTACCACATGACCGTGCTCTCCCACAACGAGCGCGGATACGACAACCTTGTCAAGCTCGTCTCCAAGGCAAACCTCGAAGGCTTCTACTACAAGCCTCGCATCGACCGCGAGATTCTTGAGCAGCATAGCGAAGGCCTGATTGTGCTGTCCGGCTGTCCAAGCGGCGAGGTGCCGAAGGCGATTATGCAGGGCGACATGGACAGGGCGCGCGATACAGCCGCGTGGTACAAGGAACTGCTGGACGGTCGCTACTTTCTCGAATTGATGAGCCACGGCGACGTCCCCGACCTGCCGCAGATAAATCAGGGCTTGATGGAACTGCACCGACAGCTCGACATTCCCGTCGTTGCCACAAATGACTCCCACTACACGAACAAGAAAGATGCCCCGTTGCAGGACATCCTGATCTGCATCCAGACGAACACGAACGTCGAGGATGAGGGCCGCCTCAGAATGGCGGAGGATTCGTATTACCTTCGTAGTCCGCAGGAGATAGCAGCACTCTGGGCAGAAGTGCCCGACGCCATCACCAACTCACAGCGCATCGCCGAGATGTGCGAGTTAAACTTGGACTTCTCGCGCATGCGCCTTCCTGAGTACCCCGTGCCCGGCGGTATCAGCGCCGACGAATATCTGGCGCAGATTTGCCACGAAGCGCTGAATAGGCGCATTCCCGACGCGGGCGAAGTGGAGCGCGCCCGCCTCGACTACGAGCTCGAAGTCATCCGGGAGACCCACTTCCCCGACTACTTCCTCGTCGTCTGGGACATCGCCAAGTTCGTGCACGAGCGCGACATATTCTTCGCCGTGCGCGGCAGCGCCGCAGCAAGCCTCGTGCTCTACTGCCTCGGCGTAACCGATGTCAACCCGCTCCCTTACAGCCTCGTCTTCGAACGTTTCCTCAACGTCGAGCGCAAGGAGATGCCGGACATCGACATGGACTTCCAGGATGACCGCCGCGAAGAGGTCATCAACTACGTCGTGGACAAGTACGGCAGGGAACATGTCGCCCAGATAATCACCTTCGGAACATTCGGCGCAAAGGCGGCGATCCGCGATGTCGGACGCGCCCTCGCAATGCCCTACGGCGATGTGGACCGCGTGGCACGCCTCGTCCCCAACCGCCTCAACATCACTCTGGAAGACGCGCTTGAACAGAACCCAGAGATGAAAGAAATCTACGACGCCGACGAAGGCGTAGCCAGGCTCGTTGACACTGCAATGGGACTCGAGGGCTTGACCCGCCATACCAGCACTCACGCCGCCGCCGTTCTCATTTCTCAGGAGCCGCTCGACGACATCGTGCCCCTACAGAGACCCACGCGCAGCACCGACGACGGCACCGGCGTCGCCATGACCCAGTACGCTATGGACCCTTGCGCCGCACTGGGCCTGCTCAAAATGGACTTTCTCGGTCTCGCCAACCTCTCCATTCTCGCCAGAGCGCGGGATCTCATTGCCGAGACAAGAGGCTTTAACTTCGCCCTTACCGACATTCCACTCGATGACGGCAACACCTTCGACCTGCTATCCAGGGGGGACACGGTCGGCGTGTTCCAGCTTGAGGGCGGCGGAATGACCCGCTACATCAAGGAACTCAAGCCAAGTTCACTGAGCGATGTCGCGGCTATGATTGCGCTCTACCGCCCCGGTCCTATGGAGCACATATCCACTTTTATCGACTCCAAGCACGGCCGCGTCGCCCCCCACTATCCGCATCCCGCGCTGCAGGACATCCTCGAAGAGACATACGGCGTCATCGTCTATCAGGACCAGGTGCTGCAGATCGCGCGCACTTTCGCGGGATACTCGCTCGGTCAGGCGGACATCGTGCGCAAGGCAATGGGCAAGAAGATTCCCGAGATTATGGCTGAGGAGAAGCAGAACTTCCTCGCAGGCGCGCTCAACCAGGGCTACACACGGCAGATGGCGGAACAGATTTTCGCGCTCATAGAACCATTCGCAGGCTACGCCTTCAACAAGGCGCACAGCGTCAGCTACGGCCTCATCTCATACTGGACCGCCTATCTCAAGTCAAACTTCCCCGCCGAGTACATGGTCGCCTTGCTGAACTCCTACAAGGACAACACCGACAGGGTGGCGGGAGCGGTCGCAGAGTGCCGCAGGATGAACATCAACGTCCTGCCTCCAAGCATCAACGGGAGCGAAGTCAACTTCTCCATAGACGATGGCGAGCAAGGCGCCAGCGCCATCCGCTTCGGTCTATCCGCCATCAAGAATGTCGGCGAAGCGGCAGTCGCGCCGCTCATAGAGACCCGCAAGGAAATGGACGGCTTCCGGTCCATTGAGCAACTGTGCCAGAATGCAGACTTGGGCGGTGTGGGCAAGAAGGCGCTGGAAAGCCTCATTAGAGCGGGTGCCTTCGACGACTTTGGCGATCGCTCAGGCATGTTGGAGGTCATAGACCGCATCGTGTCACTCGCGCAGAGCGAAGCGCACCTCCGCAACTCCCAGCAGACCTCGATGTTCGACATGATGGGCGACTCAATGCCTGCCGAGCTGGCGAGCATTGACATCCCCGATCTGAACACTTCCGACGCTGAAAAAGGCCAGTGGGAACAGGAACTGCTTGGCGTATCCACATCGAACAACGCGATGCTGAATCTTCTCGCGCTCCACCGCGAATCCGACGATATACTGATGCTCAGCGACTTGGACGCAGATATGGTAGGACGGCGCGTGAAGGTGACGGGCATGGTCTCGGATGTTACGCACCGCTACACGCGCGATCAAAAGCCCTTCGCTATCGCCTCGCTTATCCTCATGGATGGCGTGCTCGAAGTCTTCATCTGGGACGAGAAGCTCCAGGAAACCGAAGCGCTCTGGCAGGACGGCAATCTGGTTACCGTAACCGGCAGTGTACGCCAGCGTGACGACCAGCTGAGCCTGAGTTGCTTTGAAGCCCAGGAAGTCATTCTGCCGGAAGACACCACACACCACGCCAACAATGGCGAAGACAATTTGCCTGAAGAGCGCGAGGACGCTGACCTCGTATCCGCCCCGTCCAATGGCACGCCAAATGCCTCGCCCAATGGCACGGATAATAGCACGCCAAACAACACGCCAGATGACACGATAAACGGCACGGCGTCTTATCGGCAAAATCCGCCCCCACCCGAAAGTGTGCCCGAGCAGGTGTCGGCAGCGCAGAATGGAGGCGTTGGTGTTGCCGAGGCGGTAACTGGCTATCACGAAGATGCCCCAACGGACATCGCAGATACACCACCACCGCAGGCAGAGGCAGCCTTAAGCTCACCTGATACCGATGCTGATCGAGACAATGATCCCGAAGAGGACAATGATTTGCAAGAAGAGAACAATGACGAAGTAGCGCTACCCCAGTCGCCCGTCAGCGGGCCAGCACAAGGGACGAACGGGCATGCCAGACAGAACGGCAACGGCGCGAGTTCGCTACCTTCCAGCCCTATGAACGCCAATTCATCCAGCGTCAAACCATCGGCGCAGGCTGATGAAATCCATCGCCTCCTGCTCCGAATCATCGAAGGCGAGCCTGAGCACGATAAGCGAATGCTTTACGATGTCAGGAGTCTCCTCATGGAATACCGTGGCGATTGCGAAGTTACTCTGGAGATTACCACCGCAGGCCATATCGTCGAAATGGAGTGGCCCGCGGTCCGCGTCTCATCAGGCACCGAACTTGTGGAACGCCTCAATAGCGAAGTGCTCGGCGAGTTCGGGGAAGCCCAGTTAGTTGCCGCCGCAGCGCGCTAACAGAGGTTCCTTACCCCTTGATGGGCTTTTACAGCGGTAGGTGAATATGCAAAGCAGCAATAAATGTACGCTCAAAGTCCCCCTTCCCCCTCGCTGGGGGAAGGGCCTGCCCCCAGCGAAAGCGGGGGTTACGATGGGGGTGAAGCAAGCACACTGCTGGGCCTAACGCCAACACCCATCGCGTGCTTAGCTCTCCAGGTCGAGCAGTCTCTGCTTCAGGTCGAGCCGCTCCCTACCCTTCCCGAATCCGCGCAGGCTTCCGTCACTCGCGATCACGCGGTGGCAAGGAATGATGATGGCAAGCCGATTCTTCGCCATTGCCTGTCCCGCCGCCCTCGGCGCCAGCGCATTGCCAGCCTGCTCCGCCAGCCACTTGTATGTGCGCGTCTCACCCTTCGGAATCGTGCGACAAGCATGCCATGCGGCTCGGTGAAACGGCGACGCGTCCTCCACATCAATGGGTTCGTCCTCGAAACTCACCTCTTCGCCATCGAAATAGCGCACCAGCTTGTCCCTGATATCCTCGAAGTGCGCGGGCGAAGGCGCTGCCTCCGTAATCGCGTGGCCCAACTGCTCAATGCAATCCTCCGGAAACGCCTGCGGCAAAGTCGTGCGCCGCAATCCCTTGTCAGACGCCACAAGCCCCATCCAGCCCGCAGGCGTCTCGAATATGTCATAGTATGTCTTCGTCATCCTTGGCTTCCTCCGGGCAGCAGCCTTCTGAAAGCGCGCCCTATCAGCACGCCCCGAATGCTACGCCATGCCTGTTCCATCTCGTCGCCTTCATCATCTTCGGGCAGTGCGCCTCCCGTATAACGTATGGCTGCAAACTCCTCGGCGATCTGCCTTGCGGACGGAGCCGCCTCACCCAGCGTGCCCGAAAGCATCGCTGCGTACTCGTGAGGCGTCTGGTCCGCGCGCCTCTTTAGTCCAGCTATCAACCCCATCCTGTTCATTCGTGTGTATGCTCTCTCCACAGGCGACAGCCCACGCAACCCAAGGTTCCACAGCCAGTACAGCGCCAGCCAGATAGCCGCCCCGGCCGCCACCGCGATACCTCCGCGAGTTCCCACCGTAACCCAGTTGACGTTCAGCAGGGCGTTTCTGCCGAATGTTGACCCGCTGCCTATTCCGCCCAGCCCGGGCATGCCAATCTCATCGAACGGGTCGAGGAACTCTGACGGGTCAGTAATGTCGCCGGAGCCTCCGCTCGAAAGCCCGAATTCTGACTCTGAAGCTACAGTAAAGCGCCTCTCATGCACTGCCCACCTCGGCGTCGGCTCGAAGTCAATCCAGCCGTAGTCAGGGAAGAAGACCTGCACCCACCCGTGGCTATCGTTGTCGCGTACCACGCGCACATTGTGCTCCCGATCATACTCGCCCGGTGCATACCCCGCAGCAAGTCGCGATGGCACACCAACGGCTCGCAGCATCACCACCATCGAAGATGCGAAGTAGTCACTGTATCCCGTCTGTGTCTCGAACAGGAAGTAGTCCACGCCATCCATATCTCGCGGCGGTGGCCCGATGTCCTGCGAATATATGAATGTCTCGCCTCTGAGATAATCGGAAATTGCGACGGCTTTGTCATACGGGTTATCCTGCCCCGCCGTCAGATCGGCAGCCTTCTCGCGCACGCGCTCCGGCAGCGACGCAGGAAGCTGCAGGTAGTGATCCGTGATGAAAGAGTCGTAGTCGGTGCTCGCGTTCCGCAACTCTTCATCCGTCGCCAGCGATACAAATGAAACCATTGCGTAGGGATGATTCTCCGGCAGTCGGTCGGCGAACTTCCAGGACACGATATCCGGTACTGCGGAAGCCTTGCGCTCGATATTCAAGCTCTGCACCAGCATCCCGCCATTGCCGTGCTCGTTTGCCACGAACCCCACGCTGTTCAACACCAGATCGCTCGGTAGCATCCGGGAGATGTACGATTCCACAAATCGCTGAGGCGGCTCGCCCTCATCCCTGATTGACTGCGCCACTCGCTGAATATCCTCCGGAAGTTCGGCATCCGAGTCCGGGTTCTGCAGGTCGATCACGAATTCCTTCGGGCGTAGCGTCTCCACAACGGCGTCGTGGCTCAACCAGTCCAGGTCGCCACCCGCGAGGAAGTTGTCGCTGTCGAAGTTAAGCTGTACCGTCTGCTCCACCTCCGCCCGCTTCAGCCACTCCGGTCGCGGCGGCGGCACGGTATTTCGCCCCACCTCCAACTTCGTCGTTTCGCCCGCCTTCCAGCCCTGCGAAGTGTACTCACTGTAAGTATTTGACAGCCAGTATGACGGATACTCCGAGCTAGCCCAGAACACCGCCTCGCCGCCGAACGAGATCGCCCCGATGAATGGCAGCGTCTTGCCAAAGAATCTGCCCGGTACATCCTTCCTCGATGGTATGCCTGCCAGCAACCGCGTCACATCCTCCTCGATGCTCGCTATTGGCGAGCGCGCCGTGTTCCACCACTCCGCGAGGTCCCGCGAAACATAAACCTTCAGCGGCAGAATCGCGGCAATCAGCATGACCAGCACCCCGAACCAGATCGCCCCGTGCATCGTCAGCCACCCGTTCACCATCTCGAACCGAATGCCGCGCATTCGCCATCGCTGCTCGTTCTGCACATCGTTCAGCCTCACCACCAACAGCATCGCCAGCAGCGTAAACAGGAAGAACTTCGAAGAAAAGGCGAGCGTTGGAGGCAGGAAACTCAGGTTCGTCAGAATGGCTACGCCTCCGATGACCACGGTAACCCATGCATTGCTGACGCGAAATGCGAAGAACGAACTGAAGTAGCCTATCAGCCACGACATTCCCAGCAGCAGAAGTGTGAACGGCAGCAGGTCCGTCGAAATCCCGTCATTTGTCGCCGCCTCATACCAGACAGCCAGCCTCCCCCACATCTCCGGCAGCGCTGCAGAGATTCCAGTTTCATCGGAAAGCTCCACCGCCCGCCAGATAGCAAGCGCCGCACCAACGACCAGCCCTACTGGATGCAGGAACGCTGCAGGGATGCGTACTTTGGCGAGCCCAAGCCCTGTAATCGCGGACAATAATAGCAGCGAGTACAGCCCCGGCGCCGGCACCCAGCTCCCGTCTTCCACCGACATGCCGATCACCATCAGCGCAAGTAGCAGAATTACAAAGCTTCCCCATCCTTGGCTGGGATGGAACCTGTCATATAGTTTCAGCAGCCAGAGACGCTCTTCCTGCGTCGACTCGACTCGCGGCGGCAGGACGGTAGTAATCGCTTCGCTGCTCATACCTGAACCTCCGTCGCTTCCAACTGCTCCGACCCCTCCACCTCGGGGCTTGTGTACACGCGACTCAGCGCGACCGGAATATCATCGCCTTTTTGAACCAGGTACGGCGGTATGCCCGCGAGATACAGGTGTGGAACAGCATCAACCGTGTTGAAAAATCCTCCGAACGACGCGCCATCCAGCAGCACCACCGCCACGCGAACCCGGCGGCGCATCAGTTCCCGTAGCGCCACAACCCAGTCGGGACGGTTCGAGGGCGTGATGACTATCAGCGAACTGTGATAGCCCCATAGTTGCTCTTCCTGAGCCAACAGCGTCTCCAGCGCCACGCCGCCCTCCGACTTGCTGAGAGCCAGAAACTCCAGGATGCGGTCGAACTGCCCTATGCCCGTGTCCGCGGGCAGGAAGTATCGCTGGTCCCCCTGCGCTATCAAACCGACGGGCAGGCCCGCTTCGAGATACTTTCTGCTCAGCGACGCCCCGATAGACACCGCGTATTCATCCGTGCTCTCATCCAGTTCTCCCGCCTGCACATCGCGGTGCAAGTCAACCAGAATCCACACATCGCTGGACTGCCCAAGGTCGAACTCCTTCGACATCAGCCTGCCCAGCCTTGCCGTGCTGCCCCAGTGAATCCTGCTGATGCTGTCGCCGAAAGCATACTCCCGCACACTCGACGCATGCGGCGTCAGATCGTGCGAGCGCCGCCGCGTGGAACTGTCGCCCGACAAGTCTGCGGCGGGTATCGCGAACTCCGGAATATAATGCGTGCGCGGATAGACAATAAGCTGGTCCGTGTCGCAGAAGAAACTCTCGCGTCGGAACATGCCGAATGCGTCCGTATTTGACACGCGCACCGGCCCCAGAGTATAGACCCCGCGCGTGCGGGCGGGCGCCTGAGTGCGCCATGAGCGAAATCCCTTCGTCGGAAGGCTCACCGCCATGCCGCTGGAATATCCGGGCAAGTCCGTCAGGTCTTCCACTTCAAGAGTGGGCTTGGGCAGTCTGCTCATGTTCCGAATAGTGATGCGCTCTTCTACATTGTCCCCAACACGCACACGTCGCGTACGCCTGTCAACGCTGACTTCGAGCGACTTCAAGCTGATGGCGTTCCAGATATACCCAAGTATTAGCGTTAAGCCCAGGATATAAAAGAGCCGATAGAACAGCCCGAAACCCGTGGCAGCGCCCGTTATTACGGTCGTAACACACAGCGAAACAATTAGATAGAACCGCCCTAGCAGATAAGCCTTTGTCTCGTAGATAATGTCAGCTCCTAAACCAGCCCTGCGCCTGCGCCCCAGGCACGGGTATGCTCTCGGCGATTTCTCTCACTACTTGGGCAGGGTCAACGCCCCGCATCCTGGCGGCGGCAGACACGATTATCCGGTGCCTCATGATGGGCACAACAAGCTCCTTGACATCATCCGGCAGCACATAGTCCCGCCCGCGAATCAGCGCCAGCGCCTGCGCCCCCCTGAACAGGAACAGTGACCCGCGCGGCGATGCCCCTAGCGCGATGTCAGGATGTCCCCTCGTCGCGCTTATGATCGTCACGATGTACTCCTTTATAAGGTCGTCCACATACACCTCGCGAGTAGCCCGCTGCATCTCTTGGATTTCCTCGGCAGACGTGACCGATTGCAGGTTTTCTATCGGATGTCCAACCTGCTGCCCGTTGATAACCCTGATCTCCTCTTCTGCGGACGGGTAGCCAAGCGAAATCATCACGAAGAAGCGGTCGAGCTGCGCCTCCGGCAGCGGGAATGTCCCCTCATACTCAATGGGGTTCTGCGTAGCCATCACCATGAACGGCGTCGGCACCGAGTGCGTTATGCCCTCGACCGTAACCTGCCGCTCCTCCATCGCCTCGAGCGTGGCGGACTGCGTCTTCGGAGTCGCGCGGTTGATCTCGTCTGCCAGCACGAGCTGCGCTATGATTGGTCCCTGCCTGAACTCGAACTCCCCACTCCTCTGGTTGAATATCGACACCCCTGTC
Source organism: Dehalococcoidia bacterium (assembly GCA_965221045.1). Taxonomy (GTDB): domain Bacteria; phylum Chloroflexota; class Dehalococcoidia; order Lucifugimonadales; family JADFKI01; genus Bin90. Next base: position 727,349 of record OZ244863.1, read on the forward strand.
ACATCAGTCGGCAACAGGTCCGGGGTGAACTGTATTCGCTTGAAAGAGCAGCCTGCTGAGCGCGCGAGGCTTCTGGCGAGCATCGTCTTGCCGACACCCGGCACATCCTCTATAAGGACGTGACCTTGGCACATTAGCGCGATGACGCCCAGTTCGATTGCCTGGTCCTTGCCGATTATCACGCGTTTGACATTGTCCACTATTAGCTGGGCGGTTCCTCGCGCCGTATCAATTTGCTGCAACAGCCTCTCCTCAAGTATCAGTTAATGGGGGATTCCCGCTCCCAGCCGCAATTAGCATCGTGAAGTCGCGGCGGCTCCCCTATAATAATGGATAAACTCCAATGTGTCATTCGCAGTATTCTCAGGCGCATTTTGCTGGTGGCATAACTTTCTCACTCACTTTCCCCTCCCGCTGTGAGCCTACCAAATCACTCCCTGATCGCTGATACCTGACGCCTGAAACCTCGAGAGATTTTCATTGGCCCACCCGTTTTGGTGAGAGGAAGATAATGGCTGGTATAGTTCACCCCACGAATCAGACGAGACACATAAACATTATTGCGGAGATAAAGAAGATCGGAATGGAAGAAACTATACAGCACACGGTGCGGGATAGAGCAGAGCTTCCGCAATATGCAGCGGTCTAGTATATTGAACAAGCACCAATATGTTGAGCTGGACAGGTTGAGGACGCATACGGCCTTCTCGGTTCTAACATATCTCACCTATATGTTCGCCAAGTTGATGTCCGCGGATGCCGACCATCTGAGGCATATGTGGATTCGGGCGTAGCCGCTTCACTTGACCCCAAAACAGGGATCAGGGAGAGATTAACCAAACCTTGCGAGGACATTGAACTACCTGTAAAGTACACTATACAAAATTTATGGATACAAGGGAGAGGCAGGTGGAGCAGGTGGCTACTCGCCAAAACGAAGACAGTTCTTTAGTTTCGTCGGTAAATGCAGTTCTTCGGAACTACAATTCGGGGGACTTTTTCGACTATTGGGAATTGGTTCAGGAGACCCTTGAAGTACCCTATTTCAAAGAGTTTTACATTTACTTCAAGGAAGCAATGATAAGTGATAATGATTCTGATGGGACTGACTATATTAACGTAGTTGTTCTCACGGATGGGCTGTTGATTGATGCAGAGGGCGGATTGACTAGGAATGATAATCCTGCTTCGTCCGCGGACTTTGGTGAATTTAATGTCCTGTCACTATCATCAATATCAGCTGTCCAGTTCCATAGAGGACCAATTCAGACCTTGGAGAGGTCGGCGAACGCTAAGCTGATTTTGATTGCCGATATTAGCGGGCGTGAGCGTTTAGGCAGGTTCTGGATCGCAGACACAGATTGCGAATATCGTAGTCTTCTTGCATTTGGAAAGGCTCTAATAGGAGCAATTGAATCGTCAGCGACAAATAGGATGGTAGAGAGGTAAACCACAAATCTATGGCTCAAACAATTGCAATAACTCGATTGCTTTCTGGAACATCAAAATTCAAGTTTATACGTAGTCGTGAAGACTTTGACCGCCAGTTTCGACAGAGGAAGAGTCCTCTCCATTTCCCAATTGAATCTATGCCCTTGTGTTCCTCATTCAAGGTTTATGTGTTTCAGATTGTCTATGAGGCAGCGAAGATAGTGTTGGGTTCTTCACTGAGAACTGCCACTATCTCGGTGTACCATGACTACCATGAACCTACGCCACCTGCGTTACTGCTTCAAATAGTGGCCGATTTAGACGGTGAGAAGTTCGGCCAAGCCATTGATGCTATTGTCAAAGAAATTGCATTGGAATCGATGCTGTGGTCTGATGATGAGAAAACCGAATACCGAGAGACGATACTTTACGAATTGATACCTGCGAACCTATGAGACCGCTTGATTTTTACAATCTTGGTTCGACTATGGCGCAAACGGCAACCACCGAAAAAGAGTATCGAACAGCCATAGGCAGAATGTACTATGGGCTTCATCACGAAGCCTGCTGCCGGTACTTCCGAGTTAACCCACACTCCACTCCGCTCCAAGTGGGCAAGCGGCACAGACAACTCATAACAAAGTTCAAACACCCAACCAATCATGTCGCCAACAAAGTGGCAAACTTATTGGACCAGCTCCGTAGGATGCGAAATGTTTCGGACTACGAACTTGCGAATTATGTGCGCTATGGCTCATTGTCATTCCGTTCAGCCCAATCATTAATGAATTTCGCTTTACCCGTAGCAAACGAGCTTCTTGACGCACTTGAGGCCTATTCGCCGGGTGTAGCGTCCGATGGATGCAATTGCCCTACTAAGTGATGCTTAGTTTTTCTCAAAGTCGCCAATCTGGTAAATGCCAACAAGGAAATCTCTCGACAGATGTTTACCGAGGGCTTGTCTCTCCCTCAACAGCACATTTGGACTTATGCAATTAAATCAAACCTACTTCCAACCCTTGACAACCCAAACACCTATGCTTATAATCAGAACAGATGATTGAAGCCATACACCAGCAACGGGATGTAGATTCGCAGCACATCCCCATAGATACACTTCAGCGCATCCAGCGCATCGTACTCGAAGAGACGCAGGGCGGCAGAACCATCATCCGCAACCTCGTCTCCATTATGAACGGCGACGACCCCGACGGGAAACCCTCTCACCGCCTCCAGTCCGCGCGCATCCTGCTCAGACTCGGCTTCGAGGAAGCCAGGGAAGCCCTCGGCAGCTCAGGACATCAGCGCAATGCTGCCTCGCAGCAAGACGAAATGGCGCAGGATGGCTCACAGCCCGCCCAGCAGCCACTCAGCCCTGAACACGAGAAGGTGAACAAGAAACTCGTCGCACGCATCAGGGTTGACTCAGAGGGCGGAGCAAGCATGGTAAGAATCCTGCTGGAGATTCTGGAAGGAAACGACCCTGACGCAAGGACTCGTGACAGGATAGAAGCGGCTAAAGTCCTGCTTCACTGGGGATTTGGCAACCCTGCGCAGCCCGACCCTGACTTCATGATGTTCTACGCTCCCTGCCACCCCGACTGCCTCTGCGTCTGCAAGGACCTGGATGAAGACCATACGGACGTCATTCAGAGCCACACGCCGCCGACAGAGGAGCAGCGTGAGGCATGGGCGAGGGAGCAGGAGATACTGGAGCGAGCGGCGGAGACAGCGGAGCGCAAGGCAAGAGCCGACCGAGCCTGGAGGCTGGAGCAGAGCTATTCGCCCGTCGCGCAGGATGACAGGCGGCTCGAAAGAGAAGAGCGTCGCCTCAAGCGCGAACGCAACCGCAACCGCAGCCCTTAACCTCAATTACACTTAGCAGTATAAGTCCGACATTCCCGCCAGCGGAAATCCAGCGCTCGCAAGGATGACAATCTGTGCCTTCCATGCCCCTCGCGGCTACTCTGACAGTCAGACTAACCTGCTGACGGACTATACTTCCTCAACATTTATGCTGATGTGCAGCTCATCGAGATGCTTCTGTTCCACAACATTCGGCGCTTCAAACAGCGGATCGAAACCGCTCTGCGTCTTCGGGAATGCGATGACATCTCGGATATTGTCCCGTCCCGTCAGCACCATCAACAGCCTGTCAATGCCCGGCGCTATGCCGCCGTGAGGTGGTGTGCCATACTCGAACGCGGTGAGAAGCTGATCGAAACGCTCCGCCACCTCCTCCTTCGTGTATCCCAGGACTCCGAAAACACGCTCCTGCAGTTCGCGCTTGTGAATTCGGATGCTGCCGCTCGCCAGCTCCGCCCCGTTGGCAACGAGGTCGTACAGCCGCCCAATGACCTTGCCCGGGTCACTCTCCAGGTATGCCTCATGCCCGTCCTTTGGCAGGGAGAATGCGTGGTGCATCGCGTCCCAGCGTCCTGCGTCCTCGTTCCACTCGAACAACGGGAAGTCGGTTACGAAAGCAAATGCGATCAGGTTCGGGTCTGCAAGTTCAAGACGCGCGCCAATCTCGTTGCGCAGCGCGCTCAGTGCTTGGTTGGTGGTCTTTGCAGGACCGGCCACGATGAGGATCATGTCGCCCATCTCGGCTTCGACCCTGTGCGCGATCGCCTTCACCTGCTCCACACTCAGGAAGCGCGCAGCCGCCGAGCGAATCCCATCCTGAGTCAGGTCGTCTATGTCGCCCTCGCCCGTGAGAGCTATAGTAACCAGGCCCAGCGCTCCGTTCGCCTTGGCAAAGTCGATGAGTGCGTCTGTCTGCCGCCGCGAGTACGAGGCGCAGCCCGGTGCTCGGAAGCCTTTGACGATACCGCCGCCCTCCACGGTCGATGTGAAGACGCGGAAGTCGGTCTGCGCCGCAATGTCCGACAGATCGGACATGTCGAGGTCGAAGCGCAAGTCCGGCTTGTCCGTGCCATACGACGCCATCGCCTCCGCGTATGTCATGCGCGGGAAGGGGCGCATTATCCATTTGTCCGGGAACAGCGTTTCGATGAGCTTCGTGTAAAGCTCTTCGATCAGGTTGAGCACATCGTCCTCTTCGACGAAGCTCATCTCCAGGTCGAGCTGCGTATGCTCCGGCTGTCGGTCGGCGCGCGGGTCCTCGTCTCGGAAGCAGCGCGCAATCTGGAAGTACTTCTCGATGCCCGCGGCCATCAGAAGCTGCTTCAACTGCTGCGGTGACTGCGGCAGCGCGTAGAACCTGCCGGGGTAAATGCGGCTCGGCACGAGGTAGTCGCGCGCGCCCTCCGGCGTGCTCTTGATGAGGATGGGCGTCTCCACTTCGAGGAAACCCCGATCGCTCAGGAAGTCGCGAATATAGCGCACAACCTCATGCCGCATGATGATGGTGTCCCTCATGGACTGACGGCGCAGATCCAGGAAGCGGTACTTCATGCGTATCAGCTCGTCAACTTCGCTCTCCTCGTTGATGTAGAAAGGAGGCGTCTTAGACTCGTTGAGCACCCTCACCTGCTCGGCGGCGACCTCGATTTCACCCGTAGCCATGTTGGGATTCTCGGTGCCTTCGGGCCTTGCGGTCACAGTGCCTGTAACCTGTACGACCCACTCGTTGCGCAGCGACTCCGCAATAGCGTGGATGTCTTGCGCGTTGTCAGGATTGAAAACGACCTGAACGATGCCCTCGCGGTCGCGCAGGTCTATGAAGATAAGCCCGCCATGGTCGCGGCGCCGATGCACCCAGCCGGCCAGCGTTACCGTCTTGCCAATGTGTTCGGCGCGCACATCGCCGCAGCTGATGGTTTTAAGCAAGTCTGCCCCCTTGAAATCGCAAATGTACTGAAATTATACAGGCTTGGGAGCCAGATTTCAGGCCAATTTCAGGGGTTAATGGGCAGCAGTACGTGGAAGACAGTGGTTATGAGGTGGCGATTCCGTATGAGCGCTTCTTAACATCGAGATGTACGTAGGTCTCGGTGCGCCGCACGCCGGGAATGACGGCTATTCTCGTGCGGAGGAAGTCGTTCAGAGCCGATGGGGATGCAATAGTCACCCAGCCGTAGATGTCATACGGTCCCGTGCTGACCGTGACCCAGGATAGCTCATCCATCACGGCCATCGCGGCCGCCACCAAGTCGGCTTTGTCTGGGTCCACTTGAACGCCGATTAGCGCCTCGAAGGGATTACCCATCATCGCGGGATTTGGGATAGCTGCTACGAAGATGTGCTCTTCGTCGATGAGGCGGCGCAGCCTGCGGCGCACCGTGCCTTCGCTCACCCCCGCGCTCCGTGCGATACCTGCGTTGGACGCCCTGCCGTTCTGTCGAAGCGTCGCAATTATCTTGGCATCAAGCTCGTCCATATCCTGGTGCGCTCCACAAGAGTGTAATCCCGGCATTCTAGCGACACCGCCTATTGCTGTCAATAAAATTGCAACTTCAGGAACAGCGTCTATCAGTCATTCTGAGCCCATCGATCCTAACGATTCCAGAGCCTCGTTCATGGGATAGGGCTTGTGATAATGACTGACAAGCGGCCGCTTACAGGTGTACAATTAGGTGTACAATCATCGGATGCGCCCCTGTAGCTCAGGAGGATAGAGCAACGGTTTCCTAAACCGTGTGCCCCGGTTCGAGTCCGGGCAGGGGTACCATCTTCCTCCCCGCGACCTACCGCCCGCAACCTCCCGATAAACACGGCTCGCATTCACAATTGCCTTTGTGCGGCCCCAAAGCCTACTTCAGAAACCTACTTCAGCCACGAGACTATGCTCGGCGCTGCGCTGCGCATTGATACGGGTTCGTCCGCAGGCTCGCCAATGAACAGCGCGCCTACCATCGCCCAGTCGTCTTCCGCGCCTAGCGTCTCCGCGAGTTTCGAGGGCCTCGTTACCGTTCCCGTGCTCCAGTCCAGTGAGAGACCCTCCGCGACTGCGGCAAGTGCCATATTATGAATGGCGCAGCATACGGAAGCATAGTTTTCGTGCGTAGTCTCCTCATTCGGACCTGGCACACTGTAGGCATAGACAAGCGCGGGCGCATCCGTGATACGGCTCCTGTTGTTGTCTGCCACGTGCTCCTTTATCGTCTCGTTGGGACTGGCGACATTGTCGTACGCGTATTGCCAGACAAGGTCGGCGATTCGCTCACGAGCAGGGCTGTCCTTCTCCAATACGAAGAAGCGCCAGGGTTCGGTGAGGCGATGGTTCGGCGCCCAGATAGCCGCGTCGAGCATGCGCTCAAGCGCCTCTCGCGGCACATCGGCATCGGTGAACTCTTTGCTCATGCGCCTGCCGAAAATGGCTTCGTAAACCGACGTCTGGGTGGAGGGTACCACCACTTCGCTGCTGTTGATCATTTCAGTTGTCATGTGTGTCCCCTTGTCTTTGAGTAACGTAAGCCAAATCTGCAACCATCTGCGTCGTGAGAGAGGATGGCGCAGCAATCTGCGAAGTGCCAATGTGGCGCGCAGGCCAAAAGGCAAATCCAGTGCGCTAACCTATACTTACCAATAGAGTCAATATACACTCATCAGTCTGTGTGTCAACTATGAGCCCCGACTGCATCATCGCCTAATGAGTAGTTACGCATAAGCCAATAGCGCGAGTGATGGCAGCAATCGTGTTATTTTGCAGGCGCGATTATTTCTAAGTTAACTCTGGACTAGCCCTTCCGCCGATGTAATCATAGAGACAAGGTTGAACATTTAAGCGCCTGAGAAAGCGCCAAACCACACCGAAAAAGGAGTTTTTCAAATGAAACTGAGTGCAAATTTACAGGAATCTTTCAACGGTCAGATTAACGCTGAGCTCGCGTCGGCGTACCTGTACCTGTCCATGGCGGCATACTTCGAGGACGAGAACCTGCCGGGCTTTGCCCACTGGATGAGGATGCAGAACGAAGAGGAGACGGCGCACGCGATGCGCTTCTTCGACTACGTGCATGACCGCGGCGGGCGCGCAACACTGCATGCTATCGACGCGCCACCTTTGGACTTCCGCAGCCCGCTTGATGTCATGGAGCGCACGCTGGCGCACGAGCGCAAGGTTACTGCGCTCATCAATCGAATGTACCAGATTTCGATTGAGGAGAGCGACTATGCGGCGCAGGTGATGCTGCATGAACTCATCATCGAGCAGGTCGAGGAAGAGAAGGTTGCTGAGGAGATTGTGGTCCACCTGCGGATTATTGATGGCGACGGCAGCGGCCTGTTGATACTGGACGGGCGTCTTGGAGCGAGGACGCCAGCCGCAGCGACGCCGGCGGCCGGGGCGAACTAAAAGCGGATACAACCACAGCATAGAATTCGACTTAGATAGCCGTGGAGCCATAGCTGACCGGCGTTAGTCGTAGAAGACAACTGAGAGCCACGCCCCCTGCAATACAGGGAGTGTGGCTCCTTTGCGTGTCCCACGAATGTGATTTGTGTGCGAATTGCCTGCAAAATGTGTTGACGCATCACTAACATGTGTGTATATTGTGTCCTGTAATTAGTATAGCCTAATAATTGAGATGCTAAATAGATAACTGAAACTATCAGGCAATACAACTCATATGACATACGGTCAACGCGATACCTGCTTTCTACAGACCCTGCCCGAGCGCGCTCATGAGAGCGTCAGCGCATTTCGCGGGGTTGTCATCAGTGGCAGCATCCGATATGCCTTTAACGATTCCGAGGCCAATAGGCGTGGTACGGCACAGGACAAAAGGGTCAATGAAAGACGTCATTCGCGTGAAACCTGTGATAGAGCAAAGTGCTGTGTTCCAGCGTATCTAGTTGGGCTTGATGAGCCGCTTCAGGGTTTGCTGCCCTTCGGCGATACCATTCCAACGCGCACCGGTGAGCGCGACTTTTGGAGCAACGGCGGTGTTAAGAAGACAATACGGTGCCGTGAACCGCCATATACGCCGCGCTAAGGTGGTGCGGCAAGGGACAGCATTATATTGACTCTTCCCTTTCTCGTGGCCGGCCCCCCTTTACCCTCCCAATAGAGGGGGGTCGGTCGAACAAGCAAACAAACTCCTGAAACGCCTTGTTGCTGTGTGCGTAGATAAACAGTATTTGATGGCATTACCCCTGTATTAGTACACGGCAGTCAAAGGCAAATCTATTGACAAGTTTTATGGATTAGTGCATATTAACTCAGGCTGTTAGTGATAGTGTTCAGAGCCGCTAAATGTGCGGTTGAGCTGTTACGAAGCAGTGCTTGAGATCGAGGTATATTAGAGGTGTTCCATCATAGGGCGTATCTGCTCATTGCATTTATCGTTGCAACGCTTGCGGTGGCGGCGTGCGGCACTGCCCCGGCGGCGGTTGTACCGCAGATTATCGAGGTTGAAAGGATAGTGGAAAAGGCAGTTCCTGTGGAGACGGTGCGGGAAGTTGTCAGGGAAGTGCCTGTTGAGAAGCTGGTGGTGGTGGAGAAAGAGGTAATCAGGGAAGTGCCTGTTGAGAGGGTGGTGGAGGTCGAGAAAATTATAGAGGTGGTGCGGGACCGAGATCCCGGCTCTCTCGTAATTTACTCAGGCAGAAGCGAATCCCTGGTGGGACCTATCATAGAGCAGTTCGAGGAAGTTACGGGCATCAACGTCGCGGTGAAGTACGGATCGACGGGTGAGATAGCTGCGACAATTCTGGAGGAGGGGCATAACTCTCCTGCCGATGTATTCTTTGCGCAGGACCCGGGCGGTCTCGGCGAGGTAGCGAATGCAGGCATGTTCGAGACGCTTCCGAGGAGCATTACAGAGAAAGTTCCGACATGGGCGCGTTCACCTGAGAGCCAGTGGGTCGGCATATCGGGCAGGGCGCGCGTGGTTGTCTATAACACAGAAAATCTGACAGAGGAACAGATACCGACTTCCATGGAGGACTTCACGAAGCCGGAATGGAAGGGTCGCATTGGCTGGGCGCCGACTAACGGCTCATTCCAGGCGATGGTTACGGCAATGCGCGTGGTGTGGGGCGAGGACAAGACACGGGAATGGCTGCTCGGAGTTCAGGCAAACGAGCCGAAGGTGTATCCGAAGAACACACCGACTGTGGCTGCGGCTGCGGCAGGCGAGGTAGATGTAGGGTTCGTGAACCACTACTACCTGCATCGTTTCCTGGCGGAAGAGGGCGAGGATTTCCGGGCGCGTAACTACCACGTGTCCGGCGGCGGGCCAGGCGGTATCGTTTTGGTGGCGGGCGGCGGTATCCTGAAGACGGCGGAAAACAAGGACAATGCCGAGCGCTTCTTCAAGTTCATGCTTTCGCGAGTGGCTCAGCAGTATTTCGCCGGACAGACCTATGAGTATCCACTGGTCGACGGCGTAAATACGAATCGTATCCTCACGCCGCTTGAGGAGATTAAAAACCCAGATATCGACATGGCGTCTTTGGATGACCTTGCGGGTACACAGATATTGCTGCGTGACCTTGGTGTTCTTCAGTAAATGTCTCACCGGTAGAGTTAGCCCTTAGAGACGAGAACAGACTAGATATAGATGGTTGCGTTAGACAGACTTTCGCATAGCGTGGGCGCCGTCGGATGGGCAGTAATTGCCGGTCGGCGGTGCTCGGCGCTGTCTCTGCCTCCTACGCTTGCGCTGGTTCCCGCGCTGCTGGTCGGGGCGGCGATGGCGCTTCCGATCATCTATTTGCTCATCAGAGGGGCGAGTGCGAGTGATCAGGCGTGGGACTTGCTGTTCCGTTTGCGAACTTTGCAAACGCTTGGGCGCACGCTGCTGCTGATATTATGCGTTACCACGCTGTCCGGTGCGATAGCGGTGCCCTTCGCTTGGCTGACAATGAAGACGGACCTGCCGTTTCGCAAGACGTGGACTGTGCTGGCGGCACTGCCCCTGGTGATACCGAGCTTCGTGGGCGCATTCCTGTACATCTCCGCCCTGGGACCGAAAGGTCTGCTTCAATCCGCTCTCGAATTAGCGTTTGGCGTCGAGCGCCTGCCCGACATGTATGGACTGGTGGGCGCGACTGCCGTGCTGACCTTGCTTTCTTACCCTTACATATTCCTCACTGTACGAGGCTCCATCGTTAATCTCGACCCTGCGACTGAAGAGGCATCTCGCGGTCTTGGGTACGGTCCTTGGAGAACATTCTTCCGTGTAACGCTGCCGCAACTGAAGCCTTCCATTGCTGCGGGGTCACTTCTGGTGGCGCTCTATACACTTAGCGAGTTCGGAGCGGTTGCTCTGCTGCGATATAACACTTTCACATTCGCCATTTACCAGCAATATGAAGGATCTATCGACCGCTCAGTTGCGGCTGTGTTGTCGTTCGTGTTAGTGCTGATGGCAGTCGTCATATTGCTCCTTGAGAACTACACTCGGGGGCGAGGAAGATATTTTCGCTCCGGAGCGGGTTCGGCGCGCAAGCCCGCGATTGTGAAGCTGGGACAATGGAAGTGGGCAGTCACGGCCACCATGGGGATCGTACTGATGCTCGCGCTGGTTCTTCCGATTAGCGTCCTTGTATTCTGGCTGCTGCGAGGCATCGGTGCAGGTGAGCCGCTGCTCCTGCTTTGGAGCGCAACACGGAATTCACTGCTTGTGTCGGGTGCCGCTGCCCTGGTTACCGCCGGGATGGCGATAGCGATGGCGGTTCTTCTGGTACGCTACCCGACGAAGCTGAACCGCATACTTGAGCCAATCAGTTTCACCGGCTACGCGCTGCCGGGCGTTGTCGTCGCGCTGGCGTTGGTATTCTTCGGAGCGCAGTACGCGCGCCCACTATATCAGACACATTGGCTGTTGATTTTCGCCTATGCTGTACTGTTCTTCCCGGTCGCTCTCGGTTCAGTACGTTCTGCGCTTATGCAAATCAGCCCACGTCTGGAAGATGCGGCGCGCTGCCTTGGGCACAATCCGTTGCGTGTGGTGATGCGCGTTACTCTGCCACTTATGCGCTCCGGCGTAATGATGGGTGCTGCCTTGGTCTTTCTGCTGACGATGAAAGAGCTGCCCGCCACCCTGATACTAGGACCTCTGGGATTCAAAACGCTCGCCACGTCCGTATGGGCGGCTTCCTCTGAAGCGTTCTTCGCTCAAGCGGCGGCGCCCGCTCTGATGATTATCTTGATGTCCTCCGTGCCGATGACGCTGCTCGTACTGCGCGAAAAGAGAACACTGGCATGAGCGTAAAGGGCGTGGGAACCGCTGAGTACGCCGCGCGTTGGGCGGGTATCCTTCTTGCCCTGGCAGCGTTAGCCACTGTTGTTGCAGTTGTGGGGCGCGTCTCCGCCGATGCAGACCAGCCCACCTTAATGGGGTCGCTCACTGCCATTTCGGAGAACGTATTCGCCTATGGGATCGGTGGCTTGGCAAGATTGGTGTCTGGGGCGGCTCTGGTAGGGGGAGCGTCCATGCTTTTGAAGACATGGATAATTCGGGAGCGTTTCAGTACACCTCTCGCGCCTGCGCTGTTCATCATATCGGGGATTTTCACCGCCCTGTCCGGCCTTTGCGCCGTTGTACTGGCGGCAACAGCGCCTGACATGGTCGCATTTGGCGCTCCCAGCCCCTCAACCGAGGTGATAGCGTCATTCAGGTGGATGGCAGGGAAGGTGGGCTTTACGATGGCTGGTCTGGCACTGATTGCCGAGTCGCGCTATCAGTGGAAGGTGGGAGGGACTCTCAGGCTCATTGCGCCCATATCCGCGCTCCTTGGAGCAGCCATGCAGCTCATCTGGCTGGATGCTGCTACCGCCGTCCATCAAGTCACCGGCGTGCTGTTCGTCATGTGGTTGATACTCATAGGAGGAATGTTCTTCACGGGACGGGTGGAGCGGCACTTCCTTGACGCACTAGGCCAGTCTGAGCAGAGGACCCCGGCGTGAGCACCCCACTAATCGAGTGCAGAGGTGCGACGAAGAGCTTTGGGGACTTGCTCGCGGTGGACGATGTGAGTTTCCGCCTCATGCCGGGCGAAGTGCTGTCTATACTGGGCGCGAGTGGCTGCGGAAAGACCACACTGTTGCGGATCATCGCAGGCTTCGAGGGACTGGACGATGGGGAAGTGCGCTTTCAGGCTGGCCTAGTATCTGATTCTGATCATTACGTGCCCCCTGAGAGGCGAAATATCGGCATGGTGTTCCAGGAGTACGCTCTCTTTCCCCATCTGACTGTGGCGGAGAATGTCGCGTTTGGGCTTCACGGCATGTCGAAAGGTGAGCAGCGCGGCCGCACGCAAGACGCGCTGGATCTCGTTCGTCTGAACGGGTTTGAATCTCGATATCCGCATGAGCTTTCAGGTGGTCAGCAGCAGCGCGTAGCGCTTGCCCGGACGCTTGCGCCGTCTCCTATCGCAGTCCTTCTGGACGAGCCGTTCAGCAACCTTGACGCAGGAATGCGCCTGGAGGTACGACAGGAAGTTGAGGCGATACTGCGAAGCAAGGGGGTTGCCACCATCTTCGTCACGCACGACAGGGAAGAAGCGTTCGCGTTCGCCGACCGTGTCGGTGTGATGAGCGGCGGACGGCTTGAGCAGATTGACGCTCCATACGCGCTATATCAGGCGCCCGTGAGTCCTGAAGTCGCACGGATCGTCGGGGACTGCGATTTCCTTCAGGGCGTGGTGCGCGGCAATGTCGCCGAGACGGAATTGGGCAGCCTACCTTACACTTGCGGCGAAGGCAAGCTGGCGGACGGCACCGTGTTGACGCTGGTGGTGCGCCCTCAAGACCTGAAACCCGAATCCGACGATGCAGGGATATGTCGCGTAGAGGCGCTGGAATATCGCGGAGGCGATACGATGCTAGCTGTGCGGACTCCAAGTGGCACAGCACTAAGATGCCGTCTGCCTAGATACTCCGGCTTTTCGAAGGGTGAGCAAATTTCTCTGACACCAGTTGATTCAACGCCTTTTATTGCGTTCATGAGGTAGTGATCAACAGAGTTCAGCAATCAGCAGGATTCTGAACCCCGTTGGCCAAGTGATTTACTCCGTTGCCGTTTATTGTAAATTGGCAGCCGACGCGCACCTCGCACACGTCAGAGTTGGCAAGATTGACTGTGTAACGGCGTGATGGTAATCTCAAAGTTGAATCTGACGCTTTTGGGCCTACCGGTTGAGGCATCAATATGGCGAGAGCCAAGGCCACCACCAAATCAAAATCCGACGAATTGCCACCGTCCCGGCAAAGACTTTCTATGACGGCGGAAAACTATCTGCTGTCCATCTATCGTCTGAATGAAGAGGACGCGTTGGTTACGCTGACGCAACTTGCGGAGCACTTGAAGGTGCTGCCAGAAGGCGAAGGGTTGGGGACTTCACTTCCGACGGTGGGAGGAATGATTCGGCGTCTTGAACGTGAAGGATTGATTGCCGTAGACTCGAAGCGGCAACTCTCCCTGACACGGAAAGGCACACGGCACGCAGAGAGCATAGTACGAAGGCACCGACTTGCGGAGCGCATGGTCGTAGATATGCTTGATGTGGAGTTACACCGCGCTCATGTGGAGGCGCACCTGCTGGAGCATGCGATATCTCCCTACTTGGAAGAGCGCATCATGAAGAAGCTGGGCATGCCGACGACATCGCCGTTCGGGTATCCGATACCGGGCACAGATTATGTGCAAAAAGGGGAGTCATTCCGCCTGAACGAGGCAGAGGTTGGCCGGGATCTAGTGATTGACAAGATTCCAGTGGACGATGAGGTGCTTCTGGAGCATCTGGTGCAAAATCAGGTAATTCCGGGCAATGCCATTGAGGTCAATGAGATCAATACTTCCACTGGCATCATTTCGTTTAAGTGCATGGATAAAGATGTGGTTGTGGGCTATCAGGTGGGGCAGTTCATCTGGTTATGCACGCCCGGTGAATAGTAGTCATCACTCAGCTGTCAATCCCTCCCTATCTCTCCACTCGAATCGCTTTAGTCCTTGTAATTGCTTTGGTGTCGGCTTAATGAAAGGGCGCGTCCTGCGAATGAGGTCCAAGGCCTCTTCTGTGCTGTATCCCTCGCTGATGAGATATGCTGCCGCCATCGTTGGCGCGCGTCCAACACCAGCAGAGCAGTGGATATAGACCTTTCCTCCGCTCTCGATAGCCTTGCTGATGAAGCCAATGCCCTCAATAATATGGCTGGGTGAGACTGCTTCATCATCATTGGTCGGCAGGTAGCAGTACCCGAATGGAGGCTCATCACCCAGCGCCAAGCCGTGCGAGGCGTCATCGAACTCTATTCGCAGGTTCACGATATGGGTGATACCCGCCCGAAGCAGGGTGCGGCTGCCGTTGGCGCGGTGCTGTGGCCCCACGTAGAGCGAATCGGTGACGCGGCTGTATTCGAGCAGTGGGACGCCCGTGACTTTGGGGATCCCACGCGCGTAAGCCCAAAGAGCTGTGGTGCGGGCGCCCTGCGTGCGAAGACGGACGCTCACGGTGCGAATGCCCTTGCTGACAAGCTTCAGCAAGGAGACGCCTCGTAGCCAGCAGAGTCTTCTGCGAGGAATCGCATCTGCTCTCCGTGCGCTGTACGGATGCGTGTGATGCGGAGTTCAGCGGATGCAAGAGCCTCGCTGCACATCCGCGCAAGCCCGATGCCTTCTTCGTAGAGCCGTGTCGCCTCTTCGAGGGACAGGCCGCCCGATTCCAACGCCTGCACTGTGCTGTCAAGGCGTTCCAAAGCCTGCTCAAATGTCAGATCGCCCAATTCCCTGCCTAGTCCGTTGGCGTTAGTGTCCGTCATTGTCGCTCCTGCTGCCCGTTTCTTGTGGACGTAACTTCAGCCTCAATTATGCCGTTTGTGAGCGTAATGTTGATAGGATCGCCAGCCGATGCTTGTGTATGTTCGCTGATTACGCTGCTGTCATCCGTGCGCTGCACGATAGCGTAGCCGCGCCGTAGGGTGTCACGGGGGCTGAGCGAATCAAGACGAAGCCTGAGTCCTTGCGTGCGCTCCGAGTTGAGACTGAGCATGTGCATCAGCATCTGGCGTGCGCTCCTGAGGCGATCGTCGATTCGCAGCCTTAACATGTCCAGGTCAGGCAGGGCGTTGTGAAGGCGTCTTTCGAGTTGGCTTGCGGCGTCTATGCCAGATGTGAGTTGGCGCGAAATTGAAGCATCCATACTCTGCGCCGCACCTAATGCGAATGCGATCAACTCTACCTTGTCGGGAACCACAAGTTCGGCTGCGGCGGATGGCGTGGGAGCCCTCAGATCCGCTACCAAGTCAGCTATGGTGTAATCAGTCTCGTGGCCGACTGCGCTGACGACCGGAATGGGGCAAGCGAATATCGCTCGCGCAACGGCTTCCTCATTAAATGCCCACAGGTCTTCGAGCGAACCTCCGCCGCGCGCGACAATAACGATGTCAGCGCCCGATTCATCGCCAGCCGCTTGCAGGGCCTCGGCGATTGCAGGTGCAGCATCCTCGCCCTGCACGGGAGCGGGCGCGATGGCAAGCTCGACGAGTGGATAACGGCGTCGTATCACGTTTTGGATGTCGTGCCATACGGAACCGGTGGGTGATGTTACGACCGCAATCTTCTTAGGGAATTGGGGAAGCGTGCGTTTGCGCGACTCGTCGAAAAGGCCCTGCTGTTCCAGCTGCAGCTTGAGCTGCTCCAGTTTCAATTGAAGCTCGCCGACGCCCTCGGGTTGGACGATATCGGCGATGACCTGCAAGTCGCCGCGCTGTTCGTAGATTGAGATTCGCCCGTGAAGTATGATGGCGGCGCCGTTGTCCAGGTAATGCATGCCACGCGAATTGCGGAACATCACGCAGCGCATGGTCGCTTTGCCATCCCTGATGCTGAAGTATGCGTGCCCCGAGCCAGGACGTGCAACATTGGCGACTTCGCCTCCGACCCACAGGTCCTGAAGCACGCTGTCGCGTTCCAAGGTCTGCTTGGTGTAAGACGAGAGTTGTGAGACGGAGTAGATTGTAGCCATTAGCAGTCGCTATGCGCGGGAAAGATATTGGCCGGTGCGTGTGTCCACTTTGATCATCTCACCTTGGGTTACGAACAGAGGCACCTGCACCACCAACCCCGTCTGAAGAGTGGCAGGCTTGGTGCCGCCTTGAGCGGTGTCGCCGCGCACACCGGGCACCGTCTCAGTCACTTCCAGATTCACAGTTATTGGCAGTTCGATTGCGACGGGGTTTTCGCGGTACAGCACTAGGTCAACTTCAATCTGCTCGACAAGGAATTGCAGTCCGTCGGCAATCTGGTCTGAGGACAGCGGGAACTGATCGTAAGTGTCGGTGTCCATGAAGTAGTAGAGGTTGTCGTCCTCGTAAATGTACTGGGCGGAACGCCGTTCCACATCAGCAAGCTTGAAGTCAACATCGTAGCCGGAGAAGGATCGCTCGACTTGTCTGCCCGTAATAAGCGCGCGGAACTTAATGCGCATAGTAGGAGCGCGTTGCTGCATCTTGCGCTGTTCGTATTCGAGCACGATGTATGGGGCATCGTCCATCTCGATGGCCATGCCCTTCCGCAGCTCGCCGTAGTTGACGGTCATATGAGGACTCCTTAGGTAGTGATTGTCAGTCGGTTAGAGCTTCTTTGCCTTGCTGATCACGCGAGCCTTGCCGTTTTCGAGGACAACGATGTCCTCGATGCGGACGCCGCCCCACCCCGGAAGGTAGATGCCCGGCTCGATGGTGAAGACCATGCCGTCTTCCAGTACATCGTCTTCGGCGGTCGGGCCGACATGGGGGTATTCGTGGACGGCGAGGCCAACACCGTGCCCAAGGCTATGTCCGAATTCGTCGCCGTGTCCTGCGTCGGCGATGATGTCGCGTGCGATGGCGTCCACCTCTTTGCCGGTCATGCCCGCCGTAACCTGCTCTTCGGCGGCGAGTTGGGCTTGCAGCACGATGTCGTATATCTTGCGGAACTTGTCGTCCGGCTCGCCAACAAATACCGTGCGTGTGAGGTCGCTGCAATAACCCTGGTACTTCGCGCCCATGTCGATGACGATTGGGTCATTTTGCCTGATGACGGTCCCGTCTGCCCGGTGGTGGGGGAGCGCGCCGTTGGTGCCCGCGCCGACAATGGTGTCGAAGGAAATCATCTCGGCGCCGCGCTCCCGCATAGCCTTTTCGAGCTCCCATGCGACGGCTTCTTCGGTGATGCCGGGCTCAATTCGGGGCGCAATTTCGTCGATTGCCTCGTCCGCGATGCGGATTGCCTCGGTTAGTAGCGCGAGTTCGTCGGCGTCTTTGAATACGCGAAGCTTCTCGACGATTCCGGAGGTGGGGACGAGTTCGGGGTTGTTGGAGTCTTCAGCTTCTTCGATTGCCTTGAGGAATGCATTGTGCACTGAGACGGTTACGTCTTGGCTCTCGAAGCCGATTCGCTTTACGCCATGCTCTGCCGTCCATTCTGGGAACCAGCCGAGTCCACGCTGAATGCGATAGATGCTGAAGTCGGGCGCCTGATTACCTGCCTGCTCGACATAGCGGAAATCGGTGGCAAGAGTGGCATCGTCGGGCGATATGAGCAACCAGCCAGCCGATCCTGCGAAACCCGACATATACCGGCGATTTTCAGGTGCGGAGATAAGGATTGCGTCAAGCTCTTCCTCTTCGATTTGCTGGCGCAACTTTTGCAGTTTCAGGCTCATGCGATCCCCTTTAGCTTCAGGTCTGTTTGAGGTTGATTGCGAGGTATTCAAGGGCGAAGAGATAACCCTGCCAGCCGAGACCGGCAATCTGTCCCTGCGCGATGTCGGCAATGACGGAGTGCCGACGGAACTCTTCGCGGGCGTGTATGTTGGACAGATGAACCTCGACAATTGGCAGACGTGAGTCTATTAGCGCGTCTCGCAGCGATATGCCGTAATGCGTGATTGCGCCCGCGTTGACCACAATGCCCTCGACGTCGGGCGTCAATGACTGTAAGTAGTCCACCAGTGCGCCCTCGTGGTTAGACTGGTAGAACTCGGTCTCGACTTCGAGTTCGCGCGCCTTTTCAGCGACGAGTTCTTCAATGTCGTCAAGAGTCTTGACGCCGTAGTAGGACTGCTCCCGTCTGCCGAGCATATTCAGGTTTGGGCCGTTCAGGATGACTATTTTCATGCCACCACTTTCTAGCCGCTTATTTTCGTTCCAGCCATGTCTTCTATGAAGTTGGCGATGGCAGAGTGGTCGGCGTCGCCCTTGCCCTCGTTCATGAGCGAGCCAATAATCTGCTGCGCCAAGGCGGTGAAGGGCAGAGGAACGCTGAGTTCGTGCGCCGTCTGCAAGGCGTTGTTCAGGTCTTTCTGGTGCAGGCGAACTCGGAAGCCGGGGTTGAAGTTGCCCTCGATCATCATCGGAGCTTTGGCATTGAGCACGGTGCTGCCAGCGAGGCCGCCCTTGATGGCATCGAAGACTACGTTGGGATCGAGTCCGGCCTTCTTTGCGAGGACGAGCGCTTCGCCTACGGCGACGATGTTGATGGCGACGATAATCTGGTTGGCGAGCTTTGTGGTGTTGCCTGCACCGTAATCACCGCAGTATGTGGAGTTGCCCATCGGCGCGAACACATCCACATACTTATCAAAGACATCCTTCTTGCCGCCTACCATGATGGCGAGCGTTCCGGCGATTGCGCCAGGCTCGCCGCCGCTGACGGGTGCGTCGAGGAAGTCCACGCCTTGACCCTCGCAGCCCGCCGCAATCTTCTGAGATGATGCGGGAGCTATCGAGCTCATGTCGATGACGATCGAGCCGGACGAAGCGCCTTCCAGTACGCCATTTGCGCCGAGGATGGCCGCTTCAGCATCTGCTGAGTCGGGTACCATAGTGATTATCAGGGGGTTCTTCGAGGCGACTTCGCTGGAAGACGATGCGGGAATTGCGCCCTCGGTCGCCATCTCCTCTATGGCCGTCCCGACGATGTCGTACACGGTTACGGTGTTGCCGGCTGCCATCAAGTTTCGCACCATAGGCCTGCCCATGATGCCCAGCCCCACGAATCCAATATCTGCCATTTTTGCTCCTTTCATTGACGCCTTCGGAGTAGCGTATAGGCGCCATTGTTGCGTTCATTCAGTTCTAGCCATTATCAGGTGATTGAGCGCGCGCGGTCAAGTGCGAGTGACGCAAGGCCAGCCGAAACTTACTGGCGAAGATTGGTCTGATACCTCGCGCTTTATAATGATATACTTCGTTGTGTTCGCGTCCAGAAAAATTCACAGCGGAGCCTAGCATCAGATGAAGATTGTTGACATCACCACAACGCAGCTCTTCTATCCCCACTCGAGGCCGATTCAGGACGCAACAATTCCGACACTGCCACCGGGAGCAGGAGGCAGAGGTCAACTCTTTGTCCACATTCACACGGACGAAGGAGTTGAAGGGCTTGGCATTGGGCAGTCGTCACCCGGTGTGCGGCAGGTAGTCGAGGATGGATTCCGCAATCTTCTTATAGGCAAAGACCCGTTTAACATAGAGCAGCTGTGGAACGACATGTTCTGGCATGTGCGCGGCTATGGGCGCAAGGGCGTCGCATTCTGCGCCCTCTCCGCCGTGGACATCGGACTGTGGGACCTGAAAGCTAAGGCGTTGGGCATCCCCTTGTTCAAGCTGCTTGGCCCCTACCAGGAATCAGTGCCAATCTACGGCAGCGGCGGATGGACGAACTTTAGCGAGGAAGAACTGATTGCCGAGATGGCGGGCTATGTGGAGCAGGGCATTCCCCGCGTCAAGATGAAGGTCGGCAAGGACTTCGGACAGTCGGAGCGTGAGGACATCCAGCGCCTCGCCGCGGTCCGCAGAGTGCTGGGTGACGATGTCGCGATCTACATAGACGCAAATAACGGTTACTATCCCAAGCAGGCCATATATATGGCGCGCGAGTTCGAACAATATCAGGTGGGCTGGTTCGAGGAGCCACTTATTGCTGACGACATTCAGGGGCTGGCCGAAGTAAGTCACGCCATCAACATCCCGGTTGCCACCGGTGAGCATGAGTACACCAAGCACGGGTTTCGTGAACTCATAGCCGCGGGCGGCGCGGACATTGTGCAGCCCGACGTGGGTAGGGTTGGCGGCGTTACCGAGTGGATGAAGGTGGCACATCTAGCTCACGCATTCAACCTGCCGGTTGCGCCCCACGCGGTGCAACTCGTACACCTGCACCTCGCCTGCGCAACGCCGAATCTCAAGGTTGTCGAGTACATGAACACGGGACTTGAGGGGGATCGTCAATGGTACACGGAATTTCCTCAACAGCAGAATGGCATGTGGGCACCCTATCCAGACAAGCCCGGCCTGGGGCTTGAGCTTGATCCAACAGCCATCGAGCAGTGGGCCGTATGAGCACACCGGATACGGTGGGAGGTCAATCATCCGCTGCTCAGCAAACTGGGCAGTCGGTTGCCTCGAGAAGAATACGCATACCGCGCCTCCAAACTCTCGACTCCCTGAGAGCGTATCCAAATTTCCGCTTGTTGTGGGTGGGAGACTTCTGCGCTAACAATGCGCTGTGGCTTCAGATGCTCACGGCCGGCTGGCTGGTACGAAGCCTTACTACGAACTCCCCGTACTCCACATTCTTTGTCGTGACCGTCGGCGGAATGGCAATGCTGCCCGGTCTTGCAATGGCGCCCATAGCAGGCACGCTCGGCGACAGGTTAGACCGTCGCAAGCTGGTAATTGGCATACAGAGCTTCATGGCAGTCCTGTCTTTCCTGTTCGCCATCTTGGTCGGGCAGCAGCTTGTGTCCGTGTTCCATGTGTACCTGTATGTGTTCCTTGGTGGCATCTGCCTGTCCATTACACAGACCAACCGTATGGCACTGATAGCCAACACCGTGCCGCGTGAGGCAATGGCGAACGCCTTCGCCACCAATGTCCTCACTATTCCGGGAACGCGCATGATCGGTCCGTTCGTCGGCGGTATCCTGATAACAACTCTGGGCTTCTTCTGGAATTTCACACTTGAGTCGATTCTCTATGTCGGCACTGTGATCGCATACCTACCAATGAAGACACCATATACGCAGCGCAGCAGGACGGCCCAAGCTGAAACCTCCTTCTTGTCTGACCTGATTGCGAGCTTCACCTATGTCTGGAAAGATAAGCGAGTGCTGCTATACATTACTCTGCTGGGGTTCATCCCCAACACGATCCTTGAACCTGCGATGTTCCTGCTGCCTGTGTTCACAAGTGAGGTGTTGAAGCAGGGGGCCGATGTTGGCGGGTACCTCGTCGCAATCAACGGATTGGGCGGATTGCTGATGGCGTTGTTCATCGCATCCTTTGGCTTCATCTTCCCCAAGGGTAAGATTGTGCTAATTTCGGCAATCATCAGCTCTGTCGTCATTCTGTTATTCGCGAATGCCTTCTTACTGCCACTTGCGTTTCTTTTGATAATGGTGTTCGCGCCGAGCCAGACGGCCTTCAGGACCGCTACGGTTACGCTGATGACTCTCATAGCCCCTGACGAGATGCGCAGCAGGGTCATGAGTTTGATGCGCTACAGCATGGGCGGCGTCGTAATCTTCAGCTTGATCGTCGGCTGGTTCGCAGGCGTCACATCCGTCTCAATCGCACTGACGGTGATGGGGCTGGTGGGCATTGGTCTGGGGCTTGTTTTCTGGTTCTTCGGCAATCAGATACGCGAGTTAGACGCATAGACCATGAGCACATCGAACACCACGGGCGAGCAGGTCCCGGCGATAGGGACACCTCCCAGGCAACGCTTCACAGTGCGAATCCCGCGCCTGCGAACTTTTGACTCCTTCGCTTACCCAGACTATCGCTACTTGTGGATAGGTAATTTCTTCTCCAACAACGCGCAGTGGTTGCAGCTGTTGTCGGTGGGATGGCTTGTACGGGGCCTCACATCCGGCTCATCAACATCTACGCTATTCGTAGTGACGGTGGGTGGAATGAGCTTGCTGCCCGGCTTGATCATGGCGCCCATTGCAGGGACTCTCGGCGATCGTATGGACAGGCGCAAACTAGTCATAGGCATTCAGACCTTCATGGCGGTATTTTCGTTCCTGTTTGCTGTGCTGGTGGGACAGCAACTCGTGACGGTCTGGCACGCATACATTTATGTCTTCGTTAGCGGCATATGCGTGTCCATCAGCCAGAACAGCCGTATGGCTCTTGTGGCCAACACCGTACCGCGGCACGCAATGGCGCACGCCTTCGCGACAAACGTGCTCACGATACCCGGCACGCGCATGATTGGCCCCTTCATCGGTGGCATCCTCATAACTACGCTCGGCTTCTTTTGGAACTTCACGCTTGAGGCGTTGCTGTACCTGGGCACGGTCATAGTCTTTCTTCCAATAAAGACACCCTACGCGCGTGTTAGGAGGGGCGCTGGCAACCAGTCATTCCTGTCCGACCTGGTGGGCGGCTTTACATATGTCTGGAAGGACAAGCGCGTTTTGCTCTACCTGACTATGTTGGGTTTCATCCCGAATACAATACTTCAGCCGGCAATGTTCCTTCTACCCGTCTTCACAGACGAGATACTCAAGCGCGGCGCGGATGTGGGCGGCTATTTCCTGGCGATTAATGGCTTTGGCGGTCTGCTGATGGCACTGTTCATCGCATCTTTCGGCTTCGTATTTAAGAAAGGCATGATTGTGCTTGTCTGCGCGCTGGCAAGTTCCGTCTTTATACTTCTCTTCTCTCACGCAATTATCCTACCACTGGCGTTTCTCCTCATTATGCTCTTCGCTACGACACAGACAGCGTTCAGGACGACCAACGGTACACTTATGCAATTGCTCGTCTCCGATGACATGCGAAGCCGCGTAACCAGCCTGCAACGCTACAGCATGGGTGGAGTCCTCGTCGCAAGCTTCGCAATAGGCTGGTTCGCCAGAATTACCTCGGTCTCAATCGCACTCGCCGCTATGGGACTCGTCGCAACCGTCCTTGCCATCGTCTTCTACCTATTCGCGCGTCAGATACGCGAACTGGACGCCTGATATAGAAACCGGGGGAATCTGACATGGAATACCGCACACTCGGCAAGACCGGCCTGAAAGTCTCGCTCGCCAGTTTCGGCACGGGTGGTCCCAGCCAATTCGGTCAGCATAAAGGCTTGGAGCAGAAGCAGCAGACTGCCCTGATACGGCGCTGCCTCGACCTAGGTGTCAACTTATTCGATACGCACGAGGCGTATGGCAGCAGCGAGGAGTTATTGGGCAAGGCGCTGCGTGGCGTACCAAGGGATTCCTACTATCTGGTAACCAAGTGGGCGTATCACCGCGACGGTGGTGAAGGGCAGGATGCCACCGCCTTCAGCGCCTCGGTCGAGCGCAGCCTAAGTCGGCTCAACACCGACTACGTGGATGTGATGATGATTCACGGCATACTGGCGGCCGAGTACGATTCCGTGGTCGAACGCTTTGTGCCCACGTTGGAGCGTCTGCGCGAGCAGGGCAAGATTCGCTTTAAGGGCTTTAGCACGCGCTACATTGCGGATCCTGCTCAGGAGATACTGCCGGTCGCGCTCCGAAGCGATACGGTGCGTTGGGATGTCGTGATGCTCAAGTATGGCATCCTGAGCCAGATTGCCGCGAAGGAAGCGCTACCTCTTGCGATGGAACACAACATCGGTGTGCTGAACATGGCGTCGGTGCGAATCAAGCTACCGGTGCCCGCACTGCTGGAAGATCTGATTGCCGAGTGGAAGGGTAAGGGCTACATTCCACACGACAGCTTGCCATCACAGGACCCGCTCGGCTGGCTGGTGCATGACGATGTTGATTCCGTTGTGAGTGCTGCTTATAAATTTGGTGCAGACCACCCTGCCATCGGAAGTGTAATCACTGGCACATCCACTATGGCACATTTGAACGCCAACATAGCTGCATTGGAAAAGCCGCGCCTGCCGGATGCGGACAGCGCGCGGCTCAGAAGTCTGTTTGGCGACATTGCGGAGTATGCTTAATCTAGAGCAGTACGACCGACCTCAGCACCTCTCCGCGTTCCATCTTGTGGAATGCTTCTTCCACATCGTCGAGCGCTATGGTCTCGGAGACGAACCTGTCCAAATCGAGCCTTCCCTGCAGGTAAAGGTCGATGAATATCGGGAAGTCGCGCGCTGGGAGGCAGTCGCCGTACCAGGATGATTTGAGCGAGCCGCCTCTGCCGAAAATCTCAATCATAGGCAGCTCAATTTTCATTTGTGGGTCCGGCACACCTACCATGACTACGGTGCCTGCGTGGTCGCGGGCGTAGAAAGCCTGCTCGTAGGTGACGGGATTGCCCACTGCCTCGATAGCGACATCGACCCCATTGCCGCCGGTCAGCCCACGAATAGCCTCAACCGGGTCGGTCTGTGATGCGTTAATCGTGTGAGTCGCGCCGAAATCTTTCGCCCATTCCAGCTTACGGTCGTCGATGTCCACACCGATGATCGTGTGCGCGCCAGCGAGCCGCGCTCCTGCGATTGCAGCATCACCGACGCCGCCGCACCCGAACACCGCAACCGAATCGCCCCTCGACACGCCACCCGTATTCACCGCCGCCCCAAGCCCGGCCATTATCCCGCAGCCCACAAGCCCTGCCGCCGCCGCTGATGCCTCTGGGTTGACCTTGACCGCCTGTCCCGCGGCGACCAGCGTCAGCTCTGCGAATGCGCCGATGCCCAGCGCAGGCGAGAGCGGGCTGCCGTCTGCCAGCGTCATAGGCTGCGATGCGTTGCGGCTGTCAAAGCAGTACCAGGGGCGTCCGCGCAGGCACGAGCGGCAGTTGCCGCACGGGGCGCGCCACGCGATAATGACGAAGTCGCCCGGCTCAACATTGGTAACGCCCTCGCCGACCTTTTCGACGGTGCCGGCCGCCTCATGTCCAAGCAGGAAAGGGAAATCGTCGGTGATTGCGCCTTCGCGGTAGTGGAGGTCGGTATGGCATACTCCGCAAGCCTGCACCTTGATGAGCGCCTCTCCGGGACCTGGGTCCGGCACTATAATCGTCTCGACTGAGACGGCCTCGCCTCTTGCGCTTGCTATGACGCCCTTAACCTGATTGGTCATACGCTCTAATCCTCCAATTGTCGCCCGCAAATATGCGGCGATAGTATGTTAGCGGGATGGGGTCTGTTGCTCGACGAGTCCGTTCTCTTACGCCGAACTGCCCAAGCGAGAATATTGTAAGGGGAACGGCGGTGTCAAGCAGCGCCATTCAGACGGAGGGATTCACTTATCCATTTGGAGTGGGTTCCATTGTGCGAGCTGCAGGCGGGTTGGCGGATCCGCGCCGCGCCTTGTGCAGGCAAGCGCAGCGGCCCGATTGGCGTATGCCAGTGAGTCGGCCAGCGTATCCTCTTTCAGCGTTTCCAGCGCATCCTGGCGAAGCAGTCCGCGGTCGTCCAGTCGTGCCAGCAGCGCCGCCATGAACGCGTCGCCCGCGCCCACAGTGTCGGCTACCTTTACACGAACTCCAGGGCTGCTCACGACAGCATCGGATGTCAGGCCGACTGCGCCATTGCTGCCTAGCGTCACCACGACCACCGAGGGCCCCGCGTCAAGCCACCGCATTGCTGTATCGACATGGCTTGCGCCAGGGTAGAGCCATGCGAGGTCATCGGCGCTCGCCTTGACTAAGGTGGCGAAACGCAGCAGTCGCTCGATGCGTCCACGATATGCCTCTCGGTCGGGGAATAGCGCGGGTCGTATATTGGGGTCGAGTGAGATTACGCGCAAGCCGTGCTCTCGGCACATCAGGCGTTCGTAAGTCCGCGCGCTGCTGCCCAGCATCAGCGAATAGGAACCGAAGTGCAGGGTAGTTAAATTATCGGGGAATGTGTCGGGAAGGTCAGCGTCGGCAAGGCTTTGTTCTGCCGTGCTATTTCCGTAGAAGGCGAAGTCGTGCGTTCCGTCCAGTGCGGGTATGACGAATGCAAGCGCTGTGGGTTCGCTGCCTCGCGCCAGCCAGCGCAGGTCAACGCCGTTCTGTGTCAGGTGCGCGTGGAGAATGTCGCCAAAGCGGTCATTCGAGAGCTTGCCGATGAATGTAGTCGGATTTTGCAGGCGCGCAAGTCCGATAGCTACGTTGCAGGGCGAACCGCCGGGTTGCAGCGCGTATGCACGGCTCTCATCTCCGTCAATCGGTGTGAAGTCGATGAGCGCCTCACCGCACACTCCAATCACTGCCGCTGCCTCGCGTTGATGTCGGCGAGCGTGGCGAAGCTGCTCTTCAGCGCAGGGTAGAGTTGGCGGTAAGCGTCGTATAATTCATCATACACCGCTGTCAGGCTCGCATCCGGTTCCACAACATCGCCCGTCTTGATGCATGAATGCGCGGCGTCCTGGATACTGCTGAACATGCCGCATCCCACTGCCGCGAGGAGGGCCGCTCCAAGTGCCGCGCCGCCTGCTGGCTTCACAGTAGCGAGGGGGAGTCCGAATACATTGGCGAGGGTTTGCAACCACATCCGGCTGCGCGCGCCGCCGCCGATGGCTCGCACCTCACTGGGCGACACGCCCTGCTGGCGCATAAGCTCCAGCGAGTCCCGCATTGCGAAGCATACGCCTTCGATGACCGCCCGCGTCAGATGACCGCGACCATGCGCCAAGCTCAATCCAACGAAGACGCCGCGCGCGTTGGAGTCGTTGTGCGGGGTGCGCTCACCACTGAGATACGGAAGGAACAGCAAACCGTCGCTGCCCGGCGCGACCTGCTCCGCCTCTGCTGTTAGGAAGTCGTATGACGCTTCAGGAGCAATAGTGTCTCTCAGCCATCGTAAAGCGCTGCCAGCTGAGATGATGACGCCCATGAGATACCAGAGGTTGGGCGCGCAGTGGCAGAAGGTGTGCAGGTTCATGTCTTCGGCGACATGTGGTTCGTTTGAGGGGAGCACCACAGCACCGGATGTGCCGATGCTCACCTGCATTACGCTGCTGTCTGTTGCGCCACAACCGACTGCGCCGGCGGCGTTGTCCGCGCCGCCGCCAACGATGGGGATGCCCGCAGGGATACCGAGTTCGGAAGCGGCGCTGGGCGTAACCACACCTGAAATCTCTGTTGACTCCACGACGCGGGGCAGGATGCCTGCATCCACTTCTAATGCCTGTAACATCGGCTGCGACCAGCGGCGATGCCTGATGTCGAAGAGCAAAGTGCCAGAGGCGTCCGATGGCTCGGTGGCGTAGTATCCGCTCAGGCGATAGCGGATGTAGTCCTTGGGGAGTAGCAGTGCGCGTAGGCGGGCGTAGTTGTCGGGTTCGTTCTGCTTCAGCCAGAGGAGCTTGGGCGCGGTAAAGCCTTCTAGCGGCAAATTGCCGACTGTGCTGTGAAGCCCCGGCAATCCCAAGGCATCGGAGATGTGATGGCGCTGTTGAGTGGTGCGAGCGTCGTTCCAAAGCAGGGCAGGTCTGATGACTTCGCCATCCGCATCGAGGAACACGGAGCTGTGCATCTGACCGCTAAGGCCGATGGCGGCGAGTTCAATGCGGTGTCCATCTTGGTCTGCAAGTTGCAGGGCTTTGCGAACTGCAAGAACAGTGTTGCGCCACCACATATCGGGGTGCTGCTCGGTCCAGCCGGGGCGCGGGATACCGATGGGTTGCTCGACCTCGGCTTCCGCGAGCACAGCGCCATCGGCGTCAAGAAGCATGGCTTTTACGGCTGATGTGCCGACATCGATGCCTAGAACGGCTTGGCTGGAGTGTGCCATAAAGCTGTGTCGCTTACGCGAGTGCGCCTAGAGCTGGCGCAGGCGCGGGTCGAAGTAGTCGCGCAGCCAATCGCCGAGGAAGTTCAGCGACACCACGACGAGGGCGATTGCGACTCCGGGGATGACGGCAATCCACCATGCGGAGTCGATGAAGTTTCTGCCGAATGCGACCATGCTGCCCCATGCGGGTTTGGGCGGCGGGATGCCTACACCGAGGAAACTGAGCGTCGCTTCGGTCAGGATAATCTGCCCAGTACCGAGCGTGGCGACGACAATCAGAGTATTCGTTACGCTGGGAAGCAGGTGTTTCACGATGATGCGCGGCGATGATGCTCCCGCAATCCTGGCAAGCGCTACATAGTCCATTTGTCTCAGCTGCAATATCTCGCCCCTGATTTGGCGCGCGGTCGTACCCCACGAAAATATCGCGATGATGATAAGGAGCGTGAAGAAACTAGCTCCGAACACGCTGACAGCTACAAGTGCCGCAAGAATGAATGGAATGGCGTTCTGCAAGTCAACCAGACGCATTAGCGCCTCATCTACATGCCCGCCAAAGTATCCGGAGATGGACCCAATCACTGCTCCCAAAGCGACGCTGAGGAGCATGGTGACGGCTGCGAAACTCATAGAGACGCGGGCACCGTAAATTATGCGGCTGAAGATGTCGCGCCCTTGGTTGTCTGTCCCAAACAGGTGCTCGGACGTTCCTCCGAATCCTATGGGCGGTTGATTGCGCGCCCTCAAATCGCCTTTCACTGGGCTGTAAGGCGAAATGAGCGGTGCCGCAATCGCCGCGAAGATTAAGACAGCAAGCACCGCGGCGGGGATAAATGGCAATCGACGAAATTTGGTATAAGCCCTCGAAATGAATGAGGGTTCGTCGATTTGCAGTAACGCTTGTTGTTGTTCCAGCTGCATGGTCGTCTCTTAATCGTATCTAATGCGCGGGTCAACTAGGGCGTAAATCATGTCCAGAAGGAACGCGAAAAACACATAGAGGAGTGCGAAGAATAGTGCCGAACCCTGCAGAATCGGGAAGTCGTTGTTATAGACGGCTTGCAGAGCCAGCCTCCCGAGACCGGGCAGGGCATAAATGGTCTCCGTCAGAACTGTGCCAGTGGCAAAGCCCGCCAGCAGCAACCCGCCATAAGTTAGAGGTGCTATAAGCGCATTTCGGAAGGCATGCTTCCACACCAGTGTCATGTGGTTCACTCCCTTAGCCCTCGCGAGTTTGACGTATTCCGAGTCCATCACATCCAGCATCGCTGACCGTGTAAGGCGCAGAAAGCCTGCTGAGCCAAACCAACCAAGAATAATGCTGGGCATGATGTAGTGGGAGAATCCACCCTGTCCCGCGGCGGGCAGCCACTGCAGCTTGACGGAGAAGATGAGAATGAGAACGATCGCCAGCCAGAAAGCCGGCACCGACTGACCCAGAACAGCCATCGTCCTCCCCGTGTAGTCCCAGATGGAAGTTCTGTACACGCCTGACAGCACGCCGAGCGGTATGCCGACCAGCACGGCGAACACAAACCCGCCGCCCGTTAGTTTCAGTGTAAGGGGCAATCTTTCGATTACGGAATCCCACACCGGTTCGGCGGAAGCGATTGACTCGCCCCAGTCTCCGATTAGAATGTCCCGGAGCCAAAAGAGGTACTGCAATGGCAGAGGCTTGTCCAGCCCCAGTTTCCTTCCCCAGGCCTCCCATATCTCTGGGCCCACATGCGAAAAGTTATTCAGGAATAGAAGGCGGGGGTCGCCAGACATTCGTGAAAGAGCGAATACGATAACAGTGGCCAGAAGGATAGTTATAACCGAATAGCCAAGCCTTCGCAGCAGAAATCGCGTCATAGTCTCTCGTACTTCAAATCATTCAATGTCCCTTCCCCCCTTGATGAGGGAAGGCTAGGATGGGGGTGGAGAGCTAAAAGGACAACGGTGCCATTTCATTAGTATCCCCTCCCCATATGGCAGGGAGGGGATCTGTGATTCCGCTGAGAGGCGCTCACTATCTGTCAGCTTGCGCCGAAGAGACGCTTGCCTCTATTGCTTGAGTGTTATAGTTTCAAGGTTGTTGATCGATGCAATAACATCCATCTTCCAGTCTTCAACAAAGTTCGGGTTATACCAGACCGGGTTGTCGGCGTGGACTACGCCCGCGGAAAGCATCCAGTGATAGAAGAAGTCGCCTTCCGCGAGGTTTGCTGCGACTCGCGCTTGCCTGTCGAGCGGGTTTGCTTCAATCTCCTCCACAAATGTCAACACTTCGATAACCTCGAATCCCGGGTTCCAGTCGCCTTCGCCGACGGTGGAGCCTTCGGCGGCCGCCAGCCTAGGCTGGTCCATCAGGAGCAGGGGACCGCCGCAGCCTGGCCAGCCGCAGCATGTTGACAAGCCGTTCCACTCGCGGTCCACGAGGCGCGGCCTGAACGCCTGATACGTGGTGTTGTCCAACGTCGCATCAAGCCCGAGGTTTATCCACATTGTGGCAACGGCGTCGTGCACATCCAAGTTATTGTTAGGCACCTGCTGCACGTACATCGTGAATGCAGGGAAGTCTTCGACAGGGTAGCCCGCCTGCTCAAGCATCGCCACCGCGCCGTCGGGGTCGTAGGGAATTATCCACTCGTCCTTGTGCTCCGGCAATGAGCTGGAGTAGAAGTTGATGTACTCGGGGAAGCCGTTGCCTAGCAGAACTTCATCGACGATAAGGTCGCGGTCGATTGCCCGGGCCAGGGCATGGCGCACAAGCCGCGCCGACTCCATCCTTTCAGGGTCGTTGGGGTCGCCAATCCATGGGTGATCGTCGTCAGGCATGAATCCCGAGCGCGGCGTTACTGGCTGCCCGTCGCGGCCCTTGTTGTCGTTCTCAGGATACTCGAACATCCAGAAGTTGCCGGCGAAATTGATAGCCTGCGTCGCGCCGCCCTGATTTTCGCTGTTAGGCACCAATCCCGCCTCGATAAGGTTGGCCATGAAGCTGAACGGCACAGGGTCTGTAATATGCACTGCGTCCGTCTTGAGAAGGGCAACGCGCGTCGAGTCTTCGGGAATTTCCTTGACGTTGATCCCGTCAAAGGACGCTGGACCATCCCAATAGTCAGGGACGGTGCTGGCTACGTACTCGTCGTCGGGTGACCAGCTCTCCATTTGGAAAGGCCCCGTGCCGATCGGGTTCTTGAATGCATGGTCGCGTCCCTCTGTGTCGATGTAATTCTTGCTGTACACGAAGACCTGCCCGATTATCGCGTCCTCATACACTGCAGTGAAAGTCTTGAGTGGTATCTCTAACGTGTGCTTGTCAATCACCACATGGGGCTTGTGGTAAGTGTTGATGTAGCCCACATTACCGAACACGGATTCCTTGTTTTCGATACCCGCGTCGTCGAAGCTCCACTTGACATCCTCGGCGCCCATCTCGCCCCAGCCATGATGGAACTGCACGCCCTTACGGAGATTGAGGGTAATCGTCGACACGTCTGGTGCGACTTCGTAGGACTCTGCGAGATGCGGGTGGTACCACAAGTCCTCAGTCTTACGCACCGTCAGCCATTCCATCATGCCAAGAAAGCCGGGAATCGAGTCGCCTGTGCCGCCTGATGCCTTGCTGGGAAGTCCCTGGGGATTGCCGAGCACGCGCATCGCAATTTTCAACTGTCCACCGCCGGCTGATTCAGCGGGGGCAACTGCCGGAGCTGTTGTGGGAGCCGGCGCGGAGGTAGGTGCTTGAGCGGGTGCGGCCTGAGCAGGAGCCGCGGTTGCAGGAGCTGGAGCAGGTGCCGCGGGCGCCGCCGCCTCCGGGGCAGAGCCGCAAGCCACGACCCAAAGCCCAGTCAAAGCTAGAATGCCTATTAGCAATAGGGGTTTAAGCTTCATTCCAACATTCTCCTTATTATCAAGGCATTCGCCACACTATATCTGCTCAACGCTCAATCGTTGAAGATATCCAGACTGAATAGGGGTTATTTAAACATTATGTTTACGAATAGTCAATATGCTCTGGTTGGATTACAGAAACTTTCTGAAACTCTCGTTCCCTATTGCGATGGCTCAGTGATTGTCATGATCTGGTCGGCATCCACGTTTTCAACGACCTGAGTTATGCCGCTGGGCCAGATGATCTCGATCTTCTCCGCTTTATCGGCTTTGCCTAGGCCGAACTCGAGATCTATGCTGTCCATTGACAGATAGCTGGAGCCTGCGCGAACTTCCTGGACCTGAACGCGCGGATTCTCATGCGGCGATGGCAGCGTCGTGACATAGACTCGCGCCCCAATACCGTCCGCATTGCTGCCCGTCCCGTCCACAGCCATGCGTCCTTTCAATCGAAGCGTCAGCCAGTGGTTGTCGTCGTTGCCGTTCAGCCAGACGAACAAGGGGCCTGTCCTGGGCGCCGCGATGGGCGGAGCGCCGGGCAAGGAAGGAATGAAGATATCGCCGCTGCTGTTTGTGGCAATCAGGTCAACGAATCCGTCACCGTTGAGGTCGCCGTGCGCGAGCCCTTTGCCGTTCTCGTGGTTTTGGCGGTCGATGCGTCTTGCTTGCAAGGCGGCAGGGTTTCTGCGCGCCAGCTGATCTTCATCCAGCCCGTCGTAGCTCACGTAAGTTATGTCCAGTAGTCGGGCGCGCACCGTAATGTCTTCGAATGCGCCCGTATTGTCGCCGCGCATCATACGACCGGCCGCGGGGAAGATGTGACCATCGGGGCCGCCGCCTCTGCCCATTGTGGAGCCGAACCAGTACAGATCCTGGTCGCCGTCGTTCTCGTAGTCGAAGAACGTCGCGCCAAAGCCAAAGTCGTAGGCTGCGATGCCTGTGGGTATCTGGTGGCCGGGATCGATCGTTAACGGGTCAAGGGATATTGGCGGGAACCAAGGGCTTGGCTTTACCATCGTTGAGCCTGCGACATCGACGAATCGTCCACCGCCGCCGTTGCTTAGCAGGAAATGCGTGCAGGTGCCTGTGGTAAACCTGCCAAAGTATTCGCAGGTGCCGCGTGGTACCTGACGGGGCGGCTGTATCAGCGTGTGGAAGCCGACATTAGGGACGAACACATCGAGATCAACATCGCCATCGAAATCCCCCACCGCAAATCCCATCCACGCGCCGACCTTGTCTATGCCCAAGGTGCGAGCCATAGGGGTGAATCTGACCCCCGAAGCGTCTGAATCATTTCGGTAGAGGTGCAGCCTGTCGGCGTCGTTGGCAATCCATAGATCGGGGTCGAGGTCGTCGTCGTAATCGAAGAAGAGCACGGCGTGAGTCTGGCCGGTTGGTTCGCCCGCTCGGTTGCCTTGTGCGTCAAGCGTGAGGGGATTGTATCCCTCATAGGCCTCCCCGGTTTCGGGATTCATATAGCTGACGGGGGTATTGTCAGGATAACGCATGAGTATCTGGGGTCCCTGGACGCCGGCAGACTCGGTTACGTCTTCGAAGGTCAGGTCTCCATTGTTCATATAGAGCTTGTTATAGTGACCGGGATGGTTTAGGTCTTCGAAGTGACGAAAGTCCTGGTCCATGAGGTTACCGACGAACAGGTCCAGCCAACCGTCCAGGTTGACGTCCGCGCAGCCGATGCTTGTTGCGGAGCGGGCATTCACGTTGTCGCCGAATGCCGCTTTAGTGATGTCCACGAAGGTGCCGTCCTTCATGTTAAGGAGCAGCGCGTCCAGGTTGCCCTGCTGTGGGGACCTGAACCCCAAGTCATCTGCCGGATTGCCCCATGCGCCAACATAGAGGTCCTGGAAGCCGTCGTTGTTGATGTCGCATGCGACAGCGCCGGTGCTATGCGTGTTCTCGAGTGCGACTCCGGCGGCGCTGCCGACATCGCTGAATGTTTCGTCGCCGTTGTTGCGGTAGAGCCAGTTCGCGTGACCGGCCATCTGAGTCACGTAGAAGTCCATATCGCCGTCGCGGTCGTAGTCAAAGATTACCACTCCGGGCCTGTCGTTCCACACTCCGAAGCCGTCTTCCAGCGCCGTGTTGGCGACATTCGTGAAGGGGACTACGGCGGCAGGATCGCCATTCTGGTCTGAGATGGAGGCATCGGACTCAGATTCACCAAGGAGACCTGCAATTTGGCAGCTTGTCACAAAGACAAGCAACGAAAGAGCGGCGAGCAGCAGGTAGGCGGGCTGA
Organism: Dehalococcoidia bacterium; assembly: GCA_965221045.1. Classification (GTDB taxonomy): domain Bacteria; phylum Chloroflexota; class Dehalococcoidia; order Lucifugimonadales; family JADFKI01; genus Bin90. The sequence continues at coordinate 761,488 of OZ244863.1, forward strand.
AGAGAATTCGTGCGCATATATGCGTCCGTTGTTCGTTGCGTGTAGAAGGCTTCGGGGCAACACAAAAGGACTGGCGCGTTGCAATATAATGGTGGCTGACAGGATGGTTGATGTCAAGGAAGGCTGCGAATGTTTGCAGGCATGCTTAGGCATGCTCAATTGACTGGCATTATCGGCAGTAATCCATTTTAGCGATATTCCATTTCGATTCACAATCTTGACTATCAATTCAAGTAATGGTTAAATGGCGGCATTCTTGGGGGCGTTATTTGATTCACGAATCAACATTCTGTCGTATTAGCAGTTATAAGCGATTAAAGCGAGTAATCAGTTAGATTTGGAGGCATAGTTATGCGAGGTTTGAGGACACCGAAGTCGGCGTTATGGCTTCTGATTTGTGCTGTGGCAACAATGCTGGCAGTGGTAGCCTGTGGCGCGGCCGACCCTGAAGTGGTCAGAGTCGTCGAGACAGTGGTCGTCACTGAACAGGTGGTGAAGGAAGTTGAGGTCCAGAAAGAGGTCGTTAAGGAAGTGGAGGTTGAGGTAGTCAGGGAAGTAGAGGTGGTCAGAGAGATACCTGCAGAGGCGATTATCAAGGAAGTAGTGGTTGTGGCGACACCAGTTCCCGGAGGCGACCAGTGGAAGCTCGCTGCCATATCGCCTGATGCCCGGAGGGGTGGTCACTTCATCAAGGCTGCTCACGGCCCACCGTCAATCTTCGACTGGTACGCGACCGGCACCATAGCCAACACAGGCTCCCAGGGCCCCATGTATGACCTGCTGCTACGGCATGATCCGCGCGACCCTAGCGTGCCAATAGTGCCTGACCTCGCGCATAGCTGGGAAATATCGTCCGATGGCAGCACATACTCCTTCAACCTCAGAGAAGGCGTATTGTGGCATGACGGCGATGAGTTCACATCAGAGGACGTCAAAGCCACTTACGAGAGGATTGTCTTCCCACCCGAAGGCCTTGTCAGCCTTAGGAAGACGCTGTTTACCGCCCTGGACAGCATCGAGACCCCTGACGACTATACTGTCCAGTTCAATCTCAACGAAACGCGTTCCAGCGACTATATGCTTCAGACCTTCTCAGTTGGTTACAACATGATTACCAAGAAAGAAACGTTTGAAGAAAACAACTGGGACTTGAGCAAAGTGGATAACCATCCGGGCACAGGGCCCTTCATCTACTCATCTCGAGATACTGAGAAGTGGATTCAAGAAAGGAATGTTGACTACTGGAATGAGAATGTTCCATACGTGGACAAGATGACACATGTATGGCTCATAGCTTGGACTCCTGAGTTGGCGGCGGCTCTGCTAGGTGGTGTGGTGGACTGGGCCCAATGGCTTGACCCTGATACATTCGAACGGGTTAAGACCATCGACGGCATGAGCACACTCGAATTGATTGTCCCGTCAATTTCGGGTATTACCTTCAACACGGAACGAGCGCCGTTTAATGATGTCAGAGTCCGCCAGGCTTTTAATCTCGTAGTGGATAAGCCTAAGCTTGCTGAGGCCATCGATTCAGTGACCGCAACCTTCTTGAGTGGGTGGTATATGCCAGGCACGCCTTATGCCTGGTCCACCGAAAAGCTGATCACGATTCCCGGTCATCGCAGTCCGACCGCTGAAGACATTGCGAAGGCGAAACAACTGTTGGCAGAAGCAGGATATCCTGATGGTCAGGGCATCCCGGAGCTTCATTTCGCCGTAAGAGAGACGCCGAATAACCGCATTGGTTCTGCTGCAGTTCAGGCGATGGTCAAAGAGCACCTGAACGTCGATACTGATATCAACATTCACCAGGCGTCCGCGATTGCACAAGTCGCACAGTCAGGTGATTTCGACCTCATCACAGGCGGCTACGGCTCTCGTGTACTTGACCCTTACACTTACATTGTCCCGGCATTCGGTCAATGCGGCGACGAGCTTTGTGACCAAAACACTGCCCGATATAGAAATCCAGAATTCGACAGGCTTGGAGCGGAGTTCATCAAAGAACTGGACCAACAGAAGCGCTTCGAATTGGCCAACCAGATTCGGGATATTCTGGAACGGGATGTCCCAGTGATGACGATCGGCAGTACCTCCGTCCAGTGGGGTTGGTATGACTACCTTAACGGTGTAACGCCGGGCAACATGTCCGGAGGATACGACGTGTACAAGTGGGATCACGTCTGGCTCGGCGCTGATACGCCAAACCGCTAGTCGATTCGTAGGTTGAGCATGGTTGGGGCTGGATTTCAATCCAGTCCCATTTCGAAAGGAAGGACGTGTAGGTTGAGTAAGTACATCCTGAGACGTCTCTTGCTCGCCATTCCAACACTGTTTGGCATCACGGCGCTGATATTTGCCGTCATGCGGCTTCTTCCGGGCGACCCTTTGGCCGTCATGTTTGGCATTGAAGAATTGCACAGGTTCACTGAGGAGGAGCGCGCTCGGCTGTTGGCGCAGCTTGGGCTAGACAAGCCACTCGCGATTCAGTATATAAGCTGGCTGGGAGACATCGCTCGCGGGAACATGGGAGAGTCTTTCTTTCGCGGCGACAGCGTGTCACAGTTAATCCGCGAGCGCGGTATGGTAAGTGTCGAGATTGGTGTTGTAGCGGTGGCTTTCTCATGGCTGATTGGCATTCCTGCGGGAATGGTCAGCGCCCTACGTCCCAATTCCTTGCTGGACGCGGGGGCCAGGCTTACGACGGTGATTTTTCTGGCAGTACCGAGCTTCTGGCTTGGCCTGCTGGTCGTGTTGGCTGGAATATATTGGTTTGACTATAAGTCGCCCATTATAAACGCTCAGCTATGGAATGATCCCTGGAAGAACTTCCAGATTGTCATCTTTCCTGGGATCGTCCTTGGGCTGGGCCTCGGCGCATATCTGGCGCGCATGACACGATCATCGCTCTTCGAGGTGCTGCGCGAGGACTACGTCCGTACAGCCCGCGCCAAGGGTCTGATGGAACGTATTGTCCTGTACAGGCATACTCTACGAAATGCGCTGCTCCCGGTGATAACATTATCCGGTCTTCAGCTTGGATTTGTACTCGGTGGTTCGGTCGCTATAGAGAAAGTTTTTGGGGTGCCTGGGCTGGGCAGAGCGCTTGTGCAAGGTGCATTGGAGCGTGATATGGTCGTAGTTCAGAACTTGGTTCTCCTATACGGCATGATTTTCGTAGTAGTGAACATCGTCACTGACATTAGCTACGGCTGGCTAGACCCCAGAATTCGCTACGAATAGGGGCCGTAGTGATTGCCTTGAAATGAGGGCCTGGAGTCAGTGGAAACGAAAAATAGCTCGAGCCTGAACCCCTTACCCAGTCTCATTAACTCAGATGCGGAACCCCTTTATCTCTTAGGAGGGCTGCATGGCACGCCAGGAAGAATCCGAGCTTAGTCAGGCGCTAGCTGCTGAAACGACAAATCAGATGTCCTTGCGAATGCGCAGGATGGGCAGCGGCTTGTGGCGTTTTGTTCGAAGCAACACGCTGGCTGCAATCGGCGGGCTAATCGGAGCGCTGCTAATCCTGATGGCAATCGCGGCGCCGCTCCTGTCGCCCTATGATCCTATAGTCGTGAATATGACAAAAATGGTTCATCCACCTGATACGATCAGCCTGTTTGGAACCGACCGCATTGGCAGGGATGTCTTGAGCAGGATGATATTTGGCGCACGCATATCGTTATTCGTGGCGTTTCTATCAGTCTTGATTGGCACAAGCGGCGGCTTTGTATGGGGACTCGCAAGCGGCTACCTAGGTGGAGTGATAGACAACACCAGCCAGCGCTTGGCGGAGGTGCTTCTATCTTTCCCCGGTCTGATCCTGGCCATGGCACTAGCCATGGCTCTGGGAGCTTCAATGTGGACGGTAATTGTGGCGATCGGCATAACCAGGCTCGCGCCCGCTTCTCGTGTAATAAGGTCTGTGGTATTGTCTGTCAAAGAGTCCGCGTACGTTGACGCAGCGCGGGCCATTGGAGCCAACCCAGTACGGGTGATGGCGATGCATGTCGCACCTCAATGTGTTGCGCCGTTCCTCATAGTGTTCACGGCGAACCTGGGTGTAGCAATTGTTACTGAGGCGAGCTTGAGCTTCTTGGGCGTAGGCATTCCGCCGCCCGCCCCAACATGGGGCACGCAACTCGGTGAGGCATCCAACAATCTCTTCCCGCCGTGGTGGCTGGTGGTCTTCCCGGGTGTCTTTATCACCGTTACGGTGCTAGCATTCAACCTCTTCGGCGATGGGCTGCGCGACGCGCTTGATCCCAGGTTGCGCGGCACCCTTTAGGCTGCACAATTGGCTTAGAGCATGGGGCGGTGCGCTCAGCCGTGGAAGTGGGGAATGACTTGGTCGCCTAGGATGTTGATGGTCTGCATTGCTTGTTCGGGCTCGTCGAGGGCGCAGCGGAAGAGGATGTGGGTTGCGCCGAGGCTTTGCACTCTTTCGAGGGCTTCGATGCAATGCTCGGCGTCTCCGACGATGAGCGATTCCTGCATCTCGCGTTCTCCGAATCCCCGGTAGCCGCGCTCGAATAGGACCTCTGCGTCACGCAAGGCTTCTTCTTGTGTCGGCGCGAGGTGAAGGTCTCGGCGCACGACAAGCTCGTTCACTTGCTCACTGCGACCGCAGGCCTCAAGTTCGGCGCGATAGAATCGCAGTCGTTCCTCGATGTAGTCGGGCGTCCAGCCGGGGCTGATTACCCAGGCGTCGGCGATCTTCGCTGCGCGTCGCACTGCGGGGTCGGCGTTTGCGCCTATCCACATGGGCAGCGGCTGGCTTAGCGGCTTGGGATTTATCGATACACCGCTGAGGTTATAGTGTCTGCCGCTGTAGGACACATCATCCTGATTCCACAGCAGGCGCATAATCTCGAAAGTCTCGACGAAGCGAGATACTCGCAATCTCTGAGGCGTCTCGAATGCGACGTGCGCCTCCGGCTGGTGTCCGAGGCCGCTTATAACAGTTGTCCTGCCGCCGCTGATTACATCCAGCATCGCCAGTTGCTCCGCGAGAAGTATGGGATTGTAGAAAGGCAGTAGGAATAGCGGAATCAGACTCATGTCGCCCGTGAAAGCGGAGAGGTGAGACATGGCTGGCAGCACCTGAAAGTAATGGCTTTGCGTTACATGGTGATCGCCGAGAGAGAGTGATGCGAAGCCCAACTCCGCCATTGCCTTGACCTGCTCAGTTAGACCGTCATACAGTGCTTTCGGGTCGCGGTCTATGGCGTAGCTTGTTGTCAGTGACATTCCTATCTGCATTATGATGTGCCCCTTAGCCTATTCTGTTTGTTTCGATGATCGTCAACAAATATAATCGCTGTCATGATATTGTCCAAGTTCCGAGGATTGCTTATGTCTGCATCAATGGCTGATGCAATTGTCGCTATTCCGACCTATAAGTATCGGCTTCCTGCGTTTATGACCGTTCCAAGTACCGATACCGAAGCGCTGCAGCAGGCACTTCGCGACAGGCTGCCGCGCTATGCGGTGATATTGTACAACGACGACTACCACTCCATGGACTATGTGGTGGAGGCGTTGGTGAAGAGCGTGCCCGACCTGATTGTCGAAGAGGCTGTAGGCGTCATGTTCGAGGCGCACAATTCGGGCAGCGCTGTGGTGATCGTGTGCCTGCTGGAACAGGCAGAGCTGTACCGCGATCGCATACGAGGCTATGGGCTAGGTGTTGATATCAAGCGCGAGTAGTCGGCTTGAATATATCTATCAGAATGAAACCTTGTAGATGTGCGACTCTCGATAACCAGTTATGACCTTCATGTAGCCACTCAGCTCCTCGTCGAGATTGAGGTCGCCGGTATCAACCAAGAGCGGTCTGCCGCCGAGTTCAAGCAACTTTCGCCTTGTAGCCACGACTATGATGTTGTTCACGCCTACTTGCCGAATAAGCTGCGGGCTTAACTGCTGGTTGCCGCGTCCAATGATATAGCCTTGTCCGCCGATTGCGGTGACGACTATCTTCGCGGGGTTGTTCTTCGTAAGTTCGAGCAGTTCGCGCTCTGCCGTGTCCGAGGCAAGCAGATTCTTGTTCTGGATGACATCGATGCCCAGCAATGTGTTGGAGATTCCGAGTGTGTCCATGATGGCTGCGGTCGTGGTGCCAGGTCCTATGATGTAGAGTGCATCTTCATCCATATCGGAGATTACTTGCTGCGCGATGTCAAGCGCCGCTTCATTGTCCCCGATTGCCGCCCCTGACTTCGTGGCTTGAACTCCCTGCGAGTCCTGCGGCACCGTGAGATAGCCATGTAGGGATGCGAAGAGCCTTCCAGCGCGGAACGCTTCTTCGTCTATGTCCATGACCTCCAGATATGCCATTTCCACCGGGTCTCCACGGAGGAATCTGAGAGCAATCTCGCCTGCCTTTCGCGGACTAAGCGCAAAGACTCCTGAGTGCATCTTGACACCGGCTGGGATGCCAAGTGCTGGGATCCTCACCGCAGAATGGTCGCCGGCTCTCATAGCGTCGCAGATGTCTCGGGCTGTGCCGTCGCCGCCTGCGAATAGAAGCAGATCCACGCCCATGCGCTGCATTTCGTGTACGGCCCGGCGTGTATCTTCTGCGGTGGTGTGTCGGTCGTTTTGGGGAATGCCTTCGAGGAGGATGGACGATAAGCCGCAGCATCGAACTGCTTCCTCGCCCATCGCACCGGTACAGGTGACTATCACCATGTCCTGATTGGCATTCGCGATGACACTAAGGGCTTCTACTGCGCGACGGGATGCCTGCGGCTCGGCTCCAAGAGACAGCGCCCTCTGATACACATCGCCGCCGTCGGTACCTTTCAGTCCGACTCTGCCACCCATGCCTGCGATTGGATTGACTATCAATCCGAGTTTCTTCATTGTGCCGCTCGTCTGCCTGATCGCTCTGTGTGCATCCATGTTAAACCACTGAACACCGCAGCGGGAATCATTCCTGGCTGGGACTGTTTCAAAGAATGTAGGCGGATATGGATAGATATTAGAGGGTACTTGGGAGTCCTGTGATGCTCAAGGCACACGGCATAGACTGCTGTCGAGAAGTTGACCGCACGGGAGTCAGCCTCCTGTTCTGCTGCGAATGAGGTTTAGTGGAGGCGCGCTTGGGGTGCGGAGCAGCCATTTCTGCTTCACATAGGAATGTCACATAACTGCCGCGACAAGCGAACACATTGCCACCTCTGCGCCACATATATATACCTTTGCCTAAATTATCATGAGGTAAATGTAGTGTGAGTTGACCTACATGCCGGTAGCAAAGATGTGTAGCTGATGCGGCAAGCATTATTGTCATTCCCAATGAAATTCAGTGGTCTTGACATGGATATGCGTACCCGGGCACTCCAGAGTTTCCCACAGGTCGGAGACCAGATCCCGCGCGCGCTTCGGCTTGCGATTGCTACCGGTTCGATTACCAGCAGAGGTGCATGCTGTTGATAGCGGACGACCTATTCTCTTTGCTAGAGTTTGCGGCGTTTGGCGCTTATGCCGTGTCTGTGGACCAGACCATACTGTACTGGAATCCAGCCGCCGAGCGCATCCTAGGCCATCAAGCATCGGATGTGATCGGGCGCCGATGCTACGATGTTGTCGCAGGGCGCGGCGCACGCGGCGTTGCTCCGGAATGTCTGGGAGGTTGCCCATCAATCCGCTACATGCGGGCTGGCTTGTTGCCATCGCCGCTCCGACTTCAGATGCTCTGCTCGTCGGGTGAGCGGAAGTGGGTTAACGTTACTCCAATGGCTGTGACCGGTATATTGGGGGACTCGCACGCAATCGTCCATATGTTTGAGGAGGCACCGGGACCTCCAGACTCGGAGCAGTCCGAGGATTCTCCGCGAGACACCGTAGCCGATGCCAGGAATGTCACACCAACCAACGTAGCCGCAGGCGCACGGTCGGAGGAGGCGCCCTCATTGAGTTTGAGGGAGCAGGAGGTGCTGCACCTGGTGGCACAGGGTTGGGAGACCACGCGCATTGCCGCAGAACTGGGCATCAGCCGACACACGGTGCGCAATCACGTCCGAAATCTGCGCCACAAACTCAATGCGAGCACCAAGCTAACTGCGGTAGTCACGGCTATCCGCTTAGGCATACTTGACATCGAAGACTGAGCTGGGGAACTTACCGAGCCTTAGCATATCGGACAATCGCGTGACTTCTCATTGTCCAAAGGTGTCTCGGAGTCGTAAGGGGAGAGTGAATAGTTTTGGAAGGTGGAGTGGTGGGCGATAGAGGACTCGAACCTCTGACCTCTTGCGTGTAAAGCAAGCGCTCTAACCGTCTGAGCTAATCGCCCGCGGGGGATTGGGCGGGGCGAATCGCGGATGCGATACGGTATGGAAGGGGTGGCGCGCTTGGCGGGACTCGAACCCACGGCCTCAGCCTCCGCAGGGCTGCGCTCTATCCAACTGAGCTACAAGCGCTTGAAATGGAACTCCTGGCGGCGTACGGAAATTACCTTGGTGCCGAAGGAGGGATTTGAACCCACACATCCGTAAGGATACTACGCCCTGAACGTAGCGCGTCTTCCGTTCCGCCACTTCGGCACATCTGTTGGCAAACGGCGGATTCACATGGACTCGCGGTCCGCCGCTTCGATGGTGGGCGATCCAGGACTCGAACCTGGGACCTCTTGCGTGTGAAGCAAGCGCTCTAACCATCTGAGCTAACCGCCCCAGGTATGCGCTGTGCGCCATCACCAGTTCAGCGAACCTTGTAATTATATCAGATAATCGAGGGTGTGAGAATAGTGGGCGGGCGGAGTTATTGGCGTGAATTCTTAGGCTTCATCGCCCCCATCCTAACCTTCCCCCATCGAGGGGGAAGGGACTTTTCTGCCCTCACTCTATCGCTCTCCCAGGGTGATAGGAGACTCTGGGGTTAAGGGCTGCAGTTGCGGTTGCGTTCGCGCTTGAGGCGACGCTCTTCTCTTTCGAGCCGCCTGTCATCCTGTGCGACGGGCGAATAGCTCTGCTCCAGCCTCCATGCTCGGTCTGCCCTTGCCTTGCGCTCCGCTGTCTCCGCCGCTCGCTCCAGTATCTCCTGCTCCCTCGCCCATGCCTCGCGCTGCTCCTCGGTGGGAGGCGTGTGGCTCTGGATGACGTCCGGATGGTCTTCATCCAGGTCCTTGCAGACGCAGAGGCAGTCGGGGTGGCAGGGCGCGTAGAACATCATGAAGTCAGGGTCGGGCTGCGCGGGGTTGCCAAATCCCCAGTGAAGCAATACCTTTGCCGCTTCTATCCTGTCGCGAGTCCTTGCGTCAGGGTCGTTTCCTTCCAGAATCTCTAGCAGGACTCTTACCATGCTGGCTCCACCCTCTGAGTCAACCCTGATGCGAGCGACGAGTTTCTTGTTCACCTTCTCGTGTTCAGGGCTGAGTGGCTGCTGGGCGGGCTGTGAGCCATCCTGCGCCATTTCGTCTTGCTGCGAGGCAGCATTGCGCTTATGTCCTGAGCTGTCGAGGGCTTCTCTGGCTTCTTCGAAGCCGAGTCTGAGCAGGATGCGCGCGGACTGGAGGCGGTGGGAAGGCTTGCCGTCGGGGTCCTCGCCGTTCATGATGGAGACGAGGTTGCGGATGATGGTTCTGCCGCCTTGCGTCTCTTCAAGGACAATGCGCTGGATGCGCTTAAGTGTATCTATGGGGATGTGCTGCGTATCTACATCCCGTTGCTGGTGCATGGCTTCAATCATCTGTTCTGATTATAGGCGCGAATGTATGGATTGTCAAGAGGGAGATTAGCAGTCAGCGATCAGTTAGCCAGTGTGCTTTGGCAAAACCTTCGGCAAGGTCAGGGGTCAGACTCATGGCGAACGGAAATCTAACAGGATTGACAGGATGGGGACGGAGTGAGTGAGAACAGGCTATTTAGAACATTTCCCATTTGTCCCCTGTCATTCCGTGCGAAGCGAGGAAGTTGAAGTCTGTGAATAGCGTATGTGCAACGATTTCAGATTCTTCACTCCGCTGCGCTACGTTCAGAATGACAGAATAAACCTGCTTTTCAGGTCTAAAACTCTTTGTGTATCAAACGTCAACAGAACCTAGCTAAAGGGGGCGTCGCGGGCTTCGAGGAAGGCGCGCATGCCATGTTCCTGCTTGATGGCTTCCAGTGCCTCTTTTTCGGGGACGTCGGGCGCCATAGCCTCGATCATGCGGAGCATAAGGTGATGCTCGAATGCTTCGGTGAAGCCCATCTTCTCGTAAGTGCCTTTGATGCTGCGCTTCATTATTTGCACGGCGTAGGGCGGTACGTTGGCGATGCGAGTTGCTGCCTTGCGCGCATTGTCCATCAACTCGTCGGCTGGCACGACCCAATTGACCATGTTCCACTTCTCTGCGGTCTGGGCGTCGATGGTGTCGCCCGTGTAGTAGAGCCAGTGCAGATGGCGCAGGGGAATCATGAAGGGGAGCATTATCGCCGGCGAGTGTGCCACGAAGCGGATTTCAGGCTCGCCGAATGTGGCGTTGTCGGCTGCGATAACGATGTCGGCGGTCATTGCGAGGACGTTGCCGGCTGCGAGCGCAAAGCCGTTCACGGCGGCGATGGTGGGCTGGCGCAGGTGCCAGAGCTTCATCAGGGTGCGGGCGGGCAGGTGCTTGGCGTCCCAGTACGCGGTTGCCGGTATGTCGGGCGCGTCCTGGCCGGGCGATATGTCGTATCCGGCGGAGAATGCCCTACCCTCTCCGGTTAGTATCAGCACATTGATGTCGTGGTCGTTGTGCACATCGTCGAGCGCGTCGCTGAACTCCTGGAGCAAGCCTGTGCTGAGGGCGTTCATTTTCGCGGGGCGGTTCAGTGTTAGCGTTGCGATGCGGTCGGATTTTTCGAGTTTAATGAATTCGCAAGTCATGAATCTCCGTTCCTAGTCCCTAACTCTCACTTCTAACTACCCATATCAGACTGAGTACGAATATGACCGCTGCCACAATCCACAGGGCTGAGCCGATAGCGGGATTAACTTGCAGCCCAACGAAAAGCCCGACTACGAACACGGCTAATGCAGTGAAGATGACCGTCAGAAAAAGGGCCACTCGGACAAACGACATATTGCGCGACAGAGCCAGCCACAGCAGGTTGACCACGAATAGCGCACCTGCTCCGGCCGCCAGAACATTTCCCATCTCTGGAGGCAGCCGGATTCTGACATACACGACTGCTATCGCCAACAGGAACAGCAAGACGTGGACAAGGCCATTGACCCTAGGCAGTCTCATTGCTCTTTAATTGCTCCAATCCAACATGCGCCTGTTCACATCTGTTTCCTACAATCGCCACCGCCTCACAGAGCCGGCCATCCACACGACGTTGCCAACGATAATCACTACACCCGCGATTAACATGCTGAAGCCCAGGACAGAGTTGCCCTGAGCTTCAAACTGCCCTCCCTTTATGAACATTACGAAGCCGATCAGGAGAAGAAACACGTGGGCGAAGATTTTGAGCACTTCGCTGTGTTTTGGCTAGACGCTTGGCAGGGGCGCGGTGTCGCCGGTCTCGTGCTGCCAGATGCGGATGCGCGCCGCCATGTCGATGACCCTGTCGCGTTGCGCCGGGTCATCGTACAGGTTGTTCATCTCAGCCGGGTCGTTGTTGAGGTCGTACAGTTCGCCCTGGTCTCCCGCACAAATGTTGAGCTTCCAGCGGTCGGGCGTAATCACCGAGCGCCCGGGCAGCGTCAGCATGCGGTTGACTTCCCTACTTCCAAGGAACCTGTCCGGCAGCTCATCGCTGGTGCCGTTCCACTGTACGAATACATCGTTGTCGTCGAGCGCCTGCTCGCCCTTGAGTACGGGCACGAGGCTCTTGCCCTGCAGCGAGTCAGGAACATCATTGCCGCTCAGCTCCAATAGTGTCGGCACTAGATCGATGTGGCCTACACTGCCCTCTACTATCGTCTGTTCCTTAGAGAGCCACGGAACGCTCATCAGCAAGGGCACTCTCGATGCCTCCTCGAAGAACGACCGCTTCTCAAGCATGCCGTGGTCACCCATCATGTCGCCGTGTTCGCTGGTGAATACGACCACCGTGTTATCGGCGACGCCAGCCTTCTCAAGCGCGTCGGTTATCTTGCCCACCATGTCATCAACGAGCGTGATATTCGCCAGATAGTGCGCCCTCAGCGTCCGCCAGCCCTGCTCAGTCGTTACGTCCTCACGCACGGCGGCGTAGCGCGTCATGTAGTCGTCGTCCGCGTGGCTCTTGCCCTCAAGCATGAACTGCATGAAGTAGTCGGCGCGCACGCGATTGACGCGGGACGCACCTTCCGGCAGTTTTAGGAACGCATCCCCGACCGGAATCTCCGCAGGGTCATACATGTCCATATACGGGCCGTGATAAGGCGAGTGCGGCTCGAACGTGCTTACATATAGGATGAAGGGGCGGTCTTTATTTTCTTCGATAAACTCCGCCGCGCTGTCGCCCAGGTAATGCGCCATCTGGAACTCTTTGGGCAGGTCCTGGCGGGCGTCCCCCGAAAAGACCCCGATGCCGTCGGAGTGCGCGCCATCCGGCTCGTAACCGCTCTCGACGAGATGCTGGTGGAACGGGGTCATTTCGTAGCGCAACTCGGGCTTCGTGTACGTCTCTCTGTGCCCGTCCTCAGTCGGGTTCCAGACATCGAAGCCGTGCTGTATCTGCACGTCGTTGCCGAGGTGCCATTTGCCCATATAGCCCTTGAAGTATTCGTCGTCAATCATCTCGGCGATGACGGGCGTGTCCTCGGGCAGGTGGATCTTGTTCACGATAGGGCCCGCGGCGTGCGGGTAAAGGCCGGTCATAATCGTGGCGCGCGCGGGGGTGCATACGGGCTGCGCGACATAGGCGTTTCGGAACACGAAACTGCGGTTTGCCAGCGCGTTGAGGTTGGGGACGTTCATGTAGTCAGCGCCGTAGCAGGCGAGCGTGTCGTAGCGCTGCTGGTCGCTCATCATGAATACTATATTGGGCCTGTCAGCCATGTTTTCACCTCTCGTTAGGGGTAAGTTTATGTTAGGGATAAGTATCTGCGGGGATTCTGCTGGCGTGAGTTTATAAAGGGATGTGGGGTCTGTCAATCCCAGCAGCGCTTGGGGATAGATGATCCGAGCTCAGAACATTGACGCTTGACGTCTATCGTCAACGACATATAGACTTAGCAGACATGATACTCAGTTACCGAGACAGACGGACGGAACAGTTCGCAACTGGAGGGTTCGTCGCCGCATTTCAAGGATTCGAGCGGCAGGCAACCAAACGACTGGCAATTCTGAATGCGGCGCCTTCGCTCGATACTCTGAGGGCGCTGCCGAGCAATAGACTAGAGGCACTCTGAGGCGCAAGGCAGGGACAGTATTCCATACGGATCAATCGTCAATGGCGTATTTGCTTTGTCTGGTCAAACAGCCCTGGTCCAACCGATGTTGAGATTGTAGATTATCATTGATAGATAAAGGAACAGAGGAATGTTCAAGCGAGTAGTTCATCCCGGTGAGATATTAAAGGACGAATTAGAGGAATTGGGCGTGACACCAACTGCATTCGCACGGCAGATCGATGTGCCGCCGAACCGCGTCAGCCAAATTATCGCTGGCAAACGTTCGATAACAGGAGATACGGCGCTGCGCTTCGGACACTGGTTTGGCGTGGAGCCTCAATTTTGGATGAACCTTCAGACACAATTCGATTTGGTTGCTGCGGAGCAGAAAGTTGGGGAAACCGTGCGCGGATTGCCTACGGCTGTTGAGAGTGAATAGCGCCAAGCAGGTGAAGTGAATGAGGCAAATCTGATGATTCCGATAATCGCTGAACACGCCGTTGAACTCGAGGCGATATGTCGCGCTCGTGGCGTTTTGCGTTTAGAAATTTTTGGTTCAGCTGCTACGGGCGTGGCTTATACTCAAAGCAGCGACTTGGATTTTCTTGTCGAGTTTCAGGATCTGCCTGCTGGGAATTATGCCGACGCATTCTTCGGATTGATAGAAGACCTAGAGCAGCTTTTTCACCGCCCGGTTGATCTCGTGGTCGCTTCTGCCATCAAAAACCCTTACTTCCTGCAATCAGTTGATCGAACCAGGCAACTCCTGTATGCAAGTTGAAATCAAGTCGGTGCTCTACGACATTCATCAGGCCGTCAGTCTCATCGAAGAGTTCACACTCGATGCGGATTTCACCGACTATCAGAACAATGCGATGATGCGGTCGGCTGTTGAACGCCAATTCGAGATAATCGGTTAGGCCATCAATCGGCTATCAGAAATGAACGCCGGCCTTGCGAGCCGCATCAGAGAACGCCCTCGAATTATCAGCTTTCGCAACCAACTGATTCACGGCTATTTTGTTATAGACGATCGGGTGGTTTGGGATGTAATTCAGACGAAACTTCCGATTCTTGCGCGAGATATCAGGACGCTGTCGCAGGAGATTGAAGAGGACAGATGACCACTGACTTTATCGTAACGCTACTCGGCACGAGTTCGCCGTCGCCGTCGATTGAGCGATTTGGGATGAGCACGCTGGTGGAGGCGGGCGAACACAGGCTGCTGTTCGACTGCGGGCGCGGGGCGATTCAGCGGCTGCTGCAATTGGGACCGGACTGTCCGCAAGTGGACTGGCTGTTCCTGACGCACCTGCACTCGGACCATATCGTGGGGATACCGGACCTGTGGCTTACTGCGTGGATTATGGGGCGGAGGACGGCTTTCAAGGTGTGGGGGCCTGATGGGACAACCGACATGATGGGGCATCTTGAAAAGGCATACGAAGCGGACATACATATTCGGCGCGACCTCGACGAGTTGCTTCCGCAGTCGGGCATCGACATCGAGGCGCAGGACATCGCGGAGGGATTCGAGTACACGCTGGGGGATGCGCGCGTGGTTGTGTTCGATGTTGACCACCGGCCCGTGACGCCTGCATTTGGCTATCGAATTGAGTACAAGGGCAAGGTTGTGGTGCTGTCGGGCGACACGCGGCCTTGCGACAATCTGGTCAAGTACGGGCAAGGGGCTGATCTGCTGGTCCATGAGATTATCGCACCGGAGGCGTTTCTGAAGCGGGCGATGCAGATGACGGAGCACCATCGACAGGCGGTCATCGAACATCACACGACGCCATCGCAGGCGGGCGAAATTTTTAGCAGGATAAACCCGAAGCTGGCGGTGTATTCGCATGTGATCGGAGGGCCTATTGCAGGGTACGAGGAAGAGATACTTGAAGGTACCGCATCGACATACTCCGGCGAGGTGGCGATTGGGTACGACCTTACGCGGATTGAGGTGGGCGATGAGGTGCGGATAGTGGGCAGGGCGTAACGGAACTTCACGCCCATGCTAGCCTTCCCCATCAAGGCGAAGGGACTCTGCGCGAGCTACCAGGAGACGCCTACATTCGATCAGGCGATGTAGTTGTGGAGGCCGAGGGTGCGGTACCTGCCTCGCAGCGTGCGGGGGTTGGCGGGCCAGGGGACGACCTGGCACTTTGCTGCCCACTCTTCGTAGAGGCGCGTCATGCGGCGGACACGGTCGGAGTCGCCGGATGCGAGGTCGTTCAACTCGGTGCGGTCTTCGTGCATGTTGTAGAGTTCCCACGCCATGTCGTGCTCGGCGACGAGCTTCCAATCGCCGACACGCACGGCTCGGTTGCCTTCGTGCTCCCAGAAAATGGGCTGCTGGCGGGTCCACTGCTCGCCTCGCATTATGGGCAGGAAGCTCTCGCCTTCGATTGGGGTAATCTGTCTGCCATTGAACTCTGAGGGGTACGTCGCGCCGGCAGCGTCTATGCAGGTGGCGGTGATGTCGGTGATGTACATCGCGCTGTGGTCGATGCCTCTCTGCTTGATGCCGTCGGGCCAGTGGATGATGAAGGGCGTGGATATGCCGCCTTCCTGTATCCAGCTTTTGAACAGCCGGAAGGGCGCGTTGCTGACATTCGCCCAGGGGAGATCGTAGCTCATGAAGGTGTCGTCGGGACCGGGGCGCACGCCTGGGATGTTGCCGGATGTGGTGGGCCTGCCATCCACAGTGGGCGTCGAGTAGATGCTGGGAATAGGTATGTCGTTGTCCTCCTTGAACAGCTCGGCGCAGCCGCCGTTGTCGGACAGGAACAGGAAGAGCGTGTTGTCGTACTCGCCAAGCTCGCGCAGCCTGTCCATGATACGGCCCACGCCTTGGTCAACGCGGTCAACCTGCGCGGCATAGACAGCCATTCGCAGGTCTTCCCAGTCCTGATGGCGCACATCGTTCCAGTCTGGGGAGTCCTGATCACGGGCGCTTATCTGCCACTTCTCGTCCAGCAGTCCCATGCCTTTCTGGGACTCGTGGCGCGCGGTGCGCTCGGCGTCCCAGCCCTGTCGGAATGCTCCTTCGTACTTGGCGATGTCCTCTTCCAGCGCGTGCAGGGGCCAGTGTGGTGCGGTATATGACAGGTAGAGGAAGAAGGGGTTGTCTGAATCGCTGCCCTCATTGATCATCTGGAGTGCGTGGTTCGTTATCTCCTCGGTGAGGTAGAAGTCGGTGGCCTCAGCCTTGATGGGCGTATCGTCGAGACCGAGCGAGTCGGGATTGAAGAAAGATGTGTAACCTCCCCAGATGCCGAAGAAGCGGTCGAAGCCGCGTTGTCTTGGTGTGGGGTAGCCTTCGTCGCCGACGGGCCAGCCGAATTCGGGCGCGGGAGGGTGGAAGTTGCCGCCCACATGCCACTTGCCGCTCATCAGCGTGCGGTAGCCTGCGGTGCGCAGCACTTCTGCGATGGTGACACACCTGTTATTGAGGAAACCTTGGTAGCTGTCGATGCCGTAGTCGGCGGTCATGTGCCCGACGCCCGCCTGATGGGGGTAAAGCCCGGTCAACAGCGCGGCACGAGAGGGGCAGCAGCGCGCGGAGTTGTACATCTGTGTGCAGCGGATGCCGTTTTCGGCGAGCAGGTCAATATTGCGCGTCAGCAGGCGCGAGCCATAGCTGCCGAGGTCAGAGAAGCCTAGGTCGTCCACGAGGCAGATGATGATGTTGGGGCGGTTGGTGGGTTGTTCGGTCATGTGGTTTTCTCAATGCTCGCCGGCTATGAAGATAATTCGATTTAGCCCAACCAGTTGCTGGCGATGATGGCAACGAGTATCGCTACCAGCAAGCCGATTAACCATCGCTGGTTGCCCTCCATCTTATCAATCCGCGCTTCTAATCGGTCGAACCCAGCACGCATCTCTTTTATCATATCGCGCCGCCATTCTTGTTCATTCTCTATCCCGCGCTCGACCAACGATAGGCGTTCTTCAGTCGTTACCATTGTACTTAATCCTTTCCCCCTTAGCGAGACGGTGCGTCTGTCGGCGTGGGCATGGAGGGCGCGCCCGCGATGTGGGCGTTTCTGCCCATCATTCTGAAGCCGGGGAAGATTGGATTGGCGGGCCACGGTACGACGTTCGCCCTGTCTGCCCAACCTTGCCACAGCGCCGCCATTTGCCGCACTCTGTCTGCATCGCCGTCCGCGAGGTCGTTGAGTTCGGTGCGATCTTCATCCATGTTGTAAAGTTCCCACGGCCCGTCGTGCTCGGCGACGAGTTTCCACTCGCCCACGCGCACCGCACGGTTGCCCTCATGCTCCCAGAAGATGGGCGCTTCGCGGTTCCACTGCTGACCGTCGGCAGCCGATAGGAGGCTCTCGCCTTCAAGGGGCGTGATGCAGTTGCCTCCGTACTCTGTGGGGTAGGAAGCACCAGCCGCCGCTATGCATGTCGCGGTGATGTCCGAAATGTAGGCGGGCGAGTTGATGATGCCACTCTGCTTGATGCGGTCGGGCCAGTGCATGATGAACGGCGTGGATATGCCGCCCTCGTGAATCCAGCGCTTGAAAAGGCGGAAGGGAGTGTTGCTGACGTTCGCCCATGGCAGGTCGTAGCTCATGAAAGTGTCTGCGCCGCCGGGTCGCAGGTCGGGAATATTGCCTACCCTAGTCTGCCTGCCGTCCACGGTGGGGATAGCGAACACGGACGGCACGGGGATGTCGGTGTCTTCCATGAAAAGCTCGGCGTCGCCGCCGTTGTCAGATAGAAACATAAAGAGTGTGTTGTCTGCCTGCCCTAGCTGCTCCAGCTTAGCCATGACTTGTCCGATGCACTGGTCAACGCGGTCTATCATTGCGGCATAGACGGCCATACGCAGGTCTTCCCAGTCCTGGTGATCTGCTTCCGGCCACGGAGGGGCGTCCACATCGCGGGGGCTAATATCCCACTTTGGGTTGAGTACGCCCATGCCCTTGAGTTCTTCGTGGCGGGCAGTTCGCAGGGCGTCCCATCCGCCGCGGTACATGCCCTCGTACTTGGCGATGTCTTCTTCGTGGGCGTGGAGCGGCCAGTGTGGCGCGGTGTAGGAAAGATACAGGTAGAATGGCTTGTCCATTTCGGCGCTCTCGTCAATCATCTGGAGCGCGTGGTCGGTAACCGCGTCGGTGAAATAGAAGTCGGGTGTCTCGGCGTTGATGGGGGTGTCATCGAGCATCATCGAGTAGGGGTTGAACAGCGAGCCGAAGCCACTCAGTATGCCGAAGAAGCGGTCGAATCCGCGCTGTCGCGGTGTGGGGCGTCCGGGCGATCCCACATCCCAACCCTCTGCGGGTACGGGCGGATGGTAGTGGCCGCCGACGTGCCACTTGCCAGACATCAGTGTGCGGTAGCCAGCCGTCTTCAGAACTTCCGCGACAGTGACGCTGCTGTCGTTCAGATAGCCCTGATACCCAGGTGAACCGTAATTCTGCACCATGTGTCCCACACCTGCCTGATGCGGGTACAGGCCAGTGAGCAGCGCGGCTCTGGACGGGCAGCAGCGCGCGGCGTTGTACATCTGTGTGAAGCGCAGACCGTTGTTGCCCATGCGGTCGAGGTTGGGCGTGCGAATCTCGGAGCCGTAGCAGCCGATGTCGGAAAAGCCGAGATCGTCAACAAGGCAGACGATGATGTTTGGACGAGAGTTGGATTGCGTGGTCATGGCAGACTCCCATAGCAGGTTTTGGCGTCAATTTCGCGTAGAAGGTATGCCAGAGGACGCTTTGATGTCAATGGTGGCTCGTCCTGATGCGCCGAAAAGGATAGGGGACGGACTTAGAAGCCCGTCCCCCTAATCAGATAGCCACTAATTGAACCACCAGTTGCGGAAGTTACGCGATGGCGTCAAAGGCCATCCGACTCCGATGATTTAAGGAAGTTCGTTTTATTCCTCCTCGAGGATTTGAACGAGTTCATCCTTGGTGAGTTCACCTCTCTGCTCCAATTCCTTGAGAATGCGCTCTTTGTATTCCGCACGCCCCTCTGCGCGCCCTTCCGCGCGCCCTTTCTTTCTAGCTCTTCTTTCGACGGCTTCTTTTGCAGCGAAAATCATTTCTGATCCTCTGCTTTATCTTCAAGGCTCTTTGCGAATTCAGGAGTGATTACCCCCTTTTGCATCAACTCCTCAATTAGGATTTTACGGCCTTCCTTGCGACCTTCTTCCCTCTGCTTCTTCAATCTCTCTCTGGTTCTTCTTTCGACAGCTTCTTTTGCTGCAAAAACCAATTGAGCACCTCCATAAAAAGTAAGTGTGACGGGAAATAACAACATCGTCGCCACTGCGATGACGCCAGAGTCCTGCTCTGTCAAACCCTTGACGAATCCAATGACCGTCCATCCACCGCAGGGTCCGCACTTGCTCAGTAAAACAGCGACCAACATGGCGGCGCTGACGGATATTGAGCCGTCAAAGAACCGCCACCATCCACGATTGTCTTCCATGCCAATACCATATTAGATTTCGTATATTCTGGCAAACGACAAAGCAAGGACGGACTCGCAAGCCCGCCCCCACAAATTGATTGCTGATTACTGGCCGCTGGCCGCTACAGATTGAACTGCGGCTCCATGTAGTTCTTTACCTTGTTGTAGATCTGGACACGCGAGCGTTGCGAATCTGCCACAATCAGACGGGAATTTTCGACATCGAAGGTTACGCCAGCGGGCATGGCGAAGCGCCACTCCGGTTCGAGCGTGTATACACGGCGGCGTGCCTTGATGACATCCGGGTTGGCGTCCACCTGCTGCTGGTGTCCTTTAGAGAGTTGCTGCGCGTCCCCGATGAAGCTGGCGATAAATCTGCCGTCGGAAGCGAAGACTTGCACGCGGTCATTGCCCCAGTCGCAGACATACACATCACCATCGGGGTCAACCGCGACATCGCTGGGGCGGTTAAGTTGCCCCTTGCCCTTGCCGTAACTGCCAAAGGATGCGACGAACTCACCATTAGCATCGAACTTCTGCACGCGGTGATTCTTGTGGTCGGCGACATACACGCTGCCTTCGTCATCGACGGCTACGCCCCACGGAGCGTTTAGCTCGCCAGGCCCGTCGCCAAAGCTCCCGAACTGCAAGATGTACCCGCCATCCTTCGTGAACTTCCGGACACGGTGGTTCAGGCTGTCCGCAACATATACATCGTCGTTGAGGTCAAAGGCAATGCCTGAAGTCCGGTTGAATTCACCGTCTCCTTGCGTACTCCAATTTCTCAGGAAGTGGCCCGAATTGGTGAATATGGAGATTCGATTCATCCATTCGTCAGCAATGTAGATGTTCTCATCGGAATCGATTGCGATGCCAACCGGCCAAATCAATTCGCCGTCGCCATCACCGTACTTGCTGAATGTGCCAAGGTACACTTCAGCGCCGGGCGTAGTCGGCATAATGAACGAACAGACTTCCGCGTAGAGTGCCGCCTTGTTCCAGGGCACATCGAGAACTTCTTCAAACTGACGGTTAAGCACGTAAACTTTGTCGCCTGCGGCGCAGGCAGAAGCGATGGGCTGAGGCATCTCCAAGCCTCCCACCGCATGGCTGAAATCAAAAACGCGACCTGCTGCTATGGTTGTAAGCACTTTCGTCCCCCTAGTAGTATCTATATGCCCAAGGGACCCACGCTTACCGGTGTCACCGGCGATCTCAGCGATCTGTTTTGTCTATTCGTCTATGGTTCCTCCTTTCACAATGACCACGACGACCATAGACCATAAGCGGTTTCGTTCCGCCACAGGTCTATGGTCGCCTTCCTTGGTTTCGACGCTTATAGGTTGAACTGCGCCTCCATGTAGCCGCGCACCTTGCTGTAGATCTGGATGCGTCCGCGCTGTGTGTCTGTGACCAGTAGGCGAGATTTCGCCCTGTCGAATGTAATGCCGGTGGGCATTGCGAAGCGCCACTCAGGCTCCAGGGTAGAGACGCGGCGGCGAGCCTTGATGACGTCAATGTTGGCGTCCACCTGCTCCTGGTGCCACTTTGCCAACTGCTGCGCGTCTCCGACTAGGCTTGCAATGAAGCTACCGTCAGGCGCGTAAACCTGCACTCGGTTGTTGCCCCAGTCGCAGACATACACATCGCCATCGGGGTCAACCGCGACAGCGCTGGGGCGGTTGAGCTGCCCTCTGCCCCTGCCGTAGCTGCCGAACGACATGACGAACTCGCCGCCCGTGTCGAACTTCTGCACTCGGTGGTTCTTGTGATCGGCGACATACACATTGCTATCGTCGTCGCAGGCGACGCCCCAAGGTGCGTTGAACTCACCGTCGCCATCACCGAAGCCGCCAAACTGCGCGATGAATTCCCCGTCTTTGGTGAACTTCTGCACTCGGTGATTCAGGCTGTCAACGACGACAACGACTCCGCCGGAGTCAAGCGCGATGCCGGACGGCTTGTTTAGTTCGCCGTCTCCGCTGCCTCCTGATCCCCAAACCTTGAGCAGTTCGCCCTCTTTGTTGAAGATGGATACCCTGTTCATCCACTCGTCGGTGACATACAAGTTCTCTTCCGAGTCGAGCGCGATTCCGCTGGGCCAGATAAGTTCGCCCTCAGAATCACCGTACTTACTGAAGCGCCCCAAGAACTCCTCGTCTCCGGCAGTGTCGGTCACGGTGAAGCGATTCACCTGCGCTGAAGTGCCGGTCTTGTTCCACGGCACGTCCAGAATCTGCTCGTACTGGCGGCTCAGCACATACACCATGTCGCCCTCTCCGGCGACGACGCCGATGGGCTGGGGCATATACAGCCCGCCCACCGCATGGCTGAAGTCGTAAGTACGTCCCTTTGATACTGTTGTCAGCATATTTTGTCCTCTTTCCTAGTATTGGACAGGCGTCGGCTTAAGACAGCCCTGCCTAATCCCATCTGGATTCCTGCTTTCGCAGGAATGACGGAAATGCCAACACGTCCTAGTTTCCGTTGGCGATGAAGCCGAGCTTCTCGAAGTCTCCGCCCACGATGGACTTGGCATCCATCTTCATCCAGTCCTCGACGAGCGTGGAATAGACGCTGCGGAAATCAACACCAGGCACCACGTCGCCCTGCTCGAGGTCTTCGGCTCGGAGCGATGGGTACTCTCCGTACTGACCGCCATTAACATTGTCTCCGATGACCATAACCGCGCCCGCCGCGCCGTGGTCCGTGCCGGAGCCGTTGTCGTGGGTGCGCCGTCCGAACTCGGAGAAGAGCAACATCACGACATTGTCGGATGCGTCGTGCGCTCGCAGGTCGTCGAAGAAGTCGTTGATGGCGGTAGAAAGGTCGTCCCACAGACCGGCTAGCATGTTGGGCTGGCCTGCGTGTGAATCGAAGCTGCCGTGGTCGCAGTAGAACACGCGCGACCCTAGCCCTGCCATATGCACCTGCGCAATGCCTTTGAGCTTCTTCGCCAGCGTCGTGTCAGCGTACTCGATGCCAGAGGAGTAGCGTTCCGGCGCGAGCTTCAGGATATCCGCACCCTGTAGCGCGTCCAGGCCGGTCTGGCCGAGAAACTCCATGACGGGACCTCTGCCAATTGCCTGACCGTAGAGCCGCGAGAACCTGTTGAGTATCTTCTGGCGCTGCTCTTCGGCGCTGATACCGGGCATCAGGCCGTAGTTGTTCAGGTCCTCGACGCATGCGACAGGCACCCCAGGAACGGCCATTGCGCGGAACATGCTGGGGCCGAAGCTGACGCCGGTGACCACGTTCTCTTTGTGCGGGTCTATTTCGCGGATAACCTTGCCGAGCCACCCCTCGGTACCCACATCGTCCGGCTCGCAGGTATGCCAGATGTCCATGGAACGGAAGTGAGAGCGTATGGAGTTCTCATAGCCGACGGCGTGGACTATGGCGACATTGCCCTGTTTGTACATATCGCGTATCGGTCCCATCTGAGGGTGCAGGCCGACCTCATCGTTGAGGTGGAGCACCTGCTCCTGAGGGATGCCAACCGTAGGGCGGTTGTCGTAGTAGATCTCGTTGTTATACGGAATCACCGTATTCAGGTAGTCGTTGCCGCCCGAAAGCTGCACAACCACCACGACCGGGTCTTTCTGCGCTGTGGTCATCTCTTTTCTCCCTAGTCTGCCAAGTCTGTAGTCCGATATCTATATGCCTATGCGTACTGGTAGTCCCTGAGCGATACGATAAGCTGCAGCATCTCGCTGACCCGCATCGTGGAGAACTCCGTGTCCTTATCGGTGCCCCACTTCAGGTCGCCGTCTATGTCGGCGTGGTCGATGAGTTCCTGCCGTGTCGCGCCATCCAGGTCCAGAGGGCCCATCAGGTCGAGGCAGATATCTACGAACTCGCCTGTCGAGATGTCGCCCGCTTCCTGAAGCCTGCTGACTATTGACTGCACGCCAGGAAGCGATGTGTCGCCCACGAGGTCGGCAACGAAGTTGATTCGCCGCATCAGGGAGCCGCTGTTGATCCACTCGCGACCGGTGTGCCAGCCTTCAACGCTGGGCGGATTCAGCACTTCCTGTCCCATGTAGCCCATCTGCCTGCCAAGGTTGCCGATGCCGGGCGCAGGGAACTCATGCCCGCCAACGAAGCGGAGCGTGTTCACCACGACCTCTACCGGACTCTTGATGCGGGAGAAGCGGGCTTCCTTGAAGAAGTCGGAGTTGAACAGGACGCGGAGCACGGCGGTCATGTCGTATCCGGAATCGACGAATGCATCTGCGATCGTCTGTATCGCTTCCGGGTCGCCGGGGGCTACGCGCTGCCATGCCGGAACCTGCGCCTCGTCCGCCACGAAGAAGTTGTAAAGGTGGCGCGCGATGAAGCGTGAGGTCGCGGGCTGCTTGCAGATGATGTCAATGATGTCTTCGCCGTTGAAGTTGCCGGTGTAGCCGAGGAAAGACTTTTCGTCCTCGTCGTGGTCGTCCTCGCGGAACTCGAAATACCAGTCGAAGCGCCCCATCGGGAAGCGAGGCAGCTTCGGAGTAATCGTCCAGCCCGTGAAGGCGCGGGAGCACTCGAAGACGTCTTCTTCGGTGTAGTTGCCCACTCCCATGCTGAACAGTTCGAGAAGCTCGCGACCCCAGTTCTCATTGGGCGCGTCCGCGTGGTTCTCGTTATTGTCCAGCCAATAGATCATTGCAGGATCCTGGGCAATCGCCATCAGAATATCCTTGTAGCTGCCCATGCCCTTCTCGCGGAGCATGTCAATCATGTCAAGGATTTCGTCCCAGTGGTCAACTTTGGAGACGCCGGTGGCGAAGATGCCGTGCCAGAAGACCGACATCTTTTCTTGCAGTGGAGCCTTTGTGTTGACCATGTGATACAGCCACGTGGCGTGGCCGGTGCCCTGAATGGTGCCGGGCTTCCATGACCACGGGTGATAGCGGAGAAGCTCGAGCCTGTCCACGGGTTCCTGCGCCTCGGGATTCAGCAGTTCTTCTACGGTCGCTTCGTAACCTTTCGCGACGTAAGATTCCAGCTGATCGCGAGTTGCCCCGAACCCCGCGCGCCGCATCAGGTGCGCCATCAAAGCAATATCATCTTTGTGGGCCATTATTCTACCTCCTCATCGAAGTGCGTTTTCGTTTTACTGGGCCGTTTACATCGTCAAGTTATACGCTATAGCCAGTCCATGGGCAGTTAAGTTTTATACCTATTCTTGACTGTCAGTATATGAAGCAAGGTGCTTTGTGTCAAACCCCTTTTTCGCCCGTAAAGCCCATTCTGTACATCATTTTCAGCCACCCGTATAATCCTCTCATCACACGGAACCATAAACTGGAGGTAGCGTGCAATATGGCAGAATCACAGCGCCGTTTGGAGGGCAAAGTCGCCGTAATTACGGGCGCGGGCAAGGGCATCGGTCGCGCTATAGCCATAGGATACGCGTCAGAGGGGGCATCTGTGTGCTGCGCGGCGCGCACGGCCTCCGACCTGAAAGAAGTCGCAGCGGAAATCGCGAGTCGCGGCGGGAAGGCGATAGCCGTGCAGACTGATGTAACGAGCTTCGATGATGTGGAGCGAATGAACAGGGAGACGGCAGGGGCGTTCGGCGGCATCGACATTGTGGTCATAAACGCCGGGGGCAACCTTGAGCGCAGCAGGGTCGAGGCTGGCGACCCCGATCTATGGGCAGCGACCATCGACCTCAACCTCAAGGGCGCATACTACACGTCGAAGAGTGCCATCCCTTACCTTAAAGAGCGGGGCGGCGGCAAGATCATAACCATCGGATCGGGCATCGGGCACAACGGTCGTCCCAGTGCCTCCGCCTATGCATGCGCCAAAGCAGGCTCATGGATGCTGACGCGTATACTAGCACAAGAGTTGTGGGAGTATGGAATCAGCGTCAACGAACTCGTGCCCGGGCCTGTCCTGACGCCCGGTGCTATCGCCGCATGGGAGCAGGAAGAGAACAGCGTCAACACGATTGACAGCGAGTGGGTTAAGGAGGCAGAAGATGTCTTGCCGCTTGCGCTTTTCCTAGCCACCCAGCCCGACAAGGGCCCCACATCGCAGAGCTTCAGCCTGATGCGGCGTGATACCTAGTCGATTCGTAATTCGGGTATTGCGGGTATTGATTGACTAGCCATGTCTAAGCACTCATAATTATGACAACACGATGGAAGTGTCGCAGTGCACTTCCATTTCAATAAGACACGGTTTTCAACAAGAAGATACGATATAAGGAGTATCAAGTATGTGGGATTTTCCCAAGAAGAAAGCATTATCCTGGCTATTACCCCTGGCATCAATAATGGCAATCGGGGCAATAGCATGCTCCAGCGCCGCGCCAGTACAGCAGCCGGCCGCACAGCAAGCGCCTGCACCTGCTCCTGTCGCGCCAGCAGCGCCAGCACAAGCGCCTGCTATGCCTGCCGCTCCCGCCGCGCCAGCCCCGGCTGCACCCGCGGCGCCCGCAATGGTACAAGCGCTGCCGACGCCTCAGGCGCCGCAGCTCGCGCCCGTGCCGCAGACGCAGACACAGCGCCCCGCGATGATGATGTCGGCTGACGAAGCGCAGTTCGGCGGTACCCTTCGCATAGTGGCGGCGGGCAGCATCCAGTCGTTCGACCCGCTTTGGACTACCGCATCGGGCACCGGAAACGTTTCCAACACCATTCTCGAAGGACTTTTCGAGTACACGAGCGACTACGGAATCGCTCCCCTGCTGATCGAAAGCTGGGATAGCAGCGACGACAATCTGTCCTGGACATTCAAGTTGCGAGAGGGCATCAAGTTCCATGACGGCACTCCCCTGACGACCGAGCAGGTGCAGGGAACGCTGAACCGCCAGAAGGACCGAGCGCCAATACTGAGGCTCGTCCGCAATGAGTTCGGAGCAGGCGACGGCGAATTTGAAGAGTTCCTGACGGTCGAAGACGACCTACACTTCAGCCTGAACCTTAAAGAAGGAACAGGACTTGTCATAGATGCCATAGGTCCGCAGGGCTTCGGGCCCCGCCTCGTAACTGCCGACTGGTACGACAACTACACTGCTAACCAATCGGCGGAAGGTCCTCCCAACGGGACTGGGCCATTCATCTTCGAGGAATGGCTGCCCGGCGACCGCTGGAGCGCGACCAGGTACGAGGACTACAGCCCGCATCCAAGCCCCGCGAGCGGCACATCGGGCGGACATACCGCCTATGTTGACAGGATGATGTACATCGAGGTTCCTGACCAGACCACCCGCGTGGCGGCTCTTCAGACGCGCGAAGTCCACATAGTTCAGGAGTTCCCGGCGGAACTACTGTCGAGGCTTGAAGCAGACCCCGAAGTCGCTCTGTACGACAACCCGCCGTTCAGGCTGCTGGGGCACTTCAACCATGTGCGCCCGCCGTTCGACAATAAGCTGGCACGGCAAGCAATGATCAAGGCTTATGACAACCAGAAGGCGCTGACGCTCGCGACGGGCGACCCTGCATTCACGCGACTGTGCCCTTCACTGTTGCAGTGCGGCACGAAGTGGGAAACTACTTCAGGTTCGGAAGGCAACTACTACGCGCAGAACCTCGAAGAGGCAAAGCAGCTTCTTGAAGAGGCAGGCGTAACCGGGGCGCATGTGCGCCTTATGGACCCGGCAGACAGACAGCCGGCACACGCCGCCGCACAGGTCAGCCGCGAAGTGCTTACGGCGCTCGGTTTCGATGTGGACTTCCAGGTCATGGACTGGGCGACGATGGTTGCGCAGCGCGCGCGCCCGGACGACTGGGAGTTCTTCCACACCTGGAGCGGCGTGACGGTCAGGTCAGGTCCTGTCGGACACCTTCTGTTCTCCGAGCTTCAGTACGACGCTTGGTTCAACAACTACCAGGACCTGCCCGGCAAGCAGCGAGAGATTTACTCCCGCCTGGCGCGAGCCACGACTGAAGAAGAGCAGATTGCGCTGAACAACGAGTTCCACGAGTACTTCTACGAGGACGCGATATTCCTGCAAGTTGGCGAGTTCTTCAGCCGCTGGGCAGCCAGTACCAAGGTGCAGGGAATCGTCAATGGTGGATCGGCGCAGCAGAAGCCGTTCGACAAGTGGCTTACCAACTAACCGAAATCAATCAGATCAGCAATTAACGCGGCGGGGGCAGCTTAAAACCTGCCCTCGTTGCGTACACAGGGTTCTGAAGGCAGGCTTTCCTCTCTTGAACGGTCAGGACTACTCGACGAAGGAGCGTGACTAGGCGGATGTGGCGCTACACACTGGTTCGCATCTTGTCCGCCATACCCGTCATCGCCGTTGTCGGAGTCATCACCTTCTCCATCATCCACATCGCTCCAGGCGATCCTGCTGCGATAATCGGCGGCGACGAAGCCACCGTGGAAGACTTGGAGCGCATCCGCCAGGAGCTTGGCACCGACCAGCCGATACACGTTCAGTTCGTCAGGTGGGTCGGTCGTCTAGCGCAAGGGGACCTTGGCACTTCCATATTCTCGAGGAAGTCGATAACCTCCCTGATGGCGCCTCGCCTACAGCCGACGCTTTCACTGGGCATCCAAGTGATAGCCCTTTCCACATTGCTGGGCATATCGATAGGCGTCATATCGGCGTGGAAAGCGGGGACGATCGTAGATCGGGGCTTCATGTTCTTCGCCGTGCTGGGCTTTTCCGCGCCCGGCTTCTGGCTGGCGTTCATCCTGATATGGGTCTTTGCGGTGAACTTGGGGTGGTTCCCCGCGCTCGGATATCGACCCATTGGTGACGGACTCTTCTCGCACGTCCACAGCATGTTCCTGCCGGTTGCCGTCAACAGCATACTGTCGTCGGCATTCATATCGAGAATCACGCGCTCGGCGATGCTGGACGTGCTTCGTGAAGACTTTGTGAGGACGGCGCGCGCAAAGGGGCTGCGCGAGATGGCGGTGTACATGCGCCACGCATTCCGGCCCGCGTCCATACCGGTCGTCACGGTCATAGGCGCATCGCTGGCAAGCCTCGCCACAGGCTTCGTGGTAACCGAGTCTATCTTTGCCATACCGGGACTGGGTAGAATGCTGATAGAAGCAATCATAAGGCGGGACTTCCCCATAATCCAGGCGATGATGATGGTAGTGGCGACCGCCTATGTGCTGATAAATCTTGTCATCGACATCGGGTACGCCTACCTCGACCCGAGGATACGCTACTAATGGCAACTCAGCAGGAACAGCCATCCATAAGGCTTGCGCCGAGCCCTGGCGCGCGCGTTCGCCGCTTCTTCGACGCGTTCATTATTATCACGCGCAGTAATCCCAATGTGTTGATTGGCGTGGTGATACTGACGGCGATACTGCTGATGACCGTGTTCTCCCCCATCATCGTGCGCTCGGACTACACGCAGACCACGACCGATCTGAGGCTTCCCCCATCGTCGGAGCACTGGTTCGGCACCGACGCATTCGGAAGGGATGTGTTCGACAGGGTGATAGCGGGGAGCAGGGTTTCGCTCTATGTGGGATTTGCCGTAACCTTCATATCCGTAGTTCTCGGACTTGTCATTGCGCTGTTCGCAGGGTATTTCCGACTGCTCGACCATATCCTGATGCGCTTCGTAGACGGGCTGCTCGCATTTCCCACGATACTGCTCGCGCTGGCGCTCATAGCGCTGCTGGGCGGGAGCGTCAACAATGTCATCATCGCGCTGTCGGTGACGGGCACGGCGAGCAAGGTGCGCCTAGTCAGGGGTCAGGTGCTGAGTTTGCGCGAGGAGCAGTTCGTGGAGGCGGCGCGGGCAATCGGCGCTCCGGTGTGGCGCATACTGTTCCTGCACATCGCGCCGAACACCATTGGGATCGTGCTCGTGCAGGCGACATTTACGCTGGCCACGGCGATTCTTGCTGAAGCGAGCCTGAGCTTCCTCGGAGCGGGGGTGCCGGAGTTCATACCTACATGGGGGAATATCGTTGCGACCGGGAAGGGCTATGTGCAGGTCGCCTTCTGGATATCCTTCTTCCCCGGCGTATTCCTTACGCTGACGGTGCTGGCGGTCGTGCTCATAGGCGACGCCTTGCGGGATTATCTTGACCCCAAGCTCAGGGGGCAGTTCCTCTAGGCAAACTTCAGGGCACGATCGGGCCCGACACCTGCGATTTCAAGGGCGTCAGGGCTGCTCCACTCGACAGCGAGTCCGAATTCGCCGCCGAATGCCCGTGCGACGGCGGGCATTACGTCTGACACCGCGATTTCCTGACCAAGTTCTTGCGCCATAGAGGTTACACGTGCGCCGGGCATGCCGCAGGGCACGATGTGGTCGAAGAACGAGATGTCGGGGCAGACATTGAGCGCAAATCCGTGCATGGTGACGCTACGGCTCACGCGCACGCCGATGGCTGCGATCTTCGCATCGCCGACCCAGACGCCTGTGGGCTTGCCTTCGCTGTGCGCGGCGATACCGAATTCAGAAAGCGTGCCGATTAGAACCTGTTCCAGCGTCTCTATATACTTGCGAACGCCGCCACCCCAACGACGCAGGTTGACGATTGGGTAGCCGACAAGCTGACCGGGACCGTGGTATGTCGTCTCGCCGCCCCTGTCTGTGAAGTGCGTCTCAACGCCGAGTTGTGTGAGCGCTTCATCGGAAGCGAGGATGTGCGACTGCTGTCCCCTGCGTCCGAGCGTATAGACGTGGGGATGCTCCAGCAGCAGCAGCAGATCAGGGAGTTCGCCGGCTACTACCTGAGCGTGCAGGCGACGCTGTAAGTCGTAAGCGGCTTGGTAGCCTAGTAAGCCCAAGGGAATGGCGAGACAGGTGTTCATGCGGCGGCGCGCCTAGTAGATACCTGTGTCATCGCAGATTGCCTCAAGGCGGCGCTTAACAGCATTGGAGAATGCGGAGGCTTCCGCGCCGTCCATAATGCGGTGGTCAAATGTGAGGCAGATGTTCATCAGGGAACGGATGCCGATGGCGTCGCCGATGACGACGGGGCGCTTCACAACCGCCTCCGTCGTGAGGATTGCCGCCTGCGGGTGGTTGATGATGGGCTGCGACGCGATTGAACCCAGCGCGCCCGTGTTATTCAGGGTGAAGGTGCCACCTTGCACATCTTCGACGGCAAGCCTGCCCTGCCGAGCGCGGGCAGTCAGGTCGGAGGCGCGCACCGCGATGCCCGCGACACTGAGCGTGTCGGTGTAGCGCAGCACGGGCACGACAAGTCCGTCAGGAGCGGCAACCGCAATGCCTATATTGATGCGCTTCTTCAGGATAATGGCGTCATCTGCCCAGGACGAATTGAGCAGGGGATTTTCTCGCAGCGACTCTGCCACAGCCTTTATTACGAAGTGCAAGTATGTGAGGTTGACGCCCTCTCGCCGCTGGAAGTCGTCTCTCAGCGCCTCGCGCCGCCGCACAAGTCCGCTCACATCAACTTCAGTGATAGACCACGCTGCGGGAATTTGGGATGCGCTGCGCTTCATGTTGGCGGCGATCATTCGGCGCACGGGGGACAGCGGCAGGCGCTCTTCGTCGGCGCTAACCGATACGGTCGAAACCCTAGGCGCAGAGGCGGCAGGCGCTTCAAGGACTGTGGACTGAGCCTGAGCTTCGGTGTATGCAAGCACATCCTTGCGCGTGATACGCCCGCTGATGCCAGTGCCCTGCACTTGCGAGAGGTCAATGCCGTGTTCGTCAGCGAGACGCTGGACTGCGGGCGAGTAGCGCCTTCGCTGACGGCTGCGCCCTGACTGTTCTGACGCCGCCGTATCCTGCGTGGCAGGAATTACGACATTCCCTGCGCCTGTCGGACCTACGGGCGCCACGTCCTTAAGCAGTACGCCGGTGCGGTCGATGTTTTGCGGTTCCTCGGCGGGAGCGGCAGGTGTGGTGTTGTTCGGGGTGGGAGACTCTACGGCGTCTTCTGTCTGTATCGAGGCAATGGGTGCGCCCATTGGGATCGTCTGCCCCTCTTTAGCGAGAAGCTCGGTGATGACGCCTGCGACAGGCGAGGGCACTTCCATGCTCACCTTGTCGGTGAGCACCTCGACGAGCGGGTCGTACCTGTCCACATGGTCACCCACGCCCTTTAGCCATTGGACGATAGTGCCCTCGGTGACGGACTCGCCAACCTGCGGCAGCTCTATTATCGTGGCATTGCCAGTCATAGCGTCACCTAACTAATACGCCGCCAAGTTGCGTATGGCATTCGCAATCTTGTCCGAGTCGAGCATATAGAGCGCCTCTAAGGGCGGACTGAAGGGCATTGCGGGCACTTCGGGACCGGCTAGACGCCTGACGGGGGCGTCGAGGTACTCGAAGGCGTCCTCGGCAATTGTGGCGGCGACTTCGCCACCGATACCGCCTACCTTGTTGTCCTCGTGTACCACCAGCGCCTTACCCGTTTTCATCGCCGACTCCAGCACGGCCTCCGTATCCAGAGGGCGCAGGGTTCGCAGGTCAACAACTTCTACGCTGATACCCTCGCCCTGCAGCGTCTGCGCCGCTTCGAGGCAGTGATGCACCATCAGTCCGTATGTAAACACCGACACATCATCGCCCTCGCGCTTTACATCCGCCTTGCCGATCGGAATCGTGTATTCGCCGTCGGGTACTTCGCCGCGCACGAGCCTGTATGTGCGCTTGTGCTCCAGGAACACCACAGGGTTGTCATCGCGAATCGCGCTCTTGAGAAGGCCCTTTGCATCGTAGGGTGTAGAGGGCGTTATGACTTTCAGACCGGGAGCGTGGCAGAAGTAGGCTTCTGCGGATTGCGAGTGGTACAGCGCACCGCGCACGCCGCCGCCTTCCGGTGCGCGAAGCACAAGGGGCACACTCAGCTTGCCATTGCTGCCATAGCGCGCCCGCGCCGCCTCTCCGACAATCTGATTGAACACAGGCCAGATGAAGTCTGCGAACTGTATTTCGGCGATGGGACGCATGCCGTGCATCGCGGCACCCAAAGCCATGCCCGCGATGGAAGATTCAGCGATGGGCGTATCAATCACGCGCTCCTCGCCGAACTGGTCAACGAAGCCGTCAGTTGCGAGGAATACACCGCCTCGAATGCCGACATCCTCGCCGAGCACGAAGACACGCTCGTCGCGCACCATCTCTTCGCGCATCGCCTCGCGCACCGCTTCGAGTACGTTCATCACTGCCACAGGGGTTTATCTCCTCTTACTTGGCGAATCGCGCCAATCAGCCCGCATACACATGCTCATAGAAGTCGTCGGTCTCGGGGTATTCCGCCGCTTCAACGAAGTCGGTTACGGTGTTCACTTCCGCGCGCGCCTCGGAATAGATACGCTCGCTGACGGCGTTGTCGAGAATACCCATTGCCATCAGTCGTTCTCCGAAGAGCTTGAGCGGATCGCGCAGCCGCGCCTCTTCGATTTCTTCGCGCGGTCGATAGCGAGTGTCGTCGTCGTCGCTGGTGTGCGGCAAGTAGCGCTCTACCTGCGCCTCGATGAGCGTGGGGCCGCCGCCGTTGCGCGCGCGG
The DNA here is from genome assembly GCA_965221045.1 of Dehalococcoidia bacterium. Classification (GTDB taxonomy): domain Bacteria; phylum Chloroflexota; class Dehalococcoidia; order Lucifugimonadales; family JADFKI01; genus Bin90. The sequence continues at coordinate 794,638 of OZ244863.1, forward strand.
GTGGCGGCCTCCGACACCGCTTCATAGACGGCAACCACATCGCAGCCGTCAATCGAAATGCCGGGCATTCCATAGCCCTCCGCGCGGCTTGCCACGCTGTCCACTGCCATCTGTCGACGCTGCGGCACCGATGTCGCGTACTTGTTGTTCTCGCACATGAATATCACGGGCAAGCGGTGTATTGCCGCGAAGTTCATCGCCTCATGCGTGTCGCCGAAGCTCGATGCGCCGTCGCCGAAGTAAGCGATGACAATCCCGTCCTCGCGCCGCATCCGAATCGCGAGCGCCGCTCCTACTGCCTGCGGCAACTGAGTGGCGATTACATTCGACAGGTTGATGAGCCCAAGCTCAGGATACGCGCCGTGCGTGGGAAACTGCCTAGCGCCGCTCAGCGGCTCGCCCACCTTCGCGGTGAAGCCCAGCATGATTTCGCGCGGCGTCATGCCCAGTGTCAGCATCACGGCAAGGTCGCGGTAGTAGATATAGAACTGGTCCGTGCCGCGCCGCAGGGCGTACACGCTGCCAATCTGCGCCGCCTCGTGACCTTGCGAGGACGCCATGATAGCCGCCTTGCCCTGGCGATTCAGCATCCAGATGCGCTCGTCCAGCGTGCGTGAGAGCACCATCTTGCCGTATATCTCTAGCAGAGTGCTTTCGTCCAGAGTCTTGGCATCTACCGCATTCGCCATTGTTCACATCCACAGAGTTTCTTGCGATGTCGCTTTAAGCCTCAATTATAAGAGTCGCCGCACCAGCGCGTCAAAAGCCGCCGGTTCTCACACTGCCTGTCCGGCGCATCAGGTTAGTCTATAATAAGACGCATCGCAAACCAGAATCATTCCGACGAAAGAGTATGCTATGAAATTTGCTCTCATCACTCACCTCCCCTGGCCCGAGGATACGGACGCGCGCGGCGTCGTGGAGCAGACGACGGAGGACATAATTCTCGGCGAGGAGCTTGGCTTTTATAGCGCGTGGCTCGCGGAGCACCACTTCACGCGCTACGGGATCGGCTCATCGGCGCTCGTGTTCGCCAGCGCGATTGCGGCGCGTACCAGCAGGATTCGGCTCGGAACGGCTGTGCTCGTGCCGCCACTTCATAATCCCATACGGCTTGCCGAGGATACGGCTACGCTTGACCTAATCAGCAACGGTCGGCTCGATGTTGGCTTCGGACGCGGCGCGTCAAGGAGCGAGTTCACGCCCTACGGCGTTGACCACAGCGACACGCAGGCGAGTTTTCAGGAATCGGTCAACATGATTCGGGGAATGTGGACTACGCCGGAGTACACGCACGAAGGCAACCATTACAGCGTTCATCAGGCGAACCTCGTGCCGCCGCCGGTGCAGCAGCCGCACCCGCCTATCTATGTCGCTGCAACGCGCACGCCGGAGACGCTGGAGTTCGCTGTGAAGAACGGCTTCCCAACGATGATTGGCTTGACGGTTGACACAGCACCCGCGATTGAACTTTGCCATCGCTATGAGGCGATGTCAGCCGAGGCAGGGCAGAATGTCACCGCAGCCGACATCCCTTTCTTCCGCTACTGTTACCTCGCGGAGACGGAGGAGCAGGCGCGCGAGGACGCATACAAATCGCTGAATTGGGTTATCGACCTGCTGCAATGGCGCGGGACGCTCAACGGCGCAAGCGAGGCAAGCAACAGCATCGAAGACTGGCGCAGGGCGCGCGGCAACCCATCTCTAACCTTTGACCACGTAGCGGAGCATCGTTCCATCATCGGGACGCCGGAGCAGTGCGTGGCGAAGATAAAGGCGATGCAAGCGCAGGGCATCGAGTATTTCGGCTGCAATTTCGCATTCGGCGGCATGCCGCGCGACAAGGTGAGCGCGAGTAGCGTCCGTGTTGCCACTGCCACTCCCCCGCTCTGCCACTATAATTCGCCCCATGCTCACGACCAGCAACAATAACAATGCAACAATGCACGAAAGGATACTGCTATGGCGCTGCCCGACCGAATGAAGTTCGGCATATTCCTCGGCCCATTCCACCGCGTAGGGGAGAATCCCACTCTCGCCATTGACCGCGATCTTGAGCTTATCCAGTGGCTTGACTACCTCGGCTATGACGAGGCATGGATCGGCGAGCACCACAGCGCGGGCTGGGAGATCATATCCTCGCCTGAGATATTCATGGCAGTCGCCGCCGACCGCACGAAGCACATCAAGCTCGGCACGGGCGTCGTCAGCCTCCCATATCACCACCCGTTCAATGTCGCAAACCGCATGGTGCAGATCGACCACATGAGCCACGGGCGCGTGATGTTCGGCGTGGGACCGGGCGCGCTTCCGGGTGACGCCTACATGATGGGCATCGAAGCAACGACTCAGCGCGAGAAGATGGACGAGGCGTTCGGCATCATTTTGCGCCTGTTCACGGAGACAGAACCTATTACCTACAAGTCCGACTGGTTCGAGTTGAACGAGGCGATGCTGCAAATTCGCCCTTTCCAGCACCCGCACATGCCAGTTGCAGTGGCATCCGTACAATCGCCGTCCGGTGTCGCACTCGCCGGCAAGTACGGTGCGGCCGTGCTGACCATCACCGTGCCGAGAGACCCGACAAGCAGCGATAGGGGCAACCTCAACGACCTGTGGACGATTGCCGAGGATTCGGCGGCGGAGCACGGTCAGACCGTTGACCGCAACGACTGGCGGCTCGTCGTTCCGACCCATCTTGCGGAGACACGCCAGCAGGCGCGTGACGAAGCGCGTATGGGTGCCGGTTACTTCCTGCGCGAGTACACGGAGGCCACCAACGGGCGCAAGTCGGGCTTCGAAGGTCCGATAGACAAGGTCATCGACCACATGGCGGACAGCGGCGCATGGATTATCGGCACGCCCGACGACTGCATCGAGGCAATCCACAGGCTGGACGACCTTAGCGGCGGCTTCGGCGGCTTCATGGTGCAGACGATTGACTGGGCGCCTCGCGACCGCATGCTCCACAGCTACGAACTGCTCGCCCGCTATGTGATGCCCCACTTCCAGGGCAGCGCAATCGCTACAAAGGCATCTCAGGACTGGGCAGCCGCGCGCCAGGATGAACTTGTAAGAGGCAGGGTAGCGGCCATTGACCGTGCCCAGCAGGCGTACGCCACCCGCAACAACTAACGCTTAAGGTTCCTTCCCCCCTTGATGGAGGAAGGCTAGGGTGGGGGTGGAATTCCCCTCATTCCTGTTCACACCTGTTCGCCCTCGGACAAAGACTTGCCAGACCTCATTAGCTTCGACATAGACGGCACTCTCGAATTCGGCGAGCCGCGCGGCAGCATCACGATGGACTTCGTGCGAGCCGTGCAGCGAAAGGGTTGCATCATCGGCAGCTGCTCTGATCGTCCACTCAGCTACCAGCAGACGATGTGGCAGAAGCACGAAGTAGTCACCGATTTCACCGCGCTCAAGCAGAATCTTGACGATGTGAAGGCACGCTTCAAAGCTGAATCATACATCCATATCGGCGACACGGATGTGGACGAGTTCTTCGCAGGCAAGGCGGGCTTTTTGTTCATCAAAGTGGACACGAAAGTCTGGCGGGAGTGGAGTAAGACTTTGCTTCAGTAGGTTAAACTTACATTTGCATGCATGTGAGCAGGGACAAGTAATGACAAGACCGGATGGGCGCGCAAACGACGAACTGCGTCCGACAAAGATAACCTGCGGCGTGCAGGCATTCCCGGAAGGCAGCGTGCTGATAGAGACGGGAATGACGCGCGTCCTGTGCGCCGTTAGCGTCGAGGACAATGTGCCCCGCTTCCTGCGCGGCTCCGGGCAGGGTTGGGTGACGGCAGAGTACGCGATGCTTCCACGCTCCACCCTGACGCGGACTCCGCGAGAACGCACTCCGCGAGGCCGCACACAGGAGATACAGCGACTTATAGGCAGGTCGTTGCGCGCTGCCGTTGACCTGGAGCAGCTCGGAGAGCGCACTTTCACGGTGGACTGTGATGTGCTGCAGGCGGACGCGGGCACGCGCACGGCGGCTATCACGGGAAGCTATGTCGCATTGCATCTGGCAATAGCCGCGCTGGTCGATGAGAAGCAGCTGCCGGAACTACCCATTCTGTCAGCCATTGCCGCCACGAGCGTAGGCATTGTGGACGGCGAAGTGCTGCTCGATTTGTGCTACGAGGAAGACGCGGATGCGGATGCGGACTTCAACATCGTAATGACCGCGGAAGGCGAGTTTGTCGAAGTGCAGGGCACGGCAGAGGGCATCCCATACTCAAGGGGCGCCCTCGATAATGTGCTTTCGGCTGCCGAAGACGGCATAAGGCAACTTATTGCGATCCAGCAGGACGCTATCGCCACCGCCTAGTCGTCGTCGTTCGGTATATCGACGTCGTCATCCCCACTGGAGTTGATGATGCGATGTATGACCGGAGAGAAGGCATCATCGTCGCCCGGCTCCGTGTCGTCGTCCGACCAGTCCTTTATGACACGACCGCCCATCCCGCTCACATCCGGCTCGTCCTCGTCGTAGTCAAGTACGCCACCGGGCATATAGACTCGGTAGGCAGTTCCCGCACGTGACGGAAACGACACTATGCCAGCCTGAGAGGGGTGCTTGAAGGTCTCGCGTATGATTATAGTCAGGTCCTGAGCGCTCGCGCTGGTAACGGCAGCCTCGTACTGGTTGCCGCCGCGTACCAAGCGCAGCAGCCGAGCCGTGAGCCTTGGTTCAAGACTGCCCACAGCCACGCCGTTGGCGTCAATCAGCTTCACGCGACTGTTTTGGATCTCCAGACTCACCCGATGACCGGGAGCGAGCTTTAGCAGCGTGCTAGGAGGCGCGAGGCTTACGAGCGATGTCGTGATCGACTTGCCGCTCTCCTCGATGAACACCTTCGGCGCAGCCTCGACTCTACCTTGCGAGCGCGGCGCGTCCTGATCCCCAATGCTCATAAGCCTGTCAAAGTTCTTGCGCGCAATGGCATTGTGGGGCGAGATTTCCAGCGCCCTTTCGAACGCTTTTCTAGCCTCTCGGTTGCGCCCGAGTTCACTGAGCGCCTTGCCAAGTCTGTTCTGCGCCTCAAGATCATCTGGGAAGTCCTTGAGGATGGCGCGGTTCATAAGGGCCGCCTCGTCCCAGTGGCTGTGCATTGCCAATGCAACAGCCTTCTTGGCGCGGTCGCGCCTAACCTTCTCTCGATTTCTATCAGTTAATGTTTGCATTTTGGTGTGCCTTATCGTTCAATATTGTTAATGATTCTTTCTGATGAACCCGGTGGCTGCATTGAATTCCATTTGTAGGCGATTAAGAGTATTAGAAATAGTATTACAGAAGAATTAAAGGTATTTACGACCTTGTTTTTAACAAACTCAGCAATTCATGTCATCTTCTTGTGCCATCGCAACGACTCATGACATCTTCTTTTGCCAGCGCAAAAGAAATAGACGCCACAGCGCCTCCACGATTATGCCCAGTGACAGCTTGGATTCACCTTTCGCGCGATCGTAGAATGTTATCGGGAACTCCACGACACGATGCCCTCTGCGCTGGCAGGCGAAGGCTACCTCTGCCTGGAATCCAAAGCCTTTGCAGCGAAATTTATCGAAATCTATTGCCTCCAGCGCTTCGGCCCTGAATGCCTTGAAACCGGTGGTTGAATCCTTAACTGTCAGCCCGACGATGGCGCGAATGCCAAAGTTCGCAAGCGCGCTAAGGGCGTGCCTTCGAAATCGCCATTCCTTGTCCACGCCCCCACCGTCCGTATAGCGAGATCCGACGACCACGTCCGCATTGTCCAGCGCCATGAGAAACTCCGGTATGTACTCCGGCGCGTGGGAGAGGTCCGCGTCCATCTGAAATACATAGTCGGCACCCTGCTCGATGGCGCGCCTGAAACCTTCTTTGTAGGCCGTGCCGAGTCCGTTCTTCTCTGGGCGCTCAATGAGATCGAGGCGATGATCATACCGTTCACTTAGATTGCGGACGACATCCGCAGTTCCGTCCGGTGAATTGTCATCCACAACGATGATCCTCATATCGGGAAGGCCAAGCGAAAAAAGCCGCTCAGCCAGCATTGGCAGGTTTTCGGCTTCGTTGTATGTTGGCACGACGACGGCTGTTGACGCGGTCTTCTCCTCACTGATCGGTGCATCTCTTCTTCCGGCAGAAAATTCGGATAGGCGCACATTGCCTGAATCTGCGCCCGAATCTGTGGATGCGTATTCTCCACGAAGACTGCGCCAGCGTACTGCCATCACATCCCGAAGCATATGAAGTCCTGCCGACGCCGGGCTAAGTCTGCTGTCCGCGTCGTGCCGCCATTCGATTGGAATCTCCCGAACTAGCAAGCCACGCTGTTGTGCCAGATATAGCAGTTCCACATCGAAGCCCCACCCAGAAGTGCGCTGCATCGGAAACAGCAACTCCGCCGCCTTCGCGCTGAAACACTTAAAACCGCACTGCGTATCCTGAAAACCTCTCACCGCGATGAGCTGCACCGTCTTGTTGAACGCACGACCAAGCAGGTGACGGAAGTGCGATTCACCATAGCGATTCGCACCCGCAATCTGGCGCGATCCAATGACTACATCGTTCCCTTCCGACATACATCCGAGAAAATCGGAAAGGTGGCTTATGGGCATGGCGAGGTCCGCATCGCACATAAAGCGGTATTCCCCCGTCGCCACGAGCATTCCGTGCCTGACCGCCGCGCCTTTGCCGCCGTGGCGTATGCGCTCCAGCCTGAATTCTTCCCTCCCGCACGACCACTGTTCGACAATCTTCGCGGTGGCGTCGTCGCTGCCGTCGTCAACTGTGATGATCTCCCAGGAGTATGCCTGCCTCTGAAGGTACACTGATACCGCCTCCAGAGTGGAGACTATCCGCGCCGACTCGTTGTAGGCGGGAATGATTACTGATAAGTATGGAGCAGCCATAGAGTCGTTCAAATGCCGTCAGTGAGCTATCAGAGCGTTTCAAGGCAGTAACCGCACAGTAAGTCGATGATTATATTACTCTTGGGGCATGTCCAGGGGCATATCGAGACGGAAGGCGTCGTGAAGAGCGCAGGCTGCCTCGGCAATCTGCGATTCGCTGATGAGGCATGTGATGCGAATCTCAGATGTTGTGATTGCATCGATATTGATGCCTTGACTCGCAAGCGAGCGGAACATCTGCGAGGCGTAGCCGGGCGCGTCCTGCATACCGGAGCCTACGATGCTCAGCTTGGCGAGGCCTGCGTCGCTGACCGTGCCTCTGCTGCCAAGTTCCTTCACGACGGGTTCCACGACCTCAAGCGCGCGCGCAAGATCCGTGCGGGTAACGGTGAAAGTCATATCGGTAGTGCCGTCAACGCTGGCGTTCTGCACAATGACATCCACGCTGATGTCAGCCTTTGCGAGCGGCTCGAACAGGCTGGCGGCTATGCCGGGCCTGTCAATGACGCCAAGTACCGTAATCTTCGCCACATTCGTGTCTGTTGCGATGCCCCTTACGCGATTGCGAATCTCGCCCACATTGCTGTTCATTTCGATGTCTCCGTGAATCAGAGTGCCCTTGGCGTCCGTGAAACTTGACGCGACGAGTATAGGCACGTTGTAGTGCATTCCCATTTCGATAGAGCGCGGGTTCATCTTCGCGCCGTAGCTGGCAAGCTCCAGCATCTCCTCGAAGCCGACCTCATCGAGCTTGCGCGCCTTTGGCACGAGTCGCGGGTCAGCGGTGTAGATGCCGTCCACATCCGTATAGACCTCACAGCGGTCCGCTTCGACGCCGGCCGCTATAGCGACCGCGGTGGTGTCGGAGCCGCCGCGTCCCAGTGTGGTGATGTCCAGGTCCTCTGTGATGCCTTGAAAGCCCGCTACGATGACGATGTTGCCCTTATCCACCTCGCTGATGATGCGTTCGGGCGATACGCCGGCAATGCGCGCTCTGCCGTAGCTTGAATCGGTCCGTATGCCGGCCTGCGCCCCGCTGAGGCTCACTGAGGCGTATCCCATCGTGCGCAGAGCCATAGCCATCAGTGTGCATGAGACGAGCTCGCCTGTCGAGAGCAACACATCAAGCTCGCGAGCATCCGGGCGCTCCGAAATCTGGTTCGCCAGCCCGATCAGCTCGTCGGTAGTGTCGCCCATAGCGGACACTACGACGATAACACTGTTGCCCTCGTCTCGGCTGCGCGCGATTCGCCGGGCGACACTGTGAATCTTTTTGGCGTCCGCCAGTGAGCTTCCGCCGTACTTTTGTACGATTAGCATTTCTTCTTCTCAGTCAGCCGGGCTTATCTGCCCGACTAACGAACTACTTCGCTCTGGAAAACCTTGTCCAAGTCGATGCTCAGTCCCCCAAGCGTTGCCGAACTGAAACTCTGTCCTTCACTGTATTCCCCCACAACATCCAGCTTGCCGTCTTTCAGCAGCAACACCGATATTTTTCGATCTTCCGGGTCCACCAGCCACATCTCATTGACCTGATGCCGCTCATATAATTCCCGCTTCCGAGAGCGATCAAGTCTGGAAGTGGATGGCGAAAGGATTTCGACCACCAAGTCGGGCGCACCCTGAACATTCGCTGCCGTGATTATGTCCAGGCGATCCTTGGATATGAACAGCAAGTCCGGCTGCACGACATTATGCTCTGTCAGAACTACATCAAGCGGCGCGAAATAGACCCAGCCCAACCCACTATCTTCTGCGGCTACTATCATTCGGAATAGTATCTTGAGAATTCTCTGATGAATCTCGCTCGGTGACGCAACCAAAATCAACTCCCCGTCGATTAGTTCATAACGCTCATCGCCCGGCAAGTTAGCGTAGTCATCGTATGTAAGTTTCGCTTTCGGCTTGACCTGTACCATATCAGCCCCCTAGCCAATTCCATTGACAGACTGAACCGCCGATTTACTGACCAACCACATGCGCCCCCAGCGCCGTGGGCTGCGTAACCTTGATTGCGCCTTCGACGCCCGACTTCATTGCCGCGTCCGCCATCTCGTATCCGATGGTGTATTCGCGGTCACGCGCCAGCGCAAGCACGCTTGAACCCGCGCCTGACAGGAACACGCCGAGAGCGCCTGCCGACATTGCCGCGCGGAAGATGTTCTTCATCGGAAAGAATATCTTCTGGCGTGCGGGTTGATGAAGCATATCCTCAGTCGCAATGCCAAGATGCTCAAAGTTGCCGCTTGATAAGGCATTCACCAGCAGAGCCGTCCTGCCTATATTAAACACGGCGTCCTGCCTGTCAACAGTCTGGGAAAGTATGCCTCTCGCCTCGTCAGTCGGCATCGGGACGTCGGGTACGAACAGCACCGCCTTCAGTTCATTCGGAATGGACACGGCGTCCGTAAGGAACCTGTCCCCATCGCTCACGACGATGCGGCAGCCGCCCATAACTACTGCGGCTGCGTTGTCGGGATGCCCCTCTATCTCCGCCGCAAGCTCCAACAGCCTCTTCCGCGACAGGTTCGCGCCGCTGAAAGTGCTGCCAGCCAGCAGACCGCCAGCTACTGCAGCAGCGCTGCTGCCTAGTCCGCGACCAAGAGGAATCTCATTCTCACAGATGATTCGCACCGGCGGCACAGGCTTGCCGATACCGTCAAACACGCGCCTGAAGCTCTTGTACACGAGGTTATCGCTGCCCGTCGGAAGGCTGCCCATGCCCTCGCCGCTGACTGAAACTATGTCAGCGTCCGATGCTGCATCAGCAGTCTCTACGCCGTCGATTTCCACGACAACGGTGTTCCAGATGTCCAGCGCCATACCGAGGCAGTCGAAACCGGGCCCCATATTAGCGGTTGTAGCCGGCACTCTCACTTTAACTTTGGTCGTCATAAACCTAGCCTGCTGTTACAGTGGGTAATCAAGCGTCAACGCGCAAAGGCAAACTTGCCGTTACAGGCAAGCCTACCAGATGCAGACACGGGGTTAAAGGCGCACAGGCCGATACGGTGAAGTTGCCGCCAGGCATGTTTGAGGAACCTATCCATCGAGCGAATGCTTGGAAGTTGCATGCGCCACTTAGGGATATGTCAGTTGGAAGCGTGCCGCAGGAAGTCGGGGTTATCTTTCGATTATTCTTCGCCCTGCGGCAGTAAAAGCAGTGCTATGCGGCAACCTTCGTCTTGCGCCTGCGACCAGGCTTGCCGCGCGTCTTTGCCCAGTCAAAGTTCTTCTTGGGCTCGGGGAGGATGTCCTTAGTGTAACCACACTGGAGACACTCTCTGTAATCTCCATACATGTCCCTCGTCAGCTTAAGGTCTCCGGTGCACCGGGGACATGCCTTGAACTCTACCATTTCGCTTGTTCCGTCCTTCCTCCGCAGCGAATACGGATTACTCTCTGCGTAGCTTATATATTCATAACTCGCAATTAAAGTTGCTACGCTACATCACTTCAATGAATACTCTCGTTATATGACACGATAATACACCTCGGCCTCCATATCTATAAGATATGTATGATAGATAGTATTATTTTTTGCGATGTTGTTACTCTGAAATGCATTCGGCACCCGATGATCAGGTTGAACGTAGAAATGATCTGAATGGACAATCCAGTCAGCAGAGAGCCTGACCGAGAATATAAGTATTGGGACAAAAGGCGATGTAATACATTAGCCTATTCTTCGCGCGCCCGCTCCTGCAACTCGTACAGCTTATTGATGGCGTCCAGCGGAGTCATCGAGGCGACATCGAGGGCAAGCAATTCATCAACTACAGGGGAAGTAAAGGTAAGCAGAGGCATCTGCTGGGGTTGCGGACTGCCTCTCCTGCGCCGCGGTGACGAGCGATTTACGCGGCTGTCGTCCTCTAGCTCGGCGAGGACATCCCACGCGCGGTTGACCACGCTGGCGGGCATGCCTGCCAGTCGCGCCACATGCACGCCGTAGCTTCGGTCCGCCCCGCCGGGCGCGATGTTGCGCAGGAACACAACCTGCCCCTTGTCCTCGGATACGACCACATTGTAGTTGAACGCGCGCGGTAGAATGTCAGCAAGCTGCGTCAGTTCATGGTAGTGTGTGGCGAACAGCGTCTTGCAGCCCAGCCTCGGATTATTGTGTAGATGCTCCGCCACTGCACGAGCAATTGCAAGCCCGTCATAGGTACTGGTACCGCGTCCGATCTCGTCGAGCACTATCAGCGAGCGCGGAGTCGCATGGTTAAGGATAGCCGCCGTCTCTACCATCTCAACCATGAATGTAGATTGCCCCATCGCGAGGTCGTCCTGCAAGCCTACACGAGTGAATATCCTGTCGCAGACGCCAACCCGCGCAGAATCCGCCGGAACGAAGCTGCCAATCTGAGCCATCAGCACTATGACCGCCACCTGACGGATGTATGTTGACTTGCCCGCCATGTTGGGTCCAGTCAGGATGATGAGCTGCTCGCCACCGCTTGCCAGCGCCGCATCATTGGCTACGAAGTCCCCGGCTGGCAGCATGCGCTCGACTACGGGATGCCGCCCCTGCTTTATCGTCACGGCATCGCCCTCGTCCAGGACTGGGCGCACATACCCGAAGCGCGACGCTACCTCTGCAAGAGACGCGAAGACATCTATGTTGGCGATGGCGCGCGCCGTACTCAGTATCTGCTCGGCATGGCCGGCGACCTGCTGACATACCTGCCTGAACAGCGCGCCTTCGATCTCGCCAATGCGGTCCTGGGCGTTCAGAATGAGTGATTCGTACTCCTTCATCTCCGGCGTGATGAAGCGCTCGCCACCCACAAGTGTCTGACGGCGTACATAATCTTCGGGCGCTTGCGCGAGATTGGAGTTGCTTATTTCGATGTAGTAGCCGAATACCCTGTTGTAGCCCACCTTGAGAGACTTGATGCCGGTGCGTTCTCGCTCCTTCTGCTCCAGGCGGGCGATGTAGTCCTGGGCATTGCGCGATGCGCCGCGCACTTCATCGAGGTCGGGCGAGAAGCCTTTGCGAATCACATTGCCGTCGCCCACGCTAAGCGGCGGGTCGTCCGATATGGACAGCCTCACCAGTTCAATAACCTCGCCGTTGTCCGCGATTCGCTCGGCGAGCCACTCCACCTTGTCCGCATCATCGTCCTCGCAAAGTATCGCCTTGATTTTCGGCGCCGCTTCCAGGCTATTGGCGAGGCCCACCAAGTCGCGCGGTGTGGCGCTGTGTCCGCGAACTCTGTTCACCAGTCGTTCCATATCGGACACGGATTCCAGCAGTATCACAACGCGCTCACGCCGCAATGCGCTGCGATGAAACCATTCCACCGCATCCTGACGCCTCACAAGTCGTTCCACATCGAGCAGCGGCTGTCCGAGCCAGCGGCGCAGCAGACGCCCGCCCATCGATGTCTTGGTCACATCAAGAACCGACAACAGCGATGCGTTCACCGAACCCCATCTTCCGCCTTCGTACAACTCAAGGTTGCGGCGGGTCTGCGCGTCCAGAACCATGTAGTCCGCCGTGGAGTAGGTGTACAGCGTGTTGATTTGCCCAACCGCACTCCGCTGCGTCTGTTCAAGATAGTCTATGACAGCGCCTGCGGCTCGCACGGCAAGCGACTGCCCCTCGCATCCGAAGCTCTCAAGCGAAGCCACGCCGAAGTGCCTCAGCAAGGTCTCGCGCGCCCAATCCGCGTGGAACGCATCTGCCGCGAGCGGAGTCAGCATCGTACGGTCACCAATATCCAAATCATCCACATCCGGCTGACCATCGGGCACGAGCAATTCAGACGGCTGCAGGCGCGCCATCTCGACCGAAAGGTGCGACAGGTCGAACTGAGTCGTGGCGAACTCGCTCGTTGTAATGTCCACCCAGGACAGCCCTACCGCATCGCCCTCAACCACCAGCGCGGCAAGGTAGTTGTTCGCCTTCTGCTCAAGCAGCGTATCCTCGATAACCGTGCCCGGCGTGACGACCCGCACAACCTCGCGGTCAACGATGCCCTTGGAAGTGGCGGGGTCGCTGACCTGCTCGCAGATAGCGACCTTATAGCCCTTCTTGATGAGCCGCGCCAGACTCGCCTCCAGAGAATGATACGGAATGCCCGCAAGCGGCACGCGCTGCCCTTTGCCGAACTCGCGTGAGGTCAGCGCAATCTCAAGCTCGCGCGAAAGCAACCGAGCGTCATCATCGAAAGTCTCGTAGAAGTCGCCCATGCGGAACAGCAGAATCTCATCCTGATGCTCGCGCTTGACGCCAAGATACTGCCGCCGTACAGGTGTAGTCATTCGCCCTTCACTGGATGCTATCGCCTATCACAATAGGTACATTTTAGCGATGCGGAGCATCATATTAAAGCGCGTGATGGCGCAAATACAACCGACCATGAGGAAAACTAGAATGGCAGGCCGGTTGTTACACCGCCTGCCACTCCTAATTCAATGAATTGCGAATCGCCGCTCTAGGTAACTTCAAGCGTAACGTTGCGCAGCGGCTCGGCGTACTGGGTGCGATCAAGCTCAATAGCTTCCTTCTGGTATATCTGCACACGATACGATTCGTAGTCCGGTATGAACAGGCGGAACTCGCTGTCTATCCTAACGGAGCGCGGGCGGCGCAGGCGCTTTTCCTGCTCAAGGTCGCCCATCTCGCGCAGCCTGTTGGGAACGGCATTCGTCAACATGTAGGTGCGCGCTACCCGCGACAGCGTGGCGTCTCCGGAGAAGCTCCAGATGTACTGCCCTTCGGCGTTGAACATGTTCACACGATCGTTGCCCCAGTCGGCGACATAGATATCCCCGTGAGCGTCAACAGCAACACCCGTCGGTCTGTTGAACTGACCTAACCCGCTGCCCGCTTCACCGATCACCTGCTTCACTTCGCCATCGGACGAGAATATCTGGAGGCGGTTGTTGCCCCAGTCCGACACATACAGATCGCCGAGTTCGTCCATATGGATGCCCCAAGGCAGATCGAACTGCCCGGGCGCGCTGCCATGTGAGCCAAAACCGCCAAGATACTCGCCGTCCGGAGTGTATCGCTGCACCCTGTGGTTCTTTGAATCGACGACCATCATATTGCCGTCAAGGTCGAACGCGATGCCGTTTGGCGCGTCGAACTCGCCGTCGCCGTCGCCGTGTGCGCCCCAGCGCGAGACAAATTCGCCGTCAGGGTTGAAGCGCGAAATCTTGTGCATAGCCTCGTCGCTGACGAATATATTGCCATCGTCATCAGTGATAATCTGCACGGGCCAGACGAACTGCCCTTCGCCCGCGCCATAACCTCCGATGCCCTTCAGATCGTCTGTCAACGCCTCCGAGTCCTCGATAGGCCATATCCGTATGCTCGACCCGCCTTCCGAGCGCATCAGTATCAGCGCGTCACCGTTCTTAGAAAAGGCGATGTCAGCAGGGAAGTTCGTAACACGCCGCATCCCAAGCGTCCGAAGATATGGATAGCCCGCTCGCAATAGTCCCCATGGTCTCGTCATAGTACCTTGCTCCTGATCACTAACAAGCCCTTGCCGGTTGGGAACACGCCCTAGTTGGCGAACGGGCGAATCTGCTCATAGTCGCCTTTGACTATGGGCTTGGCTTCCACATCGAGCACCTGCTCCAGCAGCGTCGAATAGATGCTGCGGAAGTCTATGGTGTGCTTGAGGTCCTCTCTATGCTCCCATTCCGCAGGGTCGAGCGAGGGATACTCGCTGTACAGCCCGCCCTTCACATTCTTGCCGAAGATATATCCACCGCCTCCGGACCCATGGTCGGTGCCGCTGCCGTTGTCGCGCATCCGTCGTCCGAACTCCGTGAACGCGAATATTGTAACGTCTTCCCCGGCGTGGTGCTCTTCAAGATCATCCAGGAAGTCCGATATTGCGCCTGACAGGTCGTTCATCAGCTTCGGATGCGAGGGCATCTCGCTGGCGTGCGTATCGTAGCCGCCGTGCGAGGTGTAGAAGATGCGCGTCCCCAGGTCGGCGAGGTGAACCCGCGCCACATCCCGCAAGCCCTTCGCTATCTGGTTGTCGGCGTACTCCACATTGGAGCTATAGTTGTCTGCGACATCCGCGAGCATATCCGCGCCCTTGAGCACATCCAGCCCCGTCTGGCCGATGTACTCAGCGACCGCGCCGGTTCCGAGCGCCTGCCCGTACAAGCCCTTGAACGCTTCGAGAGCCCTGTCCCGCAACCTCTCCTGCTCCAGGCGCGTCATCACGCCGTAGCCTTCAAGGTCGCCAATCGAGGTTACAGGCACCCCTGTAACCGACATCGCGCGCGGCAGGCCCATACCGATGTTCACGCCCGTCAGCACATTCTCGGCGTTCGGGTCGAGTTCGCGCACAGCCTGCCCTAGCCAACCCTCGTTGCCAACGCGGTTAGGCTCTGCCGTGTGCCAGATGTCCATCCCACGAAAATGCGAGCGATTGGAGTTCGGGTAGCCGATGCCCTGTATGATCGCCATCTTGCCTTCATCGTAGAGGCGCTTGAATGGCGCGGCGTTCGGGTTCATTGCCAGCTCGTCGTTGATGGGCAGCACTTCGTCTTGCTTCATCACGACCGTCTTGCGCGAGTCGTAGTAGTGCGGGTTGTTGTACGGCACAATCGTGTTCATGAAGTCGTTGCCGCCGGTGAGTTGCACGACTACCAGCGTCTTCTGCTTGCTCTTTGTGCTCATTGTCTCCCCCATCCTGATTTGATTTCAGACTATGCTGTGCCGGATAACTCTATGCGAACTGGTAGTCAACGGTCGAAGCCGTCATCTGCAGCAGATTATGAACCCCGACCTCGTTATCCTCGTCCTTGATTTCGCGTAGTTCGCGGGCGTATTCCACCAGCGACGTATAGGTCTGATCGCTCACGCTGATTCCTCCGAGAATGTCGAGGCAGCGGCCAACCAGTTCGGACGGCTCGGCGTCCAGATCGCCTGCACGCTGGACCATGTCGGACACACCCGGCTTGCTGATATCTTCGAACTGGCTTTCCACGAAGCCCACGCGCTCGCTGAGCGTGCCGGAATCAATCCACTCATGTCCTGTGTGCCAGCCCTCCACCGTCGGCGGATTCATCAGACGCTGACCCATAATCGCCATCGTCCCTTCAGTCAGAGAACCGTTAAGCGTGGTCATCGCAAGTTGGAATATGCCCGGCTTAGGTTCACTGAACTCGCCAGTCTGCTTGAGAACCCCTGCAACCAGTTCAGTCGGGCTCTTCACCTTCTTAAACTCGCGAGCATTCTTGAAGAAGTCCGAGTTGAACAACTCGCTCATCACCGCGCGCATGTCTCCACCCGTATCGAGGAATACTCTGCTCAATTGCTGTATAGCTTCCTCGTCCTTAGGCGCTTCCGTCGCCCATGAGGGCACCTGCACTTCGTCCTCAACGAAGAAG
The DNA here is from genome assembly GCA_965221045.1 of Dehalococcoidia bacterium. Classification (GTDB taxonomy): domain Bacteria; phylum Chloroflexota; class Dehalococcoidia; order Lucifugimonadales; family JADFKI01; genus Bin90. Next base: position 810,916 of record OZ244863.1, read on the forward strand.
TTGTACAGGTGGCGCGATATGAAGCGTGCCGTGGCAGAATGCTTCACGATGATGTCTATGATGTCCTCGCCATCGAAATTGCCCGTCTCGCCGAGGAAAGTCTTCTCGCTGAAGTCATGGTCGTCTTCGATGAACGTGAACTCAGCAGGATAATGCCCATTGGGGTACAGCGACAAAGGCTGCCTGAAAGTCCAGCCCGTGAACGCCCTCGAAGCCGCCTTGATGTCGTCCTCGGTGTAGTTGCCTACGCCCATCGAGAAGAGTTCAAGCAGTTCCCTGCCGTAGTTCTCGTTGATCTCGTTCTTGTGGTTCTCGTTGTTGTCCAACCAGAACAGCATCGCCGGATCACGAGACAGTTCCAACAGTATCGTCTTCATATCCGAAAGACCGACCCGGCGGAACATCGCAATCTCGGTGTACAGCGAGGGCCCATGCTCACTCTTGCCCCAAGCCACCGGGAATATGTGGTGCAGGAACAGCGCCATCTTCTCTTCGAGCGGGCACTGCGTGTTCACCATGCGGTATAGCCACTTGCCCACATGCACGGCAACCAACTCGCCCCCGTAGTAGCGGTCTATGAATGACTCGTCTAACTCAGGGAATCGCTCCGGATTGACAAGCCCATCCACGATCTCTTCGTAGGTCATTTCGTTCGTCAGCGCGTCAAGTTCCGCGGGCGTCGCCCCGAAGCCCGCGCGTCTCATCAGATGCGCCACAAGCGTCCTATCTGACTTCATGCTGCCTTCCTCCTGTTGTGCATTCCCTTGATAGCCACAAAAGTCCATTCCAGACTATTGCGAACATTTTACCCGATTGACTACATTATAACCACAAGCCATAACCACAAGCCGGATTCGATTCAGCAGCAACCGACAGGCCAAAATACGTAGGCACGCCGCGCATCCACACACATCCGCTACTCGATAACGATCTCGCCATCCTTGTACTTCGCGATCCCCTCCCAGTCGTACTCCACGCCAAGTCCAGGACCGGACGGCACCGTAACGCAGCCATCCGCGTCGATAGCCTCCAGCCCGTCCGCATAGTCGCACTTGTACACCGGCATCCATGTCCTCAGCTTCGGATGTACCAGACCCATCTCGTAGAAGTTGGAGTTGCGCATCGCAGCCATGCAATGCCGCTGCGCGGGCCCGGCGATGTGCAATTCCACATCCATTCCGAAGCCCTCAGCAGCATGCGCTATCTTCATCACGCCCGTTATCCCGCCGTCATACTCCGGGTCGGCCCGCCAGTAGTCCGTCGCCTCCGCAACCGCCATGTCCGTATGCCCCTCGACCATATGCACGTGCTCGCCCTGAAGCAGCGGCGTCTTCAGCGATTGCCGCAGCCGCTTGTGAGCTTGAAGCGATACGCCACCGTCATTCATTGGGTCTTCATACCAGAAGAAGCCGTTGTCGTCGCAGGCAAGTCCGACACGCAGCGCATCCCCATAGGTGTCATAGACGCAGCACGGATCGGTCATCATCGCCATCTTGCCGCCCACCCGCTTGCCGACTTCATTTATCGTGGCAATCTCACGCTCGATAGGCGCGGCAGCCCAGGAGTGAATCTTGAAGCCCTTGTACCCAATATCAAGGCACTGCTCGGCGAAATCCGCATAGGCTTCCGGCGAACTCAGCCCACCGGGCGAACGGTCTGCGTGGTATGTGCTTGCGTAGCACGGCAACTTCTCACGATAGCCGCCCAGTAGTTGGTGAATCGGCGCATCGAAAAGCTTGCCCGCGAGGTCCCATAGCGTGATGTCTATGGGCCCAATGCCCATGCGGTCGTGCTTACGAAGAATCATCTTCGCCTGACGGTAGAACAACTCGCGGTCCAGAGCGTTCCTGCCAATAAGGAAGGGCGCGATCATCTGTATCTGCTCGCGCGTGGCGGGCGTGATGCTGATGTACTCGCCGGTAACGCCGATGTCCGTGTAGACTTGGATAGCGAGAAGATTGCGAGTGCTGCGACTGCCCGGCTCATAGAATGCCCCTGCCGCGAACGCGAGGTCAGTCGCCAGATTCTCCAGCGGGAGCTTATACGAAGTGAGCTTTATCTTTCGGACAATCGGTGCGTCTCGCATTGGCTAGTCCTCTTTCCAGAAGCGCTCCTCGTCAACCGCATAGCCTTTGGGAATCAGGCGCGCTTTCACATCCTCGATCATCCCTGGATGCCCGCAAGTGTATATGAGCGTATCGTCTTGCTTCAGACCAAGCCGCTCTACCTGCGCCTCCACTATGGCGTTCACGCGCCCCGTCTCGCCCCGCCAGCCGTTGTTGCGGGCTTCATTGGGGCGGCTTATCGTAGGAGTGAAGGTGACGAGGTCGGGATACTCGGATGCAAGGCGCGTCAGTTCATCATCGTAGCCGAACTCGTCATGATAGCTCGCCCCTTCCAGCACATAGAAGTGATGCCCACTTTCGTCCCTGTGCAGGCCCTTGTGCAGATAATCCCGGATGTAGCTGATGTATGGCACGACTCCGGTAACGGTTGAGACGAGCAGATGGTTCTTGAAGTTCGGATTGAAGGTGAAGATTCCCTTGGCCCGCGGTCGTATGCTCAGCTTGTCGCCCACATTAAGTGCGTATAGCAATGGCGTCAGATGCCCGCCTTCTTCATAGGGCACAAGCTCGATGAAAAGTTCGATGCGATCTTCGTGCGGCGCGGACGCGATGGAGTACGCTCGCTCTATCCCTTCGGCGCCTATGGTGCAGTATTGCCCGGGCTTGAAAGTGAAGCCCTCCGGCTTCTCGATCCACATCAGCCAGTGGTCCGCAGTCAACTCACGCCGCTCCAGTATATTTATCTCAGCCAGCCTCGGCCTTAAGCGTGCCCTCCTTGCTGTTGTCAACGGAACACATCCTCCAGTCCACTACCTTTTTAGTCTGTCCCTTTCCCCTTTGATGGCGGCAAGTTTTGAAGGGGTGAAAGTCCCCTTTCCCCCTGGGAGAGGGTTAGGGTGAGGGCAAATTCATTCCCATCCCCTAAATCCATTCTAGCGCACTTCAGTCGGCCGCCGCCCCCACGGCCACCTTGACGATACTTGCCGAAACAAGCGGCAGTCCGTCGATTTTCAGCATCGGGTCGGGTGAGCGGTCTCGTTCGATATTCGTTATCATCTGTCCGAACAGAGAGGTGATAGACAGCATCCCGCGCTGCGTTCCGTTCAGTCCGGCCTTCGCGTAGAATCCGCCGCCCTCATACATCACATGAACCTCGTCGCCCTCACTGATGCCCAGCGCAGTTGCGTCCTCCGGATGCACATCAACGATGTCGTCGCGCTCGATCAGGTTGCGCCCTCTGACCTCCTGGATACCTAGTTGGCGCTCAGGCTGGTTAAGCACACGCCCACGCGCAAGCACAAACGGGCGCTCGTCATCGCTGTGAGCGGGCGGCTCGACGAATGTCATCGGCGACAAGGCTATCTTGTGGCTCTCCAGGTATTCGGCGTACAGCACGGGCGTACTGGGCATGTCGGCAGCGGGACAGGGCCATTGCAGCGTTTCCCTCTGAAGTCTCTGATAAGTGATGCCCCCATAAGGCTCCGACAGAGCGGTGAACTCGTCGAATACCGCCTCAGCGCTTGCAAAGTCGAAGCCCTCTGCGCCTATGCGCCTGGCAATCTGGCAGAGAATGCGCCAATCCGCATCTTCATCGCCTTTGGGACCGAGCGCGGTCCTGAGAAGCTGCACTCGCCGTTCGATGTTCGTGTATGTGCCGTCTCTGTCCGCGAATGTCATTGAGGGCAGCACGACATCCGCAATCTCCGTCAGTTCGTTGGGGAACACGTCCTGCACGAGCAGGAACTCCAGCTTGCCCGCGGCCTCTACGAGCGCGCCAAGCTGGCCGTTCGTGAAATTCGCGCTGTCGCCAATCACGTGCAGCGCTTTCACTCGCCCACTCTCGATAGCCTCGGTAAGCTCCCGAATTCCTACGCCCGCATCAGTCGGCAGCTTGGCATTCCAGGCTTGCTCTATGCGCGCCCGCGCCCCGTCGTCCGCAACGGCACGATAGCTGGGCAGATACTCGGGCGAGCAGCCCACATCCTTTGAGCCCTGCTCGTTAGCGCCCAGGAAGAGCGGGTACAGCCCTGTGGAGGGCTTGCCAAGATTGCCCGTCACGAGCGCAAGATTCACAAGAGCCTTCACGCAGTCCTCGCGCAGCGAGGGCGCAAGCGTCTCAAGCGCGTAAAGGATCGCGCCCGGCTTGTTTCGAGCGAACAGCCGCGCCGCCTCCCGAATCTCCGTCTGCGCCAGTCCGGTCGCCCGCTCCACCTTGATCATATCGAACGCCCACAGACTGTTCTTGAGCGCGTCCAGGTTATCGCAGGAATGCCTTTGAAAGTCATGATCGCCCAGCGCTTCATCGAGGATTACACGCAGCATCCCGCCGATGAGCGCCGTCTCGCTACCGGGCAGCGGACGCAGCCACACCTTGGCATAGCGCGCCAACTCGGTCTCCCGCTGGTCTATGACCACCAGACTCGTGCCCGCCTTCACCGCTTTCTTGATGGGCACGCCAATGACGTTCTGCTCCTCGGTCATGTTCGAGCCGACGACCAGTATCGAGCTGGCTTGCTCCAGGTCCCAGATGGGGTTGGTGGCAGCGGCCTGCCCAAGCATTTCCCGCAGTGGCGCGGTCAACTCAGGGCGCAGGTTCGATGAGATGTCGACATTATTGCTGCCCATCACAGCGCGCGCGAACTTCTGGGCAACATAGTTGTCCTCATTCGTGCCGCGCGGGGAAACGACTATGGCATACTGATCGCCCCTGTGCCTGACAAGTCGTTCCGCAGCGGCGTCCAGCGCGTCGGGCCAGGAAACTTCTTCCAGTTCGCCCCTGTGCCTCACCAGCGGCTTCTTCAGTCGCCGCCGGGTGTTGTTCACGAAGTCCAGCCCGAACTTGCCCTTGAAGCACACCTGACCCTGGTTCGCCGGCGCATGAATATCTGTCGTCGGGCGTATCAGGCGATTACGCTTGTCAACTTCAAGGTTCATCTGGCATCCCACCGGGCAGTGCGGGCAGATGCTCTTCACCGTATCGACCGCCTTGTCCCACTTGTATTTGCGCTCTACAAGCGCGCCCGTGGGACACACATCGATACACGCGCCGCAGAATTCGCAGCCCGATTCCAGCAGGGAAGTGCCCTGTGAAGTGCCGATCAGCACGCGGTCGGATCGGTCCAGCATCGTCAGCGCGCTGTCCCCGCGCACCTCGTCGCACACGCGCACGCAGCGCGCGCAGACGATGCACAGGTTCATGTCCATTTCCCAGTACGGGTCGCTGACGGCAAGCGGAAGGCTGCGGTTGTTGTACGACAGCGGCGATTCCATGTCCATTTCGAGGAAGCGCACAGTGTCCTTGAGTTCGCAGCGCTCGTTCTTCGGGCATGTGACGCACCTGTCGTTCACCGACACGTGGCGCAGACAGATGTCCGATGGCCCGCAAAGGTCGATGCGGTGGCAGGTCAGGCAGCCGTGCGGATGCTCCGATATGAGCAGGTCCATGATGCCGCGCCGCAGTTCCACGATGTCGTCCGAGTTGGTCGTCACTCGCATTCCGGGCATTACAGGCGTGGTGCAGGAGGCGGGACTGCCCGGCAGCGGGCGGTAGTTGCCTTCGCGGTCGGGCGCTTCCGCCGTAACCACGCACATGCGGCAAGCGCCGAACGGCTTCATGCCGGGATAGTAGCACAGGTACGGAATGTAAATCCCTGCGTCGGACGCCGCCTGAATGACCATCTTGTCCGGCGTGGTCGTAACATCAACGCCATCGATTGTAATGGTGATTTCGTCTGCCATACCCGTCTCCGTTCCCGTGGTCATATTCCGATTGTTCGATGTGTTTAAGATAAACAGGCTATGCCTGCCAGCTTTAAGCAGCAACCCTCACTTCGTCGCCCACCGACACAGCGCCGGGAGTTACAACCGCCGCATAGATGCCAAAACACGCTCCACTGCCGCTTACTTCAGACCGATAGCCCAGTATCAGGCGCGGTGTATCCAGATCTCGCTCTCCCGTGTCAGGATTAAGCGTCGTAATCGCGCACCTTGGATCCAGCTTCTCCACTCGCAACCGGAGGTCGCTGCCAATCATCACATCCTTGCCCAGCCAGGTGTCTTCTTCATGAGCATCACACCCGTCCAGAAGAAGATTCGGCCTGAATCGCCGGTACTCTACCTTACTTCCATTTTGCGCCATGTTGCCCAAGTGTTCAATAGACGCCTGCGACAAAAGGGATACTGGGTATTCGTCGAAGCAATCGCCCTCACTGTCGGTCTTCACCAGCGTCAGTTCAGCGCCGCAGAACTCAGACAGCGCCTCAGACCACCCGCCCTTTACGGCATTGCCGCTCACCGTTCGCCTGAATACCCTAGTTTCGACCTTATCCTCTAACTCAGGACTGCCACTCACAGAACTTCCGTCGGGAAAATCCAGCCTCAGAGTGTCCGAAGCAGAGCAGTAGTCAGCCCTGACCAGCGCCAATTTCCCAATCTGTCGCTGCGTGACGAGAACGCCTTCCTGATTCCTCACCAGAAAACGCCTGTCTTCCGAGATGCCGTGAACACCCACTTGAACGGTATCGGCGTCAATGAGGGCGAGGGATTTCACAGGCGCGATGTGTATAGATTTGATTGCAGGCACTGGCTTCGTTCTATCTCATTCCCTGAGCGGTCATGATCTTCCAGCCGCCCATCAAATCAATAGGGCAATCAGCGGGCTTGGGCGGGCTGTGCTGACCCGCGAAGCGCGTCCATCGCGTAGGGTCGGGTATTCTTCGGCGCTATCGCAGGTCGCAGGCAACTCCCCGTCGGGCAGCGCTTTTGCTCGATATGCGATACGAAGTCAGACTCGAAGTGCTGCAATGCCGAGCGTATAGGCCCAAAGCCCAACTGCCCGTGCCCGCATAGCGAACTCGACTCCATCGTCCTGCCAATGTTCCGCAACAGGTCGAGGTCTTCGAGACGGCTCTCGAACCGCACTATGCGGTCAACCACCTCAAGCAGGTGCTCCATGCCGAGCCTGCAGGGGAAGCACTTCCCGCACGACTCATACTGCGTGAACGCCACCAGATTGCGCGTGATGTCCACCGCGCAGGTGTCCTCGTCGATGACGATGATTCCGCCTGAGCCGAAAATCGCGCCGGCCTCGCGCATCTCATCGAAGTCGATGTGTACGCCCAAGCTGTCCGCGCCCAGCACTCCACCTAGAGGCCCACCCGTTTGGAGCATCTTCAGCTTCTTGCCGTTCGGCACGCCGCCGCCAATGTCATTGATGATCTGCCCCAGAGTCAGACCCATCGGCACTTCATACAATCCGGGATAGTTCACTTTCCCGTTCAGGCAGACGATTGCAGTACCGGTGCTGCGGTTGACTCCAATGGATGAAAACCAACTTGCGCCATTGGAGATAATTTCAGGCGCGTAAGACAGGCTCTTCACATTGTTTATCGTGCTCGGCTTGCCCCAGACGCCAAATGCCGCCGGGAACGGAGGTCGGAAGCGCGGCTGCGAACGGCGCCCTTCGATGGCTTCCATCAGCGCCGTCTCTTCGCCCGCCACATAAGATTCGCCGGTCAGAGCAACTTCAATGTCGAAGGTGAAGTCGGAATCCAGGATGTTGTTGCCCAACAGACCGTGCTCGTATGCCTGCTGGATAGCCCGCTCAGTGCGACTGATTGGGCCTTCGTGCCCGTGGCGTATGAAGACGAAGCCATTCGTCGCGCCCGTCGCGTATCCTGCGATGCACATCCCTTCCAACAGTGTGTATGGGTCGCTCTCCAGGATGCCCTTGTCATTGTACGCGCCGGGGTCGCCCTCTTCGCAGTTGCACAGGATGTACTTCGGCGGATCTGAGCGGGTCATGAAGCTCCACTTCACCCCTGTGGGGAACGCCGCGCCGCCTCTGCCGCGCAGCCCGGAGTCTATGACCTCTTTGATGACCTCATCAGGCTGCATCTCGAACAGCGCCTTGTACAGCCCCGAAAAGCCGCCGTTGGCGATGTACTGCAACACATCGTCCGGCGCGGTGTTGCCGCCATTACGCAGAGCAATCTTCTGCTGCATATTTATGCCCGGAAGCCTATTGAGATCCTCGGCGCCCTCGACCTGCACATTACCGAGATAACCAAGCACATTCGAGGCTGGAAGCCTGTTCTCAACCAGCACAGACCTGACTATGTTAGGCACATCATCGGGCGTAACATTGTTGAAAAATATGCGCGAACCGCCGGGCTTCAATATGTCCACCAGTGGCTCGGCGTAGCAAATGCCCAGGCAACCAACATCGTCCAGATTGGCGTCTATGCCCTGCTGCTCCAGCTCGCTCCTAATGGCATCCCGAACGTCGAACGCGCCCGCGGCATGCCCGCACATAGCGGTGCCAATGCGTATCCACGGCTTTTCGCCGTTCGTCAATTCCCACCATCGGCTTTCCGCCTGTGCCTTTAGTTCCTCGTAAGTGGGCATACTCTATCCTGATTCTCCATCGTCCCTTCCCTCATGGTTGGGAAGGCTAGAGCCTGTCCTGAGCTAAGCCAGAGTTATTCGGGTGAACCCTGCTCCATCCTGTACAAGTCCCTGTACAAGTCGATATCAGTGTGCGCCACCCGCTTCTAGTCCCGCAACGCGCCGCACAGCCGTTCCGACATCGATGCGCCCTGTGAGCCGATGATTCACCATCATCACCGGAGCCTGAGAGCACGCTCCGAGGCAGGTGTTGTATTTCAGGCTGACTCGGTTGTCATCGGTCTCGCCCTCATCGGCAAGCCCAAGCTCCTTTTGCACCGCATCCAGGATGTCAGGCGCGCCGAGCAGGTGGCATGTCGGTCCCCAGCATATCTCCACTATGTTGTCGCCGGGCGGCGTAAACCTGAAATTCGTGTAGAAGGACGCGACGCCCCACACCTCGTTGATGGTCGTGTCCATCTGGTCGGCAACCTCTTCGATAGCCTCCTGCGGAATATACCCCAGATCGTCCAGAACCGCATGCAGTGAAGACAGCACATTCACGTTAGACTGTATCTGCGAACCGATGGCGGCTCTTATTCGCTCCCTGATACTTTCGCTCTCCACGCTCAACGGACGAGGCTCCTTGCTGCACAAAAATTGGCGCGTCGATACGCCCCCAAAATAACGCTTATAGGATACTTGCCAAGTCCCACAAGCGCAACCATTCATCGTCCGCCCTAGGCGCTGAATATACTACTCTTATGCGCCCAGAAACTAGACAGCAAATGAATTATCCTATAATGTAAAAGTAAATCAGCCAATAGAGGACTTTGATGGCAACAGCCGAACACCCCGCACCTGCGCCAACGCCGAGAGATGAGCTCCCAATCACCAGAACAGAGTTGCGTGAAGAGCTCGCCTATGCCTTGCGGGACTATGTTACTAAAGCCGATCTTCGCGAAGAACTCCGCTATTATGCTACCAAGGCCGATCTCGCCGAACTGGAAACGCGAATGGTCGAGCGCATGGCGGCGATGGAATCCCGCCTGGTCAGATGGATGATAGGCATGATGTTTGGCAGCATACTCGCAGCGGCGGCCATTGCATCAGTTGTTGCGCTCTTGCTTGGCAGCTAGCAAAATGACATCAGAGGGGAAACCTCTGCCGTAGCGTCATTAACCCATCGAGTCGCCGACTATCATCTCCGCCACTTCTCTTCCCATTCGCACACTGTAATTCGTCCCTCTGTCCTCCGGGTATATCTGCGTCGTATTCGCCAGATACAGCCCCTTGAACGGCGTCCTGTGGCTCGGAATACGCTCGGAATAGCGCGGACCGATTATCGGCTGCGCTGCCCCAACACGGTGATGGTAGCTCTCCTCGATCCAGGAAGCGTCAAACTCCGAGTTTATCTTCCGCAGGTGTGGCAGGTATTCGTCCAGTAGCTCCTCATGCGTCATTCGATAAAACGGGCTGTCGGTCGTCAGGTAGTTGGACAGATACACGATGTGCTTACCGCCGTAGTGCTCCGGCTCAATCAGGTTTGTGTGCTCGATGACAGCCACGAACGGTATAGAGCGGTCAGACACATTCAGCCAATACACATCCGTCAGAGGACGGTCGAGTATCAGCACGATAAGAACCGCCGCCATGTAGCTCACATCCGTCAGTCTCGCCAGATAGTCCTGCGGCATAGGCGGAACAAGCGCCGGGAAAATATAGGATGGCGTAGTCGCCAGAACCGCATCGAATTCCAGGAGCCGACTGTCCTCGCCTTCCAGAGCCACATGCAAGCCACACGCTCGGTTGTCCACAACCTCCACGCGTTCCACTGCCGCACCCGTATGCACCTCGCCGCCCATTTCACGCACACGCTCCGCCAGCACATCGAAGACTTCGCCGAAGCTTCCAATCGGATACCCCAGCTTCTCCTTTATCATGCTCTTGCTGCGCGACTTCACCCGCGTCTGAATCTTGCCCCACACCCACGCCATGCCCACATCGCGGTAGTGCTCTTCGCCGAACTTACCGCGCATCATCGGGCCCCAGAACACATCGTACCCGCTCCTGCCCACATGCCGACGCAGCCACTCGTCCGCCGTGATGTCCTCATACTTGCGAAAATCCTTTTGACGCTGCAAGTACAGCGTCGCCAGCCCCAGCCGTATGCGGTCCGGCAGGCTCATCGCAGTGAACTTCAGCAGGTCAATCGGCGTAACAAAGTCGTATATTCTCCCGTCAACCAGCGTCCCCACCGTTGAGTCTATCCAACGTATGCGGTCGCCAAGCCCAATCTCTTCGGTTAGCTCCACGATGTCCGTATCGCTTGTGAACCAGTGATGATACCCCTTCTCCAGCCGCGCGCCGCCCACATCGAAAGTCGAAGCCTGCCCGCCCAAGAATGGCGCGCGCTCATACACAGCGGCGTAGTGCCCCTGCTTTACCAGCTCATAAGCGGCCGCAAGCCCCGCCGCGCCCGCGCCGATTATCCCTACGCGCATATCGCCTCACTGCTCCTGATTTGATCGAGCCCGTCTCTAATATTCAGTGTGATACACATCAAGTTTAACACCTGAAGAGCGCGCCATGCCTCAGCGAAAAGGAGCAAATAATCCAGGACCACCTCGCCGAGGTAACCGTCTTGCCGCTGCCCTTTCGGCAAATTGCTTAACCACGTAGCACAGAATTCGTATAAAATGGCAGTATATGAACTTTCTCGACACTGCTGAAAACACGGTCAACGCGCGAAAGTCCCCCTCCAAAGTAAGGCTGCTACTCATAGGTTATGTAGCGCTTGCGACCGCGTTGGGCGGGCTGCTCGGCTGGCTGGTCATCAAGAACGCGCATTGGAACGAACTGCGAGACGCGCTATTCTCGGCGAACATGACGCTTATTGCGGTGGCTTGTGTGCTCATCACGGTGGCGGCATACCTGCGTGGAGTGCGCTGGAAACTCCTGCTTCAAAACGAGAACACGGGCGCAACCCGCCTGTTCCTCATAGAGCAGACGGGCACAGCGCTCGACACGCTCAGCCCCGTGCGGATCCTAGACGAGGTCGTGCAGGTCGGCATTCTCGCACTAAGGGACAAGCTCAGACTTGGCACAATACTCGCCACAATCGCACTTCAGCGCACATTCGAGTTTGCGACCACGGTGCTCGTCCTCGGAGCGGGTGCCCTGCTGCTCCCGCAGTTGCGCCAGTTCTTACCCTGGATTGCCGTCGGCGTAGTCTTCGGCTTTGCGAGCCTAGTCGCACTGTTCGCCGTGGGGCCGCTGCTCAGCCGCATTAGAATCCTGTCGAACATACAGATCGTGTCGCAGTTCGCATCTGCGGTCATGCTGCTAAGACGCCAGAAAAGCCTCGCTCTGGCGGCATTTCTAATTTCGTTCGTGCAGGCGGGACTTCTAGGTGTAGTGGGCTGGCTGGTAGTGCTGGCCACGGACTTGCAGGTAAGCCTGCCGGCGATGATTGTCATTACAATGTCAATTACATTCTTCAGTAGCACTGTGCCCGGCCTGCCCATGTCCATAGGCACATTTGAATTCGCCGCCGTCTCCATACTCGCACTCTGGGGAGTCGGGCGCGAAGACGCGATAGCATTCGCTATCATGCTCCACGCAGTCCTCTTCCTGCCACCAATCCTGTTCGCCATCGTATTTCTGCCCAGAGAGGGCTTGCTTTCAATAAGAGAGTTGCGCACCCTCAGCAGGAGAACCCGCGCGCGCATGTCCACCGCTTCCCGCTCAACGGAACCCGTCTAAGCGCAAACGCGAAGCAAGGGGAGCAACCTGCATGGTCGCTCCCCTTGCCATTACCTTGTCTCTTTTATCCTGTGTGTCGCATGCGTCAAATGTTGGCGAACCGTACCCGCATCTACGCCACTGCTTCCTCGACTTCTGCCTGCGGCGTAGCCCCCGTGAACCCACACGCCTCATCAAGGCAGCGCGCATTCCTGCGTCCGCGCCCGCGCGTCACCAGCAGTTTGCCACAATCCGGGCAAGGCTGCGGCAGCGGGTTCGCCGCGAACTTGCACTCCGGATAGTTCGAGCAGCTGTAGAATGTCCTGCCGTTTTTCCCCTTCTGCTTGCGCTCCACAAGATCATTGCCACAGTCCGGGCAAGCCACACCAACCGGTAGAGGCTTGGCATTCTTGCACTCCGGATACCCCGTGCAGGCCAGAAAACGCCCATTGCGTCCGGTCTTCACAGCCATAGGACGCTCGCACTTGTCGCAGAACTCGTCCACATCCTCGCTGACAAGCTCGCGTATCGCCTTCTCTTCAGGACTCTCCACCGGCTTGGTGTTCTTGCATTCGGGATAGCCTTTGCACGCCATGAAGCGTCCGTAGCGACCCGACTTGATTACCATCGGGTTGCCGCACAACTCACAGGACTCGCCCGTCTCCTCTTCAAGAGACTCGCGGGGAACTCGCTCCGCTTCCTTCATCGTCTTCTCGATCGATTCGTCGAAGGGCCTGTAGAACTCCTTGAGCATCGGCTCCCATTCCAGTTCTCCGTCCGCTATGTCGTCAAGCTGTTCCTCCATCTTTGCGGTGAAGCCGATGTTCATCACATCGGGGAAGTTAGGGGTCAGGAAGTCGGTAACCACAAGCCCAAGTTGAGTCGGGACGAACCTGCCCTTATCCTTGCGCACATAATCCCTATCCATAATCGTGGCGATTATCGGCGCGTAGGTGCTGGGTCTGCCTATGCCTTGTTCCTCAAGGGTGCGGATAAGCGTCGCGTCCGTGAAGCGCGGAGGCGGCTGCGTGAAGTGCTGCTCCGGCGTGATCTTCAGGCAATTCAGAGCATCGCCGTCCGCTAGGTCCGGCAGCGGAGCCGTGTCCTCGTCAGCGGCGGTATTGTCGTCCGAGCCTTCCATGTAAACTGTGCGGAAGCCCGCGAACTTCATCACGGAGCCGGTCGCTCGGAATAGGTATTCGTTGTCTGACTTCATGCTCTTAGCGCTGATGTCAACGCGAGTGGAATCGAACAGCGCGTCGTTCATCTGGCTCGCCAGCATGCGCTTCCATATAAGGTCGTACAGCCTGAACTGCTCGCCGTTCAGGTGCTGCCGGATGTTCTCCGGCGCCCTGAGTATGGAAGTCGGACGTATCGCTTCGTGCGCTTCCTGCGCGCCCTTTACTTTCGTCGTATAAGTGCGGGGCGATCCTGGCGCATACTCGGCGCCGAACTTGTCCTTGATGTAGTCGCTCGCCTCTTTGAGGGCAGTAGATGCAACATTCGTCGAGTCCGTGCGCATGTATGTGATTAGCCCGACTTCGCCCTCAGAGCCGATCGATATTCCCTCGTACAACTGCTGCGCCACCTGCATAGTACGCCGCGCTGTGAAGCGCAGCTTGCGCGATGCTTCCTGCTGCATCGTCGAGGTTATAAACGGTGCAGCGGGCCTGCGGCGCGTCTCTCGTCTCCGCACGGAAACCACGCTGTACTCAGCGCCCTCTAAGTCGGTGACAATCTCGTTGGCTCGCCCGCCGTCCGAGATTTCTATCCTCTTCTTGCCCTTCAGGGAATGCAGCGCGGCCTTGAAGTCGATGCGCTTGCTGCCGTTCAGCAGCTTCTTCGCGAGTGTTGATTCGATGCTCCAGTATTCCACCGGCACGAAGGCGCCGATCTCACGCTCGCGGTCAACTACGAGGCGCAACGCCACGGACTGCACGCGACCAGCGGAGAGACCGCGCTTTACCTTGCCCCATAGCACAGGGCTAAGTCGGTAGCCAACCAGCCTGTCCAGTATGCGGCGCGCCTGCTGGGCGTCAATCAGATTATAGTCAAGCTCACGCGGGTGCTCGAATGCCTCATTGATGGCTTCCCTTGTGATTTCGTGGAACACCACGCGCTTTACTTTGGACTTTGCGATCTTCGCAGCTTCCAGCAGATGCCACGAAATCGCCTCGCCCTCACGGTCAGGGTCAGTCGCAAGATAGACCACATCGGCTTCCCTCGATGCTTTGCGAAGCTGCGTGATTATCTTCTTCTTGTCCGGCATGACGGTGTAAGTGGGATGAAAGCCCTCATCGTCTATCTCCACTCCGTTCACGCCTGACTTGCCCCTCTCCTTCTTGTCGGACAGGTCGCGCACATGCCCCATAGACGCTAGCGTCTGGTACTTGCTTCCAAGGAAACGCCCGACTGTGCGGGCTTTTGCAGGTGATTCTACTACTACAAGGTCTTTCGCCATTGTTCCTCTTCTCACACTGCGCTTACTGAGTATTCGCCGGAGACTTCGCGCAATCTGACATAGTTCATGCCTCCGACCTGCCTGACCAGTCCTTTAAGTTCCATCATCGCCAGCGTACTGCTGACATCGGGCGCAGACCTGCCCGAACTGCGACATACATCATCAACATGAACCGGGTCGAAAGTGATGTATCGCAGCAACTCGGCTTCGTTCTCGTCTTCAGGAAACAACGCAGTCATCTCTATTTGCTGCGCCACCGCCGATAGATTCAGCTCTTCGAGAACATCTTCGCATGCAGTCACCAACTTTGCCGCCGACTCCCTGATGAGTCGGTTCGTGCCTTCGCTGTTGGGAGAAAATATACTTCCCGGCACAGCGAACACTTCTCTATTCTCCTCCAACGCCTGACGGGCTGTTATCAGCGCGCCGCTGCGCGCTCCCGCCTCGATGACCAGCGTTCCGAGCGTCATACCGCTCATAATCCTGTTGCGGCGCGGAAAGTTGCGGGCATCCGGCCTTGTACCAAGAGCAAGCTCGGATACCAGCGCGCCGTTCTCCGCAATCCGTTCTGACAGGTTAGTATGCTCGCGTGGGTAGATAATGTCCAGCCCACTGCCCAGCACGGCGATTGTGCGCTGCCCGGCATCCAGTGCAATCCGATGCGCTATACCGTCCACGCCTCGCGCAAGACCGCTAACGATAGTAACACCTGCGCTGGCAATATCATAGACCAGATGCTCGGCAACCTGCCGGCCGTAGTGCGATGGATTGCGAGTTCCTACCACGGCAACCGAGCGCTCATCATCAGGAGTCAGGTTGCCCTTCACGTAGATAAGCGGCGGAAGGTCGTAGATTTCCTTCAGCCGCGCAGGATAATCGTCATCGTGCCAGGTGAAGGCGCGGACGCCGCTCTTGAGCAGCTGTTCCGCCTCGGCATCAGGATCAAATTTCAGCCTGCAGTCCACGACCGAGCGAATAGTGCGCCTATCCAAGCCTGCTGCGCGCAGTTCCGCTTCACTCGCCGACCACGCCGCTTCCATTGAATCGAAGTGGTTCTCCAGCAGCTTGAAGCGCACTCTGCCAATGCCGCGAACTTTATTGAACGCCAGCCAGTATTTGATCTGCTCCAGTTCCATCAACTAAATATATTTACCTAGTATTACCTTAGCATTACCGCAGCACAATCGCATTGTCGTAACATATTCGGCGAGAGACGAACCCTCGTTAGCCCTCAAAGATTACACCACTGGCCATCGAGACGGGAACGACACACCCGTTTTCGCCAGCACTTTCTCACCAATGGACTGCAGCCGCTGGATCAGATCCCACTCGTCCACGAATGTCGGCTTATAGTTTTCTATAACCACTCTTCCATCCACCAGAACCGTGTGAACGCTCCTGCCGTCCGCGTTGTACACGAGGTTGTTCACGGGATTGAACAGCGTCCGCCACTCCGGTCGCCGCGTGTCGAACAGCACCATGTCCGCATTCTTGCCCACCTCAATTGAGCCGATGTCGTCTGCCATGCCAAACGCCGCCGCGCCGCCAATCGTCGCAAGCTCCAGCGCAGTCTCCGGCGGAATCATGCTCATGTCCTGTCGCCCGTCCTTGTATATCACCGCAACAAGGTACATCGCCCGCATCGTCTCCATCAGGTTGGAGTTGTTCGGCGCGTCCGTGCCCAGACCCACGCTTACCCCGCGCTCCAGCAGCTCCGGCAGCTTGCCTATGCGCGTAATGCCGGTCGCCTGCTTCAGCGTCTGCGACGGGCACATCACCGTAGTCGCGCCCGTGCGCGCCATCACATCCATCTCCGCATCGTCAACGCCAATCACATGCGACAGCAGCACATTCTCGCCGAGTATGCCTAGCGAGTCCAAGTACTCGACAGGGCGCATCCCGTGTTCTCTGAGACTTTGCTCGACAGTCGGCTGAGCGTTAATCTGGTGCAGTGTCAGTCCGGTGCCGTACTCATCCGCAAGACGCTTGGCACCGCGCAGCAACTCGTCAGTCGAGTACGAGGCATCGAAGGGCATTGCCCATGCCCGCACCCTGTCATCGAGGCGGTGGTCATAGTCCCGAATGGTCTTCTCCATAATGCCGATGGCTTCAGCCGTCTCATATTGCGGCAGATTCACCGGATTGGGCCTGTCCGTTACATGCGTCCCCACGATGATCCGACATCCCGACTGCTCGTAGGCATCCAGGCATGCATCGAGAAACTTAGTGCTGCCGGGGTCCATAAAGCAGGTCGTCCCGCCCTTCAGCATCTCCACGATGGCGAGCAGCGAAGCGCAGTATTCCGCCTCTTCGTCAAGTTCGCCCTGAAGCCTGAATACATTCGGCAGATAGTCGGGTCCCAGCGTGTCCGGGAATATCCCCCGCGTTGCATGCGCGTAGCTGATATGCGCGTGCCCGTTCAGCATCCCAGGCGTAACCACCATCTCGCTCGCGTCTATCACGCGGTCAGCAGGTGTGGACTCCATTTCAGTCGCCTTGCCAACCTCGGCAATGCGCCCATCCCGAACGAGAATCGAGCCGTCCCTGATGATTCGCCGTCCCGCGTCCACAGTCAAGATGAACCGCGCATTATGTATCTTGAGAGAAGTTCCGGTATTCGTCATCCTATCCCTTCAGTTGAAATTCCCTTCCCCCTTGACGGGGGAAGGTTAGAGCCTGCCCCTGTGCAGACAGGGGATGGTGGTGATAATCCTAGCCATCCTGTCTATCCCGTTAGCTCCTTGTCATGTTCACGAACTCTGCGCTCCTGACTTCACGCTCGGCGACGTGCCGTATGTAGGTTCGCATCAGCCGCTCCATGTCCCGTAGGATGTGCGCCGGAACATTCAGAGCCTCCACCTTGTCGAACTTGGCTTCGCGCTGAATAAAGCGCAGCGTCTTCATGGTGTTCAGCGGCAGCGGCAGCAACGCGCCATCGGAAGCTGTCCGGCAATTCGGACACAGCACACCGCCGCTATCGCAGGCAAACAGGTGATCGCCAGGCTCCAGCAATGTGCGGCATTCAACGCAGTTGACAAGTTCGGGCATGTACCCGGAGCACTCCAGCAGCCGCATCTCGAACCAGCGCATCAGCAGATCGAGATTGGCAGCGCGCTCCAGCCAGAGCAGCGTACTGAGCAGAAGATGGTAAATCGCCTGGTTGCCGTTTCCCTCCATCGAGAAGCAATCGACAAGCTCCGCGACATACATAGCGCGAGAAACCCGCCGCAGGTCGGCTCGAATGCCGCCGAATGTGCTGATCGCGGACGCCTCGCTAATCGTATCGAGGTTTCTGCCAATCGCAACCGACACGGACGCGCGGTTCAGCAGTTCAAGATGCCCACCAAGCCTGCTCCTCATGCGCCGCACACCCTTCGCCACAGCCCGCACCTTACCCATATCCGGCGAGCACAGCGTCAGAATGCGGTCCGCCTCCCCCAGCGGCATCTGCCTGATAACCACGCCCTCAGTGCGATATGCTCTATGTCGGTTCATTGAAGCAAGTCAGCAACGCAGTTAAAGAACGATTTTTGACGAAGTAAACACATCAGATACTTTCATACGCTTTCGCTTAATTTACTTGGCCTTCTCAGACTTTGTCGGAAGTTTCCCACCAGGAGGCTTATCCTCAGGCCAGGGCTTAGGCGTAGGCGGCTGCGGACCGGTTCCTTTCTTTATGACTACACCTCTTCTGCGCCTATCTTTTAGAGCCACAATTTCCCCCTTGCCAGTCCACGATACTCGTCAACTGCTTCTCTGTATATCATAAGCTGTGATTGCTTCCCATCCCTCCGAGTTTCCACTTTGCTCCGAAAAATTGGGGTTGTAGAAGTATGTGTACACCTGAACCGTCTCCACATCCCTCGACACCACAAAGTCCAGTGTCTCACGATGCGACCCTCCTGGTTCTACAATCACCTCATTCTTTTGCCAATTGAGATGCACTTCTTCCAGGGTTGGCCATCGAATACTGGCATACTTCCTTTCTGCAAACACTTCTGCGTGATAGGCTTCAACGTCCTCGTCCGCTAATGGAGCTATCCGCTGCAACCAGAAGAATGCCTCTTGAATATCTACTTTAACATTCGAATTATTCTGCAAAAGCGCGGTTACCGATATGTGGACATAACTTTCCCCGACAAACCTATGTGTAACTTTATGCGAAACCGTAAGGTGAGGATAGAAAGTTCTGAAAACATTCAGCTTCTGATATGCGAACAGACCGGCAAGCCCAATCGCCACAACCGTTGCAAACCCTTGAACGACAGCAACGATGCTATCAGCTTTGCCTAGGTTCCAATCTGAAAATAGACCCAGCGACAAAGCGGCAAAAGCAATTGCAACAATTATCGCTGCTAACCCTATGTCTTCATTCGATACTTTCATACTGGGTCATTCTCTCAGAACTCCTGCCTACCCTCGATCGCGCGCGCCAGCGTAGCTTCGTCCGCGTATTCGAGGTCGCCGCCCACAGGCAGGCCGCGCGCGGGCCGCGTAATGCGTATCCCCAGCGGCGCGATGAGCTGCTGGATGTACATGGATGTCGCTTCCCCTTCGAGGTTCGGGTTCGTCGCCAGTATCACCTCTTCTACGTCGTCGCCACGCAGCCTATCAAGGAGAGGCCGTATGCGAAGGTCGTCCGGCCCGATGCCGTTCATCGGTGATATGACCCCGTGCAGCACGTGATACATACCCCGGTATGTGTTCGTGCGCTCCAACGCAAGCACATCCAGCGCCTCTTCCACTACGCAGATGCGGTTTCGGTCTCGTCTCGGATTGGCGCACACCACGCACGGGTCAGTCTCCGTGATGTTATAGCACACGCCGCACAGCACTATGCGCTCCTTAACGGCGACGATAGCCTCCGCAAGCGCGCGCGCCTCCTCCTCCGGCATCCGCACCAGGTAGTATGTCAGGCGCTGCGCCGTCTTCGGTCCAATTCCCGGCAGTTTGCTGAACTCGTCTGCAAGCCGCGCCACCGGCGCAGCTGCCGGCGCCCCATCAGTCGTCATCTCCTACCAATCCTTTGCATCGGTTAGCCCTCGTCCCCTGACACCTGACCGCTGATACCTGACGGCTAAAATAGCCCCGGCAGGTTCATTCCGCCCGTGAGCGCGCCCATCTTGTCGGTCGCCATCTGCTGAGCCTTGTCCAGCCCTTCGTTCACCGCCGCAGTCACAAGGTCCTGCAGCATATCGACATCCTCTGCCGAGACCACATCCGGGTCGATGGTGATGGACTCCACCTTCATCTTGCCGCTCACGACCGCCTTCACCACGCCGCCGCCGACGCTCGCCTCGACAGTCGCACTCTCAAGCTCCTCCTGCACCTTCATCATCTGCTTCTGAAGCTGCTGCGCCTGTCGCATCATCTTTCGGTTCATCATTGTTGCTGTTCCTCTCTCTCACTGATGACTCTTGCGCCCATCGCCTGCGCCGCCTGCACGAGGTGGCTGGATTGGGATGCGCGTCTCATTCCCGCACCGTTCGCACCGTTAGAAAGCGCTACTTCGACCTGAAACAGGGACCCCATTGCCTTCGCAATCGCATCGTCAAGCGCGCGCTTACTTTCCGGATTATCCAATTCCTGCTGCAATCTCTCAACGTTCGAGCGGGAAGGATACTTGAGTATTATAGTATGACCCGAAACTTCTCGCTCTTTTGCGCTGCGAAGCATCGCGCCCAACTTCAGTCGTGTCCCCACGAATCTCAGATCGTTGGCGATCATATTCCACTGGTGTGCGAGCCTTGTCGCGGGTTCGTCCGGCAGATCGCCATCCGACGCGGGTCGAGCGCCCGGCGCCTCGCTAGGAGCTGATGCCCTCGCCGCCGGCTGTTGGTAGGTTTGTTGAGGTGGCTGGCGATAGGTCGGCTGAGATGCGGCAGGCCGAGAAGCCGGCTGATTCCTCTGAGGCGCAGCCTGCCGTGGCGGAGCGGGCGCGGGCGGCGCAGCCGCGACGACCACGGGTTCAGGCTCTGTCGCCGACTCCACCACCGCAAGTTCCAACGGCAGAGTTGACGCCGCGTCCCGCCGCATGTTCACTCCCGCGAACACCTTCAGCGCCCTGACAAGATGCTCCATTGGCGCATCCGCGGCGAGAGTGTTCAGGCGACTCATTATCTCGTCGGAGTAGCCGAAGTTCGCGCCTGCGCCCGTCTTGATCAGCAGCAGAGAGCGCAGGTATTCAAGAGTTCCGCGCAGCAGCTGGCGCAGGTCAGTCCCCTGCTCGGTAGCATCGTTGACCGTCGCAATGCCATCCTTGACCGACTTGCCGATTATGTGCTTCACCAGTTCCAGCGCAATTTCGTCGCCGCCGAGTCCCAGCATCTGCCGCACATCGTCTTCGCTAATTGGCGAGCCATACGACACCACGACCTGCTCAAGCAGGTTCTCGGCATCGCGCAGCCCTCCGTTGGCGATGCGGGCTACGAGATGAAGCGCCTCATCCGACACCTCGATGCCTTCTTGCTCGCTTATGTAAGCCAGCTTCGCCACCATCTGCTCGATGGGTATTCGACGGAAGTCATATCGCTGGCAGCGCGAGATGATGGTCAGCGGGACCTTATGCGCCTCGGTGGTCGCCAGAATGAACACCGCATGCGCCGGCGGCTCTTCGAGCGTCTTCAGCAGAGCGTTGAAGGCAGGCTCAGTGAGCATATGGACTTCGTCGATGATGTATATCTTGTAGCGCGACTCATTCGGCGAAAAGCGAACCTTGTCGCTCAAGTCGCGAATGTCATCTATGCCCCGATTGCTCGCCGCATCAATCTCTATCAGGTCGAGCGCACGCGCCTCGTTGATGCCCACGCAGATATGGCACTCGTTGTCAGGCTCGCCGTCCTTCGGCGACAGGCAGTTGATAGCCTTCGCCAGTATGCGGGCAGTGCTCGTCTTGCCTGTGCCGCGAGTGCCGCAGAACAGGTATGCGTGCGAGGTGCGCCCTTGCGCCACCGCCTGCTTCAGAGTCTTGGTTATGGCTTCCTGCCCGACAACCTCGCTCAGGCTCTTGGGCCGCCACTTCCTGTAAAAAACCTCAGCCATGCTAACCTATCATCCCCACTCCCCCTGGAAGAGGGCTAGGGTCAGGGCAATTGCATAACGCCCAACCCTACACATCCTGCGCGTCGATGTCTTACAACGCCAACCGCTCCGCAACGCTGCGTTCCCTGGCGTTCATCTCGCGCTCTTCGTCATCATCCATGTGGTCATGCCCCATCAGATGCAGTATCCCGTGCACAATCAGGTGGGCAAGTTCGCGTTCGATGGAATGTCCTGCCTGCTGCGCTTGCCTCACTGCCTGGGGGTACGACACTATCACCTCGCCGAGTCCGGCGGACTCGCCAGGTGGCAGTACAAAGCCATCGTCTGCCGACCATTCCGTTGGCGCATCCCCCTCGCCGTAGTATTCCCCCTGGTTGTCGAATGCGAAAGAGAGCACGTCTGTCGTCTTATCAAGCCCACGATACTCGGCGTTAAGTGAGCGCACCGTCTCGTCATCCGCAATCACAAGGCTGACGTGCCCCTTGATGCGATCATGAATGCGATCATGGATGCGCTCCTGATGCTGCGCTGCGCGACAGACATCTTCAAGCCACGAAGCGCGCACCACATCTTCAAACTCATCGAAGACCTGAATCGCAACGGTGAATCTATCCCTATTCGGCAGGCCCAATCAGACACCTCTTTAGCGCCAATTGGGTTCATTATAGCGTCTGCAATCCGTGAATGCGTTGGCGTCAGACAACGAAAAAGGGGGATCTGCGCGGCTGTTCACTCGCAGAGCAGAGCATGCGCGAACGCATGGGAAGAAAGAGAGATGTAGTCCGAAACCTGATGGGCTACTGGCAGGACGTCATATACGAGGCGTCGCCGTTGGAATGCACGGCGTAGTTCCCGCCTTCATGCTCGAAGGTGATCTCGAAACCGGGCGTTACAGCCTGAGGGTACGCCATGTCCGGACGGGGGCAGCCAAGGCTGGCGTCTGACCACTCCGTAGCGTTAGTCCTTACAAGAGTAAGCTCATTCGCTGCGACGTCGAGCTTGCCGGCTAGGTAGTTAGCGGCGAGCAGTTCAAGAGCAGCGTCGAACCCGGACGGATTTGCCGACGCCTGCACTTCATCGAATTGTCCAATGCCGCCTGGAGTCTGCAAGAACTGGAAGAGCGAGCTATCAGCAGGAAGCACAAACGTAGTGCCGTTTTCGGGCAGGAAAACCTTATACGCTTGAAGACTACGCTGGAAGGCATAAAACTCAGGGTCCTGTCCAAGAGACTCTGCGAAGATTCGCACTGCCTCAGCCTCACCCTCACCGCGTATAATCTGCGCGTCCCGCTCCGCTTCCGCGCGGATGATGGCCGCCTGCCTGTCAACATTGGCGCGCACCTCGGCGTCACGCTCAAAGCCCTCCGCGCGCTCGCGGTCGGCTATGCGCTGGCGCTCTGCCTGCATCCTCGCATACACGCTCTCTGCGATGGTGTCCGGGAAGTCCGCGCGCTTGATACGCACATCAATCGTCTCAATGCCGAAATCCCGCAGCTTCGGCGTTACCGAGTCGCGCACGCGGTTCATTATTGCCTCACGCGTCTCTAGAATAACTTCTATCTGCGTGTCGAGAGCAATCTCCCGGCGTAGCTCCGACCCGATGATGTCAATCGCCCGTGATGTCGCCTGAGCCTCCGAATTCACCGTCTTGAAGAACAACAGAGGATCAACGATGCGCGCCCTCGCATACACATCGATAACAAGACGCTTCTTGTCCTCGGTCAGCAACGAGTCCGGCGGCGCGTCAAATATGAGAATGCGCTTCTCGAAGTACCGCACCGTCTCAACAAAGGGTGTCTTCACATACAGGCCCGGCGATGTAACGGAAACCCGTGGCTCACCGAAGCGTGTCACTATGGCGAGCTGCGTCTCATCCACAATGTAGAAAATCTGTGGAAGCACAATAGCCCCAATAATGGCTATGAGCACCACCAGGCCGGCGAGAAATTTCATCCTGTTCGTCCAGTCCCTGCGTAAACGCTAAGTATTCCTAGTTGGATGTCGGGGTTGGTACGCTGAACGGCGTTGTACCACTGTCTCCACCGTTCAGAGGCAGAAGCTGCAACAGATTGCCGCCATTGTCCGCGTCCACGACGAACATGGTAACGCCCGGCAGAATCTCTTCCATCGCTTCAAGGTAGAGCCTTTGGCGCGTAACATCCGGCGCCTTGCGGTACTCTTGCAGCACCGCGAGGAAGCGGTCAGCCTGACCTGTCGCCTGCGCCACCCGCGTCTCCCTGAATGCCTGCGCCGCCTCGGTGAGCCGTGCTGCTTCACCTCTTGCCAGAGGCAGCTGCGACTCCTTATAAGCGTCGGCAAGGTTGATAATGCGGTCCTTGTCCTCACGGGCGCGAACCACGTCGTCAAAGGCGTCCTGCACCTGCTCCGGCGGGCGCACATTCAGCAGCTTGACCTCAGTAACCCTTATGCCTGTTTGATATAAATCGAGCAGCTCTTGGAGCTTCAGGCGTGTATCTTCCTGAACAGCTTCCTTTTCAATCGTCAGTACATCGTCGATTGCGCGCTGACCGACGACTTGGCGCAGCGAAGTCTCCGCGGCGTCCTTTATCGTAAGTCCTCCGGGATCAACCGCCCTGAACAGAAAGTCCTGCGAACTCTTGATGTTGTACTGTACCAGAAGCTGCGCGTCCACGATATTCTGGTCACCGGTTATCATATGCGCTTCGTCCGGAATGGACGCACTACCTCGCACGCCGATTTCCAGCCGTCGCACCTCGTCAACGTTCACCACATCGCGCTTGCCTATGGGCGCCGGCCAATACCAGTGCAGTCCCGGCCCGGTGGTGATTTCATACCGACCCACCAGCCTTAACACCGCCTCCTCGCCCGGCTGCACAGTATATACTCCTGTGCCCAGCCAGAACACGATACCCACGGCGAACAGCCCCAGTATGAAATAGGCGATGCCGTTGCCGCGGCCACCGCCTTCACCACCGCCCCTGCCCCTGAACGGGTTGAAGGAGCGTATCTTTTCCAGAATCTGTTCCAGATTTACTTCTGGTTCGTCTTGTCGGTACATATCACTTCACTATTGAAATTGGCTTATTAATGATGTTATCACATTTCCCTTGATAGCGTATCATTTCTCAGCCTCCCCAGCTTGTCCTTCCTCCCCACCCTTGTCCTCCAGCTCCGCCAGCGTTCCCACGAATTCATCGTAGCTCGAAATCCCCGACACCATCCCGATAAACTCCCCCAACTCCGGCACAAGTTCGCGGAATCGCTTCACCTGGTCGCCTATCGGACTGACGGCTGCTGGCAAGTCCGCGTATGTGCCGTAAAACGCGAAGTAAGCCTGGTTCAGCTTGCGTATTGCATACCCGTTCTCCACGAACAACTGCCTACGCTCTTCCATATACGCCTCTGCGTCATCAACTCGCCCTTCCTCCAGCATCTCGTCCACAGCCAACCGCGTCTCCCGCATCTCCGCCGCGAAATCGAACGGCGGCAGTCTATCAGCGCCATTGGTGGGTGCGCCGGTGGACGTCTCACGCTCAGCGAGAAAGTCCTCGGACATCATCTCAAACGCCCTTCCGCCCATCTCCTTCCCCACCACATTCGCGATTGTCTCGTTCAACTGAAACATGTCGTCATCATCGTATATATGCTGTCCGAGCGGCTTGAAGAAAAAGTAGTGATGCAGCCACTCATGCGCCGCAGCCTGCACCGTCCACCGCATCGGATGACCATTCGCCACCGACGCCGGATATGTAGCAAGCCCGCCTATGTCCTCCACCAGAGCCGAGAGATTGTCCTCCCGCAAAATCCTGTACTCCACGGCTTCCCGCTCAGACAGCTTCACGTCGGCGCGCAGCAGCGCGTCATGCTTGCGCTCGATGCGTTCTCGTGGGGAAACAATGAGCAGCGTCGGCGGCTGCGTCAGGCGAACATCCACCGGCGGGAATACCATGTCTCCCAACACCCCCAGGCCTTCTTCAATTGCTACCGCGCTGATATATGATTCAATAGTCTCCTCAGCGCCGCCCGAAAGCGAATCTGCCTGCGCCTCGGTCTCGTCAAGCAGCGCCTGCATTCTCGCCGTCTCTTCATGCAGGTCTAGCGCCGCCGCATGCCTAAGCCTTCCACGAACATGCGCCATTTCAGTGTTGACTTCAAAATAGTCCCGCGTATCCTGCTCCCACGATGCCGCTCCGTCGCCTCGCAGCATACCCATAACCTTGAACTGCCACTTATCCAGGGCGTTGTTCACTTCCCAGAGCGTAATGTTGTACAGATACGGGGCGCCCTCCCTCTGCGCCGGATTGAAGTGACGCGAATCCGACGACAGCGCAATCAACGACACGCCGATCACAGCCACCAGCACCCACCTGAGCGCCATTCTCATATCCCGTTCGTCCTGTCCATAGCATTCACTTCCTTGTATATTGTAACGCAGCGCCCACATGCGGTTACTTCGCACTAGGAGATCAAAATGAAACTTGCACTCTGCATCGTCGGCTGCGGCAGATACGCCGACGCAGTCCTTAATGATATTCACGATATGACCGACGAGTTCGACTTCTATTTCGCCAGCCGCGACCTTGAGAAGGCGCGGGAATACTGCGAGCGATTCGGCGGCGCAGACTACTTCGGCAGCTACGAAGAAGCCCTATCCGACGCGCGAGTGCAGGCGGCGTACTTCTTCACGCCCCACCATGTCCACCTCGAAAACACCGAACTCGCGGCCCGCCACGGAAAGCACATCCTTGTAGAAAAGCCAATAGCGCGAACAATTGAAGAATCTCGGAAGCTTATGCGGACAGCGGAAGAGGCCGGGGTAAAGCTCATGGTCGCCGAAAACTTCCGATTCCTGCACACCGTGAGACGCGCCAAGTCCATGATCGCGACAGGCACACTCGGCAGCATCGGAAACCTCCGCCTCATCGACATCAAGGTCGAGGCATTTCGCCCTCCAACCTCCCCTTGGCGCTACGACGCTTCGCTGACTGGCGGCGGCTCATTCATCGACGCAGGCATCCACTATGTGGACCTGATCATGAACCTCGGCGGCATGCCCACTCAGGTTTACGCCGCGACCCCGACGAAAGTGCATCGCCACAGCGAGGGCGAGGACGGCTTGGTCCTGATCGCCAACCTCCCCAACGATGCGGTGGCGGTCTTCAACTTCTCCCGCGCAACTTCCAGAAATGCTGGGTACGACTATGTCGGCATCACAGGCACTCAAGGCTACATCGAGTTCAAGCCATACGGCAGCGAAATCACCTTCGAGAATACTCTGGTCAGGCGCACCGTCCGACTACCTGAAGCCCACAGAGGCGCGCGCGAAATGGTGCGTGAGTTCCGGGAGTGCATCCAGCAGGAACACCCGCCGCTCACGGACGGCGAAGAAGGCATCAAAGACCTGGCAATAGTGCTCGCCACATACCGCTCCGCCGCCGAGCGCAGGCACGTTCCTCTGTCAGAGTTCAACTTAGCCTCAGAGTAAGTATTCTGGTCACCGTGTGGAATCCAATCCGGTTTTATTACGATGCCGTACTTGACTAATGCTTCGTCATCGCAGATAATTTCCCCTATTGGAAATACTGCTATGTCAGACACTCTTACCATAATCGTCTCAATTTTGGTTCCAAGCATCGGCATTCAGTTCGGAATTATGCTCTTCATGTTCCGACGAATGGACCGCATGGAAGAACGTCTTACTCAGCGAATGGACAGGGCGGACGAAGACAGGAACCAGATACGCGCCGAGCTCTCCGTAATTCGCGCCGACATCACCACCCTGCAAACCGGCGTGGCTCGCCTCGAAGGCGCAGTCGAAATACTAAGAGGCTTCGCGGAGCGGATCTCCACTGCGCCACGTTAGAGCCACTCTCCCCGCGAGCATCACTTACAGTCGCCGGCGCCTGAACAGCGACAAAAAGCGGTCCTCATAAAAGTCGAACAGCCCCCAACGGTCGAGTTCACGCTTCAGGAAGTCAGGATTGCCTATAGGCGACCCCGACTCAATCTCCACGAACATCCGCTCGATCTCTCGCGTAGCAGCGCGAGGGATGCCGTTCATACCCGGATGAGGCTCCAGCAACCCGCTCGACCTGAACTCCTGCACATTCTGGCTCGCCGACGATGATGTGAACTCGTAGATGAACTTCAGCAGCGCCACATCCCAGTACTCATCCACGCTCACCATCACAACCGCAAGCTCCTGCCTGCGCTCATCCAGGTCGTCACTGATCCGATGCGCTATGTCTTCGGGAGCGCCCTTCAGTATGTCCATCCCTTCGGACTGATTCTTGTACTGGTAGAGGATGCCAGGGCTATTCGGCCCATGCCTCTGCATAATGTTCTGGAAGTATTCGTAGGCGCCCTCGCTGAACCCTTCCAGGTTCATCGCGTAGAACGGAGTGACGACTGCTGGCTTCTCAGCAACCACCTGCCCCGTCCGCACCACGCCCTCACGCTGGTCCGGCACCATCGGCTGGTAGATTGGCTCTGTGACAACATAGTACCTGATATTGGTCACGCCAAAGGTCGCAAGGTTCTGCCTTGGAAAGCGCACAACCCAAGTCTTCTCTATCGCCCGCAGCCAGTCGCCTTCGTTCTCAATCATTCCCTACCACCATTCCACATCATTCTGCGCCTTTACCCTCTATGGGAAAAGGCTAGGCTAGGCTCAACATCGTATTACATACAGCCCACGAATGCTAACGCCGTCTCCGCCGTACCCACAGCCAAGCTAAACCGGCAAGCATCGCAATGGACGACATCTCAACAACTCCGCCTGCCCTGCCTGTCGGAAGGCCGCAAGACCCGCCATTCGGCTGCTCGTCGCTCTCCGTCTCCATCTCGCTTAGGGCGGTAACGGCCGTACCTGCCACCTGCTCGGCACGAGCGGCAGCCCCAGCCGTGGGTACAACCGTCGGCGCTACCGTAGGCTGCGGCGTCTCCTCTTCCACTGGCTCAGGCGTGACGGTCGGTATTGGTGTAGCAGTCGGCTCAGGAGCGGCAGTTGCGGCAGCCGGAACGGCAGTC
The DNA here is from genome assembly GCA_965221045.1 of Dehalococcoidia bacterium. GTDB lineage: Bacteria > Chloroflexota > Dehalococcoidia > Lucifugimonadales > JADFKI01 > Bin90. The sequence continues at coordinate 839,622 of OZ244863.1, forward strand.
GCGCCGCCGCCCTGCTGTCTCAGCGCGTCGATTGAAAGGAGCGTCAACGCGGGTCTCGGCAGAGGCGTAGGAAGCGCCGAAGCCTCATCAGGAGAACGGCGATGCTCCACGCCTAGCCTGTCTCGCCACAGATTCTCCAACTCTATCAGCGTGACGCCATAGACTTGAGGAGCAGCAGTGCGCACGTTCTTGCCGCTCTTTATGGTTGCCATCAGCTCACGCATCTTCTCCACGCCATACTCTTCCACCATAAAATTCACGATGCTGCGCGCCTGACCGTAGAAGATAATCACATCTTGTGGGTCGCCGGGCTGGGCGTCCATCGCAGTGATGGGCATCAAATTGCCCGTCCGTATGGCGAACTGAAGCGCTCGGTCATACGACTCCCCGGGCTGTAAATTTCCATACTCCGCAAGACCTTCGTTCAACCAGCTCGGCACTCTTCCCAGCGTGCCCTCGCCCGCCCTGTGGACAAGTATATGCGTAACCTCGTGCGCCGCGATTCCACTGGCACGCGGGGCGCCTCCCAATACGAGCAGCACACCCTCCGGAGAATGCGCCTGCCCTTCCGTAATCAGCTCTCTGCGGGAAACCACGCTCGCCGGAGGCAACGCAGCACGCATCTCAGGCCAGTTGTTGTACATCGTAACGCGAATCGGCTCATCCACGCCTGCGCCCAGAAGCGGCCCCATTATGCCCAACGTTTCCACAATGGCATCCAGGACCTCCTGTGCGCGGAAGGTCACAGGACCGTGGAAAGAAACAGTGACTATGCCATTGCTGACCTCCTTCCACTCATACCGCCCATCGTGATAGATGAACTCCGACTCCTCCGTATCAAGACGATTTCCGTCGATATCCGTTATCTCGAAGCTGTAAGTGATGATGGTGCCGGGCGCGATATACCTCGCCGCCGTATTCGTGCGATAGAAGGCCGACGCCTTCACGCTCTCTCCACTGCTCGGCTCTTCCGGTTGGAGGTACTCATAAGCCCCGATGTCACGCTGCCCTATGTGAAAGCGAACTGCCATCTCCTCGATTTCGGTCTCTGACCGCACTTCCACTTCAAACAGAATACCCTCCTGAAACTCCGCGGTAACATTGGAAGACAGGAGCTCGATATCACCGGCGTTCGCTTGCGCCTGTGCCCGCGACGCCACGACCGCCATCCCAACCATGACCATAAGGAGCAGACCAGCAACACTAAAATATCTCAATCTTCACCCCATCCTGTCCGTAACTTATATCTGTCGCCTCAGCTACTAGAACGGCCGACACGCATTGGCGTTAGGCGTCAGGTAGTTAGCGGTTGGCATTTGGCGTCACGGCAAGCACGACTACCAGCAGGATTAACTCTCACATTGTATCGCACGCGCGCCGCCACATTCTACCGACACCCATTCCACTTGCCCATTCCCGTTGCCATTCCTTTTATAGGGTCTTCCCATCATATTGAAGACACATCCACCGCCTGTGGTGAGACCGAGGTGAGACTGAAGTGAAACTATGGTGAAACTGTATAAACAGCCCTGGCAACGCCGAAATACAGGGGTAACTGCACTTCCCGCACGATCGAAAAGACCGGAATTCGGACGGAACCGCCGCCGCTTAAATCTGCTATTATGGTTTCGTCGGTTGGATAAATCCGACCGACGGAATAAAACGGACTCCAGGGTAGAAATGAACACTGACCAGTCCACAGAGCGTATTGTCGCCCGCGCGCGGGAAATGCTGAGCAGAAGCGGACGCATCCGACGACGCCAGACCACGAGGTCCGTCGCGCGCTTTGCTTCTTACATGACTCTTAGCGGAACACGTTCCATGGGACGCAGAGCAAGCTCAGGCGCGCGCGAAGCCGTTGAAGGCGCCGTCAGTGCGCTTGGCGCTATGGGTGGCGAGACACGCGCTTTCGTCCGAGACGCGGTCATTGGCGTAGTAGAGGGTACCTCACAGGTCATGACGGTCACAGGGCCTGCCGTCAGAGACATAGTTGCAGGTGGCATAAAGGGCAGCGGACGATTAAGGTCGGACAGCGACGATGCAGGCAGGGATGTAGTCGCGGGCGCGATAGTTGGCGCCGAATCGGTCGGATTCGATGACACCGAGGCAGTTGCGGCGGCAGTCGAAGGCGCTGTCGAGGGCTTTGCTGAGGTCGGCGGCGACTTGGACGACGCGGCAAGATCAGCTATCCGAGGAGTCGTCTCCGGCGTCGCCGCGACGGGTGGCGATGTGGCGACTGCGACACGAGATGCGACAACACTATTGATTGCGCGGGCAGCAGCTTCAGAACCGACAGTACCCATGATAACCAGCGTGGCAGTAAGTGCGATTGATGCCGTTTTTCTTGAAGCATGTCGAAGCGCTGACATCGGCAACGAGGTGATTATTGCCGCTGCAACAGGCGTGGTGGAAGCCGCTTACCGCATCGATCGTCCCTGCGGTGACAGCGTGCGGGAAGCCGTGATGGAACGTGTTGCCCAGCCAAGCATCAACCTGCCTCCTCGTGTCAGACGACGCCTTCCCGATATTGAGTCGCAACTGATAAGTGAGTTGGCACCTACCGCAGGAGCTTGGCGGGGCAGGGCGATTTTCAGGGCAGTGCCTTTGCTCATCAACGCAGGCGGAGTTGACCTCGCGGCATCACTCGCCTACTTCACCATCCTCTCGATCTTCCCGCTCATTGCGGTTCTGATAATCGGCATCGCGGTCCTCGGAAATCCGGAAGTAATCCGCGTCTGGAGCGCGGAAATCCTGACCCATTACTTTCCCGCGTCTTCCGACCTCATTAATGATGCCCTGCGAAGCCTTATCAGGGGCGCGTTGGCATTCGGCGCAATCGCCCTCGTTGGAATCCTTTTGGGCGCGAACGGAATGTTCAGCGCCGCAAACAGGGCAGTGAACAGAGTATTCGGGATGGACTCGAAAAGCATCATCCAAACAAGAATTACCGAAATCCTAATCGCCACATTCTTGGGGGGCCTTTTCCTGTGCTCACTCCTCCTGTCAGCTTTCTTCAGTACGGCGATAAGCATCAGCGAGGGCTTCGCCCTATCTCCTTGGAGCATCTCCCACCTCATTGCCATTCTGTTCGGAGTCCTGTCCACCCTGGTGCCCATAGCGCTCACGGCCCTCGTCTTTGCGGTCTTCTATCATCACATGCCGAACACGCGCATCGAATGGCGCGATGCCACGTTTGGAGCGCTCATAGCCGTTGTTCTGTTCGAGATTGGGAAGCAGACCTTCTTCTGGTTCACCGGCTTAGTCACCCAGCGCAGCATTGTGTACGGGCCCATCGCTTCATTCGTGGTCCTGCTGATGTGGGCCTACATCGCCAGCCTCATATTCCTCTACGGATCAGCCCTGACCAGAGTATCCGGCGAAATCCGCCCTAGAGGACTGTTCAGAGGCCGCCCATAGACGCCTGACATCCATGCAATGCAACAAAAATTCCTTCCCCCTTGACGGGAGAAGGTTAGGATGGGGGTGAGCAGGACAAAAATCCTGTCCATCGATGTTAGCCTTCGCCCAACTCCCGCCCCGTGTGAATCAGTCGCTGTACCGTCGTCAGAGTCGTAAGCCCCGCGATCACGCCCAGCACAATGAGGATCACCACCGGCACCCAGTGCCCCACAATCAAGCCAATCCCCAGCGCCGCCACCCGCTCCGGCCGCGTCATTATGCCTACTTTGCAGTCTATGCCAAGCCCTTCGGAGCGCGCCCGCAGGTAGCTCACCATTACCGATCCACCGACAGCAAGGTACACCAGAACCGTGCCCTCCAGTGAGTCGCCGCGCGCATAGTAAATCAGCAGCCCCAGCAGCACGACGATTTCCGACACGCGATCGACGACCGAGTCCAGCAGCGCGCCAAACGGCGAATCCCGCCCGGTGCTTCTCGCCAGCGCGCCATCGAACAGGTCCAATATGCCGGCGAACAGCATCACCACGCCGCCGATCCACAGCATCCCTTCGCTGATGAGCCACGCGCTTATCGCAGCCCCCACCAGCCCCGCAAGCGTAACCATATTCGGCGACACACCTAGTTTGGCGAGCACGCCCGCCACGGGCTGTTCGACAAAAGTGGAAAGCATCTCGCGGGCTGAAGCCCTGTTCATCCTGACCGCCTATCCTTGCAAACCGACAACACGTTGAGAAATGGCTTGGAGCCACGCATCACGCGAAGAATCGTAGCAGTCCATCACGCGCTGCGCCACGCGCTCCCACCGATAGTCCTGCACCTGCACCACTCCTGCGGTGGCAAGTCTTCGGCGCAGGGCAGCGTCCTTCAGCAGCTCCGCAATCGCGTCCGCCAGCGCGTCCTCGTCCTTTGGCGGCACAAGCAGACCCTCGCGTCCGTGCTTTACGACGCTCGAATAGCCCTCAATGGCGCTCGCGACTATCGGAACACCCGCCGCCATAGCCTCCAGAAGCACGATGCCGAAGCTCTCCTTGCCCGTCGCGGGCGCGCAGTAGATGTCCGCCGTCTTGTAGTACCTGAACTTGTCTTCGTCAGATACCCTGCCCAGGAACACCAAATCCTGCAGGTTGCGCTCGCTTATAATCCTCATCGAGTCCGCATCCGGATTGCCGCCTCCGACCACCAGCAGGCGCAGATTCGGCCAGTCCCACTTCAGTTGACTGTACGCCGCTAGCAAGTGCTTCAGGCCCTTGCGCTTCTCCATCCTGCCCAGAAATAGCAGATTTATCATCCCATCGTTCTTTAGATGCTCAAACGGTTCGGCATGCGCGAAGTCGTCAACCTGAATGCCATTGGGGATTATGTCATACTCGCCCGGGAATTGGCGGCTTATGAACTGGTATGCCGGGCGCGACACCGCGATCCGACCTTGCAGCATCCTGAAGTACGGCATCGCCAGGTGCTTCGCCCCGATCTTGTACAGCCGAGTACCCTCGTATGTATGAAAGGTGCCGATCGCCGTGGACTGCATCGGGTCTATCAGACTCAGCATATCCCTGTTGATAAGACCCGCGAAAGGCTCATGGAAATGCACAACATCGAACACCTCGCGCTCGAGCATCTGCTTTATCTGAGGCTTGAGCCAAACGGAGAATGAGACCCGCGCTATGGAGCCGCCGCTTGGAATGGGAACGGCCCTGCCCATCGGTATGAAGTCGTCATCGTCGATATCATCCGCAGACTTGCACGGCGCGACGATCTTGACAGTATGCCCCCACTCCCGGAACTGCGCGGCTAGGCTATTGATATGGTCGGCTACGCCACCGTGAAAGGCGTGGTCGTAAGGAGACACGAGCGCTATCTTGCGGTGAGCTTCCAAAGCCTGCAAAGCCCCCTCCCCTCGTTCGTGTGTTACCTATCCGGCTTCTCCACCTACCCTGTCGTGACCACTCTGCGCATGAGCTTTCGCTTGCAGCGGCGAGATTACTCCTGGATCGAAAAATCCTTGCCAACGATGAAATCTTCCAGCTTCTGCCGCGCCTCATCGTCCGTGTACTGCACCGGCGGCGACTTCATGAAGTATGACGAAGGCGCAAGCACCGGCCCACCTATCCCCCTGTCCTTGGCGATCTTCGCGCAGCGTATCGCGTCAATCACCACACCGGCAGAGTTAGGGCTGTCATGAACTTCCAGCTTAAGTTCCACATTAAGCGGCACATCCCCGAAGCTCGTGCCCTCCAGCCGGATGTACGCCCACTTGCGGTCGCTCAGCCACGGCACATAATCGCTGGGACCCACATGCACATTGTCGTCTGGCAGGTCATAGTCAACCTGCGATGTAACCGCGTTCGTCTTCGAGATTTTCTTGCTGTAAAGCCGCTCGCGCTCCAGCATGTTGAAGAAGTCCGAGTTGCCGCCGAAGTTGAGCTGGTAGGTGTTGTCCAGCCGCACTCCCCTGTCCATAAACAGACGCGCAAGCACGCGGTGGATAATGGTCGCGCCCACCTGCGACTTGATGTCATCGCCGATAATGGGAACTCCCGCTTCTCGAAATCTCCGCTGCCAGTAGTCTCCCTCGCCGCTTGCAATGAATACTGGTATGCAGTTGATGAAGCCGCATCCCGCGGCAAGCACCTGCTCCACATACCACTTCGTCGCCTGCTCCGAGCCGACGGGCAGGTAGTTGATGACCACATCGACCTCGCGCTCCTTGAGGATGCCCGTGATGTCGTCAGTCGGCCCGTCTGCCTTTTGAATTATGTCGGACATATACTTGCCCACGCCGTCATGAGTCATTCCGCGCTGCACAGTTATGCCCGCATGCTCCACATCCTGGAACTTCACCGTATTATTCGGCTTGGCGAAGATCGCCTCTGAAAGGTCCAGCCCGACCTTGCTCGAATCAACATCGAACGCGGCGACAATGTTAATGTCGCCCACCCCATACTCACCGAGCACCGGGTGCATCAGCCCCGGAATATCCTCATTATTGCTAGCCTCGGCGTACTTGGATACGCCCTGCACCAGAGACGAGGCGCAGTTTCCCACGCCTATGATAGCGACATTAATGCTTCCCAATTCCTGCACTACTCCTTGAATAAGAGCGGATACTTTACCGCCGCACAGATGCGACAAACGCTCGCCCAATAGTAGCATCTGCAACAACAGAATGACAAGTAAAGCTGCCGATAATAGGTGTGGGCATAATTGCCGCAGATAAGTCCCTGTCCCCTCGATGGGGACCTCGGTGAAGAAAGGCTAGAGCCTGCCCCTGCGAAGGCAGGGAATGGGGATGACTGGGGATGACAGAACGCAGATTACAAACATCCCGCCAACCGATGAACCGACTTACCGACAAACCTACAGCACCCCCGTCTCCCTCAACCGCGCCATCAGGTATTCCATCGGTCTGTCCCCTTTTACGCTGTTACAGTGCCCGCAGAGCAGTTGCAAGTTCTCGATATGGTCCGTACCGCCCCGTGAGCGTGGAATGAAATGATCGACAGAAAAGGCGCGAAACGGAAACTCCGTGCGACACCCATTGCACCGCCCTTCCTGCTGCCCAAACAGCACATGCCTGTTCTGCCGATATGAAATAGGCGCGTCAATATCCGTCCGCCTCGGAATATCCGTGCGAGCGGTAACGAGCCGGTCATGGAAGAGGCCCCCCATCGCAGCTTGCAGACGCACATTCACAAGCTCAATCGCCTTCGGAGAAAGGTCTATCCCTACCCACTTGCGTCCCAGGTTATCAGCCGCAACGCAAGCGGTAGCGCATCCGCAGAATGGATCGAGTACCATGTCGCCTTCATTCGAGGACGCCTTAATTATCCGCTCCAACAAGGCAAGTGGCTTTTGGGTAGGGTAGCCGATACGCTCCTTCGACCTACTTTGTAGCGGCTTTACATCCGCCCACGAATCTTGTAGAGGCACACCCGGCATCTCATCGAGATAACGTTTGTAGCTTGGTACAGTCCCTGGTTTCCGTTGAACGATTCTCCCCGCATCTATGAGTTCCTGCATGCGTTCCTTACTATACCGCCAATATCGAGTGACTCCCATTACCTCGTACTGAGGATTCCCTTTAGCCGCACCTCCAGGGCCTGTTAGATTGTCGAGCCTGTAGCGTCGGTTCGTCTCTGGCTCAACGTACCTGTAAGAGTTTTCGATGTACTCTCTATCGTATTCGGTATAAATGGGATTCCATGTCCATTGTTGCCCCTTTGTATAGAAGAGTATTACATCGTGAACTCGCCCATGCTGGCGTCGGCCTTGTCTAGTATCGCTGTGAGCGCCAGTACGCTTCCAAATAATTTCACTTCTATAATTGTCCCCACCAAACACCGCGTCCATTATCAACTTTAGGTAATGGCTCGCCGTAGGATCGCAATGCAGATAAACGCTGCCAGTATCCTTCAGCACACGGCGCATTTCAAGCAGGCGCACAGCCATCATGCACAGGTAGGACTGCATGCCCTTACCATTAGTCAATCCAGCAGCCACAAGAGTCTGATAAATCGCAGGCTCCTCGTCCGCAATCAGCCCCATCCATGCCACATCAAGGTCCGAGAGAGTCCACGTATCCTTGAACGCCGCGCCCGCCGCCGAGCTGCCCACCGGCGCAGAATAATTGCGGTTCGAGTTGAACGGCGGATCGAGATAGATGAGGTCAACCGACTCGCTGTTCATCCCCCGCAGGATGTCCAGATTGTCCCCCGTCCATATCGTCTTGTCCGCAAAGTTCGGCTCAGTCATACCAGCTCCGATTCCATTCCTTCAGGCATCTCCCATACGCATCGCACTATGGCTCCGTACAGATTATCACACCGTCAATACTCGAACCTTCCCACCCTACCTATCCACCCATCCTGTCAGCAACTCCCCCTTGACAACCCAAACATCCGTCCGTAACATAGATGGCATAGGTTTAGAACAAACAGTCTTGTTGTCGTACACATCAAAGTCCCCTCTCCCCCAGGGAGAGGGCTAGGGTGAGGGGGAAGATTCCACCCACCTTGTATATCCAAGTCAGACCGACTGAAACACTGAAAGATTTGCAGACAGAATGACTATCACAGGCAGCATAAAATCCCTGACCAACGATGGACACACCGTCGCACAGTTCCTCGTCAACACGATGGAGGGACAGACCGACGGCGTCAAAGTCCACCACAGGCTAGATGCCGCCAAGCAGCTCATCAAGTACGGCTTCTCAGAAGACGACTCAGACTTCTGGGGCCTGATTCCCACACCCGAAGAACTGGCATCTAGGAGCAGAGACATGGAACCCAAGCGCGAACTTCCTAGGCGAAAGGTAACATACCTCGACATCCTGAACTTCGACATCGCTCGGCAGATTCGCGACGAAACGGACGATGGCCAACTCATGATTGAGTTCCTCGTCAAGGTGATGCACGGACAGCAGCGACCATTCATAGACAAGAAACAGCGCATCAAGCCCGCCGACAGGATGGCGGCAGCGAAGGAACTGCTCAACAGGGGATTCGGCAACTTCAGTTCATCGCGCTCCCGCCTGTCAGAAAAGAAGGACGACTACGGCACGATCCACGGTGACATATCGCAGCGCATCCGCCAGCACTCTGAGTACGGCAGCGACATAACCCGCTTCCTACTCGATGTTATGGCAGGACAGCTGCACGACGACGGCTTCACGATGAGCCACCGCGTAGGAGCGGCAAAGGAACTCCTGCGCCGCGCCTACGACATCAACTTCGATGGCGTAACCTGGGAACAGGTCGAAGGCTACTGGCGCGCCCAGCGTCCCATAGGATGGAACGAAGAAGACGAGCGCTCCCTGCAGAACGAACTCGGCGGCTCTAATCCCCCTCTCCCCCTGGTAGAGGGCCGGAGCGAGGGCGCGGAGACGCCCGCCCCCTCAGCCTCTTCTCCTACAATAGGCGAAGAGCCCGCCCACAGCGAAAGCAGAGGCAGCGATGGGGGCAAGACCCCGTCCGTCCTGAGCCTGTCGAACGAGCCTGCCACCTTGAAAGCAGGGGACAAGTCCGCCAGCAAGGATGAGAACATCGACAATAAGCCCCCTCTCTCCGAGGGAGAGGGTTGGGGTGAGGGGGAAGCCCCGCTCGACCAGAACATCTCACAGAACAAGAACGCCCCGAATTCCCGTCGTTCCCGTGACCATCGTTCCAGTGCCCGTCGTTCCAGTGAAAGTAGGAATCTGGAGCGGCAAGCAGAAGACAACGCCAAAGCAGCGGCATCCGCTACCGGCGGCAACATTCCCCCGGATGTAGCGGAAATGACAAGAGAGTTGCACGACGCAATATCGAGAGACGACCCCGAAGCCGTCATACATGCCGATGCAAAGTTACGCGCCAGGGGCTTCGCACCCGAATGGAAACTCCGACTCCCAACGAAACGAATAGGATACTCCGACCCCTACGAGCAGATAGCCATAGCCGCTGCCAACGGCATGTCGGTCATCTGCGCCCCGCCCGCTGACAAGCTCCAGAAAGTCATGAACCGCAGCCCCTAGCCCAAAGCGGCTGTGAACGCCAGCCTATAGTCCCTTCCCCCTTGACGGGGGAAGGCTAGGATGGGGGTGAAATCGCAAATGCAGCACAGTTACTGTTAATACCTACCCCTCTCAGCCCTTGATGGGAGGAGGCCGGGATGGGTGTGTGAATATCCTCCCAGTCCCGTGCATCGACGTCAGATAACCCCACCTTCACGCAGCCGAGAAACCTCTGCGCTATCCAACCCCAGCAGCGAACCCAGCACCTCGCCTGAATGCTCGCCCAGCAGTGGCGGCGGTTCAATCGAGACATCGTTCGACGCAATCTTGATCGGATTACCCAGCGCAAGGTACTCGCCGCGCTTTGCATCCTTCATCTCTACAACCATCTCGCGCGCCCGAAGATGCTCGTCATCCAGCACCTCGCGCGTGTCCTGCACCATGCCACACGCCACCCCAAGCGGCAGGAGTATCTCCATAACCTCCCGTTTCGTAATCGTCCGCGTCCACCCCGAAATTATCTCCTCCACCTCGGCAGAGTTCTCGCACCGCCCCTCATGAGTCGCAAATCGCTCATCCCCGATAAGCTCGCTCCTTCCCGCCACAACCAGAATCGTCTCGAACGAGTCCCCGCTCAGCACAAGCGCGATGTAGTCGTCCGGTCCCTCAGGATGGCACGGGTATATCATCGTCGGCGCCTCCCAGATTCGGTTGCCGCTACGCGCAAGCGGCTTTCCGTCCGCCAGCGTGTCCAGCATCCTAATCCGCATCAGGTTAACCACCGCATCCTGCATCGACACCTCCACCCTCTGAGCCTCCCCGCTATTGTCGCGCTGCCTCAGCGCCGCCAGTATGCCTATCGCGCAATGCAGCCCCGTTCCCGAATCCCCCACGCCCGGCGCCACGAATATAGGCTCGCTGCCCGCGTCACCGTTCGCGCTCATCGCCCCACCCATCGCCTGCGCTATATGCTCGAAACTCTTCACCTCCGCGTACGGCCCATAAGTCCCGAACCCTTTGATAGTCGCATACACGACTCGCGAGTTCGCCTCCCGCAGCGTCTCATATCCTAGACCAAAACGATCCATACCCCCGGGCGCAAAGTTCTCCACCACCACATCCGACATGCCCACCAGCCGCTTGAATATTTCGCACCCCTCCTCGGTCTTCAGGTTCAGCGTCACGCTCCGCTTGTTCGAGTTGAACACCAGGTAGTAGAAGCTGTCCACATCAGGCTGCGTCGCCCTCTCATGCCGCGTGCGGTCCCCCACGCCCGGCTGCTCCACCTTGATGACATCCGCTCCAAGCCACGCCAGCAGTTGCGTGCAGGACGGACCCGCCTGCACCTGCGTCAGGTCCAGTATCCGTATCCCCTCCAGCGGCGCGCTCATAGAATGTCCCCGCTCCTCACGCTCTCGCTGTGGTAGGTATCGCCCTCAGCCGTACGTTCCACGAACACGATCCCGTCCCGCCCCACATAGCGCTCGCAGAAGCCCTCGAACAATCGCAGCCGTTCCGGTTGGAACTCAGCAGGCCGCTCGTCGTCATCCAGCCACGGATTCGGGAAATAGAACCGCAGCAACGTCGCCTCAGCAGCCCCCGACAGCCGCAGGTAGTACAGCTTGGGCATCATCGACTCGTGCCCGTGGTTTGAGTTCTCCACGAACTGCGCCCCCTGCACCTTCTCCAGGTCAAGATGCACATGCCATTCACCCGCCTCGATAGTCGCCCACCTGCCATCGAACTCCGTGACGATTTCAAGTGGAGCGTGCATCTCGCTCACTGCGCCCCCCGAATCTATCACCAGCAGCATCCCTTCACACCGCAGCAGTTCCTCAATTAGCCCCTTGATCAAATCTCTGTCCATAGCATCCACCTATATCGCTCGTAGTAAGACTGTAGAACCGGCTCATAATTCTCGCCAGCACCAGTAGAGTATCATTGACCTCAGCATAGGCAAAGTGGTAAAATCAGAACACTTGAACCAAAACCAAGAGTCGTTCTCATTCACAAGGAGTCTAATGCAGCAGCGTCTCGCAAATCGCACCCCCTTCTACTACGGATGGGTCGTACTAGCCGCCGCGGGCAGCACGATTTTCGTGCGCAATGCCGCCGCCAGCCTCACCATTGCAGTCTTCGTCTATCCCCTCTCTGAAGAACTTGGCTGGAGCCGCACCCTTATATCCGGCGCAGCAGCAACGGGCGGACTCGCCGCTACCTTCATGTCCCCATTAGTCGGCACTCTGATTGACCGCTACGGCGCGCGTACAGTGCTTACTGCGAGTATCGTTATTCTGTGCATCACGACCGTATCCCTTGCGTGGTCGGACATTACCCTCACAGTGATGGGAGCAACCATCCCCTGGGTATTCTACATCGGGTACGCCACCGGGCGCGTCATATTCTCCAGCCCGGTGCAGATTGGCGCATCTGTGGTCGTGTCGCGCTGGTTCATTCGGCTCCGAGGCAGAACCAGCGGAATCCTGAACCTGTCCCACTCAATCGGCATGGTGCTCTTTCCTCTGATCGCATCCATGGTCATTGCTCAAAGCGGCTGGCGAGACGCTTGGTACGTCCTTGGCGTACTCGTATTCGTCGCCGCACTATTGCCAGTGGCGATGCTCATATCCGAACGCCCCGAAGACCTCGGCTTGCGTCCCGACGGCGACACTGAAGATCCTACTGCTGATGACGCCGACGGCTCAACCCAAGCCGATGCCCTTGAGGAGCCCGACTGGACAACCAAGGAAGCGGTACGCACACCCGCACTATGGCTGCTCGCCATAGCCACAGGATTGCTATTTCTTATGCAGGCGGGCACGAATACTCACAGCGCGGCGTTCTTTCAGGATCAGGGCCTCGGCGCAGTCACCGCGGGCTTCGGCATCAGCTTCAACGCTGCCTTCCTCGGCGTCGGCAGCATTGTCTGGGGCAGGATTGTCGAGAAAGTCCCCGCGCGCTTCGTCATGTCGGCAGTTGCGCTTGTCATGGCGACAGCCTCTTTCCTTTTCATCACTACAAACTCATGGCAAGAAGCGCTGGGATATTCCGCCATATTCGGCTTCGGACTCGGCGGCATGCTCACCGTGCCCCCGGTTGCATACGCCGACTATTACGGCAGACGCTCGCTCGGCATAATTCGCGGCATAACCGAGCCATTCACCACATTCGGACAGGCAGTCGGCGTTATGATACCCGGCATCGTCTTCGACTACGTCAGCGCCGAAAGCTACATGCCCTTCTTCATCGCCGCAGGAACAATTGGCATCCTGACCGCCATAATCGCCCTCTTCGCAAGCCAGCCACGGCACTCGCAGGCAGATACGACCGAATAGGTCCGGCGCCTTTAGGACACTGCCACGAAGTGAATGCGACGGACCGCCATCATATCCATTCCCTGCTAACCTTCACCAGTACCCTCAATTGACGCGCTTTCAAGCCCTTTGATACACTCGCCAGCGAATTGACTTCCAAAGATGAAATCACACAGGGTTACGCAGCCGCCATCCTAGCCGCGGGTATGGGCACGCGCATGAAGTCCAGCACCCCAAAGGCACTGCACCGCATTTGCGGACGCGAGATGCTACATCTCGTGGCGGACGCAGTCAGAGGCGCGGGCGTTGATGACATCGCCATAGTTGTTCCGCAGGACAGCCGCCGATTCCAAGACGCCATCGGCGACTCCGTGAGATACGCAACGCAAGCGGAACCACTCGGCACCGGCCATGCCATATTGCAGGCAAGCACCACCCTGAACGGCTCATCCAACATCTTGGTGCTATACGGCGACGCGCCCCTCATCAAGCCCTCAACACTTGCCCGCTTGATGCAGCGCCATGCCGAAATGAAAGCCTGCGTCACCATCATCACCTCGCAGCGCTCCAACCCCGATGGCATGGGACGCATCCTGCGCGACGACTCCGGCGGCATAACGGCGATAGTTGAAGAGCAGCATGCCGACAGCGACACCTTGGCGATCCGCGAGGTCAACAGCGGCTTCTACTGCTTTCGCGCGCCTTGGCTCTGGGAGAATCTGCAGAAGCTCGCACCCGCTCCCAACGGCGAACTGCTGCTGACCGACCTCATTCAAGCCGCCGCCTTACAGGGACAGAGTGTAGAGTCCATCACATCCGACGACCCCCACGAGACGATGGGCGTCAATAATCGCGTCCAGCTTGCCGAAGCCGAAAGCATAATGAGCCAACGCATTCGTGAACACTGGATGCTCGGCGGCGTCACCATGCCTAATGCGTCCAGCGTGTACATAGACTGCGATGCCGAGATCGGGCAGGATACTAGCCTGCTTCCCAACACCCATATCACTGGGCAGACCGTCATCGGCAGTAGTTGCAAAATCGGTCCCAATGCCATTATCGACAACTCAACCATCGGCGACGAATGCACGATCACTTCATCAGTAGTACGTGATTCATCGCTGGAGTCTAACGTGGATGTCGGCCCGTTCAGCCACATTCGCGGCGGCGCACATATAGAGAGCGGTGTTCACATAGGAACCTCAGCCGAGGTTAAGAACAGCCGCCTTGGACGCGGCACGAAGATGGGGCACTTCAGTTACATGGGGGACGCCACACTGGGCGCCAATGTGAACATCGGAGCAGGCGCGATAACCTGCAATTTCGATGGGAGAGATAAACACGAGACTGTAGTAGGCAATGACGCCTTTATCGGCAGCGACACGATGCTCGTCGCGCCAGTGAGAATTGGCGACGGCGCAGCCACCGGCGCGGGTGCCGTCGTAACCAAGGATGTTCCAGCCAACACGCTCGTAGTTGGCGTACCGGCGCGTGAGCGGTCGACCGACCGAGCGACGGAAAAGCCGCCGGCTTCCACACTCTAGCAAGCCCTCAAACGATGACGCTCTTCAGGCCAACCCGCCATATCCGCCTTGATGACGCGTAGTAGCCTGGAGAATACAAAGCAAAACCCTCCACCGTTTAACTCGGTGGAGAGTTTTCCATTTTCTTAAGCTATAATCCAGTACCCGGAGTTACTTCTCTACCGCTACTGACAGAGGAGAGGTAACGGACGCCTGCATACCGGCAACCGGCTGCCCCATAGCCGCAATGGTGTACACACCCGGATTCAGCGTTATCTTAGCATCAAGTGAGAGAGCGCCGAATTCATTGGCTGACCCGCCAACAAGTACCCTGTCATCGCCGCCGGAAGCACCGGACGCCACTACGGTTACGAACTCACCTGGCATAAACCCTGCAACCATAATCATAATCTCTGCGCCGAAATCGTCGCTGCCGGACTCACCGGTCGCAACAAGATTGCTGCTCAACGCAATGCTGGGGGAACTTGCGATGCCGCCCGATCCAACAACTCTAATGGGTACGCTAGCTCTGCTGCCGTCCGCACCGCTCGCATAGACGGACAAGCTGTTGGTGCCGCCATTGGAGGCTTCAAGCAATCGACTACCGGTATTGCCCCTGAAGGCCGCACCGACCGATTCCACAGAGAAAGTAAAGTTACCGCCGGAGTTAGCTTGAGTCTGCGCTCGTGTCCCACCGCCAATGAAAGGCTGTAGGTTCTGGTCAATTATCAGTAGTAGCGCAACAGGCTCGTTGGGGCGGAAACCCGAACCATCTATCGTCAATGGACCATCGACAGTTACAAGGCTGGAATCAACCGCAATCGCCGCCTGGGGCGAAACTCCGTCTGAACCTGAGGGACCCGGAGGACCTGGAGGGCCAGCAGGACCTGGAGGGCCAGGATTGCCAGGATTGCCAGGATTGCCGGCGAATCCGGGCTCACCCGGAAGACCGGGCGCACCCTGAAGACCGGCGAAACCAGGTGCGCCCGGAAGACCGGGTGCGCCCGGGGATCCCGCCGGACCTGGACTTGGCTGGCATGCTAGGAGAAGAACCACAGAGATTGAAAGCAGCAGAGTAAGTATCATACCCCGCGAAGGGAAACGGTACGTCATTTGACCCCCTCTTCTTGAAAATATCCAATGTTCAATGTTTGCCAAATTGTATCTAATTTGCTGATAAAAAGGTAGTCCTCAAAGGTCTTACCTTGATGACCGAACAGCGAAGCAATGATAGTCCCGCTGCCCAAGCATTGTCAATACCTTGACCCATTCCAATCATTTGCCAGACTGTGCAATGCAACTGCTTCTACTGCGCAGCTTCGCAAGACTAAAGGACTAAAGGTAATGCTAACCATACTTACGCAAAAGTTCAAGCATTTTCTCGTACGCATATTTGACGAATATCCAGAAAACTTGTCCGTAAGAGCATATTCCGTTCTTGTTATGCCAAACGCCAAATGCTATATTGAGAGCATGCCCCCGTAGCTCAGTGGATAGAGCACTGGCCTCCGGAGCCAGGTGCGTGGGTTCGAGTCCCACCGGGGGTACCACAGCTAATTTGCCCATTTCTCCTCATTCATTTGCCCACCGATGAGGAGCGTCTATTAGCCTGTCAAAGCCAAGTTCAACGCAGAGCGTTTGAAACTCTGTCCGCCTTGCTCCTTTCCAAGCAAGATCGCCCAGCGATTCATTTATTGGCACATCCATACGCAGAGTAGCGAGTTCTTTGTACAAGGCTGCTGCTGCTCTATGTCCCACGAGATTCTGCGCCAGGGTATTCGCGCCACGCACCTTAATGCTCCACAAATTAACATCGTCAGGTATGTCTTCGATGTGCCTGTATTCCATAAGCACTTGCGCCGCGGACTTCGCTCCCCAGCGCTGCACACCGGGAATGCCGTCAGCGGAATCTCCAACTAGCGCGAGGTAGTCCGGAATTGACGCCGGAGGCACGCCGAATTTGGCGATGACTCCGTCCTCATCCAACTCTGTATCACGCCGCCTGTCCAGGCTAACCACCTTATTGCCACTCACAATCTGCGCCAGATCCTTGTCCGGCGAGCACACAACCACTTGCGATACATCGGGCCCGTCCATCCATCTGAGAGCCGCGGTAGCAATCGCATCATCGGCCTCGAATTCCACCATCGGCCAGACCACTATGCCAAGTGCTGCGGCGGCTCGCTCGGCTAATTCGAACTGCGTCCTCAAGGCATCCGGCGTGTCTTCTCCGGTCTTGTATCCGTCGAAAAGGTCGTTCCTGAACGAGGTGATAACGCTGTCGAAGGCGCACGCCACATGCGACACATCTTCCTGCCGCAGCAGCGCCAACAGCGTCTGAATCAAGCCTCGCACAGCGCCCGTTGGCTGTCCCGCAGGACCCACAGACTTAGGCATTGCGAAGTAGGCGCGAAACAGCTCGTAGGTACCGTCAACCAGATGAACCTTCATGTGCTCCTCAACGCTATCTTGCACCATTCAATGCTCTCTGCAATTCTGACTTTCGCCCAAAACCTGACTCTGCTGTCTTACGCACTTAGCCGCCCTGACGCAAGCCTATCAGCCGAGCGTCCACCCAAATTGATCCGCCACCATTAAGGCTGACTAAGTATATCTTGCCCTTCCAGTGATGACAAAGGTCGCAGGTTCTCGCCATAACCCATCTCTTGCAGCAGGCTCGAACGCGCCCGCCAAAGTATCGGTAACCGGACGTGATGCCCGAAAATCTTGAAAGGTGATGCCCGAATTGGCGACAATGTATATCGTCTCAGAGGCGTCAGAATTCAAAATACAATCTAGAATGGAGACCTAGCGAAGATGGCAGAATACGGAAAGTATGGCTGGGCG
Source organism: Dehalococcoidia bacterium (assembly GCA_965221045.1). Taxonomy (GTDB): domain Bacteria; phylum Chloroflexota; class Dehalococcoidia; order Lucifugimonadales; family JADFKI01; genus Bin90. The sequence goes on from OZ244863.1 coordinate 857,213, forward strand.
CTATCGCAATTGTAATAGCGGCAATCGCCTTGGCTATGGCACTGAGAGCACCCGGCGGCGGGGGTGACACGGATGCTTTGTCTGGCGTGATGACGAGCCTGTCGGCGCAGAGCGCGGAGGTAGAGTCGCTTTCATCCCAGATCAGCAGTTTGCAGGCAGAACTCACCGACTCGAAGCAGGCGGAAGCCTCCAATGTCGCCGAGTTCACGGCGCGACTAGAGGACCTCCGCGGTCAGAGTATGCAAGCGGATGAGTTTGACGACAGCGAGCTGAAGTCTGCCATTAGCGACATCCGTGCCTCCCTTGCGGAGCTAAACAGCCGCATGGACTCTGATGATGAGGATGACGATCGAATAGACAGCGAGAACATCGAAAGTCTCGGCGCAGAACTCTCCAGCCTCAGCGCGTCACTCGCAGAACTCCAGGATGCAATGTCCGATGGCGGCGGTACATTGGAAATGGTCATCTCAGAATTGGACGCCGTTCGCACCGAGCTGATGCAACTTCAAGAGTCAGTTTCTTCAGACACATCGCCAGGGATAGATGTCGCCCTCGCGCGCCTCAATTGGTTGGAGAAGGCAACCGCCCCTACCTACACGAAGACATACGTGGAACAGGCGATAAACCGATACGATGCGAATGGAAGAGCAGCAACCCTCGACTACTACAGCACGATGGAGAGCGTGAATGAAGACCTATACCTCTTCGTGCTGGACGAAAACTACGAAGTGGTCGTTAATCCCGCGCTCCCAAACAACATCGGTATGGACATGAGAGGCTCTCTCGGTACGGACATTACCGGTAAGAACTTCGGTGCCGAATTTGTAACAGTCGATGAAACCGGCAAGTGGATTGACTACGTATATCTGAATCCTGCGGAAGACTTCAACTACGAGCGCAAGCATGCCTGGATAGTGCGCCACGACAATCTGATATTCGGTTCCGGCTGGTACGAGCGTGAGGTCTCGCTTGAGAGCACGCCCTCAGCGTATGCACGTGCGCTGGTGGAGCAGGCAGTAGCGCGCTATAACGCCGAAGGCAAGGATGCTACCTTGGTGCGCTATAACGATCCTGCCAGCGTGGACGGACAGTATTATGTGCTCATCATAGATTCCAGCGACCTCCGCGCTGTCGCTAACGGCGCGCGTCCTGATCTGGTGGGCACTATTCCCGACCGCATCGATCCCACGGGTTACTACTACGGCAGCGACATTGCCAGCGCCACCGAGGAAGGCAAGTGGATTTCCTATGTAATCCTGAACCCGGAAACGGGGGAGGAGCAGAGAAAGCATACTTGGATAACGCTGCACGACGGTCTCGTATTCGGCTCCGGCCACTATGAACCTACAAGCGCGAGTATGCAGTCCTCTGACGATGAAGAAGAAAAAGTCCTGACTATACTCTACTGGCAGGCGCCCTCGCTGCCAGGACCCTATCTGGTTGCAGGGAACAAGGACACCGACGCGGGCGCGGTCACCCTCGAACCTCTGGCAAGCTACGACCCGGACGGCGAACTGACGCCAAGGCTTGCTGCCGAAATCCCGACTCTCGAAAACGGCGGCATATCCGAGGACCTGATGTCGATTACCTGGAAGCTGCGCCAAGGCTTGAAGTGGTCGGACGGCAGCGATTTCACCGCCAACGACGTTGTCTTCACCTGGCGCTACTGCACCGACGAGGAGACCGGATGCACCGGTGAGAACGCATTTTCCGGCATCGCATCGGTAAATGCGATTGACGATCTAACTGTCAGGATTGAGTTCGATGCACCCGTGCCCTACCCATACACCGCCTTCGTCGGCGCGGGCACTCCAATCATCAGTAGCGCGCGGTTCGCAGAATGCGTCGGCGTTGCGGCGAGGACTTGCGAACAGCAGAACACTGCACCACTCGGCACAGGTCCCTACCGCATCACCGAGTTTACGCCAAACGAAGGCGCAGTCTATGAGCGCAACCCATTCTACTGAGGCGAAACGCCCTACTTCGACAAGGTTGTCATCAAGGGTGGCGGGGAGGCAATCACCGCAGCAAGGGCAGTGCTCGAAGCCGACGAAGCAGATTATGCATGGAACTTGCAGGTGGACCCGAACACTCTGGCAGATAAGGAAGCCGCGGGACAGGGCAGCGTCGTCTCCGCATTTTCCAGCCTTGTTGAGCGCATCGTGATCAACCATACCAACCCGGACCCCGCACTGGGGGACGACCGCTCCGAATATCTGGACGGCACAAATCCACACCCATTCCTGATGTTCACGCCCATTACGCAAGCTATGTCCATGGCAATCGACCGCAGCACAATATCGGACCAACTCTACGGCTTCGCTGCGAAGCCCGCCTGTAATATCATAATTGCCCCCTCAAAGTATGCCTCGATCGCGAACGACGGCTGCCTGACCCAGAATATCGAAGGAGCTAACAAGCTACTCGACGACAACGGCGTGCTGGATACTGACGGCGACGGTATTCGTGAGTACAACGGCGTTCCACTGAAAATCACCTACCAAACCACCTCCAACGCCATCAGACAGGATACGCAGGCGCTCATCCGCGATTGGTGGCGCCAGATTGGAATCGAGAGCGAACTCATACAGCATGACGCCAGCGTATTCTTCGGCGGAGACCCGATCGTGGACAAAGAGGTTTCATACCGAAGGTTCTTCTCGGATGTGCAGATGTACACCACCGGATCGGGCGTCGATCCTCAGCAGTACCTTTCCGGCCAGAGATGCTCCCACATCCAGACGCGCGATAACAACTGGGCAGACGGCAACAACGCCCGCGCGTGCAGCGCCGAATTTGACGAGGTCTTTGAAAAGCTCGAACAAAGCACAGCAGGATCAGAGCGGGATGATCTGGTAAAGTAGCTCAACGATATCATCGTGCAGGACGGCTTCGAAATACCGCTTGTCGCGGCGGGTACGTCTCCGCCCACCGCAATACCCTTAAGGGCGTCCGCATAAATGGGTGGGACAGTGAGCTGTGGAACATCGCCGAATGGAGCCGTTAGCCCTCGTCATCATTCTCGCCGCATCTCCATGTAACCGGTAGCAATATCCGGCGAGTGCAGTCATCTGGAGGCTCAGATAGAAGGACTTCATCAGCGCGCTCTGGCATGTGTGAGCACAATTACGCTACAATTTCGCGCAGCCTATGCGCCGTACACCATATTAACGCCACTTGATTGAGACGTTCCCGGGTCAAACATGGCAACTGCCGCGGCTATATTCGGTATTTCCTACTTCCTGATAGCTACGGGGCGCATTCCCCATGTGGTAGTCGCCGTGCTGGGCGCAATGGCGATGGTCTTCCTGGGAGTGATGTCAGAGCATGAGGCGCTGTCGCATGTGAACCTGGAAGTCGTGCTCCTATTGGCGGGGATGATGTCCCTCGCGAACATATTCGCAAGGACGGGCGCTTTCGAGTGGGCAGCAATTAAGGCCGCGCAGCTCGTCCGAGGCGACGGCTTCCTGACCCTCTGCCTTTTGTGTGTCATCACTGCAGTAGCATCCGCGTTCCTCGACAACGTTACGGTGGTCGTTCTCGCGGTTCCCATCACACTTTCCATCTGTCGCATGCTGGATGTGCAGCCAATTCCTTTCCTGCTTGCTCAGGTCTTCGCGTCGAACATTGGTGGCGTGTCAACCATCGTGGCTGACCCGCCGAACATAATTATCGCTGCCGAGGCGGACATCGGTTTCCTGGACTTCATGCTCAACGCTGCACCGGTAGGCATCCTCGGCATGTTCGTCCTCATTGGCATGCTCTACTTGTGGTTTCGCAAGAGCACCGTAACGACCGAGGAAAGTCGTGCGACCGTCATGCAGCGAAACGCAGCCGCTGCTATCACAGATTTTGTCCTCCTGAAGAAATGCATCGTAGTATTCACTTTCACGGTGGTGGGCTTCCTGATACACGATCTATTGCACGTAGGCCCTGCATTCGTAGCCGTCACATCTGCCACCGTCCTCATCTTCATAAGTCGGATTGACCCGCACGAGGTGCTCGAACAGGTGGAATGGACGACGCTGGCGTTCTTCGTCGGTCTGTTCATACTTGTGGGTGGGCTGGAAGAAACTGGCGTAACGGTGCTGGTCAGGGAATGGCTGGTAAATGCGTCCGGCGGCAGCGACAGGAATCTTGCCTTCATGCTCGTCTGGTTCGGTGGAGTCACATCGGCAATCGTGGACAACGTACTGTTCACCGCCACGATGGTCGAAGTCGTGCGCGGCGTATCAGACGACAGCCTCGGCACTTCGCCGCTGTGGTGGGCGCTCGCCCTGGGAGCCGACCTCGGCGGAAACGCGACCATCGTCGGCGCTTCCGCGAATGTCATAGTCGTCAATATTGCCCGCGCCAGAGGCTACCCTATAAGCTTCATGCACTTTTTCAAGTACGGCGTCGTAATCAGTTTCCTGACCCTGCTGCTCTCCACGGCGTACCTGTGGCTGCGTTACTTCTAGCGCCGAGAGGCGACCGGCGCACGCCTTCCTCCGACGCGATGAGGCTATCAGATAAAAGGCAGCCAAGCTAGATGGAATCGGAAGCTCCGACAGGCTACATAACTTTGTATCCGGTGGGCGCATACGCAGCGAGATTCGGATTGCCGGGCAGGTAGCTAGCTCGACCTTTGGGCCTGTGTAATACGCCGTCTTCGACAATTATCTCGCCCCGCTGCATCGTCAGAATTGGCTGCCCGATCACATCCTTGCCCTCGAACATAGTGAAGTCGGCAAGACAGTGCTGCGCCTCAGCCGACAGGGTATGCTGGACAGCAGGGTCGAACAGCACAATGTCCGCGTCCGATCCCGCGTCGAGCGATCCCTTCTTCGGATAAAGGCCGAATATCTTGGCAGGATTCTCGCACATAACCTGCACCAGCCTCGGCAGCGTGATGCGCCCCTTGTTGACGCCCTCGTGGTACGCGACGCACAGCATCTGCTCCGCCCAGTTGCCTCCGAAAGTCGCGTCGAATATCGAGGCTTCCTCATCAGGGTCGGTTTCAGCGTCATAGGAACCCTTCTGCGATTTCTTGTGTCCGCAAAAGTCGCTGGCTATCGTATCAATCAGGTGCGACGACAGCCCTCTCCACATCGCCTCATTGTCCTCGCGCTCCCGCAGCGGCGGCCCTATCTTGGCAAGCGCTCCAAAGTCGAGCATCTTCTGATTCGTCAGGTCGAGATATTGCGGACAGGTCTCCCCGAAAAGTTCGACATCCCCGCCCCTAAAGCGTTCGAGTACGCCAAGCATTTCCCTCGCGGACAAATGCACGATATACAGGGGGCAGCCCGTTACCTGCGAGTAGGTTGCGGCGCGGGTAGCCGCCTCTACCTCAAGGATGCGCGGCTGCGATGGCGCGTAGTGCTCCCTGCCGGTATTGCCCGCCGCCGTCGCGCTATCCACGAGGTAGTCGATGCAATATCCGTTCTCGGCATGCACCATGGCAATGCCGCCATCCTCAGCGGCAAGTTCCATCGCCTTCAGCATCCGCTCGTCGGGCATCATCATGCCCCGGCGCGGGTATGTCATGTACATCTTGAAAGACATGACCCCCATGCCCATCATCTCAGGAACCTGGTTCTCGACATCATCGTCGCCGAGAAGAATGGCGTGAATGGCATAGTCTAAGTACGAGGTTTCCGCCGCCTCGTCCATGAACTCGCGAATCATGTCTGACACGGTGCCTTCTACGCCCTCGCGCCGCCTGTTCGATATGAATGGGACAACCGTTGTAATGCCACCGAACGCCGCGCTCTGGGAGAATGTCTCGATGCGGTCGGCATATACGGGGTGATTGTGCGCGTCAATAATGCCGGGCATGACATACAAGCCGGAAGCGTCAATCACGCGTGTCGCCTCCTCCAACCTGTACTCTTCGGCATCCGCGCAAATCTTGCCGTCCTTGACCACAATGTCCTCGCGGGTCACTCCCGTCCCACGGACAACAAGCCCGCCTTGGATGATGTAATCTGCGCTTCGATTGGTCATGTGCTCCTCCTGAATTGCCCCGCGTTGTCGGTTTCCATCTGAACACAAACGGCCTTAACGCCTTGTCAGTCTTTCCTCTCTTCCCGCCGCCTCGTCAACGGCTAACGCCGCCTCCGCGCGCTCGTTCTCAACAATCTTCGACCTTACGGCTTGCTGGGCGCGGTTCCAGTACTCGCGATTATCAGTCACGAATCTGTGAGACTCAAAGTAATCGTCAAGCAGCCCGTTAACCTGCGGAATGACATAGCGAGCTACCATATCCCAACTTCGGCGCGTATTCTCACGATTCGCCCAGTCATGCACGAACCCGATGACGCAGCCAAAACCACCGGTCAGCTCCATCATCTCGCGGATTCTCTCAACGAGGTCGTCGGGCGTCCCAATAACCGCCGTGCTCAGTTCCGAAAAGGCCACGCCATCCACCGCTTCATCAGGCGTATCGTAGATGGTTCCTTCGCCGCCTGCGAGCGTGCCGATGGAGTACTCGTTATTGTGCCTTAGCAGACCGGCGCCAGCCTGCTTTCGTGCCTCCTTACGCGTCTCCGCGATATGCCAATTTAGCACGATGCGCCAGTTCTTCCGATCGACCGTATTGCCATGCTTGGCGGCAGACTCCTCGGCAAAGCTCCACTGGAGTGGCAGCGCCCTGATGCCATCCTGAGTCATCGAGCCTATCGAGAGCACTCCCGCTCGATGTTTTCCTGCCAGTGTCATCCCCGATGGACTTACGATTGATGCGACCGCGAACTCCATGTCCTCCTGCAAAGGCTTCAGTTGCAGCTTCGCGTCCCGCAGCTTGAACCACTCGGAATCGTAGCTGAAGCGCTCGTTTTCAGTAAACAGTCGGCGGATGATTCCCATCGCCTCGTCCTGCCTGTCGCGCAGCACCATCGGATCAATGCCCAGTGTGTGAGCGTCAGACGGCAGCGCGCCCGGTCCCGAACCGAATATCACGCGTCCGCGCGACTGGTGATCAAGCTGCACCATGCGCTGCGCCACCATGAATGGATGGTGATAAGGCAGCGAAACCACGCCCGTGCCCAGCATTATTCGTTGTGTACGCTCCGCCGCGGCTGCAAGAAACAGTTCCGGCGATGCGATTATCTCCCAGCCGGTGGAGTGATGCTCCCCGCACCAAAACTCTTCGTATCCCAGACCGTCAAGAAGCTCGACAAACTCTAGGTCGCTTTGAAGTTGTAGTGTGGGATTTTCGCCAATAGGGTGATGTGGCGCCAAAAACGCGCCGAAGCGTAGGTTTGCCAAGTTCGTCCTCCTGTTTTGAGCAATTGCGGGCTGTTCTGCCGATCTTATCTGATATAAAAGCCAATGATACGACGGAGTCAAAGTGTGGCTATTGTGAACTGCTCGCAGCCACAACTCTCTCCTTCTTTGAAACTCCGTTTACGGTTGGTTGAAACATAGACCTGCACATCATACAACAAAGCGCCAATATGTAGGCGGGCGAGCTTCAACTCTATCACCATTACTTCGTCAACCCTGCTTCCATCACCCCTGCCCCTTGGCATCCCAACTTGACAAGCAGAGCATATAAACAGAAAATCAGGGCGACATCGGTAGCCCCCATACAAAACGAACTCTGCTATACCCCACAGGAGATATGAATGACTATCACTTCTAGCGTTTGGACTGAAGAGATTATCGAGGTGGCAGGCACCCGCCTCCAAATAGTGACGGGAGGCAGCGGCGACCCGCTGCTCATCCTTCACGACGAAGTGGGGCACCACGGCACGCTGCGCTGGCACGAAGCCCTCGCCGAAAACAGCACACTGCACATTCCCTCACATCCGGGCTTCGGCGATTCCCCAAGAATGGATTGGGTAATGAACATGCGCGACCTCGCAGGCTGGTATCTGCGCGCGCTCGACGAGTTGGGATTGCAGGGTGTAGATGTCATCGGCTTCTCGCTTGGCGGCTGGCTCGCCGCGGAGATGGCGACGATGTGCCCGCAGCAGTTCAACAAGATGATTCTTGTCGGCGCAGCCGGCATCAAGCCATCGGTAGGCGAGATTTTCGACATCTTCCTGGTGACTGCCCAAGAGTACCTCGACGAAGTATGCTTGGACAACGACGCCACCCCTGAGTTCACCACGGTTCGTCCGGCAGAACCATCGCCTGAGTTGGTAGAGGCATGGCTAGTCGCGCGCGAAGAGGCATGCCGCCTTAGTTGGAAGCCTTACATGCACTATCCAGCGCTGCCCCAACTTCTCGGTCGAGTGCAAGACCTTCCCACGCTTCTAGTCTGGGGCGCGCAAGACTCTATGGTCCCAGTCAGCTCTGGCGAGATATACAACCAGTCCATAAGTGGTTCGCGCCTCGAAATCATAGACGACTGCGGCCACCGCCCCGAAATCGAAAAGACCGACGAGTTCCTCGCCCTAGTGCAGGATTTCTTTGCGGGGGATTAAGACCCGCGTTTCATATTGAATCCAATGCTTTTGTGGTATAAATGGTGCATAGGCATCAAGATACGAAGTCGAACAGGAAATTTTGATGGCGGCAGTCGGATTTGACACTCACGAAGCCGTGAAAGCGCTTACGGAAGTTGGCTTCAGTGAAGCGCAAGCAGAATCTGTGGTCTCGACTGTCCGCAACGCCCTTGGAGGAGACTTAGCAACTAAGGCCGACCTTCAGAGAGTTAAATCTGAATTAGAGGCAAAGATTGAGTCAGAAATTCAGTCGCTTGAATTGAGATTGACTATGAGACTAGGCGGACTGATGATCGCCGTAAGCGGGCTGGTAGTGGCCCTAATTAAATTCCTGCCGTAATAGAGAGAGAAAGCTAATAAGGAGAGCGCCCATGTTCATCGCACACTTCACCGAACGCCCATACCAGGACCCAGCGTCGGGCTACTTTGGCGCAACAGGTAAATCCATCAAGGACCTCACACTTAGCAATGAGATCTACGACCCCGAACTTGGGGCGGAACTGTACAACCGCTATCTCGACGAAAGGCTGTACGCCGAAGAGATGGGCTTCGACGGCCTGATGCTCAACGAGCACCACAGCACTCCATTCTGCATGGGCGGCGCGATGAACATCGAGGCAGCAATCCTCGCCCGCATGACCAAGCGCGCCAAGATTGTCCTGCTCGGCAACATCATCCCCATCTGGGACGATCCGCTTTGGCTGGTTGAGCAGCTCGCCATCATCGACATGATTTCACGCGGCAGGCTCGTCTCAGGGTGGGTACGTGGCACTGGGCGCGAGAGTGTATCCCACAACGCACCTCCGCCATACAACTGGGAGCGCTTCCAGGAAGCGCACGACTTCATCGTCAAGGCGTGGACGACGCCCGGACCATTCCGCTGGGAGGGCAAACACTACCATTACCGGTATGTGAACCCGTGGGCGCGACCATACCAGAAGCCGCACCCGCCCATCTGGCTGCCCGGCGTCGTCAGCCGCGACTCACTCCAGTGGGCCGCGCGCAATCGCATCCCATACATCATGCTTGCCACCGAGATGGGACCCACCAAGCAGGCGTTCGAGCTCTACCACGAGACGGCTGCCGAAGAAGGCTACGAGTCCGGTACGCAGAACATCGGCTACCTCTGGAAGGTGCATGTGGACGAGACCGAGGAACTCGCCGAGCAGACCGCGCGCAAGTATGTGCAGGGACCAAGCAACCCGTTCCTCGCAGGCAACGAGGGTACGGCCAACGGCGCGCTCTTGAACCTGCCCGGCTTGACCTCTCGCAGACGCGTCCTGCCAACCCGTGATTTTGCGACCGCCAACCGCGGCGGCCAGATTACTTCTCGCGCGTTCGAGGAGCAGCAGGAGAAATACACCATCGTCTCAGGCACGCCGGATACGGTTATCCCCAAGATTCGCCATGTGCTGGAGACCCTCCGTCCCGGCAGCGTAATCTTCTGGGACGGCGACGGCGCGATGACACACGAAGACCAGATGCGCAGCCTGCGTCTCATGGGCGAGTATGTAATCCCCGCAGTCCGCGAGATCGGCAAGGAACTCGAGCTATTCAGCCCGTTCGAGGTTAATCCCGCTACCGGCAAACCCGTCGAAGAGGAAACAGCCCAAGCAGTCGCCGACTAATAGAATACCGAACATAAGCAGAAAGGGACGCGCCCGCTATCAAGCGGCGCGTCCCTCTTTCGCATCTGTGGAAATTTGTCTGAACAGCTTACAAGCGCGGGTCCCTGATTGCGTTGTACAAACCAAGTAGAAACAGCGGCACATTTGCGCCGATAACTGCGCCCATCGTCGTGATACTCGTCTCTGGTATGCCGGGCTTCCATATCGGGTGATCCAATCCGACTCCAACCCCATACCCCAGCCACGCACCCGACACAGCGCATGTCAGCGCCATGACGAGCAGAAGCGCCTGTACACCGAACTTAAAATTCCTGTCGAACCAGGTGATGTAGCTTCCTATCCCTGCCCCGATGCCTGTAGCCAGCACAAGCAGCATCACTAAGCTGTCGCCGTAGCCCCAGATGGACAGCGCTACCGGTAGGCTCATTACATACAGCCCAAACCCCATTACGGCCGCCACGAACAGGGCGAACACGCCCCTGGCGAACACCAAGGCAATCTTCAGCAGCGCCCCGATTGTGGCAAGCAACTGCATGTGTCTGTAAAATGCCGTGCCAATCTTCTGCATCTGCAAACGGCGTCCTCTTTCACGTCACGGTTATTCGCAATGAGCGAATGGGCACACCTATGGCGGCGTACTATATTATGAGCGTAGCAGACATTGTACGGCGATGCTACCTAAAGAGCAGATCACGCCTCGTATGGCTCCCCAAACCGCTCCACGTGCGCCACCTGATCAAGGCTCTTGCGATTCCTACGCCCTTGCCTTCCCATGTCGGCGCGCAGCCGATAGCCGAACGGCAAAACGGTCAGCAGGACGAGATGATCAGGTATGCCCAGCAAATCCTTAATCGCTTGGTTCTGCTCGGCTTGCCGAATGCCCACAAAACAGGTTCCCAGTCCTTCCTCCCACGCCACAAGCTCCATCTGCTGCAATGCGCGTCCGGCGTCCAGCGGCGCCCTAGGCGTGTCGTCAGTGGCGATGGCGATTGCCAGCGGCGCGTCCCCAATGAACGGCCCCTGCGTAGCAATGTCTCCCAACCGCTTTATAGTTTCGCTGTTCCGAACCACTATGAAATGACAAGGCTGAAGGTTCTGTGAACTCGGCGCGAGCCTGCCTGCCTCCAGCAGCTTCATCACCACATCGTCGGGCACCGGATCAGGCTTGTACTCCCGCACTGTCAGCCGCGACAGTACCGCATCATAGACTTGCATAGCACCCATCTCCAATCCCGACATGCTGATTCACTGACTAATCGACATATCGACTAACTCTTCACACCGGATACCGCCAGACCTCGCCCCTCGGCGCCTCGTCCGACAACTTGAAATGCGGCACCGAAAAGCCGTCTTCAGTGTCCAGGAACACCACTTCCACCCGCTTGCCTATGCCCACATTCTCCGGATCATCCGGCACCATGTCGTCGTTGAGCAGGTTCGCCGTAATTCGCAACCCGTTCCCCGGGTTCGGCTCGCCGCTCTGCTCGTCAAGCTCCACCAGCACCACCGTGTACGGTACCCAGTCGCGGAACGCGGGCATGATCGCGTGCATGATGACCTGATAGCTGTATATTGTCCCCTTGCCGCTTACCTCTTGCCACTCCCAGTCCAGCGACGCGCACCACGGACATGCCGCGCCAGGCTCGCCGCGCAGCAATCCGCAACCCTCTGCGCTGCACTTCTTCATGACAAGCCTGTGCTCCATCGCCGCATCAAAATAGCCCTTGTACTCGCTGTCAAGCTCCGATATGTTGAGCGCCAGACCGCGATACTCATAAATCGGCATTCTCTTCCCTCCAAAGGACAAGGCGCTGCTTACGCCTCGACAATTGTCACTAAACTTTGGCGCACAGCCAAGCAATCAGTGGAATCCTGACTGCTGACCGCTGACACCTGCCCTCTACTTGTGCATTATCAGCGCGCTGCCCACGCCCGGCATCGCCCATCCCATATTCATTGAGATGTTCACATCCGGGACCTGACGGCAGCCTCCCTCCGAGTAGTCGTAGGTATGCTCGCCATCCGCCCAGTTCGGGCAATAGTCGTCCACCGTGCCGCGAATCTGCCGTGTATTCTCGATGACCATGTTCATCCCGTGCGTATAGCCCTCGCATAGGTGGCCGCCGCTCGTGTTGTTCGGACGCCTGCCGCCCAGGTTCGTGATGCCGCTCGTGACATAGTCCTTGCCCTCGCCCTTCTCGCAGAACCCATAGTCCTCGAACTGCAAGAGCGTCGTATAAGTGAATGCGTCGTAGCACCCCGTAACATCTATGTCGTCATGCGTCACGCCCGCAAGCTCGAACAGGCGCGGGCCAACATAGTAGCCCGCCACCCGCGAAATCGGCGCGTACTGGTAGTGGAAATCGCCGCCCGGCTTCACGCCTCTGCCCTGCACCGCCATGATGTACGCCGGCGGATGCCGCAAATCCTTCGCTCGCTCCGCCGATGTAACGATGATGCAGGTCGCATTGTCAGTCTCGAGGCAGCAATCCAGCAGGTGCGCGCACGGCTTCACGATCCAGCGCGAGTTCACCACATCGTCCACCGTAACGCGCTGCTTCATCAGCGCCTTAGGATTATTGCTCGCGTGGTTGCTGTGCGTAACCTTGATGTTCGCCAGATCTTCGCCCGTAACGCCGTACTCCATCATATGCCGCGTGAATGTGAACGCAAAGCTCTGCGCCGCGCTCGCCACGCCGTAAGTGCGCCTCAAAAGGTCCGACCCGCCTATTGGCGCGGCCGCGCGCGCTCCCGTGCCGCCGATCCGCACCTGCGAGTACCCGTTCATCGCGCGAAATATCGCTACCGTGTCGCACATGCCGGCTTCGATAGCGCCGATGGCAAGCCCGATGAGCGCCTCAGTGCTCGAACCGCCGCCGGAGCAGTCCATATAAAAGTTCAGCCGCATCCCCAGGTCGTACATCATCGTCGTCGAAGGCGTCGAATCGCCCCCATGATAGCTCAGCATCCCGTCCACATCCTGCGGCGTCAGCCCCGCATCATAGATGGCGTTGCGTATAGCCTCCACGCCCAGCGCCCTCGTGCTGCGCCCCGACGCCCGGCTATACTCCGTCTCCCCGACGCCAACAATTGCGTACTTGTCTTTCAGTCGTCCTTCCATTTATAGTCCTCCTGTAGCATCCTCAAACAACGCCGTAAGTATCGCCTGTTCAAAGATGATTGGCAAGTGCGGCTCCACCCCTAAGAGGCGGATAAGTCTGAGAAGGGAATTGTCGGTTGACCTCACATCAATCTGCCTCAACCGACATTGCTCGCACGCATCGGGACAGACTTCACAATTAATGTCTCAAAGGCAAGCACTAGGGTGCCTGAGAAAGTTCCCTCAATTATGAATAGACAGAAGTAAATGCAACGATTATCTGTCCTTATATAACATCAATGTATTATATTTCAAAAAAGGTGCGATAAATACTTGACAGCATAGCATAAGCATGTCATGCTTTCTCTCGGCAATCTTTGGGGTGATCAAGTACCCGTTGAATGGCAGGTTTGGACGTGCAGGGATGGGCATCTTCGGTGCCAATGCGGGTTCTGATCACCTCAAAGATCCGCCTACGCAAGAATCGTCGTGAAGAGGGGAATCTCCAGAGCATTCGACTGACAGACGAGCGCTCGGCATCTGGCATATTACAATCCAGTCCGAAGTGTCGGAGTCAGGCTGAACCAAGAACCACCACATCGAAGCCACCCAGCTTTCCCGGACCTAAGAGGGTGTTTCCAAAGTATAAGACATATACTAACATCTACGGATGAAACGCAAGACATACCCAAGCGATCTGACGGACGAACAATGGGAACTCCTGTCGCCGTTGCTACCGGCGGCAAAACCCGGAGGCAGACCACGCACCGTTGAACTGAGAGAGATACTCAACGCCATTTTGTATGTGCTTCGCACCGGATGCGCCTGGCGGATGCTACCGCACGATCTGCCGCCGTGGCAAACAGTGTACAAATACTTCCGAGGCTTCTCAGAAGATGGGACCTGGGAACGAGTACACGATGCGATGCGACCGAATGTGCGTGAAGGTGAGGGTAGGAGCGCAATGCCCACGGCAGCCATTATAGACAGCCAGTCGGTGAAGACGACAGAAAAAGGGGGCCTCGTGGCTATGACGCTGGTAAGAAGGTGTTCGGACGAAAGCGACACATAATCGTGGATACTATGGGAATGCTGTTAGGAGTGGTGGTGCATCCTGCGGACATCCAAGACAGGGATGGCGCTAGGCTGCTGCTGAACAAACTGGCTGGCCGATTCCGTGAACTAAGGCTCATCTGGGCAGATGGTGGATATGCAGGCCAATTGGTTGACTGGGTAAGGGAGCATACAGGCTGGGAATTGGAGATAGTGAGACGTCCGAGTGGCAAACGTGAGTTTGCGGTATTGCCTCGCAGGTGGGTCGTAGAGCGGACATTGGCGTGGTTGGGTCGATGTCGTCGGTTAAGCAAGGACTATGAGTGCTTGGTGAGCAGCAGTGAGGCTTGGATACAGATAGCGATGATTCAGCTTATGTTGCGCCGTTTGGCGCCTTCATAGGCAACCTTTGGAAACACCCTCTAAGACAGCAGCCGACCTGCCGAATCCCCCGTCCAAACTTCAAATCAGACATCCCCCCGGCGCGAGTGTGCTACCCAGCCAGGTTCACTCGCGCCCTTTTTCCTACAGACGCAGGTGATACAATTGCATAACTGCTTGAAAGGGCGTGTTTGCAATGACCGATTCCCCCAACCAACTCTACTTCGGCGACAACCTCGATATCCTGCGCCAGCACATCGCCGACGAGAGCGTTGACCTTATCTACCTCGACCCGCCCTTCAACTCCAATGCCACCTACAACGTCCTCTTCCGCGAGCGCAGCGGCGAAGAGTCGGCAGCACAGATTACCGCCTTCGACGACACATGGCGCTGGAACATCGAATCCGAGCTCGCCTATCAGGATGTCATCACGCAGCAGGCTGGCAAAATAGGTGACCTACTCGCTGCCCTCCGCTCATTCCTTGGCCAGAACGACATGATGGCGTACCTCACCATGATGGCGCAGCGCATGGTCGAACTGCACCGCGTACTCAAGCCCGCCGGCAGCATCTACCTCCACTGCGACCCGACGGCGAGCCACTACCTCAAACTGCTGATGGACGCCGTATTCGGCCCAACTAACTTCAAGAACGAAATCACATGGGTTAGGTCATTACCACATAATGATGCTCACAGGTTTGGACGCAGCCGAGATACCATCCTCTTCTACGGTCGTTCAGATGACGCAAAGTTCTATCCACAGTATCGTCCTCAGAAAGCATCAAGCGTTAAGGCACATTACCGTGAGAATGAGGATGGACGGATGTATCAACTAACTTCACTGATCGCGCCAGGCGGTAGAGGTCCACTATACGAATACAAAGGCTTTGAACGCAATTGGAGATTCACACAAAAGAATATGGAATCTCTTGAATCTCAAGATCGTATCTGGCACGAACCAGGGAAACTCCCTCGGCGTATCCAGTATCTTGATGAGTCAAAAGGGTCTTTAGTTCAAGACCACTGGGACGATGTAAATCCGATTAACTCCATGGCAAAAGAACGCCTCGGCTACCCCACGCAGAAGCCCGAAGCCCTGCTTGAGCGCATCATCAATGCGTCCAGCAATGAAGGCGATGTCGTGCTAGACCCGTTCTGCGGCTGCGGCACGGCAGTCGCCGCAGCAGAGCGCCTCAACCGCCGCTGGGTTGGCATCGACATCACGCACCTCGCCATCACCCTCATCCGTCACCGCCTGCACGACGCATTCGGCGAAGAATTGGGCCCCTATGAAGTGGTCGGCGAGCCGAAAGACCTGCTCAGCGCGGAGTCCCTGGCCCTCCACGACCGTTACCAGTTCGAGTGGTGGGCGCTCGGACTTGTGGACGCTCGCCCCGCGCGCGACCGCAAGAAAGGCGCGGATGCCGGCATCGACGGCTTCATCAACTTCTTCGACGACAACAGCGGCAAGCCCCGCCGCATAGTCGTGCAGGTCAAGAGCGGCGGCGTCCAGCGCAACCAAGTCGCCACGCTCAAGAGCGACATGGAGCGCGAAAAAGCCGACCTCGCCCTATTCGTAACCCTCAAGCCGCCCACAAGACCGATGGAGCAAGAGGCATTGGAAGCAGGCTTCTACGCCCCTGAAGCCTTCCCCGACCACCGCTTCCCCCGCGTCCAAATCCTCACCATAGAGGAACTGCTCGCCGGCACCCAGCCCCAGTACCCCCGCTACGCCCCCACTGCAACCTTCCAGCGCGCGCCAAGACGCCGAAGGCAGGGGCAACAGGGCAGGATTGTGTAGCGAACAGCCCGCCTTCTGTGCATGTTAATATCATCTTGCACGTCCAACACGTTAAGCTCCATTGGAGGCATATCAATGAATACCTACCAAGCCCAAATGGAACAGGATGAAGATGGCAGATGGAGTTGCTGGATAGACGAACTGCCCGGATGCGCTGCTTGGGGATATACTCAGGGCGAAGCATTAGAAGCGCTGCAAGACGCCGCTGAAGCCTACATCGAGGATATGGTCGAAGCCGGCGAACTGCCTAGTCACGGCGAGGTAATCATCGAAAGACCTATTGCCATCGCATGACCCTTCCTCCCGACCTGATACGACTTCTCAGAAACACACCAGTTAGAGAGATTGTTCGCGCTTTAGAAAGAGACGGTTTTACTTACAGGCGCTCCAGAGGTTCTTCCCGCGTTTATCGCCACCCTGACGGCAGGCGAGTAGTTGTGCACTACCACCGTTCAAATGACACGTTGCCCGTTGGCACTCTACGCGCGATTCTCAGCAGCACCCGATGGACTACAAACGATATTGAGCGACTCAGGCTTATCTGACGGCAGACTCCGGAGCATTGCAGACTCGCAATCTATCGCCCACCCACATACCCATCCACCGCAGCAATATACGCCTCCCTCTCCTCCTCCCCAATCCACGCGCTCCGAAACGCGTTCCGCGCCAACTCCGGCTCCAGCGTCCCTTCTACATGCACATGCAGCTCGGCCTTCGGCATCCCTCGTATGAAAGCATCCATATCGGCTTCAGACATAGTTGCGTCCTTTCCAAGAAAGATGTCAGAGAGCCACGTCCTACTTCTTGCCCCGACTGCTGACTGCTGAAACCTGATAGCTATCTCACTGCGCCGTCAGCCCCCCGTCCATCACCAGCGGCGTGCCCGTAACGAATGACGCCTCATCCGACGCCAGGAACAGCGCACCGTAAGCAATCTCGCGCGGGTCAGCCACCCGCTTCATGAAGTTCGACGACCCCGCCTCAGCCAGAAACTCCTCCCGGTCCGCGCCCACGAACTGCCGGTGCCGCTCCGTCGCAGGCGTCAGCACCGATCCGGGACACACGCAGTTCACGCGGATGTTGTGCGGCGCAAGGTCCATCGCAAGGCAGCGCGTCAGCTGCATCACCGCCCCCTTCGACGCGTTGTACGGGATGAACCCCGGCTGCGCGATGAACCCGCTCACCGACGCCAGGTTCACGATGGAGCCGCCGCCAGCAGCCTTCATGTGCGGAAGAACATGCTTCACGCAATACGCCTGTCCAATCACATTCACGCCAAAGACCCGCGCCCAGTCCGCGTCAGTGATGTCCTCAATCTCCCCGAACACGAACACAGCGGCGTCATTGACCAGTATGTTCACCGACCCATAAGCGTCAACCGCCGCCTGCACCATCGCCTCCACATCCGCCTCCTTGGACACATCGGTCGCCACAAACTGCGCCTCGCCGCCCGCAGCTCTGACGCTCGCCAGCGTCTGCTCGCCGCCCGCAGCGTCGATGTCCGCGATAGTCAGCCGCGCCCCTTCCTCCGCGAACACCTCGCATATCGCGCGCCCAATCCCTGACGCGCCACCCGTAACTATCGCCGTCTTGCCCTCAAGCCTCATAACACACTCCAACCATCGACTATCTGCCAGAATACTGATTAACTGACCTACTCCAGATGAAACACCTCTTCCAGCTCAACCATCGTCGCGTCGGGATGCGCCCCCTCTGGTATTTCACCCTCCAATGTCTCAAAAAAGGGCGACATCATATCCTGCCATCGCCTGTTCGCATCCTCTTTGGACATACCTTCCAGCGCAACCGCGAAGCTGTCCTCAGTCTCGAAGTAGCCGAACATCAGCCCATCCTCGCGCATGAATAGCGAGTAGTTATGCCAGCCGTTCCGGCTCAGCGCGTCCAGCATATCCGGCCACACAGCCCTGTGATGCGCCTTGTATTCCTCGATCATATCCTGCCTGACCTTCAGCAAAAACCCGACACGCTTCATCGCAGACTCCTTGTTCGACACGCCTCAGAGACATGGCCGTCGCGAATCCAGCATATTCCTGCCTTCATGCCAAGTCAATTTGTCTCATTCTGCCCATCTATATCAGTTCTAAGGCGTTAGACAGCCATAGGGCAACCTGTTACAATCCGCCCGAATTATACAGGCTGAATCTGCTGAGATTCATGCCTTCCGCAAGCAAGCGGCAGAAACAATCTAAGGAGGAGTTTCCATGAAGGCTGTCGTGTACCAGGGGCCGTTCAGCGTGTCCGTAGAGAATGTTCCCGACCCGGAATTACAGCACCCAAATGATGTAATCGTCAAGATAACATCTTCCTGCATCTGCGGCTCTGACCTGCATATGTACGAGGGCAGAACCGCCGCAGAACCCGGCATAATTTTTGGCCATGAGAACATGGGCATCGTCGAGGAAGTCGGCTCTGCGGTAAAGACGCTGAACGCCGGCGACAGAGTGGTAATGCCCTTCAACGTGGCGTGTGGCTTCTGCAAGAACTGCCAGAGGGGTTTCACCGGCTTCTGCACCATCGTCAACCCCGGCTTCGCGGGTGGCGCGTATGGATATGTGGCAATGGGACCATGGCGCGGCGGGCAGGCCGAGTACCTGCAAGTGCCCCACGCCGACTTCAACTGCCTGCCCCTTCCTGCCGGCGACGAGTTCGAGTCCGACTTCGCGATGCTCGCAGACATATTTCCCACCGGCTACCACGGCGCGGAACTTGCTCAGGTCAGCCCCGGCGAGAGCGTCGCCGTCTTCGGCTGCGGCCCCGTCGGACTGATGGCGGCTTATAGTTGCGTCATTCGGGGCGCGGCGGCAGTCTACGCCATCGACCATGTGCAGGAGCGTCTGGACAAGGCAAGCGAGATTGGAGCAATAGCCATCAACTTCGACGAAGGCGACCCGGTAGCGCAGATAAGAGAGATGCGCGGGGGCGACGGCGTGGACAAGACCATCGACGCAGTGGGCTATCAGGCAGCGGCGCAAGGATCCTCAGCAGCAGGCGGCGAACAGGAGGAGGTGCCGAACGTCGTTCTGAACCAGATGATTGACGTTATCAATCCCACCGGAATCATGGGCATCCCCGGCCTGTATGTTCCGTCCGACCCCGGCGGAGTGGACGAGGGCGCAAAGCGTGGCTCGCTCTCCATCAACTTCGGCAGACTCTTCGAGAAGGGACTTCGTCTTGGCACGGGCCAGTGCAATGTGAAGCGCTACAACGCCTACCTGCGCGACCTCATCGCAGCGGGCAAGGCTACCCCCAGTTTCGTGGTCTCCCACGAGGTGTCGCTCGACGATGCCGTTGACGCCTACGACAAGTTCGACAAGCGCATCGACGGCTACACCAAGGTCATCCTGAACCCATAGCCTCGAACATCTTTGTCCCTTCCCCCTTGATGGGGGAAGGTTAGGATGGGGGTGAAGAAACTAGCCCCCCTGAACGGAAACGCTACCGGAGGTTCAACTATGCGTGTAGGCAGCGGCGAAAATACATACGGCTGGATAGACAATTGGGCAAAGATTCCCGAGTCTGAAAGTTCCCGAATGGGCTGGGCGCATCCCGGCATCGTGGTCACGGAGTCGGGGAATGTCATCACCTGCCATCCCGGCGACCCCAACGTCATGACATTCGACAGCGATGGCAACCTGCTCTCTACATGGCAGGGCGAATTTGCCGACGCCCATGGCATCACCATCGTCAACGAAGGCGGCACCGAGTACCTATGGATAGCCGACAACGGCTCCAAGAGGAGCCACCGCCACGACTATGGCTACCCGCCGGGCGCAGACGACGCTTCTGGGCAGGTCTTCAAAACCACTCTGGACGGGCAGACCGTCATGACGCTGGACACACCTCCCCACTCCGCCTATGAGACCGCCCGCTACTCACCCACCACCGTTGCCGTGAACGAAGAGCGGTTTGGTGGCAACGGCGACGTTTGGGTCGGTGACGGTTACGGCGCAAGCTATGTCCACAGGTTCACGAGCGACGGGGAATATGTGAGCAGCATAAACGGCGAGGAAGGCGCAGGCAGGTACAACTGCCCGCACGGCATCTTCATAGACCGTCGTAAGTCAGAGGCCGAGCTGTATGTGGCAGACCGAGCCAACGCCCGCGTACAGGTGTACGACATGGAAGGCGGCTTCAAGCGCTCCTTCGGCGACGATTTCCTGACCACTCCCAGCGCCTTTGTAACCTACGGCGACCTGTTGGTAATCGCCGAGCTTCGCGCACGCCTGGCCATCACCGACATGGACGACAATCTGGTCGTCTATCTGGGTGACAACGAGCAAGTGTGCGAAGTGGACGGCTGGCCCAACAACGCCGGCGAGAGCGGCGAAATCATCCCCACTAGCCTTCTGGAAGCCGGCAAGTTCAACAGCCCGCACGGCCTGACCGCGGACGCAGAAGGCAACTTGTACGTTGCCGAGTGGCTCATCGGTGGCAGAGTGATTAAGCTCGCGAAATCCTAGAGACTGCTCCCAAGTGCCTTCCCCCCTTCGTGGGGGAAGGTTAGAGCCTGTCCTGAGCTTGCCGAAGGGATGAGAGAAGAAGCATCCTGCCGATGCTGTCACCTCCGCTCAAGCGGATGATGCTCCGCAATCCACTCCCACACGTGGCTCTCCGGCAGTTCCCAGCCGTCCCACGGCAGGCGCATCACCACGTCCTGCTTGAACCAGTGATGATGCCTCTCAGCGTATGCGTCGCTCCCCGTAGCGTCCGCCAGTATCGCAAGCGCAAGCTGCGCCGGCCCGCCTATCCCGTAGCCCCATTCGAGATTCACCGAATGCTCCCACAGGTCAAGACGTGACGGCAGCGATCGCACAACATCATCCTCCACCACAACGACCGATACTCCGGACGCCGCGCCCTGCCCCTTTCGCTCGCCCGCGTACACCTTCTTGCCGTCCAAGCCAGACTCCTTGACGCCTTCGAGACAACTCACGATGTAGATGATACTGTAGTCTCAAAGTCCAATCAAGACGACAACATCATCGGCAATGTACGAGTTTAGAAGAGCGCCTCAGCGCCAATGCTCCGGCAGTATCGCCTCCGCGAACCCGAATCCGCGCGCCAGCCACTCCTCCTGGTACACTCCGTCCCTGTAGCTCGAACTCTGCGATTCGTACACACTGACATCGCCCTTGATAGCCCCTGACACCGCCGACAGCCCCTCGGCATCCAGCGAACTGCCGGGCGCGCCTGCCATCAGCAGCGTCCTGGCATTCACTCGCGGCGCGAACCCTCTCAGATCGAAATATCCAAGCGTATCTTCCACAGCCTGTTTGCGCTCAGGATAAAGGTTCAGGTAGTCGTTGATCTCTTCGAGCGGATAGTCACCCGTACGCGCCGCCAACTTCAGCGTATCCACGAACAGCCCCGGTTGGCACACGACATGAGTCACGCCATCATGCAGCGCCGCCGTCATCAGCGCCATATCGTTCCCTATCGCCACCACGCGATCAGCGTCCACCTCATCGCGGGTCAGCAGATACTCCATCCCGCGCACGCTGTCTGCCGTAGTACCGCGAAATATGTAACTGCCGGAGTCATCAATGCCCTCCGTCAGATGACCCGGAAACCCAGCAGAATACGGACTGTCGGACAGCCGCTGCCCCCGCCCTCCGAGCGCGGATACTACAAACCTGCTGCGAAGATAGTTCGCAGACCCTTGAGGTATAGGCTCAAGCACGCTTTGATACTTCGGCGGATAGTAAATCGCCGGGAACGGCCCTGTGCCCTGCGGTATGCTCAGGTACCCAAACAGCCTGTAAGGCCCAATGCTCGTCAGTCGCACGCTGTACATCGTGGCGAAATCCGCGCACCGAATCGGCAATAGTTCCACTTCCGGTTTCGCAGGATAGCCCGCCAATTCCTCCAGCGTGCCGTCCCAATACCGCTCAAATTCCGTAGTCATCCTAACCGTCCTGCCTGTTATTCTGCACCTTGCAGATGCTTAGCGAAGAACTCCGTTATCACTGCGGTATGCCTGTACCGCCCCGCCTCATGTCCGTGCCCGTCGTATGCGTACAGCCGCTTGTCTTCGCTGCCGATGGTGTTGTGTAACGCATACCCCGTCTCCGGTGGGCACACATTGTCCTGCAACCCAATGTTCATGATGATCGGGCACTTAATACTGTCGGCGAAGCTGATGCCATCGAAGTATGCCAGCGTCCGCTCCACATCGGCGCGGCTATGCGGGTTCATCCGCAGGTAGTCGTTAATCTCCTGGTACGGGTACGAGCTTGTCAGCACGATCGCATCCATGTAGCCGCAGAGATACGGCGCCCCCGCTGACGCTACCTTCACCTCCGGACGCATCGCCGCAGTCGTTATCGTCAGACCGCCACCCTGGCTGCTCCCAGCAACGCCAATCCGCTCAGAGTCAACCTCATCGCGCGTCAGCAGGTAATCTATCGTGCGCCACGCGTCCACATAGAAACCTCTATAAGAGTAGGTGTTGCGATCTATGATGTTATGCGTCAGCAGGTTCGGATAGCCCGGATTGAACTGCCCATTGCTCCTCAACTTGCCCCTTGGCGCGGCAGTAACAGCCACATATCCTCGGCGCGCCCAGTCCTTGGGTATCGCAGGGTCGCTCTGATACCCCGGCATGAATACGACAGCAGGCAAAGGACCCTGCCTCTCGCGCGGCACGCAGTACCACGCCGCAACCCGCACGCCGTCCAGGCTGTCATAGAAGACCTCGAAAGTCTCCAGATCGTCAGAACTTCGCATTGGCAGCGGCACCGTCTCCGCATTCAAAGGAATGCGCGCCGCCTCATCCAGCACAGCCCCCCAAAACTCATCGAAGTCATTCGGCTTCTGCACACTACACTTGTAATCAGCTATCATTTTGCTTATCCTGTCAATCCTGTTAGCCTCGTCACCCTTCAAGCCTGCCCCGGATCTGATCCATCAGTTTCCGCACCGTATCCTCATCGGGCACGACATCACCCGATTCCACATAAACATACAAGTCTTCGAGAGCATCCGCGTAGTTGCCCAGTCGGTAATTCACTACGCCGCGGTCACGGAACTCCACCGCATCCTGGGGCAGCAGCGCAATCACCCGATCGATGGTCGCCAGCACGCGCTCATAGCTACGCCGCTGCAAATACACCACCTTCAGGTTTCGCAGCATACGCGCGATAAATGCGCGGCTGCTCACGGGCGCCAGGTACTCCCTATCCCAGGCCAGCGCCCCCTGCGTTGACTGCTTCAGACGCTCCGCGCACTCCTCCTCCGACAGCAATATCCCGCCGTGAAAGGGATCCACGAAAATATCGGGGTCGTCCCTGTGCCTCACGACAAAATGCCCCGGCATACCGATTCCCAGCAGCGGCACCCCCAGCCGCTTGCCCACTTCGATATACAGCAACGACAGCGTAATTGGAATGCCCAGCCGCCGCTCTATCACATCATTGAGGAAGCTGTTGCGGGGATCGTAATAGTTCGTGTGGTTGCCCGCGAACTTCAGCTCGTCGAACAGGTACTCGCTGAGCGTATTCAGTTGATACAGCGGGCTGTCGTCGTCCATGCGCGGCGCAACACCCTCCGCTAACCCGTCAACGCGGAACAACTCACGCTCAATACTCAATTCCGGATATTCTGTAGCGGCAAGAAGCAGGGCTGCGCGCGCAAGGTCAATCTCTTCCTCCGGCGCGCCAACCATCCTGTCGAACTGATTCCAAACTTCCCGAGATTCCACAATGGACAAAGAATACGCCTCAACACAATAACTAGCAACCCGTCCCCAAAACTAAGGGAAAGCCCGCATTATGACCGAAAGTTACTCCGATGTAACGCAAAAAGCCCCGAACCTAAAACCGGTTCGGGGCTTTTATCTATGGCAAGCTTCTGACCTTAGTCAGCAGCGGCAGCCATTACGCTCTCAAGCCTGTCCTTAACGATTGCCTTCAATTCCTTGACTCGGTTCAGATGAGGGGTCTCATTGCCCTCTTCAGCCTTGTCGTAGATCTTGTCGCCATCTACATAGACCTGCAATACACCCGATACTCCGGGCTTAACCGAGATCGAAACTTTATTACCGCCAGCATCCACAAACTCGTTGACCATCCAGGCCGCAACACTGTGATACTGTCAAGGTACGCAGTAGATGATCTCAATGTCCATCAGACCTTCGCCAGCCATAGCAAATCCTCCTGATATGATTTTTGTGCCTCTGTATAGTTATTTATTAAACACTATACTAAGCTCCGTATTTATAGGCAAATGTTATCACGGCAACTAACCTCTGTCAACACGACCATCCTGAAGACTTGTGAACACTATGTAAACTATTCCCCGCTCGACACCCGCAGCAACCCCGGTCGTTCATCCCGCGCGCGCCAAGTTAAAGCTCTTCGATCGTGTGGCTCATGTACCTCTTGTGGCCGCTAACACATCGGCAGGGTGAATAAATGCTTGTCGGCTTCTACGGTCCCCAGATACCTAGGTCCATACCCATGTCAACCACTGCCGACTGCCTGTTCAAGGTGTCCTCAAGCTTTTCGCGGTACTCGCGCCATGCGCCATCTTCATCCTCAGAGCCTGACGCCGATTGCAGCTTGTCCTGAAGATCGTCCATCAGGTGGTCCTCCGCCCGACCTGTCGGCATATTGAAGAACTCCGTGTCGAAACGCGGCAGCTTACCTGCCTCAAAATATCCCTTGTCCGGCAATTCATACCCTTCAAGGTTATCAGTGCCCTTGCCTAGCACCTCGCCGGTCTCGATGTAGTGTTCCATCACAGGCTTCATGCCATACTTCTGTATCGGACAAGTCTTCATGCACACGCCGCACCCCGAGTATCGCGTCATCACGGGACGGCACCGCTTGGCGATGAGCTTCGCCTTCTCAACACCCCGATACCACAGCCGCTGCCCCTGGATAGCCCGTCCCGGACAGCGCATGAAGCACACCTGGCAAATCTCGCAGAACTTCGGGACACCGTAATCCACGGGCCTGTCGTATGTGACCCTAGCATCCGTGATAATGATCTGCAGCCGCGCCCTGGACCCAAAGTGCGGCGACAGCAACTGCCCGTTAACGCCGAGCTGCCCCAGCCCCGCATCAACGAACATCGGTATCATCGGCCCGAATTGCCAGGTCGGTCCCGACACCTGCGCGCGGTACCCCAGCGAGTGGATGTGCTGCACGAGCTTCTTCGCCAACTCCGCCTGCTGCTTGTAAGTTGCCCCCTGTGCCACTTCCGCATCAAGGCTCGGCATCGTCTGCGTCGCCGAATGCTCCTGTTCAAGCGCAAGGCATATCGCATTCGGAAGCCCGCGCCTTACATCGTCCTGCCGCGCCTTATACACGTAGCGTCGGTCGAACCGAGTGAACCCCACCTCGCTGTACCCCAGCTCCCGCGCCACATCCCTGATGGACTGCGTAACATCATCGCCGCTCGGTTCTGCCGTCGGCTCGAGATCCCCGCTCGCGCGTACCCACTCAAGGGCGGGCTTCATGTCTTCCTGAAACTCTTCGTACAACTCCGCCGTCTCCGGCGAAAACTCGCGCCGTATCCCGTCCGCCCACTCCACAGACGCGCTCTGCTCCAGCGCAAAGCTCTCCAGCGGATACTCCCGCGAGTAAAAGGTAATCTCCTGATCCCGTCGCAGAGAATCCGGAGCCTTCTCCAGGTCCTTTGCCACAGGAATGCTCACAGGCTCATCACCGTGCTTGCGCCCCGGCCTTGTTACCTCATGCCCAAATCGCCGTCTTGCCATATTTTCCCCTCGCCTGAATATAGAAAACCGCCGCCTAAGTCACCAGCCCCCACAACCAAATCAGAGTCCAAATCACGAAAATACCAACTATGAATATAATCAACAGCCACAGACACTCACCACCCGGTGTGCGCCGCCAGAATGCCCCTTTGTATTCCTCCGCGCTCTGCGGAAACTGGTGAGGGCCATGCATAGGCTTGTCACCATCCCAAAAGCATTCTCAACAAAGGAATCACAACCCACGCCAGCAGCAGCAACGTAACTACTGCGATTAGCAGCTGCCATCCACAACCGATCTTTCTCCGACGTCCGCCACCGCCACTACCCTGAAATCGCGACCTGAAATCAGTCGTGTCAATCGGAATCTCGCCGGGGCGCGGCATCTGCCGCAAGTCGTTGCTCCAATCGAAAACTGCCAGCAATCATATCGCATCCCCATCCGATTGTCAGTCCGAACAACCAAAACTCCAGATGCCTTGAATGAATGTATCCCACAGCATACAATATGCCAGTGATAGAAGTCCGTGAAACCGAAGTGTATGCCAACTGGTTCAGTAGATTACGGGACACTCAAGCAAGGGCGCGAATTGATACGCGCATCAGGCGTCTAGCGTTGGGCAACCTCGGCGATGTCAGGGCTGTAGGACACGGCGTTTCCGGGTTAGGTATCGACTACGGAACAGGGTATCGAGTGTACTTCGCACGGCGCGGACAGGCACTTGTGATACTCCTCGCAGGTGGCGATAAGTCATCTCAGCGTCGGGACATCAGAATTGCAAGCGAACTTGCCAGAGGACTATAAAAGGAGTCGGAAATGGCAAAGACAATCACCGGACCTTGGGACCCTGCCGAACATCTAAACACACAGGAGGACATAGTCGCATACCTTGAAGCGGCGCTGGAAGACGGAGACAGTCAACTCATAGCCTCCGTGCTAGGCGACATAGCCCGCTCTAAAGGAATGACCGAGATTGCGCGTGAAACAGGACTCGGCAGAGAAAGCCTCTACAAGGCGCTGTCACCGAACGGTAATCCCGAATTCGCCACCGTGCTCAAGGTAATCAGGGCACTTGGAATCAGGTTGCGCGCCACCGACGCCCTTAGCTCTGTATCTCACTAACCCGAAGGCAACTCTCTCACCGACCGCAGCGGCGACACCACCATATACAGCGCCCCAGCAGCCCGACGCACGCGGCAGCCACAATAGTCATCCGCAAGCCAATCTCACCCGCTACCCATCCGCCCACGAGCGACCCCGCAAACATTGCAGTAACCCCAAGCGAGCGCATCGTTGCGTTCATCCTGCCAAGCGAGCGGCCGGGCGTTATCGTCTGCCGCAAGCTGTTCTCATGCACCATGAACATCGTGAAGAACCCGTCGCCCAACTGCGCCAGCGACAACATCAGTCCGGCGAATAGCTGCGGCGCGCGCCATCGGGATAAACAGTATTGTAAGCATGTACACCGCATAGCCGCCCACAAGCGCAGTCCCAAAGCCGAATCTGCGCGCAGCCCAACCCGCGTATATCGAACCGAATATCGAACTTATCCCACCAACAGCGAATATCGTCCCCAGTGCGCCGGGCCCAAACCCAAGCTCCCGCACTCCGAAGACCAGCACCACCGCACCCATCATTCCAGCCGTCCAGTTCTCGGCGACCGCAGCTACTGCGAGCGCGCGCAGCAGACGATCGTGCCACACCACACCCTTCCCAAATCTCGTGCGCCACACTTCCACCCTGCACAGAAGGCTCGGCATCAGGCTCTTGCTTGCGAATGAACGTCAGCGAAAGCGCGGACACCAGAAATGTCAGCCCTCCTATCGCTGCCACGGCGACAGAGTTGCTCAGTTGCGCTATCCAGCCGCCTATGCTGAATGCCGTAACTTCCGCGAACGACTCGCTGGCGGTCAGCCTGCTATTCGCACCAACTAATTCGCTCCGATTTACCAGCGTCGGCAGGTATGACCGGTTAGCCACATCAGAGAATGTAGTCAGCACGCCATTGAAGAACGCCACGACATATAGCTGCTCGATGCGCAACTGCCCAATCAGGAACGCGGCGGGAATGGACGCCATCAGCGCGAACCTGCCAAGCTCGGAGACGATGAGGATGGGCCGCCGCCGAACGCGGTCCGCGATCACACCTGCGAAAAACCCGATGACTATGCTCGGCGCGACTTGTATGTTGTATTTGACTTGCAAACGTGTCAGTTTGTGAGGTGGGTGAGAGGGGCGCGTCGTGAGCGACTGGGTGAGCCAGGCTGCTGCGCCGGGCTGCACCGTTTGGGAGTATGACACCCCTCCCGCCGCATTTGTGGCTCCGAACGGATACAAGGGCACGAGGCCCGCATCTGCAAGTGTGGAGCACAACGGCATAATACACACGGAGGTCGGACTATGATAGTCGTAGCAGGCATAGATGTATCGAAGGCAACTTTGGAGGTGTCAGTTTCTGAAGGTCCCGTGCTCCGCTTTGAGAACAGCGCGACAGGCATTCGCAGGTTGCTCAGGCATCTGGAGCGGGCAGGTGTGACCAAGGCGGTGTGCGAGTTCACCGGTGGGTATGAGCGTCTTGTGGTAGGCAAGCTGAGGGAGACGGTGATCGGCGTAGAAGTGGCGCATCCGGTCAGGGTGCGCGCATTTGCCCGCGCGTGCGGATACGAGGCGAAGACCGACCCTCTCGATGCTCAGGTGCTGTCTCGCTACGGCGTGGTGTTCTCCGAGTCGGACACAACACAACCGGATGTGGATCCTGACCGTGAGGAGCTGCGGCAGTTACTGAGCAGGCGGCGTCAACTTGTCGAGCAGCGGGTGCGGGAGCGCAACCGACTGGACAAGGGCGTAAGCGGGAGTGTCGGGAAGTCGACCAGGCGTCACATCCGCTGGCTGGACAGAGAGATAGAGCGGTTGGATGAGGAGTACAAGGAGTTGTTGAAGCGCAGCGCCAGTCTCAGTGAGACAGTCGAACTGTATCAGACGGTACCCGGAGTGGGACAGCTGACCGCGGCTACACTTATCGCATATTTGCCCGAACTTGGCAGGCGGGACGGACGGGCGTTGACATCGCTGGTGGGGCTTGCTCCCTGGTCGCGTGACAGCGGCAAAAAGCGTGGCAATCGGTCCATTCGAGGCGGTCGTGGGACGGTGCGACGGGCGCTGTATATCTGTGCTTGGGTGGTGCTCAGGGTAGATGGCGACCTACGCGACTTCTATCGGCGTCTTCGGGAGCGCGGCAAACCCGGCAAGGTAGCTGTGATAGCAGTGGCACGCAAGCTGCTGATGCAGCTAAACGCCGTGGCGCGTCGAGGAACTCCCTGGGTGAAACGGTACGGGAGCGACTGCCCATCTTATCAGGCCGGATCGGCTTGACATCTAACACGGATACTCCCAACGCGACGAGCACGCCCATCTGAAACGGCGTCGCACCCAGCACCAGAACAGCAACGAACTGCAACGCCCCCATAAGAGTGCCGAAGTTCGACACCGTGCGGCTTACCCAGAACTTGGCGAAGTCCGTATCCTGCCACAGCCCGCCAAACCACCCCTTCTTCTGTGTACCCTCTCCCTCGGGGAGAGGGTTAGGGTGAGGGCCTGAATCATCCCCTCCATCCTGCCTATCCGGATCACCCATGAGCGACTTCGCCCAATATGGCTTGCAGTATGATCGCCGCCACTCCCTTGTTCAGAGGCTCATTGTTATTGCCGCACTTGGGCGATTGTATGCAGCCCGGACACCCGCTCTCGCATGGGCACTCGTTGATGACCTGCAGAGTCGCGCTCCAAAGCTCCTCGATAATGTCGTAGCCGTGCTCCGTGATCCCCACGCCACCCGGTATGCCGTCGTGTATGAACACCTGCGGCCTTCCCGTATCCGGATGCAGCGGCGTGGATATTCCCCCTATGTCGTTGCGGTCGCACATAGCGAATAGCGGCAGCACACCTATCGCCGCGTGCTCCACCGCATGCAGCCCGCCCATCAGGTCGAGCCGCTCTCGCCGTATGTAGTCCAGGGTGTCAGGCGGTACATCGAACCATAGCGATATGGTGTCGAAACTCTGCGGCGGCAAGTCAACATACTCCTCGCCCAGCGACTCCTCGGTGATGTGCGCCACACGCTTAAAGCCCACAACGCTGGTCGTAACGCTCACCTCTCCCAGGTAGGCTTGCGTCCTGCCGGCCTTCCTCTGCCTGAACTGCCTCAGAATGCGCGTATCCGTATAATCGCGCGCCTGCGTGTAGTACGGCACATCCGTCTGCACCGCATAAGCAACGCCCTGTTCCATGTCCAGGTCCGTGATGAGATACTGCTCCCCTTGGTGCAGATATATGCCGCCCGGATGCAGTTGCAGGAACGCCGACATCTCCTCCACGCTCTCCAATATCACGCCGCTGTCCCGCTCCACCAGCGAGTATGTCCGCGCAGACGCCGATCGGATATTCACCTCGCCCGCCGGGTATTCCATATCCGCGCTCAGATACCAGCGCCCCTGCCGCACATGCAGCAGTCCGTCCTCCACAAGCTCCTCTGCATACCATAGCAACTCAGGTCCAAAGTGCGCCGTATCGTCCATCAACAACGGCGCTTCATAAGCCGCGCAGAGCAAGTGCGGCTTCAAGATGTACGGGTTGCCCGGCGACACTCGCGCGCTCTCATGTGATCTGCCGAAAAACGCCTCCGGGTGCCGCATAAGATACTGGTCCAGCGGGTTATCGTGCGCAACCAGCACAGACAGCGACCGATGACCGCTGCGTCCGCTCCTGCCCGCCTGCTGCCACGCGCTCGCTATCGTGCCCGGATACCCTGTCAGCAGCGTCGCATCCAGGTCTCCAATGTCTATGCCAAGCTCCATAGCGTTCGTGGTCGTTACGCCCAGCAGACGCCCCTGCGCGAGATCTCGCTCTATTGCCCGCCTGTCCTCCGGCAGGTAGCTCGCCCGATACGGCATCACGCGCTTGGCGACATCCGGATGCGACAGCTTCAGGTTATCCCGCACATACACATACAACAGCTCGGCGGCTCGTCTGCTGCGAACGAAATTCATCGTCCGCACATACCGCCTCAGCAGTTCCGCGAAGAGCTGCGCCGACTCCGTGTTCGTGCTGCGCCTACTGCCGGTAGCCAGGTCGAGCATCGGCGGATTCCAGAACAGAAAGTCCTTGCCGCCATAAGGCGAGCCATCATCATCCACGACCTCAAAAGGCAGTCCCGTCAGCCGCTCCGCATGCTCGCCCGGATTGGCAATCGTCGCCGAGCAAAGAATGAACTGCGGACTGCTCCCAAACCTCTCGCAGATGCGCCGCAGCCGACGGATGATGTTGGCGACATGCGAGCCGAACACGCCCCTATACACATGCGCCTCGTCTATCACCACATACCGCAAGCTCCTCAGCCGCTGATACCAGAGGCGATGATGCGGCAGAATGCCCACATGCAGCATATCCGGGTTCGTGATGAGCAGTCGCGCGCTGCGCCGTATGCCCCCGCGCTCGGGCGTCGGCGTATCGCCGTCAAAGATGTCGCAGCGTAGCCGCGCCGATCTCGGCACGAGTCGTCCCAACGCCCTACGCTGGTCCTGTGCAAGCGCCTTCGTGGGGAAAATGTACATCGCGCTTGCCGTGCGATCCTGCAGCAGCGCCTCAATCACCGGCAGGTTGTAGCACAGGCTCTTGCCGCTCGCAGTCCCCGTGGACACGATAACATTCTTACCGCTCCGCAGCGCATTGATCGCATCCGTCTGGTGCGTGTACAGCGCGTCTATCCCCGCGCCATCCAGCGCATCCTCCAGCCTGCCGTCAAGCGGACGGTCAAGCGTGCCATACCGAGCTTCACGCGCAGGCACATCTTCGCCATGCACAATCTGCTCCATGTACCACGGCATCTTCTGCACCGCGTCGAGAAACGCCCCAACATCCATAGCAACTAGACGACTTTCATTGAAAACTGACTACTGATAACTGTTCACTAATACCCCGTCATCGTCTGCTGTTCCACATCAACGACGACGACATCCTCTCTGCTGTTCTCAATATACGCGATAACATTGTCTAAGATTTCATCGGCATGGCGCACACTGCTGCTTACACACGCAACTCCGAGCGTCGCCATCTGCCACGATTCGTTATCGCCCACTTCCGCCACCGACACACCGAACCTGTTTCGTATCCGCTGGCACATCGAGGTTATTACCCTGCGCTTTCCCTTCAGGCTCTGGTTCTCTGGAATTTGCAGCCTGACCTTGCACACACCGACATTCATTTCATCATCACCAGTCTTAGACATTCGCCCGAAATAGCGCCGCAAGCAGCATTATACCAGCCCCGCCTGATGTTATAATTCTGCGAAATCCTAGGCTCGCAGCAGGCAAAGGACGGCATTGTGCGATGAGCGAGGTCAGCGTAGGCAAGGTACTGGTAGGGGCAGACGTAATTCAGGAAAAGGTCCGCGAAATCGGCAGAGAAATATCGCGCGACTACGCCGGAAAACGGCCCGTGCTTGTCGGCGTCCTCAACGGCGCTCTCATCTTCATGGCCGACCTCATGCGCGAAATAGACCTGCCGCTAGAGGCGTACATGATGGCTGCGTCCAGCTACGACGGCTACGAGAGCACCGGAAACGTGGAGATTATCAAGCCGCTCGACGCAAGCATCGCCGGACGCGACGTGATCCTCGTAGAAGACATAGTGGACACCGGTAAAACGCTGGACTGCCTGCTGGAATCCATGCAATCCGAAGAGCCTGCCAGCCTGGAAGTGTGCGCCCTTCTCAACAAGAAGTCACGCCGCATAGTGGAAGTGCCGATCAAGTACGTAGGGTTCGAGATTCCGGACGAGTTCGTCGTCGGCTACGGTCTGGACTACAACCAGCGCTACCGCAACCTGCCCTACGTGGCGTCCATGAACGCCGCCGCCGTCAACGGAGCGGGCTAACCTCGCACCATCGCCCCAGTCAGCACAGGTCGCAGCGATGTCCTGCCCATCAGATGCAGGTCCACGCCTCGCGCAGCCTCGCGCCCTTCTGCAAGCGCCCACACAACCAGCGACTGA
Source organism: Dehalococcoidia bacterium (assembly GCA_965221045.1). Classification (GTDB taxonomy): domain Bacteria; phylum Chloroflexota; class Dehalococcoidia; order Lucifugimonadales; family JADFKI01; genus Bin90. The sequence goes on from OZ244863.1 coordinate 890,395, forward strand.
CCGCGCGACATATCGCCCGCAGCGAACACGCCGGGCACGCTGGTCATCTTGTCCTGGTCCGTCTGCACATTGCCGCGCCCATCCAGCGCGACGCCAAGCTGCTCCAGAAGCCCTTCCCTCTGCGGATGCACAAAGCCCATCGCCAGCAGTACGAGATCGGTGTCAATTTCGAACTCGCTGCCCTCTAGGCGCTCCAGGCTAGGTCTGCCTGAGGCGTCCGGCGCACCCCAGTTCACGCGCACAGCATGCAATTTTTCCACGCTGTCGTTGCGCCCTGAGAAGTGCGTCGTCAGCACATCGTAGTCGCGCACTCCGCCCTCTTCCTGAGATGACGAAGTCCGCAGGATCATCGGCCAATAGGGCCACGGGTTGTTTTCGCTACGGTCGGTCGGCGGCTCGGAGAGCAACTCACACTGATAGACAATCTCCGCCCCCTGGCGATGCGACGTGCCCAGGCAGTCGGAGCCGGTATCGCCGCCGCCTAGTATGACAACGCGCTTGCCCTCGGCGCTGATGCGCTCCGCATCCGGGATATGCTCGCCTGCGTTGAGGCGGTTCTGCTGCGTCAGAAAATCCATTGCGAAGTGAACGCCGTCTAATTCGCGTCCAGGCACGGGCAAATCGCGCGGTATCGTACAGCCGCCCGTCAGAACCACCGCGTCGAACTCACTCATAAGCTCATCGCCGGTCAGGTCAACGCCCACATTGACGCCAGTCTTGAAGGTAACGCCTTCCGCCGTCATCTGATCGACACGCCGCTGCACCACCGTCTTCTCCAGCTTGAAGTCCGGTATGCCCATACGCAGCAAGCCACCGATATAGTCGTCGCGCTCGAACACGGCAACCCAGTGTCCGCAGCGATTGAGTTGCTGCGCCGCCGCAAGTCCTGCGGGGCCGGAGCCTACTATCGCAACCTTCTTGCCGGTACGCTGATTCGGACCTACAGGCTTGATCCAGCCCTCTTCCCAACCTCGGTCGGCAATCGCCTTCTCGATGTATTCGATTGTAACCGGGTCCTGGTTGATGTTCAGTACGCAGGCGGCCTCACAGGGGGCAGGGCATATCCTGCCCGTGAACTCAGGGAAGTTGTTTGTGGCATGGAGTTCGGCGAGCGCCTCCTGCCATTTGCCGCGATAAACGAGGTCGTTGAAGTCCGGGATAAGGTTGCCCAGAGGGCAGCCCGTATGACAGAAGGGCACGGCGCAGTTCATGCAGCGTGCGCCCTGATCTCGCGCCTGCTTCTCGCTCCAGTTGTAATAGAACTCGCTATGGTGTTGGATGCGCTCTGCCACCGGCTGTTGTGGCGGACCCTGCCGTCCAAATTCCTTGAAACCTGTTGGTTTTCCCATTTATCGGTTCGCCTGTGTTCTGTTTCAGTGGAGTTTCGATCGGATGAAAACGTTACATTTAATCTGCGGCGACCGCAGCGGCGCGCTCCATTAATATGCGCTTGTAGTCGTAAGGCATCACCTTCACGAACTTGGGCAGCATCGCATCCCAGTTATCCAGCACCCGCCGCGCGTTTGCGCTGCCAGTTTGCTCATAGTGTTCTTCGATGAGGCTCCGGAGCCCTTTCTCGTCAGCAGGATCTTCAACACTCTCCAAGCCGACCAAATCAGGATTGCAGAGCGACTCGAAAACGCCATGTTCGTCCAGCACGAATGCCTCTCCGCCGCTCATGCCCGCCGCGAAATTGCGACCCGTCGGCCCCAGGACAACCACCTTGCCGCGCGTCATGTACTCGCAGCCATGGTCTCCCACACCCTCCACGACCGTCTCAGCCCCGCTGTTTCGCACAGCAAAACGCTCACCCGCAACACCGCGAATGAACGCCTTTCCTCCCGTCGCACCATATAATACTACATTGCCCACTATAATGTTTTCTTCGGGAGTGAAGGATGACTCAGCCGGCGGCGCGATAATCACCTTGCCGCCCGACAGCCCCTTGGCGAAGTAGTCGTTGGCATCGCCTTGCACCCGCATGGTTACACCCTTGGCCAAAAACGCCGAGAAACTCTGACCCGCCGACCCACTGAAATTAATCGTGATGGTGTCGTCCGGCAGCGCCTCGATACCGTGCCGCTTCGTAATCTCGTAGCTGAGCGTCGTGCCCACCGTGCGATTTCTATTGCTGATTGGCAGGTCGAGGCTAACAGCCTTCGTGGATTCGATTGCGTCAACACACAATTCGATGAGTTCGTTGTCAAGCGCGCGCTCAAGCCCATGATCCTGTTCTTGGCAGCAGTATGTCGCCACCGACTCAGGTACTTGAGGCATGTGCAGCAGGTTCGAGAAGTCCAGTCCTTGCGCCTTCCAGTGCGCGACCGCTTCCCGTGTATCCATCCTGTCCATGCGTCCGACCATCTCGTTGACGTTGCGAAAGCCCATCTCCGCCATAATCTGCCGAAGCTCTTCGGCAACGAAGAAGAAGTAGTTGATGACATACTCCGGCTTGCCCATAAACATCTTCCGAAGTTCAGGGTCTTGCGTAGCGATGCCCACCGAGCATGTGTTGAGATGGCACTTGCGCAGCATTATGCAGCCCAGGCTGATAAGCGGCGCGGTTGCCATTCCAAACTCTTCAGCGCCCAGCAGACATGCGATAGCCACATCCCTGCCAGTCTTGAGTTGCCCGTCCGTCTGCACCACGATGCGCCCGCGCAGGTCGTTGAGTACCAGTACCTGCTGCGTCTCCGCCACGCCAAGTTCCCACGGCAAACCCGCGTGCTTGATGGACGATTCCGGCGATGCTCCCGTGCCGCCGCTGTCGCCGCTTATCAGCACCACATCGCCATGTCCCTTCGACACACCGGCGGCGATAGTGCCAACTCCTGCCTCGGCGACAAGCTTCACATGCACCCGCGCGACCGGGTTCGAGTTCTTCAGGTCATAGATGAGCTGCCCCAGATCCTCAATGGAGTAGATGTCGTGATGCGGCGGCGGCGATATAAGCTCCACTCCCGGCGTAGAATTACGCACCCAGCCGATATAGTCGTCGATCTTGTGCCCAGGAAGCTGCCCGCCCTCGCCGGGCTTCGAGCCTTGCGCCATCTTTATCTGCAAGTCGCTCGCGCTCGCAAGGTAGCTTATCGTCACGCCGAAGCGACCAGACGCCACCTGCTTCATCGCGCTGTTGCGCGAGTCCCCGTTATCGTCCGGCGTGTAGCGGTGATAGTCCTCGCCGCCCTCTCCCGTGTTGCTGCGCGCACCGATGCGGTTCATCGCAATCGCCATTGTCTCGTGCGCCTCGCGGCCGATAGAGCCTAGCGATATTGCGCCTGTGGCAAACCGCTTGACGATATCGCTCGCAGTCTCCACCTCGTCCAAAGGAATCGGCGTGTCCAGCTTCTTGAAGTCCAGCAGTCCTCTGATGGTGCATAGCTTGCGGCTAAACGTATTCGCGAATTCCGCGAACTCCTGGTATGACTCGTAGCTGTTCGTCTTGGTCGCATGCTGCAACCGGCTGATGGTGTCGGGGTTCCACATGTGGTACTCCCCGTCCCGCCGCCACTGGTAGTAGCCGCCGGTCTCAAGGTCGAGACTGCCTGTCAGCGCAAGCTCTTGGAATGCGGCTTCGTGACGCTTGCGGCTCTCCAATTCGATCTCGTGTATTCCAATGCCGCCTATTCGCGATGGCGTCCAGGCGAAATACTGGTCGATGAACTCGGAGTTCAAGCCCACCGCCTCGAATATCTGCGCGCCCCGGTAACTCTCGATGGTCGAAATCCCCATCTTGGACATTATCTTCAGAATGCCCTTATCTGCCGCCTTCACATAGTTGTATTCTGCCGTCTCGTAGTCCACAACCCCCGCCAGATCACCATCTTCGCCGACCATATCCCTGATGGTCTCGAACGCAAGATACGGATTGACCGCTACCGCGCCATAGCCAATCAGCAATGCAAGGTGCGCCACTTCACGCGGCTCGCCCGATTCCACTATCAAGCTCACTTTCGTGCGAACGCCCTGCCGTATCAGATGGTGATGCACACCCGCCACGGCAAGCAGGCTCGGTATCGGCGCGTTGTAAACATCAACACCTCGATCCGACAGGATGATTATCGTGTTGCCTTCCTGAACCGCCTCATACGCCTCTTCGCATATCCTCCGCACGGCGCGGGCAAGCGCCCCGTCGTTCTCGTCGGTTGTGAACAGCGTGCGTATCGTCTTTGCCTTCAAGCCCGGCATGTCGATGCGGCGCATCTTCTCCAGCTCGGCATTCGTCAGCACCGGACGCTTTACGCGCAATGTGCGGCACTGCCCCTGCGTCTCCGAGAACAGGTTGCCCTCGCTCCCCACTCTGGATTCGAGCGAAGTAACCAGCTCTTCCCTGATTGCGTCCAGCGGCGGATTGCTAACCTGCGCGAACAGCTGCTTGAAGTAGTTGAACAGCACCGGACTCTGCTCCGACAACACAGCAAGCGGTGTGTCGTTGCCCATCGAGCCTATCGGTTCAGTGCCGTTCTCTGCCATCGGCTCCATTATCATGCGCAGGTCTTCGAGCGTGTAGCCGAACGCGACCTGTCGCGCTAGCAGAATATCGCGGCTGAGAGTCGGCTGCTGAGGAACCTCCGGCAGGTCATCAAGTGACACACGGTTCTCACGTAGCCACTCGCCGTACGGTCGCTGTGCCGCAATTGCGCTCTTCAATTCGGCATCGTCCACTAGCCGGCCTTCATCCGTGTCCAACATGAACATGCGCCCAGGATGTATGCGGTCTTTGAGCAGCACCTTCTCAGGAGGCACATCCAGCACACCCGTCTCAGACGCCATCACCAGCAGGTCGTCAGTCGTTACGAGATAGCGACATGGACGCAGACCGTTCCTGTCCAGCACAGCGCATACTTTCACGCCGTCCGTACCGACCATGAGCGCGGGTCCGTCCCACGGCTCCATCAGGCAGGAATGATATTCGTAGAAGTCCTTCTTCCCCTGATCCATCGGCAAATGGTCGCCCCAAGCCTCCGGTATCATCATCATCAGAGCGTGCGGCAGCGAGCGCCCCGTCGCAAGCAGCAACTCTAGCGCATTGTCGAAACTCGCCGTATCGCTCTGCACTCCCTTGGTGATGATGGGCAGCAGCTTCTTCACATCGTCGCCGAGCGCGTCAGACTCGAACATGCCCTCACGCGCGGTCATCCAGTTGATATTTCCGCGCAGGGTGTTTATCTCGCCGTTGTGTATCACCATGCGGTATGGGTGCGCCAACTTCCATGTGCCTAGCGTATTCGTGCTGAAGCGCGAATGCACCAGCGCAAATGCAGTAACGACTTTCTCATCAGCCAGATCGTGATAGAAATTCTGCAACTGCGTGGCGACAATCAGTCCCTTATAGACAATCTTGTTAGCCGACAGGCTGCAAATGTAAAAGTCCCCGCGCTCGTCCAGCCCTGACTCGGCAACGGCGTCCTCGATCTGCCTGCGAATTACTAAGAGCTTCAGATCGAAGTCGAAATCGCTCTCCATATCCGCGCTGCGTCCCACGAAGAACTGACGAATAGCAGGCATAACCGCGACCGCAAGCTCACCAATCTCGTCGGGTGATATCGGCACATCACGCCAGCCCAGCAGCGTCTGCCCTTCCTGCTCCACGAAGCGGCGCACGATACCTTCGACTTCACGCTGCTTCGCTTCGTCATGCGGCAGGAATGCCATTCCGACCGCATAGTGTCCCGGCTGCGAACACTCAAAGCCTAGCCGCTCCGTCTCCTTGCCGAAGAACTCGTGCGGCATCTGTATCAGCACACCCGCGCCATCGCCCGTCTCCGGATCCGCGCCCTTCGCGCCGCGATGCTCCAGGTTGCAAAGGATCTCAAGTCCCTGCCTCAGGATGTCATGAGACTTCACACCCTTTATATTGGCGACAAGCCCGACTCCGCATGCGTCATGCTCGAACCGCGGGTCGTATAATCCCTGCTTCGTCAAGTTGGGTATGTATCTCTCAGACATGTCAAGCCTCGCCGCTTATTAGCCTATTATCCCCATGGGGAAATGCCGGCCATAGGGAAATATCGGGGTCTGGGATCGAAGCCTACAGCACCGGCAGATAATGCTCAGTTTCATAGTCTGCCACGCGACTGTGATAGTTCTCCCACTCAATCTTCTTGTTTTCGATGAAGCTCTTGAACACCGGCTCTCCCAGCGAATCATGAACAAGCTCACTTCGCTCCGAAATCTGAATCGCTTCCCACAAGTTTGCGGGCAGCGCCTCGATTCCAAGTTCGTCACGCTCCGCTTGGCTCATGTACAAGGCATTCGACTGCGCCGCAGGCGGGAACTCATACCGGTTCTCTATGCCCTTCAGTCCCGCCGCAAGCATCACGCTGAACGCCAGGTACGGGTTGCACGCAGGGTCCGGCGAGCGAAACTCAATGCGGCGCGACTCCTCTCGGCCCGGCTTGAAGTCCGGCACGCGAATCAGGTCGGCGCGATTAACCGTTGACCACGTTACATAAGTCGGCGCCTCGAACTGCGGCACAAGGCGCTTGTACGAGTTCACCCACTGGTTCGTTACCGCGGTGATCTCCCGCGCATGCTTCAACAGCCCTGCAATGAAGAACTTCGCCGTATCGGATAGATGCTGCTGGTCATCATCGTCGTAGAAGGCATTTCGGTCGCCCTGGTACAGCGACTGGTGCATGTGCATACCGCTGCCGTTGACCCCATTAATCGGCTTCGGCATGAAGGTGGCGTAGTAGCCGTTCTGCCTCGCAATCTCTTTCACGACCAGTCGGTAGGTCATCACCGTGTCCGCCATCGTCAGAGCGTCCGTATGCCGTAGGTCAATCTCATGTTGGCTCGGCGCAGCCTCTTGATGACTCGATTCCACGGGTATGCCCAGTTCTTCAAGCGTGAGCACAGTTTGGCGGCGCAGGTCGGTTGCCAGATCCGTCGCGTCCTGCCCGAAGTAACTTCCTCGACCGTCAGTGCTGGTGCCTTTCGAGTCCTTGAAGTAGAAATACTCTATCTCAGGACCCACATAATAGGTATATCCGAGCCTGGAAGCGTTGGATAGGTTACGCCTTAATACGGCTCTTGGGTCGCTTTCATGCGACTCGTCGTCCGGAGTAAGAATGTCACAGAACATCCGCGCCACCGCGTTCTCGCGCGGACGCCACGGCAGCAAGTTGAACGTATTGGGGTCGGGAAGTGCGTACATGTCGCGCTCGTCCGAGCGCACAAAGCCCTCGATCGAAGAGCCGTCAAAGCCCATCCCGCGCGTCAGCGAATGCTCGAGCTCCTCAACGGTGATGGCAAACCCCTTCAGGTTGCCAAGAATATCCGCAAACCAGAGACGTATGAACTTAACATCATTCTCCCTGGCTTCGTGGAGAACAAATTCAGTCGCTTCGGGGTCTCTCGACAACATATCAGCCTCAGTGAAATTAGCGTCCACCGCTTGGAGTGGAGGCTCCGGTTAGGAACGGCAAAGAGGCTTCTAATGCACGAACGAAACGCGGCAATTCGCAGCAGACGACTACCCCAAAAATATATCAGTTTGTGAAAATTGTGTCAAACAAAATCGGCGGGACTCGTCGCCTATCAGCGCAGTAGAAACAGCCAAATCCTGCTCGTCTTTGGCCCCTCTGATGACACGCTGATCTTGCGTAAAAACTCTAGCCGTTACATATATACAGTTCCTCGTCAAGACAGAAAGCCCGCACCGGTCAGCCGGAGCTCGGATGCGGTGCAGGCTTCTCTATATTTGCGTTAGTCAGGTGCAGCTAAGATGCCGCCTCGCAGACCGTATTGAGGATAAGCTCCGTAACCTTGTAAGGGTCCATGTTAGCGTTGGGCCGCCTGTCCTCAATGTAGCCCTTGCCGTCCCGCGCGACCTGCCAGGGGATGCGGACGGATGCACCCCTGTCCGACACGCCATACTTGAATTCCTTGTAGGAGGCGGTCTCGTGCAGTCCGGTGAGCCGCTGCTCTATGCCGTCGCCATAGTTTGCGATATGCTCGTCGTGGTTCGCCTTCAGAGCTTCTGCTGCCGCAATGCACGGATCGTATGACTCGCGCATCTGCCACGTGGAGAAGTTAGTGTGCGCGCCCGCGCCGTTCCAGTCGCCCGCGACCGGCTTGGCGGCCAACGAAACACTGACTCCTTGGTCCTCGGCAATGCGCGCGAGCAGCCAGCGTCCCACCCAGAGATGATCGGCAGCCGCAGGCGCGCCAATCGGCCCAATCTGGAACTCCCACTGCCCAGGCATAACCTCACCGTTAGTGCCGGAAATCATCAGACCGGCCTCCATACAGGCGTCCAGGTGATCTTCCATTATCTTGCGCCCGAACACCTCATCGGCGCCGACTGCGCAGTAATACGGGCCCTGAGGACCGGGGAAACCGCTCTCAGGCCAGCCCAGCGGCTGAATGCCTTGGAAGAAAGTGTACTCCTGCTCAATGCCGAACCATGTGTCAAAGTCCGCGTATTTCTCCGACATCGCAGCGCAAGCCGCCCGCGTGTTCGTCGGATGAGGCGTCAAATCCGTGAGCAGCACCTCGCACATCACCAGCTTGTGGTCCCCGTCGCGAAGCGGGTCAGGGCAGACAAACACCGGATTGAGCACACAGTCCGAGTTCTCGCCCGGCGCTTGGTTGGTGCTGGAACCGTCAAAGCCCCAAATCGGCGGCTCTTCCCCGACAGGCACGACCTTAATCTTAGACCGAAGCTGGGGTGTAGGCTCTGTGCCGTCTATCCAGATGTATTCCGCCTTGTAATAACTCATTATCCCCTCCTGATGGGACTAGATATATGTACTTCTATCGCCATTTTCGCATTTTGCCCCTGTCTCGATTGGGAGCGAAGTTTGTTATTCCTTTCGTCCTGAGCCTGTCGCCTGAGTCTGCCGAAGAATAATATCCCATGTTAATGATTTACCGACAAACTTAAAACCTAGGGTTAGACAGCAAACAGCGAGACTTTCAAATGACAAAGTCTCGCTGGTGAATGTGCATGATGCTGGCTATTGTCCAGTAACGGATGTGCCTACTTACTACGATTCCTGCGAACTGCGCTGGGAATGATTACCCACACTGCAAACAACGCCGCGAATGCCACACCAGCGAACAATACTTCCATTTCCACACGCCTCCCAATCAGTAATCAATTCAGTAGTAAATGCGTTTAACTTGCAATCTATTCTGATGCAGGCATGTTTCAACTATGTTGCACAGATGTTAAATAAATGTTACAAACTTCACGATCTATCCCATCCTTCCCTTCCATTCCTCGCCGATACACAGACCTTCGTGCCCGCGAGTGAAGCCTCGCCGGTCTGCGCTCCACCTGGTTTACGGATAACCTTGCAGACTTGCAGGGGCGGTCTTTGCTAACCGCCCCTGCAAGCTAAACTATGCTACCTATTCTTATGTATTGTCTCTCGCCCTAGTTCATCTCTGGGTACGCCACCGTGCCGTGCTCGTGCTCATCCAAGCCTTCCTCCTCTTCCTGCTCATCCACGCGCAGACCCATCGTCAGGTCAAGAATCTTGAAGAGTATGAAGCCGCCGCCGAAGCCCCAGACGATTGCCGCAAGTATGCCAACGATCTGCGGCAGCAGCTGCGCAGCATTGCCGACAACCAGACCCGTTACATCGTTATGCCCGGAGGCGAAGATGCCAACCGCCAGCAGACCCCACGCGCCGCAGATGCCATGCACCGTAACAGCGCCTACTGGGTCGTCCACCTTCAGAACGCTCTTCACGAACCTGACGCCGAAGATCATTATGATGCCCGCAATCAAGCCAATGATAACCGCCGCCCATGTATCCACATATGCACAGCCGGCAGTAATACCGACCAGCCCTGCGAGTGCGCCGTTGGCTGCCATTTCGATGTCCGCCTTACCCGTGCGAATGAGCGTTACGTAAATTGCCGCCGTCGCCCCCGCTGAACCCGCTAGCAGCGTGTTCACCGCGTTCAAGCCGAGAGTGCTGGAGTTGATGTTGAATCCGAACCAGCCGAAGAAGAGGATGAATGTGCCGATTACCACATACGGGACATTGTGGCCCCGAATCGTGATGCCCTCTTCCCAGCCTCGGCGAGGTCCGACTACCATCGCGCCCGCCAGCGCCAGGAAGCCGCCAATCATATGCACGACGCCGGAGCCTGCATAGTCGGCAAAGCCCATGTAAGCCAGCCAGCCAGATTCGCTCCACGCCCAATGCCCGTATATGGGGTAAATCAGCGCACCCACGATGAAGCTGTAAGCAAAGTAGGCGTTAATCTTCGTGCGCTCTGCCATTGCTCCCGCGATAATCGTCGCCGCCGTTCCCGCGAAGACCATCTGGAAGAACCAGCCCACGAGGTCGCCATCAGTGAAGTTGGCTAGGAAGAAGCCTGTCAGTCCAATAAACCCCGGCGACACGGAGTTTCCATCAGCATCTACGCCTGCCAACACGCCGCCGCCCATCATCAACGCATAGCCAAACGCCCAGAAGCCGAGCGATGCTATGCAGAAGTCCAGGAACGACTTGGTCATATAGTTGACCGTATTCTTGGCGCGAATCAGACCCGCGCCCAAAAACGCGAAGCCGGCCTGCATAAAGAAGACCAGCGCCGCCGCGAATACTAGAATCGCATTGTCCAGAGTGCCCATCACTTCTTCGGCAGATTGCGCGTATGCGATCCCGCCTCCGCTAAGCACGATCCCAACAGCAAATAGTGCCATCATCAGGAGGCGCATCTTGAGAGTCGTAGGTTTTATCATCACCCCAAGCAAACTCATGTTCCTTCTCCCTCTCTACTATTTCATGTAATGACGTTGCTCCAAAATCTACGCCCTGATTGTTTCATTTATGTTAAGCACTTGTAACAGAAATGTTGCCTAAGTGTTAAATCTCTATTAAACGTTGTCCGAATTATCATTGACAGACATAATTCACCTAACTCAGAGGGGAAATCCTCCTCTACTCCCATCCTGTATGTATCTATACGGATAGCAGCCAGTCCCTCGTCAGATTGACATCACACCATCCCCTTATTAAAATGCAGCAATCACAGCATGGCCATCACAGCATGGAAGGGAGATATGCATCATGCAAAACATGAGAATGGAAATCTACGGCGACTATGCCTGACCGTGGGTCTACAATACAGCCGTGTGGCTGGATAAGGTAAAGAGGGCATACGGGGACGACCTCAGCATCACTTGGCGCAGCTTCTCGCTGGAGCAGAACGCCCACAATCTGAAAGAGGGCTCGGAGTCGGACTGGAAGGTCTGGGATCAGGACGACCCCTCGCAGGGCCGCTCTCTACTCGCGCAAATTGCTGCTGAGGCTGCCAAGCGTCAGGGCGACGACGCGCACGCAGCATTCCACCTCGCGCTGCTAGTCGCCCGGCACGGCGGCGAAGGGCGCCTAGCCCTCAACGACGAAGAGGCTATCCTCGAAGTCGCAGCAAACGTCGGTCTTGACGCCGGTCGAATGCGAGAGGACATGAAAGACCCCGAACTCCGCCGGATTATCGGCGAAGACCACGAGGCAGCCATTTCCGAGGGCATCTTCGGCACACCGACCTATATCTTCGATAACGGCAACATGGCGTACCTCAAAGCCTTCATCCCAGAAGACGAGGATGCAGTTGCAGCATTCGAGCACTACATCGCCATCGCCAGCCACCGCAACTACTTCGGCGAAATCAAGCGCCCGCAGCCACCGTGGCCGAAAGGCGTCCTTGACTAAAGGTTGAAATCTTAGGGGCATTCGTCGCGGATGCCCCTAAACACCACAACTGAATATCCATTCAATTCGGTGCCAACCTCGAATCGCTAATCAACATTCATCATCGCATTAGCGCTCCGAGGTTGCCAAACCGAAATGCACCACGCATACGAAGGAGCATCTCGTTATGGCACAACCTTTTGTACTTCGCATTCCCCCCCTCGAAATACCGACTATCCCCGTCGTTGAGAAAAACATCGACGGCGACCTCTACAATAGATCTCTGCTGACAATCGCCCTTACCCACAGTTCATTTCTCAATGAGAATCCGCTCTCGCCGTTTGAGTGCAATGAGCGACTGGAGTTTTTGGGCGACGCTGTGCTCGACTTGGCAGTCGCCGATGAAATCTATGAACGCTATCCCGAACAGCAGGAAGGAGTTCTCACGCTCATTCGCTCCTCGGTAGTCAACGGCAGTACACTGGCGAGTGCAGCCCGTAACCTCGGCATAGGCGAACATCTGATAATGGGTATCGGCGAAGAGAAGAGCGGCGGTAGAGAACGCAACTCAAACCTAGCGGCGGCATTCGAGGCGATAGTGGGCGCAATCTTCCTGGACAAAGGCTACGAAACCGCGAAGTCCTTTTGCATACGCACGCTGGAAACCGAGATAGACAATACTTATCAAAAAATAACCTCTGTCCCTGCCGAAACCCAGAGGTTCGAAAACGCCATAAGCTACCTCACCGGCGGCAAGCACCCTAAGTCGGCACTTCAAGAGCTTGTACAGGCCCAACATGGGGTTACGCCCGAGTACCACTGCAACGAGCCATCGGGAAAGAGCCACCAGCCCACCTTCACTGCAAAGGTGATGGCGAATGACAGACTGCTGGGCTCAGGCAGCGGCGCAAGCAAGAAAGCCGCAGAGACCGAAGCTGCCAAAGAAGCCCTCGCCACCTTGAACGGCTACGCCTGATGCAGACCCTCAATTTCAATCTGCAAGGCATCTCCATCGAAGGCACAATCATCGACGTCGAAACCGTCAGCCTCACTCCCAAGCCTAGTGGCATGTTCACACTCGGCACGCTCAGCGGCAGTGCGATTCGCATCATCCAAGCGGAAAACGAAGCCGACTGCGAAGCGCTGGTAGCCGAAGTGCAGCGCCTATGGCAGACACTCCCGCGTCCCATCTACGCCTACAACCGCAAGTTCGTGAGCGGATGGCTTAGCGACGCCCTCGGCGCCGAAGCCAACATAGACCATGACAGTATGGACGCATGGAAGGCTGTCGCGGATCAGCAGGCACTAAAATGGCCCCGCCTGCGCGAACTCATTCGACCCCCTGTCTTCTACTATCGTTGGGGCATAGCCGACTACGACCGCGAGCGCGACCTCGGCACTATGCGCCGGGCCATGCGCCGCGCAAAATCAGCCAACGAGGTCATTTCACGCGAAGCCCTCGGCGGCGCTCCCCACATCTGGTGGCAGCAGCACCTCGAAATGCTCAACGACCCTGAAATCAGCCGTCAGATCACCAACCCACCGACTGGCCCCGCCGAACAATCGGTCAATCTCTACCGTCTCCCCAACGGCAACTGGACAACCAACCGACTTGCCGCCATCATCTGCCACAACATGATGGACCTCCAATCTCAGGCATCCCTGCTTCTATGGCAGTGGAACCTCACATCCCCCTGGCTATAAACTCTTCCTCTTCATCGCCGTTCATCAATATCGGTTGCTGTACTACCGCTGTTACATAAAAGCAACATTTATGTAACCGCGAAGAAACATACACACTGCATCATTTATTAAAGATTGGTTATGAACGCTTGGAGAAGAGGTCACACATTGTAGCCAAGGCTCCCTGCGCGGCGGCGTTACCCATGCTACTTGATGCACATGAAGAATCCATTGGACTCTTGCCGCAGACAGTTCTGCTTGCTGCTGAAGGCTGCGACGCCCTCGACGCGCCCCTGAGCGCACTCAGAAGTTCTGGCATCGTCGAGCTGGTCGAACTTGACGGCAGCAGCCTTGAAGCGCGCATCGAAGAGGTCACTCCCTCGCTCGTCATCGCGGGCCCCGGTGTCAACTCGGCCATCATCGGTGCGCTTGCCCGCAAAAAGTCCATCAGCCGCATTTTGCCACCGTTCCTGCGTTTCGTTACAAGCACCGAAACCGAAGAAGACGACCTCTATCTTGGGTTCGACGACTTTGTGGTAGCATCCTGCTCCGCCGCCGAGTTGGAGAAGCGAATCAGGCGGCTGACGAATGCATCAAGGTTGCGAGAGCCGTCCCACCTGACTGCCGGCCCCCTCACAATTGACGCGGAAAAATACCGCGTTACAGTGGACGGCAGGTCGATCAAGCTCGCTTGGATGGAGTTCCAGTTGCTGCGCTATCTCATGCAGAACATCGGTCGCGTCTTTACTAGGGAAGACCTTCTTATGAGAGTATGGGGGCACAAGCACTACGGCCACACCCGCACCGTAGATGTACACATACGACGCCTCCGCCACAAGCTCGGCGCGCGCGACAGCAACTGCATACGCACCGTCAACAACGTCGGCTACGGCTTCATCGAACCCACCGGCAGCCAGTCCTAGCCAGTCAGTCGCTCCCTCTAATAGTCAAGCCCCGGCGCCGGAAATTTCGCGCACAACCCCATCGCCTCATCCCGCGCCTGACGCTTCACAGCATCGCTATGCGGAGCAGCAAGCACCTTCAGGATCAGCCTGCCCACCTGTCGCGCCTCCTCCACTCCCATGCCTCGGCTCGTGATCGATGGTGTGCCCAGACGCAAGCCGCTCGCCGTGCGTGGTGGCTTCTGGTCGAACGGGATGGCGTTCCTGTTCACCACGATATTCGCCTCACCCAGCGCCTCCTCAGCCTGTCGCCCCGTGATGTCTATAGGCGTCAAGTCAACCAGCACGATATGATTGTCCGTCCCACCCGACACCAGCCGCAGCCCGCCCACTTGCAGCTCGTCCGCAAGCGCCGCCGCATTCGCGCGTATCCCCTTCTGGTACTCCACGAACTCCGGCTTCATCGCCTCCCCGAACGCCACCGCCTTCGCCGCGATGACATGCTCCAGCGGCCCTCCTTGCATATTCGGAAACACCGCGCTGTTGATCGCGCGCCGGTGCTCCTCATCGCACAGGATCATACCGCCCCTCGGCCCGCGCAGAGTCTTATGCGTCGTGGTCGTAACAATCTCCGCATGCTCTACCGGAGAAGGATGCTCATCCGCCGCCACCAGCCCAGCAATGTGCGCCATATCAACCATCAGCTTCGCGCCCACCTCGTCCGCAATACTGCGAAAGCGTGGAAAGTCTATGATCCGCGTATATGCGCTCGCCCCAGTAACAATGAGTTTCGGACGGTGTTCCTTCGCCAGCCGTTCCACCTCATCGTAGTCGATCGTCTCCACCTCGCGGTCGACGCCGTATGGCACGATGTCGTACAACTTAGCCGAGAAGTTCACCGATGCCCCATGCGTCAGGTGTCCACCCTGATCCAGACTCATCCCCATAATAGTGTCGCCCGGCCGAAGAGTGGCGAAGTACGCCGCCATATTCGCCTGCGCCCCACTGTGAGGCTGCACATTCGCGTGCTCCGCCCCGAACAGTTCCTTCGCGCGGCTGATCGCAAGGCTTTCCGCCACATCCACGAACTCACACCCGCCATAATAGCGCCGTCCCGGGTAGCCCTCCGCGTACTTATTCGTGAACACCGAGCCCTGCGCCTCCAGCACCGCCCGGCTCGCAAAGTTCTCCGATGCAATCAGATTTATATTTTCACGCTGCCGCTTGATCTCGTTCTGAATCGCCCGCCCAATCTCAGGGTCCTGTTCCATCAGTGAACTCATGCCCTTACTCCTTCAGTCACACAGTCAAGCATCAATCCAAGCAAACTTCGTAATCGGGGGAATTCCGCCATCCGCTCTTCCCACTACAACAAATCCCGCAGATTCCAGATAGTCGGCAATATCCAGAGGCGGAACTGCGTCCGACCTGCTCCCATAAGCGCCGATAATCAGCCGTCCTTGCGGTGCAACAACCTATCTTACTAGCCTGCCAACGCCTTCGGAGAGTTAGTCGAGGGGAAGGCAGTCATACAGCATATAAACATAACGGTATTTCCTCGGCGACTGCCAGTCCCACACATTGCCCACATGAAAATTGTCCGCGTACTCTGGCAGGCGTCTTTTGGCAAGCTGAATCAGTTTGCTTCCTTGATCAAGCCCACGCGGAATCAGATTCAATCCGCGCTCGTCTCCCCAATTCAACAGGCACTCCAACAGGTAGCCATTCGCGCACCCGATATCCAGCAAGTCCTCGTTCGTCTCAATAGCGTTCAGAATAGGTCCCCGCTCAGCCCGCCAGCGATCCGCTCCCCCTCTGAATCCGGACTGCCGAATAGGGTCATCCTCTTTCAGGTAAGCCGCTTCCAGCGCCCAAAGGTCTTGCAGAAATATTAGCGGCAATGTCCTGGTCTCGAATCTGTTCATGCCATTAATTCTGAAACGTGCTCATCCTCATACTTCTCTATCAACACGCCGATGACATCCATCAAAGAGGCTAAAGGATGATCCTCGTCCTCCCCCAACTACATCAATTAAGCCGTCTAGCACACTCACAAGTTGCTGGTATTCACTATCGCCATCCATTCTATCCCGTCCATCCTGTCAGCCCGGCCCCTACACCCTCTCAGGCTCGATCACGCCATAGTCGCCGTCCGTCCGCCTGTACACCACGCTGTGCCTGTCATTCTCCGCGTTGTGGAATAGAAAGAAGTCATGGTCCAGCAGTTCCATTTCCATGATAGCATCCTCGACCATCATCGGCTCCATCGAGAAGCTCTTCACGCGCACCACCTTCCCCAGTTCCTCAAGCGACTCCTCCTGCTCCTCGTCATCAACCGAGGTGTCCTCAAGCAGTGCGCCCACATCCTCCCGAATCGCCCTACTTCTCGCCAACCTGCGCGCCTGCGAAGTCCTGTACGCCCTTCCCTTATATCGCCGTATCTGCTTGTCCATGACATCCGCAACCGCATCCACCGCCGCGAACAGCGTCAACCCACTCTCCTGCCCTCGCAGCGTCGCGCCGCTCGTATTTATTGTCATCTGAGCCACAAACCGGTCCGTCTCCGACCTCGCAGCCGTACGCGAAAGCTCCAGCTTCGCGTCCACACGCTCCCGCAGATGCCGCTCCAGCCGTGCAATCTTCTTCTGAATGTAATCCTCTGATCGGTCACTCAGCCTCATATTCCTGACGAGTATCTGCATCTCCATAGCGCCCCTCTTTTCGCATCATCTTTTGCAGTGTCCCTATGATGAGCCGCACTTCGGCTGCTCCTCAATTGATGAACCTCCATTGTATTGGCTGTGAACTACGCTGTTCAAGGGTGATGCGGCAATCATCAGTCCATCATGGACATCCCCCTAACTATATTTTAGTCATTCAGTGTGAATTGTGTTAAAATCAGGCAGTTGAAAGTCTGGCACGCAAGCCATTTCCCAACCGTCCCAAATCAAGCGGAGCGAGATGATAACTGGAGTTCTCGAAAGGTACAGGGAGTACCTCCCCGTTACCGACAAGACGCCCATTTTCACCCTGGGAGAGGGCGACACGCCGCTCGTCAAGTCCGAAAGCATAGCGGACGAAGTCGGCTGCGGCGAACTCTACTTCAAGCTCGAAAGCTGCAACCCCACTGGATCCTTCAAGGACAGGGGTATGGTCGTTGCGGTGGCGAAGGCGCTCGAAGAGGGCGGCGACACCATCGTTTGCGCTTCGACCGGCAACACCTCTGCGTCAGCGGCGGCTTACGGCGCGCGCTGCGGTCTATCAACTGTCATCGTCGTCCCCAGCAAATACGTCGCGCGCGGCAAGCTCGCACAGGCGATTACCTACGGCGCGCGAATTATGCTCATCGACGGTGGCTTCGACGACGCTCTGCGCATCGTGCGCGAACTCGCCTCGAAACACCCCGTCGTGCTCGTTAATTCGGTCAACCCCTACAGGCTGGAAGGACAGAAAACCGCAGCGTTCGAAATCATTGAGGACCTCGGCGTCGCGCCCGACCACCTTTTCATCCCCGTAGGCAACGCTGGCAATATCACCGCATATTGGATGGGCTTCCAGGAAGCGCACCGAATGGAATGGATAGGCGCACCTCCAAAGATGATGGGCTTTGAAGCCGAAGGCGCAGCCGCCATCGTAAAGGGACATCCCATCGAGACCCCAGACACCGTCGCCTCTGCCATTCGCGTTGGCAACCCCGCAAGTTGGAAGAAAGCGGTTAAGGCGCGCGACGAGTCCGGTGGCACTATCGACTCCGTAACCGACGACGAAATTCTGGAAGCATACACGATGATGGCGCGAGAGGAAGGCATCTTCTGCGAACCGGCATCGGCAGCCTCTGTTGCAGGCTTGTTGAAGCTGGCTCGCGGTGGCATGCGCCTGAACCAGAGCAAGGTCGTCTGCGTCATCACAGGAAGCGGACTCAAAGACCCCGACACTGCCGTAACCATCGAACCCGCATTCATGGACGAATACCCCACCGACACCGGCGCTATCGAAGCCGCCATGGGACTCGCATGACCGCTAAAAAGTCCCTTCCCCCGCGATGCGGGAAGGTAAGGATGGGGGTGATGACCACCTGTCCATCCTTAACAGCCTCCCTCAATCAAACAGACTGACCCAACTATATGGACTACGAAAAAATACAAGACGCCATAAGATCGGTGCTGGTACCAATAGGAGAAGACCCGCACCGTGAAGGTTTGGCGGACACTCCCCGCCGCATTGCCGAAATGTACGGCGAACTCTTTTCCGGCATCGGCAAAGACCCCGCAAGCGTACTCACAACCGGCTTCGACGAGGGCTACGACGAAACCGTAATCCTGCGCGATGTCCCTTTCCACTCCATCTGCGAGCACCATTTTCTGCCGTTCTTCGGCACTGCCCATATAGCCTACATGCCCACCGGGCGAGTCGTCGGCGCATCCAAGTTGGCGCGCGCCCTTGACATCCTCGCGAGCAGGCCGCAGATTCAGGAACGCCTCACAAGCCAGCTCGCCGACACACTCTATGACACGCTGCAGCCGACCGGCGCCGCGGTCATCATGAGCGCAGAGCACATGTGCATGTCCATACGTGGCGCGCGCAAGCCGGGCAGCAAAATAGTCACCACCGCAGCCCGAGGAAGCCTAAAAGACCAGCCAACCGCGTGCCAGGACCTCTTGGCGCTGCTCAGGGAGACCCAATGACGATTAGCATACAAAAAGAAAACTTTGACAGCATCGGCGATGAATGGGAGTGTATCCTCCCGCGCACCGGCGCAAACACCATCTTCATAACACCTTGGTGGCAACAGCTCTGGTGGCGGCGCTACGGCAATTCCGATGCCAGCCTCGAGATACTCTCGGTGCGGAAAGGCGACTCACTGCTGGGCATCGCCCCTCTTATGACGCGCGGTGATACTCTCTCCTTCCTCGGCGACACCGACCTCTTCGACTACCACGACTTTCTTGTGCGCGAAGGCTGTGAGGACGACTTCTATGCCACCCTCTGGCAGCACATAGAGACGATGGACTGGAAGAATATGGAACTGAAGTCCCTCCGCGAGAGTTCCGAAACCCTCCGACGCTTCCCTGCTCTAGCTCAGGATAACGGATGGTCCGCCGACATCGCAGAGGAGGATGTATCCCCTTACACGAGCTTGCAGCCCTCTTGGGACGAGTATGTATCGGGCCTCCGCAAGAAGGACCGCCACGAACTCCGCCGCAAGTTGCGCCGTCTCACCAACGGCAACCAGGCCGAGCAATACGCTTTCGACGACCCCGATGAAATAGCCGACGCAATGCCCGAGTTCTTCCGGCTTATGCGCGCCAGCAGACCGGACAAGGACGACTTCCTGACCCCGGACCGCGAGCAGTTCTTCAGAGACCTCGCGCAGGAACTCGCGCCTCGCGGCCAGTACAAGCTCTTCTTCCTCGAACTCAACGATGTCCGAGTAGCATCCTGCATCTGCTTTGACTACAACGGCAGCTACATGCTCTACAACAGCGGCTACGACCCCAAATACTCAGCTCTTAGCGTAGGACTGCTCAACAAGGCGCTTTGCATTCAGGATGCGATCGAAACCGGCAAGAAGTCCTTCGATTTCCTGCGGGGGGCGGAACGCTACAAGTACAACCTCGGCGGCACAAACCAGACCATCCACGAACTCGTCATCAAGCGTTCATAGTACAGTTCACTGATGTCAACATCCGCCAGCTCCACCAAGCGCACGAAGCTCAGGCTAGCTCTGATATGCTTCCATAGTTGTCCTGTGGGGCGGCTCGGTGAGAAGAACACCGGCGGCATGAACGTATATGTTCGCCAGCTCGCCCGCGAACTCGCCGCGCAAGGCAATCAAGTCGATGTCTTCACTCGCACCCACGAACTCGACGAGCCTCAGATAGTCCCCATCGCAGACGGCGCCCGCGTAATTCATCTCGACGCGGGTCCCCCGGATGCGCCAAAGGAAGACCTGGACTCGTACACATCCACTTTCGTTGAAGCCGTCTGCCGCTTTCAGCAAAGCGAGGGCATCGAATACGCGCTCATTCACAGCCACTACTGGCTTTCGGGAGTCGTCGCCATCGAACTGAGCCGCAGATGGAACGCACCCCATATCGCCACATTCCACACCATGGCCCGCACCAAGCAGCGCGCGCGCGCAGGCGAGCGCGAATCCGAGCGCCGCGCGCACTCCGAACACCGGATTATCGACACTGCCGACTCCATCGTTGTATCCACTCATATCGAAAAGGACGACATCGCCAGACTCTATGGCGCAAATGGCACTCCACTTGAAGTAATATCGCCAGGCGTTGACACAGCCCTGTTCCAACCCATGAACACTGCCGATGCGCGTCGCGAGCTGGACTTGCCCGACAAGCGCACCATCCTTTACGTTGGGCGCATCGAGCCTCTTAAGGGCTTGGACATTCTGCTGAAGGCAGTCGCGCTACTCAACGATACCGCCAACACTCACCTGCTGATCGTGGGAGGCAGTTTAGAAAAAGACGCCGAATTACAGCGTCTAAACACTCTTGCGGTTAATCTCGGCATAAGTGATATAGTTACATTCATCGGCTCGGTGCAGCAGGAGCAGTTGCCGGCATACTACAGCGCATCTGATGTATTTGTGCTACCTTCTTGGTACGAGAGCTTCGGCTTGGTAGCTCTGGAAGCCATGTCATGCGGTACCCCTGTTGTGGTTTCAAGAGTCGGTGGGCTGAAAACATTTGTTGAAAACGGCAAGACAGGCTACCTGGTTCCATGGCGATGCCCCGAGCCGTTCGCGCAAAGTCTGGAAACTCTGCTTGAAAACCCTTCGCTCAGGCGGGCAATGGGCGGCGCGGCCAGGCGCAAGGCTATGGCGATGAGTTGGACCGCTACGGCGACCAAAATGCTCGCCTGTTACCATAAAAATATGGGTTAGGTTTTTGACAGGCGTTGCGGGAGTAAGAGCATGAACGGCTCAACTACAGACATTCCCCCAGAGAACGATCTTGACCCCGAGGGAAGTCGCAAAACTTCGCTCCACATCAGATTGGAACGCCACTTCTGGGGGCGAGTCCTCTCGGGATTCCTCGTCCTGCTTCCCCTCATCATCACCGCCTGGATACTCGTCTTCGCTTTTCACCAGCTTGACGGCCTCTTTGGTGGGCTGTCCGATGCGCTCATCAGGACAACACCGATTGACGAAGGCTTCCCCAAAGTTGCCGCATTTGTCGCAGGCATCCTAAGCGTCGTCTTCGGCGTGGCGCTGCTCTACTTCTTCGGCACGCTGATGACCCTTCGCATTGGACGAATGGCAGTGGATGTGAAAGTTGCGGTCCTCTCCCACATCCCTTTGGTCAAGAACATCTACGGCGTTGCGAAGCAAGCGACCGACAGCCTCACGACACCGTCAGGGCAGCAAGTCAATCGCGTCGTTATGGTCGAATGGCCCCGTCCCGGCCTGTTCGCTCTCGGCTTCACCACCGGACACTCACACCCAAGCCACCCGGACGATGCCGTTCTGGTCGTTGTGTACATCCCCACCGTGCCGAATCCTACATCCGGCAACCTCGCATTTGTCCGTGAGGAAGAAGTCTATGCAACCGACCTGACAATGGAAGAGGCTATGAAGATAGTCTTCTCCGGCGGCGTGGTCTTACCTGAAAACATGAAGCTGCACGAGACTAATAAGTTCCGCCGCCTGGAATCGCCGAACTAGCGATACCTCTTC
The DNA here is from genome assembly GCA_965221045.1 of Dehalococcoidia bacterium. Taxonomy (GTDB): domain Bacteria; phylum Chloroflexota; class Dehalococcoidia; order Lucifugimonadales; family JADFKI01; genus Bin90. The sequence goes on from OZ244863.1 coordinate 912,339, forward strand.
TCGTACCACACGCTCCCGCTCACCTTGCGGAAGCCGAGATTCAGGTAGAGTTCCCTCGCCGGCGCGTTCTCCGAGTCAACCTCAAGCTCCACAGCAGCCGCGCCGCGTTCTACCAGATATGCGATGCCGGCCGTCACCACCGCCCTGCCGATACCCCGACCCCTGTAATCCGGGTGAACCCCTGTCATGGCAATAATGCCGCTCGAAGCCGCCCCATCTTCTATGAACATCGTCCAGTTGTACGCAGCAGGCTTCCCATGCTCGGTGCCATCATCGGTGATAAATATGATGCCTTCCGGCCCACCCCTGTTATGCTCCACACGCACCCGTATCTGCTCCACCGTGTTCGGGCTGAAACCCCAGTTCTCCCCGAATGAGATATTCTGCAACTCGGTCAGAACTTGCTCGTCCTGTCCCGCCACAAGTGACCGCACCGCAAACCCCTCTGGCAAGTTCACATCAGGCACTTCATCGCTCTCCCACCGCATCTGCCAAAGGCTCTTGACCGTCTCCATGCCATGCAATGAAAGCATGTGGTTCACATCGGCATGGGCTACGCTCGCCTCCATATGCAGCGCCTCCACACCCAAACCCTCGACGTACTTCATCACCTCACGGAGCAGCGCCCTTCCGATGCCCTTACCCCGATGTTCGGCCAGCACTCCACCACTTGCCACCGCCCTCGAAATCGGCTGCTCATATGCCACCAGCGTGTAGCCAACCGCCTTGCCCGCATCATCATCCGCTATGAAACAATGCCGCTCAGGATCGCACCCCGGCACCGACAGCATTGCCAGCATCCCATCGGTATCCTGCGCCTTAACCGTGCCGCTCACGCCGCCAATTTCGTTGTACATGCAGGTTATGGCATCTAAATCCGACCACTCAAACTTTCTAATCTTCAATGCCGCTTGAACCTTCTTGTTGATGAGGAAATAGGCGTATAGCGCCGCTGCCTCGCATAGGCAAGAGCCCCATCCATAGCGACTCGCCCGCCCGCAGCGCTTCGATTGTATCAGAGCAATTGCCCACTGTCATTTCAGCCTCGCTCGCACAGACCCCTACCACTCACATGGTGGGAAGGCTAAGATCTGACCTGCACTCGCCGAAAGGATGAGTGTGAAATCGCCATTCAATCACCCGATTAAAAGCGCTGATTATGGAAGCACATTACTTGCCCTCAGCCGAACAAACAACTTATCATTACAAGAGCAACCAGACAGACTGAGAGAGGCAATTAGCTCCATGTTCGACAGACCAGAAAGAGCAATGCTCGTCATCCCCCATCCCGACGATGCCGAAGGCGGCGTTGGCGGCACCGTCGCCAAGTGGGTCGCAGAAGGCACTGAAGTCGTCTTCGTCCTCTGCACCAACGGCGACAAGGGCACGAGCGATCCCGAAATGACCACCGAAAAGCTCGGTGCCATCCGAGAGAAGGAGCAGGCAGCGGCAGCGGAATGCCTGGGCGTCAAGGAGGTCATCTACCTGAGGTATGGTGACGGCGAACTTGACGACACCGCTAAGTTCCGTGGCGAGCTTGTCAGAGCCATCCGTAAGCACAGGCCCGACGTCGTCTTCTGCACAGACCCCTTCCGCCAGACCTTCTACCTCCACCGAGACCACCGGATATCCGGGCAGGTCACGCTCGACGCCGTCTTCCCCTACGCTCGCGACTTCCTGCACTACAACGAGCATATTCAGGAAGGCTTGGACACACACAAGGTTGGCGACATTCTCATGTGGGGCACCGAGCACCCCGACACCTTCATAGACATCACCGACACCATTGACAACAAGATAAACGCACTGAAGAAGCACGCAAGTCAGGTCGCGGGCTCCGGCAGAGACGTTGATCGCTTCGTCAAGGTCAACGCCCAGAATCAGGGCCAGATGGCAAACATGCCCTACGCCGAGGGCTTCAAGCGCATCCGGTTCCGCACCTAGAAAACCTTGTACGACCTCCACGCCCACATCCTGCCCGGCGTTGACGACGGTCCATCAACGATCGAAGGCTCCATCGCAATCGCCCGCATCGCCACAGTCGGCGGCACGCGGGTGATGCTTGCCACGCCTCATCGCAAAGACGTGACCGAACTCTCTTCAGTTCAGCACATCCGAGATCTCACGGCCAAACTCCAGCGCCGCATCCACGATGAAAACATCCTCTTGACGCTCACGCTCGGCATGGAAAATCACATCGACGACGCGCTCCCCGAAGACGCCGCCGCAGGCAAAGCCCTCACCATGAACGGCTCGCGCTACATACTCGTCGAAATGCCCTTCTTCGGCAGCATAGCCGAGCACGACTTCGTAGAAGGCGCGCTGCTCGGCATACAATCGCAAGGATTAACGCCCGTCTTCGCCCACCCGGAGCGCATCGAAGCGTTTCAGCAGCAACCCGAATTGCTCGAACGCTACATCAATATGGGCATGCTCAGCCAGCTCACGCGCGGCAGCCTGCTCGGACACTGGGGCGAAGAAGTACGGCAATTCTCGCTCGATCTGCTGCGGCAGGGCATGGCGCACATCATTTCTTCCGACACCCACTCACCGCACCCACCGCGCACGCCCGAACTAGGCGAAGCCCTGAAAATCGCAACAGAAATCGTAGGCTGCCGGAAAGCAATGGCAATGGTCAACGACACGCCCCGCGCCATCCTCGAAGACACGAGGCTTATAGTCCCTTCCCCCTTAACGAGGGAAGGTTAGAGCCTGTCCTGAGCTTGCCGAAGGAATGGGGGTGAGAATACATCCCCTTCATCTTGTAAATCCTGTTAGCCCTGTTCCTCGTCAAGCCACCCGATTATCTTCGTCGGCGTAATCGTCAGCAGGCAGAACTCCATCTCTTGCAGCGCCTGTTGGATGTAAATCTCGCCCTCGACCTCACCCTTGTAGTGGATCGCCATCGCCCGCACCTCGTCCGGAATCCCTTCGTTTGAGATTACCGCCGTGCCGTTCACGATGACATACCCATACGGCGCCTCCTGCGTAGCAACCGACACCGCGACCCGCGCGTCCTGCCGTATGTTCCGCACCTTCACCGCGGTCGTCTGCGTGAAGACCTTCACAACCTCACCATCCCACCTAAACCACACAGGCGCCACATGCGGCGACCCGTCCGGGTTCAAACTAGCAAGGTCCGCAATCATCGGGCGGCCCAAGTATTCGTCAATTTGTTCCGGTGTCATAGCTTCACACTCCACATCGGCAGAAATATCAGAAGGCCTCTCTCACAAAAATCGTCAATCTGCTCTGGTATCATCGCTTTGCACTCTCCGTTACCGCGGCAAGCTCAGGAAACCTGCCGCACACTTCTTCCCATATCAATTCACTGACACGGCGCTCCGGCAGCGTAGCGTCTATGACGCAAAACCTATCAGGCTCATTCGCCGCAAGTTCAAGATAGCCCTCCCGCACGCGTTCGTGGAATTCTAATGGCTCGTCCTCGAACCGCCTCCCCTCTTTCACTCGCACATCGTCTGGATGAAGTACGCTGTCATCAAAGGGGAAGCCAAGCTGAAGTACCTTTGTCCGCGTCAGTCCATCCACCGGCGGCAAGTCCAGCAGGAAAGTAAGATCCGGCATTATACCCTGAGTCGCAAGCAAGTTCACGACCTCGACCTGATCCAACGGTATTCCGCGCCCATATCCTTGATACGCCGTAGTAGAATCGACATACCTGTCTGCGATCACGACTGCATTGGGAACTGACAATTGAGGTTTTATCAACTTGAATACAATCTCGGCGCGGGAGGCTGAGAAAAGAAGCAGTTCTGCCTGATCAGAGATGACCTTCTCTCTAGGCAGGCCGCGCTTTATCAATTCCCTCACATAATCGTCGCCAAGTTCAGTTCCGCCTGGTTCCCGGACGTATCTAACTGGCGTAGTGAACTCTGGCAAACGGGACAGAAGTATCTCAGCCTGCGTGGACTTGCCGCTTCCCTCGCCGCCCTCGAACGATATGAACACCGCCATATCGCCTACCGCCTGTACATCACGACATGGCGATTCGGCTCGCGCCCCTCGCTCGACGAATACACGCCTCGCTCGTTCGCAACCTTGTGCTGCAAGTGCCGCACATACGCCGCCTGTGGACTGAGCTTCACCTGCATCTCGCCCTCTTCCAGCCGTGATGCCGCTCGCTCCGCCTCGTCGATTGCGTCCGCGTGCTCCCCCTCCAAATGTGCGTCCTGCGACTGCTTCCGCACCAGCGCCTGCACGAATTGCTGAATTTGTGCCAGCGTATTCTTCCGCAGCACATACACCGGCTTACCTCGCTGCTCTGCAATTTGCAGAGCCTGCGTGCTGCGCCGGTAGTAATTCTTTGTCGTCAGCAGCAAATCCGCCTTGCCCAGATCCGCGACCAGCTCCACCGGAGCGTTGATGCCCTGCACCGCCTGCATCAACTTGCCCTTGTTGATGCCGTAGGGCAGAATGCTCACCGACTTCATCGGAATGCTTTCAACAGGGTCTTCCGGCATTGGCACACCCCAGGCGCGGCGCGGCGTATCCCGCCTGTCGCTCCTGTCAAGGCCGTTGAAAAGTGAAGCCACCTTCGTCTCGGCATGCGAGCGCTGCAGCCGACCAAGCTCGTCCATCGTGCGTAATTGCGGCGAAATCGGATTGCCCCGCAGCATGCGATCAACCACATCCGACACATCCTCATGCACCACGACCTCGTTCCAGCCCTGTATCTCCACAAGAATGTCGAACGTCGGAGGCGCGCGCCGTTCCCGCACCGTCTTCTGCGTTCCTCGTCGCCGCGCCTCGATGTCCCCCAGCGTAACCGCCTCCACGCCACCAACAAGATCAGACAGCGTCGGGTTCATGATTAGGTTGTCCAGCGTATTCCCGTGCGCCGTCGCAACAAGCTGAACGCCTCGCTCCGCAATCGTGCGCGCCGCATCCGCATCCGCCTCAGTGCCGATCTCGTCAATGACAATAACCTCCGGCATGTGGTTCTCCACCGCCTCGATCATCACCGCATGCTGCAGCGCCGGCAAGCGCACCTGCATCCGCCGTGCCCTGCCAATGCCCGGATGCGGAATATCCCCATCCCCCGCTATCTCATTGGAAGTATCCACGATGATGACGCGCTTCTGAGCGTCATCCGCGAGAACACGCGCAATCTCGCGCAGCATCGTCGTCTTGCCCACACCCGGCTTGCCTAGCAGCAACACGCTTCTGCCGCTCAGAACCAGGTCCTCGATAATGCGTATCGTGCCGTACACCGCCCTGCCAACGCGCAGCGTAAGCCCGACCACCTTGCCGGAACGATTGCGTATCGCGGAAATCCTGTGCAGCGTCCGCTCTATCCCCGCGCGATTGTCCTCGCCAAATAAGCTGACCTTTTCTATCACATGGTCAATTTCTGCTTCTGTAATCTCTGTGCTCGAAACGACCAGGCTCTCACTCAGAAAGCGCGCCTCAGGCTCTCGCCCCAAGTCCAGCACTACTTCCAGCAACTCATTAACATCGTCACGCTCCAGAAGCAGATCCCTGATATGCATCGGAAGCGTATCAATCAGAGACTCAAGGTCAGCGTCCATATTTGTTGTCAATAACTCAGTCAAGGAACCTCCTTGGCATGCTAGCGTTTCCACTTGTATGTTGAAGGAAAAAGCGAAACCAGTTCGTCCTGAGCATATCGAAGGACAGAGCACATCAACAGCCCACCTGAGAGGAAACGCTAACCCCCTAACATCCCATATTAACCGACCAAGCAACTACATACACTTTACCACAGCCGCGCAACCCATCATTAATCTAACCTACACGGCTGAACAGGAAGAAAGCGACGAGGGATTGCCCACCCAGCGCATTTCATGCGATAGCCTGCCCAAGCTAGTCCTGCTGCTCCACCATCCGCGCGAACAACTCGTGAACACGCGGGTCGTCCGTCAGTTCGGGGTGAAATGCCGTCGCCAGCATCCTGCCCTGCCGCACGGCAATAGGACGCCCGTCGTCCAGAGCCGCCAGCACCTTCACGGATTCGCCCACGCGGTTGACGACCGGGGCGCGTATGAACACGCAATGGAACGGCGCCCCCTCGATCTCCTGAAACTCAATGTCAGCTTCAAAGCTGTCCACCTGCCGCCCGAAGGCGTTGCGGCTTACGTCGATGTCCATAAGACGCAAAGGTTCAGGGCGACGGTCCGTGAGTCGGTCGGCTACGACAATCATGCCGGCGCATGTGCCCCAGATCGCCATACCCGCCTGCGCCCTCTCCCGCAGCGCCTCCCGAAAGCCGTAGATGTCTATCAGTTGGACGATCGTGGTGCTTTCGCCACCGGGGATAATCAGCCCGTCGATCTCATCCAGCTGATGGGGGAGTCGTATTTCGGGCGCGTCAATCCCCAGCCGAAGCAGTGCCTGCCTGTGCTCCAGGAAGTCACCTTGTACCGCAAGAACCCCGATTCTTGGCTCTTTCCTTGACAAATTACCAGCCTCGCGTCGCAAGCTGCTCCTCTTCGGGCATCGTGCGAACATCCAGGCCCGGCATCGCCGCGCCCAATCCTCTGGACACCTCCGCCAGAATCTGCGGGTCGTTGTAGTGCGTGGTCGCCTTCACGATGGCTTCCGCCATTATCTGCGGGTATTCGGACTTGAATATGCCTGAACCGACGAACACGCCGTCAACGCCAAGCTGCATCATCAGCCCCGCATCCGCGGGTGAAGCGATTCCGCCCGCCGCAAAGTTGACCACAGGCAGATTACCCGTCTCGTGAATCTCTCGCACCAGTTCGTATGGAGCACGCAGGTCTCTTGCCGTTGCCATAAGCTCGTCGCCGGTCATATTCTGGATGCGGCGTATCTCGCCTATCACCTGGCGCGCATGGCGGACCGCTTCCACAATGTTGCCCGTGCCGGCCTCGCCCTTGGTGCGAATCATCGCCGCGCCCTCACCGATGCGGCGCAGGGCCTCTCCAAGGTCGCGACAGCCGCACACGAAAGGCACACTGAAGTCGTGCTTGTCAATGTGGTTATTCTCGTCGGCGGGCGTCAGCACCTCGGACTCGTCGATGTAGTCCACGCCCAGCGCCTCAAGAATCTGAGCCTCCACGAAATGACCGATGCGCGCCTTCGCCATCACTGGAATCGTTACCGCGTCTATAATCTCCGCAATCATGGACGGGTCCGACATCCGCGCGACACCACCCGCGCTCCGAATGTCTGAGGGTACGCGCTCCAGCGCCATCACCGCGACAGCCCCCGCGTCCTCCGCAATCTTCGCATGCTCTGCGGTCACGACGTCCATTATCACGCCGCCCTTCAGCATCTGCGCCAACCCTGACTTCACCCTGAAAGTACCCGTCTCTGCAACCATATCAACTGCCATCAAGCTCTCCGTTTCACTGACTACCTAATACATTCATTGGGTCAAGTATAGCCAACTAGCACAGGCTTATCAACGCATCGCCCAGCCCCAATCCTCATACCGCTCGCACACTTGCCAAGCTCGTCATTTCGCCGCAACCCCATCCGTCCTATCTGTTGTTCTTTGCTGTTATTATGTTGTAATGTAATGCCTTCACAGGTGCAATTGGCGAAGTTTCACATTAAAACAGCGGCGGCAAGTGCTGGTAACTCTCACCGCCTCCGTTTCAGTTCACCACTCTAACAAGCTTTCGTTCTTAATTGAAAAGAGTTTCGAATATATTTCGGTCTGCTAATCCCTTAATATGTGCTTGCGAAAGAGTGGCAGCAATACAGAAGTTGCAATGCGAGAAACGGAATGACAGTTAGAGCAATATGCAATGCAAAATGCAGAGACCAGGCGCCCGGCAGTAAAACGTCGCGCCGCCTTAGCTCATTCGCCGAAGTGCATCCCGTACTGCGGCGCTCATCGTCCAATGGGACAGGCTACTACATTCGGCTGAAGTGTGAGGACTGCGACGAGATCCAATGGATACTTTTCGAAGGCAGATAGCGCGCGCCATGTGAGCGGCGACGCAGATGATAGATCCGTTCTATCAACTCTCCCGGTCGGAACAATATAGCAAAAACACTACTCGCCAAAGCAGAGACACAGACCCAACTCACACCTGACAAACAACTAACCGCCTCTCACATCCAGCGGTATCACGCTGTTCGCCTTGAAGATGAGATAAATCTCCGCTCCCTCACGAAGCGCCAGCGTCTCCAGCGAGTTCGGCGTAATCTCCACAGCAACCCGCGTCCCGATATCCGCATACACCAGCACCAGTGAATCTACCGTGTGTATCCCCGACACCCGCGCCCGTATGGCATTGCGCGCGCTCGTTTGTGGCGGTATCTGACGCGACACGATGATGTCCCCCGCACGTATCGACACCGTCAGAGATTCGCCCTCACCGCGCCGCACGCCTGCCGCAACCACACGCGCATCCCCGATCTCAAGCTCCGCGATGTCCTCCTCGCCATACCGTCGCGCGACCCTCGCTTCCAACAGATTCTCCAGCGTGTCGAACTGCGCGAAAGCCGACACCTCCGGCATCAGAAGCGTCTCCGATGCCCGACCGTAGGCAACCGCCCTGCCGTCTCGCAGCGCCAGCGCATTGTCCGCAAGCGCCATAACTTCAGATATGGAGTGCGACACATACACCATGGAAGTCCCCAACTCGCGCCGTATCCGCTTCAGATAGCCGAGTATCACCCCGCGCAGCCCGCCGTCCAGCGATGCCAAAGGCTCGTCCAGCAGCAGCAGGCGCGGGGAAGTCGCCAACGCCCTCGCAAGCGCAACACGTTGCCGCTCCCCGCCCGACAGGTTGCCCACACTCCGCTCCATCAGGCGTCCGAGTTGCAGCAATTCCACAAGATGCGAAGGCTCTATCCGCCTGTCCTCCCTCGTGGTCAGCTTGTATCCGAAGTGGATATTCTCCGCCACGCTCATGTGCGGAAACAGCGCCGAGTCCTGAAACACATACCCGAAACGCCGCTTCTCCGGCGGCACATACCCACCCTCACCCGACGAGTACAGCGACTCCCCCTCAAATCTGATCTCCCCTTCATCCGGACGCACCAGCCCCGCAATCGAGTTCAGCAGCGTTGATTTGCCGCTCCCCGACGGCCCGAATATCGCCGTAACGCCATCGCCGAAAACCGCCTCACACTCCAGCGTGAAATCGGGAAAACTCTTGCGTACCTTCAATTCCAGCATTCGCAGCACACCATCCTAGCCATCCGTCCGCGCCGCCCTGTCCAGCAGCCAGTTATGCACCAGCAGCGTTACCACAGCAAGCCCCACCGACACAGCAATCAGCCGAATAGCCATCGCATCGTCGCCAAGCAGCACCTCCGAGTATATGGCAAGAGGCAGCGTCTGCGTCTTTCCGGGAATATTGCCCGCCACCACAATCGTCGCCCCGAACTCGCTGATTGCCCGCACGAAACCAAGCAGCACCCCCGCCAGGATGCCGCGATACGCCAACGGAACCGTAATCGTGAAGAACACGCGCATCGCTCCTGCGCCCAGGCTGCGCGCCGCCATCTCCAGGTGCTCGTCCACTCCGCCCATCGCAACCATCACCGCCCGAGCCATCAGCGGAAACGACACCACGGCAGCAGCAAGCGCCGCGATGAACCATGTGAACACCAGCTCCACGCCCAGCAAGCGGTTCAGCAGCCCGCCCACCGGCCCCCTGTTCCCAAGCAGCAGCAGCAGCGCATACCCAACCACAACTGGCGGCACGGCAAGCGGCAGCGACACCAGCGCGTCGAACACCAGCCGCCCCGGTATCCTGCGCTTCACGATCAGCCAGCTCACGCCCAGCGCAATCGGCAGATTGATCGCAGTCCCAACGACCGCAATCTGCACCGTCAACCCCAGAATACCCAGCAGTTCCAAACTCTATGAAGACCTCGTGTGGTTCGCCCCAATAGCGCACGCCGATTCCACTTTCCATCATTGGCGTGAATTGTTCCCTGAGCATGCTATACTGCCTCTTGAACCTACAACAAGTATTGGAAACTTGACTTGCGTGGAACGCTTGAATGGTAATTAAAGTCAGAGAAGTTATGAGAATTCTCCGACGGGATGGCTGGTACATAGACCGAACGCGCGGCAGTCATCGCATATATAAACATCCCGTCAAGAATGGAACGGTGGTTGTGGCTGGGCATACCGGCGAGGATATGGCAGAAGGAACATGGCGAAACATCCAGAGGCAGGCAGAATTACGGTGAATTATGAGGTGAATTATGGGGTATAGAGTTGTTGTAGAACAGACGCCGAATAACTACAGCGCGTATTCACCCGATTATCCTGGCGTAGGTGTCGCGGGTGGCACTGAGCAGGAAGTTCGCAGGCTGCTGGCGGAAGCGATTGAGATATACGAGGAAGAAGAACGCAAGGACGCCGAGCGAAGCGCAGCCACAATCACCGAATGAGCAGCCTCACATGTCCTTTCACCCTTGATAGGGGAAGGACAGGATGGCGGTGATTGATTCACTGACTAACCGAATTACCGACTAACTGACAAACCATACACTCCCCCCTACTCCAGCGGCGTAAATCCGTGCCTGCGGAAAATCTCCTTGCCCGCATCGCTCTGCAGAAACTCCAGCATCGCCTCTGCGCCCTGCACATTGTCCGTACTCCTCGTAACCGCCGCCGGATAAACCACATCCGGATAAGAATCCGTCGGCACAATATCCAGAACCGTTATGTCCTCGGCATTGGCGGCGTCCGTCTGGTACAGGAATCCCCCATCCGCGTTTCCCGTCTGCACATACGACAGCGTCGCCCGCACATCGTTGGCGAAAACTATGCGCGGTAGTAAACCATCCCACAATCCCAGATTCTGCAGTGCAGTCCTCGCGTAGTTCCCTGCGGGCGCGATCTCCGGGTCAGGCATTGCAACACGCTTCAGGTCCGCATCCGCAAGATCGCTTATACTGCCGATGCTCGGCGCGTCACGCCCCGTAATTAACACAATCTTGTTCGACAGCAATCGCACCGCGTCGCCATCCGCGATATGCCCGCCCTCTTGCAGAAAGTCCATCGGCGGCTGTCCCGCCGCGAAATACACATCAGGATTCGCCCCTCGCGCAATCTGCTGCGCCAGCGCCCTCGATGGGCCGTAGCTCACCTCGACCTTTGTGCCGTTCGTCGCCTCGAACTCCGCAGCAGCCTCCGCCATCGCATCTGTCAGACTCGTTGCCGCGAACACCAGCAGCTCGTCGTCAGCGCCACCGCCGCCCGAGCATGCCGCAAGCAGCGCCCCCGCAAAAACACAAGCCGTCAACACAAGCCGCCTAATCATAGCCAGTCCCTCAAACAAAACTGTGTCGCAATTCATAGCAGCAAAGTATATTCTAAGGAAGTGCCAAATTGCGAGTAAAGGAAACGCCATGCAGCAGCCCGTCAGTGGCGGTAAGCACGACCCCGAACATCTCGCCCAGATCGTAATCGAGACTACGCAGGCAATCGAGCGCGACCCGCACGACGCCAACGCATGGTTTCGCAGGGGCAACGCCCGCTCTAATCAGGGCAGGCACGAGGACGCGAAAGCCGATATGACCCAGACCATCGCGCTCGACTCTGTCAACAGCATGGCATGGAACAACCGCGGCATCGCATTTTTATGCACAGGCGACGCCGCAAGCGCGGTACCGGACATCAGCAAGGCAATTGACCTTGACCCTGGCTACCGTGACGCCTACCACAACCGAGGTCTGGCATACTCTGAGTTAGGCATGCTCGACGAAGCCATAGCCGACCTCACCCAAGCCTTGGAAATAGACCCCGACTTCTGGAGCGCATACCGCCACCGCAGTATCCTACACGCCATGAAGGGCAACCACGACGCCAGCTACAAAGACTACCTCAAAGCCCGCGAAAGCGGCTGGAACCAGTAGTCCCTTCCCTCATCAAGGGGGAAGGCTAGGATGGGGATGATAAATCTTACCCATCCTGTATATCCTGCTAGAACCAGTGGTTACATCACCCTCAATCTCGGAATCGACAGTTCGCCGCAAATGTCATCAAACCACTCGATGACCTCCTTGTGCAGCGGTATCCCGTTCTCCCGCCTGTCCTGCATCTCCTCATACTCCGACAGACCCGGATACAGCACCCTGTCATGTCCCGGCGCGGGCGGCGTCTCTTTCAGCAGCCTCAGCATCCGGTCCATCTTCTCCTTGAACTCGTCAACATCCGTGAACGCCGCGATGTTGAACGCCGTAAATGAATGCTTCGACCCGCCATCAGAGTCAACCATACTCGGCAGCGCACCCGAAAGCATCGTCCCCAGCACCTCAGACATCAGCGCCAGCCCGTAGCCCTTGTGCGAACCCATCTCGCGCGTCCCGCCAAGCGGAAGGTGCCAGTATTCGCCTCGCTCGGGCACATCCGTCTCTTCCATTATCGGCGTCCCGTCCTGCTCCGTTATCCAACCGGGCAGCAACGACGCGCTCACCCTGCGAGCAAGCCCCAGCTTGTTCCCCGCAACATTGGAAGTCGCCGCATCGAACAGAAACGGCGGCTCGGTCGCGGCAGGCGCGGCAAGCGCAATCGGGTTCGTGCCCAGCCTGCCCTCCGAGCCGAAAGTCGGAACAACCTGCGCGCCGCCGGCGGTCGTAACGAAGCCAACCATGTCCTGCTCCGCCGCAAGCGTCGCGTGATGCCCGATGCCGCCCGAATGCCCGGCATTAAACATCGTAACCACGCCCACACCGATGTTGCGCGCCTTGTCGATTGCCATCTGCATCGCCTTTGGACCCAGTATGACCGCAAGCCCCTTGTCAGCGTCCATCACCGCTGTCGCCGGCGACTCGCTGATAATCCGCCAGTTCGGCTGTGCGTTCAGGCTGCCTTCATTGTACTGCTGCACATAAGAGCGAAGCATATTCGACACGCCATGCGTCTCCACACCGCGCAGGTCGGTCATCGTGAGCGTATTCGCGCCAATTGCGGCGTCCTCATCGCTCACGCCCATCTTCTCGAACACCGCTGCAACAGTCTCGCGCAGCGAATCTTCGGGCACGCGCACCTGGTCTTCCGACGGCACCTTGAATCGTTCCAGCATCTTTATTGTCCTTTCAACCTGCCCAGCCGGACTACCCCTGCCTGGCCTATACGAAATTTGTCCTTACACGCACCAAAGTATAACACGCGCGGCAAACACCCTGCGTATCAACTGCTTGGGACTATTCTAGCGGTCCTCTCCTAGTATGGAGCAGGGCCAGTGTGGGGAAAATCCTGCCTATCCCGTACATCCATGTCACTCACCAATCACAGGCTCCCCACAATCAACCCGATCGCCGCCGTCGCAAGCCCAAGGTACACCAGGAATCCCAGCACATCCGTCAGCGTGGTCACAGCCACCGCCGAGGACAGCGCCGGGTCTATCCTCAGCGCCCTGAAGCCAAGCGGCACAACCACCCCGCTTATCCCCGCCACCACAAGATTCGCGGTCATCGCAATCCCCACCACCAGCGCAAGATACTCGCTGCCCTTCCAGATGAACGCAATCAGTCCGACCACCAGCCCAAGCGCAAGCCCATGCACCAGCCCAAGCGCAAGCTCCTTCAGCAGCAGTTGTCGCGCATTCGCCGGCGACACCTCGCCAAGCGTAATGGAGCGAATTATCAGCGTGAGCGTCTGCGTCCCGGCAATTCCGCCCTGCCCCGCTATCACAGGCAGAAACGCCGCCAGCGCCACCACCTGTCCCATCGTGCTCTGAAACAGCGTGATGACATACCCCGCAAGTACCGCCGTCCCTAAGTTCACCACCAGCCACGGCAGCCTGTTCCGCACCGACCTCCAGAAGGGCCCGAGAGCCTTCTCCTCCTCCGCAACGCCGATCATGCGGAACATATCCTCGGTCGCCTCATCTTCCAGCACCCGGATCATGTCGTCCAGCCACACCACACCGACCAGTCTGCCGTCATCGTCCACCACCGGCAGGTTGAATATGTCGTACCGCTCCATCAGGCGCGCCGCCTCTTCCTGGTCCGTCTCCACCCCAACCGAGATTATGTCCTCATCCATCAGCAGCGATACAAACTGGCCGCGCGATGCAAGCACAAGCTGCGCCAGACTCAACCCACCCTTTAACGCGCCTTCCCAATCCACCACGAACAGGTAATGCAGGTACTCCGGGTCAGGCCCAATCTCTCTGGCCCACAGGCGCACAAAGTCCAGGGCTTGCTCAACTGTCATCGTCTCGCGCAGCGCAACGAACTCAGGCGTCATAAGACCGCCCGCGGCGTCGTCCTCATACTCCAGCAGAGGAATGACTTCCGGGGCGGTCTCCATCTCAGCGATTACATCTTCGGCAGATGCAGGCTCCAATGCCCTGAGCACATCCGCCGCTATGTGCGGGCTTGCAGCGTCAAAGATGACAGGGAGCTTATCGATTGCCAGTCTCTCGCAAAAGGCAACCGCCTCTTCGACCTCAAGATCCTCGATTATCGCGCCGAGGTCTTCAGAGGGCAGAACGTCAAGTAGCGCGGTCTGTGCTTCAGTGGAAATCCGGACCAGCGCTTCCGCCTGGTCCGCGATCCGAAGGCGCTTCAGGCGAACCATAGCCTCGATCGTCAGGCCCTCGTCCACGAGGTCCTCAAGCATCGAAGCTACCCGCGCCATGTCGCCCCACTCATCTACAGAGAAGTTGGGGCCTCCGTTATTCTCTCCAAGTGCCATAGCGCCACCGCAGAAGTATTGATGTCCCTCACAATCCCCTCCTCACAATCCACCTCAATTACAATACCCGGGACTATGGCAAACTTTTGCCGGACAGAACTAACTCCAGTCCGCAGGCACTTACTATGCTACCATCTCATTCGCCTTCGATGAGACTGCCATCAACTCCCTCTGTTCCCACAACCGGCGCCTCAGCTCATAAATGCGTTCCGGTTGGGATAGGTAGTCCTCGAGTCCCAGAGCCTTGGCGACCGACACTGCTATCTGCTCGGTCCCGTTGTCGGGGTGCACCGAATAATCGCAGCACACCAGCTCCGGAATCTTCTGAGGATCTACATCTATCGTAATCTTGATATGCTGCATAGAAGTGGCGCTCCCATCTCACTAGCCCTGCATTTTCTTTTCAATGTCGATTCAGTTGACGACTTCTGAAGTAACTTGCTTCTCCTTATGGCCGTTATGACTGTTGCGGTAGCTGCCCACGGTCACAACCGAGTCTGCATCTATAATCTCATCCGTAATCTCATCCGGGTCCGCAATCTCACTCGTGTCCGTTTGGCCGCGGGGACGCATTACAATGTCGTTCATATGCTCTGGCAGCACAATTCCGCCGGAAAGCACGAGCTTGATCGCTTCTTCCACCGTGATCTCCGTGTCAACCACATCGCCCAGCCTCATCAGCGCAAACATTCCCGAGGTGGGATTCGGCACAGTCGGAATATACACGGCAACTCTCTTGCTATCGTCCCCCTTCATATTGCAATGCCCCGTCACGAAGCCCACCGCGTACACATTCGGCTTCGGCCACTCCACCAGCACCACCCGGCTGAACTCGTGCCCATCGTATGCCGACAGATGCCCGGCAACCTGCTCTGTCAACCCGTATATGCTCCTGATTACCGGTATGCGGCTGAAAATCGCATGCTGCGCCATTATCGCCATCTTTCCCACACGAGGCGAAAGTACAAGACCCGAAAAATAGAAAATAACGACCAGCAAAAAAAGGCTCAGCCCCGGTGCGTTAAATGGCAGCAAGTCAAGCAACGGCGAAAGCAGCCCGTCAGTGTAGCCCACAAGAAGACGCAGCACCAGGTAGGTCACGAGAATCGGCACGAACATCATAAAGCCCGCGCGCACCCGTCCCCATACATGGTTCTCCACCTTGTTCATTGACCTTAAGTTCACAGTTCCCTGCATTTCTTTACCTTTCTTAATCTCTGTGCAAGCAAGAATACTCAAGCATGAACTCGGACTTAAAGATAATTTTGGACAACTTTTGTATGCATGCGAAATCTGGGTGATATTCATCCGTGTAAACACTCAGTTAAACCTCACTATGTAAAGCGAAACGGCAGTCATTTTTAGGCAAGTTTCGGCACGAAGGAACAGCGCATAATCCATCTACGTCAGACACTTTTGCCTTACAACGCCGCCATTAAGCCGTTATAATGCCTGTAAGTCCACATATTGACGCTTGACGCAAATCGCGCCTCCCATACTCCATATTCAACTGGCGGCGCCAAAAATGTTGCTCACAGCGAACATTCATTCACTCATCGCGGGCGATGACCTTGGCATTCATCGCAGGCGATGATTCTGGCACAAACCGCGGGCGATGTCCCTGACACAAGGACTTTTAACATGACTGAGTCCAGATTGCAGCGCAACATCCTTATAGTTGACGACGAGTGGGACTCCAATATAGTGCGCAGCGTCCGCAAGCGCCTCGACGACGAGGGTTGGCGCACCAGAATCGTTGTGCCCTTCGACTTCATAGTCTCAGGCGACGACTTCGAAGCGGAAGCTCTGTACGCCATCGAGGAAGAACGCCCCGACGGTATAGTCCTGGATGTCCGCTTTGGCGAACACGGAGACGACAGGTTCAAGGGATTGTCCATCCTGCAAAAAATCGTCGAGCAGCACCCCCAGCTTCCGGTTCTCATGTTCACCCAGTACGTGCAGGGACCCGACAGGGAGATCGCCGTGCGCGGTACGCTCAAGTGGGACGCGCAGGTCGATTTCATTGACAAGCTCGCAAGCCCCGAAGAAGTCGTGATGAGATTGCGCCGGCTCATGGGCACCACTCCGAACACCATCCGACTGGGTAGCAGAATCTCAATCGACACGGCAAACGAGGTCGTCTATGTTCATACGGACGAGACCCAGGAGCCTGTCACCGAACTGCACGGCTTGCGCTTCGACATTCTCCAGGAGCTGGCTGCCACTTGGTACCGCAGCCCCGGCGAGCTTGTACCATTTGCAAGGCTCATGCGTTACACTGAAGGCGAAGACCCGCGCGCATCCATTCGTGTGCGCATCCGCGAGATCAAGGTCGCAATCGGCAAAGCAATGGGCGTTCGCTTCGGCGCAAGCGACCTTATAATTAACATCCGCGACAGAGGCTACCGCCTGGCTCCGCCCGACTGACACAATCAAATTCAGACATGCACATTCATAGAGAGCGAACTCTATATCCCAGCCACATCAGGTTGCGGGACGACATTGGCGGGGTCACATGGTAAGTAAAGTCCCGGCGCAAGCAATAGCAAAAGTCGCAGGCTTGCTCATAGTCGCCATCGCCATCGCCTGCTTTGTGCTCGCCCCCGTCTTTGGCGAAGTTCTATTCGCCGACATCTGGGGCGTTGAGCCGCTAACCTACATCGGCGCAGGCCTGCTTGCATTAGGCTTGGCGACTACTCTGGTCGCCTATGCGCTCCCACAGCTACTCCTGCGGCGCAACGGCACACCTCAGCGCGACATGCGGGACTGGAGCAGCGTTACGCAGCAGTATTTCGAGCTGTTCGACCACGACCTCGGCAGACCTCTCCGACGCATCCTGGGCAAAGAGCGCGAGCTTCGCGCCTACCTCCGCGCCTCCGATAACGGCACCAACGGACAGGCCAACAACCAGGCCAACAGCCATGAAATTGCCGAACTCCTTGACGAAATCGAAACGCAGGCGCCCAACTTCCGCCTGATGATGTCCAACATCCGCGTCCTCATTCAGCTCGAATCCCCCGACGGATCGTTCGAGCCGCAGCCCGTCGAAGTATCCGAAGTCGTGCGCCGAATCATAGGCCGCTACAATCCCGTCGCCGCTGAAGCCAACAAGACCATTACATGGTGGGCAGACCCGCCGGAATTCGGCTTCGTGTACTCGAACAGTGCCGCAATTGAGCATATCGTCACCAACCTCGTGGACAATGCCATCCGCTTCGCCGGCTCTCAGGTCGAAGTCGGGCTGACACGAGACGACTCCCGCTTCTCCGTGCATGTCTGGGACGACGGCGAGGGCGTGGCAGCGCGCTACCGCCCCCACATATTCGATCGAGGCTGGACGCCGGCAGTCGCCCGCCGTGAGGAGAAAACAAGCTCAGGGCTGGGACTCTACATAGCGCACACCCTCTCCACTCGCTACGGCGGCGACCTCACAATCGAAAACACCACACCGTCAGGCCCCGAAGACCACACCGCCTTCGTGCTCTCCCTGCCCTCGCTCCCAATCGACGAAACCGTCGCCGCCCACTAACCCTTGCTGTTTCGTCTCGCTTACCTTCCTGTCCTCTGTCATTCCGAACGCAGCCAATCTTTTCCCGTCATTCTGAACCCAGCCGACCTTCCCCCGTCACTTTGAACCCAGTCAAACTTCCTTCTGCCACACTGAACGCTGCGCTTTCATCCCCTGTCATTCTGAACGCAGCGCAGCGGAGTGAAGAATCTGAAATCGTAACTCAAACCTCGCCCTTTCACCTTTTCAGTCCCATTGCGCTACAATTATTCTTGTTGTGACTCATTACACGACTAGTGGCATAGCCAATCACGATGGCTAATCACGCCTGTTAGGCATATGCTCTTCCAGCCTCTGAATAAACCTTCGGCGAACATCAGGACAATCGGAGACTCTCCTTGTTGAAGCCTTCCCGTCGAACTCTCAGCATAAGCATGGCTCTGCTGCTCGCGATCTCGCTGGCAATCTCATCCTCCGCATGCGTAACTGCCCTGCCACGCGCTGTCACTGAGCCCGCCTCGACCGCTACCGCTACACCCTTGCCCACACCCATACCCACCCCAGTGCCGACCGCAACTCCGGCTCCCACCAGCACACCCGTGCCGACTCCAACGCCCGCAGTTACAATTGAAGGTTTGCTCGACGTGCGCGGCCCCGAAGACGACTCAGCCGTTCGCGCCGGCAGCGTAGTCGTACACGGCTACGCTCACATGGACGCCAAGGTTCAAATCAACGACAAGCCGGTGCCCCTCGACGATACTGGGCGCTTCAGCCAGCTTGTCGATCTGTCTCCCGGTTTCAACACCATCACCGTCGAAGCAGAAATCCCCGATGGCGAAACCGAAAGTGCTACCATCTCCGTCGTATCACTTCTGCTCCCGCCACAGCCATTCTTCCTGATAATTACCGAGCCTCTGGACCAGACTTTTGCAGTCCATCCCACCATCCCCCTCGTCGGACGCACCACCGCAGGAACGGTCATCACCGTCAACGGCGTAGCCGTACCCGTTGACGTATCCGGCGTATTCTCCACCACCGTAACCCTCGAACCCGGCCCCAACATCATCGAAGTCCTCGGCACCAGCACGGATGGCGAGGAGCTGGACGCCCTCGTCGCCGTAATCTACCGCCCATAAAGCCGCCAAGGGGATTCAGCCACCGCAGCAGGTTGCCGCAGCAACGAATAGCACTTGTTCGCCACCTTAACTCCTCCCCTTAACACCTAATTTCTATGTTATGTTATACTTGTATTTAGGTGTTCTTACTTCCTAGCCGCAGCAAGCCTGCCGCGTTCCCCCACCGATGGCATTAGTTGATATGCAAAAAGCATCAGATAACAGTGTCACCCAAAGCGGCACATCGTTGAAAACGCCAAGCAGGCTACACGGCATTCGCATCCGCCTCGAAGAGCGCGAGGAACACCTATCACCCTACGCAGCCAAGTCCAGCCGTTCAGCCGGACGAGCCATCCCTGAGACTCCCTCAGACGTTCGCACCGAGTATCAGCGCGACCGCGACCGCATCATACACAGCAAAGCCTTCCGACGACTCAAACACAAAACGCAGGTCTTCATCGCACCTCTCGGCGACCACTATGTAACCCGCCTCACCCACACCCTCGAAGTCAGCCAGATCGCCCGCACAATCGCGCGCGCCCTCAACCTCAATGAAGACCTCGCCGAAGCCATAGCCCTCGGCCACGACTTAGGACACACCCCCTTCGGACACATCGGCGAAGACGAGCTTGACAAGATTCTCCCCGACGGCTTCCGGCACAGCCAGCAAAGCCTTAACATCGTCGAGCGCATCGAACGCGAAGGACGGGGCCTCAACCTCACATGGGAAGTCCGGCAGGGCATACTAATGCACTCCAAGCCCCGCGGCGACTTCCTTGCCGCACTTGATGACGACCTCACGCTCGAAGCGCAGATTGTCCGAATCTCCGACGCCGTAGCCTACATCAACCACGACCTCGCAGACGCCTTCCGCGCGGGCATCCTCTCCGACGAAGACCTGCCCGGATCAGTCGCAGCCACACTCGGCACCCGGCACTCCCAGCGCATCGACACCATCGTCTGCGACATCATCGACCACTCCTACCATGTCAGCGGCATCAACGATATTAGCGGCGGCGCGAACGGCGCGAACCCCGAAATACCGCTCACCATTACAATGGGCGACGAAGTGCGAACCGCCTTTATGGAACTCCGCGAGTTCATGTTCGACACCGTTTACATGCCCAACGACGACAGCCCGCTGGGCAACGCCGCGCGGCAAATCATCCGCTTCCTACATCAATACTTCAGCGAGCGCACCAGCGAAATCCCACCCGCCAAGCCGCCCTGGGAAGACATCACGCAGCGCAGCAGGACCGACGATGAAGCCGTCGTAGATTACGTCTCCGGAATGACCGATCTCTACGCCATACGAATCGCGGAAAAATTGTCCCCTGGCATCGCTAAGGTTTTCTCAGAGAGATTGCTATAATGGATACACTCACCCCCGCCGACCGCGTCCGCCTGCGCACTGCCAGGCTCCAGATAAAGCGAGTCCGTGAACATCTCGAGGCAATGCAGCGAGACGCCCACGGCGTAGAGTACGCTCCTTGGAAAACGGAGGTTGACAACCTCTGGAAAGCCACGTTCGAAAACATAAACGAGATGGGCGAAACTCCACAACAGAACGCCTTGGAAATGATCCGCGAACCATGGATGATGTACCTATCCCACTACGCCGCACTCGACTCCAAGTAGCGAGAGAGTTTGCTCAACCCGTATCAGGACGAGCATTCATATCCGGTACATCCTGAATAACAATGTTAGCTCCCGTTCTGTCGAAGGATGAATCTCGAAACAAAGCAGAAAGAGAAACCCTTGAACGACAACATCGCCGCAATCGAGATGGAAGCCGACCTCAACCAAGCCCGCCGCACATCGGTCATGGCGCATAACGTCGTCATCCGCATGCGCGAGCTCGGCTTGCCCGACACCCTCGACGCCGAACTCGCCAGCGTAAGCACCGACCTCGGCGACCTTTGGGGCGCGCAAAAGGAGTTCACCGACCTTCTGCACAACATGCTCAAGACTTCACACGACTGGGACTCCATTGGCGACTCCCTCGTGGACATGCGCTCATCCATAGACCACATAGCCTGGCACCTCAAAAGCATCCGCGAACCCATAACCAAACTCGCCGAATACGCATACTCCCAATCCGACAAGTAAGCAATCGCGGTACCGAGCGCACGATTGGAGACATCAGAATACCCCTTAACCAACCCGGATTTTGAGGCCGATGAGCAGGAATTTGCGAGACTGCGCCGAGCATACCAGGCAATGCGCAAAGTCCACGCGCACGGGCATTAAACCTTTGAACGGCATCCCGATATTAGACCTGAATGGATTATGAAAATCATCGAAGAGCCTTACGACCAATTTGAGGTTCATAGATACGGAAGGCAAAGAACGGTTATAACAGGACGAGTGCCACAGTTGCGACAATGGATAAGCGTAGTCTTCGACGGTGACCCTGAAACTGGTCAGTTTCTCACCGCTTACCAAGATAGCCGCATGGAGAAAATGTACGGAGGACGACCATGGCAGAGCAATTGAGTAAGGCCGCCATCGACCTTGAACCTCTGCCGCAAGCTCGGGTAGTGTACTACCCCGAGCAAGACCTTCTGCTTATCGAAAGTGGTGCCACAAGCGCTGTTGGCGAGGAAATGGCAGAGGGCATCATCGTCCACTACAATAAGGACGACGAAGCTGTGCCCGCCGATGAAGCCATTCGAGCCGTCGCCATACTCATAGATGGCGCGGAGTACGCGCTCAAGCCGTTTGTGGACGCCATACTGGCGAAATACGGCGTGAATGCAGAAGCATCCCAAAACGGCATTGAATCGAGTAGAGTCTTGAAGAAGTCCGCCTACTCCCAAACCAACACTGACTCACTGATAGACTGAACGACTATGACCGTTGTTGACGACATACGAGCCCGCTTGGACATCGTTGATGTGGTGTCGGCGTACGTCACGCTCCAAAAATCGGGGCGCAGCTTCAAGGCGCCCTGCCCCTTCCACACCGAGCGCACCCCCTCGTTCATCGTCAATCCCGAACGCCAAAGCTGGCACTGCTTCGGCGCATGCTCCACTGGCGGCGACGCCTTCTCCTTCGTTATGCGCCACCAGAACCTCGAGTTCGGCGAAGCCCTCCGCATCCTCGCGCAAAAGGCAGGCGTCGAGCTCTCGCAGGCGAGCAAGCAAGATAGCGACAAACGCAGCAAGCTCCACGCCGTCAACCGACTCGCCGCATCCTGGTATCAGGAGCGCCTTAAATCGTCCGAAGGCGCGGCAGCGATGGACTACCTCAAACGCCGCGGCGTCAGCCCCGAGATGATCGACACCTTCCAGCTCGGCTACTCCCCCGACAGTTGGGACGCCCTCAAGACCTACCTCAAAAACATGGGCGCGCCCGAAGCCGACGCAGTTGAATCCGGCCTAATCTACCGCAATGACGAAGGCAGAACATGGGACTTCTTCCGAGACAGGCTCATGTTCCCCATCCACGACAGGCAAGGCAATGTCATTGGCTTCGGCGGACGCCAACTCACCGATCCCGCGCCCGACGCTCCCGGCTACAATCCCAAATACATCAACACGGCAGCCACCCCCATTTTCGACAAGCGCAGTTCACTCTACGGCATCCACCGCGCGCACTCAGCCATCCGAGAGTCCAACACCGGAATCATCGTCGAAGGTTACATGGATGTCATAGCAGCCCATCAGCACGGCTACACCAATGTAGTCGCCTCTATGGGCACCGCCCTGACCGAAAATCAGGTCTCGCAGCTCAAGTCCCTCGCCACCAACTTCGTCCTCGCCCTCGACCCCGACATCGCAGGGCAGGAAGCCACGCTGCGAAGCCTCGAAGCGTCCTGGAAAGTAATCGGCGACCAGTCCGCTTCACGCGGTCGCTCGCAGGGAATCCTCTACCAGCGCGACCCCATCACCCTCAGCATAGCCGCGCTCCCCGAAGGCAAAGACCCTGACGAGCTCATCCGACACGACCCCACCGAATGGGAACGCCTCACCAAGAACGCCCCGCCGCTAATGAGCTACCTCATACCGGCAATCGCTTCCCGCTTCGACACGAGCACCGGACAAGGCAAATCTCAAGTCGTCGAAGCAATCTTCCCTCTCATCGCGGCAACGCAGAACTCATTCGACCAGCAGCGTTACCTGCAAGACCTAGCCGACGCCCTGGAAGTCACACCTGACGCTATTCAAGTGGCTGTGCGCGAATTATCAGCCGCTTCACGCAGGCATCAGCGCCGCCAACCCCGCGGCAGTGACACTCAGTCCGCCGCCCAGCAGCAAGTCGTCAGTTCAGCCCTCAACAGCAACCGCGAATTCATCCGTGAGAACTATTTGCTTAGACTGGTGCTTAACAGACCTACTTTACAGACATTTATGGATGATTTTTCGCCAGAATACTTCCGCAACACCGCAAACAGAGAAGTGTTCACGCGATGGATGACATGCGGCGGAGTAGATGAACTAGAAGCGTCTCTTGATGAACCGCTAAAAGAACACCTACAAATCCTGCTTTCGGATAACACCCCGGATTTGGATAGCGCTGAGAGTGAACGCGCTCTGATGGAGTGCAAACAGTTCATCACTAGGCAATATCTCACCGAAGTCCGCGAGGCGCGACTGGAAACATCAGACCCCGCTACACCGCCGTCGTGGGATCTGTTGGAGGAAATCACCACCCTGGACGAAGGTATTAGAGCAACCGAACTACGATAATGCAATAGCAATAGCGCCCCTTCTCACTTGGAGAGAAGGCTAGAGCCTGCCCCGGTGTAAACAGGGCGTGTGGGTTAAACACCCTCCTACAATTAACCAAAAATCATGCAGCGATCGGAGGCTAGCAAGTATATGAACGCTAACATGGACAGCGACGGCATTGACGATCTGGTTATGGGCATCCCGCAGGGGGTATCCACCGGAGACCTTATTCAGACCAGCAAGTCCAGGGAAGACGGTTACGTGTTGGGCGAGCCTGAGGTCATCCTGTCAGGACGCAATGGCGCATCCGAAGACCGCAACGGGTCTGGTTACGACGACGAGAAGGAATCCGACGAGCCGGACATCGACAGCGAGTGGGTCAAGAAGCTCGAAAACGTTGACATCATTGACGATCCGGTCCGCATGTACTTACGCGAAATCGGCAGGGTCGGCTTGCTCAAAGCCGCCGATGAACGCAAGCTGGCACGCGAGATGGAAGAGTGGAAGCACATTACGAAGGTTGAGGAAGAACTCGAGTCCCTCTTATCAAGGCGTCCACGTGCGTGGCAGACCGTCCACCAATTCCTCGTCAACGTCCACGCGTCAAAGGCGCTCCTGGACGCCTTCTGCCGCTACCACGGAGTCCGTAAGCCCAATACCCTCCACGAAATGCTCGCCGACGAAGACCTCACAGTAGCCCTCAACGGCGAACTCCCCGAAGAAATGCTCAACTTCGTCGCCGAAATCCTCAACCGCGAACCCGACGACATCAAGGATGAAATCAGGGAGCTTTCCCTGAACAGTCGCCTGCTACCGGAAGAAATTCACGACATCTTTGTAATCTCTCCGAGCATCAGCCAGCTCAACACGCTCGGTGACACCCCCGGCTATAAGCAGCAAATAGAGACCTACGAACTCGCCTTCAACAGGCGCCTCAATCGCGCCAAGATAGCGGGCAGGCGCGCCCAGCGCCACCTCGCAGAGGCAAACCTCCGCCTTGTCGTCAGCGTCGCCAAAAAGTACATTGGCAGGGGCATGTCCCTCTTGGATCTCATTCAGGAAGGCAACATCGGCCTCATCCGCGCCGTCGAAAAGTTCGACTACCGCAAAGGCTACAAGTTCAGCACCTACGCGACTTGGTGGATTCGGCAGGCTATCACCCGCGCGATCGCAGACCAGGCGCGCACCATCCGCATCCCCGTCCACATGGTCGAAACCATCAATAAGCTCCTGCGCGTCAGCCGCCGCCTCGTTCAGGAATACGGGCGCGAGCCGACCAGCGAAGAAATCGGCTCAGGCATGGACGTAACCCCTGAACGAGTCCGCGAAATCCTGAAGATCTCGCAGGAACCCGTATCTCTCGAAACCCCCATCGGCGAAGAAGAGGACAGCCATCTCGGAGATTTCATCGAAGACCGCAGCGCGCTAGCCCCCGCGGATGCCGCATCATACCAGCTCCTCAAAGAGCAGGTCGAAGACGTCCTATGCACCCTCAACGAGCGCGAAGCGCGCGTCCTTCAACTCCGCTTCGGACTAGAAGACGGACGCAGCCGCACCCTCGAAGAAGTCGGCAAAGACTTCGGCGTAACCCGCGAGCGCATCCGCCAGATCGAAGCCAAGGCCCTGCGCAAGCTCCGCCACCCCAACCGCTCCAAAAAACTCCGCGACTTCCTCGAATAGCCAATAGCCCTCGCCAGACAAAATAGTCCCTTCCCCCTTGATGGGGGAAGGTTAGGATGGGGGTGAAATCGCAATTGCAAGCACGGTTATATTCAACACTTATCCCATCCTATATATGCTACTAGATCCCCTCAGGAAACAACGAACAGATGACAACCCTGATTCAACCCCAACCCACGACATCCCAAGCCGACTCATGCCCGACCGCGCCAACCGTCGCCGTCGTCCCCACCACGCCTCAGACCGTCCTGGACGACATCGGCACCGCCATGCGTCTCGCAGGCTACCAGCAGGCGCTTCCCAAGGACTACGCCACCCTGCTGAAAATCAACATCTCGTGGCAGCACTACTACCCCGCCTGCTCAACCCCGCCCTGGCAGCTTGACGGCGCAATCCGCGCCCTCAGAGCCGACGGCTACGACAACCTCATCCCTGCCCATAACGGCACCGTCGTAGTTGACGCCAAAGTCGGCGCGGTCAACAACAAGCACACCCCCGTCGAGCAGATGCACGGCTTGGAAGCTCTCTTCCTCGAAGACGCCAGATGGATCGATTTCCAGCCAAAAGACAAAATGCTCGCCTTGGACAGAATATACCCCGACGGCTTCCAGATTCCCGAAACCTTCATCGGCAAGAACATCCTCCACCTGCCCACCATGAAGACCCATGTCTTCACCACCATCACCGGCGCGATGAAGAACGCATTCGGCGGCTTGCTAAACCACAACCGCCACTGGACGCACTCCGCCATCCATGAAACCCTCGTTGATCTCTTGCAGATACAGAAGCAGATTCATCCCGGCATCTTCGCCGTAACCGACGGCACATTCGCCGGCGACGGCCCCGGCCCCCGCGCCATGCGCTGGCACGCCAAGAACGTCATCCTCGCGAGCGCCGATCAGGTCGCCATCGACGCCGTAGCCGCCAAGATGATGGGCTTCGATCCAATGAACATCAAATTCATCTGGATGGCGCACGAAATGGGACTTGGCTGCGGAGACATCCGCGACATCGAAATCGTCGGCTCCGACATATCCGACACCAACTGGAACTTCAGCAGCGGCGAAAACACCCTCTTCAGCAGCGGCCAGAAATCCGTCTACTGGGGCCCCTTCAAGCCCCTCGAAAACGCCATCGCCCGCTCCCCCCTCGTCAACCTCGCCATCGCCGCCTCCAACCTCTACCACAACGGCTACTGGCTCCCGGTCAAGGGCAGAAGCCGCGTCCAATCCGCCCTCCAGACCCCCTGGGGCAACCTCTTCCAGTCCTACTAGGACAAAAAAGATCCTTCCCCCTATAGTCGGGGGAAGGATTTCAATGTCAGCGTCCTGCCAACTGGCTTTTGTATGACAGAAGACGAATAACCTACCCAAACAACTCCGCTATCCGCTCCCCCACCACATACTCCTCGCCCTCGCTCAGCCCGAACGTATGGATAGTAATGCAGTCCTCCCAGTCCCGCACCCGCGTCCATATCGGCGGATCGCCGGCCTTCAGCTTCTCCACTACATCCGCAGCCGTCATCCCTGTAACAGACGCATCCACCCGCAGATCAAGCCCGAACGGCTGATGCCCGA
The DNA here is from genome assembly GCA_965221045.1 of Dehalococcoidia bacterium. GTDB lineage: Bacteria > Chloroflexota > Dehalococcoidia > Lucifugimonadales > JADFKI01 > Bin90. The sequence goes on from OZ244863.1 coordinate 939,518, forward strand.
TGATATTACCCAGCATCACCGCGCTCACGCCCTCGATTCCCTTCACCGCGTCGATGATAACCTGCGTCCTGCTCTCCGTAACAGCAAGCCGCTCCTCGTGATTCATCGTCATCCACCGCCGCGTAGCAGCAACCGCCCCGATCATCTCCTGTCGGTCGATCTTCTGCGGCCTGCCGATGCCGCGCACCCGCCGTCCCTCGTATGACGCGAACGCCTGAAAGCTCAACTTGCGAATCATGTCCTCAGTGCCCAGCGCAAGCCCAACCGACTGCGGCGCGCCCATATACTTCGCAGCAATACACTGGAAGTCCGCGCCCATCCGCACATACTTGCCGAAGTTCTCCAGCGGGTATATCTGCCCAGCCGCATCAACCGTAACCGGCACGCCATGAGCATGCGCGATCTCGATTGTGTCCTCCAGCGACAGCGCGTCCGGGTCCGGCGACTGCTCCACCGCATAGTAATGCACCCCGGCCGTATTCGCCCCTATCGCATCCTCCAGGTCCTGCTTGGTCGTGCGTTCATCCGAACCGAAGTCCACAAGTTTCGCGCCCGCAAGCTCCAGGCAGCGGTCGTACCAGTAGTGCTGCATATAGCGCTGCCGTCGCTGAATCAGGATTTCATTCTTCATCCCGGTCGTGTCCGGCAGTTGCTGTATCTTGTCGTCATCGTCCCCCGCCATCAGCGCGGCAGTCGCCAGCGTCAGCGCCGACCCGGCCCCAGACGTGATGTACGCAGCAGGCACATCAACCATATCCGCAATCGCCTGTCCCGCCCGCTCCTGCAAGTCCATCAGCGGAATATACGCCGAATCAGCCATTGCCATCGCATCGCGCACCTCCTGCGCAGGCGTCGAGCCACCCAGCATCGTAACGCTGCCGATAGCGTTTATCACCGGCGTCGCCCCCAGTTCCTTGTAAATCTCAGCCCAATTGGAATCAGCCATCTTATCCTCTCCTAAGGCATCGCACTCTCAAACACGCTGCTTACATCTATCTTTAGTTCCGGCAATAGCGGAGACTCCAGTTCATTTCCTTCACCGTAAACACCTGCTACTGCAAACCTCTCGCCATCTGACACATTCACTTCTATCGTCTTACGCACAATATCAGCAATCCAGTATTCACGCACCCCAAACTTGGCATAACGCTCCCGCTTGACAGTGCGGTCAAATCTCTCAGTTGAAGGCGACAGCACTTCCACTACTAAGTCAGGCGAGCCTTGGATATTGTGCCCCCAATTTATGATATGAAGACGCTCATTGGATACAAACATTATGTCAGGTTGAACTACAATGTCATCAGACAGGATAACATCCTGTGGAGCAATAATAACCCTACCAAACCTATACCTTGTTGTGAATTCTTCAATTTCCTTGGCAAGGAAATATAGGAAAAGCTGATGTTCCGGTATAGGCGTTGGCGCCATATAAAGTTCCCCGTCTATAAGCTCATAGCGATCATCCGACTCCGGCAGGTTGAGGTAGTCCCGATATGTAAGCCGAGCCTGCGCATTAGTAGCCATCGCTCCCTCCCTAACTCAAATGCTGGAAGCCCCCGTTGCTGTCGTACTCTCGCGTGCTGTACACCCCAAGGTCGCGCCCTTGATGCACATGAATGATGACCTCTTGGCGCACGATTCCCGCCGCGTCCAGCAGTTCGCCGTCCACAATGTCGATCAACTTATGAACATCACCCTCGGTCAGGCTCTCATCAATGTTCAACGTCGCATGCACAATCACATCCGCGAAATGCACATCCAGCCGACCGATACTCCTGCCCCCGTCAATCACCGTATAGCACTCTGAAAACGGTGTGCGGCACTCGCGATCAAAATTATAGTCCACCATCAATCACCTTCAAAGCCGTTCCTTCTTCCAGTGGAGTAAGGCTGGGATGGGGCAATATCCTGTCAATTCTGTCCACCCATGTTAGCCCGCGTTTGGCCACTACTCCCTTATATGCCCGCTCCCCAGCACCGTCCACTTATACGAAGTCAGCTCCCTCAGTCCCATCGGCCCCCTCGCGTGCATCTTGTCCGTGCTGATAGCCACCTCAGCCCCAAGCCCGAACTGCCCTCCGTCATTGAACCGAGTCGAAGCGTTCACGAACACCGCCCCCGCATCAACCTCGTCCAGGAAGCGCATAGCGGCTCGGTAGTCCTCTGTCACGATAGCCTCCGAATGACCGGAGCCGTACTTGTCGATATGCTCCAGCGCCTCGTCCAGCGAGTCCACCACACGCACCCCCGCCGTCAGCGAAAGATGCTCCGTCCGCCAATCCTCCTCGGTAACATGAACCGCCTTGGGACCTGCCGACGCGCCAAGCAGGCTCAGCGCCCTCGTATCGCAGCGCATCTCCACCCCTGCATCCTCCCATCGCTTCGCCAGCGCAGGCAGAAACGCCGACGCCGACGCCGAATGCACAATCACCGTATCCAGCGAATTGCACACAGACGGGCGCGACACCTTCGCGTTGTTCACAATCTCCAGCGCCATCTCCATGTCAGCCTGCCTGTCCACGTATGTATGGCACACGCCCACGCCACCCGTTATCGCCGGTATCGTAGCCTCAGATGCAACTCGGTTGATGAGCGCCTGGCTCCCCCGAGGAATCAGCAAGTCTATAATGCCCTTCGCCTTCAGCATCTGCCCCACAACCGCGCGATCCGTAGTCTCCATCACCTGCACCGCGTCCTCGGGAATACCGGCGTCCGCTATCGAGTCCTTCACCAGCGCGGCGAGCGCAGTATTGGAGTTGATGGCATCGCTGCCGCCCCGCAATATGATCGCATTCCCCGACTTCAGGCACAGCGAGCTGATGTCGATAGTGACATTCGGCCTGCTCTCATATATCGCCCCGATCACGCCCAGCGGAACCCGCCGCTTCCCCACCGTCATGCCGTTCGGCATATTACGCTGATCAATCACCTCGCCTACCGGATCAGGCAGCGCAGCAATCCCTCGCACATCATTGGCAAGCCCTTCCAGCCGCTCAGGATTCAGCAGCAGCCTATCGAGAAAATACTCCTCAAGCCCGCGCTCCCGGCCGTTGGCAATGTCCTTTTCGTTCGCCGCAAGAATCTCTTCCTCACGCGCCTTAAGGCCATTCGCCACATTAAGCAGCGCCGCGTTCTTTACAGCCGCGCTGATAATCGCCAGCCTCCGAGCCGCCTTCCGAGCCGCCTTGCCCTTAACCTCAAGCTCATCATTGGCCGTCGCCGTAATTTCCTTTGTCGCCGTACTCTGCATCGGAATACTCCGCCTCTGATTCTTACTCCATTCCCCCTTGATAGGAGAAATCTATGATGGGGATGAAAATATCCTTCCCATCCTGTCTATCGATGTTAGCCCCCCGCCTCACACAATCACCATATTATTCCGATGAACAACCTCATCCCCGTAAGTAACTCCAAGAATGTCCGCGATATGCCGCGAATGCTTACCCTTGATCTCCGAAACCTCGACAGCGCTATAATTCGTGATGCCCATCCCAATCTGCATGCTCTCGCCATTCACTATCGACACCAGGTCGCCCCGCCCGAATATGCCGGTCGTCGCCACTATTCCCGCAGGCAAAAGGCTTCCATGCCTTCGCTGCAACACCCGCGCAGCCCCGTCATCGACGCCTATCTCACCCTTGATAGACAGACCGCTCAGCATCCAGCGTTTGCGGCTCTCCACATTTCCAACTCTCTTTGGGAAAAAGGTGCCGAGATGCTCGCCGTCCGCTATCCGCTCGATTACATTCGGTGTACGACCATTGACAATGAACACGTCAACTCCGGAGTTCGCCGCCATCTGAGCCGCTTGCAGTTTCGTCCGCATTCCCCCGCGCCCCAGCGCATCCAGCGACGGCCCACCCAGCGCCTCGACTTCCTCCTCCGAAACACGCTCCACTAACGGAATCAACCGCGCATCGGCATCGATATTCGGGTCCGCTGTGAACAACCCACCAACGCTGCCCACTATGATTAGCAGGTCTGCGTCAACCAGGTTCGCCACCAACGCCGACAACCTGTCATTGTCCCCGAAGACCTCGCCCGTCAGCTCCTCTATTGCCACCACATCGTTCTCATTGACAATCGGAACGACTCGCAGCCGCGCAAGTTCCATCAGCGCGTTGCGAATGTTGATGTAGCCCAGCCTATCCGATATGTCACGCTGCGAAATCAACCCCTGCGCTATCGGAATCTGCTGCCAGCTGAAAAGCTGCTCGTAGGTATGCATCAGGTGTCCCTGACCCACAGCCGCAAGCGCCTGCTTCAGAGGCAGGTTGCTGCCCTCGGAGGACACGCCCAGCACACGCCGTCCGGCAGCCACAGCCCCCGACGACACCAGCAGCATCTCGCTCCCACGAGAGTGCAACCGCGCAATCTGCCCAACAAGCGACGCCACCACCTCAATATCGATGTGCTCCCCACCGCCTGTCAGAAGCGCAGTTCCCGCCTTAACCACAATGCGGCTGCCATCGGCGCAGCCGGCCCATTGGGAAGATGCGGTCGCGGAGGAATCTTGTGATTTCAGCATAACCACTCGGCAGCAGTCGTCAGTTTGGTCTTCGGCAGCAATTGGGCACAAAGGGCAACAGCCCAACACGCTCACGCCATTATATCAGCATCTCGTCAGGCGTTCTCATTCCGCGCCACGAACGGCCACAAACGGATTGATCGTCTCCACCCCTAGACGCTCGAAATCACGCACATTTCGCGTAACCACAATTAGCCCGTGCGTACTCGCCACTGCAGCGATCATAGCATCTTGCAGCAAAGTGTCCGACTGTCGGTGCATCAGCCTCCCCCATTCTCGGAATGCGGCCGCATCCACTGGCAATATGTTGTAGGCGGCGAGCACAAGGTCAAGCCACACTTCCAGTTCATTCGCCTTGGCCGTATCTTGTTCTCGCGTTATCTCGATTCCGGCCTGAATCTCCCCGATAGTAACCGCGGACAGATACAGTCGATCAGAGGGCACATCACGAATCCAGTCCAAAACTGCTGGATGAGGATTGGGACGTCGCAATTCGGACACAATGTTTGTATCAAGCAGAAACACGAAACTACTCGAAGCGGATTGCAGCGCGTCTGCGTAGATCCGTGCGAAGCGGCGTCAGCGTATCCGTGCGCGCTTCCGGCGCAAGCAGCAGTTCCTTTAGTTCAGGCTTAGCCATACTCTCCATTCGCCGCCACTGTTCGATTGGCACAAGAACCGCAGTCTCCACACCTCGTTTGGTAACAACTTGCGGCCCCTCGGAAAGACTCGTCTCAAGCATCTCACTGAAGCGCGCCTTGGCTTCTTGCACCTGCCATACATTGCTCATACACCCCTCCTTTCGCCCAACCAACACAACCACTGACTAGATATATGACCAGTTTACACGCGCCAACCGCACAAATTCAACTACCGACACACCGAATCCCTAAATCCTACTCACTAAATCCGCCCACAACTCCGTCACCGCATCCGCGTCCACCTCCATCGCCACAGACACGTTTGGCTCGGCGGTCGAGTTCTTCCGCAGGTCCGCAACCGTGAAGCCTCTGGCGAACTCTCCCTGCGTCTCCACGCGCACGTGCATCTGTCTCAGCCCGAATAGCTCCGGCTCAATCGCATACGCCATCGGGCTTAGGTCCGAATACTGTACGCCTTCCGGATTGTGCAACCGGTTATCCTTCTGATACGCCCTGTTTATGAACCGTGTCGCAGACTCCAGCATTTTGGTCGCGGGCGTACCTGCATCCCATACGCGCTGCTGCTGTGCCCCCGAAACCTCGACATGATTGCACACATCCAGCCCTACCTGCGTAACTCGTGCCCCCGAGCGATACACCGCGTCCGCTGCCTCTGGGTCCCCCGCGATGTTCGCAGTCGCAAGCGGAGTCACATTCCCCGGCTGGAACAGCGCCCCGCCCATTACCACAATCTCCCGCACACACTCGGCGAAGCGCGGCTCAATGCTCAGTGCCAGCGCCACATTCGTCTGCCGCCCGATAGCCATCACCGTCAATTCCCCCGGCGACGCCAGCACGCGGTCTATGAGTTCCGGTACGCCATGCCTCTCCTGCACCGTTATGGTCGGCAGCGGCGCGTCGATGTTACCAATTCCGTCGTCCCCGTGAATATGCGGCGCGTAATTCGGTATGTGATAAGTCAGAGTCCTGCCCACGCCCTGATAGACGGGAATGTCCGTGCGCCCCGCAGCCTCCAGAATACGCAGAGTATTCACGGTACACTGCTCCACAGACGCATTCCCATGCACCGTTGTGAATGCCTCCACCTGCAGCTTATCGCTCGCCAGCGCCATTAAAATCGCCGCCGTGTCGTCAATCCCCGGGTCCGCATCTATTATCACCCGCTTAACCTGCGCCATCTCAAACCCCTCTATTCATTCAAATCCATCCTGTTAACCCCTAGACTTCCCGCCATGCACCGACGGCTCCCCGCACCACTTCGCCGCCACCAAGCGCACGCCCTCGTACACCTCCGCGCCGAAGCCCAGCATGTCGCACACCACGCGCCTGTCCAGCAATTCACGGTTGGCATCCCTATCCGCCAGATACGCCGGCTTCAGGTCGAGGTCGCGGAACTCGTCGAATATGTCGCGCGCAGTATCGAGCTGGTCGTCCGTGAGCGCGCGGATGTCCAGCACGGGCAAGGTCTCGGCTGTGCGTATGGTCATGCGCGCCTTGCTAGACTGCTGGCGGCTGGAGTGCCACCAGTATGAGAGCAAGCCTAAAGTGCTGTTGCCCCATACGGCGAATGCGTAGTCGTAGCGTTCATAGTCGAATATCACATTCGGCCATGCACTGCCACCTAACGAACTTTGCTGTGTGAACGCTACGGCAAGCGGCTGCGAACCAAAGGTATATTCTGCGTTCAGGTGTACGCGGCTTGCGGATGTCCATGCAACGGCGGCTTTCTGCTCTAAATCCTGCCTGACCAGCAGTTGCGAGTCTGGTTCGCAGACTATCCGCCTCTCTTTGCTGGCGTTGTGATTCCACAGCGCCGGGTAGGTGGCGGTCGGATTTGCCGTTGCCTTGTCGAACGGTCCGCGCGGCGCGGGTCCTGTGATGTCGCGGTGAACCAATCCAAGCCTGCCCAAAGTTCCAATCGCAACGGTTTTCAGTTCTATGGCATCGGCAGCGCCGGGCAGCCATAGTCTTGAATTGGCGAGCGCGTAAGCCGTCTGCGCGAGCGCGGTATCGGACAGGCGCACCGCCGCAAATGCCTCACCTTCCGTATCATAAGGCGCGGTCAGCATCTCGCCCGCCTTTTCATCGCCAACCATCAAGGGCGTGCCGCCGTAAGGCCCGTCTTCAATGCTCCGTATCGACTTTGTACTGGTCATTACGCTGGCAACGGCAGCGGCGTGCTCAAATTTCTGCGGACGGCGTGTGAATGATGTGAACTCCATCACGCCTGCTGACGCTTCTCCATCCCGAAGTTTCCGAGCGACTACAAGACATTCAGCCATGCCAGTGTCAGACGAGAACGACATGTCCTTGCCATTCGCGGCGATGCTCAACACACTTATGTCAGTGTATTCTTTTGCCAGCACATCGCGGAACTTCTGCCACGACAGCCCGACCGCCGCCGACAACGGCAGCACCATCGCAAGCACACCGCCGCTCTTGAGCTTGCGATGCCCTAGTTCAGCAAACGCCGACGCAATCCCCGCGTTCCCGTGATACGCGCTACCCCTGCCAAGTTGGTTCAACCGCTTGCCCATATCCGACTGGTCTTTGCGGGTGGCATTGAACGCCGCAAACGCTGGATTGGTAATATCCGCATGCGCGCCTTCATGGTTCGTCGCCCGCGTGAACGGCGGGTTCATTATCACCAAGTCAAACCCCTCGTCCTGTACATCCACTATTACTCGCGCGGCTGTTTCCTCGCCCGTGCTACCCGTTCGCATCGCGGGGTCGTTGGTGTTGAACAGGGTCATAACCGCGGACGATTGCAGCAGTTCCAGCGTACCTATCGCAACTGTGCCGTCCGCCTGCCTGCCATAGGGCATATTGTACAGCCGCGAGTTGTCGTATCCCACATTCGGCTGTATCCCCGACAGCGTAGAGCCGGTGATGTGTATCGCCGACGGCATCACATCGCAACCATAGAGGACATCCTCCATCATGGCTTGATGGAGTTCGGCGGTATCACCGCCAGCATGCTCGTGCCGCGTGGCAAACTGCTCGTACACGGCGGACAGCAGCGCGCCCGTTCCGCACGCGAAGTCTCCCACGTTCAGCTTGCCGATAGCCCCGGCGTTCGACCAGTCCACGCTTTCCAATTTCGCAACGGCTAGTCTTGCCAGCAGGGCAGCAGACGCGGGCAGCGTGTAGAAGGTCGCCAGATATTTTCTATCGACTATGAGTCGCTGGAACACGCGCCCTGTGAGGTCGTGCGCAACATTCGCGCCCGTGGCGTTGATGCGCTGCGCGGTCGTTCGCAGATGCTCCAGAATCCGCGCCGCCGCGTGAGAGGGCAGCAGGTTCACGATGTCCCGGGCGACCGCGAATATCGGCCAGTAGTTGATGTCCAGAATCGCATCCCACGCCTCTGAAACCTTGCCCTGAGGATTGTCCGCGCCCGTTCCCCACAGCCTGTTAAGCGGCAAGATTTCCGGGTGCATCGCCGCGATTCGGTCATGAAAGACCATAGCGTTCGCAACAATCGCGCAAGCCATGCGGCGCGTCTGCGGGACATCGGACATGCCAAGCAGGTCGGCAACCTCGCGCGCCGCAACGGGTGAAAGACGCTCCAGGCTGTTCAGGACGCCAACCGCGCTGTCTATACCCGCCTCCAGCGCGCTCGCCGCCGCATTGACCGCAGATTGCGGCACAGACACCAACCGCGCCAAGTCCGCCACATCCGCAACCGAACCTTCCAGCCAGCCGGATTCGGGGAAGCGATCGTACTCTTCGCCATCCTGCCCCGGCGCCGTCAGCACGCAGTATGACAGCCTCGCGCCGGCAACCGCGTCCGCCAGTGAATACGCGAACTCCAGACCCTGCGGATAGCGCAGCGCGATGACCGCCTCAATCTTGCGTCCCGTGTTCGCGGCTTCCAGTCCCAGACGCTTAGCCGCATCCTCCTCCACCTCGGCAGCAGGCATGTACTCGGCCTCGATGACCACAGGGGCGCGGTCTGCCGCCGTAATCAGTATGTCCGGCTGCGAACCGCTCTGCTCCGCGATTGTGCGCGTGCTCTCCGAGCGCACCTCGCACCCGTGCATCATCCCCCTGAGCAAATCCGAAAGGGCGTTGTTGGCGCTGCGTTCGTTCTGCCTAGCCATACCCATACCACATCCCTCACGTCATCCTATTCACCCCATCCTGCCAATCCCATCCATCCTGTGTCAGCCTCATCATTCCCGCAGAAGCAGGAATCAAGACTGACCTACCGACAAACTGACCTACTGAAAAACCAGCTCACGGCGTCTCCTCATACTCCACACCCTGCGGCGCAAGTCCCGTCGGCAAAAAGAACTCGAACTGATGCCGGTCCCCATACCCTTCGATGAACCCCGGCTTCACCCCCTCAGAGTTCAGCGCAGCCGACACGATAGTCTTATTGAAATTATGCACCGTTTCCGCGCCCAGGTACTCGTCCACCGGCATCCACAGCGCAGCCTCCAGCTCCTCCTCCTGCATCGTAATCTCACGACTCAGAGGCGACAGCCTGCACACAAAGTAGATGTCCGACTTCCCATACCGGTACCCGTGCCAGTGCCGCAAGCACACCACCGCCTCGAACCGAGTCCGCACGCCCGTCTCCTCCAGCACCTCGCGCACCACGCCGTCCGCCAGATGCTCCCCTTGCGTCAGCGCCCCCCCCGGCAGCTTATACGAAGGCCCGCTCCGAGGTCGGATCTGATGCCGCTCCGACACTACCAGCAGCTGCCGGTCCTCGCTCAGCACCACACCACCCGCCCCGATATAATGTGTCGCGTGCGGCGGAATATACGCCCCCTCCTCAATCTGCAGCGTCATCATCACATAATCCTCATCCGCGTGATGATACCGAAACCCCGCCTCTGCAGCCACAGGCACAAGCCCCGCATTCGCAAGCGGCACCTCCAGCCACGCCACCTTATACCCTACATCCGCCCAGTCATCCATAGCATCCGCCAGCCGCCGCCTGAACCGCCCCACATCCTCCGGCAGCGCCCCCGGATTAACCACAAACCCCCCAAACTGATTCGGACTCCCCTCAAGCATACTCATAAGACCCTCTGCTCCGTACTATTTCTAAGATAGCAATCAGATCAAGACTAGATGCCCTTCACTGGCTCCTCTTACAGTTGCCAATCGCACGCCGCTATCAAACGTTACGAACCGAAAGTCATGCCTTACCGCCAAACACAATAGATAAACATCAGTCAGCTCTCTATGTCCTGTCAGGCTCTCCCGAAGCACGACAGCATCCTCAATCAGGCTTACATCGTCTGAAATAAACCGATGATTGTAGCGAGAAACGACTTCACGCAGACCATCGATCGCCTGCATTATACTCATTGGGTTTGAATATCTCGGCTGCGACAGTATCCGCAGACATCCATTCTGCGTTATGGGACAAGTTGCCCAGCCCTCTTCGACGTTTCTCGTCAGCCAATCCAACGCTCTGCGATGATGAGAATGCCTTTCGCCACAAACGCAATTAGTACATTCACATCCAGCAACGCTATCAAGAGCTAGATCCCCAACTCTTCACGCAGTTCGTTTACCAATTTATTCGTGTCAAGAGTACCATCGTCTTCGTTCTCGGAGGGACCATTTCTTTTCGAGACAGGCTCTTTGAAATCTCGCACCTCAACCTCCACTACCTTTCCATCCAGCGGTTCAATCGCCTCATCCAACACTATCGTCTTGCCCTTAACAACCCCTCGCACCTTCATTTCAGCCCTCCATCCTGTCTATCCTACCTCCCCACAAACTCCCCCATCACCCCATCCGCAAACAACCCCAGCTGCTCCATAAACTCCGCCCGCGGCATCCCCTCGGCCCAGTGCAGTATCACGTGCTCCAGCGCCGGATACTTCGCCTCCAGCTCCCGCAGGAACGCTACAAACTCCTCAGCCGTCCCGCATATCCACGCCCGCTGCTGCACCCCGTCCTCGATGTGTGGCGTCCGAGCCGGCGCGCCCGGCGTCCCCCACACACGCCCCTGCTCGTCAGCGTATCGTACAAACCCGAACGGCGCGAACCACTTGTACCGCTCATCGTGATACGGACGCAGCTTGTTCATCGCCTCTTCCTGGCTGTCCGCGATATAGAATCCAACCTCAAGCGCAAGATTTTCCCCAATCTCCAGGTCCCGCCCGTACTTCGCATTCGCATCCTTGTACTGCTCGAAAATCCCCTCGACCAGCGACTCCCCGGTAAGGCCCACGACGCCTTTAATCCCGTTACGCGCGATAAAGTCGATAGTCCTGCCGCTAACGATAGGCTGCCACATCTCCACCGGCGTATGCTTCGGACGCGGCACCAGCGTAACCTCCTCCAGGTCATACCCGCGATACTCCACCTCTGCCGGAATCGTGAAGTTCTTCCCCTTGTGCGTAAACGACTCCTCGTTGAACGCCTTGAAGATGACCTCCATCTGCTCCTCGAACAGCTCGCGGTTCGCGTCATTGTCGATAACCGGCGACCCGAACGACTCCACCTCTCGGCTGTGATACCCGCGACCCACGCCGAAGATGATGCGCCCGTCCGTCAGAATATCCGCCATCGCGTAATCCTCGGCAAGCCGTATCGGATGCCACATCGGCACGATGTTAAACGCGCACCCGAACTTCAGCCGCTCCGTCTTACCCGCCAGATGCGTCCCCATCAGAATCAGGTTCGGTATCGTCTCATACCCCTCCCGCTGAAAGTGATGCTCCGCCATCCACAGCGCATAAAACCCCAGCTCATCCATCAGCCTCGCAACCTGCGTCGCCGTATCCATGCTCTGCATCAGCCGCTCATTCGGATACCGCCGCTCATCCGCAGGCGTCCCGTCGCTCCCCACGTCATCAAGGTCAATATTCCCCACATACAGCACCGAAAAGTTCTTAATCATTCAACATTCCTCAACAGAAATTCGTCCTCAAAACTCCCGCTATAATATCCCCCACCAAACCCAACCGCAACCGCGCGAGTAACCCCGACATTGATAGCCACCAATATTACTGATACTCTAATCGACATAGAGAAAGCGACCACTGTCAGCGCATGGGAGGGTTAACCATGGCAACCAAAGTGTCGTACCGCAAAGTGGACAGAGCGCGGATAGAAGAGAAACTTCGAGAGTTTGGAGCTGACAATAAGTGCCCTATCTCTGGTCACAACTCTTGGGCGATAGCCGATGAGTTCGTCTCCGTTGTTCCATGGAGCGGGAAGAACAGAAATTTCCTTTTCAACAACACCTACCCCGCCGTCATGATGGCGTGCAACGGCTGCGGGTATATGGCTCTTTTCAGCGCAATAAAATTGGGACTTGTTGACCTCCATGAAGAGGACGCAGATGAATCGACCGTCCGATAACGACGACATTCCCAGAAACGTCGAACAAGAACATAGCGTCTTCCTAAATGTGAAGGTTCCAGCCAGTCAATCAGCGTTCGCTATAACCGACCAGCAATGGGACCAATTGAAAGAGCGTATTAGCCAAATTCGCCCAAATGAAAGCCTATGGTTCTCAGCAGGCTTGGCGCTCTTCACAGTCGGCATCTCGTTTCTGATAAGCGTCACCCAACTTGGGTTGGCAGAGCCTTGGATAAAGACGAGCTTCTGGATGGCCTCCACAGCCGGTTTCGCCGGCGCAGTTATATGCGCCATCGCTTACCGAGAAAACAGAAGACAGCGAATAGACGACATCAAGGCCGTGTTGAGCCAAATGGAAGAAATCGAGCGACCATACAGGGAATGAGAACTACCTCACACTGTCCATCCAAGTTAGTTCCCCGACAAACCCATTCGTCCTGAACCTGTCGAAGTACAGATTACCGCTCAAGCCCCCTAATCCAGTAAGTCGGCACATCCACAGCGCCCTCCAACCCATTCGCAGGCGTAACCCCACCCGCAACCAGCGCCGAATCAATCCCGAACGCATTCGCCCCCCGAATGTCCGTTTCCAGCGTATCCCCCAGCATCACCATATCCCTCGTTCCTGTAAGCCTCACCGCCTCCTCAAAAATCGCCCCGTTCGGCTTCCCCAGCCGCTCAAACTCAAGCCCTGTCCGCGTAGGGTACCGCTGCCGCAAAGCCGCTTCGATAATCAGCGCAACGCTGCCGCTCGCCATCCCAAACCCAACGTCGTTGGGATATACCAGGTCAGGATTCGGCAGCACCAGCCGCGGCGCATCCCCCGCGTCAATCATCCGAAACAGCGCACTCAACACCGCATTCACTCCCTGCACAAAGGGAAACCCCGACTGATCCCCAACCACCAGCGCGTCGAAAACCTGAGACGGCGTGACCACAACGCCCCCCGCACGCCGCACATACTCCGCGCTGTCCTCAGTCCCAAGCACAACGCTGCGCACGCCGACAAGCCCCTGCGCCGCGAAATAACCCGTCAGCAGGCTGCCCGATGTGATAATGCGGTTTGCATCGACATTCAGCCCCACGCTGCGATACCGCTCCGCGCGACTCTCCGGCAGCGCAGACGCATCATTCGTCAGCACATAATACGGCTTCCCCATCTCATTCAGCCTGTCGATCAGTGGGACCGCCCCCGGCAGCGCACCCACCGTGTACGACAGCACCCCATAAGCATCAAACAGCAGCGCCGAATACCGCTCAACCAGCTCATCTATCGTTACTTCAAGAATATTCATAGCCAACATTTTACAACCCTCTCCCACATTATCCCAGCCATTCCCTCAATTCCCTCTTGACAATCCAAACATTCGTACCCATAATAGAATGTACGGTCTAATAGACTATGGCGTGTTGACATTTGATACGCAAAGCGTTTTGGACCTGAAAAGTAGGTTTATTCTGTCATTCTGAACGCAGCGCCCCTTCACTGTCATTCTGAACGCAGCGGAGCGGAGTGAAGAATCTTGTGTGATGGGAAAGTGATACAGTGCGGGAGTTGAGGGGTGCGGCAGGCCGTAAGAATCTTGGTCCAGAGAGACCGTGTTTTAGCAATCGCCGCCGCACCCGAGCTCATCAAAGCCCGAACAGTTGCCAGGGTCAACCAAATCCGCACCTGCAAGATAGGGACACTATGAGCACAGACATCGTAATCGGAATCGACATTAGCGGCAAGTCTCTCGACATTCACATTCTGCCCGAAGACCGAGCGCAGCGGTTCGCAAACGACGCTTCGGGCATAGGTGAATTGGTGGAGCTTGCGAAGGAGATGGAAGCGAGCCTGATAGTGATGGAAGCAACAGGCGGTCTTGAATCTGCGCTTGCCGCAGAGTGCGCGCTTTCGGGGATACCCACTGTGGTGATGAACCCCAGGCAGATAAGGGACTTCGCGCGCTCATTGGGCAGGCTCGCCAAGACGGATGCGATAGACGCCGAAGTGATAGCGCGCTTCGGCTCTGCACTGAGACCTGAGCCGCGCAGGTTGCCGGACGCTCAGGAACAGCATCTTAGAGCGCTTATGACCCGCAGGCGGCAGCTCATAGACATAAGAACCGCAGAATCCAACCGTCTTGCGCGAGCCGCAGCCGCCGTGCGTCAGCGCATCCGAAAGCACATAGACTTCCTCAATCAGGAGATAGAGGACATAGACCGAGAGATAGAGAAGCTCATCAAGGAAAGTCCGCTCTGGCTGGAGAAAGCGCGGCTACTCAGGGAAGTTCCCGGCATAGGATCTGTCTCCTGCTTCACACTTCTGGGTGCGCTGCCTGAGCTGGGCAAGCTCAAAGGAAAGCAGATAGCCGCGCTGGTGGGAGTGGCTCCGCTCAACAGGGACAGTGGAGCATACAGGGGAAGGCGAAGCACTTGGGGAGGGCGAGCGCAAGTGAGGAGTGCGTTGTATATGGCGGCGATGAGCGCAAGAAGGCATAACCCCGTGATAAGAGACTTCTACGAGCGGCTGAGGGCAGCCGGAAAGAGCGGCAAGGTTGCGCTGGTGGCCTGTATGCGAAAGTTGCTGATCATACTCAACGCAATGCTGAGGGATCGAGCATCCTGGGATGCCCAGCGCTCCATAAGCCCCAATACCCATTGATAATCCAAACCTATTTCAACACAGTTGCTAAAATCGTTGCACATACGCCATTCGCGGACTTCAGATGCCTCGCTTCGCACGGAATGACAGGGGACAAATGGGAAATGTCCACACAACTTAACTGAAAGACCGAAAGACCCTCATGTGCATCCCAACCAAACTACAACAGAACATCATCAGTTTCACCAAAGACGGTGAACACATCGCGCGCTTCCTCACGGAAACAATGCGGGGCAAGACCCCCGGCGTCAAAGTCAACCACCGCCTTGAAGCCGCAAAACACCTTATCCGCTACGGCTTCCCCGACGCCGACTGCGAAACCACCTCTGACCGTCTTTCCCGCGCAGGCGGGAATCCAGACGGGCAGGGCGGCGACGAAGCCCCCGTCCAAAGTCCCCTCTCCCCAGGGGAGAGGGCTAGGGTGAGGGGAAAAGAGATTACAAAGCCCATCTCCCACCTAGACATCCTAAACTACCAGATAGCCCACCTCATACGCCACGAGACAGCCGAAGGCCATACCATCGCCAACTTCCTCATCCACATAATGAGCGGCAGGGACAGGCCATTCACACCCAAGAAGTTCTGCATCAAGCCCGCAGACCGCATGGCAGCAGCAAGAGAACTCCTGCGCCGCGGCTTCGGCGACCTCGGCTCACACCGCAAGCCCTCAAACACCACCGATGAAGCAAACGCCTACGACACCCTGCACTCAGACCTCGCCAGGCGTATGCGAGAGTACAGCGAGCGCGGCACAGACACCGTCCGCTTCCTGCTCGAAGTGATGTCCGATCCCGACCCTGACCTAGAGTTCACCATCCATCACCGCTTGTCAGCGGCACAGGAACTTCTGCGCCGTGGCTGGGACACCAACTACGACAACATCAAGCCTAAGCACCTCCAAGACTACTGGCGCGACAAGGAATCCCCGCGCCTGTCCATAGGCCAGAAAAAGACCCAGGCCGGTCTCTCAACCTCCATAGACGACTACGACCAGTACGACGACACCGACTACGAAGCCATAGCCCAAGAGATCAGAGAAGAAGAAGAGCGAGACGACAACTCAAAGCCTCTTCGTTTCCAAGAGACCGTCCCATCTTCTCGCCATTCCTCCGAAAGCAGGAATCTAGAAGACCGCCAAGCCGCCAGTCCTTCCACAAAGCTCCCTCTCCCCCAGGGAGAGGGCTGGGGTGAGGGCAAAGAAACCAATGCCCCGTCCACCCCAACTCTGCCGAAGAGCCTACCCCAGAGTAAATCAGAAGACGAACCCTCCGCCAACCGCAAGGCCATCATCAAAGAGTTCCGCGAAGCCATGGACAAGGGAGACGAGCGGGCAGCCCTCCGCGCAGAGGCAAAGTACCGCCGCATAGACGTCAAAGCAGAAAAGAACATCTACGACTACGGCCCCAACGACCCCGACCCGACAATCGACTACTACTTCGAACCCCTAAACCCCGAAGAGCAGGCAAAGTTCGACAAAGAAGACCGGCGCGAACACGGCCTGACTGAAGAAGAGATTGCGGACTATTCAAGCATGCCCGCGCCGCGCGGCATGTCGGACCCGCTAGTGCAGCTCGCCCAAACCGCCGCCACCCACAACACCCCCATCCTACCCAACCCGCTCGCCGGCAAGCACAAAAACCCCACCATCCGCAGCCCCTGAAGTCCCCTCTCCCATTGGGACAGGGTTAAGGTCAGGGCACAATTAAACCCCCATCCCCCTTGATACGGGAGGATCGGGCTGGGTGTGAAATATCCTGTCTATCCTGTTAGCCCAGTCTCATTTACAGATTAACCAACCAAAGGCCTAACCGTCTTTCTAAACAATATCCAATTAAGATACCAAACTTGGCTTGATGTAAGTCCCAGCCCTGTGTTGTGCTTGTTGTAAGCATTAAATGCACAAGTGGAAGGAGCTTGCAAATGCGACTACTCTTCATACCTCTGATGGCCCTGATTCTGGCATCTCTGGCTTGCTCGTCCGCAGGGAACCCCATAGTGTTCACCTCCGACATCGACGGCAACCGCGAGATATTCTCCCTCGACCCCGAACAAGCTGAACTCATCAACCTCACAAAGAGCGCAGGCAGCGAGTACGCGCCATCCCTATCTCCCGACGGCACGCGCCTCGCCTTCCTCTCCGGCAACGACGACCACAACATCCTGAACGTCATAGCGCTTAATGAGGAGTCGGGCAGCGCAACGGCAATAAGCACCTTAGACGGCAATCACCGAGACCACCGATGGGCGCCCTCCGGTGAACGCCTCGCCTACCTCGTTCAGAACGGCGGCAACCCCTCGACCCACGTCGCGAAATACGACGGCTCTGGCTCAATGGAACTGACGACTATCGTGGCTCATGAGGTCGGCGGATGGTCCTATGACGGCTCCAGCGTCGTCTTCACGGTGCGCGGCGGACCCGCTCAGGGCATCTACGTCCGCAACCCCGACGGCGTCAACGAAGTCCGCCTCACCGACCAGCCCGACTACAGTCCCTGCTGGTCGCCAAACTCCCACAAGATTGCCTTCATCTCCGAGCGCGACGGCAACCCCGAAATCTACGTCATGAACTCCGATGCAACCGAGTTGAAGCGCATCACCGAGACCAGTGGCACGGAATTCAATATCGCCTGGTCCCCGGACGGCAGAAAGATCGCCTACTCCTCCGACCAGGACGGCACCCCCGAAATCTACGTCGTTGATATCCGCGACGGCGAAGTACATAGGCTCACCCGCAACAGCGTCCGCGACGACCAGCCCGCCTGGTCCCGCGACGGCAATCGCATCGCCTTCGTCTCATATCTCGACGGCGACGGCGAGATTGTCATGATGGACGCCGACGGCAAAAACCAGCAGCGCCTCACCAACAACCACTACAACGACTACGCCCCCACCTGGTAGTCGGCTTAGGTAGTCAGCTATAGCATGCCCCCTCTCGTAGGGAGAGGGGGCATCATCTTCCCTGCGAAACCAGCAGGTGCAAGCAATATCGAGCAGCCGTCATCTCCCCTTGATGAAGTCCGCGGCCCGCTCAGCCATTGCAATTACCGTGAGATTCAGGTTCGCCCGCACAGTGTCAGGCATAATCGACGCATCAATGATTCTCAGCCCATCAACACCGTGAACCATCCCGTACTGGTCCACCACAGCCATCGGATCATCTGACGGCCCCATCTTGCAGGTGCTCGATACATGGTGTGCGGTAACCACCTCACGCTTCATCCACGAATCCAGCGCATAGTCGTCCCGCAGCGCATCATCCGACGGGCCAATCCGCTTCTCGACTATCTCGCCAAATGCATCGTGCTCGAACAACTCGGCGCACACTCTGATAGCCTCACGTAGGCGCGCGCGATCAAATGCGTCATCCAGCAGGTTGAAATCGAGATACGGCTGCTGCTTCGGGTCGCGCGAGCGTAACCGCAGTTCCCCCTGGCTCAGAGCAAGATACAGGCACAGGCTTACCCCTACTCCCACAGGACGCAGGTGGTCTTGCCCCCGCATCGGCCTCGCAGCCGCGTAGTTCCCCATGAAAATCACGAGGTCGTTCTCGAACGGAGAGCCTGATGCCGTGAAGCGTAGCGTCACCGTTCCGGTGGCGACCTGATTGGTGTTCAGCGAAAAATCTGCGCGCGTTCGCCATGACATCGGCACATCCGGATGATCCCTGAGATTGCGCCCCACACCCGGCAAGTCCTGCACTACGGGGATGCCAAGTTGCCGCAACTGGTCGGCAGGCCCAATCCCCGACAGCGCGAGGATCTGCGGCGTTCCAATGGCTCCTGCGCATAGGATCACTTCATCGCCAAAGACAACAAATTCTTCATCACTGCTGGCAGCTCGCACACCTACGGCCCGGCGTCCCTCGAAGATGATACCGTGGACAAGGCTGTGTGGCTTGATCGTCAACCCTGCACGATCGCGCGCTGGGTCCAGATAGGCAAGCGCCGTGCTCACTCGCACCCGCCCGTCAATATTGAACGCCAGTGGCCCCATACCCGTCGAGTCGGGTCGGTTGTGGTCCGGACAGTCCGGAAAGCCAGCGTCCAGACATGCCCGGTAGAACGCATGCTGCTGAGGTCCCCACTCGTTGGGGCTATGCCTGCTGGATGTGATTGGACCGGCTGAACCGTGGAACTCGTCGTCAAAATCCTGGTCCGCTTCCAGCTTTCGCAGGTATGGGAAGACCTTCTCATACCGCCATTCAGGGTTGCCCCAACTCGCCCACCTGTCGAAGTCATCGGGCATTGCCCGCAGAAACTGGGCATCGTTGACAGCGCTCGAACCGCCAGTCACCTTGCCTCGCGGAATATCTATGTAGGCGCGATCGGTAGCCCTCGCGCGAAACTTCCAAATATGTTCGCCCTCCCAGATCGTCCTATCTGCGCCGTAGGCATATTTCAACGATTCGGGCAATCGCTCGCGCACGGGATAGTCGGCTCCGGCTTCAAGGAGCAGAACAGACCGCTGCGAAGCTTCCGACAGCCGCGCAGCCAGCACCGCGCCCGCGGAACCGGCCCCCACTATGATGTAATCGTATCTCTTGTTCATCACGCCTCGATGCCTGCCCATGCTGCTATGCAAAGAACACCAGCCATCCGAAATATCAGACCGTGGCGATGGTAGGCTGGCGGCTCATGGCTGTCAAGGCTAAGCCATGCAACGCAGTTCGAGTGTGCCCCTCTGCCGCAAACTCATGCCCCGAAGCCTGTTACGCGCTTCAGGCAGATTTCCAGGCATCCTCAACCGGAGCATGACACGATTGACCTTCGCAGATACATTATGTATATTCGCTACTAAACCTGTATCTACTAAACTTGTATCTTGTGGTCTTTGTGGAAATGGTTGTGAGATCGCGCCGCCCTACCAGCGTAAGAAGACGTGAAATCATAGACGCCGCGCGTGCTGTGATAACCGAACACGGCATGCAGTCGTTGACGATAGGCAATCTTGCGCGCTCAGTGGGTGTCAGCGAGGGCGCGATATATCGCCATTTCAGCGGCAAGAAGCGAATACTCGCGGGGCTGATAGAAGACATTGATCTCAGGCTCACGCAGCGCATAGACCTGATAGACGGCGACCCCGATTCGGGTCTCAGAAGACTGGAACAGGTGCTACATCACAATGTCGCCCCCTCCACATTGACCGGAGTGTCGTTTCTGGTCATAGCAGAGGTGCTGATGAACGGCGACGACGAGCTGCGACAACTCATGCAGGCCTCTATAGACAAACACCTTACGATGATAGAGGCGCAGTTAACGGTCGGCGTTCAGAAGGGCGAGGTCAGACCCGAGGTTGACCTGAAAGCCGCCGCCTTACAGTTCTACGGTCTGATTCAAGCGGTCAACACGCTGAACCATTTCGGCAGTGAAGAGCTTCCGGTGGGCGACAGCCGCAAGCTGTGGCAGATATTTAACAGCGGCGTTGCCGGCCCGTAGCTGGTTGGCGCGACATCGCTATGTGAGAGAAGCGAAGGGCAATCCCTGAAGCGGGAGCCGCCCTTCGCTTCTTCTATTATTTATTGACCTATACATCCCCAATTATGTATATTATAGTGCGGAAGTCTTGAATGCGAGCGTTCACTTACTTATTGAACATTGTATTGGAAAAGTACAAAACGAGATTATAGCCCCGAAAGGAGACAATATGTTAAGTCGAAATAGGGCAAGGTCGCTTGTCCTGATAGTTGCATTGATGTCAATAGTCGCTCTCGTGGCTGTCGGCTGCTCTTCAGCGCCTGCACCTGCCCCAGGGCTTGACGAGGCTCAGCTTCGCAGCATCGTGACGGATGCAGTGGCGCAGTCAGCACCCGCGCCGCAGCCACAGGTCACCGCAGCGGAAATCCAGTCCATGGTCGAATCGTCCATGCAGTCGGCCATGATGGACGCGGGCGGTTCTGATGTATCGGCTGAAGAGATTCAGGCGATGGTGCAGGCCGCGGTCGAGGGCGCAGCTTCCGAGGGCGCGACGCCTGAACAGATTAGGGCGATGGTCGAAAGCGCAGTCAATGCCGCGACCGCCGACGCCGTGACGGGCGCGGACGTTCAGTCCGCGATAACGATGGCCGTCAGCGATGCCCAGGCGGGTACGTTGACCAGTGAGGACATCCAGACCGCCGTACAGATGGCGACCGAAGGACAGATAACCGCTGCGCAGGTACAGGAAATTGTTGACAGGGCGGTCGCCACTCCCGAACCGGCCATGGCGATGGGGGACGCACCCGTAAATGGCGGCACAATCAGAATGGGCATGATAGACCAGGGCACGCTAGACCCCATGCTTGCCGGCCTGTCTCAGGCGCAGGCGCCTTACGGTGAACTTGTTTACGACAATTCAACCATTTACTGGTACGACGGCGAGATTACGCCTTGGGCAGTGGAATCATGGTCCTCCAGCGGCGACCTGTCGCAGTACACCTTCAAGGTGCGCGACGGCATCACCTTCCACAGCGGCAACCCCCTCACATCCGCCGACATAAAGTTCACCCTAGACCGCATCAGAGCGGAAGATTCCGCTTCCCCGCTCAAGGGCCAGATATCTTATATCGACACAATAGATACCCCCGATGACAGCACGGTCGTCTTGAACCTGGGCGCGCCAAACGCATTCCTGATGGGGGATATGACCGACTACCACTCACGAATAGTTCCCAACGGAATTGCAGACGACGCGCTAACCGATGCAGAGCACGGCTCTGGAGCGTTCACTCTTGGAGAGCACAACCCCACTGAGCGCACCGTATTCAACAAGTATCCTGACTACTGGCGCGAAGGCAAGCCCTACGCCGACCAGGTTATCTTCTTTTACATGCCAGAGTCGATTACGCGCGTAGAGGCTCTCAAGACCGGCGCGATTGATGTGGTTATAACACCCCCGATAGCCCAACTGGGTTCGTTCGCCGGCAATCCCGACATCCGGGTGGCGGAGACGACCTCGGGAGATGTTGTCGTAATTGACATGCACGTCGGCTACTCGCATCTGCAAGGCAAAGATGAATGGGCGAAGTTCCAGGGTCTCGCCGACCCGATTTTTGCCGACAAGAATGTGCGAAAGGCTATGCAGTACGCCGTGGACCGCGACTTCATCGTAGAAGCATCGCAGTTCGGACGTGGCGGGCCTGCCAACGATCACCCGGTTGGCCTCAACGACCAGTATTACTGGGACGAGCAGCCAATCATCAAGCAGGACATCGCCAAGGCGAAGGAATATCTCGCGGCCGCAGGCTACCCTGACGGCATTGACATCGTTCTGAACACTGCCGACATCGGAGTTCAGCAGGAAGTTTCCCTGGCATTCAAGGAGTCCGTAGCCGCAGCCGGCATCAATGTCGAGGTCGTAACGCACGACGCCGCGCCGTACTGGGAAGCGCAGTGGATGGATCCGTGCTGCCCATTCATCACCAGCAACTGGGGCGGAAGGCCCGCTAACGCAGCCATAGACGTCCAGCTACGAGGCGGCACCGTCTGGAACGAATCGTTCTACAACAATCCTCGTCTCGACGAACTGCTTGACCTAGCCGCCTCCTCGCCTGACCTGGAGGAGCGCAAGGAGTATTTCAGAGAGATGCAGGAAATCCTCATCGAGGATGTCCCCGTCCTTTATATCGCCTACTCTCCCGTGATGATCGCGCACCGCGCAAATATTGGGGGAGTCCGGGCACACTCAGCGCTAGTACACTACCTGTTTGAAGAGTGGTGGGTGAAGTAACCTTAGCTAAAGTAGCGGACGGCGAGCAGCAACTGATTTCAGAATGGCTGCTCGCCGAGCGCACTGGTCAATCCGTACACTAATAAAACAATCCTATAAGACAATCCTGGCGACGGATACGGCATGGCACGATTTCTCATTCTCAGAATATCCCTCATCGTGGTGACGCTGCTGGCCGTCTCCGTAGCCATCTTTTCCCTGATTGAGTTCTCACCGGGCGATGCCGCGTCCACCATGCTTGGACAGGGCGCGACTCCCGACAACCTCAAGGCATTGCGCGAGCGGCTGGGGCTGGACAAGCCGCCCCATGTTCGATATTTAAGCTGGATTGGTGGCGCGGTGCAGGGCAACCTAGGCAAGGCCGCGACCGGCAAAGACATTTCCAGCATCATAGGCGGGCGCCTATTCAACTCCGCATTGCTCGCGGTCGGCGCATTCTGCATCGCCGTTCCACTGGGGCTAATTATGGGTGTGCTTGTGGGCGTCAAGGCGGACACCTTCTGGGATCGATTCCTCACACTAGGTGGGCTCGTCACCATTTCGCTGCCCGAGTTCGTCACCGGCATAGTGCTTGTGCTGGTGCTGTCGTCCACTCTCGGATGGCTGCCCTCGTCCAGCATAATGCTGCCCGGCGAAACAATCATCGGCAATCCCCAAGTGCTGATAATGCCCATTCTCACCGTTACCGGCGCCCTGTTCGCGTACATCCTGAGAATGGCGCGCGCAAACGTGATCGAGGTAATGGGCAGCAACTACGTCCGCACCGCGATCCTCAAAGGCTTGCCCATGCGAACCGTGGTTATTAGGCATGTCCTGCCCAACGCGATGCTGCCTACGATAACCGTCATAGCTAACAACGTCGGCTGGCTTTTCGGCGGCCTCATCATCGTTGAGAACCTCTTCGCTTACCCCGGCATGGGCAGCCTGCTCATAACCTCGATAAACACGCAGGATATTAGAATGCTTCAATCTACCGCTATGGTGATTGCGGCCGTGTACGCATTCAGCAATCTTGCCGCCGACCTCACTTACGGCTGGCTCAATCCCAGGGTGAGGTTGGCATAATGGCAGTTCAAGATTCCACACTGCAACCGGAGATGGACAGCGGGCAAGTCCCTGCTCTTGTGCGCGCCAAGAATGCAGCCATCAGTGGTCTTGCGCTCATCCTCCGCACCAACACCGGACGCATAGCGTTTGTCATAATCCTCGCTCACCTCATAGTAGCGGTGTCGGGCCCCTGGATATCGCCCTATCCGCCTACCGACTATGACCTGCCAAATCGCTTCAGCGGCCCCACCGCCGAACACTGGCTAGGCACCGACGACAAAGGGCGCGATGTACTGAGCAGGGTCCTTGCAGGCTCTCGCTCTATAATCTGGATAGCCGCCGTCGGCACTGTCCTCGGCGTAACTCTGGGCACGATTGTCGGCATAAGCAGCGGTTACTTCGGCGGGAAGATCGACCAAACCATAATGCGCTTCGTGGACTGGTTCCTCGCTATACCATCGCTCCTGCTCGCCATCCTGATAATCAATATGAGCAGGCAATGGTTCAGCGGCTTAGACGAATCGTGGCTCGTCATATTGACTATCGGCATCTCGTTCATGCCCAACAACAGCCGCGTCATAAGAAGCGCTGCGATCTCCATCAAGCCCCTTGAGTTCGTGCAGAGCGCCAGGCTCAGAGGCGAGCCGACGATATACATCATGTTCCGCGAGATACTACCGAACATCCTGCCAGTCGTGGCAGTCGAGGCAACCATACGGCTCAGCTTCGCGCTGCTGCTCACCGCAGGGCTTGGCTTCCTCGGTCTTGGCGTACAGCCACCCTCCTCCGACTGGGGGCTGATGGTAAGCGAGAACTTCCCCTTCATCGGAATTGTGCCCTTTGCGGCGCTCTCGCCCGGCATCGCCATGGCATCGCTCGTCGTAGGCATAAACCTGCTAGCGGACGGCATACGGCAGGCGCAGAACCTCCCCGAAACCGGAGCGTGATAGATATATGAACCATGCGAACCACGCCGACATCGCGGAAGCGCCGCTCGTACAACTTGAAGACCTTGCCGTAACCTTCCTTACGCCTAGAGGCGCGTTCCGCGCCGTGCGCAGCGCGTCCCTTGAAATAGCTCGCGGCGAGGTGCTAGGACTTGTCGGCGAGTCGGGCTGCGGTAAATCCACGGTCGCATTCGCCATGATGAACTACCTTCCGGGCACCGCGCAGGTCGAGGGCGCGATTCGGTTTGAAGGTATGGACATAGCCGAATTCAGCGATGCCGAACTGCGCGAACTCAGGGGCAATCGCATAGCGATGGTCTATCAGGACCCGCTCACATCGCTCAGCCCCTCCATGAGGGTCGGCCCGCAGATAGAGGAGGTCCTCAAGCACCATCTCGACTTGGACGCCGAGGCTGCGCAGCAGCGCGTCGTCGAGCTTTTCGAGAGCGTCGGTCTGGCAGACCCTCAGCGCATGGGAAGACGCTATCCTCACCAATTGAGTGGCGGTCAGCAGCAGCGCGTGGTTATAGCAATGGCGCTCGCCTGCGATCCGCGCCTGCTGATTATGGACGAGCCGACTACCGGCCTTGATGTGACCACAGAGGCGACAATCCTCGACCTTATCGTGGATCTTAAGGACAGGGTGAACGCGGGCATACTCTTCGTAAGCCACAACCTCGGCGTCATAGCGAGGGTGGCGGACAGAGTTGCGGTCATGTACGCGGGCGAGATAGTTGAGGAAGCGCCAGTCCGCGAACTCTTCAAGAATCCCAGCCATCCTTACACGGCGGGCCTGCTATCCTGCGTCCCGCAGCCTCCCGGAGACGACGGCATAGAGCGTCAACTCCGTAGCATACCCGGTTCTGTGTTCGACGCGCAGAGCGCGCAGACAGGCTCTTGCCTGTTCGCCCCACGCTGCCCTCTCGTGAAGGACGCATGCCTTCAGACATCACCGCAGCCGGCTCAGGTCTCGGACGGCCACACCGCCCGCTGCTTCTATCACTCCGATGTCACCGATGACCTCTGGGGCGAGCTGCGCGAAAGGCTGGTGAAGCCCGAGACCGACAGCGCCGCGCCTGTGCTCAACGCGGAAAACCTTCGCAAGTTCTACGGCGGTGGGCGCAAGAAGTACATTCTGTT
Organism: Dehalococcoidia bacterium; assembly: GCA_965221045.1. GTDB lineage: Bacteria > Chloroflexota > Dehalococcoidia > Lucifugimonadales > JADFKI01 > Bin90. The sequence goes on from OZ244863.1 coordinate 965,528, forward strand.
CGGTCCTCCCGTGCGCCGGCCCGTGCGCGCGCTCGTTGATGTGGATATGCGCGTTGACGGAGGGCGCACTCTGGGAATCGTCGGCGAAAGCGGCTCAGGGAAGAGCACCGCTGCGCGGGCGATAGTAGGGCTGGAAGCAAGGGATGGCGGCAAGCTCGAACTGCGCGGTCAAGTCCTCGAAGGTGATGTCGGAGACCGCACCGAAGACCAGCGCTCTTCTATGCGTATGGTCTTCCAGAACCCGACCTCATCTCTCAATCCCAAGCTGCCCATAAAGCACGCGATTACGAGGGCGCTAAGAAAGTTCGCAGGCGTTGGACGCGGGGAAAGCCAGGAGCGCGCCGAGCAGCTAATGAACGCTGTCGGGCTCGATCCACTTTACCTGGACAGGCGACCGTCAGAACTGAGTGGCGGCCAGCAGCAGCGGGTCGCCCTGGCAAGCGCCTTCGCCGCCAACCCCGACCTTGTGGTGGCGGACGAGGCAGTATCCGCGCTCGATGTATCGGTGCAGGCGCAGGTGCTCAACTTGCTCGAGCAGCACCAGCGCGAAACTGGAAACTCTTACGTCTTCATAACTCACGACTTGGGCGTCGTACGCTATGTATCCGACGACATCCTGGTGCTGTACGCGGGACACGTCGCCGAGTATGGCCCATCAGAGGCAGTGCTGTCCGCGCCATCCCACCCGTACACGGAGGCGCTGCTCTCCGCCGCGCCCGTGCCCGATCCGGACGCCGTACCCACGCACATTAGGCTAGAAGGCTCAGTGCCCACACTGCGGACCGCGTTCAAGGGATGCTTCTTCGCTGGCAGATGCCCAAGGAAGATAGGCGATATCTGCGACAACGAGCCGCCCCCTGAGCAGCGCGGTCCCGGTGGAGACAGCCACATCATAAACTGCCATATCCCCGTTGATGAACTGGAGCAACTCCAGCGTGAAGACTCCGGTCGGCAAGTTGCACGCAGCGGTAGCTAACACTCAGCGATATCAACTGCAGGCAGCAGGTCTGCGTAAGCGTTCAGATTTTGGGCACCCATGGAAAGTGAGACCGCACGGGCGTCTGCGAGCGAGTTGCGGTTAAGCTGTAAGCCCCGGCGGATGTTGCGTATGCCAGTCGGTCATTGACTGATACGCCCGCGCCACCGCCAGTATGCGATTCTCATCGTATGCCCGCCCCATAAACTGCACTCCGGTTGGCAGCCCCTCGTCAGAGAAGCCGCTCGGCACGCTTATCGCCGGCAGTCCCGCGCTGTTCCCTACTGCGCCCATGGTGTCGCGAGCCGTGCCTGCCACCACTCCACGGAAGTCCTGATCGATCGGCGTCGCCGTAACTGGCCGTGTCGGTCCTACGACCGCATCATACCCTGCCATAACTTCGTCCGCGACGCGCGCCACCTTGCCGCGTATCCTCAGCGCCCGTATGTAGTCCTGCGCCGGTATCATCAACCGCGCATGGGGATGGTGGCACTCCGGCGCGGTCAGCCCCGACACTCCGCCGCTCTCGATGAACTCCTCGAACGCGCTCGCCGACTCTGCGTTCAGAATGGTCCGCGTTACAGCCTCATAAGGCATCTCCGGAAACTCTATCTCCTCGATGTCCGCGACATCCTCCAGCGCTTGCAACGCCCGCTCGAAATTCGCTGCGACCTCCGCTTGCGCCCCCTCCGTGACATCTTTGATCACAGCCAGCTTGAACCTGCGTCCTGTTGAAGCGTAAATGTCATACCGATATGGTCTATCGCTTGTAGAGGGGTCATCGGCATCCGCGCCTGCGATGGCTTCCAGTACGATGCCACAGTCGTCGGCAGTCAGGCAAAGCGGCCCCAACTTGTCCAAAGACCAGGACAGCGCCATCGCCCCCTGACGGCTCACGCGCCCATATGTGGGACGCAACCCCGACAGGCCGCAATTGTTCGCAGGAGAGAGTATCGATCCCCAGGTCTCGGAGCCTATTGCGAATGGTACAAGCCCTGCCGCCACTGAAGCTCCCGATCCGCTCGACGACCCGCCCGACCACGCATCGGTGCCCCACGGCGTCATCCCAGGACCCGTGAATGATGCGTTCGGCTGCCGGTAACCCATACCACCGGCAATCTCCACCATAGCAAGTTTCGCCGCCAATGGCGCTCCCGCCTCCTCCAGCCTGCGTACCACAGCCGCGTCATAGTCGAATACCTGCTCCCTGAAGGGCGCAGCGCCCCAGGTAGTCGGTATACCGCCGGAAGTCGCCAGCAGGTCCTTCGCCCCGTAGGGGATGCCATGTAGCAGACCCTTGTGGTCGCCAGCCGCAATCTCGCTTTCGGCTCGGCGCGCCTGCTCCATAGCGCGCTCCCGCGTAACCGTCACTACTGCGTTGTAGCGGGGACCGATGCTGTCCAACCGCTGCAGGAATATCTCGGCTATCTCCACAGGGGATGCCTGCCTCTGGCGCACAAGTTCGCCCAACTCACGAATGGGCATGAATATCGGATTGACCGTCATAACGCTCTCCCTGTCCAAGTCAGCAATCAGTCTTTGCGATATGGCGGCAGGCTGAACGGCGAGTCGCCATGCCCCAACTCGACGGCGCGCATGTCCTCGGACGCCTTGACGATTGCCTTCGCCGCCTCACCTACTTCTTCAAGCTCCCGCTCATCTAAGCGGTCACCGTATCGCTGCCGCAAGACCGTCATCATCTGCTCGGCCCTGTCGTTCGTATCTTGTGTATCCATATCAGCCCTCCGTCGCCCCGTATAATAGCGTATCTGGGTATGTTATGTACCATCCGAACCAGAAAGACACATTTGCGGGATGCAGAGACAGTGTCTGGGCCGGGTCGTCATCCTTCCATAGCCTGTCCCGCTCCACATGCCATACATCGCCGTCTTCATCGAGCAGCATATCCGGCAGGCTCTCCGGTGCATCATCCGGAAGCGAGAATTGCTTGCCTTCACTGCGGAACGCAAGCGCATCCGCCGACAGTGAAGATGCCACTACTACCAGGTTAGCGCCGCCCACGTTGTCGTTCACAACGCGGTCCTGCTGCAGCGCGTCAATAGAGTAAGCCTTGTACGCACCCTCAGCAACCACGCCCAGCACCAGTTGTTTGGGCACAAGTCGCTCGTCCCGGTTCCAGATGGGGAACATCGTCTCCGGATCCTCGCGGTATGCGAAGTAGATAGAGCGGCTGTCAACCTCGCTCTCATAACTCCGTGTCGAGTAGTAGCCCGTCTCGCGCGACTGCACCTTGGTATCGGGATGCTCGGCTAGCCACTCGCCCCATGTGGTGAGCGCGACCGGGAAATACTCAAGCTTGATGCCGCTGCCCACAAGTTCGCCGACCATAGGCTCGCCCCGGAGCTGGTTCCATAGCGTTTCCGTCAGGCGGTCATACATCACCTTGTTGCTGCGATAGAGCATGCCGGATGTGCCGAATGTGGTTGGTTCCCCGTTGATTTTTGCGGAATACACGATCCCGCTGTTGCACAGCGTTCACCACGCTAGCGAAATCGGTTCACCGCCCACCGTGTCGTTCACCATCTCGTGAGCGTTGATGATACGCAGCGGATAGGCGCGCGTATCCCCGTTGATGGACACACCAAACACCCGATCATCTTCATTGAGGAAATCGGCCTCATCCGGCGTCAGCATCTTCGGATCGCGGATGTCCGGTATTCCGTCCGGGTCCACGCCGCCCCAGACTATCTCAGTAGGGTCAACAGTAATAGCGCCAAGGGATGCAGGAAAAAGGAACGAATAGAAGCGCGGATGAAGTTGGGACATGAAATTTATCTTCCAGTCCAGATAGTCATCGGGCGGCGGGTATTCGTCACGGTGCTTGCCAAGCCACTCCATCCACCCCTTCCAGTCGTCGCCGCCGTAACGCTGCCCCGTAAGTTCGCCCAGCACATAGGCCGTAGCGTCCCGCGCATTCGCGGTGGACTGGTAGCGCATCGACTCCACCAACACGGGCACCATCGACTTGTCCTTGTTCATTCGCACCTCGTCCAGCGCATCATATGTCTGATTGCTGGTGCGACCAAAGCCCGGAAACACCTTGTACATTGCACTGTTGGAGTCGTAGGGTATAGGCGTTGACGTGGAAGCGACTTGAGGCGTCGAGGTCGCAGCAGCCTGAGATGTTGGGGTCTCGGCAGGTGGCAAAGTCGGCACCGCAACTGTCGGTGGAAGAGGCGTGGCAGTCGGTGCGGGCGTCGGCTCAGATGCACAAGCAAGTGACGCGGCCACAGCAAAAAGTAGGACACCAATTGGCAGGTAGCGAATAAACAGCATTCTCATGCCCTCCTAACCAATTGGATGCAGGCTGCAAGACGGCGGTTCGCACAGAACGGCGCATTCCGGTTCATCATATACTAAGGAGGAGGTTTCACGATGGCAGAAGTAGGATTCTACACATGGACCCGTTGAAGCACATGCCGCAAAGTGAAGGCGTCGCTTTCACAAGACGGTGTGGAACTAAACGAGCGAGATTTCTTCAAGGACTCATTTACCGAGGAAGAGCTGCGCGACCTGCTAGGCGACACGCCTCCTGCGGATGTCTTCTCCTGGCGCAGTCCCTCAGCGCGAAAACTAGGGTTGGACAGGGACACGGTGTCTCCGGACGAGCTGGTAAGCCTGATGGTGGATGAGCCGCGCCTGATTCGCCGCCCACTCATTCAGGTCGAAGCACGGCTCATCGTGGGCACCGACAAGAAGGCGATGGCGGAGGCGTTCGGCTAGAACACAGTCCCCGCTACGGCCCGCTATGGCCTCACCGCCCGCTTCTCGCGCTGTGAAAGTTTTTGGAGCATCGGCTGGGCGAGCTTGACGAATGTGCATGCCAGGCGGCGAGTTTCGCGTGGGTCGATGAGGTCAACGACATCGCCGCGATACGCAGCGCGGAATGGCGAGCGGAGCTTCAGCAGTCGATTCTCTATCATTGCGCGGTGCGCCTCCGGGTCCGGAGCGTTATCGATTTCGCGGCGGTATGCTGCCGCGACCCCGCCCTCAATGGGAATGCCGCCCCACTCACCCGCAGGCCAGCCGAAGCGAAGGTTTAAGCCGTCGGGATGTCCTAGGCTGTGAGCCGCGTCTGCCGCGACTCCATACGCCTTGCGGATGTTGAACTCTATCTTGGGCACTTTTGCCTCCGCGCTGGCAATCAGGGCGCGCACACCACGCCGCATGGTGGCGATGCGCTCTGCATGTGAGCCGAGCATGAAGCCGGGCATGTCCAGGAATATGACGACCGGAAGATTAAATGCGTCGCACAGGTCAACGAAGTGCGCGTACTTCTCTGCTGCCCAGCCGTCCATCGCGCCTGCAAGTCGCATCGGGTCGCTGCCGATGATGCCCACGCTGTAACCGTCTAGGCGGGCGAAGCCAGTTATTATTGAGCCTGCCCAATGGCGGCGCATCTCGAAGAACTCTCCATTGTCCACGACCAGCCGAATCAGCTTGCGCGGGTCATAGCCGCGGCGACGGTTGGGCGGGATGATGTTCAGCAGCTCTTCTGGGCGTCGGTCAGGCGGGTCGCCGGTTTCCACGCGCGGCGCGACATCGTTGGTAGTGTTCGGCAGGTAGGATATGAAGGTCTTAATCTGCTCGAAGGCGTCCTCTTCGGACTCGGCCTCGTTGTCCACCTGCCCGCTCTCGTGAACATGGCGCTTGTAGCCGCCTAACTCTTCCTTGTCCATCTGCTCACCGATGGCGCGGCGCACGACGGGCGGGCCTGACGGGAATATCTGAGACTGATCCTTAACCATTACGGTGAAGTGAGACATAAGCGCAAAGGCTGCGGGCGCCCCCGCGACCGACCCCATGATGCCTGCGGCAACCGGGACGCGCTTCATAAGCTCGACGCCCTTCCACCACAGATCGCCGCCGGGCAAGCCCATGTGTCCAGCAGCCTCGTCCGCCTTGGCGCTATGCCCTACACCTTCAACCAGTTGTATGTATGGGATACCGTACTGCGTGGCAAGCGGCTGAGTGAACTGGCGAGAGTGCTTGCGCACATTGTGCGGGCTGCCACCGGATATGGTGAAGTCGTCACCACCGATAGCCACCGGGCGACCGTCAATCTCAGCGAGTCCCATCACATAAGCGCCGGGGGTGAACTCTATCAGGTTGCCATCGTCATCGAATTCGGCCGCGCCAACCATCGGTCCCGCTTCAAGGAAGCTACCAGTGTCAACCATCTTTTCAATACGTTCGCGCACAGTGTACCGCCCACCGCTGTGCTGCCGCTTCACACGCTCCGGTCCACCGAGTTCCGCGGCGAGGCCACGCACATACTTCATGTCTTCGACGGCGTGTTCCCAAGGCATACCGGGCTTCCAACTCTCGCGATTTTTATCTATCGGCATCTTTTGCCTCCCTGTCCCTCGGTGTTGGGCCCCCAGTATTGGGCCCCAGTGTTGGAATTATTTGGTCGGGGCAGCTGCAACGCTATTCGAGGTTCTTTGCTCAGCGCGGCAAGCTTTCGATAAGTCCAGTAGTGTATTTGCCAGCAGCGAAGTCTGGATGATTCAGTGCAGCGCGCAGCGTAGGTATATTCGTGCTGACACCGACGACTTCACTGACAGCAAGGACCTCCGTCATGAGGTTCAATGCGTCTCCCCTGCTTTGCCCCCATGTGATGAGCTTAGCGAGCAGCGGGTCGAAGAACGGAGTTACTTCGTCACCCTTGCGATAGCCGCTGTCGATTCGCAGATTGGGCAGAGTCGGGAGATCGAATATGTCCAGCGTGCCCGGTGACGGAATGAACGTTTCCGGGTCTTCGGCATATATCCTGCATTCTATCGCATTGCCATTGAATGGTACATCGGCGTCCAGAGATAGCGGCATTCCGGCAGCAGCTCGGAGCTGCTGTTCCACAATATCAACGCCCGTAACCATTTCGGTAACGCCGTGCTCGACCTGCAAGCGGGTGTTGGCTTCAAGAAAGTATGCCGAATGGCTGTCATCAACGATGAACTCAAATGTGCCTGCACCGACATAGTTAGTCTCACGCGCCGCTTTCACCGACATATCCACGAGGGACTGACGCAGCAAATCCGGCAGACACGGCGCAGGAGCCTCTTCGATGACCTTCTGATGTCTGCGCTGGGCTGAGCATTCGCGCTCCCAGAGATGTCTGACGTTGCCATGCGCGTCAGCGATTATCTGAATTTCGATGTGACGTGCACGAGTAATGAACTTTTCGATATAGACTTCAGGACTACCGAACGCCCGCAATGCCGACGAGCTCGCGCGTCGCAGTGCGCGTTGCAGACGCGATTCGCTCTCGACGACCTGCATGCCTATTCCGCCACCGCCATCGGTAGCTTTAACTATTAGGGGCAAGCCAACTTCTTCAAGGGCGGCTGCGACGGATTGCTGGTCGTCCGCATCCACTCGCGCGCCGGGCAACACTTGAACGCCGAGCGTCGCCATCTTCTTGCGCGCAGCCCACTTGTCGGCCATGAGACGCGCGAGCTCGGGGTGCGGCCCCACAAAGGCGATACCGTGCTGCGCGCACTTTTCGGCGAGTGCAGGTGATTCTGACAAGAAGCCATAGCCCGGATGAACGGCATCTGCCCTACTATTCACGGCTATTTCAACTACGGCGCCAGCATCTAGGTATGCGCCCGCGGGAGTGGCACTTTCGGGCAGCACATGGGCTTCATCCGCCAGCTCAGAATGCATAGGCCTGCCTTCTGCTGGCGTATAGACCGCTACCGTACTGATACCCAGATTGCGGCAGGTCCGGATGACGCGGCAGGCTATCTCTCCTCTGTTTGCCACCAGAACTTTGTCAAACACAGGCACCTCACTCCACCGAAAGTATCAGCATCGGATCTTCCTGCGATATGTTCTGGTTCTGGCGAATGAGAATCTCTTTGACTGTGCCGTCATATTCAGAGAGTATCTCGTTCTCCATCTTCATGGACTCGATCACGACGAGCAGATCGCCGTCGCTGACCTCCTCGCCGACCGAAACGCTTATCTCGACTATAACTCCGGTTATTGGGGCTTCAACTGCTACTTCTGCCAACCTTGTGCCACCTTATTTCTAAAGATTTCAAATGCCTAATGCAGGTCTGTCTAATGCCGGTCTGATTTATCCGACAGTCCCAATAGGTCGCATAGCACAAACTCGTTATGTTCGCCCAGCGGGACTGACGCCCTCCAATTCTGTTTTGGAAGGCCGTCGGTGATGATTGCCTGCCCCGGATATGTCTTGCACCCGACATCTTTCTCGTCCAGCGTTACGAAGAAGTCGCGCTCGCGCAGGTGCGGGTCATTAAGCATATCGATGCTTCTATGTACTGCGCCTGCCGGGACTCCGGCCCCTTGCAATGCATGCATTGTCTCAATAGCATCCCGCTGTTCCGTCCAGGACGAGATGATGTCATTCAGCGCCGCCTCATTCGTTTTGCGAGCCACTTCGACGCGGAAGCGTCCATCATCCAACAAGCGCGACGCACCCATTACTCGACAGAGTGCATGCCACTGTTCTTCACAAGTTACGGCAATTGCCAACCACCTATCGTCGCCCAAGCACGGATAAACTCCATGCGGGGCATGCTTATAGTGACTGTTGCCGCTCCGTGCAGGCTGAGTTCCGTTGTGAGCATAAGCGCCGATGTATTCGCCGATCTGGCACACCGGGCCCTCAGCCAACGCAAGGTCAATGTACTGACCCTGACCTGTCGATGTGCGATGACGCAACGCAGTCATTATAGCAGCGGCAGCATTCATTCCAGTGACAGGATCCGGGTAGGCTATGCCGGAAGTCATTGGCATCTCGCCCTCGTAGCCCATAAGACTGGGAACGCCGGTGATGGATTCTACTGAAGTGCCGTACGCTGGAAACTCGGCTGCTGCTCCCTGTGAGCCGTAGCCTGAGATTGAGCACATTATCATGTCAGGACGAACTCTTCGAAGAGATTCATAGTCCAGCTTGAAGTTGTTCATCACATGTGGTCGGAAGCTCTCGATTACGATGTCAGACACAGCGGCGAGTTCAAGGAAAGCATCCCTTCCTTCAGGCATGTCTAAGCGAAGAGCTAGGCTATCCTTGTTGCGGTTGTGTTTGTTGTCAACGCCTCTGGTGCGGTCGATAGGAGTGCGTGGATCGGACACCTTAATTACATGCGCGCCGAAGTCGGCTAGGATACGAGCGACGAGTGGACCTGCCCATACGCGCGTCAAGTCTATGACGCGTATGCCGTTCAGCAAGCCCTCTTCTGCCTGCTTTTGACTTGCCGCCCCTTTGTCCATCTGTGATTTTCTCGACTTATTGCGCGCTGCCACCATCAATCCGCTGTGCTCGCCAAGCGATGGTGCAGGACTGAATCGAGGCTGAGTGGCGCTCATGTGAAAAGGTACTAATGGAAAGGTCGTCCCGCCGTCTTGCGGATGGTCGAATTGAGCGAACAGTCCGCGCTCGATGTACTGGCTGTCCTGCATTGTCTCGCTAAGGTCGAACACAGGCGACGCAGGCACGGAATAGACGCCCGCAGCCAATTCCACTATTTCTTGTCGGGTCTTGTCTGCCACCCATTCGAGGAGTATTTCGTCAATCTCGTCAGCAGCGTCCTTCAGGCTCTGGAACGTCGCAAAGCGGGGGTCAATAAGCAGGTCTTCCCGACCAATCATTGCACAGACATAGTCCCACTGGTGCGGCGCAGACGCGGAAAAGGTGATGTATCCGTCCTTGCACGGCAACGTTGTTATTGGGTAGCCGCCAGTACGTCGCCCAGTAGCCAGCCTGACACCGGCGCGCTTGCGAATGATGCCATCGTATTGGTGCGACACGAAAGTGAACTGGTGCAGCGCCACCAATGTCTCCATCTCGGAGAGTTCGACCGGCTGTCCTTTGCCCGTCATTTCGCGGGCGCGCAATGCAAGCATCAACCCTGCGTATCCCTTCATAGAGGTCAGGCGCTGCGCCTGGTAGCCCGGCAGCATCAGAGGCTCTCGGTCTTCCTCTCCGCTGAGATAAAGATATCCGCCGAGCGCAAGGCTCACCAGAGGTGAGGACTGCCAGTCGGCATAAGGACCGCTCAAACCGAACGGCGTCAGCGACAGATTGACCAGCAGAGGGTTCAGCGATTGCAACGTATCAGTGTCTATTCCAAGGGACCTGCGCGTCTTCGGTTGCCAGTCGTCTATGAGAACATCGGCGTCGCTCACCAGATTCAGCAGTGAAGCCATTCCGTCCGCGTTCTTCCAGTCAAGAACAACGCTCTCCTTGCCCATATTGTCGTACAGGAAGAGCGCACCGGACTCAGGGGATTGATAACCGTTCAACTGCGGTTCGGCGTAGCGCGTCCAACTGCCATTGGGTGGACGCTCTATCTTGATGACACGTGCCCCAAATGCAGCCAGCATACGTCCGCAAAACGCACCCGCAACGGATTCCGCGACTTCGACCACGGTCAAGTCGGACAGGGGTAGGACACCCGCAAGGGCTGTGTCTTCACTCATGCGCCGGTGGGCGTTAACGCCTTGACCTGTTTCTGCGATCGGCGATAGTCCAGCCCGCGCCGATGACGACGGCCGCAAGCATCAACTTCACAAGGTCGCCGGGTATGAACGGGTACACCGCACCCGAGAACAACTCGCCTTGTGCGGGCCAGCCAAAATCGAAGACAGACAACCATATCAAAGCAGGCACATAAATCCACAGGTTGCCCAGTAGCATCGTCCAGAGGCTCTTGCCGCGAATCCAGCCACGCTCGGACATGAAGCCAATTATCGGCACGGCGGTGATGAAACCAATAAGATAACCGCCCGTAACACCCATGACGGCGTTCAAGCCCCTGGTGATGTCCCACGCCAACTCTCTGCTGGCGAACATCGGCGCGCCGACCATTCCGAGCGCATAGTAAACGACAATGGCGAGCAATCCCCAGCGAAGTCCGAGGAAGCCACCCATCAGAAGCACACCGGCGGTCTGAAATGTGATGGGCACGGGATTGTCAGGAAGATAGAAGTGCAACTTGCCGAAGATTGCGAGCACTGCCACTGCTGCCAGAGCGAACAGCACGCGCTGAACTGTCGTAAGCGAGGGGAAGAGCGCGTCCATCAATGATGGATTGCGCGTACCTATCAGGGTCTCGGCCGACTCGCGCGCTAGCGACCCTGATGCACCTGCTGCCGTCTGCATAGAAAACTGCCTCCGCGTGGATGTGAAGCCTTGCCGATACTAGCAATGGCAACCCATGAGTGTCAAGATAATGAGAAACTAGCGCGCTACGACCAGTTCGTCTGCTGCATTGAGGCGATAGTGCCATCTGCCGGACGCCACACGGCTGCGTCGTCGCGCCACGGGTGTGCCTTCAGCCAGTCCTCATCCATGCCCACTCCGATTCCGGGCGCAGTCGGGAGCGGCAGGAAGCTGTCTTTCTGCACGGGGAAGTCGCCTGTACATGCGTCCTGGAACCAAGGATGAATGCCACCTTCCTGTATCATGAAGTTAGGAACGCAAGCGTCTAGGTGCAGAGACGCTATAGTGCATAGCGGGCCGTAGGGATTGTGAGGCTGGAAACCGACATAGTGCGCTTCCGCCATCGCCGCGATCTTCTTCAGTTCGGATATGCCGCCACCCTGTACGATGTCGGGCTGAATCATCTTGACGATTTGCCGCTGCAAAAGGTCCGTATAGTCCCACTTGGTGTACAGGCGCTCACCGGTGGCAAGCGGGATGTTGACCTGCTCTGCGACGCGCTGCAAGGCATCTATGTTCTGCGGCGGCACAGGCTCTTCATACACGAACGGGCGATACTGCTCCATCGCGTTGCCGATGCGTATGGCGTCCGCGGGCGCAAGCCTTCCATGAACCTCGACCAGCAACTCAACATCGTCGCCGACAGCCTCACGCACGGCCGCGAGTTTCTTGATGGCGATGCGCTCTGCCTCGATGGGAATGAACAGGCCGCGATGGTCGAAGGGATCGCCCTTGAGCGCGGTCAGTCCCTGCTCGGTGTGCCGCAGCGCGTTCTCAACGGCGTCCTCGACGGTGAGGCCGTCCCACCTGCCGTAGCACCAGATTTTATCGCGCATCGCGCCGCCCAGTAGCTGATAGACCGGCACGCCGAGCGCCTTGCCCTTGATATCCCACAGCGCAATCTCAATGCCGCTGATAGCCGACATCTGCACCACGCCACCGCGCACATGGAAGTGGTGATACAAAGTCTGCCAGTGCTCTTCGATGCGGTGCGGGTCCTTGCCGATGAGCACCTTGCCGAACTCTTCGACCATCGAGGCGACCGCAAGCGGCCCCGAAGTAGCCTCACCCCAACCGGTGATGCCCTCGTCGGTCTCGACCTTGACGAACATATAATTGCGCGCCATACCGCGAGGCGCGGCGGCAGCAGGATGGGCGGTGACGGATGTGATTTTCATGATTGCGTGTACTCCTGGCTGAGCATTAGCCGAGACGCCATTCTTTCTCAAAAGTGTCCATCAATTCTTTTTGACGACACTCCAGAACATCCGGTGTCCACTCGTCTGTATTCAGTACTTGCGTAGTCAGTGCAAATGGAGCAACATTTCTCTGATTAAAATACACATTTTTCTTATGGTCGAATTCGTAGTTCTGTGCACTTGAATTTTTCCATTTTGAGAGTAGCACAAGGTTCGCAAGTTTATGCGTCCACTGTTCTCTTTCTTCGTCATCTGGGAACCACTCGCGCCATTGCGAACACTTTGGAGGGTTCTGGGGTAGTACATGCTCAATAGTAATTATGGGATGATCATAAGTCGCACCGCCATCAGCTAGCAGGCTGTCAAGCCGTAGCAGTAGTGGTTTTCGCACACGCAATTGCGAATAGATCTGGCCGTTCAATCTATCTAACAAGTCCGTCTTTTCCTGGAGCGATAGTTGAAGCGGGGACTCGCCTGAAAATACATCGCCTCGTTCAACCGCACGCAAGACCTCTGCATACCTATTTATGCGTTCATTGATATTAGCCCGTCTGATAAACAGACTATATGCCAGTCGTTCCAAGTCCTGAGTAAGCTGTAGGAGCGCATCAGTGTCATTTGGGTTGCACTTGAAGAACGCCATCGCAGGAGGAATCCAATCAAAGTTGTCCAAGCGGATCAAGTGCCGCAGGAACTCATTAACTCTCCCGTAGTCGCCTTGGCCTTGGTATGATGCCGTGATTATCGTCTTATAAATGGCGGCATACGGCACAAGAAGATTGTCAATGAAATCTACACCGCCTTTCTTGCCTGATATTTCTTCCTCGAACTCTTGCTGTAAAGTTCCTCGCAGCTTGTTCTTCACATAAATCATTCTTATGTGAGCAAATAGGTCTCTGAAATTATCGCGCCCGACATCATCCTCTATGTCTTCCCACTTTTGTGCGTATTCCGATTGCAGACTCCTTTCTATTGTCTCTCCGATTATGTTGGCCTTCAGAATATCGGTCGGAGACAGGTTAAGACCTCTATCATTCAGGACAGAGAATATGCGATAAGCGGAGCCTTGGTCAGATGTAGAAACGACAACTAAGTAGCAACGCTGAATAAGATATGCTGTAAGAATGTTGCGACGCCCTTGATCAAGTTCTGAGAGCTCTTTGTACAAATGGTTTGCATTCTCAAACATTCTCTGGCGGCTGTCAGATAAATCACCTGGGGGATGCTCAAGAAAATCACATAGCTTGCCCATTTCTTGGATGTTGCCTTTAAAGAAGTCGTTATCACGCTCTCTGATGGAAAGACGGAAATGCCCCTTTATGCCAGCAAACGGTTGGTCAGGAGTCCGAATATAATTATCAATCTTGTCGCTATTTTCTTTCGCCAATTCACGCAACACGCAGAGCATTATCGTTAGGGTTGTGATGCGTTGTTGTCCATCAACTATATCGGCTTGTGGTAAGCCATCATCTTTAACAATGACGATGCTACCCAGAAAGTAAGGTGAGGCATCTGCTACTTTTTGCACATCCTCCACATGCCTTGTGGCGTATGAGATGTCATCGAGCAATTCACTTGTCTGTTCAGTCGTCCAAGAATACGGACGTTGATAGTCAGGTATCTCAAAGCGGTAGTTGTTATTAAAGATACCTACGATTGGCAGTTCGGAGGCATTTATGGTTTCTGGCATCGATTTCTCCTACTCAGATTTCACGCATAAATTCTGCTAGATTCAATACCACTTCGTCTTATCCACGACATTGGTCAGCTCTTCGCCGGCTTGGAAGCGGCGCGCGTTGTCGAGAATAATCTCGAATCGTCGTTCAGGTATGTTCTCCGCGTCCCTCACTGCAACATGTGGCGTTATCAGCACATTGGGCAGGCCCCACAACTTGTGGTCGGAGGGCAGCGGCTCTTGCTCGAATACGTCCAGACCGGCACCTGCAATCTCACCCGACTCGATAGCGTCGGCGAGGTCGTCAATCTTGCATACCATGCCCCTGCCGATGTTGACGAAGTAGGCGCTGCTCTTCATCAGGCTGAATCGAGCAGCATTGAAGGTGAACTCGGTTTCCGGCGTGTGAGGCACTGTGGTTATCACGAAATCCGCCCTAGGCAGAACTGCGTCTAACTCATCCGGCGTGTGGAACTCCACATAAGGAAGATCATACTCCGGTCGCGGATCAATTCCGATGACTTCCATGCCGAGTTCGTTGCATAACCGGGCCGTCTCATGTCCGATGCCGCCCACACCGTTGATCAACGCGGTCGCTCGTGCCAGGTCTATATACGGCGATTTACGCGCCTCATTGTCCCAGACCCTACGTCGCTGCGCGTCCATGTACCAGGGCAACCCTCGCGAAAGCGCCAACAGGAACATCAGGATGTGGTGCGATATGTGGTCGAAGTATATGCCGCGCGGGTTGCTCATCGTGAGGGGATGTTCGATTAGCTCCGGATAGTAGTATCCGTAGAATGGTCCAGCTTCGGCATTCTGCATCCAACTCAGTTTCTCAGCAACCTTCAAAGATTCCGGCGGGACCCATCCATAAACTGCGTCGGCGTCACGGATTTCCTCAAGAGCCTCCTCGTCCGTCTCCGGGGAAGCGACATCGTAGTCGGCCATCGTATCCGCGAGACGGGCGGCGAACATTCGCCTTTCGTCGTCTTGCGGGGGCATAAACACGAACTTGGGCATAGAAGTATCTCCTATTGTGTTAGGTGCTATATGTCGATGGTGGGTAGTCACGAGCAGACATCCGCCCTTGCCATGAGGGTTAGGCTAAACGTCTATGTCTGACTCCTGAGCGCCAGTTTTCTAGTAGCTAAGTTCGTTGTTAACTCGCTCAAGTGCACTATGGGCGCGGCCAATCTTGTCCCTTAGCTCTTTGCCTGAGTAGTAGATGTAGTTGACGAGCTCAGTCGCCTCAGCCACCAGTTTTTCCCTTTGAGCTTTATTCCTCTCATTTTTCAGCTTTGTGAGCCGATTAGTTATGCTCATTTTCGCGCCCTGCCAACTAAGAGCGCCTTCAGAACGAACATGGGCGGAAACTTCTCCCCATTCCGCTCCTAACTCCTTGCCGATCTGAGCAATTGTCTTACCCCCTAGCGCCATCTGTACAGCGCTGGCTTTTTGTTTTTCGTCCATAGGATTCCTCCTAGTCCGCAGCCTGCACCGCTTCCAGCTTGTCCTTGGCGCCGTTCCGCGCTTCAGGAATGACGTACTTGCCGAACTTCTCGATGGAACTCATCACCTTATCATGAGGGATCGTCTCGGTCTGCATGATGATCAGTACCTGGTCAACGCCGATTTCTTCGTACATCTTTATTGCGCGCAAGCAACTCTCCGGGTTGCCCGCAATGATGACTCCGCGGTCAGCAAGAACATTGGCGTCCAGTTGAGCGATAGCGGCCCTCGCGGCTCCCGGACCTGAGTCGAGCGAGATGCCCACCTCGGCAGCCTGCTGCTGGTGTGCCTCGTCCGACTGTCGGAGCCAGCGCCCGAAGTCCGCCTGCAAGTGATCGGGCACACCGCCCCAGTCTTCCAGAAGCTGCTCATAAGCACCGATGCGCCCCTGTATGTAAGGCTTGTCCGGCCCGAAGAAGGTCTTCATGGACTCGGCGGCAAGCTCCTTGGCGTACTGGTCGTCATCGTCGCAGAAGCCATGCACATTGTTGCCCCAGAAGTTCGTGATGAACGCGCCCGCAGGCTCGGTATTCCCGATCGATTCGCGGTAAATCTTCAGCTTGTCCTTCAGCACGTTGACGGCGTAGGACGCCGACGACAGCACACCAATGCCCTTTTCCGCAGCCAGACGGAAGCTGTCCTCCGAGGTGCAGGCGAGATACATTCGTGGGTGCGGCTTCTGGAATGTCTTGGGCAGTACACGGCGTGAAGGAACATTCCAAAACTTGCCCTCATATTCGAACTCGTCCGACTGCCATATCTTAGGCAGCATGGAGATGGACTCGCTCCACATATCGCGGGTGTCGCGTGGGTCAACGCCCAGCCCCAACTGCTCATAGGCGTTGGAGCGCCCCGTGCCGAACTCGACTCGCCCGTCGGTCAACTGGTCAACCATCGCGACTCGCTCTGCGATTCGTACGGGGTGTGCATGCGGCAAGATCGAGACGCCAAAGCCGATGCGAATCTGCTTGGTAATCTGGCTGAGCGCACCAAACAGAACTTCCGGGCATGGGGAGCCGGAGAAGCCGGTCAGGAAGTGATGCTCCACGAACCAAAGCGCGTCGAATCCCACTTGATCGGCAAGTTCGCATTGTTCCAAGGTTTCCTTATATAGTTTGTTCCAGTTAATATCAGTGCCCTGAAATGGGCGCTGAGTCTCGTATAGCAATCCGAACTGCATGGTGATGTCTCCTCTCGGATTTGGGTGGCGCTGTAGATGCGCGAATTATACTTGCAATCGCCGGTAAGGTAAAACTGGGCACAATATAGGACTCAGCAAGCGCTCGAAGGAGGCGCGGGAGCGGGATTTGCTCTATTACGACGTAGAGTAAGAGCGCAGACGAATGCACAGTGGACTCCGCGCAAAACAGCAATTGATCAATTGCCCAAAATGGCGTCTCATGTGCTATACTGCGCGCAATGTCCATAGGTGTAACCTGTGGATATGCCAGCCATTTTCGAGTACAAAAATAAGACCGCAAGGAGGGCACTATGGTCGTCAAGACAACACAGGCAGTTGAACAGATTGGACACCTAATGCGCCGCGCCGCATTTGGCGCAACGCGAGACGAACTCGATGAACTTGAGGCCAAGGGCTATGACGCTGTTGTCGCTGAGTTGCTCAACCCAAGCGACTATTCTGCAATGCCGGACGACATCATCAGACGCTACCATCATGAGCAGTCCGGGATGATGGGACAGGTAAATCCTGCCGCCTACTGGCTGTACAAGATGATTTCCACGAAGGCGCCGCTGACAGAGAAGATGGCGCTCTTCTGGCACTCCGTCTTCGCGACGGGCTATCCAAAAATTACGCAGGGTAAGGTTCTCAACGACCAGATTCGCATGTTCCGAAGGTACGGAATGAGCAATTTCAAGACACTGCTCATCGAGTTGTCGAGAGACCCGGCAATGATTGTGTGGCTGGACAATCACGACAATCACAAGGGCGCCATAAATGAGAACTATGGCCGCGAACTGCTGGAGCTGTTCAGCCTTGGCGTGGGCAACTATTCTGAAGATGACATCAAGGAGGCATCGCGCGCCTTTACGGGCTGGACGCTGGGCAATACAGAATACATGGCGCTTAGAGGAGAGCGTGATTCCATATGGCCCTATGGCAGAATAGCCTGGCACTTCCAGTACAAGCCGGAGGACCACGACGAGGGCGAGAAGACATTCCTCGGTCAGACCGGTAACTTCAACGGCGAAGACATTATCGATATCATTTGCCAGCAGGAGGCTACTGCCCGCTTTATCTCACGCCATCTATACGACTTCTTTGTAGCCGAAGAGCCGTCGGTGCCTGCCTGGCCTTACAACGACCCGCGCGACCCGGAGGCAATCCAGGCTCTCATGGACGCGTACTTCGACAGCGGCTACGAAATCTCCGCTATGCTTGAGACGCTGTTCACGTCCGACTTCTTCAAGGACGACGAGGACATACGCTTCATCAGGGTAAAGAGTCCTGCCGAACTTGTTGCCAGCACCTTGCGATTGACGGGGGAGTTCAACCGACCCCGCCGCGAAATCCTTGATAGAGCCATGCAGATGAGCTATATGGGTCAGCAGCTCATCAACCCACCCAGCGTTGAAGGCTGGCATCAGGGCATGGAATGGATTGATACGGGCACGCTGGTGGAGCGGCTCAACTTCGCTACCGCGCAGCTTGGCGATGTGACCAAGCCGGGCGTCAAGTCCATGATTCAGCGGGTTGCATCCGAAAGCGACGGGCTGATTCCCTCGGCAAGGCTGGTTGACACCTGCCTGGACGCTATGGGAGTTGTAGCGGTTTCCGAAGACACCAGAGAGGCACTTGAGAACTTCGCGGCAAAGCGCGGCGACCTGCAAGTGGACGCAGACAGCGTAAGCGAAGCCGCCCAGGAGCACATCGCCCAGATGTTCCAGATGATAGCGGCGTGCCACGAGTTCCAGCGGGCATAGTATCCCCATAGATGAACTCGCCCGTAGCGAAATGGGCGAGTTCATTCCCCTTGTTCGCCGTGTATCCGGCTTCGATTTCTTCTGGAAGCAGGAGAGACACCATGACGCAGACTTTGGTTCGAGC
This sequence comes from Dehalococcoidia bacterium, assembly GCA_965221045.1. Classification (GTDB taxonomy): domain Bacteria; phylum Chloroflexota; class Dehalococcoidia; order Lucifugimonadales; family JADFKI01; genus Bin90. The sequence goes on from OZ244863.1 coordinate 984,176, forward strand.
GGCGGAGGTAGAACCCTTCGTCATCAAGTTCAGACCGCTTACTGATATGACTGACGAGCAGTTCGCAGAGTTCTGCGCGCTGAATGATGTCCTGCGTATCGAGCGATCAGCCAAAGGTGACATCATATTAATGCCTCCAACACATGGTGAAACAGGTAACAAGAACTTTAACATTGCCATACAATTGGGCAATTGGATAATTGCCAGTGGCACGGGTGAAGGGTTCGACTCATCTACTGGCTTCATTCTGCCCAACGGCGCGCTGCGTTCCCCCGATGCTTCATGGATAAGCAATTCACGCTTGGAAGCCCTGACATCCGAGCAACGCAGTGGCTTCTTCAAGATATGCCCGGACTTCATGATTGAACTGCGCTCAAGTTCCGACAGCCTCACGGATCTCCGCGCCAAGATGGAAGAGTACATGAACAATGGCGCGCGACTCGGCTGGCTGATTGACCCTCTGGCAGACCCAAAGCTAGTGTACATCTACCGGCCACAGGCTCAAGTCGAGGTTCTGGAAGACGCTAACTCGGTTTCAGGCGAGCCAGAACTGCCGGGCTTTACTTTGGACCTGACTCGCATCTGGGACACCCCAACGTAGCCACCTATGACGCTTTCTTCATCAGGCAGACACTCCGATATTTCTCACATCCATCCAAACTTGACCTCTGAGGTGCAATGATGACTACTACACAGAAGACCGACTTCCTGAAGTACAGCCATTCCATTGGCCTCTCAACGATGGCCGGACGCGGCTTCTATTACCCCGTGGACACCACATTCGATGTAGAGGGCAATGTCTACACGGTGAGCCGTTCTCTTGATGGCGACAACCGAGGACTGCGCGTCACCATCTATGATATTGACAGCAATTACTTCACCACCTTCGGCGAGTACGGCGAAGGAGACGGCCAATTTGTCTGGCCAACAGCGATAGCAAGGGACAGTGTCGGCAACACCTACATCGCCTGCGAGTATCTGAACCGCATTTCGCGCTTCGACTCATCAGGCAACCCACTGCCGAGTTGGGGCACGCTAGGCACCGCAAAGGGTGAATTGGACGGCCCATCGGGTCTGGCTGTAGATAGCGATGACAATGTTTATGTCGTTGATCATCAGAATCACAGAGTGCAGAAGTTTACCGGCGACGGGCATTTTCTAAGTTCCTTTGGCTCGGAGGGAGATGGCGAAGGTCAGTTCAATCTGCCCTGGGGCATCGCCATAGACGGCGAAGGGGACATTTATGTCTCTGACTGGCGCAACGATCGTATCCAGAAGTTTTCGCCCGATGGTGAGTTCATTGCCAGCGTCGGTGAGCCCGGACGGGGCGAAGGTCAATTCCACCGTCCGGCCAGCGTATCGGTGGACGACGAAGGCTACATTTATGTCGCCGACTGGGGCAATGAGCGCGTGCAGATATTGGATTCCGACGGAAACTTCGTGCAGAGCCTCAGAGGTGAGGCTACCGATTCCAAGTGGGCGGACGCTTTCCTGGATATCAATATTGAGGAGGCTGCTGCACGCGCCAAAGCAAACTTGGAACCCGACATCGAGTTCTTCAATGACGACCCGCACGAGGAGTCTTCCCACATAGAAAAGCTCTTCTGGGCGCCCACTTCTATCAAGCTTGACAAAGAAGGGCGCGTCTTCGTCACTGAAAGCAATCGCCACCGCATTCAGATATACGCACGCGGCTAATGACCGCTCAAGACAATGTTGCGAGGTATTTCAGTATCACCAAGGTCAGATGGAGTATAATCAAGTCTGAATAAGTAATAGCAGAGCAGGACTAATTATCACACAGCATTCAGATTCAGACTCACTCTTACGAGTAATCCCTCTCGGCGGCCTGGGTGAAATCGGCCAGAACATGATGGCTCTGGAATTCGATGAGGATATCATCGTCATCGACGCGGGGTTACTTTTCCCCGAAGAGGACATGCCGGGCGTTGACCTCGGCATCCCTGACATCACATATCTCGTGCAGAACAAGGATCGGGTCCGTGCCATCCTCATTACGCACGGACACGAAGACCATATAGGCGCTCTTCCGTTCGTGCTGCCTGAGTTGGATGTGCCCATATATGCATCGCGGCTCGCGCATGGGCTAATATCGGTGAAGCTGCGCGAGCGTGGCCTCATAAGAAATGCCCGGCTGAATGTGGTCGAGCCGCACTCGCCCTTCAGGCTGGGCTGCTTCCGCATCGAATTCTTCCGAGTCTGCCACTCCATCCCGGATGCCATGGGCATTGCGGTGACCACGCCCATCGGAACGGTTATCCACACCGGGGACTTCAAGATCGACCATACACCCGCTGACGGGCACTCAATGGATCTCGCCGCAATCGCAAGGCTGGCAGGCGACGACGGCGCGCTGCTTCTGTGTTCTGACTCCACATACGCGGAAGTGAAGGGGTACACCGAATCCGAGCAGGTTGTAGGGGAAGCGCTGGACAGAGCCATCGGCGAGGCACCCGGCAGAGTGATGATAGCCACATTCGCGTCTCTCATATCGCGCGTGCAGCAGGTCATGGACGCCGCCGTGCGACACAACCGCAAAGTTACGGTAGTCGGTCGCAGCATGAGCAACAATGTCAAGATGGCGACCAATATGGGTTACCTGAACGCCCCTCCGGACACGATCGTTACGATGAACGAAGCGCGCCGGCTTCCTCACGAGCGAGTAATAATTATGGCTACCGGCAGCCAGGGCGAACCGACATCGGCGCTTGTGCGAATAGCCAATGGCGAACACCGCGATGTAGAAGTTGTGCCTGGGGATACGGTCGTCATATCAGCGTCTCCAATACCTGGCAACGAAAAGGTCGTAGCCAAGACCATTGACAACCTCTTCCGGCAAGGCGCCAATGTCATTTACAGCCGCATTGCCACCGTGCACGTGCATGGACACGCCAGTCAAGAAGAGCTTAAGACCATGCTGAGTCTGGTCAATCCTCGGTTCTTCGTGCCGATTCATGGGGAACGCCGCCACCTCGTAGCACACGCTGCGCTCGCCCGCTCCATGGGCATGCCCGAAGAGAATACCTTCGTGTTGGAAGACGGCGATGTTTTAGCTATTACCTCGGAAGAGGCCGTCGTCGTTGACAAAGTGGCTGCCGGGCATGTATTCGTTGATGGAAGAACGTTCTGGCACATGGACAGCAGCGTATTCAGCGAACGAAGACGCCTTGCCAGGGAGGGTGTTGTCGTTGTTGCAACTACGATTGGTGTGAGCGCATGCGAGGTCCTCTCTGATCCTGAAATTGTCTCTTACGGCTTTGTAGAATTGGACGAATCCTTAGAACTTTTTGAAAAAAGTTCAAAAATGGCACTGGCAACACTAGAAGAGATGGGTACCGAGGCCTTAAGTTTAGACAACGCAAGGGCTAGGGTCAGGGATTCAATCTCAAAGTTCCTACACAAAGAGACTGGCAGGCGTCCAACGGTTCTCACGGTCATAGAGTATATCTAGACTAGTCTGCTACCTATCCGGTGCGAGTTCATCCTCTCAAGGGTGCCTTGCCAGGGTAATTTCACCTCCTGACCCGCCCCTTATGAGACGAATATATCGGTTTCATCAGGCGAGGTCAGACACATGGCAAACAACGCAGTTTCAGCTCCACTGTCAACCACGGGCAGTTCCTCAAAATTTCTCCGCTTCTTATCCAGAGTTACCTGGTATGAACTGCTTGCCATACCGGTCATAGCCGTAGTGGCAGCAATCTTCTTTGTGAAAGAAGCCATCGCAGAGGCATTCTGGACAGCCCAAGAGCGCTCAACAATGATGATGGGCGCCGGCATGATGCCGCTTGGCCTTTGGGCGGGAGTTTTTGTGGCTGCGTTGGTTTTCAAGCCCGGCCTCTTCCGCCATTACAGGCTTTGGCTTGCATCGGCGCTGCTTCTCGCGCTGACATTCGGGCTACTGTCACTATTCAGGCCGCTGGAAGGTAGCCTTGCCTGGTTCACGCTTGGGGGTTATGTCTCTCTGGGAGGCTTCGTGGGTGAGACGATAGCCGGACCGGTGCTCTGGCAGAGAGTAATACGACTTGGCGCTCTGGCAATTGTCGCCGTATCCATCCTATCTCCGGCATTTGCAGCTTTATTTGCAATAATGGTCGGACGGCTGTTCACTTTCGCCTATATCGGCATTGTGCTTGCCGCGAGAGGTATCGGAAGACTGTTTCATCGCAGGGAGCGAGAGCCCAGTGAAGAGCAAGACGCCTTTGGCGAAACAGATTCTGCGTATGAAAGCACCCTCGCTGACAACGACTCTTCGAGGTTGGAGGCAGAAATTGACGATCCAGGCGACAACTACAATCGTCCGGTTTCAAGATTCGCAATGGCGGTCGCCACCGCCCCACTCTCAATAGAATCCACCATTGGTGAGTCCCCACCGGACGGTGCCTCGCGTACTGCGAACCCAGAGGACGCCGCCATTGCCGAACCACTAGAACGAGAGGAAACCAGTATGCAAGCCAACACGGATTTCGATTTTGGATATTCCCGCGAAGCCAACGGGGCCGTGCTCGCTGACGCCGAGACACACGAGTATGGCGTAGAGCTCGAACACGTCAACGGTTCCGGCTTCGACGACTTTGACAGCGGAGAATACCAGGAAGTCGAACCCGTTTCAGATATTTCACAGCAGTACGACCAGCAAGAGGAAGAGGGAGGCTTTTCAGGTCTGGCGGTGCGACTTCTCGGCAAGAACAGGGAGCAGTGGGCGAAGCCGTCAATCGAGATGCTGGAGAGCGTGCAGGACCGTGGCGTGCCGGAGGACCAGATCCGTGAGACTGCGGAGACCATTCGCCAGACGTTTGCGGATTACGATATTGAGGTGGAGATCGGCAATATCAAGTACGGACCTACGGTCACGATGTACGGAATAATTCCCGGCTGGGTGAGGCGATACAAGCAGGTCAAGCTCGAGGACGAGTTCGGCAACCCAATAAAGGACCAGAATGGCAAGCAGGTAGTCAAGCGACAAGAACAGAAGACGCGAGTCAAGGTTGACAGCATCCTGTCGCGCGAGAAAGACTTGTCGCTCGCTCTGCGCACTCCGAGCCTGCGAATAGAGACGCCCGTGATGGGCAAGGCTCAGGTTGGCATCGAAATACCCAATAAAGAGCCCGAGCCCGTGACGCTGCGCTCAATCATGGAGAGTCCAGAATACAAGAAGATGAGTCCGAAAGCCGATCTGCCGGTTGCGCTGGGCAAGGGTACGGGAGGCGAGAACATTGCGCTCGACCTCGCCAAGATGCCCCATCTGCTCATCGCAGGCGCGACCGGCTCAGGAAAGAGCGTCGCCCTAAATGCGATTGTCGCCGGGCTGCTCATGGAACGCTCCCCCGCTGAAATGCGCATGCTCCTCGTGGATCCCAAGCGCGTAGAGCTTACGCCGTACAATGGCATTCCCCACCTGCTCTGCCCTGTGATCGTGGAGGTCGATCAAGTAGTCGGTATGCTCAAGGGCGTCATAAACGAGATGATGACGCGATACCGCCAGATGGAGGAGATCGGTGTCCGCAACATTGAGGGGTACAACAAGCGCATGCGCGACGATAAGATGCCTTTTCTACTCGTGGTCGTTGACGAGCTTGCTGACCTGATGATGACAGCCGCCTTCGATGTGGAACAGTCGCTATGCCGCCTGGCGCAGCTTGGTCGAGCCACGGGCATTCACCTGATACTGGCAACACAGCGACCGTCCGTAGATGTCGTCACCGGGCTCATCAAGGCAAACTTCCCAAGCCGCGTAAGCTTCGGCGTAACATCGCACATTGATTCGCGGACTATCCTGGACACCAACGGCGCCGAAAAGCTCCTGGGCAAGGGCGACATGCTTTACCTGCCGCGTGATGCCGCCAGGCCGATGCGCGCGCAGGGCGCTTTCATATCTGACACGGAGATCGACAGTCTCATAGACTTCTGGCAGACTACGCCGCGCGCATGGGTACCCAACGTCAATCTGCGCCCTATATCCCAAGACGATTCTGAAGATTCCGATGCCGATTACTCGGCATCCACGGATGCGCTCTTCGACAAGGCAGTAGAACTAGCGCATACACAGAAGAAACTTTCGACCTCGCTGTTGCAGCGACGTTTGCGTATCGGCTACCCACGCGCAGCTCGACTCATGGATGAATTGGAAGAGAACGGTGTAGTAAGCGCAGGCGATGGCTCCAAGTCAAGGGATGTTATAATGAATAGTGTGGTGTAACTCACATCCCTTCCGATACTTGTGAAGTGTTAGTCTGGTTACACTCTCGCCACAAGCCTTAGGCAAGCCTCGCCTAAGTGGAATACGAAGCGCAGTTGCGTGAAGCGGTCTGCGCGAGAGTGAGAACGGGTGCTATGATGCCTAACTTCACCAGTATCGTCAGCTCCGTGATGAGCAGTCGCAACGGACCCACTGAGCCTCCTATACGCGAGATATGCCTTGTTTGCGATCAGAGCATGGCATTCTCCGATCTGTACGCCCGACTGCGTATTTGTCCGATATGCCGCTTCCACTACAGTATGACGGCGCGCGAGCGCATTAACTCGCTGGCAGATACCGAAAGTTTCCGCGAGATCAATCGCTCAGTCACATCGCTGGACCCCCTGTCATTTTCCTCACGAGGGTCTTACAAGCAGCGCATTTTCAGGGATCAGCGTCGCACAGGTCTTACCGAGGCTGTGGTAACCGGCAGGTGTTCCATAAGCGGAAGTCCTGTGATGTTAATTGCGCTTGACTTCGGGTTTATGGGCGGCACTATGGGATGTGTTGTCGGCGAGAAGATTGCGCTAGCGCTCGAACAAGCCACCAAGCGAAATCTGCCTGTGGTCGCGGTCATTACAAGCGGCGGCGCGCGCTTCCAGGAAGGCATACTGTCTCTGATGCAGATGGCTAAGACTTCCATTGCAGCAATTCAGCTCGCCAAGAAGGGTCTGCCGTTCATTGTCATACTCGCGAATCCGGCAACGGGCCAGACTTACGCGAGTTTTGCAAGCCTGGCTGACATTATCATAGCCGAGCCGGAGGCGATTGTAGGATTTTCAGCGATGCGCGCGCTCCAGGAGGCAACCGAGGACCCGCTCCCCAGAAACTCGCAGACTGCCGAGTCCCACATGCAACACGGATTCATTGACGGCATAGTTGATCGTTCAAAACTGCGCACTCTGGTTGCAATCATGCTCGACCTTCTGGGGCAGCAGTATCGCCTGACCTCACCGGACAAGGGATCGAAGCAAACGCTGCTGGAGCCGCAACAGTCGGACGCCTGGGACTATGTTCGACTGGCGCGCCACGAAGACAGACCTACGTCGTCGGACTATATTCGAATTGTGTTCAGCAATTTTGTAGAAATTCACGGCGACCGCACAAGCTCGGACGACGAGTCGGTCATATGCGGATTCGGTCAGTTGGGCGGACAAACGATAATGGTGGTGGGTCAAGAGCGGCACAGAACATCGGGAAAAGGTGTCTCTCCGGGAGGCTTCCGCAAGGCACAGCGGGCATTCGATATGGCAGAAAAGTTCGGGCTGCCGATCTTAACGCTGCTCGACTCCACAGGTCCGGATGTCAGCCTTGAAGCAGAGAAACGCGGGCTTGGAAGCGCCATCGCCACCACCATTGCGCGTCTTAGTGGCATAGGCACGCCAACCATCGCGGTGGTCGTAGGTGAGGGCGGCAGTGAGGCGGCACTTGCGTTTGGCGTGGCTGACAGGGTCTTGATGATGGAAAACGCAATCTACTCCACCATTTCACCCGAGGGTGCGGCGGAGCTCATCTATCAGGATGAAGGACGCGCCGAAGAAGTCGCGGAATCGCTGAAACTCACCGCGCACGATTGTCGCGAATACGGCATCGTTGACCTGCTAGTGCAGGAGCCGCCGGGCGGAGCGCACACCGACCCCGACGAGGCGGCGCGCCAACTCAGACGGGTGCTGCTGCACGAGCTGTCCGACCTTCAGTCTAAGTCAAATCGCAACTTGCTCAAAGACCGTTACAAGAAGTTCAGGAACATGGGTGAGTACAGCTCGTACTTCCGCGCAGCCATCAACAGGGAAGCCAGCGCATTGCAGGGATTCGTCTCAAGCGGCGTCCGTCGCATAGCGCGTCGGCAATCTCCTGAACAGACCGAACCACCTCAGAGCGCAGCGATGTTCGACTGAGGGCGGGCGGCTTTCCGACCAGCGTCCTATTCCAGCAGGCCTTCGGCTACAAGTACGCCGCGAATTTGAGCGCTGGCGTCTTCATCAACGCGGGCTATCGGCAGACGGGGGCGCATCCCCTCGAAACCTAGAAGGCGCAGCGCCTCTTTAACTCCGGGCGTGCCGTGCTTGATGATGGTGCGGTCAAGTGCGGAAGCAGATTCCTGAAGTCGGCGCGCATCGGCAAACCGCCCCAGTGAGCCGAGCGTCATGATGTCCATGCACAACTTCGGCGCGATGTTGCCCAGCCACATACATGCGCCATTTGCGCCCATGAGCGCTCCATAGGCAAGCAAGCCGCCGTTGCATATCCAGAAGCGCCTGCTATCAGGCACTTCAGAGCGCACATATCCCTCAAAGCGGATGTCGTGGTCGGTGATGTATCCGAATACATTCTCCATAGCGCAGACGGCGCCAAGTGTTTCCGGCGAGGCGGCAGGCACTCCGCTGAAGGTCTGATGTATAACCACGACGGGCAGAGGAGAACCGCGCGTTACTGCATCAAAGTAACTCCCGACCGCAGCATCCGAAAGACCTCTCGGTACGCGAACGCGAACCAGATCCGCGCCTGCCGCGGCGTATCCATCAGCCAAGCGCAGAGTATCTAACGTGGACGGGTTGTCAATGCCCGCAATCGTAAAACGCTTTCCCCCATGTGCGGCAGCAGCAACGCGCACGATCTCAATGCGTTCGGCCTCGCTGAGCGCCAACTCTTCGCCGTTTGCCGTCGTCAGTACGAATCCGGATAGCGGTGTTTCGAGCCAGCGCTCAATGTTGCGAGCCAGCGCGTCGTAGTCAACGACATCATCCGAAGAGAATGGCGTTGGCGTGGGAGCGACCACGATAGGGTCTGAATCGGGTATAGGCAATTGTGTCTATGCCTTTACGCCTTTAACGACCGACAGTGAGCGTGCCACCGTGCGGACTACGGCCAGCCTCAAAGGACGCTATGGCGTCATCCTGTTCCAGCGTGAGGCCGATGTCGTCCAAGCCATTGAGCAGCAGGTAGCGGCGGAACGCCTCTATCTCGAATGTCGCGGAAATCTCCTCGTCGTTGTCCCATACGCGCTGCCCGTCAAGATCAACATTCAGCGTATATCCGGGCGAAGCCTCAGCCTTCTCCAAAATCCGCTCAACGACATCCTCGGGCAATACCACAGGAAGCAAGCCATTCTGGAAGCAGTTGTTAAAGAATATGTCGGCGAAGCTCGGTGCGATGACACATCGGAAACCGTAGTCTTGCAGTGCCCAGGGCGCATGCTCGCGCGACGAGCCGGAGCCGAAGTTGCGCCCGGCGACGAGCACGGACGCGTTTTCATAGCCGGGCTTATTCAAAATAAAGTCCGGCTTTTTCGAGCCGTCCTCATTGAAGCGCCAGTCGTTAAACAGGAACTGGCCGAAGCCCGAGCGCTCGATGCGCTTCAGGAACTGTTTGGGGATAATCTGGTCTGTGTCAACATTAACCCTGTTCATCGGCGCCACAACGCCCTCATGCTTCACAAATGCATCCATTTACACTACCTCGTCTTATGCTCATTACCTGCCAGTCTCTATCTGCCAGTCTCTATCTAATAATTCCGCCCTCACGCTGAAGATTCCTGACATACGCGATAATCTGAGTCACTTCTTCTTCCGACAGTCCGGCGACGGGCGGCATGTCGCCGAAGTCCCAATGATGCGCGATAACTCCGTTCTTGACTGCGCTTTGAAAGGCAAAGTCCGAGTGATGCCCTGGCTCGTATAACCTATGCACCAGCGGAGGCCCGATGTCCGTCCCGTCTGCCATTTCTCCGTGACAACGAGAGCAGTTCTCAGCGAAAAGCTGCGCGCCACTCGGCTGCTGCGAGCCGCATGCCATTGCAAATACCGGCAACGCCATCAGCGTCAGAGCCGCAATCGTCCGCAAGTTACTAGGGTGTGTTGACATTTCATTTCAGCCAGATAAGTGTGCCTACAAAGTGTAGGAAACCAAGGTACATCTTCGCTAACTTGTCGAACCGGCTGAAAATATGTCGATAATGCTTCATCTTATTTATGTAACACTCAACCAGGTGACGCTCTCCGTATAGATGCTCATCGTATTGCAGTGGCTCTGTCCTGTTGGAACGAGGCGGTATCACAGGCGTGGCTCCCATCTCAACGATGCGCTCACGCAATCGCTGTGAGTCATATCCGCGGTCCGCTATCACATAGTCGCTCTCAATGCCGTCTATCAGTTCATCAGCCTGAGTGATGTCGTGTGCCTGACCCCCAGTGAGCGTGAATCTCAATGGATTGCCCAGAGCGTCAACACTCACATGCACCTTCGTGCTGAAGCCGCCTCGGCTTCTTCCCAGAGCCTGCGACTGCTGTCCCCCTTTTTATGCGGGGCACCCGCAGCACAGGGATGCGCACGCACTGTCGTGCTGTCTATTATCAGATGCTCCATATCCGGCTCTTTGGAGAAGTACAGATGCATCTTCTCCCAAACACCCTGCTCGCTCCATCTGGCAAAGCGCCTGTACACGCTGTACCACTTGCCGTATTCTGCCGGAAGCATCCTCCACGGAGCGCCTGACCTGCTCATCCACAGAACCCCTTCTATGAATCGTTTGCAGTCCCGCTCAGACTTGACATAGACGTTGGTCTCCTCTTTCAGGAAATCGAGTATCTTTGACCACTGGCCCAGAGTTAGTTTAGATGTTGACATGCTCCAAGTTTAATACAATTGTCAACACACCCTAGAACTCACAACTTGCTCTCGTACGCAGACTTAACCACTCGTGCGGCGTATTCCGTCGCATCTTCATCTTCCGGATAAAACTTGTAAAGGCAATGCGTCGGAGTTGATTTTTGGCATTTGAACCTTCTGTCGGGATCGTGAAAACCCTTGACAGCATACACGGTTAGTTTTCTCGGATCTTGTCCTCCGATGTTAAACCTAACAGAGCCGAATCTCAGTGTTTTTCCACTTGAAAGAACGGCATCAAGTTCATAACCCCTAGCACCAGAGCTTTCTTTGATGACATACTGCCCAGCCTCAAGGCCCAATTTCGAAATGAACTCTTTCTCTCGTATCCCGATGTCGATCGTGCATTGATCCTTTGACTCAACCGTATACACAGGTTCCGTATGTACTTTTTCGCGTGGAATTTCGGCACGAGTGTATTTTCGCACCATGAACTCCACACCCGTCCTTTTTGCATCTTCGACGATGTCGTTCAACCGCTCCGACACTTCAGGGGCCAAATAACCTTCGCCGCAAGCATCGCATACATCTGCGGGCACTTCCTTCACAACAAGCGTCATGGCTTCGCCGTTCAGGTTGTATGTAGTTATTCCCGGCTCAATTTCGCCAAATCTACACACAAGGCACTTCATCGCTTTCTCCTCTTGAAGTCGGCCTGCCATCTATCTATATCAGGCTCATACGCAGTTAAGACGGCTGCTCTTTCGCCATCCTCACTGTACGCTAGAACTACATGAAGCGGCCTGGATTCGACCCAACCAAGTACCAGTTCACTCGGAAACACCGTACCGCCCGGGTAGATCTCAATCACTTCTCCAGTGGAGGCAACATCAAGCGCGTCCCGCCTGCCAATGCCACGCTCATCCATCTGCTCCTGAGCGTGACCTGTAACATTTACTACCCTACCATAAAGCCTACCTTGTCCATCATACCCTACCACTCCCTGATATCCACGAAGTGCCCCGCTATCGCCGCCGCCGCCGCCATCTCCGGGCTGACCAAGTGCGTGCGACCGCCCTTGCCCTGCCGTCCCTCGAAGTTGCGGTTCGAGGTGGATGCACACCGCTCGCCCGGCTGAATGATGTCCGGGTTCATGCCTAGGCACATCGAGCAGCCTGCCACACGCCAGTCGAAGCCTGCGTCCGTGAAGATAGCATCCAAGCCCTCTTCCTCAGCCTGCTTCTTGATTGCGGCTGAGCCGGGAACGACCATCGCGTACACATTGTCATTCACCTTGCGCCCTCGCGCGACCTCGGCAGCCGCGCGCAAGTCATCGATGCGTGAGTTCGTGCATGAGCCGATGAACACCCTGTCCAGCCTAATGTCCTGTATCGGGGTGTCCGGTTCAAGCCCCATGTATTGCAGGGCGCGCGCCACCGACTCTTTATCGCCTGCGTCCTCATAAGAGTTGGGATCAGGCACTCGGCTCGTAACCGGCGCAACCATGCCTGGGTTCGTCCCCCAGGTTACATGCGGCTCCAAAGCGGAGCCATCAATCTCGACAAGGCTGTCATATACAGCGCCTTCGTCGGTGGCGAGATTGCGCCATTCCTCGACTGCCGCGTCGAATTCCTCGCCCTGCGGCACCTGTGCCCGTCCGCGCATATACTCAAAGGTCGTCTCATCGGGTGCAATCATACCCGCGCGCCCGCCGCCCTCGATTGACATGTTGCAGACGGTCATACGGCCTTCCATGGACATTGATCGTATCACCTCACCGGTGTACTCAATGACATGGCCGGTCGCACCAGCAACGCCTATTTTGCCGATAATACTGAGTACCACATCCTTGGCGGTAACGCCTAATGGCAACGTGCCATTGACTCGAATCTCCATCGTCTTGGGCTTGAACTGGCGCAGCGTCTGCGTAGCGAGCACATGCTCGACCTCGGAAGTGCCTATGCCCATCGCAAACGCGCCGAACGCGCCGTGCGTGGAAGTGTGGCTGTCGCCGCACACTATGACCTTCCCCGGCTGCGTGTAGCCCTGCTCCGGCCCAATGATATGGACGATGCCCTGAAGCGGACTGAATCTGTCGTAGAGCGTTATGCCGAACTCTTCGCAGTTGAGGGTTAGAGCGTCGAGTTGCTGCTTTGCGATAGAGTCTGTGATGGGCAAAGATAGGTCCCATGTCGGCGTGTTGTGGTCGGCGGTGGCGACGGTCAGGTCGGTGCGGCGCACCTTGCGTCCTGTCATACGCAGCCCGTCGAACGCCTGCGGCGATGTAACTTCGTGAACCAGATGCAGGTCAACATACAGGATGGTCGGCTGCCCGGCTTCCTCGTGGACTACATGGCTGTCCCATAGCTTCTCGAACATTGTCTTCGGTGGCATTTGTCTCAAAAACCTCGCGTTCTGTACTTTTATTTTATATTCGTGAGGGCAGCTTTCTGCGCCGCCCTCGTTGGCTTGAAATCTCGCCTGTTACACTAGGAGATTGGCATCTCCTCAGTGGGGCGCATGTCCTCGGTGGCGATAAGGCGGTTCAGCGCGTTCATGTACGCCTTGGCGCTGGCGACTATGATGTCGGTATCCGAGCCGCGCCCGACGTACGCACGCTCGTCCTTCTCGATACGAATGGTAACGTCGCCGAGAGCGTCGATGCCCTCGGTAACGGCATCCACACGGTACTCAGTCAGCCTGTTGGGCACGTCGATGATGCGATTGATCGCCTTGTACACCGCGTCTATCGGGCCTGTGCCTATGGCGGCGTCCGTGCTGGCGTTGTCATCGCTGTCAACAAGCGTGACCGTCGCGGTCGGCACATCGTGATTGCCGCAGGTTACCTGAACATGCTCCAGTGAATAGACGGCAGGCACATCCGCGATTCGGCGCTGGCTCGACATCAGGGCAACCAGGTCGGCGTTCGTAACCTCGGGCTTGCGGTCTGCAAGGTTTTTGAACAGCTCGAACGCCTCGTTCAGGTTATCTTGATCCAGGTGATAACCCAGGTCGTCGAGTCGTGACCGCAGCCCTGCCCTGCCGCTGAGCTTGCCCAGCACAAGTTCGTTGCTCGGCCAGCCTATCGACTGCGGGTCCATAATCTCAAATGTGGTACGATCCTTCAGCACACCGTCCTGGTGGATGCCGGAGGCGTGGCGGAAGGCGTTCGCACCCACTATCGCCTTGTTCGGCTGCACCGCGAAGCCGGTGATGTCGCTCACCAGCTGGCTCGTGCGGTATATCTGACGCGTGTTCACATTCGTGGAGACGCCATACAGGTCCTTGCGCGTCTCCAGAGCCATGATGACCTCTTCCAGCGCGGCGTTGCCCGCGCGCTCGCCAAGCCCGTTGATGCAGCCCTCGACCTGCCGCGCGCCCTCGGCTACGGCGGCGAGGCTGTTGCCGACCGCCTGCCCAAGGTCGTTGTGACAGTGAACGCTTAGCGTCACCTTGTCGATGTTGGGCACATTCTCCTTGATGAGCCTGATACGCTCACGGAACTCCCAGGGCATGACATAGCCCACAGTGTCGGGAATGTTGATAGTAGTTGCGCCGGCCGCTATCGCGCCCTCCAGCATCTTATAGAGATACTCGATGTCCGTGCGTGTGGCGTCCATCGGCGAGAACTCCACATCGTCGCAGTAGCTCTTGGCGCGCTCCACTGAGGCTATCGCCATGTCCATAACCTCTTCCGGGTTCTTACGAAGCTGGTTCATTATCTGCACATCAGAGCTGGATATGAACACATGGATGCGCGGGCGTTCAGCGTCCTTGATGGCGTTCCACGCGGCGTCCACATCGGGCAGCACGCAGCGCGCCAGAGACGCAATCACGGGGCGGCGCACCTCACGCGCTATCGCCTGCACCGCCTCGAAGTCGCCGGGTGAACTCGCAGCAAAGCCCGCCTCGATAACGTCGACGCCCAGCCTGTCCAGCTGTCGCGCAATCTCCAGCTTCTCCTGCGTGGTCAGCCCAATGCCTGCGGACTGCTCGCCATCTCGGAGCGTGGTATCGAAAATAATAACTTTGTCGTCTGCCATTTCTTACTCCTGTCCGTTTTCGGTTGTCGGTAGCCAGTCTTGGGGCCCATATAACTGACTATCCAAGGACAACGCAGTCCGCCTGACCGAGCATTGCCATAACCCGGTCATAGTGGCGAACTGCGTGAGATGCCTCAGTGCTGTTCATTGTGATTTCTCCATACTAAATCTTCATATTTATGACAACTTCTATCTCGGCGTTAGCGAAGCCTTTTGATTTCAGATATTCACGAGTCAATTCTTGGAATTCGCTCGGCGTCAACTGCAAGATATACCGACGCAACGAATTGACACCGACTCCTTCCGAAGCAATTTGTGGCACAGAACTCATTCCTCTAGTTTGAAGCTTATGCAAATTTTCCAATTCTTCACGAAAAGACCTTAATGTTCTTCCTCTGGCCTGAACAGTCCTCCAACCATCTCTTTTGTTACTATTTAAATGAGTCGACCAAGCGAATGGACTTGAAAATGAAACTCCATCGCTACGTATTGAACCGTCTGCAGTGAGCACGGCGGTATGCGGTTCGCCTTTGTAAGGCTCACATGTCAAGTCTTCGCCAACTCGTAGAATCCCGGCATCTATCAGGTCTTTGAGGTTCGGCATTCTTTCACCATCCTGATTATGAAGTTTCTCCGCCGTCCATATCACCAATCTCGCTCACCGTGTAATCCCATCCCCAGTTGTACGGAATCATAATGAAACGCTTATTGAGCATACTGAGTATTACTAGGCTTGACTTCCTATGATCCAATGCAATCAGACGTACCCGAAATGCCGCGTCATTAAAGTTGTCGCCCAACTCAAACACGCTATTGCTTCCTTCGACGTGACAAAGGTAAGGAGCGCTATCGGAGTCAAAACATTTGGTCATTGCATCCAATGCGGTTTTCTGAATCCTGTCTCCTAATTTTCCAGCTAGTGGCAGACCCACAATAGTTCCAATTAAGAATATTGCCAACGCCACACCAACTAGGACAAAAAAAATGATACCGAATGGGGTTTCTCCCTCACTACCGGACAGTTTCAGAATAAGAGCGATTACCGCACCAATGATAATAAACGGTATTGAAATGCGCTGAACCCTATTGTAATGATAATTTCCTCGACCAAAAGGCAAGAAGAGCCATAGGGCTATTGTCTTAATCATTATTACTCTTTCCTAAGATGGCTCTTAGTCCACATTCTGCAGGAAGGGCATCATGGTCCGCAGTTTCTCGCGAATACTTCAAGCCCATAATCCCTCAGAATACCACGCAACGCCTCCACACCTTCGCCCAGTTCATACTCGACGCCTTGAATGCCAACGCTCTGCGCTGCTCCACGTTTCGATCCCTGTCATCGATGAACAGAAGCTGATGAGGCTCGTACGGCAGCGACTTCAATACAGCGTGGAAGTAGCCTACATCCGGCTTCATCGCTCCCAGTCGGCACGAGTAAAACTCGCCGTCAAAAATATCTGCATAGCCTAAAACCTCGGACATATACTTCGCCCGATACTCATGCTGATTGGTCGCAAGATAAGCACCAACCCCTGACTTTCTCAGGGCGCGCACGACTTCAATAGATTCGGCACTCAGCGCGACAATTTTGGTGTGAGTTTCGATTGCCTGTTCAACACTGTATGGCGAATCCCACTTTTTCAGAACTTCGGCAACCGTGGCCGCGAAGTCAGCATCACCTCTCAAACAGGGCATCTCGGCTTTGAGAAAGTCTTGAAGAAATTCATCATTCGGTGTCGTTGATCCATCGAGACGCGCGACTTTCTCACGACCGCCCTCTACCGGCTGTTGCAAGACGCCATCAGCATCAAAGAGCACTGCCTGAATGTTCACTGCACGGCTCAAAAGATTACTCTTTCCTAATCCACATCCTGCAGGAACGGCATCATCGCGCGCAGTTCCTTGCCCACCTCTTCGATGGGGTGCGCAGCGTTCTCTTCGCGCATGCGATAGAAGGTCGGGCGGCCCTCGTCGTTCTCCGCGATCCACTCGCGGGCGAAGCTGCCGTCCTGTATGCGCGCCAGCACTTCCTTCATGTTCTCCTTCACCGACTCGTCAACCACGACAGGCCCGCGCGTGTAGTCGCCGAACTCGGCAGTGTCGCTGACCGAGTAGCGCATATACCCCATGCCACCCTGATACAGCAGGTCAACGATGAGCTTCAGTTCGTGCATGCACTCGAAGTACGCCGATTCCGGCTGATATCCCGCCTCGATCAGTGTTTCGTATGCAGCCTTGACCAGCGCCGTTACGCCGCCGCACAGCACCGCCTGCTCACCGAACAGGTCTGTCTCCGTCTCTTCCTTGAAGGTTGTGTCGAGTACGCCGGCGCGTGTGCAGCCAACGCCCCGCGCGTATGCGAGGCCGACGGCATGCGCGTTGCCGGTAGCGTCCTGATGCACTGCGAGCAGACCCGGCACGCCCGAACCCTTAGTGAAAACTTCGCGCATGCGATGTCCGGGAGCCTTGGGCGCGACCATCGACACGTCCACGCCCTCAGGCGCTTGGATAGTGTCGTAGTGGATGTTGAAGCCATGAGCGAACATCAGCGTCTTGCCGGGGAGCATGTGTTGCTGGATAGACTCCCTGTACACCTCGGATTGCAGGTGATCGGGAATCAGCATCATGATGATGTCAGACTGCTCCGCTACCTCAGCGACCATGCCGACCTTCAGTCCTTCTGCCTCCGCCTTCGCGATGCTGCTGCTGCCCTCGTACAGCCCGACCATCACATCAAGCCCGTTGTCGTACAGATTGAGTGCGTGGGCGTGTCCTTGGCTGCCATAGCCGATTATGCCGAAGGTCTTGCCATCCACCAGCGACATATCGGCGTCCGCTTCGTAGTACATCTTTGCCATTTAGTTTTTCCTTTCAGGTTGATTAGTTTTCGTAATTCGCCTACACACTTCCGGATTCGTTGAATGTAGGTCTTCTGGAACTGCCACCGTTTCTCCCGCTGCCGCCACCGTTGGCGTTCATGCCTCGTGTCATCGCGACGATGCCGGTGCGCATCACCTCCATCACGCCATACGGGGCGAGCAGATTCTGCAGAGCATCCACCTTCTCCTCATCGCCCACGACCTCAACTATTAGGCTGTCGTTGGCGACATCTATGACATTAGCGCGGAACAGGTCGACAATCTGCATCACATCGCTTCTAGTCTGCGAGGTCGTGTGAATTCGCATGAGGGCAAGCTCGCGCGCAACGGCATTGTCATCAGAGATGTCGGAGACCCTGATGACATCTATCAGCTTGTGCAGGTGCTTCGTTACCTGCTCTACCGTGCGGCTGTCGCCTTCCACCACGAAGGTCATGCGCGACAGATTGGGTATCTCGCTGTTGCCCACAGCGAGACTGGATATGTTGAATCCCCGCCGCCTGAACATGCTGGCGACGCGGTTCAGCACGCCGGGCTTGTCCTCAACCAGCGCGGTTATCGTGTGCCTGTTGGTTTCGGCTATCATCGTCATCAGATCACCTCCTGAAACACGGGAGCAGGCTCCTCAATGAGCTGCTGTATCGACATGCCGGCCGGTATCATCGGGTACACGTTGTCGTCGTTCTCGATCACGAAGTCAACGATGACAGGGCCCGGATGAAGCATCGCCCGCTCTACGGCCGCGTTCACCTGGCTCTTTTCATTGACGCGGATACCGAGCATGCCAAACGCCTGAGCCAGCTTCACGAAGTCGGGGTTTCCGCTGTACACGGTGGCAACATGATCCTTCTCATAGAAAA
Organism: Dehalococcoidia bacterium; assembly: GCA_965221045.1. GTDB lineage: Bacteria > Chloroflexota > Dehalococcoidia > Lucifugimonadales > JADFKI01 > Bin90. The sequence goes on from OZ244863.1 coordinate 1,002,822, forward strand.
AGTCCTGCCACTGTCGGACCATGCCCAGCGAGTTGTTATTCATTATGGCGAACTTGACCGGGATGTTGTTCTCAACCAAGGTCGCAAGCTCTACCATCGTCATCTGGAAACCACCGTCACCGGCGACCGACCACACCACGCGGTCTTCTGCGCCAACCTGAGCGCCCATCGCGCCTGGCACCTCATATCCCATCGCGCCTGAGCCACAGGACGACACAAGCGAGTTGGGCTGCTTGAACGAATAATACTGTGCCGCCCACATCTGGTGCTGCCCAACACCGGTAACGATAACCGCGTTGCCATTAGTCGCTTCATCTATCGCCTGCACCACATACCGCATCTCAAGACTGCCGGACGAGTCCGCCCCAAGCAGCGGGTGTTCGCGCCGAAGTTCGTCGATCCTTGCAAGCCAGTCGCCGTGCAGCAGCGGCTTCACGCGCTTGTTCAGCGCCTGCAATACGAGCTTTATGTCGCCCACAATTGGCACATCCACGGGGATGTTCTTGCCAATTTCTGACGGGTCGATGTCAACATGAATCTTCTTGGAGTTGACTGCGAAAGTACTGGTGTCTCCGGTAATTCTGTCGTCGAAGCGCATCCCTAGCGCAATCAGTAAGTCGGATTCCTCGATGGCAAGGCTGGCATACGCCATGCCGTGCATGCCGGGCCAGCCGGCTGAAAGCACGTGTCCGGTCGGGAAGCTGCTCACACCCAGCAGTGTAGTGATGACGGGTATCTGAGCCTTCTCAGCAAGTTCAAGTAGTTCGTCATAAGCTCTGGAGATGATGACGCCGTGCCCGGCGAGGATCACAGGTCGCTCCGCCGTTTCGATGAGTTTAGCGGCGCGTCTCACCTGCCCGGAATGCGGCTTCAGAGTGGGGTTGTATCCCGGCAGGTCGATCTCATCCGGGTACACGAACTCCGCGACCTCAGTGAATACATCCTTTGGTATGTCAACTAGCACAGGACCCGGCCTGCCCGTGTTGGCGATATAGAATGCTTCCTTGATTACCCTGGGAATCTCCTCGGCGCTCATCACGAGGTAGTTGTGCTTGGTTATAGGCAGCGTGATGCCTGTGGTATCGCACTCCTGGAAGGCGTCCGAGCCGATGGCCGCCCTGCCTACCTGTCCTGTGATGACGACCATTGGTACGGAGTCCATCTGCGCCGTTGCGATGCCTGTAACGAGGTTGGTCGCGCCGGGACCGGATGTCGCCCATGCGACGCCGGGACGCCCGGTAACACGCGCGTAGCCATCGGCGGCATGCGCCGCGCCCTGCTCATGGCGCACCAGAATATGGCGCAACTGCGGAAATTCGGGAAGCGTCTGGTACAGGGGCAGTATCGCCCCGCCCGGAAGCCCGAATATCACATCCACGCCTTCACGAATCAGGCTCGCGCAGACCATCTGCCCGCCATTCATTTTCATATAAAGATTACCTCCGTTACTCGCTGACGACTGCCAACAAAAAATCCCGTCTCCAATAAAGGGACGGGATATGAAATCTCGCGGTACCACCCAATTTGCCCCCGAAACGGGGACCTCTCGGCGGATGGTAACGGTTGCCAACCGACCACCCCTACTAATCAGCTACTATTGCCAATGTTTGGGACGGGCGCTCCGGGGCGAGTTCTGGAAGGTCCTTGGCATCGGCTCACACCGCCGCCGACTCTCTGAGGCTGGTGCCTTCCCTACTACTCCCCTTCAATGCGTCTGCGCTATTACTCCACTATGTAGGAATGAGATTAGCAAAGTTCAACGGGAGTTGTCAATAAATAACACCGCATTCTATTACATTAACAAATGATTGTCGAGCCAATGTAATGAACGCAGCGTAATTCTAGGCAATTTAATGGTCGGGGCGACTGGACTTGAACCAGCGACCTCCACGTCCCGAACGTGGCGCGCTCCCGACTGCGCTACGCCCCGACACTTCATATAATTGTAGTCGCACACTGGAAGTTAGGCAAGGATAATGAAGCCACCTTGCCAATCATGCACATAGGAGATAGCGCCTATTCGCCTTCCATTGCACGCAGCACCGCCTCGCCATTGCTCTTCCACCAGCCGTATAGTATTGCCAGGTCCGTGCCGATGGAGAAGTGGCGCACACCCATGTCAAGATACTCTTTCGCATCGTCCGGAGACTGGATCTCTGCGCGCGGAGCGACACCCATCTTGATTGCCATCTCGAAGGTCTTCTTCTGCGCGGCGACCACATCCGGGTGATTGCGCTGACCAGGCTTGCCGATGCTCATCGAGAAGTCCGAGCCGCCCCACTGCACCATGTCAAGCTCGGGTATCTCCAGAATCTCTTCGAGTTCGTCAACAGCGCCCTTCTTCTCAATCATGACCGCCATTACTATGTCGTTGAGCGAATCCACATACTCCGGGGAACCGCCGTAGCCCATGTAAGTGTTGCGGCGGGTGGCAACGCCGTACATGCCGTCAATACCGGGGGTGTCCGGCTTTGCCTGTCGGATGCACTCGCGTACGTCTGCTGCGCTTCGGCAGTCGGTAAACAGCACGCTCGTGAAGCCCGCGCCAATGCCGCGCTGCGCGAGGAACGACTGGTGGCTCTGGTCAATCTTGATCATCGAGCCCATATTGTGCAGTTCGGCGGCGCGGCACAGGTTGTCCAGATCGTGCAGGTCGAACGAGCCGTACTCCGCTACAAACTCCACATAGTCATAGATGCCCGTATGCCCGATAGCCTCTACAACCGAGGGCCACGCCGAAAGAATGTGCGTGCTCAGCGTGGATTCGCCCGCCTCCAGCTTCTGCTTCAACGTATTAGGTCTCATTGGTATTCCTCCCATTTCAAACTCTGCCATTTCAAATTTTGATTGTCGCGATTGTTGCAATTGTGGTCATTACCGTTTGCGCCGTAATTCTACCACAGCGGGGGCACACAGTCGTTATCCCCATCGCGCATCGAATTCGGCGCTATGTGCCAAAGTACCTGTCGCCATAGTCGCCAATACCGGGCACGATGAATTTCTGCGCGTCAAGTTCCGGATCAACCGCAACAACGCTGATGTTTGCGCGCGGAATCACGCTTGCGAGGCGGTCTATACCCTCCCGCGACGCCAACACACCGACAAAGTGTATATCGTCTGCCGAAAACCCCTCTCGCATCAGCAGCTCCGCGACTAGACACGCCGTTCCCGCAGTGGCAAGCATCGGATCTATGATGAGCGCCCGAGGCGGCATTGCTTCTGGAAATCGAGTGTAGTACAGGTCGGGCTGCGCCGTCTGCTCATCCCGCGCAATGCCAATGAATGCAACCGGCGCATCTGGAATCGCGCTCGTAAACGCGGGCAGCAAAGCCAGTCCTGCACGCAGCACCGGCACAAGCATTAACCCATGCCCGTCTTCCCTACGCACACGCGCCAGTGTCTCCGCGCAAAGCACTTGCGCCAACTCGTCGGACGCCTTGCGAAAGTCTGCAGTGCCTGTACTTCTGTCACGCAGGATGGTCAAAAGGTTAGCCAGCAAGGGTGGAGCTGAAACTTCGATGGTTTTACTACCCAACCCGACCACCATTCGCGCCGCCGTCAATCAGCAGTCTGCGGATGTCGTCCGCGAACTTCACCTCCGAGTCGTCCTCCGGCTCATAGCCCAGCGCCTTGCGCGCACTTGTCAGCGACCAGAATGCGCGCGTGTTGTTGCTGATGCCATAGACCACCTGCCAGGGAACGCCGTGCTCGTTCTCGATGTTCGGCGCCTCGATTGCCTTCTGGAACAACTGAGTGATGTCGCGCGGGCTGATGTACGCGCCAAGATCGCGCTTGTAGTTGTCCGGGTCGCCCACATATATTGCCGGGTCGAGTTCGCGCGGCGCGCCGATACGCACCATCACCACGCCCGTCTGCCGCATTGTTGACCCGCCTCCGGTGTGCTGCTGCCTGCCTGAACTGTCTCCGAAGCCTTCAAGCCCACAGGCGAACAGGAATCCCAGGTGCTCGTATGTCGCCTTCGCCCAGCCGTAGAAGTTGTCGGACAGGGGCAGCCTGAACGGGTCCAGTGACTCCATCTTGCGCGTGTGGATCAGGTTGTGCTCATACCAGTCGGCGGCGTGGTTGGAACTTGCGATGGCAAGTCTTGGCACGCCCGCGTCATACGCGCTTCGCAGCACGTTGTACGCCATCTGCACATTCTCGTTCTCATCGAAGAAGTGGTCGAGCGGATCACCCTGCCTGCGCTTGTACCCCAGATGCACTACAGCGTCCACGCCCTCGAACAGGTTGGCATAGTTGCTGCGATCGGTGTCTATCAGGTTGGCGATATCAACCCCTTCAACCTTCTCGCCTCGTGGATTCTCATCCTTTACATCAACTAGCACCATTTCATAGTTCTCACGAAATGTCGGCAGCAACTGGTTGGCGATGTAGCCTGTCGCGCCTGTCATTAGCACTTTGTTCACAGCCATCTTTTCACAATTTCCTTTCGCTAAGAGTGTTTCGGTTGGTCTGTTTATCGGTTATTCAGTGTCTCGATGTATCAGTATCTCGCAACGGCAAACAGCGCCTGAAACTGATACACTGACAACCAATTTAACTGACCAACCGATGCACTGAATATCTTCTGCGGAGATTTTACCATGCAAGGTCCTCTGAACGACGCCGAACTGGACGCGCTTCGGCAGATTGACACCGCCACGATTGCGAACGCCATCGAGCACTTCGATATTCGCAGCAACACTGACGGCTTCATGGGCTGGGATATACGCTGCATGTTTCCTGAGATGGGAGTGATGGTCGGATACGCCGTCACCGGCACGCTGGACACCACCACGCACGGCAGGGTCCACGACCGCGAGGCGCGCTTCAAGCTGTTCGAGGCGATTGATGCGTCGCCCAACCCGGTAGTGCTGGCTCTGAGAGACCTGAGTTCCAAGCCAAAGCATGGCTGCCACTTCGGAGACGGATTGGCAACCGTATCAATGCGACTTGGCGCAATCGGGCTGGTCACGGACGGCGGCGTGCGCGATGTGGACACGGTACGCGAGATGGGCTTCCACTACTTCGCGCCCGGGATGGTTCCGGCGCACGGCAACTTTGGATTCATGGAGGCGCAGGTGCCGGTGCGTATAAGCGGCGTGCTGGTGAATCCGGGCGATCTCATACACGCCGACGCCAATGGCGTGGTAACCATTCCAAATGAGATTGCCAGAGACATCGTAGCTGCCGCGAACGACGTGCTGGAACGCGAGGAGGCGCAACGCGACTGGGTTAACAGCGACGACTTCTCGCTGGAAAATTTGCGCCGGCGGTAATCGAATCAGAGTGAACGGGCGGTCAAGTTTGACATCGCCGCCCGCCTATTGGATTATATCCGACAACAAAGACGCCTATGCACATATACACATGTCAGGGAGGACACGAAACCATGCCTACAAGTGACAATCATGTGAGTATCGACAAGGGCGATATGGTGCGCCCCCCAACCGGTAGGCCTGTCGTATATGGCACGCAGGGAGTCATCTCCAGCGGCCACTACCTTACTTCGATGGCGGGCATGCGCATGCTGCTCAACGGAGGCAATGCTTTCGATGCCGTAGTCGCCGCAACATTCGCGGCAGGCGTGACCGAGCCGCTCGCCAACTACTCGCTGCTTGCCGAGGGCGTCTTCATGCTCTACGACTCGCGCAGCGGCGACCTGCTGTCTCTCAGCGGACAGGGCACCGCGCCAGGCAAGGCGAGTGTGGACTTCTACAAGTCTCGCGGATTCGACGAGATTCCCACCGGACCTGGTCCTGACGCGCCGATGTCCTTCACGGTGCCCGGCATCATCGCCGCGCTGACATCTATGCTTGAACGCTACGGCACCAAGACGCTGGGCGAGGTTCTTGCGCCGGCAATCCATCACGCCGAGTTCGGCTTCCCGAACTACGAATACATGCTGCAACGACTGGACAGTCCCGGAACGCGCGAGCAGTTCGACCTGTTCCCGCCCGGCGGCAGGAACATCTTCTTCGACAATGGCAATGCCCCACAGCCAGGCTCTCTGCTTGTGCAGAAGGACCTCGCCAATATGCTGAAACAGATGGTAGCCGCCGAGAACGCATCCACTGGCAACCGCGCAGACGGCATTCGCGCCGGCAATGATGCCTTCTATAAGGGCGACATAGCGAAAAGCATCGTGGCGCACTCGCGGCAGGTCGGCGGCATACTCAGCGAAGACGACCTTGCCAACTACGAAGCCGAATACGGCGAGCCAATCAAGTCAACCTTCATGGGGCATGAGATAAGCAGCCATTCGACATGGACACAGGGCATCATGGCTCTGCAAATCCTGAATATCCTTGAATGCTTCGACTTGAAGGCCATGGGGCACAACTCACCTGCCTATACGCACACCATGCTGGAAGCGACAAAGCTCGCATTTGCCGACCGTGAGGCGTACTATGGCGACCCGAATTTCGCCACGGTACCAATAGATGGCCTTATCTCAAAGGAGTACGCGGCCGAGCGAGCAGGGCAGATCGACCCCGAACGCGCCTGCCCTGAGCTTCCTGCTGCCGGCGATCCCTGGAAGTACTCCGGTGTCAGCAAGCCGGCGAACGGGACGGCGCAGATACCGGTAGGCGTCGGCGCGGGCGAGTCGGGCAACAGCAGTGGCACGACGCATATTGCCTGCATCGACCGCGACGGAAATCTGGTGTGCGCCACGCCAAGCGGCGGCTCTTTCAGCAAAGGCGTGTTCTTCCCGGAACAGGGCGCTGCCTTAAGCTCGCGCATCGAAATGCTCAACTTCATCGACGGGCATCCGAACAGGCTGGAGCCGGGCAAGCGCCCGCGTACTACGCTCATCAACTACATTGTTTCCAAGGACGGCACGCCGGTAATGACGGTTGGCTGCCCGGGCGGCGACCATCAGGCGCAGGCAAATGTGCAGCTGATGCTAAACACCTTGGTATTCGGCATGAACGCGCAGGAAGCGGTGGAGGCGCCGCGCTTCGCAACGGAAAGCGTGCCCGACTCGTTCTATCCCCATGTCTATTACCCCAATCGCGTGTCGCTTGAGCAGGGCTATCCTGCACAAAATTGGGACACTCTGAGGGCGCTGGGACACGGTGAATTTGTGCAGGCGGCAACCTGCGGCATGGGCGCAACGATTGCTCACCGCGACCCGCAGACGGGTGTTCTCAGCGCGGGCGGCGATCCTAGGCGCGCCTGCTACGCGCTCGGCTGGTAGCAACAGAATCCTGCTGAACGAGGAGTGTTCAATCAATGGACGACTTCATGAGGGCAGCCTTGGAGGAAGCACGGCTGGGCGCAGAGGAAGGCGGTGTTCCAATCGGTGCTGCCCTCGTAGATGGTGATACGCTCGTAGCTACTGGACGCAATCGCCGTTTGCAAGACACCGCGCCAGTCATCCACGCAGAGATTAACTGTCTCTACAACGCTGGCAAGACCATAAAAGACTTCGGCGGCATGACGCTCTACTCCACGCTTATGCCCTGCTACATGTGCGCGGGCGCAATCCTCCAATTTGGCATAACCAAGGTAGTTGCCGCGGAATCGAAGACAGCCAATGAAGGGTTGGCGATGATGGTCAGGCATGGTGTTGAGGTCATCGACCTGGATTTGGACGAAGCCAAGTCGCTGCTGGGAGAGTTCATCCGAACCAATCCTCACCAGTGGCACAGCCACCCGCCAATATAGGACTTAGTCACGGAAACAACCTCAGTCAAGACAGCGAACAAGTGGCTCGGGCTGGTCGCGGCAGCACTCGGCATGTTCCTCTGCTCACTCGACCTTGCGGTTAATGTCGCCCTTCCAGACATCACAGCCGACTTGGGCACGGACCTCCGCACCGTTCAATGGATAATCGTGCTGTACGTCGGCGGCAGCACAAGCCTCCAACTCGGACTGGGCGGCGCTGCCGACGTGTATGGCCTGCGGCGTTTCTACATCATCGGACTGGCGGCTTATGCGCTCGCGGTGCTCCTGATAGGTCTTGCGCCGACGCTTCCGTTCGTGCTTGGACTGCGGGTGATGCAGGCGGTCGGCAACGGGCTGATTGCCGCGTCGGCTCCCGCGCTGATAACCAGCATATTCCCGTCTGATGAGCGCGGCAAAGCATTGGGATTGATGGCCGCCATATCCACGCTGGGCATGATTGCCGCGACCCTTGGTGGCGGCGTGCTCGTGGACACATTCGGCTGGCGCTCGATATTCCTCGCGCGTGTTCCCCTTACCCTCATCACCATCCTACTTGCGTTCGCAATACTTGCCGAGTACAAGACGGAAGGCAGGCAGCGCTTCGACCTGCGCGGCGCGGCGCTCGCATTCGTCGGGCTTGCCTGCCTGGTGCTGTTTCTCACGCTGGGAGGCAGGAGTGGCTGGCTTTCGCCCACAGTTGTGCTTCTAGGCGTAGGTGCCGCGGCTACACTCACCCTACTACTACGATTGGAGAAAAGGGTGCCGCGTCCTGTGCTCGACCCCAAGATGCTGACGCATCCGCTGCTTGCGCCGGTCATAATGGCATCTTTCCTGATGTTCATGGCGACATTCGTGAACCTGTTCATACTACCGTTTTACGTGTCCGACGTGCTCAAAGTCGATGCGAAGGCGCTGGGTTTCCTGCTGATGCTCACGCCTGTAATCGCGGGCAGCGTAGCGCCCATCGCGGGCTGGCTTTCCGACAGAATGCCTCCTGCATACCTCACTACGACCGCTCTAGTAATAGCGGCGGCTTCGCTGCTCTGGTTCAGCACGTTGACCGCGGAGTCGGGAGTGGGAGATGTCGCGCTGCGGATGGCGGTAAGCGGCATCGGGATGGGCGTATTTCAGGCGGCGAACGCGACACTGATAATGGGCGCAGTGCCGCGTGACCGCCTCGGAACCGGCGGCGCGCTGATAGCCATGTCTATGAGCATGGGCATCGTGACAAGCGTCGCATTGATGGGCGGCGTGTTCGATGGGCGGCTTACCCTGCACGAATCGGGAAACTCCGAGACTTCACAGGCATTCGTGCTGGCGTTCCGAGACACCTACCTTGTCGCCGGAGCGTTGTGCGCTCTTGCCGTCGCCGTCTCAATTACCTACTGGCCCCGCGTCCTGCAATGGCGCAGTCGCTAGTTATCTGACCCCAGTCCCTGTCTTGAGCTTCCCGAAGGATTGCCGAAGGGGTGAGGGCACATCCTCCCCATCCAAGACACATCCAGGTCCGAAAGCGTCCACGTATCCTTGAACGCAGCCCCCGCCGCCGCGCTCCCCACCGGCGCAGAGTAATTGCGGTTAGAGTTAAACGGCGGATCAAGATAAATCAAGTCAACCGACTCGCTATTCATCCCCCCAGGATTTCCAGATTATCCCCCGTCCATATAGTCTTGTCGGCGAAGTTCGGTTGCATATTGACGACTCCGGGTTTGCCGCTTCTTGTGTCTCTGAATACTCAAGAAAGACACATTATATCGCACTATAATTCCTTCAGCAGTGATTCTCTCCACATAGCTGCCTCAACAATACCCTCGTCTCCCATTCCCGATAATCTCAGTAGGTGCAGTTTCAGCAGATTGTCAAGGTTGCGGTAGACCCGGGCCAACTCTCTCCAATCAGTGGCTGCCTGACTCTCGATGTCCATGTCGTAATGTGTATAGTAGTTTCTAGTATCCACGACCTTGGAAATGAACGCTTCACGCTCTTTCTTTGTTCCATAAAGGCGTTGATATGAAGCGGTCATATCTCTGAGCCTTCGACGAAGTGGCAATTCGTTGGCGTATTTGAGCTGGCCACTTATCCAGTTCCTATGGCCTTTTGGAACGTGCTTCAAGACTCCCGCGACAAGGTCATCAAACTCCTCTTTCGGTATGCGAGTATCATCCGAACTTCTTCGGTGTAGGGATTCTAGTCCGTGAACAAGGAACAGGAAGCGTCCCTCCAAATGCATATATCTGTTGGCCATCACAGAAAAGTATAAGTTGAACGTCGGTTCAAACTCCTCGTAACTACTTAGCCAACTCTGCAGCAGCACTTCTATGTTCTCAGCTACGGCGTCGAAGCTGAAGAGAAGATTGCCCACCTCGACAGTCTGCTTTTCCAAAGAGTATGGATCGAATTTTGCGTATATTTGTACAGGTCCCCGCTCTATTTGCCCATCGGTATAGCCCTCAATTAAAGTGAAAGTAATCGGCTTATCAACAGCTAAGCAGAGGAAATTCTTTAGTCTTGAAGCTATCTGTAGAAGATCCTCAAACGACCGCTCCTCACTTGATTCCAGAAAAATCAAAGGTTCAAGACTAATGCTTACGCTGTGAAGTTCGGATGAATGCCTAGCATTTCTGGAAAGCGTCACCCGCAGGCTTTCATCGATGTCAATTTCGATTGGCTCGGGACGTTCGTAAGATAGAGAATAGTTTCCTAGCGTCTTATAAGTTGTCGAAAAAGGACGACCACTCCAGTAGAACCACTCCCTAAGTCCTTCCACGGAGAACTCTAAAGCGGTGAAGTTTACCTGCTTTCCAAAATGTGAGCCGATGAAGGCGAGACCTACATGCAATGTTGATTTAGTCAACTCACCAGAACGTGAGTTCCAAGTCCTGTTGACACTCGTGGAGACACAATCGGTCAAAGTCACTGGACCACCCTTATCCACCGCACCTAAAATATGTAGTTTGCGAGGCTCACCGTCAGCGCTTTGAAGACTTCCAAACAGCTCAAGTATAGATTCCCCTGTTTCAGATATGCGAAGGAAGCCCACCACTTTGTCTTCTGGTCGTTCTGGGAGCCAGAAGTAGCCGTGAGTTTCTATAGTCTCATTAAGTCGCATTGTCAACTTCCTCATTTACGAGGTCAGGCCAGATTTTCGTAAGAAGCTATTGTATAACCTAGGGAAGTGTCGCCCCATCCCCTCCATCCTGTACATCGATGTTAGCCGCCGCTAGTCGTCGCTCCTAACCTCAACACCCGCCGTCTCCTCCGCCACCTTGATAGCGGCATACTGGTCTTCGTTGCCCAACCCCTTGCCCATAGCAAGCGTCTGCACCTGGTACGCAGCAGACCCAACCATGTTGGCAGCGCCCAGCGATGCCGCGAGCTGCGCGGCAAGTCCCAGGTCCTTATGCGACAGCGCGAGCTTAAAGCCAGGCTCGAAGTTGCGCTCAAATACCTTTGCCTTCAGTCCATTGCGTCCGTGCAGCGTGCTTGCCGCGGTATTGTTCATTACATTGCGCAGCCGCTCCGGGTCTAGCCCGGCTGCGACGCCCAGCGTAACCGCCTCGCCAAGCAGAGTAGCAACGGAACATGACACGAGGTTATTGACAATCTTGGTGGTAGCGCCCGAGCCTAGCTCGCCGCAATAGAACTGCTCGCCGCCGAGCGTGTCCAGAACATCCTTGCAGTCTTCGACGACGCTGGCATTGCCGCCAATCATCAGCGTAAGTTGACCGGTTGCCGCCTGCGCGGGCCCCATGCCGACCGGAACATCCAGCATCTCGGCGCCGGTCGCTCGTACTGCTGCTCCGACCCTGCGCGTGGTGTCCGGGTCGATGGTGCTTATGTCGATATAGACCTTGCCCGCGCTCAGCCCGTGCACCAAGCCATTCTCGCCGGTTGCGGCATTCTCTACGCTCTGCGGAGTAGGCAGCGAGGATACGATGACATCGCACTTCTCCGCGACTTCCTTGGGTGATGACGCGGCTGTCGCGCCCTTGTCCACGAGCGCCTGCACAGCTTCGGCGCGCAAGTCGAACACGATCACACCATAGCCACTTGCCACAAGATGCGACGCCATGCCGCCGCCCATATTTCCCAAGCCAATGTAGCCTATCTTTCGCTCAGACATTGTCGTCTCCCTTTGAGTTCAAACTACTGACCCAATCCGAATATATCCTACACATCCGCACCCGCGTTGGCTACGCGGACACCACATTGACCACCTTCGTTGCAAGGGCAAACGCGCTGGATGCCAGCACCAGACCGACCACTGCGCGCCGCCACACGACATCTGTCAGGCTCTTCGCGATGCGGTCGCCGAGCAGCGCCGCGAGAGCGGCAGGCACAATTGAGGCGATTAGCAGCGTGCTTCTGGCAGGCGTGTACAGGTCGTTCAGCCCGTAGCTCACTATTACCGCTGTCCCCATGAATATGAAGTACAGCGCCATCGATGCGCGGGTGCCTTGGCGACCCCAACCCTGTGAAATGAAGAACAGCACCAGCAGCGGCCCGCCTACACCGAACCCAGTTATGAACAGCCCCACCAGAAAGCCGCACACCGGCCCCAGGATGCTCGCTCTGGGCAATGAGAACGGCATCTTGAACATGCCGCCCACCGTGATCGCGATGATGACCACCAACACCGCTATGCCGAATATGTCCTTGTACTCCGCGATATCGAGCTTGCCCAGCACCCAACCGCCAATCAGCGCGCCTATCACGCCCGCTATCACGATGGGCACAATCTCATGTATCGTTAGAGCACTTTGCAATAGGGAAGTTGTAGTGGGCCTATTATCTTCTATGCGTTGGTTGTATTCATGCCGAGTTAGCGTCAAACCCAGCACATACGATACCTCTCCACGCAAATGCTCGCGGTTTCGCAGCACGACCAGTACGACGACTGGAAGCGCCATCACATTCAGCAGGATTATCGAAGTCGCCGGATCGAACATCAGGAACAGGAACGGCAGCCCCACAATGCCAATCCCAAATCCCATGGCGCTGAACACAGTGCAGGCGAAGAACACCACCAGCACAGCGAATACCAATTCTGTTGCGCTGACGGATTCTAGCAAATGTTTATCCTAATGAGGAGGGAAAGAGGGGCAATAAGGTGATGAATTGTGCGGGGATAACCCCGGCGCCCAAACCCTACACATTCGGCAAATTGAAGATATTCTCTTGCTGACGCATCATGCGGCGCATCTTCTTGCTCTGGCGCTTGCCACCCTTGCCCTGTTTGCCGGTGGACACGCCCATCATCTGGCGCATCATCTTCTGCATCTGGCTGAACTGGTTCAGAAGCTGATTGACATCCTGCGGCGTGGTCCCACTGCCCCGCGCGATACGCCGCCTGCGGCTCCCGCCAATAATATCCGGGCGGCGGCGCTCTTCCGCTGTCATTGAACGTATAATCGCCTCCGTCCTAGTGAGATGGCTGCCGTCAAGCTCGTCCATGGACACTTTGCCCTTCATCGCGGAGAAGCCCGGCACCATCTCCAAGACCTGGCTGATAGGCCCCATCTGCTTGAGCTGCTGGAGCTGACCGAGGAAGTCCTCAAGGTCGAAGGTCTGCTGCCGAATCTTGCGCTCCATCTCGGCAGCTTCGTCTTGGTCAAAATTCGCCTGCGCCTTATCTATGAGCGTGAGCATGTCGCCCATGCCGAGGATGCGAGAGGCGAGCCTGTCAGGGTAGAACATCTCAAGCGCGTCTGTGCGCTCGCCAGTCCCGATGAACTTGATGGGCACGCCCGTCACCGATGTGATCGAGAGCGCAGCCCCGCCACGCGCGTCGCCATCCATCTTCGTCATTATCAGGCCCGTCAAGCCAATGCGATCATGGAACTGGTTGGCGGCTTCGACGGCTTCCTGGCCCGTCATGGCGTCCACCACGAGAAGAGTTTCGTCGGGTGACACGGCTCCCTTCACCGCTTCGAGTTCAGACATAAGATCGTCGTCAACCTGGAATCGTCCAGCAGTGTCAACGATTGCCCATGCCGCGTTCAGTTCGGCGGCGCGCTTGACTCCATCCCTGGCGACTTTGGGCGTATTGGCCGATTTCGCGTCCTGATAGACGGCCACATCAATCTGGTTGCCCAGCGTTTCGAGCTGCTGGATAGCAGCAGGGCGCTGCAAGTCTGCGGCGACCATTACGGGCGTCTGGCCGTCCTGTTTCAGGTAGTGGGCGAGCTTGGCGGAGGCGGTAGTCTTGCCCGCGCCGTTAAGCCCCACCATCAGGATGACGGACGGACGCCGGGGCCCGGCTTCAAGGCGATGAACCTTGCCGCCAAGAATGTCCACGAGGGCATCGTTGGTTACCTTAACAACCTGCTGTCCGGGCGACAGGCTCTGCAGCACATCGGATTTCAGGGACTCCTCACGGATTCGCGCTATGAACTCACGCGCCACGCGGAAGTTCACATCCGCCTCTAGCAGCGCCATGCGTACCTCTCGCAGCGCAGCATCAACATCGCGCTCGGTCAGTCTGCCCTTGTTCCCCAGGCGACCGAATACACCGTTCAGCTTTTCCGACAGAGCCTCAAACATATTGTGTCCTTCTACTATTGCAACGGTAGTAGAAAGTATAACAGACGAGAGGGCCGATCAGAGAGTCGGGCCGATATTCGCTGGTAGCTTGGGCGCCATTAATCGCCCGTCGCCCAGATCTGTAAAAGGCGGAACTAAGATGGACCGTACAGGCGGTTCGAATGTCAGACAATCGCAATCCGCAGCCGCTAATTAATTACGAAGGATCGAATGGGTCCACGGATAGTGAGAGCCGAAGGCCTAATGACCTTCGGCTCTCTTTTCGAGTTGTAGTTGTCCGAGGGAAAACTACTGCGCTTCTGAACCCCTCAGGCGGGGGTCTAGAACGTCCCTGATCGCGTCACCGAATATGTTGAAGCTGAGCACGGTAATCACAATTGCCACGCCCGGATACACGATGCGCCACCAGTGGGGATTGATCGCCTGTCCCACCGCGCTGCCCAGCATGTTACCCCACGACGCTGTCGGCGGCGGTATGCCGATGCCCAGGAACCCAAGCGACGCCTCGACTATGATCGCCGTGCCTATGTGCGCCGTCAGGATAATCAGGAACGGCGCGATACAGTTCGGCAGCACGTGGCGCAGCATCACTCGCATCTCGGACGCGCCGATGGAGCGAGCGGCGTCGACGTACATGAATTCCTTCACCGCGATTGATACAGACCTGATTACGCGGACGCCATACGGTACTCTGGTGAACGCGACCGCGATGATCACCGTATGCAGACCTGCTCCCAGGACCACCAGCAGCGAAAGTGCGAGTACCAGGCTGGGGAAACTCATCCACACCTCTACGGCGCGCTGGGTGATGAGGTCGAACTTGCCGCCCAGATAGCCACTCGCCAGGCCCCACACCGACCCTAAGACCGTACCGAACACAACCGAGGTGATACCGACTATTAGCGAGATCCTTGAACCGAAAATAACGCGGCTTAGAACGTCGCGGCCAACTTCATCGTACCCCATCCAGTGCTCCCGGTCTGGGGGTTCTCTGGCCATTATAGGGTTGGTATCGAGAGGATGGTACGGCGATATGACATCGGCGAAAACCGACATCAGCACAACTAGGATGATGATGATCCCCATAATTGCGCCGAGAGGCTTGTTCCTCGTGAATCGCAGGAGACCCTGAAGCAACGAGTTGCCCGACGATGTTAAGGTCACCACTGCTTCTGCTGAAGATATCTGCATCAAATGCCTGCTGTCGGTTACGCTTTACTCAATTTTATTCGTATCGGATTCTGGGGTCGGCCCAGGCGTATGAAAGGTCGATGAGCAGATTTATAAAGACGAACGCGGCCGCGTAAATCATGACCAGGTTCTGGACCACGTTGAAGTCCTTGTCGATGATCGCCGTGAGCATGGTGACGCCCAGCCCGTTAATTGCGAATGCGTACTCCACGGCGACAGAACCGCCAAGCGTGAAACCCATCATAATGCCCGCGATAGTGATAACCGGCAGCAGCGCGTTCTTGATTGCGTGTCGCCACATTACAACCCTGCCGGCCAGACCCTTGGCCATCGCGGTCCTAACGTAGTCCTCTCTGAGAACTTCCAGTATTGACGACCTGGCCATCCTCGCGATCATGGCAGCCATTCCAAGCCCAATAACGATGGCCGGGGCCGTCGTCTTTGCCAGATTTGCCCCCGGATCGTCCCAGATGTGGGAATAGAACAGGGGAGGGTAGTAATCAAAGATCAACACGCCGAACAGGACTATCAGGGCAGCCAGCCAGAAAGACGGGATCGCGAGGAATAGCACAACGAAGAGTCTCGTTGAATAGTCTATTATCGAGTCTTGTCGCGCGGCGCTAAGGATTCCGATTGGCAGGCCCACTATCCATGAGATGATGATTGCCATGAAAGATATCTGAAGAGTGACCGGACCATGGTTCCGCAGCATCTCGGACACCTGCTGTCCTCTGAAGAACGAGTTCCCCAGGTCTCCGGTCAGTATGCCCCGGGCCCAGTAAAAGTACTGCTCGTACAATGGGCGGTCCAGCTTCAGGTCCGACATCAGTCTCTCGATGACCGCCGGGTCAACCATCTGAAGGCCCTCGCTGCCGCCGCCACCGGCGCCGCCGAGCATGGTCGCAATGATGTTTCCGGGAATCACCCGAAGCACTATGAAGATGACTACCGAGATGACCACCAGCGTAGGTATGGTCATTAACAGTCTGCGGAGTATGTATTTGCTCATGCTACCGTTGAACCAAGAACCTGCGTTATTCGCTTCGCGATTCCCAAAGTCTCTTGATGATAAGGCTAGTATTATGTTCTGCTGATTATGTGAGACTCGCGCTCGACTCTGGTCATTCCCGCTCTCGCGGGAATGACCAGATGATGGCAGGCCCAACACATACCGGAATCAAATCTAAGCCGTGTTGAATGTTTCCCTAGCCACAGATTTGCGGTCCCCGAGGATCGCTGTTGACTCAGCCTCCGCCTACTCGCGTTCTCGCTCGAACCATATATGCGTCCAGCGGCGGTGCATCGAATTGTATCCGCCGTAATAAATGTCGGTCATGCCCGGGCCACCCAGGTAGGTACGGTATATGTCGTAACCGCCGGAGTAGTTGAACAGCATGATAGGCACGATCTCGTCCAGCAGGAGGTGCATTTCGCGCACCAGCTCGACCCGCTTTTCTATGTCAAGCTCTTCGTTGACCTGCTTCATCAACGCATCGGTTCTCGGGTCGGACCACCCACCGTAATTCCAGCTACCGCCATCCGCCAGGAATCGAGTGAACCACGGACCCGGATCTATTATCTCAGCGGCTGCGAATGTTCCGGTCGTGTCGAAGTCCTTGTTCAGGACCCGGTCGTAGTATCCGCCTTCATCGGTGAGCTCGATTTCCATCTCGACACCAAGGTTCTTCCTGATCATGTCCTGGATGGCGGCGACGGCCGCATTGGGCTGGTTGCCTCGCTGCAGGAAGGATACGTTGAGTCCGGCCCCGTCAGGATATCCCGCTTCGGCCAGCAGTCGCTTTGCCTCGGCTATGTCCTCTGCCGTTGGAACGCGGAATCCCGGAATCGTAGCAAGCTCGTCGCCTGATCGTGAGTACGGCGATCCGCCAGACTGCCAGTCGGGGATGAACCATCCTCCCGGCTCTTTCCCGTTGAAATTTGTCTTGGCAGTCAGTTCATGCAGCGTCATCTTGTCCACCACGAGATGAATGGCCCTGCGCATCCGAACATCGTCGAATGGAGGACGGTTTGTGTTGAACGCGAAGATCTGGCCGAGGAAGAAGTTGCCGATCTGCGAGTGGTACTTGTCCGGGTTGTCCCACGCCCTCCGCATATCTTCCTTGGTAATCTGCATCACCGCGTCAACCTGCCCGCCATATATGGCCGCCGCGCGCGCCTGGGCCTGGGCAAGCGCCGCCAGGTCAAGGCCATCGAAATATGGGAGGTGCTCGATGAAGTAATCTACGTTCTTATCCATCTTCCAGCTTTCGCCGGGAGTATGTTGAGTCAGTATGAATGGACCGGTGCCTGGAATGAACGCCGAGTCGCGCATGCTGTTGTTGACGCAGTCCAAGTACTTCTCGGACACGACCATGTTCCACCCGCTCGCGAGAGCCGGAACAAGAGTGGTGCGCGGGCTTCCGAGAATGAACTTCACGGTATGGTCGTCAACGGCGACTATCTGGCGGAGATCCGCCCCGTCAACCATCAACTCTTTCCGTAGGCTGATCATGCCCTCGGGCGGGTCAATTATGCGCTCGTAAGTGGCTACCACGTCGTTGGCTGTGAACGGACCTCCGCCGCACTCGAACTGCGGGCCGTCGTGCCACTCTATTCCTGGTCTCAGGTGGAATGTGTACTCTTTTCCGTCGCCCGAGATTTCCCACGCGGTCGCTAGGTCGGGCGCGATCGTGAGTCCGCCGTCGCGCGGATCAAACTGGACCACGGTGTTATACAGCGGCTGCTGGGCCGTCAGGTTGTTGTGCGTTGGCGACTGGTGGAAGTCGTACATCGACGGCTTCGCTCTCCCGCCCCACTTGAAGATCCCGCCGGACTTTGCGTTTGTCGGGTTCCGGAAGTACTCGGTAAAGGCCGCCGCCTCGACTATCTCGGATTGGATAGCCGGCACCTGGACTTCCTTTACTATCTCCTTGATGATCTCAACCTCGACTATCTTCTCGACCTCAACCTCTACGGCCTTTTCGACCTCGACGATCTTCTCGACTTCGACTATCTTCTCGATGACCTGAGGTTCGGCGACGGGCTGTGAACCGCAAGCCGCTGCCAGCGCCAGGACAAACACCGCACCAAGGGCTAATAACAGATAGTATCTTCGCTCCTTGATCATCGTTCTCTCCGATCATAACTTTACGTAGGTTCCAACAGCCGTAATTGAGTATAAGTTTAAACGCTATTTCGGGAATGACAAGCAATGAACTTTATTTCAGGAAGAATACCCCGCTCCTCTCTATTATGTCAACCCTCATCGGCTAACATCGGCAATTCCAATTTTGGCAATTCTGTCAGCCAGCGATTCATCCAAGTACCGCTGCAATAACATTGGGGATCAAGGGAATTAAAGACGCCAGGATGTTGCCGGGATGTGACAGTGGCAAGCAGCGCACTAAGGCGCGGTTCGCGGCATTTGACATCTTCAGAATGCCCACATATAGTCCGTGCTATCTCAGAAGAGCATGGCCATGCAAGGACTGGATGCCATCAGGGAAATATCGGCTAGGCACCAGTAAGAACGGAGGATTCCAATGTCTCTCAATGGCAAAGTCGCACTGGTTACAGGCGCCGCACAGGGCATGGGAAGGGCAATCGCTATGCGACTCGCCAGTGAAGGCGCAAGCATAGTCGCCACTGACATTAACGGCAGGCTGGTCGAACAGACCAGTATCGACGTCAGAGAACTCGGTCGTGAAGCCATCGCAGTCGAGGCCGACATAGGCGATATCGACGACATAAACCGCGTTGTCGATGAGGCGCTGAACGCATTCGGCCGCATAGACATACTGGTGAACAACGCCGGAGTTACCCGTCACGCGGGCATTTTGGACCTGACTCCGGAAGACTGGGACAGAATCCACCGCGTCAACGCCAGGGGCGTGTTCTTCTGCCTTCAGCGAGTCGCCCGGGAGATGGTTGACAGCAGCGACGGAGGCCGGATCATCAACATCGCGTCAATCGCGGGCAAGGGTTATTCGGGTACTTCCAACGCGGCATACGCTGCCAGCAAAGGGGCAGTAATCGCCATGACTCACATAGCAGCCCACCAGCTCGGAGGATATGACATCAACGTGAACGCTATCTGCCCCGGCGTAACCCGCACCGCCATGAGCCAGGCCACGCAAGTTCAGCGGTCACAGGACATGGGCATCCCGCTGGAGCAGCTGGAAGAGCGGAGGAGCGCACAAATCCCCATCGGTCGAGCAAACGAGCCCGAAGACATAGCCGAAATGGCGGCGTTTCTGGCAGGCCCCGGTTCACGCAACATTACGGGCCAGGCATTCAACGTGGACGGCGGCTTGGTAATGCACTAAACTCGCATGTAGAGGGTACAGCCCGAAGGGATAGTCCGGGTCGCTACTCCCTTACAAGTGGCATCCCCTCCGCCTGTCGTACCTCGTTGATGATATCCAGGACTCTCTGCCTGAAGGGTGGGAGCTCAACCTCGAACTCCTCGCGTATGCGGCTATTGTCCACTAGATAGATGTCAGACTCCTCGGTGCCGTCTTCGGTATCGAAGGTAATCTGGGCGTCGGGTATGAACTCCCTCACCAGGTCTGCAAGTGCTCCTAAGGTTATGGGCGTTCCGCCGGAGTTGTACAGATTGTATGTTGGAGAGTCCGCCATCGCAACACGCACGAAAATCTCAGATGCATCCTCCACATGAATCGGGCAGCGCGTATACGATTGCCACGGGAAGTTGACAGGCAGCCCCCTGGCAGGCAGGGTTATCGCCTGTACGTGGTCGGTGGAGCCCCTGACCTTGTCCGGCCCGGTTACGTGGGCTGGTCTAATACCCGTTATGGACATCCCGTAATTCCTGATATACTGCTCCGCCTGGAACTCATTGAATATCTTGTGCATCGAGTACTGTCTGCTGCCATGCTTGGGGTCATCCTCGGTGACCGGCCTTTCTCCGTAGTGATGCTGCGGGCCATAGACGGCGATAGAGCTAGCGTACACCACACGCTTGACTCCGCAAAGACGGGCGGCCTCAAAGCAGTTGTCCATACCCAGAACGTTGAGGCGCATCTGGTTGTGGGGGTCACCTTCTCCACCGCCCACAATATAGGCCAGATTTATGAGACGCTCCGGTTTGAACTCAAGAACTGTCCTGATAACGTCATCGAAATGGGTTATGTCGCCCCTGACGACTCTCACTTGGTCACTCAGGTACTCAAATGAGGCGGCCCAAGGGTTGATGTCCATACAGACCACCTCTTCACCCCTCTCGACCAGCTTCCTGATTACTCGCGGCCCGATAAAACCTGTGCCACCAATTACCAAGACGGACATTTCCTTTACTCCTCTTTCGGCATTCGTAGCCGCCTGGCCCTTCCGAATACAATACACAGGCGCGCTCGCAAATCCAGCGCGCGGGATACAAGAATGTTCGCCAAGATAGCTTTTTGCCAAATACGGGGGCGAATTACGGGGCCAAATACGGGGCGAAATACACGGTAATCGGGCATTCGAGCCACAAGCCTCGCAATGGCGAGGTTCTTAGGCACTAGTAGGGTCACGTAGGCTGCTCATTGGAAGCGGGAAAGTCGCCTCTACTCGACATAGACGCTATCAAGCAACTCGCCCATCGCGGAGGAGACGAACTTCACGCCCGCCATAGTCCTGGGATATTCCATGCGCGTGGGACCCACGACGCCGACAGCGCCAACCGCTTGATGCGGCAATCCATACTGGCATACGACCACACTAAGCGGCGACAGCGTGTCGTCGGGGTTCTCGTGCCCGATTATGACGCGCACAACTCCCCCTTCAGGGGTTTCGGACAGGATGGTCTGCGCTAGGCTGCCGTCTTCAACGCCTTCGACAATGGCGCGAGCGCGCTCGTTCTCGGCGAATTCCGGCTGCGATAGCAGATTGCGAATACCGTCAACATAGTGATCGCGGTAGGCGACCTTCTCCTCTTCCTGAAGCACGATGATGGTCGCTTCAACCATCTCCTCCTCAAGTGGACTGAGGTGCATCTCCTGCGATTCTATCTCGAACTGGTTATGCCCCATCAAGTAGGAGCGTAGGCGCGCCGTTGACTCTTCAAGTTCGCCCGACGCCATCGAGTGGGGAAGGCGAATGAGCTGCCGGTGGAGATGTGCCTGCTCCAGCACCACGATGAGCATTACCAGCAGGTCCTGAATACGCACCAGGTCGAGATGGCGCACTCTGGTGTCTCGCGCCTTCGGGAATGTGGCAATCGCCATGTTGCCGACCAGCCCCGATAGCACCGCGGCGGAAACATTCGCCCATTCGTCAAGATTCTGCAGGATGTGCTGAAGCTGCTCCCTCGCGCTATCCCGCACAGGCTGCGGTATGGCAGTGTTCACCTCGTATTCAATGGACTCGACGAAGAATCTGTACGCCTTGTCGAGTGGAATGCTGCCCGCGGACGTGTGCGGATGGGCGACAAAACCACTGTCTCTCAGAACCGCTACATCGTTACGCACCGTTGCAGAGCTGACATTCAACTCCTGCCTGCGCGCAACGGCCTCCGACGCTATCGGAGTCGCCGTCCGCGTGTAGTCGGCGATAATGATCTTCAGTATTAGCTCTTGTCTCTTCGTAAGCATATGCAAACACATAGTCCGCTAGGGAAAACGGGTGGTCATTAATTCATTCTACAATCGCCGCTGCCGTCTAACAAGTGCTGACCGCCGGAGACGACAATAGTTCCCTGCCACCACGGTCCTCTCGTAAGCTCAGACAAGAAGAGAGGCTCCGCATATTCGCGTGAGCCTCTCTCAACTTCTACACCATTAGCTTCATGAAGAACCCGCATACCGCGGATCAGCAATCACAAGCCGCGCAGCCTGTTACTCTTTCCGTCGCCCGCGGACGTACCTCGCGCCACCCAGCATCACCACCGGCGCAAACAGCATCAGCATATTCGCCGCAGACTGACCAAACGGCAATCCCGACGTGCTGGAGCATGCACCGTCGCCCCCCTCCTCTTCTTCTTCCTCATCCGGTGTCTCCGCCACCACAACCTCAGGCACCGCTGTAGGCGGAGGTACCGGCGTCGCAGTAGGTGGCTCTGGCGTCGCCGTTGGCTCTGGCGTCGCTGTCGGCGGCACTGCCGTCGCAGTTGGAGGGCCCGCAACCAGGGTCGGCGGCGCTACCGTCGCGGTCGGCGGCACCGGCGTCTCCGTCGGCAAAGGCGTCGCAGTCGGTTCAGGCGTGGCCGTCGGCAGCGGCGTACTCGTCGGCAACGGCGTCTCAGTCGGCGGAAACTCGCCAAACACCAGGTCAACCACCTGCCGCGCGCCCGGCTCGAACACCCCTATCGCCGGCGGCGTCGAAGCCTCGCCGTTCAGGAAGAACTCCACCGGCTGCCCGATCAGCTCCTCGTCCTCTGTTATTATCACCAGGTTCACGAACTCTCCGTTGTCAAGGATCGCCGCGCGCGGACTCTGATAATTTCCAACCCTCACCAGAAGCACCATATCCGAAGTCACCGCCTGACCCGCAACCACAATTGTCCCCGAATAAGTCGCGGGCAGCACCGGCACCGGCGTCGGAGTCAGCGTCGCCACAGGTATTTCCTCAAAGGTCAGATTGAAGTTGAACTGCTGAACACCCGGCCCATGCCGCAACCGCTCGTTCGCCTCAGCGCCTTCCAGCACAAAGACAATCTCCTCCCCGATAAATCTCGAATCCGGCGGCCCCACCAAGAGAAAGTAGCTCCCGTCTTCGACCTCAGCCGGCAAAGTTTCATAGACAGCCGCGCCCTTAGTTATTCTTGCCACGATCTTGAAACCGTCAGGCGCTCCCACCGCCTCACCCGTCACCACCATCGGAATCTGCGGCACACTAACCGCCGGCCCCGTCCCAGGAGTCGGCGTATTCGTCTGAGCCAGTATCCCACCATTCGGCAGCGCCAGCAACGCCACCGCCAACATCCCTACTCCCAACATCCCTATAAATGCGTATCGTACTCTCATAGCTCCCATCTCTGCTCAGTCCACGCCGGATGGCGCAGCAATAAACCCTCTCTTGCTTGAACATATTTTCAAACACATCCCAACCATTATAGCCCCACACCGCAACTCAGTCCACAGAATTTCAGAAGCCCTCGAAACGACTTGCCGCAATCCCACGCCAATCCCACGCGCTCCTGGGCACCCCAATACCCCGCAAGTTTCACACGCCTCACACAAACAAAAAGTCCCCCCTCCAATCTCTCAGAAGGGGGACTCACTAATTCCGTTTTATCTATGGATTCAATCTAATCGTCGTTCTAGGTTATGTACCGGATAAGTTGCCTCCCCGACCGTCGCCGACCGGGGAGACACTCGCTATTTCTAGTCTCCAGATCCGCCACCGACTGCGCCGCCAGGCACCAGGCTAGTGGCTTCTCTTACGAATACCCAGTATGCCGATCCGATCTCAAGGTTTGTTCCCATACCAGGACCGGTCATGTCACCGTCAAGTACCGTGTACCACTCGTTCCGTATGGTATCGAATCCGAGTACCCTTGCAGGCTCCACGCCCGATTCCAGGCTCTGTAGGTACGTCTCCGCACTCACAGCTACCCCGGCGCTAAGCGCGTTACCCTTGACATCCGTCACCGGTATCAGGTTCCAACCAGCGTACAGCGGGATCACAGGCGGCTGTATCGGCGTTCCGGTTCCAGCAGCTCCACCGGCCAGTCTCGGGATACTAACTTCCCAATCCTGGATGGCATCGCTGAGTACCCAGTATCCGCGCATACCTGTTATCTCTGTCAGGTCGCCCTGCCAGTCGCTGTCAAGCGTCTCACGTACTGCAACCATCCAACCACCCGGTATGACCGGATCGTAGGTGTACACAGTCCGTACTTCAACACCAGGTCCGAATACGCTCGCTATGCTGCTGTCCGCGGGCTCGCCTGGCAGGCTTACCAGGTTCCAGCCCGGGCTCAGTCGCTTATCAAACGGATCCCTGTCGCTGACCTCGAAGTCAATCTCTAGGATGTCCTCCAAGATATTGCCAGCAACATCCATCGCCTGGATCTTCGCCGTATGGTCTCCGAGTGCCACGCTCTCGAGGGTTACGAGGAACGTCTGGTCATCGGTGGTCTTCACGCTGTCAGTCATATCCACGCCGTCAAGCTCGAACATCGTGACAACTATATCGTCGAAGTTATCCTCAGCGTACTCGCTGTTCTCGTTCTCGCAGTTCGCCATCAGGTGGTCCCTGTCCTTGCCGGAACCGCAGTCGGACGAACGCATATGGTTCCTTGTGAAGTCGATCTCCACAAACAGCGGGCTTCTGTATTCAACGCTCGGCTCGTTGTCGGTGATCATCATTCCGCTAACCCTTACATTGGGCTTCGCAAGGTTGATGTCTCCTTCGAAGAACACTGCGTCGTCTGCATTCACATCACCATCCGAATCGAAGAAGTCGGTCACAATACTGGATGCGGCTATACCCTCGCTGCCAGGGTTCTCCTGCGACGAGCGGTCCTTGCCCTCAATCCGGAAGTTGTAGTAACCCGTAGCCTCCGGCTCAGTTATCGTAACAATCCACTCAGTGTTGGAGACCTTCTCCACGCTGTTATTGAGCGTGCCACCGGCCGCATCACTGCCTCCGCACGTATCGGAGGACTTCAGAACGATCTCGCCTCTGCTGCGGGTACCGTCCTTGTCATCGCTCGTCTTGCAGGCCGCGACACCCTTGGTGTCAACGCTGCCAGCCGGTGCCTTCACATAAGTAACCGTAACGGTCGGGCGCGTCTGGTCCAGGCGCTCGTCGGCGGTAACTACTACCGTAACTTCGTCGTCGTCACCCGCCAAGATTTCGTCCTGGCTGGTCTCGCGCGTCGAAACTATCGATACTATCGTGAACTTAGGCGAAATCCAGTCGTCTGCCTCATGGTCGCCGTCGTCCTGTTCGTTGCCCGCTTGATCCTCAACACCGTTCGGCACTATCGTGACGTCTGGCGTCTCGTCCGCGAGCAGCTCGTCCTCGAGCTCTACGAACACTGAGTTCTCTATGTCCCGGTACCTTGGGATATCGCGTAGGTTATCGCTGCCATCCGCGCCGTACCGACCACTGTCGGCCCAGTCAACATCATCGTCATCCGGGTTCTCGAATATGTGGACATCCTTAATCGTGTGACCCTCGACTACAAAGTCATCAATCTCGACCGTCTCAGAATTCAGCTGCGTCAGGTCGTTGAAGATTACCTGCAAGAATGCGCGGTTATCATCGTACTCGTTGTCTGTGCTGTCCCAGGTCAGGCCCGTACGGGCTTCCACGAATTCCGGCTCCTCAGTGTCAACCGTGATCTGTGCCAGCTCTTTCTTGTCTTCGTTCCCATCGGGATCGTAGAACGTGCAGTTGCCGGCGTTGTCGCACACGATGAACGTGACGAAGTACGTCTTGTTCTCCGCGAGCACTATCGTGGTCTCCACATCAAACCCGTCGTCAATCTCGTCAAAGTCCTTGTCGTCCCTTATCGGGGCGAACCCGAAGTCACTGCTAGCCTCGGTAGCGACATATTCGCCATCTGACGGCGTGCCCGGGCAGTAGAGCGTCTCATCCTCGTTGATGTGCGCGACTACCTTTAGTAACTTCGAAACGACTGTCTTTGAATCGGCGACCGTCTCGCACTGCCCCTCGCTGATCAGAGCCACCGCAGGTGTATAATTATCATCGCCGTCATTGTCCGGCAGGTCCTCAGGCTCAGGCAAGCCGGAATGGCTGTCCGTCACCGTGAAGGTGTAGTCCACGTCGGCATCGTCGAATGCGGCTTCATGCTCAGGCGCGAAGTTGGAAATCTCTGGCGCCTCGTTCTCCACATCGATGTCGCCGCGCAGGTTGCCGAACTCAATCTCAATCTCGTCTTCTTCGTCCACACGGAGGGCAGGAACCCCGCCGCCCGGATGCATGTACACAGCAGCTTCGCCCGGTGTTACATCCTTCGACTCCTCTACCAGCACAACCGCTGCCACGAACTTGTTCTCCTGGTCCGCGCTTCTGAATGCCTTCAATTTCAGCGAATCGTCCGCCGAGTCGCTATTTAGGTTTATCACTACGCACTGGTTGCCGCCTTCGCATTTTTCGTCAGGCGACTCAGCCGTAACTGCTATCCGGAGTACCGTGCCCCAGTTCGCCCACTCGGTCGCGACATAGTTCATCGCGTCCGGCGCAGGATCAACCGTCGCCGGCAAATTGCTCGGGCGTTCCTCCACCGCAGTCTGACCATACATGGTCATCTTCGTGCCGAAGAGCGCGCTATGCTTGTTGCCCATCGACGTGCCCGGTACCGGGTTAGCCTTGGTCACCTTTACCGTGCTGACCGAGTCCTCAACAGGTGTCACGCTAATCGTCACGCCCTGTGAGTCGCTCTTGCCGGGGCTGTCACTGTCAGTTGCGACGACAATAACATCGCAGCTCACGCAAGGAACACCACGGGAACCGTCCTCGTTGATGCGGTCGTAGTCCAG
The DNA here is from genome assembly GCA_965221045.1 of Dehalococcoidia bacterium. GTDB lineage: Bacteria > Chloroflexota > Dehalococcoidia > Lucifugimonadales > JADFKI01 > Bin90. The sequence goes on from OZ244863.1 coordinate 1,029,680, forward strand.
CGACGCGAGTGTCATCAGTTCACCCGTGTCCGAAATCTGGAAGTACTTCCCATGGTCGCCACCTAGGGTATACGTAATTGTGTCAAAGCCAGGATCATTCAGGTTGTCCTTGTCGGCAGCGCTATAGTCGCCTAGTGATGAACCACGCGCGCTGTTCTCAGGAATGTCCTGGGACTCGTCATCATTTCCAATAATCGGTATCTCGTCATTCGAGTTGCTCAGCGTCACGATCAGCGCGATCTCGTTACAGGCCCTACCCGTTTCGCTCTCATCGCACACATTCACCTCAACGGTGTATGTAACAGGAGCAGGGGAGTCCTGATCGATGTCATACTCGAGGTCTGCGCCCTCAGCCACCGTCAGCACGCCGCTGATTTCTCCGGTGGCGTCATCGGTATGATTCGTGATTGTGAAGTTCGCAACATCGTCGGCATTACGCAGTATGAACTCAACGCCCTGGATGATGTCGGGACCGTCCGGGTCCGTCGCGTTGTAAGTCGCCACATGCGTATCAGCTGTTGCATTCTCCGCGAGTGGCACGTGCAAAGTCACCGGGCTATCGAATACAGGCGCGTCGTTGATGTCGCCAAGTGTAACCGTAACCGTGTGATCGGTGCTCTTCGAAGGCGAGCCATCGTCCGTCGCTGTGATAACAACTGCGTACGGCTCATCATCAATATCTATATCGCCGTTTACCTGGACCTGCGCGTGACCATTTATCTCGTCATCGTTGGCATCAGTGGCAGTAATCACCCTGAACGGAGTTCCCGCTGCCGCAGTACCATGCTTAGTCGTCACCGACTTCACCGAGAAGCTAATATCGTCGCCGTCCGGGTCGGTCGCCACTATGACAGCACCCACATCAGATCCGCTCTGAGCATTTTCATCTACGCCCCTGGCCGAAGAAGCCTCAGCAAACACAGGGTTCTCATTTACACCCATAATATCTATCACGAGGCTGATCTCGCCGAGGTCAACGTTGTTCGCGCCAGTAACCGACACCGACAGCAGGTAGCTACTGTCTTTAGGGTCGCCATTAGCGTCCACGCCGTCAACATCTATGTCAGCGTCACTGTTCAAGGTCACTACGCCGGTCGCCTCATCGAGGATAGAGAACTTGTCCTCGCCGTCGCCACCGACCACACTATAATCTTCGGCGCCAGGGAACTTACCGGCAAGGTCCGCGTGAGTCTTGAGGTTAGCAACCTCAGAGCCAAGCGTGTGGTTCTCCATTATCGTAACTTCCACGTGCTCGCGCTCAGGCGGATCGCCCTCAACAGCCGTGATCGTAACTACTACGGTCGCATCGTCCTCGTACCGCTTCGGATCAAACGACGCTGCCGGATCGACAGCATCATTCAGCACTTCAGAGCTGTTCTCGAAATCGTCATTTATCGTGACGGTCGCAATCCAGACCTGATCGGTAGCATACGTACGACCAGGGAAGGTGATCTTAATCTCACCGTCTTCATTTATCTGGAACGGCGCGATGTCCGACACGCTCCAACCGTACGTAACTTCGTCGCCGGTCTCTTCTCCATTGTTAATAAGCGCGCCCACGTCCACAATCAGACCACCAAACGGGTCAGTGGAAACATATTCGCCATCAGCAACAGTCTCGGCGCTAACGCTTACCGGATCGTTCACGACCAGCGTGAGTTCAACAGGTATCGTTATCGTGTTCGCCGCATCGCTTATCGTAATATCGAACTCGTACGTGATGTCCGAATATTCGTCACTGGTGTCTGTTAACACACCACCGTCATCGCGCTCATACACTGGAACAGTTTCATCGACGGTCGTCGTCGCAGCGTCGTCTTCATCTTCACCTGTCCCGCCCTTGAGCGTCGAAGCAAGAATGTCACCAACCGGAACGAGCTTAGAGCCGTCCAGTTCAAATGCCCGCTCGTCCGAAATACTGTAGGTCAGACCGCTGTCGGCCGTGTCGTCAGACACGTAATCACCGAAGTCAACATCCAAGTCAGCATCGTCCGCGATCAGATTGGCCGCGCCCATGTCGGACTCAAACCCCTCCAAGACCAGCGGATTGTCCGCATCGTATGCGCTCTCCGGCTCAGGGTTCGAGGCAGTCACCGACACCTTGACATTCGCCGCAACGGTGCGAGTCGACGACAGACGACCATTAGCCGTAATCGAAAACTCGTGCATCCCGGCGCTCAAGCCGTCAGTAGCGACCATTATCACTGCCGCCTCGGCTTCATTATTCGTACCATTGACCCTCGCCCTGGCACTGAATGCACTTGTGCCCGTGACGATAATGTCAATTACCTCAGATTCATCTAACGTATCCGCATCACCAGGAGATAGGTTCGGGAATGCTCCCGCCAAGCCTACCTCGCCAATTACGGTGCCCATATCCGCATTGCTCTGAACTGAGAACTCATGCGGTGCATCGTAATCAGGGTCATCCGCTAGTACCGTATTCGGATTGTCCGCGACAGCCGCATTGTATAGCAGCTCGTCAAACACCTTTACGCTACCTTCAAATGCCAGAGGTATTCCTGCCTCATTTGCAGGCTCACCAGTGGCAGGCACGCCGTCCGGGTCCACCGTCACAGTACCCGTAATATCCACAATGGTATTTTCATTGTCGGCTAGTTCGATAGCGCCAGTGGTGCCATCGACGACATGCTTAATCCACGTGACATCCACGTCATCGACTTCAGTCACTACCTCGCCGGAGCCCGTCCCAATCGCAGCCGTTACTACGGCCGCACTAGGCGCACCCACAACACCGATACCCTTGCTGTATCCGGCTCCCTCCGAAGTCAGACCCATCAAAGGTGTATCCGCCACATCATTTATGGTGGCGGCATAGTTAAATGTAGCGGTGTCCAACTTCAGGGCATGAAGCGTTACCGCCAGTGTATTAACCTCATCTTTGTCGTTGTTCGGCACGTCATTTTCATCAGCGTCAGCGCCATCGGTGGCTGTGTCTGTGTCAACATAGATGTTCACATCAAAGTTGAACACGCCCTTGTTGGCGACATTCTGGATGTATGCCAAAGACGTCGCGTCCTTGACCCTCACCTGACCGTCAGACTGGTTGATGAAGAAGTATCCCGCATCTGCCCCAGACAATGAGTAACCCACAACCGCCTCGACAGTCGTCGGTGGAGTGGCTTGGGGGTCAGCGGTCGTGTTCAACCCGTCAGAAGTTTCGTCCTTTGGGGTGTCGTCATCGTCCGTCCCCTCATTATCAGGAATATCGACAGCAGCGATAACAACAGTGCCACCATCTGCGTCGCCATCGGTAATTCCAGTTACTGCGTCAGTAATTGCACTCGCAGCAACATACTCGGTATATTCATTGCCTTCCAGATCAGTGCCGTCTACCGAGATTATCCTATCCCCTGAACTCTGCGCCTGCACAATACCATACAAACCCACCATAGCGGCGAGCGCAAGCACCATCACAAGCGCGATTGGTATAGACCAAATCTTCCTTCTACTTTTCACTAGTTCCTCCTAGTTAATCCTAGCTTCCGTTCCAACAATTCCGATATGTGTTTCCAATGTTTCTTTCCGTTTTGCCCTCTGGCATCCGCTTCGCCTTGTGTCCTGCTGGCTCTCGGACTGCCCGGAGTGCCTTATACCGGATAATTTACCCTTGCATCCTCCTAGTTCCCCTCTTCCGTCTCCTCCCCCCTCCGGGGAAGCCTTCTCTTCCGTCTAGTCCCCTCTCCCCGCGGGAGAGGGTTAGGGTGAGGGGCTTACGCCCAGTTCCTTACCTGTAACGGCAAATGCCACGCCAAAGCGCAGCCTGCCCATTTGCATACCTGAAAAAGATACGCCGCTCCTAAATTGTTGTCAACGAAAAACCGGCGCCCTTTTCAAGCCTTTTCCTGAACCATTGCCTAAACAAAGCCCAGTTTCCGGCCTAATCCCGTCCCAGACACCTCCTCATCCTCATATTTATCCCCTGTTCTTGACGGGGGCTTTCCTTTGTCCCCTCTCCGTTGGGGAGAGGGCTAGGGTGAGGGTAAAATAGCCCCCACCACTATATCTGCCAATAATAAACCTTGCGCCTTTGCGCACGAACCCAATCCTACCCCCACTTGTATTACGGAAGTATTACGGAAAAACAAAGTTTCAACGCAATATCGAACCCAACATCGCCGCCATCATCCCCGCCCCCTGTCATTCTGAACCCAGCGCAGCGGAGTGAAGCGTCTAAAAGCGTCGCACCCGCAACAATCTCCCACTTTAGATCAGATTTCTCCCTTCGCTCAACATGTCCGCAATAATTAAGAAATATGCAAATGTCCTGTGCCGCGCCCTCTCCGTCTTTCCCGCGCAGGCGGGAATCCAGAAATTAACTGCCCCAAGAGTCCTGAAACTGCCCTTCTGCATATTCCTTAATAATCAGAGATAACTCCAAAATCTCAACACACCCTAAAGCGTCAACACACCCTCATACGAATTCGATTCCTCGGAAATACATCATACAAATTCTTAGATTGGCAACAGGCTGTCGTGTATCATATATACACGCACCGAATTCACCCACCCATACACCAGCAGTCAGCGCAGCCGTTTCAGCCACCCTCAAAATTCCCGAAACCCTGCAAAATGCGCCAAAACCTGCCCAAAATACGTCAATAATGCGTCAGAAATGCAAAAAACTGCACGAAACTGCACGAAGTTGCACTATTTATTTCACCCATGATTTCACTACGCAGCCCTAACACATCCGCTAAACCCATGCGCACAGGAGAGATGAACCAATGGATATAAGCTGGCTTGGCAACTCCGCCATTCGCATTCAGTCCGGACTGACGACGGTCGTCTCCGATCCCTTCTACGCCGACGGCACCACCACCATGCCCACCACCACCGCGCAGATCGTCACGATCAGCCTCGACGACCCCCGCCACTCCAACGCCAACGGCGTCAAGGGCGACCCCCGCGTCCTCCACGGCCCCGGCGAGTACGAGATCGCCAACTTCTACATCAGCGGCATGGGCACCCCCTACACGCCCCCCTCCCCCGACGATGCGCCGCATGACGAAGCCGCGCAGCGCCAGATCAACACCGTCTATACCATGCGCGCCGAGGGCCTGCGCGTCTGCCATGCCGGCGCCCTCGTTCCCACCCTGACCCCCCGCCAGCTCGACGAGCTGAACAACATCGAGGTGCTGGTCGTGGACGCCGGCGGAGACTCGGCAAGGCGTGTGGCGCGGCTGGTGAGCCAGTTAGGCCCGCGTATCGTGGTGCCGGTGGGATGGCAGGCCGCAGAGGACAATAGGGACGACATATCGGCGCTGCAGCCGCTGCTCGGCGAGCTCGGCATCACCGATGCCCCAACCCAGTCCACCCTCCGCGTCACCCCAACAAGCCTGCCGAGAGAGCTGAGTGTAGTCCCCCTCCGCCGCACCACCTAGGCGCGCACGGCAATTCAAGCACATTTCCCCTCTCCCCCTGGGGGGTTTATCCCCTCTCCCTCTGGGAGAGGGCTAGGGTGAGGGCGAGCGCTAGGGCAAGGCAGCCCCCGATGACCCCATGGCGATGGCTACATGGTCATGGAGCGGTCATGGAAATGGCGCCCGAACGCTGACGGCTCGGCGCCCGCGCCTGACGACTGACGGCTGCTACCGCCTGGCGGGGGATACTTCCTGCGCGAGGCGCGGCAGGTTGGTGAGGAACTCCCGGTTGCTCTTCGTGCGCCTCATGATCTTGTCGATAATCTCGATGGCGCTGTCCTCGCCCTGCGACTTGTGCAGCCCCACGAAGCGGCGCAGCAGCCAGACATGCTGAAGCGTTGCCTCGTCCAGCAGCAGCTCCTCGCGCCGTGTCCCGCTGCGCTCGATGTCGATCGCCGGGAAGAATCGGCGCTCGGCAAGCCGGCGGTCGAGATGCACCTCCATGTTGCCCGTCCCCTTGAACTCCTCGTACACGAGGTCGTCCAGTCGGCTGCCCGTGTCCACGAGGCACGCCGCGATGATGGTGAGCGAGCCGCCCTCCTCCGTGTTCCGCGCCGCCCCAAAGAACTTCTTCGGCGGGTAGAGCGCCACCGGGTCCATGCCGCCTGAGAGCGTGCGCCCGCTGCTGGGCACTGCGAGGTTGTACGCCCGTGTGAGCCGCGTGATGCTGTCGAGCAGGATGACCACATCCTTGCCGCTCTCCACGAGGCGCTTGGCGCGCTCCAGCACCATCTCCGCCACGCGGCAGTGGTCCTCCACCGGCTCGTCGAATGTGGAGCTATATACCTCGCCATCTACCGAGCGCGTAACATCCGTGACCTCTTCGGGGCGCTCACCGATGAGCGCGACCATAATCTGGATGTCCGGCGCGTTCGCCGCGATGCCGTCGGCAATCTGCTTGAGCAGCGTAGTCTTGCCCGCCTTGGGCGGCGACACGATGAGGCCGCGCTGCCCCCTGCCGATGGGCGCGAGCATGTCGATAAGGCGCGTGGAAACGAGGTTATTGCGCGTCTCCAGCTTGATATGCTGCTCGGGATGGATGGCGGTCAGGCTCTCGAAGTGGCGTCGCCTGCGGGTGCGGTCGGGTTCGATGTTGTTGACCTCTTCGACCCGCACCAGCCCGAAGTAGCGCTCCCCGTCCTTGGGGGGCCGCACCTGACCCATAACCTCGTCGCCGGTGCGCAGGCTGAAGCGCCGAATCTGCGACTGCGACACATAGACGTCGGAGTTGCTGGCAGTGCCGCCGCTCTGCCGCATGAAGCCGTAGCCGTCGTTCAGGATGCTCAGTATGCCGCTCGCCTTGAGATTGCCGTTCTTCTCCGACAAGTTAGAGAGCACCCTAGACATCATGTCGCGGCGCGGCGGCATATTGCTGTTCTCGATGACGCCAAGTTCTTTTCCGAGCTTGAACAGCTCTTCGTTGTCCAGACTTTGAAGTTCAGCTAGGTTCATGACACACTCCGCACTCGCAGGCGACTGCTATAGGCTGATAAGAGACTGAAATTCGATGGGAAGAAAGCATTTCACAGTGAAACGGCGTAATTAGAGCAAACCGCCGTGAATATCTGAGGGAGAGGTATCGGTTACTGGAAATCGCTCCAAAGGTAATACACAGTCCGCCAGCCAATTCAACATAGGTGAAAGTTCGCTGCCTGTGATGCTCTGCAAAGTTAGGGCGCTCATTGGCAGGGGACAATCGGGAAGATATGTGCCAAGCGCCAAGAGGCTCTGGGGAGTCTCAGTAGAGTATAGCACAAGGGAGAAAGCCCCGTCTATCGCATTATATCGGTTGAAACTGCTTATCGCAACGCTCCGTTTTGCTGGTTGGAATCGAGACCTGCGCTGCCCCGTCGCAGTTCGCTCATCCCGTCCCCTTCGCATCGCTGCCCTGCTTCGTCCCACCTAGTGGCAGAGAGTGTTGTCCACCCTCTCGCAGGGTGTCCTTCGCCGCGGTGACAAACTCCCTGAAGAGCGGGTGCGGTCTGTTCGGACGCGACCTGAACTCCGGGTGGAACTGCACTCCCAGCATGAATGGATGCTTGTCGGCGTCAAGCTCCATGATCTCTACCAGCTTCCTGTTCGGCGAAAGACCCGTGGGCCACAAGCCTACGGACTCGAACGCTTCCCGATAGTCGTTGTTGAACTCGAAGCGGTGCCGATGGCGCTCGCCTATCGAAGGCACGCCATATGCCGCGCGCGCCTTGCTGTCGGCTTCCAGCTCGCACGGGTACTCGCCGAGCCGCATCGTCCCGCCCATCTGGGTTACGACGCGCTGCTCAGGCATGATGTCGATTACCGGGTCTGCTGTGACCGGGTTGAACTCGGTAGAATTCGCGCCTGCCTTGCCAAGCCCGTTGCGCGCCATCTCGATGACCATGACCTGCAATCCCAGGCACAGGCCGAGGTAAGGCACCATCCGTGTTCGGGCGTACTCCGCGGTGAGTATCATGCCTTCGACGCCGCGCTGTCCGAATCCGCCGGGCACTACGATGCCGCGCACGTCGTCTAGCAGACGCTCAGGTCCCTGCTGCTCGATGTCCTCGGAGCGCACCCAGCGCACATCAATGTCAACATCGTGCGACACGCCTGCATGCAAGAGCGCTTCCTTAACGGAGATGTACGAATCCTGCAGGTCAACATACTTGCCCACCACCGCAATCGGCAGAGTATGCTTTGGCGTCTTGATGCCCTCGACGAGCGCCGCCCAGGATGTCAGGTCGCGGCTTGCGCTCTCAATCCTTAAAGTCTCAATGACAAGCTCGCCCATCCCCTCATCCTCGAGTATCAGCGGCACTTCGTACACCGTATCCACTGTCGGCAGGGTGATAACGCCTGAGAGGGGCACGTCGCAGTGTATGCTGATTTTCCGCTTTATGCCCTCATCAACCTCGTAGTCGCTGCGGCAAACGATTACATCCGGCTGTATGCCGATGCTGCGAAGCTCCCGAACGCTATGCTGCGTGGGCTTCGTCTTCAGTTCGCCGGTAGCCATGATGAATGGCAGGAAAGTGAGATGGATGTAGCACACATTGTCACGTCCAACCTCATTACGCATCTGCCGTATGGCTTCAAGGAAAGGAAGGCCTTCAATGTCGCCCACCGTGCCACCGACCTCCACAATGATGACTTCAGCCTCGCTGCTCGCCGCCAGGCTGAGCATATGCTGCTTGATTGCGTCAGTCACATGTGGGATGGCCTGGATCGTGCCGCCGAGGAACTCGCCCCGCCGCTCACGCGAGATGATGTCCTGGTATATCTGCCCCGCCGTGAGATTTGAAGCGCGTGTCAACTCAACATCTATGAAGCGTTCGTAATGCCCAAGGTCGAGGTCCGTTTCGCTGCCGTCGCATGTAACGAAGACTTCACCGTGCTGATACGGAGACATAGTACCGGGATCAACATTCAGATACGGGTCGAGCTTCAGGACCGACACGGAGATGCCCCTGCTTTTCAGCACACGCCCCAAAGACGCAACGGTGATGCCCTTGCCAATCGAGCTGACCACTCCGCCGGTTACGAATACGAACTTAGTTGTCATACAAACACACCCGGTAAAGCGATGATCGATTACCCAACGAAGATATGCGCCACCAATCAGGGCATGGGAGAGAAGTCATGAAATCCCAAACAGAAAGCGCATATGCGCTGAAGGGAGAGATTCGAGGGGTCAGTCGTACATTGGATGGCGGTAGAGGGTTAGAAAGCGCGCCGCGCCTTCCCATTACGGGGAGACTCCGTAGCCCGAGCCAGCGACAGTGATTGCCGCTCTAACATATGCCATCGGTGGCGAAAGCCTTTACCTTGAAACTAACTGAATACGCGTAGCTGTTCGCCAAAGTATATTGACGGAGCGGTGCACAAGTCAACATGAAACAGACGCAAGTTTTGAGGTTATCCACAAGCAAATCCGACAGTGGCTCGAAAAGTGCAGTATTCGCTTTTCTGTAACACAAAATTAACAAGTATTCAACAGAATGATAATAAACATCCTCTAATATTTGTGATGCGGTTCACAAATTGATGTTACAGTCAATCAGACACGGAAAAACAGATCAGGAGGCGAGGCAATGAATGTTGCAGAATTAATGACCAACGAGGTATCTATAGTGGACCTCGGGATGAGCGTAGCTGATGCGGCGGCGATGATGCAGGCGCAGAATACAGGCTGCATCGTAGTCGTAGACGTCGTAGAGGACGGCGCGCTCGCAGGAATAATCACAGAGCGCGATATGGTTCTTGGCTGCCTTATAGATGGTCACACGTCCTGGAAGTGCCAGGTCTATCGCCACATGACCATCCTGAACGAAGCAGCAACGCCCCTCACCGACATCGGTGATGCCCTGCTTATCATGATGGAGAGCGAGGTCAGTTACCTACCAGTCGTCAACGAGAGCGGCAGCGTCGTCGGCCTCCTATACGCCGAAGATCTATCCCGCGCTATCGAACAGGATAGCAACCCAATAGCCATGCTGGACGGTGACCTCATTACGGTGTAGTTCAGTGCGACTTTCTTTCCCAGCCAAACACCCTCTTTAAGGGCTGCGCGACTCTCTTTCATTGACCGCGCAGCCCAATTGTTTTCGGTATCGGCGCTGACGGCTGCACCTACTGCGCTGTAACGCCTCCGTCGATAACGAGCTCGCTGCCAGTCATGTAAGAAGACTCCTCGGAGGCGAGGAACAGCACGCCACTCGCAATCTCGTCCGCGTCCGCGTAGCGACCGAGTGGCGTGTTCTGTTCAGTGCGCTGCAGGCCCTCTGGGGTACTCCAGCTCCGCTCGGTCATTGGTGTCTTCACGGGTCCGGGATGCACGGAGTTGCAGCGAATACCCTCTTTCGCGTACTGAATCGCCGTGGACTTCGTCAGGATGCGCACAGCTCCCTTTGATGCGTTGTAGCCCGGGTGTATCGTCGCCTGCCCAATCATTCCAGATATGGAGGAAATGTTGACGATGGAGCCGCCGCCTGCCTTCCTCATTTCGGGGATAACAGCCTTTGTGCCCAGGAACACGCCCTTAGCGTTCACATCCATCACGGTGTCCCAGTCTTCTACGCTGGCATCGTCGCCGAATGTCCAGAAGGCGACGCCCGCGTTGTTAACGAGGATGTCCACCTTGCCGTATTGCTCGACTGCGGTATCAACGGCGCGCTGCCAAGCATCTTCGTCTGTGACATCGAGATTGATATAGGTGGCGTCACCGCCCGTCTCGTTGATCTCTGCTTCCACTTTCTTGCCGTCGTCATCGAGTATGTCGCCGAACACTACCTTCGCTCCCTCACGAGCGAACATCCTCGCTTCGGCAGCACCCTGTCCGCGCGCGCCACCGCTGATAATTGCGACTTTGCCTTCGAGTCTCATAAGCATGACCTCCTACACATTAAGGGCAAACACCGGTGTACAGAATGAACTGACTTAGTCAATCGCTTCAGGATGTCGTCCAATCGATTCCGTTCAGCACAATGCGCTGGAACTCAGGCGTCTCGAAGCTAAGGCCGTTGTGTCCCAGCAGCGTCGTGAACACCTTGCCCTCTCCATAGGTGCGCGTCCAGCCGAGGGGGAACGTGCCGCCGGCCATGAACGTCTCTTCGCCGCGCCATACCCATGTACCGTCCTCCGAGTCGCCAGTCATGAACACATCGTTTCCGTCACGATACTCGATGCCCATGTAAAGCTCGTCATTAGTAGTGAAGTCGGAAATGCCTGCTGCGCCCGGGCTCGCGGCATCAGTGATGTTGACCTCGAATTGTCCGTATGGAGGGTGGTAGCTGTCGTTGAGCAGCCATCCGCCTCCGGTGATGTCGTAGTATTCCATCCAGTCCTCTGAAGCGCAGCCTGCGATGTGGATGCACACGAAGCCCTTGCCGCCGCTGATGAACTGAGTCATGCCTGCCTGCTGTTCGCTGGTCATAGCGTTTTCGCCAGCGCGCATTGTGTTGAATACCAACGCGTCGTAGGCGCTCATTGCGTCCGTATCTGCAAGCACTGAGGCCTCCCAGGATACATCGACATCATGTCCTGCTTCATTCAGGAAGCTCTCTAGTACCGGTGTGGATTCTTCATAGGGGTGTCTGCCACCCGAGATGACCAGTAGTTTCATCATTCACCTCCGCTTGATATTGGTTGATCTAGGTCGTATTTTGCCCGTGAGTATAAAGCCATTGCAGTCTCACTGCAAACTCGTGCGTAGGAATCGGCGCGGCAGGATAGGATGGAACGGGCAATGATGTGTTAAAGTCTGCTGAGCATACTGCATGATCAACAGACTGTATCCGACATACTTACCATGAACGAGATAATCAGACAGCTGGACGCGTTCCTCAGCAGATTGCAAGGAGGAAGGAGGGATCGACTGTGGACGACCGACTTCATTCTGAACCTGCTGACGGGGCACTTCATGTTCGCCGGATACACGGCGACGCTGACCATCATACCGCCATTCGCAATCGACCTGGGCGGCGACCCTTCGTATCACCTACCGCTCATCGTGGGTGCATTCGGCTTTGTGGGATTGCTGATACGGCCGTTCGGCGGGCAGTGGATATACACGCTGGGGCCGAAGCGCGTGGCGGTGATAGGCACGATAATCGTGGCGCTGGGCAGCCTGTCGTACATATTCGCGCTCAGTCCGTGGTGGCTGATACCGATGCGGATGCTCCAAGGCGTGGGGCTTGCGCTGGGGCCGGTGGCGACATCAACAATCGTCGCCAACCTCGCTCCGCCCACACGCCGCGCGGAGGCGATGGGGTACATGGGCAATGCCATTAACATCTCCTTCCTGTACGCTCCGTTCATGGCGTCGTTCTTGTATGAGCACGCAGGGTCGCACAACGCCTTCCTGTTCTCGGCGCTGGCAGCGTCGATCGCGACGATTGCATGCCTGAAAATATCGGCGAGCCGTATCGCGTTCCAACAGCCTGCGCCATCCGCGAGTGCAAGCGGCGCGCCAAGAAAGCCGCCGCTCGTGGCGCGCTCGGCGATATTCCCGACGCTGGTATTCCTGACATACACCTTCACGACGGCGCCGACGAACACATACCTGCCACTGCTGGCGCATGAGAAGCATCTGGGCAATCCGGGGCTGTATTACACGGTGTTCTCCATTGTGTCCATGTTCGCTATGGCGGCGGCGGGACCAATTGCGGACAGGATGGGTCGCGGCACGGTCATCGTGCCGGGGTTTATCTGTGTTGCGGTGGCGATGTTCGTGCTGAACGGGTCGTTTTTCCAGGCGATGTTCCTGAGTGGCGGGTTCTTCGCGGGGCTTGGATTTGGACTGTTGCAGCCGGGCATACAGTCGTTCACGGTGGACAGGGCGTCGATGCGAGAACGCGGCGCGGCGATGGCGACCTTGCAGCAGGCGTGGGATGTGGGCGGCTCGTTCGGGGCGTTCGTCATCGGTCCCGTGCAGGGAGTCATAGGGACGCCGAATACCTTCGGGCTTACGGGCATCGGGGCGCTGGTCGGAGCGGTGGGCTTCATCATCGGCAACGCGAGGTCGCCGACGAAGATTCCGGGTCAGGCTGCCGCTGGGGATTGAGCTACGTCGGGCTGAGCGACGGCTGGGTGATGAGGCGCTCGCGCACCGTGAAGGTGAGGGCGGATGCGACGACGGCTAGCGCGAGCATCAGGATGAAAGCTGCATCGTAGCTGCCGCGCGCGTCGAAGACGAGCCCGCCTACGAGAGCGCCGATGCCTCCGGCGATGTGGTGCGTCATGTTGATGATGCCGCTCATCATGCCGAGGCGGGGGGCGCCGAACATGTTGCCTGCGAAGGTTACGGTGAGGGGCGCGGTTATGAGGAATGTGAAGCCGTAGAGCAGAGCGAATATCACTATTGACGTGGTGCTCTGGGAGAAAATTATCAGGCCGAAGCAGGCTATGCGGGCGAGGAAGCAGAGCGCGGTGGGGCGAGTGGAGCCAAAGAGGTCAGCGAGCGCGCCAGCCGACATGACGCCGAAGAGTCCCACCAAGCCCATGAGGGCGTAGAGGCTGCCGGAGAATGCTGCGCTGAGTCCCTTGTCCTGGGCGAAGGCGACGATGTGGGTCGCTATAAAGAAGTCCTGGAAGCCGCAGATGGAGTACACGACCAGCAGCAGCCAGAGCTGACGGGAGGCGAAGATGGTCTTCACGGGGAGGGCGGGCGACGGCGCGGGTGTGTTAGTGAGCGGGTCGGTAGCCGAATCGGCGGGCTGCGATGGCTCGGGGTCGGATCTGACGAAGGCGATAACGAGGGGGACGACTATGAGCAGGTTGACCACGCCCAGGGTTATGTAGGCGTTGCGCCAGCCGATGTGAACCAGGGCGGATGCGAGGGCGGTGATGATGATGAGCTGGCCGAGGGCGTTGCCGGACATGGCGGCGCTGGTGGCGGTGCCCCTGCCGCGCTCGAACCAGCGGCTGATCATGACGCCGATGGGTCCGACTGAGGAGCCGCCGTTGCCGATGGCGAATATGATGCCGTAGAGCAGGATGACCTGCCACTGGGTTTGGGCGAGTCCCATGAGGCCGATGCCGACGGACGCGATGACGGCGGCGATCGCGACGACCGTGCGGACGCTGAAGCTGTCAACGAGCCTGCCGACGAAGGGCATGGAGACGGCGGAGACTATCATGAAGCAGGTGGCGGCGAGGGAGAGCGCGGAGCGGCTGAGATCGAGGTCTTCGCTCATTGGCTTGAGGAGCAGGCCGAAGGCGAAGCGGGAGCCGCTGCTGAAGAACAGCACGGTGAAGCCGGTTGCCAGGATGACCCAGCGGTATTCGATGCGGCGCAATGCTGACCTCTTCACAAGACGGGCGCGCAGGATGCGGCAAGGCTAACAGCGCGGGGTTGGGGCGTCAAACGGGGGGCAGTCTTCAGTATTCAGTTGTCAGTTATCAGTTGACGGAGCTGACATCGATGCGCGGGATGGTGAGGAGTTTTTCACCCCGATTCCTTCGGCAAGCTCAGGACAGGCTCTAACCTTCCCCCGTCAAAGAGGAAGGGACTTTATTCTTGCCCTCACCCTAGCCCTCTCCCAGAGGGAGAGGGAACTCTATGGGCTGCGGATGGTGGGGTTTTTGCGCTTGGTGGCGAGCGGGTTGGGGAGGATGGGGGTGTTGTGGGCGGCGGCGGCTTCGGCAAGCTGCACTAGCGGGTCCGACATGCCGCGCGGCGCGGGCATGCTTGAATAGTCCGCAATTTCTTCTTCGGTCAGGCCGTGTTCGCGTCTGTCTTCTTTGTCGAATTTTGCCTGTTCTTCCGGATTTAGGGGTTCGAAGTAGTAGTCGATTGTCGGGTCGGGGTCGTTGGGGCCGTAGTCATAGATGTTCTTTTCTGGTTTTACGTCTATGCGGCGGTACTTTGCCTCTGCGCGGAGGGCTGCTCGCTCGTCACCCCTGTCCATGGCTTCTCGGAACTCTTTGATGATTGCTTTGTCGTGTTCATTGACGGTCGCTGCCTTGTTCGGGAGCGGGAGCATTGTGGCAGGACTGACGGCTTGGTGGTCTTCTGGATCCCTGCTTTCGGAGGAATGGCGAGAAGATGGGACGGTCTCTTGGAAACGAAGAGGCTTTGAGTTGTCGTCTCGGTCTTCTTCTTCTCTGATCTCTTTGGCTATGGCTTCGTAGTCGGTGTCGTCGTAGCTGTCGTAGTCGTCGATGGTGGTTGAGAGGCCGGCTAGGGTCTTTTTCTGACCTACGGTGAGACGCGGGGATTGGTCGTCGCGCCAGTAGGCTTGGAGGTGCTCAGGCTTGATTGCTTCGTAGTTGGTGTCCCAGCCACGGCGCAGAAGCTCTTGGGCTGCTGACATGCGGTGATGGATGGTGAACTCTAGGTCAGGGTCTGGATCTGACATGACTTCGAGCAGGAAGCGGACGGTGTCGGTGCCGCGCTCGCTGTATTCGCGCATTCGCCTGGCGAGGTCGGTGTGAAGGGTGTCGTAGGCGTTTGACTCGTCGGTGGTGTCTGAGAGCTTGCGGCGTGAGCCGAGGTCTCCGAAGCCGCGTCTCAGGAGTTCTCTTGCTGCTGCCATACGGTCTGCGGGCTTGATGCGGAACTTCCTGGGGGTGAATGGCCTGTCTCTGCCGGTCATGATGTCCACGAGGAAGTTGACGACGGTGTGACCTTCGGCGGTCTCGTGGCGGATTAGGTGGGCTATCTGGTAGTTGAGGATGTCGAGGTGGGTGACGGGGGCTGCAATCTCTTCTCCCCTCACCCTAGCCCTCTCCCCTGGGGAGAGGGGACTTTGGACGGGGGTTTCGTCACCGCCCTGCTCCTCCTCGACTGGATTCCCGCCTGCGCGGGAAAGACGGTCAGAGGTGGTTTCGCAGTCGGTGTCGGTGAAGCCGTACCTGATGAGGTGCTTCGCGGCTTCCATGCGGTGGCAGACTTTGACGCCCGGGGTTTCGCCGCGCATGGTGTCTGCGAGGAAGATGGCGATGTCGTAGCCGTCTTTGGTGATGCCGGCGATGTTCTGTTGTAGGGCGGTTTGGTTGCACATTGTTCTCAGCTATCAGTTGTCAGAAATGTGATCCGACAGGTTGTTGCGAACTTTGTTCTTTTGCATTGACATCTATGTTACGCACGGATGTTTGGGTTGTCAAGGGGAAATAGCCACAAAAGGCACAAATGTCACAGAATGAGTTTTCTGACTTGCAGCCTTTGAGCACCAAAGTTGATTATCATCGCATCTCGTTGGCGAGCGGCGCGGAGATAACCTAGCGCCTGAGCGATGTGTTCGGGGGCGATAGCTTTGACAGCTTTCAGTTCAACGATGAGGCAGCGTTGTACGAATAGGTCAGCGAAGTAGTCTCCAAGAACAGTGCCGTCTTCGTCGCGTACTTGCAGAGGCTTTTGACACTCGACTGTCAGACCGAGCTTTCTGAGCCTGTGAGCGAGTCCATTTTCATAGACTTTTTCGAGATGCCCACTCCTGAGATATGCATGCAATTCGAAGGCGGTCTGTCTAACTGTATCGCATAGGATTCTGATTTGGCGTTCGTCTCTAGGTTGTGTTTGCATGTTGTCAGGGGGGATAGCCACAGAAGGCACAAAGGTCACAAAAGGCGAATAAATGTTCGTTGTTAATGGCTTCTATGCTACAGGCGGATGTTTGGGTTGTCAAAGGGGAATCTTACATGCATAGCGGGATCCAAGTTTCGCCTGACAGAGCGAATCTTCCAACTCAAAGATACGTTACTCTCACCCTAGCCTGTTCTCGAAAAATCGCGCTACGTCTCGCAACATCTGAAGGTCATCATCTTCCAATCCATCAGGACGGAAATGCATGACATCATTTCGAATTCTATTGACCTGTTTCAAGCAATCCCCAAACTCTGAGCGATCGATGTTTAGCTTGAGCTTTTCCCAATTCTGAGGTTTATTCAACAGATTGTAGTATTCTCCTAAAGTCAGGTCGTCGGCTCTGCGAATGCTGCTTGCGCGTTCAGGGGGATAAGCAGCACCTTGCAATGTGTCAAGTCGGAATTTTCTGTGGACAAGGTGCCGTACATGCTCCTCTATTTCACGTATCAGCATAAACGGCCCCGCCATATTGAAGAATTGGTTGGACAGGTCACTCGCAGTAACAATACCCGTGATAGACTTTTCGCTCCCGCGCACCAAGACATAACCGTGCTTTACAATAATGTCAATTGTTTCGAACAAGGGTGTAGCAATAGGAACTTCCTGCGCAGGTACCATGCAATCCTTGACTGTTTCACACTTCTGGCCATGTGCTTGTCGCGCCCCAATGGATTGCCAAGTGACAACGCCCTTCAGATTGAATTTGCTCTGCATTACCGGTAGTTGAGAGTAATCGTGCATCTGCATCATTGTCGTCGCCTTACATAGCAGGTCGTCGGGATTCACGCCTCTGGGTCGCCTATGCGCGACATCCAACATTTCTATGCGAGGGGTTGGATCTGGCCTTGTTTCGTCTCCTTCCTGTACAGTCTCAACAGAAATCTTCGCATCCGGGTATGTGTACTCAAAATCTGGATTGGTGCGAAGTTTCAACTCCTCCATACGTTCGCGAACATGGCTGACCAAGAAAGTACCTCGCCTGAGATATCCGAACCTGCCTACAAACTCACGAACAGTAAGTACTTCCGAAATTGGCACGTTGCCATCATCAGATTCTTGCTTCATCCTATCAGCCAAATCTTTCAGCCATGCGTCTCCACGCTCCATGGTCATTGTGAATCCTCCGATTCTCCTCAAACTATCAAGAGTTCACCGCGCTGAATGATAGACATAGAATGGTACAGAGGCAAGTGGAGCGCGGGGCGTACTTGACAGACGGGCGGTGCAGGATACAATTCATCGGGGTAAATGGCGGTATAGTGGTTTGCCTTGGTGGGACCCCTCACCCTAACCCTCTCCCCAAGGGAGAGGGGACTATTGACTGATAACTGGCAGCGGACGGAGGGCTAGATGAACGGAGCAGAGCTTAAGGCTAGGGTTCAGAACGGGGGCATCGTGTATGGCACGATGATCAGCATGGGGCGCAATCCGCGCTGGGGGTCGGCGTTCTCGAATTTCGGGATCGACTATGCGATTATCGACACGGAGCATTCGCCGCGGGGCAGGACGGATGTGGCGGATTTCATCGCTGCGTTCTCGTTCAGCGGGGTCGTGCCTATCGTGCGGATACCGATACCGGACTCGCACTATGTGACGATGGCGCTGGATGCGGGAGCGCAGGGGATTCTCGCGCCGTACTGTGAGACTGTGGCGGAGGCGAAGGAGGTTGTGGGGGCCGCGAAGTGGCGTCCGCTGAAGGGCGAGCTGTTGCGGAAGGCGGTGGATTCGGGGGAGTTTCCGAGCCAGGCGACGAAGGAGTATCTGGAGGCGCGCAATCGCAATAATGTGTGCATTGTGGGCATCGAGAGCGTGCCGGCTATCGAGAATCTTGAGAATATCCTAAGGATACAGGGCATAGACGCGATATTCGTGGGGCCGAATGACCTTAGCATTACGCTGGGGATTCCGGACGAGTACGACCATCCGGACTATGAGGCTGCGCTGCGCGAGATTATCAGCAAGTGCCAGGCGGCGGGGGTGCCGACGCTGATTCACCACCAGACGGTGGAGCTGACCACCAAGTGGCTGCAGGAGGGCGCGAGGTTCGTGCTGTATAGCAGCGACGCTCGCAGCATGCACAACGCTTATCGCGACGAGTTCGGGGCTATCAAGGCTGCGGGCGCGGAGCTGGGCGGTGGTGATGTGGAGGATGTGGGAGAGTCTGAGGAAGTGATTTAGGACATTAACATGGATGGACAGGATGGAGGGGATTTTTTCCTACTCACCCCCATCCTAACCTTCCCCCATCGAGGGGGAAGGGATTTTTGCAGACAGAACTGAAGAATAGCGACTGGAGAGAGATTTATGGCCTGGCAATTTATACTGGTTAACGGACCTTATGGCGGGACGTGTGAGGGGCCCGCGTGGGACGGGAGCGGGCTGCTGTTCACGCATATCCCGGGGAACAGGATCATTCGATACGATCCGCAGGACAAGGGGTCGAGCCTCTATCGCTCGGATACGAATAACGCGAATGGGCTGGTGTTCGACTCGGAGGGACGTCTTTACGCATGCGAGGGCGGCGCCCGGCGCGTGGTGCGCTATGAGGCGGATGGCTCGACGACGGTGCTGGCTGATGCCTTCGAGGGGCAGCGGCTGAATGTGCCGAATGACCTCGCTATTGACCAGAACGGCAGCGTGTGGTTCACGGACCCGTTCTATGAGGGCGCAGGCGGCGATTGGAGCAATGACCGAGCGAATAAGGACCTAGACCACGACTCTGTGTACCGGCTGGATGAGCAGGACGACGGGAGCTGGTCTATCACGCGGGTGACTTTCGACACGACGCGACCGAACGGGCTGCTGTTCTCGCTTGACCACAGCGTGCTGTATGTGGCGCAGTCGGGGCGGGATGCGGACGAGAAGCGCGAGCTGCGGGGGTATCCGGTGAACGCGGATGGCAGCCTGGGTGAGTACACGGTGCTGCATGACTTCGGGGCGCATCGCGGGATCGACGGGATGGTGCTGGATACCGAGGGCAATATCGTGGCGACGGCGGGGTTCGATGAGAGCGGGCCGGGGCCGATGGTGTATGTGTTCGCGCCGGACGGCGAGGTACTGGAGACGCATAGGACGCCGACGGACAGGCCGACGAACTGCTCGTTCGGTGGCGCTGACCTGACGATGCTGTATGTGACGACGGGCGGCGGCGATGTGTATATGACGCATACGGACAGGCAGGGTCGGCTGCATTATCCGAGTATTTAAGGGCCGACGATAGGGCCGACCATTGGGGACCGAGCGTGGGGTAGTCCCTTAGCTCTATTGGTGAGCATAATTGATTTCACCCCCATCCTAACCTTCCCCCATCAAGGGGGTAGGGACAAGATTATCGGTCATTTTTCAAGCCTTTCAAAAGCAGCATCAAACCTCACAGATGAAGACAAGACAACGACAGAGGAGCGGATTTCAGATGGCAGACGATACGATTCGAATCGGACTTGTGGGCGCGGGCGGGAATACGACGCTGCGCCATATACCGGGCTTTCGGGATATGGAGGGCGTGGAGATTGTGAGCGTGGCGAATCGGAGCCGCGCGTCGGGGCAGCGGATTGCGGACGCGTATGGGCTGCCGGAGGTCTATGACAGCTGGGTTGACCTGATCGAGGCGGATGACACGGATGCTATCTGCATCGGCACATGGCCGTATATGCATCGCGACATGGTGCTGGCGACGCTGGAGACCGAGAAGCATGTGATGACCGAGGCGCGGATGTGCATGGACGCTGCGCAGGCACACGAGATGCTGGACGCGTCGCGGCTGGCTCCGCACCTGGTGGCGCAGATCGTGCCGTCGCCGATGACGCTGCGGGTGGATAACACGGTGAAGCAGCTGATCGGGGACGGATACCTGGGCGATGTGCTGTCTGTGAATCTGGTGGTGAACGACAAGACTATGCATCCGGCGGGGTTTGTGGAGCCGGGCGCGCCGCATCACTGGCGGCATGACCGCGACTTGAGCGGGTACAATATCATGCAGATGGGCATCTGGTACGAGGCGATGATGCGCTGGGTTGGGCCGGCGCAGACGGTGCAGGCGCTGACGAGGGTGCATGTGAAGAGCCGCAAGGATGGCAACGGGAACTCGCAGGTCATTACGATACCGGACCATATCGAGGTGCTGGCTGAGATGTACTCGGGGCCGCTGCTGCACATACGGATGAGCGCGGTGACGGGGCATTCGCCGCAGAACGGGGCGTGGCTGCACGGGACGGACGGGACGCTGTACGTGCAGTCGCCGGGGATGGCGCTGTACGGCGGGACGCGAGATGACGGCGAGCTGTCGGAGATCGAGATCCCTGCCGAGAATCAGGGCGATTGGCGCGTGGAGGAGGAGTTCATCAACGCGATCCGGGGCGTGGAGGATATAACGCATACGAACTTCGCGGATGGCGTGCGGTACATGGAGTTCACGGAGGCGATTACCATCAGCGCGCAGACGGGCGAAAAGGTGCATCTGCCGCTTTAGGGACGCACACGCAATCAGCTATTAGGACTTCGCCTGCTTTTCCAAAAAGTACAGGGGCGTCCTAATATATTTTAAGTTAGAAATATGTTATCCTTGCTCAGCTTATCAGATTCAGGACTGGCTAAGGAAAACAAATGGCGGTTGAACCGCAGCCTCAGAACTCACCATCAAACTCGGGCGACGGTACTGCGTTCATATTGGCGGCCATTGACCGCGTAGCAGCGGACTCGCGCAGCAATTATGAGCAACTGGCAGCCGAGATGCGTAGAAGCCATGACCAATTGGCGGCCGACTCGCGCAGCAATTATGAGCAATTGACGGCCGATATGCGTAGCAGTCACGAGCAATTAGCCGCCGACTCGCGCAGCAATTATGAGCAATTGACGGCCGATATGCGCAGCAGTCACGAGCAATTAGCCGCCGATATGCGCAGCAATTACGACAGGTTAGCGGCCGATACCCGGAGTAACTTCGAGAGTGTGCGCTCGGATATCCGGCAGCTATACTACCTGAACATCCTGACACTTCTGACGGCATTGGGTGCGCTCATTGCCGGACTATTCGCACTACTCGGCAAATAGCCACACCTCCCCGCGAGCCGTCGCGCAGGCTCATCCTTCGACTCTATAGCCGACTAGGACGCGCCAGAGTTACCAGAGCCAATGACCCTGTATGCGCTTTGCTCTCGCGGATGGTCGCCTTCCCTCTCTTCGAGCCTTCCGATCGGGATGGCGGGCATGGTAGTAGTGCGCAAGCCTGCCCTGACGCCTAGCTCCAAGGTGAAGCGTGCGGCAGTCTCGTTGTCTTCGGCATCGAGTATCGCAACGAAGTCTATGTTGCCCAGCACAGCGTAGAGGCCTAATATCTCCGCGCCGGAGAAGCCCATCTCCTCTTCGATGCTACGAATGACATGGGGGTCATCCAGTATCTTCTCGCGTCCTGCCTCTGTGGTAGAGATCAGCAGTATGTATGTGGACATGGCATCTTCTCCTTGCGTTCAGCGACGGGCTTTGAGGGGAGGCGCCCGTTGCCTCGCGCCGACATGATAGTATTGACTTGTTAAGCGCCGAGGAATTCGGCGCACTCTCATAATAACTAACCTGACTGGCATAATACTAATCTGACTGGAGATTTTCATGGACTATTCAGAGTTTTTTTCGAAGAACCTTCCCGCGACGGTGGAGATGCCGACAGGGTTGCGCGCGGACACACCGCACATATTCTCGGTTACGAATGCGGTGCCACAGGCGATAGACGCAGAGTTGTACGCGGAGGCGATGAGCAATGTACTTGCGCGGGAGGCTCGCAGCCTTGCGGGTTATCCGGGCATGAAGGGACATGAGGGGCTGCGCGGCGTGATCGCGGCGGAGTTGAAGGACAAGCGCGGCGCTGATGTGGACATAGACGACATCTTCCTGAGCGACGGCGCGGGCGGCGCAATCCGCAAGCTGGTTGACGCATTCATCGATCCCGGTGATGTAGTGCTGGCGGAGGAGTTCACATACTCGGGCACGCTGAATATGCTGCTCAGCAAGCGCGCTGAAGTGATACATGTGGAGTCGGATGTGGAGGGGATGAATCCGGATGCGCTTGTAGCAGAGATCAAAAGGCTGGCGGCGGGTGGACGGAAGCCGAAGTTCATCTACGCTATATCGGTGTACCAGAATCCGTCGGGCTCAACACTGAGCCTTGAACGGCGCGAGCGCATGCTGGAAATTGCGGCGGAGTACGACATTCTCATTGTGGAGAACGAGTCTTACGCAGACTTCCGAATAGACGGTGATCCTTTGCCGCCTGCAATGCTCGGCATGGACGACAACGGGCTCGTCATATATATATCGTCCTACACGAAGCTAATGGGCTGCGGGCTGCGTGTGGGCTTCGCGGTCGCGCCACAGCAGGTGCAGGATGTGCTTGTAGGCGGTATGCCCAGCCAGTTGGCAACGATGCTGGTGTACGAATACCTGCGCACACGCAAGGCGGAGCATGTGGAGACTGTGCGCCGTGAGCTTCTGTCGCGGCGCGATGCTCTGGTCAGCGCAGTCCGCGAGAACTTCCCTTCGGAATGTGAGATTGTCACGCCCCATGGTGGAATGATGGGCTGGGTAAAGATGCCTGAAGGCGCGGACACCTGGGCGGCGCTAGAAAGCGCGGTTGAGGCGGGCGTCAAGTACAACCCCGGCGGCATCTATCGGGCGCCACGAGACCGCAACGACCACCTGCGCCTGACATTCAGTCACAACACGGCGGAGGAAATCCGGGAGGGTGTCGCCACGCTTGCGGATGTATTCGAGCGCGGCGGGCTGTTTGGGTAGAATAATATAGATGCAATGAATGGAAAAGTTGCAGTAGCCTTCAGTATTCCAAATGTGTAGAATAAATGCACTGCGGGATAGCTGGACGCAACGTGTGAATGCGCCGCTGCCTGAGCAAGAACCAACAGGGAGTGCGGCGTCAATTGCACCACGGAGAACACGACAATGACTTCACGAAGCACGCTCAAGCCGGCATACGCCGACTATTCCCATTTGGAGCCGTTGCCGGACCCGCCGCGCGAGCGTGATATGCAGCAATTTGAAGGGGTCCACGCGTTTACGTCCGCGCTAGTGCCGCATTTTGGTCTTCGCGACGACGTGCTCATCTCAGGCGAGGGCTTTCTGCGGCGCGAGGCGACAAATGATGCGGAACGCCTGGCACCGGATGTCTTAGTAACTTTCGGCGTCAATCCCCGCGCCATTGTAGCCCGCAACGGTTATGTGATAAGTGAGGTGGGGAAGCCTCCTGACTTTGTGCTGGAAGTGGCATCGCGCAGCACCGGGAGGCGGGATTACACGGTGAAGCGGGAGGGGTATGCCGGATATGGTGTACAGGAGTACTGGCGCTTCGACCATACGGGGGGCAGATTCCACGACGTTGCGCTAGCCGGAGATGTGCTGGTTGATGGAAGGTATCAGCCGCTTCCGATACGTGAAGAAGCGGATGGTCTGATATGGGGCCACAGCGCGGTTCTGGGACTAGACTTGTGCTGGGATGATGGTGATTTTCGCCTGCGCATACCGATGGCAGGCGAATTCCTCCCCACGCCGACCGAGTTGCAAGTTGAGCGTGATGCCGCGAAAGCGGAGCTCGACACGGCGCAGGTGGAGCGCGATGCTGCGCTGGCGGAGGCGGCAAGACTCAGGGAGCAGCTAAGAAGACTGCAACAAGATTGACGCAGGGTATGAGGTATAGCGGACAGAAACGTCATTCTACACGCTTAGGGCGAGCGCGTTCCGCATATATCCTACTTACAGTTGTTTGAGGGTCTTGCTTAATGTATTCCGCCGACCTGCACCTACATTCGCCGTTTGCGCGCGCGACAAGCAGCCAACTTACTTTCCAGAATATGGCGAAGTGGGCGCGCATCAAGGGCATTGACCTGCTTGCGAGCGCTGACTTCACGCATCCTGAGTGGTTAGCCGAGACGAAGGGGACGCTGCGACCGACAGGGGACGGGCTGTACGAGTACGAGGGAGCGCGGTTCGTACTTGGCACAGAGGTGAATTGCAACGGCTACCAGGGCGGCAGGAACCGGCGCATTCACATGCTTATGTTCGCGCCGAGCATCGAAGTCGTGGAGCGCATCAACGCTGCGCTGGCCGACAGGGGACTGCTCGGATCAGACGGACGCCCTACCCTGCACATGACGCCGCGCGAGTTGCTTGAAACGCTGCTGCACATCGACGAGCGCATAATGCTGATTCCGGCGCATGCGTGGACGCCGCACTTCGGGGTTTTTGGTTCACGGACGGGCTTCGATTCGCTGGAGGAGTGCTTCGGAGACCTGACAAGCCACATCTTCGCCATCGAGACAGGGCTGTCGAGTGACCCTGCGATGAACTGGCGCATGCCTGAGCTAGACGATGTGAGCATTGTCTCGTTTTCGGATGCCCACTCGCTGCCGAAGATGGCGCGAGAGTTGACGATTATAGACGGCGAACTGAGCTATGACGGCCTGATGCACGCCTTGAAAGAGCAGAGCATCGCGTACACTGTGGAGTTCTTCCCGGAAGAAGGCAAGTACCACAACTCGGGACATCGGAAGTGCGGCGTCAATCTATCGCCCGATGAGGTGGCGAGGACAGGGGAGCGCTGTCCTGTGTGCGGACGGCGCATGACGTTGGGCGTGTTGCAGCGCACCGAAAGACTGGCGCGGCGGGATGTACGCGTACGCAAAGGCGCTGACGGCATGGTTTATGGCGATAGCGGGAGACCGCCGTTCAGGTCGCTTGTGGGGCTGCAGCAGATTGTGGCGGAGAGCATGGGACGCGGGGTGAATACGAAGGGCGTTCAGTCGCGGTACTTTCAACTGGTGGATGAACTGGGGAGCGAACTGCATATACTGACGGACGCGAGCATATCCGACATATCGCGGGTTGGCGGGGAGCACATCGCTGAGGGAGTGGAGCGAGTTCGCTCGGGGAACATCGTCATCGAGCCGGGCTATGACGGGGTGTTCGGCAAGGTGAGCGTGTGGCGGGATGAGGCTGAGATAGATATACAGGACAAACGGGATAGACAGGGCATCCTGTTTTCCACGTGAATCAGGGGAGACAACGATGGCAATATCGATAACGGGCGAGATACGGCAGAGGATAACCAATGCGCTGGCGGACGGGTATCCGTGCTTCGTGGGGACCGCATCGGCGGACGGCAAGCCGCAGATAAGCATGCGGGGCAGCGTCGCCGCTTATGACAGTGAGACGCTGTGCTGGTGGGAGCGGGGTATGCGCTCATCCATAGACAACATCGACGAGAACCCGCAGGTGGTTATCTTCTATCGAAACAGCGCGGAGCGGATTCACTGGCGCATTCACGGCAGGGTTACACTGCATGCGTCCGGAGCGGAGCGCGAGAGGGCGATGGGCCTGACGCCAAAGGCTGAACTGGACAGGGACCCGGAGCGGACGGGGGTGGCGGCGCTGATGCGGGTTGAGAGCATCACGGAACTGTCGGGGAATGTGCTGCAGAGCGCGTAGGGCTATGTGTTGTATTTGGCGCGCTGGGTGAGGAAGACTGCCATTATAAGAATGGGGATAGTCACGATGATGACGCCGAGCACGATGACGATGGCGAGCGGTCCCAGGCCTACAACGCTGTAGAACAGATGCAGCAGCCAATCGAGCAGCACCGGGTCTCCCGGCTCTGAGTGGTGTCCGAGTACCGATAGCAGAATCGGCATCAGCCGGCTTCTACGCTCGCTGCCACTGCGGGCTGGGACTGGTAGCGGATGGAGAACTTGCGCTCGTTAACGGCGTAGCTGGCGACTGTCGCGCCGAGAAGGAAGAGTCCGGCGATAGCGAAGGGGAACTCGTAGGCCCCTGTCATGTCGTAGAGGACGCCTGCCATGAATACGCTGAGCGAGCCGCCAATCTGGTGCGACATGGTTGACAGGCCGTTGAGTGTGCCGATGTTCCTGACGCCGTAGATGTCCGCCGTGAGAGAGCTCGTGAGCGGAGGCGTGGCAATCCACGACATCCCGGCGAGCACGGCGAAGGACCATATTGCGATGGATGGCGGTATGGAGAAGCCCCAGAGCATCATCATGAATCCGGGCGTGACCAGCATCACATAGGC
The DNA here is from genome assembly GCA_965221045.1 of Dehalococcoidia bacterium. Taxonomy (GTDB): domain Bacteria; phylum Chloroflexota; class Dehalococcoidia; order Lucifugimonadales; family JADFKI01; genus Bin90. The sequence continues at coordinate 1,056,270 of OZ244863.1, forward strand.
GAGGAAGCGGATGAAGTATATGGTTCCGAGCAGGTTCTTGCGGCTGAACCTGTCGGAGAGGAAACCTACGACGATTACGCCGACCACGTTGAGCCCCTGCATGAAGCCGAAGGCAAGCGCGGCGATGCCGGGCGATATGCCGAGATCAATGGCGAATGGAACATAGTGGGCGGATATGATGATGGTGGTGACGCCGCAGACGAAGTATGCCCCTGACAGCTGCCAGAATGGAGGGGATCTGAGCGAATCCTGCCAGACGGCGGTTTCCAGAGGAGTCCGCTGCCCAGGCGCCGCCTGACGGGGGCCTGTCCTTCGAGTGGCTCCGGCGGTGTCGTCCCCCTCGCCGCCGTCAGGAACTTCGCCAACCTGTTCGGGGGTATCGCGCATGATTATCAGCACAATAGGGAGAGCAAGCAGCAGCACGAAAGCACCCAGCGCTATCCAGGCGACGCGCCAGTGGGAGGACAAGATGAGGAAACTCGCAAATGGCGTTAGTATCAGGCCACCCGCAGAGGCGCCGGCTGTCGCGAGGCTGAGCACCATGCCACGCTTGCGGTAGAACCACTTCGAGAGCATGGAGTGGACAGTTACGAACGAGACGCCACTGGTAGCCGTGGACATCACCACGCTATAAATGATGAGCAGGAAGAGCAGAGAGTTGGTAAGCTCGAACAAGCCAAGTATGCTAATACTGAACTCAGGCCCGTAGCTTCCGACGAAGGTAAGCGTGAGCGTGCCTGCTCCCAGAAGCAACAGACTCGCGGAGATTACCGCGCGTCCACCGTACTTGTCGTATAGGCCGCCGAGGAATGGCTGCGTGATAGCGTTAACCAGCGTACCCAGGCCGATGACGGCTGAAATCGCTGCGCGGTTGCTCCATATCTGATCCGCTTCCATCGGTACGATGAAGACGCCGAAGCCGTTGCGCGCGCCAGTAGAGACGAACATCGCGAAGAACCCGGCAGCCAGTATGAACCAGCCGTAGAATATGCGCTTCCCGCCGAAAACTTGCTGCAATGCGGTCTCCAAGAAATATACTCGATTGAGATTAACACCGCTACACCAGTTTAGCAAGGCGAAAAGTAGGTGTCGTGTCAGACAGAGATAAGCGTGGCACAGAGGAACGCAACAGGGGAGTCATCCGCTATGACAAGTAGCGTATAAACAGGTAGAATCGGGCTGCGCTGATGTGAATCGCGCGACAACTGGGTATGGGAAGGGATATTGGCACTGCAACTGGCGGGGACATTGACGATGCCACAGGCGCTTGGGGCACTGCGGTATCGCAACTTCAGGCTGTACTGGTTCGCCGGGATCGGGCAGGCGGCGGCGCTTGGCATGCAGTTCCTCATACTCGGCTGGCTGGTGCTGGAGCTTACGAACTCGCCTTCGCAGCTTGGGCTGGTCATCGCCATTTACGGTGCGCCGAACCTCGCGCTGCTGATGTTCGGGGGCATCTTCGCGGACAGGGTTGACCGTCGCTGGATGCTGTTTTACAGCCAGACCATTGTGGCGGCGCTGATCTTCGGCGCGGCGACGCTGACGCTGTACCAACTGATTTCCATCTGGCACATATACGGCATAGCGTTCATTCTGGGGACGATACAGGGAGTGAACATGCCGGCGCGGATGGCGATCGTGCCGGACCTAGTGGGCAGGGACGACATTCTGAACGCGACCTCGCTGAACATGGCGGTGTTCAACACGGGACGCATTATGGGGCCGTCGCTCGCGGGCTGGATTATCCAGCATGTGGGAATGGGACATGCGCTGTATTTCAACGCGTTATGCTATGCCTTAGGTTGCGTGTGCTTGCTGATGATGTCAGGGGTAGAGTCGCGCAGCCAGAACAAGGACGCGAACATGCTGCGCGACTTCTGGGCTGGCATCAAATACGTGGCGATGACACCGATTGCCTTCACGATGGTGGGGATGAGCTTCGCCTTCGGGTTCTTCGGGGCGGCGTATGTGCAGGTGCTTCCGGCATTCGGCAAGGAGGTGCTGCGGCTGAACGCGGACGGCGCGGGCTTCCTGCTGACGGTGGCGGGGATAGGCTCGCTGGCGGGCAACATATACCTAGCCTCCCTGGGGAATACCAAGAACAAGAACTGGCTACTGCTGGGAATGATAATCTTGTTCGGAGTCAGCCTGTTCTTCTTCGCCCTGTCGCCGATTTACATCGTCTCGCTGGTTCTGTTGTTTCTTACGGGCGTGGGATTCACAGGGTTCATCTCGATGGGGACGGCGATACTTCAGATTAGCACGCCGCCTGAGCTTCGAGGGCGCATGATGAGCCTGTGGCTTATTGGGGCGGCAGTGCATTACATAGGTGCGTGGCCGCTGGGCACTGTGGGTGAATACTACGGCTGGCCGATGTCACTGGGCGGCGGCGCGCTGCTGATGCTGGGACTCGTGATGTGGCTTGGGATATTCAGACCAACGCTGCGGCGGCTGCGGGTCTGACGATGTTCGACATTCATCGTCTGATTCGCGCTGTCAGGTATTCCTACACCGGCTTGCATGATGCCTTCGTGGACGAGCCGGCATTTCGACTAGAGATACTGCTGTCGTTGATACTGATTCCGATAGCGGTGTGGCTTGGCGAGGACAATGTGGAGCGGGCGCTGATGATTGGCACGCTGATGCTGGTGCTAATCATGGAACTGCTGAACTCGGCAATCGAGGCCGCGGTGGACCGCATCGGCTCGGAGTTCAGCGATCTGTCTAGGAAGGCGAAGGACCTGGGTTCGGCGGCGGTGTTCGTGTCGCTGGCGCTCGTGATCGTGGTGTGGGCGCTGATGCTGCTGAACTAGGGCGCTTTCTCGTAGATGGAGATGTGATATTCGCTGGCGGCGGTGAACGGCGAGCCGTCCCAGTCGCTCCAGCGCTCGCGCAAACGCATTCCGGCAAGTTGCGCCATGAGGTCGAGCTCGGTGGGCCAGGAGTAACGCACCTGCACAGGATAGAGCTTGATGCCTGACTCGCTGACGAACAGGTGCTGCGAGTGGACAAGCTGGTTCACTGGGTCGTGGCTGGATATGTCCAGTGATACTAAGTCGGACTCAACTCTGCCCGCGCTGATATTCTGGTTGCGGACGAAGCGCGTTGGGTCGGGCACGAATGCCTCGACTACGAACACGCCGTCGTCAGTGAGGTGCGCCGCCGCGCTGCGGAAACACTGCACCTGCGCCTCCTGCGAGGTCGCCTGAAACAGGGTGTTGAAGACGACGTAAACCAGCGAGAATTTCTTGTCTGAGGCACCGTCGCGCAGCCTGAACTCGGAAAAGTCGCTGATGGTGACGGGGATGGCGTCGCCGCCGGGCTTGGCACGCATCTTGGCTACTATGGCTTCCGAGGCGTCTATGCCGTGGACTTCGACGCCGCGCTCTGCGAGTAGTAGCGCGATCCTGCCTGTGCCGACGCCTAGTTCGAGCGCGGCGCCGTTGCTAGTTAGTTCGGCGAGCGCGTCCACGGTCGGGCCCACGTTGGCGCGCATGGGGTACATCTGGTCATAGACTTCGGCGATCTTGTCGCCGTAGGTTGCGGCGGTGTAGTCGTTCATGCGTGTGTGTCCGACGGCGCGCTATTCGCCACGAAGTCTGCGGAGTTCGGCTTCCAATTCGGCTACGCGCGCTTCGGCGGATTGTCTGGCGGCGCGTTCGGCAGCGACACTTTCCTGAGCAGCCTGAGCGTTGGCCTCCGCTGCTTGCACGTCGGCTTGTAATTCTTGCATGTCGGACTGCAATTCCTCTGGAGTTGGCAGGAACTCACCTGTCAGAGGATCGCGTAGGCGCAATTTACCGTCGTCCCAGCACATGTCCAATCCCAGCACGGCACTGTGTCCCCATAGCAGACCTTCGGAGCCTTCGTGAATCTCTATCGGTTCGTACTCGTCTCCAACCAGAATATCCCCTGCGATAGGAGCATCGTGAAACTCCCCGCCCGTGTGGTCGAAACGCCAGTATTCACGCACGCCGTAACCGGCATATCCCTCGCGCTTAACCGTGTAGTCGCGCCTTCCCGTGCTGCGAGACGCCACCTCAAGCACGAAGTCCGGCGGCTTGCCGACCTCGCTAATGACATAGCCATTGCGTGCTACAATTCCTTCAGGGTTGACTCCGAATGCAACCACGCAGTCGGGTGCGAGACGCTCGGCGTTATTGGAGGCTTCGTGCCGCAAATAACCCCCACCTGCAATCAGGACATCATTTCGATGCGCGAAGCAAACATGCAACAGGCTCTGAAAGGCGTATATCCACACGTCTTGCTGCATATCAGGCTCGCGCGGCGGGTCTGGCAGCGGCTCCAGATGTGAATAGTCCGTATAAGGGGGATAGAGAGCGCTTCGTGTAGTCATAGCCGGACTCCCCGAATTTCAGTACCACTTAATTCTCCATTGCATATGAACTGAATGGAGACATTGTACCATTTTTGATAGAGAAGGTTCTGCTGAAGCAGAAGCCATTTGAGGCAGACACGCACCTCGGCTTGGCTTGTGGTCTCGTTGTGATGCGCGTGTATAATCATCGTTGACTCCATAATACACTTCAGGCCATAGTACACTCCAGAATACTCCAGGTGAAGAACCATGACCACTGCCGCAGGCGCGACGCCTCTGCTGGAGCCTCAAGACAGCCCGTTGCTCATCCTGATAGATGGGCACGCGCTGGTGCACCGCGCGCATCATGCCATGCGCGACCCGCTGACGGTGCAGGGCACGGGCGAGGTGGTGTCCGGAGTGTATGGCTTTTTGAACATGTTCCTGCGGGCTATCGAGGAGTGGAAGCCTACGCACTGCATAGTCACTTTCGATGTGTCTGCGCCGACTTTCAGGCATGAGGCGTTCAAGGAGTATAAGGCGCACCGACCACCTACGCCGCCGGAACTGCGAGACCAGTTCGGGCGCGTGAAGCAGTTCATGGAGGCGTTCAATGTGCCGGTGTTCGAGATGGCGGGGTTCGAGGCGGACGACATATTGGGAACACTAGGATCGCAGGCAGAGGGGGAGCACCTAGATACGCTTATATTGACGGGCGACAGCGACATTTTGCAGCTCGTGTCTCCGTCAGTTCGGGTGCTGCTCGACTCGGGGCGGCAGCGCGCCAATGCGTATGACATAGCGAAGGTGAAGGAACGCTACGACGGGCTGGGGCCGGAGTATGTGTCTGAAATCAAAGCACTAGAGGGGGACAAGTCTGACAACATCCCGGGCGTGCCGCGCGTGGGCAGGAAGACAGCGATAAAACTGCTCAGCGAGTATGGCAGCATAGAGGGCATTTACGAGCACATAGACGAGGTGAAACCTCCGGGTATACAGAGGTCGATGCGCGAGAACGAAGAGTTGGCGCTGCATTGCAAGATGCTGACTACCATCAGGCGCGATGTGCCGGTGGAGCTGAACACCGATGCGGCGAGGTTCGGCGGATTTGAGCGCAGCGAGGTGCTGGCGCTGATGCGCGAGCTCGAGTTCTTCAGCATGGTGAACCGCATACCGTCAAATGGTATGGGTGGCGCAGGGGGCGAGCAGTTGGGGATGCTGGACATGCCTGCGGAGGAGCGAACGCCCGCCGAATACACCGTGGTAGATACGGAGGCTGCGCTGGACGCGATGCTCAGTGCGCTTGAGGCGTCGGAGATTGTCGCGTTCGACACGGAGACGACATCGCAGACAGCGATGCTTGCGGAGCTTGTGGGGCTGTCGTTCTCGAATGAAGAGGGCAAGGGGTGGTATGTGCCGGTCGGGCATGAGGAGGGGCAGCAGCTTGAGCGCGACTATGTGCTGGAGCGGCTGCGTCCCTTGATGGAGTCGGGCAAGGCGGGTCTGGCGGCGGATGATAAAAAATCTGCGCTTGCAGCGTCTGATAAAAGATATGCGCTGGCGGCGAGTGATAAAAGATATGCGCTGGCGGCGAGTGATAAAAGATATGCGCTGGCGGCGCATAATGCGAACTACGACATGACGGTGCTGGCGAACTACGGCATCAATGTGGAACGGATTGCGTTCGACACGATGATTGCGGCGCACCTGTGCGGTCGAACTCGGACTTCCATTGGCCTGAAGCCGCTTGCGCTCTCCCTGCTGCATGAAGATATGACGCCTATCGAGGACCTGATAGGCAGGGGGCGGAATCAGGTTACGATGGACAAGGTGGAGATTGCGAAAGCCGCGGATTATGCCGCGGCAGACGCGGATATGACATACCGCCTTGTGGATGTCTTCGAGAAGGAACTTGAAGAGAACAACTTGCGCGTTACCTTCGACACGTTGGAGATGCCGCTCGTGCCAGTGCTGGTGAAGATGCAGAGGGACGGCGTTGCTATCGACACGGGTGCTCTCGCGCCGATGTCCATCGAGATGGGCGGGCAGATTGATGCCATCCGCCAGAGCATGTACGACACGGTGGGGCACGAGTTCAACATCAACTCGCCCAAGCAGCTTGGGGACGTGCTGTTCAATGAGTTGTACCTGCCGCCGACTCGCAAGACGCCGAGCGGAGGGTTCACTACTAACGCGGCGGCGCTGGACGGACTGAAAGAGTTCCTGGACAGCGGCAATGCGGAGGGCGTTGATCCGAAGGCGTATCAGGTGCTGGATATGGTGCTTGAGTACCGGCAACTGTCAAAGCTGAAGTCAACATACGTGGATGCGCTGCCGACGCTTGTCAATCCGAATACGGGCAGGATTCACACTGAGTTCAAGCAGACGGGATCGGACACGGGGCGGCTGTCGAGCACAGAGCCAAATATGCAGAACATTCCAGTCCGCACGGAGCTTGGGCGGCAGGTAAGGCGGGCGTTCGTGGCGGAGAATGCGCCGGAGTGGACGCTGCTTGGGGCGGACTATTCGCAGATAGAGCTGCGGATACTGGCGCACTACTCGCGGGACGAAGGGCTGATGGCGGCTTTCCTCAATGGCGAGGATATACACGCAGCGACGGCGGCGAGCGTCTATGGTGTGGAAATCGGCGATGTTGACTCGGAGATGCGGCGGGTGGCGAAGATCATGAACTTCGGCGTGCTGTACGGGCTGAGTCCGTTCGGGATACGGCAGCAGACGGGGTTCAGCGCGGATGAGGGCAAGGCGTTCATCGACACTTACTTCACGAACTATCCCGGCATTCAGGGGTACATCGCGGGCATCAAAGAACAGGTGAAGCAGGACGGATATGTGGAGACGCTGATGGGGCGACGGCGGCGGATCAATGAGGTTCATTCGAGCAATTTTCACACGCGGGCGGCGGGAGAGCGCATGGCGGTGAACATGCCGATACAGGGTACGGCGGCGGACATCGTCAAGATTGCGATGATCAACATTCAGCAGCGGATGGGCGCGCTTGGGATGCGGTCGAAGATGATATTGCAGGTGCACGACGAGCTTATCTTCGAGGTGCCGCGCGATGAGCTGGGGCATATGCAGGCAATCATCACGGAGCTGATGCCGACGGCGGTGCCTCCGCATGTGGGCTTCGAGGTGCCGCTTGAGGTGGAGATGAAGGTGGGCGACAACTGGGGGGATATGGAGTAGGCGGCGGCATGACAATGACAGATACTTCGCCGAAATTCGTCGTGCGGCTGCATCAGGGCGGCTTTGGGTACGCACACCTGCGCGAGTTATTTCAGGCGGCGGATGGGCTGGGGTACGATGGCGCTTCGCTGTATGACTTGCTGGGGATTCCTACGCTGGAGTGCTGGACGACGCTTTCGGCGCTGGCGGCGGAGACAGAGCGCATACGTCTGATTCCGATGGTGCTGGCGAATCTGTACCGGCATCCGGCGACACTGGCTAAGATGGCGGCGACGCTGGATGTCATCAGCGAGGGCAGGCTTGTGCTGGGGATCGGCGCGGGCGGCGGTGAGGGGGACCACAAGGCTTATGGACTACCCTACCCGTCCACTCCTGAGCGCGTTGCGATGGTTGGCGAGGCTGTGCAGGTTGTACGACTGCTGTGGTCGGGGGAGCGGGTGAGCTTTGAGGGGGAATACTACAGGCTGGACAACGCGATGTGCGATCCTGCGCCTGTGCAGCAGCCGGCGCCGCCGATACTCATCGGTGGGCATGGGGAGCGGCATCTGCTGCGCGTGGCAGCGGCGCATGCGGACATCACGAATATGAGCGCCGATATGGGCATCGCGGAGCATGAGGCGAAGCGGCGCGTATTGGACGCTCACTGCCTAGCGGTGGGGCGAGAGCCGTCCGAGGTGGCGCTGAGCCACAACGCGCATGTGTTCATCGGCAGGGACGAGGCGGCGGTTGAGGAACTGCTGACAGGGCATGCGGCGCGGCATGGAGGGTCGGTGGAGCGGTTCAAGGCGACACTGGGCAATGCTATTGTGGGCACGCCAGAGCAGTGCGTGGAGCAGCTTCGACTGTACACGGACTATGGCATCGGCTGGTTCTTCCTGCTGTTCCCGGAGCCGGTGAGCGTTGGCGACCTGGAGTTGTTCGCCAGCGAGGTGATGCCGCACTTTCGCGATCCTCAATAAGCAGTAGGCAGTGGGCAGTAGGTTGTGTGGATATTTCCCATTTGTCCCATGTCATTCCGAGCGAAGCGAGGAATCTGAAGTCTGTGAATGGCGTATGTGCAACGTTTTAGCAACTGTGTTGAACTAGGTTTGAATTATCAATGGGTATTGGGGCTTATGGAGCGCTGGGCATCCCAGGATGCTCGATCCCTCAGCATTGCGTTGAGTATGATCAGCAACTTTCGCATACAGGCCACCAGCGCAACCTTGCCGCTCTTTCCGGCTGCCCTCAGCCGCTCGTAGAAGTCTCTTATCACGGGGTTATGCCTTCTTGCGCTCATCGCCGCCATATACAACGCACTCCTCACTTGCGCTCGCCCTCCCCAAGTGCTTCGCCTTCCCCTGTATGCTCCACTGTCCCTGTTGAGCGGAGCCACTCCCACCAGCGCGGCTATCTGCTTTCCTTTGAGCTTGCCCAGCTCAGGCAGCGCACCCAGAAGTGTGAAGCAGGAGACAGATCCTATGCCGGGAACTTCCCTGAGTAGCCGCGCTTTCTCCAGCCAGAGCGGACTTTCCTTGATGAGCTTCTCTATCTCTCGGTCTATGTCCTCTATCTCCTGATTGAGGAAGTCTATGTGCTTTCGGATGCGCTGACGCACGGCGGCTGCGGCTCGCGCAAGACGGTTGGATTCTGCGGTTCTTATGTCTATGAGCTGCCGCCTGCGGGTCATAAGCGCTCTAAGATGCTGTTCCTGAGCGTCCGGCAACCTGCGCGGCTCAGGTCTCAGTGCAGAGCCGAAGCGCGCTATCACTTCGGCGTCTATCGCATCCGTCTTGGCGAGCCTGCCCAATGAGCGCGCGAAGTCCCTTATCTGCCTGGGGTTCATCACCACAGTGGGTATCCCCGAAAGCGCGCACTCTGCGGCAAGCGCAGATTCAAGACCGCCTGTTGCTTCCATCACTATCAGGCTCGCTTCCATCTCCTTCGCAAGCTCCACCAATTCACCTATGCCCGAAGCGTCGTTTGCGAACCGCTGCGCTCGGTCTTCGGGCAGAATGTGAATGTCGAGAGACTTGCCGCTAATGTCGATTCCGATTACGATGTCTGTGCTCATAGTGTCCCTATCTTGCAGGTGCGGATTTGGTTGACCCTGGCAACTGTTCGGGCTTTGATGAGCTCGGGTGCGGCGGCGATTGCTAAAACACGGTCTCTCTGGACCAAGATTCTTACGGCCTGCCGCACCCCTCAACTCCCGCACTGTATCACTTTCCCATCACACAAGATTCTTCACTCCGCTCCGCTTCGTTCAGAATGACAGGGGGATAAAGGCGCTTCGTTCAGAATGACGGGAGGAGTCTGGCTGCGTTCAGAATGACGGAATAAACCTGCTTTTCAGGGCTAAGACGCTTTGTGTGTCAAATGTCAACAGAACCTAATCAGTGGTATTGCCAAAAGGTGTTGGTGTTGTATTCAACATTGTGCTTGATTTCGACTTCACCCCCATCCTAACCTTCCCCGATCGAGGGGGAAGGGACAATATGGCTCACATCAACACGTGTCAACAGAACCTAGTCAGTTGGCAGTGCGCAGATGAGCGGGTTGCGGTACTTAGTGCCAGTGAAGGTGATGGCTGCGTACTGAACATCTTGAGCACGGCTTGAAGCTAGGTTCCCATCAGGCGGCCTTCCTTGGAACTGCACCTTACTGGATAACTCCGAGATGTGGTAATCTTGGTCGCGACAACGGGCTGGCCGGCTGGCTCCATAGGCTATGGCTATGTCCCGACGATAGACTTAAGCAGCAGCATTGAGGTGCGAACGAATGAAGATCACAAACGTCAAGGTAGAGATGTTTAACTGGGAGACGGAGCAGTGGAGGACCGGCGTCGGGACGACTTTCGGCCAGACGCGACAGCTCGGCATCGTGACCGTTGAGACCGACGAGGGCGTCAGCGGCAACGCCTTCCTGGGATCGTCACGGATGGGCGCGGACCACTACTCCCTCGGACTCATCGAGTTTCTAAAGCCACTGGTGATGGGCCGCAACCCGCAGGACATCGGCGCGATCTGGTGGGACATGTGGAAGATGAACCGCTCCGTTTCAACCAACGCCATCGGCGCGATAGACATCTGCCTATGGGACATCAACGGGAAGATCGCGGGACAGCCCATCCACAGGCTACTCGGCACCTGCAAGGAAACTGTTCCGGTCTATTCGTCCACAGCGTACTGGGAGACCAAGGAGGAGTATGTCGAGGAGGCGCTCCAGTTCCAGGACATGGGGTGGACCGCGCACAAGATACACCCGCATGGAAACCCGAAGTACGACATAGAGATCTGCAAGGCGGTGCGCGAGGCCGTTGGTGACGACATGAAGCTGATGCTCGACTCTATGTGGGCGTACCAGTACGAGGATGCGATGCGCGTTGGCCGCGCGATCGAGGACCAGGGCTTCTACTGGTACGAGGACCCGCTCGTAGAGGAGGATATCTACAACTACATCAAGCTGCACCAGAAGCTCGACATTCCTATTATGTCCACTGAGTACGCACCGGGCCGCTTCTACGGCATGACCTCGTGGATTACGCAGTACGCGACCGATATACTGCGCGGCGATGTGGCGGTCACAGGCGGCATCACTCCGATGGTGAGGCTGTGCCATCTGGCCGAGGGCTTCAATATGAAGTGCGAAGTCCATCACGGCGGCAATTCGCTGAACAACGTGGCAAACCTACACATCACAATGGCCGTGCCAAACTGCGAGTTCTTCGAGTTCTTCCCCTGCACCGGGGCTAACATGTATGGGCTGGTCGAGGACATCGACATGACGGGAGGGGTGGTGAGCGCGCCCACCGAGCCCGGCTTGGGCTACCAGATCGACTGGGACCTCGTGAAGAGGGAGTACACCGGGAAAGTGGAATAGGTTTCACCGGTTGTTATCCCGGGGCAATGGCCCGCAGCGAGGTGTTTGAGACTTCAGGGGGGAATTAGGTTGTGTGGACATTTCCTGTCATTCAGAGCACAGAGAGGAATCTGAAGCCTGTGAATGGTGTATGTGCAATGGTTTTAGCAACTGTGTTGAAATAGGTTTGGATTATCAATGGGTATTGGGGCTTATGGAGCGCTGGGCATCCCAGGATGCTCGATCCCTCAGCATTGCGTTGAGTATGATCAGCAACTTTCGCATACAGGCCACCAGCGCAACCTTGCCGCTCTTTCCGGCTGCCCTCAGCCGCTCGTAGAAGTCTCTTATCACGGGGTTATGCCTTCTTGCGCTCATCGCCGCCATATACAACGCACTCCTCACTTGCGCTCGCCCTCCCCAAGTGCTTCGCCTTCCCCTGTATGCTCCACTGTCCCTGTTGAGCGGAGCCACTCCCACCAGCGCGGCTATCTGCTTTCCTTTGAGCTTGCCCAGCTCAGGCAGCGCACCCAGAAGTGTGAAGCAGGAGACAGATCCTATGCCGGGAACTTCCCTGAGTAGCCGCGCTTTCTCCAGCCAGAGCGGACTTTCCTTGATGAGCTTCTCTATCTCTCGGTCTATGTCCTCTATCTCCTGATTGAGGAAGTCTATGTGCTTTCGGATGCGCTGACGCACGGCGGCTGCGGCTCGCGCAAGACGGTTGGATTCTGCGGTTCTTATGTCTATGAGCTGCCGCCTGCGGGTCATAAGCGCTCTAAGATGCTGTTCCTGAGCGTCCGGCAACCTGCGCGGCTCAGGTCTCAGTGCAGAGCCGAAGCGCGCTATCACTTCGGCGTCTATCGCATCCGTCTTGGCGAGCCTGCCCAATGAGCGCGCGAAGTCCCTTATCTGCCTGGGGTTCATCACCACAGTGGGTATCCCCGAAAGCGCGCACTCTGCGGCAAGCGCAGATTCAAGACCGCCTGTTGCTTCCATCACTATCAGGCTCGCTTCCATCTCCTTCGCAAGCTCCACCAATTCACCTATGCCCGAAGCGTCGTTTGCGAACCGCTGCGCTCGGTCTTCGGGCAGAATGTGAATGTCGAGAGACTTGCCGCTAATGTCGATTCCGATTACGATGTCTGTGCTCATAGTGTCCCTATCTTGCAGGTGCGGATTTGGTTGACCCTGGCAACTGTTCGGGCTTTGATGAGCTCGGGTGCGGCGGCGATTGCTAAAACACGGTCTCTCTGGACCAAGATTCTTACGGCCTGCCGCACCCCTCAACTCCCGCACTGTATCACTTTCCCATCACACAAGATTCTTCACTCCGCTGCGCTTCGTTCAGAATGACAGGGAATGAAGGCGCTTCGTTCAGAATGACGGAAGGGACGCAGCGTTCAGAACGACAGAATAAACATACTTCTCAAGTCTGAAAGGCTTTACGTATCAAATGTCAATCGAGCATAGTTACTGGTATTGCCAAAATGTGCTGGTGTTGTATTAGGGTGTGTTGACAATTGTATTAAACTTGGAGCATGTCAACATCTAAACTAACTCTGGACCAGTGGTCAAAGATTCGCGATTTCCTGAAAGAGGAGACCAACGTCTATGTCAAGTCTGAGCGGGACTGCAAACGATTCATAGAAGGGGTTCTGTGGATGAGCAGGTCAGGCGCTCCGTGGAGGATGCTTCCGGCAGAATACGGCAAGTGGTACAGCGTGTACAGGCGCTTTGCCAGATGGAGCGAGCAGGGTGTTTGGGAGAAGATGCATCTGTACTTCTCCAAAGAGCCGGATATGGAGCATCTGATAATAGACAGCACGACAGTGCGTGCGCATCCCTGTGCTGCGGGTGCCCCGCATAAAAAGGGGGACAGCAGTCGCAGGCTCTGGGAAGAAGCCGAGGCGGCTTCAGCACGAAGGTGCATGTGAGTGTTGACGCTCTGGGCAATCCATTGAGATTCACGCTCACTGGGGGTCAGGCACACGACATCACTCAGGCTGATGAACTGATAGACGGCATTGAGAGCGACTATGTGATAGCGGACCGCGGATATGACTCACAGCGATTGCGTGAGCGCATCGTTGAGATGGGAGCCACGCCTGTGATACCGCCTCGTTCCAACAGGACAGAGCCACTGCAATATGATGAGCATCTGTACGGAGAGCGTCACCTGGTTGAGTGTTACATAAATAAGATGAAGCATTATCGACATATTTTCAGCCGGTTCGACAAGTTAGCGAAGATGTACCTTGGTTTCCTACACTTTGTCGGCACACTTATCTGGCTGAAATGAATTGTCAACACACCCTAAACATTGTGCTTGATTTCGACTTCACCCCCATCCTAACTTTCCCCCATCGAGGGGGAAGGGACAATATGGCTCACATCAACACGTGTCAACAGAGCTTAGGTTCGACGGTTCTCGTTACTTTGAAAGAACTTGTCGATTAGCCGATACCGGCGCCCGGAGGGAACAGATGGCAAATAGATCCGCCAACGTGGTCGTCATCGGAGGCGGCGTGAATGGGACCAGCATCGCAATGCATCTTGCCCGCATGGGCGCCGGCAAGGTGCTCCTGATGGAGAAGGGGCATCTGGCCGGAGGCGCGAGTGGCAGATCGGGCGCGATGGTGCGCGAGCACTACCTTCATCCCACGCTGGTCAAGATGGCGATGGAGGCCAGCACGATATTCCACAACTTCGATGAGATCGTGGGCGGAGACGCGCGTTTCACTGAAACAGGGAGGATGCTGCTATTCCCAGAGCGCGACGTGTCCGCGGTACGGGCGAATGTTGAGATGAACCGGGAGTTTGGGGTGAATATCCAGACTCTCGCTCCGTCCGAGGTCGCTGAGATTGTCCCGCAAGCAAACCTCGAAGACATCGCGCTCGGCGTGTACGAGCCGACTTCCGGTTACGCCGACCCGGTGGCGACAACTTACGCTTATGCAAACAGGGCAATGGACTACGGAGCGGAGATCGTGACCGGGTGCGCCGTCAGCGGAGTCCGCGTTCAGGGCGGGCGCATCGTCGGAGTCGATACCGAGGAAGGGCCAGTAGAGGCGGACGCCGTTGTCGCGGCGATCGGTCCCTGGGTGAACCAGCTTGCCACTCCCCTGGGCGAATCCCTTCCCATCACTCCAATCAGGGTCCAGATGGTGCATCTGCGCCGTCCGCCATCTCTTGAAGCGTTGACGACCAACGTCATTGACTACACGACGGGCGCATACTTCCGCGTGGACGCAGGATATGGCACTCTCGTCGGCGGAGAGAATTTAGACGACCTGAATGAGGTGGTGAATCCCGACGGGTTCGGTCTGAACGCCGACCACAATACGATCACCAAGTTCTGGGACCGGGCAAAGCTGCGATTCCCCGACTTCAGCGCCGCGACGCAGAGAGGCGGATACGGCTCTCTATACGACATGGCCCCTGACGGCAACCCAATTCTGGACAAGTCGGCATCTGTCGATGGACTGTACTGGGCGGTCGGGTTCAGCGGACACGGCTTCAAGCTGTCACCGGTGGTTGGTCGTATGGTGGCGGAGTTCGTTATGCATGGCGAAAGCGCCGATCACTCCATACGCGACTTCCGCGCGAGCCGATTCGCGGAAGGTGATCTGCTGAACGCCGAGCATCCCTACGAAGGACGCAGACACCAGTAGGCGATTGGTTGCGGGAGTTCAACCGGGCCCTACTGGGAACTCTATGCTATCGGCTGCCACGGTAGTCGCGGAAGGGGCCGTCGCGCCAATCAAGGGCTGCCTTGAGGCCGTCTTCCCTGGAGCGGCGGGCGAACTCCTTCACGATGGGCGCCTGGTGAGCGATGGCGTCGGTCTCGGCGGCGATGTGCTGGAGCGTGTTTCGTCCCATAAGCTCCAGAGCGCGGTTGACGATGCTCTTGTTGGCTGCCAGAAGTTCCCAGGGGATGCGCGCCATGGTGCAGGCGAGGTCTTCAACGGTGTTTTCAAGCTGAACGCGCGGCACGGACTTCCATACGAGGCCTATCTCTTCGGCGCGCTTGCCGGATACGGACTCGCCGGTTAGAAGGAACCACTTTGCCCACTGGGGGCCGACCATGTATGTCCACATGTGCGTGGGCGGCGTGCCCATGGAGCGCACCGGCGGGAAGCCTATCTGCGCGTCGTCGGCTGCGATGGATATGTCGCAGTGCATAGCGAGGTCGGTGCCGCCCGCAATGCAGTAGCCGTGAATGCCGACGATGACGGGCTTGCTGAGGTTGAGCACCTGCGCCATAGTGTTGGGAGTCTGCTTCATGCGATGGATGTCGGCACGAATGTTGTCGCGGCGTTCCCGGGAGGCTACTTCCTCTTCAGGCGTGGAGGGCGGTGTGATGTCGTAGCCGGCGCAGAAGGCGCGTCCGTTGCCCATGAGCGTCATCACGCGCACATCCGGGTCGTCATCGGCTCTTTGCAGGCAGTCCACCATCTCAAGCTGAAGATCGCGGCTGAGGGCGTTGAGCTTCTCAGGCCTGTTCAGCCTGACTCGACCGATGCCGTCCGATGCGCTGTATTCGATGAATTCGTAAGTCATTAGGATAGCACCTCAGAGACAAGATAGCGCCGCGTGGCTCGGCGGCGTTTGCGCGGTATTGTAGCATGGAGTTGTCAGTTGTCAGAGACGAGGGCTAACAGGATGAACGGGGATGGGGTCAGGATGCCGGTTTGTCCAGCACGTAGATGATGAAGTTGGGGCAGCGGAATTCGTCGTCGAAATTGGGATGGGCGGCGAGCTGCTCTTCGGACGGCGTTGGCTCGTGGAGCGCGCGGAGAGTGAAGCCTGCGTCCAGAAATGCCGCAATGTGGCTGGAGAGCGTGCGGTGCATGTTGACGAAGCGTCTGCCCCACCATGTCCACTCGCGGGGTCCCTCGTCGGTGTAGTCGTCCACCGGGTAGAAGAGCTTCCTTTCCGCTTGCTTAATCCATCCTCCGGGTAGTGAACTCCGCATGGGGTGGATGTTGCAGACTACGAAGCGACCACCGGGGCGCAGGACGCGGTATGCCGCCTCAATGGCGCTGCGGTAGTCGAGCAGGTCAACGAGGACAATGTACGACACGGCTATGTCAAAACTGTCGCTCTCAACATCATTGAGGTTTTCGGCATCGCCAAGCATGTAAGTTTCGCCTGTGCTCATAGCGCGCGCCCTTGCGATCAGGGCTTCGGTGAGGTCAACGCCCGTGACGCTTGCGCCGAGCTTCGACAGCAGGCGGGAGAATCTGCCCTCGCCGCATCCGATATCGATTGCCGACTTGCCCCCGACATTACCGAGCGCGTCGAGCATCCAGCTATCGAGCATGCCGGTGCGCACGGCCTGGTCGGTGTCTATCCAGTCCTGAGCCGATTCAACCCACTGACTATGAAGACGTTCGCTCAACTCCATCCATTACCTCCAATAATGCTTATGAGGATATAGCAAGCGTAATATTACATCACTTGCAGAGGCCGCGAAATCGAGACTTCTGCCTGTTACGCTGCGCCGCATTGTTGTGCTATCCTTATAGCGGCGAGCGGGAGTAACTCAGTGGTAGAGTGCCTGCCTTCCAAGCAGGGTGTCGCGGGTTCGAATCCCGTCTCCCGCTCCAACCAAACTGGGAACAGATACCTGCTCTCCACACGGAATACACCACAGCGACATGTGAGGTTGTGCGATGCAATTTTCCGGCAGACTGGTCATCATAATCGCGTTGTCCATAACCACACTGCTCGCGAGCAACATCATTGCCATCAAGCCGGTGGCGCTGTTCACACTTCCGTTCCAAGTATTCGGCGATAACCTGTTTGTCGTTTCCGCAGCAATAATCTGCTTCCCTGTGAGCTACATAGTCAGCGATGTGCTGACCGAGGTGTACGGCTTTCGTGTGGCGCGGGGCGTGATATGGCTCGGGTTCGTCTGCAACCTGCTGATGGTGGTCCTGTTCTTGCTGGGCGGCTTGATACCGGGTGCCGGGTTCTGGGAGGGACAGGACGCATACCGGGCGATACTCGGCGCTACGGGCTGGATTTTGCTGGGCAGTTTCATCGCGTATATCGTAGGTGAGTTTACAAACGCCGCAGTAATGGTCGTGCTTAAGAATAAGACGCAGGGACGCCATCTCTGGGTACGCACCATATCATCTACCGTAGTTGGACAGGGCATCGACTCTGTGCTGTTCTTCGGCATCGCGTTCGGCATTTCCGGCCTGTGGCCATGGCCTGCCGTGTTCGCCGCGATGATATTCGCGTGGGCGGCGAAGACGGTGTATGAGATCGCAGCCACTCCACTGACTTACCTAGTCGTGAACTGGCTGAAGCGGACTGAGCATATGGACATCTATGACGCGCCGCGCTCGCTGAATCCGTTCGGCATATTCGGCGACGAATCGGAGGGCAGCGTGAATGCTGCGCAGGCGGGCGCAGCGGACTGATTTTGTGAATTTTTGAGTGAGTTGATGCTTGCATATCCTGTCACCCTAGAAGCGGATGCGGAGTACCTAATGGCAACTTCGCCAGACTTTCCGGAATTGACCACATTTGGAGACGACAGGGAAGAAGCGTTGATGCGCGCCGTTGACGC
Source organism: Dehalococcoidia bacterium (assembly GCA_965221045.1). Taxonomy (GTDB): domain Bacteria; phylum Chloroflexota; class Dehalococcoidia; order Lucifugimonadales; family JADFKI01; genus Bin90. Next base: position 1,074,215 of record OZ244863.1, read on the forward strand.
ATTAGAGGAAGCCATTGCCGCGCGTATTCATGATGGGCGCGACATTCCAGAACCTTCGCCAGGTGAACCAATTGTTGCTCTCCCTGCGCTGACCGCAGCGAAGGTTGTTGATTTATCAGAGCTAGCGTAAACAGGATTTATGACCCTTTTGGAGGATCCGTGTCATCATATCGAGTTCAGTTAGCAGAACTATGGCAGGAATGTGCAAATCTCACTCGGAAGGACATTTTTGGCCCCGAAGATGATTTACGCCCAATTTACGTTCGTAAAAAGTCAAGGTGGCAAATTGATGTTGTATCCGTTGGAATGGTTGGCAAGAATTACAGGACAGGCGGTTTGGTCATATTGTCAGTCAATCCATCGGGAGGGAAGAAAGACTATAAGTCGAAACCAGAATCCAATAGATTGTATAGAAGATTGAAGGACTTTCGGAATTCGGACGATGTGAATCTCGCCTTCAAGAAAGCCAACAAAGCGTTCGTCAGAGATTATCCTAACTGGTCAATTACAAAGAATCACTATAACAAGATACTAGAAGCCACAACCCATATCATCAGCGATATAGCCTTTGTTCATGTGGTTCCTTTTAGAACAAAAGATGACAAAGGAAGCACAATGAAAAAGATTTATCTTGATAACGGTTATGTAAAGCACCTCAAGAGACAATTGGACTTACTTTCCCCAAGTCATATCATTGCAATGGATCGACCTTCGGAGAAGGCTGCGATTAGATATAAGAAAGAGTCCGCCACAAGAATAAAGGTAACCTATTACAATCGCGGTTACCATGCTAGTGCCGCCAGGGAGAAGAAATTGGAAAAATTGAAGCGCATGTATTCTAGGCATGGCGGAGGCACAACATGAGACTTGAAGGCAAGGTTGCGCTTATCAGCGGCGGGGCGCGGGGTATGGGCGCTGTGGAGGCTCGGCTGTTCGTAAGCGAGGGCGCTAAGGTTGGCATCGCGGACATTCGCGAGGAGGAAGGGCGAGCGCTCGAAGCGGAAATCAGAGAATCGGGCGGCGATGCGATGTTCGTCAATCTCGATGTTACGGATGAGCAGCAGTGGTCGGATGCCGTGGACGCCGTTATGACCGCATACGGTAGGCTGGACATTCTGGTGAACAATGCAGGCATATTCGCGCGCGCCACGGTGGAAGAGACCAGCGCCGCCGATTGGGACCTCATGCTGGACATCAACGGCAAGGGTGTGTTTCTCGGGACGAAGGCTGTCGTCCCTGCGATGCGCGAGAGTGGCGGCGGCTCAATCATCAACATCTCATCTGTTGCGGGGATTATCGGCAGCGCGGGTGGTACGGCATACAACGCCTCTAAGGGCGCGGTGCGGCTGCTTACGAAGTCAACGGCGGTGCAGCACGCAGCCGAGAACATCCGCGTGAACTCGGTGCATCCGGGTCCCATCGAGACGGACATGCTGGACCTCGTGTATCCGGAAGATGGGATGCGCGAAGAACGCGCGGGAAACATCCCGATTCCTCGCATGGGAATTCCTGAGGATGTGGCATACGGTGTGCTGTTCCTGGCGTCCGATGCGGCGTCGTATATGACGGGCAGCGAACTGGTCATAGACGGGGGAGTTACGGCGACTTAGTTAGGTTTCGCCGCTCAGGTTCTGGCATCGTGCCTGTCGAGTGTTCCTCGCCAGTCCAGGATTCTAGCATCAGCGGTTACGAGCGTGGCTTCACGTGCCAGCGCCGTGGCAACTATGATGCGGTCTGCCGGGTCTGCTGGGAGTCCATCTAGTTCGGTCGACATTAGCGCGATTTCTCCAGAAATCGCAATCTCGTGGACTCCCTGAGCTATCACATTGTTACGCCAAACCCTCATGGGCTGACCTATATCAATTCGGTTCTTCTGGACGAGCAAGGCAATTTCCCAGAAAGAAAAAACCGACACTGCAAGCGATCTCTGCTCTAGCGCCTCATCTGCTAGTCTACGCGCTACGGGGCCTATGCGTTCGCTCCCCATCCGAAGCCACAGAAGCGCGTTAGTGTCTAAAATCACCTCACTCACTTCAAAGCATCCCACTCAACGTCTATAGGCTCGATAATGTCGCCTTTGATTACGATGTTGCCCCTGTCTATGCCGAACAGACTCTTGACCGGGCGCTTCTGTACTGGGACAAGTTCCGCTACCGCGACGCCGTTTCGCGTGATTAGCATTTTTTCGCCGCTTGCGGCGACTTCATCGACTATCTTGATGCACTTCTGTTCAAACTCTGCGGCGCTGATGACACCCATGCCTGCCTCCTTATCATTGTCAGTACATACCATAGTTATAAAGGGCGAAGTGTTTGTCAAGGATAACGCTCAACTTGTCCGCGCTCTGACACACGGATATAATGTGCCGACACGAGACGACAATATGGAGGCAGCGACATGACAACATCGAGGGCCGAAGCCGAAATACAGCAGTTTGTGGCGAGCACACCGAAGTCGAAGTCGCTGCAGGATGAGGCGGCGCAGTACCTGCCGGGCGGCAGCTCGCGCGGCACGGCGTATTTCGCGCCCTACCCGACATTCGTTGACCACGCGAAGGGGCACTATGTCTATGATGTCGATGGCAACCGCTACCTCGACTTCATGATTAACGCTACTACGCACATCATGGGGCATGCACATCCCGACATCGTTGCGGTTCTTCAGGAGCAGGCGGAGCGGGGCAACTCGTTCAGCGGGCCCACTGAGGCGCAGGTGCGACTTGCGAAGAATTTGTGCGAGCGTGTGCCCTCGTTGGAGACGGTGCGCTTCACGAACTCCGGCACCGAGGGGACGATGATGGCGATTCGCGGCGCGCGGGCCTTCACGGGCAAGCACAAGATCGCCAAGTTCGAGGGCGGCTATCACGGCTCGCACGAATATGTGTCGGTGAGCGTGAGACCTGCTGCCGAGGATCTCGGTCCCGATGCCACGATTCCCGTTCCAGAGCATCCGGGGCAGCCCCCTAGCATCACCGAGGATGTCATCACGCTACCATATAACGACCTTGCGACTTCTGAGCGCATCATCCGTGAGCACGGCGATGAACTCGCCTGCGTCATCATGGAGGTGGTGTCGTCAAGTTTCGGTTATCTGGAGGGGGACGAAGACTTCTTGCGGGGCATGCGGGCGGTCACGGAGGAGCTGGGCATCGTGCTGATCTTCGACGAGGTGCAGAGCTTCAGGGTGTCGCCGGGCGGAGCGCAGGAGATGTTCGGCGTGATACCTGATATGACGACATTCGGCAAGATAATCGGGGGCGGCATGCCGGTGGGCGCATGGGGCGGCAGGCGAGACATCATGGCGCTGTTCGATCCCAGTGAGGGCGCGCCACTGGCGCATGCGGGCACTTTCAACGCGAATCCGATGACGATGGTTGCGGGCGAGGTTGTGATGAACCACCTGACGCCGGATGTGTATGAGCGCATGAACGCGCTGGGCGAGACGCTGCGCGCCAAGCTGCGGGCGGTGTTCGACGAGCTTGAGGTGCCAGCGCAGGTTACGGGCGTGGCGTCGCTGTTCGGTATCCATTTCACGGACAAGGAGATCGTTGACTATCGCTCGGCTCTTAGCAGCGACGGCGATATGACGAAGGCGCTGTTCACGGGGCTGCTGAATGAGGGCATCCTGATTCAGACGGGCGGCGCGGGCGCGCTGAACACGCTGACGACAGATGAAGAGGTGGACGCGCTGGTGGATGGAGTGCGGAGGGTGGTGCAGCGGGTGAGGTAGTGCAAAAGTAATTAGACGAGGCAAAAATCAAGCAAGAAAGTGCCATTATGCCAACAGACAGCGAGCAAATCCATCAATACACAGCAGAAGTCGATATGAAGACACGCTCGCTACCTTTCCGTAGCAAAGAACGGGAAGAAGCCCGCAGAGATAGGCTTAATGAGATTTTGCCAGTTCATTCAGCCGGGGCGTGGCCAAAAGGTCTGAGTCTCAGACGCGAAGACATTTACGATGAGCGAGTTTGAGACCGCCCAATGTTCATAGACACGAACATCCTAACAAGTGCGCGCGTGTCAGAAGCCCCGAGTCACTTAATCGCAAGGGAAAGACTTAACCTCGCACTTGAAGAAATTGAACCGATTAGAATCAGCAGACAGGTCTTGCGCGAATATCTGGCAGTTATGACACGCCCGCAGACTTGGGATATTCCTTTGACGCGCGAGGAAGTGCTTCAAGATGTGAATAGGTTTCTCGTGTCCTTTGAGGTACTCGAAGACGGTCCTTCAGTTACAGAGATGCTCACTGCACTGTGCCGAGAAGTTGCAGTTGGCGGACGCCAGATTCACGACGCCAACATTGTGGCAACCATGCTGGCGCACGGAGAGCAACGGCTGCTCACATTCAACACTTCCGACTTTCGGCGATACGGAGATCGCATCGAACTCATTGACTTTCCTGCAGGTTGATACGTGTGGTCTCACAGGGCCGCATTTTCGCATTCCGGCACGATTTTTGGGCGTGCCTCCGGCATTGGGACTTTAGACATGCTTGCCGATGAACGCTCCTACAACCTTGTTGAACTCCTCGGGCGTCTCGAAGTAGGGAGAATGGCCGGCTTCGGCGACGATGTGGAGTTGCGCGCCGGGGATGACTTGCGAGACCTCTTTCAGGATTGCCAGCGGGAATATGCGGTCTTGTGCGCCTGCGACCATTAGTGTGGGTATGTTGTAGTCGCCGAGCGCATCGGGTGAGACGCCTATCTCGCCGGTGCCGGTGTCGCCGATGAGTGGGTTGAGACCTGAAAGCTGACGGTACAGGAACGCCATAGCAGGGGCACGGTCGAAGGCATCAGGTGCTAGGGCGAGGTGCGGCTCGTTCCATGGGATGGGTCGGTCGAGGTCTATCGTGCGGCTGCGGGCGCGGGCTTCGCGCGCCTTGATGACGCTCGGTGTCTGGACGCCGCCGGGTGTGCCCGACAGCACGAGGCAGGACACGCGCTCCGGGTTGGCGAGCGTGAATTGCATGCCGGTCCATCCGCCCATCGACTGGCAGATGACTGCGGCGCGCTCCACGCCTGCGTCGTCCATGACTGCGCGCATGTCGCCGGCAAAGTAGCGGGCATGCTTGTGCTCGGGAGCGCATTGCGACCTGCCCCATCCGCGATGGTCGAATGCAACGACCTTGTGGCGGCGGGCGAAGTGGGCTATCTGCTGCCACCAGACGAGGGTGTTGCCGCCCGCGCCGTGCGCGAGGACGACGGACGGGCCTTCGCCGTGGGTTTCGTAGTAGATTTTCGCGTTGTCAGTGTTGACGAAGGGCATTGTCATCTCCTTACAACGGGGTTCTTCATATCATGGCCGCCACATCATGGCTACCACATCATGGCTGCCAGTAGAGTGTCAGCCGAGCACTCCGGCGTCTTTGAATGCGGTGACGTCGGTGTCTTCGTAGCCGAATTCGGTGAGCAGTTCGTCGGAGTGCTGGCCTAGCAGGGGCGCGGGGGTTCGCACGGAGCCGGGCGTATCGGAGAGCTTCACGGGGACGCCGATGTTGCGGATGCTGCCGGACTTCGGATGTTCGAGCGGCACCGCCATTCCGCGGGACTGCACATGCGGGTCAGCATAGACCTGTTCTATGGTGTAAATCGGTCCGCACGGGACTCCCGCTTTCTCCAGAGTCTTCACCCAGTGGTCGGTGGTCTGCGTGCGGAATGTCTCTTCCATGATGGGCGTGAGGGCGTCAATGCTAACCATGCGTTCAGGGTTGGAGGCGAAGCGCTCGTCGTCAAGCAGGTCTTCGCGGCCCACCGCGCGGCACATGCGCTCCCAGTTGTTCTGGTTGGCGGCGCCGATGTTGATGTAGCCGTCCTGGGTGGCGAACGCCTGATAGGGCGCAATCATGCGGTGCGCCGAACCGAGCGGGCCCGCCACCTCGCCGGTTGCGAAGTAGGTTGCGGATTCGTATAGGGTGTATGCGATGCCAGACTCTATTAGGGAGGCGTCCACATGCTGTCCCTTCCCCGTTACTAGGCGGTTAATGTATGCGGTGAGGATGCCGTAGGCGCAGAACATGCCAGTGTTGAGGTCTGCCATGGGTACGCCTACCTTCGCAGGCGGGGAATCGGGGAAGCCGTTGATGCTCATCAGGCCGCTCATGCCCTGCGCTACGAGGTCGAAGCCGGCGCGACTGCTGTACGGGCCTGTCGTTCCGAAGCCCGATACGGTGCAATAGACGACGGCAGGATTGAGCGCGCTCACATCTTCGTAAGCAAGACCCATGCGATCGACGACACCGGGGCGGAAGTTGTGAATCATCACATCGGCGTCTTCAAGCATGTGGCGCACTATGGCGAGACCCTGCTCGCTCTTGAGGTCGAGGACGATGCTGCGTTTGTTGCGGTTCAGCGTCAGGAACGCCGCCGATTCGCCTTCGATGAAGGGCGGGCCGTATCGGCGGGTGTCATCGCCGCCGTTGGGCTTCTCAATCTTGATGACATCAGCGCCCATGTCTGCGAGCAGCATTGTGCAGAATGGACCTGCAAGAATCTGGCTGAAGTCGATCACCTTGATGTCTTGAAGGGGGAGTTTTCCGTTAGAGTTTTGCATTTAGGCTATCTCCAGTGGTCGGTTTGTCGGTCGATCAGTTAGAGCGCGAAGCTATTCACCTATGAACGTGGGCTTGCGGCGCTCAATGAACGCGGCTCGTCCTTCGTGGAAGTCGGCACTGTCGAAGTTGGTGAAGGGCAGGTCTTGCTCTTCCTGCGACAGACCTTCGCCTGATGGGTTTCGCAGGGTAATGTCGCGGATGCGCTTGTTGCGTTCATGGCTTAGTGGCGCGAGTTCCGCCATTTCGTGCGTGAGGGTGTAGGTGTGCTCGTGAAGTTCATCCGCGCTGAGGAGCGTAGTTATCAGGCCAATGCGGTGCGCCTCTTGCGCGTCAATCAACCTGCCGCTCAGCAGGATGTAGGACGCATTGCCGGGACCCACGAGGTTGATGAGACGGCGCATCTCGCCGTATTCGACAAGAATGCCGAGTCGCGCTATGGGGATGCCGAAGCGGCTGTCGTCGGATGCGATGCGTATGTCGGTCGCCATAGAGAACTCGCAGCCACCGCCTACACAGAAGCCTCTGATCATGGAAATTGTCGGCTTGGTCATTGCCTCTACGGTGTCCATCGCGCCGTCGAATGCGGCAGCATAGACTTTTGAGATGCGCGAGTTGATGCGGTATTGCTCGAAGTCCTTGATGTCGGCGCCCGCGGAGAACGCCCTGTCGCCCGCGCCGGTGAAGACTACCACGCGCACCGAGTCGTCTTGCTCAAGCTCGATGGTGATTCGCTGAAGTTCCAGCCAGCCGGCGTAGCTGATGGTGTTGTGCTGGGTCGGCCTGTTGAAGGTCACGGTTGCGACGCTGCCGTCTCGCTCAACGAGTATGTCGTCTTGTTCGTTGGGGTTGTCGGTCAATTCTTTCACACTTCAAAGTTAAGATTTGGTTCGCGCCGAAGAATGCGCTATCTCACCGGCTTCCATATCTGCGTCAGGTCGAGTGTGAATCCTGGCAGTTCGGGTTCAGCATACAGAGAATCAGGTTTATCCAATATCTCAGGCTGTATGCCGGGGCGATATATATGCGCGCGTTGTTCCAGCGGGTCAAGCAGCCAGCCGAGTCGCGCACCGTTTGCCATGTACTCTTCCATCTTCGCCTGCAGGACGGTGAGCCTGTCGGTATGCCAGCGCATTTCCGTCACAAAGTCCGGACACAATGGCAAGAACCCTTTCTTATCCTCCATCGTCAGCGTTGCTAAACGGGACTGACTTATCCATGCAGCACTGGGTGCGCGCATAGCGCCGTTAGGCAGAATGAAACCTGCATTTGCGAATGCGACGCCATTGACGTCATTCCTCGCCCACATCCCTAAAGCGGCTATTGCCATTACAACCCTTGCTCCGCCATCACCCACTAGTAGAGGCATCAGCTCCAGAACACCGTCAGCAGTGCGTTCAATTCGCACTATTTCGTTCATCTCACAGAACTCTGCAAACTGGTATTCTGTCAGGTTAATAACAGGTTCCAGTCTGAGGTTGAGTGGCAGTACGTTCGGGAGTACGCGCTCAAAGCTTTGTGTCATGGCAGCGTCTCCTGTTGCCAAAGCCTCTTTGCTTTCATATTCGTGCGACACTATATCAGCCCAAAGACGGCACAATCTCGCTAAGGAATGTGTCGAGTTGGCGTTCCTGCTCGAAGGAGGCGAAGCGCACGATTACAGTCTGCGCTCCTGCTTCGTGGTACTGCGCGATGCGCTCGGCGACTCGCTGTGGATTGCCGAACGGTCCCCAGCGGTCGCCCCAGATGTTCGAGCCGTAGTATTGGCGCAGGAACTTGTCGGCTTCATCGGCGGCGGCGGTTTCGTCCTCGCGGAGGTTGACGGTCATGTAGAAGGTCGCCTCGGGCGCTTCAGGGTCTCCGCCGTACTCAGCCGTGTAGCCGCGTACCCTGTCCACCACGCGGGCGTAATCATCGGGGTAGTCGGAGATGGACATGAAGCCTGCACCCAACCTTGCCGCTCGCTGGAATTGGCGCTCACGTCCGGCGCGCCAGTGGCAGGCTACGAGGAATGGGACACCGTTAGTTTGCACGGCGCGCGGCTGCACGCTTACTTCATTGAAATTGAAGTGCCTCCCCTCAAATGTAACCGCTTCGCCGCGTGTGAGGCGGGTCGCTATCTCCAGCACTTCTTCGAAGCGGCGCGCGCGCTGGGACGGCTTTACACCGACGTTGAGCCATTCCTGCTGCTGAGCGCCGTTGAACGCGCCGCCCACGCCCGCGCCAAGAATCAGCCGTCCGCCGGATATGGTGTCAACGGTTGCGGATGCCTGCGCGAGCGAAACGGGATGGCGCAGCGCCGCAAGCATGACTGCTGTGCCCAGTCGCACTTTCTTCGTGCGCATTGCAATCGCTGACAGCGTTGTCAGCGGTTCGAGGCGCGGCTTTGCGGTTAGGCTGTCGCCAACCCACACCGAATCCAGTCCTGCCTGCTCCGCCTGTTCCGCCATCGACAGCAATGGTTCAATGCTGGGTGGCCCGTCGCTGCCCATTACGAGCCCGCGCGTTGGTAGAAGTACACCGAGTTTCAAAGTCATCAGTCTTTCTTATCACCTCTTGAAGTTGGGACCCCAGCCGCAGGCATCATCGTAGCGAGAAATCCGGGTTGAATCTCGTCGCACAAGGCGAGATCGTCAGGAGTGTCCAGGTCCAGCCCCAATCCTTCGCTCAAGCATACAGCATAAGGGATGCCCCGCGATGTCGCTTGCCGCTTGTGAAGGCTGAAGCTGTCCTTGCCTAACAAGGGGGGAAAGGACAGGCATTGGGGGATGAGCATGGCGTTGGTTCCGCCGTCCTGCTGCGCGGGGGAGAGTGTAAGAGTCTTGCCATTGCCGGATGCCTGCACGACCCTATGTATATCAGCGGCGGTTACGAAAGGCAGGTCGGCGGGCAGGTAGATGGGCGACAAGCCTTTCTTACAAGCCTCGTCGAACGCTATGGAGAGCGAGTCGTTGAGATCTTCTCCGGGGTCTTCGCGCCACAGTGCGCCAAGTCTCTCGGCGGCATGCCGCACCGTGTCATCGCCGCCGACTACCCACACCACCCCGAGCGCCGCGTTAGCCTCTGTGATCACCCTGCTGAACATGCTAAGGCTCAGGTCGGCGCGTTGCTGTTCCGACAGAACACTCGCCAAGCGCGTCTTCGACCGGTTCAGCGGTTTCATCGGAACAACTGCGACTATACTGTGGGCGTTCATGCTGCCAGTTCGCAAATGTACTCGGCAAGTCGCACCTTGTCGGCGTCGGTTATCATCATCGTGTTCGTTACGGCTGCGCGCATGCCCAAAGCCTCGATGTCCCCTGCCCTGTCGCCGTCCACATCATCCAGCACGAACACATCGCACAACCCCTGGTACTGCATCGCTACGCCTACGCAGGAAGATTCGATTCCAAGCTCGCCCATCATCTTGGCGGCGGGGCCCTTGATTGCCTGTCCGCCTACGATGGGGCTGACCGCGAGACGCAGGCCATTGAAGCCTTCGATAGCATCACGGACGCCGGGGACTGCCAGTATGGGAGCGACGCTGACGAAGGGGTTCGACGGGCAGAAAATGAGCGCATCGCTCTCGCTCAGGGCGCGCTCGAACTCCGGCGCGGGCTGTGCATGTTCCGCGCCAGCAAAGCGAATCTCGCTCACGGCGGGCTCGCAGCGATGCTTCACGAACCATGTCTGCATCGCCAGTTCGCCGATATCAGTTGACAGCATAGTGCGAACGGGGTCGTCACTCATCGGGACTATGGGATGCTCCACGCCTAGCGCGCTTCGCAGCGACTGAGTGACTTCGGACAGAGAACAGCCTTGGCGCAGAAGGTCTGTCCTGCGTATGTGTGTCGCAAGGTCCTTGTCACCGAGGTTGAACCACGCATCCGCGCCGTATTCTTTCAGCCTCTCCAACGCTTGAAAGGTCTCGCCCGTGATGCCCCAGCCGGTTTCGGGATTGGAAAGACCGGCAAGCGTGTACATCACTGTGTCCACATCGGGCGATACATGCAGGCCGTGGAACACCTCGTCGTCGCCTGTGTTCACGACGATGGTGAGCTGCGAGGGCGGGAGGGTTTTCGACAGGCCGAGGGCGAGTTTTGCGCCGCCGACGCCGCCCGCTAACGCGAGCCACTTCATAGGGCACCTGCTCGAGCATAGCGCATTGGGATTATGGAGAGTGTCGAGTGCGTTGTTATACACAACATAGCTTTACGCTCCCATCGTAGGAACACTGTACTGCCGTACACGAGCGTCCCTCGTAACCAGTACAAGTCCTTCCGCGCGAGCCTGAGCGACCAGAAGGCGGTCGAACGGGTCGCGGTGAAACAGAGGAAGACTACCTGCTTCAACACCATGATCAAATGTGACTGACAGATGCGTAAATCCAGTTGCTTCAATCATCGCATACACGTTATCAGGCACTTGCAACTTCCCCAAGTTGCTTTTCAGAGCTATCTCCCAACCACTTACAGCGCTGACAAACACATCGTTGCTCGCGTCTGATATCGCGTCACGAGCAAGATCATCCAACCTGGAAGGACTCGTAAGCGCCCACAAGAGAGTGTGAGTGTCCAACAGAAGAGAGGGCATTATTCTATAGATGCTTCGCTGGCTTCAGAATTATCCTCTGGAAAAACCTCGCCGTTGTAGAACAAGTCTATCAACTCTTCCGGCGTGTCATCGAAATCCGGCGCAATCCAGATCTGTCCCTCAAGCATTCCCAACGGACGACGCTTTGGTTTTTCGGAAATATCTTCAACCCGATTCGGTTCGTCGTACGGTGTCAGGCGCAGGAATGGCTTGCCTGCCTTGGCGATTATTATCTCCTCGCCCTGCCATGCTAGCTCGCCCAGCCTGGAAAGCTCGGACTTTGCTTCGTCCATATTCACCTGCATAGTATGCCCTCCAACCTCTACCTTCCCTCAATTCTAACAACATTAACACTCCAGTTTCCAGCATGCGCCATAGGACGAGGCGCGTAGGTAGCACTGTGATAGAATCCAACTCGCTGACATTATGGCGCGAATTAAAATACAACGCCACGGCAGCGGGGGACGACATCTACATCTCGCACATCAGCCTGACGAACTTCCGCAACTACGCGCGGCTGGAGCTTGACTTGCAGCCGGGCATGATCCTTTTCGAGGGCGAAAACGGCGCAGGCAAGAGCAATCTGCTCGAAGCTATGTACTTGCTTGCGGTCGCGCGCTCTCCTCGCGCGTCCACAGAGCGTGAACTTGTACGGCGCAGCAACGGCGAAGGTGAGTTCTACACGCAGGTAGCCGCCAATGTGGAGCGGCAGGATGATTCGGTGAACTTGCAGATTAACTTCCGCAGCGTGTCAGCGCCACCCACCGCCGGAGCGAGCGCTGCGACAACACCCCGGGTGATGTCGGTGCAGAAATACTTCCGCGTGAACGGGGCGCCCCGCCGGGCTTCCACGCTCATAGGGCATCTGAACGCGGTAATGTTCAGCGCGGACGACCTTGAGATCGTGTATGGCTCGCCGAGCGTGCGCCGCCGCTACCTGAACATCCTCATTTCGCAGACGGACCGTGAGTATCTGGGCGCGATACAGCGATATGAGCGCGTGCTGCGGCAACGCAACCATCTGCTCCGCCAGATACGAGACGGATCGGCGCGCATCAACGAGCTTGCATTCTGGGACGACGAGCTTGTCAAAGAAGGGATCTGCATAGTGGCGCAGCGCCATGCTGCGGTGCGATTGCTGTCCGAAGGCGCGAATCCGATGTATGCCCGTCTGAGCGGCGGAAGCGAAACCCTCGCCGTATCCTACCAGCCTAATGTAGCCCTGCCTGATGGCGCAGATGTTTCGAGAGATAGCATCGTGGAACTCATGGGCGCGAAGCTGAAGGAACAGCGCAGGCAGGAACTTGCGCGGGGAATTACGGTTACGGGACCACACCGCGACGACCTCGCGCTCACGCTAGACGGAATGGAAGCCGCTGCATTCGCATCGCGCGGTCAGACCCGCACCGCAGTGCTGGCGCTGAAACTGGCGGAGGCTGAGTATCTGAAGCGGCGGCGAGGGCAAGAGCCGGTCATTCTGCTCGACGACGTGCTGTCGGAACTGGATGCGGCGCGGCGTGAGCAGGTGCTGGGGCATGCCGCGCAGTATCACCAAGCGCTAATCACCACGGCGGACAAGGAAGCCATTGCGCCGCAACTTCGGTCAGGAACAGTGCGCTTTAGAGTGTGCAGTAGTAAGGTGCAGTTACTTCACTAGGCGCAGTTTCTGCGGCTTGGCGCGCGGCACTCGCTCTATATCGCCCTTCACCTCCATGTCGAGCTTCACGGAGACGGTGTACCAGGATACCGAGCCGAGATTATATCGCTGCTCCGTGCTGAGGCGACCTTCGATTAAGCCCGATAGATTGCGGAACTCTACGCCGTCCACGCTCTCCGCGACAATCTCAAGTATGGTGCGCCCAGCAGGTCGTACTTCCACTTGTGGATGCGTGTGGGCTTCTTCCCCGGAGTCGGCGTCTCGCAGACGACCCTTTCTTCGTCGGTCATAGATGCACTTCAAGCGCTTCAGGCGATCTTGCGCAACGGACCGTCGGGGCGCAGCTCGTCGAGTATCGCGGCGGTCTCATCGGCAATGCCCTCACCCGAATTGCGCCGCTTGGCGAGCAGGTCGAGCGCGTAGTCTGAGACGCCGGCGCGGATTCGCAGTTCCTCCGGCTTGTATCGCATGCAGCGGCGCATAAGAACCTGCGCCGGGCGGCTCGTCTTCTCGGTGCAGCCGTAGGCGTAGGAGCACATATAGGCGTAGCAGGTGGTCACTTCTCGGTGCATGGGAGGCACGCGACTGGAAGATGGCGCGATGTGCCCTGCTACAAAGTCGTCGAGGGGCTTGTCGACCGCTCCGGGCAAGGGCGTCCTTTTGTGCATACGCATATAAGTATTGCCTCTCGGTCAAGGAGTAAACTGGTCTAATCTGCACAGATATTAAACACAAAATTAGATAAGTTCAATACTTATGTACGTGGAACGCCATTCTGGGGAGGAATAATGGAGGCGTGATCCTAGTTCATTCGGAGGTGTTCGATGGGCGCGCTAGCCGAGACAGGCGGTCCGACAGGCGCACGAAGAACGATAGGAAGCGCACGATGCGGGCTGAGTGGCAAGAAGTCCGGGCAAGCCAAGGGTCTATGCGGATTTCTTCTCAAGCAACATGGCGGGCATGGGAATCGGAACTATTTCACCGTCGTCCAGGCTAAGTGTCGCGGGGGCACTGCCAAGAATGGCGTCGGCGTCCACGACGCAGCGGCTGACGTCGGGCATGCTGGGAAGCTCGTACATCACATCCAGCAGCGTATTTTCGAGGATAGTGCGAAGTCCGCGCGCGCCCGTCTTGCCCTTGAGCGCCTCCCGCGCAGCGGCGACAAGCGCCTCTTCGGTGAAGACCAGTTCCACGCCATCCATATCGAAGAGCGATTGATACTGCCGAACAAGAGCGTTCTTCGGCGCACTGAGCACTTGGATGAGCGCGGCTTCGTCGAGGGTATCAAGCGTAGCGATAACGGGAAGGCGTCCTACGAACTCAGGGATGAACCCATACTCCATCAGATCGTCGGAGTTAACATGGTGCAGGACTTTCTCTTCAGTCTTCGCGGTCCAGCTTGCCGAACCGGTGAAGCCAATCGAGTGCTTGCTCTTGAAGACGCGCCTGTTGATTATGTCTTCCATTCCCTCGAACGCGCCGCCGCACATGAACAGCACATTGTCGGTCTTGATCTTCAGGAAGTCCTGATGCGGATGCTTGCGCCCCCCTTGCGGCGGGACATTGGCTTCGCAGCCCTCGATTATCTTGAGCAGCGCCTGCTGCACGCCTTCGCCCGACACATCGCGAGTAATCGAAGGATTGACGCTCTTGCGCGCGATCTTGTCTATCTCGTCTATGTAGATAATGCCCTGTTCGGCGCGCGACACATCGTAGTCGGCGGCTTGGATGAGACGCAGCAGGATGTTCTCGACATCCTCGCCGACATAGCCCGCCTCGGTCAGCGAGGTGGCGTCAGCGATGGCGAACGGGACTTGTAGGATGCGCGCAAGCGTTTGCGCTATATGCGTCTTGCCTGAGCCGGATGGACCGAGCATCAGGATGTTCGCCTTTTGAATCTCCACATCCGACTGGGTCTGCGCTGAGGTGATGCGCTTGTAGTGATTATAGACCGCGACACTAAGAATTTTCTTGGCGAGGCCCTGCCCAACGACATACTCTTCGAGATTCTGGTAAATGAGCTTCGGATTCAGCCCGTTTGCCATCGGATTCGCTATGACATTGGACTGGGCGGGGCCATCTTCCGAGATAATCTGGTCGCAGAGCACAACGCACTCGTCGCAGATAAACACCCTATCCGGCCCCGCGATAAGGCGCTTGACTTGCGCCTGCGCCTTATCACAGAAGGAGCATCGGTAATCGGTGCGGCTTGTCATAGTACGGAAGCTCCCTGTTTATCATTAGTTCAAAAGCATTGGTTCACAGGAATTGTTCGCAGCGTCGGCGCGCGCCGAAACTGCTGACAGAACAATGCGGTCAGTTCATCAGGACTACGTGCCGGAGGAGGACGTTAGGACTTCATCAATCAGGCCGTATTCCAGCGCTTGTTCCGCACTCAGGTAGTGGTCGCGGTCGGTGTCCTGGGTGATTTTCTCGAAGGACTGGCCTGTGCTCTTGGACAGGATAGTGCGAATCTTGTCCTGCAAGCGCAGGATCTCTCGCGCGGCAATCTCAATATCGCTCGCCTGTCCCTGCGCTCCACCCATTGCCTGATGCATGTGGATGGTGGAGTCCGGCAGGGCGAATCGCTTGCCCTTCGAGCCGGCAGTGAGCAATACGGTTCCCATGCTCGCCGCCAAGCCCACGCAGATGGTGGACACGTCGGGGCGGATGAGGTTCATCGTGTCGTAAATCGCAAGCCCGGCGTAGATCACGCCGCCCGGCGAGTTGATATACAGGCTGATGTCGCGCTCGGGGTCCTCCCTGTCGAGGAAGAGCAGCTGAGCGATGATGGCGTTCGCAACCTGGTCGTGGATTGGCGTTCCGAGATAGACGATGCGCTCTTTCAGCAGCATCGAGTAGATGTCGTATGCGCGCTCGCCGCGCGGACCAGACTCCACGACCATCGGTATCACATTCTCAGGCCCACCACCATGCAGTAAGTCTTTGGCGCTCAAATCTTCGGGCCTAAACAGCATCAGTGTATTCTCCTTAATGTCAGGGGCTTCCCCCTGCAAGTAGTCGCTATTAGTTGGTTTGGGTATCTTCGGATTCGTCGGTTTCGTCCGAATCCGAATCGGACTCAGGTTCAGGTTCAGGTTCAGACTCCGGCTCATCGACGGCTTCGGCTTCGGCCTGCTCAGGCGCTTCGCTACTTGCGATAGCAACGAGCCGCTCCATCACCTTCTCCGAGTGCATCATGCGCCTTATCGAGGTTTGCATGTCTTCGGTTATTTCAGGAGTCTGGAACTCATCCCCCATCTGTTCTTTGTTCTGCTCGATCATGGACTGAATGCGCTCGTCCACATCGTCGTCCGTGACTTCTATTCCCTCCGCCTCGCCGAGCTTCTCCAGAGCGACGGCGCGCTTGATTCGAGTTATCGCTTCCTCGCGCAGTTGCTCGCGCAGTTCATCCTCAGAACTGCCTACGGAGCGCAGATAGTCGTCAAAGCGGATATTGATGCGGGCGAGAGTTTGCGCCTGCTCGTTCAGCATATAGTTGACTTCATTGTCGATAATCACCGGCGCAATAACAGCAGTCGCGCCCTCAAGCAGGCTGTCGATGGCGTTCTGCCGAAGTTCCTGCTCTGTCGTATTCTCGAATTCGGTCTTGAGTTCCTCCTCGACCTGTTCGCGCAGCGCCTCCAGGGAGTCGTAGCCTTCACCTATGCCCTGGGCGAACTCTTCATCCAGTTCAGGAAGGACGCGCTCCTTGACATCGCTCACCGTAACTGACACCTGCACAGATTTGCCCGCCACTTCATCGACAGGAAAATCGTCGGCAACCGTCAGTTCGAACTCTTTCAGCGTATCCAACTCAGCGCCTACAAGCGCCTCGGGGAATCCGGGGAATGGGCGATCTGCATCCTCAACCAGCAGATACACGGTGTCCGTCTCGTCGAGAATGTTCTCCCCGTCCACAGTGCCAGTAGCCGTCATGGTGACCATGTCGTCCATCGCTACCGGACGCTCAACAGGCTCCCATGATGCCATGCTGTTTCGAAGCCGTTCCAGCCTCTCTTGGACATCTTCTTCGCCAACTTCTGACTTTTCCACTTCGACGCGGATGCTTTTGTAATCGCCGATTTCGACTTCGGGCTTGAGAGGAACGGTTGCCTTGAAGGTTACAGGATCCAGGTCCAGAACTTCCATGTTGGGCATGCCGCCGGGTTCCAGATTTTGCTCGTCCATTGCCCTGCCCGTAACTTCGGGCAGCATGGTGTCAAGCACTTCATTCAGCAGCGCCTCGCGCCCAACGAATTGCATTACGATGTGACGAGGCACGCGACCTCTGCGAAAACCCGGGTAGGTGATGTGCGGTCTTACTTTCTGGTAGCCAAAATCGAGATACGGTCGGATGTCCTCATCTTCCATCTCAATGTGCAGCACAGTTTGAAGGTCAACAATTTCCCCTTGAGTTATTCGCACGAAAGTCTCCTGAAAAGCATCTACGGAACTATTATGATTATAGCACGTACATTGTGCGCTAGAAAACAAACGAACATGTCATTGATTCGCGGATTTTCTTGCCTTACATTGATGTTGACATGCGCAATGCGGTTGTTTACGATGCAAGAAATGAGCTTGCAGCATATTTTGACTTAAACTCCGGGCAACTTAAACTCTGGGCTACGGAGCAGATATAAGGGGCAACGAGGATGCCTGACTATCAACAGGAAATCGAGGACATACTGAGAAAGGCTGAGGCTGAAGCGCCTCTGCCCTCCCCGCAATCGCGACGCGGCCTGAGAACTATGGTGTGGCAGTATGCGCGGCAGTCGTTGAATAGCAACGCCTGGGGCGTCTCGCCGGGCAAGATCATGCTGGCGGCGCTGGGAATACTGCTCGCGGCGTTCCTGCTGCGACCATTGGTGCCGGGGTTGTTCGGACTGCTCGCCTGGGCGGGCCTGATTATATTCATCGTCGCCTACGGCATGGTCTTCCTCAAGCCATCGAAGTCGGGCCAGCGCAAAATGTGGCGGGGGCGCTACCTAGACAAAGAGGAAGGCGACGACGGCGATTCGTGGTGGAAGGGTCTGAAGCGGCGCTTCAAGCGATAGTCGTCCGCAATCACCGCAGACATACGAAGGGGGCAGGCGTTAAGCCTGCCCCTCTTTTCATGCTAAAAGTATTCGCTAACGATGTGTTGCGTTGCCGTCGGTTAGACCGCGCACTCGCCTTCGCCGCGCTCCAGCACATACTTGACCGTCTTGTCCCAGTCTATATACTGCTCAAGCGTCTCCCTGTTGAGGTCGGGCAAATCTCTGAAGTCGCTCATCAGCGTCTCGAAGTAGTCTTTGCCCTGGCGCAGGACGTAGTCCTTGAACAGCTCGCCGTCGCCATGGCTGTCCTGATAGTCGGAGACAATCCTCTGCAGTGCCTCCGGCGCGCGCTTGGCGGGAATCTTCGCCTTGATGCGCTGTCCGAAGCGCGGGTCGTCCTGAGAGTAGCTTCCGCCGAGGAACAGTTCGTAGGCGGGCACCTGCCCTCCCGGTCCCTTGGCAGCCGCGCCGTGGAAGCCGATGTCTGCGATGTGATGTTGGCCGCAGCCGTTGGGGCAACCGCTCATCTTGACATGCATCTGGCGCACCAGCGGGTCTGACTTGTCCACATGCTCCACGGCATCGGTAAGCGCCCTTCCAAGACCCATCGAGGAGGTAATGCCGAGCTTGCAGCTGTCGGTGCCGGGGCAGGACACGATGTCCGTAATCTCGTGCGCGCCCGCGCCGCCGAAGCCGATGTCGCTCAGTCGCTGCCAGACTTCGTACAGAGCGTTCTCAGGCACCCAGCGGAATGTGAGGTTCTGCTGGTGCGTGATGCGCGCCCGACCACCGGCGTACTTGCGCGACATGTCGGCGAGCTCATGGAACTGCCTGCCGTCGATGTCGCCGAGAGGCAGGCGAACCGTGACGGCCTTGTAGCCGTCCTGTCGCTGCGACTCCACATTGCTCTTCATCCAGTGCTCGAATTCAGGATCGCTGCCGAATGCGGCGTAACTGCCGTTGAGCGGGGGCGCGTCAACGGATTCGTCCTCGACGAACATCAGGTCCGTGGGGTCGAATGAGCGCTGCGCCCAAGGCTGCTGGATTTCCTCTTCGAGCTCCTTCTTGAATTCGTCGATGCCGATGCGGGCGATGTAGAACTTGATGCGCGCCTTCATGCGATTGCGGCGCAGTTCGTTTGTCCGATGGAAGATGCGGAGAAGCGCCTCTGTAGCCTTCAGGTACTCTTCGACAGGTATGAATTCGTACAGCGTGGGCGCGATGCGCGGCATAATCGAAGTGCCGCCGCCGACGACCATCTTGAAGCCCTTTTTGCCATCCTGAATACGCGGAAGGAAGCCGACATCGTGGATGGGCGTGATGGCGCAGTCGTTGTCGCAGCCGGAGAACGCGCTCTTGACCTTGCGCGGCAGGGCCTGGCTGAACGGATGGCGCACGAAGTAGCGCGCATAGGCTGCCGCGTAGGGCGTGACGTCGAACGGCTCGTTGGCGCAGACGCCCGCGATGGCGCAGCCTGTAACATTACGCACTGTGTTTCCGCATGCCTCACGCGTGCTCAACCCGACGTCGCCGATGAGACGCATAATTGCGGGCCCGTCTTCGAGCTTGATGTGGTGGAACTGAAAGTTCTCGCGCGTGGTAACATGCCCCTTCTTGAGAGGAGCGTATTCATCGGCGAGCACGCCAAGGGCGTCCATCTGGTCGGCGTTCAGCCCACCAAACGGGCACTTGATGCGAAACATCTGGGCGTCCATCTGGCGCTGTCCATAGACGCCCTGCCGCAGCCGGAACGCCATAAAGTCGTTTTCCGACCACTCACCCGCTCGGAAGCGAGCCACCTGCGTCTCAAAGTCGCTAATTTCTTCAGGAAGTATCTCCAGGATGCCTTGGGTACGAGGCTTCCACTCAGTCTGGGTCATTCTCTACGGTCTCCTTCTGCGGATTGATAGGTCTTCAGTTTAATTCCAACTTACATGTTCGGTTCGGCAATCGCGCTTCAAATAGAAACCCCGCTCATTACTTGATTGAGCGGGGTCTGCTTTTCATCCAGCGAAGCCTGTCTGCGCGACCCCTAGCGGTCGTTCATACAGGCGCAAATGATGTTGAAAGCGCATTGCTGCATAATGGATAACTCTAACAATAGGGCATCTTCTTGTCAACCTAATGCCAAGTGTTTTCCAGAACACCGCGCATCGCCATGTTCCATGTGTCATTCAGTTGAACTCACGCCCGCGCCGCCATTCCTGTTTGACGAAATAGGGTTAGGATAATAAAATGGCCTTCATTACTTTGTGCCATTTGCCACAAAGCATGAAGCAGTCCAATACGGAATAAGCAGCTAGTAAGAGGTTCGGAGGGCTATGGACTCTGTGGAAGTCCCTGAAGTAGTGGTTCTGAGGCTGCCCCTTTATGTAAGAGCGTTGTCGCAGCTAATGTCCGAATCGATCGATGTAGTAAGTTCGCAGCAGCTCGGCGGCCTGCTGCAGATGACGCCCGCGCAGATTCGCAAGGATCTGAGTTACTTCGGGAGGTTCGGCAAGCAGGGCAGAGGCTACGATGTGCGCTTCCTGCTGCACGAGCTGCAAGAAATCCTCGGACTCGACCGCGAGTGGCGCGCATGCCTCGTTGGAGTCGGACGGCTCGGGCGGGCTATCATCAACTACCCCGGCTTCTACCGCGAGAACTTCCGCATCGTTGCCGCATTCGACGGCGATCGCGCACAGGTGGGCAGCACGATTGGCGAGTTCAATGTGCAGTCCATGGACGAGTTAAGCGACACAGTTATCGACAAGAAGATTTCGATCGGCATCGTGGCGGTGCCGGCGCAGCAGGCGCAAAACGTCATAGATGTGCTGATAGAGAACAACATCAAGGGCATCCTGAACTACGCGCCGGTTGCGGCCAAGGTGCCGATGAACATCGTGGTGCGGAACATCGATCCCGTGCTCTCGCTGCAGTCCATGACCTTCTACCTGCGAGAATTGGAGTGATGCCGATCCATTTGTCGTGAAATGCGGCTAAGAAAGAATAATGCGAGAGGGGCGGCCGTAATAGCCGCCCCTCTGCTTTACTCTGTATGTGCTAAGTCCTTCGACACGCTCAGGACGAACGCGAGTAGGTCGCTATGATGACTGCTGCGGTGGCGCAACCCCATCACCGCGACGTGGTCGGCGGCGTCTCGCTGCCAGCACTCGCGCTTGCGAGCGTCTGAGCGACATCACGGCGCGCTGTAAGTCCATGTCGGAGGTGCGGCTGACGATACGCTCTTCAGCGCGGCGCACTGCCGCCTCGGCGCGCTCTATGTCGATCTCTTCGGCGCGCTCAGCGGTGTCCGCGAGTATCGTAACCCTGTTCGCAAGGACTTCAAGGAAGCCACCGCTGACCGCCATGTAATTTTCCTCGCCATTTTTGTCAACGCGAATCTCGCCCGGCTGCAACGCGGTCAGCAGCGGAGCGTGGTTGGGCAGGATGCCAAGCTGCCCGTCGATTCCGGGGGCGACGAGCATATCGACATCCTCGGAATAGACCATCCGCTCGGCGGTTACTATTTCAAGTCGCATTGCAGCCATTTTCAGCCACTCCCAAGAGATGGGAGACATCACTCCCATCCTAACCTTCCCGCATCAAGGGGGAAGGGACTTTATGTTATCAGCAATACTTAGGGCTAATTTACTGCTGCCATCTGCTCGGCGCGCTCGACGGCTTCGTCGATTGTGCCGACCATGTAGAATGCCTGCTCCGGCAGTTCGTCGTGCTGGCCATCGAGAATCTCCCTGAAGCCGCGCACCGTCTCGCGTATTGGCACAAAGCGGCCCGGCGAGCCGGTGAACACTTCCGCAACGAAAAAGGGCTGCGTGAGGAAGCGCTGTATCTTGCGCGCCCTAGCCACAATCTGGCGGTCTTCGTCGGAAAGCTCCTCAATACCCAGAATTGCGATGATGTCCTGCAAGTCCGTATAGCGCTGGAGTACCTGCTGCACGCCGCGCGCCACATCGTAGTGCTCCTGACCGACAACGCCAGGCTCAAGGATGCGGGAGAACGATGTCAGCGGGTCGACGGCGGGATACAGGCCCTGCGACGCCAGGGAACGCTCAAGCGCTACGACCGCGTCGAGGTGTCCGAAGGTTGTTACGATGCCGGGGTCGGTGTAGTCGTCCGCGGGCACGTAGATTGCCTGGAAGGATGTAATCGAGCCGTTCAGGGATGATGTGATGCGCTCTTCGAGGTCGCCCATCTCGGTTCCGAGCGTCGGCTGGTATCCCACTGCGGAGGGCATTCTGCCCAGCAGCGCGGAGACTTCCATGCCCGCGAGGATGTAGCGATAGATGTTGTCAACGAACAGCAGCACGTCCTGTCCACGCTCTTCCTTGAAATACTCTGCCATTGTCAGGCCGGTCAGACCGACGCGCGCACGGATTCCGGGCGGCTCGTTCATCTGACCGAACACCAGCACGGTGTTGGCGAGCACGCCGGACTCCTGCATCTCGCGCCAGAGGTCGTTGCCCTCGCGCGAGCGCTCGCCCACGCCTGCGAAGACGGACACGCCTTCGTGCTCCTCGCTGATGTTGCGGATAAGCTCCTGAATGATAACCGTCTTGCCAACACCCGCGCCGCCGTAAGCGCCGACCTTGCCGCCCTTGGTGAAGGGGGTTATCAGGTCCATCACCTTGATGCCGGTTTCCAGAATCTCGACCTGAGTCGCCTGGTCATCGAAAGTAGGAGGCTTGCGATGGATGGGCCAAATGTCGTCGGACTCGACTTCTTCAAGGCCGTCGAGTGTCTCGCCGAGCGCGTTGAAGAGCCTGCCAAGTGTGGGGTCGCCCACAGGAACAGAGACGGCGTTGCCTGTGTCAACGGCGTCAACGCCGCGCACAAGGCCTTCGGTCGCGCCGAGCGCGAGGCAGCGAACCCAGTTGTTGCCGATGTGCTGCTCAACCTCGAGCACAAGCCTTTCGCCGGCTATGCTGGTCTCCAGCGCGTTGTAGATTGCCGGCATCCCTTCTGCGGGGAACTCGACGTCCACCACGGTGCCGATGACTTGGGTTACCTTTCCCGTTGCCATGGTTCCTCCAAGTAGTAGCTTTCAATTATCGATAGTCGGTATATCGGTCTTCTAGTGGCCTTCACGAATGCTGCATCGGAAGCTGAAAACGACCACCGAAGACTATCCTATTATTCGACAGCCGCGACACCACCTATGATGTCCAGCAGTTCCTTCGTTATCGTTTCCTGTCGCGCCTTGTTCATCACGAGCGTAAGGTCATCCACCATCACATTCGCGTTGTCGGTGGCGTTTCGCATTGCAACCATGCGCGCCGACTGCTCGCTGGCTATTCCTTCCAGCAGGAAGTGGTAGAGCTGCATCTCCACATATCGGGGAAGCAGCGCATCCAGCACGGGTCGCTCGTCCGGTTCGTAGATGTAGCCCACAGCCTGTGAGGCTTCAAGCTCCGCCGGAACGACGGGCAGAAGCTGCTCAACGGCCGGGCGCTGGAGAGTGACATTCACAAACTGCGCGTAAGCGACAAATACGGCGTCCACCTCTTCGTTGATGAACGAGTCTATGACTATGCGCGCTACTGGCGTAACATCGTCGAGACCTGGGCGGTCGGGAACATCCGTGAAGACGGCTTGAACATCCTGTCCCGTCCTCACCATGAAGTCTCTGCCCTTCTTGCCCATCGCAATGACCCTGACGCCTGCGTCCTGCTCCACGACGAACTGTCCTGCGGCGCGGTTGATGTTCGAGTTCAAGCCACCCGTAAGTCCCCTGTCAGGGGTAATGACGACCATCCCCACATTGCGGCGCGGTCGCTCCACCAGCAGGGGATGATGTTCCTCGTCGTCGCGCGTCTGAGCGGCAAGATGCGCCAGAAGCGACTGCATCAGGTCCGAGTACGGTCTGCCGCGCAACGCCGCCTCCTGCGTGCGCCGCATCTTGGATGCCGCAATCATGGACATCGCCTTGGTAATCTTCGCCGTGTTCTCGACGCTGCGAATGCGTCGCCTGATCTGTCTTACGCTTGCCATCTGCCAGTCCCTTCAGCAGTCGAAGCCTGATCGCCGTAGCGTCTAGTAAGGCACATTCGTCTTGAAGTCTGCGATTGCCGCCTTGAGCGCCTCTTCGGTTTCGCCGGAGACGTCCCCCGACTCTGTTATCTGTGCAAGGAGTTCTCGCTGGTTGGATGCGAAGTAGCTCAAGAATGCCGCTTCAAACGCCTGCACCCGCTCAATCTCCACATCGTCGAGGAAGCCGTTTGCCAGCGCGTAGAGAATTGCCGCCTGCTGATCCATCGGCAGCGGCGAGTTCATGCCCTGCTTCAGGATTTCGGTGGAGCGCTGCCCGCGTTCGAGCTGCCGGCGCGTGGCGGCGTCGAGGTCCGCCGTGCCGAACTGCGCGAATGTTTGCAGTTCGGCGTATTGCGCGAGGTCGAGCCGGAGGCTGCCTGCCACGCCCCTGATAGCGCGCGTCTGAGCCGCGCTTCCCACGCGTGACACCGAGAGACCGGCGTTCACTGCCGGGCGTATGCCGGAGTTGAACAGTTCAGGCTCAAGGTATATCTGCCCGTCCGTAATCGAGATAACATTAGTCGGCACATAAGCCGACACGTCGCCCGCGAGCGTCTCGATGATGGGCAGAGCGGTTATGGAGCCGCCGCCGTTCGCGTCATCGAGCTTGGCGGCGCGCTCAAGCAGCCGGCTGTGCAGGTAGAAGACATCGCCGGGATATGCTTCGCGGCCCGGCGGGCGGCGCAGCAACAGCGACATCTGGCGATATGCCCAAGCATGCTTGGACAGGTCGTCGTAGATGATGAGGGCATCCTTGCCCTGCCACATGAATTCTTCCGCCATCGCGCAGCCCGCGTATGGCGCGAGATACTGCATCGCCGCAGGGTCGGCTGCGTTTGCCGCAACAACGATAGTGTGCTCCATAGCGCCATGCTCTTCGAGCAGCGCTACCGTCTGCGCCACCTTACCGACCCTCTGACCTATGGCGACATAGATGCAGATGAGGTCGCCGCCCTTCTGATTGATGATACTGTCGAGCGCGATCGCTGACTTTCCGGTGGAGCGGTCGCCGATGATAAGCTCGCGCTGCCCGCGGCCAACGGGAATCATGGCGTCGATAGCCTTGATGCCTGTCTGCACCGGGGTGTTCACCGAACTACGAATTGCCACGTTCGGAGCGACCACTTCGACAGCGCGCGTCTTGCTCGTGCCAAGCGGCCCCTTGCCATCGATGGGCTGGCCCAGCCCGTCCACGACGCGCCCGATAAGCTCGTCACCCACGGGCACGACCACGACGCGGCCGGTGCTTCGGACCTCTGAGCCTTCCCTCACCACAAGCGGGTCGCCGAGAATCACGGCGCCAACGCTGTCCTCTTCGAGGTTGAGCGCCATGCCCATAACGCCGCCCTCGAACTCAAGCAGTTCGCTGTAGGCAGCGCCGGACAAGCCATGAATCTGCGCGATGCCGTCGCCGACCTCAATGACCGTGCCGACATCCACCATGCTCAGGTCACGCCCGAACTCTTCTATCTGGCGCTTAATTACTGAAGCAATATCTTGTCCTCTGACTGCCATGCAGCTCCTCCGTCTGGAAGCGACACACCGTTGGTGTGTCGCAGATGTTTTTGTGCTCTCTGAGCCTTAGACTACTTTGCCTGAGCGCGAGGTCGATAGTATGAGACCGCGCCTCCGAAGGCCATTAACACAGGTTATAGGCACAGGTTATAGGCCGTGCGCCAGTTGGCGTCGCAGATCGTCTAGTCTTGTTCGCGTGCTGCCGTCTATCACCTTGTCGCCGACTCGCGCCACGAAACCGCCAAGTATATGCGGCTCCACCCTCGATGTCGCCGTAATGTCCTTGCCCACAATGTCCTTGAGCATCGTCTCTATGCGCTGCTGCTGCTCGTCGCTCAATGTGATGGCGGAGACAATCTCCGCGCGCTCGATGCCGTTGTACTCATCCAGCATCTCCTGATACGACTCCGTAATGCTCCGAGCGAGCCGCGCGGAGTTGCGAGAGGCGAGCAGAGAAACAAGGTTCAGAGCGAGCCTGCTGACTGAATCACCGAGCGTCTCTTCGATCAGGTTTATCTTCTGGCTCAATGTAGGTTGCGGCGCGTCCAGGAAGTTAGCGAAGTCGTCGTTAGCCATCGCGTCCGAGAGCAAGGCGAGATCGTCAAGCCATCTACCAGGCTCGCCCTGTTCCAACGCTATGGCGAAGACCGCCTGGGCGTATCTCCTCGCTGAAGCTCCCCTTGCCATATCATCCTTCTCGTTTCAATGCTGTGCTATCGACCGCCGACTGCACGCCGCCAACCGATAGCAACCCATTTACAATTTCTGTTGTACTCAGCCTAGTTGCGACTTATTCGAGAGTCGCTCTCTTCCAGAACGCGGTCGATGATGTCCTGATGCGCCTGCTGGTCGAGCGAGCGTTCAACCACGCGCTCGGCAGCCGTTATCGCCAGGTCAGCGAACTCGCTGCGAAGCTGCTCGATAGCGGTGTCGCGTTCGCGCTGGATATTCGCTGTGGCTCGGGAGCGCTCAGCCTCGATCTCCTGCCTGACCTTGGCGGTCTCTTCTTCGCGGAAGCGGCCCGCGACTTCTCGCGCGGAAGCGATGAACTGCTGGCCTTCGGCGCGGGCGGCTTCAAGCTGCGCCTGCACCTCTTCCTGAGACGCCGCAGATTCTTCCCTTGCGCGTTCAGCGGCTTCAAGGCTATCCCTGATGCGCTGCGAGCGCTGGTCAAGCATGTTCACGATAGGCTTGTACAGGAACCGCTTCAGCACGAAAAGCAGTATCAGGAAACTGACCACATGCGTAATCAGGCCGGGTAGGTTAATCCCCAAAGCTTCCATGCCTTCTCCTCTACTTTGGTCCCGACCCGGCGCGGGCATACGCCCGACCGGGCTGGAAAGCGGGACGCTAGACGAACTTGATGATGATTGCCATGACCAGCGCGTAGATGGCGATAGCTTCGGTGAACGCGATAGCCAGAATCATGTTCTGCTGAACCAGACCGGCGGCATCGGGATTGCGGCCAATAGCCTCCATGGCCTTCGCGGCCAGCAGTCCGATACCAATGCCGGGTCCGACAGCGCCAAGACCTATCGCAAGCCCAGCGCCCAAACTCTGAAATTCATCCATTTTCCACTACTCCTTCATATAGTTTTCTGCCACCCTGTACTTTTCAGGTACTGCGCATTTTAAGGCTAGTGATGCTCCTCGCCGCCGTGCGCGGTCGTCGCCATTACAGCGAATACCAGCGTGAGCATGGCGAAGATGAACGCCTGGATAGCCCCCACGAACAGCTCCAGTCCCAGGAACGGGATGATGCCGATGAGCGGGAACAGGAACGCCATCGCCACCAGCAGCACCTCGCCGGCAAAGATGTTGCCGAACAGCCGGAAGGTGAAGCTGACAATTTTCGCAAACTCGCTGATGCCTTCGAGTATTCCCACGAAGAACCCGATGGGGCCTTCCTTGAAGTTAATAAATTTGCCGAGATGCCCGAATATGCCGAGCGTCGTGAAGCCCCAGAAGTGAATCGTAACCATCGCTATGAGCGCGATGGAGAGCGTTGTGTTCACATCGGTGTTGGCGCTGCGCAGGAACGGAACAAGCAATCCTGCCTGCTTGCCCTCGCTGGCGCCGTGCTGCTCTTCCCACTCCGCTGCGGTAATGTCCTCGCCCAGCGAGCCGAAGCTCAGGTAGCCGAAGCCGCCCTCGCCCTCGAAGACCTGCATGTGAATATCGTTCAGGTCGGCGTGCTCGCCTGCCTTTTCAGCCTTTTCCTCGGCATGGTGGATTATCTCTTCCGGTGACTCTATCCAGCCGACAGTGCCGAAGCCCGGAAGGATGCCGACCCAGTTGGAGACCATGATGAACAGGAAGATGGTCATCACGAGGGGGAAGAAACGGCGCGCCCGCTGCGCGCCTGCGATGCGCTCGCACAAGTCCAGGAAGAACTCGATGAAGACTTCGACGAGGTTCTGCAAGCCTGTGGGCACTTCGCTCATTCGACGCGTCGCGAAGAATGATATGACTAGCAAAATAACGATGGTAATCCATGCGGTTACCATCGTATTCTTTACCGTAAAGCCGAATATCTTAGCGGGAATGAATGGTTCGGCAGGGATTTGAATATGCGGCAGTGGAGCGCTCAGAAAGCCAAGTCCGAACGCATTCCCCAATGCCCCGCCCAATAGACTGACCACAAATGCAATAAGCGCGATTATGAGTATTGCCAGTGTCTTAGGATTGCTAAGCATCGACGCTATCTTCTACCTTTGTTCAGCATCAGAGTTCGATTTGGCGGCGGAAACCGCGTTATTTACCTGAGTTGGCGGGAAAGATCTCCGCTAACCATCAGAATTGGCGGCAAAGACCGCCAATATCATTCGGACCATTCCGACCACCGCCACAGCTATGCCCAAGCCCAGCCCAAGTAGCGTGAGCAGCGGGCTCAAACCGAAATGACGGTCGAGCAAAAATCCGCCGTAAGCCCCGCCTCCGATGCACACCGCCACATACCATCCGATGCCCAGAAGACGGAGTACAAGCGCCAAACTTTCGGCGTTCAAATGCGTCCCCTCCAAGGGCTTGTGTAGTATATCACAATCATTCTGCGAATGTAAATTTTAAGTTTACAAGCCGCAAAACAGACGGCTCCGCCGGTTTCAGCGGAGCCGTTGAAGTTGACATTATGTGAGCGTGGAATGCGTTACCGATTCTGAGTCGGTGCGTCTCCCTGCCCCTGCCCCAGATCCAAGTCTAGCGAGCCGATAAAGTCCTCGAACGCCGATAGCCCGGCGCGCTCCTCTTCACTGACAGGGCGTGCCTCTGCATCTTCTTCCTGCACCGCCTTGCCAGTCTCCTGGTCCAGCAGTATCGCGGCCTTCTCGACGACCGAGTCCTCTGCGTAGATTGGCGACTCCGTGCGAACGGCGAGCGCCAGCGCGTCGCTGGGCCGTGAGTCCACCTCCATCGTGGAGCCGTTGACCTGAAGCACGATCTTTGCGAAGAAGGTGTCGTCGGAAAGGTCGTGGACGACAATCCTGTCCACGGTGGCATCAAGCGAGGATATGACATCGAACAGCAGGTCGTGTGTCAGCGGCCTCGGTACGGTGACATTCTGGAGCTTGAGAGCGATGGCGTCCGCCTCGCTGGGCCCAATCCATATTGGCAGGTACTTGTCAGTGTCCTTTACTCGAAGAATTACCACCCGCTGCTGGTTCATAAGGCTAACGCGAATGCCGTCAATGACTAATTCCAGCATTAGACCATCCCCTCCAAAATTATCCACTCCGCATGTGAGCCTATTGTAAGCACACGGCATAAAGGTGTCAACGCATGCACAGGAAGTTATCCCGCCGCCCTATGGCTGTGGCATTTCCCTGGACGGCTGCCCTTTCATGCGCCGTTCCAGCGCCGAACGAGCCATGGTTACACGACGCTGACAGCCTACGCAGACTATGCCGATGTCGGCGCCTACACGTACCACGCGCCAGTCAAACTCGCCGCATGGATGCCGCTTCCTCAGCCGCACGAAGTCGCCGATTTCATACTGCGTTACCACGGCGCGCCCTCCTGCGCCAGCACGCGGTTGATGTCATCACGCAGTCGTGCTGCAGCAGTGCGCGCGCCGTCCGCGAACCCGTCTGCGCTGCGGTCCGCGTAGATTATTCCGCGAGACGAGTTTATGAGAATGTTGGGCGACTCGCACACTCCGTTATCGCCGCGATCCATGCCGTTCTTAACAGAAGCCTCTAATTCGCCGCCCTGCGCTCCCACGCCGGGTATGAGGATAGGCACTCCGGGGCAATGCTCCCTGACGATGCGGAGTTGCTCCGGGGAAGTTGCGCCAACCACCAGCCCCAGATTGCCATTTCCATTCCACTTTGACGAGCGCACAGCCAACCATTCGTAGAGCGGCATTTTCTGTCCCGATCCGTCCATGCCAAGTTCCTGGGC
Source organism: Dehalococcoidia bacterium (assembly GCA_965221045.1). Lineage (GTDB taxonomy): Bacteria > Chloroflexota > Dehalococcoidia > Lucifugimonadales > JADFKI01 > Bin90. The sequence goes on from OZ244863.1 coordinate 1,103,981, forward strand.
GTCCGGCGAAACTATTATGTCCTGGAACTCGCGCGCGCCAGGATTGGACGAGCGGCACACCACGAACACGCCCCTGTCAGAATAGTTGAAGAAGGGCGACAGCGATTCGCCGCCCATATAGCCGTTCACCGTCACCGCATCGAAGCCCCAGTAGTCGAACATCGCCTCGGCGTATTTGACGCTCGTGGAATCTATGTCGCCGCGCTTGGCGTCTGCCAACAGAACGGCATCCGGAGCGGTCTTGCGAATGTACGCGGTCGTGTCCCGCAGCGCGGCCAGTCCCTCCAGTCCAAGCGCCTCGTAGAATGCGATGTTGGGCTTGTAGGCACACACCAAGTCCTTGGTCGCATCCACGATTGCGCGGTTGAATGCCCGCAAATCCGCAATCGGCATCAGCGCGGCATCTATATCTAATCCCACGCATACCAGACTGCGATTGGTGCGCGCCGCATTGTCGAGTCTGTTCTTGAACTTACTCAATCGTCCCTCACATTACGCTGGATGACAGCGTTGATATTGCCACCCTTTCAGTCTAATATCGCTTTGCACACGCCACAAGTGCCCTACTCTTCTTTAGATGCGAAATACCCATGCCAGATTCTGCCTTAGACCAACGGTTACTGAGCATCCATGATCGTATGCTGGCGCATTACGGCAAACAGCACTGGTGGCCCGCCGACACGCCGTTCGAGATGATGGTCGGCGCTGTGTTGACGCAGGCGACGGCGTGGACGAATGTGGAGATTGCAATCGCCCGGCTGAAGGATGCCGATGCGCTATCGCCCGCAGCCATTCGCTGCATGGACATCGAGACATTGGCGACACTTATTTACTCAAGCGGCTTCTACAACGCCAAGGCACGCAAACTCAGCGCGCTGGCTCAGTTTCTTGGCGATGCCTATGCAGACGACATCGACGCGATGCGATCGGAAGACGGTGCGAAGTTGCGGCGTGAACTGCTAGGGGTGAAGGGCATCGGAGAGGAGACGACGGACGCCATCCTGCTCTACGCGCTGGAAAAGCCGTCGTTCGTCATAGACGCCTACACGCGCAGGCTCGTCAGTCGGCTCGGCATCGCGCCCGACTCGGAAGCGTACTCGGCATACCAGAAGCTATTCAGCGACAATCTTCCGCAGGGCACTGCGATGTTCGCCGAATATCATGCGCTCATTGTGCAGCACTGCAAGGAGGCATGTCGCAAGACGCCGGTGTGCGAGGGGTGCTGCCTGAGAAGCGTCTGCCCAACGGGTCGCGCATAAACAGAAGCGGCTAAATGCCCTTGAACCACTCCGTGAATTGCGCCGCCAGCGTCTCGTCGCCTGACAGCGCAATGCGCCCGCGCCGGACTGAGCGCCGCAGTTGCAGCCTGCCGTAGCAGAACAGGAGATAGGTGTCGGTGTCGCAGCCGAATGTAACATCTGCCGGGGAGTCGTCGGAGGGAGCGTGGATGAAGCTGTCGCCGTTCACCGTCACATCGTATCCGCCATCGGCATCAGTCAGGTCGAAGCGATAGCGTATCGGAGTGTCCAGCGGTTCGCTCCTCTGAAAGCCGGTACGCAGCCATCGCCACACAAAATCCTTTAAGAAGGTCTTAGCTCGGTTGCTCAGTTTCGCGCTGCGGTCGATGGGATAGCGCACATCCCAGGAATGAATCGCCAGTTCGGACGCCCGAATATCTATAAGGCGATCCACGCTGATTACGAAGTAAGGATGCCATGTGGGAAGCGAATAGGAAGCCTCGTCCAGTTCCACAAGCAGCGTGTTGAAGCGCTTGCAACTCGCGTTGAAGTCGTAGAACAGATCCTCGTGGATGGCGTTGCGCGTGTCCACCAGCCGCTCCATGCCCTGCTCAGGGGTCGCTGGACGTGACCAGCCCATAGGCGGGTCCGTTATGCCCTTGACGGCGTTGGTGATGCTCAAGCCGAACACATTCCCACCAAGAATCAGGTGCGTTATGACATCGGCAATCTTCCAGCCTTCGCATGCGCTGGCGTACACATCCGGGTCGCGCCAGATGTTCTCCGGCAGCGTATGCAGGTACGCCGCCATCTCATTCGACAGATCGCGCACGAGCTGAATGCGCTCCTTGACTTGCTGTGCGTCGCTCATAGTGCCGCCTTTATCTCCTCAGCGATTTCGTGTTCGCGCCCGATGTCGACCTGAACCTTGTCGAGTATGTCCTGTGAACGTCGTTCCAGCACCGCGATGTGCGGAGGTCCGTCGCCCCAGAAGCTGCCCTTGCGGCGAGGCACCACATGCATGTGGAAGTGCGGTACTTCCTGCATGCTGGCAACGCCGTTGTTATTGTACAGCGTGATGCCGTCGGGCGAGTACGCCTTCACCATAGCGGCGGACACCCTGCGAACAGCGCCCATAAGAGCCGCTGATTCTTCGTCGGTCAGATCCAGGATGGTTGGGGCATGCCTGCGCGGGATGACGAGCGCCTGTCCAATCTCAAATTGCCTGTGGTTCACTATCGTTAGCGTCTGCGCAGTCTGTTCTACAAGTCCCTTGTCGAGCCGCCCGGCTATCATCTCGCAGAAGACGCAGGGTGTCATGACTGGAAGTTCAAAGGGCGCGTTCATCAAATCCGTCCCACCGATTACTCTGACATCGGCGTTCACAGCATCTACTATTCTGTGAACTTGTCGCATATATCGCCAACACCAACCTTGTCTAAAGCAGTGCGAATTGCAATGCGCTCCAAGGCGTTCAGATCATCGCTCGGTCGTTCCATAAGCTCTACTACGGCTTCGGGAATGCCTTTCTCACGCGCCACCTCAACACAAGATTTCGGTGCAGCAGATGTAGAGCACGCAAGCACAAGGAGAATGAAGGGCGCCAAAACCAATTTGACAACTATGGTTTTCAATACACGGTCATCAATACACTAAAGGCCCTTGTCCACAATGAATGCGGCAAGGTCAGCGGTGCGGCAGCTGTATCCCCACTCGTTGTCGTACCAGCCCACTACCTTGACCATGTTATCGCCAACGGTCATTGTCGAAAGGGCGTCCAGAACGCAGCTATGCGGGTTTCGTACAATGTCGCTGCTCACCAGCGGTTCCTCGCTGTACTCCAGAATGCCGTTCAGCCCATTGGCGGCGGCATCATTGTACGCTGCGTTCACCTCGCCGGCGGACGCGGGCTGCTTCAGCGTGGCAACGAAGTCTGTTACCGAGCCGGTCGGTGTCGGAACACGCATAGCCATGCCGTTCAGCTTGCCGTTCAGCTCAGGCAGCACAATGCCGACAGCCCTAGCCGCGCCCGTCGAAGTGGGAATGATGTTCACCGCGCCTGCGCGCGCCCGCCGCAAGTCCGAGTGTCCCCCGTCCAGCATCCGCTGGTCGTTCGTGTAGGCATGAATCGTGGTCATCAGCCCCTGCTCGACACCGAAGCTGTCGTTGAGCACTTTGGCCATAGGCGCGATGCAGTTCGTGGTGCAGGATGCGTTGGAGATTATGTTGTGTAACTGCGGGTCGTAGCGATGTTCGTTCACTCCCAGGACGAGCGTAATGTCCTCGCCACTGGCCGGAGCGGAGATGATAACCTTCTTCGCTCCGGATTCGAGATGCGCCGCCGACCTGCCCGCATTGGTGAAGGCACCCGTGCATTCGATCACGAGGTCAACGCCTTCGTCGCCCCAACTCAGATTGGAGGGATCTCTTTCCGAAAATGCCCTTATCTCATTCCCGTCTATGACTATGCTCGCACCTGTAACTCCCACAGTGCCCGGATATCTGCCGTATGTGGAGTCGTACTTGAATAGATGCGCGTTAGTCTTCGCATCGGAGTTGTCGTTGACGGAGACAACCTCCAACTTGCCCGCATAGCGCTCCATGATCGCCCGCAGCACCTGCCTGCCGATACGCCCGAACCCGTTGATGCCCACGCGAGTTGCCATACTGCTGCGAAGCTCACTTTCTGTCTGCTTTCCGGCCTGAAATTGACCGCCTGATTATATCTTGTGCAATACTGCGACTACAAATTGAACCAAGTTAGTTCAGATCGGAATTATGTCTCGCCCGAAGTTGAAAATCTGCTCTGCGTTTTGCAGAGCTTCTTGGGCGTCTTCGTACAAATACACTTCGAAGGGTGCGCCGCTCGGCAGGGCGTCAGGATAGCGGGTAGGGATGTAGTACGACTCCAGAGTCTCTGTCATTTCATGAAACCTTGAAAGTTCGGGGTATGAAGTCTCTAAACTACTCACCAATGCCCTCAGGGTATGGCCTCTGACATCGCTGTCACCGCGATAGTAGGCGAGAGCTTTCAAGGTTTTCTCTGCAACCTGCTGGGACATGAAGCAGGCTTGGCTGTAGAAGCCTTCATTCATCATCAGTCGAGCGGATTCAAGGTCGTATTCAGATTGGCGCATCCATATTGCCGCCACTCTGCCGCTATCCTTCATACACTACCACGCCTTCTTGCAGAGCCGTGCATATGAACGGATTATTTCTTCCTCTCATGTTTTCGAGTTCGTCAGGTGTGTAAATCAGAAGGTCAAGGCTCTTGCCCCAAGGGTCCCAAGACCTGAACACAGGTCTGAAGTCCTTGTGTCTCTGAAGAAAGCGCTTGTCCGTCTCCGCCACGATTATCAGATCGAGGTCGCTGTATTCGTTTGCGTCCCCACGCGCGTATGAGCCGAAGACGATTGCGCGCTGAGCATCGCTCGCCGCGAGCGCAGGCGTGAGCGCCTCTCGTATGACATCCAGCGTTGGAATCTCTGCGCGAGTGTTCATGTCATCCACTTCATCCTGTCCGTCAATGTTTGCCCTGTCAGCCTAAATGCGCGCCATTTCGCGCCGCATCTGCGCCAGCCCCATCGGGCCGATGTTGAGCGCACGGGTATGGAACTCCTTCAGGTCAAATTCAGCGCCCTTGCGCCGCTTGGCGTCCTCACGGGCGTTAAGCCACTCGCGCTCGCCGACCTTGTACGATATTGCCTGCCCCGGCATGCCTAGATAGCGGTCAACCTCGCTCGCCACGAAGTCTTCCGGGAAATGGCTGCGCTGCCGTATGAACTCCAGTCCGAGCTCAGGCGTCCATACTTCGCCGGGGTGATAATCTGAATCGGCGGGAATGGCAAATCCAAGATGCATGCCTATGTCTATGATCACCCGCACACTGCGAAGTGCCTGCGCGCGCAGCATGCCCAGGTAGTAGTCGGGGTTTTCGAGGTAGCCAAGCTCAGCCATCAACCGCTCAGCGTACAGCGCCCAGCCCTCTATGTAGCCGGATGTGCCGCCCATTGCCGTCTGGAAGCGCGACAGTTCGCTGGTCAGGTACTTGGCGATGCCGCGCTCGAAGTGATGCCCCGGCACGCCCTCATGGTACGCGATAGACGCCTCGCCCCATAGCGGAAAGCGCGTCTTGCCGCCGGTGGGATACCATGTACGTCCCGGACGGCTGAAGTCCTCGGACGGCGAAGTGTAGTACATCGCCAGCGCGCCGCCGGGTGGCGCAATCATCGCCTCGATGCGCTGCACAGGCTCAGGGATGTCAAAGTGTGTGCCGTTCAATTCGGCGATGGTGCTATCCTGCAACTCCTGCATCCAGTTCTGAAATGCGTCAACGCCTTCAATGGCGCGGTCCGGGTCGGTCTCCAGGAACTGCTTCGCCGCTTCCACCCCCGCTCCTGCGCCCGGCCCTGCTTCGGACAATACACGCTCTGCCGTCTTCGCCATCTCACTTTCCACCCAGCGAAGCTGCTCCCAGCCCCAATTGTAGGTCTCGACGAAGTCCATGTCTGTGCCGTTGAACGCGCGGGAGGACAGCGCGTAGCGTTCCTCTCCCACACCGTCCTGCTCCACGGCGTCCCTCATGTACTCGTCCGTCAGGAAGCGTCCCATATCCGCGTATGCGCTTGCGGCGGCATCGGCGCCGGCAGTAATGTTGCGGCGCAGCGCGTCTGACGCCACACCGCTAGCGTCGAAGGCATCAAGCAACCCGTGGAAGAACGATGGCGAACCGCCCACGCCCGTCCACACCTGCGCTTGCTCAGCGCATCCGGCTGCCTGACGGCGGCTGCTCGTCTTGGACCGCCGCACGCCCTCTTGCAGGCTTTGGCGGTAGCTTTCCATCCCCTGCGGAACCAGCGCAAGCCTCGCTGCGATATTGCGCCAGTCCTCTTCCGTGTCGCGCGGCATCAGGTCGAACACCTGGCGAATGCCCTGGAACGCGCTGCCGAGCACCCGCAGGCTGCGAAGGTGTTCGCCTGCGTCGTGTGTGTCCAGGTCGGTCTGCAAGTCGTCCAGCATGGCGTCTCGTGCGATACGGTCACGCTCGCCTTCGACGGTCGCGGCGTTCAGAGCAGCAATGGTCTGCCGTTTCAGGTCGGCGTTGGCTTCTGCGCCTTGCGGCGAGAAGTCCGACATCTTATCGTCGTAGCCCGGCACGCCAATCGATGTTGCGCTCAAGGGGTTCAATGCGGCGTAGCGCTCAACGTAGTCGTTTGCAATGTCATAGATTTGGGACATTTTTTGAGAGGACCTTTCGATATTAAATGGTAAGAGTCTCACTTAAGGTTAAAGGCCAAACAAATACTCCAATCGCCTCCGGTCATGAACTACACGAATTATCTCAATGCCACCCTGAAGGGCAATGTACAGAATTACATAGTTGTTGGAAGGAAAGCTGCGAACACTCGGAGCCAATTCAGGTCTTGCTCTTCCCATAAGTGGTTGGATTGACAGCAATTCAAACCACTCGAAAAACTGCTGATTTAGACTTCGAGCGTATTCAACGCCTGCAAGATCTACTGCATAATCCCAAATCTGGACTAGCTCCAGTCGCGCTTGGTCGATAACCTGAAAAGAGCCATTTATTCTGATTCAGCGTTGTCGCGTCTTGCTTCCATCCTTTTCAAGCCCTCTTCCTCGATTTCGTCGAAGAGTTCATGAAGCGTTTCGCTCGTGTATTCAACATATTCCCCATTCGCAATCTGTTCGATTCCGAATTGCACCTTTTCTTTAAGTTCTTCCAGGTACATGTCTCGCTCGTCCAGAAGACGCAACGCCGAATCAATAACGTCGTCCTCTGAACGATACAGGCCAGATTCTACTTTGCGCCGGAGAATTTCTTCCCGCTCTTGTGGAGATGGTGGAGCGTTCATTTTGACTCCCATCATTCAGCCGTAGAATGCGTGCAATCCAGTATTTTATGCCCTATTCGGCACAGGCGCTCCCTTGTAGAGGCGGCCCCTGTCGCCCACGGTGCGCTCGCGCTCGAAGGACATCACCGGGACGCCGTACCCGCAGCTTGTGCTCGTCTTCTCTATCTCAATATCAATGACTTGTCGCATCGGCAAAGCGATCTCATCGGCGGGCTGCTCCAGAAGCATGTCAACGAGAGGCGAGTCGTCAAGGGGCATTGAGCGCGCGCGACCGTAGAGGCGCACTATGCCCGCGTTTCCTTCCTCGAAGGCGCACACCATTACGGTTACGGGGCTTCCCGTTTCCGAATGGCGCGCAGTCTCGTTGCCGCTGCCGGTGTAGTCGAGGTATGCCACGTGAGTCGGGCTGATCATGTGCAGCGGCACACCACCCTTGGGCGAGACATTCACCGCGTCAATTCTATTTTCCGATTCCTCACCGAAATCTGCCGTGCCCACGAAGAATACAGGAGCGTTGCGAATCATCTCCGCCTGCTCGTCCGTGATATGAGTGTAGTGGCTTGCCATTCTATGTCTCCATTCCTGTCATGTTAATTGGCAGTGTTCGTCGTATCGCCTAGATGTTGCTCAAATAGCGCTCATACACCTGCCTGCCCGCAAATTGCGCCCTGCCGACTAGCTCCTCTTCGATGCGAAGCAGGCGGTTGTACTTTGCGGTGCGTTCCCCACGGGCGGGCGCGCCGGACTTTATCTGGCCGGCGTTTGTGCCAACCGCGAGGTCTGCTATCGTCGTGTCCTCCGTTTCGCCGGAACGGTGGCTGATAACAACGCCCCAGCCCGCATTCTGCGTCATCTTCACGGCGTTCAGCGTCTCGGTTACCGTCCCAATCTGGTTCAGCTTGATGAGCACGGCATTGCCGGCATTCATCGCGATGCCCTTGCGGATGAGTTCGGTATTCGTGGTGTACAGGTCATCGCCCACAAGTTGCGCCCTGCCGCCTATGGCATCCGCCATGACGCGCCAATTATCCCAGTCGTCTTCCGCTATGCCGTCTTCGATGCTGACAACCGGGTAATTGTCCACCCAGTCCTTGTAGATGCCAATCAGCTTGTCGGCGGGGTAGTCGTCTCCGCTCAATTCAGACGCCGCCACGTCCAGCGCGATGAAGCACTGCTCGCCAGGGCGATAATTGGCGCGCTCAATGGCCTCTATTACAAGGGCGACCGCATCTTGGTTATCTGGTAGCGCCGGCGCAAAGCCGCCCTCGTCGCCCACGCTGGTGCTGAGGCCGCGCTCACGCAGCGCATCCGCAAGCGCATGGTAAATCTCCACGCCCGCTCGGAGCGCTTCCCTGAATGTGTCGAAGCCCGCCGGAACCACCATAAACTCCTGAAAGTCGGTGGAGCCCGCCGCGTGCGCGCCGCCGTTGATGATGTTCAGCATAGGCACGGGCAGCGTGAGCGCGCCATCACCGCTGATGCGCTCGTACAGCGGCTTACCCTCGCTCTGCGCTGCGGCGCGTGCCGCTGCCATAGACACGCCCAATATCGCGTTGGCACCAAGTTGGCTTTTATTCGGCGTGCCGTCTATCTCAATCAGCAGGTTGTCCAGCGTCTCCTGGTCCAGCGTGGACATTCCCAAGACGGCAGGCTTGATGTGCTTGTCGATATTCTCAATGGGCTGGAGCACACCGCGCCCTCTAAAGCGAGAGGCGTCGCCGTCGCGCAGTTCCAGCGCCTCGTTCGCGCCCGTGCTCGCGCCGGACGGAACGAGCGCCCGCCCGACGGTGCCGTCCGACAGCGCGACATCCACCTCGACCGTCGGGTTGCCCCGCGAATCGAGGACTTCTCTTGCTTTCACATCCGAAATTGTCGTCATACTGTCCTCATCTGTTATATATCTCAGGCATGGTCGATCTGCCTGCGGCAATATCTGCCAGTCGCTGCTTTGCGGCGGCGATCGCTTTCTCAGCGGCATCGGCAGCGTCCACGGCACGAATGATGGCGCTGTCGGCTGGCTCACGGCTGCGCGTCATTTCCCATGTTTCGAGTCCCACGACTGGTATTCCATCGCCAAGCGCATGCCCTATCTCGGAAAGCGTGCCATACGCGCCGCCAACCGCCACAGCCGCCATTCCCGTCTTGACCACGACGGAATTGCGCGCGTAGCCGATGCCGGTAATTATGGGGACATCTATGTAGTCGTTGGCAGTAAGCGGATTGTCGCCCGGCATGATGCCTATAGTCGTGCCGCCTGCCGACTTCGCGCCCCTGCAAGCCGCCTCCATCACGCCGCCGAGGCCACCACACACGATCGTGACACCGCGATTGGCAAGCTCAGTGCCGACCTGCTCAGCAAGGGCGGCGATGTGCGGTCGCGCGTTGCTCTCGCCAATTACGGAGATAATGAGTTGTCTGTCCATTTGCCAATCGCCTGCAATTCTGTGTCAAGTCAAGCACTCGCACCCGATTATAGTACATGCACTTGCGGCGATGGGCGAAAAACACTAGGGTTGTGTCTAATGGATGTTCCCGCTTGTGCGGGGATGCGCCTGCTCACAAGCGTACACACGCAGGTGTTCATACGACTATTCTGAACTCATTGATGAGGCTCTATGTTTCGACGCATGAAACGCGCTGAGCGCACCGGACCCGTTCCATCCGTCGTCATTCTGGGCGGCGGGTACGGCGGCGTCCACGCTGCGCTTGAGTTACAACCTGCGGCAAAGCGTGGCGAAATCGATCTTACGCTCATCAGCAGGGAGAATTTCTTCCTCTTCCAGCCGATGCTTGCGGAGGTCATCACCGGATCAATCAGCCCCCTCAATGTCGTCAGCCCTATTCGCCGAATCGTGCCGCACGCGCAGGTGCATCAGGCCGAGGTCGAGTCGGTTGATACCGACAATCACGCTGTGGCGATTCGCCACCCCGGACATGCTCGCCTCACTTATATCCCCTACGATCACCTGATATTCGCCGTCGGCAGCGCAAGCGACCTTTCGCAATTCCCGGGCGTGGAGGAGCATGCAATGCCATTCAAGACGCTCGGCGACGCCTTCCGACTCCGCAACCACCTGATCAGCATGCTGGAAGCGGCCGATGTGGAGGAGGATCCGTTCTATAAGCGACAGGCTCTCACGTTCGTAATTGCAGGCGGAGGCTACACCGGCGTCGAGGTTACTTCCGAGATTAACGAGTTCCTGCGCATGGCGAGCAAGAGTTACCGAAATATCGACCCCGAAGACTTTCGGGTAATCCTGCTGCACAGGTCTGGGCGCATACTGCCGGAGCTTGGCGAGAGGTTAGCGAATCTCAGCCACAGGCTGCTGGAAAGGCGGGGCATATACATTCGCCTGCACGCCGCACTAACGGGCGCAACAGGGCAGAGCGCGCTGCTGACCGACGAAGTTTATATCCCCACAAAGACGCTTGTTGCCACCATTGGCGCGTCCCCCAACCCGATTCTCGCCGACCTGCCTTGCGAACGCGAACGAGGACGCCTCGTCGTTGACGAGACGCTCGCGGTGAAAGGCGGCGACGACCTCTGGGCTGTCGGCGATTGTGCGCTTGTGCCCGATGTGCTGCGCGGCGGGTTCTGTCCGCCTACGGCTCAGTTCGCGCTGCGGCAGGCGAAGTCCGCCGCTCAGAATGTGCTCGCGACGATTCGCGGCAGACCGACAAAGCCGTTCAGGTATAAGAGCCGGGGAGTGTTCGTGCCGCTTGGCGGATTCGCGGCAGCAACCGAGACATTCGGACTGGAACTCTCAGGATTTATTGGATGGTGGCTGTATCGCACTTTCTATCTGCTGCAATTGCCGCGCATCGAGCGCAAGCTGCGCGTGGTAACCGACTGGACGCTCGACCTGATATTTCCTCCCGACATAGTCAAGGTTGACATCGACCGCGACCACGGGACATCCCGGCGACACTACGAAGCGGGCGAGTACATCTATCAAAGTGGAGACATTGCTACGGAGTTCTATGTAGTGCTTGCGGGTGAGGTCGAAGTTCTGCGAGAGGGCGAAGGGCGCGAATCACAGGTAGCTACCTTGAAAGTCGGCGAGTATTTCGGCGAGATGTCCCTGTTGAGGGACATTCCGCGCTCGTCGTCCGTGCGGGCTAGTACCCGCGTCGAGTTGCTTATAATGACGGGCGAGGACTTTCTCGCGCTCGCGTCATCGTCCTCGCTGTTCGGAGATCTGCTTCAGTCAGTCGTTCAGGAGCGCAACACAATCAATATGGCGAACGAGTCCAGAGAGACTTCGCCGCGGTAGCCCATCTTACGGCGTCCGCTCTCGACCATGCTTTTGAAGGGATACATTAAAATTTGCTAATTCTATTTCGCAGGCGTTCCACGGACAAGCAGCGCTCAGCCGTCAGCGGCAATGTGCTCATCACCGGCGCGTCTTCCGGCATCGGCAAGGCAACTGCGCTCTACCTAGCCGAGCGCGGCTACAATGTTATCGCAACGAGCCGTGATGCTTCTCGCCTTGAAGAGCTCCACACGGAAGCGGCAGAGCGCGGCGCATCCATTGTTGGCATAGAACTCGACATCAACTCTGATGCAGCCGTATCGCGCATCGTGCCTGAGTTGATAGCACAGCACGGCACGATAGACGTGCTGGTCAACAATGCGGGCTTCGGTCTATGGGGTCCAGTGGAAATCCTGTCGGATGCCGAGCTAAAGGACCAGTTCGAGACGAACTTCTTCGCGGCAGTTCGCATGATGCAGGCTGTTTTGCCCGCGATGATAGAGCGACGCAGTGGCACAATCGTCAACATCAGTTCGGTGCTTGGACGCATGGGCACGCCGTTCAACGGCGCGTATGTGTCCAGCAAGTTCGCGCTCGAAGGCATCAGCGAGTCGCTGAAGATCGAAGTGCAGCCCTTCGGCGTGCGGGTGGCGATGGTGCAGCCGGGCCTGTTCCGCACAAACTTCCCCGACAATTCGGTCAATGGCAGCGCAACAGAAGACGAAAGCCTTGTCTATGCCCCGCACATCGCCCGCTATAACCTCAACCGTGATGCCTTCCATTGGTTCGGCGGCAATCCTGTGCGAGTGGCAAAGGTCGTGCATAAGGTCATCACATCGCCCTCGCCGAACTTCCGCTACCCTGTCGGCATCGACGCCCGTGCAGGCATGCTCGCCGCACGCCTGCTGCCGGAGCGCATCTACTGGCGAATTCTCAGCAAGGCTACGATGCGCGAGTAGGCGTGTCAGCCTATCACGCCCTGCTCTCTCATCTGCTCCACCTCTTCCGCCGTGCAGCCGAGTATGGTCGTTAGCACCTCGTCGTTGTGCTCGCCATACCGCGGCGCGCGCGTAACCGTATCATCCTGGTCCGAGAGCTTGATTGGACAACCCAGCATCGTGTAGTCACCGCGCGCATCATCCTCCACACTGACGACCATATTCCGCGCAATCAGCTGCTCGTCTTCCAGCAGGTCGTTGGAGTTCATGGTCGCCCCCGCGAGCACTCCCGCACCCGCTAGAATCTTCATTGCCTCGTGCTTGGTGTGCTTGCGCGTCCACTCCGAGATAATCGACTCGATCTCGTCTGCGTGCTGCGCCACAGAGTCGTAGTCGGCGAAGCGTTCGTCGCCTATCAGGTCCTCCCTGCCCATCGCTACGAATAGCAACTCCCACATCTCGCCGCGCGGGAATATCATGACGTAGTCATCATCGCCGCCCGGAGCGCAAGGGTAAATTAGGGGAATCCCCCTGCCCGCTCGATGGCCGCGCCGCGCCTCCGGCAATTTCAGTCCCAGAACCGGCGTCATCTGCATCCGCATCAGGTTCACCACAGCGTCCTGCATAGCGACTTCCACGCGCTGACCCTCGCCGGTTATGTCACGCTTGCGTAATGCAGCGAGGATACCAATTGCGGCATGCAGCCCGCTGCCTGAATCGCCCACCCCCGGCGACAGATAGACCGGCGGTCTGTCCGGGTAGCCTGTGGTAGCCATCGCGCCGCCGACCGCCTGCGCCACCATCTCCCAGCCCTTGTACTCCGCATACGGCCCGTAGCTGCCGAATCCCTTGATTGCGGCATAGACGAGGCCGGGGTTGATTTCGTGCATCACAACCCAGCCGAAGCCCAGCCTGTCCAGCATACCGAGAGAGTAGTTTTCAACCAGCACATCCGCCCACTTCAGCAGCCCTGTGAACAGCTCCCTGCCCTTTTCGGTTTTGAGGTTGATGCTGACGGCGCGCTTGTTGTTGTTGAATATCAGGAAGTAGAAGCTGTCCGAGTCCTCGCTATGGCGCAGGTCTTTGCGAGTGGAATCGCCGCCCCATACATCTTCCAGCTTGATGACATCCGCCCCCAGAAACCCGAGCATCTGCGTGCAGGAAGGTCCTGCTTGCACATGTGTCAGGTCCAGAATCTTCACGCCTTCCAACGCCTTGTCCATGAGTTTTCTCCCTTCAAGACCTTGCGGGCAATCACCCACGAGCTGCTACTTCTGCGGTTTGCTCACGACCCGACGCCCACTTCAGCCAGGCCAGCCAAATTACAAGCGCTGCCAACACCATAGCACTTTGCCATATCTTCAGATGCACCATATCGAAGTGCTCAGGAAAGCTGATGCCTGTAAATAGCAGGCTTACAACGCGCGCAAAGTTCAGTACGCACAGCGCCGGAACACCCAGCAGCAGCGCACCGATACGCGACTTGAGCGATACAGGCCAGACGATGACTGCAGCGCCGAACACCAGAATAAGCTCGATGGCAGTGCATTCAGCGGCGACTACTGCGACAAATCCGTCCGCATTTATGACCGCGCCATCCAGCGACGCAGGAACGCCCAGCATGCCAAGCGCGAAACCTGCCATGTATGCCAACCCCCGCGCCAAGGCGTCAACGCCCGGTATGTTCACCGTTCCGGCGATGACACCTCCGGCTGCAGTAAGACTTGCGCTAAAGACGCCTGCACGAGCCGCGATATTCAGTGGGTGCACTTGCCTTGTCCTACGTCTGCTTCAGCGCGCGCGTTGCGATGTACACGGGTGTGTACCTGGAAAGCAGGAACTCGTGGTCATTTTCGCTGCGTTCATGCGGAATCCGCTTGTCCTCATAGAAGCCCGTGATGACGAACCCCGCGTCAATCTGCCCGCCTATCTGGTCGGTCAGCGTGTGCCCGAACTCGAACGCCTCTCCCTCATCCAGCCAGCGTTGCAGTTCTTCTTCCGACAGGCTCTCGATGTCCGAGTACGGCAGGGCATACCTGACCGCAAATTCTCCCGTCTCTTCGATGCGAGCGCGGTCGAAGATGAACTCGATCGGGTTGATAAAGCCCGCCATCAGCACGCCGCCGGGTCGCAGCACTCGATACGCTTCACGCCATACGGGAAGCACACCCTCGGCGAATAGGTTCGATATGGGATGAAACACCAAGTCGAAGCTGGCATCCGCAAACGCCGATAGGTCAGCCATGTCGCCCTGCACGGTGTTGATTGTCAGCCCCTCACGCTCTGCGACGAGCCTGTCCTGCGCCAACTGTCGCGGGGAATTATCGTATGAGGTGACATTGAAGCCGGCAGCCGCGAGAAGCGGAACCTGCTGACCGCCGCCGGCTGCGAGGCACAGGGCATCATTGCCCGGGATGCCCTCAAACCACTTTGAAGGTACCGGCGTCTTGTCGGTCAGCCACACGCCCGGCAGGGCCTGCCGGGCTGCGGCGATTGCGTCTCCATCGACCGGCACACTCCACTCTATGCCACCTTCCACATACTTGTCCCACGCCGCGCTGTTGTGCTTTACGATGTCCAATTATTCCCTTCCTGATCCCAGTCGCCATGCCCACAAATGACGACTATTTACTCGCCTAACGAATCAAGGCGATTGACCGTCGAAAACCGACTGCCAATCATTGCAAACATACCGCTTTCATTATAACCTTTCGCCATCGCAGTTGCGCCGAGGGCAAAGACCTCATGGCCTGCTGTCCGAAGGCGGAGCGCAGATGCGAAAGGAGTGACGATGAACCCTGATAAAGTGAGGCTTGGCATCCTTGTCGGCGGTGGGCCTGCGCCCGGCATCAACAGCGCTATCAGCGCCTGCACGCGGGAAGCCATCAACAATGGCGCAGATGTCTATGGCATCCTGGACGGGTTCAGCCATCTAATGGACGGCAGCACCGAGCATGTCATTCCTTTGACAACGCCTGATGTGGCGTTCATCCACTCCGAAGGCGGGGCAATCATCCGCACATCCCGCGCCAATCCGACGCGCAATTCCACTCACATGCGAAACGTAGTGGACGCGCTGCAAAAGCTCGGCATCACGCGCCTCGCCTCCATCGGAGGAGAGGATACGGCATTGTCGGCGGCAGAAGTTGCGAAAGCGTCCGGCGGCAAGCTCCGCGTGGCGCATATTCCAAAGACAATCGACAATGACCTGCCGCTGCCGGGCGACATTCCTACCTTTGGATTCGAGACGGCTCGACATCTTGGAACGCAGTTGGTACAGAACCTTATGCGAGACAGCCGCACTACAAACCGCTGGTATGTGGTCATCGTGATGGGGCGCAAGGCAGGACACCTCGCGCTTGGCATCGGCAGTTCCGCGGGAACGGCGCTCAGTATCATTCCGGAAGAGTTTCCCGACCCGGTCATCAAGGTTGACGACGTGGTCAGGATGATGGAAGGTGCGATGCTCAAACGCCAAGCGGTCGATGGGCGCGAAGACGGCATCGCAGTGATCTCGGAAGGAGTCGCGGAGCGTTTCGATCCGGAAGAACTTGCGGCCCTTGCCGGGATAGCCGTCAACCGCGACCCTCACGGGCACATCAGGCTAGGAGAACTGCCACTATCCGCAATGGTCCGCCGCGCCGTTCAACAGCGCTTCGCAGACGGCGGCAAGAGCATCGGGATGGTGGATGTAACCATCGGCTACGAACTGCGCTGCGCCTCGCCCCTATCCTTCGACATCGACTACACGCGCAGCCTCGGCTACGGAGCTGCACGACTGCTGCTCAACGAACCGTCAGACGACAGGTTCGCCAATGGCGGGCTGATCTACCTCGACGGCGAAAACCTGAACACACTGACCTTCGATGAAATGCGCGATCCCGAAACCGGCAGGACGCGGGTGCGCATGGTGGATATCGAGTCTGAGCGATACAAAGTCGCCCGAGAGTACATGATGTGCGTCCAACCACGGGACCTGAAGGATGATACGCTCGTAGAGAAAATGGCAGAATACAGCAACCGCAGCCCGGATGAGATCAGAGAGCGGTTCGGTGTCAACAGTCCATAAGTTTGAACGCAAGAGATAAAGCTAACGACCAGACAAGAATAGAGGAGGAACGAAATTGGCAGAGCACAAAGTAGCATACATAGGCAGGTCAGCTCCCGACACCACTCTCATAGAGAACGGTCTTGAAGGGCTGGATTACGAAATCGACATCAGCATCGTCGAGACGCAGGGCGAGATTATCGAAGCCTGCAAGGGCGCCGATGTCATTCTTAACGGCGGCGTCGAGATGCCCCGCGAGGTCATTGAAGAGATAGACACCGCGCAGGCAATCATCGTGGGCAGCCACGGCTTCAACCACATTGACCACAACGCCGCGACCGAACAGGGCTTGATGATTATCAACAGCGCGGGATTCTGCACGGAAGAGGTGTCAAATCACGCAATCCTGATGCTGATGGCTTGCGCCAAGAAGCTGACCATCCTGCACAACTTAGTGCGCGAGGGCAAGTGGGGCGCGGAGACGCGCGACGCTATTATGCCCATGGCGCCCATCGACGGGCAGACGCTCGGTCTGGTGGCGTTCGGCAACATCGCCCGCGCAGTCTCGCGCAAGGCTACGGCGCTCGGCATGGACATCATCACCTACGACCCCTACTGCCCGCCCTGGATTACGAAGGAATACCGCGTCAGGCCGGTTGCCTCGCTTGAGGAGCTTGCAGCAGATTCGGACTTCGTGTCGGTGCATGTCCCGCTCAACGACGAGACGCGCAAGCTGATTGGCGCAGACTTTTTCAAGGCTATGAAGCCCACGGCGTACTTCATCAACACCTGCCGGGGTCCTACCGTGGACGAGGCCGCGATGATAGAGGCGCTGCGAAACGGCGAAATCATGGGAGCTGGCCTGGATGTCTTCGAGGAAGAGCCTACACCGGCGGACAACCCGCTGCTCAAGATGGACAACGTAATCGTCACGCCACACTCCGCCGGCAGTTCCAACAACTCGCGCGTCACATCGCCCATCCGCGTAGGGCAGGAGACCGCGCGCGTGCTCAAGGGCAGTTTCCCAATGTCCATCGTCAACCCGGAGGTGCGCTCGAAGCTGCCGATACGCGAGGCGGCGATCAACGTTTAAGCCATCAACGGTTTGGGAGCTACCAGCCTCAGCAACGGAACTGACTACAACGGGCTTACTCAACTCCATTGCGAGGACGCGATAGGCGTATGGCTAAGAAGCGGAAAAAGAAGAAGCCTCAACAGGGGAAGCGCAAGAACCAGAAGAAGCAGCGGAGTATCGGCGCTTCCCCCAACTGGCACTGGGAGCGCATCAGCGGATATCACCCTGCGTACTGCACCTGCGCCGCTTGCGTTAACCTGCGAACCGGAGGTCGTACCAGCCGTCCCCGTCAGGATGATACTAGCAGGGACACCCTGGCAGGTGACCTGTTGCTGCTCGATGTGCTGAGCGAGTTAGACTCTCGCCATGACAGCAGTCCACGGGACAATCCAGGGACGGACAAAGAGAGTCACTGAACCCGCAATCAGTAACCAAGTCAGGGCGTTCATAAGCATTTATAAGTATTCAGGGACAGGATAGACGCTTCAAAATCGCTGCCTATCCTGTCCATTTTTATCTTCTACTCCACGGTTAGCACCAGCTTGCCAAAGAAATTGCGCCCCTCCATCGCTTCGTGCGCCTTTGCAGCGTCCTCAAGCGCGAACGTCTCGTGATTACCCCACGAATCGTGCCCCTGCCCGCGAGCGCGACTATCTGCCGCAGGTCTTCCTTGCGCCCCATAAACACACCGAAGACGGTCTGATAGCGCAGGAACATCAGCCCCATCTGCAAGTCCGCCCTGTACCCGCTCGTAACACCGCAGATGCCATATCGCCCGCCCATCGCAAGCGACCTGATAGCCGCCGGATAGAAGTCCTCTCCCACATGGTCTAGCACCACATTCACGCCTTGTCCGCCCGTTATCTCTTTGACGCGCTCGGCAATGTCCTCGCTCGTGTAGTTGATGACTTCATCCGCGCCGAGTTCCCTCGCCTTCTGCGCCTTCTCCTCGCTGCTTGTCGTCGTGATGACCTTCGCGCCCAGCACATTCTTGGCGACCTGAATACCTGCCGTCCCCACGCCGCTCGACGCCGACGGGATCAGCATCGTCTCCCATGCCTTGAGTTGCGCCTTGCGAACGAGTATCGTCCAGCACGGCAGGAACACCGTCGGCAGCGACGCCGCCTGTACATACGACAGCGCATCCGGTATCGGCTCCACATTGATCGCAGGCACGCTCACATACTCGGCATAGCCACCGCTGAGCGTAGAGCCAAGCATGCCAGCCCTGACGCAAAGCTCCTCCTCCCCCGACAGACAGAAGCGACACTGGTTGCAAGTAACTCGTGGGTTCACAACCACGCGCTCACCTGCGCTGACGCGGCTTACCTCGCTCCCCACCTCGACAACATCGCCCGCCACATCGCCACCGAGCACATGCGGACCCTTGAAGCGTATGCGAGTGCCCCGAGCGCCCTGCCGAGTATATAGATCCAGCCTGTTCAGCGCGCATGCTCGGACGCGCACCTTGACATCGTTTGGACCAATTTCAGGCTCCGGCAGGTCGCCGTAAGTCAGCGCCTCCGTGTCCCCATGCTCAGTGATATATACAGCCTTCATTCCATCCTCCAGTTTCTGATTTCGCAAGAAGTGTCATTGTATAGCACGAACTGCAACCCACTCGGAAGACATAGGCCGGCAGCGAGCGCGCCTTCGTATTCTGCTATTATACGACCATAAGAAGGTACGAGTTTCAGGAAAGAGGTGATTCCAAATGACCAGCCGTTACGAAGAACTATTGATGCCCGAACAGCGCGACAGGGTAGTAGAGAAAGTGGTCACCGCGTTGAAGACACAGGGGAAATTACCGACAAAGACGCTTAACGATTTCAGGGATTTATTCAAGGCGGGGAAACCCATTCCAGGTTTCAACAACGACCCGCTTCGGGCAATGTCTCCTCTGTTGAAGCAGCAATTGCTGGAACGACTGGACCTAAACCCTGACCTCGAGGGCCTCATAGTGTCGACATGGGCAGATACGGAGCCGCAGCTGAGAGAAGCAGTCAGTGAGCGTATCGACAGCCTCGATCCCCAATCTCACGAAGGCGACGAGATAGACGAAGAGTTATGGGACGCTCAAGTCAGTATGCTCGCAGCCGAGAACAGCGACTACGAAGAAGACGATATCCTGCTGATGACGAAGATCTGCTTTGCCCACGCCAAGATAAAGGCAGACGCATCCAGAGATACGGACAGTGACGACACCGACGGTGACGCAGTGGAAGTCAGGATGGATACCGTACCCGCCGCGCTGTCCGATGTCCTGAACCGTCTGCGAATGCTTCCAGCAGAATCACAGGCATGGCACGAAGACATCCCGCGCTTCGCCGAAGCTCTGAACGAACTTATTTCCACAAAAGACGAGGAACGCAACCAGCTCAGCAGAATGCTGGAAGACTTTGAAGAATTGCAGAAACAATTCTCATCAGAGTTGGAGTTCTTCGGACGACAAGCCGCCGACTGGGGCATCCATAGTCTTGGCATCAATTCGCTTGCCACAAGCGCCTCCATATCTGAAGCGGCTCAGAAGTTCAGCGAACTGGAAACGGCTCTCGCCAACTATCGTGCTGTCACAGATCGGGCAGACAGAATTGACGAAGAGCGCCAGCGCCGCGAGCAGCGGCATGATCTCGAAGACGCCATCGAGCGCATCCTCTCCGAGATTGACGACCTTGCCCAGAACGCCGACACGCCCGACGACGACCCAGCCACGGGCGCGCCCTTTCTGAGCGAGACGGAAGCCTCTGCAGATTCCGCCGAGACCCAGCTACAGCCGCAACTCGAAGCGTATTCCGAGCTACGGGACGAACTCAATGCCCTCAGAGGGGAGTATGAATCTCTCCTCAGCAGTAACCACACCCTCAAGCAGGATAGTGCTTCAATAGAAGACAAAGTCCGCGCTCTCGAAGGTGAAATTGCTGGACTCAACGCCGACAAGTTGACACTCACCGAAGAAGTAGCTGAATTAAGAGACCAGTTGCGTATAAGCGAATCACAGACAGCAAACTGGCGCATAGCCTATGAAGCTGAGGTCAAAAGCAAGGACGCATCCGCACCCGAACCCATTCCTGCGGAAGTTGAAAGCCTGAGGCGCGCGGTGGATCTGGCGAGGGCGCGTTATGGCGATAGGCTGGTCTTCAGGCTCAACAAGAAGTCGGATCAGGATTACAACTACAGCAGGCCTAAGGAAGTCTGGGATGCTCTGGAATGGCTGGCGACGACTTACCACGATTCACAGACGGGCGAGGCACAGATTATCGACCTGAACGAGTCAATCCGTAATTCCTGTGGCGGCTGGGAGTACAAGTCCAACCAGACGGACATCACTTTCAACATGTACAGGGAGTGGTACACGACGACAAAGGACGGCAAGACCTATGAGTTGCGTAAGCACCTCAGCAAGGGCACCGGAAGGGACGCGAATGTTATTCGCATTGCGTTCGCATGGGATGAAGACTCGGAGCGCGTAATCGTCGGCTTCGTGGGTCCTCACCAGCGCAGCCGCAGTTCGTAAGCACATTTCTTCAGCCACGAGCCGCGCTGATTCCTCAGAGCGTATTGGAGTTGGCGTGCCTGTGGGGGTATAATCGCCCCAGATTTTCGATGAAGCATAATACACCCCGAATGCAGGAGGTATCCTATGGAGTTCGGATTTGGAGTGCCCAGTCGCGGCCCCTTGGCGTCGCTGGAAAACATCATCACACTGGCGCAGCAGGGCGAGCAGATGGGCTTCGACATCCTCACTGTCAGCGACCACATAGTCGTGCCCACTACCATAGATTCCATCTACCCATATAACGAGACCGGGGAGTTCGTCAGCTCCGCTTCAGGCGAATACATGGAGCAGCTCGCCACAGTCAGCTACCTCGCAGGAGTCACATCCACCATCAAGCTGCTCACATCCGTCATGGTGCTGCCCCACCGCAGCCCGGTACTCACCGCCAAGATACTGGCGACCATCGACGTGCTGTCGAACGGCCGTCTGATCGTCGGCTGCGGCGTGGGCTGGATGCGCGAAGAGTTCGAGGCAATCGACGCGCCTCCCTACGAGGAGCGCGGCGCAGTCAGCAACGAGTACCTTGCGGCGTTCAAGGAACTCTGGACCAGCGACAACCCGTCATTCGATGGCAAGTATTGCAGCTTCTCGGACATCACCTTTGCCCCCAAGCCTGTGCAGCAGCCGCACCCGCCGCTCTGGATTGGCGGGGAAAGCCCGCCAGCACTGCGCCGCGCAGCCCAACTCGGCGACGCATGGTATCCGATAGGCAGCAACCCGACCTTCCCAGTCGGCACATTCGATCAGCTCGCCGACTACATGGGGCGCGTGCGAACCAACGCCGAAAACGCAGGCAGGGATCCCGCCACGCTCGACTTCGCGTACAGCGTCAACTGGTACAGCGATGAGGGCGCGCAGGACGTGGACGGCGAGCGCCGCCTGCTCACCGGCGACGCCGCGCAAGTCGCCGATGACATCAACCGACTCGAAAGCATGGGCATCAACCATCTGATGCTCAACTTCCCCGGCGACGCTGTTGACGACACACTCGCCGGAATGGACAGGTTCGTCAACAATGTCAAGCCGCTGTTGGGCTAGAAGAAAGATGCGCTGATATGGCGTTCGCATTCACCATAGAAGCCGAACAGGAAGATGACGATCGTTGGATTGCCGAGATAGTGGAGATTCCAGGCGCAAGGGCGTTTGGCTCGACAGAGGATGAAGCTGTCGCGAATTTACAAGCCCTTGCGCTCCTGGTGTCGGCAGCCATTTTGCCTGTTGACACGCTCACTAACTGAAAACTGAAAACTGACGACCAAAAACTGGAGACTTTAATTGCAACCTGACAGACTGCTCACCCTGCCCGAAGACTGGAACAGAATGCTCGCAATCGCCGCGCATCCCGATGATCTTGAATACGGCGCGGCAAGCGCCATCGCTCGCTGGACCTCTCAGGGCAAGCAGGTTATCTACCTGATGGTAACAAGCGGCGAGGCTGGCATAGATGCAATGACGCCCGACGAGGCCGGTCCCCTACGAGAGCAGGAAGAGCTGGACAGTGCGGCCGTCGTGGGCGCGGACACCGTCGATTTCATGAACTACACCGACGGCGTCATAGAGTACGGCTTGCCCCTGCGCCGCGACCTCGCCCGCGCCATACGCAAGCACCGTCCTGATGTCGTGCTGACCAACAACTTTGAGTTGCGCTGGGCGGGAGGTCACTTCAACATGGCTGACCACCGCGCCGTAGGACTCGCGACCCTTGACGCCGCGCGAGACGCGGGGAACCGCTGGATATTCCCTGAACTGCTTGAAGAAGGATACGAGCCGTGGAACGGAGTGCGCTCTGTGCTGACGGGAGGGGCGGCGGGCGCAACGCACGCGGTCGATGTGACCGCGTTCATAGACAAGGGCATCGAATCGCTCCAAAAGCACCGCGTCTATATCGACAACCTCGGCGTGGACTTCGACCCCGACACATTCCTGTCCTTCAACGCCGCCGCCACAGGCGAGCGCTTCGGCTGCGACTATGCCGTAGCATTCGAGGTCTTCCAGATATAGCCACGACTTGATCGGTCGTGAAAGGCATGTCGCACCGACTATGCTTGCTGCGGCTATTCCCTGCCGCCAATGTTTCGGCCAATGTTTTAGATTAACGCGCTGTCAGACTGAAAGACTGACTAGCTGACAGACTCACGTCCTCCTTGAACCAGCGATGCGCTAATGCTATCGTGAATATACCCCGTTGCCGTCAGGCGGCAGACGCAGCGCGGCGAGGAAGAGAGGACGATGCATCAGTTCGAGCGAGAAGACCCCCTGCGTGAGGAAGATCGACATAGCCTGAACAGGGCTTTAATGCTTCCCGGCGCAGATGGCAACGCCGTCATAACCTGGCTGCTCCTCGCCATCAACATCATCGTCTGGCTGCTCATGCAGTTGACTGCCGGCTCCGTCAACACGGACGTGAGCATATTGCTGCGCTTCGGCGCGATGTTCGGCCCTCTCATTGCCACCGGCGAATATTGGCGTCTCTTCACTGCCATGTTCCTGCACGCCGGACTCATACACCTCTTCTTCAACTGCTTTGGACTCTTTATATTCGGCAAGCTTGTCGAAGGCGTGTACGGCCACACCCGCTTCACCGCCATATACTTGCTCGCAGGGCTGTCCGGCGGCGTTCTCAGCTACATGTTCAACCCGAACGCAATTGCCGTCGGAGCAAGCGGCGCAATCTTCGGCATCCTGGGCGCATTCGCCGCATACTTCGTGGCGCATCGCGGCGCACTCGGAGAAATGGGCAGGCGCAACCTCACCGGCCTCTTAGCCATCGCCGTCATCAACCTCGTCATCGGATTCATCATCCCCGGCATCGACAACTGGGCGCACTTGGGTGGACTCGCCGGCGGCTTCGTCCTGGGATTGGCGCTCGCCCCCCGCTACTTGTACGGAATCATCGACACACCTTTGGGCGCAGTGCGCCGCATCACCGGCCAAGTCCGGATCGGGATGCGCTGGTTTGCCGTCCCAGCCTTAGCCGTGCTGCTCGCAGGCGTGGTCTGGTACGCCGGCACCGACGTCTCCGATACTCAGCAATCTCAGATATTTGTAATACGCGCCGAGCGGCTTCTTGAAGAGGGCGACGCCATGCGAGCTCTTGAACACATCGAGCGGGCGATAGAACTCGACTCCCTCAGCGCCCGCGCCTTCTACACGCGCGGCAAGATTATGGCTCGCATAGGCTCGACAGACCACGCTAAATCCGACCTCAGCGCATCACTGCGCCTGCCCGGACTCGACCGCGCGAGCCGCGAGGAGGCCATATCCCTGCTTGTGTCCCTTCCCTGAGCAACAATGAACCCATTCATCCTCAGCGAGAAGGCTGCTCAACTGGCCGACACACTCCTAACCAGAATCAGAGAACATACTCATCCAACTCGTCAATGCCCGTTCTCATTATGATAAAGTAAAAGCATGAATCTCCCCGCATTTCCCACGGACCGCGAACAAAAGCGTCGGGTGCTTTTGGACCTTGTAGAGTCCGTGCGCGACACCGTCGCCGCCACTGGGGAAGAGTCCGAACGCCTCGGCACGCTCGCCCCGGCCGCAGTTGACGCCATTCGGGATGCCGGCCTCTTCACCCTAAAGCTCCCGCAGGCACTTGGCGGCGCGGAAGCCGACCCCGTAACCCAGATTGAGATCATCGAAGAACTCGCCTACATAGACGCCTCCGCAGGCTGGAGTCTGATGATCGGCGCGACCGCCATTGGACGGCCCGGCGCATTCGTCAGCGATGAGGCCGTCGCCGAGATCTTCGACGGTGGGAGAGTTCCCACGGCAGCAACATCCACCGCCCTCACCGGCAAGGCAGTCCCGGTCGATGACGGCTACATCCTCAGTGGCAGATGGCCCTTCGCAAGTGGCGTTCGCCATGCCGAATGGATGACTGCGGGCGCAAGCATCCCTGCCAGGGAAAACACTGAAGAGACCGGCGTAACGCTCGTGTATCCCATCGAAAATGGCCACATACACGACAACTGGCATGTCGCAGGGCTTGAAGGCAGCGGCAGCAACGACATCTCCGTGGAAGACCTGTTCGTGCCGGAGACTTTCGCCTGGGAGTCTGCATCGTGGCATCCCAAGCGCGGTGACGCTATCTACCGCATGGGCAGGCCCGGCTTCGTTGCAAACGAACACTCCGGCATTGCGCTCGGCATCGCCCGCCGCGCCCTGGACGATATTATCTACAACGCCCCCCTGAAGAAGCGCGGCAATCCGCGCACAACGTCCCTTGCAGACCGCGAGGCGTTCCGAGGAGACATCGGTGCCTGCGACATGCGCCTACGAGCCGCCCGAATGCTCTCGCACGATGTCTTTGAGCGCGCCTACGCCATCGCTTGCTCCGGCCAGGTGCCTGACGCCACGGTCCAGACCGCAATGCGCGCCGTATCCGCCTATGTAACCGAGGTGGCAATCGATGTCGTCACAACCGCCTTCCGCTACGGCGGCGGCTCAGCCATACACCGCAGCAACATGCTTCAGCGCTGTCTCCGCAACATCAACGCCGCTGCCCAGCACTTCATGGTCAGCGACAGCTCTCTCGAAAACTACGGCGCAACCCTGCTGGACCTGCCCGACATCAAGCCCATGGCGTAATTACGAAAATTAGGATTTCTTCTCGTAAATCGTAATCCCGAAAGTGTCTATATGCCGCTTGAACGGAGTGTAGCGGATGCTTTCGTATGCCGTCAGGTCGCACTTCTGAGGAATGGGCATATCCTCAAGGTCGAGCGCAAGCCGTCCAAGCCTGTGGTCATCTATGATTCCCACGGTGGCAAGGTCAATATCCGAGCGCAACTTCGCCTTTCCCGTTGCGCGCGAACCGTAGAGTACAACCTTGTTCAGTTCCGGGTACGCCGCAAAGAGTTGCCTGAATCTTTCCAAGGTAGCGGTCGGTATATCTGGGACGGTCATTTCTCCCAAACCTCCGCTAGCAATCTCTGGTAAAGATTGTTCAATACCGTCAGATAGCGGGAATGGACATTTTCGACTACTGCTTTGAACCTCTCAAAGTCGTAGGTGTGCGACATCAGGTTGCGGTCGGTGAGCATGTCTATCCAAGTTTCGCAGTCGTCAATCAACTTGGCGCTGTACGCCTCGCGTATGACATTGCGCGGCGTTATCGTTGCAATAACCAACCCGTCATACACCAGGCGGTCTTTCAGCAGGTTCCAAGACAACTCAAAGGTGAACTCGAAACGCTGAATAACGCCCTCAAGCTCAAGCTGGTTCAATGGCTCGACGCCGTCCTCCAACGCCTCGCGCAGCAGGGAATACGCGCGGGAAAAGTTGTTAAATCGATAATGCCAGCGTATCTCTTGGCTCAACTATACCAACCCTATATCCTTCACATCCTATCCATCAATGTTAGACTCGGTTTTAGTTCCGATACCGAAGACCAAGCACAGCCTGCTCCAGCAGTTGCCCGTCGCGTATTTCCTTCACCTCGTCCGCCATCGATAGCAGCGTCGAGTCGTGCGTTGCCGAAACCACGCTGATGCCCTGCTTTATCACCATCTCCTTGAACAGCCCGAATATGGCGTGAGCATTATTGGAATCCAATTCTCCCGTCGGTTCGTCCGCAAGGATCAGCGACGGGCGGATCACTATGGCGCGCGCTATGGCGACACGCTGCTGCTCGCCTCCCGAAAGCTCGTATGGCCGGTGGCGTGAGCGTGTCCACAGACCCACGATGTCCAGCGCCTCGCGTGTGCGCTCCGCCCGCTCCCTCGCGTTCACGCCGCTGATCCGCAACGGCAGTTCCACATTCTCGAATGCCGAAAGCAGCGGCAGCAGTCCAAATGACTGAAATATGAACCCGATGCGATGGCGGCGCAGGTCCGTCAGCTCCTCTTCGCTCATATCCGCAAGGTCCTGCTCCTCGAATAGGACTTTGCCATTGCTCGGCTTGTCCAGCCCCGCCATGATGTTCAGCAGCGAAGTCTTGCCCGAACCCGACCTACCCACTACCGCGATGAACTGCCCCGGAAAGACATTCAGGTTCACCCCCCGCAGAGCGTGCACCTCTTCGGAGTCCAATTCATATCGCCTCTCCACATCAACCGCCGCTAGTAACCTCTGTATTCTGCTCAACTGCCCGTTCCCCTTGCACTACTCTGTGTTGTCGCCCATATCAGATTTCAAACGACTGAATTTGCGTGACTAACTGCTCATACGCTACTGCACATCATCAGGCGTCAGCGTTACCATTCCATCCAGCGTATCTATGCGCGCCCTCTCCCCAATCTTCAGACGGTCGATGATGTCCCTCGGAATCTGAACCCTTCCGCTGCCGTCCACCAGGATAAACTCCTCCAGAGGCTGGTCCGTCTCTGCGGCGCCGGATAGCCGCTGGAATGTGACCCTGCGTCGTACCTCCGTCGCCATCTTGCCGTCTCGTATCATCACCACGCGCCCGACCTTGTACGCGATATCCGGATCGTGCGTAACGATGATGATTGTGGTGTTCAGCTCTCTGTTTATCTCGCCGAACAAGTCCAGAATCTCGGCAGCGGTGTTGTCGTCAAGTTCTCCCGTCGGCTCATCGGCAAGCAGCAAAGGAGGGTGATTGGCAAGTGCGACTGCGATCGCTACGCGCTGCTGCTCGCCGCCGCTGAGCTTTTCGGGCGTGTGACCCATGCGATGCCCAAGCCCCACAAGCTCCAGCAATTCCTCAGCGCGTTTCCGCCGCTCGCCCGGCGATGTGAAGGTCAGCATCATCGGCAGAGCCACGTTCTCCACTGCGGTGAGGTATGGAAACATATTGCGGCTCGTCTGCTGCCAGATGAACCCCACCTCATCCCGCCGGTAAAGCTCTACTTCGTTGGCCGTCATCCGCAGCAAGTCCTTGTCGCCCACGCTAACGCGCCCGGCCGACGGCGAATCGTAGCCTGCGAGAATGTTCAGCAGCGTGCTCTTGCCGCTCCCGCTCGCCCCCACGATTGCCACCACCTCGTTGCGCTGCACATTCAGATCAAGCCCCCGCAGCGCTACGACCTCCAGGTCGGCAATCTTGTATATCTTGAACAGGTCTTCACAGACGATATACGCCTCCCTGTCAACATATGTCATAATCTTAACCCCTTAATCCTATTAGCGCTGCCGTAGAGAGTGAGTTGCCGAACAACCAAATAGAGGTTTATGTGCCTTACCAAGCAAACCTCTAAAGTTCTCCCAGCCTCAATATCCTCTGAAGCGAAATCCTGCGTATGAACCAGATCATGCCCAGGATTATCACCATGAACACCACAATCATGAACCCATAAGTGATTGCCAGCGTGCCCCAGTCTATCTCCAGTACAAACGGTGGCAGCACCTCCGTGCCCCGGTCGTTGTGGCTCAGGAACGGCATGATTATTGCCCCAAGCCGTCGTCCCATCTCCGCACCGAGCGCCATTCCCGCCCCGATGACGATGGCCTGCTCCAGCCACACCAGCGTAATCAGCTGGCGCATCGAGAATCCCACCGTGCGCATCAGCCCAAACTGCATTTCCCGCTCCCGGAACGATACATACGAATGCACCAGGAACCCAAGGCAGCTCAGTATAAGCACCGCTCCGAATGCCATGAACAGCAGCGCGCGCCAGCCCGCCTGCACCAGCGGATCGACCGCCGCCTGGTCCAGCTCTTCCACCTGGTCATGCACCGCGCGGCTCTGGAACGGCTCCCCTTCGCTTCGCATCTCTTCCACTAGCGACTGTCGTTCAGACCCGTTTGATGCCGTGCTCAGCCACATCTCGTTGGGCTTAATCTCCGCTGAGGTCGGTTCGAGGTTCGTGTACCGTATTACCGACGCGATGTCTGAAACCAGGTATCGCCTGCCCACGGTGTTCAGCGTCGGAAAATACTCGAACGAGTCTAT
The DNA here is from genome assembly GCA_965221045.1 of Dehalococcoidia bacterium. Taxonomy (GTDB): domain Bacteria; phylum Chloroflexota; class Dehalococcoidia; order Lucifugimonadales; family JADFKI01; genus Bin90. The sequence goes on from OZ244863.1 coordinate 1,132,820, forward strand.
GATGCGTATGGGCACGCGATGCCCCGATATCGACACCGTGAACTCCTCGCCAATGCTGTGCCCCGTACCCGACAGGAACGACCTGCTAGCCAGAACGGGCAGCGGGCTCGGCGGAGGGCCGTGATATATCCCGCGCCCAGTCAGCGGGGGCCCCTCAGACCAGATGAACTGCGCCGCATCACGCACTGTTGGATTGTCCACGCTTGCGCTAATGGATTGCAAGTTGTCCGTGATGGACTCTCGCGCCCCGCGCAGCACGGTCCAATCCGACACGGAATCGAAGTCCTCTAACACGGTCTCCCTGTTCGTACCGTCTTTGACCCAAATGCTGTCGATAGCGATGTTCCCGGCACGCAGCCTGCCGCGCGAGTTCGTATCGTGTATGGCAATCGATACCATAGTAAGCGGGCTCTTAGGCTGAAGCGGCGTGAATCGCCGGAAGCTGCTGCCGCGTTCTAGGCTGCGTTCAAGCGTCAGCCAGTCACCGTTGCCGCCCAGCCGACCCATAACATAGGTAAAGTACCTGTCATTCGTATCCTTGATGCGTATTGACACCGCGAGGCTTTCGCGTGGCCTGTCAGGCTTTACCCGCATACCTATGCCACGCGCGCCTTCCGGAATCGCGATACCCAGTGGCTGCTCTTCCTGTTCAAGCTGCGAAAGCAGTTCGGACATCGGGCGCTCCGAGAAATCGCCACGGAACCATCCGATGCGGCTGAGCGACTCGCCGTCCACACTAACCATCGTGTAGCTCTCGCCAAGCAGCTTGGAAAGGTCGGTGCCGAACGACTTGATGACCGGCGACGCCTCATCCACGACGGGCAAAGTCTCGTAAGTCTCCACGAGCGGCACACTGCCCCCTCTATTGTTGAGCGTCAAGCCCTCTACGCGGATATCAGCGCCGGTCGCATATCGCGCTTGCTCCTCAAAGCTGCGCTCCAGGGTTCCTCCGAAGCTTGCGGCGAATATCCCCAGTCCTGCCATAAGTATCAGGAGTAGAGACATGCGCGCGTAGTGCGTCGGATTGCGCGCCATCTGCCACATTCCCATGGAGAAGCCAACGGGCGCTCTTCGCGCAAACGCGCTCAATGCGAGGAAAATTATCCCCAATGGCAAAGGCACAAAAATGCTCGCGCCCGCATTTACGCCCAAGACCAGCACACCGCCAACAATGCCAGGTATCACCTCAGTGCCAGCATTGCTGTAAGCAAGAAACTCCAGTATCGGCACATTGAGCGGGCTCAGCATCAACGCTGCCACTACAACAACTTGCGCAGCTAGTCCCGCGATCAGCAGCCTGCCGTCGCGCACGCGCTCAGTTGCGGCGTACAACAGCACGGTCACGCCTATGATCCCTAGCGATATGACGCGCGCTGTCCAATCGACGCCCCCCTCACTTCCGAACACAACCGAAAAGGCCTGCACTGCAGCCACCACGCCGACTATCAGGTGCATCAGGTTCGGCGACTCGCCGCTGATATACCGAATCGATAACGGGAACAGCCGCAGCAGCGCAACCGCCAGCGCGACCAATATCAACGCGGGTACCGCGAGCAGCGCCTGGTTCACCGCCACGCCGCCGAACAGTCCCGTAGCAACCACAGAGCCTTGGTCATGCAGCTGTCGGAACAGGAAGACGCTCACTATGAGCAGCATCACATCGAGGTAGTAGCGCTGGTAGAAGGGTGGCCCCGTCGGGCGCGCAGACTGCTGCCGGTGCCGTGCAACGCCGATACGGGACGCTCGCACAGCGGGTATCAGCAACGCGCCGAAGCTGAACAGCCCGCCCAGCGCGCTCATCAGGTACGCGCCCCGGTTGACGAAGACACCCAGTCGCTCACCTCCGCTCAGACCGGAGAACGCCGGCGTGAACCCCATCAGACTGATTATCGTAGCGGCGAGCAGGGGCGCTACGATAATGGCGATAATGGATATGGTCGCGCCCTCAAGTATGAACACGACAAGTATCTGCCCGGAGCTTGCTCCTCGGCTGCGAAGCAACGCGAGTTCGCCTCGTTGCTGCTCAACCAGTAAGGACGAAAGGGTAACAACATAGTACAGGATGACTACCGCTATCAGCACCATCACCACGAACATCGGTATCTTGCTGAAGAACAATCGCCGGTCATACTCGGCAAGCGTTGAATCAAGCGCGGTCAGCTGTCGGAAGCCAAACAGGTCTGAGGACAGCCTCAACCGCATGGTTCGCACTTGAAGGTGCGTGATGGTTGAGTTGCTCGCGTTTAATCTTTCGCGGTCCGTATCCAGATGCCACGCATAAGAGGCGTCCATATCGGTGAATGACGCGCCTAGTATGTTGAAAAACATCTGCTCGGAGACAAACAAAGGCAGTGTACGGAACGAGCCGGAGGTGACGGACTTGAACAGCGTGTCATTCTGGTGCCAGAACTCACCGTCAGGATCGTTGCGCTCGAACACTCCACTGATGACTACGCTGGCGTAAGGTATGCGGTCGCGCCAATACGGAACCGCGGAGACCCTGTCGCCAACACCTACGCCAAAGAGCTCGGCGGCTTCGACGGGCACGATAACTTCTAGTTCAAGTGGCGCGTTCGGAGATTCCAGAGCTTGCTCACCGGGCAATCGTCCACCGGGCAGCAAGGTGATATTGTCCGTAAGTCGCGGGTTGAAGGTAAAAAATGCGCGGGCGTCGTCTTTGCCCGCGTTCTCTTCATTGCCCGGCATGGTGAGGTAGAAAGTTGCGGTCTTTGCGCTGCGCTGCACATCCTTGAACAGCCAGCCCAGCCGTCCTTCGTGCTGGTACCGCGTGGCGTCCGCAACCTTCTGATACTCTTCGACAGTAGTCGGGCCGCGCTCCGCCTTAATCAGTATGTCCAGGTCTAGGTCTTCCACCCTGTCCAGCGAGTTTTTGAGCGCAAGTTCACGCAGCGCGTCAAAGTATATGACCGTGCCTGACATCACAGTGGACGAAAGTAGTACGCCGATGATCACCGTCGATAGCAGCCGCCAGTGCGACAGGCTGCGCTTTGCCACCATCGGCCACGCTGCGATTATTGCCGAAATTACTTGACGCATATTAGGTCTATCAGTTCCTGCCCCACTGATGGGAGAAGGCGAAGGCTAGGATCGTGGTGGAGCAAATCACTCCAGTCTCGATATGGCGTGGAAGTCCAGATGGCGCATGCTCTGGGTCAGGCGATACACCGCCAGCGCGAATATCGCTATCAGCGCAGCATAAATAGGCACGAGGAAGCGGAAGTCTGTCTCAAGAATGAAGGGCGGTATGACCTCCCTGCCGTTCTCCGTAACCGCAACTGATGATACCATAAGGTCGCTCATCAACCAGCCGGCGCCACTGCCAAGCCCGATGCCCACAGCGATGATGATGGAGTGTTCCAGTATCAGGAGCCCCGCCAACTGACGTGAAGACATCCCGACTGACTGCAGGAATCCCATTTCGTTCCGACTCCGGTTGGAGAATGCCAGCAGATATGTGACATATCCAAGTCCCGCGGTGAACAGAATGATAGCCATCGCGAGCAGCACCATCGCTTGCCAGCCTGCGGTTATCAGGGGATCCAGCCGTATCTGTTCGAGCTGCGCCTCACGGTCATGCACCAGGTCACGCCCGACCAGCCTGCTAACCACCGCGCTCACCGAGTTACCCGCGCCTGATGCCTTCCCAATGAACATCTCGTTTGGCGTCGCTACGAGCGCCGGACTCAGGATATTTATGTGGTGGATGAGCGTTTCCAGGTCGGCGAGCAGGAAACCCGCGCCCCTTGGGTCCAGCGTCGGGAAAAAGTCCACCGAGTCGCGCACATGAATGGGCACGAAGCGCCCTTTTAGCTCGACTATGAGCGCATCGCCCACCCGTGCACCCGAGGTCCTCAGGAAGGAGTTGCTGGCTACAACCGGCACAGGCCCACCACTCGGGCTTCTGTATATTCCACGCAGCCCGTTGTCCGTGTCCTTGCCGAAGGAGAACAGTCCCGCCTGGCTGCCCTCGGCCACATCCCCGTTCGTCAAAGCGAGCGAGTCAGATGAAAGCGTGGAGGTGGCAAGCGGAAGCCACGAGGATTTGTTTTCCTCAAAGTTCTCCAGAGTATGGATCTCTCCATTGCTCCCGATAGCATGCACGTTGTCCAGGAGTATCGAGCCTGCGGTGCCCGCAGGACCGAAGACCGGTTCAAAAATCTGAATGGATACCAGCTGCAGTGGCCGCTTCATGTGATGAGGCAGTTCCAGCGTCCTCAGATGCCACTCGGGTGGTCCCATGTTGCCAAGGGATCGCGTGTCCAGTACCCCGTCGGCATCCTGCACCACCAGCCACATGTACATGTTCGGATACTGGTCTTCGGGCTTCACCCATATTCCAATCGCCTCTGCGTCGTCCGGCAGCAAATAGGGTTCGTTCACGCTGAGTGGATTCAGGGCGCGCATCACCTCCGGCAAAGAGTTACGCGAGAAGTCATCCCTGTACCAGGTATGGTAGTGAAAGTCATCGGCTTCCACAGCGAGCATACGGAACGTGCTGCCCGTGTAGTTTGCACCCAGCGTGCCTCTGTCTCGGAACGCCATCGTTACGGTTGTTACGCCCGGGATGGTCAGGTAGCGTTCTTTGAGGCCCCCCACGCTGCGCGCAATGTACCCCGGAATGTTGGATACCCGCATGTCGGTGCCCACATCATACAGGATGCGTTCCTGGTAGCTCCTATTTAGCGTACCGCCTACGGTTGTCGCCAGCACCGCAAGCCCGGTCACCATTACCAACAGCAACACCAGCCAACTGTATTGCAGTGGGTTACGCGCCATATGCCAGAGACTTAGCGACACCCACACAGGCGCTCGGTGCGATAGCAGCACCAGCCCCCAGAATATCAGCTGAAGCGGCACAATCGCCACGAAGCCCATGGACGGCACAAAAGCCAGCGTGCCCCGTCAGTCGGAGGATACAGATAAATCAGTCCGGCATATGAGCGCAATCTGCGCCACCACGCCGTATAGCTTGGCGCGACCACGTTCGGAGCGCTGTGTTGCCCAGTACGCCACCGCGGCAGCCAGAGCAAGACCAATGGGAGGAATTGCCCCCGCGAAGTCGCCCTGTCGCATCGCATCGAGCAGCAGAGTGACCGTCAGCGCCGCCGTTATTACCCACACATACAGATGCACCAGCGTGGGCGATTCCCCACTAATGAAGCGCACGAAAAGCGGGAAGAAGCGCATGAAGACCAGTGCAACAAGCGTAAGCAGCAGCACCGGAGCGAAGAGAAGCGCCTCGTTTATCTCTATGCCGCTGAACAGACCGCCGGATACGAGCCTACCTCTTGCGTTCAGCTCCCAGAATACAAGCCCGCCGATGGCGAGCACCATAACATCGAGGTAATAGCGCTGGAAAAACGGAACTTCAGGTGGGCGGGATGAACGAAGCTTGTGAATGATCAGCCCCGTGCGCGCGCCTATGACACTTGGTATAACGAATATGGCAAGACCAAGCGCGCCAACCGCTGCCGAGACCAGGAACGGCATCCAGCGCCAGTTCACTGGCAGCAACGCGCCTCCGGTTATCTCCGTGAAGTACGGCAGCTTGCCCGATATGGCAATGACACCCATTGCCAGCAGCGGCGCGATTATGACGGCCACCGCCGTGATGACAAGTCCCTCTATGGCGTACAGGCGCACCAGTTGCGCCATGCTCACGCCTCGACTGCGCAGCAGGGCGACATCATCCTCGCGGCTCTGCACGAGGTACGACACCATCATCGCCATGTAGTACAAGACCGTGATTACCATGATGGTCAGCAGCAGCAGCAGCGGAATGCTCGTGAAGAAGCTGCGCCGCTCGAACCGATCCAAAAGCGCGGTTATGCCGCTGAATACGGCGCTGCCCTGCATCTGAATGGCCATGCCGCTTTCAAGGTTGTCGAGACGCACCCTCAATTCCTCGGGCCGAATCTTCTTCAGAGGCTCCTTATCAATGAATATGAACCAGGATGACGACACCAGGCTGCCGGGATACGCCTTGCCCAGGCTGTCCAGCAGCGCTTGTTTGGTCACGAACAGCGCGATAGGTGGCTCTTCCGGGTCCACCTCAATGCCCACATCCGGTATCTCCTCTAGCGGAGCAGGCTGCATGAATACATTGGCGTTCTGCTGCCAGTAGTCTGCGCTGGGGTCAGTGGGGTCTATGAGGCCTACTATCTCCGCGACAATGGACACATCAGTGCCGAGTGACGGCTTCAGTTCCAGCTTGTCCCCGACTTTGAGGCTAAACACGTTTGCGGGCGTGGTGCCTATCAAGACCTCTACATGAAATCTGTCTTCGGTCTGCGTAACTGTGTCCGCGAATGCCCGTCCGGAGACAAAATCTACATTCTTTTCTACATTGGAAAGGTACTGCAAATAACCCCGAGAAACCAAGTCCGCGTCTGCGTTGGCAAGAGGCCTCCGGGGAGTGCCTATCAGCAGCGTGCTGCCCTTCAGGAAGCGCTCGCGGCTCACATAGAAGTCGGCGATATTCTCTTCGATTAACCGGTCAATCTCGCCGTCCGTAACATTGAGACTGTCTTCGCTAAGAGGCACATTCGGGGCGAAGACGAAGATGTTCAGAAAGAGTATCGACGAGCGGTCGATGGAGGTGTTCAGCGTAAGACGCGCCAGAGAGTTCAAGTACACGGGTGCGCCCGCAACAAGCGTGGACGCTATGATGACGCCTGCAAAAATACTCAGCAGGAGTTTCCAGTCAGAACCGAGGCGCTTGAAGATGAAGCCGAAGGTCGAAAATGAACGCATTTACCGTATTACTGGCTGACCCGCACATGATTTGGGCTAATTTTGGATTGCAGGCAATCCCCTGCTATCGAACCTATCTCGTCGGTGACAATGCCAGCAATCGACACTTTGGCAGCAAGTGTTTCTTAAAAGCAGACAACCGCACCGCCATAGTAGCACATTATCGTCCAATTAGTTCTCAGCAATACAGACGCCGTATTTCTATTGGGCTTTGCTGCGTGCTACGCCAGCGCTTGCGACAAATCTGCCAGCAGGTCATCGACATTCTCGATGCCTACCGATACACGCAGCAGGTTGTCGGGCGTCCGTGTGTCGGGCCCTTCGACTGAGGCGCGATGCTCTATCAGGCTCTCGGTGCCGCCCAGACTTGTGGCGCGAGTGAACAGCCGCAGTTTGGCAGCAACTTCCATAGCCTGTTGCCGTCCGCCCACAACCTGAAACGAAAGCATGCCACCGAAGTCCGACATCTGCGCCGATGCGACTGCTTTCGCCGCTTGCGCTGCCAGTCCGGGGTAGTGGACGGCTTGCACACGGGGATGCTCGCTGAGGAAAGCGGCCACGGCGCGGGCGTTTTCCGAGTGAGCGCGCATTCGCAGATGCAGCGTGCGGATGCCGCGCAACGTCAGCCAGCAGTCGAATGCCGAAGGCACAGCGCCATAAGTCGACTGTACCCGCCTCACTTTGTCGAAGAAGGCATCATCGCTCGCGGCTATGACCGCGCCGCCCATCACATCGCTGTGTCCTGACAGATATTTCGTGGTCGAGTGAACTACCGCGTCCGCGCCAAGCCCGATAGGCTGCTGGAGCATCGGCGTTGCCCAGGTGTTGTCGCAGACGCAGAGCGCGCCCGCCTCGTGCGCAATCGTGGCAGTTCGCCTGATGTCCGTCACCTTCAGCATCGGATTGGATGGAGTCTCCACCCAGACAAGGCGAGTATTAGGCTGCATCGCCTGCTGTACCTGCTGGGAGTCGGTGACATCGGTGAAGGTAATCTGCAAGCCCCAGCGTGCGAACACATCCCGCAGCAGCGCCGCCGTGCCGTGATAGCAGTCGTTGGGCGCTACCACATGGTCGCCGCTTTCAAGCGCTTGAAACACTGCCGCGCTCGCCGCCGAGCCGGATGAGAAGGCAGCACATGCCGCGCCGCCCTCCAACGTTGCGAGGATGTCTTCCAATTGGCGGCGGTTGGGGTTGCCCGAGCGCGAGTAAATATATCCGCCCGGGTATTCGCCGTCCTCAGAACGCTCGAAGGTGGTCGATGGTTGGATTGGCGCAAGTATCGCGCCCGACTCAGGGTCGATGTGGTGGCTGGCGCGCGCCGCGGCGGTCTCGATTTTCACTGGGCCATGAAATCGTACAAGGGCACGACGCCGGTCGGTCGAGAGTCGTTGCTAAGCAACTCATCGATGCGCTGCGCCGCGATTGAACTCAGCAGGGTATCACCGCAGTTATCGCACACTTCCGCAGGCACATTGTCGAAAACGATTATTCGTTCATTGTGCCGGGTTGTATGCACAATGTATTGCTGTTCGTATGTGCCCGGACATCCTTCGATGGTGCAGTCCATAATCACTTTCCTCGCTGGAACGGCGCGATCCATTTTACGATTTGCGGCTCGTTGGTGGTCAAAGGCTGTATGGGCGCAAGTATCGCGCACTACTCCGGTCAATATGGTTGCTTCTGTGCGCTGAGGCGATTTCGGTGTTCACTTTTCTGTGAGTCTTGCCTTCACCGCAAGGATCCGAAAAACTTGAAACCAGCCTACAGCCGTTTTTCCTTAATTCGGATTGTATATCTGGGTTGAGAAAATCCTTTGAGTTTCTGTTCAGAAAGCACTTGGTATTGGTAGCAGCAGACTGCAAATGAGCCATCACCGACGCGTAGACTATGGAATCTTGAGGAGCAGGCCTAAACTCGTCTGATAATTGATTGCCGATTTGACTACGTCCGAATCGATCGGAATTATTTCGGATGCTTGAAGCACTTCCACCAGAACCTCGTCCAATCGCCGCTTATCTTCCTCTACGCTTCGGACAAGGAGTGTGGCAATATCGCTGGTTTCAGAATCAATTTCGCTGTACGACGCAGAACGAGCTATCTCACGCAATTCTCTTGTTAACGAGGTCTGTAAATCGGACCTTCCTCTACGCCTTCTAACCCAAGTTTCGTAAGGTTCAGCGATGCTGAATGCCGGAATAACCAAGTCTATCTTGTCATCTCTAGCGTAGTTGAGAATTGATTCGCAGCCGTGTTCTTCTTGTAGGAATGCCATCTCCAGAATGAAGTTCGTTTCAACATACACAATCATGCAAAGATTGGCCCAACTTCAAGATAACCGTCCTTTATGCTTTCATACATTCCCGAATCGAACAGCCAAGCATCTTCCCGTTCGAAGGAGCCCCTTGAAAGTTGCGAATTAATGAGAGAGCTTAGCCAAGACTCAACCAAGAGTTCAAGGCCTTGTCCGCCTAGTTCTCGAATGGTCAAGTCTTGCAGGTACTTATTCCGTAAGTACAATTTAAGCACGTCTGTGGCGGCAACCTTATATTCCGGTGGCACATAGTCAGCAGAGGTACCGCGCCACAGGTAAAAGTAGTCCGACATAGCCAGCAGAAAGAACCGGGAAGCAGGGATTGCTCCATGAACTATCAAGTTTCTGCGAAAAGTGGCGGCCCACTCATCCGTCTTATCAGAAAGGCTTTTTACTTCAACGACCAGTTGGACAGCACCATCGGACGAATGTACAACTATGTCTGGGCGCCGGACGCTTCTTGAGGCAACCATTGTCGTTCCTTATCTCTGTGTACTTGCCTTCAAGCACATATTGCCCGTGATTACAACCCAATCCCATTCGCCACCGTCTCCAAATGGAAGTCGGTATCGCCGAAGGCAAGTTCCGCTGCTTTGGCTCGGCGCGAGTAGAGCTGCATGTTGTGCTCTTTGGTGAAGCCGATTGCGCCGTGGCACTGGTGTCCAAGTGCGCATATTCGGCGATACGCATCACTCACCCATGCCTTAGCCATCGCCACTTCCTGAACTGCGTCATCGCCCTCGGACAGCCTCCACGCCGCCTGATAGGTGATGTAGCGCGAGCCTTCGACATCGGTCGCCATATTGGCGCAGTGGTGCTGAATCGCCTGGAAAGAGCCGATGGGCCTGCCGAACTGGGTGCGCTGCTTGGCGTACTCTACGGTCATGTCCAGCACCTGCTCGCCGCCGCCGACCATCTCGGCGCACTTGCCGATCGCCCCCCATGCGAGTACCTTCTCAACAGAATCCCAGCCCTTGTTGACTTCGCCAAGAACGGCGGACGCGGGCAGGCTGACATTCTCGAATACAAGCTCCGACTGCCTGTCGGAAGCGATCGTCTTCAGCAGCGTTTGGCTCACGCCGTCAGTTCCGCGGGGCACCAGGAATAGCGTGATATCTCTTTCGCCGTCGCCCGTGCGCGCCGCAACAACATAGGTGTCGGAAACATGCGCGTTCGGCACGAATAGTTTGACGCCGTTCAGAACCCAGCCGTCGCCACTCTGTGAGGCGGTCATCTGAATGCCTTCGGCATCCCAGCGGGCGCTAGGCTCGGTGAGCGCGAGCGTCACGATAAGCTGCCCTTCGCTGATCTGCGGCAGGAGCTCTTGCTTCTGCTCTTCGGAGCCGGCATCCATAATTGTCATGCCGCCCATGACGACCGTCGAAAAGAACGGCCCCGGCAGCAACGCTCGTCCCGTCTCTTCCAGCAGCACGGACAAGTCAAGGTAGCTAAGTCCAACGCCGCCGTACTGTTCGGGGAAAATCAGTCCCAGCCAGCCCTGCTCGGCGACCTTCTGCCACATCTCGGGTGTGTAGCCGCGCTCGTCCTCTTCCATTTCCCGCACATAGGTGTCCGGGCACTCAGCCTGCAGGAACTCGCGCGCGCTGTTCCTGAGCATCTGCTGCGTTTCGTTCAGTCCAAGGTCCATTTATCGTGTTCCTCCGTATGCTGAAGCAGCGCAAGTTTGCTGCGTGTACCGATTGTCCTGTTGAAAGTAATGGTCAGAAAGTGGTTTATTGGGATTAGCGCGGCAACTCCAGCCCCCTCGTCGCTATGACATTACGATTGATCTCCGATGTGCCCGCCGCAACCGTGCCACCGTGCGAGCGCATCCAGCCGTTCTCGATGCGTCCACGCAGCGGTGCCCAGCTCGACTCCGGGTCAAGCTGACCGTACAAACCCATGACCTGCATGCCGAGGCTGTACAGCCGTATCATCATCTCAGTGCCGTAAGCCTTCGTAATGGACGCCTCGCGGTTGGGAATCATATCCTGGCTTTGCATCCATGCGACGGCGTAGCACATAAGGCGGCAGGACTCGATTTGCACTGCCATCTCCGCCAATCTCTGCCGGACAGTAATATCTTCTGCCAAGGGCTTGCCGTTTCGCTCATTCTCCTTGCAGAAGCCGACGATATCCTCCAGCAGACGCTTCGCCCTTGCGGGGCGGTCAACGCCGGAGCGCTCGAAGTCCAGCAACGCTGCGCCGACATACCAGCCACGATTGAGTTCGCCGACGAGGTTCTTCTTCGGCACTCGCACATCCTCGAAGGTTACGAGTGCGCGATGAGCGTCCCACATCATCGGTATCTTCTCTACCGTGACGCCCGGCTGCTGCATCTCGGTCAGGAGGAAGCTGATGCCGCGATGCTTGGGCGCATCGGGGTCGGTTCGCGCAAGCATGAACATCCAGTCGGAGCCTGAGTGCGCGCCGTTCCATATCTTGGAGCCATTGATTACGAAGTCGTCGCCATCCTCGACTGCGCGTGTCTGCAGCGATGCGAGGTCTGATCCTGAGTCTGGTTCGGAGTAGCCCTGCGACCAGTCGATATCGGCCTGCGCGATGCGCGGCAGGAAGTATTGCTTCTGTTCCTCCGTGCCGTAGAGCATCAGGATGGGGCCGACCATGCGCACACCGGAATCACCTGCGGGGACACCCCTGTACGCCATCTCTTCGTTGAAGATCATCTGTCGGATGTGAGGCGCGGCCTGTCCGCCGTATTCTTCGGGCCAGGCCATAGTCAGCCAGCCGTTGCCGGCGAGTTTCCTCTTGAACTCACGCACCAGCCCAGAATCCCCCGGCTCCTCGGCATCAACGGCGCGCTCGCGCCAGTCCCACGGCAGTTCGCTTTCGACGAAGTCGCCTACCTCTTGCCGGAAGGCATCATCGTCGGAGCTGAAGCGGAAGTCCATCTGTTCACCTCGAAATCATTTCAGTCAGTCAGCGCTCTACGGGTCGTCTAAAACTCCGACTAACTACTAGCGCGGCAGTCCAAGTCCGCGCGTCGCGATGATATTGCGCTGAATCTCAGATGTCCCCGCTGCAATCGTGGCGGATACCGACATCATGTAACTCTGTTCGATGCGACCCTGAAGCGGCGCGTACTTCGAGTCAGGCTCCAACTGACCGTACAGTCCGAGAATCTCCATGCCTGCGCGCGCCACCGCTTGCTGCAACTCGGTGCCGAAGCTCTTACCCATCGAGGACTCCTTGTTCGGCACAAGTCCGGCGCTCTGCATCCACGCAATCTGGTATGAGATGAGGCGGCTTATCTCCGTCTTGACCATCAGGTCGGCGAGTTTGCGGCTTATCGCGGGATCGTCTATCAGTCGTCTGCCGTTACGCGAGTTGTCCTTACAGAATTGAATCAGCTCTTCAAGAGTACGCTTCGTGCCTGCCGAGTATTCGACGCCGGAGCGCTCGAAGTCCAGGAGTGTTGCGCCCACATACCAGCCCCGATTAAGCTCGCCGACCAAGTTGCGCTTTGGCACACGCACGTCGTCGAAGACAACCATGTTAAAGCTGTGGTTGTTCGCCATGTTGATGATAGGGCGAACCTCGACGCCTGGCTGCCGCATGTCCGCAAGCAGGAAGCTGATGCCACGATGCTTGGGCGCGTCCGGGTCGGTGCGCGTCAGCACCATCACATGATCGGCGTGGTGCGCGTTGGAAGTCCATATCTTCGTGCCGTTCACGACGAAATCGTCGCCATCCTCGACCGCGCGCGTCTGAAGCGATGCGAGGTCCGAGCCGGACTCAGGCTCCGAGTAGCCCTGGCACCATTGCACTTCACCTCGTGCGATGGGCGGCAGGTACTCGCGCTTTTGCTCCTCAGTGCCGTGGATCATCAGGGTGGGCGCGAGCATCTTCGTGCCGAACTGATCGCGTCCCGGAGCGCGCTGGTAAGCCATCTCTTCCGCGAATACGAGCTGCATCATGTGAGATGCGCCGCTTCCGCCGTACTCTTCCGGCCATGCCATCGTGAGCCAGCCCTTGTCAGCCAGCTTCTTGCGCATTTCCAGTTCGAAGTCCCAGTCGTCGCCCTCTTCTTCTCCCCCGCCGGTCCAGCCATCGGGAAGCTCCTTTGTAAGGAATTCGCGCAGTTCGGCGCGAAATTTCTCTTCCTCAGCCGTGAATTTGAACTCCATTAGACTTCCTCCACTTTACTCAGTAGCTAATGTGACAACCCGTTCGTGGCGTTCTTGTCGAACCAACTGCCAGCCGACAGGCTTGGGGTGAACGGAGAACTTAGACGCTGCCAACCGACAGGCAGGTTACGGTGCGCACGATGCCGTTGATGATGTGGATACGGCTCGTGACCATATCCCCGATCGAGTTCAGGTCGGGCGCGACCACGACAGCGATGATGTCGTACGGTCCGGTGACCGCGTCAACCGATTCAATGCCGTCAAGGGAGCGCAGAGTGTTTGCGACATCCCGCGATTTGCCTACCGCCGTCTCAATTAGAATATACGCTTTGGTGGACAATTGTCGTTCCTCCTACATTAGGGTGGCAACCTATGAAAATCAAACCCGAATGAGAAAGATAACCGGCTGCCACAATCACAGGCACTTGAGGGTACACAAAAGACCTTGCAGTGCCTATTGCCCTAGTTAAATATTAAATGCCTCTGCATTTTATAAGGGCATAAGAAAGAGTGTCAAACAAACCGCGCCTCAGCGTTGCGACTGAGCGTGTCGCCGTTAGCAAGGCTTCACCACTCGCCGACCATCTTCCCCTGCAACGCCTCGCTCAGACGTCAACCCTGATTTCCTGCTCAATCTGCGCGTCGAAGCGCATCCTTCTCGCCAGAACACACTTGACCAACCACCTAATTGAGGAATTACGGGTTTGCAGGCTCGGCGTGAAGACCTCTCCGACGCTTATCCGAATGGGCCACTCCCGTGTTTCACCGCGCCGGAGCTCCAGGTCCGTATCGAGCGTCATAATGTCTTCAGTGTAATCTTGCACGGCGCTGCCGAATGCTTCGACCCTGAAGAGTTCAACACTGACTTCGGACACACTTACATCTTGCAGAATCTCGGCACGCAGGCTGCCGTCCAATCTCTCCCCGGAACAGGCGCTTCCCGTAGGCAGATTTAAGGTAAGAGCGCACCAGTTGTGCGCAGCCTCCGTGACAATCGGGCTGGATGGCGCGTCACTGGGCATGGGCGGTCTGACTACGGTAATTTGCTGGTTGTCATGAAAATCGCGCGCGCCGGCCACATCCAGGGAGGTTGTAACCGTCCAAGTTATGCCCACATCAATGGAGCGCATAATTGCGCCTCTTACTGTAGGCAGCGCATCTGGCGGCACGACTACATTGACGTCGGCATAATAGGGCAGGCCGCGGCGCACGGCTGTGCCATCTATGAAGACTTTCTCGTCTCGGCTTAGGACTTGCGTCGCCTTGTGGCGCTGTGCGCCGTACCGAGAATGATGTATAAGTTCCTCATACGTTTCCAAGCAAACTAAATCAAGACTCCCGCGCCGCACCTGAAAGCCATCCTTTGGGATGAGCGACACTCGCACATTCAATTCGTCGCCGGGTTGAAGTGTGGTCTCGCTTAGCTCAACCCGGAAGTCGGCCGCAGGCCGCCGGAATCGTGAAAGCATACTTTCACTTCGCCTCTCATATTCTTATTCGGCATCATAAGTTCTTCTCACGTTAACGGAAAGACCCCACCGCAAAGCGTAGGGTCTCTTTATTGCCTGTTACATTCGGTCTATATCCGTTTCGCTGTGAACGAAGCCAATATACAAGTCCCCATTCGCCACAAGCCGATATGCGATGTACAACTCCCCGTCCGTGAAAAGTACCAGCCCGAGGCATGGCGGCGCTTGTGCTCACCATCTACTTCAGGATCGAACAGAATTGAGAATAGAGTAATCCATGCCAGTATCCCATACTTGATTAGCGACTCTTCAGCATTATCGGATAATAGCAATTCAGCAACGTGGTCGTTAGCCAATCCCTAGATCCCTCAGCCTCCGCTTGATTTCGTCAATCGGTATGCTGACATACTCCCCCCGCTCTATCTGATCAAACCCCTCCTTTACCTTAGCCTGCACGGCTGGGGACTCGAACTTCTTGAACGCGGCGTCCAGCCTCTCTTTTGGAACGTGCTTTCCATTCCATACGCCCATCCGACTTCCCCTTCCATTCTGTGCCCTTGCATCCAAATAACGCAATTCACCTGTTTTCTTGGCGTGTCTATCTTGATACGCCCACGCAGTCCGATTATTCAGCCCGACTATGCAGCCATTGTAGCACGAGCAGAATGGCCCACTACCATCACCGCAAAGGCCGGAAGAACGATCTAAGGTCTTCCACCAGTGCCTCCGGCTTCTCCATCGCTGCGAAGTGCCCACCGTCCGGCATCTCGGTCCACTGTTGAAGGTTGAACACGCGCTCCGCCCATTCACGCGGCGGGTATCCGATGTCCTTCGGGAAGCGCGCAACGGCAGATGGCGGCGTGATTTTCTCGCCCTTCTTCATGTTCAGCGGCGCACGCTGCGATTCGTAGTATATTCGCACCGACGAGCTTATCGTCTGCGTCACCCAGTAGATGGTGATGTTCGTCAGCAGCTCGTCCTTCGTATAGACGCTCTCCACATCGCCGTTGCAGTCCGACCATGCGCGGAACTTCTCGACTATCCACGCAGCCAAGCCCACGGGCGAGTCCATCAGCCCGTAAGACAGCGTTTGTGGCTTTGTTCCCTGAATATGTCCGTATGCCCCCTCGTCCTCGCGCCACTGCGCCCGCGCACGATGGAACTCCTTCTCAGCATCGGTCAACGGCGGCGAGTCGTCATCTAGGTGCGGTGTCGCCGACACTGCGGTAACATGCACGCCGATCATCCTGTCCGCGTGGGCATATCCCAGCTGAGCCGTAACGCCTGCGCCCCAGTCTCCGCCGTGCGCTCCGAACTTGCCGTAGCCCAGCACATCCATGAGACTTACCCACATATCGCCGACACGCGATACGCTCCAGCCCCTTTCAGTCGTGCGGTCGGAGAAGCCGTAACTTGGCATCGAGGGCGCAATCACATCAAATGCGTCCGCCTCATCGCCGCCATGAGATGCAGGGTCCGAAAGCAATGGGATTATCTTGTACATCTCGAAGAAAGTGCTCGGCCAGCCGTGCGTTATCACCAGGGGTATCGGGTTCGGTCCCTTGCCACGCTCGTGGATATAGTGGATGCCCATGCCCTCCACATCGGCGCGGAACTGCGAGAAGCCGTTCAGCATCGCCTCCTGCTTGCGCCAGTCGAATTCGTTGAGCCAGTAGTCGGCAAGCTCCCGGACATAAGCCATATTGGAGCCGTAGTCCCAGTCGGTATTGGGGATTTCGTCGGGCCAGCGCGTGTTGGCGATGCGCTGACGCATATCTTCGAGAACCTCATCGGGAATGTTTATCTGGAATGGTTGTATTGCCATGAGCGCCTCTCCTTTTGTGAACTATGTCCCTCATTTGCTTCGCGAAATAATTCGTCGGATTTGAGCGTCAGAAGCCTACCCCATGCCGCCTGTCCTGTCCATCCTTCTACCCGCCATGTCAGCCCGTCCGCACCGATCTCTTGGTCGGCTTCTTTGCAAACAGGAACATCACGCCTCCAATGAAGTTCAGCGCCGCAAGCGACAGGAAAGCAAAGTCGTAGCTTCCCTGCATGTCGTGCAGAATCGCGGGATATATCGGTGCCCCGAGCAGCATTATGTTCATCGGCACCTGCGACATCCCCATAATCTTGCCGAACGAGCTTCGTCCGAAGTATTCGCCGCGGATGGATGTGCTTATAGGATTCCGCCCTCCGAAGCCGATCCCGAACATAATCGCAAAACCGAAGACTACTGCAAGACTGGGGACGCCTAGCACCGCTGACAACTCAGGCACGAACACGAGGATCACAACAGCGCCCGCCTGTATAGAAGTGAAGCAGAAGTAAGCGAACCGCTTAGAGATCACGTCGCCCACATATCCGCCGACAATCTGGAAAATCATGGACATCGCCGTGTATGTGGACACCACCCATCCCGCCATGGGCACCGACACTCCCTGGTCCCAGAGCATCGGCGCGAGATGCGCCATCATCGCAATCAGCACCATCGAAGTGAAACCCTGTCCGAAGGATATGAGCCAGAATGTAGGCGTGTAGAGCGCATCCTTTAAGGTAAAATCCTCGTCCGATGGCGGGGCGCGTCTGGCTGCGGGTCGCCCCGTGCGGCCTGCACTTGGCGCATCCCTTGGTTCATCCCTGGGCGCGTCGCCGTCCGGCATCAGGCCGTAGTCTTCGGGACGGTTGCGTATGAGCCTGGAGAGGGGTATGACTATCACCAGCGTTGCGATTCCGAGCAGCATCGCGGTCATCGACCATCCGAAGTTGTTCTGCTCCGGGTCCACAGCCCAGGCGATAGCCGGAATCAGCACCAGCGCTCCGAGCCGACCGATCGCGCTGGAGTAGCCCATCGCCTTCGCCTTGTGCCGCGTGAACCAGTTGTTCAGCATTGTGTTCATCGTGAGCCAGCCGCTCAAGCCCTGCCCCAGGGCCATTATCATGAACACCAGATAGAACATGAGCGCAGGCTCTATGATCCGCATGAAGTCGGGCAGTAATTCGAAGGGTAAATCCCGCAATACGGGAATATCTTTGGTGTCGCGCACCTGGCTCATCAGCAGGAATCCAACGCCCAGGATGCTCAACCCGATGAGCACCATCCGCCGCACACCCAGCCTATCTACCAGATAGCCCTCGACCGGTCCCAGTACTCCGCCCTCAATGCGCGTGAAGGAGAATGCCAGAGAGAGCTGCGTTCTGTTCCACCCGAATGCGGATTCCAGGGCGACGAACCACAAGCCCATGGCATGGAACAGGGGCACGCTGGTCGTCATATGCACAATGCCGCTGATGGGTACAAGCCACCAGCCGTAGAAAACTCCGCGCATACGGGATCGAGCCTGCGACGGCTTAAACGCTCCCACGCCAAAAGCCAAAATATCCCTCCTCCGACAAAGACACAGTGAGTCGCCGCAACCTCAAGAGTCTATCACACACTCCGCGAAAATCAGGATGGCGTGGAGCAGGCACGAGCCTGGCGCACAGCGATGCGGACAGCGCCTCATCTGCGCCGTGCCGAAGATCGACTGGCCGTTGCTTGCACAAAACGCACGCCTATACTATATTGAGCGGACACGCGACAACTTGAACTCCTTGCAATCTCTTGTCAAAATTTCAATAGATTTGGGCCACGAAGAATAACAAGGCCATGCCAAACGGATACTACGCAGGAGGCTACGATGACTACCCTTCAGAACGAATCGCTGCAAGCCATCAAGGATTACGCCGACGACTACGATCTTGACCTGTCGTGGCTGGACACGCGCGGCGAGTGGGGCATCAAGGCCCAACCTGACCCTAAGCGCGGCATGACGCTCTCCAGTATCGAGATAGGCTCATACGGCGCGGCCCCCGACACCACCGATAACATGACCGGCAGGCCTCGCGGCGCGGCTCAACGCCCGACGCCTATCGCATCGGCGGTTACGGAGTTCGCACGAAGTCCGAAATCTGGCTGGACAACGCAGCAGCCCTGTACGAGGAGTCGTTGCAGCGCCAGTGGAGTTCGGCGACCGACATCCCCTGGCACACCATCAAGCCGCTGCCGGACGACATCGAGCGCGCCCAGTGCCAGCTCGACACCTTCCTCACGGAAGTGGAGTTTGTCGCCGCAGACATTCCGGCACGCTGGGTGGCAACGACCAGCCCCGACTACTTCGAGCCGCGCATGTTCCTGCTGTCGCAGATAATGGACGAATCGCGCCATCTCGATGTGTTCCGCAAGCGCGCCCTTGCCAATGGCGGCGGACTGATGCAGCGCCCTGACATCACCACCAGCGGCGTAGTTGGCAGCATCGACCTGTCGCGCGAGTTCACCGAAATGTCCTCTCGCCTCCATATCTCCGGCGAGGGTGCTGTGCTGACGCTTTTCCGCATGGGCGAGCTGATGTCATACAACGAAGCCGAAAAGCGCATCTACCGCCTCGCCGCACAGGACGAGTCGCGGCATGTCGCCTTCGGCGTGATGCACATGCGCTATCTGTCAGAGACTGAGCCGGAGCGCCGCGAAGAAATCCACTGCTACCTCGACGAGGGTGAGCGCGGTCTGCTTGCGGGCAACCAGAATCCCGCGGCGATAGACACTCCCAGCAGCGAGGCCATGGCGATCCTGCTCGGCGGCGGCATCAACCAGTACGACGAAGGTGCGCGCAAGCTGATGGCGATTCGCCGCCGACAAGTGCGCGAGTATGTACAGCGCATCCGCTCCGCAGGCTTCGGCGAGCGCTTCGACAACGGTCGAGCCGATCCGCGCCTGCTGCAAATCATGTGGAGCTAACCCCAAGAAAAACTCCCTTCCCCCTTGATGGGGGAAGGCTAGGATGGGGGTGGCCTCCATAGACGAATCTCCCTTCCCCCTTGATGGGAGGAAAGCTAGGATGGGAGTGACCTCTCCCTATTGAAGGAATGCATGCATGGCAGAAACCAAGCAGGCTGACGAACAGGAACAGGAAGAAAAACTTCAGGCATCCACTGCCCGCGTGGCCGAGCGCGAAGCGGGCAGCGACAATGATAGCGAAGTGGAAATTGCTCCACCGAACCTGTCTTGGATGCAGAATACGCTCCAGTGGGGCACACGGGCGAAGCCAACAAAGAATGGGCTGACTATAGATGCACTCAATATCGGCGTCTATGGCGATGTGCCCGACTTCTGGGACGACCAGACACGCAAGCCGCGCGGCGCATACCCGATTCCCGGCGTCGCTCCGCTCGGCTTCGAGGTGCGCGAGAAGCGCGAACTCTGGGCAGACAACGCCGCAGACCTCTATGAAGAGGCGATTCAGCGCCGCTGGGCGCCTGCGACAGATGTGCCCTGGAACACCATTCAGACCTTGCCCGACGACGTTGAGGCTGCTATGTGCCAGCTCTGCACCGAGCTTTCGCAGTACGCCAGCATCGAGATTGAGGTCATTGGCGGCTGGCAGCAGAAGCTCTCATACGGCTTCCACGAGGTCAAGCTCTTCCTCGCTACGCAGATGTTCGACAACGCCCGCCACTTTGAGGCGTTCCGCAAGCGCGCCCTCTCCAACGGCGGCGGCCTGGGCTTAGAGAACAAGGGCGAGGTCAATCGCATGCTGCTGGAGAGCACCGGCGGTTGGCCCGAGACGGTAGTCATGCTGCACATTCTGCGCGGCACATTCACATTCATGCTGTACCGCTACGGCGAGCTTTTCGCGCACAACCCCGCCGAGAAGGTGCTGTTCGCGCGCTGCCTGCAGGACAAGGCGCGGCACCTCGCTTATGGTCTCGCCCACTTGCGATACGCCACCTCCCATAACCCCGACAAGATCATCGTTTTCGGACGGCTGATGAACATCGCCGAGCGCGTGTTCGAGCGCGAACTCAAGGACCCTGTGCTGAGAGAGGCACTGGCTATAATCTTCGGCGGCGGCATCGAGGGGGCGCAGAGCGGCATGCGCCAGTACGAGCGCATGATGGGCGACTTTGCCCGCCAGTACCTCGCCAACATGGAGCACATCGGCGTGCGCCGCGAAGAGGGCTTCCCGCCGGCACTAGCGAAGTTTATGGAGGCTTAGGCTGTGCCACAGTTCCCATCAGTAGAATGGTTCGAGCAGGTGCGCGAAATCTTCAACGGGGAAGAGGCTTATCAGAAAGCGGGCGGCGGAATGTGCGATGCCACCATGGGCATCAAGGTCGCATCGCAATCTTACATCCTCGTATTCGAAGGTGAGGAATGCTCTGAAGCGCGTGAGGTCGCGGAAACCGATCTCGCGGAAGCAGACTTCTATCTCGACATGGCGTCCGACGAATGGGAAGAGATGCTGCGCAATATCAAGGACAACGATGGCGCGGGCCTCGATCACACACTCAACACGCTGGACATGGACAGATCCGAAGGCTTGGCGATTACAATGAACGGCGACCAGTACCGGCAGGACTTCTTCTACCGCTACAACCAGACCTTCCAGTACTTCTTCGACGCCTCCGCCCGCATAGACACCGAATTCGCGCTGTCAGATTCGCCGGAGGCAGAATAGCATGCCAGAGTTCCCGTCAGTAGAGTGGTTTGAAGCCGTGCGCGAGAGCGCCAACAACGACTCACAGTTCAAGTCACAGGGCACGATAAACTGCCGCATGGGTGTCAGGGCGAGCGATGCGGTTTTCGCTATCACATTCGAGGGCTTTGAGTGTGCGGATGTCGAAGCCATCCCCGAACACGAACTGCGCGACCTCGACTTCTACATAGACCTGTCGGCGGCAGAGTGGAAAGCCTTGCTCGACAACATCGCTGCCAACGGCGGCTCCGACTCGGCACACACGCTGAACACGCTCGACCTGACATTGCCGAACGGCTGCGTCAAGTCGGAAAGCGAACTGCGCCGCACGGCATTCTTCCAGTACCATCTTTCGTTGCAGGCGTTCTTCGACGCCTCCGGGAAAGTAGAAACCACCTTCGCCTAACCCCGAAAGCGAATAATAGATACCATGCCCATCTATGAGTACAGATGCGACGGGTGCAATCACAAGTCAGACCTGCTGTGGCGCAGTTACTCGCCGCCGGACGCGATCGAGTGCAAGAGCTGTGGCGGCGGCGAAACTCATCGCGTGATTTCCAGCGTCGCGCTGCACAAAACGATGGGGACCAAGATGTCGGAGTTGGACTCCAAGTACGACAGAATGCTTGACGCCGCGGACTCAACCAACCCTCGCGCCGACCCCAACTACTACCTCAGCAAGGCAACACCGCTGAGCGAGGGCACGCCTGACTAGACCGTGTCGCAAAGTCCCTTCCCCCATCAAGGGCCCCATCAAGGGGGAAGGCTAGGATGGGGGTGAAGTCTGTCAGCAGGTTGCAGGCTCTCTACAAGGTCAACCACTCTCCGCTCCACCTCATCGCGGATGCGCGCGCTCCGCAGGCTCGGTGCCCGCAGATTCGGCTTTCAGCGAGATGCCCGCTTGTTGCGCCGCCCTGTTGAAGAACGCCTTCGCCATCTGGCTGCGCCCCGCATTGTGGACGCACACGAACAGAATGTCGCTCATTCTATGCCGTCGCGCGTGTCGCCATCCTGTGCGCCGCCATCCCGTGCATTCGATGCAGGCTCGTATTCGCCTAGCGCGTCCGTGGAGCCGTTGCGGGAAAGGCTTTCCTGATGCTCCGGGGGCAGTCCTGGTCTCAGCAGAAACTCATACACCGCCGCGCCTATCGGAGCGCCCACGAGCGGGCCGACGATGTATGCCCAGAAGCCGCCGGTCGGCCCCGGTATGGCGATGCTGCCCCAGCCCGCGAAGAACGCAACGATTCGGGGACCGAAGTCGCGCACAGGATTCCAGCCTGCATGGGTCAGCGGCCCGAACATGCCTATAAGTATGGCGACCGTCAGTCCCACCAGGAGCGGTGCCAGGTTGCTGTTCGTCAGCGCAGTGTTGCGCCTGTCGAACACAGCGAAGATGACAAACGCGAGAATTGCCGTGCCGAATCCCTCGATGGCTGCGGCAGCCGGCGCTGACAGCAGGGAGCGGGCGGATTCATCTATACCGAACGTGCCCGGATCCGGGAAGTGCTTGCTGAATATCATCGCGGAGTATTCGCTGCCCGGCGCGCCCCGAATATAGCCGTTCAGGCGTTCCAGGCGTTCGACGAATGGTGAAAACACGACGAAGAGCGTCAACCCTGCGACGAAGGCTCCTGCCAACTGCGCGCCCCAGTAGGAGAACATCCTGCCGACAGGAAACTCGCTGCGGCGGAAGATGGCGAAGGCGAGGCTGATTGCGGGATTGAGGTGAGCGCCGGATATGGCGACGGTGGCGTAGATGCCTACCGTAACGCCAAAGCCTCCTATGAACCCGACGGGCCACAAGCCGAGTTGCCCGCCTGTGACTACATCGGTGGCAACTGCGCCCGCGCCAAACAGCACCAGCAGGTAAGTGCCAATCGCCTCGGCTATCAGCATGCGTCCTAGCTGCATGCTCTGCCGCCTAGGTCGTGGCCCAAGTCGTGGCCCAGATCGTGATAAATATATGTTTCGGTGCGCTGCTTCATAAGACTGTGTGGTGTTGTAGGCGTCGAAGTAGGTTGTGAAGTATGTGCCGATGTTCTGTGTCCCAACTGATGACAGTATTCTAAGACGCAGAGATTAACGGGGTTTTAACGCGGCCTAATCGTACAAATAAACAGTACCGACAAATAGTACAAGCAAAAGAGGCGGCATGCATGCCGCCTCTTAGGTATATCACAATTTTTGGATGTTATTGTCGAGCTAAATGGCGTAGGACTCGATCATGTTCTCCACCTGCCGCGAGAACGACTTGTCGTTGATAACATCTATGCGATCCTGGAAAGATGGCCTGTCGGTGTCCTTGTAAATGACGCCCACAGGTACGCCGCCCTGGTTGATTAATTCGTGAGCGGCCTCATAGTCGCTGGGATCGTGCTGCTCCGGGATGTCCCACGCGAGTGGTGGGATGCCTTGCCGCACATTGCCCTTCAGCTCCATGAAGGTGTTGTTGTAGGTGGTGCAAGGCGACTGCACATGCACGATGGAAAAGCCCTTGTGGTTCATCGCGTCTGCAATGGTAGTGCCCAAGTCCCTGACCTTTGTGGACACGTGGGATGCAATGTATGACACACCGAGAGTCAGATAGAGGGCAAGTGGGTCAAGCTTAGCTTCAGGCTTTCCGAATGGCGTGGAACTGGTGATGCCGTTCAGCTTTGTCGTGGGAGAACTCTGTCCCTTTGTAAGCCCATAAACGGCATTGTCCATAATGACGACCGTGACATCGAGATTGCGCGCTGCCTGCGGAGCGATGTGCTCGTTGCCGATGCTCAGGAAGTCGCCGTCGCCCGCTACAACGATCACATTGAGGTCCGGGCGTCCCATCTTGACGCCCAGCGCAATCGGGAGTGACCTGCCGTGAATGCCGTGAAGTCCGTAGGGCTGAGGTCCTTCAAGCAGATGGACCATATTGCCTGAGCAGCCGATGCCTGCCACGATGACATTGTTCTCTACGGGCAGCTCAGTCTCTACTCTTCGCTGCTCGATTGCGGATTCCAGGGCGCGCCGGACGCCGAAGTCACCGCAGCCTGGGCACCACTTGAAATCGTATTCCGGATTCTTGTCGCTCATACTGTTATGCTCACTTTCTGCTCTTGTTCGAGGCGCTCTGTAATGCGACTTGCGAGCTCGCCAACTCTGAAGGGCAGTCCTGTGTACTGCGTGATGGACTCTGCTTTTACGCCCTGTGATCGCAGGAGGCTGGAGAACTGTCCCAGATAGTTAAGTTCTGGCACCAGTACCAAGTCCTTCTGCCGCAGTTCTTCAAGAAGCTCGGCAGGCAGAGGGTTGAGGTACATTGTGTAGTACCAGCCAATATCAACTCCACTGTCAGCAACAGCGTCATAAGCGGACTGCGCGGGTCCCTTCGAGCCACCCCAAGGCATAAGCGAAATGCCGGCATCCGCGTTGATGCACTCGTATGCTTCGTTCTCCAGCAGCTTGAGCTTGCTGAAGCGACGCTCCGTCATCTGGATATGGCGCTCCGGCAGATGCGTCGTGTCGCCCATGCCGTCGTGCTCGCTGCCATTGGCAATATAGCTGCCGGGACCGCCGGGCAGCGGCATCGACGAGAGTTCCCAGCCGTCATAGCGATTGTAGCCGTTGCTGCCAGTGTACGTCTTCCGGTTTTCGACTACAAGTTCGCTAAGGTCGGGCCTGGGTATGTTCTGCTTCCGCTCGGAGAGCATGTGCTCACTCAGCAGTATGACAGGACCCTGGTAACGCTCTGCCCAGTTGAATGCCATCGCTCCCGCATAGAAGCACTCTTCAACGGTGCCCGGCGCGATGATTGGCATGCTGACATCGCCGTGCCCCGGCGTCATCGCCATAAGCAGATCGGACTGTTCAGTCTTAGTGGGGAGTCCTGTTGAAGGTCCGCCGCGCTGCACATCCACGACCACCAGCGGCACTTCCGCCATCCATGCCAGCCCAAGCCCTTCGCCCATAAGAGACAGGCCGGGACCCGCCGTTGCGGTCATGGACTTCTGCCCACCGAAGCCTGCGCCTACAAGGGCGTTGATAGCCTCGATCTCGGAACTTGCCTGATACACGAACTTGCCGTTGCCGGTGAGGTTGCGCTCCATCCAGAGCAGGATTGAGGTTGCGGGCGAAATCGGGTAGCCGATGTAGAAGTTGATGCCTGCGGCGCATGCGCCGAGGGCGATCGCTTCGTTGCCGTTAATCAGAATCTGGTTGCCTTCGGGCCTATTAGAGGGGGCAAGTTCTCCGAGGACGAACCCGCTCTTCTCTGCTTCCTGTCTACCAAGCGTGAGCGCCTCGATGTTGGAGGATATTATCTGATCGTCGTTGGGGCGGCCTCTGGTGAAGCGCGCCCTAACGAAATCCTCCAGGATGCTCTGTGCCATACTGACAAGGTGTGCGAGCGCGCCTAGCACGATCATGTTTTCGGCGCGCGCGTTGCCGGTGGACTTAGCGAGGTCTGCGAAGGGCATGCCGAAGCTGCTCGCCAAGTCGTCAGGCTCAAAGTCGCCTGAGTTGTAGATGATGACGCCGCCGTCTGTCACATCGTCCCTGTGGTTCAGGTACGCCTCTTCGTTGAAGCACACCAGCACATCGATGTCATCGCCCGAACTCAGTACGGGCGTTGTTGAGATGCGCGCCTGCGACATCACAGGACCGCCCATAATTTGCGACGGGAATGTGACGAATGTCTGCACATGGTAGCCCACATTGCTTGCAGCCTCCGCAAGCCCTTCGGAAGAGGTAACCATGCCCTGTCCGCCCTCACCCCCAAATCGAACTATAAAGTCAGTTTTCTGCAAGTCTAGCCTCCTGGGTCTCGCCTTTTATGAGGCGTGCGCAGTTCATCGCCATAATACTTGAAAATAGAGAAAATGCCCCAAATCCTTCAGCCTTCGGCTCGCATGATTTGGGGGCGGTGACGAATGGGAAGCTTGCGCCGCCTGATGTAGCTGTTCTGCTCGCATTATTGGCTCATGTGAGCATTGGGAAACGCTGAACAAGTTTAAGGTCAAACTTGCTCTATATTTCACACGGTAGGGGATAAATATATCAGGTTTTTCAATTTAGTGTCAATGTTGTGATGGGCTCACTCACCACCCTCAAGGCAACAGGGAAGGTGTAGCGCCTCCCATGCAACTCTGACCTCAGTTTAGCATTTATCTTAGATTGGCAACAAGGACAGACGCGGCCTTATGCGACGCCTAATACGATGGTTAGACGCGCCATTACTCTTCGACGATGAGGTTGAATGCGAACGGGCACACCACCAGGAACAGCGCATCGAAGGCGATGAGGAACGGCAGCCAGCGGTCGAACGGGCTGCTTCCCTGAATGACGGCTGTCGATGCTTCAACCGCGGCAATAATGGCGGGCACTGCCACCGGGAAGAACAGCAAGGGCAGCATCACCTCACGAGAGCGCGTGTTCACCGCCATTGCCGAAAACAGCGTGCCAACGGTGGCTATGCCGAGGGTCGCGAGCACGGCGATCGGGATTAGCCCGGGCAGCAGTAGCGAGAAGTTGTAGAGAACTGCGAAGACAGGGAAGACGGCGACTTCAACCAGCAGCATAAACAGGGAGCTGCCAAGCATCTTCCCGAAGAAGATCAGATCGCGGCTGACGGGAGTGAGCATCAGCGCGTGAAGCCCGCCACTCTCATTCTCCAGCGCCATTGAGCGATTTAGGCCCAGCACTCCTCCGAAAGTGAACGCAACCCAGAGGATACCGGGCGCGACGAACGCGACAGTCTGCGGCGTAGGCGTGATGGCGAAGTTGAAGACCACGATGACCAGCAGAGCGAAGACCAATGCCGTGACGACGATGTCCTTCGTTCGCAGCTCCAATACAACGTCTTTCCAGAGAATTGCCAGCACTGCCAAGATTGACGCTCTCATAGAGGCTGCGCCTCCCCATGCGGGTCGGAGGTGTATCGGTGATAGGCGGCTCTGGTGGCATCCGAATCCGGCGCGCCGTCATGCGCGATGCGACCGCGAGACAGGATAGCCACGCGGTCGGCGAGCGCGATGCCGCGCTCAAGATTGTGCGTCGTCATAAGAATGGTGCGAGCGGGATGGCTGCCGTCAGCAATGAGGGTTTCTAGCAGACTGAGCGCCTGCTGGTCGAGTCCGCTTTCAGGCTCGTCCATTATCAGAATGCTAGGCGAGTGGAGCAGCGCGCGGGCAATACTGAAGCGGCGGCGCATCCCGTGTGAGAGCGTCCCAACCCTGGCATCTAGGCGGTCGGTCACGCCCATCTGTGCCGCCACGCTGCCGATACGCTCTTCGATGCGGTCGAGGCCGAACATCCTGGCGAAAAAGCGCAGATTCTCGGCGCCGGTCAGACCATCGTACAGCAGCGGCTCGTGCGTAACGACGCCAATGGCGCGGCGGATCCTCACACCGCTGCGACGTGTGGATAGCCCGGCTATGTGTACATCGCCGGCATCAGGCTTGGCGAGGGTGGCGAGGGTCTTGATGAGGGTCGTTTTGCCGGAGCCATTAGGTCCCAGCACCGTCAGGGTCTGTCCCCAAGGGACCTGCAAGTCCAGATTGTGAAGAACCTGAGTGCGCCCGTAGGACTTGCTCAGGCCGCGCACGTCGATTGCAAGGTCTGTTCCGTCTGAAGCCAATGCTTACCCGCTATTCGGAGTGGGTTACGGTCATGGCAGTGGGCAGCGAGGCGTAGCAACCTAGCAAGTCTTGTATGTCTGCCATGCTTTATCTCCCACGCGCCAGTCTCATGCCTTGGTGTCCCACGCTTTTGTAATGATGCGAGCGAGGACGCTCATGCAATTACCATGTTACATCCATAGCAGTAACGGGTGCTAGTCCGATGCGAGTCGGCGGACAGCGTCTTCGTCGATCTCGACGCCGAGGCCGGGCGCGGTTGGAACGGTGATGAAGCCGTCCTGCTGATCGAACGGTTCAGCGGTGATGCCCTCGCGGATGCCGCTTGGCGTGCGGTCGAACTCCATCACCGGCTCCTGCTCGTAGGGGCGCGGTTCGTATGCAGGCGGGCATGGCGGTATCGTAGATGCGAGGTGAAGGCTGGCGGCAATCATCACGGGGGAACCCCATACATGTGGGTTGACGAGGATGCCATAAGAATTCGCTGTCATTGCGATGTTGCGCATCTCCGTTATGCCTCCTGCGTTCACAACATCAGGCTGGGCGATGTCGTAGGCGCGACGGGCAAAAAAATCCTTGAACTCGTAGCGGGTGCGGAGGTTCTCGCCGCCCGCGACAGGCATGGGAACGGCTGCCTGTACTTGCAGATAGGCGTCCACGTCCTTGGCGTTGACCGGCTCCTCGAACCATGTGATGTCGAGGTCGGCGAGCTGGTTGCCGATTCGGATGGCTGTGGCTGCCGCGTATGCCTGGTTGGCGTCCACCATGAGTCGGATATCGTCGCCGATAGCGCCGCGAATGGCAGCGACACGTTGGACGTCCTCGGCTATGGGGAGACCACCGATCTTAGTCTTCATGCCCTTAAAACCGAGTTCGACGTACATCGTTGCTTCGTCCAGAAGGCGGGTGGGAAACTCGCCTTCAGTGTAGTAGAGGCCGGTGGCATACACGGCGACCTTGTCTCGGATGCGGCCACCTAGCAAGTCTGAGACGGACTGGCCGGCTGCCTTGCCCGCGATGTCCCAAAGGGCGATATCAACTGCGCTGATGGCGCTGCCACCGAAGCCACCTGCGTTGTTGCCGTTATAGACGCGGTCGAACATGCCCTGCCAGAGTGCGTTGCGGTTGAGGGGATCGGCGCCTATGAGGAGGTCGCCAAAGAGTTGCTTGACGAAGTCGCCTCGCGCGCCGACATAGCCCTCGCCCCAGCCTGTGATACCCTCATCGGTCTCGATCTTCAGCAGGCCAACGACACGAGCGGATATCCATCCATTGGACCAGCCGAATGGCCTCTCCAGGGGAGACGACAGGTTGAAGCCTTCGATGTTGGTGATACGCATGCGGAACTCCTGGAAGGTTTGGCTGCGGGAAGTCTAGCGATGGGCGATGGAACTTGTCAATTAGCAGGCTGGCTGTCGGCCGTTGGCCGCCAACCGTAAGGCGCCGGCATATCGGTCTATCGTCTCTGCGGCTTGAAATATCCGCCATAGATACATACCACAGCGAATTGAAAAGCTCGCTACGAGCGGGAAGAGGTGATGTGCTACACTGGGCGCAGAATGACGGACGGATGACAAAACATGCATTCGGAGGGCAATATGCTGAGCAGTAACGGAGCAACTATACCGCAAGAGAGTCGGGCATACGGGCCTCTGGCGGGGGTGAAGGTGCTGGACTGGACGATGTGGCAGTTCGGGCCTGTGGCGGCGTCGATGCTGGGGGATATGGGAGCGGATGTCATCAAGCTGGAGGCGCTGGACGGCGATGTGGGGCGCGCGGTGTCTTCGCTTGAGTCGGCGAATGCGGGGATGCCGAACGGTCGCAACGCTTACTTCGAGACTTGCAACCGCAACAAGCGGGGCGTTGCGGTGAACCTGAAGACTGCGGAGGGCCTGGAAATTGTTCATAAGCTGGTAGCGGAGGCGGATGTTGTCATCGAAAACTTCCGCAACGGCGTGGCGGAGCGACTGAGCATGGGCTACGATACGTTGAAGAAAATCAACCCGAGGCTGGTGTACGCGTCCGCGTCCGGTTTCGGAACCAAGGGTCCCGACGCGCTGATGCCGTCGCTGGATGCATGCGGGCAGGCTCGCGCAGGTCTGATGATGTCGGCGACCCCGCCATGGGCGAAGCATCCCATATCGGTGAGGGGCGCCCCCTCGGACCAGATTGGAGGCATAATCCTGTGCCTAGGGATACTTTCGGCCCTGTGGGCGCGGGAGAGCCAGGGCGTCGGGCAAAAAGTAGAAGTGTCGCACATGAGCAGCACGATGTGGCTTCAGGGGCTTGCGGTCGGAATGGATCTGCTCATCGGTAGCCACATGCCCACCCTGAACCGCGAGGACGTGCGCAACTACATGTACAACATCTACAAGTGCAAGGACGGGAGATGGCTGCGAATATCCAATCCACAGCCGAAGCGGTACTGGCGTCCGTTCGTGGAGGCGCTGGGCCTTTCGCATATTCTGGACGAGCCGAAGTTCCAAGGCGTCGAGGACGGCGCGGAGGTCGTGCCGGAACTGCTGACGCTTCTCGAGGATACATTCGCCGAGAAGACTTATGCGGAGTGGGACGCGATATTCCGGCAGTACGGGTTCATCTACGCAAAGGTGCAGAGCGTTCAGGAGCTGAAGGACGATCCGCAGGTGATTGCGAACAGCTACATCAGGGACTTCGATCACCCGGACATGGGACCGATTCGCGTCTGCAACTTCCCGGTGTCTTACAGCGAGACGCCCGCGGATATCGTGCGGGGCGCGCCGGAACTTGGGCAGGACACGGAAGCGGTGCTCATCGAGCAGCTTGGATATGACTGGGATGATATAGCGAAGTTCCAGGAGGCTGGGGCGATATTGTAGAGGATTAGGTTCTGTTGACAATTGAGATTTTCAGCCCGTCATTCCCGCGTAGGCGGGATTCCAGTGGGCTTTCGCGGGGCAAGTGTACGCCGGACAACGCATTTTCGGTGCTGAAAACCTGCTAAATCGCTTTGAGACTCAGAATGTCAACACGCCCTAGTGCCAGGTGCCAGGTGCCAGGTGCCAGGTTAAGGGTAAAGCCTGAAGGTTAAGGTAAATGCAGTGGGAAGCGTATGAGCGAAGACGAAAATCGAAGGGTGGACGATGGGCGGGAGTCGATATGGAGTGTGCCGAAGAGATTCAAGTCGGTGTACTTTCCGCTGTTTTACCTTCTTGGTATAATCGGGATTAGCTGGAGCGTACGGTATGAGGTTTCGCGTATCGCATCTGGGCAATCGTATCAGGATGTTGCAAATGCCGTAGTGCAGAAGATACCAGCAATACTGATGGGCGCGGCGTTCATAAGCCTTATGATAACGGAGGCTGTTATGGTGCTAGCGGGGATGTTAGAGGATTACTATAAGAAGCGCGATGCTAAGGCGAGGGCCCGCGTGCATCAGATATGGGCTGACTGGAATCAGCGACGGTTGGAGGCAGAAGCACGGGGTGAAGATTTTGACGAACCACCTCCCAGCTCTTCTGCTCAGAATGGCGCGTCATACGGTACATCAGCGGACTGAGAAGTCCTCTTTGACAGGATACCAAATGATAAATACCCTCTTACCGTTTGTCAGCGGTAAGAGGGCATTTGCATTTTGTTGCGAGAATCTTCTCTAGGTTAGTTACGCGGCCACCAGTTGGTGTCGGGAACATCCACGATGCCGGGATGGAGTTCGTCGGGTGTGCGGCAGCCTACATAGGCGAGTGCGCGGTCGAACTCAACTTGCAGGATTTTGAGCATGTGCTCGACACCGTCTGCGCCGCCATAAGCCAAGCCCCAGTAGAGGGGGCGTCCTACCAGGACTGCGCGCGCGCCGAGGCAGAGCGCCTTGAGAACGTCTAGCCCGCGGCGTACTCCTGAGTCCAGATATATCTCAAGCCGATCACCGACCGCTTCGGCAATGGGCGCGAGTGTCTCGATGCTGGACGGTGTGCCGTCGAGCTGCCTGCCGCCGTGGTTCGAGACGACGATGCCGTCAACCCCGTATTCGGCGCACTGGATGGCATCCTCGACCGTGCGGATGCCCTTGACGATGAGCGGCAGACCGGTGAGGTCCCGCAGCCAGTCGAGCCTGTCCCATGTGAGCCCTACGTAGTCGGGTGGCGCCCAGTCCGCGAGGTCGGGGACTCCCACATTTCTGCGGTTGATGAGGTCGGGCCTGTCGCGGAGGCTCCCCCAGTGCAGGCCGGGCTGCGCCATATAGAGGTTGCGCACATCGCGCTCCTTTGGGCTGCCGACCGGGGTGTCAACGGTAAGGCAGATTGCCTTGTAGCCGGCTTCCTTGGCGCGCTTGACCAGAATCTCGGTCACTTCGTCGTCCTGGTGGTAGAGCTGGAACCAGAGAGGGCCTGTTGCGACCTCAGCGACCTCTTCGATACTGTAGCCTGAGCTAGTGGGCAGCGTGTATAGGGTGCCTACACGACCCGCGCCGGTGGCGGTAGCTCGCTCTCCTTCGGGATGCGCCTGCCGCTGTCCGCCTGTCGGTGCGACCATGACTGGGAAGGAGATCTTCTCGCCGAGCACGGTGGTGGTGAGATCGCGGTCAGAGACATCCGCGAGAAATCTCGCGTTTACGAGTATGCGCTCGAAGGAGTCCCTGTTTCTGCGCTTGGTTATCTCGTCGTTCGAGGCAGCATCCACGAATGTCCACATGTTGTGGGGCATCGTCTGCTTGGCTAGTGCTTCCATGTCGAATAGGTTAATGGGGTCCATCGGTGTTTCCCTCCAAAATTCCGCAAGATTGTTAAGATTTCTTTAACACCGATGCGAATTATACTCTTGCAGGGGGCAATGTCAAAGGTTTTGGATGTTGTTTCACGGGAGTTTACAGGGATGGAAGGGGATGGGGGACTTACCTGAATCGGATTGATTGGAAGTTGGCATCGCTGTATTCTAATGCCGGATAATTTAGAGAGTGGAAATTGGCAGAAATGCACGAGAACAGAGACGAAGTTCACGCTGAAAATTGGTTGGGGTTGGGGCTGGGGAATGCAGGACAAATTTAAAGAAAGATTGCTATGTTGCATTCAAGACAAATCGAACAAAATAAGAAAGAATCGTGTAATCGAGGAATACTCGCGATGGTGGCTGCTCGTGGATTATATGGAGTACGGAATAAGCGATGTCGATTGTGAGGAACAGAAAAGATGGTTGATTGACAAGAGAGACTTTTGGGCAAAAGTTGTTATCCTACATCCTGAACAAGTTAAGTATTTTTGCGTTCTGTGAACGCCTTATTCCAGTGTTGGAAAAATGCTTAAGCATTTATTGGGCAAACCGACTTCAGTTAGTTGAGGAAGAGAACTAATGAAAACTAGCATCACAGAAATCGCCCCCGGCGTACATCAGATGGTAGTGGGCGAGGGTGCGCACGAAGGCGTGTATGCGCCGAATGTGTATCTGGTGGTAGGGAGCGAGCGGGCGGCTATAATCGATACGGCTTATGGCGAGGATGCTGAGGTGGAGGCGTATCTGGAGCACTGGCGGTCTGTTGGGGCGCCGGATGTCGCGGCAATTGTGCTGACCCACAGGCACGGCGACCATATCGGGGGCGCGGTGCGGCTGAGGGACGCCACGAGCGGCGCGGTTACCTGCAGCACAGATGAACGCGAGGCTATCGAGTCTGACCTTGCTTCTTCTCGTATGGAGGATGTGCCCTTTCAGCAGGTTAGCCATACTACTATTGAACCTGGCGACGTTGAAGGTTTCAGCGTGGATGCGACGGTGGGCGACGGAGATACGCTGGAGCTTGGGGGCGCGACGCTGGAGTTCATACATGCGCCTGGGCATACTATGGGGAGCCTGTGCATTTTGCATCGGCAGACAGGAGTGCTGTTCAGCGGTGATATGATTCTAGGGACTGGTACGACGGTCATCAGCCCGGAGCACGGAGACATGTCGGCCTACATAGAGTCGATGCGTAAGCTGCTTGGGTATGACGCGCGCCTGATTGCGCCGGGGCATGGGCCTATCATCAATACACCGCAGGACAAGCTGAATGAGCTGATTACTCATCGGCTTGCGCGCGAGGAGCAGATTGTGGGACTGGTGGAGGCTGGGAATCGGAGTGTGGACGCGCTGCTGGAAGCCATCTATGCGGGGAACATACATCCGCAGCTAATGGAGACGGCGCGCAGCCAGATTCGGGCGCACCTTATTAAGTTGGAGGCCGAAGGGCGGGTGTTCGGGGTGGCAGGAACTAACATGAATGAACAGGATGGAAATGGGAATGCTTGATTTTAGGAAGTATAGGGCGCTGACTTTTGACTGCTATGGGACACTGATTGACTGGGAATCGGGCATTGCGAGTGCGCTGAGGCCGGTTGTCAGGGTGCATGGGGTGGATGTGAGCGATGCGGAGCTGATGGAGCTGTATGCAGAGATCGAGGGGGCAGGTAAATCTGGAGAGTACAGACGATACCGCGAGGTGCTGCGCTCTACCGTGAGGGGCATCTGCGTGAGGCTGGGATTTGTGCCGTCCCGGTCTGAGGTGGAGTGTCTTGCCGAATCACTGGGCAGTTGGCAGCCTTTCGAGGATACGGTGGATGCGCTGGAACGCTTCAAGAACAGGTATAGGCTGTGCATAGTCTCGAATGTGGATGATGACCTGTTCGCGGGGACGGCGCGGACGCTGGGAGTGGACTTCGACTATATCGTAACGGCGGAGCAGGCGGGATCGTACAAGCCTTCGCATAACAATTTCAAGATGGCGATTGAGCGCATGGGATTCCCAAAAGAGCGCGTGCTACACGTAGCCGAGAGCGTCAAGCTCGACATCGTTGCGGCGAAGTCCTTCGGAATGGATGCCGTGTGGGTGAACAGGCACGCCAACTCGGAGGGCGAGGGCAGCGCGTCTGGCAATCCCTCAGACGGCGCTTCCGGGGCTGACCTTGAAGTGCCTGACCTGAAGACGCTTGCCGATATGATGGGCCTGTGATCTAGGCTCTGTTGACATTTGATACGCAGAGCGTTTAGACCTGAGAAATAGGTCTGTTCTGTCATTCTGAACGCAGCGCAGCGAAGTGAAGAATCTAAACTATGTGCACGGCTAGGCTGCAAAGACTTCAGATTCCTCGCTGCACTCGGCATGACAGAAAATGCCCACACAAGCAAGTGCTGACAAGATGGGTATGACGCAGATTGGACAGCGTCCTCTCTTGGATGGCGTAATTTGGACAGCATAATCTGGATGGCATAGTCCCCTCCCCCATCAACAGGGCAAGGTTAGAGCCTGACCTGAGTTTGCCGAAGGGATGGAGGCCGGAATAGCGATTCCACCCCCTGAATTTAACCGCAATTTGTTAGAACACTTGTCTTGACAATGCGCGAACTCTCTGTTATGTTTCAGGCACAGGACGCAGAAGAACCCAACCCTGCATATCACGACCACCTAATGACCTATGGAGGCAGACATGCCAAGACGAAACGGGGCAACTAAGACCAAAGGTGTCAGCACAGAGAGCGACAAGGCTAAGGCGCTCGAACTGGCACTCGGACAGATTGACCGGCACTTCGGGCAGGGCGCGGTCATGCGCCTCGGAGACGCAATTCAGGACAATCTTTCAGGCGCAATCTCCACTGGCTCCATATCCCTCGATGTTGCATTAGGCATCGGCGGAGTGCCGCGCGGTCGCGTGGTTGAGGTGTTCGGCGCGGAATCATCGGGAAAGACAACGCTGGCATACCATGTTATGGCGAACGCGCAGGCAGAGGGCGGCACGGCGGCGTACATAGACGCCGAGCACGCGCTTGACCCCAGTTATGCTGCGAAGTGCGGCGTGGACATCGAGGAACTTCTCGTCTCACAGCCGGACACCGCCGAACAGGGTCTGGAGATATGCGAATACCTCGTCCGCAGCGGTGCGGTTGACATAGTCGTGGTGGACAGCGTTGCTGCGCTGGTGCCGCGCGCCGAGTTGGAAGGCGACATGGGCGACACGCATGTCGGATTGCAAGCCCGCCTGATGTCGCAGGCGCTGCGCAAGCTCACTTCCGCCATCAGCCGCTCAAACACCTGCGTGATTTTCATCAACCAGCTTCGTGAGAAGATAGGCGTTTTCTTCGGCAACCCGGAAGTTACACCCGGCGGTCGCGCGCTGAAGTTCTATAGCTCCGTACGCATCGACCTCCGTCGGCTGGAATCCCTCAAGCAGGGCACGGATATCTTGGGCAACCGAGTGCGCGCCCGCGTAGTGAAGAACAAGGTCGCGCCGCCCTTCCGCGTCGCGGAGTTCGACATCATGTACAGCGAAGGCATCAGCAAGTACGGCGAACTGATCGACATCGGCTCGGACGAAGAGATCATCCGCAAGCGCGGCGCCTTCTACTCCTTCGGCGAGATAAGGCTTGGGCAGGGACGCGAGAACTCCAAGCAGTTCCTGAGCGAGAACCGGGGCATCGCATCCGAAATCGAAGAACTCGTGCGCAACAAGCTCTCCCCGCAGATCGTCATACCCGACATCGATGAAATAGAAGACAATGACGACATCCCCCTAACCGTCATCGGCGACTGACACGTTGAATTAGGTTTGTTTGGGCGCGAAACGCGCCTTTCATCGCCCGCATGGATAGTCTGCAATTCGAACTTAACAGACATCGACTTTGCCTGGAGCGAGTGAATAAAAATGGCGAGTCCTCTGCTAGACGCCGCAGTCAATGATGCCCTGCAACACGGAAAAGCATTGCTCAAGTTCATCTCTCCGAACGATGCAGGCACGACCGGTAGTCATCAGTCTGGTTTTTATTTGCCCAAAGATGCGTGGCAAATGTACACGCCTCATCCACCGCACAATGGTAGAAATGATAAGCACGAAGTTACAATCCATTGGGAAGATGGCAGAAAGACCCAGTCGGTTGTAACTTGGTATGGAACGGGCACACGCAGCGAATACAGACTCACACGCTTTGGCCGAAAGTTCCCGTTCCTGACTGACTACTTTGTCGGCAGCCTCCTAATTTTAATCCCGCTAGACATCTCAAATTTCCACGCCTACGTGCTTGACCTTGACGAAGACATCCTTGAAGCTCAAGTTGCCCTTGGCATAGAAATAATCTCTGGATGGGGCATCTACGGCGAGACCCAACAGGACATTGAAGATCAGGACGAATGCCTTCGGCGCCGATTCCATGAATTTATGGTTGGGCTAGAGGACTTTCCGAGCGGTAATGAGTTCTCGAATGAGACTAAGGCCACTCTTATTAACTGCATTCCTGACTTTGCCAGTTGGAGTGCCGACGACAAGATCATCAGAGGAAGAGACACGGAATATGAGCTGTTCAAACTTGTCGAAAAATCAATATGCGGCCCAGTCGTAGAACGAGGGTTTAGAAATATAGATGAGTTCGTATCAACAGCCAACTCGATAACGAATCGGCGTCGAGCCAGAGCTGGTCGATCATTCGAGAACCACATAAGATTCATCCTCCAAGATGCCGCGATACCATTCGAACATCAGCCTAATGTGGACGGAAGACCCGATTTTATAATCCCAAGCGCCGTCGCTTACAACAACTGGGATTATCCTATTGATCGATTATTCGTAATTGGAGCCAAGACCACATCTAGAGAGCGCTGGCGCCAACTACTTGATGAAGGCAGGAGGGTTCCGCGCAGATACTTTATGACTCTCCAACCCAATATGTCCAATGGGCAATTCAATGCAATTATCGACGCCGACGTAAGGCTTGTAGTCCCTAAATCTCTGCACAGAGGTTATCCTGACAACAGGTCCTGCCCTGACGAACTCTTGAGTGTTGAGAGATTTATAGATGTAGTGCGCCGGACACTCGGGCGATAGCCAGGGTAATGTCAGTATTTGAATTGACTCAAGTCAACGCTGAAAGTTTTTGTGATGATAGTTAGCGCCAAATACAAAGACATGTCATGGGACTTCAGGAAATCCAACACTAAAGAGTACACACACTGCTTCCACAACTACCCTGCAATGATGATTCCGCAGGTGGCCAGGAAGCTCTTGGAGCGTTACGGTGTACGGGGTGGCTGGCTGCTAGACCCATATTGCGGTACAGGCACATCGATGGTCGAAGCATCCTTATTTGGAATGAACGCCATAGGCTGCGACATCAATCCATTAGTGAGATTAATAGCGTCTGCCAAAACCACACCCCCTTCTTTAAACATCCTGGACAAGTGCCTAGAATCTTTGCAGAACACACTTACACAGGTCATCTACCCTAAAGGTAGTTCGTCTGACGCTATAATACCGAGTATCTTGAACAGGGATTACTGGTTCTCCAACCAGGTTGTTGCTAGCCTGTCCAAAATTCGCGAATACATCCGATCTGTTGAGGATAAATCGGTACGGAACTTCCTCTGGGTAGCATTCTCAGAGACGGTCAGAGAGTGCTCATACACGAAGAACGGCGAGTTCAAGTTGGTGCGAATGTCGTCTCAGAAATTGGAATCCCATAACCCCGATGTCTTTGGGACATTTCTGGGCAAGCTAGCACGTAACAGGATAGGTTTAGCGGCTTACATCGGCCGGCGAAAGAGTGTCAAGGTGCTTGTGACTGATGCCAATACCGCCAAAGAAGAAGTGCCCAAAACGTCAAAATCGTTCGACTTGGTAATAACTTCCCCTCCGTACGGGGACTCACCAACTACAGTTGCCTACGGTCAATTCTCACGTCTTTCGGCGGAATGGATAGGATTGCCTAATCCCAGAGTGGTTGACCGGCTATCTATGGGCGGAATGAAGAGGCTCGGCCACTTGCCAGACTCGCCTGTAACAACTGCAATTGAAGAGATCCGTTCTGCCGACACAAAGCGAGCGCTTCAAGTCGAGGCATTCTATCTTGATCTAAGAAACAGTATAAAGACCATTGCCTCCATTACATCGGATGAAGCAACTGTCTGCTACGTGGTCGGCAATCGTAAGGTCAAAGGTGTTACCCTTCCGACAGATGAGTTCGTCGAGTTCACTTTTGGCAACTTCGGATTCTCACACAAGGAAACTATTGTAAGAAATATACCTAACAAGCGAATGCCTCTGGCAAACAGTCCTTCAAACGTAGCCGGCAAGACTGACTCGACAATGCGTGAAGAAAGTATCGTCGTTTGCCAACGGAATAAATGAATGGCGAAAGAATATAGTGCTTGCTCAGCCGGTTAAATCGTCTCGTGAAGATGAACTCAAGGCACTTTCCTAGAGTTGAGCAATTGACGAAGTCACTCCCGACATTCCCCCGCTTTACGCATCCGCCTCGGCTTTGGTACACTAGGCAAATCACTTACTCTATCACTACCTGCCTTATGCAGCATCCGCAAGGGGAGATTGCAAGGTCCGCGTGACCTGAAATGAACGACGAAGACAGCGACAGTGACCAGATAAGGCGCGCAAGCGCCTCAGCCATCCGCCACCTCGCGCGCAGACCCAGGACCGCAGCAGAGGTCCTCACTCATTTGCGTCGCAAGTTTTCCCACGACATCGCAGTGCAGGTCGTCGCAGATCTGCGCGAGCGCTCCCTCATCGACGACGCCGAATTCGCACGCCTATGGGCGGAAAGCCGCCTGCGCACAAAGCCCCGCAGCGCCTGGCTCATCAAGCGCGAGCTGCTGAACAAGGGCATCCGAGGCGACCTCGCGGAGGACGCCGTCAGCGACTGCGACGACACCGAAAGCGCGCATCGCGTCGCCTCTGCATACTCTCGCCGCTTGGACGGCGCGGATTACGAAACTTTCCATCGCAGGCTATACGGCTATATGGGCAGGCGCGGCTTCAGTGCATCTATCAGTCGCAGCGTCATTTCTAGCCTTTGGCGCGCCCGCGAACAGGGCGCCTAACGGAGGTAATTTTCTATGGCGGACGCTCATTTATCGAGCCTAATTCTCATCGGACTTTGCATCATACTTTCGGCATTCTTCTCGTCATCGGAGGCGGCGTTTCTCGCGCTTGAACGTATCAGGCTCGTGCACCTTCTGAACACGAACAAGCCCGGCGCTCAGCGAGTCGCAGGCCTGCTTAAACGCCCGGAACGCCTGCTTTCCACCATCCTGCTCGGCAACAACCTCGTGAATGTGGCGTTCACCGCGCTGATTACTGTGGTCTCTCTTAATCTGCTTGGCGAGGGCCGCGAGACGCTCGCGACCATCCTGGCGACTGTGGCGGGCACCGCCCTGCTGCTGATTTTCGGCGAAACGATCCCCAAGACCATCGCAGTGCATCAGGCCGAACGCATTTCTTTCTGGTATGCGCGCCCTCTGAAGATGCTAGAGTTCGTGTTCTGGCCCATCATCTTCCTGCTGCAAGGCATGACGAACTGGACGACCAAGCTGCTAGGCGTCAATCCGGAGGCGCGCGACTCCATCACGGAGGGCGAGCTCCTAACTCTCATTGACATCGGCGAGGCGGAGGGCACATTCGAGCCGTCCGAGGCAGAACTGCTGCAGAATGTGTTCCGCTTCGGCGACAGGCAGGTACGAGAGGTGATGACGCCGCGCCCGGAGATGGTGAGCGTACAGCGCAGCGCAACGCTCAGCGAGTTCCTCAATGTGTATGGGGCGCATTCGCACACCCGCTTCCCGGTGTACAACGACTCCAGCGAAAATATCATCGGCATCCTATCAGCCAAGGACGTGCTCAGGGCGATGGCGAGCAACGGCGGAATGGAGCTCGACGCCACTGTCACGGATGTGATTCGTAACCCGCTGTTCGTGCCCGAGACTAAACGCATCGCCGAGTTGTTCGACGAGATGCGCAAGGACGGGCACCAGATGGCAATCATCGTGGACGAGTACGGAGGACTGGCGGGGCTGGTTACCCTGAAGCGGCTGTCCGAAGAGGTCGTGGGCGCGCACGGCGAGGAAGGCGAAGCGCCCGAAGATGAGTACGAGAGCCTTGACGACAACACGTTCCAGGTTGAGGCGGCGATGAGCATCGACGAAGCCAACGAAGAGCTTGAGTTGAATCTGCCCGGCGGCGACTTTGATACTCTCGCGGGCTTCGTGCTCGACAAGCTTGGCCATATCCCGGACGAGGGCGAGATTCTGGAGTACGAGGACCTGAAGATTGAGGTCATTGAGATGCGCGCCCTCAAGATAGAGACCATCAAAGTAACGCGCGCAAGCACGGTCGAATACGGCTGGCAGGGCTACACGTCAGGCAATGGATTCCGCCAGTAGTGCGGCCATTGACGCGCTCCAACGGTGCGTGGCTTTAGCGCTCGGCAAGCACGAGTTGCGAGGCAAGAGGCTGCTCGTCGCCGTGTCCGGAGGACCTGATTCACTCGCTCTGCTCCACGCGCTATGGCAGTTGCGCGATGAACACGAGCTGAGGCTGTACGGCGCGCACCTGAACCACGGCCTGCGCGGCGCCGAGT
The DNA here is from genome assembly GCA_965221045.1 of Dehalococcoidia bacterium. Lineage (GTDB taxonomy): Bacteria > Chloroflexota > Dehalococcoidia > Lucifugimonadales > JADFKI01 > Bin90. The sequence continues at coordinate 1,174,001 of OZ244863.1, forward strand.
CGGACGCGGACGCCGAGTTCACGACGGACACATTCAGGCGGCTCAACATCCCCTTCACATTAGACAGCGCCGATGTGGCAGCGTATCGCACCCAGCACAAGCTGTCCCTCGAAGATGCCGCTCGGCAGGTGCGCTACGCATTCCTCGCCGTTGCCGCCACAGAGCACGCCGCCGACGCCATCGCACTCGGGCATACCGCAGACGACCAGGCGGAAACCGTGCTGATGCACATCATTCGCGGCAGCGGACTCGACGGACTGCGCGGCATGCAAACCCTCGACACGCGCCGCATAGCCGACAGACCGGCAACGCTGTTCCGCCCGCTGCTAGGCGCCCGCCGCTCAGAGACGCAGGCGTACTGCCGCGCCTTGGGCATTTCGCCGCGCATCGATGCCTCGAACCAGTCGCCTGAATTCCTGCGCAACCGCATTCGTATGGAGCTTGTGCCGCTGCTGGAACAGACCAATCCGTCCATCCATGCCGCGCTGCTGCGGTTAGCGGCGAACGCCACTCAGGACAGCGACTACATCAGGGCGAAGGCGGACGAAGTCTGGAATCAGGTGGCGCATGTGCATTCCGACGGCGCCGTCAGACTTGACACTCGCGCACTCCGCAATCACCATGCCGCCTTGCAAAGTCATACTCTTCGGCGCGCGATTGAAGTGGCAGGCGGCGAACTGTCGCAGCAGCATGTCTTGGACATTATGGCGCTCATAGGCGGCGCGCCGGGAAAGACGCTGCACCTGTCGAACGGCCTCACATTCGTCACCGGCTACGGCGAGGCGCACATCGGTCGCGCGGCGGCGATTGCTGCCATGCTGTCTCCCCTGCCTGCGCTACGCGGTGAGCATCCGCTTGCCGTACCCGGCGAAACCCAAGTCGGCGGTTGGCAGGTGAATGCGTTGATCGAAACATACATCAATGTGCGAGACAATAAGAGCTTCCCGAAAGCGGGCCACGATGAAAAGTCGATGCGCCAACGCCGGTTCCGCGTAAGTGAGTTATTGGACGCAGACTGCGTAGGCAAAGCCCTGCGACTGCGAGCGCGACAGCCCGGAGACAGGTTTCAACCGCTGGGAATGGAGCAGACGAAGTCTCTGCGCGAGTTCATGATCGACACGCGCATTCCTCGGCAATGGCGAGATGCGTTGCCCCTGGTAGTTTCGGATCGGGGTATCGTGTGCGTTCCCGGGTGGCGCATCGCGCATTGGGCACGGGTTACGGACTCGACAAAGCGCATATTGCGCCTAAATCTATCTTACGGTGACGAGCAGGACTAGCAGGGCCTACACGGCCCCTACATAATACGGTCGAGGCGTGGGTTGGGAGTCACGCCGGGCATCTTGCCACGTCGGGCGACGGGCGCGCCATCGATCTCATGTATCTCTGCGCTGAATGCCAGTGGAGGCGCGCCGCCGATTGCCTCATCGACGCTGAATCCGTTGACCGGAGCGCCGGCCTCCACGAATTCGCGGATGGTTTTGCTGTCCACGCCGTGCGTGACGAAAATATCTACATGCTGGAAGCCCTGCGCATCCAGTTTCGCTCGTATCTCCTTCACCAGTCCAGGAGTCACCCCGCCCCGCTCCGCAGGCGTGCTCAGATTGACGCCGCGCAGCCTGTCGCGGAATGCGCGCGCCACATTGATCGCCTCTTCCGCTTCGTCCTTGAACGTGTCAAGGATGGCAATCCTCGGTACCTCAAGCGGCAGGTGCCGATCAAATGATTGAAGCGCCCTCACGGTATCCCCTAGTAATAGAGGGAGTGCATGCTGCATATATCCCGTCGGAGTAACTCCGGCAAGCCGCGCCCCGAGCATCGATGAGACCGCGACGCAGCCGCCTATAACCGCAGCATAATCAATAAGTGGCACCACGTTGGGATGCGCGTACGCAGGCACTGTGCAGACCACGGGAATGCTTCCTGCCGCAATGACGCACTCGCGCGCGGCGGACGCCCAGCCGCTGGAAGACGCCAGAATGCCGCATATAGTCATCTCGTAAAGCCCGATGACACTGTATGGCGCCTTAATGCGAAGTGCGACTTCTCCCGCCTCCATCTCTCGTCCCTCGTTCAGCGCCCAGACCTCTATACCTGTATCAGGAAGGACCTTTTCCAGCAGCGCGCGCAACTCGCCGATGCCGCACAACACGCCGTCACTCTCTGGGCTGAACTCTAAGGTTACATTTGGACTGACATTCTCACTGCGCAGAATAGTCTGTATCCGCTGGGACTGCACATCGCTGCGATCGCCAATCAACACTGAGGGGGGAACATCGAATTCGGGAGTCGTCATGAGAATGTATAATCACCGTCCGGGATTCAAGATTGCCAAGGTGTTGGCTAATAACAAGGTGTTGGCTGATAAGTAGCTAGTCCTGGGTCGCCAGCAGGCGCGCACCCAGAATCCGCTCCATGTGCCGCAATGCGTTGGCATGCGCCTCTGAGTCGAAAGACGCCACGCAGTCCGTTGGAACATCCACAGCGTAATCGCGGTTGCGCGCGTCCGCGACAGTATGCATCACACAGATATCGGTGCAGACGCCGCACACGATTACTCGCTCAGGCTCAAGCTCTGCCAGCAAGTCCGCGAGGTTGGTCTCGAAGAAAGCGCTGTATCGACGTTTTGGCAGGTGGATCCCCTCGTACTCCCGCAGTTCCGGGATAATCTCAGGCTCTTCCGTACCACGAACGCAATGCACCGGGAACATCTCGAACTCCAGGTCGTCCGGATCGTGCGTGTCGCAGATGAAAATGACGCTGCCCTCCGCCGCCTGCTCGGCCTCAATCAACCGCTGCACTTTAGGAATGATTTCACGCGCCTCATCCCCGCAGTACAGGTTATGCCCGTCCTCCATAAATCCAACAACCATATCCGTTACGAGGACTACATTTGCCATGGAACCGCCTCAAAACGTTAAATTTGCGCCGTGCACATCTTATATGGACACGCCGTCTAATCGCAATAGCATCACTAAGGCAGACACAGGGTAATTCCGCTGCCTTCCCGAGTACATCGGACTTCCCATGTTATTCCGCACTAAATCCACAATCTCGAATCCCCGCCCCGCTGTCGAGGTCTCTTTGCCAAAGGGACTCAATCAGGAATTTAATGACTTAAGAAATTCACGGGGATAATCTGGGACGATTAGGGGACAACTAGGGGAAAATTAAGAAACCCAGCCTTGCCGGTTTTCTGAAATTGTGCCGGCAATCAATTTCGTCAACTCTGCAGAGGTAAGAGAGGAATCCAACGAGTTGTATCGACCGCGCCATCCAAGAGGAAACACTTTGAGTCGGCGTCCCTGCAGGGCAATCGCATTTTGATTTTCAGGCTCTTATTCAAGAGCATATTCGTCCTGCAATAGCCTGAAACACACCATAATAAGTACCTATGAGCGATGTTCTTGATGCTTTCTGCTCCAGTAACGCCGGTGATTTTGAGACTTTCGGAGTAGCTTCACCTGTTCCCAAACATGAACCGTCAAAATGCGATTGCCCTGGGCGTCCCTGCCTTTACGCCGCTCCTAAATCTATTGTATTATAAAGATAGTGACAACGTCCCTCAGTGGGCGCATCCATACGGAGGCGCAGGCTACCATCGGCCTGCGCGAAGGTTTTTACGGAGGAGTAATGAGTCCTCGGTTGATGCGGAACAGCTTCATATACCTGCTTATAACGGTAGCTGTGCTCGCCATTTTCTTCACCCTGTTTTCAGATGCGCTCGGCGGATCGAAAGAGATCCCCGTCAGCGAGGTTCTGGCGCGTTCATTGCGCGGCGAGATTGAGCGCATAGAAGTGCGCGGCGACCGACTCGCCGTCTTCTCCACTTCCGGCGAGAGCTACTCCTCCCGCAAGGAAGAGGGCGCGAGCATGCTCGATATGCTAAGCTCGGCAGGCGTCGCTACCGGCGCATCAGGCGTTTTGGTAGATGTGAAGGGCACGGGCGGTCTTGGCAGCCTCTTTGGCATCCTCATTAATTTCCTGCCCCTCATTTTCTTCGGCGCAATCCTGCTGTTCATGATGCGTCAGGCACAGGGCAACAGCAACCAGACCTTTAGCTTCGGCAAGAGCCGCGCGCGCATGTTCGTGGGCAATGGCCCCGCCGTAAGCTTCGATGATGTTGCAGGCGTGGAAGAAGCGAAGGAAGAGTTGCAAGAGGTCGTGGAGTTCCTCAAGGTCCCGGAACGCTTCGTCAGCCTTGGCGCGAAGATTCCCAAGGGCGTGCTCCTGATCGGACCTCCGGGCACAGGCAAGACGCTTCTCGCCCGCGCCGTCGCAGGCGAAGCGGGCGTGCCCTTCCTCTCGATAAGCGGCTCAGAGTTCGTCGAAATGTTCGTTGGCGTGGGCGCGAGCCGCGTGCGCGATCTCTTCGAGCAGGCGAAGCGCAACTCTCCCTGCATCGTCTTCGTGGATGAGATAGACGCGGTGGGGCGACATCGAGGCGCCGGACTTGGCGGCGGTCACGACGAGCGCGAGCAGACCCTGAATCAGATACTCGTCGAGATGGATGGCTTCGATGTCAACACCAACGTCATCCTCATAGCTGCCACAAACCGTCCCGACATTCTCGACCCCGCCCTGTTGCGTCCCGGTCGCTTCGACCGCCGCGTCGTGCTCGACAACCCCGACGTGCGCGGCAGAGAGCAGATACTGAATGTCCACTCCAAGGGCAAGCCGCTCGCCGAAGACATCGACATGGAGCGCATCGCCAAGCAGACCATGGGCTTCAGTGGTGCGGATCTGGCAAACCTTGTCAACGAGTCCGCGATACTCGCGGCGCGGCGCAACAAGGTCACTATCACTCACGATGAGTTCGCCGAGTCCATCGACCGGGTCATCGCGGGTCCCGCCCGCAAAAGCCGTGTGGTGAACGAGCGCGAAAAAGAAATTACGGCATACCACGAGGCAGGGCACGCGCTTGTGGGCCACATACTCCCTAAGGCTGATAACCCCTACAAGGTCACTATCATTGCCAGAGGCATGTCCGGCGGTCATACCCGATACCTCCCCGACGAGGATCGCAACCTTTGGACGAAGGGGCAGTTCCAACACATGATGGCAGCCGCTATGGGCGGGCGCGTCGCCGAAGAGATTATCTTCGAGGATGTTACCACCGGCGCCAGCAACGACCTTGAGCAGGCCACTAACATCGCCCGTACGATGGTCACGCGCTACGGCATGAGTAGCAAGCTGGGCCCCCGCACATTCGGCAAGCGTGAAGAGCTCGTCTTCCTCGGCAGGGAAATCTCAGAGCAGCGCGACTACAGCGACAAGATTGCCCAGGACATCGACGAAGAGGTGTTCGACTTAGTGGAGTATGCCTACCAGACGGCAACCAATGTCATCACCGACAACAGGACTAAGCTCTCCCAGCTCGCGCGCTACCTCATCGCACACGAAACGGTAGAAGGCGACGAGTTGAAAGAGATACTCGACATCGACACCGACGCGGACCCAGCCCCGCCACCCGTCGCCGAAGCCGCCCCCGCATAGCGACTCGGCGATTCGTCCGGCTGCAAATCAGCTCCAATAGAAAGAGAAGAGGGCGGTTCAAATTGAACCGCCCTCTTCATTTTTGTCCCAGATAACCGCGCCGATATATCCTACAAACGCGGCAGGTCGGAATTACCCGTTATCGCCTCCCCAGCCCGCAGGCTCGCCTCCTCTATGAACCTCCGAAGCTCAGCAATGCGCTCCTCGCCCACTTCCTCCCCCACATCCCGGCTCGCCCGTAGCAGCGCCAGTTCCTCTTTCGCCTGCGCGATCTTCTCTGTGATATTCAGCGCCACCAGTTCCGACTCTACCTGCCTCCGTATTTCGGCAAGATGCTTGCGCTGGACCTCCACATCATCCAGCCGCTCCTGGATCTCACCCATCACATGCAAGGTCGTCTCAAGCGGGTTCCCGCCCTGTATCGCGTAGCGTGGAGCGCGCGATAGCTGCCGTCGGAACTGTCGCGCCAGCGACTCCAACTCTTCGTCCTTCGCCCGCACAGACGCAAGCAGCAACCGCAAGTTCGAAATCGCCTGTTGCATCTGCGGCATCGTCATCTGTCAACCTCACTGCGTAAGTGTATCTGCCGGCCACGCTCGCTTCTCAGAATAATCCGAGCCTGATTGTCCCTTCCGTCCTGAACATCCGCGTCAGTTCAGCGTCACCTTGATAGCGTCCAGAACCTCGTGAATCTCCCGCTCGGTCGTATAACCCAGGTGCCCGATGCGGAATATCTTCCCCGCCAGCGAACCTTGACCGCCCGTGAGTATAACATCGTGCTCATCGCGCAGCGTCCCCACCAGCTTCCCGCCGTCCACGCCCTGCGGTATATTCACCGCCGTAACCGTGTCCGATGCCACGCTCTCCTCCGGGAACAGAGTCAGCCCTAGCTTCTTCACTCCGTCGCGCGTCATCTGCGCAATCGTCGCATGCCGCTCATAGATGTTGCCCATTCCTTCGTCAAGGATGCGCTTCAGCGCCACATCCAGCGCGAACATCACCGATATCGCAGGCGTATAAGGCGGCTGCCCTATCTCGTAGTAGCGCTTGTACATCGCCATATCGAAGTAGTATCGGGGCATCTTAGCCTCCGAATGCGCCTCCCAAGCCCGCTCGCTGAAGCTGAGGAACGCCAGGCCGGGCGGCAGCATCCACCCCTTCTGCGACGCCGTAGCAACCACATCGCAGCCCCACGCATCCGTGCTGATCGGTATCGAGCACACGCTGCTGATCCCGTCAACCAGCAGCAGCTTGTCGAACTCCTCCTTCACCACCGCGGCAATCGCCTGAAGGTCGTTCGCGACCCCTGTCGAAGTCTCGTTATGCGTAACCAGCACAGCCTTCACATCCGGGTTCTCGTTCAGCGTCTCCCTGATCTTGTCTGGGTCTGCCGCGCTGCCGTACGGAAAGTCCAGGCTGATGACCTCCGCCCCGAACACCTCCGCAATATCTCCGAACCGCTCGCCGAACACTCCCACGCACACATTCACAACCTTGTCCCCAGGAGACAGCGTATTCACTATCGCCGCCTCCATCGCGCCCGTTCCCGATGAGGTCAGGATGTACAGATCGTTCTTAGTCTCGAATACCTGCTTCACGCCCTCGGTAGTTCGATACAGCAGGTCCTTGTATTCGGGACCTCGGTGGTTGATCATCTGCCACGACATTGATTCAAGGATGTCGTCCGGCACAGGTATGGGCCCAGGGGTTCGCAGGTTCACTTCTCAGTATCCTCCAATTTCTATATTATTTTCTATTCTATTTATTCTCGGAGCTATCTCCGATTTCATTGGCAATTCAGGCGTCCGTGACCACATTCCTTGCCCGCGCATCGGCGCTTACGGACAGAAAATGCGCGACCGCACATCAGACAATTTTAACACATCGGCATTACTTTACGCTAAAATACAATCTGTACTTTTGTTGTTTAGAAAACTATTTCTCGGCGCACTCCATTGCTGATAGTCCCCATGGTCCGCAATACTCATCACCCCTTGCCACTCTTAGGAAATATCACATGCTTACTGCCATGACCGTAGCCCTTAGCAAATGCTTTAAGCGCCTGTCCGCTTCTGCTCTCAAGCTGCTTGCAGCCGCAGGACTGATGGCAGCAATTTTCGCGGGCATTCAGACGGCGACCACCACTCATGCAGCTCCGCAGGCGCAGTCAGGTTCGCTTGAAGTACGCATACAACGCATTACGCTGATAAGCGACTTTGAAGACACGATCAGAAGCACCTTCGACCGCGGCGCGCGCATTAACGCCGAACTCGAACTGAAAGACCTCAGAGACCCTGACAAGATAGATATCGACGATCCCGAATATGATGCCGAATACACGTTGTCGTTCTCTGTCAACAGCCTGAGAGCAGGGACTGTCCTTCAGGGTCGCGACGACCCTTCTAACTTGACTACCATTACGTTGGAAGCCGGTGAGGAAGGCACAGCCACCATCACCTGGAATGTACCCTACGGCTTCCCCGCCGGCGAATACAATTTCCGCGCCGAAATCAGCACAGCAGACAGTCCTGATCAGATCGAGCACTACTTGCAGCGCGAATTCAGGATAAGCGCCGGTTCCGATTATGTCCTGATTTCCAATAAGCGGATTGACTTCGGCAACATCAAGGACGAGGAGACACCCCGCAGCGATCCCATACTCATAGCCCCCATAAATGGCAGGGCGGGCGACCTGACCTGGCGAATTACCGATTGGCCCAGAGAATGGCTTAATCTCATAGAGCCACCGCCTGACCCCGAAGATCCGACGCGCTCTGTCGAGGTCATCAACAATGACTACACAATAATTCTGCAAGTCAGCGACACGGCACTCTTCGGCAACTTCGCCAACGAAGACGTGGTCATCAGCGCTAATGCTGGTGAGTATATCGTTAAAGTGAGCGCCAAGATTAACAGGCACGCCAGCGGTGAAATAGACAGCTTCAGTGTCATGCCGCCCAGGCGCGTCGATGCCGGTGAAACTATAAACATCCGATATCGCATCGACAACAACGGTCGAACCGATGTCCAATACCGCGTAACCTTCTTCATAGTCAGCCCGTCCAATGCCGTCATTTACGACAGCAGTACCACCGGGGAAGACCAAATCATCGAAGTCCCAGACGGCGACACATCGGGGAATCTGGAATACGCATGGCAAGTACCATTTGGCGCGCTCGATGGCCGCTACAAAATCGGCATCGAGCTTCGCAATGCGCACGATTTCTCATCCTCTCCTTTCGATTCCATCGACGCCACACACTCCGATGCGGCGACATTCGACGTACTGGAAGGCGCCAAAATCAGGGTGGCTCCGGCTGACTGGCAGTTCGGCTCAGTCCTCGAACAGTCCTCGCAGCGGCAGGAAGCGACTTTCAGCGTAACAAACATCGGCAGACCTCCATTCGAATGGGAAGTCAAGGCTATCCCCGCATGGACCGAACTTGTAAGACCACTAGGCAAGGAGACCGCAGACGGCGCTGTCATCCTGCGTCTCAAGGACAACATCGTGCCGGGCAGCCACACAGCCGTCCTTATAATCAGCTCCAATGGCGGCGAGGCAACCGTAAACTTGGGCGTCAACATTCGCTCCGGCCCAATACGTACCTCCACCCCGACTTCCACACCCGAACCAACTGCGGAACCGACAGCTACCCACACGCCCTTGCCTACTGATACGCCCGTGCCGACGCACACGCCCGTACCTGCTGATACGCCCGAACCCACAGTTACGCCTCAGCCCGCAACTCCTGTCCCAACGGAAACTCCGACACCAGAACCAACCGCCACGCCTGAGCCCACGGCAACGCACACGCCTTCGCCTGTGCCGCCAACTGCTACCCCCGAACCTACTCACACACCAACCGCAGAGCCGACCGCAACGCCTGAACCCACCGCTACCCATTCGCCTACGCCTGTGCCGCCTACCGCCACATCCACACCGGAGCCGGCGCCCACAGACACACCGGTTGCGGAAGCCGCTCAAAGCGACACGCCTGCGCCACCTCCGACCGCAGTTCAGCCCGGCGCTAGCGACACGCCTCCGGGTGGAGCCTGCAGCGGATCCCCACAACCCGTCTCCCCAATGACGGGACTGGCCAACCTCGCGTTGCTCCTGTCGCCAATCGCGCTCGCTGGTGGCGCCCGTTGGCGCAAACGCCGCAGCCAAAACAGAAACTGACACCGCGTATTACACATAAACTTCGCCCCACTCAGACTCACTTGCCTGAGTGGGGCGTTTCATTGACAGCAAAACCTCTACACACACTCTCCTTGATACCAGACATTCATCCAAGCCTCCAAAACCCTCAGCCCTACTCCTTGACAACACAAACATTCGTGCGTATGATAGAAGCCAATGGGAAAGAACAATTATTCGTAATAAGTCTGTCAGATCACATTTCTGACAGCTGATAGCTGACAACAATGTGTAATTTGAACGCCCTACAACAAAACATCTTCGACCGCACCAAGGAAGGCGACACGATCGCCAAGTTCCTCGTGGACACCATGCAGGGCGAAACACCCGGCGTCAAAGTCAACCACCGCCTCGAAGCCGCAAAACACCTAATCAAGTACGGCTTCCCCGACGCCGAGTGCGACAACGCACCCGTTCGTCCCGAGCCTGTCGAAGAACTTGTGGAATCACCAAATCAAAGTCCCCTCTCCCCTGGGGAGAGGGTTAGGGTGAGGGGAAATGAAGAATCCCCTCCGCCCAGGTCAGAAAAAGACCCGCTCGCCTTGAACTTGTCGAAGGGCAAGCCTGTGTCCCACCTCGACATCATCAACTACGAAATAGCACACCTCATACGCCACGAGACCGCCGAAGGTCACACCGTCGTCAACTTCCTCATTCACACCATGACCGGCAGGGACAGGCCATTCACGCCAAAGAAGTTCCGCATCAAGCCCGCAGACCGCATCGCAGCAGCAAGAGAACTGCTGCGTCGCGGCTTCGGAGAACTCGGCTCACGCCGCAGGCTCCCGGACACCAGCGACGAAGCAAATGCCTACGACACCCTGCACACAGACCTCGCCAGGCGAATGCGAGAATACAGCGAACGCGGCACCGACACCATCCGCTTCCTCTTGGAAGTGATGTCTGACTCCAACCCCGAGGAAGAGTTCACCATCCACCACCGCATGTCAGCGGCGCAGGAACTTCTGCGCCGTGGATGGGACACCAACTACGACAACATCAAGCCCAAGCACCTCACGGACTACTGGCAAGACAAGGAAAGCACGCGCCTATCCATAGGCCAGAAGAAGACCCAGGCTGGCATCTCAACCGCCATCGACGACTACGACAACTACGACGACACAGACTACGAAGCCATCGCCAAAGAGATGAGAGAAGAAGAAGACCGAGACGACAACTCAAAGCCGCTTCGTTTCCAAGAGACCGTCCCATCTTCTCGCCATTCCTCCGAAAGCAGGAATCCAGAAGACCGCCAAGCCGCCAGTCCTTCCACAAAGCTCCCTCTCCCTCAGGGAGAGGGCAGCGATGAGGGCAATGCGGGCAGTCAAAAAACCCCTTCCCCTTCGACGGGGGAAGGCTGGGATGGGGGTGAAGAATCCCACGAATCCCTTACATCCAAGTCAGACAACATCCCATCCACCACGACCCTGCCGAAGTGCACCGAAGCAGGCAACGAACCCGCCGACCGCAATTCAATCATCAAAGAGTTCCGCGAAGCGATGGACAAGGGAGACGAGCGAGCCGCCCTCCGCGCAGAAGCAAAGTACCGCCGCATAGACGTAAAACCAGAAAAGAACATCTACGACTACGGCCCCTCCGACCCCGACCCAACCGTGGACTACTACTTCGAACCCCTAAACCCCGAAGAGCAAGCAAAGTTCGACGAACAAGACAGACGCGAGCACGGCCTGACCGAAGAAGAAATAGTGGACTTCTCAAGCATGCCCGCTCCGCGCGGCATGTCGGACCCGCTAGTGCAGCTCGCCCAAACCGCCGCCATCCACAACACCCCCATCCACCCCAACCCGCTCGCCGCCAAGCGCAAAAACCCCACCATCCGCAGCCCCTAACCTGCCCCCTTTTGTGTCTTCTGTGCATTCTGTGGCTATTCCCGTCCCCTGACGGCTGAAGAGCCTGCCCCCAGCGAAGGCGGGGGTTAGGATGGGGGTGATAGATCCCTTACATCCCGTGCATCGATGTCAGCTCCGTCAACTGACAACTGACAACTGAATACTGACAACCAACCACCGCCCCTTTCTTGCCCGTGCGCCCTCAATAAGGTATCCTTGCTGCTTGACAAGTCAAACCCGAATCAAGCGGAGGAATACCCTATGAACACGATGCAAGCCATTGCGCGAATACTCAAGGAAGAAGGCGTCGAATGGATCGCCTGCTTCCCTTCTAACGAACTCATCGAAGAGGTCGCCAAGGTCGGTATACGCACCATAATGTTCCGGCAGGAGCGCGGCGCTCTCATGGCGGCAGACGGCTACAGCCGCCTGAACGATCGCAACAAGTTCGGCGTCGTCATCACCCAGGGCGGACCCGGCTCCGAGAACAGCATGGGCGGCCTCGCTCAGGCATTCGCCGACAACGTACCCATGCTCTATCTGCCCGGCGGCTCGACCGTCGCACAGATGCAGGTCCGCCCCAACTTCTCGCCCGCGCGCACCTACGAGACCGTATCCAAGTACAACGAGGTCATCCTCCAGCCCGATATGGTCAGCAGCACAATGCGCCGCGCATTCCACCACCTCCGCAACGGTCGCGGCGGCCCCGTCGTAGTCGAGCTTCCCGGCGATGTCGGCACCATGGAAGTATCCGAGTCCGCACTCAACTACCAGTCCCCCAAGCGCCACCCGCAGCAGCCCTCCGCAGGCGACATCAAGGACGCTGTGAAAGCCCTCCTCGCCGCCCGCAAGCCGATGATATGGTCCGGCATGGGCGTCCTGCTCGGCAGCGCTACCGATGAGCTGCGCGAGTTCGCCGAACTCACTGAAATCCCCGTGTACTGCACCATGCCCGGCAAGTCCGGCTTCAACGAGCGCCACCCGCTCTCGCTCGGCTCTGGCAGCGGCGCGACCACCCTGCAGGCGCGCACCTGGCTCAACGAGTCCGACGTCCTCTTTGCAGTCGGCTCCAGCCTCTCCATCACAGGCTACGGCCAGTCCATCCCCGGCGGCAAAATCATGATTCACAACACCGAGAGCATCGAAGACCTCAACAAGGACTTCACGGTGGACGTCGGCGTCCCCGGCGACGCCAAGCTCACGCTTCAGGCTCTCATCGAAGAGGTTAAGTCGCAGCTCGGCGAGAGTGGACGGCAGGGCAAGAACGGCGTCGCCGCCGAGATTGCATCCGTCCGCAACGGCTGGATGGCAGGCTGGACAGACCTGCTCAACTCCGAAGAGACTCCGATCAGTACATACCGCGTCATCGGCGAGCTTGAGCGCGTACTCGACCACGACAACAGCGTCGTAACCCACGACGCAGGTGCGCCGCGCGACTCCATCATGCCCTTCTATACGGCCACAACGCCGCACAGCTATGTCGGCTGGGGCAAGACAACCCACCTCGGCTACGGCATCCCCCTGATGATTGGCGCGAAGCTCGCCGAGCCCGACAAGTTCTGCCTCAACTTCATGGGCGACGGCGCATTCGGCATGTCCGGCTTGGACATTGAGACCTCAGTGCGAGCGGGCGCGCCTATCACAACCGTCGTGCTGAACAACGGCGGCATGGCAACCTACCCCGGCGGCTACCCCACCGCCCGCGAGCTATTCGGCACCACAGAAATGACCGGTGACTACGCCAAGATAGCCGAAGGCATGGGCGCAGTGGGCATCACCGTCACCGATCCCGGTCAGGTCGCCGACGCCATCCGACAGGCGCAAAACCACAACGCCGAAGGCCGCACCGTCCTCCTCGACGTCCACAGCAACATGGAACCCCGCAAGTCCCGCCCCGAGTAGTCGGAACGGACATCGCTGGACGACGAAAGGCGTGCTATATTAGATTAAGAATCAGCACAAATGTTTGACATAACTTGCAGGGAAAGGACCCGCCATAGCGCGGGTTCTTTCTTTCGGAGGATGATTGCTGCGTTGAAGACTACATTCAAGATTATTGGTGTATGTATTGCAGCTATGGCAATTGTCATTGTCTCATACCAGTTCGTCGGAAAAGGCATTAAGGCAAGATGGCACGAGGTCTCAGGCGACGAGCATCTTGAATTAGGAGAATACGACGAAGCAATTGCCCAATACACAAAAGCGATTGATATTGATCCGAGCAACGACTTCGCATTTTTCAACCGGGGAAACGCTTACTACGACAATGGTGAGCATGACAGGGCCATAGAAGACTATAACAAGGCGATCAGTCTCAATCCGCGTGATGCAGACGCCTACTACAATCGAGGAATTGTCCATTACGAAAAGAATGAATACGATAGGGCCATAGAAAACTATGACAAAGCGATCAACCTCAGGCCGGACTATGCCGACGCCTACTACAACCGGGGATACACCTACTACGAGATGGGCAGGTACGACAGGGCGATTGCGGATTACAGCGAGTACATCAGCATCAACCCCGACGATGCCGACGCCTACATCAGGCGCGGGAACGCCCACGCAGGGAACCATCGTAGCTATGAGAACTCGACAGAGAATTACGACAAGGCGATTTCCGACTATAACAAGGCTATCAGTCTCGATCCTAACTATGCCCTCGCCTACAACAATCGCGGAAACGCCTACCACCGCAAAGACGACTACGACAGAGCGATAGCGGACTATAACAAGGCTATCAGCCTTAACCCAGACTATGACTTGGCTCACCGCAATCGGGAACTCACTTACGATAGAATACGCCAGTACGAGGGCGCGATAGCCGACTATGACAAGGCTATCGCCCTTCAGCCCGATTCCGCTTACCTCATCTACGGCAGGGGGCTTGTCCACACAAAGCTCGGCAACGACGCGGCGGCGAGGCAAGACTTCCTGACGGCGCTGGACATGGGCTTCGACAAAGCCTTGATTGAAAGCGCGCTAACCAACAAACCATACTCCCCGAAGTACCGCACGCACTCCCCGGAAGCCCATGAACAAGGCATATTCCACCACACCCGCGCCCAATCCCGCTTACAGCAAGGCAACTACGACAATGCCGTCGCCGACATGGACAAGGCGCGCAAGCTCATAGACCCCCAGATCATCCCTTTATACACCAGCACAATGCAAGAGGTCTATTTCCAGAGCGGCATCGCCTACTACGACACCGGCTTGTACGACCAAGCGATCATCCTTTTCGACAAAGCGGTAGCCGTCGTCCCAGCTCCCTCCGATTACCCAGCCACCTACTACCACCGCGGCCTTTCCCACTTCCGCAAAAGTAGCTACCGCAGGGCGATAGCTGACTTCGACATGATTATCCACCTCGAACAGGACTATCCTGATGCCACTCACTACCGCGAACTTGCACACGAAAGGCTGTCGAAGTAGCGACGTTCACATAGATATCGGATATGGTAAAATGCCTTATCCACTCTGCAAGGCCCGATAATATATGTCAGTTGACTACAAGCGAATCATCACAATGGAACCCGGCAAGCGCAGCGGGCAACCCTGCATCCGGGGGATGCGTGTCACCGTGTATGATGTACTTGAATACCTCGCCGGAGGCATGTCCGTAGAGGAAGTTCTTCACGATTTCCCTGAGCTTACTCAAGAAGACATCCGCGCCTGCTTCGCCTTCGCTGCAGCTCCCAAGCGAAGGGAAAAGGCATTTCCGACTACATGAGGCTTTTGTTCGACCAGAACTTGTCTCGCCACCTCAAACAGCGCTTGGAAGATTTATACCCTGAATCCCTTCATGTACGAGATCTCGGTCTTGAATCTACTGAAGACAACCTCGGCTGGGAACATGCCAAGTCTGTGCCTCTCGTGATTGTTACAAAGGACTCTGACTTTGTGCAATTGAGTTCGAGATTGGGACATACGCCAAAGGTGATTTGGGTTCGTCTCGGCAATGTTCCAACTTCGGATGTGGCTGCGCTGCTCCGAAATCGCCATAACGATGTTCGCGCCTTCTGCCAGGATGAGCGTAACTCTTTGCTCATCTTGCCCTGATAGCTCCAAGTTATCATTACAAGCTTGAGAATCTACCTCAGCGGCTCATATCCCTCCGGGTTCCCGCCCTGAGTGTCGCCCGTTGGCGCAGCGCCCGCCGCCAGCTCATCGATCCACTCCCGCAACTGCGTTTCGCGCATCACGCCCGCCCAGCGCCGCTGCACCACTCCATCCCTGTTGATGAAGAAAGTGACCGGAATACCGATGACGCCGTAGTCCACCGATATGCTGCCGTCCTCATCTCTTCCGTTGGGATAGGTTATGTCATACTCGCGCAGGTATGCCTCCGCATCCGCCTCCGAGTCCTGAATGTTGACCCCGATGAACAACACCCCGCGCTCGCCATACTCCTGCGACAGCCGCTCGAATATAGGCGCTTCCTGACGGCAAGGTCCGCACCACGACGCCCAGAAGTTGACCACCACAGGCTTGCCGGCATAGTCCGCCGCCACAATGCCGTCGCCGCTGTACAGCGGCATATTGATAGGTGGCGCGGGCTTGTCGATACGCGTGACCCCGCTGCGCCCGGTAACGGGTGAACGGTTTGCCAGCCCCAACGCCATCAGTGCAGTGAGGGCAAGCACACCCACGACTACAAGCACGGTTACATATATGCGCAGTGGGCTGGTGCCGCGGTGTGTTTCGGAAGTAGTCTGGGCTGCGTCCGCTGGGTCGGTCGAATGACCGGTCGCCTCATTGTTCTGCCGCGTGTCCATATCTACTGCGAACGCGATATGCGCTTCAGCGACTGTGCTATCTCTACAATCTGAACGGCGTCAATCCAATCGATCGGCCCTGGCAGCGCCTGTATCGCCATGTCAACATTCCGCCCATTGTCTGTGCGGCATGTGAAGAATAACGCCAGGGACTTGTCGTAGTCCCACTCCGCCTTGTCTGGACTGAGCGCCGGCCCCGCGATGATACTGGAGTCCGACCAGCCGCCCTTCATCAGGTACGCCGTCTGATCACCGATCTTCAGGCTGTTGACGGCATCTTCAGGCCGTTCCCAACCCAGCGGCCCTGATGTGGCATCCGGAGAGAACTCTAACGGGTATGCAATGATTATATTGTTGCTTGCGCTCTGGTAAATCTGTCTGATCTCGTTGTTATTAGAAGACACTCCAGCGAGATGGAAGCCATCGGGCAGTACGGACGGCTGCAGCGCAAAGCCCAGCTGGTCGATAACCTCGCCAATTTCCTGTGGGATGTCACCAGTGTCCTCGGCAGTCGTGCAACGCATGTCAGATTGGTCGATTGGAATAGCGGTCACCTCTGGGATTGTAGTTGCAACAGCAGTCGCAGTCGCAGTCGCAACTGTAGCAGGAATGGGCATAGTCGTTGGTGTCGCAGGTGGCGAAGGGGTAGCAATCGGCGGTGCAGTGATTACCGTAGCAGGAATAGCAGTCTGGGTTGCTGCGGGTCCCTGTGGTGTGCATCCGACAAGCAGTGCCGCCACCAGAAACAGTAGCCCCGCCTTATTCATTGCATCCTCATTCCCGTTGGTTTCTGCCTGCATTTCAATTGACCTTCTTTTCAGGTATAAGTATAATCGGTTATTGGACTTTCGTAAATTTGTTTCAAGACCGTTGGCTACATTGATGGGCGGTTTCGCGCAGGTTACAGGCTGACGGCAGGTCGTTGGAAACAGCAAGAGATGCCAAAAAGAACATATCAACCAAAGAAACGCCGACGGATGCGAGTGCATGGCTTCCGTTCGCGTATGAGCACCAAGAATGGCCGTAACGTGCTGAAGCGCCGCATGTACAGGGGACGCCATAAACTCACCGTGTAGCGTTGTACCGACTAGAAACCTCCTCATGGTGGAAGATAGTGAGATAGTTGCGCGCGGTGAGCCGTGAGCGGATATGCAGAAGCAACATCGCCTGAGAAAGTCGAAAGATTTCGCGGTGGTGCGCCACGAGGGCAAAAGTTGGGCAGACAGAATGCTAGTGCTTGTTGCACGACGCACGGATAGCGAGCGTTGTCGTTTCGGCTTCTCGGTGAGCAAAAGAGTGGGCAACGCCGTCGTGCGCAACCGCGTCAAACGCAGGCTGAAGGAAGTTGCCCGCGTCGAACTGCTGCCGCGCATAGAATGTGGCTGGGACTTTGTCGTGATTGCGCGCAAAGACGCTGCCGATGCCAACTATCACCACCTAAACCGTTCCCTACTGCGACTATTCCGACGGGGAAAGTTACTGGACGAATCGCCTAATGCCGACGGAAGTAGATCTAGGCGCGAATAAGGTTCGGTCATCATCCATCCTGCGCGGAACTTGGACAGTGACTTCATGATTCAAGCCTTTGCTCTGGGAGCTATTCGGTTCTACCAGCATGCACTGTCGCCTTACATCGCTGTGGGACTGTGTCGTCATGAACCCACCTGTTCACGCTACACCTACGAGTCAATCGATAAGTATGGCACTGTCAGAGGAGTCTGGCTGGGCATTAAGCGACTCGTTCGCTGCAGGCCGGGCGGGAGCAGCGGCTATGACCCCGTGCCCTAGTACGAGTTCAAGAGAAAACTATATGAGCAGAAAATGGATACTCTTTGCGATGCCGATATTGCTGGTTGGTTTTATCGGCTGCGCCGGGCGCGTTGCAACGCCGGAAGGCTGGTCGGGCGGTGTCGTTGACGAAGATACCCTCTACATAGGCACCCGCGAAGGCGATTTGCGCGCACTGGACATTCAAAGCGGCGAAGTTCAGAAGAGCTTTAGTTTAGTTTCTACTGAAAAGCAGGCCAGTCTTTTCGGCACAAGAGATGCAGAAGTGGCCAGCAGCGTTTACGGAACACCCCTGCTGCACGACGACACCCTATATTTCGGCACCTATCATGGTGTGCTGTACGCCCTTTCTACGCCGGATTTAGACACAAAATGGGCAGAACCCATAGGCCCCATAGGCTCGCCTACCGTTGGCGGTCCCACCTTGGCGGGCGATGTCGTGTTGGTGGGCGCGGACGACGGCAAAGTGTACGCGTACGACCAGGAAGCGGACGAACAACAACGCTGGTCTGTCTCGGTGCGGTGGACTTTCCAAACAGGCAACAAGGTCTGGTCTTCGCCAATTGCCGCCGACGGTGTCGTATATGCGACTTCGCTGGATAAGAATCTGTACGCCATCAGCCTTGAGGACGGCAGCAAGCTCTGGCAGTTCGCCACGAACGGCGCTATAGCGTCTTCGCCTGTGTACGATGACGGTACAGTGTACTTCGGCTCTTTCGATAATATCTTTTACGCTGTGAATGCCTCCGATGGCACTCTACGGTGGAAATTCGATGGCGCCAACAGTTGGTACTGGGGCACGCCTTTGGTACATGGCAATGATGTGTACGCGCCCTCGCTCGACGGCAAACTCTACGCGTTGGACAAGCGCAACGGAAATCTGCAATGGTCTCTAACAACCGAAGGTCCCATTGTCGGATCTCCGGCCGTTATATTTGATATGATAGCGATAGGTTCGGACGACGGTAAATTGCACATCGCACGGATTAGCGACGGCAATCCAGTTGACTTCTGCAACATACGGACCGAAATACGTTCATCGCTCGCCGTGCAAGATGACACCGTGTTTCTGAGCGCCAAGGACAAGTCCATACGCGCCCTGCGTATAAAGACAAACGGCAACCCTGATGAAGAATGGTTACACCAACCCGACGAAGACGAACCGGTAGCCAGGGGCCGGGTACAAGACTGCTAAACTAAGACTGTCACTAAAACACACGGTAGAGGGGACGTTGATTATCGCGCCCGATAGCTAATGCAGATTTTTCAGATTCTTATCGACATATGGAACTTATTTATCATCCAGCCGATGATAAATAGTTTGGTGCTTCTGTATAGCATCTTCTTCCTGAACTTCGGTATTGCCATCATTGCCTTCACGCTGATTATACGCGCTATCCTCATACCCTTGACGGTGCGCCAGAGCCGCCAGATGATGAAGATGACATCGCTTCAGCCTCAGCTCAAGGCGTTGCAGGAAAAACACAAGGACGATAGGCAGCAACTCTCCCGTGCCACTATGGATGTCTATAAGCAGAACGGGGTCAACCCGATTGGCTGCTTAGGACCACTCTTCATCCAGTTTCCCATCTGGATAGGACTTTTCCAAGCCGTAATTCAGACGCTGCCATCCACTCCTGAGCGTCTTATCGGCCTATCAGGGCACATTTACTCATGGCTGCCCGGCGTAAACGACGTCATACCCATCAACAACTCATTCCTGTGGCTAGACCTGGCGCAGCCGGACTCACTCCCCGTGATGCCCGTCCTCGTTGGCGTATCCATGTTCCTGATGCAGAAGACTACAACCATGCCCTCGGCAGACCCGCGCCAGGCGCAGACCAGCCGTATGATGCTCTGGATGATGCCGATAATGTTCGGCTTCTTCACAACTACCTTCCCAAGCGGGCTGGCGTTGTATTGGGTCGTGTCCAACTTAGTCGGGATGATAATACAGGGGTTCGTAACGGGTTGGAGCCCTCTAATAGATATGCTGAAATTCAAGCGCGAAGAGCCTGCTTCGGCGGTGGCGAGCGCAACTGCGCCCGCCGGCGCAATAGTGACTTCCGAGCTGGAGGAGACGTCGAGCAATGCAGACGATAGAGACAACGGGAAAAACGCCCGAAGAGGCAATAGAAACCGCTCTAGACCAACTAGGCGCAGGTCGCGAAGAGGTATCAATAGACGTCGTTAATCAGGGCAAGGGAGGATTGCTTGGCATCGGCAGCGAGCCGGCCATTGTCCGCGTTACGCTACTCGAATCCGAAGACAAAACTGCGGAAGACAATGAGCCCGATGACGAGGCTCAGCCCGACGCTTTAGCAGAGTTTGCCGCCTTCGCAGACGACCCGGACGACGACATGGACGACATTGAGGACCACGAAGAAGAAGGGGAGACATCCGAAGTCGTCAGAGTCGGCTACGATGTTCTGAGCACCCTCCTCGGCAAAATGGGTGTTACCGCGGATGTGTATCTCAGGGATCCGTACACCGGAGATGAAGAAGGTCCCGTGTTCGAGGTTGAAGGGGAAGATTCCGGACTCCTGATCGGCACTCGTGGCGAGACTCTTCGCGCCTTGCAGTTCATTGTCAGTTTCCTCGTGAGCCGCAGAATGGGCGAGCGTACTAACCTGATGGTAGATGTCGAAGGATACCAGCAGAGGCGATACAACTCCGTTGCGAATCTCGCGCGGCGTGTGGCACAGCGCGTTGCACAGCGTGGAAGGTCAATCCCGCTAGAGCCAATGCCCCCAAATGAACGACGCCAGGTCCACATGGCACTCGCAGACCACTCCGACGTTGTCACCGAGAGCGATGGATATGGAGATAGGCGCAAGGTAGTTATACACCCCAAATAGCTCCTCCGGACCCCGCAAGTTCCCGCCGGACTAACGTTTGCCGGTTCGGAGGACTCCGATGCCACCTGCATCATTCAAAATAAGCCGCCTCGTCTGGCTGATTCTGGGCGCGTTGGTTATCGCGCTTCTCCTGTATCAGCTAAGGAACGCGCTCTTACCTTTCGTAGTGGGCGGCGCTCTCGCTTACATCCTTGAGCCGTTCGTCTCTTGGCTTGAACGGCGCATCCCTTGGATGTCCTCACGCCCTGAACTGAAGCGCGTTATCCTCATACTGCTCATATACGCCATCTTCGTTCTAATCGTCATTGGCGCTCTAATCGCTTTTATACCGCCCATTACTGCCGAGATTAGGCGATTTGTCGAAGACGTGCCGCACCTTATAGAGCGTTCGCGCGCCACCGTCGAAAGCCTAGACGCTCAGATTACGGAGCGCCTGCCCGAAGAGCTTGTCGCAGCCATACATGACGGCGCACAAGATTTGGGCAAAGTGGTAGTGAGTGCAGCGGTGGTATTCGCCGCGCGCACTTACGGCATCATATCTCAAACACTGTCGCTCCTGCTGGGCTTGGCAATGGTCCCGCTAATCCTGTTCTATCTGCTCAAGGATGGCGACAAAATAATCGCAGGCATGCTGAGCATTCTGTCGCCAGAGCCTCGCAGACACACGCGCAATGTGCTCGAGATTCTCAACGGCGTTTTCAGCTCCTACATACGCGGTCAGCTAATACTGGGCTTGGTGGTTGGCGTCCTAGTGTTCATAGGGCTGATGCTGCTTGGCGTGCCTTTCGCTCCGGTTCTCGGGCTAGTCGCAGGAATTACCGAACTCATCCCTATAATCGGGCCATGGCTCGGCGCTATACCCGGATTACTGGTCGTGCTTGCCACCGCTCCGGAGAAGTTCATCTGGGTCGCGCTGCTTTACCTGGGGGTTCAACTGCTGGAGAACTCCCTCCTTGTGCCGCGCATTCAGAGCGAGTCCCTCAACCTCCACCCCGTTTTTGTGTTGGCAGCCCTAATTGTGGGCAGTGAAGTCGCCGGTCTGTGGGGAGTTATACTCGGCCCGCCTCTAGCGGCCGCTGGACGTGGCGTTCTTCTCTATTTCCTGGGGGTATGGAATTCCGATGATCCAATTGAAGCTCCTGTGGCAGAGGATCAGGAGATCGCACAGCATGTCGAGAATCCGCAAGATACTGAACCAGCAACCGACCTTTCGGAAAACTAATACTGTGCCTTATACTCCTATTAGTTTATACTTCATATTGCACTGACATAAGCAAGTATGTAGAATACGTTTTCGCGTATGCACTAATTCTACATCTTTTGTTGTTGACAATAATTGCTGAAAGCAAATTAGCAGTTTGATTGGACAATAGGAGGGAAACAGACTTGGCAACTTGGACACCGGATCCGACATTTTACCCATCACCCAAGATGGCCATGGAAGCTCCACAAGAGGAACTTGCGTATGTCGCAATAGTCAGCCCGCCGGGATCGGGCAAACCGGATGCCGTGGGCGTTATGGATGTCTCACCGGATTCTGACACATACGCAGAACTCGTGGGACGGCTAGACTTACCTAACGTGGGTGATGAACTGCATCATTTCGGCTGGAACGCTTGCAGTGCCTCACTCTGCCCGAACATGCCGCATCCGCATGTGGAGCGACGCTACTTGCTCTTCTGCGGGCTGCGCTCCTCGCGTATCTACGTCATCGACACGAAGCCGGATCCTCGCAATCCGACCGTCAAGAGGATAATCGAGGCCGACGAGCTTGCCGAAAAGACAGGCTATAGCCGCCCGCACACGGTGCATTGTGGGCCGGACGCCATATACATTAATGCACTTGGTACGCCGGACGGCGGCGGACCGGGTGGCGTATTCATGCTTGACCATGAGACCTTTGATCCGAAGGGCGCTTGGGAAGCTGATCGCGGTGAGCAGCACCTGTCGTATGACTTCGTCTGGCATCTGCTTTATGACACGATGATCACCAGCGAATGGGGCACGCCGGACATGGTGGAGTCGGGCGTCGTTCCCGAACTGCTACTTGGTAGGAAATACGGTCACCAGCTCCATGTTTGGGATGTCAATTCGCGCAAGCTGAAGCAGACTATGGACATTGGTGACGACAACCAGATGGTGCTTGAACTGCGCCAGGCGCGCGATCCGCGCAAGACTTACGGCTTTGCGGGTGTGGTTACCAATGTGGAGAACCTTTCCGGTTCCGTATGGCTGTGGTACCAGGACTGTGACGACTGGAAGGCGCAGAAGGTCATCGAGATTCCGGCAGAGCCCGCGGATGCGGAAGACCTGCCGCCACTCCTTCAGGGTTTCGGCGCGGTGCCGCCAGTGGTTACCGACATTAACTTGTCGCTCGATGACAAGTTTCTATATATATCCTGCTGGGGGACGGGCGAGTTCCGGCAGTACGACGTGTCCGACCCGTTTAACCCGGTGCTCGTTGACACGGTGCAGATCGGCGGTATTATCCGCAAGGCGGCGCATCCTAAGTCGGGCGAACTCAACGGCGGCCCTCAGATGGTCGAGGTCAGCCGCGACGGTCAGCGCATCTACATCACAAACTCGCTGTATGTCGCATGGGACAACCAGTTCTACCCCGAAGGCGTAAAGGGCTGGGCGATCAAGGTGAACGCATCTCCGGAGGGCGGCATGTCGCTGGATGAAGACTTCTTCATGGACTTCGGCGACGAGCGTGTGCACCAGATAAGACTTCAGGGCGGAGATTCGTCCTCAGATACTTTCTGCTACCCCAATTAGCAGGCAGCGGAAATGCAAAGAGCATTAATGAGCGGGAGTTGTCTTGGGACGACTCCCGCTCTTCTTGAGCCACTAAGCGCCTACTCTCTTTGCCGTTCTCCGGAGGCGTGGACTTGGAACTGAGAGAGTTCGTCCCTTGGCTGGCTCTTGCGGGATTTGGCGCGTATCACGGCATCAACCCGGCAATGGGCTGGCTGTTCGCGGTGGCTCTTGGCTTGCAGGAGCAAAACCGAGCGGCAGTATTTGCAGCATTCATTCCCATAGCGCTGGGCCATACTGCATCGGTGGCAGCCATCGTAGCGATCGTAGTCTTTGCCCGCATCATCGTGCCTCTGGACGCGCTCAAAATAATTGGCGCCGCAGTGGTGATCGGCTTCGGAGTGTTCAAGCTGGCACGCCCGCTCTCGCATCCGCGATGGGTAAGGATGCGTGTGGGCTTCCGCTCCCTTACGGCGTGGTCGTTTCTGATGTCGTCGGCGCACGGCGCGGGGCTGATGCTCGTGCCCATACTCTTCACGCTGCCGCTCATTGGCGTGTCGGCGGACGTAATCGACCTGCGGCAACTGGAGCATACCGAGTACATGAGCTTTGGCGCGCCGCCGAGCATATCTACTCTTGTGTCGCAGATAACGGCAGTGGCGATTCACACGGTGGCGATGTTTTCGGTTATGGCGGTGACGGCGATCGTGGTGTTCGAGAAAGTTGGGCTTGCGATCCTGCGCCGTGCCTGGTTTAACCTCGACAGGCTGTGGGCAATCAGCCTCATCATCTCCGGGTTGGTGACGCTGATACCCTAAGAACAAACTAGCCTATGAGGGCCTTCGTTATGCCTTCGCTCGGCGAGCGGCGCGGAGCCTTGCTCTTTGAAGTTGGACGGCGGTGTTGATGATGGAGAGATGCGAGAACGCCTGTGGGAAGTTGCCCAGCATCTCACCGCTATGCGAGTCTATCTCTTCACTCATGAGGCCGAGGTCGTTGGTATGATCAAGCAGCCGCTCGAAAAGCGCCGTTGCCTCGTCGAGTTCGCCAAGCAAGATTAGGTTATCGCAGAGCCAGAACGAGCAGATGTTGAAGGTGCCCTCATCCCCAGGCAAGCCGTCATCGAAACCACGGTAGCGATAAACGAAGCCCTTCTCAGTGGTTAATTCGCGCTGCGTGGCACGTATCGTAGCCAGCATTCGTGGATCGTCCGCCTTGATGAAACCTATAAGCGGCAGCATCAGATTTGAGGCGTCCAGCAAGTCACTGCCGTAAGCCTGCACGAAGACGCCACGCTCTTCATCAAAGCCATGGGCAAGAATCTGCTCGCGAATCTCCGCGCGGACAGTCTTCCAGTGATCCACATCCCCTTGAAGGTCAAGGGCATTCACCATTTTGATAGCGCGGTCGAGCGCAACCCAACACCACGCCTTGGAGAACACGTTGTGCTGCCGACCTGAGCGCGCCTCCCAGACTCCTTCATCCGGATCGCGCCAGTGGTCTAGCACGAAATTCACGACGTTCCTCAAGTATGACCAGTACTCTTCGTCAATCGGGCCTACGAAGCGTCGATACAAGTGTGCCGAGTCCATTAGTTCGCCATAAGCGTCAAGCTGAAACTGAGAGTATGCGCCGTTACCGATCCGCACTGGAGCAGATTCGCGGTAACCTGAGAGTTCGGGAAGAGTGACTTCGGTGAGGCGCCGCTCGCCGCCCAACCCGTACATTATATTCAGGTCGCGGGAGCGGCCTACGGTTGCCCATTCGATCCAGTTCCGGAATGCCCTCGCTTCCCTTTGATAGCCGAGAATGTGCAGCCCGTAGATGGCGAACGAGGCGTCCCGAATCCATGTGTAGCGGTAGTCCCAGTTGCGCTCGCCACCGATTGACTCTGGCAGAGAAGTGGTCGGCGCGGCGACCATGCCGCCGGAGGGCGCATAGGTGAGTGCCTTAAGCGTCAGGGCGCTCCGCAGCACATATTCCTCGTAGGGGCCGTCGTAGGTGCAGATGTCACTCCAGTTCTGCCAGTACGCCGTCGCCTCGGCGAGACTCCTCTCTATCTCCGCACTGTTGAGGGACTTGGAATCGTAGGAGAAGCGTGACTCGTAGGTCACTATGGCAAACGCCTTTTGTCCTTGCCGCAGCGTGCCTTCGGACCTAAAGCCACCCTCCACCATGCGAAGCGGCACAGAGCAGTATAGAGAGATGGCGCCTGAACCGCCGTGAGCGAACCCGATATTGGGTCTTTCCAAGTGGGCATGGGGAATAATACCGCCATACTCGAAGCGGGGATGGCACTCCAGATTAAGCGCGATGCTGCCTTCTGTGCATTCGATTATGCGCATAATCTGGTGCGACTCGCCAACTTTGTACGGCTCTATGGGCGCGTCCTCGTCGTGATGCACCGGCATGAAGTCGGTCAGGCGAGCTGAACCATTCTCGGTGGTGAATGTGGTCTGGAGCACATTGGTGCCGGGAATATAGCGCCGACTGATTGTGTGGGCATTGCGGGGCGCAATCTTGAAGTAGCCGCCCTTATGCCAGTCCAGAATCCTGCCGAAGATGGCGTTGCTGTCGAAGCGTGGAAAGCAACACCAATCCACTGAGCCTGCGGAGGACACGAGCGCGCACGAATGCATATCGCCGATAAGACCGTAGTCGGAGATGGCGGGATATTCTGCTGGTGCGACCATAGTCCGCCTACGCTAATTGCTGTTAATACCAGCGAATTATACGCCTGAATTGCGGAATGTCTAGGCGTCTGAAGGTCTATTTCGAGGTCAATTGAGTTTGAAAGAGTTCTCAGTAATTCAGGCGTACTTATCGAAGGTGAACTGTTTCCAGTAGTCGTTCATCACTTCGTCCCAGGACTGTGAGAGCGTGCGCCAGGGGAAGGTGGCTGCCTGCTGCTCCGGGGTGAGATCGCCGAACTCCGGGTCGCGGAGAGCGTCGGTGAGGAATGTGAGCCAGTGTCGGTTGAGAAATGCAGGCATGTGGTGCATCCAGACAGGATCCAGACGATTATGCTGACGGTAGCCTTCGATAAAGGGCGTGAAGAAGTAGTCAAGGAATTCGGTGGCGGTCATCGGAGTTCCCGCGGTCCAGTGGTCGTATTCGCCGCGCCCGTAGTGGTACTGCTGGCAGTTGACAACGTTGACGATGACGGTAGTGAAGTCGGAGATGAACCAGTCGTAGTGGGTGTTGTCGAAGTCGAATGGCTGGATGCGGCCTTCGTGGTAGAAGAAGTTCCACTGGTGCAGGTCGGAGTGGATGAGACCGAAGCAGTCGTGGTCGGTGGGCAGGGACATCAGCCAGTCTCGGGTACCGCGCGCCTTCTCTCGGAACGCAGGACGCCCTCGGTACACATCGGCATCAGTGTTCCAATCAATATCCTGGTGCCAGAAGCGGCGGCGGATGTCTGCTGTGGCCGGCTGATAGTTCTTGGTGAGCGCGTGCATTTTGCCGATGAGCGCGCCCCATTTCTCGAACATCTGCGGCGTCCATATGCGCCAGTCCACTAGCGAACCTTCAGCCTTCTCAAACGCTACGACGATGAATTCTCCTTCGTCAGCAGCTACGGATTCGACCAAGTTGCCGGAGAGGGATGGCGCGGCGCGGGGAACGGTTACGCCGCCGTCGGCAAGGAAGTTGATGAACTCCAACTCGCCGAGTATATGGTTTGGCCTGCGGCGGATGGTGTGGGTAATCTTGAGAATGTAGGACTTGCCGTCACGCTTGCATTCGTACACGTAGCTGTGGCTGGCGTCGGGCAAGATGTCAAGCGAGACAGCGGTAAGGCCGAAGCGGCGCATTGCCTCTGTGCAGATGGTGTCAGAGTAGAGGTGCTTGAAGTGCTGCAGCATGACTGCCGAGGTTGCTACTCGCCGGACTTGATGAAGTCGGCGATGCGCTCGCCGATCATGATGGTGGTTACGTTGGTGTTGGCGCGGGGACAGTCGGGCATGACGGAGGCGTCGGCGATGCGGATGCCATCTACGCCGTGCACGCGGCCGTGCTGGTCAACGACGGCGAGGGGGTCGGAGGCGGGACCCATCTTGCAGGTGCAGGATATGTGGTGCATTGTGGCGACCGTGCGGCGAATCCATTCGTCGAGGGCGTCGTCGGATGCTAGCTGCTCGGATGTGGGCTCGGCCGGCGAGTCAATAATTTGCGCGAGTTCGGGATGCTCCGTGAGGCGGTGTGCCAACCGCACGCCGTCGCGCAGGCGCTCTCTGTCGAATGGATCGCTGAGGTAGTTGTAGTCGAGCGCGGGCTGGGTGTTGGGGTCGGCGGATACGATACGCAATTCGCCCGCGGAAAGGGCGAGGTAGATGCCGACGGTCATGAGCAGCAGGCGCTCTTCTGAGTTGAAGCGCATGATCTTGATCATATCGTTGCGGAGGGGCGAGCCTTCGGCGGTGTAACGAAGGGCGACCTTCTGAGCGCCGACGCCATCGGGTGGGATGGGGAAGTCGGGGTTGCAGCGCCAGCGCACACTGACGGCGGGGTGGTCGCGGAGGTTCTTGCCGACGCCGGGGAGGTTATGCACGACGGGGATGCCGACGGCTTGCAGCTGCTCGGCGTCGCCGATGCCGGAGAGCATGAGGATGTGTGGCGAGCCGACTGCTCCTGCGCTGAGGACAATCTCGTCGGCCTGGACCTGGAAGCGCTCGCCGCCGCTCTCGACTTCAACGCCTACGGCGCGTTTTTCGCCCAGCCCGTCGCCTGCAAAGAGGATGCGCTGCACGGCGCAGTTGGGTCGGATGGTGAGGTTGAGGCGATGGCGCGTCGGGTTGATGTAGCCGAGCGCGGTGCTCCAGCGGATGCCGTTGGGGTTGTTGAGGGCGTAGGGGCCGACGCCGGTGGCATCGGGGTGGTTGTGGTCGGGGTTGGCGGGGAAGCCCGCGTCGAGGCAGGCGTTGTAGAAGGCTATCTGGTCGGTGAGCAGGTCTTCGAGCTTGTGGCGCCGGGCGATGATGGGGCCGTCGCTGCCGTGGAAGTCGTCATGGAAGTCCATGTCGGTTTCGAGCTTGCGGTAGTATGGCAGGACGTCTTGGAAGCGCCACTCGTCGTTGCCCATGGAGACCCAGCGGTCGAAGTCGTCGGGTATGGCGCGGAGGAAGACCTGTCCGTTGATGGCGCTTGTGCCGCCCATGACCTTGCCGCGGGGGACGTCCATGGGCGGGGCGGCGTCGGTCGCCTTGCCGGTGAAGAGCCAGTTGTGGCGGTCTTCGATGTTGAAGAAGTCGGCGCCGGTGCCTAAGCCGTCCCTGATGTCGCTGGGCATGAGGTCGAGGTCGGGGTAGTCGCTGCCGGCTTCGAGGAGGAGGACGGAGCGCGCGGGGTCTTCGGAGAGGCGCGCGGCAACGACCGCTCCTGCGGAACCTCCACCGATGACAATTGTGTCGTATCGCATGGGGGGTATATTACCACAGGTGTCGGGCGACGGGCATGCGGTGGGGAGTCTGTCAGTTTATCAGTTGCCCGGTCTGCCAGTCTGTCAGGCGGACGGAGGTAACAGTATAGGTAGGGTATTTCACGCCAAGCCCAGCGGTGCATATATTTTAGCAACTGTGTTGAAATAGGTTTGGATTATCAATGGGTATTGGGGCTTATGGAGCGCTGGGCATCCCAGGATGCTCGATCCCTCAGCATTGCGTTGAGTATGATCAGCAACTTTCGCATACAGGCCACCAGCGCAACCTTGCCGCTCTTTCCGGCTGCCCTCAGCCGCTCGTAGAAGTCTCTTATCACGGGGTTATGCCTTCTTGCGCTCATCGCCGCCATATACAACGCACTCCTCACTTGCGCTCGCCCTCCCCAAGTGCTTCGCCTTCCCCTGTATGCTCCACTGTCCCTGTTGAGCGGAGCCACTCCCACCAGCGCGGCTATCTGCTTTCCTTTGAGCTTGCCCAGCTCAGGCAGCGCACCCAGAAGTGTGAAGCAGGAGACAGATCCTATGCCGGGAACTTCCCTGAGTAGCCGCGCTTTCTCCAGCCAGAGCGGACTTTCCTTGATGAGCTTCTCTATCTCTCGGTCTATGTCCTCTATCTCCTGATTGAGGAAGTCTATGTGCTTTCGGATGCGCTGACGCACGGCGGCTGCGGCTCGCGCAAGACGGTTGGATTCTGCGGTTCTTATGTCTATGAGCTGCCGCCTGCGGGTCATAAGCGCTCTAAGATGCTGTTCCTGAGCGTCCGGCAACCTGCGCGGCTCAGGTCTCAGTGCAGAGCCGAAGCGCGCTATCACTTCGGCGTCTATCGCATCCGTCTTGGCGAGCCTGCCCAATGAGCGCGCGAAGTCCCTTATCTGCCTGGGGTTCATCACCACAGTGGGTATCCCCGAAAGCGCGCACTCTGCGGCAAGCGCAGATTCAAGACCGCCTGTTGCTTCCATCACTATCAGGCTCGCTTCCATCTCCTTCGCAAGCTCCACCAATTCACCTATGCCCGAAGCGTCGTTTGCGAACCGCTGCGCTCGGTCTTCGGGCAGAATGTGAATGTCGAGAGACTTGCCGCTAATGTCGATTCCGATTACGATGTCTGTGCTCATAGTGTCCCTATCTTGCAGGTGCGGATTTGGTTGACCCTGGCAACTGTTCGGGCTTTGATGAGCTCGGGTGCGGCGGCGATTGCTAAAACACGGTCTCTCTGGACCAAGATTCTTACGGCCTGCCGCACCCCTCAACTCCCGCACTGTATCACTTTCCCATCACACAAGATTCTTCACTCCGCTGCGCTGCATTCAGAATGACAGGGGATGAAGGCGCTCCGCTCAGAATGACAGGGAGAGAGGCGCTGCGTTCAGAACGACAGGGGACAGGGAAGGGACGCTGCGTTCAGAATGACAGATTAAGCAAGCCTTCTTTGTTCAAACTTTACATACCCTTGTCAGCTGAGGGAGAGGGGACTTTGAGGTTAGGGGCTGCGGATGGTTGGGGTTTTGCGCTTGGGGGCGAGCGGGTTGGGGTGGATGGGCGTGTTGTGGATGGCGGCGGCTTGGGCGAGCTGCCTGAGCGGGTCTGATTTGGCTTTTTGCGTGGGTGTGCCTGAGAAATCGGCGATTTCTTCTTCGGTTAGGCCGTGCTCGCGCCTGTCTTCTTTGTCGAACTTTGCCTGTTCTTCGGTGCTTAGGGGTTCGAAGTAGTAGTCAACGGTTGGGTCGGGGTCGGAGGGGCCGTAGTCGTAGATGTTCTTTTCTGGTTTTACGTCTATGCGGCGGTACTTTGCCTCTGCTCGGAGGGCGGCTCGCTCGTCGCCCCTGTCCATGGCTTCCTTGAACTCTTTGATGATTGCCTTGTCCTGTTCATTGACGGTGGCTGCCTTGTTCGGGAGCGGGCTTTGTTCGGGACTCTTCACCCCCATCCTAACCCCCGCCTTCGCTGGGGGCAGGCTCTTCCCCCGTCGAGGGGGAAGGGGTTTGTTGAGAATGCCCGCAGTGCCTTCACGCCTGCCCGGTCCTGGGGGAGAGGGGGCTTTGTGGAAGGACTGGCGGCTTGGCGGTCTTCTAGATTCCTGCTTTCGGAGGAATGGCGAGAGGATGGGGCGGTCTCTTGGAAACGAAGAGGCTTTGAGTTGTCGTATCGGTCTTCTTCTTCTCGCACCTCTTTGGCGATGGCTTCGTAGTCTGTGTCGTCGTAGTTGTCGTAGTCGTCGATGGTGGTTGAGAGGCCGGCTTGGGTCTTCTTCTGGCCTATGGAGAGGCGTGGGGATTCCTTGTCTTGCCAGTAGGCCCGGAGGTGCTCTGGCTTGATTGCTTCGTAGTTGGTGTCCCAGCCACGGCGCAGAAGCTCTTGTGCCGCTGACATGCGGTGATGGATGGTGAACTCTAGGTCAGGGTTGGCATCAGACATTACTTCCAAAAAGAAGCGGACGGTGTCTGTGCCGCGTTCGCTGTACTCTCGCATTCGCCTGGCTAGGTCGGTGTGCAGGTTGTCGTAGGCGTTTGCTTCGTCGGTGGTGTCTGACTTCCTGCGGCGTGGGCCGAGTTCTCCGAAGCCGCGACGCAGGAGTTCTCTTGCTGCTGCCATGCGGTCTGCTGGCTTGATGCGGAACTTCTTTGGCGCGAAGGGTCGGTCCTTGCCGGTCATGATGTGAATGAGAAACTCTACGAGGGTGTGACCTTCTGCTGTTTCGTGGCGGATGAGGTGGGCTATCTGGTAGTTGATGATGTCGAGGTGGGTTACGGGGGTTGCAATCTCTTCTCCCCTCACCCTAGCCCTCTCCCCTGGGGAGAGGGGACTTTGAACGGGGGTTTCGTCGCCGCCCTGCTCCTCTGGATTCCCGCCTGCGCGGGAAAGACGGTCAGAGGTGGTTTCGCATTCGGCCTCGGGGAAGCCGTACTTGATCAGGTGCTTGGCTGCGTCCATTCTGTGGCAGACTTTGACGCCGGGGGTTTTGCCGCGCATGGTGTCCACGAGGAATGCGGCGATGTCGTAGCCGTCTTTGGTGATGCTTTGTATGTTGTGTTGCAGCTCGGTTAGTTTGCACATATCAGGTTTCGGGTGGCTCTCCCTTTGATCTAGTCAGGTTAGATGGATAAGACTATTTGTTCTACTGTGAATATAATAATATAATAAGGACGGATGTGTGGGTTGTCAAGGGGAATCTGATATCTATGGACAGGATTAGGGGATGGTCGTGGAGGGCGCAGAGGGGGTTGTGAATTATGAGCGACGTTTACTCCGCAAGAAGGCGCGATGCTGTCGCAGCACTCCGGTAACATTCAATCTGTATGTAGCCATTTCTTCGCTGACACAGCATTTCCGAGCAATATCTTCCGCACTTGCTCCTCTACGGATTTCCGCTAAGAGTAATTCACGTGGCAGCAGCAGGCATCCAGACAACCAAGCAGCCTCCTCTTCCTGAGTTGAGTCGCAAGAGAGGAAGGACATGTCACCGAGTTTTTCGATTCGGCTGAGGTCATGATCAAGGAGAATGTGCGAAAACTCGTGAGAAAGGTCGCTTGTCCGTCGCACTGGATGTGAGAGCGGATTGTACACAACCACGATCCGATCAGCAGAAGGACGAAAAGTGCAGGCTGAAAAGGCACCAGACTGTAGTCGGTCTAGGTGTTCGAATCGCTTCCGCGAAATCAACTCATCACCTGATCTGATCTCCACTCCTAAGAGTTCTGCGAGCGGCCCGGCAGAAACTGACTGAGTGGCCTTCATGTCGAGTTCTGCTCGAACAAGCTTCGCGATTCTCTCCGCCTCGGACTTAAAACCTCGTCGTAGGGCCATCGGCAATTTCCTCTTTTAGCGCTGTGTGCATGTCACTTAGCAGTTCGCCCAATACCCGGGCAGCATCTGGGCGAAAAGTTGATTGTGCCCGCAGGTGCACCGCAAGGATTTCCTGAGGTTGCGCTAACGCTTGGTAGAGATCTTTGACAATTCCAGCAATCTGGTCTGCGGCGTCAGGCGTTAAGTTCTGATCTGAGTGCAAGTGCTCAGCTATGAGATCGGGCGTGGCTGCTGTTTTTGTCTGAGTTTCGAAGAACTGACTAATGTCAGCTCCACACCATTCAACAAGTCGCTTAAATTTAGGCAGGTCCGGAACGTGCCCTTGTTCAACGCGCGCAAGCGTGTTGAAAGGTATCCCGATCTCGTTAGCCGCATCACGAAGGCTGATGCCGCGCCGGCTTCGCTCGGCGGCGACAAGGCGGCCTAAGTCGCTCAGTTCAAGTCTGCCAGTGGACATGTTCCTCCTTTCTGTACTTGGAACGGTACACTGCACCAGCATATTGACACAAGTAGGGGGAAATGTCTATACTGCTTGATGTACCTAACATGGTACTTACTAAAAGTATAGCCACAGAGGAGGTTTCAACTGTGACTTATGACAAAGATAGGATAGAAATAATAGTGAACGCGCGCAAGAGAATTGTGTCGACCGACGAACTCACTTTCGACGAAGTAGTGAGGCTTGCATTTGACCCACCGCCTTCGGGGCCGAATATCGAAATAACTGTGACCTTCAGGAATGGTGGCGGGCGGCCACCGGAGGGCCGACTTTTCGCAGGAAAGACCGTAAAAGTTAAGGAAGGGACGGTGTTCAATGTCAGAGCAACTGATAAGTCGTAGTCCAGACCTTAGTCGGCTACGAGATGACGGCTACGAGGTGCAGATTCGGTCTGGTCATCTCATTCTAAGAAACATTCCTTACGTCACGGGCAACATGAGTGTCAAGCGTGGGACGCTTGTTTCGGAGTTGAACGTGGCGGGAGATGTTACTACAAGACCTGGCACTCACGTAGCAATGTTTATGGGTAAAATGCCCTGCGATGAGAATGGACGACCATTGAAACGGATTCACCATTCGACTGGGCCGATAGAACTCGGTGGAGGGCTGGTGGTCGACCACCGTTTTTCTACTAAACCCTCTCACGGATACGCAGACTATTACGAAAAGATGGTTGCCTACGAGAGCATCATTTCAGGATATGCCCAGATAGTAGATCCGAGTGCAACCGCTCGCACCTTCGCTGTCGTTGAAGCCCGAGATGAAGACTCTGTATTCAATTATCTTGACACCGCGTCAAGCCGCGCCGGGATTGGTGCAATTACTGAGAAACTCATGATAGGACCTGTTGCGATCATCGGACTGGGTGGCACTGGGTCTTACATACTCGACTTTGTGGCAAAGACTCCCGTAGCCGAGATTCACCTCTTTGACGGGGATAAATTCGGACAGCACAATGCCTTCCGATCCCCTGGTGCGCCGTCCGTTGAAACTCTGAAGGCAGCTCCCAATAAAGCAGAGTACTTCGCCTCCATCTACTCGAATATGCGGCGGAAAATATTTGTACACGGATACCTCAATGAAGAGACAGCCAGTCAGTTGAAGGGCCTTCAGTTCGCTTTTGTCGCGGTGGACAAGGGTTGGTGCAGGAAACTCGCGGTCGAGACGCTTGAGAATTTTGAAGTGCCGTTCATTAACGTCGGGATAGGCATAGGCGAAGTTGATGGCTCGTTGCAAGGTCTGGTAAGAGTTACAGCGAGTACGCATGAAACTCGTAGCCATGCGCGTCAAGATATACCTTTGTCAGAATTAAACGACGAGAATGACTATTCGCGCAATATTCAGATAGCGGAACTCAATGCATTAAACGCCGCCTTGGCCGTAGCCAAATGGAAGAAGTTAGTGGGCTTCTATGTCGATCTCGAGCATGAGTATTCGAGCAATTACGAGATTGATGGCAATAATCTGGTTAATGAGAAACTAACTTGAAGCGATGCGACCGTATCAGCCACCGATTCGTTGACCTCGTCCCGGATGTTCTGGACGAAGGTGTGTTGTACGTGTCGATTTCCTTCGCAACTACGGTGCACCTATGCTGTTGTGGATGTGGGAACGAAGTGGTGACTCCGCTTGATCCGACCGACTGGCTGATGACCTTTGACGGCAAGTCTGTGTCACTCTACCCATCTATTGGGAATTGGAGCTTTAACTGCCAATCGCACTATTGGATATACCGCAACAGCATCATGTGGGCGAGACGCCTATCCAAGTATGAGATACAGGAAGGGCGAGCACGCGACAATTTTGAGAAGGCGCAGCAATTCGGCTACGCACCTGCAGAATATGCACACAGTAATGGGCGTGCTGGGAATTGGGCGTCCAGAGGCCGGTGTCGCGTGTGGTCCTGGTTGAGTGTAGTGACGAGGCGAGCGAAAATTGCCTTGATCTCGATAATGAGCAGTGACGGCGAGCACTAAAAAGGGGTTCTCCCCGTCCTTGTTAGGGAGCGGGGAGAACGTTTTGTCAGGTCTCAATCGCTGTCAAATACTATGCAAGGTAAGCCCATCCACCAGCATTTTTCAGGATCGCCCATCGCGGTGGATGTGGTCTCGGCGCCGGTGTCGGCAAATGCGGTGCCGAGCTGCGAGGAATGGACGGCGATGAGCAGGGCGGGGCCGAGAATGAGCGCGAGGAGTAGCGCTTTCGGCGATGGTATCGGAATCTTGCGCGAGCCTGTGCTGCCTTTGCTGCCGCCGGGGATGTCGAGAGAAGGCTGAAAATGTGTTGGGGATTCGGTTGACAGGTGTGGGAGCGTTGTGGTAAAGTTACTAGACTCTCAAACTATGTGCTTTTTGACCAAACGCGTACTCTCGATTGCAGACATACCACCTCAGTCGAGGTGCGCCTTTTTTGTCCCCGCATTATTTCCCCCATCGGCCGCGTCGTTAACGACTAAACGTTACTTTTAGCATCTTTAGTTTTCACAGACGGGCGACTGCCGATAACCAGCTATCAACATATCCAGGCCGGACAGCCAACCACCAATTGCAATAGCAACCTCTTTGCTTAGGAGCGTGAGTGTATGACCTTATCTATTGCGAAGCCCGCTAATCATAGTTATTCCGACGGTGTCGGAGGCCATCCTGACGACAGGAAGCGTTCTTACGCGGCGACGACCACAGTTCTCGATGTGCCGAACCTGATACAGGTGCAGCTCGATTCGTTCGCATGGTTCAAGTCTGAAGGGCTGAAGGACCTTTTCGACGAGATTTCGCCCATAGAGGACTCGCCGGGATCGCGCTTTGAGCTTTCGCTGGGAGATCACTACTTCGAGGAGCCCAAGTACACCGAGGATGAGTGCCGGGAGAAGGAGATAACATATTCGGCGCCGCTGTATGTGACGGTTACGCTGGAGATAAAGGCGTCGGGCACAGGGCACGGCGAGATCAAAGAGCAGACGCTATTCATCGGCGACATTCCGATGATGACGAGCAACGGAACTTTCGTCATCAACGGGGCGGAGCGCGTGGTGGTGAGCCAGCTTGTGCGCTCGCCGGGGGTCTATTTCACGACGACATCGGATATGAATACGGGGCGCGGGCTTGCGTCGGCGAAGCTGATACCGTATCGCGGGGCGTGGATGGAGTTCGAGACTTCGAGCCGAGATGTGATATCGGTGAAGGTTGACCGCAAGCGCAAGACGCCAGTGAGCACACTGCTGCGGGCGATGGGATACGCCACGAACGATGAGCTGCTGGAGCTGTTCTCGGATGTGGATACGAACCCTGAGCACGAGTATATGCGCACAACGATAGAGAGGGACGGGGCGGTTACGACTGAGGAGGAGGCGCTGCTGGAGTTTTATCGCAGGCTGCGCCCTGGCGAGCCGACGAGTCTGGACAACGCGAAGAACCTCATCGAGAACTTATTCTACAACGACCGGCGCTATGATCTGGGCCGTGTGGGCAGGTACAAGCTGAACCGCAGCCTTCATAGGGACCCCGCGAACATAGTCCGCACGTTGGAGCCGGAAGATATCACAACGCTGCTGAAGACGATGGTCCGCATCAACAATGGAGAGGTGTCGCCGGACGACATCGACCATCTTGGCAACAGACGTGTGCGCGCGGTGGGCGAGCTGATACAGAACCAGGTGCGCGTTGGACTGCTGCGGATGGAGCGGGTGATCAAGGAGCGCATGACGACGCAGATAGATCCTGCGACGACTACGCCGGCGGCGCTGATAAACATCAGGCCGGTGGTGGCGGCAGTGCGCGAGTTCTTTGGCGGGTCGCAGCTTTCGCAGTTTATGGACCAGACGAATCCGCTGGCGGAGCTGACGCATAAGCGCAGGCTGTCGGCACTGGGACCGGGCGGGCTGTCACGTGAGCGCGCGGGCTTCGATGTGCGCGACGTGCATCACTCGCACTATGGGCGCATCTGCCCGATTGAGACGCCTGAAGGGCCGAACATCGGGCTGCTGGGGTCGCTGGCGACTTATGCGCGAACGAACGAGTACGGGTTCATCGAGACGCCGTACCGCCAGATCCTGACGGAGATTAAGAACACAGACCCCGACATCGAGGGGCGCACGCTGACGCAGGACATAGTTGCACTTGACGGCTCGCGACTGCTGACGGCGGGCAAGGTCGTGAACAGCCGATATATGAGGCGGGTCTCGGCGCTGCCGGAGCAGATGGTGAAGGTCAATCCGTATGTGTCAATGAAGTCGAATGCCATCGAGTATCTGTCGGCTGACGGGGAAGAGGGCAAGGATATCGCTATGGCGAGCGCGGCCCTGGACGAGAAGGGGCAGTTCGTCGATGAGCGAATCGAGACGCGGCGAGGCGAGGGCGTCGGGATGGAGCCGCCGGAGAATGTGTCTTACATGGATGTGTCGCCGATGCAGCTTGTGAGCGTATCGACGGCGTTGATTCCGTTCCTGGAGCACGATGACGCGAACCGCGCGCTGATGGGATCGAACATGCAGAGGCAGGCTGTGCCGCTGCTGAAGCCGGAGGCGCCGCTGGTGGGCACCGGCATGGAGGGCCGCGTGGCGAGGGACAGCGGCCAGGTAATTATGTCCAGAGTGAAGGGTGTGGTTACGGAGGTTACGGGCGAGCGCATATGCGTGGTGGACGAGAACGGCGAGTTGCATACGCATCGTCTGCTGAAGTTCCTGCGAAGCAACCAGGGGACATGCATCAATCAGCGTTCGATCGTGAACAAGGGCGATGTGGTGAGAGTGGGGCAGGTTCTTGCGGACAGTTCTTCGACGGGCGGCGGCGAGCTTGCGCTGGGGCAGAATGTGCTTGTGGCGTTTATGAGCTGGGAGGGGTACAACTTCGAGGACGCAATCATCCTGAGCCGCAAGCTGGTGAAGGACGACAAGTTCACTTCGATACATATCGAGAAGCACGAGGTGGAGGCGCGGGATACGAAGCTGGGGCCCGAAGAGATTACGCGAGACATCCCGAATGTGGGCGAGGACAGCCTGCGGGACCTGGACGAGGAAGGCATCATCCGGGTGGGCGCGGAGATCAAGACGGGCGACATCCTTGTGGGCAAGATAACGCCCAAGGGCGAGACGGAGTTGAGCGCGGAGGAGAAGCTGCTGCGGGCGATATTCGGGGAGAAGGCGCGGGATGTGAAGGACACTTCGCTGCGCGTGCCTCACGGGGAGCGCGGCAAGATCATCGGCGTGAAGGTTCTGAACCGTGTCGATAAGGACGAGCTATCGCCGGGCGTGAACAAGATGGTTCGGCTGTGGATCGCGCAGACGCGGAAGATTACCGAGGGCGATAAGATGGCGGGCCGCCACGGGAACAAGGGCGTGGTGGCGAAGATAATGCCGGAAGAGGATATGCCGTTCCTGCCGGATGGGACGCCGGTTGACATCATACTCAATCCTATCGGTGTGCCGTCGCGCATGAACCTGGGTCAGGTGCTGGAGATGCATCTGGGCTGGGCGGCGCATAGCCTTGGGTTCAAGGCGGTTACTCCTGTATTTGATGGCGCGCCGGACACGAGCATCGAGGATGCGCTGGCACAGGCGTGGATTATCGAGCAGGCGGATGCGGTTGATGTAGCGTCAGATGACTTCTCCGGGATGAAGAAGATTGACCTGGGCAAGGTTCGCACGTGGCTTGATGGGCGGAATTACAGCTTCGAGAGGGTGTTTTCGGGGATGGGCGGCACGGAGCCAGTACCGGGAGAGGCCACCAGAATTTGCCTTGAGACCTGGCTGAGCGAAGATATGCGGGTCGATGTTTCGGAGATGACACTGGATGACATGAAGGAAGAGGCGCTGCGGCTGAACCGCGAGGAGCAGGTATCCGCGCCGACACTGGGCAAGTCGATACTCTTCGACGGGCGCACGGGTGAGCCGTTCGACCAGCCGATTGCGGTGGGGTACATCTACATGATGAAGCTCATCCACCTGGTCGAGGACAAGATACACGCGCGCTCGACGGGACCGTACTCGCTGATAACGCAGCAGCCACTTGGCGGCAAGGCGCAGTTCGGCGGGCAGAGGTTCGGCGAGATGGAGGTCTGGGCGCTGGAAGCGTACAGCGCGGCGAACAACCTTCAGGAGATGCTGACGCTGAAGTCGGACGATGTTATCGGCAGGGTGAAGACCTACGAGGCAATCGTGAAGGGCGAGAATGTTACGCAGCCGGGCGTGCCGGAGTCGTTCCATGTGCTGATGAAGGAGCTTCAGAGTCTTGGGATGTCGGTGGAGCTGCTGCAAGAGCCGACGAGCCAGTTCCTGCTGGACGACTTTGATGACGATATGGGCACGCTGGATGATTTCCCGCCTGCACTAGGCATGGATGAGATGTTCAGCGATGTGCCTGTGCTGAACGGTGATGCGGAGAATGGCGTTTCGGACGCGATAACGGAGGAAGTTCCTACGGCGTCTATTGACGGTGATGGTGATGTCGAGATGACTTCACAGGATACGAGTTCGGAGGAGACAGATCCGCAAGAGATGGCTACTCCGGAAGTCACGCCGCAGGTAGGAGATGATTAGGCGGTTGATCCGTATTGTCAGCTGATTTCGTCTGCTCGTGGTGTATAGGAGGTATTCCGTATCTGCGATGCATTGACTGCATAGGGCGGCAATGATATGGCAGAGCCCACACGAGGCGACAGGACAAATGGGACATCAGCGCGGAGAAGGGCACAGGCTCAGGAGGAAGTCCAGCCCAACGATAGTTCTGAGCGGCTGCCGAATACGATAGCGGCGGGAGGTCGCTCCCGGGTAGTTAGCCGACACATGAGGGGCAGGCCACACCCCCGTATCACTGCAAATGGGGTAGCGCATGCCCTTGAGAACTGGATATTGCGAGGAGTGCGTATCGATGAACATGGTGAGGAAAGTATGTGTTACATCGGACCGGCACCAGGCATACGGGGAATGATTCGAGTAGCGATTTCTATGGACGATGAGAAAATCATCACTGCCTTTGCAGACCAGCGCGCTACACGCGCTTTAAGGCGAGGCGACGATGACTACTTTGATATGGTCTATGGAGATTGGGAGAAACGCAATGAGCATTGACTATGTCCACTATGACAGTGAGGTGGATGCGCTTCGCATTGCCACTAATAGTGGCGGGGCTACCTCATCCTCTTTGTGGTACAACAGTGACATTGTGGTTGACCTTGCTACGGAAGATGGGCAGGACATAGTAGGGCTAGGAGTTTTGCGTGCGTCGGTGTATCTACCCTTGGGTAAAAGGGGATATGACGCTGAAAGTGACACTTTATTGATGGGAGATTCTACTTCCGACCCAGCGCTAATCACGGAGAACGGCGACTTTATCGGGTATTGGAAGATGTGCAAGGATGTCGAAGTCGAAGAGTTTGACCCAGTAGGCGTTGCACTTAAGCAAGCATCAGTCCATCTAGCGAAAGTAAATGCTATTCTGGGCGACTCCTACGAGCGCACACTATGAACAAATGAACTCTAACACATATCAGCCACAAGCAAACAAAACCCACGGTCTTCTGAATACCGAATAAGCATCTAGCAAACAAACTTGGCAATACTAAGTGGGGATAATCAGGCGACGAAGGCTAACAAGATACGCAGGTTGTATAGGATATTTTCACATCCATGCCTTCGGCAAGTTCAGGGCAGGCTCTAACCTTCCCCTATCGAGGGGGAAGGGACTCTCTAATCTGACAATGCTGTAAAAAAGCGACACACTGACCGACTGACATACCACAACAGACAATGGAGTGTGCTAAATGGGTCAAGGCGGCAACGATTTCAACGCAATCAGGATTTCCCTCGCCTCGCCAGAGCAGATACGGCTGTGGTCATACGGCGAGGTGCTGAAGCCGGAGACTATCAACTACCGCACGCTTCGTCCGGAGAAGGACGGGCTGTTCTGCGAGCGCATTTTCGGGCCGACAAAGGACTGGGAGTGCTACTGCGGGAAGTACAAGAAGATACGGCACCGTGGCATAATCTGCGACCGCTGCGGTGTGGAGATTGCGCGCGCGAAAGTGCGGCGTGAGCGCATGGGGCATATCTCGCTGGCGGCGCCGGTGGCGCATATCTGGTTCTCAAAGGGAACGCCGAGCCGTCTGGGGCTGATGCTGGACCTTTCGCCGAAGAACCTGGACAGGGTGCTCTACTTCGCGCAGTATCTCGTTACGAAAGTGAATTCGGAGATGGTCGTCGAAGAGGTTGACCGTCTGCAGAACGGGCTTGAAGCCGAACTGCTGCGGATGGAGGAGAAACTTCTCGAGAAGACGGAAGAGGTACAGGCGCAGCTTGACGGCGCCGAGGAAAACGGCCTTTCTATGGAGCGCCAAGAGGAGTTGCGGGATGAGATCCGGCAGCTGAACCTGAACTTTGAGGAAGAGCGCGACAATCTGGAGACTGAGATTCAGGACCAGATTGACGACATGGAAGGGCTGAGTGTGGGCGACCTGCTCACGGAGAGCCGCTTCCGCGACCTTCGGGATAGCTGCGGCGATGTATTCGAGGCGGGCATGGGCGCAGAGGCCGTGCTGGAACTGCTGCGGGCCATCGACCTGGACGTGATGCGGGACACGCTGCAGGAGGAGATTCGCACGACTTCGGGGCAGCGGCACAAGAAGGCGGTCAAGAGGCTGCGGGTGGTCGAGGCGTTCCGCAAGAGCGAGAACAAGCCGGATTGGATGATATTCACGATGCTTCCAGTGCTGCCGCCAGAGCTTCGGCCGATGGTGCAGCTGGATGGCGGTCGGTTCGCGACCAGCGACCTGAACGACCTTTATCGCAGGGTCATAAACCGCAACAACAGATTGAAGCGGCTCATTGACCTGATGGCACCAGAGATTATCGTGCGCAATGAGAAGCGCATGCTTCAAGAGGCGGTTGACGCGCTGGTGGACAACGGCAGGCGAGGCAGGGCTGTGGCGGGAAGCCACAACCACAAGCTGAAGTCGCTGTCGGACCTGCTGCGAGGCAAGCAGGGACGCTTCCGCCAGAACCTGCTGGGCAAGCGCGTGGACTACAGCGGGCGCTCGGTCATCATCGTGGGCCCGGAGCTGAGGCTGAACGAGTGCGGTCTGCCGCGCAAGATGGCGCTGGAGCTGTTCAAGCCGTTCGTGATGAACAAGCTGGTGATCAACGGGTACGCGCATAACATCAAGAGCGCGAAGCGGCTTGCGGAAAGCGAGCGTCCAGAGGTCTGGGACATACTGGAGCGGGTGGTGCAGGACAGGCCCGTTCTACTCAACCGCGCCCCTACCCTGCACAGGCTAGGCATCCAGGCGTTCCAGCCGGTTCTCATCGAGGGCAGCGCGATACGGCTGCATCCGCTGGTTACGACCGCGTTCAACGCAGACTTCGACGGTGACCAGATGGCGGTGCATGTGCCGCTGTCTAAGGAAGCCGTGTGGGAAGCGAAGCGGATGATGATGAGCACAAACAACATGCTTGCGCCAAGCTCGGGCGAGCCAATCGTCTCACCGACGCTGGATATGGTGCTAGGCTGCTTCTACATGACGCAGTGGCTAGAGGGCGCACGCGGCGAGGGACGCGAATTCTCCGACATAGAGGATGCGCGGCTCGCATACGAACTCGGGCAGCTCGACCTGCGCGCGCTTGTCAAAGTGCGCGGGAAAGACGACGAGGACTGGATAGAGACGACACCGGGGCGGATAATCTTTAACGAGGCACTGCCCGCTGAACTCGGCTTCTATAACGTCGTCATCGACAGGAGCATGCTGAACGAGATCACATCCCAGTCGCACCAGGTGCTGGGGAACGAGGGCACGGCGGATGTCCTGGACAACATCAAGGACATGGGCTTCCACTACGCATCGAAGTCGGGCATAACCATCGCAATCAACGATGTGGAAGTGCCAACTCAGAAGCGAGAAATCATCGTAGATGCGGAGAGCAAGATCGCCGAACTGGACGAGATGTATATGGACGGTCTGGTAACTGCGGACGACCGCTACAACCAGACTGTTGGGATATGGACGAATGCGAACGACAACCTGACCAAAGCGGTGGAGAGCAACCTCAGCAGGTACGGCGGCACCAACCAAGGGTCAATGAGCAACGCTGGAATCGGCCTGTACATGATGGCGACATCGGGGGCGAAGGGTAATATCGCGCAGATCAAGCAGATGGCAGGTATGCGCGGCCTGATGTCCGACCCTCATGGTCGAATCATCGAGCGTCCGATCAAGTCTAGCTTCCGTGAAGGACTGAGCGTGCTGGAGTATTTCATCTCCACGCACGGCGCGCGCAAGGGATTGACGGACACTGCGTTGAGGACGGCGGACAGCGGCTATATGACGCGCCGCCTTATCGATGTAGCGCAGGAACTTATCGTGCTGGAGGAGGACTGCGGCACGCTGGAGGGACTGCTGATAGAGACGAGCCGGCCTGAATCGCTGCTGCCTTCGTTCGAGGACAGGGCGAAGAGCCGATACGCCGCCGAAGCGGTCGCGGACCCAAACACGGGCGAAATCATCGTCGAGCGCAATGAGTTGTTCAGCCTGGAGGTGATTGCGAAGATAGCCGAGGCAGGCGTCCTTAATGTGATGGTTCGCTCACCAATCAGGTGCGAGGCGGAGCGCGGGCTGTGCCGCATGTGCTACGGGATGTCGCTGGCTACCTGGAAGCCGATAATGATCGGCGAAGCGGTGGGCATCATCGCGGCGCAGAGCATCGGCGAGCCGGGAACGCAGCTGACAATGCGTACGTTCCACACGGGCGGTATCGCGGGATCGGACATCACGAGTGGTCTGCCGCGCGTGAATGAGCTATTCGAAGCGCGCGTGCCGAAGGGCGAGGCGGTGCTGTCGGAGATTGACGGCACGGCGACAGTCAACGAGACGACCGAGGGCAGGATCGTTCAGGTGGTGAACGCGGAGACCTATACGGACGATTATATACTGCCAGAGGGCAGCAGCCCGCTGGTGGGCGACGGGGACCTGGTGAACATTGGCGATAGGCTTGCGGCACTGGAGATCGACGAGGAGTCGGAAGACGCGGCGCTGATGCCGAACGACATCCTGGCGCGCGTATCGGGAATGGTGCGCATCGACGA
Organism: Dehalococcoidia bacterium; assembly: GCA_965221045.1. Lineage (GTDB taxonomy): Bacteria > Chloroflexota > Dehalococcoidia > Lucifugimonadales > JADFKI01 > Bin90. Next base: position 1,218,532 of record OZ244863.1, read on the forward strand.
GGAGACGCTCTCGATAAGCTGGACGGACGAGGATCGCCGTGAGTACCAGATACCGGCAGCGTCCGCGCTGATAGTGAGCTCCGGAGCCAAGGTTGCGGCGGGCGATCCGCTGACTTCAGGGCCGAAGAGTCCGCAGCGCATCCTGAGCTTGCAGGGTCGCGAGGCAGTGCAGCAGTATCTCACAGACCAGGTGCAGAATGTGTACCGCTCGCAGGGCGTGACCATCCACGACAAGCACATCGAGGTGATTATCTCGCAGATGCTGCGTAAGGTGCAGGTGGAGGATTCCGGCGACACGAACCTGCTGCCGGATGACCAGGTAGACCGCCGGCAGTTCGAGGAGCATAACGCGGCGGTGCTTGCCGAGGGCGGCGAGCCGGCGACTGCAAGCCCTGTGCTGCTGGGCATCACCAGAGCGTCGCTGAAGATGGACAGCTTCCTGTCAGCGGCGTCGTTCCAGGAGACGACACGGGTTCTGACCGAGGCTGCGGTGAATAGCGATGTCGATTACCTGCGTGGTCTGAAGGAAAATGTCATTATCGGCAGGCTGATTCCCGCGCGGCTTGACCTGACGGAGGAGGGCCGGGCGTTCCTGGACATACCGGAGGACGAGGAAGAGATCGATCCCATCAGCATGCTGACGGGGCCGGTGGACGAGTTCCAGTCGGAGATGGCACAGGGACCGTTTGGCCTGGGCGCTGAGGATATTGATATCAATATGGATATGGTGGATGTGGAGGAGAAGGCGCCGGTCGGGGATGACTAGATAGTTACTCATTCACAAAGAGGTTTCAGAGGGGCGGTTTGTATCTCGTTGCAAGCCGCCTTCATTTATCAATCACCAATCTTGAATGGCGCGATTTGATGGAAGGCGTTAGAATGCGAATTTCCGTGATTATACTCGTGCTCCTTACGCTGATGGCGTGTAGAGACAATCCAAACGCAATAGCCCCTTCCGATGCGGCGGCTCTGTTAGCCGAAGCTTCCGACAAGGTAGCCGCGGGCAAGTTTTCATATCAGTCGCGCAGCATCTATGTGGTGGAAATTGACGGCGGTGAGAGCGAGCGGACTGACTCTAGCGCCGATACATACTATGATCCCGGCAAAGGTTGGTTTTCGGACATCATTGAAACGAGCAACTTGGAGTCCCTGCCGAAGCGTAATCGCATTGTTAAGATTGGGGACAAGGGCTACATACTCACAGATGCGCGCGATTGTTATGTAGAACAGCCTGGCATTGGCGACAACGACAACCCTTTCGGTTTCTTTACACTTGACGAACTTCTCTCCGAGGAAGATTCTATCAGTGGCGAGCGAACCTCTGAGAATGGTAATCCCACGGAAAAGATTACAATAGAGCTTCTGGAAGATGCGGTAATGATTTTTACGATTCAGAACGGCCTGCTTATTGAACAAACGACCTCTTCCGGTGACTTTGACTTTGACTTTGAAGGAGTGGCCAGCGACGACTTCAAGGGCAAGATTGGATTTGGATACAAAACCACGGCACGCATATACGACATCGGGATAGAGAAAGAGTTGCCTTCGCCGGAGCCGATTTGCCCTTAAACCGCAATTTACTGCTGTCAACAATTTACTGCTGTCCGAAATGGCAGTACCGACGATTTTGCGTTTTTTGGACGCGACTTGACTGAGGAAGGGCTGAAATGACCGCGAAGGTACACGATTTTCATGATGGGAACCTGCATTTTCAGGAGCGGTTCGGGACGGTGAAGCTGGCGGAGCGGGTGGCGCAGCGGGCTTCGGAGCGGCTGAGCAAGGAGCAGCGGGAGTTTATCGAGCAGGCGGATATGTTCTTTATGGCGACTTGCGACCATCGGGGGCTGCCGACATGCTCGTACAAGGGCGGCGATCCGGGCTTCGTGACTGTGGTGGATGACGCGTGCATTGCGTTTCCGAACTATGACGGGAATGGCAAGTACCAGAGCATGGGCAACTTGCTGAAGAACGCAAATGTTGGGCTGCTGTTCGTGGACTTTGTGGGGCAGGCGCGGCTGAGGCTGCAAGGGGTGGTGTCGATAGACGAGGATGAGGCGCTGATGGCGAAGTATCCGGGGGCGCAGTTCATCGTGCGGGTGGCGTTGACGGAAGTTTATCCGAATTGCGCGCGGTATGTGCATAAGTATGAGCTGGTGGAGCGGTCGGCGTATGTGCCGCGCAAGAATGCTAGCGTACCGACGCCTGAGTGGAAGCGGGAGCTGCGGGAGTACCTGCCGGAGGGGGATCCGGCGCGGGATAAGTAGAATTCGATTACATTTAGTTCCTAGTTGATATTTCGCGCCAGGCTAAGCAATACGGACGCTGGTCAAAGTACCAAGTCAAGGGAATATCGACAAGTGAAGGATCACAACACCGGAAGAAAGACTCAGCCGACTAGAGGGTGCTTACGAGCACCTTGCTGCCTTCGACAAGATGCACTGCTTGGAAGAGGAGAGCCTAATTCTAGCTAACCGGCGCGATTCATTGTTGCGTAGGTTGTTGTTCTGCAACGTAGATAATTAGCGCAGGAACGCATGATTCGGGCGAACAGAGTGATACAATGTCGGCGAAATAAATAAAGCCATCAGATTGATAAATGCTCCCCCGAGTATGGGAAGGTTTATTGATGCCAGACGACAATAAAAAAACTTGCTTTGTAATTGCGCCCATTGGCGATCAAGATACGCCAACGCGCAAGAGGTCGGATCAAGTCCTGCGACATATAATCCGACCAGCTGTAGGGCCTCTTGGGTATAAAGCTATCCGCGCTGACGAGATAGACAAACCAGGAATTATCACTACTCAGGTGCTTAATCAGGTCGTCGAATCCGAACTTGTTATAGCAGACTTGACGGAGAGAAATCCGAATGTCTTCTATGAATTGGCTATCCGACACGCTATAAGCAAGCCGTTCGTTCAGATCATCAATAAGGGTGAACAGCTTCCATTTGATGTTGCCCAAAACAGAACAGTGTTTGTTGACCTTCGAGACCCTGATAGCGTAGCTGATTCAGTTAAGCAGATTGCCAGCCAAATTGAGTCTCTGGAAAGCAATCCTGAAGACGTGGATAACCCCATTTCCGTGTCTATAAATCTACAACGTCTGCTCCAGAGCCCGGATCCAGAACAGCGCTCACTGGCGGACTTGCTTTCGGCTTTATCAGAAATTCAAGGTAGATTGACGAATTTCGGAGACATTTCGTCGAAATTTGATGCGGTAATGTCTGCTGTGCAGGAACAATCATTCCGACGAAGCCGATTGGAACATTTGGTTCCTCAGCAGTACATTCTCCACATTGCACACGGTAGCGACAGCCCATTTGGATTTGTAATTCTTCTTGGCAGCCTTAGGGAAACTGCGCCCTGGTTATACGATGTCGGTGTAGAGGCACAAAAGATGGCAGTTGCTGGAAATACAAAAAAGGCAAGGGCGATATTCCAGGAACTCATCAAATTACTGGAGATTTCGAGCAGTATCTTACCCAGAAGCCCAGTTTCGATGACGATAGCGGATGATTTGAGTGCTCTGTTTGAGCGTATGGTTCAACACTACGGCAACGAGGGTGTTCCAAGCGATGCAGATGACCTCCCGTGGTAGCACCCACTGATGTGGGGCGTCAATTGGCGCTCGGAAAGCAGGCTCACAGCGGGTATCCGAACCCATTTGCACAGAGAGTCAGGCCTGATCCTAAATGGCCTGCATATATCATCGCAGTTGCATACAGCGTATATCTGCACCACCCAACCCCTCTGGATTCCCGCCTGCGCGGGAATGACGGGCTGGACGGAAGTGTCAACAAAACCTAGCGAGTATAAGGTTTTGCGTAGCCGATTTTGCGGATGATAATAGTTTTGCGATCAAACGACATTTAAGCATGGTTTTTCTGTGACGAGGCGAACTTGCGAACCCGGAGTAACATTCGCTGAGCAGATAGCGGGTATGGAAGCACGCTTGATAGACCGACTGCGCCAAAGGGAGAGGCGCATAATAAAGTGGACGATTGTTTCAGCGCTAATCGCGCTGATTCCCGCAACCGGTGCTTCCATTGCAATTGCAATGCTAATGGGGTGAAATGATGAGCATACAATTGACAGCGATTATCAAGCGCGAAGGCGATGGTTATGTCGCGCTGTGCCCTGAGTTGGATATTGCGAGCCAAGGGGACGGTGTAGCTGAAGCTCGGGATAACTTGAAGGAAGCGTTAGAGTTGTTTTTTGAGACGGCTTCGGATACGAAAGTTGAGCGCCGCTTGCGTGGGGAAGTGTACATAACACAGGTAGAGGTCTCAGTTGGCTAGACTTCGAGTGCTATCGGGGCGGGAGGTCTGCCGAATACTTGCGAATCAGGGATTTACCGAGATTCCACGCCGGGGCAGTCATATATTAATGCAGAAGGTCAAGATTGATGACACTGTAACCGTTCCAGTTCCCGCTCACAGGGAACTGCGATCTGGAACGCTGAGAGCAATCACCAGGCAGTCAGGGTTGCCAGGACGCTGTTTGAGTAAAGTCTTCTAGTTGGGGACGCTGGCGAGGAGGAAGCCTCCGTCAACGGGGAGGGTAGAAATATGTCATCTGCAATTACATCCGAAAGCGGGTACGACATCGTTATCGTTGGGCAGGGAGCGGCAGGTTTCGCTGCCGCGCTCTACTCTGCCCGATACCGCGCCGATTGCATCGTGATAGGCGAGACATTCGGAGGTGAAACCGCCATAGGCGGCGGGATTGAGAACTATCCAGGGCATGTCGAAATAGACGGCTTTGAACTGATGACGCACTTCCGCGCGCAGGCGGAGAAGTACGATGTGCCTATTCTCCAGGACAAGGTTACGAAGATTGAGAACGCCGGCGACTGCTTCGAGGTAGAGACGGAACTTGGAATTAGTTGCATAGCCAAGACGGTGATTCTGGCTATGGGCAGGGAACGCCGCAAGCTGATGCTGGAGCATGAGGAAGAATGGATAGGGCGCGGCGTGTCGTTCTGTTCGGTGTGCGATGCGCCGCTGCATCGCAACAACACCGTCGCGGTGGTCGGAGGCGGCAATGCGGCGGTCGAGGGCGCGATTCTGCTCGCCAAGTACGCATCTCAAGTCTATCTAATCTATCGCGGCGGCGAGTTTTTCCGTCCGGAGCGGATTGTCGTCGAAGAGTTGAACCGCACAGGGAATATCACTCAGTTGCTAGAGACCAATGTGGTCGGACTGAAAGGGAGCACCGGACTCGACGGTATCGCAATCGACAAGCCCCACAAGGGTTCGGACGAGCTTGCCGCGGACGGGATATTCATCGAGATTGGAGCCGACCCGCGTACCGAGCTTCCCAATCAACTCGGAATCGCCCTAAACGACGAGGGAGAGGTGATTGTCGATAAGGATATGTGCACGAATGTGCACGGCATCTTCGCGGCGGGCGACCTAACTAACGCTTCCGGCACACTCAAGCAGACCGTCACGGCGGCGGCGCAGGGCGCTATGGCAGCGTCGGCGGCGTACAAGTACATCACCGAGCACCCGCATGCATGCCACCGGCACGCCATGGGGATAGAACGCCCGTGATACGTGCCGCGCCTAGGGGCAACCTTGCGTGTATTGGCTGGCTTTCGACTGCAAGGGTGTCTTCTCTGCGATAGACACGACCAGACCCGCCGAATTCGAAGAAGTCGGGGCGAGTGTGCGCTCCATCCATTCAAAGTCGAACCGGGTCTCGGCTATCCACAAACCTTCTTCAAGCTGCTCCAGTTCCCTCTTTTCTTCGCTGCCGAGTTTCAGGTGTTTCCGCCGTTCGTCAAATTAGGAGTATCCGTGTTAGATGTCAAGCCGATCCGGCCTGATAAGATGGGCAGTCGCTCCCGTACCGTTTCACCCAGGGAGTTCCTCGACGCGCCACGGCGTTTAGCTGCATCAGCAGCTTGCGTGCCACTGCTATCACAGCTACCTTGCCGGGTTTGCCGCGCTCCCGAAGACGCCGATAGAAGTCGCGTAGGTCGCCATCTACCCTGAGCACCACCCAAGCACAGATATACAGCGCCCGTCGCACCGTCCCACGACCGCCTCGAATGGACCGATTGCCACGCTTTTTGCCGCTGTCACGCGACCAGGGAGCAAGCCCCACCAGCGATGTCAACGCCCGTCCGTCCCGCCTGCCAAGTTCGGGCAAATATGCGATAAGTGTAGCCGCGGTCAGCTGTCCCACTCCGGGTACCGTCTGATACAGTTCGACTGTCTCACTGAGACTGGCGCTGCGCTTCAACAACTCCTTGTACTCCTCATCCAACCGCTCTATCTCTCTGTCCAGCCAGCGGATGTGACGCCTGGTCGACTTCCCGACACTCCCGCTTACGCCCTTGTCCAGTCGGTTGCGCTCCCGCACCCGCTGCTCGACAAGTTGACGCCGCCTGCTCAGTAACTGCCGCAGCTCCTCACGGTCAGGATCCACATCCGGTTGTGTTGTGTCCGACTCGGAGAACACCACGCCGTAGCGAGACAGCACCTGAGCATCGAGAGGGTCGGTCTTCGCCTCGTATCCGCACGCGCGGGCAAATGCGCGCACCCTGACCGGATGCGCCACTTCTACGCCGATCACCGTCTCCCTCAGCTTGCCTACCACAAGACGCTCATACCCACCGGTGAACTCGCACACCGCCTTGGTCACACCTGCCCGCTCCAGATGCCTGAGCAACCTGCGAATGCCTGTCGCGCTGTTCTCAAAGCGGAGCACGGGACCTTCAGAAACTGACACCTCCAAAGTTGCCTTCGATACATCTATGCCTGCTACGACTATCATAGTCCGACCTCCGTGTGTATTATGCCGTTGTGCTCCACACTTGCAGATGCGGGCCTCGTGCCCTTGTATCCGTTCGGAGCCACAAATGCGGCGGGAGGGGTGTCATACTCCCAAACGGTGCAGCCCGGCGCAGCAGCCTGGCTCACCCAGTCGCTCACGACGCGCCCCTCTCACCCACCTCACAAACTGACACGTTTGCAAGTCAAATACAACATACAAGTTGCTTAATTTGGGGCGCTGGTGAGTCGGAAGCAGCCAGGAACGACCCCAACAATGCGCGGACGTCAAGAATGCAGGCGGCGCGGATGCTTTGATCACCTTCCATACACTGTTGAAAACAGCCTCGGGTCGCGAGTGGCAAGCCATCTCCTATTTTCAGCCTGCCATTCCTCTGACATAGGACCCGCGTATGGTGGCTGTTCAAATCTTGGCGGAGACTCCGTTAGGCGTGGATCATTCTGCTCATTGAGCACTGCCATAAGACGGGAGTTCAAGTCGGCACGAATCTGCTCATACTCGCTCTCGTAAGCCACATTTTGCATGTAGTCCGGGTCTTTACGCAGGTCGTACAGTTCTTCCTGAGGTCTCTTCCCAAAGCCCAGCTGAAATAGCGGTTTCACGTCTTCTTTCGCCCTGTTGTAAATCATCCATGCTTTTGTGGGGCTCGCGTCTATATCTCCGAATGCTGACAGAGTTATATTCACAAGGTCTTCCTCTGGCGGCGGCACTGCGTTGTCATCATCCAAGCCACCAGGATCTCCAGCAGGCCATCGGTCAGACTCGAAATTATGGATATACAGGTAATCGTCGGTGCGGAGCGCCCTCTGGGGGTATGGAAGACCACCCTCCCTGGAGAGAACATGTCTTTCTCTGCCAGTCACCACGAAATTCCGTTTTTCTTCTATGCGTCCACTCTCAGTGGATTCGAGCAATGGCATAATACTGCTGGCTACCATGTCTTGCGGCAGGTCAACACCGGCGGCATCCAGGAACGTAGGAGCCAGGTCCATCAGGTTCACAAAATCGCTTATGACACGGCCCGGTGATACTTTCTCGGGCCAGCGAACTGCCATTGCCACTTCCGTGCCGAAGTTGTACAGATTGCACTTTGCTCTCGGGAATCCCGGGATGCCATGGTCACCACTGACGACAATCAAAGTGTTGTCCAGTTCCCCGATTGCTTCCAGGCGTTCAATGATCGCTCCCAATCCCGCATCGAAGGCGAGACATTCACCGAGATAGTCATTGAAGTCTTCTCTTATGTCGTGCACATCGGGCAGAAAAGCGGGCATGCGACCTCTCAAGTTGTCAGGGTCCAGCCCCCAAAGTTCCTTTCCGGAACCTCGCTGCCACGTCCGATGGGTGTTGGTCGGACCCCACCAGTAGCAGAATGGTGTTTCGGACGGCCTGGCGGAAATAAAACTGTCGAAGTTACTTCTTGTCTCGTCGAACAATTCCTGTTTCGCATCGTCAATCGACTGACCATCCGGTCGTCCCGTGACCTCTTCAGAGAAACTATTGAATCTGGTGCCGGCGGTTTCATAAGCGGTGCGCGCTCCTCCATAGGGGGCGTTGACGGCAAGTCCGGGGGACCAGACTTTGTATGTGTATCCGATATGATAGCCGGCTTCTTCTAACATCAGAGGATAAGTCGGTATGGATTCGTCCCACATGGCACCCACAAGAATTGCTCCCAAGCCGGTCTGCCAGAAGTATCTGCCGGTCAGTATCGAGCTTCTGCAGGGAGTGCAGCTTGGAGCGGGCACGTGTGCGTTAAGGAAGAGGGCGCCCTCTTCGGCGACTCTATCGAAGTTGGGAGTTTCGATGAGTTCATGGATGGTGCCTTCCCCGGGTTGATTCCGGTAAGCGCTGGCATACCTACCCCAGTCATCCGCAAAAGCGAAAACGATATTTGGTCGCATGACTATCCTCCGCGTTGCTGAATGTATCTGTCATTGCCCTGATGGCGTTCTGTTGTTTCATAGACACGCCATACTATAACGCCGCAGACTATATGACTGCATTGCGAGCCAGTCAAGCGGTCGGAACGGAGACAGCGTTGACTCCAATTGAGCTACGATATCGCATCTCGGTAGATTCTCGCTTGCACAGGAATGACCGTTTTGCCGTCACCCTAACCCTCTCCCAGTGGGAGAGGGGACTTTGCACACCGCTCTTTAGTTGGGGGCGCTGGTGAGGAGGAAGCCGCCGTCAACGGGAAGGGTGATGCCGGTGATGAAGCGGGCTTCGTCGCTGGCGAGGAATAGGGCGGCGTTGCCGATGTCCCAGCTTTGGCCTTCGACGGGGAGAGGTGTGGATGTGCGGCGCATCTCGCGGGCGTCCGAGGATGCACTTGCTAGTCGGGGTGTCCACATGAGGCCGGGCATGATGCAGTTGGCGCGGATGTTGTCATCGGCGTGGTCGAGTGCGAGGGCGCGGGTGAGTCCGACTACGGCTGACTTGTTGACGGTGTACTGGGCGGATGACCTGCCGGGCTTGGGTCGGAGGGCGGTTACTGAGGAGACGTTGATGATGGAGCCGCTGCCTGCGTTCTTCATGTGGGGAATGGCGTAGCGGCACATGTTGACCATGCTCATGAGGTTGACGGAGGCGCTGCGATACCAGTCTTCGTCGGTGGCCTCAACAACGCTGCCGCCTGACCCGCCGCCGCCGACATTGTTGTGCAGGATGTGGAGGCTTCCGTAGCGTTCGATGGCCGTGGCGACTACATTGTGGCAGTCGTCTGGATTGGTCACATCGGCGGTTGCGGTTGTTGCCTCGCCGCCTTCTTCGGTGATGATGCGGGCTGTGGCTTCTGCCCACTCGCTGACGGCGTCAACGAGGACGACCTTTGCGCCGTTCCGAGCGAAGAGTATGGCTGCTGCCGCGCCGTTGCCGACTCCGCTGCCGCCGAATGTGCCTGCGCCGCTGATGATGGCGACTTTGCCGCTTAGTCTTGCTTGCTGTGTTTCTAGTGTGGTCATGACTGCCTCACAGGGAGTATGGCTTGCTGGTTAGGTGGCTCGCCCTTCGTCAGGCTCAGGGGGCTCGCCACGAACGTAATATTGGGTTGGGATGAGCGATTTTCACCCCCATCCTAACCTTCCCCCATCAAGGGCTGAGAGGGGTAGGTATTTGGTTTTGAGGATTTAACGGTGTTCTGCGAGATTAGTGGCTTCATACGACCAAAACGCCAGCGAGAGCATCTGAGGCGCATAAGCAAGCGATATCTGGATTCCTGCTTTCGCAGGAATGACGGCCAATATGCGGGCAGGACTTTGACGATTTTCTCGCAAAAAGCCTTGTTTTTCCAAGTTTTTGTACTGATTTCACTATTTACCTACCCCTGTGAACCCATCAAGGGGGAAGGAACTTTCCACTTCATTAGGCTTCGTCGAGGATGTGGAGGTACAAGAATGCGCCGGTAAAGGTGGTGGTTTCTTCGCAGTGGCCGCCGACCATTTCGCCTGAGGGACGCGCAGCGGCGAGGTGGATGTGGACGCGGATTCCTGACTCGGAGTCGGGCAGAGGCTGTATGTATCCCTCTGCGCTGACGAGTTCAAGGTTTTCGTCTATGGTGGTTCGCTCGAACTCTGGGGAGCCGTCTTCATAGCTGCAGAGGTTCCGCAGGTTGAGTTGGCGCAGGCTGCCGATGCAGGATGTGATGGCGGCTTCGCGGATGCCGTTGGCGAGGGCGAACTGCTCAAGGCCGGCGACGAGGGATTCGTCGGGGCCGAAGCGGAGGTACGCCATGCGGGTTGTGTCGATTTTCCAGGATTGAGTTGTCATGAGAGTGTGTTCCTTTCAGATGGATGGTGAACCTTATCGAATCCTCGCAATGAATTGTTTGCCTTGAGCGGTTTATTATGTCCAACTCGATGGACGGTGCAGGACATGGCCGTTCTTACCGATAACCTGATTAGGCAGCTGGCTTCTGGCTATGACACCTCGCCTTATTGTGAAATGTGCTGCAGCGTTTTTACGCAAATCATTCGAATGGCGATCCGGTGGGAATGCAACTACTACTCGCTTGTTTTGAAAACTCGCAAGTATAGTTTTTACGGGACGTACCAGGTCTCCATCAGCAGAGATTAGAATTGCCGTATCAAATAGATTGGCGTAAGCATCAGTAAGCATTGCAACGGCGATGTTGACATCGGTTGTCTTTTCTTCATAGATCGTCTTTGGCGCACCGCAGTTCGGACATTTGTGACGCTTTGTTACATAATACCCATTTTCGATGTTAAGGTTGGTAAGAGTTGAAAGCGCATCTAAGTAAGTTTTCTGCCTCTTGTTTTTATCAGGATCACTAGGGTCGGGCAGTATAGGAGCGGTGAAGTACCTGACAATTGACAATTGTTGGCTAGAGAGCAATAGGTTCTCCGCGAGCTGATATACGTCCAGCCAGTAGAATCGTTTCCATCCTTTCGACCTCATACCGTAAAACAGGTTGAAGCCGTCTATGTATACCGCCACTTGATGTGCCAATCAATACTCCTCTTATTCTGAAGCCTCTTAATTCCATAAAGACAATATTGACATATACTGGGCATTCAGGTATATTTTTTATACCACCCCAGCGATAGCATCGCTGGACCAACGCTCCCCTATGGGGGGCGTTTCTTTTTGCAGCCCACACCCCCGTCCTGACCTTTCCACTTCAAGGTGGAAGGGCTTTTTTTCCTGCGGTCAGAGTTCGATGCGGCAGACGCGGGCGCTGGGGTCGCAGCAGAACCAGAGCGCGCCCTCGTGCATTGTGAGGCCGTGCAGCTCGGGGGCGGGAACGTCTATTTCGTCGAGGACTTCTCCCGTGTCGGGATGGAGACGGTGAATTTTCTGCATGGCGCGATCGGCGCACCACATAGTTTCGCCGTCCCATGCGATGCCGTGCGGGGCTGCACCGGGCGTGGGGATGGAGCGCTGCACTTCAAGTGTTTCGGTGTCCAGTAGATAGAGGCGCAGGGCGGGCTTTATTGCGACCCAAATGCTGTCTCCGAGCCATTCCATGCCGTGCGGCCGGTTGTATGACGGGCCTTTGTCACGTTCATCATGGAGTCCGGTGCCGGGCGGTTCGTGGTATTCGATTGTCGTGCCGTCTTGGTTGAGCTTGTAGAGACGAGAGTTGTGGGTGGACGCGACCCAGACCTGTTCGCTGACACAGGTGATGCCGCTTGATCTGTAGGTTTCGGTGGGAACGTCAAGAATGGCCTCGCCGGTCTCGTAGTCGAGCTTCTGCAGGCGCGCCTCGTCGTCCGCGGAGATGACCCAGAGGCCGTCGGCGGCAGCCTGCAAGCCGTTAGGACGGGTGCAGGGTGTCAGCCACATGTCTTCGATTTTGGGCACGGGATTGCTCCTCGGAAGTGGTGTTGCGAGTGCATTCTAACATGGAAGTATGGCGTTGAAGTCGCTAGCAGACTGAACGATGCGTGGCCGCCTCACTTGCGTTTCAAATCGACCACGCCAGAGATCAGAAGGGGTTCACTACCAGAATTCCTTCGTATGACTGTCCCGCGTTGAGGTCTTCAGTCAGAATCTGTGCGCATTCCGCTTTTTGCGCGGCGGCGACGATGAGGGAATCCCAGTAGCTGATGCCGTATTGCCTGTGTATGCCAATAGCGCGGCGAATTACTCGAATATCCAGTTCGACCACCGGCAAGATGCACAGAAGATCCATAACTTGCTCGGCTTCGTCAATTGACAGCGGACTTGGAATGCGTCTGGTCACTACCGTAAAGAATTCACTTAGAACCTGTACGGATATGACGGCCGATTCATCTTCAATGCCGGCCGTCACGTGCGCCTGTGCCCGCGACTGCTTTTCGGGATCGCGAGTGTCGTAGGCATAGACAAGTACGTTGGTGTCTATGAAAGTTCTATCGGGCATGGAGGTCTTCCCTAGTCCAATTGCGCTGTCCCATGTCCCGACTTACCGTACGGAAAGAATCTTCCACCAACGATATTCGGTGTTGGCGTTCTGCTGCGTCTCCATTTGCCAGCCAGGTCAGATAGTCCCTGACCATTGCCGTGAGTGTAGTGTCCTTGTCGATTGCAATTTTGCGGACTTTCTTGACGATGTCTTCATCAATGTTAAGTGTAATGTTCATTTGGCCACCCTTAGGCTAGATTTCTCTCATACTTATTAAAGTTTACACATAATAAGGCTGGTGCTACAAGGTTGTCCATATTTCGGCCTCTGCTTCCAGTGAGCGCTGCTCCAAATGGAGCGAAAGTGGCGCGCCGCCGACTCTGACAGAATAGACAGGGTATGCTGGATTTGTTAAACTTAAACTTACCACATGTATGGGATTGGGCGGTTAGCTCAGTTGGCAAGAGCGCTACGTTGACATCGTAGAGGTCATAAGTTCAAGTCTTATACCGCCCACCATTTCCACCTGAGTTTTCATCCGACATTCCGCACGAATTACAGCCCTGAACCACAAGCGAGCCGCTGGCATCCAATTGGATGAACGGCGATACAAGAGGAGGCGTGATGAAAGAACAACCTACTGAGAAGTCTATGGGGCGAATGCGCAACTTCGTCGAGAAGTACTGCAACAAGTCGGGCACATTCACGCATCCGGGCGAGGGAGTGACCGAGGCGGTGATACTCGGGCTTGCAGAGAATATTGATACGATAGGCAGGCCGCTGTGTCCTTGCCGCTTCTACCCGGACAAGGAAGAAGAGAAAAAGTATCGCACCTGGATGTGCGCGTGCGACGACATGCAGATTTACAAGTATTGCCACTGCCTGCTGTTCGTGGACGAGGAAGGGCTGCCGATAACGGAGTATCTTCCTGAAGGGCACGAGGGGCGAGAGATGTACGGCGAGGTGAAAGACCCGACGCCGGACAAGGGACGCCCGCTGCGCCACAAGGCGGAAGAACGCGAGATCGAGCGCAGGGAACGACCGAGCTAGGTTGTCGTGAACCAATTGTACAAAGAGTCAGATTTGAGCATAGAGTTGGAGGAAAAGGTTTAGATGTCAAAGCCATTCGCGGTTACAGATAGTAGTTTTGATCAGGATGTGTTGAACTCGGATGTGCCAGTAGTCGTGGACTTCTGGGCGGACTGGTGCGGGCCTTGCAAGGCGATCGCGCCGGTGGTTGACGAGCTTGCGGCAGAGTATGCGGGCAAGGTGAAGTTCGCGAAGCTGGATGTGGATTCCAACCCCAAGACGGCAATCAACTATGGCATTCGGGGCATCCCGGCGCTGTTGATTTTCGATGGCGGGAAGGTCGCCAAGCAGGTCGTTGGCGCGGTGCCGAAGTCAACGCTTAAGAAGAGCATCGAAGAAGCCATAAGCTAGTTCTTAGCATTGATTAGATAGACGCCGTCTGAAGGTGATTGCCATCGGACGGCGTTTTCTTGTATGGTCTGATGTGCTAGCCGGAAGTCTCCGCAAAAAGGTTGACCTGTGGGCTTGTTCAGGCTAACATCTTAATAGAGCCACGCAACGGCGTTGTGTGCTTTGGCATGCTGGGAATTGTTGTCTGGTTCTTGTTTTCAGTGCGGCCCCGTGGTGTAGTGGTTTTAACATACTGGCCTGTCAAGCCAGAGATCGCCGGTTCAAATCCGGTCGGGGTCGCCACCTCTCCCCTGCTCTACTGCGTTATCTGTGCGTTCTGGCGTCTTCGACAGGACGCTGCGGATGCGGTGGCTTCTGCGCCGTCCCCGGATTTGCCCGCAGAGATGACAATAATGAAATCACTATCAGGATGTAAGTCGTGCTAGATGAACAACTTCAAGTCAATCGCACGAACTGGAACGAGCGGACTCCTGTTCATGCGGCGTCCGAGTCTTACGATGTGGAGGGGTTCAAGGCGGGACGGATAACGCTTCACGATGTGGAGCGCGGTGAGATGGGCGATGTATCGGGCAAGACGATTCTTCATCTTCAATGCCACTTCGGTCTTGACACGATGTCGTGGGCGCGGCTGGGTGCAAAGGCGACAGGGGTGGATTTTTCCGATGCCGCGATTGAACTTGCGCGGTCGCTGAACCGTGAACTGGACCTTGATGTTCGGTTTATCCGCTCCAATGTCTATGATCTGCCGGATGTGCTCGATGAGCAGTTCGACATCGTGTTCACTTCGGTCGGAGTGTTGTGCTGGCTGCCGGACCTCGACAAGTGGGCGTCGGTGGTGAGTCACCATCTCAAGCCCGGCGGCATGTTCTACATCATCGACGGGCATCCGCTCATGAATGTATTTGAGGAATCGGAAGCGGGCGATTTGCGCCTGGAGTATGGATACTTCCACGAAGAGCACCTATGGGAGGGCGGCGAACCGAGCTACGCGGGTTCTGAGATCATTGAGAGTCCCGTATATGAATGGCATCATAGTCTTGGCGAGATAGTTACTGCGTTGATCGGCGCCGGCTTGAGGATAGAGTATCTGCACGAGTTCCCGTTCAGCAGCTACCGCGCTTACCCGATGATGACGAAGGGCGACGACGAGTTGTGGCGCTTCCCGGAGCACAATGACTCATTGCCGCAGCTGTTCTCGATCAGGGCGACCAAGTAACACAGCCGTTGCGGGGGCTGGCATCTATGTATGGGGTGAGTAGGATGGTGCATCCGCATCGTGAAAGGATTTGTGGGTGAGGTGGCACGATGAAGGGCTTGTGGGTAGCGGTTGTTCTGATGATTGCTGTGTTTACGTTGGCTGCGCGCGCGCCATCGTCCGCGGAGATGCCCTGCCCTGATGGGAGCGAGCAGTATGACGAGTACCGGCTGTTTTTGGGCGAAATGTCGGTCACGCGGAGGGGTGAGCGATGAGGAGTGGCGGGCGTTTCTGGCGGATACGGTTACACCGCGCTTTCCGGATGGGCTGTCGGTGTTCGATGCGGCTGGGCAGTGGCGAGACTCGGAGGGAGGGATTGTGCGGGAGCGGTCGAAGATGGTGCTGATTCTGGCAGAGCCGAGTTCGGATGCGGCGCGGCGGCTTGACGAGATTGCGGATGAGTATAAGCAGCGGTTCAGCCAGGAGTCGGTGCTGCGGGTTGTTGATTCGGCGTGTGTGGCGTTCTAGCTGAGTGGCGCGCTCCGAGTCAAACGGGCTGGTAACGCTCAACTGATATTTCGTCTGCTCGCGCTCGCATCCTGGAGGCATCGTGCCATGCTTGCATTCGCAACAGCGTATCCATGCTTACGCCGAACGCCTTCTCAATCCTCAATGCCATTTCGGGGGACAGGGCCGCTTTGCAGTGCAGTAGGGCGGAAAGCGTGGCGCGTCGGACTCCCAGAATTTCGGCAACCTTTGACACGGTCAAGCCTAATTCCTCGATAATCTCCGCGCGGATGAATTCCCCTGGGTGAGATGGAGTCAATTTGACTTTAACGCTGTCAGCGGTCATCAATGATAGTCCTCCAAGTTCAAGCGTAAGGTGTCATAGTACATCAGGTAAGGCTTCAATACTGCAACTAGAGCCAGAAGTGAAAGCCGATTTCGTTGAGGCGGTGGCGGTGGGTGCGGTAGTTGGGGAGGGCGCGCTCGACTTGCTGCCAGAAGCGGGGAGAGTGATCCATGACGGCGAGGTGGGCGAGTTCGTGGACGACGACGTAGTCGATTAGGGCGGGCTCTGCCATGATGATGCGCCAGTTGAGGCGGATGCTGCCGTCTGATGAGCAGCTGCCCCAGCGCTTGCGCTGGCTGCGTATGAGGACTTGCGTGGGCTTTTTGCGGCTGACTTTGCTTTGCCAGCGGGCAACTATTTCCGGCAACAGACGGGTTGCTTCTCGACGATACCAGCGTTCGAGAGCGGTGTGGGATGCGGCTATGCGCTCCTCCTCGGGGATGTCCGCCGGCGCGATGATGTGGAATGAGTCATCCTGTAGATTAACGGTGATGGACCGGTCGGCGGTGGAGCCGGTGACGATGGGGATTTCCTTGCCCAAGTAGAACAGCGTCTCGCTATCCGTGAAGCGGCGCGGCGTGGGATTGAGGATGTTGTCCGTTGCCTTGCGCAGTATCCATTCGGCGCGCTTGTGCACGAGGGCGGCTATTTCTTTGCGCGGGGTGCGCGCAGGTGAGCGCACGATGACGCCTTGCTGAGGGTCGAGCGTGATTTCGATGGTCTTCTTGCGGCGCGCGCTACGGACTACGGTGTACTCGATAGTCGTGCCGTCGAACTTTATGCTCGCTGTTTCGGTCATTGGCATCGGTGTCAGCAGAGACGCCGGCTATTCAGAAGGCGTGGCTTCAGGATTTGGGCTGCGGGTTATGAGCCTACCGATGTAGGCATAGAAGCTGGGGATTGAGACGTTGAATATCCAGTACATTGCGGGCACTACGATGAGGGTCAGGAAGGTGGAGCTGACCAGCCCGCCTATGACGACTGTCGCGAGTTCGGCGCCGATGATGCCGCTGTCAGTTTCGCTTGCGGCGAGCGGCAAGAGCGCGAATGTGGTGGTGAACGCGGTCATAAGTATGGGGCGCAGGCGCACACGGCCGCCCTCGACCAAGGCGTCGAATACGTCGTAGCCACGCTCGCGCAGCTGCTCGACGAATGTGAGCAGAACGATGGCGTTGGTTACGACTATGCCGACGAGGAGCAAGAAGCCCATCATTGCGGAGAGGCTGAGTGTGCGGTCAGTGATGAGCAGAGCGAGGAGCGCACCGACGATTGCAAGGGGCAGGCTCAGCACGATGATGAAAGGCGTGCGCAGCGCTCCGAGGCTTCCGACCATGACGAGGTACACGAGCACGACGCCGACCGCCATAGCCACGAAGACATCCTGAAAACCTTCGTTGATTTGCTCGAAGAAGCCGCCACTATCGATGGAAATGCCGGGAGGTACATCTTCGAGAGTGGCGATTATCCGATCCACCTCGACACCGACGGCGCGGGTATCCTCCGCCACAATTTCGCCGGTGATTCTGGCGGAGCGTTCGCCTTCGAAGCGGAAGATGCTGAGCGGCGCTTTCCTGATGCCTATGTTGGCTATGAGACCGAGCTTCACGGGTCCGGCGGGGCTTTCAATTCTGAGTTCTTTCAGTTTATCGATGTCTTCAACATCGGCGCGGTCACCTCGAATGACGATGTCCACCGTTTTGCCTGTGATGTCTATCTCCGAGATTTGCCTGCCCACGATGAACTGATTCACCTGCAACCCTACGGCAGCAGTGGTGAGGGAATACTCGCCCGCCTTTGTGGGATCAACGCTGATTACAACCTCATCTTTGCCTTCAGACACCGTGCTGCTGAGATTTACGATTCCGTCGAGCTGACTGAACCGTTCTTCGAGCCTTCGAGAAACATCGGTGATTTCGTTGAAGTCAGGACCGATAACTCTGACATCCAAGCCTCCCTGGGCGGGACCTCCGCTGATGCCTGATACCGTGAGTGTGACATCCTCACCGCGGTCGGGAAGCGCCTCACGAACTATTTCCTCGATGTTTTCGGGAACGTCTTCTGATAATCGGACGAAGGCGCCAGCTAAGTGAAAGCCGCCTGCGGCTCCGCTTTCAAACTGTTCGGCTCTGCTGCCCACTGTGGTCTGGTAGAGGGTCATATAACCTCTCTCGACGAATGGGACAAGAGACTCTTCTATGGCAAGGGCTTCCTCGTAAGTTCGCTCGACCGATGTGCCGACCGGAAGCTCAATATTGATGGTCAAGTATTCAGGGGTGGTCGCCGGGAAGAAAGTAATGGGTATGATCGTGATCAGGCCAAGGCTGGCAACGGTGACGATGATGGCGATCGCGACTGTCAGGAACTTATAGCGAATCGCCCACAGCAGCATAGGAGAGTAGATGCGCTGGATCATGGACTGGCGATCGGCGGGACCCGTGCCCGAAACCTGATCGTCGTCGAAGTCGCCGCGCCGCAGAAGGCTTGCTGCCAGAACAGGCACGATTGTAATCGCCACGACGGTGGAAGCGAGCAGCGCGAGGCTGACGGATATGGCGAACGGGCTGAAGAATTCACCTACAACGCCGGGAATGAACGCGAGAGGGACGAAAATGACCACAGTAGTGAGTGTGGAGGATATGATCGCCGCGCCCACCTCCTGGGTGCCGCTGATGGCAGCCTCGTAGCGGCTCTCGCCAAGGTGAATATGACGGTAAACATTTTCCAGCACAACGATGCTGTCGTCCACGACACGCCCGACGGCGATAGCGAGACCGGCGAGGGACATGAAGTTGAGCGAGATGTCGGTTGTCAGTGACAGGAGCAGAACGCCGGTGAGGATGCTCAGAGGTATGGAGATGGCGATGATGGCGGTAGGACGCAGGGAGAGCACGATGCCGCGCATGAGGGAGGGCCTGATATTCAGCAGGAATATGAAGACCACAGCAACGGCGAAGAGGAAGCCGACTGTGCCTTCGCGCAGCAGGCTTTCGAGCGACTCACGCACTTGTGGGCCATCGTTGGAAAGCTCCAAGACCTCCACGTCCGGCGGGAGAGCGCCTTCGTCAATTATCGCATCCATTGCGATACTGACGGCATCGGTAACGTCGGCTGTGTTGGAATCCGGGTCTTTGACGATGGCTAGGATGAGGCCCGGCTTGCCGTTGGCGCGCGAAATGCGCTGCGGGTCTGCGGTGGTGAGTTCAACGTCGGCGACATCGGAAACCTTGATGGAGCGCTTGCCTGTCTGGGGGCCCTGAGGAAACGCTGTATCCGTCTGTTCGAAGCCGACAGTGAGCTGGCGGATGTCTTCCAGCGAACCGAATTCGTTCGCGGTGCGCACGGGATATCCTGTGCCACGGGTGGTAATGCTGCCGGCGGGCAGGCTGATGTTGTTCTGTGTGATGGCGTTCGAGACCTGGACTGACGAGAGACGCAGGTCCTTGAGCTTGTCTGCATCCACAGAGACGATGACCTGCTCTTCGATTTCTCCGAACGTGTAAATCGCTGCGACGCCATCTACGCGTCTGAGGCGAGGGTTGATGACATCGTTCACAAGACGCTGCAGCGAGGGAATATCTTCGTCTCCGGATACGGTGAACTGAATGACCGGGAACGCGTCGGGTGTGAGGCGGCTGACGATGACCACCACATCATCTGGCAAGTCTGTGCCGTTTACAGCGCTCTCAACCTCGCGTTCTGCATCATCCATGTCGGTGCCGAAGTCGAAGGTTGCCAGCAGATTGACGCGGCTTTCAGTGGAGACGGAGCTAACCTCTCTGAGGCCGCCGAGGCCTGCAATGGCTTCTTCAATCGGTTCACTGACGTCGCGCATCATCGTTTCGGGGTCGGAGTTGGCGGAAAATACGTTGACTGCGACGTTGGGGAATGATATATCGGGGAACAGTTCGCGCTGGAGGTTGATGTAGGAATAGACGCCTAGTCCGAAGAGCATAATCATTATGAGGACGGTTACAGGGCGTCTTCTGAGCGCGAGTCGGGTTATGAAGCTCAAGGGAGGGGCTCCTAGATAGGTGTTCAGTCAGCCGGTTTGTCGGCGTTTCAGTCTGTCAGGTTCTGTCGCAGAATCGTGCCTGTGCTGCAATCCGTTTAAGATCTGTTGTCAATGAGCATTGACATTCTGAGTCTGTAATTCTGATTGACCGCGTGGATGCCCGCTTCCACAGTAATGACGGCTTGGACTACCAACACACACAGGGTGAGAGTGCCGAACAACCTCAGAGAAAAAAATTGCACCTAATAAGTGTAGCAAAAATAATGCGCTCTTGTGTCGGATGTTGCGCCCCATTTTCGCTTTCAGGGGATGCCCGCGCGGTATAGAATGTTCTGGTATTAATTTGATACTTAATTCAAGAATGGAAGTTCAGACTTGGCAAGACGCATACCCCGCCCGACCCACACATTCGATTCCTTCCTGAACCCAAACTACCGCTTGCTGTGGGTGAGCAACTTCTTCGCGTACATCTCGCGCTGGATGCAGATGACGATGTTGGGCTGGTACGTGTTCGAGGTTACCGGCAGCGCGTTTCTGGTTACGCTGGTGGGGTTTTCGGGAATGGGGCCGCTTGTGGTGCTGGGGGTGTTCGGCGGGGTGCTTGCGGACCGACTGGACAAGCGCAAGCTGCTGCTGGCGACGCTGCTCGCAAATCTATTGGCAGCGACAGGGATGGCGGCGCTCATCTTCTCGGATCTCATCTTTTCCGCGAGTAACGTTCAGTTCTGGCATGCTTATGTAGTGATGCTGGTCGGCGGTATCGGCTGGGGGCTGGATATGCCCTCGCGCCGCACCATCGTGCTGGATGTGCTGGGCAGGGCGCGCGTGAACAACGCCATCGCCCTTGACTCGGTGGGGATGCACTCAAGCCGCATGCTGGGCCCGCTGATTGGAGGAGGGCTGATAAGCATAAGTCTTTTCGCATTCAGCGACGGCCATGGGCTAGAGGCCGGCTATGCCGTGACTCTGGTATTCTTCATCATGTCAGCGGTGATGATGCTGAATGTGAAGACGCCGCCTCGCGATGCCACAACTACGCAGGCTTCATGGAACATACTCAGAAATCTTGTTGAGGGGATTCGCTATGTTTACAGCGAGAGCACGCTGCTTGCGGTGGTGCTGATAACCGTATTCATGAACCTGCTGCTCTTCCCGTACCAACAGCTTATTCCGGTTGTTGCTTCCGAGGTGCTGCATGTGGGGCCGACGCTGATGGGATTGCTGCTGGCTTTGGAAGGGCTGGGGGCGTTGATGGGTTCAATTCTGATAGCCTCGGCGTCTAACCTTACGCACCATGGTCGAGTGTTTCTTGGTGGCTCGATGGCAGGGCTGGTGATGTTGCTGCTGTTTTCGTTCTCGCAGTGGTACGGCGTGTCGCTGGCATTGATGCTGATGCTTGGGCTGGGAACGTCGGGGTTCGGCGCAATGCAGGCGACTATAATCTTGCTGATGGCGCGCGACGACATGCGCGGCAGGTGCTTGGGCATACTCACACTTTCCATAGGCGCGGGGCCTATCGGCGGGCTGATGCTCGGCTGGACGGCGGACGCCAGAGGCGCGCCGATGGCGATGACTATCAACGCGGTGCTGGGGTTTATAGCGGTGGGACTGGTTGGCTTGCTGATGCCTTCGCTGCGCGGGAGGATGACTTCGGACTCGGAGGCGGAGGCTGCGCAGCCTGCGGCGGTGGGTGAGGGAGCGCGGAGCTGACATCGATGGACGGGATGAGCAGGATACTGTCCGCTAGGATGTTCTCTGAGACCATTCTTTTGTTCCGCCGACTTGTGCCTGTGCCGAGAGTATCGAGGTGTAGTGATGATCCCAGAAAATCGTATTCCCACGCACCCCGGTGAGGTGCTGCTTGAAGAGTTTCTCAAGCCTATGGGAATAACGCAGAAGCGGCTTGCGGAGCATATCGGCGTGTCGGTGCAAAGGATTAATGAGATTGTGCGCGGCAAACGCGGAGTGGCTGCTCAGACCGCGTGGCTGCTCAGCGAGACTTTTGGGACTACGCCCGGTTTCTGGGTGAACTTGCAGAGTTCCCATGACTTGGCTAGGTTCCGTCCAAATCGCAGCATTGGGAAATTACAGACCTAGCAGGTAAGGGAAGGGTTCATTCTTCCAATCCCCCACCGCTATATTGTTAGGATATACCGTCGAGGACGATTGCGCTTTCGTCCATTAGCATGAGGTAGGGTTCGCCGAACTGGTCGGGGTTGTTGATGTCCCAGTCTGCGCTGGATTCGGCGGGCTTCATTCGGATGCCCCAGTCGCCGCCGAAGACGAGGTGGACTACTGCCTGCCCGGAGTCTGAGACGGGGGCGTACATCGCGGGGCATGGCACGCCATTGCCTTCGCTGCTCCACCCCGTTACCTGATATATGCCGGGCGGTCTGCCGGGTTCGTCGATTACGATCTGCGATACTGGCACTGCGTCGGCGTGCGCTTCGTAGAGCATCAGCGGCATGTACTCGCAGTTGGCGTTGTCATCGACTTCGATGTATATGGATTCGGGCATGAGCGACACCGTGTTGGGGGCGGCTACTCGAAGGTCTTGCGGAATTTGTAGAGGGTCATCTCCGGCTCGACGGGGGCTGTGGGCAGGTAGCCTTCCTCTTCTATCTTGGCGATGATGAGCCAGGGGCCGTCTTCGTTCATTGCATGCCGGAAGACGGTGGCAAGGGCTTCTTCGTCATCTACGGTTGCGGTCCTGGGAATGTTGCAGCTGCGTCCTACCTGTTCGAGGTCGGTGCCGAAGGCGGTGTGCGTGGGCTGCGCGCCGGTCTGCCCCCACATCTCGTTGTCCCAGACGATGACGATGAGGTTGCGTGGCTGCTCCCTGCCGATGGTGGCGAGTGTGCCCATGTTCATGAGCAGGCTGCCGTCGCCGTCGAGTGAGATTACTTTCTCATCGGTGGAGAGGGCCATGCCGAGCGCAATGGAGGAGCAGAGGCCCATCGAGCCGTACCCGTAGAAGTTGCGGTCGCGTTCGGGCGCGATGTGCCAGAGCTCATCGGAGGTCGGGCCGAGGTTGGAGACGATGGGCGTGTCTCCTGCGTCCTGGAGCAGCATCCTGGTGGCGGAAAGTCTGTGCAATTTTTTTGTCCTCCGTGTGTTCCGTTATTCCCGTAACTCGGAGTGTTTCGAGTTACTGCCCCCTACTTATGGAAGAGGATGTACAAGCCGTCCATTTTCGGCGGCTATGCGAGTTTGCCGCCGTGCAATAGAGGGTTCATGCACATTGCGAGTGGTTGCCGCGAGGCGTAGCAGAGTGTGAGCGCGCCACTGATGCGGCGATACAGCCTGTCTTCGCTTTCATAAGTATGGTGGGTGATGCCGAGCACGTCGAGGATGGGGCGCGTGGTGCGTCCCATGGCAACCTGAGCGAGGTTGAATTCGTCAACTTCGCCGCGCAGGTTGATGAACATGGGCAGTGGTATGCGATAGGGAATGCAGAGCGATGCGATGGCGTTGATGCAGTTGCCGAAGCCGCTGGACTGCATGAAGACTGCTGCCCTGCGTCCGGCGGCGTAAGCGCCGGATGCGATGCCGATGGCTTCCTCTTCGCGCGTGGCTGCGACTACGTGGAAGTAGTCGTCCTCTTCGAGGAGCTTGGTTACCTGATGGATGCTGATGTCGGGTACGAAGGCGATGAGGGAGATCTCGCTGTCTTTGAGCGCCTGTACGATGGTTTCTGCCCAGTTCATGTGTTGGTTCCTCAGTGTTTCGGTTGATCAGTTGTCGGTGCTTCTTGTTTGTATTTTTCGCGCTCACAGCTCTTGGGGAGTTATATCCCCATGATGTTGTAGCCGGTGTCCACGTGGAGGATTTCGCCGGTGATGCCGCCGGAGAGGTCACTGCAGAGGAAGAGGGCTGCTTTGGCGACTTCGTCGGTGGTGATGTTGCGGCGCATTGGGGAGCGCTCGGCGTGGATGCGCTTCATGTCGCGGTAGTGGCTGATGACGCGGGATGAGAGGGTGTCGAGGGGGCCGGCGGATATGGCGTTGACGCGGATGTTCTGCTGACCGAGATCGGAGGCGAGTTGCCTGACTTCGTTTTCGAGCGCGGCTTTCGCTGTGCCCATTACGTTGTATCCGGGGAATACGCGGTTTGCTGCCTGGAAGGTCAGGGTGATGATGCTACCGCCGTTCTGCTGCATGAGCGCGGAGCCGTAGCGCGCTATAGGCAAGAGGGAATATGCGCTGATGTCTAGTGCGAGGCGGAAGCCTTCCCTTCCCGTGTCCACAAAGGGGCCGCCGAGGTCGTTTCTATCAGCGTAGGCGATGCTGTGCACTGCGATGTCGAGCGAGCCGAACCTGTCGCCTACGGTGTCGAACGCTGCCTCCACATTGGCATCATCGCTGACATCGCACTCGATTAGCGGGGTGTCGCCTTCCCAGTCTTCCACCAGCCGCGCGACGCCGTTTTTGACGCGCTCGTTCTGATAGGCGATGGCTAGATTTGCGCCTGCGTCATGGAGAATTTGCGCTATCGCCCAGGCGATGCTGCGGTGGTTGGCGATGCCGAAGACGATGCCGTACTTGTCCGATAGGTCGATAGGGTACATGTGATGCTCCGATAAGTGTTTGTAATGTCAGTTCAGTCTGTGATTTGGAGGCTGCCCATAGTTACGCTGCCTCTGATAATGAGGTCGGGATCGTCGCTGTTGTTATGGCTGCGGCGCGTGTCTTTCGTATCGCCCATTTGCGATGAGTTGACGATGCGCACATTCCACTCAGTGGGCACACGGACTTTCACTTCGCCCATCACGACCGAAACTTCGAGCGTTGCGGGCTTGTCCACAATTGTGGCGTCGCGCATGTCGAGGGTGCCATTACCCATGACGACATTTATACTGCCGTCGTAAAAGTCGCCGGAGACTATTCTATCCTGAGAACCGGCTACTGCGTGCAGCGTGCCGTCATCTGCGTCCGCAGGAGCGCCTAGATCTAGGTCAATTATCGTCGAGGCGCTGTGTGAGGAACCACCACCACGCTGCCTTCGGTTTCGACTTCGCATGCCGCCGATAACAATGGCGACGCCAAGGGCGATGAGGAAAGCAGGCCATATAGTGCTGAACACATCGGCGGTGTCTAGCTGCCTAAGTTGAAGTACGACGCCGCCGAATATCAGCAGCAGCGGCCAAAAGAGGCTGCGGAACCTGTTCGCGATGAGACGCCAAGCGCCGTATAGAATGATCAGCGAGGGCCACCAATCGAGGAGGCCGTCCAAGTCGGCGATACCGGCCTTGTCCACCAGGAAGAGGACGCCAACGGCAATGACCAAAACGCCGAGAAAGACTCTGCCTCCGAGTCCTGAGCGTCTGGCGCTGTTTCTTGCGGTCATTAGGTTCTCCTATCGGTTTGCGACGCCGACCTGTGAGCAATGGGTACGGCTTACAGAAAAGGGCTTCAGCGTGGCGAGCGAATGGCGCGGCTGAGAACGATTACGCCGACGACTATGAGAATGACGGGCCAGTATTGGAAGAGGTCTATTGAAAAGCCCAGTTTGCCAATAAGGATGAATGCACCTATGCCAATCAAGATGATGGGAGCGACGACCTTACGGAAGCGGCTGGCAATCAGCATCCATGCACCGATTGCAATGAGGAGCAACGGCCACCATTGACGCATGTTTTCGCCGAGGTCCACCAGACCAAGGCTGTTCACCAGAAAGAGGACGCCGAGCGCAATTATCAGGCCACCGAAGAATACGCCCGATCCCACCCGCCCAGAGCCGCTTATGCCTGGAATCATCGCTGCCGCCTCCATTCCTTCTTCACGGGTACTCGTATCTTTCATGTTGGCTGTGGCCCGCTGCGTCCTCCGGCGTATTCAGGGCGAACGGAGATTGATATTTCCGAGCACCTCTTCCGGAGGACAATCCAGCCTATATTATAGTCTAATCCGAATTGGGGATGGTAATGTTATGCAAACCCTGGCGAGCAGAATGCATAGCGCCGCGACAGATGACGTTGACACCATGCCCATAATACTCTAATATGCAGAGTAATATGATTTACAGAGTTTAGTGGTAAAGGAGCTGAGTGCGGATATGGCTGCGAGTGAACGGATCAAGGACGACCTTGCGTATGTCAGGGGCGCGGTGGAGCGCACCGGCAACGTGCATGTGCCTGCGGTGTACCTGATGTGGGCGGCAATCTGTCTCGTCGGCTTTTCGATGCCGGACTTCATTACCAACGGATGGGTGGGCTGGTCGTACAGCAGCATCGGCTGGTACTGGGCAGTTATGGGTCCGGTGGGTTTTGCAGCAAGTTGGTGGCTGAGCTTGCGTGCCAACGACCGCGCCGGACAGATGAGCCGAAGCGCGGGAGTCCGCTGGGGACTACATTGGGCGGCATTCGGTGCAACAGGGGTCCTCGGACTTGCCCTTGCACTGTCGGGACACATCGGCTGGGAGGTTTTCGGAGTGCTTTGGGTCCTGCTTCTGGCGTTTTCCTATACACTGGCGGGGGTGCATCTTGAGCGCCGCCTGCTGCCGATAGGAGTAATGCTGGGAGTGGGTTACCTGACAATCCTGTTCCTACCTCAGTACGGATGGATAGCGGCTGGAGTGCTCACAGCAATCGCCCTAACCGCACAGGCCTTCATGGGAGCGCGCGCTAATGGATCCGCAAGTTGAACCCGATATTCAGGCACTCAATGAACTGGCAGCCTTGAATGGGCTGCTTGAACACCGGGTCAGGCTGGCGATATGCGTGCTGCTGTCGGCGCATGATGCGCTGTCGTTCACTAGGCTGAAGCAGGCGCTTGGCGAGACGGACGGCAGCCTGGGGGCGCACCTGCGCAAACTGGAGGACGCCGAGTTTGTTTCGACGGAGAAGACTTTTCGCAGCCGACGGCCCGTGACGTGGTATCACCTGACAACGCACGGGCGATCGCGGCTGAGGCAGCAGATTGACGGGCTGACGCATTTGATCGACAGGGCGGATGCGTGACTTGTCCGGCTTGCGGGGCAGATGCCTGCTTATATCGCCTGCCAGTAGCGGCGGCCTTCTACGCGGACGAGCGTGCCGTAGCCGGGTGCCGGGAAGTGTCCGGAGATCAGCATGGCTTTGTCGCGCTCGATGCGATCGAGCAGGTTGTGGCGCGACTCGGAGGAGACATCGGGCTTGGAGTCTGCGCGCGGGCTCCAGTGCGTTTCCTGCGCCTGGGCGCGGGCGTGAATGGCGTCGCCTGTGATGATTGCGTGCTCGCCTTGCGAGGAAATCAGGAAGCTGGTGTGTCCGGGGGTATGGCCGGGGGTGGGGAGCGTTGTAATCTCGCTTGTGATCGCCTGCTCGCCCTCGAACAGTTCAAGGATGCCTTGTTCCTGCAGGGGCAGCACCTGCGCGGGGATGTACGGACGCTTGCGGAGCGCGCCGCGAGTGAAAACCCGCCAGTCGGCGTTGCTCACCCAGTAGCGGGCGTTGGCGAAGGTGGGACGCGGCTCCCCGCTGCGCTCGACCTCGCTTGCCAGAGCTGAGCCTTCCTGCTGCGTGTCTGTGCCGTCCTCGTCGTACAGGAAGTTCCAACCGACATGGTCGATGTGCAGGTGGGTTATGGCGACGATGTCAACTTCGTCGCGGCTGATGCCCTTAGCCTGCATGTCGGTGAGCAGCTTGCCCATGTCCAGTGTGTCCAGGTGGCCGGTGTCGATGCCTAAGCCGGTGTCTATGAGCAGCGTCTTGCCTTCGGAGCGCAACAGGAAGCTACCGAGGTTCATTATCATGTCGCCTTCGGGCGTGAGGTCGTCGCTATATGGCGCCCAGGCTTCTTCTGGAATTGTCGGGAAGAAGTCGGAGGGCGCGAAGCGTATGCTGCCGTCGGAAAGGGCGACTATCTCCACATTGCCGACTCTGGTGGTGTAATCAGGCATAGACCTTAACCTCTCCGTCCGTGATTGCGGTGTGGTAGTGGGGGACAATCTCGCGTCCGAGTATTTCCAGTTGCTCCTGCATCATCTCAGGAGGGCAAGCGGGGCGCATGACGAATTTTTCAGCACCTGCTTCGATGTACTCGTCAATGAGTTCGCGGATGACTTCGGGCTTGCCGAAGGAGGAGAACTCGCGCCAATGTTTGTCCTCGCGGCGGCGCAGCATATAGGGAGTGGCGATGCGTTCGGCTTCATCGGCGTTGTCGTCAATGAAGAAGCTGGTGAGGACGCCGTAGTGGTCCTCTTCGATGTCATTGCCGTATTCGACCGCCCAGGTGGAGATCTTGTCCACGCCGTCCTTGACTTCCTCGGGCGTTGCCTGCGAGACGAGCCAGCCGTCGCCGAGGCGTGCGGTGCGCCTGAGCGCGGGTTCGCTGCGTCCGCCAATCCAGATCGGCGGCATGCCGTTGGGCGGGAAGACGGGCTTGGGCCGCACTGTAACATTGTTGAGGGTGAAGTGCTGTCCGTGGAAGGTGACGTTGTCCTCCCGCCAAAGCAGGCGCATCACCTCGATTGCCTCTTCGGTGCGACTGACGCGGCGGCGGCGAGTGGTGCCACAGGCCTCGTACTCGTTGGCGTCCTCAGTGCCAAGCCCAACGGCTGGCAGGCTGCGTCCGCCCGATAGGAAGTCAAGAGTGGCGAGTTCCTTCGCGAGGATGGTGGGGTTGCGGAGCGGGAGCGCGAGGACGCTTGTGCCGAACTTGAGGTTCTTGGTGCGCGCCGCTGCGAAGGAGAGGGCGACAACCGGCTCCATGTTCATAAGGGGCGAGACGATGCGGTCGCTCATCCAGATGGAGTCGAGGTCCAGCTCCTCGCAGGTGTCCACGTATTTCCAGAGGTGTTCGGGGTCGTCGCTCGGAAAGGGCCAACCGCCGAATCCTACGCCTATCTTGATGGACATGGTGTTACTCTCTTCCTGCTTCAGTGTTAGGAACTTGGTGGCGGCTCATTGAAGGGGCGCCCTTGTGCTTCGGCTTCCTGGCGTCTGCTGTTCCAGTCAATCCAGGCTTGGCGCTCTTGCTTGCGTCCTTCTTGGCGCCCTTCTTGACGTCCCTTTTGGCGTCCTTCTTCAAGCCCCTCT
This sequence comes from Dehalococcoidia bacterium, assembly GCA_965221045.1. Classification (GTDB taxonomy): domain Bacteria; phylum Chloroflexota; class Dehalococcoidia; order Lucifugimonadales; family JADFKI01; genus Bin90. The sequence continues at coordinate 1,247,697 of OZ244863.1, forward strand.
CGACGGAGTCGCTCCCGTTGTGGCTTGAGCCACTTTTCTTCCAGATACCTCTTGGTAACCATGATGAAACCTCCCCCTGCGTCTAATACAGTCACTATCATAAGCGAGTACATGATAATCAGTGATTCGGCGGATGCGCTAGTGCGGATAATGGCGATTATCGTATCGACTGCACTTTCATGCAATCCGCTTGTAATCTCGCTCCATGCTACCAGCGCCGTCCAGCCAATCGTAAGAGCAAATATAAGAGCTACGCACCAGTGCCACCAAGTCTTGGCGACTGTCAGGATGGATATTCGGACATCCTGCTCTTTGTAAGGCTGTTCGTCGCTCGGTTGGTCTTCACCGTTGTTCGCGATTATACTACGCTCCTCTGAACCGTCTTGGGCTGAAGTGCTCGATCAGGGCAGGTTTCTTGTCGGTGATGTGGTCTGCCATGAGTTTGCCTGTGATGGCGCTGAGGAGTATTCCGCTGCGGTAGTGTCCGGTGGCGACGTGCAAGCCCTGCCAGCCGGGAACAGAGCCAAGCATTGGGGCGTCGTCGGGTGAGCCGGGGCGCAAGCCTGCGACCGCCCAGTTGAGGCGGGCGTCTCGGAGGGAAGGGACTAGCAGTTCGGACATGTTCATGATGTCCTGCACTGCGCCGGCGGTTACACGGTCATCGTAGTCGGCTTCCTCGACGGTTGCGCCGGCAATGACTGAGCCGTCGTTGCGAGGGACGAGCAAACCCCAGCCGCCGTGAATGACGGTCTTGATGCTGCGACCGGCGGGCTGCAGGTTCAAATTGACGCCACGAACAGGACGAGTAGGCACATGACTGCCGAGGGTCTCGGCGATGATGCTAGTCCAGGGACCGGCGGCGATTATCACATGGTCTGCCTGGAGTTCTTCGTTGTGCAGGCGGACGCCACTGATACGGAGTCCGCTGCGCACCATGCCGATGACATCGGCGTGCTCGCGGACGGTCGCTCCGAGCCGCTCGGCTGAGCGCGCGTATGCCGCACTGAGGCGCTGGTTGTTGACGCGGCAGACCTCGGGCATGAATATCCCGCCCGCTATGCCGTCGCTGAGTTCGGGCTCCATATCGCGCACCGCCCGGGCATCCAGCCATTGTGCCTCGGAGCTGCGCCATTCGCCTTCGACTGTGGCCGCGTGCAGCATCTGAGCTTCGTCCTCGCTGAGGGCTAGTTGAAGCTCGCCGCACTGGACGAGTTCGATATCCACGCCGGAGGCTTCAGCCAATTCCGGCGCAAGGTCGTGGAACATTTCCAAGCTGGTATTCACAAGGCGTGTGTAAGGATCCGTAGGATTGCCGAACATTGACGATAGGATGCCGGACGCGGCGTTGGACGCGGCCATGCCAATCTCACCGCGTTCAATAATGGTCGTGGTAACGCCTGCCTTGGCGAGGTGGTAGCCGATGGAGCAGCCTATAACGCCGCCGCCGATTACGATTGCATCGGTGCCTAGTGTCGTCATGGCTTACTCCTCCCTGTACGGCAGCGTGTCGGGCAGCGTGGGGGCGATGCCGTCTATGAGGTAGTCGGCAAGCTGCTGGAAGTCAACGGTCACGATGTCGGGCTGGTAGGGAGATTCTTCCATAGGCAAGCCGTAGCGGTTGACGTAGGCGGCGCGGTAGCCGCATGCGCGCGCGCCCATGATGTCGAAGGAGTGCGAGGCGACCATCATCATTTCGCGCGCCTCGACATCAAGTATCTGCGCCGCCTTGCGATATACGCCGGGGTGCGGCTTGAATGCGCCCGCTTCTTCTACGGATATAACGGCGTCGAAGTCGAACTTGATTCGGTTCTTCACGAGATGGTCGAGATACCAGGGTTCGCCGTTGGACAGGCCGACTAGCTTGTATCGTTCCTTAAGGCGATGCAAACCCTTTACGGCGTCGTCGAAGGGCTTGAGCTGCTGCCAGACCTGCATGAATTCGTCGACTTCTTCGCGGGTGAAGGGGATGTTGTTGGAGCGCAGCGTGTACATGAAGGCGTACTTGCAGACGGTGAGGTAGCCGCTGTGTCCGAGCATCATGATGGTGTCCTGATACTGCTCAACGCGCTGACGCAGTCGCCACTGCGCCCAGAAGCCCGCGTCGTCCAGCGGTGAGTCGCGCTTCGCAAGGAAGTCGTCTATGTGCGGCATGAGGCTGCCCGCGAGGTCAAGGATGGTGCCGAAGAGGTCGAATGTCAGCGTGTTGACGCCTTCATGCGCGTTGTTGCTCATCTGGAATTCATTCTCCTTGATTGTGTTGGTTTCTCGATTAGACTTCGTGGTAGCGGAAGAGCCTGAAGGCGTAGTATCCGCCGCTGAACACGGTGGCGAGGAGGGTGGAGCAGCCTATCGCGAATGACCATATCGCGGGTGATTTCGCGGAGCCTCGGGCAATGAGCATTTCGTTGCGCACTTCAATTTCGAAGATACCGGCGTAGAGGTAGCCCGCGAATGAGCCGAGGATCGCGATGGCGAATGCCAGGACAAAGCCAGTTATGATGACATTGCGCGAAGCTTCAGGCTTGAACCATGAGAAGAAGACTGCGATGCCCGTGCAGATTCCGACAAATAACGCTGTGATAATCAATCGCTCGCCCCAATTGGGCGGGATTACCGAGGAAAAGAGGACGACGCTGACCAGTCCGAATCCAAGTCCCAGAAGGAAGGACAGGCCGCCTCTTAGTAACATAGCAAAGATTTTTTCCACCTGAACCTCCGAAATGGCGGGATAAAGCCGCAGTTTGTACTTTTGATTATAGATGATGCTCTAGGAACAGGTGGGTGAAACAGACGGGTTTTTCAAGAATTGTCTTTCATGTATCTATATATATGTAGGGGCAGGCATTACGCCTGCCCCTAACTTGTCGGTCTCTGTCAGATCCAAGCCAATTCGTCGACTGGAAGCGAGGGGACTGGCAGAGGGAGACCAGCAGCAGTGTGGCGTCTAGTCGTCGCCCTGCGGTACTGCGACCTTGCCGATGCCAATCTGTGACATGCGAGCCAGAACGTCCGCCTGCTGCGCCGCGTTGAGGGGCTGTCCCGGCGGGCGAGGAGCGCCGCAGTCGATGCCAAGCCGCTCGCTGAGGATGAACTTGGCGGTCGGGTGCAGGCCGTGCTCACGCGCCAGCAGAGTCGCGTCGCTTGCGCGGTCCTGAGCCGCTTCCGCGCGCTCCCAGTCGCCGTCCTGATATGCGTTCCAGATCTCCACCCAAAGTTCGGGAGCGTAGTTCGGGGGGCCGTCCACGCAGCCGGTCGCGCCGATGGTGAGCGCGGGGAGCATCAGCATGCTGTTGCCGATGAGGCAGTCGAGTCCCATATGGGCGAATGCGCGCACGTTGGCGAATGTGATAGCGGAGTGCTTCAAGCCCTTGAGTTGGGGCACGCGATCCTGGATTTTCTGCATCAGCTCGGGCGTGACTTCGACGCCGGTGGACTGGGGCAGGTTGTACACGAAGAGCGGGATGTCCGCCGCTTCGCCTACGATCCTGTAATGCTCGACTATGGCGGCGTCGCTCTGGCGATAGAAGAAGGGGGGAACGCAGCAGATTGCTTCGTTGCCCATCTTGGCGGCATGCTCAGCGAGCTTGGCGGCGCGCTCGGTGGTTGCCGCGCCCACATGCATGATGTTGTTGACACGCCCGCGATTCTGGTCGGCGGCGATTTCTGATATGCGCATGTTCTCTTCGTCATCGAGAAGCACGCTTTCGCCGGTGCCGCCCGCGATCCAGAATCCGGTCACTCCAGCCTGTATGTTGTACTCCATGACCTCGCGGAATGCGGCTTCGTTCAGCCTGCCGTCTTCGCCCATAGGTGTGATGATTGCGGGCAAAATGCCTTCAAAGTCTGCCATCTGATTCCTCCTGCTTGCCTGTATGGGTAGTGCGTGTTCCGCCCTTATTGGCGGGTGTGGTGGGATTTTATCATGTCGCGGCATGGAGTGCCGACATCCGCGAGCGGTTGCTACTATTCACGACGACTGCGTGAATTCCGGCAAATCAGCTTTCGTCATTGCGCTTCTCAAGGTTAATTCTGGCTTGGAATTGACTTTTTTTGAGATCCAAGTCTTGACTTGCGCTCTTGATGTATGATAAATATCCTGCAACTCACAATTTAAGTTGTGAGTTCGGATTTCTTTGGAAAAGATTGGAAAACAGATTAGGAGGGGACACATATGAAGGCTAAATGGTTAGGAAAGAAGCTCCTTTTCGGGGCGGTAGCAGCGGCAGCGCTGATAGGCGCGGTGGCATGTGGCGGCGCGGCGCCAGCGGCGGCTCCGCAGGCTCCGGCGGCTCCGCAGGCTCCGGCAGCACCACAAGCGCCGGTAGCGGCAGCGGCAGCTCCGGCGGCACCGGCAGCACAGGCGACGACGGCACCGGCACCGAAGACATCTGCGCCGGCGCCAGCCCCGGCACCAAGCGGCGGCACGATGATGGAAGACATGCCGACGGGCAAGCTGCTCATTGCAGTAACGCGCATCGGTGCGCCGAATGGCCTTCCTCGCTTCTGTTCCGCAAGCGCGGGCGGCTGCGCGGAGATCATCTATATGGCGGGCATCACTGAGACGCTGTTCAACTCCGCGTTGGACGCAACGGGCTCAGCTACAACCGAGCCGATGCTTGCCACGGAGTTCACGCTAGACCCGTCGCTGGAGTACGGCGACTTTACACTGCGTCAGGGCATCCAGTTCCATGACGGCTACGGCGAAATGACTTCCGAGGACGTGGCGTTCTCCTACAACGACGCCAACTCGGTTACCAATCCTGAGAGCGTGCACGGGCAGGCAGGCGACTTTGCGCCGCTGATTTCCAGCATGGACCCGATAGACCCGTACACCGTGCGCTTGCAGTATCGCAACTACGACAGCCGCGGCGTCCTGCACCGCTTCAGTCGCTTCTGGCAGACGGCGGGAATCGTCAGTAAGGCAGTCTTCGACGACTTGGGCGTTGAGGGCATGCAGAGGACATACATTGGCGTGGGCGCGTTTCAAGTGAACAAACCGCATGACACCGAGGGCTGGGTGCTGCAGAAGCACATCAAGATGACGGCGTTCCCCGACTACTACGCGAGCGGCGAGGGCAACATAGGCCCGTTCGTGCAGGAGCTTGAATGGCGCGACATTCCTGCCGGTGAGTCCCGCGTAGCCGCATTGCAGGCTGGCGAGGCACAGATAGCGCAGGTTGAGCTGGCGGCACTTCCGAACCTGCTCTCGGAGGACCGCTTCGACGCACAGCGTGGCGGAGCGCACAACGCGATGTTTAACATCTCCTTGGCATCAGGCAACTACTGGGAAGAGTTCGGCGCACTGACGGGTGAGAAGCTCGAGCGCGACCGCGAGACCGACGGCTATCCCTACATTGGCAATCCTTTTGAGGGCGGCGCCTATGATGAGAATTCCCCTACGATGCAGACGTCTAAGCTGGTGCGCAACGCGCTGGCATGGGGCATCGAGCGCGACGACCTGGTAGAGAACATCATCTCCGGTCTGGGCGTGGTCAACCACCAGCCATACCTGTCCATCAACAACCCTAGCTACAGCGATTCGTGGAGCTGGGGCACGGATTATGATCAGGCGATGAGCTTGCTGTCCGAAGCAGGATATCCTGACGGATTCGAGATGGATATGTGGATCGGCACGGGCGAGCTTAACGCGCATGTTGGTGAGGCAGTCGGCGCTGGCTGGCAGCAGAACCTCGACGTCAAGGTCAACCTGATCAAGACCGAGTACGGCACGTTCCGCCCGGGCCTCGTTGCCCGCACGAACAAGACTCCGTTCACGGGCTGCGGCGACGAGAACCACTCGAACTTCCCGTTTGACTGGGCGCACGGCTTCGTGATGAGTTCCATCAGCGCAGGCGGTTATGGCGTAGGAATGGAAATACCCTGGGCTGCTGAGACTTACCTGCAGATGGCCGGTGAGCCTGACAAGGCGAAGCGCGAAGAGCTTGCCACGGCCTTCTACACCAACAACCGCGAATGGGCGAACTGCGTAGGCGTTTTCGAGTTCCCAATCTGGCCCGCCTACAACGTAGAACAGATCACCACCTGGGACCAGAGGCCTATGGCTAATGGTAATCTAGCGGGCATCAACAATGTTCGCACCATCAAACTGGCTCAGTAAGTCTGGAAGCAGACACTGATATTGAGTTAGAAATTACGCAGGCGTCCTTCGCCAAAAACGGGGACGCCTGCATAGGACATAAGCGACTTTAATTCAAGTATATTCACAGTGAAATGAACCGCGTTAATGCGGCTCACGGCTCACCCATCACTCGCAAATTGCCTCCTGCCCTCCCTGATGCGCAGATGATGAGCAGTCAATAAAACGGGAGAAGCGTGAATAAATGGTAAACTTCCTTATCAGACGCATCGGCTTCGGGGCGCTTGCTCTTATTGGGGCGACGCTTTTGACATTCAGCTTGTCCCGGGCTGCTGGCGACCCGCGCTACCTGTACGCGCAGGAGGGGGGCTACGGCATTACGCAAGAGCGCTGGGACGCGCTTGGCGTGGAGCTTGGGCTGGACAAGCCGATTATCTGGCAGTACGCGGTCTGGCTGGGCAACATTGTGAAGGGCGACTGGCAGGACAGCCTCATCGACAGGAAGAGCGTCTTCGACAAGGTTAAGCTCAGTCTCCCGGTAACTTTGAAGCTGGCGCTGGCATCTTACCTGTTCGCCACTATAATCGGCGTGCCGTTAGGTGTGCTTTCGGCTGTGAAGCGGGGCAGTTTCGTTGACCTGCTTGGGCGGGGCTTTGCTCTGTTCGGTCAGGCGCTTCCCGTTTTCTGGGTGGCTATAATGCTCATCCTGTTATTCTCAGTGCGCCTTAAATGGCTGCCCACTGGCACCTTGGGAGAAGGCTTATTCCCTTGGAAATATTACATCCTGCCCACGATAACGCTGGGCTGGATAGCCGCCGCAAGCTACCTGCGACTGGTACGCTCCGCGATGCTTGAGATTCTCGACTCTGAGTTCATCAAGTTGGCGCGCGCCAAGGGCGTATCGACCAACACCGTAATCTGGAAGCATGGGTTCAGGAATGCGCTTATCGCGCCGCTGACATTCTCGGCGCTGTTGCTGACCGGCTTCATCACAGGCGCGGTGGTGACGGAATCGATATTCGCCATCAATGGGCTTGGCAGACTGGCTTTCGGGTCCATTCAGGACAATGACTTCCCGGTAATGGTTGCCGTGGTGATGGTGTTCACGACCTTCTATGTCGTGATGAACTTCCTGACTGACATGTTGTACGCGCTGATAGACCCGCGCATACGCTACTCGTAAAGGTGATTTGCAATGGCTCAAGCAGAACTGTTAACCGACCTGAATGAAGGTCTGGTAGAGTCAACTTCCGGGATAAAGGGCTTTTGGAACTCCATCAAGCGATGGCCGTTGGTGTCGATCGTAGTGCTTGCGCTGCTCCTCATCACGGCGGCATTTGCTAATTTCATCGGTCCGAACGACCCAATCAGGTCAATCCCGGACAACACCACTCTCGCGCCTATCTGGTACGAGGCTCAGCTTGTATCGGTGCAAGATTTGCCTATTGTCGTAGCTATTGACGGCGTAACTGGAGTGCAGAGCATAGCCTCAGCAGCCGCGCAGTACAATGTTATTATTCCGGACGAGGAAGTAGGCGATAAGTCCAAGGTGCGCTCGGCGTTCAACGAGCAAGCCGGTGTGCGCGCGGTCGTGATGGAAGTGGCGACGATTATGGAGGTTCGCGACATAGCAGGTGGCCCGGACGAGCCCTGGACGCCCGTCGGTCTCAACATAATCGACGCCGCGGATGAGTATGGCGTCGAAATTGCGCTTGAGCAACTCGCTGACCCGCTATACGGCGGCACAGTAGTTGCGAGCGCGTTCAAGGGACAGGCGAACCTCGAAGTGAAGGTGCAGGACGCCGCCATACCCAGGCCGGTTTACGCCAATGTCTCCGATGCGGCGGTGCGCTTCGGCGTAGTCATACCGGAAGAGGATTTGAAGAACGAGGCTGCTATTCGAGCTGCCTTCTTCGAGCAGGTTAACCTCCGCGCGAAGGTGCGCGTACCGCAGTCCGACTACATCCTGGGCGGCGATAACATTGGGCGTGACCTGTTCAGCCGTCTTGTGCATGGCGCGCGGGTGTCGCTCGTGGTCGTAGCCATCGCGCTGTCCAGCGGCCTGCTCATCGGAGTATCGATGGGGCTTGTGGCTGGCTGGTTCGGTGGCTGGCTGGACGAAGTCATAATGCGCGTTACCGACATCTGGCTCGGCATGCCGTTCATTCTGGTCGCCATCGTGATTGTGATAGCGATCGGGCAGACATTCATCATTCTGATTGGATTGCTGGCGTTGCTGTCGTGGACGCCGTTCGTGCGTAATGTGCGCGGCGAGGTGCTTTCGCTCAAGACGCGCGACTATGTGAGCCTTGCACAGGTCGCGGGCGCGTCCACGTTCCGCATAATGGTCTGGCACTTGCTGCCCGGCGTCGTCAACACCGTCATCGTCATCGCAACCTTGCGTGTCGGCCAGCTCATTCTTACCGAAGCGATTCTGAGCTTCCTCGGCGCCGGCATTCCGCCGCCCACACCTGCCTGGGGCGCTATGGTGAATGACGGTCGCCCCTTTGTGCAAGATGCGTGGTGGATTTCGTTCTTCCCAGGAGTGGCTATATTCTTGGTGGTGATGTCGTTGAACTTCCTTGGGGACTGGATGCGTGACCGCTTCGATCCGAGGCTGCGGCAGCTTTAGCCTTTGAAACCAAGCCAGGTCTGGGGACAGTATCGGTCTAAGAAAAGAATATGTTTGGCGCTCCGTTCGGGCTTGACCTTAAGCGGAGCGCCATTATAATTCATGAACGTATAGATGCCTTGACGCATAGGCCTTTGAGATTCACGCACAGGCATTGCACTGCCTAGATAACCAATACAATTGACTTCGCGAAAGATTGACACTCTCGGAAGGGGTGAAGAGATATATGTTGAAAAGAGTGCGGAAGAAGACAGGTATCCATAGTATCACGCGGCGGGTCCCGCTGCTGTATGTAGCCTTGTTGCTCGGATTGATAAGCATGCTCCTGCTCGCATGCGGCGTGGAGTCCGGGGATCGCACTCCGGCCCGTAGAGACGAGGATAGGACCGGCGAATTTCACCGCTCTCCAGTTACGGCGTTCGAGCAGTTCCGCGTGGATGTAGAAAAGACTGAAGGCGGCTGCACCGTGGACCCTGCCGATATTACGGTCGCGGACGGTCAGCGCGTTCGTCTCGCCGTACAGCTGCAATCGGATCTGGAACTTAAGACGACCGCGACCGGCTCCACGACGCTGGAGGGCGAGCGCGAGTTGGCGACCTACCAAGTTGAAGGGCTGACGATAAGCAGCTCCGGCGGCGCATTTGGCACGGGCGTTACCGATGTGAACCTGGAGCTTGAGTCGGGCACGCGGCGCAGCTACGACTTCAGCGCTGCGGGCGCAGGGGCGTTCGATATTCTCTGCGACGGAGTGAAGGTCGGGACATTCACGGTGAACTAAGCCGAGCAGCCGTATAGGAAGGACAGACTAAGATAAGCAGAAAGGGGGGCGGTCAATGACCTGCCCCCCTCTTCTTTGCGTTTATTTGCCCTTTGTTTCCGTTATTCCAGCAGAGTTGTGAGGTCAACGCCCTGCTCGGCGGCGTCGCCGATGGTGCTCCATGGGGTGATGGTTACCCAGTGGTCCGGCTCTACCTCAATAAGAGGTGGGCGCGACTGAGCGTACTCGTGGTTGGGGTCCACCTCAAGTGGGGTGCGCGTCATGAAGACATCGCCCTCGGGCGGGTCCACCGGGGACACGACCTCGCCGGGCAGCACGATTTCCTCGCGCTGGATGTCCGGGTGCGAAGGGAGCGCCGCTGAGAGGAGCGCATTAGTGTACAGATGCACCGGGTTGTTGAAGATGCTTTCGGTGTCGCCCATCTCCTGCACGACGCCGAGATACATGACCGCCATACGGTCGCACATGTAGCGCACGGTAGCGAGGTTGTGCGCGACCATGACGTACGCAAGGCCGTGCTCCTGTTGGAGGTCAACGAGCAGGTTCATTATCTGCGCGCGAATGGACACGTCCAAGGCGGACACCGGCTCGTCCAGTGCGATGACCTTGGGGTTTAGGGAGAGAGCGCGCGCAACGCCGATCCTCTGGCGCTGTCCACCGCTGAACTCGTGAGGGAAGAGCGACGCCTGATATGGCGGCAGTCCTACCTCTTGCAGCAGTTCCTGAACGCGAGTGGAAATCTGCCCTTTAGTCATCGTGGTGTTGACTTCGAGCGGCTCGCCGATAATGCTGCCGACGCGCATACGAGGGTTGAGGGAAGCCCAGGGGTCCTGGAACACCGCCTGCATTGAGCTGCGAAGTTCGCTCCTGCCCGCGCGGCTGAGAGTCGCCACATCCTCGCCTTCGAAGAATATTTGGCCTTCGGTAGGCTCTTCGAGACCGAGCATGACCTTCAGCGTAGTGGTTTTGCCACAGCCGGACTCACCCACGAGGCCCATAGTCTTGCCGCGCTCGATGTCGAAGCTGACATCGTCCACTGCCTTCAGGATGCTCTTGTTGCGGCTGAAGAACGAGTTGCCGACGGGGAACCATTTGCGAAGGTGACGCACGGATATGATGGCGTCGGAGCTGCTGTCCACACCGGGAGCAGACGGAACGCCGTAGCGGTTTGTCGCCGCATTGGAAGAAGTGCCGTTAGTCGTCATATCTAACACCAGCCTTGTATTGTATGCCTTATTTCTTCATTGATTGCGCTATGCACAGCTTAGTATTCCGCGCCGTAAGGAACGAGGTGCTTATAATTGTCGAACTCTGCCACTGATGAGTGAGAGAGCTGCACCCAGTGGTCAGGTTCGATCTCGACCAGTTCGGGACGAATCTCGAAGTCCTTCTCAAGAGTGGGGAGCGGTGTGCGATCTGCGAAGGCGTCGCCAGTGGGAAGGTTGTAGAGCAGCGGGGGCTGGCCTTCAATCTGAGCCAGCCTGCCGGTCTTCTCTTCGAGCTTTGGCACGGAGTTGATGAGCGCCTTCGTGTACTCGTGCTTGGGGTTGTTGAAGATGGTGCGGACGTCGGCGTGCTCGACGATGCGGCCCGCGTACATAACCGCAACGCGGTCGCACATCTTGGCGACGATGCCGAAGTCGTGCGTGATGAACATAATGCCAACGCCGGTTTCTGCCTGAAGGTCCTTAAGGAGGCGAAGGTACTGCGCCTGAATGGTGACATCGAGAGAAGTGGTAGGCTCGTCCGCGATGAGGACCTCTGGGTCGCAGGAGATGCCGATAGCACCGACAACGCGCTGTCGCATGCCGCCGCTAAGCTGATGAGGATAGTCGCGGATGCGGACTTCAGGAGCAGGGATGCGCACCTTGCGGAGCATGTCGATGACCTGTTCGCGCAGGGCATTGCCCTTCATGTTCCGGTGAATCTTGAGCGCCTCGCCCACCTGGTCGTCAATGTCGAACACGGGGTTGAGCGCGGTCATCGGGTCCTGCAGCACCATGGCGATGCGGTCGCCCCGTATCTTCTCCATCTCCTTCTCATCGACCTGGCGAATATCCTCATTGTTCAGCAGCACGGTGCCGCCGACGATGTGGCCTGGAGGTGAGGGTACCAGTCGCATAATGGAGAGCGCAGTTACCGACTTGCCGGAGCCGGACTCGCCCACGATGCCGAGCGTCTCGTTGCGTCGCAGCTGGAAGCTCACGCCGTCCACCGCTTTCACCACACCCCAGCGTGTCACGAAGTAGGTTCGGAGGTCGTTCACATCCAGAACTACATCGCCTATTGAGCCGTTCGCAGTAGCCATGCTTATCTCCTCCATCAAGGTTTTCGACTTTGCGCAGGTCCCTACGAGGGACACCTAGCCGAATTGTACTTTATTATCCCGAAATTGTATGCAAACTATAGCCAATAAGTATAGAAAAGGCAAGCCTGCGGGCCAGTTTTTCGGTGTTTCGGTTAATCAGTCATCCAGAGGCTTGTATATTGGCTTCGCGCGTTCGTATCGCTGCCGTTGCTGATATACTGACCCCAGAATCGAAAGTGTGCATCGAGAGTGAAAATCGGCCGGGGAAGGTCAACGCATGCCCAAAGTGCGGGATGCGGTTCCGATGCAAGCTCAATCCGCATGAAGTACCCCGCAATAGGCTGACTAGCTAGACAGCCACTTTAGTACATCAAGGAGTGATCGCAATGCAGCGTTCCGGCAAAGACATCCTATATTTCGAGACGGGCCCTGATAACGCGCCTACGATGTGGGTTGATCCGGGCGAGGAGTTCGAGGTTGTGACGCAGATGAACCGCGGGCCCTGGCTGGATGACCATCCGGATGGCGAGCGGCTGCGGGAAGTGCTGCGCGCGGGCAATCCGTCGAGTGGATGTGTCTACATCAACGGCGCGGAGCCGGGAATGGCGCTCATAGTGCATGTTGGCGAGATCGAAACCGAACCCTTTGGCTACACGAATTATCGGGGCAGCACGGGCGCTATGCCGGGGTGGCTGGGCGATAGCGGGGTGGGACGGCATCACAAGGTCGTGCAGATACGCGACGGCAATATCCTGTGGAGCGATACGCTGAAGATTCCGATTGCGCCGATGCTGGGCGTGGTGGGGGTCGCGCCGAGACATTCGCGCTGGACCAACGCCTGGGCGGGCGAGTGGGGCGGCAACTTCGATATACAGGAAGTTACCACCGGGGCGTCGGTGTGGCTGCCCGTGAATGTGCCGGGCGCGCTGCTGCATGTTGGCGACATGCATGCGCGGCAGGGCGACGGTGAGATTTGCGGCGCGGGCGGTATCGAGACGGGCGGCATTGCGCGGCTGCGCTGCGAGCTAGTTCCGATGCCAGCGGGGATGACGTGGCCGCGCATCACTAACGAGACGCACATAATGACGACGGCTATGGCGCGTCCCGCGGAGGACGCATTTCGCATGGCTCTGTCAGAGATGATTCTGTGGCTACAGCACGACTATGGTTTCACGCGCGGAGAGGCGTACCTGTTCCTGGGGCAGGTGCTTGAGGCGCGCTGCACGCAGTTCGTCAATCCGACATTCAGCTATGTGGCGAAGGTGAACCGGAAGTATTTGCCGTAGCAACCTGCAAATGCAACCTATGGACGGCGCAACTTTATTGCTCCGCCTGCTGTCGGCGTAGAAGCTCAAGTTTGGCGAGCAACACTTGCTCACGACTTTCGGCTGCTATCCGCGCTTCGCGTTCAACTTCTGCCTGGTTTATCGTCCTGCCGCTCTCGGTATCGCGGATGTCGAAGCCGTATTCTAGTTCCTCTCCAGAGTGGAATCTTAAATCGAGAGCTTCGCTATATGCCCAGACGGTGCCGTCCGCGTCAGAATGCAGTTCGTATGGCTGATACTCACCATCTACTAAACGCTCTCCAGTAAGCGGCTGACCGTATAGTTCGCCGCCGGTAGGGTCGAGTCTCCAGTATTCGGCTATGCCTAATTGCGCATACAAGTCGCGCTTGTGCCCCAGGTCATTTGACGCCGTACTTGGCGACGCCACCTCCAGCACGAAATCTGGAGGCTTTCCAACTTCCCATATCCAGTAGTTGGGCAGGTTCGCGCGTATGCCCTCCACATCAACATCGAACGCGATGTAGCAATCGGGCGCGATGCGACGGTTGCCGTTGGAGGGGTCATAGAAAATGAAACCTCCTGCAGAGACGAACACTTCGGGTTCGCTTCTGAAGTAAGCCGTCAGCAGGTGCGCGATTTCGATGATGACCGGGGCTTGCTGCATACCGTCCTCTACCGGCTCCGGGTCTTCGTAGAAGATGCTTGGGAGCGCGGTCGTTACGAGGGATACTTTGGTCGCTGCCATTTCAAGCCTCCGACAGGCCGTCTTTAATTTACCTAAGCACTATATTTTTATTATGGCGTAGGAACCGTCTTGTTGCTATGGAATCGATCGCCTATTGCGGGCCGGGGAAGAAGTCGGCGCCTTTCATTATCATGTCCTGCTGCTTGACCGCGAGGCCTCTGACGCGGGGCATGTATTCGTTATTCCAGCGCGGGTCTGAGCGCACCTGCTCGCGCGCCTTCTCGAAGTGGGTGTAGTCTTCATAGGCCCAGATGTGGACGATGCGGTTCAGGGGGCCGATGTCGGTGTAGTACCAGCCGGCGAGCTTGACGCCGTAGTCGTCGCGTATCTTAATGGCAACTTCTTCGACAGCTTTCATGTACTGCGGCACCGAGCCGGGCTGCAGGTCGTAGATTCGCATGTCGTAAATCATGGTGTGCTTCGCTCCTTCTCGCTTCGTTAGTTCTGCTTCTTTTCCGTCATTCCTGCGAAGGCAGGAATCCAGTGCGGCTGTGGACTTGCTTGAACTGAATCAGGCCGCCCAAGTTTAGCATATCGCGCTTCACGCATGCGGAATAAGCGAGCGGGAAGTATCCGTGCGATTTCGGAAAAGTTTCCCGCAGCATTTTGGCTAGGAATTCGCATTTTCCTGCCAGATTAGTCGCGTAGTTTTTCGGCAAATAGTATAAAGGCATTTCCGAATAAATGCAGTTTATTATTTACTTGCATATATGCTATCTGGTAGTTACTATCGAATCTGTGGCGGAAAGCGTAAGCTCGCACATCAAGGTTAATTCAGGTGCGCATAGGAGGTAGCCGCCAGCATCGTTAGAGGCGCTCATTGAAGCGCAAAGGCAGAAAGGAAGTTTGAATTGATAAGAGATAATAACAGCATGGTGAAATCTTGGTTCGGCGTATCCGAAGATAAGGCCGAGAACCTCCTAACGCAGGTACCCGGCGCTACGGCTACGACGCCTTGGTATGTGCCGACTTATATCGCCATAGTAGCAGGAAATCGCTTCACGCAGAGCATAGGAAATGCAGAAATAGCAAACGATCCTGTTTTGCAGGATAAGTGTTGGAGGGAGGCGGGATTCCCCAAGCCAGTCGGTATTCCCAAGAATGTGAATGGCATAGGCAAGTTGGTCGCGCGTACCGACACTTTTTCTGAAAGTCAGTGGATAGTTATCGCCGGTAGTCGGAAGAATCCATGCATTTTTATGTTCAAGAACGGAGAGATAGTATTTTCAACGTGCGAGGATGATGTACAGCATAGGGTATTGTCGGCTTACACATCTATGGATAACGATATTGATGGCGAACAACTACTTTCTTGGCAGCAAGAGCGCCTTGACAAGCGCAGGTAAGCACGGGCGGCGTAACTAGCCAATTCCCCCATGGGTTAATCGCTCGTGGGGGATGCGTCAACCCTGTGAGACGCGGCGGCGCTCGCCTAGGATTCCGTTGGGGCGCAGGAGAATGACGAGCACCAGCAGGAAGCCGATCAGGAAGAAGCGCAGGTTGGGGTTGTTGATGCTCTCCGGAAGGAACTGTGTGCCGCTCCAGATGCCCCAGACGACGAACGCGCCGAGTATCGCGCCAAGGTTGTTGCCGCTCCCGCCAATCATGAGCATCACCCAGATGATGAAGGTCGCCAGGAGCGGGTCGAAGGTGAAGGGGTCGAGGTATCGGAATCCGTGGGCGAACAGCGCGCCACCGACGCCCATGACCGCCGCGCCGAGAATGAAGGCTTGCAACTTGAATCGGAAGACGTTCTTGCCTGCTGCCGCGGTCGCCTCTTCGTCCTCGCGGATGGCGCGCAGCACGCGACCCCAGGGCGAGTCAATTGCGCGCTGAACGGCGAAGTAGAGCGCGGCGAGCACGACTATCACGACGATGAAGTAGAGCAGGTCGTACTGGTCGGGCGAGACCCAATCGCCGAGGAACTTGGGGATGTTGTACAGCCCGCGTGATCCGTTGGCTAGCCACTTCTCGTTGAGGAACATTAGACGGACGCTCTCGGCGATGCCAAGCGTGGATATGGCGAGGTAGTCGCCGCGCAGACGCAGCGTTATCGCGCCAACGACGAGCGCGACAATGCCGCTCACTGCGGCGGCGCATGCCAGCGCCACGATGAACCAGAGATCAATGCCCAGATTCAGGGTGTTCGCAAGGTTGCCTCCGAAGATGAAGTCTTCGAACAACTCGGGCGATGGCGGCGCAGTCGTCAGAAGAGCGGAGGTGTATGCGCCGAGCGCGAAGAAGCCAGCCACACCGATGTTGAACAGGCCTGTGTATCCCCAGTGGATATTCAGACCGAGCGTGAAGACGGCGTAGATTCCCGCGAGTATGCCGAAGCCTGCCATAAAGTATATGTAGTCCATCTAGGCGTCCCTCTCTCCGAACAGGCCGCGAGGTCGCAGGAGAAGCACCATCAGCATTATGGCGAATGCGACGGCAGGCTTGTACGCGGGTGAGACCCACTCGGTGGATGCTTCCATGGATATGCCGACGAGCAAGCCACCGACGAGCGCGCCCCAGGGCTTGCCAATGCCGCCAAGCGTTACCGCGGCGAACATCGGTATGAGCGTGTTCCAGCCGGAGGTAGGCAGCATCTGCGCCTGGGACACCGCGATGAGCGTTCCGGCTATTGCGGCGTAGGCGGCGGCGATTACCCAAGTCCAGTGGATTATACGCGTGGTGTTGATGCCGGTGACGCGGGCGAGGTCGATGTTGTCGGATGTGGCACGCATCGCCTTGCCGATTCTAGTACGGTTGAGGAACAGGTAGAGCGCTCCAACAAGCACTACGGTGGTCAACCCGAGGAAGATGTTGTCGGGCGGAATGCGAATGTCGAAGGGCAGCGCGCCGCCGGTGGGCAGGGCAATCTCGAATTCCAGGTGGTAGAAGGATCTCGATGCGCGCGGGAGTTGCAACGGTTCGGTGCCCCAGAGCATCTGTATCGCGCCCCTGACGGCGATGGCGATACCGAGCGACACCATCGAGAGCGTTACGAGGCCGGTGCCGCGCTCGCGCAAGCGCTCATAGACCGAATAGTCTATCGCGACGGCGAGGGCGCAGCAGACGACGACGGTTATGGGCAGGGCAATCAGCAGCGGGTAGCCAAAGGTGAAGGGGCCGAAGCCCGCGCCGTCTATGCCCAGGGCGGGCAGCGCGACGGTCAGGAGGAAGAGCGTGATGTACGCGCCGAGCGTCATGTAGTCGCCGTGCGCGATGTGGGCGAAGCGCAGGATGCTGTATATGAGCGTGATGCCGATGGCACCGAGCGCGATCATGCTGCCAAGCAGCAGCCCGTTGACGACCTTGCCTGGGGCTGCCAGAAGCAGCACTGCGCACACTGCGACTATCGCAACGCTCCAGCCGAGTTCGCTGTGCGCCGCCGAACGTGCGCGAATCGCCATCGTCTGCATTGACATCAGCGCAAGTTATCTCCTTGTCCTATTCGTCAGGCGCGTCAGGTCTGCCTCCGCCGAGGTATAGCCGTCCGATATCAGGGTTGTCGAGCAGGCCGGATGCGCTGCCCTCCAACTGGTTCTCGCCGTCAGCCAGGACGTATCCCCTGTCGGACATTGCCAAGGCGGTTCGTATGTTGTGCTCGATGATGAGAATGGCGACACCGGTCTGCTGGATGTCGCTCAGCCTGTCGAAGATGAGCTGGCTCATGATGGGCGACAGGCCCGCGGAAGGCTCGTCTAGGAGCAGCAGCTTTGGTCTGAGCATCAGGGCGCGCCCAAAGGCGAGCATCTGCCGCTGCCCACCGGAGAGGCTGCCTGCACGCTGTCGTCTGCCGCGATGCAGGTCGGGGAACATTGAGTACATCTCGGATATGCGTGGCCGCACGTCGCTGTCGTCCACGAACGCGCCCATCTCAAGGTTTTCCTCGATGGTCAGCGACGGGAAGATGTTGCCTGTCTGCGGGACGTAGGACATGCCCATGTGGATGAGTCTGTCAGTGGGCATGCCGGTGATGTCGGCGTCCTCGAACATGACGCTGCCCTGCTTGGGTGTGAGCAAGCCGAATATCGTCTTCATGAGCGTTGACTTGCCACAGCCGTTGGGACCGAATATGGTAACCGCCTCGCCCGGCTCGATGCGCATGGAGACGCCGTGCAGGATTTCCGTCTCGCCGTAGCCTGCAACGATGTTGTCAACAGCGAGGATGCTCATGCGCGACTCTCGACCGCGAACCCGAGATAGGCGCTGAGCACTTCGTCGTTGCGCTGCACCTCCTGCGGCGTGCCCTCGGCGAGCTTTCTGCCCTCGCTCATGACTATGACGGGATTGCAGAGGCTCATAACCAGATGCATGTTGTGCTCGATGACCAGTATGGTCGTGCCTGTCTCTTCCTGCGCGCGGCGGATGTCCTCCATAAGTAGCTCGGTGAGCGCGGGGCTGACGCCTGCGCTTGGCTCGTCAAGCAGAATCATCTTGGGCTTAGCCATGAGCGTTCTGCCGAGTTCAAGGAGCTTCTTCTGACCGCCGGAGAGATTGGCAGCGTACTCGTCCCTCAGGTGCAGCAGGTTGAGGAACTCCAGAGTTTCAAGCGCCTGCCGCTCTATCTCGCGTTCCTGCGGGGTGATGCGCCAGGGTGTGAACCATGAAGCCCAGACGCGCTCGCCTGTCTGGTTCGCAGGCACGAGCATCAGGTTTTCGAGCACGGTCATCTGCTTGAACTCGCGGGGAATCTGGAAGGTGCGAACAAGCCCGGTGCTGAAGGTTTGGTGCGCCTCCATGCCGTCTATGCGCTGGCCGAGGAAGGTTATCGTGCCGCTGGTGGGCTTGTGGAAGCCGCTGATGAGGTTGAAGAGGGTGGTCTTGCCCGCGCCGTTGGGGCCAATGAGGCCAGTGATGGCGCCGGGCCGAATGTCGAGAGAGCAGTGGTCAACCGCGCGGACGCCTCCGAAATCCTTGACGAGATCGCGGACTTCGAGGATGGGCGGGGGCGTACCGGGTTGGTTGTCCTGGGACATGGTTGCACTCGTCATATTTTGATTACTGAGACGAGGCTGAGTTTATCAACGGGCATGAATACGGTCAATCACACCGGATATAGGCGGTCAACCAGCTTCGAATTCGGCGTTGCCTTCGTCCACGTAGGTTGTGCCGTCCACGTGCGATACAGTGATGTGCTGGCGGTATGTGCCAGAAGCGACGCGGCGCTCGGCGCGGTGGGTGTCGGTCTGCCACTCGACGGGGTTGCCGTCCGCCAGCGCCTCTTGCAGCACGCGACCGTGCATCG
Source organism: Dehalococcoidia bacterium (assembly GCA_965221045.1). GTDB lineage: Bacteria > Chloroflexota > Dehalococcoidia > Lucifugimonadales > JADFKI01 > Bin90. The sequence goes on from OZ244863.1 coordinate 1,266,782, forward strand.
TCTCGCCGCCGCCTACGCCCAGCAGGTGCAGCACCGTCGGCGCGAGGTCGATGTTCCCCGTAGGACTTTCGATGCGAACGCCGCTCTTGAAGCTGCCTCCGCGCGCGAATAGGGTGTTCCGCATCTCATGGCGACTCATCGAGCCGTGCTGACCAAGCTCGGGCCCTCCGCCCGTTGAGAACGCATAGCCAGCGTAGCCTGCCGCGTTCGGACGGGAGTCCCAGCGGAAGGACATTGCGAGGTCGGGCGCGCGCTGTCCTTCAGTTCCAATCAGAGATGCGGGCAGCGTGCCCTCGATCTGCCCTGCGGCATCGGACGCGACCAGCGCACCGCACCAAGGCTGCTGCATGAGCCACGCCGTAAGCTTGTCCACCGTTGCCGTATCGCTGTCGTGGGCGTAGAAGAGCACGGATCCGCCGTTGGCGGCGACCGTCACGCCGCCCGGCTGGTCTCCCGGAGGGAAGCCGGCGGCTTGAACCAGCGCCTCCATGTCTATGGTTTCAGTTATCGTTGAGTAGCCGTGGTCGGAGATTACGAGTATGTCAGTGCCGGCGTCCATGCCCGCATCACTCAGCCAAGTGAGCAGCCTGCCGAACTGCTCGTCTGCCTCACGCAGGGCGCGTGTGCTGACTTCGGCGCCGACTCCGTGTGCGTGCTGCGACTTGTCCGGCTCGGAGAACCAGACGAAGGCGACAGCAGGCTTGCGCTCGGTAAGCACATATTCGGTGGCTATGTCCACGGCGCGCACCAGCTTGTCGCCATTGGTCTCGCCTTCGGGGGGCCATTCGCCGAACCTGGCGACGATTTCGTCGTGGAGCGGGTACGGCAGGCAGAACTCAGGGTGAATGGTGGCGCCGCCGACCTTCGCGGCGTTGGGGTTATGCACATAGGAGTTGCCGCTCGTTCCGCTGCCGACCGCCACATACTCCATGTCGTGCTGCGAGAGGATGTCGGCGAGCGTGGGTGCAAGCAGGACCGAAGTCTTGCGGGCTACCTCGGCAAGAGTCGGTTCCAGCGCGGAGAAGGCATTGTACGGGTCGTAGTCGCGCATCACGAGCATGTTCGCGGCGAGACCGTGTGTGCCGGGGTAGCGCCCGGTCACCATCGTAGCGGCATTGATACGTGTGACGGATGGATAGACGGGGTGGTGGTTGTCGAAGGCGACGCCATCTGCGACGAACGCGGCGAGATTGGGCATGAGCGCGGGTGTTACCTGCGCGGGCTGTAGTCCATCGAAGGCGACTATCAGGATGTTTCGCATAGTTGTCATTCCGATCTGCCAGGCTGTGGATTTCTGATGTCGGGTCTAATCGCCGGAAGAGCTATCTTATTATATCTGTGGGGCTGTCGCTCTCATTTACCTTCCGCATCACATATAAAACTGTGAGAATGAACAGGATAACCAGAGTGAAGCCCACAATCGCGCCGAACATATCTAACTCCTTTGGATGACCGATGGCAGTCGTGATTTAATTGTAGCTACTTAGCGCAATCTAAGTGCCCTGCACCATTCTACTCCCTTGGAGCCGGGCCGAGAACCCTGTACATATTGTCGCCGGTGCGCTCGGATGTGGGAAGGACCTCGACGACCACGCGGGAGAGGCCTACGACCTCGCCATTTTCGTCGAAGCTGTAGTTGTCGCCTATCGCTCCGCTCCAGGTAATGTCGTAGAGGCAGTCGCGGAAGCCGTCAGCGTCCTGATCGTCTTGCGTCTGCTTCAGGCACTCGGCGGTGATATAGACATCGTCGTATGCGGAGCCCATGTGCCACGGAAACACGATATAGCCGTAGCGCTCCCTGAATTTGGCGAGGACCTCCTGTCCCTTGCCATTGTCGGGATCGAGGTCGGCGGTGATAGCCTTCATGCCGGTCGCCGCGTCGCCCGCGATTTCCAGTGCAGTCGCTCCCACAGAAACGGTTTCGGCATATATCGGACCTTCGTATCCAATTTCCCGCGCCTGCTTGATGATGGCGCCCGCGGCGAATTCGGATTGGGGAGCGAGGTGGATGGCGTCTGGATTCGATACAATCAACTTCTCAAGCTGCGAGCGGAAGTCGGTTACATCGGACGAGTAGCGTTCCTCTGCCACGAGTTCGCCGCCGAGTTTCTCGAACTGCGCGACCGAAGTGCGCCTGACGCCCTCGGCGTAGTCGGTTGATTCGGTGATGGTCGCCAACCTGCGGATGCCGTCGGCCCATAGGGTGTTGCCGGTGTCGATGCCGACCTGCACATCGCTTATCTGGGTGCGGAAGATGTAGTCGCCGGCGTGGGCGATGTCCGGGTTGCTCGCCAGTCCGGAGAAGAGGATTATCCCATCGGCTTCGGCAAGTGGAGCGGCGCCGAGCATCGCACCGCTGCACGAAGTTCCCAGGACTATCTTGATGCCGTCCACATCGGTCAGCTTCTTGTAAGCGGCGATTGCCCCGTTTGCGCTGCACTGGGAGTCTTCTATAACGAACTCCAGCCTGCGCCCGTTGATGCCGCCTGAGGCGTTAATCTCGTCGGCAGCCATCTGCTTGACCTGATTTGCCATAGTGCCGTAGGTCTCGCCGGGGCCGGTGAGCGACTCCATCACGCCGATCCTGAAGGGTGCGGCTTGCTGCGCGTCCTCGCTGCCGCAGGCTAGGACTGCCAGCAGCAGAATCAGCATGAAGCATAAAGCAGGCTGGCGCTTATGAGTCGAGCACTGCATAGAACTTCTCTCCCGTCTCCATGGACTACCTCTTGTATAATATAGAGGAATCGCGAGGATATTGGCATCTTATTCGGACAGGGATGGTCGGAATTGAGCGACACGAAGGGCGAGCGGCGAGAGCAGAAGCGCAAGAAGAAGCGATACGGGCACAAGGTGCGTGGGCGCAGTGTGCAAACGCTTCAGCGGATTATTATGGAACGCGCCGACGTGGAGCGCGCACGAGAAATCCGTGAGGAGCAGGAGCGATAGCTTTTCTTCGCGCAGGCGGACTTTGCCTTGCCACGCGGATGCGGGAGGTCGTGTCAGGTCCTGGTTTTAGAATGGGGTATGCGGGTTCGCATATCCTGTTTCAGTTCTTGGATGGGCGATTTTGGGGCGAGGTGAGAGGGCTGACTTTGTCCTAACGCGGTTCCCTCGGTGTTGGTGGGTGTTATCATACTTATCATTCATACATTGCGGGGAACTTCCTGCGGCTTGGCTGTTAACGCATTGACTCGGCACTAACTCACTTATGAATCAAGACACATCTCACATTTCGTATGACTTTACGGCGCACCTGACGCACTTCTGTCGAGTGCTGCGCTCGCATGGGCTACTGATAAGTCCGCAGGAGACGGCAGATGTGATGCGGGCGCTTAATGCTGTGGACATGATGGACAAGGGGCGGGTGTACTGGTCGCTGCGGGCGCTGCTGATTTCGCGGCGAGACGAGATTCCGATCTATGATTCGCTTTTCGAGCGCTTCTGGAACTTCGAGGAACTGCCATTGCGCCCGCATATCGACTCGGATGACGACCTCGTGGGCGGAGCGAGAGAGTTTCGGCGCACGCCGAGCGTGGCGATGATGCCTGAAGATGACCCGTCTTCCGAAAATACGCTGGTTCAGATGCTGCGGACGGGGGCGAGCAGTCGCGCCACCACGCGACAGCCGGACCTGAGCGTGCTGCGCACGGATGAGCTTTCGGAGCTGTCGAGGATCGCTGCGCGAATAATAAGGGCGATGGCGTCCAGGCCGGGCAGGCGTCGCAAGCGGCATCGTCGTAAGGGCAGCCCGGACCTGCGAGGAGCGATGCGGCTGAATCTAAGCAGCGGGGGCGATGCGATAGTACTGCCGCGCAAGAGGCGTGTGCCGAGGACGCCGCGCCTGCTGGTGATGCTGGATGTGAGCGGGTCTATGGAGCGGCACGTGCAGTTGCTGTTACAGCTTATTTTCGCGGTGTCGCAGCATACGAAGCGGGTTGAGACCTTCGTGTTCAGCACTTCGGCGACACGGATTACGCGGGAGCTGAGCGCGCCGTCGTTCAGTGAGGCGCTTGTGCGGATCGGGAGCGTAGTGCGACACTGGTCGGGTGGCACGCGCATCGGAGAGGCGTTGGCGCATGTGAACACGCGGCACGAGCATGTTCTAAGCCGCTACACGACGGTGTTCCTGCTGAGCGACGGATGGGATACGGGGGAGCCGGAGCGCCTGTCGTATGAGGTGCAGCGGATGCGACGGCGGGTGCAGCGGGTTGTGTGGCTGAATCCGTTGCTGGGGAGCGAGGACTACCAACCGCTGACGCGGAGTCTGCAAGCGGCGCTGCCTTATATCGACCATCACGCATCGGCGAGGGATGTGGAGAGTTTGAAGCGGTTGCCTAGGTTGTTGCGGTGAGGGCTTGTCTATCTCACATCGTGCAACCAGTCATAGGCTTCATCCGCCAACCCGAGGTACTCTGGAAGCAGGCTATTGAGGTTAGCGATTAGCTCTGCGCTGTGATGGCAAGCTTGAACAAACCGTAGCTCTGGCAGGTCTAGGTTGTGCTGAAAACTGTGCAGTGATGCCAGATGAGACCAGTCGGCGCGCAGTCTCATATCAGGGTGTAAGCTGTTCAGTCTGTACTTCAGATAGGTGTAGCGTGATGTTGAAGTGCCTAGCGCGGTTTGACCATCGACGAGCATAAGAGTAGATAGTATATCAATGCCGCTACCCCATATCTGGGACGCCATATAAGCCAGTTTGACGAAAGCCTCATTGTACTGTTGCTCTCGCACCTGCGTGTACATGCCGAATGCGTTGTCGAGATGAAACCGCGCCGAGCGTACATAATCCTGAACAAAGGGACTAGGCGTTGTCATTGCCTTCCTTCAGCATCTCCAACAGATCTTCGGCGACATCCACTAGATTATCCATTCTCTGGTAGTCGTAGTCGCAGAACCGAGATGGGTTCAGGCTGTCCTCGTAGTACCACAGGAGAGAGGTATATGCTGCTTTGATGTGGCGGTCGTTCCACTCGGCAGCCAGGCGAAGGGCGGCTTTCTCGGGATCTTCACCAGGAGCTATTTCCGCTATTGCCTTGTTTGCTGCCGACATTAGCAGAGCCGGCAGCTCGGACGAGCCCGACTTCAGAGCATGGCGCGCCTGTTCCAGTAGTTCGTCGGGGTTAGCGTTGGGTGTTTCGGCAGTTAGCATGAATTCTCCTCTTGCCGCATCTGTGTAGTATTATAGCAAACCTGAAGGCTAACTTTGTGGCAGAATATCGACAAGTTCAAGCGGCTACCGAAACCGCATCAGTAGCAACATCGATGTGCAGAATACACAGGTTCTTGGGCTATAATGTTATGAGTGTGCTGTCCATCCACGAAGAGCTTCTGGAGTGAGCGTATGCCTGAGTTTGAGATTGTGGCGGACTTCAAGCCGACGGGGGACCAGCCGGATGCGATTGCGAAGGCGGTTGCGGGGGTTGACGAGGGGCTGAGGCATCAGGCGCTGCTGGGGGTTACGGGGAGCGGCAAGACTTTCACGATGGCGAATATCGTCGAGAAGGTGCAGCGCCCTACGCTGGTTATCGCTCATAACAAGACGCTTGCGGCGCAGCTTGCCACGGAGTTCAAGGAGTTCTTCCCGAAGAACGCGGTTGAGTACTTCGTGAGCTACTACAACTACTATCAGCCTGAGGCTTATGTGCCGCGCACGGACACCTACATCGAGAAGGACTCGGACATCAACGAGGAGCTGGATAAGCTGCGACATGCGGCTACGCGTTCGCTGCTGACGCGGCGGGATACGCTCATCGTGGCGTCTGTGTCCTGCATATTCGGTCTGGGGTCGCCGGAGGAATACCAGAGCTTCGTTGCGTATGTGAGGAAGGGCGAGATTCGGAACCGCCGGCTGCTGATGCGGCAGCTTGTTGATATGCAGTATGAGCGCAACGACATGGACTTTGCGCGGGGGAACTTCCGGGTGCGCGGGGATACGATGGAGATTTTGCCTGCTTATGAGGAGTTGGGCATACGCATCGAGTTCTGGGGGGATGAGGTGGAGCGCATCGTGGTGGTGGACCCGCTGACGGGGGAATTGCTGGGGGAGCGCGACGATATCGAGATATACCCTGCGAAGCACTTCGTGACGTCTCAGGAGAAGATGAATCTTGCCATACAGGACATCGAGGTGGAAATGGAGGAGTGCGTTCGGCAACTGAAGGAAGAGGGGAAGCTGCTGGAGGCGGAGCGGCTGGGGTCTCGGACTCGGTACGACATCGAGATGATGCAGGAAACGGGGTACTGCGCGGGAGTGGAGAACTACTCGCGGCACCTGGCACGCAGGGCACCGGGCAGCACGCCGTACACGCTGATGGACTACTTCCCGGAGGACTATCTGCTGTTCGTGGACGAGTCGCATATGACGCTGCCGCAGATACGGGGGATGTATCGCGGAGACCAGTCGCGCAAGGAGACGCTGGTGGAGTTCGGCTTTCGGCTGCCGTCTGCGCTGGACAACAGGCCGCTGAACTTCGAGGAGTTCCAGGAGCATGTGAACCAGGTGGTGTATGTGTCGGCGACGCCGGGGCCGTATGAGCATGAGCACAGCCAGAGCTTCATTGAGCAGGTGATACGACCGACGGGTTTGCTGGACCCGGTGGTGGAGGTGAAACCGACGACGGGGCAGATAGACGACTTGCTGTACCAGATACGAGAGCGGGTGGCGAAAGGTCAGCGCTGTCTGATAACGACGCTGACGAAGCGGATGTCGGAGGAGCTGGCGGATTACCTACGGGAGATGGGTGTGAAGGTCCATTACCTGCACTCGGAGATAGACACGCTGGAGCGGAGCGAGATTCTGCGCGACCTTCGGCTGGGGGTCTATGACGTGGTGGTGGGCATCAACCTGCTGCGTGAGGGAATTGACCTGCCGGAGGTGAGTTTGGTCGCCATACTGGATGCGGACAAGGAGGGTTATCTACGGTCGCTGACGGCGCTGGTGCAGACTATCGGGAGGTCGTCGCGGCATGTGGAGGGGAGTGTCATCATGTATGCAGACAGGGTTACGGACTCTATGAGGCAGGCAATCGACGAGACTTATCGGCGGCGCACGATACAGGAGGCGTACAACCGAGAGCACGGAATTACGCCGCAGGGGATACGCAAGAATGTGCGGGACATCACGGAGCGCGTGAGGGCGGTGGCGGAGCAGGCGACGCCGTACATAACGCATGACGATATACCGAAGGATGACCTGACGCGGCTGATAAAGGACCTTGAAGCGCAGATGAAGATGGCTTCGCGGGCGCTGGAGTTCGAGAAGGCGGCGCTGCTGCGAGACCAGATTGTCGACCTGCGTAAGGTGCTTGTGGGGTAGGTTTCGGCAGTCAGTTAAGCGCATTCAACCTGTCAGTGTGCTATTGCGGTCGGAGCCGCAGGGAGACTTTCAGATTGCGCGCTCGGCGCTGGGCTGAGGTTCGCCGATTTCCGGCGGCTGGTCAGGTTGGGAGTATCCGTGTTAGATGTCAAGCCGATCCGGCCTGATAAGATGGGCAGTCGCTCCCGTACCGTTTCACCCAGGGAGTTCCTCGACGCGCCACGGCGTTTAGCTGCATCAGCAGCTTGCGTGCCACTGCTATCACAGCTACCTTGCCGGGTTTGCCGCGCTCCCGAAGACGCCGATAGAAGTCGCGTAGGTCGCCATCTACCCTGAGCACCACCCAAGCACAGATATACAGCGCCCGTCGCACCGTCCCACGACCGCCTCGAATGGACCGATTGCCACGCTTTTTGCCGCTGTCACGCGACCAGGGAGCAAGCCCCACCAGCGATGTCAACGCCCGTCCGTCCCGCCTGCCAAGTTCGGGCAAATATGCGATAAGTGTAGCCGCGGTCAGCTGTCCCACTCCGGGTACCGTCTGATACAGTTCGACTGTCTCACTGAGACTGGCGCTGCGCTTCAACAACTCCTTGTACTCCTCATCCAACCGCTCTATCTCTCTGTCCAGCCAGCGGATGTGACGCCTGGTCGACTTCCCGACACTCCCGCTTACGCCCTTGTCCAGTCGGTTGCGCTCCCGCACCCGCTGCTCGACAAGTTGACGCCGCCTGCTCAGTAACTGCCGCAGCTCCTCACGGTCAGGATCCACATCCGGTTGTGTTGTGTCCGACTCGGAGAACACCACGCCGTAGCGAGACAGCACCTGAGCATCGAGAGGGTCGGTCTTCGCCTCGTATCCGCACGCGCGGGCAAATGCGCGCACCCTGACCGGATGCGCCACTTCTACGCCGATCACCGTCTCCCTCAGCTTGCCTACCACAAGACGCTCATACCCACCGGTGAACTCGCACACCGCCTTGGTCACACCTGCCCGCTCCAGATGCCTGAGCAACCTGCGAATGCCTGTCGCGCTGTTCTCAAAGCGGAGCACGGGACCTTCAGAAACTGACACCTCCAAAGTTGCCTTCGATACATCTATGCCTGCTACGACTATCATAGTCCGACCTCCGTGTGTATTATGCCGTTGTGCTCCACACTTGCAGATGCGGGCCTCGTGCCCTTGTATCCGTTCGGAGCCACAAATGCGGCGGGAGGGGTGTCATACTCCCAAACGGTGCAGCCCGGCGCAGCAGCCTGGCTCACCCAGTCGCTCACGACGCGCCCCTCTCACCCACCTCACAAACTGACACGTTTGCAAGTCAAATACAACATACAAGTCGCTCTTGAAGATGGAGACGATCGCTCCAATGACTTGCAAAACGGCCATGATAAGGAAAGCCGTCTTAAGCCCGCTCATGAATGATTCAAGCAAGCCTGAGCCGGGGGCGGCCTCCAAGACGGCGTCGATTTTGACTTCGTAGCCGCTGCTGACCATGACGGCCGTGACGATGGATGCGGCGATTGCCGTTCCAGTTACGTTGCCGGAGTTGCGGGACAGGTTCACGAAAGCCGCCACAACGCCATGTCTCGCGGGGTCGGCGGCGCTGAATATGGATGCGGAGTTGGGCGACTGGAAGAGGCCTGAGCCGATACTCTGGATCAGTATTCCCGCAAGAGCGACGACTATTGAGGATGTCGTGGTTAGAGTCGCAAGGATTAGCAGCCCGCCTGCGGAGAGAAAAAGGCCGATTATGTTGAACGGTCTCCAGCCGTAGCGGTCGGAGAGGCGTCCGCTGAGTGGACCCATGATTATCCTGCTGGCGGCGTTGGGTAGCAGCGCGAAGCCAACAAGCGCCGGCGTGTAGCCGAGCGCGGCCTGAAGGTAGAAGGGCAGCAGGAAGCGGGAAGAGGTTATGCCCAGGAATGACATGAAGTTGGTGCCGATGCCGATGCTAAAGACTTTGCTCCTGAACAGGGTCATGTCGAGCATTGGCGACGAGGAGCGTAGCTCCCACCGGACGAATGCCACGAGGAAGACGACGAAGCCGATCAAACTAAGAATGATCGGCGGGGAAGTCCATCCCATGCGCGTACCGTTGGATACGGTAAGCAGGAAGGTCAGCAAGACGGCGGTGGACAGCGCGGCGCCTCCGTAGTCGTAACTTCGGTTACGAGATTCCTGACGGAATACATCACTCCTTATTATCAACAGGACCACGATGATTGTGGCGAGTCCCATAAAGATATTGATGTAGAAGAGCCAACGCCAATCGAGGGCGGTAATGAGGAATCCGCCGGCGATGGGCCCCATGACGCCGCCCGTGCCTACGACGCTTGCGTGCGAGCCGATGCCCTTGCCGCGCTCTGAGGCTGGGAAGATCGAAGTTACCATTGCCATTCCGGTGCCCTGAGTCATGGCGGCGCCGAGTCCCTGCAGGGCTTTGGCGGCTATCAGAGCGATGATGCTGCCGGAGGTTGCGGCAAAGACGGCGGCTATGATGAAGATGACGAGACCGGAGAGAAATATCCGCTTCCGTCCTACGATGTCCGATAGCCTGCCCATCGGAAGCAGAAGCGCGCTTATCGTCAGGCCTTCGGCTATTACGACCCACTGTACTGTGGCAAGGTCGGCATCGAAGTATTGGGCGATAGTGGGAAGGGCGACGGACATGCCGCCGTGATTTATGACGGAGGTCAGTGTTCCCAGCGCGACGGCGGCGAATACCCACCAGCGGTAGATTGGTTTGTCGATTAGTCCGGAAGCGAGCATTAGGGATTATAGTGGCTGAGGATGCTTTGGCGCAGACTACGGGGATTTTCACATCGGCTATTTCCAGACAAAGTGAAATCTGCGCCAGAGTGGATGTGTTCCAAGGGCAGCGTCAATACAGCTATTTGCCATTCTAGCACACTGCCGTCTTGGCTCTGCGGGTGCTGGTATAATCCCCTCTACTCGATATGCAGAATTGGGAAGGTGGGGGATATGCTGATTCCGTTTGCGGCGCCATACGACCTGAGAGGCACTTTGTGCGGCGGGCAGGCGTTCCGGTGGCGCGAGGAGGGCGACGGCTGGTTTTGCGGGGTGATATTCGGCAATGTGGTGAGGATGCGGCGGGCCGAGGATGGGATAGAGTTCGTGAGCGCGCCGGACGATGAGGCTTCGCTGGTCTCGCTTGTGAGGGACTATCTACGCGTGGATGACGACATGGACGAGGTGTATGGGGCGCTCAGCGAGGATGAGCATCTTGCGGATGCAGTGAAGCAGCACCGGGGACTTCGGGTGCTGCGTCAGGAACCGTGGGAGTGTCTCATAGGGTTCATCTGCTCGGCGAACAACAACATCCCGCGCATAACGGCGAATGTGGAGGATATGGCTATCCACTACGGCAAGGCGCTGCCGCATCCTGACATGCAAGACTGCGGCAGAAGCTCTTTTCCGACGCCGCAACAGCTTGTGGATGCGGGGGAGCAGGCTCTGCGGGACTTGAAGCTAGGATTTCGGGCGGTGAATGTCATAGCGGCGGCGGCGGGGATTGCTGATGGGGAGGGGCCGGACCTGTACTCGCTGCGGGAGGCAGACTATGACGAAACGCTGGCGGAACTGGTGAAGCTGAGGGGGATCGCGGACAAGGTGGCGAACTGCGTGATGCTGTTCGCGCTGGACAAGCCGCAGGCGTTTCCGGTGGATGTGTGGATAGTGAAGGCGATGCGGGACTGGTATCCGGATGCGCCCGTGCCGCCCGCGTTGAACAGCAACGGCAACAAGACGACGCCTACCGAGCGGCATAAGCGAGAGATGCGGGAGTGGGCGCTGGAAAGATATGGGGAGCACGCGGGGTATGCGAACCAGTATATGTTTCACCACAAGCGGTGGGTGGATCTGTCAGCGAAGTAGGGAATAGTGGAGTCTGAAGCGACGGCAGATGCCACTACGCAAATCCGAGCGAATCTCTAATCGTCCTCGTCTTCGATCGGCAATTCTTCAAACGGGATTCCCTTCTGTTTTGCCCAGGCGCGCAGTTTCGCGGCTGATCGCTTACGCTCTTCTTTGATGCCTTCTGCGCGGCCCTGTTCGCGCTGCTGCTTGCTAAGCATTCTTGCTAATACCATGACTGCCTCCAAGAATAGCGCTACGGCTATGGCGTTCATCGCGGACCCTATGCCTATGGGTCCCGACGCCCTGATAATTTCTAGCGCAATATGGGCGAATGTGTCAATCGCCGCTTCCTGCTGTATGCGCGTGTAAGCCTCGAACGCTATGCCCGGTATGTACTGGACTAGAAATATGGCGAAGTATGCTCCCATCGTTTGGGGAGATAACGACCATATCGCTATTCGCTTTCCGGGTTCGCTGAGTGTGGTTGTCACAGGCTTGAGCGCCAATATCCATGCCAATATCCATTCTGCATCTCAGCGATAGTGTAGCACGGGACAACTATTCATGACACCCATGCTTTTCCGAGATTCTTTTCAAGGTTCGGCGGAGCGAGTTCAACCGGACAGGTGGCTGCGGATGATGCCCGGGAGATGGTAGAGTTCACAGTCTATGCGGCGAGCGGGCGGCAGGGAGCGCAGGAATGCCGAACCGTAGCGGCTTGCGGTTACGCGCCTGTCGAGGATGATGACTGCGCCGCGATCTGTTTTCGTGCGTATGAGGCGGCCGAAGCCCTGCCGCAGCCGGAGGATTGCCTGCGGCACGGCGTACTGCATGAATGAGTTGTCATAGAGCTCGGAGCGCGCCTGAAAGACCGGCTCAGAGGGGACGTTGAAGGGCAAGCGAGCGACTATGAGAACGCTGAGGATGTCTCCGGGGAGGTCAACGCCCTCCCAGAAGCTCGAAGTGCCGAGCAAGACTGCTTTCGGGTTCTGCATGAAGCGACGCACGACCTGGGCGGGGGGACCGTCCGTACCTTGCTGGAGGACTTCGATGCCACGAGCCTTGAGGTCGTCGCGAATGCCTTGCCCGGCGCTTCGGAGTGCGCTGTACGATGTGAAGAGTGCCATGGTGCGCCCTTCGGCTGCTATGGCGGCGTCCTTGATTGCGCCTTCGACCGCTTCCTGATATGCCCATGAGCGCGGTTCAGGCATGTCTTTGGGCAAGCAGAGGACGGCTGCGCTGGGGTAGTCGAAGGGCGAGCCTAGCAACAGTTCGCGGGCGTCTTTGAAGCCTGTGCGCTCGATGATGTGGTCGAAGCTGTTGTCGGCGCTGAGGGTGGCGCTGGTCATGACGACGCTGCGGGTCTGCGAGAATACTAGCTCGTCGAGCTTTTCGGCCACATGCAGGGGTGCGGCGTGAAGGGATAGTTCGGCGCGGCGGGCGGATAGCGTGAGCCAGTAGATTGTCTCGTCGTCGGGGGCGACTACGAACTCCTTGAGCTGACGGCGCAGCGTGTCGTTCGTTTGCGCGGCGGTTTCAAACTCTGCTGTCAAAGATTCGTAGTTGAGCAGGCCGGCCTCTTCTAGATTGGCAAGCGCTCTTTGCAGGTTCGCAAGCTGCCTGCCTAGTTCGGAGAGGGCGAGGTCTGCGTTTTCCCAGCCGATTTCGAGATCTGACCAGTTAGGACTGGAGCGGGTTGCGCGGGTGACGCGGGTCTGCTGCGCGTATGGTGACGGGCCACGTCGTCCGTTGCCGGAAGGCTGCGCCATCGCTTCCAGACCTGCCAGGAGGCGGGCGATGCTGTCTCGCATGCGGGGCAGGAGTTGGGCAAGTTCGGCAGTAACTGTCTCTACGGTCTCCCTGCGGTCTGCGGTATCGGAGGTTGCAGTGCGGAATGCGGTGGTTGCCTGATTGGGCAAGCCGCCCTCGCCACTCAGGCTCTGAAAGTGCTCGTTGAAGCTCGCCTGGGTCAGTTCAAAGCCGAGGTGGTTCGTTGCCTCTTCTTCAAGATGGTGTGCCTCGTCGATGATTAGCACATCGTAGTCCGGAATGAGTGTACCGCCGACGGCGGCGTTGGATAGCAGCAGGGCGTGGTTGACGATGACGAGGTGCGATGCGGCGGCGCGCTCGCGTGCAGAGCGCAGGAAGCAGACGCTCTCGTTTCGCAGGCAGCCCCTTGCGTTGTTTGCGGAGAGGCGCTCCCAGGGTGCGGCTGCTCTTGGATGCCCGAGGTTTATCTCGGCGCGGTCGCCGCTGGCAGTGGATTGCAGCCAGAGCATCGTCTTGGCGAGCATGCGCGCCTCGTCGGGTGTCTGCTGCTCGTTGGAGGTGGACATCGTGTTCCATCGGCGCATGCAGAGGTAGTTGGCGCGTCCCTTGAGTGGGGTGAAGCGCAGGTCATCGCTCTCGCCCTCAACGGATTTCAATGCCTCGACCAGGATGGGCACGTCTTTCTTGAGGAGCTGCTCTTGCAGGTTGATAGTGTTGGTTGATATTACTACTCGCTTTCCGTTGGCGAGAGCGTAGAGGGCGGCGGGAAGCAGGTATGCGAGCGACTTGCCGACGCCTGTGCCAGCCTCGATGATGATGCGCTCGCCATCGTTGATTGCTTCGGTGACTGCCTGCGCCATCTGCACCTGCTCGGAGCGCACCTCAAAGCCGGGAAGGGTGTGCGAGAGCGCGCCGCCTTCGCCCAGCAGGGAGGCGACCATCTTAGAGTCGATGGGCGTGATCTTCTCGTGCTCGCGGAGGACACCGCCGGCGTGGAGCCTGCGGGAAATGCGCTGCATGTCGAGTCCGTTGATGCCGATGTTGGAGTCCGCCTCGGCATCCAGGACAGGCGATACGCTTTGGGTGCGCGGGTTGGCGGCGATGCCGTTGAGCAGGTATGAGAGCGACCAGTTGGAAGTCTGGGCGAGGCGCTGCATCGCGGCGAGTGTCAGGGGGTTGAGGTTAGCGGCGTCTTCAAGCAGGTTGAGGAAGAGCATTTTGGCAGCAATTGCGTCGTCGAGGGCGCGGTGCGGTCTGTCGTGCGCGAGTTCGAGGTGCTGTGCCATGTTTTCCAGCGAGTAGCTGGGCGAGTCAGGTCGGATGGTGTAGGCGAGGTCGTAGGTGTCCACGACGGGGTTGGTCAGCTCGACGCCGTTGCCTCTCAGGAAGCCGAGGTCGAAGTCGGCGTTGTGCGCGATGAGCGGGGATGCGCCGACGAAGCTGATGAAGGATGCGGCTACGCGCTCGATGGGATCTGCTCGGTCGAGGTCGCGCTGGCGGATGCCTGTGAGAGAGGCGATGAAGGGGCTGATACGCCGCTGGGGGTTCACGTAGCTCTCAAAAGTGTCGAGCGTCCTGCCGCCCTGGAACTTGACTGCGCCAATCTCGATGATGGCGTCCTTCTGGGCGTCCAGACCTGTGGTCTCAAGGTCGAAGGCGATCCATACGTCTTCGGACGGGTCGGTGTGGTGTGGGAACAAAGGCGGTCTTCCTGACGGATTACAAGCGGGCGTTGGGGCGACCTTCGATTTCGTTGACTGCACTGCCAAGAATGCTATCAGAAGTTAGCGGTAGGCGCACATAGTTTCTAGTTGTTGTTTCTGCGAATTCCAAGACTGAATGCGCTTGGCAGACTTGGTGAGCCGAGAAGCTATGCTTCGACTAGCTCCGTTCCATCCAGTCGCGCGAATCGGCGATCGAAGGTGTAAAGCGGCTGTGCGCCTACGCGATTTGCGGCAGCGAGAATCATCAGGTCCGAGAAATCGGCGCTTCCCTCACGATAGGCGGCAGCCGCCTGAGCCACATCGTTGTCATCTTCGATGACCAGAGTATCCGTAGCCATCAGTTCCACGACAATGTTCGCAATCCGCTCACGTCTGAAGCGATACGACCTTTCCAATACCCAGACGACTTCTATCACAACTTCGCGGCAGATGAAGCCTGGCCCATTAGTCGTAAGTCCTTGCAGCAGAGCGCGCACCGCTTCAGCCTGTTCAGGGTTGTCGCGTGTCAGATAGCGAATCAATACATTCGTGTCGAGGGCAATCACTTTCCAATCGCTCCTTCTATAATGGCGCGCTCCATGTCTTGCAGGCTTACAGGGGGGCCGTCGTACTTCAGCGCGCCGAACAGCCTGCCAATGTGCTTTACCTTTCTGATGCGAACTTCGTCTCCGTGTACGATGTAGCACACCTTGTCACCGGCCTCGACCGAGAGCGCCTCCCTTACCACCTTCGGCAGAGTCGTCTGTCCCTTCGATGTGATGGCGGATTCAATCATGTGGACGCCTCCATTCATTGCATTTATGAATTTTGCATTGTGATATGAATAATAGCAATGCGAATCATGTTTATGCAAGTCGAATGACAATGCAATGTTACACGGCGTGGTTGTGCGTAAAGTCAGAACAATCTAACATGTGGACGGGCTGGTATTGATGGGCATAGGGCAGAAGCGCTGACTTTGCGATGCATGTCCTTCGACGGGCTCAGAACGAACGGGACTACTACAAGTAATTCATAAGAGGATTAATAAATGAGTACATCGGGTTCGGGCATGGCGAGCGGGAGTGAGCTGATTGGCAGGGCTTTGGCGCTTGAGGGCGTGAAGAATGTGTTCACGATTGCCGGCGACCATGTGCTTCCTACGCTGGACAGCATGGCGGATATGGGCTTTCGGTTCGTGGATACGCGGCACGAGCAGGCGGCGGCGCACATGGCGGACGCATGGGGGCGCATCACGGGCGAGCCGGGCGTGTCTATGTACACGACGCCGGGATTTTCCAATGCGATACCGGGTCTGGCGAACGCGATGCACTCAGAAAGCCCACTGCTGTCTATCAGCGGCTCGGCTGAACTCAGCGAACTTGGGCGCGGCGCGATGCAGGAGATCGACCAGGTTGGGATGGCGCGTCCCGTTACCAAGGGCGCGTGGATGGTGACGGACACGCGGCGCATTCCGGACATGATCGCGCATGCGCTGCGGGTGGCGTACAGCGGGCGACGAGGACCTGTGCATCTGACGATTCCGGTGGACATCCAGCAGAATGTGGTGAGCGAGGATGAAGTGGCGTTCTATGCGCCAAGCGAATATCGCGGCATCGGGGCGGCGCAGGCTTCGCAAACTGACATTGAGCAGGCGATTGCGATACTGCGCGGGGCTGAGCGGCCGCTCATCGTGGCGGGGAGCGCGGCGGCATACGCGCGTTCCGGCGAGGCACTGCAGGAGTTCATCGAGACGACTCGGCTGCCGCTGCTGACGGAGGGAGACGCTCGAGGTCTGGTGTCTGATGAGCATCGGTACTGCTTAGGATTCTTTGATCAGGGGTTGAGCCAGACGGCGCGGAAGATTCGTGAGGCGGATGTGGTGGTGATGCTGGGGCGCAAGCAGGACCTGATAATCGGCTACGCGATGTCGCCGACGATTGCGGCGGATGCGACTATCATCCAGATTGATCCGTCGGAGGCGGAGATCGGGCGCAATCGGGGTGTTGCGGTGGGTATCGCGGGCGATGTGGAGGCTACGCTTCGGCAACTGACGGCGGAGGCTTCCAAGCATACATGGAACGAACTGGATTGGATTAGCGAGCTGCGTTCTGAGGGCAGGGCGTGGCGCGAGCACCTGGAGTCGCTTGCGGTGCCTGATGCGCCGATGCATGCGATGTATGTACACAAAGCGGTGATGCAGATACTCCAGCCGGATGACTACCTGGTGTTCGACGGTGGGGACTATTGCCACTTCGGGCGGGCGTATCTACCGGCGCGGATGCCTAAGAGCTGGCTGTATGTGTCGCCGTCCGGGATGCTGGGGCATACCTTCCCGACTGCGCTTGCGGCGAAGCTGGCGCATCCTGAGCGGCGGGTGATCGCGTTCAGCGGCGACGGGGCGTTCGGGTTCAACGGCATCGAGTTCGATACGGCGGTGCGCCATAATCTGCCGATTGTGTGCGTAATGGGTAACGATTCGGCGTGGGGCATCGACAGGCAGATTCAGATTGGGGTGTATGGCAAGCCGGTTGCGACAGACTTGCTGCCTACGCGCTACGATCAGGTGGTGCGCGGGCTTGGCGGGCACGGCGAGATTGTGGAGAATCCGGAGGAACTGCAGCCTGCGTTGGAGCGCTGCCTGAAGCTGGAGCGGCCTGCGCTCATCAATGTGCATGTGCAGCGGCAGGTGAGTCCGCGCGGTCAGTCTGCGATCAATCGGTGGAAGAGCCATACGCTGGAGGCGTTTTAGAGGGCGTGGTTGGTCGGTTTGTCAGTCGGTATGCTAGATGGTCAGGCCTTGGAGGGGAATTGAGCAGCGAACTTAGCCTTAGCGTGGTTGACCAGTCGCCTGTGCGTAAGGGCGGGACGGCGCGTGATGCGCTGACGGAGACGATCGAGCTCGCGCGCGCCGTGGAGCGGCTAGGCTATCAGCGTTTCTGGGTGGCGGAGCACCATAATCTTGCGAATTTCGCGGGGACCAGCCCGGAGATTCTTATCGGGCAGATTGCGGCGAACACGCAGAGCATTCGCGTGGGCAGCGGCGGGGTGATGCTGCCGCATTACAGCGCGTTCAAGGTTGCTGAGGTGTTCCGCATGCTGGAGACGCTGTTTCCGGGCAGGATAGACCTGGGCATCGGGCGCGCGCCGGGGAGCGACCAGATTACCGCGGCTGCGCTGTCGTATCCGCGTCCTCAGCTGGATGTGCGGCACTACCCCATAGTCGTGCGCGACATGCTTAACTTTCTGCACGATACGGTGGACGAGGAGCATCCTTTCGCGTCGCTACACGCGGGACCGGGGGAATCGACTGCGCCGGATGTGTGGCTGCTCGGTTCGCGTGCCGATAGCGCGTCGATGGCGGCTGAGATGGGCTTGCCGTTCAGCTTCGCGCACTTCTTCGGATTGGCTACGGAGCATGGACCTGCCATAGCTGAGATGTACCGGCAGAACTTCAAGCCGTCGAAGTACCTCTCGGAGCCGAAGGTGAATGTGGCGCTTCAGGTTCTGTGCGCGGAGACGGAAGGGGACGCAAAGCGAATCGGGGCAAGTCGCAACCTGTCGCGCGTGCGCTCCGTACAGGGGATACGCGAGGGCGTGCCGCCGATAGAGGAGGCGCTGGCGTATGAGTATAGCCCGCAGGAATGGGGGTACCTTTCCAAGATGAGGCAGAGCTACATAGACGGGACGCCGGAGCAGGTGCGCGATAAGATCGAGGAACTTGCGGACGCCTACGCGACCAACGACCTCGGAATCGTTACGATATGCTACGATTTCGCGGACAGGGTGCGGTCGTATGAACTGGTGGCGGATGTGTTTGGGATGGAGGCACCATCGACACGGTGAGACTTGTATGTTGTATTTGACTTGCAAACGTGTCAGTTTGTGAGGTGGGTGAGAGGGGCGCGTCGTGAGCGACTGGGTGAGCCAGGCTGCTGCGCCGGGCTGCACCGTTTGGGAGTATGACACCCCTCCCGCCGCATTTGTGGCTCCGAACGGATACAAGGGCACGAGGCCCGCATCTGCAAGTGTGGAGCACAACGGCATAATACACACGGAGGTCGGACTATGATAGTCGTAGCAGGCATAGATGTATCGAAGGCAACTTTGGAGGTGTCAGTTTCTGAAGGTCCCGTGCTCCGCTTTGAGAACAGCGCGACAGGCATTCGCAGGTTGCTCAGGCATCTGGAGCGGGCAGGTGTGACCAAGGCGGTGTGCGAGTTCACCGGTGGGTATGAGCGTCTTGTGGTAGGCAAGCTGAGGGAGACGGTGATCGGCGTAGAAGTGGCGCATCCGGTCAGGGTGCGCGCATTTGCCCGCGCGTGCGGATACGAGGCGAAGACCGACCCTCTCGATGCTCAGGTGCTGTCTCGCTACGGCGTGGTGTTCTCCGAGTCGGACACAACACAACCGGATGTGGATCCTGACCGTGAGGAGCTGCGGCAGTTACTGAGCAGGCGGCGTCAACTTGTCGAGCAGCGGGTGCGGGAGCGCAACCGACTGGACAAGGGCGTAAGCGGGAGTGTCGGGAAGTCGACCAGGCGTCACATCCGCTGGCTGGACAGAGAGATAGAGCGGTTGGATGAGGAGTACAAGGAGTTGTTGAAGCGCAGCGCCAGTCTCAGTGAGACAGTCGAACTGTATCAGACGGTACCCGGAGTGGGACAGCTGACCGCGGCTACACTTATCGCATATTTGCCCGAACTTGGCAGGCGGGACGGACGGGCGTTGACATCGCTGGTGGGGCTTGCTCCCTGGTCGCGTGACAGCGGCAAAAAGCGTGGCAATCGGTCCATTCGAGGCGGTCGTGGGACGGTGCGACGGGCGCTGTATATCTGTGCTTGGGTGGTGCTCAGGGTAGATGGCGACCTACGCGACTTCTATCGGCGTCTTCGGGAGCGCGGCAAACCCGGCAAGGTAGCTGTGATAGCAGTGGCACGCAAGCTGCTGATGCAGCTAAACGCCGTGGCGCGTCGAGGAACTCCCTGGGTGAAACGGTACGGGAGCGACTGCCCATCTTATCAGGCCGGATCGGCTTGACATCTAACACGGATACTTCCAAACTCGGCGTACGCTTGGGTGCATCCGTCCAAGCTGACGGACTACTTGCTATCAGATTGCTATCAGAAACTCACGAAGAGGGCCTCGGAAAGGCGTCTTTTCTGCGACTCATGGGCTTTGACGAATCCAATGTGGATGTATTGGAAGTAGGACTTTTGGAGATAGCCCAAAACGAAGATGTAGCAAAGACTGAAACTACACCTTATGGCACGAAGTACGTAATTTATGGAACAATGGCTACACCCATTGGTGAATTCATAGAGTTGTTGACAGTGTGGATGATTGATACAGGGCAGGAAAATCCAAGATTTATCACTGCGTATCCGCGTCAGTCCAGGAGATGGAGGATTTGAGATGGTTGATGAGGCCACAAGGGTTATCAAAGAACTGGACGTTGTGGTAATAACCCAAGATGTTCCGGAACACGGGCTCATCAGTGGAGATGTAGGCACTGTTGTTCACTGCTATAAGGACGACGAGGCGTACGAAGTTGAGGTGGTGGCGGCAAATGGTCATACTGTGGCTCTCCTGACTCTGCACTCAAGCTCAGTGCGACTGAAGCGAGGATGGGAAATTTCGCATGTTCGTGAGCATGGACCTGTGCTTGAAGGTGAGGAGGTTGGCGGATATTATCCGCCCCGTGAGAAGAACGGGAGTTCTCGCCGCTGAAGACGGCGCAGGAATCAGTCTATCTTATTGAATGGAGACGATTGAGCAGGTGCGCGAGAGAATCGAAGAGTTTGCGGACGCCTACGCGACCAACGACCTCGGAATCGTTACGATATGCTACGATTTCGCGGACAGGGTGCGGTCGTATGAACTGGTGGCGGATGTGTTTGGGATGGGTAAGCAGGATGACTAGGTCATGAGTACATCAACTAATACAACGGACGCGATGGCGGCTATTGAGGCGATGGCGGCGCGGCTGCGTGACGAGTATGGCGCGGAGGCGGTGATACTCTACGGCTCGCGGGCAGATGGGCGCGCGCGGCAGGACAGCGATGTTGACCTGATGATAATCAAGGCTGAGGTGTCGGGCGGGGCTATCGCTCGTTCCCGAGAGGTTGATGCCCTACTGTCTGAACTCAGAGAAGGGTATTGGCTCGATACTCATATAACCACACCTGAGCAGATTGAGGGCATGCTGGCGCAGGGTAACCACTTTGTACAGGATGTCATTTTGCAAGGAAGGGTACTCTACGAGAATGGGTGCTTTAAGAAATATGTCGAACTGGCTAGGAAGAGCTATAACATGAACCCTCAAGAGTCGGAGTTTCCCGAATACTGGATCAGAATAGCAGAACAGGACTATGACAGAGTAATAATCCTGTTTGATAACGACGATCCCGTAGGCGCGGGTTACTTCTTGCAACAGGCGACCGAGAAGTTCTTCAAGGCGTATCTGATACGGCAAGGCTGGCGGCTGCGGCGGACGCACGACCTGGGCAGACTGTTGGACGATACCGTACGCTATGACGCGACACTGGAGCAGTATCGCGCCGTGTGTGAACTCGTATCGATGTATCAGTTCACCGGACGCTATCCCAGATACACGCTTGAAGCGTACTATCCCGACTTGCCGGATATGAGCGATGAGAATGTCCGCGCTGCGCTTGCTGAGATTGCGTCGCTGATAGAGCGGCTGCGGGCGGGCAGCGCGAAGCCAAATACCGAAGAATAGACCGGACAGAATGATCAAGATATTCAAGGAGGTCTGTGATGCGCTGGGTGAGATATGAAGGTGATGGCGAGGCGGTGTTTGGGATTGTGGAGGGCGATGAGGTTGCGGAGGTGAGCGGCAGCCCGTTCGATGAGTATGAGCGGACGGGGAAGCGACAGGCGCTGGCGGATGTGCGCTTGCTAATTCCGTTCGAGCCGAAGATTTTCTATGCGGCGGGCGTGAACTACGAGGAGCATGTGCGTGAGGCGGCGGCATTGCTGGGGCGCGAGCCGGACATTCCGCAGAAGCCGGACATCGGCTATCGGGCGAACAACGCGCTCATAGCGCATGGCGAGGCTATCGTGAAGCCTGCGGATTCCACGGAGCGCTTTCAGTATGAGGGCGAGCTTGTGGTGGTCATCGGCAAGGAGGCGAAGGGCCTGTCAGAGGAGGATGCGCTGTCTTGCGTGCTGGGCTATACCATCGGCAACGATGTGAGCGAGCGCACATGGCAGGCCGGCGATCGCACGCTGTGGCGAGCGAAGAACAGCGATACCTTCAAGCCGATGGGCCCGTGGATCGAGACGGATGTTGAGCTGGACTCGCTGCGTACTACGGTGCGTATCAACGGCGAGGTGGTGTCGGACTTTGCAACGAACAATATGGTGTTCGGCGTGGAGACGTATATCAGCGCGATGACGCGCTACCTGACGCTGTATCCGGGCGACATGATTTGGATGGGCACGGACGGCGCGACGCAGAACATAAAGGTTGGCGATGTGTGCGATGTGGAGATAAGCGGGATTGGCACGCTGAGCAATCCAATTGCCAGCGAAAGCTAACATCGATGAACAGGATGAACGGGATTTTCCCTTGATGGAGGACTTGGAATATGGCAACGATTAACTCGGTGTTGGGACCGATGGATACGGCGGACCTAGGGTTTACGCTGTCGCACGAGCATGTGCTGGTTATATCTGCGGGGATACAGCAGATATACCCGGAGTTCATTGACCGCGCAGGGACGATTGAGCGCGGGATACGCGACCTGAAGGCGGCTTATGACGAGGGGCTGCGGAGCATTATAGATGTGACGACTATCGACCTGGGGCGCGACATTCGGCTGATCGAAGAGGTGTCGCAGGGTTCGGGCGTGAACATCATCTGCGCGACGGGCACATGGCTTGACATTCCGCGCGTATTCTGGACGGCGACGCCGGATGACATCGCGCCGCTGTACATCCGCGAGATTGAAGAGGGAATCGAGGGGACGGACATCAAGGCCGCGATAATCAAGGTAGCCAACGACATGGGCGGCGTAACGCCGGAGGGCGAGATTATCCTGCGCGCGGCTGCGAGGGCGCAGAAAGCGACGGGCGTGCCGATCTCCACGCACACATGGGCGCCGGAGCGCGTGGGCGAGCAGCAGGTCGCCATATTCGAGGACGAGGGCGTTGACCTGAACAAGGTGTATGTGGGACACAGCAACGATACGGACGACACAGACTACCTGATAGGGTTGTTGGAAAAAGGTGTGTGGATCGGGCTTGACCGCTATCCGGGCAGGCCGGAGGTGCTGGATTGGGAGGCGCGCACGCAGACGGCGTACAAGCTCATCGAGGCAGGGTTCGCGCATCGCATCATGCTGGGGCACGACTGGTCGGTGGCGCTGCTGATTGCGCTGAAGGAAGCACGGGAGGCACGGGACCAGAATAATCCGGATGGCTACCTGTTCATCACGCGGCGGGTGCTGCCGCGTCTGAGCGAGCTGGGAGCATCGGATGATGACATCAACAAGATTATGGTGGACAATCCGCGGCGGTTCTTCGAGGGGAAAGAGTAGTTTATTAACAGTATTCAGTTGTCAGAAAGGTGTGTCCGTCCTATGCGTGGTGGGCAAAGCGGCCAACTGAATACACTGAATACTCGCAAAAGAAGAGAGGCCTCCCCGACAAGCGGGAAAGCCCCTCACAGGGGTAGAAGATGCTCCAGTGAACACCTACCTGGAGCACCTCCTCATACTACTAGCCAATGCAGCAACCTCCTTTCTAGAGACCCTCAGTAAACTTTCGGCCACCTCCGCACTGTCTCTGACCTCATATTATACACATAGTCGGGCAAATTTGAAGGCGTGCTTTGACAGTTTCTGATTTGGACATCGGCATTTGGATACAGGGAACAAGCGATGATTGACGGCGTTGCGGGCGTGATAATCTGGACTGAGAATATGGCGGATATGGCGGCGTTCTACCGCGATACGCTGGGGCTGCCGGTGCATTCGGAGCGGCCACACTTCGTTGCGTTCGAGTGGGGCGAGATGCGCTTCAGCATCGGCTCGCACTCGGAGGTGCATGGCAGAAATGCAGAGCCGCAGCGCATCATGGTGAACTTCGGCACCTCGGATATACACGCGCTGCACGAGCGGCTAACGGCTGTTGGAGTGCGCTTTGTGAGGCCTCCGGAGCGCGAGCACTGGGGTGGGTGGGTTGCCACATTCGAGGACCCTGATGGGAACCTTCTGCAACTGCTGGAGCATCCGTAGGGAGTTTCGCGTAACACGACATTTGCTATTGCCCTCTCCTTATGGACTTACGGGAGAGGGCAATTTGCGTTGTCCTTAAACTGGCGGTCGTTGCTCGAAGAGGCGGGCGCTTTGTTCGTAGGCGTAGGCGGCGCGGAAGACGGTTGGCTCGTCGAAGGGCTTGCCTGCTATCTGGAAGCCGACTGGGAGGCCTTCCGATGTGAAGCCGCAGGGCACAGATATGGCGGGCATGCCGGTGAGGTTGTAGGGGCCGGTGAAACTAGGGACGCGGGATGTGGTCATGGCGTCCATCGCATCGAAGCGCGGCGCAGGGTTGGACATGGTGGGCGACGCCACTATATCGACCTTCCTGAGCACATCGGCGAACTCGCGCTTGAGCACATTGCGGGCGCGCTGCGCCTGCACATAGTCGCCGGACGAGAACAGCCCGCCCGTCCTGAAGCGCGCCCTGACCATCTCGCCGAAAAGCTCGGGCTTGGCGCGCAGGTTGTTCTGGTGGTAGGCGAAGGCCTCACTGAGCATGATGACGGGCTGCGCCGCGCCCGCGTGCTCCAGCATCGGGACGTTGACCTCTTCCACATGCGCGCCGAGGTCCTCCATGACTTTCAGGGCGTCGTCCACGGCGGCGAGAACATCCTTATTAATGGTGGGATCGTCCGCGAAGAAGAAGTGGCGGGGGACGCCGATTCGCAAGCCCTCGATGTCCTCTACCAGCGACGCCGTATAGTCCGGGACGGGCGCCTGGCTTGTGGTCGGATCTTTGGGGTCGTAGCCTGCGATGACTTGCAGCATGATGGCGGAGTCTTCCACTGTCCAGGTCATGGGACCGCAGTGGTCGAGGGTCCAGCTCAAGGGCACGACACCGTAGCGGCTGACGCGCCCGTATGTCGCCTTGATGCCGGCGATGCTGCAGAATGCTGCAGGACCGCGAATGGAGCCGCCGGTGCAAGAGCCGAGCGTGCCCATGCAGAGTCCGGCCGCGATGCCCGCGCCTGAGCCGCTGCTGGAGCCGCCTGGGATGTGGTCGAGGTTCCATGGGTTACGCGCGAGCGGGAAGCCGTTCGTCTCGTCGGGACCGCCGTGCGCGAATTCGTGCATCGCCAGCTTGCCGAGCAGCACCGCGCCCGCCGCTTTCAGGCGCGCCGTCGTGGTGGCGTCTTCGGTTGGGACGCGGTCTGCCATCACCTTTGAACCTGCCGTCGTGCGTATGCCCGCGGTGTCGTAGAGGTCTTTGAGCGCGATGGGGATGCCGTGCATGGGGCCGCGATAGTCGCCGCGCAGGATTTCGGCTTCCGCCTGCCGCGCGTCCGCCATGGCGTCGTCGTGCAGAATGGTGATGTAGCATTTCAACGTGTCGTCGAGGGAATCAATGCGATCAAGGAAGGCGCGAGTCAGCTCGACGGGCGAGATCTGCCCGCTTTCCAGCAATACGCTTGCCTCGCCGATAGTGAGGAAGTGAAGTTCTGTGGTCATGGCTATACCTCCGGGTCCCAGCCCGGCGAGTACACGACCGCCAGGTCTTCAGCGTCGAGGTCGAGGGCGTTCATGCTGGCTATGGATTCGAGGTAGTGGTCGTACATGGGCTTGAGATTCTCAAGCTCGTCATCGGTGAGATCGAGTCCGGCGCGCTTGGTGAGGGCGCGGAAGTCATCGAGGGGGATTTGTTGTGGCATGAGGTTGGGCCTCCTTGTTGGTTTCACATCGATGGACAGGATGGAGGGGGATGGAAAGTGATTTACTGGTTTGACAGCGCCTTCTCTCTAGCGGCCTCATACGCTTTGCAAACCTTCTGCGTAAGGTCTTCAATCTTGTATTTCCGCACTTCCCAATCTTGAAGAGATTGCAGCGGGAACCTGTATTCTTGCGTTCCCCACAACGCTTGCGTTTGCCCTGTTTCATACGGGATATCTTCGCTATCCAGTTTAGTGAACTCGTCACGGGCGAACTCCACAGCTGTCGGAGGAAAACCTACATTTATGCGATTTTCACTCTCATCTATTTCAATGAATAGCAACACTCTGCGCTTTGCTCTGTTCCCATCATCCCAAGCGTGGTCCTCGCTCCATGAGAAGTCAATCAGAAAGCTCATTCGTGTGCTGGCGTAGATCTTGGTGAACCTGTTTTCCACACTCATGAACATGCGCTCAGTATTGTCGACTAAAGTCCGAATTTCTTCGGGTAGAGTCTGAAGATTTTCCTCGAACCTCGCTCGGCGATTTCGGTGGCGACTGCGCGGTCCTTGCATTGCCGTTATGGATATTCTGTCGCTGTCCACTTCCAGGTTTCTAGCGAGCAATGTTTTGCCGTCGCTGCCGACGAAGCCGTAGAATGTGAGAAGCGATATCGGCATCCCGGTATTCACCATGTAGTTCACCATACGTTCAGTTGTGTCATCAACGCCCAAACCGACTAGAACCATTCTAGGTGGTGTGAGCGATTCTAGTCCTCCTTCTGGCAATTCGTTGCTCTTACGTAACTTGTCATACCAATCCTCAAAGTTGTCTATTCTCTCGATTCCCAACTTGCCTGATCGATTCTCGATATGGCGGCTCAGATTATCTTCATCCATCGCATTAAGCGCTGATGCGTAGTCTATCACCTGCGCTACTGCCTCACGGTTTAGCGCCCCTCGCTTAAGCTCAAACACGACAAGCACGCCGTCGCTGTCCACTCCAAGCAGGTCGAGCGGACCTCCTGCCGTTGAAGTTTGCCGACCTACCAACTGCAATCCGTCTTCGAGCATATCTGGATTAGCAGTAAGTAT
Organism: Dehalococcoidia bacterium; assembly: GCA_965221045.1. Classification (GTDB taxonomy): domain Bacteria; phylum Chloroflexota; class Dehalococcoidia; order Lucifugimonadales; family JADFKI01; genus Bin90. The sequence goes on from OZ244863.1 coordinate 1,293,477, forward strand.
GTCTTCAAGCAGTCCTTCGGTTTCCATCTGGTTCGTGGTGTCCAACTGGGTCGCCGAAGTGCCTTCGACTGCCCATATCTTGGTTTCTTCCATGTCGCCCTCAATTTATCGTGCTCGGTCCGCTCATCCCGTTAGCCCTCGCTACGGCCCCTCGTCCCAGATTTGGGCGGGGGACCTTGGGGGGAAGGGCTTGTAGGGGTAGGCGGCTAGGCGCTCTTCGTCGAGGTCTATGCCGAGGCCGGGGGCGTCGGGTATCTGGATATAGCCGTCTTTGACTTCGAAGGGGTTTTTGGCTATGTCGCGGCCGAGTTCTTCGAGGTTGACGAAGTATTCGGTTATGAGGAAGTTGGGGATTGCCGCGGAGACCTGTATGGTCGCTGCTAGTCCGACGGTGGTGCTGTTGAAGTTGTGCGGCGAGATGACGACGAAGTACGGCTCTGCCATCGCCGCGATCTCCTTGAGTTCGAGGATGCCGCCGACGTTGCACACATCAGGATTGAGGATGTCTGCCGCCTGCTTCTCGAAGACCTCGCGAAACTCGAACTTGGTGTAAAGCTCCTCGCCGGTTACGACGGGGATGTTTATCTTCTGGCGCACGGAGGCGAGCGCGGGTATGTTCTCGGCGAGCACGGGCTCTTCGTACCAGAACGGTCGGTACCGCTCAATTTCGTGTGCGATGCGGACGGCATGCATGGGCGCAAGTCGGCGGTGCATCTCCACGAGGATATCCACGTCGGGTCCGACTGCTTCGCGGACGGCGCGCACGTTCTCCACGGCGGCGTCCTCCACATCCTTGCTGACGTAGGTACGCCAGCGTCCGGGGATGGGATCGAACTTAAGGGCGGTGAAGCCCGCCTCGATGACCTCGGACGCGCGCTCTGCCAGTGAGTCGGGAGTGGGGTTGCCGCCGCTCCAGCCGTTGGCATAGACGCGAATCTTGTCGCGGCAAGCTCCGCCGATGAGCTTGTGCACGGGCGCGCCGTATGCCTTGCCGGCGATGTCCCACATGGCATGCTCCAGGCCGCTGATGGCGCAGTAGTAGTCCATCGCGCCGCGCCTGCCGGCGAAGTCGTCGAATGCCATCTGCGTGAAGTGCTTGATGTTAGTGGGGTCGCGCCCGATGAGGTAGCGCTTGAGCTGGTCAACGTGCGCGGTAATCTGCACGTCGCGGTCGGACTGCGTGTAGCATTCGCCCCAGCCGTAGATTCCCTCGTCGGTCTCGATTTTCACGAAGCAGAGGTTCTTGGCTTTGCCGGGGTGTACCAGGAAAGTCTTAATGTCAGTAATCTGCATTGGCTGTTTATCCTATCCTATTCATCCTGCGTATCGATGTCTGCTTGCTCTCTATTGCGCCACCCAGCCGCCGTCAACTACGACTTCGCTGCCGGTTACATAGCCAGACTCGTCGCTGGCGAGATAGAGGACGGCGTTGGCGATTTCGATTGGCTCTGCGAATCTGCCGAGGGGAATTCGAGAGCGCATCAGAGCGAAGGCTTCAGGGTCTTCGCGCCGGCGCTCTGTCATGGCGGTATTGACAGGACCGGGATGCACGGAGTTGGCTCGGATGCCGTCGGGGGCGAACTGGATGGCTGTGGACTTGGTGAGGATACGGACGGCGCCCTTGGAGGCGTGGTACATCGGGCTGGTGTTGTCGGTGGCGACGATTCCGAGCTGGGAGGAGATGTTTATGATGGAGCCGCCGCCTGCATTCTGCATCTCGGGGATGGCTGCCTTCGTGCCGAGGAAGACGCCCTTGCCGTTGATGTCCATGACGCGATCCCAGTCTTCGACCGGAGTGTCTTCGACCAAGCCGCCGACGCCTCCGATGCCGGCGTTGTTGACGAGGATGTGCAGCGCTCCGAATCGTGATACAGTCGCGGCGATGGCGTCCTGCCAGTTGGCTTCGCTGGTGACGTCCAGGCGCAGGAATAGGCAGTCGCCGCCGCTCTCGTTTATCTCAGCTTCGACTCTGCGCCCGTCTTCTTCGAGGACATCGCCGATTGCGACCTTCGCGCCCTCACGCGCGAACAATCTCGCTTCCTCCGCGCCCATGCCGCGCGCGCCGCCGCTAATGAATGCCACTTTGCCGTCGAGTCTGCCCATTTTGTTGCCTCCTTTTGGTGGGTCTTAGAGGGATCAGGAATTAAGTTTGAAGGACTTAGGTTTGTCGGTGCGTGGGTAGTGTATCATGGGCGCAACGCACAGCATCCTGAGTGCCGGTAGAGGTGTGAGATGGCTACTAAGACGAACCTGATGACAGCAGAAGAACTGCTGGAAATGCCGGATGACGGCTATCGCTATGAGTTGGTCAGAGGGGAGTTGAGAAAGATGGCGCCTGCGGGCCATTCTCATGGCAGAGAGGGCAATAAAGTTAACGTGAGTATGTCCAGTCATGTTTATGAGAATGACTTGGGCGAGACATATCTTGCTGAGACGGGCTTCATATTGGCGAGGTCTCCTGACCATGTGCTTGCGCCCGATGTGGCTTTTGTGCGTAAAGAGCGAGCTGAAGCGGCAAGGGATGTTCCGGGATTCTTCCCGGGAGTGGCAGATTTGGCTGTTGAAGTTATGTCTCCTAGAGACCGACACACAGATGTCGCCGAAAAGGTGTCCGAATGGCTTGAAGCCGGAGCGGGCATGGTAATAGTGGTGAATCCGCGCAATCGGACAGTGCAGGTTCACACATCAGATGGTGTGAACAAACTTACCGAAGCGGACACTCTTGGCGGCGGCGATGTGGTGCCGGGCTGGAGTATGCCTGTCGCCGACATATTCTCGTAGGAACTGGCGGGGATTGACTGGAAAGTACACTATTTGTAGCATGCGCTTGAAGTATGGATGCATGCAATCTTGGAGGTAATGCAATGGGCAGACAAGACATCGAGCTTATGGCGCATTTAATGCGACGCGCAGGGTTTGGCGCGACTCAGAATGAGATTGAGGCGTGCGTCCAAAGGGGATATGAGGCGACGGTCGAGCGACTGCTGAATCCGGGCGACGCTCAGTGGGTCGGCGACTTCATGGTGAGGCGGTTCGACCATGAGGCTTCGGGGATGATAAATCATCCCGGCGCGGCGCGGAACTGGATATACCGCATGGTTACCTCTGAAGCTCCCTTGCAGGAGAAGATGACGCTCTTCTGGCACGGGATTTTCGCCACGGGCATGCCAAAGGTCATCAATGGCAGGGTGCTTTCGGACCAGGTGAGCATGTTCAGGCGCTGCGGGATGGGCAAGTTCGACGACCTGCTTATGGAGCTTGCGAAGAACCCTGCGATGATAGTCTGGCTGGACAATCAGGACAATCACAAAGATGCTATCAATGAGAACTGGGGGCGCGAGCTGCTCGAACTGTTCTCCATGGGCGTGGGCAACTACTCCGAGGACGACATCAAGGAGTGCGCGCGGGCGTTCACAGGGTGGACTATCGGCAACACCGAGTACATGATGGTGCGCTCGGCGCGCGATTCGGACTGGCCTTACGGCAGGATAGACTATCACTTCGAGTATCGCGCGGAAGATCATGATGATGGTGAGAAGAACTTCCTCGGGCAGACGGGGAACTTCGACGGTGGGGACATCATAAACATCATCTGCCAGCAGGAGGCGACGGCGCGCTTTATAGCGCGGCACCTGTATCACTTCTTCGTGGCAGACGAGCCGCCGGTGCCCGCCTGGCCGTACACGCCTCCGAGGGACAACGAGGCGATCGACGCACTGGCGCAGGTATATTTCGACAGCGGCTACGACATCACGGAGATGCTGCGGTCGTTGTTCAACTCGGACTTCTTCGAGTCTGAGGACGCGCGCTATGAGAAGGTGAAGGGACCCGCGGAGTTTGCGGTAGGCATCCTGCGCATGACAAAGGAGTTCGACACGCCGAACCGCGAAATGATCAATAGGTTCAGGCAGATAAACTGGATGGGGCAGGAGCTTAACAATCCGCCGAGCGTGGAGGGCTGGCATCAGGGCGTGGAGTGGATTGACACGGGCACGCTGATGGAGCGTATCAATTTCGCGTCTGAGCAGCTGGGCGATATAAGTAAGCCGGGCGTCATGGCGATGGTGGACAGCATTGTTGGGGACGGCGGGAACGGCGCTCGCTCGGAGACGATGGTGAGCCGATGCCTTGAGCAGATGGGCGCGCTGTCGGTGGCGGATGAGACGCGCGAGGCTCTGCTGCGGATTGCGGAGCAGGACGGCGATGAGCGGCAGAAGGTGGCGCAGATGCTAAGGCTGACGGCGGCATCCAAAGAGTTTCAGCGGTTGTAGAGCACACGGGGGCAATTATGGATAGGCAGGATGTACAGGATAGTGTGCTCGAATACTCCTTGACGCTGGGATTCATTGCGATGGAGGGGCGCGGGCTAGAGTATCCGACCGACATGGTAGCCGCGAGCAACGGACGGCTGTATGTTGCGAACCGCGCGCGCGACTTGGGCGAGCGGGGTGTGCGCGTCACGATGATGGACATAGACAGCGAATACTACGGCACTTTCGGGCTTCATGGGCAGGGCGACGGCAATCTAATCTCGCCTATGTGCATAACGGTAGATCGGCGTGGGCGCCTCTATGTTACGGACGACTACACTCACAAAGTCAGTGTGTTCGACTACGATGGTAACTTTGTTCGTGGCTGGGGTTCGCGTGGAGACGGCGCAGGGCAGTTCAACGGGCCGTCGGGAATTGCCGCGGATGCTGAGGACAACATATACATCGTGGATACCCACAACGACCGGGTGCAGAAGTTCACGGCTGAGGGCGAGTTCATTCTCGCCTTCGGTTCGAGCGGGAGCGGTGAGGGCGAGTTCAACATGCCCTGGGGCGTAACGGTCGCGCCCGGTGGCGACTTATACATTGCGGACTGGGGGAACGACCGCATACAGCGTTTTTCGTCCGATGGCGAATTCGTCGCCGCATACGGCAGTTCGGGCAAAGATGACGGCGAGTTGCTTAGGCCGTCCGGCGTGGCAGTAGAAGAGCGCGGGTATATGTATGTCTCTGACTGGGGCAACGAGCGGTTGCAGGTATTCGATGCGGATGGCGCGTTCGTGCAGAAGTTAAGAGGAGAGGCGGGGCTGTCGAAGTGGGCGGCGAATTTCCTGGCGATCAACCGGGAAGAGGGGGCTGCAAGGGAGAAGGCGAACCTGGAGCCGGAGCTGGACCTGCCCGACTCGGACGATCCGCACACGCAGTCGGCACACATAGAAAAGTTTTTCTGGGCGCCCATGTCGGTGAAGCTGGACGATGAAGGCAGGGTCTATGTTACCGATGGGAACCGGCACAGGATACAGGTGTATCGGCGGGTGATGTGAGGTTTTGACATGGCTACTACGACACAACTGATGACAGCCGAAGAGCTGCTTGACATTCCAGACGATGGGTTTCGGTATGAGTTGGTGAGGGGGGAACTGGTAAGGATGGCGCCGACCAAGAATTATCATGGCGAGATCGCTGCATATGTCACCGGAAGCCTTGTCCCCCATGTCAGAAGGAATAGTCTCGGCAAAGTTTACACTGCGGAAGCGGGGTTTACTCTCGCATCCGATCCTGCTCACGTGCGCGTGCCGGACATAGGCTTCGTCCGACTCCAGAATATAGAGCGAATAGGGCGTCCCGACAGCTTGTGGCCAGAGCCGCCAGACCTTGCCATAGAAGTAATCTCACCCAGCGACCGCTACTCTGATGTGGAAGAGAAAGTCTTCGACTATCTTGAAGCCGGAACGCAGATGGTAATTGTGCTGGAATCGCGCACGCGCACGGCGAAGGTGTATCGCTCGCGGACGGATGTTACCGTGCTCACGGAAGCGGGTATGCTGGACGGCGCCGATGTGGTTCCGGGGTGGAGCATGCCTGTGTCGGAGATATTCGACTAGCCTTCTATGCTACTCTGAGAGTATGGAACTGTTCGAGTGCCCATATTTGGGCGGAACGGTCGAGTTGACCGACGAGAGAGTGCTTCACATCGGGCACAGACACACCGATATACTTTCAGATGTTCAGAGTTTCATCGGCAGTACACTTGAACACCCTGACGAAGTTTGGCTCAGCGTTAAAGACTCGGATGTACGGCTGTTTGTACGTTGGTTTCCGCAATTGCGGAATGGTAAGTATGTGATAGCTGTTGTGCGCACTACTGAAATTCCCGAGCTACGGCACTGGATAGTGACGGGATACATCGCCAGGCGTCGAACAGGGGGGATAATCGAATGGCAAAGAGCCTGACTTTCGAGTACGACAAAGTAGGCGACATTCTCAGCGTTGCCATAGACGGCGTGCGTCCTTATCCTGAACAGGAATCCGACTATCTTGGCGAGGACGATGTAGTCGTGAGCTTCAACCCCGATACGGGGGAAGTGGAACGCTTGGAGATTCTCTTCTTTAATGCCAGAATGCAGAAAGAAGGTCGGCTTGATCTAGACCTCACCCCTGACGCAGAAATTGCTTCAGCCGAAAGTCCAGGGGCAGAAGCCAGAGTCTCCGCAGATTAGCTCTGTCCAGATATAAACGCCCGCGCGCCGTCGAGGAAGCAGCGGTCGGCGCGCATTGAGGTCATCACATCGTCCGCCATCTGCCTGCCTGCGGCGTGAACTGCGTCCCGCACGGTCGCTTCGAACTGCTGCACGTCCGGATGGTTCGGCTGCCCCTGCAATCCCATCGACTGCGCGATGTCCTGCGCGCCGGACGCGAACAGGTCTATGCCCTCGACCGATAGAATGTCGTCAAGATTGTCGAGCACCTCGATGTCTTCAAGCTGCGCTATGACGAGGATGTTGTCGTTGGTATGCGCCATGTAATCGGGGCCGGAGGGGAAGTCGCTGAAGTACGCGCCGCGCCCCGAGCCGAAGCTGCGATGACCACGCGGCACATAGCGGCAGGCGTCGGCGAGTTGTTGCGCCCTGTCGCCATTGACGATGTGGGGACCTGTGATACCCATGATTCCCCTGTCGAGGAAGCGCAGGATGGTGGGGAGCTCGATGTCCGGCACGCGCGCCATCGGCGTCATTCCGGCCATGTCCGCGAAACGGCAGAGGTCGTCGAGCATGTCTATGGTGAAGGGGCCGTGCTCGCTGTCGTAGGAAACGAAGTCGAAGCCCGCACGTCCGGCAAGCTCGATGAGCGTTGGGGATGAGAACGAGAAGCCGCAGCCGTAAGCCATTTCTCCTGCCTTCATTTTTGTTACCACGTTGTTGACTCGCATCTCTTTTCTCCCTGCGCTCGGCGTATTTTCCGTGTGTCATTCTTGTTGTTGCTTAGCGATTCCGTCCGCACTAACTGCTGAGCGAAAATGTCCGCATGATGGAGCATGTGAGATTGACGCAGCAAGAGCAGGCAAGACTTCAAGTACTCAACAACTTACTGGCTGAATATATGACGACGGAGCAGGCAGCGACACTGATGGGACTGAGCGTACGCCATACCAGGCGCATACTGGCGGCATATCGACAGGAGGGAGCAGCCGCAATAGCTCACGGCAACAGAGGTCGCAGCCCTGCCAACGCTACACCGAAGACGACGGCTGATGCAGCTGTGGACCTGGCGCGGACGCGATACGCCGGAGTCAACCACACGCACCTGAGCGAGTTGCTGAGGGAGAGGGAGGGCATAGACATCGGTCGCGACACGTTACGCAGGATACTGACTAACGCCGGAGTGAACAGCCCACGCAGACGTCGGCCACCGAAGCACCGAGTTCGGCGGCAACGTATGCCACGTGAGGGTATGCTGATCCAGGTAGACGGCAGTTACCACAGATGGCTTGGGAAAGACGGACCGCAGTTCACATTGCTGCTGGCGATTGACGACGCCACGGGGACCGTCGTCAATGCCCTGTTCAGTGAGCTGGAGAACACCCACAGCTACTTCTCGCTCCTCGGTGGACTGATACGGCGCTGCAGTATACCGCTCGCGCTCTATGCGGACCGGCACGCCGTCTTCAAGTACACTCCACCGTTGGAAGCTGCCGGTGCTCCAACCCAGTTCAGTCGCGCGATGGACGAGCTTGGCGTACAGCTGATATTCGCTCAATCACCTCAGGCCAAGGGTCGTGTAGAACGCGCTGCAGGAACGTTCCAGGACAGGCTTGTCACCGAGCTCCGGCTTGCGGGCGCGACCACGATCGACGACGCCAACCGCGTGCTGGAGAGCTTCCTTCCGCGCTTCAACGTCCGCTTCGGGGTGCCTGCCCGGGAGTCGGAAGTCGCCTATCGTGCCGTAAAGGAGGAGATGTGCTTGGAGAGGATCCTGTGCTTCAAGTACAGGCGCAGAGTCGCCAGGGACAACACGGTCAGATACCGCTGGCGCACACTTCAACTGCTGCCCGGCACGGACCGGCCGACCTACGCCGGAGCAGCCGTTAATGTGCTTGAAGAACTGGACGGTCGCCTGGAAGTGCAACACGAAGAGCGCATCGTCCCCTCACAGGAGGCGCCGCTGCGTCCGAGCGTCCTACGGGGCTTCGCCGGGAGAACCACGCACTCACCCATTATCAATCAGCCCACCAACGGTCTGGGTACTAAATGGGCGGCCAAGCTAGCGACTCTGGACACCAACCACGATGCCGAGCATCCCACCGCAACCTCCGGTCGCAACGGAACGGGACGAGTTCGCAAAGCTGTGGGTCCACGGCGCAGGAAGCCCACGCCGCTGCAGACGGCCAGGTGGAAGGCGGTACAGAAGGCGAAGCGCAAGGGACTGTCCATGCGTGGGATCGCCCGGGAGCTGGGTATACACAGAGACACGGTGAAAAAGTACATGAACGCCGAGAGCCCACCTACGTCACCCGGGCGCCCGGCGTCAACGGCATTTTAGTCTGGTAGCATGGAAAACTACGGGAGGACATTTTCGCTGCACAATTAGGCGGACGTAATCCCTGCACAGCGACATCATTCTGATTGCGTGCCAGTGTAACACGGCTGAGTTGGGCTGGCACGGATTGGTTCGCAAGACGGAATAAGGTGGCTCTGAAAAAGGTTGACCCAGACACCAAGCATTGCTATGTTGAATAGCATAAGTCAAGAACTCTTGTACTGCTACTTAGGCAGTGAATGCAGGCATGCCTGCAACGAAAAGGGGATAAGACAGATATATGGAATATGCAGTTCAGACGCGGGGGATAGGGCGGAACTTTGGCGATGTGAAGGCGGTTGATGCCATAGACCTGAACATATCCAAGGGCGAGATATACGGCTTTCTGGGGCCGAACGGAGCGGGTAAGACGACCCTGGTGCGGATGCTCATCACGCTGCTGATGCCGACGGCGGGCAGCGCCACGGTAGCGGGCTTTGATGTGGTCAGCGAGGCTAACGAGGTCAGGCTCCGTATCGGCGCGGCACTGCAGGAAGCGGCGCTCGACCTGAAGCAGACAGGACGAGAGCTGTTGCGCTTGCAGGGCAGGCTTTACGGGCTGAACCGGCGGGAACTGGACACTCGCCTGGACGACCTGGCGGGACTGGTGGATATCGGGGACGCACTCGACCGATTTGTTGGCACTTACTCAGGTGGCATGAAGCGGAGGCTGGACCTCGCTGCGTCGCTCATCCACAACCCGGAGGTGCTTTTCCTGGACGAGCCTACTACGGGGCTTGACCCCATCAGCCGCGCTCGTGTGTGGGAAGAGGTGCAGCGCATCAACAAGGAGCTGTCGGTGACGATATTCCTGACGACGCAGTACCTTGAAGAGGCGGATGCGCTCGCCGACCGCGTGGGCATCATTAACCAGGGGATGCTAATGGCGGAGGGTACGCCGGACGACCTGAAGCGCTCTCTGGGCAACGATGTGATCATAGCGCAGGTGGACGGGCAGGCGGATGCTGCGAAGGCGGCGGTCGTCGGACTGGAGGGCGTGGTGGATGTGGACTCGTCGGGTGGCGAGGTCATCATTCAGGTTGTGAACGGCGCGGCGCATATCAGCGATGTCGCACTGGCGCTGAACGCACGGGAAGTGCAGGTCCGGGAGCTGACGCTGCGGACGCCCACGCTGGACGATGTGTTCCTGAGTGTTGTGGGCGCGCGTATGGAGCAGGAGGCGGAGTGAGTTTGTCAGCGTCGCACTGAAGTCGGTATCGGGTCAGGGCTTCACATCAGACTGACTCATCGGTCTATACACATTCCAATAACCAACCTGATGAGTAACCGTTAAGGAGATGTAACGAATTGAGCCAAGCAGTAGTTACCGGACCTACAACCCCGCAGATACGCGCAAGGCGAGCGGGTTTCTTTCATGATGTGCTGTCGGTCGCAATCAGGGCGCTGCGCGGGATACCGCGCGACCCGGAGGCGATATACCCGGCGCTCATCATCCCGGTGTTCTTCTACGCCATCAACATCGGCGCGTTGCAGGATGTCGCTGAGCGCATCCCCGGCCTAGACTACAAGGCGTTTCAACTGCCTGTGGGCATCATATTTGCCGTAACGGGAGTTTCGCGCGCCGTGACGATGGTGACCGATATACAGACGGGCTACTTTGACCGCCTGTCTCTGACGCCGGTGAATCGCCTTTCGCTGCTGCTTGGCTTTACGGTTGCCGACTTCGTGCTGGTAGTGGTGCTGACGATACCCGTCGTGGTGCTGGGCTTCATCGTGGGCGTCAGGTTCGAGTCGGGCATCATCGGGCTGCTGTTGTTCGTACTTATGTCGGGGCTGTGGGGGCTGGCGTACACGGGCTTTCCTTATGCCATTGCGTTCAAGACGGGCAATCCAGCAGCGGTCAATTCGAGCTTTCTGCTGTTCTTCCCGTTCGTGTTCCTGACGACGGTGTTCGTGCCGCGCGAGGCGATGACAGGCTGGATGGCGACAATCACGATTTACAATCCCGTAACATATTTGCTGGATGCGCTGCGCTCGCTCATCAGCGTGGGCTGGGACTTTGAGGCGCTCATTAAGGGCGTCGCCGCAATCGCACTGGTGGGGGCAGTGAGCGGCGCTCTTGCGCTGATGGCGCTGCGGGGCAGGACGCGGCGGAAGTAACGCCCGAGTGGTTGGACAGGATGATAGGTATGTGTAGAATATGGGAAAGTCCCCTGTGTATCACGCTAGGCAGTTGCGGTGAGGTTTGATATGGCGACAACGACGAAGCTCATGACGGCTGAAGAGTTGCTGGAGATGCCGGACGACGGCTTTCGCTATGAGTTGGTGAGGGGAGAGCTTGTAAGGCGTCAGTATGCAGGAATGCGCTATGCCCATGCGTCGGCGAACATATTGTTTTCTCTGCCGATGCACAGAATGAGCGATAAGTTAGGGATGCCATATCCCGCCGAAACAGGTTTTCAAATTGAAACTGACCCAGATCATGTGCGCGCTCCTAGTGCCGCCTTTGTAGGACCGGAGCGCATGAAACTTGTGGAAAATGATGACCCTCGATATGACCGCTATTTCCCCGGTCCGCCTGATCTTGCCGTTGAGGTCGTTATTCCCAGCGATACCTACTTCTATATCGAAGAAAAAATTGCGGATTGGCTTGATGCGGGCGCACGCATGGTCATCGTGGTTAACGCAGACATTCGCACGGTGAAAGTATTTAGTTCCCCTACTGATGCTGCCATTCTGACAGAGGAAGACACGCTGGACGGTGGGGATGTAGTGCCGGGTTGGGAGATACCCGTAACCGACATATTCGCTTAGAGACTGACCGCCTAACAATCGCCATCGTGAACTTTGGGAGGAACCGCCATGAAAGTATTGCTTGTAGCCACTAATCAGGCAGATCGATTTATGGACAGCATGGTGGTGCGCCCCGTGCCGATAGGACTGGCGTATCTCGCCGCCAGCGTGGACGAGGAGCGGCACACGCTCAAGGTGCTCGACCTGATGTTTGCGGATGATGCGGTGGCGGAGGTTGCCGATGCCGTAAGCGAGTTCGAGCCGGACCTGATCGGCATGTCCATACGCAATCTGGATAATCAGAGCAGCCTCAATCCGGTGTGGAATCTGCCTGCGGTGCGCGACATCATTGAGCGCATACGGCAACTGAGCGATGCCACAACGCTGATTGGTGGTCCGGCGTTCAGCATCATGCCCGCCGAGTGCCTCGACTATGTGGGTGCTGACCTGGGCATAGCGGGCGATGCCGCGGAGGCGTTCGCCACGCTGGTCGAGCGACTTGAGACGGGCGCAGACTACCGCGACATCCCGGGCATAGTGTTTCGCGATGATGCCAACGATGGGGAGATTGTGGCGAGCGAGGGCAGGTTCACATCGAGCTTCCACAGAGCGCCGCGCCTCGATCTGCTGGATATGCGCGCTTACAATGGCTCGGGATTTGGCGTGGGCGTCATTACGAAGCTGGCGCAGGCGTACTATCCCACACCGGGGGCGGACTTCAACGGCGGCGACTGGCGCATTCGCGAGCCGAGCGAGGTGGTGGACGAGATTCGCGCTCTTGACGACAACTTCGGCATCAACAAGGTTTTCTTCATCGACAGCGGCTTCAACATACCCGCGGAACATGCCAAGGCGACATGCCGCGCCATCATAGACGCGGGGCTGCATGTTCGCTGGAATAGCTACGTGCGGCCATCAGACGAAGCGGACGCCGAGCTTTTGGGGCTGATGAAGGAGTCGGGCTGCTCGCTTGCGCTGATGGCAGAGGGCGGTCGCGGCGGCGAAGGGCTTGACGACAGGCTGGCGGGCCTTGAGCGCATGGCGGGGTTGTGCCGGGAAGTGGACTTGCCCTTCACGATGAACATGACTTTCGGAGAGCCGGGCGATACAGAGTCATCAGTGGAGCAAAAGCTGGACTTCCTGAAGCGCGTGGATGCCGCGTTCTCCGTGCTGCGTGTAGGGACGCGCGTGCTGCCCAACACAGGTGCGGCGCAGACGGCGTTGCGCGAAGGGCTTATAGAGTCGGAGTCGGAGCTGATGCGCCCGACATTCTACACCGATGCTAGCGTTCGGGACTGGATTGCGGACAGGCTGCGCGAAGAGGCTGCCGAGTATCCGCGCTGGAACCTGATGTAGCGGGGGCAAATTTGCCCTACGCGAAAATGTCGGCGACGGACAGCCGCCAGCCAGGAACGACATCACCGCCGTCGAGTGTGTCTGATTCAGTGAGTGTTATGACGGAATCGGGCGTGTGGACGCTCGCGGTACGGTCTCGTGGGTTCACCACGACAACCATGTGTGTGCCCGCATTCAGCCATTCTTGCACCTTTTCGGCAACGTCCGAGTACCGGTCATTTGGCGAAATGACCTCTGCCACAAAATCCGGGGCGCCGGGGAAATAGCCTCGCTCTTCCGTAGCGGTTTCCACGCGCTCTTGACGCACGAACGATGCATCCGGCGCGAGCACATAGTCGGGATCCCTTTCCAGCAGAAAGCCTGTGTTTGAGCTGTACGCCCTGCCAAGGCCGTTAGCCTTTACAAACGCACGCAACTCCGAGCTGATATTCAGTTCGTAATATCCGCCGGTGTGTCCCACAGGGGCCATCTTCCTCAGCACTCCTCTCACCAACTCATAGCGATAGCCATCCTTGGGCATTTTCAGTAGTTCTTCGGCTGTCATTAATTGCGTTTTTGTTGTCGCCATATCACACCTCGCAGGAGAGCTAGTCAGTGTGTTCGTGCCCCATTATACCAGTTGGAAGACTTCTGTTCATCACCTCAGACATGCTCGATTAATTGCCCTTTTCTATGTGTAATTTAGTGTTTGACAGAGCATATCTCACAAGATATAGTGGTCGTACTATCGCAAAGCACGATATGTTGTATAGTTTCTAATACTTTAGATAGATAAAGTTCAATGCACTGTCCCTACTGCGAATGTGAAAACACAAAGGTCGTGGACTCGCGCGAATCCGGCGCGAGCATACGTCGGCGGCGCGAGTGCGCGTTGTGCGGCAGGCGCTTCACGACCTATGAGCAAGTGCAGATGAAGGCGATGATGGTGGTGAAGCGGGACGGCAGGCGTGAGGAGTTCAGCCGCGGTAAGCTCTGGTCGAGCCTGACGAAGGCGTGCGCCAAGCGTCCGCTTGCCATTGCCAGAATAGACAGGATGATTGACGACATCGAGACGAACCTGTCCGAGCAGGGCAAGGCGGAATTCGACTCTCGGGCAATCGGCGAGATGGTCATGAGCAGGCTGTCGGACCTGGACCAGGTGGCATATATTCGCTTCGCCAGCGTGTATCTCGACTTCAGCGATGTGGAGAGCTTCAAGACGGAGATCAACACACTGCTAGAGATGGGCGAGACGCTTAACGGTCAGGCCGACACTAACCAGTTGGCGTTGCTGCGCGGCGACATCAATGTCGTCCCGGATCCCTCAACGGAGCCGCAGCAGCAGGAGCAGTCCGAGCCTTCAGCTTGATGCCGCTATCCGCTGTGGTTCGGGCGTTTCACTGTCGTAAAACAAACACCCCCACTAGTGATCGCAATGACCCTAGAATCCGGCAGTTGCGCTACAAGTGCAAACGTTCTAACATAGGGGCGATCGAAAAAATATTTAGGAAGAAGGTATGCTAAAGAACCATAGCTCAAATGGCTCAACAGACCACCACTCACCTCAGCAGATTCGAGAGGAAGTGCGGAAGGTGCTTGCGGCACACGGCTTTGCTGACGAGCGCATGAACGAGGTGGTGGCTCAACTGAATGTCCTTGTAGACGCACCGCCGCCGAGTGACGCGGCAGTAGAGAACGGCTCGGCAGTCGCCAACGGCGCATCGTCGGCTGGCGCGATGCTGTCCGAGAACGCGCGCATCATACTGGCGCAGCGCTACCTGATAAAGGACGACGACGGCGAGCCTGTCGAAGACCCGGATGGGCTGTTTCACCGCGTCTCGAACGCTGTGGCGCAGGGCGAAAAGCCGGAAGTGCGCCATATATGGGCGGGGCGCTTCCACGACCTCATGACTTCACTCAAGTTCCTGCCGAATTCGCCGACGCTGGTCAACGCGGGCACGGGCGGCAGGGGTTGCCTTTCCGCCTGCTTCGTGGTGTCGCCGGAAGACAACATGACCTCCATCATGCAGGTTGCGACCGACGCAGCAATGATAGAGAAGTGGGGCGGCGGCATTGGCTTCGGCTTCTCGCGTCTGCGCCCGAAGAGCGACCGTATCGCTACCACTCACGGCGAGGCATGCGGGCCCATAGCCGTAATGAAGCTGTACTCGTCCGTGGGCGCGACTCTGACCCAGGGCGCGTTCCGACTCGGCGCGCACATGGGGCAGCTCAACATCAGCCACCCCGACATACAAGAGTTCATCCACTGCAAGGACAACGACGATACGCTTGCCAACTTCAACATCTCCGTGCAAATTACGGACGAGTTCATGCGTGCGGTGGACAACGACGAGGAGTGGACATTCTACAACCCGCGCGACACAGGCGGCGGCCCCGTCAACGAGTCTGCCGGCTCGGTTCGGGCGCGCGACCTCTGGCGCGAAATCTGCGAATCGGCGTGGAAGACGGGCGACCCGGGCGTGGTATTTATGGACCGCGTGTGGGACACACAGCCGAACCCGCAGATGGGCGACATACAAACGAGTAATCCCTGCGTAACGGGCGATACTCTGGTCTATTCGGGGGATGGTCTTGTGCCAATCAGCGAACTGGTCGGGAAGACGCCCGCGCTGTCCTTGGATAGCAGGGCGGGCGCGGAAGGTTCATTCGCCATCAAGGTGTGGCAGAGCGGCGTAAAGCCTGTGTATCGTCTGGTTACGCGGGAAGGCTACACGCTGAAGCTGACTGCCGACCATGAGATATTCACCACGCGCGGCAAGGTTGCTACTTCTGAACTGAAGCGCGGAGACCGCATACGCCTGCTGGATCACAAGGGCTATTTCGGCAGTCTAGGCGATAGAAATCTGGGCTTGACGCTTGGATGGCTCACGGGCGACGGGCATATCGATGTCAAGCGCGCCGTGCTGAGTTTCTACGGAGAGGACCACAAGGTCGGCCCGATACTCGCAGAGGCTACACAGTCGGTGGTAGCGGGCACGGGGCAGCGTCCGACCAGAGTTTATCCCACAGGCATGCACATTACGAAAGAAGGACGCGGCATCGTGCAGTCAACGCGCTTGCGGGATGTGGTCAGAGACTTCGGCCTCACCGAAAACGACTGGCATTATGTGCCCGATGTGGTTTATCAAGGGACGGAGGATATGCAGCGCGGCTACCTGCAAGCCCTATTTGGCGCTGACGGCACAGTGGTGGGCAAAGACTCGAAGAAAGGCGTAAGCGTTCGCCTGAACTCCTCGTATCCCGCGCTGCTTGAAGGTGTGCAGCGGCTTTTGCTTAACTTCGGCATCGCCTCCCGCATACATCTGAGGCGCGGAGAACGAATGACGTTGATGCCTGATGGCAAGGGAGGGTCTAAGGAATACAAGACTCTGCCGAACTACGAAGTCATCATCGGCAAGGATAATGTTCTGCGCTTCCGCGACGAGATTGGCTTTCTGAATGAAGTCAAAAACGCCACACTTGCGGACAGGATAGCGTCTTATGGCAAGCGTGGCTTCTACAAGGATCTCTTCCTCGCTACCTTCGACCGTCTTGAGCCGTTGGGTGAAGAACCCGTTTATGACTTGACCGAACCGATGACGCACTCCTTTGTGGCTAACGGATTGGTCATTTCCAACTGTGGCGAAGAGTTTCTGGAGAACTACGGCAACTGCTGTCTAGGCTCTATTAACCTCGACAAGCATGTGAGCATTGACGGATTCGACTGGGACAGCCTTGGCTACACGGTGCGGACGGCTGTGCGCTTCCTTGACGATGTAATCGAGGTGAACCAGTTCCCGATGCAGAAGCTGCGTGAAGTGAATCTCGCCACGCGGCGCATCGGGCTAGGCGTAATGGGCTGGGCGGACGCGCTGATACGCATGGGCGTGCCTTACGACTCGAAGCGCGCGCTGGAGCTTACCGAAGAGCTGGGCAAATTCATATACGACACCGCATGGGACGAGTCCGCGCGGCTCGCCTCTGAGCGCGGGCCGTTCCCGGAGTACGAGACCTCTGCGCTCAAGACGCGCGGCATGCCGCCGGTTCGCAACTCCAGCGTTATCACGATCGCGCCCACCGGCACGATTAGCCGTCTCTCCGACTGCTCATCGGGCATCGAGCCGCACTTCGCCAACGCATGGTGGTCGAACGTACTGTGGAAGGGCATCGACGGCGCGGGTGAGGCAGGCGAGCGGCTGCTAGATGCGCCCAAGTCGGTCTGGGAGGCGCTGCGCGAGCGTCTCGCGGACGAAGAGCAGGTGCGCGCCGTGCTGGAGCAACTCGCCGACGACCCTGACGGCGCGGAACGCATATTCACCGAGAACGGCATAGACCCAGCGCACTTCCGCACCTCCATGCTCATCAGCTCGGAGGCGCATGTGCGGATGCAGGCGGCGTGGCAGAAGTATGTCACCAACTCCGTGTCCAAGACCATCAACCTGCCCAACAGCGCCACTATTAAAGATGTCGAGGATGCATACAGACTGGCATGGGAAACAGACTGCAAGGCGGTCACCGTATATCGAGACGGGTCGAAGTCGATGCAGGTGCTGGAGACGGGCAAGGACGCAGCAGATACCGAGGTGGACAAGGACAAGAACGGTTTCATGGTTCCACGGGAACGTCCCGCTGCCGTACTCGGCATAACCGAGCGTGTACGCACGGGACACGGTACGATGTATGTAACCGTCAATTTCGATGAGGACAACAGACCCTTCGAGCTGTTCACGGCAATCGGCAAGGCCGGCGGCAGCGAACCCGCGCACCTGGAGGGACTATCTCGCTTGGTAACACTGTGCCTTCGCTCCGGTGTTGACCCGAACGCGATAATTTATCATCTGAGCGGCATAACATCCGAGCCGGTCTGGGACAACGGAGTGCTGATACGCTCGGCCGAGGATGGCGTGGCACATGTGCTCAGGCGTCATCTCAAAGGGCTGAATAGCCCCGGCACGGCCAGCATGGAGAGCGATGGCGCGGCGCAGCTGGGACTATTCACCACACCGAAGTTTTCAGAACCCAGTGCAGAGTATGTCTCCGATGCGCCGCTAAGTGGCGGCTGCCCGAAGTGCCAGGGGCGTGTCGTGCATCAGGAAGGCTGCATCCGCTGCCTCGAATGCGGCTACACGAAGTGCGAGTAGATCGCTGACTTATAAGCTAAACAGCCTGCAAGACAGAGCAAGAGGGACAGGTATGAAAGCCCGTCCCTCTCAGTTTCGCATTGTCGATATGTGCTTCATGCCCAGTCGTCAGTTTCGTAACCTTCGATAGACTTCTCTCCTGTGTCCAATGTCCAGTATCACAATCTCTTGCCTGCTAAGGGTGTACAAAACTCGATAAGGTCCTGAGCGAATACGATAGATAGGCATTCCGTCGTGTGTAACATTCCGAAGCCTTCTTGCTTGACTAGGCTGGGAATCATTCGGAAGTGCGTCTATCGTCTCCTTCAAAGCCCTGCGGCGGCTCAAAGGTTCTACTCTCCTTAGCCCTCTTAGCGCAGCTCTTGTGTACGCTAAGCCGGGTGAACCACCTTGCTCCTGCGTCATGAATGGAAGTTATCCCTCCTACTCTGACAGAATATCCGCAAGCTCTTCCTCTAGCGCCTTTCCCTTGACGAGTAGGTCGGGGTCGCGTTCAATCTCCGCAAGCCTTTTGTTAGCAGTGGCAGTGTCTATTTCGTCTTCAATGGACTGTTGGTGCTCGTTTGGCACATCCACAGAATCTTCAGATTTGCTCTGCGTTGCCATAATCTACCCTCCCGGTGCAACATAGCGTCTGAACACATGCTACTACCATGCCGCTTGAGCTGCAATCTATCCACACCATGCAAGGTCTACACACCTTCACACCAACATTGACAATCGTTTCGACCGTAGCCATTATTCCCGAGGCGCTCTCCTCTTCCAATCTCATCACCACCAACCAATAGGGTATAATGAATATCGTACAAGTTTAGTCGAACATCTATGAACAGGACGAAACAAATTGTGCCTATCCTGTTCATCCATGTAAGTTTTTTTGAGGTACTGATATGAGCGAACGGCCACTGCTTGCGATTACGATGGGCGATGCGGCGGGCATCGGCGCGGAAGTCACCGCGAAGGCGCTTCAGGACGAGTGGGTGTATGAGAAGACTCGCCCGTTCGTTGTGGGCAGCGCCGCAGCAATGAACGCTGCGCTTGAGCTGATAGGCGCTTCCGGCACGGCGAAGATCGCACACTCGGTTGACGATGTTGTCGGCGAGCATGGAAACATCGATGTGCTCGACCTGGAGAATCTCGACTACGCCACGATCGAATACGGCAAGATGTCTGCGGTTGCGGGCAAGGCGTCCGTGGAGTGGATACTCAGGGCGGGCGAGCTTGCCAGCAGCGGCGAGGTTCAGGCAATCGCCACTGCGCCCATCAACAAAGAGGCGTGCAGTCTCGCGGGCTACACCGACATTGGGCACATGGAGATTTTCCAGAGCCAGACGGGTGCAAAGGAAGTGGCGACAATGCTCACGGCGAACACGCTTCGCGTCGTGCATCTGACGACCCACCGCTCGCTGCGAATCGCCTGTGACTATGTAACCAAGGACAATGTGCTGGCGAAGCTGCGCCTCACCGATGAGTACTTCAAAAGATGGGGCTTTCCGGAGCCTCGCATCGGCGTTGCCGCGCTGAACCCGCACTCCAGCGATGGCGGCCTGCTTGGAGATGAAGAAGCCTTGCAGATCACGCCTGCTGTGGAAGCGGCGCGCGCCGAGGGCATCGACGCCACAGGCCCTGTGCCCGCTGACAGCGTGTTCCCGCAGGCAATCAATGGCAAGTACGACGCGGTGCTGGCAATGTATCACGACCAGGGGCATATTCCCATCAAGGTGCATGACTTCGCCAAGAGCATCAGCGTCAACCTCGGACTGCCGTTCATACGGACATCCGTTGATCACGGCACGGCGTTTGACATCGCGGGCAAAGGCATCGCCGACGCGGAGAGCATGCTGGAATCCATTCGCGTCGCCGTGTCGCTCGCAAGCGATAGCAAGCTGCCGTAAGACTCGATTTGATATACAGGACGGATAGGATATGAAACTAGCGTTCATCGGCGGCGGTGTGATGGCGGAAGCGATTATTGGTGGCGTGCTTGCGTCGAATCTGACACCGCCGGAGGATGTCAGTGTGGGCGAGCCTGTGAACGAGCGGCGCGAACAACTCACGCAGACGCACGGACTGAATGCATTTGCAGACAACGCGTATGCCATCAGAGGCGCAGACCTCGTCATCCTCGCCGTCAAGCCTCAGTCACTGCCCGAAGTGATGCCCGGCCTGAGTGCAAGTCTGAGTCCGCAACAAACGGTCGCGTCGATCGTGGCGGGGGCTACAATCGAAACGCTTGTCAACGGGCTAGAGCAAGACTCCGTTGTTCGCATTATGCCAAATACGCCTGCACAGATTGGCGCGGGCATGAGCGTGTGGACGGCGACGGCTGCGGTGCCAGGCGCAATGCGCCATGTCGTGGGGCAGATTCTGCAGACCCTCGGCGATGAGGTCTATGTGCCAGACGAAAAGCTGATAGACATGTCAACTGCGCTAAGCGCCAGCGGACCTGCGTATGTGTTCCTGTTCATCGAGGCGCTGATAGACGCTGGTGTGTATCTGGGCATGGCGCGCGATATGGCGCGCAGGCTTGCCTTGCAGACTGTTCTGGGCAGCACTCAGCTTGTGCAGGAGACCGGGCGGCATCCGGCCGAACTGAAGGACATGGTAACCTCGCCGGGAGGTACGACGATAGCGGCGCTTCGAGCGATGGAGAGCGGCGGTTTCCGCGCTGCCGTTTTGGATGGCGTCATCGCGGCATTCGACAAGTCGGTAGAGCTGGGGAAGAAGTAATGACGCAGTATCTGGGTACATTCATAAACGTTCTGTTCTATGTGCTTTGGGCGGCGATACTGGGGCGCGTTATTCTCTCGTGGCTTAACCTGTCTCCTGAGAATCCTATTGTCGTGCTAATCTATGGGATAACGGAGCCTATCCTGAAGCCGATACGCCGTGTGCTGCCGTCGATGGGTATGATTGACCTGTCGCCGATGGTGGCGCTTATCGCGATGATGATTCTCCAGCGCGTATTGTTGAGCCTGATATAGCCCTGCCTTAAAGTGTAGTCGCGTTTGACTCTGTCCGGACTCAGCTGCCGAACAGGTTGCTTATCCAGATTGACGCAATCATCACGCCACCGCCAACAAGTACCAAGTAGAATAGGCGATCCATTTTCTTATTGATGCGGTCAAACTTCTGGATAATCCGATCAAATCCGTCATCTATATGACGATGTGAATCACCGGTTCGGCCAAGACGCTCATTTTTCTTCCAGTTCAGCCCTTCAAGCCGACCAATTGCGCGCCATATTCTGGGGGTGTCAGCCTGCTGTTTTGCTGTGCTCATGCTTGAAGCCTTTCAATTGCATCCACTGACGAAATGCCCTCAATACGAATGCCCTTATCGCGCGACTTGTGACCACGCACGATTTGCACGCTGCGCTTGGGAACGCCAAGACGCTTCGCCAGCAGCGACACCACCGCATCGTTTGCCTTGCCTGATTCCGGCACTGCCGTGACGCGCACCGTAATGCGCTCGCCGTCAACCCCGATGGCGTTGCGGCTTGCGCGGGGCTGTACGCGAATATCGAGTTCCAAGTTCGTAAGCAACCTATATCGTGTTGAACCAACCGTCATTGACTTCAACGACCTCGACCGTTCTCGTACTTGTACTCACGCCGAGTCCTAGCTCCTTCAATTTGTCCAAAAGTAATTCCCCGTTGATTAGGTCAATGGGCGGAGCGCCGTCTCTCGTAGCTTCTATCTGAGCTTCTTGAGTAAAGTTACTAGTCGTTATTATCAATCCTTTGTCTGCCCGACCCAGCATAGCACCGCGAAAATCTCTGACGACACCGACACCGACATTGCTGGAATAACGTTTACATTGAAACAAGACTGGGAAGCCAATTAGCCCACCAAGTCGAATGATGCCTCGTCCGTCAATGCCGCCATCACTAGGTCGGCCTGTGACTTCAACCTCAATGAAACCAGATTCTCTAAGCAGAAGCTGGCACAACCGTTCAAATGCGTCCGATGTCATTTCCAGTAATGTCTTCAAGAGGTGCTCGCGCCACTCAGTCTCTTCATCTTCCAACTCTTCGCTTTCCGCATCATCAATCGAAGTAGCTTCAAATGAGACTTCCGAGTTCTTGACGCTTTCCCTTTTTCCCTGAAGTTGGCGTACAAACGTTGTCACCTCTTGAGGATCTACCTGCCCAACATTACGTCCCTTAGCGGTAAGGGACCATACTCCTCTTGTTGAATTCTCAATAGCCCCATACATCTTGAGGTAAGTCCTTGACCACGCCAGCCTATACTCCAACTCAGTCATATGTGCATTTGTATTTGACCGAGTGATATGTGGCGCTTCTACAATCTCAGAAGACAAACCTAAGTCTTTAATCACCTGAGTGGTAATCTCGCCGTTTGTCGCACTTCCGCCAAGTTCAAACAGGGCGTCAAGCGTGGGGTTCATCAATTCCCGATTCGTTGGAACTTCGTAGGTGTCCAACTTGGCTGTAGTCATAGTATTTCCTGTTGTTAAGCGTCAAGAACAGAACGCCGTATCTTAGCAACGTGATCTCTCATGCGTGCGCCAGAGCGCCGCCATCTATGAAGATTGTCTGCCCCGTAACGAAGTCGCAGGAGTCCGACGCCAGATAGACGAGCAGTCCGCACAGGTCGGTCGGATGTCCCTTGCGGCGGGCTGGCAGGTAGCGTACGAGAAGTTCGCGCTGCGACTCCTCTGTCGGCTCTTCTGTCGTAATCCAGCCTGCGCCGATGCCGTTGACGCGGATGCCGCGCCGCGACCATTCCAGCGCGAGCGCCATTGTAATCTGATGAACCGCACCCGCAGCGGCGCATGCAGCCACGGAGTTCCACAGCCCACGCACCGCAAGGCCGGAGCCGATGTTCACGATGTGCCCACTTTCCTGCGCCAGCATCCGCCTGCCGACAGCCTGACTGCACAGGTACATGGACTTCACATTGAAGTCCATCAGCGTCTGCCACTCGGATTCAAGCACATCCTCGAAGGGCTTGCCGAACTCTGCACTCGCGTTGTTGACCAGAACGTCCACCTTGCCGAACTCGTCCATGACGCGCTGTGTCATCGCCTCTACATCGTCGGCATTCATAACATCGGTGGTGATGTTGAGCGCGCGGCGTCCCTGCTCCTCGACGGCTTTGGCGGCGTCCGCCGCGTCCGAGCGCACTGAGCCTGCGATGGCGACATCCGCGCCTGCCTCAGCGAGCGCAGACGCGAGGAAGGGCGTCCAGCCGCGCCGGTCGGCAGTGATGATTGCGGACTTGCCGCTCAGGTTCCATTCTTCGGGTATGGGCATTTCTTTCTCCTTTAGTCGTAAGTTTTCAGTTATCAGTGTTCAGTCCACCTAATCGCGTCAGTTGCCATAGTTACGCACCGCAGTTTGCAGGTACGAACTGACAACTGAGCACTGACAACTGAGCACTACACCTCCAACGGTATCTCCGGTGCGTAGCCTGTGGGTGCGTAGCCGCCTGCTAGCCCGCCGCCGTCGATGGTGAACATCTCGCCGTTCATGTAGTCGGAGGCGTCGGAAGCGAGATACACGGCAAGCGGTCCCATCTCGTGCGGTCTGCCGACACGCCCCATCGGGATGAAGCCTCCACGAGGCAGCGTGTCGTTCGACTCGGCCGTGCCTTCGGTCGGGATGTAGCCCGGCACGATGCAGGTGCAGGTGATACCGAAACGGCTCATGCTCGTGGTGATAGTGCGGGTGAGCTGCACGATGCCGCCCTTGCCGCAGGTGTACATATAGTTGTCGCGCCCACCTCGGAGTCCGAAGCCTGACGACACATTCACAATCTTGCCGCCGCCGCGCTCAATCATATGCTTGGCGATGGCGCGCGAGCAGTAGAATGCGCCGGTGAGGTTCGTGTCGATGCCGATGCGCCACTCCTCGTCGCTGATGTCCCATATCGGGATGGAGCCTTGACCGCGCACGATGCCCGCGTTGTTGAAGAGCACATCAACCTTGCCGAACTCTTCGATGGCGCGCTCGAAGAGTTGATTGACCTGCGCCGAGTCGGTGACATCCGTTGACACGGCGATGGCGCGCCTGCCGACCTCGCGCACTGCCTCGGCGGTCTCCTCGATTGGCCCCATGCGTCGCGAGGCAATCACCATGTCCGCGCCCGCCTTCGCCATCGCAACCGACATCTCGCGTCCCAGGCCCGTGCCGCCGCCCGTGATAACGATGGTCTTGCCGTCCAGACTGAGTTTTTCAAGCATCTCGTGTTCTCCTTGAGTGTGGAAGGATGATTTCTTATGAGCTTAGATAATTTTTGAGGAAGTCGTCCCTGTGAACGACCTGAACATCTTCGCGGGATTCGAAGGCATCAAGCAAGCCCTCGTCTGTGGTAACCAGCAAGTCTGCGCCTGCTGCATAATAGGTTTGGATTAGATATACGTCCTCTTCGGGAGCAGCGGCGATTGCGTCTTGGGGTGCGGCGTCCGTAACATCGTCGGGTTGCAACACCAAGCATTTGTCCAGTGCCCAAATCAAACTTTGCAAAAGGGTACTCAACGATTCTACCCTAATGTCTCTGTGAGTCATTAAGTCATGGGACTTTTCAATCCATGGGCTGCCCCACAGAACGGCAAACTTATCCTCGCTTTGTGCGAACTGTCTGAGAAAACGCTCTGTTTCGCGTTGCGCCGATTGACCGTTCTCACCTGTAGCATCGTGAAACAGCCACTCGTTTATCACTAGCGTCATCGCAGGCGCATCAGCCAACATCTACACCCCAAGAAACGCTTTCATATCTTCAAGCTCGCCCTCTATAAAGCTCGCAAACCCGCCCTCAATCTGCCCGTTTTCGTTCACCTGCTGACGCTGGAACTCGGACGCCTTTTCATCTTTGGTAACCAGATAGACAGCCAAGTCGTCCGGCGAGTATGTCCCCTCGGCAACAAGCGCCAGCAGTGACATGATGAATTGCTTACTGTGCGTTGAGATTATCAGACGCTTGTCGCCATTTTCTCCCACTATATCTGCCAACGCCCGCGCCAGCCTCCGAATGGCAGAGGGGTGAAGATGGATTTCCGGCTCTTCGATGCACACGATGCCTGCATCGGGGTGAAGCACCTTCGCAAGCATATACACCAGTTGGTTGACGCCAAAACCTTCGTTCACTAGCGACGCACCTAGCCCAGTCTTTCTGTCTATCGAGTCCAGGGAAAATTGATTGGAGCTTGAACCTATATCTGCCCTGATATGAAAATTCCTGTTCAGTATCATTTCCATGTGCTGGTTAACTGCATATTCAAGATGCCTATTAGTAGCAAGCAGGTCGGTTACTTCTCGTTCGATAGGAGGAGTATATTCGCCATACCCCTGATTACCCAGAGAGTACCAAGGTTGAAAAAATCCCCTACCTAGTGGAACAAAACTCACTCCTCGTAACTCCGATGCGGGCAAGTTCAACATTTCTATTGTCAGGCCTGATGTGTACTCTAGATCAGATGGCACTCGTACATCATCATCGTAAGGCGAGCGTGTAATGTCTTCGGTACTTATGCCATTCCATCGGATGATTCTATCGGACTGCTCTACTCCAAGCAGTTTATAATCTCGCATTTCGTTGGGGAATGAAACTGGAAGCGTCGATTCATGCAATGTGCGCTTAGCGGGTATTCGACCGGCTGGGTCTTCAGTCTGATAATCTTCTATCGTCATTCTGAATTGAAAAGTGCCAGTGGCGTCTCTTTGGCAGGCAACATTATATTTTACTTCAGCAACATATCCCTCAGAGGCTGGATTTCCGTAAACAGCTTCCAGGGATATGCCTAATTCAAGCACACTATTCGGATTGTGGTCGAAGACGACCTCTTCAAACGTCCCAAGGCTGGTGAATCCATAATTGAAGAACTCTGGAATGTGTTGATTGGGGTTGACCACGATATTCTTCAGCGTCAACGGCGCATAAAGCGCACTGGACTTACCCGTACCGTTGTGTCCGTAGAGCACGGTGATAGGCGCAAGTTCCAGGTCCAACTGCTTTATGGAGCGGAAGTTTTTGATGTGGAGTTTCATCGCGGGACCTCCTCATACACGGCTTGTCGCCACCACTTTGTCCGGGCAGGCGCTTAAAGCCAACCTCATCTAGCATATCACCTGGCAGTTGAACTCGCTCACACTTGCGATGTAACCTCGCCTGCCGTGGCGGTATGCAAGCTGCCGTCTGACAGGCGCACGAGCAGGTTGCCCTGCTCGTCCACGGACTCTGCGACGCCTTCGATGACCTCGTGCTGCGAGCGCAGGCTTATGGTGCGGCCCAGCGTGTCCAGCATTTCCGACCAGTCGGCGGTCAGAGACATACCTGAACGAACTGCTGTGTAAGCGTCATCGAAGTGTTCCAGCAATGTCCGGAACACCGGCGTTCGGTTGCGACGCTGCCCGGTTTCACGGTAGAGGCTGGTCGAGATGTCGGCGATCTCGGAGTAGAGTGAGGGATCGAAGTTGACGTTGACGCCGATGCCTATGATGGCGCAAACGGAGTCCTCGTCCTCGATGGCAGTCTCGATGAGGATGCCTGATATCTTCAGCCCGCCCACGCGCACGTCGTTGGGCCACTTGATGGTGGGCTTCAGATCCGCAGTGTCGGCAACCGTGCGCGCAACGGCAAGCGTCGCGGCCATATTCATGTACGGCAACTGCTTCGCAGTAGGAGTCAGAATGACCGAGAAGGACAGGTTTTCGCCGCGCGGCGACACCCAAGGGCGGTTGAAGCGTCCCCTGCCTGCCGTCTGCTCCTCAGCGATGACAACCGTGCCTTCCGGCATGCCCCCTGCCGCAAGTCGCCGCGCCTCGTCCATCGTAGAGCCGATCAGGTCGTAGTGATGGATGCGACGGCCGACGATGCGGCGCGAGAGTGCGCTTTCAAGCGCGGGGATGTCGAGGTCAGTGGCTGGCGCTGCGTCTGGCATGCGCAGGATGATACTTGCGGGTTTCGTGGCGTGTCAAGCGGGGTTTGACGAAGGCTTCAGCGTCTTCCTAGCAGTCGGCGCAGTTCAGCCATCGCCGGATGAGTAGTTGATACCGCGGACGGCATTTTCTCGTAGCGTTCTAGCAATTCTGACTCAGAAAACTGCTGCGGCCAGTCCAAATTTAACATGATTTGACTACTTTCCCCTTGAATAGTGATTGCTCCTAGTTGCAACAAACCAACTACGTCTCTCACCACTGCACTATTGGGATATTTGAGATGTGTATACTGTGGTTGAGGTTGAGTCACAAAGTTCACAAGATCGATAGAATCGCCATCCAATAGAACTTCCAAAATTCGCAGTTGCCTTTCTGCCAGAACTCTGCGTCGAGGGCTGCGTAGCTGCCCAAACAATGATCGCGCGAATTCGCGGAATAGAATGCGGCGATGGTTTTCAGTGATTTCATCAGTCAGTGAGCTGCATCTGTCGATTATCGCTCTAAGCGCAAACATCAGAAACGGCGTGATGTCATGCCCGTTATGCCGTGATTGGTTCAGAGTCGCCAGATACTCGTCCTTATGTTCGTAGTAATAGTTCGAGAGGCTTACCATAACCACATCGTTGACCTCAGCACGCCGTAGCATAAATGCCTCAAGCGCGCGCGCAGTGCGACCGTTTCCGTCGCCAAAGGGGTGCATTGCTCCGAGGTGATAATGGACGGCAACCGCTTGGATAAGCGGGTCGTGCTGGCCGAATGAGCCTGCGACAGCCGAACAAAGGTCGTAGAAGGCAGTCTGGCACTCGCTGCCACCTCCAGCGCCCCGACAAGTTGGCGTTCCGAATGTTACATTCCATCCGTCGGGACGCAATGCCCCTGGTTCACAGTGGTCATCGTCGCAGCCGGCTACAATTCGTTGATGGATCTCCCTGATGAACTCGGAAGTTACAGGACGATTTGCAGGTTGCGTTTGCAGCCAGCGATAGGTGGCATCAGCACATTTCAACTGTCGCTGGGAGTGCGTAAGGCCAGTACGTTGGGGAGACTCCGATGCTAGTGCTTCTTCCTGTTCGCGCGGCGTGAACTCTGCACCTTCTATGCGCGAAGTTCCCGCTGCTTCCAGCCGCAGTTGTTCCTCGTGAGCTTGCTCAATCCATTGGTGCAAGTAAGGCATTTGCCGCATGACGGCTGCGGCAGTTTTCGCCTCAACTAGAAGATTGAACACAGCTGATGGATCGTAGTGTATCCAGTGCTGAGGGATGATGTATCGCCTGACATTTTCGGATGTCATTTCAAGTTCATTTCGGCTTCATTTCTGGCTCATTTCGCAAATTCGTACTTGAATTGTACATTTTCGCGGGTTTTATTTCCATTTCATTTCGCGTTCATTTCGATTTCGTTTCCTGTCGAATCCAATGAAATGAATGTTACGCCTCCAGCGCATCCGCGTCCGCTTTCTCTATCCGCACCTCGATATTGCCGGCGCGTTCTTCTTGCAGGCGCATTGCCACGCGGGAGTCCAGGTCTGCCCAGCCGCGGTTGAGGGCTGCTGTCAGTTCTTGGTGCGCGATGTTGCCGACGCTCATGGGAACACCGTACTCGCGGCCGAGTTCAAGCGCAAGGCTGACGTCCTTGTGGGCGAGACGCAGCGCGAAGCTGGGCGGGTCAAAGTTGCCCGCGAGGAATGTGTTCGGGTATGTGTTTGCGAACGAGCTGCCGCGACCGACCGAGCCGTTGGATATTGCCTCGAAGAGCGGCTGCGGGTCCACGCCCGCCTTGACGCCGAGCGTGAGGCATTCGGCTACGATGGTCTGCAAACCGTAGCCGATGCAGTTGTGCATCAGCTTGGCGATACTGCCAGAGCCGATTGGTCCGATGTAGCTGACCTTGTCACCAATGGCGTCGAGCGCGGGCTTGACTCGCTCGTACACCTCTCGGTCGCCACCTACCATGACGGCAAGCCTGCCGGTGCGGGCGCCGACCGGCCCGCCGCTCACGGGCGCGTCCAGGACGCTGATGCCTTTCGCCGCAAAGTCCTCAGCGATGCTGCGGATGAGCGTGGGCGAGCTTGTGCTGAGGTCGATGTAAACGCTGCCTTCCGTGCTACCCTCAAGAATGCCACCTTCGCCTAACGTGATTGCTTCGACCTCGCGCGGGCCCGGCAGCGATGTGAGCACGATGTCGCAAGCAGCGGCGAGTTCTGCGGGCGTGTCTGCCCATGCCGCGCCGCTCTCCAGCAGCGGAGTCGCCGCCTCGCGTCGCAGGTCATGCACTGTCAGGTCATGTCCGGCTCGCAGCACATTCGCCGCCATGCCGCCGCCCATGTTGCCAAGTCCGATGAAGCCGATGTTCATTTCGCTCTCCTCGTTGATCCGATTTCAGAGATATAGCCACGATAGGCACACAGAATATGTTAGATTAGGGCTATGGTAGAGCCTGTGGTGTTGTACAGCAAGAGCGTGGCGGTGGCGCATATTGTGCTGAACCGTCCGAGGGTGATGAACGCCTACAATGTGCAGATGCGCGATGAGTTGTTCTTCACATTGGAGGCGGTGCGCGACGACCCGGATGTGCGTGTGGCGGTGATTAGCGGGGCGGGCGAGCGGTCGTTCTGCGCCGGCGCGGACCTGACGGAGTTCGGCACTGCACCTTCGCAGGTCATCGCGCGGCAGGTACGCTGGGAGCGCGACATCTGGGGCCTGTTCCTCACGCTACGGAAGCCTCTCATTGCGGCGATGCGCGGCTATGTAATCGGCTCCGGGGTGGAGATTGCCTGCCTCTGCGATATCAGGATTGCCGCCGATGACGCGCAGTTCGCCTTACCGGAGGTTGCGCTTGGCATGATACCCGCCGCGGGCGGAACACAGACTCTGCGCCGCGTCGTTGGCGCGAGCAGGGCGCTTGAAATGGTGCTGTCCAACAGGCGCATCGGAGCGGAGGAGGCGAGGCGCATAGGACTGGCGCATAATGTTGTGCCAGCCGATGCTCTGATGAATGAGGCGGATGAGGTCGCTCATCGTCTTGCCGCTCTTAATCCCACTGCGCTCGCGCTCGCCAAGCGTGCCATCCTTGAGGGCATGGACATGCCGCTTGCAGCCGGGCTGGAACTAGAGCGCCGTCTTGTAGGTCAGGTCCAGGCTGTTGGTGCTTAAACGTCAGTAGAATGGAAAGTTCGGACGGGTTATTGACTGACATGCCGAAATGCTGACATACTGACACCATGACCACCGTGCTTGTCGTTGAGGACGAAGAGAACCTGCTCGAAGCGCTCAGATATAGTTTGGAGCGCGAGGGCTACGCTGTGGAAACGGCAATTGACGGTGAACAGGCTCTTAATGCGGCGCGCTCCGTACGTCCCGAGCTTGTGATTCTCGATGTGATGCTGCCGCAGCTTGACGGCTTCGAGGTGTGCCGCATCCTTCGCCGTGAGAGCGATGTGCCCATCATGATGCTCACTGCACGCGGCGAGGAGATAGACCGCGTGGTTGGTCTGGAACTGGGCGCGGACGACTACGTTACCAAGCCGTTCAGCATACGCGAGCTGATGGCGCGCGTGCGCAACATGCTGCGCCGCAGCGCTCGTTCTGGGCCCTCGGACGGAGAGTCCGCCGAAGTGGACATCCTGCGCACAGGCGACCTCGAAATCGACAGCACCAGCCACATCGTGCGACGAGGCGGCGTGCGGTTGGAACTCAAGCCGCGAGAGTTTGACCTGCTTACGCTGCTCGCCAAGAATCGCGCGCGCGCCTTCACCCGCGATCAGATTCTCGAACGCCTCTGGGGGCACGACTACTATGGCGACAGCCGCACCGTGGATGTGCATATCCGCTGGCTGCGCGAGAAGATCGAGCCTGAACCGAGCAAGCCCGTCAGAATCGTAACGATTCGCGGCGTAGGATACCGCTTCGACGGATGAGGCTGCCCCGATCTCTCCACTGGCGCATTGCCCTAGCTTATACTGTGCTTATTTTCTTGAGCTTGGGCATCGTCAGCCTGTACCTCGTAAGTTTCGTGCGCGATACCTATGTCGCCAACCTGCAAGCCAGCCTGGACAAACAGGCTCGCTTCGTGAGCGACAGTGTGAGCGAGAAAGGGGCCATTATTCCAATTGCTTTCACCGAGCAAGCGGAAGTCGAATTCCAAGCCTTCATATCGAGTATCGGGCAGATTACGAGCGCGAGAGTTACCGTCATAGGGGCCGATGGCAGAGTAATCGCGGACAGCCTGCAATCGCCTTCACAACTTCCATCACAGCTTGGACGCAGCGAGGTGCGTGCCGTACTCTCACAGGACAGCGCCAGCAGTGTTGGCATCGGCTCGCCCCTTGACGGTAGCTTCGCCGAAGAAATGTTGTATGCCGTAGTGCCGATTACATCCTCAGTAGGCACAGGCGGCGTTGTCGGCGCGGCGCGGGTTGCAGTTCCGTCGTCGCAAGTGCAGCCTGACGTCAACCGCATCATCGTCAGCATAGCCGTTGCCGCAGTGCTAGTAGGCCTGCTGTCCGTCGGCGCCGGATACTTTCTGTTTCGCCACACATCACGCTCCGTGCGCGCGGTCGCCGAAGGGGCGAATCGATTCGCGCAGGGAGACCTGGAACATCGTGTAGCTGCTGCGTCCTCCG
The DNA here is from genome assembly GCA_965221045.1 of Dehalococcoidia bacterium. Lineage (GTDB taxonomy): Bacteria > Chloroflexota > Dehalococcoidia > Lucifugimonadales > JADFKI01 > Bin90. The sequence goes on from OZ244863.1 coordinate 1,325,076, forward strand.
ATGAGACGCAGGAACTCGCGGTGGCGTTCAACAGCATGGCAGATACCATTCGGAGTATGCTGAGCGACATGTCGGCGGAAAGCAGCAAGCTGACGGCGATGCTGGATACAATGGAAGACGGTGTGATGGTGATAGAGGCGGACGGCAGGATTACACTGATGAATAGCGCGGCAGAGTGGATGCTGGGAGTGGGCTCCGGAGACGCAGTAGGCGCGCGTCTCGTCGAGGCGCTGCGCGACCACGAGATTCAGCAAGTGGCTGCCTTGTCGCTTAGCTCCGGGCGATTGCAACAGGCTGAGGTCGAACTGCTGACGCAGCGACGCTTCCTGAATGCCATAGCGACCCCACTCGGTGGTGGGGGTACCAGCGGTATCCTGCTTACATTGCACGATCTGACGGCCGACCGACAAGTGGAAAACACCTTGCGCGAATTTGTCACCAATGTGTCCCATGAGCTTCGCAGCCCTCTGGCGTCAGTGAAGGCTATGGTGGAAACTCTAGATGACGGCGCGCTGGAAGACGGACGTGCGGCGCGCGACTTCCTGAGCCGCATCAACCTCGAAGTTGACCGAATGAACGCTATGGTCGAGGACCTTCTGGAACTCTCGCGCCTTGAGAGCGGACAGCAACTGCCCAGCCTGACGCCGCTTAACCTGTCTGCGCTGGTGTCAGAGGTCGTATCCGAGTATCGAAACAGGGAGAACGGCGTGGATTTCCGCGCCTTCCTGCCACAGTCGCCGGCAATCGCGCTGGGGGATTACGGCAAGCTGCGGCAGGTGCTGGTGAATCTGCTGGACAACGCGCTGAAAAACACGGAAGCGGGCAGCGTCGAGGTGTCCATCGAAGCAGGAGAGGGCATGCACTTTGTGCGTGTGAGGGACACCGGCGCGGGCATAGCGCGCGAGCACCTGCCACATGTGTTCGAGCGTTTCTACAAGGTTGACCGCGCGCGCCGCGACGGGGGTAGCGGATTGGGGCTTGCGATAGTGCGGCAGATTGTGCAGGCGCATGGAGGCGAGGTACGTGTGGAGACCGAGGAAGGCAGGGGCAGCACTTTCAGCTTCAGCGTGCTGCGGCATTGACGCCTCCCGGCTCATACGCTCCCTCTAATATTCTCGAAAGTGCGGCGACATCCGGCGGGCGCTCCGCATTCAGATTAGCCAATCTTTCGACGGCTTCCATACGACGCTTGCGCATAACACCTTCAGGGGCATCGTCTATCAGTTCCTGCTTGGCATTAAGCCCTACACCAAATCGGGCCATGTCCCACCCTCAGTCTGTAAATCGGAGAGCCTTAAAGTGTTCCGTTAATCCCACGAAAGCGGGAGTCAAGGAATGACTAAAACAACCAACCCGCAATACCCATCACCAAGGCTGTCAAGATTGCTCCGCCGACGCCCAACACTGCGTAGAGTACACGATCAATCTTGGTGCTCATAGAGTGCGCATCCTGGCGCATGTCGATCTGCCCTTGTGCAAGGTATTCGATTGCGGTTTCGACGCTTGAGATTCTCTCCTGTTCACTAGGTTCTGTTGACATTTGATACATAGAGCGTTTTGGACATGAAGAGTAGGTTTATTCTGTCATTCTGAACTGAGCGCCTTCTGCCCCTGTCATTCTGAACTGAGCGCCTTCTGCCCCTGTCATTCTGAACTGAGCGCAGCGGAGTGAAGAATCTAAACTCGTTGCACAGACGCCATTCACAGACTTCAGATTCCTCGCTTCCCTCGGAATGACAGGAGACAAATGCGAAATGTCCACACAACCTAGCCATGCGTACATGTCCTTAAAGGTTATCAAACAATTACATGTATTGATATTATCAGCATAGTTGGGTGGTTCTGTCAATCGCATATGCTTTGCCCATTTCGCCATTCAAGGGTTACACAGCTCAGCTCCACAAGACAACCGCCTTCATTAAAGGAATGTTAAAAATCCGTTCACTGATGCTTAAACATTGCGGAGTATCGTTATTCAGGTATGCAAAGAACAATAGGCCAGTCTCAGGAAAGTGTGGAAGCCACCTCGTCAAGCCGCGTGGAGTTGCCGCGCATGCGACGTAGGAAAGGCGATTCCCTTGAAGGCAGAATAGTACGCTGGATATTCTTCGGCTGCGCACTGATTTCTATCCTCACGACCCTTGGCATCATCTTCACACTGGTGTCGCAGGCGATCGGCTTCTTCGTGGAGGTCTCGGTATGGGACTTCCTCACCGGAACCCGCTGGACGCCGATACTGAAGCCCCGTGCCTACGGTGTACTGCCTCTGGTCGGGGGCACGCTGCTCATTGCAGCAATTGCGGCGATGGTCGCGCTGCCCGTCGGTTTGGCGGCGGCGATCTTCCTGTCAGAGTACGCGCCGAACAAGGTGCGCCGCATCGTGAAGCCTGTCCTTGAAATCCTGGCGGGCATTCCCACCGTCGTTTACGGCTACTTCGCGCTCACTTTTGTAACGCCACTGCTGCAGATCTTATTCCCCGAGATGCTGGTGTTCAACGCACTGAGCGCCGGAATCGTGATGGGCGTAATGATAATTCCGATGGTGTCGTCGCTGAGCGAGGACGCTATGAATTCGGTGCCCAACTCACTGCGTAACGCCGCTTATGCGCTCGGCGCTACTCGCGTTGAAGTGAGCCTGCGCGTGGTGGTGCCTGCCGCGCTTTCCGGCATTGTAGCGTCTTTCATTATTGCCATATCTCGCGCCATTGGAGAAACGATGCTCGTTACCATCGCTGCAGGCGCGACGCCGAACCTAACGCTCAATCCACTCGAAAGCATACAGACGATGACCGCATTCATCGTGCAGCTCAGCCTCGGCGAAACGCCGCACGGCTCACTTGAGTACAACACCATCTTCGCGGTGGGTCTGCTTCTGTTCTTGATTACACTGGCGATGAATCTGATGGGCCACTTCATCGTCAAGCGATGGCGGGAGAAATACTAATGCAGCAACCGGCAGCCTTGTTCAGGCCACGCCTGTCTATGCGCAAGAACATGGGTAATGCAATCTATGTTCTGTTCCTGCTCGCTACAATGGTGGGCATTGTCGGGTTGTTGGTGCTGCTGACTCAGATAATCGCCGAGGCCGCGCCTTGGCTCAACTGGAACTTCCTGAATTCGTACCCCTCGCGCCACCCCGAAGAGGCAGGCCTGAAGTCTGCCCTATGGGGCAGCGTGTGGCTGATGGGACTGACGGGTATGTTCGCCATTCCTATCGGAGTGGGCGCCGCCATTTACCTTGAAGAGTATGCGGTGCAGAGCCGCCTGACCGGCTTCATCGAAATCAATCTATCCAATCTCGCGGGAGTGCCGTCAATCGTCTATGGATTGCTGGGACTGACGCTCTTCGTACAGTGGATGTTCCAAGGGGAGCGGGTGCTGCTGGCGGGCGCGATGACGATGGCTCTGCTTGTGATGCCAATTGTGATATTAGCGTCGCGCGAAGCGATTCGCGCTGTGCCTGACACCTACAGGCAAGCGGGCTACGCGCTCGGCGCGGAGAAGTGGCAGGTAGTAAAGGGTATCGTGCTGCCCCAGGCGCTTCCGGGCATTCTCACCGGCACGATACTGGCAATGTCCCGCGCTCTCGGCGAAGCGGCGCCGGTCATCGCCATAAGCGCGCTGGTCTATCTGACATTCGTTCCGGTGCATCCGCTGGAGCAGTTCACCGTACTGCCGATACAGATATTCAACTGGACATCGCGACCGCAGGACGAGTTCCGCGGCATAGCGGCGGCGGCCATCGTCGTGCTGCTAGTTGTGCTCCTCACTATGAACGCGGTGGCAATAATCGTGAGAGACCGTCATCAGGTGAGATCGGATGGTTCATAACGTGAACGGCAGCAATACCGATAACACCAACGGTAATATAGTCCTGCATTCCGAAGATGTGAGCGTCAACTACGGCGACTTCCGCGCGCTGCGCGACATCAATATGGACATCAAGCGCCGTGAAGTTACCGCGCTCATCGGTCCGTCCGGTTGCGGCAAAAGCACGATGTTGCGCTGCTTCAACCGCATGAACGATCTCGTGCCGGGTGCGGAAATCGGCGGTCGGATACTATTCGAAGGCTACGACCTGTACGGCGCGGATGTTGACCCGACCGAGATACGCTCGCGCATCGGCATGGTCTTCCAGAGGCCGAACCCCTTCCCCAAGTCAATTTACGATAACGTTGCGTTCGGGCTGAAAATCAACGGCTACCAGGGGAACTACGACGAAGCAATCGAACAGTCCCTGCGGCAAGCTGCGCTGTGGGACGAGGTCAAAGACCGCCTGAACACGAGCGCCCTGGACCTTTCCGGCGGACAGCAGCAGCGCCTCTGCATTGCCCGTGCCATCGCAGTAGAGCCGGAAGTGGTGCTTATGGATGAGCCCGCATCCTCGCTCGACCCCATCGCAACCCTTGCCATTGAGGAGCTTATCCGCGAACTGAAGGTCAACTACACCATCATCATCGTAACCCACAACATGCAACAGGCAGCGCGCGTTTCGGACGATACGGCGTTCCTGATGGTTGACGAGAACAGGTGTGGGTACCTCGTCGAGTTTGCGCCCACGCAGCAGATGTTCACCAACCCCACAGACGAGCGAACAGAGGCATATATTACTGGACGGTTTAGCTAGGCGGACGCTTCAGCAAGGTAGCCGCCCCAGAGGGAACGACCTTTCCTCGCAAGGACTCAGACATGCCGAGAGCAGAATTTGACCGCGACCTGCGAATTGTTCAGGACGAACTGCTGATGATGGGCAGCATGGTGGAAAAGGCTATCGGGCACTCACTGGAGGCTCTGAAGAACCGCGACCTGCTGATGGCTGAAGAGGTTGTGCGCGACGACGACATCATCGACGACAAGCAATACGAGATCGAAGAGAAGTGCATCGATCTCATAGCCACTCAGCAGCCGATGGCAGTGGACCTGCGTACCATCGTTACCGTGATGCATCTCGCCGGCGAACTGGAGCGCATGGGCGACTACGCCGAAGGCATCGCCAAGATTTCCCTGATGATGGGCGACGAACCGCCTCTGAAGCCGCTGATAGACATCCCCCGAATGGCAACCATGGCGTCCGATATGCTGCGCCGCAGCCTCGACGCTTTCGTCAACCGCGATGTCGTCTCTTCAATGGTCGTGCGCAATGACGACGACGAGATTGACGCTCTGTACGAACAAGTCTATCGTGAACTGCTGACATTCATGCTTGGCGACCCGACGGTAATCCGACGAGCTACCTATCTGCTATGGGCGGCGCATAACATCGAGCGCATCGCAGATCGCACCACGAACATCGCGGAGAATGTCATCTACATGGTGACCGGTGAGCGCATCGACGTGGTAGCCTCACCGACCAGCTAAATGACAAACATGGGGCGGACAGGATATTACTCCATTATCTTATCCCTGTATGTCCCTGTTTTCATGTATGGTGATGCAGCTTCTCGAAGAAGTCGCTGAAGATTGCGTCCCTGTTCAGCCAGTCAACGATTCGCATAGGATGGCGGTTCGCGGCCCGGCTGTATCCCAGGTGGTCGTTCAGCATCGGAGCTCCCTCTATGTGGGTCTTCAGCCAGTCCGAGTTCAGCAGCCACGCTCCGGGCGCCAGGTCCCAGATGGGCTTGCTGCGGCCCGCGAAGTCCTGCACAAAGTCCTCGTATAGTTGGAACAGGTAGTCGCCGATCCTGCCGCGCCCTTTGACCTGCTGCATCATCTCCCAGCGCGTCGTGCGAAGCAGTTCGGACACGCCAAAGCCGGTTACATGCACCATCGCGACTCCGCTGTCGAAGACCGCCTGCGCCGCCTTGATGTCCTGGATGAAGTTGAAGTCGTGGAAGCCCGCGACGTGGTACGGCCAGCCGCCCAGCGCAACCACGCAGATGCGCTCGCGGATGCGCGGCTCCATCAGAACTGCGGATGCCACATTCGTCAGAGAGCCAAGGGCGAGCACATACAGCGTTTCATCGCGGTCCCGCATCGCCCGGCTGACGATGTTGTCGGCGGCATCGCTGGGCACCGGTTCGCCGCCGGTGGCGGTCATCGTCTGCCGCGAGCCGTACAGCACTGGCCCGTCGTAGCTCACCGGCGAGAGTTCCAGCACGCGCTGAATCTCCTCGTAGCTCAGCTCCATGCCGTGCTCGAAGCTATTGGTATTTCGCACGGCAGCGTGGAAGCCCGCCGCCTGAATCGTCTCTATGCGCAGCTCCGGCGACATCAGCGCGTGAATGATGGCGAACTGGTCGTCAACCTCGTTCCATGTGTCGGTGTCGATGATGACGCTGCATCCGCCGCTGGGCGGCTCCAGCAGACTAACAGTGGTGGCGTGGTCGATAGGTGATAGTGTTGTCATGCGGTGAGTATATCATGGGGGATCTGGAGGCTGGATGGGACGAATAGGACTGCAACAACGTGTGGGTTCATAGCTCGTATCGCAATTTATGCTACGATGGAGTATTGCTATCGCGAATATGAGCCGCGATTGCGAGGACCGTAAGACTTGGAATTGGGAGAGGACACAATGCCACCACATTCACTAAGCCCCAACGTGCTTTCCTGGGTGCCACATGAGCAGATCGAGGAAGTGGCGCTGCAACAGATACACAGTCTGTCCGAAATGCCGTTCATCTTCAAGCATGTGGCTGTGATGCCCGATTGCCACTTTGGGTTGGGCGCGACGGTGGGTTCGTGCATCCCCACGCTGAGAGCGATCATCCCGGCTGCTGTGGGCGTGGACATCGGCTGCGGAATGATTGCGGCGAAGACGAGCATGAGCCGATCCGACCTACCAGATGACCTATCCGACATCCGCAAGGCTGTCGAGCACCAGATACCGCTAAGCGCGGGGCGCTACAATGCCAGCGTCAAGAAGACCGCAAAGCCGCGCATCGAGCAGTTGGAAGGCAGAGCGGAAGAACTGGGGCGGCTGGATTTCTACGACAAGACGGGGCGCAACTGGCGCAAGCAGCTTGGTTCGCTCGGCTCGGGCAACCACTTCATCGAGATTGTGCTCGACGAAGAGGATGGTGTCTGGGCGTTCCTGCACTCCGGCTCGCGCGGCGTCGGCAACCGCCTGGCAACGCATCACATCAGGGTAGCGAAGGGGCTTATGGAGCGCGATGGCGTCGAACTGCCGGATGCCGACCTCGCCTACCTGCAGGAAGGCACGCCTGAATTCGACGACTACATCACGGACCTGGAGTGGGCGCAGGAGTTCGCGCTGCTGAACCGTGAGGAGATGATGGAGCGCGTCATCAAGCTGCTGCAGTATCGCTGCGGCGACTTCGAGGTTGTCGAGCGCATACAGTGCCACCACAACTTCACGCAGCGCGAGAAGCACTTCGGCGAGGACATACTGGTGTCGCGCAAGGGCGCGATCGAGGCGCGCGAGGGGCAGCTCGGGCTGATACCCGGCTCAATGGGAACGCGCAGCTACGTGGTGCGCGGGAAGGGCAACGCGCAGGCGTTCAACACCGCGCCGCACGGAGCGGGTCGCCGCATGAGCCGCCGCAAGGCGCGCGACTCCTTCACGATGGACGACTTCGACCGCCTGATGACAGGCATCGAGGTCAACCGCTCCGAGGCGTTCCTCGACGAGCTGCCGGGCGCGTACAAGGACATCGACCTCGTGATGGAGCAGTCGAAGGACCTTGTGGAGGTAATTCACACCTTCCGCCAGATTGTGAACGTGAAGGGGGCGTAACCGGGACTGACATCGTTAAACGGGATAAATAGGACTTATCTCTTGACATAGACGAACATACAATCTATATTGTTTCAGCAAGGGACAGACCCGATTGATTTGGGTCTGTCCCTTTTCTTGTTGGCGGTTGTTGATTCGTATCGAATGCGTGGGGAGGTTGGTATGGCGTTCACGGATGGGCAGAGGTCGCGCTTTCGCATTGCGGACACGGGTGGCGTGATGTGCGACCTGTCGGCGTACATCACGGAAGTGAGCGGGCTGCCGGGCGGGCGAACACTGAACGAAGTAACGGCTCTTGGCGATACCGGCGCGCGCTTCAAGCCCGGCGCGGAGTCAACAGTATTCACTCTGAGTGGGCTGTTCGATGACACGGCGGTCACGGGCGCGGACTCCGTTCTGGGCGCACTGAGATACCACACCGACCCCACACGGTTCGAGTACGCGCCGTCAGGTTTCACGGTGGGCAAGGTGCGCTACACCGGAAAGTGCTGGGTGAGGTCCTACGAACTGCTCAGTCGCAGTGGGGAGATCGTGTCCTGGCGGGCGACGCTGCAAGTCGAAGGCACGATCAACAGGATGTAAGGGATGTGGATGACGCGGAGGTGTAAGGGATGAGCGATGCGAAGTGGAAGCTAATGGTGGACTGGCAGGGCGATGGAGAGTTCTCGGGCGCAGATGACGATATTACCCCCGCAGCGCTAGGTCTGTCGCTGCGGCACATGCGAGATCTGAGAAGCGAGTATATTGATCCGGCGCGGCTGCACATTCGGCTGGCGAACTTCGACCACAAGTACAGCCCGCCCAACACGGCATCGCCGTTGTTCGGTGCGCTCAAGCCGGGACGAAAGGTATGGCTGCGCGCCGCGTTCCCGTGCGACGAGTTCGGTGATATTGCTGGCACAAGCCTCGCTGACCACGCGCCCGAATACGGCGCAGCGTACCGCTGGACTGATGCTAACCATGACTTTCGCATTGCTGCCGATGGCGGCGCGCAGACGAATGGCGCCCGCTCCGGACGGCGCATCGCAACGATGGACTTCGGCCTTACGGATGTGTCGTTCGGCTGCGATTTCACGCGCGGAAGCAATGCGACGCAGCATGGCGGGCTCACCCTGCGATATGCGGACGCCGACAACTTTCTGTATGTGCGTGTTATGCCCAACGCGGTGCAGGTTCGCAGAGTAGAGCAAGGAAGCGATGCACTGGTGGGTGAGTCGGCGCTGCAATGGAACGCCGGTGAGCGGCGATTCATACAGGTGTTGCTGCACGGCGACTCTATTCGAGTGTCTGTTGATGAGAAGCAAGTGATAGCGGCACGCTCAGGGTTCAACCGCAACGCAACGCGGCACGGCTTGCACTGCGATGGCGCAGCCAATCACCTGTGGCAGCAGTTCGGCGGCTGGGCATCGCTATTCTACGGCGATGTTGAGAGCATCGACCCGCAGCCCGGCGCGGGGCCCAAAGCGGGGCAATGTCGCATACGCGCTTACGACGAGATGCGCCGTCTTGAGAGCGTAACGCTGTACATGTACGCGACATCCTCATTTCCTCAGACATCCAACGAAATTCTCAAAGACATCCTGGACTATGCAGGTGTTGACGCAGGCATTCGCAGGCTGGATGCGGGCACAGAACTTGTGCCGCAGTTATGGAGTCCGTCGCTCTGGGGAGTGCAGGCTGCGGACGAGATTCGGCGCTTGCAGGATGAAGAGGACGGCTTCATCTATGTGGACGGACACGGCTTCTGGCGCATGGAGAGCCGCGTTCACCGTGAAGCGGCGCCACACTCGGCGGCAAGAGCGACGCTGAGGGCGCGCAATGACGGCACAGATGCCTACTTCTCCGCCTTGGAGTGGAGCGACGGTGTGGGCAACATCGAAAACAAGGTCTTCATGCGAGTCCGCGACGCCACGAACCACGGACATCGCACGGCCTGGACACTTGGAGAGACGCCGCACTTCGACGCGGGCGAGACGCGCGAGTTCCTCGCCGAGAGCAAGGACTTCGATGTCGTTGGTGGACAGCTCAGTCCGCAGGCGAGTACCGACTATGCGGCAAACACGCAACCCGACGGCACGGGCGCTGACATCACGGCGCAACTCACCGTTACATATCCCGCGACGAGGCTATACAACGGCAAGGGCACCCTGATACGAGTGCAGTTTGGCAGCACAGCGGGATACCTGACGCGGTTGGGGATGCGCACCGTCAACGCTCTGACCTTCAACGCGCCGGTGCTGGTGACCGCAGAGGCCGCGAACAGCCAGCTTATTTATGGCCAGCGCATTCGCAGCATAGACGCTCGCTGGACGCGCGAGGTGCAGTCGGCGCAGGCAACAGTCGCACGGCGGTTGGCTCGCAAGTCTTCGCCGCGCACCGCGCTCAGTGTGACTCTGCCCAACGGCTCGGATGCCAATCTGCTTATGATGCTGCAAGTTAGGTTGTCAGATCGGCTCGCCGTGCATTACGAAGAAATGGGTGTGGACGGCGACTTCTTCATAGAAGGCTACACGCTCGAAGTGGGGCAATCCGGAAAGCAATTGGAACGGACGCTGCTATTGCAGCAGGCATGATTTGCGTTCTCAATCAGACTTAGGAACCCCTACCCTCTCTGAGGGGAAGGGAAGGTTAGGGGAAAGGAGACTGAAAGTTGGTTAGCGACTTGATTCAGTTCATCAACATAGGATTGGCTGGCGTCCTGCTCATGTGGTTCATGTTCCGTCTGGAGCGCATGCTCGTGCGCTTGGACAAGACACTGCAGCTGATGGCGCGCGCCACCTTCCGAATGCTCGACCGCCGCGACCCCAACACGGCGACAGACCTCAGCAAGGAGCTGTATCGTGTGAGCGGAAGTGAAGAGGAGTAGGGATCAGACAATGAAAGAGGCGGGATTTTGGTCCCGCCTCTTTCCTTTTGTTACTGGTTATTTGCTGAACCTGACACCTACACTCTACCCCAGCTGATAGATCTGTATGCGGTGCCGCGACGACTCCGTAACGAACATGCGCCCATCGTTGTCGAAGTTCACGGACGCAGGTCCCCAGAAGTACGGCTCGATTTGCGAAGAGATCAGGTGCCGCGTGTTCAGGTGCGGCGGCAGCTCCGGCGTTAGGTTGGAAATCTTGCGCGTCTCAACCTCGTCCGGGTTGGCGGCGAGGAAGTCATACGCCCACTTGGAAAGCGTCGCCTCGCCTAGAAGCGTCATCAGGTGGCTGCCGTCCCCGGCTAGCACCTGTACGCGCTCGTTTCCCCAGTCCGTAACATAGATATTGCCGTCCGAGTCAACAGCAACTCCTGCGGGACGGGTGAACTGCCCGTCGCCGTCCCCCGACTCGCCGAACTTTGCGATGAACTCGCCGTCCGCGCTGAACTGCTGGATGCGGTCGTTGCGCCAGTCCGCTACGAATACGCTGCCGTCCGGCGCGACGCAGATGCCCCACGGCATATTCATCTCACCGTCGCCGCTGCCCTCGCTGCCGAAGCTGAGGAGATGCCGACCGTCCGGCGTGAGCTTCTGCACGCGATGGTTGTTCTGATCGGTGATGTACAGATTGTCCTCGGCGTCAACTGCGATGCCGGATGGACCGTTGAGCTCCCCCGGCTCACTGCCCAGAGTGCCCCAAGCCCTCACGAAGTCGCCGCTGTCCGCGTCGAAAGTGCTGATGCGATGGTTGTACTCGTCCGAGACATAGACACTGCTGCCGTCGTTGCTGAGCGCGATGCCAGCCGCGAGCCGCATCTGACCCTCAGCGTCGCCGTGCGAAGAGAACTCGTAGAGGTAGTCATCGTCCATGGTGACCACTCCGACACGCGTTAACACAGGCGCGCCGCGGTTCAGCACGAAGATGCGCCCGTCCGCGTGTACCGCGAGGTCAACCGGATTGGCGAAGCCGCGCCCCAGCGGAGCGTTGTTCACGATTCCTATCGTCTTCACATATTCGAGCTTCAGCGTCTTTGCGGCAGAAGTGGTCATGCGTTATGTCCTCGTCAACGGAATTAACATCGATGGACAGAACAGCTATCGATCCCTTCCTCCTTGATGGGGGAAGGTTAGGATGGGGGTGATAACCATCCTGTCCATCCTGTATATCGATGTAAGTTCTTTTATACTAGCTGGTACTCGGTGGTCGATGCGATGAGACCAAGGAGTTCACCGACGCGCTGTTCGGATTCGTCACCCTGCTCGTGGCCCGCGAGCGAAACCTCGCCCTTGATGCCCACATGCGCGATGAGCGCCGCGCGCAACTCAATGTCCATCTCGGCGGTGCCCATGATGTCGAGACAGGCGTCCACAATCTCGGTCGCCGTGTACTCGCCGCCGTTGTCATCTGCCAGCCTGTCGAGTATCACCCGCACGCCCGGAGCGTTGATGTCGCTGATCTCCTTGGCGGCGAAGTTGACGCGCTCTACCAGCGCGCCGCTGTTGATCCACTCCGTGCCCTCGTGCCAGCCCTCAACCGACGGCGGGTTGAGCAGCGTCTGCCCCATGAAACCGGAAAGGTCCGAAGTCGGGAGGATGCCCATGTCCGGGCGTGTTACGCTGCCGCTGAGTCGCATCGTGCCCGCGACCAGTTCTGCCGGACACTTGACCCGCGCGTACTGCGCCTCTTTGAAGAAATCGGAGTTGAAGAGAACGCGCAGCATGTGGCCAATCTCGTGGCCACCGTCGAAGTATGCCTGTGACAGTTCGTCGATGGCGTCAGGGTCGCGCGGCGCGGTGTACGGCCACTGCGGCACCGGCTCTTCGTCAGCTACGAAGAAGTCGTACAGATGTCGGGCGATGTAGCGAGCCGTAGCCGGCTGTTTGCATACAATGCGCACGATGTCGTCGCCATTGAAGTTGCCCGTCTCGCCGAGGAACTGCTTCTCGCCGTCATCGTGGTCGCCGTCGCGGAAGTTGAAGTGCCACGCGATTCTGCCATAAGGCCAGATGGAGTCCTTCGATGCGCGCACCGCCATGTACTCGGCGTTGCCCAGCGTCCAGCCTGTGAAGGCGCGGGAGGCTTCCTTGACGTCGTCCTCGGTGTAGTTGCCGATGCCCATGCTGAACAGTTCCAGCAGCTCGCGGCCCCAGTTCTCGTTGATGGCGCCGTCGTGATTCTCCTGGTTGTCCAGCCAGATAATCATCGACGGGTCCTTGGCGAGGTCGATCATCAGATCGTCGAGCTTGCCGAGTCCCAGCCTGCGGAACATGTCGATCTGGTTCAGCAGCGAGCGCGCTTGGTTCGTCTTGGCGTATCCGGTAGCGAAGACGCCGTGCCAGAAGAGCGCAACCTTCTCCTCCATCGGCGCCTTTGTGGTCACCATGCGGTAGAGCCAGTAGGCGGAGGCGGCGTTGCCGAAGCGCAGCTCGTGCATGTCGGTATGATAGCGCTTGATAATGTCGTCGGGCATGTTCTGCGCGTCGCCGGGATGCAGCAGCTCCTCTACGGCAGCCTCATAGCCTAGCTCCTCGTAATGATCAAGCTCGACCGGCGTCGCGCCGAAAGAAGCGCGCCTCAGCAAGTGCTTGATAAGTCCAACATCCGATTTCGTTGCAGTGGTCATATTCGCCTCCAAGCGGGTATGTTAACTTAAACTCTTATGTCATCGCTTCGACTTCAACAAGTCGGCTATTGACAGGATCAACTCCAAGTCCCAAGCCTTCAAGGGCGTACGCGCCGAGCAGCGGCTTGACTTTTTCATCTCCAAAAACAACGAGTGTCACAACTTCTCGACCGGCAGCGCGTATCCAGGTCTGCCCAAGACTGCGCTCAACACGTCGTCCGTCTGACATAATCAAACTCGTCTGACGCATAGGCTTTACATCAAGTCGTTCTAGTAACGATGACGGCACACTTGTATATGTCGCCCCCGTATCGACAAGGGCGTTCATAAGCTCAAACTCCGTCCCAGATGGGTTGCCCAGCGCTATGGAGTATTGGAATGTTCCCAATTACGATTCTCGCAATACTACATGTGTGATGTATAATTCTCGGTCAAATATCCAATGCTTGACCGGGAAACTATCGAACAGCCCTACTTCTTGATGAACTCCAGCTTCTCGAATGTGCCGTTCACGATCGGCTTGGCGTCCACGCCCATCCAGTCCTCCAGCAGCGTGGTGTACGCGCTGCGGAAGTCGTTGTTGAAGTGCATATCGCCTTCGAGCTGGTCTTCGGGCGCCAACGATGGGAAGTCGCCGTACAGGCCGCCCTTGACGCCGCCGCCTATGACGAACGCCACGCCTCCTGAGCCGTGGTCGGTGCCGGAGCCATTGTCCTTGATGCGCCGCCCGAACTCGGAGAAGATGACGATTGCCGTATCGTTCTCATAGCCATGCTCTTCCACGTCGTCCCAGAAGTCGCCGACCGCGTTGGACAGCTCGCCGATGAGCTTGGCATGCACCGGCACTTCGCCCGCATGCGTATCGTAGCTGCCCTGACCCGTGTAGAAGATGCGCGTGCCTATGTCCCCGAACATCACCTGCGCGGCATCCCGCAAGCTCTGCGCTATCGAAGTGCCCGCGTACTCGATGCTCGACGAGTAGTTGCGCGGAGCGGTGCCCAGAGTATCGGCACCCTGCATCACGCCACGCCCCGTCTGCTGGATGAACTCTTTGACAGCATCCTTGCCCGAGCCGCCGTACATCTGCGAGAACATATCAAGCGTCTGATTACGGATAGCCTCGTCGCGGATGTCGGGATACAGCCCGTATGTTGCGAGATCGCCGACCGACGCCACCGGAACGCCCTGCGCCGAAAGAACGCGAGGCAGGCCGCGACCGAAGTTGACGGCTGTCAGCACATTCTCGCCCTGCGGATCGAGGTCGCGCGTGAGCTGACCCAGCCAGCCTTCTGTGGCGACCTTCGTCGGCTCGGCGGTGTGCCAGATGTCCATCGAGCGGAAGTGAGAGCGGTTCGGATTCGGGTAGCCGATGCCGTTGATGACGGCGACCTTGCCCTCGTCCCACAGCCTCTTGATTGCAGTCATATTCGGGTTCAACCCGATGTTGCCGTCCAGCTCCAGCAGCTCTTCGGGCTGAAACTGCACCGCAGGACGGAAATAGTAATAGTGCTCATCATTGATGGGAACGACCGTATTAAGCGCGTCGTTGCCTCCTGTGAGCTGTACAAACACCAAAGATTTGCTATGCCCGTTGCTGCCATTGGAACCCATTATCTCGCTCCTCTCCTAACGCCTGTGCGTACTGTTCTGCCTTATATCATTCACATCTTCATGATGCTGTAAACAGCCTGAACACCTAGTGTATCAGGCCATCAGGCACACCTATGCATTATACGCTTGTAATTGTGCGCTTTTCATGGAAATTGGTCAAGTCCAAATGAGGGCAAAAGGCGTGCAGGGATGCATGAATTGTCGCCTTGTTGGGGGTTTCTGTGCAGGCGTGGGAACTGGGGAAGAATAGGATTGGGATAGGGCTTGCACTAAATGCCCTACATATTTTTTTCTACGTAGGAAACATGTAGGATGCATTAGTTAATCTGTCTGAGTCTGGGGTCGTAGTGGTCCCGAAGCCAATCGCCAAGAAAGTTAAGCGCCAGAACTGTTAGAAATATAGCCATGCCCGGGAAAAAGGCAACCCACCAGGCGGATGCGAGGTAGTCTTTGCCTTCGGATATCATGGCACCCCATGCAGGAGTAGGAGGCGGGATACCGGCCCCAAGAAAACTCAGGATGGCTTCGGCCATAATGAGCGCGCCCACTCTGAGCGTGGCTACTACGATTATTGTGTTAACAACGCCGGGCAAGATGTGCTTATACATGATACGTAAGTCAGAAGCGCCCGTTACCCTGGCAAGGGACACATAGTCCATTCCCTTTATTTGCAGCGCTTCACCCCGTACTTGCCGTGCGAAAGCGCTCCAAGTGCCCCAGGCCAGTATCACTAGCAACACTGCGAAGCTCTGACCAAAAACTATTACGACGATAAGCGCCAGCAAGATGAATGGTATTGCACCGTTAATATCCACCGACCGCATTATTATCTCGTCAGTATGCCCACCGTAGAAGCCGGAGATTAAGCCTAGGGACGTTCCGATGATAGTGCCCGTTGAAAGGGCGACGACAGCTATTATCAGGGAGATCTGCGCCCCGTGAATAACGCGACTCAGCACGTCTCGACCTAAAGGGTCTGCTCCCAGGATGAACTTGCCGCTGCTTTCGGCAAACCAAAAAGGTTCGTCATTACGGTCCCACAAAGACGTCTCGATGGGATTATGCGGAGAAACCCAAGTCGCAAATACTCCACACAGCACAACCAGTCCAAGGATAAAGACAGGCACCACAGGCCACCGACGCAGACCCTGAATGAGGGTTCCAGTCCAGGACTGTGATTCCAGCCGCAATATGAGAAGCGCATTTTGTTCAATCATCGCAGCCTAACCATACCTGATTCTGGGATCCAGAAATGCGTAAGTAACATCGACAACGAGGGTTACTCCTAGGTAGAGCATCGTAAAGAGAAGCACTACCGAAGTCATTACGGGGAAATCGTTATGGAAAACGGCTGTTACTGCCAGTTTGCCCAGACCGGGCCAGGCGAACACTGTTTCGGTTACCACCGTGCCGGCCAGGAAGCCAGCCAAGAGCAATCCGGCGTAGGTAAGCGGTGGGATTACGGCGTTTCGGAGGCCGTGCTTCCAAATTATACGGGTATTGCTCACCCCTTTAGCGCGTGCGAACTTTATGAACTCGGAGTCGAGAGTTTCCAGCATCGCAGAGCGAACTAGCCTCAGCATACCAGCGGCCGCTATCCACCCAAGGGTGACGGACGGCATGATGTAATGGTCGATGCCTCCGCGCTGGCTCGTCGGCAGCCAGCCCAAGTGGACAGAAAACAGTAGGATCAGCATAATGCCAAGCCAGAAGGGAGGCAGCGCCTGTCCAAAAACGGCAAATGTCCTCCCGATATAGTCCCACACCGTGCTGCGCTTCACGGCGGAAAGCACACCCAGAGGCACACCCGTTATCAGCACAAAGGCGAATGCGGACAAGCTGAGTTGAAGGGTAGCGGGGATTCGCTCCATGACCATACGGGCGGTGGGATGTCCTGTCTGTAGGGATTCCCCCAAGTCACCTCTTGCAGCCCGCGAGAGCCAGACGAGGTACTGGACAATCAGCGGCTTGTCAAGCCCCATTCGCTTGCCCCAGGCATCCCACTGTTCCTGCGTGACATGCGCGGTAAGATACAGAAGCCTTGGATCTCCCGCAAGCCGCGAGAGAGTAAAGACCACGACCGTAGTTACGATAATGGCAACGACAGTATATACAAGCCTGCGAATAGCGAACCTAAGCATGAACAGCCCATACGCACATTGTTCCGGCTGGGGAGTGTGAACAGGTGTAACCCCGCTCCTGAGCTATAACTGCCAAACTCGGAGCGGGGCTCTACCCTTATCGCCTCAGCCGAACCGTATCAAGACCGTTGATGATGGCTTGACTGTGCCTTTCAAGTTCCCAGCTTTCTATCTTTGTGGCATCGAAGACGTAAAGCTTCGGTATTGAGACGGTACTTGTGACGATGTGCCAGTCATGGATGTAGTCGGCAAACTCCTCGCGGCTCGCCAGATTCTCGTCTGAGCCTTGTTCCTGAGGTGTGGTTTTTTTCCACGTCTCATAGCAGTAATCTGATTCAAAGCCCGCGTTCCAACCCGGTTGCGGGAAGCAGAAACCCCAGGTTCCTCCGCCTACGGGAGGTTCGGGCGCCTGCATCAGCCAGACATCGTTAATCTGTCGGGCGACCATAGTAGGTCTGCGAGCGCTGTATGCAGTCTTCTCTATATTCACCTTCAAGCCTAGATCTGTCCAAAAAGAGACAATTGCCTCGCCCACTTCGGGGTCAACAGAGGACAGGTCCGGCGGAATGAAGAAGGTGAACTCAAATCCGTCCGGGTACCCTGCTTCGGCCAGGAGCATCTTTGCCCCCTCGGGGTCATAATCCACAGTCCACTTGTCTTTGAACTCCGGATGATTGATCGTGAACCAGCCGCTGTAACCGATGTCGCCCTGGCCGCCAAGTATCGTCTGGTTGATGGCATTGCGGTCTATCGCCATAGACAACGCCATTCGCACCTTTCGCGCCGATTCCATGCGTGCGTCGTCATCCGGGTCGCCTATCCAAGGGTGGGCCGCATCTGGCGTGAAGCCTTCGCGTACCACGGATTCTCCAGTTGCGGGAACGGTCTTCGCCCAGTAATTGCCGGCAAACCAGACGCTCTGCCCCGTTACTATCTTGACGCCGTCGTCTGTCGCGAAACCGCGATTCACAAGGTCAGGTATTTCTCGCAGCGGGACTTCGCCGATTTCAGCCTCACCAGTCCGCATAATCGCCACACGTACCAGCGGCTCGCCAGCTTCGATGACGGTCAGCCGCTTGTAGTTTGGAGTTATCCTCCAGTGGTCAGGCACCGCCTCGGCAACGACCAGCTCGTTCGACCGCCACTCCAGTGCCTTCATTGGGCCGGTTCCTACCGGAGTGGTCAGTGCTTCTTGGCCAAGTTCGTCGAACACAGCCTTGGAATAGATGCTCACTGGTTCGTTCCAGTTGCTGATTGTAGCCGTAAGCCAGTTTCCTGCAAACTGGTCAAAGGGGGCTTCCACAACATACTTGCTCACGGCAACCCAAGGCTCCCAGGTGAGGCCTATGGTATCTGCGGCGTCGTGGACGCTCTCAACATTGTCCGCGCCCGCATCGTTATATGACCACGCCACATCATCGGCAGTCATCTCCCCCCAATCCCGATCTGCTGAACGGAAATTCACACCCTCACGCAACTTGAAAGTGACCATGCTCTTGTCAGACGCCATCTCCCAACTCTCTGCGAGCATTGGCAGGTCGTCAGGACCCTTCTTCATTGCTAGGTTCTCTGTAATTAGCCAAGCGTTGTGATAGTTATTCAGTGGCCACTTGGCGCGGTTATTCAGGAAGAGAGGCGTCCCAGCGTTAGTAACTACTACTCTGAGAGTCCCAGCCTGCGGCGCGGGCGTCGGAGTTATCACCACTTGTACTGGCGACGCAGTTGGTATGCCCTTTATGGCTTCAGACACAATCATCTGCACTTCATTTGCAGACAGTGTAGATGTGCCGGATGTAGCTGCGTCAGCTACTGCTTTGGCGACAATATCCTCAATGTCCGCTTTCGACGCGCCGGGTTGGGCTGCCGGCTGCGCCGCTGCCGCTACTGCTTGCTGCACCATCGCGCTGATCTCTTCGGCGCTCGCGCCCTCCGGAGCGCCGGCAGACACCGCCGCCTCCACCATGCTCTGGATCTCCTGCGCGGACACGGGCGCGGGGCCGCTTTGCTGCTCCGGCACGGACTGCTTAACCGCGTCCTGCACAAGCTTGCTGAGCTCTGCGGGGTCGATCGCGGGCTGGGCAGGAGCAGGAGCCGGGGCTGGCGCGGGTGCGGCCGGTTGGCTGCCGCATGCTAGTGCCGCCATTGCGAACGCGGCGATTACAAATACGAACAACGACGCTTTGACATTAAACAATCTGCAAAACATGCTCACCTCTCAAGTGTACGAAGAATCCAACGAAAGGCTGATTGTGGAGTATGTTGTTAAGGTGGCTGGATTAAAACATCAAATAATGGTTATGTCAACGGCGAATGGTTCCAGTGGCAGTATTTCCTCCTAATATGCTGAAGAACGCTAGTTCCTGAGAATTTTGGCGATGATTTTGCCTCTTGTAATCCTGTTAGTGCGACTATTACTTCCTTGGAGTGCCGCAGTGTGATATGCAGCAATATCCTTAGGAGCATCCGCAGAGGAGCCTGACTGGTCGACAAGAGTGTAGAATTTCCTGAGCTTCTGTCCAACATCCTTTCGATCTATCTCTAAACCGTCTCTCTTCAATACCCAGTATGTCTCAACCATCAGCGTAAAGGTATCGGCCAATCTCCAAACGCGCGATTTCGTATCGAAATCGCAGTCTTCAATGAATGAGAAGGCATCCCGCGTATCATTCTGTATTTTTTCAGCATCTTGAAATTCCTCGTCGTACATCTCCAGAAAACGTTCAAGCTCCCTGTCCAGATTAAAGTACGTTGATTTGACAGTTGTTAGGTATGCCAGAATAAACCTAGTGTCGTCCATCCTTCTTATTTGATTGACGCTAAAAATCCGATGATCACTGAAGAACCTGTCCCCAGCAATTTTTTCCGCAGTTGCCTTAAACTCTCCGTCGAATCGGGAATTATTGATCTCCATCGCATTCAACGAATATCCCGTAGAATTTATTCGTTGGAACACGTCCCTGATTTGACCATCCGACAAGGCCCCTAAGTCGCGTACAACGACATCGTATTGCAGAAAACTGTTCTTTACTTTATCGGGGAGGCTTAAATACGGTGGAATATCATTTCCCAATTTTAATTCATCGGAACCACTGAAATACTGGATCAGAGTACTCACTCGTTGCTGGCCATCTACCAATACCTCTGTCCCATCTCCCGTGGCAAGATCTACATCTCCAGTCGCTACATATATTTCTGGAAATGGGTACGCATCCAAGACGGTTTTTATGAAATTGCACTTGTCCTTATTCTTCCAAACGAGTCGTCTTTGAAATGCTGGAGTGATAAGCAGTGAACCATCCCTGACGGATGTGATCAATTGGTGGATCTTTCGATTGGTAGCTGTTGTCTTCATTGGTAAAAACCCCTAGATACTTCTGCACTGAGTGACCGCTCTCTGTTGGTATATCTCAAGATGATGCCAAGACTGGTAAAGTCCAGCACTGATGTTATATGGGCCAAATCTATGGCTGGCTGTCAAATTGCGAAAGAATTCGAACCATTCTCGATAAGATTCAAGTGAAGGAGGTAGAAGATCTGGACGTAGCCATCCTCTGAACAAATAATTCTTGAAACCTCTACTCTTTTCCCAGAATCCCCCATCCTCCGAGTACTTAAAGACTTCTGTCCATAGTGCTTGAAAGAGATCTGCCGAGACAATCGCTACATCCAAATCAGATTCGTCGCTGAAAGATCTGTATTTTTTGCAAGGCGCGATACTAAAGCCGAGCTTGCCAGATCCCACCAGAATGACTTGGCTTGGGTGCAATCTGAAATACTCAGACACTTCAAGTTTTAGGGCGAAATACTGGTCTTTATCCAAGATGTAGCTATCTCCAGAGGTGATGTGCTTCTGCACAACGATGTTGTCTGGTAGAGTTCCGAGGTCATCCTGAAAGTTTTGGATACGAGCAGATATGCCCACATCGTCTTCTAACACTTCCCTGCTGGTCATCGATTTTTCCTCTTCCATAGCAAAGATGGCCGGCAATTTCCAATGCTCTTACTTGTCCTATTCTTTGTGCATTGGAAATTGGCTGAGTCCCCACTACCCCAGCAGCACCTCGCTCAGCCGTCGTATGACAATCTCCAGCTCTTCGTCGTCCAGGTTGAGTGGATCAACGGCCAGTTCGTCCGGATCGAATATGTCATGCAGGTATATCGGCGGGTCGCCTGCGATCATCTCCTGATACACTTCGTTGCGCCCCGGCCCGCGCCAGTCCCTCGTGAAGCGCATCACCGCATGCGGGATGAGATAGTTATGCTCGTCGTGCTCCAGCGAAACGCGCAGCCCGTCAACCTCCGCGAGCGCGTCAACAACCTGCTGCGCCTTGCGGCGGTACATCGCCATCTCCGCATCCTCGTCCTCGTCCACAAATATCTGGATGGCGCGCATCAGCCCGATAATCTCTTCTTTGGCGACCTTCATGCCGCGCCCGATGAACTGGTGCGGCGCGGCATTGGCGAATGCAGCGTCTATCAGGTCGGCGCGACCGCACAAGATGCCCGTGCCCTGTGGTCCCCGAACCGCCTTGCCTCCGCTGTATATCACCATGTCCGCGCCCTCCGCGGTGAATCGGCGCAGATTGGAGCGTGGCGGCAGCATCGACGCCGCGTCAACGATGACCGGCACGCCGTGGCTGTGCGCTATCTCGCAAACCTCCGGGAACGGAATGGAACGCCGTGTGATAAACGGCGAGAACAGGTACGCGACCGCTGCCGTGTTCTCGGTGAACGCCGCTTCAAGCTGCCACGGCTGGCAGCGCCTGCCGTCGCCAATCTCCACGAACTTCGCGCCGACAGAGGTGTAGCACTGGTCGTAAGGGAAGCGGTGGCTCTTGTGGATGATAATCTCGTTCTTCATGCCGCTGCTGTCCGGCAGCCTGTCCATCTTTGCCGGGTCCGAGCCAGCGATGACCGCGGCCGCTTGCAGTACGAGTCCGCCCGCCGCGCCGCTCGATACGAAGCCCGCCTCCGCGCCCGTCGCATTCGCGATTATGCTGCTCGCTGCGCGGTTCAGCTCGTCCAGACTCACCATCATCCCGGACGCCTTGTTCATCGCCTCCAGAATCTCACGCCTTGTCTTGCTGCCGCCGTATGCCGTCGTGCTGCCAGACGCCGCGATAATGCGCTTCACGCCAAGCGCGCTGTAAATGCCGTCAGGGTCGCCGCTCCATGCCATATCGCACCTCCGATTGAACTCAGCTTCCAGAGATTGATGTCACTTATATCCGAATGTGGCGATTATATCACCCAGCAGTTGCGATATGGACGGTTAAACTTCCATGCGATCATTCAACCTCGTCTGGAAAACGCTTGCAACAATATGGGAATAAGATTAACATAATAATACTAACTGACTGTTTACATTGGCCGAACTAAATATGCGGTTGTCGGACTCAGGTGGCTTCTTATTGCCGCAGACCAGAGGTTACACGTATGACCACATCTGAGCAGCGCTTCATCACCTACGAAGAAGCGCGTGACATATTTGCAACCAAAGCCGATTTAGCTGAGATGGAGACTCGCCTTGTGAAGTGGATGGTGGGTATGATGCTAGGTGGCATGGCAACTGCGGCTACCGTTGCCCTAGTCGTAGAGCGCCTTCTGGGAAGCTAGTTATTGTGAATTGTCCTCACCGCTCCGTCCGCACCCACAGCGTCTCTCCGTCACTGATGAACTCAACCGTCCCGCGCTCCACCGTCTGAAACAGCATGCCATCAGCCACATACTCCCGCAGCCTCTTCACCACATTCGCGTGCGGATGACCGTATGGATTGCCTTCACCCACTGAAATCACCGCGGCGGCAGGACTCACCGCGCTCAGAAAGTCCCGCGTCGAACTGCTATCGCTCCCATGATGTGGCACCTTCAGCACATCGCTGTCCAGTGCCGCGCCGCTCGCCAATAGCGCCCGTTCCGCTTCGGAGAAGATGTCTCCCGTCAGAATTATGCTGACTTCCCCATACACCAGCCGCAGCACCAAAGATGCGTTGTCCGCGTCCGACTCTGTGCCGCCAAGCAGCATGGGCGGCGGTCCCAGCACCTCAATCCGCACATCGGCATCCAGAGCGATCACCTGTCCCGCGCTCGCATCTATCACCCGCGTACCTTGCGCCATCTCAGCATTCACCGCGCGCGACCATGCCTGATACGCCGCGCTTTCATACTCGATACGCCGCTCCAGCACCGCGCCAACATCATATCTCTCCAGCACCTGCGCCAACCCGCCTATGTGGTCGCTGTTCGGGTGTGTTGCGGCCACGATGTCGATGTGCCTGTCGTTGAACCGCATGCGCTCGCCCAGTAGCCGCGTCATCAGCAAAGGATCGGAGCCGCCGTCAACGACCACCTGCCTGCCACCCGGAGTTTCGATGAATATCGCATCGCCTTGACCGACATCCAAAAACATCACATGCAGACGGTCGTCGTTCGTAATCGCCTGCGACCACGTCAGCGACGCTGCAAACGCGGCGGGTACAAGCAGCCATATAGCGATGCGCCCGGAGCGGGACATTTTCGCAGTTCGCCGAAAACCCCCAATCGCTCGTGGTGAGATTGTCGGACTACGCCTGGCGGCCATACGCCGCAAGAACCCGCGCACCGTCCCTGGGAACATCACTTTCGCGCCGTAAGCCAGAATCAGTAGGCCATAGAAGGCAATGACGACCGGCAGCCCAACGACCCCAATCTCCACCGAAGCCCCCGGCAGCCCTGCCAGTAGGGTAACCACGCCCGAAAGATATGCGCCCGCGCCCCAAGTCAGCCAGCCAAGCGGCGTCGCAAGCGTAGTGCTTACCAATCCGCTCAGAGCCGCGCCCGCGCTTCCGACTATGAGAAACGGCAGCACTGGCAGCGTCAGCACGGACGCCGGTATGCCCAGTGTGGACACCCGCTCGAAATGAAACGCAATCAACGGCAGCGTGGTAATGGTTGCGGCAAGAGACACGGTAAGCATATTCGCAGCAGCAATGAACGGCGTGTACAGCGTGGAACGCCACCCAATTCGGCGCTCAATAGGCAACCTCAGCCGGTCCCCGAACGCATCCGAAAACGCCGCTATGCCTGCTATCGCCGCGAAACTTAGCTGAAACGATATGCTGTACAAGATGGATGGTGACACGGCAACCATCAGCGCGGCAGCGACACCAATTGGCGCAAGCGACCCGCGCTGCCTGCCGAATGCCAGCGAAGCAAGATAGACGCTGCCCATGATGCAAGCCCGCGTTGCCGATGGAGACATTCCGGACAGCAAGCCATACAGCCAGATGCCTAGCAGCGGCGCAATCAGGTGGAGGTGATGCTTCCTTCCCAGAAGCGCGGCGCTTGCCGCGAGGCTGATGCCGAGCAGTATGCCCACATGCAGCCCAGATATTGCCAGCAGATGCGCTGTTCCCGTGCGCCGAAACGCCTCATTCAGATCTTGCGGGATGTTCCGCCGCAGTCCAAGCAGTGTAGCCTGCCCGAGAGCAGCCTGCGGCTCCGGCACAACGGCAGCAATGGACGCAGCAAGCCGCCGCCTGAACCCGAACAGCGAGCGATAGAACACGCTGCCCTCACCCTCGCGGATCAGCGTAACTCTGCGCGCATCCAGAACCTCAACGATGCCCTGTCGCGCCAGATATGCCGCGTAGTCGAATCCGTCCAGTTCTGGCGGTTCGCTAATGCGCCCTTCAACTCGTAGCTTATCGCCATAGCGGAAGTACGGCGCTTGCCGCTGCTGCGCTATCTCAGATGTGGCGCGCGCCGATACAAGCAACACCCCATCAGCCGACATCCACTCGCCGCCGCCCGCGCGTATGCGCTCTAAGCCCAGCCGGAAGCGCGCAAAGTCGCCCAGAGCCTCCACATCGCTCAGCACAACGCCATCAACCTGTTGCGAACGCGGACTTGCGTACATTGGCCCGTACATTGGCATTCCCGCGTCGCCGATCAGCACCACGCGCAAGACTCCGAGTATGAAGGCGAGCGCGATCAGCGCGGGCCAGGGCGACCGCCGCATGCTTGCGAACAACAATGCGCCGAGCAGTGCCGCGAGGGCGAACAGGAACAGCGCGATTAACGGCGCTTTGCCGCCAAGCTCCGGGGCAAGAAGTGTCCCACCCACGAACGCGATGGCGGCGGCAAGTAGTTTCATGGGCTAGAACTATATCGCAGTTTCCAACAAGTTGCCGCTTACCCTGCTCACCGATGTTCCCAATCTGCCATGAAAACCCTAAACTCCGCGATTACACGCTCCTATCCTCGCCTTCCTGTCCATCCATGTCTGTTCTCCACTCGCCCTGAACCTGTCGAACCCAACCGACCGACTGACTAACTGACCGACATCCCCTCTTGACAACCCAAACATCCGTGCTATCATGACCTCACTATGGTCACTCAACTGCACCAGACTACACCAGAACAGGAAGCCCACCAGAGGCTGCGGGAATCCGTACAGCGCATCGTCCTTGAGGAAACTCAGGGCGGTAGGCGCATCGTCCGCAGCGTCGTCTCCATCATGGAGGGCGACGCGCCCGGCAGCACACCCTGGCACCAGCTCGAAGCCGCAAAGCTCCTGCTGAAGCTCGGCTTCGAGGACGCACGCGCCACGCTCGGCAGCATCCACAAGCAGGGCAGGAAGGACGCGCCGAAGTCTCAGGAAGCCCATAATCCCCCTCTCCCCCTGGGAGAGGGCTGGGGTGAGGGTAACACCTCTGACTCACAGCAATCCCACATCAACCCCGAGCAACTCAAGCTGAACAAGAAGCTCGTCCGCCACATCCGCGTCGATACCGGCGACGGCACTTCTATGGTCAAGTTCCTCATAGACGTCGTCGAGGGCAACGAGCCTGACGCAAGAATCCGTGACAGGATCGAGGCGGCAAAGGTGCTATTGCATCTCTGCTTCGACAACCCCGCTCAGCCCGACCCTGAGTTCATGATGTACTACGCGCCCTGCCACCCCAACTGCCTATGCGTCTGCAAGGACCTCCCCGAAGACCACCCGGAAGTCGTACAGGCCCACACCCCTCCCACCGACGAGCAGCGCGAGCAGTGGGCAAGGGAGGCGGAGATGATGGAGCGCGCAGCGGAATCGGCGGAGCTGAAAGCGGCACAGAAAGCCAGGGCAGACAAAGACTGGAAGCTCCAGCAGTACCACTCCCCGGATACAGTTGAGGAAAGGCGCCTCGAAAGAGAAGACCTCCGCAAAAACCGCGAACGCGAACGCAGCCTCAGCCCCTAAATCCTAGCAACAAAGTCCCTCTCCCTGAGAACAAAGTCCCCTCTCCCTGAGGGAGAGGGTTAGGGTGAGGGGGAAAAGGTCCAAGACGCTCCCTTAACGGTTGTGGCTAACTATGAGCGCCAATTTCAAGGCAAGACGACTCAGAAGAGACTCCACATATGTCGAAAGGCTATTGTGGAAGCATCTTCGGAACAGACAGCTTGTAGGCTTCAAATTCCGAAGGCAAAGCCCCATCGGACCTTACATTGTTGACTTCGAGTGCGTCGCCGCAAAGCTGGTCATAGAATTGGACGGCTCCCAACATCAGAAGCAGGTAAATTACGACGGTGAGCGCACGAAGTATCTGGAGACGTCTGGCTACCGCGTGCTTAGATTCTGGAACAACGATGTGTTCGGTGACATAGAGGCCGTGATGCAATCCATTTTATCGGCACTCGAATCGAGAGTCCCCTCTCCCCTTGGGAGAGGGTTAGGGTGAGGGCGGCATAAACCCCCTCTCCCCCTGGGAGAGGGCTGGGGTGAGGGCAAAAATCCCCTCCATCCTGCACATCCATGTTAACCCCCGCCAGTTCGTGGCAAGCATGTCGAACCACCCCACTGACAGACTGACGGACTCAGAAATATCCTATCTATCCTGTACATCCTGTTAGCCCCCGTTCTGCTGACAACTGTGAACTGAAGACTCGCCTCCGTTTGACCGCCAATTACGGCTTGGCTATTATGGATACATGAAGATGTTACGCACCGCACTCATCACAACCTTAACGTTGACGCTTGCCGTCTTCGCTTTGGCATGCGCGCAGGATAACGCCCCCGAATCTGCGCGTCAGTTGTCCACCTTCTCTGGCGAGCCGGCTGAAAACCCCGCGCCCCAAATTCCAGCAGGCATACCCGACACTCCATACATCGCCCAGTCGCAGACTTCGGCAGCCCTGCATACGTCTCCTTCCCAGCCTGTCGGATCCCTGGCGTCCTTGCCGTCAATTTCAAACCTCGTACACGAGATTGAGCCGGCGGTCGCTTCAATATCCGTGGAATCCATAAGCCGTGGCATGTTCTTCGACTTCACCGACGAGGGCGCAGGCACCGGCGTAGTCATCCGGCCCGACGGCTACATAGTGACCAACTTCCACGTAATCCAGGGCGCGAACGACATACAGGTAACGCTCGCCAACGGCAAGACTTACGACGCCAAGATAGTGGGACACGACATCATCACCGACCTTGCGGTTGTCAAGATTGACGACGAGAATCTCGCCACCATCACAATGGGCGATTCAGATGCCATACATGTCGGCGACTGGGTGGTTGCTCTCGGCAACGCATTGGCGCTGAAGGGCGGTCCCACGGTCACATTGGGCATCGTCAGCGCGCGCGGCCGCACCCTCAGCACAGAGCGCGGCGACCTGTACGATCTCATACAGACGGATGCCGCCATCAACGACGGCAACAGCGGCGGTCCCCTCATAAACCTTCGGGGCGAAGTCGTGGGCATCAACACCGCCATAATACGCCGCGCCCAAGGCATAGGATTCGCCATCAGTTCCACCGCCGCAAAGCCGATAATCCAAAGCCTCATTGAGCACGGACGAGTCGTCAGGCCCCTTATTGGACTCACGGGAGCGGATGTTACCCCAGCCCGCGCCAACCAACTCGGACTCAATGTTGACGAGGGCATAATCGTCACCCGAATGACGCTCGACGGTCCCGCCTACGTCGGCGGCATCCGCGTGGGCGATGTCATCACAAAGCTCAACGACATCCCCACCTCTGACATGGCGCAGTTCCTCACCCTACTATGGACTTTCGAGATCGGGCAGGAGATTCAGATCGAGTACATCCACGAGAACGAAACGCAAGTGACTACCGTAATTCTGGCCGAGAGGCCCTCTTTATAGTAGGAATACGTCATAGATAATAGGAATGCGTTGCTGGCGAGTCTTGCATTTCGTTTTAGAACTTTGTGTCAAGCAACTCTTTGGCTCTCGCCCTGGTTTCCGGCGACACACGAGCTGCCTGACTGATGATGGTCAAGGCGTCCTTTGCCCGTCCCGCTCTAATGATGGTGCGAGCTCTGCTTACGCGGATAGTACTCACGCCCTTCGTATAGTTTTGCATAAGCAGCTCAACGACCTCTTTGTTGGACAACGAAAAGTCGGCAAACTCGCAGTAGTACTCTACAAAACACGTCTTGCCCATTGAATTCAGGGCATCGCTCAATTGATAGTCATGCATGACGCTCCTCCGTTCAAGTGGCATTCTCCGGTATGTTGGTCAGTCGCGTTGGTCAGTTGCGTTGGTCTTCGAAACCCGCCACTCCTGCAGAGCCTAGTCCTGCGGGAACGGAGACTTTCTGCGTGAGAGCGTCGATAGGCTACCCAACCTCTCCCACTACCACCGCAACCATCCCCATTCCCAGGCTGCGCTGCCACACATCGCGCAGCCCTGCGTCCTCCATCGCCTCAACCAGTTGCCTCGCGCTCAGGAACTCGTCAACCGACTCCGGCAGGTACGAGTATGCTTCGCTGTTCCCTGCCAACGCCGCGCCCAGCAGCGGCGCGACCCTTTGAAAGCACCACGGCAACAGGCGATTATGCGGCCCCCTGCCCTCCATGCGCACGATTTCCAGCACCACCACGCGACCGCCCGGCTGCACCACCCGCGCCATCTCGCTCAGCGCGCGCGGCACATCAATGAAGTTTCGCACGCCAAAGCCCACAGTGACGCACACGAAGCTATCGTCCACGAACGGCAGCGCATGGGCGTCCCCCACCGCAAAGGTCGTATGCGCGCCCAGACCCTGCCGCGCCGCCTTGCCCTTAGCGAGCACGAGCATCTCCGGCACAAAATCCAGCCCCACCACGTGCTCGACATTCGGTTTGCGAGCAACATCGAACGCAAAGTCTCCCGTCCCGCAAGCCACATCCAGCGCCGCGCCGTTCAGACCTGTGCCGACTGCGGTGTACGCGGCGAGTCGCCGCCAGGCGTAGTGCATGCCCCCCGTCATCACCGTGTTCAGCAGGTCGTACCGCCGCGATATGCGCCCGAACATTCGGCTCACATAGCGCGCCCGCTCTTCGCCGCGCAGCCTCGCCACTAGCCGCCATTCCCTTCGCGCAGCGCCCTGCCCAAGCGCAGCGCCTTGATTGTAAGCGGCAGCTCCGGCAGCAGATCGCTCGCAACCATGCCCGTATCGCCCAGCCTGTCGCATACGCGCTCGCCAGCCAGCCCGTGCAGATATACGCCAAGCGTTGCGGCGTCCTCAAGCGGCACATCCTGTGACAGCAGCCCCGCGATACTGCCCGCAAGCACATCGCCCGTACCCGCCGTGGCAAGTCCAGCATTGGCGAACGGGCTCACCATCGCGCGCCCATCAGGGAATGCGACAACCGTATGCGCTCCCTTAAGCACGACAAGCTTGTTCCAGCGAGCGGCCGACTCAACCGCAATGCCGATGCGGTCCGCCTGCACCTCGCTTGTGCTTTTGCCCGTAAGCCGCGCCATCTCGCCCGGATGCGGTGTCAGTATCGCCATGCCAGCAAATCGTTCCCACCAGCGCGGCGTCCTCGCAAGCGTGTTCAGCCCGTCCGCATCAACCACCGTGGGCGGCAGACGTTCTTCCGAATACAGCACACCCTCGATGAACCTTTGCATATCCATCGCCTGCCCCATACCGCACCCCAGCAGCATGCTGTTATAGCCCTCCAGCGCCTCCAGCGCATCGCGCGCAGACGATGGCAACGCAACACCCGGCGCCGACTCCGCAAGCGGCAGGTACGTCGGCTCGGTCGCCTTACCCGCCACCGCCATCTGTATCGACGCAGGCAGCGCAATCGTAACTAGCCCGCTGCCCACGCGAGTAGCCGCGCTGCCCGCCAGATACGCCGCGCCGATGTAGTTAAGCGACCCCGCTACCACCATCGTCCTGCCGAAGCTGCCCTTGTGCGCGTCAGACGGGCGCATCGGCAATAGCGGGCGCATATTGGCATCGGTCATTAGAGACAATGGCACATCATCGTCCACGCCGTCAGGCAGACCGATTTCCACCACATCCAGTTTGCCAATTCGCGCAGCCGCGCCGTAGTCGTAATGCCCGACCTTGGGATAGCCCATCGACAGCGTGATGTCAACAGCAGGACATGCAGGATCGGCATCCCCGCTGTCCGCGTCCATCCCGCTCGGCACATCGATGGCAACAGTCGCCATATCGGGACGGAACGCTCTCATATCAGCAACCATGAGCAGAATGTCCCGCACCACGCCCTCAAGCGGCCTGATACGCCCGATCCCAAGCACTGCATCCACCACCACATGCGCCTCGCCGAGCAACGTCCTCAACTGCGCCAAACCCGGATCTTCAGACGCCGCAATCACAGGAACGCCAGGATCGTTCACGATGTCCAGCTTGGGGTCGGGAGCGCGCCTGTCGCGGCAGATGTACACGCTCACACGTGCGGCCCAACGATGTAGATGCCGCGCCACAACAAGCCCGTCGCCCCCGTTATTGCCGGGGCCCACCAAGACGACCACAGGTACTCCGAATAGCGGGGAGAAATGCCGCCGAATGTATCGCGCCGACTCAAGCCCAGCCCGCTCCATCAGCGCATCCTTGGAAACGCCCGCCGCCTCCGAACGGTCCTCGATTCGCCGCATCTGATCGGCAGTTACAATCTTCATATCTGGCTGTCTATTCCTAGAACAATGCGATTATGCATGACGGTTTTGATGACAGAGGGAAGAAAACTATTCCACCAGCGATTTTAGCAGCGCACGTGTCCGCGCAACCGAACCGTCGGCGTCATCGCCTACCGGAAATACATTCGCGACGAACTCCGTTGCCCCCGCGTCCGCGAATGCCCGGATCTGCTGCTCGACCTCAGCCTCGTTCCCCACAACGGCGACCTCAGAAGGTCCTTCGACATCCCCCACGTCCAGAATACGGCGATAATTCACCAAAGTGCCGTACCGCTCGAACAGCGATGCTGCCTGCGCTCTGCCCGCTGACTCGTCGTCGGTGACGGCGACCGGCAGCCCTACGCTCACGCGCGGGCTTGGCCTACCAGCCTCAGACGCGGCGGCGTTGATGCGCGGCACTACGTGAGATTCGATTGCCTTGACGCCCGCCATCCAGGTAATTGTGCCGTCCGCAACTGCGCCGCCCAGCCGCAGCATTCGCGGCGCGAGCGCCGAAATCATCACCGAGACCGGCAGTCCGTCCGCAACATCAAGCTCCGCATGCACATTGTAAAAGTCGCCGTCAAAGTCAACCTTGCCCTCGTCGATGAGCGGGCGCAGCACAGCCAGATACTCCTCAACGTGCTTCGCCGGCCGGTCATAAGACAGCCCAAATGCATTCTCGATGCCAGGCTTGTGTGATGGCCCGATACCCAGTGTCAGGCGTCCCCCGGCGGCGATCTGCGTCGTAATCGCCTGATGCGCCAGCATCGTCGGATGGCGCGGATAAGTCGGCACAACACCTGTGCCGAGCGCAATCCGCTCAGTCTGCGCGCCTACAAGAGCCAGCGCGGTCAGCGCGTCCGGACCGCGCGCCGAGATGTGCGGCAGCCAGTAGCTGTCGAAGCCGTCAGCCTCCGCCTGAACGCCCTGCGCCACAATCTCGTCCAGCCTGATTTTGTCCGTAGCAGACGCCCCGACAAATAATCCAATTTTCATGTACTCGCTCCCATAGTTTCTAGTGGTTAGTAATCATTCAAAAGTTGACACGGACTAGCGTCGCGGCACAAGGTTGCCGCGCTCGCTTTCGCCGACCACGGATGCGACTGCAAACTCGCGCGAGTGCGACAGCGACACCGCGATGTCCGTCAATCCGATACGCTCCGCGCGCGCTGTCGCCGTGCCGCTCAGCCGTATCGAAGGCGCCTGCCCTCTGCCGCGCACAACCTCGATATCCCGCCAACGCACTCCCCGCACGCCCGTGCCCAGCAGCTTCATCACAGCTTCCTTAGCCGCAAATCGGCTCGCAAGCTGTGGCGCGCGTCCCCGGCAGTACGCGGCCTCTGCCTCCGTATATATTCGCCGCAGGAAGCGCTCGCCGTAATGTGCGTACACACGCTTCACGCGCTCAATTTCGATTATGTCCACGCCTGTTACAAGCATATTGCTATATCGGTATTCGGTCCGCCGAATGTACAGTCTTAGTGGCTTACTTAATGGCTTAATGGATGAGATACTGAGCGACGGACTAGCTGATAGACTGAACCACTTCCGGTATTAACGCCTCCCAGCCGATTGCCATTACATGCGCCCCTTGGCACATCGGACGAATGTCGCCGATGATTTCCGCCGTAATCTCCGCGCTCGCACGGCGTCGCGCATCCACGGATGAGGCGGCAGCGTCCATGCGATCGATGATAGCATCAGGCACATTAATCCCCGGCACATTGGCATTGAAGTTGCGCGCCATCCTGCCCGACTTCAGCATAATGCAGCCCGCAAGTATTGGCACGCCGTAGCCCTCCACACGCCGCATGAACCGCTCGAACTCGCTCGCGTCATACACTGCCTGCGTCTGAAAGAACGCCGCCCCAGCCTCTATCTTCTCCTCCATGCGCCCAATTTCCAGATCGAGGTCCGTTGCGCCCGGATTCACCACCGCGCCCACGAACAGCTCAGGCGATCCGCGCAATTCAGCCCCCGACATGTCGCCGCCGGCCCGCAATCCCGTTAACGATTGCAGCAATGCGGTCGAGTCTATGTCGAACACCGGCTTGGCGTCAGGATGGTCGCCGCCGCCTGGATGGTCGCCCGTCATCGTGACGATGTTGCGTATCCCCAGCACCGCCGCCGCCAGCACATCCGCCTGCAGCGCGATGCGATTGCGGTCGCGGCAAGTCAGCTGCATTATCGGCTCAAGGCCCCTGTCCTGCAGCAGGTGAGCGGCGGCAATTGGCGACATGCTCATGCGCGCCGTATGCGAGTCAGTCAGGTTGAAAGCGTCCACCACGCCGCGCAGCGACTCGGCGCGCTCGAGCAGCGGCACAAGCTCCGTACCCTTCGGCGGGTTAAGCTCAGTCGTGATTACGAATTTCCCCGATTGGAGAAGGGCAGAAAGAGAATAGTCAGTCATGATAATTCACTGTGGGCAGATTGTTGGCATTCGCATAGCCTCGATAAGTTGATTATAATTTGGGTAAGAAGCAATTGAAAGCGCAAGCGAGTTTGCAGGCGCAAGCTATGGGGCAACCTGAAAGGACATACACGACATGACCGCAACCCTGATTGACGGCACGAGCATAGCCGCGGAAGTGCGCGCAGAAGTCGGCGCAGTCGTCACGGAGATGCGCGCCAAGCATGGCATCGCCCCCGGACTCGCTGTCGTGCTCATCGGCGACGATCCCGCATCCGCTGTGTACGTGCGCATGAAGGAGCGCGCCGCAATCGAGGCGGGCATGGTCTCCGAGACAATCATGCTGCCCGCCGACACATCGCAGGACGATGCGCTCGAGGTAGTGCGCCGCCTTAACAATGACGCCCGCTATCACGGCATCCTGGTGCAGTTGCCACTGCCCGACCACATCAGCGAAGACACCGTCATCCAGTCCATCAATCCGAACAAGGACGTTGACGGGCTGCACCCCTTCAACATGGGGCTGTTGATGGCAGGCAGGCCGCGCTTCATACCCGCGACTCCTTCGGGCATCCAGCAGATGCTTTTGCGAACCGGCAACGACCCGTCAGGCAAGCATGTCGTCGTGTGCGGGCGCAGCAACATCGTGGGCAAGCCCATAATGAACCTGCTAATGCAGCGCAGAGACGGCGCAAACGCCACCGTAACCGTCTGCCACACACGCACACGCGACCTTGCTGAAATGACGCGACAGGCGGACATACTCATCGCCGCAGTCGGCAGCCCACAGATGATTACCGCCGACATGGTGAGCGAGGGCGTGGTAGTCATAGATGTCGGAGTGAACCGTGTGGACGCGCCGGAACGCAGGCGCGGCTACCGTCTCGTCGGCGATGTTGACTTTGACGCAGTGTCAGAGAAGGCAGCCGCCATCACTCCCGTTCCCGGCGGCGTCGGACCCATGACCATTGCAATGCTCTTGCAGAACACGCTCAACGCCGCGCGCCACTCGGTCCACCCCGAACTGCAATGACACCTCAAACGCGCAGCGACACCCCGCGAACTTCCGACTACGACTACGAATTGCCGGAACCGCTGATTGCCCAGACACCGATAGAACCTCGAGACCATTCCCGCCTCATGTCTCTCTGCCGCACAGACGGCAGCATACGGCATAACCGCTTCTACGACTTGCCGGAGTTACTTCGCCCCGGCGACGTGATGGTCTTCAACGACAGCCGCGTCATGCCCGCCCGACTGCGAGGCAAGCGCAGTACCGGCGGCGCAATCGAGTTGCTGCTGCTATCGCGCATATCGCCCGGCGTTTGGCGCGCCATAGGACGCCCAGGACGGTTTCTGCGCCCCGGTGCCGCATTCGAGATTACGGGTGAAGGCGGTTCGATAAGCGGCGAGGTGCTGGAGATCGAATCTGAAGGCGAGCGCATTATCCGCCTCGACGGGGAGGAACGCCTGCACGATGTCGGAGAAGTCCCACTGCCGCCGTACATCACCGAGACGCTTGCAGACTCCGAGCGCTACCAGACCGTCTATGCACGCGAGGAAGGCAGCGCCGCGGCTCCCACCGCTGGTCTGCACTTCACCGATGAACTGCTCGAACGGGTGCGAGCGATGGGCATTCAGACAATCTTCGTAACGCTGCATGTCGGCTGGGGCACATTCCGCCCTGTCAAGACCGACGACCCCACCGAGCACACCATGCACTCCGAATACTGGGAGCTTTCATCCGAAGCCGCCGACGCCATTCGCAGAGCGGAAGCAGAAGGTCGCCGCATCATTTCCGTTGGCACGACCGCCGTGCGCCTGCTGGAAAACGCCGCATCACTGTCGTCAGACGGTCTGCCTCACTCTGGCTCCGGCTGGGCGGACATATTCATCACCCCGGGCTACCGCTTCAAGGTCGTTGACGCGCTGATAACCAACTTTCACCTGCCGCGCTCCACGTTGCTGATGCTCGTAAGCGCACTTGCCGACCGCGACACTATAATGCGCGCCTATGCCGAGGCAGTAGAGCAGAGATACCGCTTCTATAGCTTCGGCGACGCCATGTTCATCCACTGACGGCGAAGATGAAGGGAGTGCGCCAGTGAAAACCTTCACTCTGACCAATGAACTATGGCTGCCGCATCAGCCGCAGGATGTGTTCCCGTTCTTCGCGGACGCCTTCAATCTTGAACGCCTCACGCCCCCTTCGCTGGGATTCCGGGTACTCACGCCGCCGCCAATCGAGATGAAAGTGGGCACGCTGATAGACTACCGTGTGCGACTGCGCGGCGTTCCGATGCGCTGGCAGAGCGAGATTACCGCATGGGAGCCGCCCCATCGCTTTGCGGACGAGCAGCGGCGCGGTCCATATCGCCAGTGGATTCACGAGCACACCTTCACCTCGCAGGACGGCGGCACCATGGCGAAAGACACCGTGCGCTACGCTGTGCTGGGCGGCGCAATCGTGCAACGCCTGTTCGTAGCTTCAGAACTCAAGCGCATCTTCCAGTACCGCAACGCGG
This sequence comes from Dehalococcoidia bacterium, assembly GCA_965221045.1. GTDB lineage: Bacteria > Chloroflexota > Dehalococcoidia > Lucifugimonadales > JADFKI01 > Bin90. The sequence goes on from OZ244863.1 coordinate 1,360,906, forward strand.
CCCTCAAGGACCACTTCTCGCGCTAATATTAGCCGAACAGTTCTCTTCAATAGGCTAAGAGAAAAACAAAACTAAAGCACTGTTAACTCGCCCTTGGAGACGCTTGCGCCATTTTTCGGCTAAGAGTAGCGTGATAGGCACTGCAATGATCTGGCTGGCGAAATTCGCGTCACAATGACGCAGCGGAGAGTGTGCGACCGCCATGATGTACACGAATACCATAACCAGCCGCTTCTTTCGCTCGTTCCAGCAGCGCAACTACCGCCTACTCTGGTTCTCAGACGGCCTAACCAGTTCCGCCGAGCAGATGGAATTCCTGGTTCTGGCATGGTACCTGCTAGTTGAAACCAATTCGCCTTTCCTCGTGGGTCTGTACGGCTCATTGCGCTTCACCGGCACCCTCTTCGCCCCCTTCTACGGCATAATCGTGGACCGCTACGACCGCCTCATACTGCTGAGGATATCGCGCATTATATTCACCGTCATCGCCGTCATAATCGCGGCGCTCTCGTTCCTCGGAGAGATACAAGTCTGGCAGATCTTCGTGCTGACGGGCGTGGCGGGCATGGTTCGCGCCTTTGAGAATGTAACGCGCCAGACGCTTATGGCAGACATAGTGCCGCGCCAGAACCTCGGAAATGCCGTCGCCCTCACGAGAACCGGGCGGGACGCGACACAGATAGTCAGCCCCATCATCGGTGGCTTACTGCTCGACTCCTTCGGACTGGGCTGGGCCTATGTAGTAATCATCGTCCTGCTCTTCGGCGGCACCGCGCTCACCCTTCCCGTCAAGCCGCCGCCCAGGATACCAATGGCTCGCGGCGCGTCTATATTCACCACACTCGCTGAAAGCTTCCGATTCGCCCGCAGCCACGAAGTAATACTCGCGCTGCTCCTGCTCGCCTTCATCGGCAACCTGACGGGCTTCCCGCTTAACCAGGGACTTGTGCCTGTCTTCGCCTACGACGTGCTGCTCACCGACTCCACCGGACTCGGCTGGCTGCTCGGCGCGTACTCCGCAGGAGCGTTTCTGGGCTCCATAGTCATAGCCGGCATCGGCAACATGGAGCGCTCTGGCAGAGCGATGGCACTGGGATCCATCGCGTGGCATGCGGGTGTGGCAGTGCTGGCAGGCTCCAAGTTGTTCGGCGTATCCCTGGGCGTGCTGGCGTTTGCGGGCTTGGCGCAGTCATTTACTATGGTAACGATGTCCATCATGCTGCTGGGCAGCACGCCGGCACACATACGAGGGCGTATGTTGGGACTGCGCTCCCTCGCCGTGTACGGGCTGCCGTTGGGCCTGCTTGCTTCCGGCGCCATTGCCGACACGCTGGGCGTCACCTTCGCGCTGATCGGCAACGGCGTCATCGGAATTGCCATTACTGCTACAATTGTGCTGACACTCAGAGAGATCTGGCGCGCATAATGGCACATCGTGTCTAGGCAGGAAGCATTGCCCTCTTACCTCTATACCAATATACCAACAGCCCTGTCGCCACGTTCCGGTTGAAGTTCAATGAAATGCGGCTGTTTTTAGACAATACTTGCATTCCGTCAATTGATTATAATTGTTGATTGATTACTTAATTCTCAAGAATACACTGACACACGCGTACTCACGGATCAACGAGGTCTGACACTTGGAAGATGCTACTCTTGTGCGAGACTTTGCCACGATTATGGCAGTCGCAGGCATCGCAATTGTCATATTTCAGTGGCTCAAGCAGCCGCCGGTACTTGGCTATCTTTTAGCCGGGCTCATCGTGGGGCCCTACACGCTGCCGCTGCTCAACCTGCCAACGCCCGTCACCGACACTGATAGCATCCATCTGATGGCCGAACTTGGCTTCATAATGCTCCTGTTCGCTATCGGGCTGGAGTTCGGCTGGCGGCGCATCCGTGAGATGGGACTGCGCGTAATCCTCATCGGCACGATCGAGATTTTTTTCATGATCGCGCTCGGCTACGAGGTGGCGATCCTTCTTGGCTGGAGCACCACAGAGGCGATATTCCTCGGCGCGGCGCTCTCTATCAGCAGCTCCGCCATCATCATCAAGGTGCTGCGGGACACCGGACTGCTGAACGAGCGGCATGGCGCCTTAATTGTGGGCGTCCTCGTGGTAGAGGACTTCGCAGCGGTCATTCTGCTCAGCGTCCTATCCGGCGTGGCGACCTCCGGCACCGCAAACCTTGGCGAAGTCCTGACCCTCATGGTGCGGCTGGGTCTCTTCTTCGTATGCGCCCTGTTCATCGGTGCGCTGATCGCCCCGCGCATCATCAGGTTCGTGGCGCGCTTCAAGTCGAGAGAGGTGATGTTAGTCGTCAGCCTTGCAATGTGCTTCGGACTCGCTCTGGTCGGGCAGCAGCTACACATCTCCGCAGCAGTGGGCGCATTCATCATCGGCACGGTGCTTGGTGACACCGAATACTCCGATGTGCTCAACAACACCATCGCGCCGGTGCGCGACATCTTTTCCGCTATCTTCTTCATCTCCATAGGAATGCTCATCGAACTCTCGGTGCTGGGGCAGTTCATAGTGCCCGCGCTGATAGTCGCCGGCGTGTTCATGGTGGGCAAGATAGTCGCGGCAACCTTCGCCACATTCGTGACCGGGCACGACAGCAGAACCTCGCTCGGAGTCGGCATGGGCAAGCCGCAGATGGGCGAATTCTCTCTGGCAATGGCCAAAGTAGGCGCGGATTATGGCGTAGTCGGCGCATTCCTGTATCCTGTAGTCGCTGCGGCATCTGCGCTGACCTCACTGCTTTATCCGCTCATAGTGCGCTCTTCTTCCGGTGTCAGCGACGTTGTGGACCGCCGATCGCCCCGCCTTCTGCGTCAATACGTTGGAAATCTGTCATATGTGCTGATTTCGACGCGCAACGTGTTCGGGCTTGAGGGCGAGCTTGCGAACGAAATAAGGCGCTCCGGTCGCGTCATCCTCGTGAATTGCGGCGTCATCGTGGTCACAATTGGAGTGGGCACCTTTGTGCTAAATTTCGCCGGTGATATAGCGCGCGCGGTCAACCTCCAGCAGGGCGTGTTGGGCCTTCTCCTGAGCTGCCTTGTGGTGCTGCTGTGCATCCCGCCCGCCGTATTCACCTGGCGCACGCTCCAAAGGATGACTGACGACATTTCAGTGTTTATCCTTCGTTTCAACTCGAACAGTTTCAGCCTGCTGGACAGGGTAGGGTTGCGCGTAATACTGCGAAACAGCATTCTGATACCGATGGTGGTTGCCATTGGAGTATGGAGCCTCCCCTTCATCTCTCAGCTGGTCGTGCTCGGCAGCTTCTCCACGCCGATAGCCATAATATTCCTGCTTGGGCTTGTAGCCCTGCTATGGCGGGTCTCTTTCAAGATTCATAGCGTGATGGCGACCACTTTCAGCCGCACATTCCTGGGAGACGACAGGGATTTCTTCTAGGGGCAACCACAGCGCCTGACTGCTCCTGTATGATATGGGCGGACTGAAGAGGCAATCATGAGACAATCATGAAGTGACAATCATAAGGAGGACGGAAATGCTACTTGAAGGAAAGATAGCCCTGATAACTGGAGCGGCTGCGGGTGTGCAGGGCGAGATTATGGGCTTCGGCGGCGCTGCCGCGTGGCTGTTCGCAGGCGAGGGCGCGAAGCTCGTGCTAACCGACATCAACGAAGAGCAGGGGCGCCGCACCGAAGCGCAACTGCGCGAGCACGGGCACGACGCCGTGTTCACAAGGCTTGATGTCACCAGCGAAGCCGACTGGGAAGCCGCCATCAAGCTGACACTAGATACCTATGGCAAACTGGACATTCTGGTGAACAACGCCGGCACCGGCGGACGCATGCGACTGGAAGACACCTCTGAAGAGCTATGGGACGGGCAGATGAACGTGCATGCCAAGGGCGCGTTCCTCGGCATGAAGTACGCTGTACCGGAGATGCGAAAGGTAGGCGGCGGCTCGATCATCAACGTGTCGTCCATCTACGGACTAGTCGGCAGCCAGACATCCACCGCATACCACGCCGCCAAGGGCGCGGTGCGACTAATCTCCAAGTCCGCCGCCATCCAGTACGCGGGCGAAAACATTCGCGTCAACTCCATTCACCCCGGCTTCTGCCGCACGCCCATGACGAACGCCAGCTACCAGGACCCGGCGCACTACGAGCCGCTGTTGCTGCGCATCCCAATGGGCAGGGTCGGGCAGCCGCAGGAACTCGCCCAGGGCATGCTCTATCTCGCGTCCGACGAGTCGAGCTATGTAACCGGCTCCGAACTCGTCATCGACGGAGGCGTGACGGCGCAATGACGCAGACGCAAGCAATAGAAACCGTCTGGTTCGTGTACTCCGAGCAGGGCGAACCTCTCGGCAGGCTTTACATGGAGGAAGGCGCGCCCACTCCCGAAGTAGGCGCACGGATGCCCGACGGCGACGGATGGCGAAGCGCCACCATCACCGCGGTGCGCGAGCTCGCGCCAACCTGCGCCATGCGCCGCTTCCGCGTCACCATCACACAGTCGCACGCCTAGCCCGCGAATATCTGGAAACGGCGCAATAATCGTAGTAACATGGACATGGTGAGCCAACGTAGCTCAGTCGGTAGAGCAGCTGTTTCGTAAACAGCAGGTCGACGGTTCGAGTCCGTCCGTTGGCTCCATCAGACTCAGGGGAGGCGAGCAAGACACCCTTATTGAGACTGGTACGGCCGGAATACGGTCTTACGATGAAGGGAGCGATAGTAGTTGGATAAGCCCCGCCTCGTGCTAATGGATTGCAGGCAGGTTCTCCCTGCGGACAGCCCGTTATATGGATGGGAAGTGTTGATACGCCGAATTCGGAACAGTGCGGTTGGCGACTCGAAAAGTGGTGATATGTAGCCATGAAAGAAGCCCCCTCGTGTATAGGATGCGTGTTGCTACATGCACCAGTTCCCAATGGAGAAACACTCGGGGGCAAGAATACGCCCTATAGTTCTCCAAGGGGAACAATAAACGGTTTTGTTGTGGTACATGTAGCATTTCGACATTAATTCATAGGCAAGTGGTTGTCAAGTTGGATAGAGCGCAGCCCTGCGGAGGCTGAGGCCGTGGGTTCGAGTCCCGCCAAGCGCGCCATACCTTCCATACCGTATCGCATCCGCGATTCGCGCAGCCCAATCCCCCGCGGGCGATTAGCTCAGACGGTTAGAGCGCTTGCTTTACACGCAAGAGGTCAGAGGTTCGAGTCCTCTATCGCCCACCATTCGCAAGGTGGGGAAAGGAAAAGATGATGAAGGAAATGGGTTACAGAGCTTAGAAAAGCACTGCAGGGGATGAAGGGAGCAGTACATTGCAACTGAGGGATAGGTTGAACTCTAAGGAATACGCACAATTCAAGGCGGCGCAACGACACGTTGCGAACGGGGAGTTTTATCTGGCTGTAGCCGACAGCAGCGACGTTGCGACGATGGAATTTATTAACGCGGGAAAACTGCTCGAGGCGTTGCGGGGTAGCTATGGCGACGAGGCGGAACTGCTCGTCTTAGTCAGGCGAACGGCAATTTACCTCGACGACTTCAGAAGGCCGTAGAACATCGAAAATTACCGGCCTAACAATGAGGGTTGCTTTCGGAATAGGGATAGTGAGTGATAGGAGCATAGACATGAATGGACATGTAGTTGTCGGAGGGTCTTTTATAGGAGCGGCTCTAGTTGGCTACGTCTGGTTTATGGCCGCTGAGCTCGTGCCCGCAACGGTCGAATTGGCGGCGGTGCTAGGAATGTCCGTGTCCGCGCCGGTCGCATGGCTCGGTCTTACAGCTGTCGCTATTGCTGTGGTTGTGGGCGTGAATAAGAGCACTCGGTAGGGGCAACGGAAGCGATATACGTATCTAGGTGAAAGGATTCGATGTGGGAATGACGAACGTGAACCAGATCGCGGGATTTGGGGCAATGGCCGTGGGCTTTATCGGATACCTATTAGTCATGGGCCTATTGCTGCAGCCTACTTTTGTTGAAATTGAGGCAATGACTGGATTGGCGGTTCCGATTCAGTGGATGTTGGCGACAGCCGTGGCCGCAGTCTTGGCTTGGGGCGCGCACTTTACCTGGGGTAACCACAGGTAATTGGGTGAAATTCAGAACAGCATGGGCTTCGCGAGGGCCGTTCAGAGTAGAAATGGCGGAGCCTGATGTCGTCATGAGTCTTGTGGCGGCACTGCCGCCACAGTATTTATGTTGCCACGGCATCTGAGCGTGCAGGCACAAAAGTTATGACGGCACTTACTTTAAAGAGAACCTAAGGTAACTGTTACAAAACCAAATAGGCTGGCAGCTAGCAGGCGATTTCATAATCAGCAAGTTCATTCGGCATCGTGAGACCTTCGCCGAGCGAGCAGATAGAAAGGTGCTGTTCTAAATACCCGGGAGTTCGGTAGGTCGGTTCTACGACCGCCGGATCTCATATGACAAGTTAATCTGACGCTGCCGATAAAAGGCAGCACATCAAATCGTGGGGGCAGACCGGCGGATACAGTATCCATTGACTTGGTTCTAGAGTTGAGTTTGTCTAGCAGCTTTTCACCTCACCGCCGGTTCCCCATCCCGATCAATTTAACCAGGGCGCATCCCGTGCGGATGCGCCCTTTTTTCGTGCATGGCTTGACAGGCGGGCGCAGGGCGTTGTATTTTAGCCTCGCTAGATAAACTCAATACCTTGCAGAATCAGGATCATGAATACTGCCTCTACCGCGCAGGCGGACGCGCCGGTTGGCGCAGCCGCATCTGTCGATAGCCCAGAGCCGCTGCATCCCCGCGAGTGGGCGATGCTGCAGACCTCTCTAACCGGCGCACAGCGCGACGCGCTGCTGGTCGTCGTCTCGGCTTACACCGGCTTTCAGCTCAGAAACGGGCAGTTCTACATAGTCGAGAGCCGCGTTGCTCCCTACCTCCGCACAACTTTCAGCACATTCCGCAACTACCTGACCGCCCTGCACGAGCTCGGCCTGTTGGAGATGCTGTCGCGCAGTCCTAACCAGCACGGTCCGAAGTCCGTCTGGCGGATGAGTCTTGACGTCATTCGGAGCAATGGCCAGATGGTGCTGCCGCTTGAGCAAACCGTCGAAAACCGGACGACTGAGGAACAGACTGGCGACGTTCGGACCGTGGTGGCAGAGGTTGCAGTGGAGGAATTGGAAGACCCCATCGAGTTAGATTCCGGCGTTCAGGATGGCGGTGAGCTGAACGACGTTGATGAGGAGATTGTGGTGGTAACAGTGAAGTCGCTGCGCGACATGCAGGCTGAAATCAGTTCGTTGCGGCGCCGGGTCAGGACTCTCGACAAAAGGGTTCAGGTGCTGGATGGACGACAGGGTGGGCTGCAGGGCAATCGCGCGGCAAGGCGAGAGGCGACTCGCAAAGAGCGAAAGCGGGGTGGGAACGAGAAGAAGGAAAACAGGGCCGGCCCTGCTGTTAGTAAGCCGTCTAAGCTTGTCAGCGCGGTTAACGGCCTTCTGGTAAACAACTTTGGACTGACGCCGTTGACTAAGGTTGAGGTGCGGAGAGTTCTCGAAATGGAGGCCGACTGGCTTAGGCGTTTTCCTGATGAGGATATGCCCGACTATTATTCGCTATACGCGGCGGAGCAGGCTGCTGAGAAAGCGGAAAGGGACTTCACGGCTTATATGTTGAAGGTGTTGGCGGACAGTCTTGAACGGGGCTACACCGAGAGAGGAATTCCGGACACGGAGACGAGCCAGCGCTTCCTTGAGAAGCAGGGACGCTGGCCTAAGAAGGAAAGTCGGTATTAAGGGGTGTAGTTGATGCTTAAGGAACGAGATAACTGGGTCGCCGAAGAGGACCCACATGTGGCAATGGTGCGGATAGCGCGAGATATGAGCCTCTGGACGAAGCGTTACACGACGGATGAAGTTGCGACGGCCTGGAATTACGCAGAGGTTCTAGATCTTTTGAAAAGGATATATCGACTCAACCAGCATGAAAAACTGGAAAAGGCAGCGGACCATGAGGCGATGGAGATGGTCAGGAAGCATATGGAATGGATCAGGCTCTGCTGTAACGGATCCGATCCCGTCCCTGCGTATTTCTGGCTAAAGATGGTTCCGTTGTTACGCCAGCATATTCCGGACGGTGACTGGTTGGCTGAGAAGATAAGCCCGATAAAGCTATTTATGAAGCCTGGGTCGTTTCTGTTCGGTGTGGATACGCCGAGTGACGCCGAGTTGGTGTGGCGCAACCACCTGGACGGTCTTCGCTGGGCGATGGAGGAAGTGTTCCCTCTCGACAAGAAGCTGAAGATCGAGATTTGGGACAACAACATGAACGTCTGGGGTGACGACGAGGCGGCGTAGTTCCGCGCAGTGAAGGCTTGGCAAACAATTTATGGTGCGTCCGTTAGGAGGTAGTTCTGATGGGTGCAGGCGGAAGACCACAAACGATTAGAGTTGTATTCAAAAAACGCATGCCGGACGGAACTGTTCGGCATAGCGTTCCTCTTTATGACAGCTCCGCCGGGATTGCCCGCGCTGAACACATGATGCGCTACGCGCAGCTCGTTCGCAGCGGCGTCGAAGGCGGGGCTTTATTATCTCCCGCTCTATGCGGGCTTGAACCGAATTTCCTCATGACTGCCTATGTTGCCGTGGCTCATCAGGAGCATGAGCTGGACGCCGATAGTCTTTGCCTCGATGCGATGTCGCTTGGGGATGGCTCATGGCTGGGCAGTATTCGTTGGATCCTGCGGGTCGATATAGACCTGGACAACCTGGCTGACGATGTACTCCTGCATGAACTTTGCGAGTCAGTCGGAGGTTGGACATGCTGAAAAGCAATAAGGTGCGGGCATGTCCTAGATGTGAGGGCGAGGTTGACGATATAACGGATCCAGGAGAGCAACTTCGTTGCCTGAGATGCGGTTGGCGGGCTTATGCGGATCGGTTGCCGAATGCTAACGGGCACGGGTCGTTCGAGTTCTTTTTGCCCTACATGGGCGGCAGACGCGACGATAAGAATCACAAGAAAGTCGTTGCCGAGATATTGGGTGGTGAGCGAGTTGTGTCGTTGCGAGTACTCTGCCCGTTCTGCGCGCCGGTTGCTCGTTACATGGAATGTCGGAACGCGAGGCTGCAGCGGTGGTTTTGTGAAGAAGGCCACGCCATCCACCTGAAAGTCAGGGGCCGGGAGTTTGTGGGATGGCTTTAAGCGCGGCTTCGTGCAGGCGGCTCTGGCGTTTGGCTCTTGTGGGCTTGTTGGCTCTGTCGGTGCTATTTGCAGTGAACACAGGGAACATCGAGGCTCAGGTGCCGCCCGCGACCGAGACGCCGCCATCTGAAGCAGGACTGGGCGCTTGCGACAACAGCATGCGCGTCGGGGTGCTGAACGACGACTGGAACACGCTTCCTGAAGATCTGGTGAAGCGGCATGGCAACGGCGGCTTCGAGGCCAGCATCGTCACAAACTGCATACCGGCCCACATCAACTTCTACATCGTGGACCTGCTTGGCGCTCGCGTACCGTTCGCGGAAGGGCAGCGTATCGTCTATGAAGCGTTTGATGATGTTGAGTGGCTGGACATCGGAGAGATTGAGTACGAGCGTCACACGGCCGATGTGTACGAGGATGGAGTGCTCAAATACGCGGCTGGGTCTCCGGTACTCGATCACAACGGCAACTCCATACCGCTGCCGCGGGACGACGAAGCCGTAACTGCTTACCGCTACACACTGGAGTTCGCAAACAAGTCGCAAACCATAGGCGGAGTGGACCGGCGCCCTATGGTGGCGGAGCAGGACTACGGGCTCATCTTTGAGGTCGTGCCGTTCGACGGGGCGCCGCCGGAGTTCGTTCACGAGTTCACCTTTGAGGTCATAGCCAAGATCGGCGGTCAGTGGTGGGACAAGCTGCTCAGGATCGCCACGCCAACCTACTGGGTTGAGAGCGCGGGCAACTTCGTGACCGGGGGCATCGCTCAAGCGGTGATGGGCGGCATGTGCTCGATCACCTCGCGGTTCATGTCTCCAACGCAGATTGAGGCGCTTGACAAGTATGACTCGGATGGCGACGGGCGCCTGACAGCAGCTGATGAAAAAGTTGAGAACGCTGATGATCCGACAAAGCCGAACGGGAATGGGAACTGTAAGCGGCCGACGCAGACACCAGAAGAAGAGCTTGAGGGCATCAGGACCGCCGCGTACATCCAGGTTAACGAGCGGCGCGCTCTCGCGGGACTACCGCCGATTGGTCCGCGTCCGGAGGGCGAGTATGTTCGAGACCTGATGGATGGGCGGGACCCCACAGCTCCAACCGGCCCGATTGGTGACGGCATTGCTTTCCGACTTGAGCACCTGACTCTTGCGCCGAGGGTTGTGATGAGCAAGGTGGGCCTCGCGCCCCCGAGTGCAATCACTGGTGGCGGCATCACGACTTTTACCGGGTTGCTGACGGGAACGCCGCCTGAACTGACTTACGAGCGTGGCATCGTCAGGCTCGGATGGTCAGCCATGATGAATGTGATGGTATCGGTGCTTGGGCTGATGATTGCGTGGATCGGGCTTACGCAGATCATCAGGAGTTTCACGGGGAACCAGCGCGGTATGGCGGACTGGCGTGAACTCATACCGCGCCTGACACTCGCTATACTAGCCGCCCTCACATCCTACTGGTGGTGCAGCTTGCTGGTCGATCTGGCGGATGGCGTTTCTCGATACATTGCCGCGACGATGAGGGTAACGCCGGCCGACATCACCCTGACGCTTGGGCAGGCTGTTCTGGCGGTTATCGTGCGAAGCGCGGGGTCATACGTGCTTGGTTTCGTTCCGTTCGTGGGGATACTCGCGCTTGCGCTCAAGATGCTGATGAATTTCCTCATCACCGTTCTGATGATTTCTTATTCCTTGATGCTGCTCATGATGATCGGGCAATTCGTGCTGCGTATCGTCATGATAAACCTGATGATCATTCTGTCACCGCTCGGAATGATCATGTGGGCATTGCCGGAGACTTCAGGCTGGGGACGAAGGTGGGTCAAGGAGTTTGGCATTGCCCTGTTAACACACGGGTTGCAACTCGTTTGCTTTGCCCTATCGACATGGTTTATTCGCGAGGCCACTCCTGTCGGTGTCGTGTTCGACACGGGGAGCTTCCCTAGCGCCCTGCAGTCATTGTTGCCCACCCAGATGATATGGGCTCTGGCGCTCGGTACGATGGCGGCTTACCTGACTACCAAGATACCCGGCATGCTGGGTAGCAATGTGTACGAGGGGTTCCAGAGCATGTTCGCGATGGCTGCGGTAGGGGCTTTGGCTCTTGGAGCGGGACCTGGTGGCGCGGGCAGGATCATGGGGATGCTTGGCGGCGGCAGTCCTGGCGGAAGCAGCCCCGGGGGGAGCAGCCCCGGCGGGATGGGCGCGCTCCTGTCGATGGGCGGCCTTGGTGGCGGGCTGGGGGGAGGACTAATGGCCGTTACGAGCCTTGGGAATACCGCGACGAGCGCAGCGATGCAAGGGCTCGGACGGGGTGGGCAGTCGCTGATGTCCAGCGCCATTACGGGGATGCAGGGTTTGGGTGCTCAGGGTTCGGGCCGCGCGGCTGTAACTTCGAGGGTAATGGGACAAGGGCAAGGGCAAGTAGTGCAGGGTAGTCCGCCGCCGTCGGGCAATGTCGCGCCGCGAGTGTCCGCAGGCTCTGGCGCGTCGAGCGGGCCTGGCCAGGCCGGAGTTCAACGACCAATTTCGGGACAGCCCGCACGACCGCGCGCATGGGGTTCTATGGTGCAAGCGGCGCAGCAAACAGGGCAGATGTCATACAGGCAATCAACTCCGCGAGCTGCGGCGCCCACGGGCGTGCCGGCGAGCGGTGCGTATCAGACGGGAGAGCCATCTGGGGCTGCCTGGACTGCGCCACCGGCGTACCGGTCCCCGCTACCGCCTCGACCGGAAGGCATGACGGATGTCGAGCGGGTTCGGTCGACTATGCCGGATGACTATGCGGGACATAGTGGCGAAGCGATGAATGAGCATTTCATTCAGGACGCTCCCGGAGATCGCCCGAGAGCGACCACTCCACAGGAGCGCGGTCTGATACGCGAAATGGGTGTTGGCGGCTTCAATCAGGCTGCTGGCTCAGTTGCCAGCGCTCAGAGCGGGACAGGAGTGGCTACGTCGCAAGCTTATCAGCCTAGCGTATCCGAATATGGCCGCGTGAGAGGCGGCATGACTCCGGAGAACTTCCAGCGAGGGCAACAGAACCAGATGCAGGCGATGGATTCATCGGGTATGCGCGTAGCCGAAGGTGGCCGAACCAGGATGGCGACCCCATCTGAGCGACATCTGATACGGGGCGTCGGGAGGGAAGCCTTCAACAGTGTGATGCAGGGCAGACGCCCAGCAGGAGCTGATGCGCTGCCCGCTAGCGGAGCTGTTCAGAGAGTGGCCTCAGCGCCGGCGGCGGCACCCATTGATGCCAGAACTGACTCATCTCGTGTGATGCATGATCTTCGGATGACCAGAGGGGACTTTGATAGGGCGCAGAGGGACGGACTCAGGGCGATCACGCCCACCTACGCTATGGAGGGCGGAGCCTTGCGACCAATCAGCAGCGCGGAGCGCGGGCTGATAGGCGAGATGGGCATTGACAGGTTTAACAGGGCATTTACTCCCCCTGCTGCAAGTGGTGCATCTCAGAGTGGTGCTGGCGTTGAACTACCCACCCGAGCAGGCGATACAGCCCAAGCAGGAGTGTTGGGAGACGCGGCGCAACGCCAGGAGCAAGCGAGTGGACCGGGCTTGATGGCCGGAATGCGTAGCGCGATGAGTCAAGCCGTGACCGAAGGTAGGGGCGGCTTCCGAGAAGGCATGGGTATGGACTCGGGTGCTGGGCCTAGGCAGGTCATGGACACCCGCACAGGGCGCGTGACTGCGGAAACTGCTGATGGTGAGAGTGCGAGGGACATCCTTGGACCCGAAGAATACGCTCAAAGTAGCGGTCGGTCGGTCAGGTTCGAGCAAGAGGGGTCTTGGGTCAACGAAGGTGGGCGCATGATCAATATGGAGACTGATCAGGGGCGCTACATGTCATCGGCGCGTAGGGTTCGGGAAGCTATGGGTGATGATGAGGCATTCAGTAATTTCATGCAGAACGACATACGCATAGCCGAAGGAACCAACGACCCTGCTACGGGGGTTCCTTTCATTTCGGAGAATCCGACTGCGACGGACCCAGGCTTGCGTTCTGCTTCGCCTGCTGAGGCTTCTGCCATGCAGGTGGCGGGCGATAGAGCTTTCAACACCGCAGGTGCGGGCAGGCGCGAATTTCTTGGAGACGGTGCCCTGGTACGTGATGAGGGCACTCGGCGGATGGCGACCGGGGGCGAGACGGAGCTTTACCAGAAGTTGGGACAGGTGCGATTCAACGATGTGATGGGTAGGCGTGTCGAGGATGCGGGCGTCGGGACTCCCACGGCTCAGCAGGCGGGTGGCCGCAGTGACGCTGGCGCAGGTGACAGCCAGGACTATGGGAGCTTCGGGAATGTTGGGGAGGAACTTGCTGGTGGGTTCCGGAGGGATGTTGAGCGGGTAAGAGGTATGGGTCGCGCGGCACGAGAGGCAGGACAGGGATTGACTGCGGGACAGGCGGAGAACTATCAGGCGAGTCCGCCGGCTTATGACGCACAGCGTGCGGCGCGCCGGAGCCCCGATGATTCCGGACTGCGCAGCCATAACGAGTAGCTCTTCACGGAACTGCGTCGAATTGCCGCAAGTAAGTGGGAACAAACAGTAAACAGCAAGAGGAGGTCTATCGGTGTCGATTGCAGGTATAAATCAGTTATACAAGGAGGAGTTAAAGTGATTGAATTTGGCATTGGTGTAGAGCAATTACCAGTTGCTCAGGTGATGGGTCAGATGCTCGTGCTTGTGGGCGACGCGGCTCCGTCAGTGGCTGATCAGGCAGGGGAACAGGGCGTAGGCACTCTATTCAATATTATCGAGCTTCTGACGCGCATAGTCATAGGCTTGCTAACGTCGGCGGCAGTTGTGTACGCCTGCTACGGAGGATTTCTCTTAATGCAGTCCGCCGGCAATCCACAGATGCTTGCTAAGGCAAGGATGCAGATCGTGCTCTCGGTTGCGGGTGCGATCGTTGGTGTCTCGTCATTTCTGCTCATCGGAACGGGCATCGACTTCATATCGGGAGCGTCGGGCGGAACGGTTGTGGACGTAGGCGATGTGAGCAAGGTGAACAACGCGGGCAGAGTCGTTCCTGTAGGCAGCTTCCTCGGCATCTATGGTGGCGAAGCCGTGCTGTGCCCAACAGATGCTCCTAGTTGGGCGACTGCGGCAGGCGCGCCGGGGGCGGCTTGGTTACATACAGCTGCAACCGCGACGGCGGATGCGTTCTGCACTAGTCAATGAACGAGTGCCGCGGCTCTTCATAGACGCGGCACAAGCAGTCATAAATCAACAAGGACGGCAGGACAGTGGCAAGAATTGTAGTCGTAATCAGCATGGTGCTTCTGGTGGCGGCGGTGCTCGCGGTGGGTGTATTTGTTCTCCTTCGCGGACACGGCATGCCTGAAGGCTCTGCTCGCTACTATCCTGCCGATACACTCGTATATGTCTGGCTTTCTCTAGATCCTGTTGGCGAGCAAGACCGGTATATTCGCGAGTTCTGGGGGAAGGTCTCAGAGCATCCGGGCTTCAGTGAACTTCAGAGCGAACTCGACGAATTGCTTTGGAAGGGTGCGTCGGTTGATGGTCTTGGTAAATGGGTAGGGCCTGACGTGTCGGCTGGCCTATTGCAGATGGGTCTGGAATATGGCGAACCAACGGAGTTCGGAGTGACGATAGACGTGCGCGACAGGGACGAAGCCTTTCGGTTTGTGCAGCGTCTCATTTCAAAGGCCAACACTCGCGGCGCGACGATCATTCAAAGCGACAGCACGGGAGACTTCTTGATATGGAACGATATAGAGAACGACCTCGGCGGAATAGCGCTTTCTGAAGACCTGCTGATTTACGCCTCGACCGAAAATGCACTGTACCAGGTGGTAAGCCGAGCGGCCCTGGAGAACAAGGAAGGAAGCCTGATGGAGTCTGCGAGCTTTCAATCTACTCGTGAACAATACTTGCCGGCGCGCTTCGCGTCCGCGTTTATCAACGCCCGACGATTCCCCGAAGTGCTTACGGGCACAGGAGTCATGACGGAAGAGGAGCGACAAATAGTTGATGACCTCGCCGATGAAACAGCGCCCTGGGCGGGAGCATCATTCGAGTGGAAGAAGAGCGGCATAGAGGCGGAATGGGTGGCACCATTCACAGAGAATCGCATCACCCGTCACCTTGAGCCGGTAACGCTGATGAGCGAGCCTGCCGGCATGGTGCCGAAAGAGACAATGGCTATGCTTGCCTGGGGTTATGACCCCTCGCTAGACAACCTGCGTCAGGGGCTTGCCGAAATCGATACGGGCGACCTGATGGACAACGTGGTGCCTGACCACTTGGTGCCGGGATATGGCTCCCCCATAGTCTCGGGCTTAATGGATGGAAATACCAACCTTGCGCAACTGCTGGACCTGGGTTTGACAATGGGCGGACTGTTATTGGGTGTCGATCTTGAGCGGGACTTCATGGATCATCTTTCGGGGCAGCTCATAGCGAGCGTCGGGAACGTGGTGGACCCAGTATGGGATGAGGAAGCCCTGAAAATCGGATTGATGCTTTCGTATCGGGACGGTGCGGGAGATGCACTCAACGACACCGTTACAAGTCTGGTTGAAAGTATGTGGAGCTCAGGCTTTGCAGAGCCAGATATTCGGAAGGCGGACATGGGGAATGGAGAGATTGCGTTGGTGCTGGAAGCCGGCGGAGGTTATGGATACGGGGTGTCCGTAAGTGATGGGTGGCTGATAGGGAGCAGCACTGAAGGGTGGCTTGTCGAGCTAATGCAGACGCGAAAGGGTGAGAGGGAGAGCCTGGCAGAGCAAGCGAGTTACCAACTGGCTGCGGCGGAGATGGACCCACCAAA
Organism: Dehalococcoidia bacterium; assembly: GCA_965221045.1. Classification (GTDB taxonomy): domain Bacteria; phylum Chloroflexota; class Dehalococcoidia; order Lucifugimonadales; family JADFKI01; genus Bin90. The sequence goes on from OZ244863.1 coordinate 1,376,910, forward strand.
GCACTTTGAGGCATTTATTGATCTGAAACGGGTCTTTACTGAAAGTGCCGAAGATGATCTGCCACCGCAGTACGACATGCTGGGTGCTCTGTTGATTCGGGACAACGGCGACATGGAGTACACCAGGATTCGAATGATGCTGACTCTATGGACTGAGGACTAAATGTTATGGGATCTGACAAAGCGACGAACGACAAGAAACTCGGGTTGGTGCTGAATGTTGCGCTAGGTGTTGTCGTAGGGCACCTGATGGTCGCGGTGTTTATCGCGATTATGCGGTCGGTTCGACGGAGGCGTGGTGTCCAGGAGGGAGGTGGTCCTGTGGAGACAGGGCCGGCAGGGCAAGGAATACCGATGGGTAAGGCGCCTGTCGGTTTCGGTGGTAGCTTTCTGCACCAGGACAGGGCACTGAGGCAGTGCGATGAAACAGAACGCCCGACTGCGCGGTATTAGAGAATATGAGTATAAGCGTAAAGATCGCGGGCGTGGAACTGCGCCTCATTCTTCTCGCGGCGCTTCTTTTGAGCCTGTCATCGCCAGCGGTATATGCGATGGTGGGCCCCGAAGCGTCTCTGAGCGTTACCAGGGCCATACGGACTTTCTATTTGCTGACGGGGCCTGTAGTCATGACAGTCGTACTCTACCACTGCGGGCTGGTGATGTTCCTGAACTCGAAGCAGGAACGGAATCGTGACGCTGTGAAGTCCGCTGTGAAGCGGATGTTATACGGAGCAGCGGCGCTTATGGCTGTGGGCTTCGGATTTGTTATGACGGCAGGAGTAACCGTGTGAGACAGTTCAAGCGGTTTAGACGCGCCGGCATTGCGCTGTCCTGCATTGCGCTGGGGGCGGTGTTCGCTTGCGGGGGAGAGGAAATACCGGCAGTCGATATGGATGCGCCGGCGCGAGTTGCTACCAGCAAGGCATTGGCGCGGAAGTTTGCAGACCCTGCGGTGCAGGCAGTAATCAGACAGGGCACAAGCGAGGCTGCGCCAGATGTGCAGCCCGAGGGCCGCATCGATGTGACAGAGACGACGAGGCAAGTGGAGCTGGATGCAAGACCGGTAGCGACGGCTACTGCATTTAGCGGATTCTCCGTCTCGCCCACCCCTGACGCGGAAACACCGAGCCCTACGACGCCCGAAACGCCTGATGTGGCTGCGCCGATAGGATGCAGCGACTTCAATGAGTGGCCCGATGCTCAGACGTTTTTCTACTATGAAGGTGGGCCGCTGAGAGATGACTACCATCTGGACACAAATCGGGACGGGATTGCATGCAACGCGGGGACTGACCAGGGGACCGACGGTCAGATATTTAAGGCACCGAAAATGGAAGACATTTTACCCGAGTCGGAGAGAGGGCCGGTTGTGGTGGAAGCTCCGCTGGTGGAATTTAGTCCAGCGGAGGTTGCGGCTATCGGGTGGCAAGACTTCGAACGCGAGGGCTACCTGTTTCTCTGGAAGCAGGAAGGCGACACGATCAGGGTGTTGCAGGAGGCAACTGAATGGGTGGAGGTCAACTGCGGCTCTAACATCGGGTCTAGTCCGGATTCACGGGTAAGCCCGACGTGGACGAACTTCAGTCATTTCGTCTGGTTGTGGTATGAGGGCGATGGTGAGCAGGGATGCGTCGGCGTGAGCAAGTGGGTCGATTGGGCCGAGAAAGTGCCAGGCGCGTGCGAGCCGGACTTCGAGCCTCTGACTTCAGAGCGGGTGGCTTATGGCGAGTCCGTTGTGCTTGCCGATGGACTAGTAGCGATTGAATGCAGTGAGCAGAACATGCAGTACGGCGTTTGGACGCCTGAACGGGGGATTGTCGGTATTTCCGACGCTGACATGGCGACTGTGCTGGGTGGCGAGATAGAAGGTAGGGATGAGCAGGTGGCCCTCGATGCCAGGCGGGAGGGATGGTACCTGATCTATCTAAACGGATACCCGCCGCATGGTAGGCCTGTATGCATGCGAGTTCCGCTGACTTATGGGCTCGATGTTGCACCATGCCTGCATTGCCAGGCTGAGCTTTTGAGGTAGATCGACGATGACTCAACAACGGATGCAAAGTGGCAAAGAGAGCAATGAGCGACCGGGTTCTTTGAAGGCGTGGGTTGGGCAGAGGGTTGCGACGATTGGGGTTGAGCAGGTGGCGCTGGAGCTTGAGTTGCCGAGTGCGACGGTCAGCTTCGTACTCGAAGCGGATACGCAGCCAAACCGTGCCCTGCTGCGGCACATTTGGGATTTTCGCGTGAAAACTGAAGGCGCCGGACGACGGCAGTCCGTAGGCAAAGAAGGGCGGACGTTTTTGGCTGAGTACGCGGAGGGCAAGAGAGACTTCAGCGGCGGCACGTTCGCCTGTGCCGACCTGCATGGGGTCTGGATGCCTGATGCCAGCTTTGCCCATGCGGACCTTACGAAAGCAAACATAACCGACGCTTGGATGCTGAAATGCGATTTCACGATGGCTGCAATGGAGCAGGCGCAACTTGACGGCGCGAACCTTACACTGTCAGCCCTGACTGGTGCGCTGCTGAGCAGCGCAAGCCTCATAGAAGTTGGCCTTGCGATGGCACTTTTAACACATGCGACGCTCGATGGGGCTAATCTGGCGAAGGCATGCCTTGTCGGTACCGACCTTCGGGGCGCGAAGCTGCAAGGAGCAACGCTAGACAGCGCCGACCTGTATTACGCCGATATGAGCGAAGCCTATGTGGACGGGGCGAGGTTCACCGGTGCGAGGCTGGAGGGCGCAAGGCTTCCGGCGGGAATGGTGATTTAGCAGGGAGATGCAGATGGCGGGAAAGCGAAGAATTATCGTGAACGGGGTGGCGGTCAGCCTGGAAACGGCTCACCCGAGCGGCGGCATCAAGGAGAATGGCGTGAAGAGCGACAAACATATGCCAGTGAGTTATTCACAAGCCCTTGAACACTGGGGCGGTTCCATTACTGCCGAGGTTTGGAATGGCCTACATGGGGAGAATAAAACTGCTTGGGTGTCACAAAAGCAGTTTGAGTTATTGCAACAGAAACCAACCGTGATGGAATCTGCGGACACGATAGCGCAGATCATCAAGAGGTCGCAGGGCTGAAACAGCGGTAAGGACGGACATTATGGCGATTATAGGGTGCTTCTACTGCCAGACGGAACTGGACATCCCGTCTCCCGATGAGGGCGGGCCGGAATTTGGCACTCCGATCCGCTGTGCCGAGTGCCAGCAGGAGTTCGTGATAGAGCCGCCTGCGTTGGAAGGTGCACCTGAGCGTATTGAGCGGGCCGTTCAACCATACGCGCGGGGGGAGGGATTCGGTCAGGAACCGCAGCCGCAAGTCTATATGTCTTACGCGGATCGCATGCTCGCGGAGCAGATCGAGGCTACGGAAGTGCGTGAGTATGAGGAGCAGTTTATCGAAGAACAGACTAAGGGACCTGGATTCTTCGCACGGTTCAGGTATGGGCTGACCGGAAATATGAGGGCGCTGGTCAGATTTACGACGGCGATCATGGTTATGGCGCTGTTCCTTGTGATGTGTGTCATCTCTTTTATTGGGGGATGGCTGGTCGGCGATGAGTTCTTTTCCTTTCTGGCGAAGGTATTCCAGATAGTTACCGGCGGATAAGCGAAAGTGGGTACATAGGTGTTATTGGACATTGCCCTGGTTGAAACTCTCCGTGATGGTATTGCTATAAGCGAGAGTGTGCGAGCGGCATCTCAGGATGCGGTGCAGATTACCGTGCACCCACAAGAGTACTTCGGGGATGAGGAAATACGCGCCGCGCTGGACTTCTCGCGGTCGATGGCTCGCCTGTTCATCCTGTTGTGCGTGTCAACATCCACGATATACATATGCTACGGAGCCTTTCTTCTGATGGCGTCGGGCGGCGAGCCGCGCAAGATGGCTCAGAGCCGCACGGTCTTTCAGAATGTCGCCATCGGACTTTTCGTGTCTATCAGCTCGTACCTCATAATCAGCACGACAATTGCGATCACGCTCCATGTGATCGGAGTGCCGGAAACAGTGCGCTTTTGGGATGCAACGGTTATTGAGGACGAATTCGGGATTTATGAACTGTTTGGTAGTGAGGAATACGCGCTCGAAGGCGAGATAATCATGATGGACGGCCCGACGCCCATAATATGCGAGGCGGCGCTGCTGTTTGTTGCACGTGAAAAGGGCTGGGCGTACCAGACAGGAGTCTTCGGTACAACACTTAACGGCTGCATACGCGGCTGATGGATGAGGGCTGAGATTCTCATGGAGATTTTTACAAAGATTGGCGAATGGCTTGGTTGTTCTGAGGGACAGGCGAAGGGGGTAGTAGGTGGGTTCCTGATGATTACGATCTTGGGCGTGTACCTGGCTGTGTCTGCTGCCTTGGAGCTTAGTAGTGATTACCGACTGAGTGACGAAGCGGAATTCGTGACAGATGACACTACTAATCCGGCGGACCTGGCGAGGGAGCGGCTGCGGGAGCGCGCTAAACTGCCGGTGGTGCTGGACGAAGGGCAGGAGGTGCCGGATGCGCCGCCACGACCGAACGGTGTCGCGTTGCGTTGCGGGCCGTTGCTTCAGGGCCAGTCAGGACTGAATAGGGGATGGTTATGGACGGAAGAGGAGCGAAGATGCAGGCGTGTGGCGACGCAGCCGCGCTAGCCGGGACTTCGGGGAAGAAACTGATGGTGGTGCTTGATTGGCAAAGTCTCGGACTGCCGGCCAAAGAGATGCAGAGAGTGAATGAGCAAGTGCTAGACGCTATTCATCAGGAGCTCGGCAGAAGGTGGGCTAGGCAACTATACCGAATATATTTTGGCGGACGTGACAAGGAAGCAAGGGCATGGCATGAACACTATCGGTCAGGGCAGATGATAGCTCAATGGAGGACCCCCAGTCACAAGGGACGACGAGCGCCGAGTGATTGGGATTTCAGGATACGGCAGAATGTCCTGGACTGGTGCGTAAACGATCCGGAGGCGGTCCCTGAACGTACCACTTTCGTGTTGGTCTCAAACGGCGGACGATTCGGGCAGTTGATAGAAGAGCTCGATGAAGCGGGAGTGCGGGTCAGGCTGATCCACACGGACAGTCCGAATACCGAGTGCCAGCTGGCGTTCGGCCAGAAGCGGATGCTGAAAGTGTGCGTGTGATGACGACGGTTCTAAGTGAAGGATATGCACAAAACGAGAGAGGCCCGATTACGAGGATTGCGGTGTTCTTCGATGCTCGAAGCATGCCTGCGCACTCGTTGAGCGCTGGCGCTCTTGACAGGACTGTTAACCGGCTCGTTTCGGAGTGGGTTCGACGACCCGAATATGCTGAAGACGTTGCGCGAGTTAAGCGTGTTTGCGCCGCGCATCACCTGTTGCCGCTGGCGCTGACGCTGGGGCGCAGGATGGGATGGTGGCAAGGTGGTAACGGAGAAGAGGATGAGATTGCGAGTTTCATTGTCAATGACAGCAAGGCGTTGTGCATGGAAGCTCCGGGCCGGTCCGCGGTTGTGCTCTTGTCCGATGATGAGGGGTTGGCAGAAGTGATTGCAGAGATACGGGAGGTAGGTTCGGAGGTTTACCTGATAACTCAAGAGACATCACTCCCCAACAACCTGGCGGCCGGCATCGAGGTCGCGAACATAGGGTTGTTGCCATCAACAGGCTAATGGCGATGGCGCTCCTGCATTAAGGCTCATGGTCGGAGCGCAGGAATTACAGAAACGAAAGGTGAATGATGAGGTTATTGGTAATCCTGATTGGCATAGTGACGCTGCTGGCTGTTGGCTGCGGCGGGAACGAGGAAAACGTTGAGGCTACTGAGGTGCTGCTTGACGCGACCGCTGAAGCGACTGTTGAAGTGACTACTGTGCCGGGCGCTGTGGCGACCACGACGGTCTTGGTAAGCCCCACGCCTTACGGCGGCAGCGTTCCTCAGCCCATCGTGGTGAGACCATCGGCAACGCCGGTTCCTTCTGCTGCCCCAACGGGAGAGGCGGTCAGGACGCCAACGGCGAATGCGCCGGTGTTGCTGAGCCCGACGGCGATAAGTGGCAGTCCGCAGCCATCGGCATTGGTGGGTGAAAAGGACTGTGGCAACTTCATGAGCCATCGCGAGGCGCAATTGTTCTTCATGGAAAACGACGGGCAGATTGAAGACCTATACGCGCTCGACACTGACAAGGACGGTATCGCTTGCAACGCCCCTGGCGATAGTGGCTACGAACGCATTACGTTTGCGCTATTCGGAGAGCCTACGGCGACACCGGAAGCGACTGTGACGGCAACGGTTCCGAAGCGGAGTTGCAACGACTTTGCGACGTGGCAGGAAGCCTACGACTTTTTCATCAGCGAAGGCGGTCCGCGCTCCGATCCGCATAACTTTGACGGAGATCGCGACGGCGTTCCCTGCACGGCCTTGAAGTACCTGGAGGAGAATCCGCCAAGGCCTACTCCGACATTCCCGCCTGCGCAGGCGGAGACAGATGTCTGGAGCAGCGATGCCAGGACTGCTGAGCTTAACTCGATTGATTGGGTCGCGTTCCGCGGGAGCGATTACGGTTATGGCGCAAGTAAACCTGTGCCTGTTGGAGCAACCCTTTGGGCGCAATGGAGTGGCGAGGGCAGCTTGGGTGACGGGAATAGCATCGAGATGGACTGCGCTCCGCGCTTCGGGAACCGGTTAGACAAGTTGAACCCTACCTATATTGAACGTAGCAGGGCCGTCTGGCTGTGGATCGAGCCGGCCGATGGGAGCGAGGCGTTCTGCGTCTTAGCTGATCTTTTCCGCAATTGGCTGCTGTCTGATGCTCCGCCGTTGCCGAAAGTTAGGACTTTCAGTGTTCTGCCTGCGGGTGACAGGGCTGACCCTCTAGTGTTCACCGACCCGGTGAACGGGCCGAGGTTGCATACGCTTCCGCCATTAGACATCTATAGCCTGGAAATAACGGAGCTAGGCAAAACATTTGAAGTTATCGAGGGGGAGCTTGAGTGCATTCCTCAGAATGTGCCAGTTGCGATCTGGACGCGCGAGATGGGATTTGAGGTAGTGGGGCGCGAAGAGGAAGAACTGCTGGCTCGTTACGCCCTACTCCCTTATGAGGATAGACGGGACGATGTGGGTGAGGCGGGTGAGGAGTTCTGGCAGGCTTACGATTGGGAGCAAAAGGAGTTCTGGCGCAACGCCGGATGGTTCATGGCCATCTTCGGTGATCCTTACGACAGGGACGATGTAAGGGGCGAGCCATGGAACAACAACGTGACCTATGACGTGCCTTGGGCTAGCTGCTGGTTCGTGAGAAACACGGCTGACCTGCCGCCGCCGCGATACTGCCTTGAGTGTGAGCGCCGGGAGAATATGGCAAGGCTGGCCGGACAGACGCCTTAAGTTGAAAGAGGTAGCAGATGACGACACCGGACCCGCAGGAAGATAATTCTTGGCGCAGACATGAAGTGCCGACCTACACGGAAGCGCAGGATACGTTTCTCTTCGGGCTGTCGTTCCGGCAGCTGATTGCGATAGTGATCGGCTGCGGCGTAGGGTACGCGGTGTACCAGGTACTCTGGTTCCTCGGGTTTTGGTACAGGATAGGCGCAGGAGGGGTTGTTGTTGTGCTGTCAGCGGCGTTCATCGCCTTGAAGCCCGGGGGGCGCTCGCTCTTCGGGGTGCTGTTTGAGCTGATTTCGTATCAGTTCAGGTCAAAGCATTATTCCGACCTGGTGCGCCACATAATATCGACCGGGCCAATTGACCAGTTCAGGCCGCAGCGCAAGCGTAAAACACTTACGATACCAATCCCAACACCTAGCAACACGATTTACATCAGGCTGCGCCTACCTATCGGTGGACGCAGAGGCACGGCAGAAGTCATTGCGTTGGCTTTGCTGTCGTCTGTCGTGTTCGGCAGCTTCGCCTGCTTCGGACCCGCTGAGGCCCAGAGTCCTGGGCATTACATAGGGAAGCGAGTTTATCTGCAATCAGTAGTGATTAATTACGGAGGCAGCACAGACGAGGGCGGCAAAGCGGTCACGGTTCGGCTAAAGGCGGCAGCGCCCTTACGCTGGGCTGAACCTAGAGTTCTGGAGTCGTTGCAATCTCCTACGGAACGCAGAGCGCAAGGCACGACATTTGAGCCTGCAGCGCGATATAGCAGTGGCCTGTACGTCGGGGGACGTTCAACGATACTTGCGATTTATGGGATAGCGAGTGGAGAGGAGTTTGCTTTCGAGGATGTGCTGCTTAATGACACCAGGCAGATACGCCCATACTGCGACATTCCGTTGGAAACTGGCCACCTTAGATACTATGACGGTGGTGATGTTTATTTCTTCCGGCACCACTCCGCAAATTGCAGAATAATTCAGCCGCTGGAGTTTGCGCTAAATGGCGCCGATATACGCGAAAACGGTGTGAGTGGTGAATATTCGGTGTCCAGGCCCAACATGACGGTTCAGTGGGAGGACATCAGACGCAACAAAGGTGCGCTGGGGATCGGTGGGCCGTTGATACCATGGCCTGCGCCTACTCTGTACAAAATGGAACAGGAACTGATTGACACTGGAGCTGAGCTGCTGAACCCGTTTGTACTCTGCGACCCTCGGGAGATCGAGGTGATGAGTCTCGGAATACAATCGGAAAAGCCGGTGGACCACGGAGACGAAGACTATTTCGAGGGACGTTCAGGGCAGGTTATAGCAGGCGAGGTAAAAGTATGTGGTCTTGAAAAGGGCGACAGGATGGCTGATGTCGGGCTTCCCGAGACGGTTGTATTCGCGGAGGGCAATACAGAGTTTGAGATCAAGGTTAGGCCAATAGTCAGCACGCTGTTGCCGGAAAATGTTGACAATCGGGCAACTCTCTTCGTCCACGCCCTAATAGGCGCGGATGATTATTTCGGAAACTCTGCCGGATACAAGGTACCCAAGATGGGCGATTCTGAATTTGATGCAACTAAGCCGAATGTTGTGAAGTTTGTCGCGCCGGTGCCTGGCGGTTCGATTGCGGATAAAGTCAATGATGGTGAACTCGATCTGACGAGATTCCAGTTTGAGCTGGTGGTCGATCACATCGTAACGGTGAAGCGTCCGGTTTATCAGCCCATTCAGACGTTCGAAGAATTCGGTGTGCCTCACATTTACCAGTGCCGGTGCAGTTGCAGTGGCGGGGGATGTACTTCAACGTGCGGGTCAAGGAGCTGCAACAGCAATAGTAACCCGCGAATGAGGTACTTCAAGTATTGGGACCCGCACTTTCGGGTGGACGATGAGGATAGGTCTTATCTGCCGGACGATCCGTCTTCGGACGTAATGTTGCATTATACGCAGACTTTCACCTTTGAGGCTACATACGTCTCGTTCGATAAGCCATTTGTATCGCTCGTTTATGTTGAACCGACGCCACGCGCGGGACGGCTACCGGAGCCGGATTACTACGACGAAGGGGGCTCTCTGGGTTATCACGGTGGGTTCAGTACAGGGAGCGAACTGGTCTGTGGTCCCGATGTAGGAACTGTGGACGGGGAGCCTACTGGCTGGGTCTGGGTTGCACCTGCAGTGAATAGCCAGGGCGAGGCGTTTGGTGGATGCCGTAAGGATTATGTCTGCAAGCTGGATGTTCCGCCGCAAGAAGAAGTCTTCGGTCCGGGCGGTATCCCGACGGAGGAGGACTATGAGTGCGTTGAGTATGAATTTGGAGACTAATAGACGGCGCAGGTTATTCCGTGTTGCGCGGAGGGCGATGGCCGTCTTGTCACTCGTTGTCGTTGTGAGCATGCTGTCTGCGTCCACCGCTATGGCGCAGACGCCGTCGGGCGTTGAGGGTCCATGGCTGGATATTTTCCAAATATTCTGGTTCACCGATACGCCTAACTACGACCACACTGACAAAGGTACTACTTACGCTCCAAACGCAGCTCAGCGGTATGACTACGGTCAGAACCGGCATCCTCAGTGCTACTACTACAGCCCTGACGGGCCGGACGCGGACTGGATCAACGCCCTGTACGACATGATGAGCTGTCGTATAGGTCTGGTTACTGGCGCGATCACGTGGATAGGGGTCGGTATCGCGTTGATGGCGCTGGCGTGGGGCGGGCTTATGTGGGTGGTTGACTCCAATAGCGGCGGGGACAGGGCGGGAGCCTTGCGTAATATGATCACGGGCCCACTGGTCGGTCTGACAATTATGTTCTTGTCGTACACGTTCGCGAAGTTCCTATATACGGTCATCCGATACAACTTCGAGAAATACTTAAATCCAGATGTTTGGACTTAATGAGAGGGAGAATCGGCTAATGGCTGTAACGCGCGAAGGACAAGTTGAAGTAACCGAACAATCCGCCGGGACGGAAGGGCCTGCGGATGACGCGACTGCGCAGGTAACTCTGGAGGAATCCCACGGTGATGAGATGGCGGAGGAGCCGAACGAAACGGACGGGATGGAGGCGCCGAACACGACGCTCTCACCGGAGGTTGACGAAGACATGGGTGATGAGTCCCCGGATCCGCCGGACAGGGATGGGGAGGAGATAGATGATATGGATGTGCCGGACGAATGGCGTGAGGCCGATCCTACAACGGCACCGCGGACGGCAGGACAGGCGGAAGATGCGCAGGAGGGGGTTGATGAGCAGGATGCTGAGGCACAAGCGCCAGAAGCATCTGGGGAGGCGTCTGAGCCGCCAGCGGAGGGGATGGACACTGCGGACCCGGTGGATGAGGTGGCAGCGCCGGCTGATGGCGTCGTGGAGAGAGAACAGAATGGCGTAACGAATGGCGCTGCAGTTTCCGAGCATGAGCAGGCGGTACCCGCAATGCCGACGCTGGAGGAAGCTCTGGATCAGCCGCAAAAGGGTAACGGGGTGCTGAAGGTTATCACCGATAGCCTGACAGGCATGACCTCGGTAGTTGGTGGAATCTTCAAGCGAGGGGCCGAAGAAGAGCCTATCGGGCTTGCGGCTGAACTTGATGTAGAGGATGAAGAGCGCAAGGAGTTCAATGAACGAGAGGCGGAGTGGCCGACGTCAAAGATTGAAGATGTCACAAGTATACGCGAGTTTTTCGGGCTGTCTCACGTCGCGGACGGCGACCGGCTTGTGCGGGCCGACGGCACACGCGTGGTTATATTCGAGTCCGCCGGTAAGGAGATCTCGAGGGCGAACATTCAAGGGTTCGCGGGGGCGCTCAACTCAATTCAGTGCCCTGTCCAGTTCCTTATCAGGCAGCACTCGCCGCGCCTGAACGGATTCCGATTGAAGATGCGCGAAGAGAGGGCGGCGAGGCTCTCCGAACGCCTGGTTGCTGCGGCTGAGGACCTGGATGGTCTGCTCGCGGAACTTGAGGATCGCCCCGGGCTTATGGATAGACGGTATTACATCGTCTGTGACGAAGAGAACATGGATGAAGTAACCGCCGCGGTAAGCCGCTTGAATCTTAAGGCCGGATTTCTCGCGAAGAGAGCGTTGGATATTTTTCTGTTGTCGGCGACGTTTGGGCAATCGCCCGCCGACCTACCGGAGCAGGAGCGAATCCACTATAGAGAGCTTCCGAGTGCTATTAAGTCCGACAATGGCATTTATCGAAGGACTTTCTATCTGAAGAAGTTCCCGCGCACGATTACAGTCGGTTTCCTGCAGTCTCTTCTGACGATAGGTATCCCGATGGACCTTTCCATTCATCTGATGCCCATTTCCTCGGAACACGCCATATCGATGCTCCAGTCGCAGCTTACCAGCATGCAAGCTGCGGCTAATTCGCAACTGAAGCGCACAGGACAGATGGGAAGCAAGGAGCAGATCGCGCTTGAGGACATCCTACGCCTGCGGGACGCCTGTATGCGCGGGACGGAGAGGCTATTCTATACAAATTTCGCCATCACGGTGACTGGCGCTTCCGAAGAGGAGTTGAAAAACCACATCACGACGATTGACTCGATGTTCAAGGCTGTGCTTGCCGAAATAGACGAGCTGACATTTAACCAACGAAAGGCACTCCGCACGACGATGCCATTCGGGGAGAATGCGACGAAACGATGGGTGATGCTAGACACCAGCACGGTAGCCCTGATGTTTCCGTTCAGTCCGCAAGACATGGACACGCGCACAGGAACGCTTGTAGGGCTCGACGCTCGCGCTCGCAGTCTTATCACATTCGACGAGTTCAACTCCCGTAGCGCACAAAACATGAACAAGGCTATTCTCGCCACTAGCGGGGCAGGTAAATCGTACCTGACAAAGCTCGACATTGTTCGGCAACTTACCCGCGATGTGCGAGTTTATGTGATTGATCCAGAAGGCGAGTATGTAGATACGTGCATCGCCGCAGGCGGGCGTGTCCTGACTCCGGGTGTTCCAGGGCAGGGCATGAATCCGTTTGTCGTGACGGAGACCGGTGCAGACCTGATGGAGCGGATAGACAATCTCTGTAATCTCTTGCAGGTAATGATTGGGCAACGTCTGGACGCGACGATGTATGGCGGGCTGAATAAGGCGATGGTCAATTACTACGGCAAGGCGACGATTGACGGGCAAGGCAATTGGACTGGTTTGTTTAACCACATTCATAAGAATGAGCCGGCGATTGCCGCGATGCTGACACCTTTTTATGACGGCTCGAAGCAATACCTGCTTTCAGACGAGGGCACTGACATACTCAGGGATGAGGCGATGATGACGGTCTTCAACCTGAGACTCATTGACTCGGAATTGAGAGCTGCTGCGGGTATGGTTTGCACCGAGACGGTGTGGACGATGGCGGCGCGTGACCCGAGGCCGCGCAAGCTGATCGTGGATGAGGTCTGGTCTATCCTGCAAGATCCAAATGGAGCGGCATTCCTCATGAACACGGCTAAGAGAGCGCGAAAGCATATCCTGGGACTTACTTCCATCACCCAGGACGTTCAGGACTTGCTCGCGGTCAATTCCAACGAAGGAGTGAGGGGTAACAGCGGGCGGGCCCTGATACAGAACGCGAGCTTCAAGATATTGTTGCGTCAAGACCCTGCATCAATCGGGATGATACGCGAGACTTTTAACTTATCGCATGAGGTCGCGGCGGAGCTGCCTTCGTATCCGACGGGACGCGGGTTATTGGTGACACCGGAAGGAAACTTCCCGATGCATATCGAGGGGTCGTCGATTGAGGCCGAGATAATCGAATGGAAGGCAGGCGCTCACTAAATTAAATGAAGGAGTTGTTGATGAGTAACGAATATGGGGGAACTTTAGGAAATGTTGGAGGTCACCAGACCTTGACCTGGAACGCCGTTGCGGACAAGGCCATATCGGGGCTATTAATGCTGGGGCTGACAAGCCTGGGGATACTTGTCGGAATTATGGCGACCCTGGTGTTCATCGATGGGACATTCGAGGCGACGGCGATGCAAAACTACGTTGGGTTGGCGCTCGTTCATTCGCCAACGTGGTTCAAGGCGCTGTATCTCGGTACAGTTTTTACTGCGCCGTTTGGCATCCTGAGGGTGGGGGCGCCGGTAGTCTCAGCCGTAAGGCAAGGAGTGGCTTGGGGCTGGAATAAAGTGCGTTACGGATGAAGGAGTTAATTCTGGATGCCCAGATGCTCGTCGCCGCTGTGGTGTCGTTGATAGTTGGTTTGCTTGGCGGAAGAGAGCTACTGCTGATTGGGCGCGAGGTGTTGCAGAACGACTACTCGGCAACTTCTGCGGTACGCCTTTTCATGCTAATGGTGCTGGCGAGCCTCTGTCTTGTATGGATGGCCTGGGCAGCGTTGATGAGAGTCAGGGAGTGTGACCACTCATTGACCGGTGAGTCGGACAGATGCCCCTGCCGATTCACACGGTCATGGTTAATAGGTTGGGGAATTCTTCGGCGAAATGAGGTGGGCAATGAATACGAGTCGTTATCGGATGAGTGAAACATCCCGCAGAATGCAAATCGCGCTTGTCCTCTCGCTCTGCGTTGTGTTTACGGGGCTGCTGATTCATCAGTTGACGCTGTTCGGGAGCGATGAAGCAAGCCTGAAATACACGTTTGCTGCCGCACTTTGTCTGGGGGTCTGCATAGTTCCGCTGCGCAACCTGATAAGGCAGGAGCGTCAAAGAGGTGGAAACCCGGAGAGCGAAGATGTGGAGTCCGAGGGAAGCGTACATGAGTGACACTCTGTTGAAGAAATGCATACATCTTAGAGATCCTGATGAGTGCGCGGTCTGCTTGCAGCGCGAGAGAAGCAACTACATCAAACTTTCGATGCTCATTGCGATTATGACCGGAGCGATATGCGTTCTGGCTTTTATTGGGTTGGGGTGACGTTATGGCGATCGACAACGCCAATTGGACGCTGATAGACAAGTTCTTGCTGCTGCTCGCCCACGGTGGTGAGATGATGACGATGCGGGGAGCGGCGCTCGAGTATGCGATAGCCGGCGCTGTCCTTATGGAGCTTGAGAAACAGGGCTTCATTGACAGTGACCAGCAGAATGTAATTCTGCTTCGCTTTGATCTGCCGGAGGACGAGATTCTGGCGAAGGCGCACCGGGAGATAGTCAGCAGGGGAACGCTGCCAATAAGAGAGTGGTTGATGTGGATGGCAACTCGCGCGCCCGCTTTGCGGGACGCGTCAATGGACCGTCTCATTAGCAAAGGTTTTCTCGCGAAAAAAGAGAGGCGCAAGTTTGTGGTCTTTCAGCAGCAATACTATGAGGCAACGGGAGATTCAGGGAAGGAGCTTCGGCGGCAACTCTATTCGTTGCTCGCATCTCAGGAGATTCCTGTCCCTGACGACATTCGGCTTATCTGCCTTGCGGATGCAACAGGGTTGCTGAGGCAGATGTTCAACGACGAGGAACGGCGCATCACAAAGGACAGAGTTGAGATTCTGCGCCGCCTTGACCTTGTGGGGCAGGTAACTGCCGTGGCCATCGAGGATGTTGATTTCACCGTTGCGGTGAATATCGAGAGGCGAGAGTAAAGAAGGGGAGGCATCATGGCGACTGCCGGACTAATAGACCTATATGGCAACGACTTTCTCGAAAGAAGAGATTCGTTGGTTAAGGTCATACCGCCGCGTGAGGGCGACTTCAACTTACAGAGCTTCATGAACACATTAGAGGCGCTTGACCTCGTTGATGAGGTCATAAGCCTCGAAATCGCGGCGAGTATGGGCAGGATCGAGATGTTCGTGCGCTCGAAGCGAGCCGACAACGTGATAACGGCGCTGCTGGCGCATTATCCGAACATCATCTTCGAGGCCGTAGAGGACGAAGACGATCCTCTCTATGTCGAGGCGAAGGACGAGAACGCCTGGCGTCAGGTCTTGTGGCCTGGGGGGGACGAATGGCTGCCATTTCAGGTCTATGACGAGACCGGGTTGTTGGAGTACAGCAGCGATCCGTTCATTGACATGATCTCAGGCATGTCTAATGAAATCAGGCCGGGGGCGAGGGTTGTCTCCAGGCTGCTGCTCACGCAGAAGGGACACAATTGGTCTGAGACCTGGCGCGGCCGGGCCATGAAGGGCGTGGGCGGTGAGAATCAGATGCTCATGGATGCGATGCGGAAAGATGAGCGAAAAGACGAAAGCGGCAATAGCGCTGCAAAATCAGAATCAACCGACATGGCAGAGCAGATGCAGCCGATCTACCTGATGGTGGCGTTTCTTGCGTTAGGCGGATTGGCATATTTCTGCTACTACTTCATATACCCGCTGTGGGACGAGGGAAAGATCGCGCAGTTCACGTGGGCGGCAATCGGATTCGGCACTGCCGTGATGGTCCTGGGAGCTGGTAGCTACCTATTGTTGCGGAAATTCGGGATGTTCAAGCCGAAGAAGCCGGCCAAGTTCTACGACCCCGACCTTGTGAAGACGCGGATCGAGGGAGCGGCGTTCAGGATGGAGGTGCAGATTTACGCCGTCCTGAAAGAGGACAGGAGCGAGGACGAGGCCATCGGCCAGCTGATGCGCCCTGCAGTCGCGGCGTATCGCAGCTTCGACAACCCGCTTGGCTGCCAGTTCGCGACCGGACCGATAGACAAGCTGGACGCGCTCGATCCAAACCGTGGCGACATGGGATACATGGGCGGTAGCAAGCGCAAGGAGATAGGCGAGGGCGTGATAGGCACGAGGGAAGCCGCCGCGTTCTGGCATGTCCCCGGCGTATCCGCGAAGGTGCCGGGTCTCGTGAGGGCCGGGAGTGTCAGACTTCCGACGCCTGAGCCGCTCTTCGTCCTCAGTGATGAGGAGGTCAGAAGGGCCGCGCTGGTAGGTGAGGAGGCGTACCGCGACGGCGGATTTCGCCATGTCTTTCTGCCGTCGGAAGTGATGGGACGGCATCATCTGTATGTCGCTAAAACCCGTATGGGCAAGAGCACTCTTATGCTGCATGACGTGACGAACCTGCTCGGCATGAAAGCGACCGGAGTATGGAAGGGCTCGATTGTCGTGGTTGACCCGCACTCCGACCTCGTGAATGACATCCTTGACAGGGTGCCGGCGGACGCGGCGAAGCATGTGCGCCTGATAGACATGAGCGACAGGGAGCGAGCCTGCGGCCTTAACCTGCTGGACGTTCACGCGTTCCCAAACCGCGACCTGACCATCCCGACGATCATAGCGATTGCAAAGACATCATCGGTCAACTGGGGCGACCGCATGGAAGCCATTATGACATGGACATTCGCCGCGCTTTATGAGGCGAACAAGAACCGTGACCCGTTTGAGCAGTACACGATTTTTGATGCGATACCCTTCCTTACAAAGGAAACCGAGCGGCGGCGCATAATTCAGGAGAGCCGCGACGTGGACGTTGCACAGTGGTGGAACGATATATTCAAAACGCTGGTGCCTGATGACGACAAGACCGCGCTTGCGCCGGTGCTGCGAAAGATCGGTGAGTACGCGGCTTCGCCGGCCGCTCGCCGTGTGCTGGGTCAGCGCAGGTGCACACTATCGCTTGAGGACGCCATCACAACCGGCAAGGTTCTGTTGGTAAACACCGCGAGGGGCGTGGTCGGGCCCGAAGTGTCCGCAATCATAGGCTCCTGCATACTGAACCTTACCGAGTTCATCCTGCGTCAGCAGAGCAACAAGGAGTCGGGCGAGCGCATTCCGGTCGTCGTTGTGGTGGACGAGATGCAGACGCTGCCCGGAGTGCGCTTCGACAACATGCTTGCTGAGCTGAACAAGTACGGGGGCAGTCTGATCATGGCGACTCAAAGCCTCGACAGACTGAACGAGATGAGCGAAAGCCGCAGCATGCGAGAGACGATCCTGGCTAACCTCGGTTGTCTGATGGTTTTCCAGGTCAACTCAAGCGACGCGACGCTCATGAGGAACGAGCTTGACGCGTCGGCCATCAGCGAAGAGGACATCCTACGCTTGCCGCCGCACCACTGTTACGGCAGAGCTAATCTTGAGTCTGGAGTGGTGTTTTTCTCAATGGAAGTACTGGTGCCAGGCCCGCGGGAGCCGGATATGCGCGAGCTTATACGACAGGCTTCAGCCGCTTACACCACGCCGTCTGAGGACCTGGAAGCCGAGCATGCCCGCTATATGGACATAAAGATAGAGGATTACTTCGATGATGATGACGCATCGGATTACGGGCAGGACACAATCAGGTAGGACTTGGACAAGAGTGGATCATGGGCAGAGCGCATGATGTTAGCGACCGTGACAGGCAGGTTATGGCTGCGCTGGCAGACACGCCGTTCGCTGACGCCGACGAGGTGGCGGGGCTTTCAGGACTTCAGGCGCAACGGGTGCGTGAGAGCCTCAGCAAGTGCCGCCGCAACGTATATGCCGACTTTATAGAGTACAGTCGTTCACCTACCGCTCGTACCAGGCGCTGGTATCTGACAGGCACGGGCATCGAGACGCTTTCAGAGATGGAAGGTGCCACTCCTGCGGACTTACTCAGGCGTAGGCCTGTGTCGGTTGAGTGGCAAAGGTCTCTACTCAGACGGCTTGACACGCTGGATCTCTTCTACGGGCTACTGGGCATGTTGGTTCGGTGCGACGGCTCGATGCCGGAATGGATCTGGCACAGGGAGAACGTGTTTGATGCCGGTGTGCGGCTTCGGAGTAACGGCAAAGCATTTGTGCTGATGCGGTTTGGGACGACCCTTTCATGGCAAGCGACGAAGAGCCGGATTGGGACGCTGTTCACTAAACAAGAAGAGCGTGAGGCTTCTACGGCGCTGATTGTTGTTCCCACGGACATCGAGGCGCTGCGCATATCGAAGTTCATGGCAAGCCGAGCGATCAATTTCTACCTCATTACCGAGGACGCACTGAACGACACGCAACTGAAGGACGCAGCCTGGTGGAAAGTCGGGGACGGAGCGCCATCTCTTACCCTTAAACAGGTTCTTGGCGATGCGTATACACGCAGGCGGATGCCTCGGGCACAGACGTATAGACACGAAACCTTACCAGGCGACGACATTCGAGAGCGGGTCAACGCTGCTTACCTGGTGTCTAGTCAGCTCAAAGCGCGGGAGAAGCGCATGCTGCGGCTTGTCTACGACTGGCCACTCATCAAAAACGACCAGCTGGCGGCAATGCTCGGCATATCGAGCGGAAGATTGAAAGAGCCCCGGGCCGCGCTGGTTAGGCAAGGTCTGATGCATGTGGTGAAGATTGGGGAGTCACACAAGGAGCGAGTCAGCAACGGTTATCGCTCCGTTCTGAGTGACGCGGGTAGGCGCAGTCTAGCTTGGGGAGACAGGAGGCGAGCGTCCGACCTTGCGAGGCACTGGCGTATAACGCCAGACAGCGAGGGACATGAGCAACTCAGCATTAATGACTATAGGCTGGACGGAACAAAGCTCAGGATGCTGGCGCGTGAATTGCCTCATACGGATGGCGCCAGCGAGTTCACTGCGATGCTGATAACTGAAGCTAACGGACACTCCAGTTACGAAGTCGTGTCGGTGCTGCCGCCGCACAGGTGGGACAGAACTTTTCGCTTCGACGGCAAACGGGCTGTCATTCGACCTGACGCGACATACGTTGTCAATTATCGTGGCCGCCGTGAAGTGTATTTCCTGGAATATGAGAAACGAGGGAACGTACCTGCTCGCATGAAGCCAAAAGTTGAAGGATATAGAAAGTACTATGGTGCAATGGCAACTCAGTACGACTTTGGCCGGCGGCTTCCTCGAACCCTGTTCGTTTTCGAGGATAGCGCACAAGCCGGGCGGTTCGTTAAAGTCGCCCTGAGGCGACAGAGGATGGAAAAGCCGATCTTTGTGTCCAGCATGGATGTTCTCAGAGAGCAGGGTATATTCGGAAACGCCTGGATTTATCCATGGGCGATGGATCTTGGACATGTGCAATTCGCGATGTTCCGCGGTGGGAGCCGTTGGACTTGAATGTTAAGACTCATCGGTGCGGAACAAATGTTGTGGAGCGCAAGGTGGAGCGCGCCGAACCTGTACACTAAATAGAATAGAAAAGAGAGGGTGGAGCGTAAGTGGTTTCGCGCGCAGGACAGGCGCTAAAGGGTGGAGCGCTAGGGTGGAGCGCAAGGGGTGGAGCGGTTCGCGCCACGCCGACGGGAAAAAGGTGGGTCAGTGTGAAACAAAGAGTCCTCCATAGAGAAGTAGTGAGCGTAAGCGGCAAAGGCGTGCGCCGTTTGAGCACGGAAGAGGGCGGGTCAGCTTGACACAGAGAGTCCCTTGGGCCTTTGTGGAGACGCGTGCGGGCAAGGCTCGCGCCGTATGAGCGCCTAGAAGCGGAGCGGAGATAGAGTGACAGAGCAAGAACGAGCGGAGCGGGCGGCGTTATGGCTGGCGGAGCAGGACGCCGCAGGGCACAGCAACCGTGCGATAGAGCAGATACTGGGGTGCGGCCATAGCACGGTAGCACGGGGGAGACCACGGGAGGGTCGGGTGGCGCTCACGCGTGGGTTGGTGCGCTACATAGATGCATTTATAGAAGCGACGGGATGGCGGCTGGAGGAAGAGGACACGGGTGAGGGCGACCGTGCGCAGGACGGAGGGTGTGCCGACGGAGCGGGCATAGACGATGAGGAAGGGGAGCGGGAGGCCGTTACTAACGAGGAGTGCGACAGTGAGGAGAGCACGAGCGCGGACGAGCAGGCAGAGGATGGAGAGGCGCAGGCCGGTGTGGAGGTCGAAGAGGACGCTGCGGATGCGCTTGAAGACGCCCGCGACCGTCGGGGTGAAACAGTCACTCCCTCCCCTACCGGCGAGCAGCCGAACAGCGGCAGTCCGCAGGGCACGGAGACCGACGGGGGCGACGACGAAGACGATGAAGAGGGCGACACACCTGACCAAACGGTCGTGGAACTGCCCGTCGTGCCTAAGAAGGCGCTCACGGAAGCTGATGTGGTTGGGAACTGGTTGAAAGACCGGGGCCTGCGAGACACCGACATACAGCGACTTGCGCGGCGCGGCGAAATGGCGCTGAGGACTAGACAGCAGAGCTTGGTCCGCCCCATCGCAGAGGCGCGGACAGCAACAGAGCTTGCAGCCCTGACGGCGCAGGCAAGGCGGGAGCCACTGGCTAAGCTTTATCCTCGTGACGCGGTATATCAGGACGATGAGACGACGCCAAAGGCTCATCCACACCTGGCGTCGTTCAAATGTCAGGCGCTCGGGGTGCTTATGGAGACGCCGGTGCTTGCGGTGCTGTCCGTCGATGTCGCTATCGGGGCTGCGCAGACGATGGTCAGGCGAGACGTGACGATGCTGGACTTGCCGCAGGGTGTACACGGAGACGCAGCGCCATTGCTTCTAAACCGAGAACCTGCGAATTACCTCGATGAAGGCGCGAGAGCAGTGGGCTTCGCGGCTGCGGACACAGTCTTTGAGGACGGATTGACCGGCCACGAGTTACGCGCGGAGGTTCCACGGACACTTCGTATGCAGCGGTACGCGCACGAGACACATGGCGACAGGCCGAGGCGCATAGGGCTGCGAATAGCCAATGTGATACGGGACAAGCCCTACCGTGACGAGGACTGGCGGTTCGGGTCTCCTGGCGGGATTGACAGCGATGGCTACTGGCAGCCGGGACGCGCCGAGCTTATAGCTCGGTGGCGTCTGGCGCGTTCTCTGTATGACGATTGGAACGCGCTGGAGCGCAACAACAGGTGGCATTATGCGCTGTACGAGGCGCGGGCGGAGTTGGAGTTGATGTTGCTGCATCCGCTTTACGGCATGACATTCGACCGGCTCATTACGGGCGTAGGCCGGTGGCCGCGCTCGACGCGGCTCGGGTTTGAGACGAGCGGACGCTTCCTGCAGGTCAAGGCGAACCAGGGATACGCCGGGGCTATGCGGCGTCGGAGAATCAGGCATCTTGGGTGGCGCAGGATGGTCTCCTGGACTGGTAGCTGGTTCCCTGCCCTGATATTCGCGCTCAGGCGGGACTTCGCGGTGTACATAGAGAAGGAGAACAGGCCAAAGGGCAAGGAACGCCTGCAAGAGCTGAAGACGCTGCTGCTGCGATACAGGCTCTATGACAAGCACGACCCGAGCGCCAAGCTGCCGAGGCTTCGGGAGACAGTGCTGCCCTCGCTGTATGAGCCTGTCAGCGAACAGCGCTGGTTCACGCGCCGCGTGAGCTGGCTGCTGTGCCGTCGCCATTCCGAGCTTGACGGGAGCGTGAGCGGCGCCCAGGAGTGGGTGGCGTTGGATCCGCCGCTTACACCTGACTATATGACGCCCAACCCGCGCACGGGCTATATCCCTTCTGAGGCGTTCCGCAGGCGCTTCCGTCCTCACGAGTACGCACCGGGCTATGTGCCGCAGGAACGGCCCGGAGAAGTCGGAATCCTGCGACGGCTTGGCAGCAGACTACGTGCCATCGGCAAGGGTGTTGGCAGGGGCGTCGGGCGTGTCGGTGCGGTAGTGGCGCTGCCGTACCGCGGGGGAAGGCGTGTATGGCGCTGGGCGTTCAGACGCGGGCGCGAAGCACAGGGCGCGAGGCCGACGGAGACACAGGCAGAGATGGCCGAATGAACTTTCAGCAGTACCTTGACAGATACCAGATAGAACTGAGGCTCGTGCCGCGAATAGCGGCGCGAGCCGCTGAACTGACGTGCGCCGACATATTCGAGGCGTGGGACTGCTACACCATGCTCAAGAGCATAGACCCGATCAGGGACGTTGGCGGGCTGGACGGTGCGAATTACGAGCTTGGGCAGGTCTATCTGCGCCGGCTGAACCGTACGGCGCGGAGCTATCTGCTGGGAGTGGACCGGCGCGGCCACCAGTCGCTCTCTGCCTGTGTCCTCATCAGGCTGATCCTGAACGGGAAGCCGCTGCCGACAGCAGACGCATGGGAGAGCATGGACATCAAGGCACTCGACAGCGGCGGACGGCTCGATTTCGTGCGCGATTACGAGAGTGTGAGCCGGATGATGAACGCGCTGCTCACCATGCTTGAGGACATGGTAGGCGACATGTACCTCAAACAGCCAGGACAGGATAAAGACGGCAGAGGGCCAGACAAACCTGAACCACACGCGACATAAAGAGAGGACGATGGCATGAAAGCAGAAGTGATTATGAGGCCCGGGTTCGCTGCCGTCAGGGTGCAGCTGGGCGCGGGCGAGACCGTCAGAGCGCAGCCTGGCGCAATGATGGCGCAGCGGAACGTCAGGATGGGTACGGGAGCGGCAGCCAGGGGCTTCTTGGGCGGCATCAGAAGAATGCTGGCGGCGGAGTCATTTTTCCTAAACCGCTTCACCGGAGAGACCTCGGGAGGCGAGATATACCTGACTCCGGCGCTGCCCGGCGACGTACAGGACCATCTTTTGGAGCCTCACACCGAGATCTTCTTGCAATCGGGCGCGTTTCTGGCTTGCAACGACACGGTGCAGGTGGACACCAAGTTCCAGGGACTTCGAGGAATGTTCAGTCGTGAGGGGCTGTTCTTCCTGCGAGCCAACGCTGAAGAACGACCCGGACAGGTCTTCTTCCATACCTACGGAGCGCTGCTGGAGCTTGAGGTCAACGAGGGCGAGCCGCTCATTGTGGACAACGGGCATCTCGTCGCGTTCACGGCCGGCGTGGACTACACCATCGACAGAGTGCGCGGGCTGAAGCCACTGTTGCTGGGTGGAGAGGGGCTGGTGTTGCGCTTCGAGGGACAGGGCAAGGTTTGGGCGCAGACGCGAGAGCTTGCGGGACTCGCTGCGGCGCTAGTGCCTCATCTGCCGAAAATCAGGTCGTCGTCCGGCCCGGCAGGTGGACAATGACGCAAAAGGCTTCCTGTGAGCGCGAAACGCCTCATTATAGGTGGTCAAGACGCCCGAAAGCCTGCCCTGGGCGTTTGTGGCAAGGCACAGGGCAGTTATGGCGCAGGGGCAGGGGCGTGCCGCCGGGCGGCGTCCGATAGGGTGGAGATTGCGCGTGGGCTGTAGGCGCAGCAAAGCGGGTAGTTAGAAGGAGCGGATAACCGATATGACTACACCAGATGAGATTATTGACGCTGAGGAAGCCCTGATTGACCTGATGCTTGAGAAGGCGCGGAAGGAAGGCGGCACGGTTGTGTGCAGCACTTGCGACCGTGAATGCGCCGAAGGAACATACATGATTTCCTTAATGGGACATGGAGCAAGGTGCACTAGATTTGACGAATGTGCAGCGGAGTTCAACAGGCAGGTGGCCGCCGGGTCCGAAAGGATGATGGACTGCTATCGGTGCCACAGAGAGTTGCCAATCACCGCCCTTCACCTGCAGTATTCCCGTAACATGGCCTCCTGCGTTGACGTGGATGGCTGCAAGAAGGCGCGCGAGATTTGGGACGCAGAGTGGGACAGAGAGATGGGCAGAAACACCGATGGGAGCCGAGCCTCCGACTGACGTGAACACCGAACTACATGGACTCGCCGCAGATCCGCACTATCACCAGGGCAGATCTCCAGTCAGAAAATAAGGAGGTGCCAGACTTGGCAACAAATAAGAACAACTCCACGCTATTCAAGCGACTGATCGGCTTGATTTTGCCAGAGAACGGCACGCCTCCGGAAGACGAGATTATCGAGGCGGAAGCGCAGATCACTCACGCTATGATCAACAGCGAAAGGAACGACAGAGGCGTGGTCGAGTGCAGGACCTGCGGCCGCGAAAAGGATACCGGCGATTTCATGATTTCACTGATGGGACGAGGCGCAAGTTGCATGAATACACCCGAGTGTATCGAGGTATTTCAAAGGCAAGTCCATGCAGGCTCGACACGTCAAGTGCCATGCAACTGGTGCCATAGAGAAATACCCGTCATCGAGCTTCACATAGACACTCGAAAGGGCATGCTCTCCTGTGTCGATATTGCAGGCTGCCAAGAAGAGCAACGGGCCACCGAAGAGATCTTCGCGAGACTTAGAGAGAAGTACCCAAACGGCACTCCGCCTGGCGGCGGGACACTCTAAGGACGCGATTTAGCTGGCGCATAAACGGCGCGCAAGGGTTCGGATGCTAGGGCCTGTTAGCATTCACGTCGCAACTCACCCACCAATGATTTGTACGTGCCGCCCTGTCCCATAACCGGAAGGCGTGACGGTTGCGCCCCGAGGAAGCGTCGCAAGTTTGCACACCCGTGGCTGTGCATGTAGACCGCCAATGAAAGTAGGAATAACGAGCAGCAGAAACTGAAAGGACAAAACCATGAATAAGATAATGCCAGCGGCGATCGGAGCCGCGTGCGGCTTCCTCGCCGGCGCGACAGTAGCGCGATGCATACAGATTCGTAAGAGACAGACCATGCCACCTAGCCCATGCCCTGACTGTGGAAAGCCTATCGCAACACGCGGGCTTTGGGGTACCAGCGCGTACTGCGCCGACGAGGAGTGCGGATGGACAAATATCACACTCCCAAAGAGACGGCCAGCCATCCATCCCATAAAAGGCGATGTCGCGGGTGGTCAGTCCGCCGGACGTCACAACACCACATTCGCGGGGCCCGCGGACCGCAAGCAGACGGACGATGAAATTATTCACCCAGTACATCGTGCCTCTGATGGTGGTACTCGCCGGCACGGCAATCCTGACGGCATTCGTGCTGGCACGCCTTCATAACCCCCAGGCATCGCCCGCAGTAGCTGTGGCGCAGGCCGCAAAGCAGCCCGAGATACTCATCCAGCCATACGACACGGCGGAGCTGCGCCTGACTGAGCCTGCTCCGGAACAGAGCACAGACTATACGTGGGTGACTGGAGTGCTATGCCTCGTCGGCTTCATAGGCATACTCATTTTCAGCAGCAAGCATCACGGCGATATCATACGCTTCGAGGAGCAGTTACCGAAAAACCGCAGGGGAAAACCACGACGCAAATGGCGTTCTACAGCAGGACTTGAGAGGGCAACCCGCACTAGCAGAATCGGCAAAAGAATCTCTTTCTTGACAGTTTTGGGGAGCGCAATCTTCGGAATCATAGCTTTCTTCATAGAGAGGGTATAAACGAGCACGGCAGAGGAGGAAGCGCCGCAAGGACTAGAACTCCTGTGCGCTACGCGTCCGATAGGGTGGAAAATTCTCTCCGATAGCGGACATGCAACTTTCGCACCACCGTCAAGCTCCAGGGCGGCGGATTGCCTGTAACCCAGTATCAATTTCAACAACTTTGAACCTGTACCAGTATCATTTACTGCCAATTATCTCGTAAAAAGATTGACATTGCCATATCCCGTGGGATAATAAACATGTAATTCTAATACCCACCCCCATTGATCGCCTGCCGCCTCATCAGCAGTCGATGTCGGTCCAGATAGATATTTCATCTATTTACGGGTTTCTAGGGATGTAGTAATGGTCTGAGAAAGACTTCTACCTCTCCCAGCCTATGATTCCGACAACCGGCGTGAATACCTCATAGCCCGAGAAGAGCTTGGTTGAAACGCAATCTGGGGCCTCTGTCCATCGCATTTCGGAAGACCGAAAAACAGCGGTGGATTTTTTGCGTCCTGCCCCAGAGCCGTCCCCGTTTGCGCTCCACTTGCGCTCCACCCACAAAGCAGTCTAACAAGGTCTAAACGCAAATTGCGCTCCACTACAAATGTTCGACTGAGCTTTGCGCTCCACCCTGCGCTCCACCCACCTGGCGTCGCATTATCAAGAATCCAAATAACTCGCTTTTCCGCGAGTCCTATCGTCACGTCTAATTCAAGGAGGTTTTTCCACTATCGTAGAAGCTATCCACAAGCTCCGAGAGGAAAGGAACAACACAAGATGGACATCAATTCATACCGAGCAAAACTTGCGGAAGAGCGAGTTGGCAAAAACAAGGAAGACGAAAAGGCGATTATCGAAAAGAGATTTGAGGTGTTCGGCATCCACGAGGATGGCTATTTCAACCGAGAGCCACTATGCGCCAGCCACCACCATCTGACAATTCTGCAAGCAGCGGTCTGCGCCAACATCAGGAGCCTCGGGACAGAAGACATTTCTAAATATGGAGTAGAAGTCGAGATCGTCATGCTGTCAGGGTCATCCGACTTCTACCGGCAGAAGGACATGGAAGTCATAACAAAAGAGAAAGTCGAACGAGCTCTTGAAAAGGCGACAGCTCAGAAAACTCCGATGTATAAGGCGGTGAACGCCTATGGCTTCTGCCTGCACCGCCATACCACGATAACCGAAGCAGCCATCTGCGCCGACGCTTTTGTTACCGATAGAGGATATGCGCCCTGCGGCACCTGCTCCAAGAAAATCGGCGCTGCCATCTACTCGCAAACTCCTTGCTCCAAGCACAAGCAAATCGCGGGAGTTGAGGAGCTGAATGGCAGGCAGCTTGCGACGCAGGAGGTCTATTTCGGAATGCAGCTCGAAACTCTGCAAGGCAAGGTAGAGACGCTTCCCAAGGCGGAAATCAAGTCTGCGGAGATCCAGCCTGATATTCAGCCTGACGGGAGGCGGCAACGACGAAAAGAGCGCAGAGCAAGTTAGAGAAGAACGAAGTGAAGCCCCCTTACCCGGGGCTTCATTCAGAGAAAGGAAGACTCAATGGAAGTCAAAGGACTGGTCATAGACACCAAGCAGCAAGCAATTCTCATCCTCACTCTTATCGGCAAGACGGTGGCGGTGAAGGCTGATGGCGATCACTTCGCCAGGGCCGCGAAACTGGCAACGCGTGGAGACTGGATGTGCTTTACCGGCAAGGGCGAGATCGTCAAGACAACCGCAACCTTCACTCAGGTAAGCGCAAACCCCGGAGCGGAGTATCACAACAACGGGGTTGTCAGCGTGGTTTGCGATAACTACTGCGACAACTTCGAGCAGACAGGCTTCTGCATCGAAACCCTAGCGGAGATCCGAGCGCAACTCGACAACACCCTGGCGTCGGCTATCCGAACTCTCGAGGAGGTAAAGGTATGACAACGAAACTCGGAGAGGTCGCGCGGACCCGTCACATCAATGATGTTGTCGGCTCATACGGCTTTAAGCTTATCGGTAAGGGACGTGTGGTGCAGACTTTCTGCCCCCGACCCCACACTAACGGGAAGGATACCAACGCGAGCCTTACGCTCTACGCCGACAGTCAGCGGTTCTACTGCTTCGGCTGCCGCTGGTGGGGCGACGCGCTGGACTTCATCCAGGAGATGGAGAGGCTCAGCCTGCAGGAGGCGGCGGACAAGATGGGAGGCCTTACGGCCAAGCCACTTCAGCAGCGACCGGCGCCGGCTAAGCGTCACCGCAACCCACGACGGGACGGAGTGCTTGTCGCGGCCGCCCTAGAGTTCTACGGTACCTGCCTTTTCAAGCAGGCCCAGGGACAGGAGGGACGCTCATATCTCGTAAGCCGCAACGTTGACAAAGAAACGGCCAGAAAGCTGCAGCTCGGCTACGCTACCGGCGGCCTCGCGGCGCGCCTGACTTCGCTGGGCTTTCCCGTGAAAAGGCAGATGAAGTCCGGCCTTTTCCTGAAGTATCCGCGGGAACGCTTCCACCGCATGGTCGTGGTTCCCGAAATACGGGACGGACGGCCGATCTGGCTTACGGGCCGAGCAGTGGACGCAGACGCAAGCCCACGCTTTCAGTCGATGCCCGGCGGCAAGCCTATACTCGGCATCGGAACGGCGGCACAAGCACAAACGCTAGTCGTGACTGAAGGTGTCTTTGATTACCTCACACTCAGGCGCTGGGGCATCAATGCAGTGGGACTCGCAGGCAACGGCAACATCGACAGGATAATCGCGGAACTGAAGCGAGTAGGGCCAACGAATGTCGTGTTCGCGCTGGACGCGGACGATAAGACCGCTGATATGCAACAGGAGCTCACCGAAAAGCTGGACTGCAATGTAGATGCGGTACGGCTACCCGACGGCACAGGAGACGTGGCTGACCTGGGCATGCTTGCGGACGGGCGGGAGCGGTTCGAGATAGCGATACTAAATGCAGAGAAAGTGGAGGTGCTACTTGAAGGTTCTGATAGCAGCCATTGTGACTGCGGCAATCCTGATTGCGGTGGTTGCAGCAGGAACCGGTCAGCAGACAATGACGGACGCCGAGATCGTCCAGCTCAAGCAGTCCATCGCACTCGATAAGGACGCGATGGCGGAGGCCACGCGAGGGATTGCGATAGGCTTCTAACTAAAACAGCGGTTACAGCAAGGGCGGTGAGTTTCGACTCATCGCCCTTTTCTATTGGGATTTTTGAAGGAGGGATGGATGGAGGAGAGGCAGAACGAAACGCAGAATGAGAGTAACGACAGAACCGCCACAATTATTGAACTGATGTTTAGGGGCATGATACTTCCGCCGCCATTCATCTTCTAGTTTACAGCGCTCATGGGGGTCATTAGTGTCTTTGTTATAATCCAAAGAACGATAGAATACCAAGCTGGTGACATTACATTCTACTATGGAGTATTCAACGGGCTACGCGACACAGGGGTTGCGATACCTGTAGTGAGCTTGGTAGTGGCGCTGGGGCTAAATGTAAGGAGTGCGTCAATGACACTTTCCAGTTATTTTCAGATGAAGGCAGATGAAGTGCTGAAGAGGAATGAAGCCAGAAGTTTCGCCGCAGGCAAAACCGAAGGCGAAGCAAGAGGGCTGGCTAAAGCGCTAGCGTGGAACGAGCGCAAGGCTGAAGCCGAGAGGAAAGGCGAGCTATTCGACGAGCCCTTCCCTGGCAGCGAAGAAGGCGAGTAGCAAAACCTAGACAGACTTGCGCCGGCAAGTCGCAGCAAGGGAAATCAAGGGCGGGCCTGACAGATGATGCAAATGTCCAGAGAATGGGACATCTGCAACCGACAAGCAACCCAAACGCAGCCCCCGTAGTTTAACGACTACGGGGGCTTTTTCTTTTGAAGGAGGGAACCCGTGGTAAAGAGTCTCATACAACACGCGGTCAACATGATGCGAAAGACGGATCCGCTGGATCCCGCAAGAGTTCTTCGGGACACCGAGCAGGTCATCATAGATGAGATCGCCCGGCTGGACAGCACACTCCTACTGAAGCTGGCGGCAGAGGGAGTAGCCGTCAAGATCAAGACAGTCCACTTTGGCGAGTGGATTTCGGACCACATATCGGGACTGTTCGACCTGGACAGCAAGATAATCTTCATCGATTATCGCCTCCCCGCCGACGCCTTCATGGGTACGCTCCTGCACGAGATCGCCCATTTCCTGACTTTTCGCACGAGAGGTCAGCACAATACCCACGACGCCAACTGGCGCAGGATAAACGAAGAACTGGGCGGCTCCGAGTTCGCTCCTGAAAAGGCGCGGCGCGCAACACTGACACCTCACCTGAGCATGACTCTCAGGATATACGCGCACGACAACGAGATCGTTGTCAGCTCTGACTCCAGGCGACGCAGGGTGCGGATCGGCCAGTAGCCTGGCGAGGCGGGAGGGCTTTCTCTTCAACGAACGTCGGGAAGGTACCTACCTATTAGTCAGCTGTCGGACTGAATCCGACACAAGATACAAAAGAGAACCCCGGTGGAGTAAGGAATGAGCGTCAGCGCGCCGCCTTTTCTATTGGGAAACATCGGCTATAATCTAAAGAGGAGGAAAGCCATGACTATGCTCAACACAACTGAGGACCTGTTGCGTGCAGCCCGCGAAAATCCCGAGTTTCGTGATGAGTTCAGGCGTTTGATACTAACGGAAGAACTGCTGGCTATGCCAACGCAGCTTTCGGATCTGACAAAAATCGTACAGGAGAACTCCAAGAACATCGCTGAGCTGGTGGCTACTACTAAGGAGAACTCCAAGAACATCGCTGAGCTGGTGGCTACTACTAAGGAGAACTCCAAGAACATCGCTGAGTTGACAGCTACTACTAAGAAACTGACAACCACCACAGGTGTCAGCTCACGGCACATATCCGATATGAGGGGCCTGTTCGCGGTGCAGAAAGTTGTGCGCGAGATGGCTCTTATCGTGGACAGGATCGGGCTGCGCTCCGGACGCGAGATCGAACCGCAGGAAATTATCGATATGTGGAACGCCGGAGCGAACAAAGGCTTGACGGCTGGCATTTCCAAAGCCGACGAGGACAGTTTCAAAACAGCGGACTTGATTGTGGAGGCGCAGACGTCGGATGGCGAGCGTCGCTACGTGGCGGTCGAAATCTCGTACACCGCCGACGAGCGCGAGACAACCCGCGCAGTCCGAAATGCCAGATACATAAGCAGCTTTGCCGAAGTCCCGACATATGCCGTAGCGGCTGGCATGTCAAAGGACAACAGGATAGATGAGCTTCTGACCACCGATACGCCAGAGCCGTACGACAGTGACAGGGGGACTCGTGTTTTCTGGTCGCTGCACCGGGATATTGACCGACCAAACTAACTGACAGCAATATAGCCAACCCCCGCAAGGCACCTGTTCTGCGGGGGTTTTTCTTTTAACGAACATCAGGAGGGGAACCATGTTCAAGTTGTTAATTATCGTAGTAGTTGTCGTGGGCGGCGGCTGGTACTTCGGAGTACTGGACGACGCAGGTGAGATGGTCACGGGCATGCTGCCCGAATCCGCGCAGCAGTACAGTCCGTTCGAGGTGGAGCAGGACAGCGAGCAGGAGGCAGCGCCATCTACTCCAGCCTCCGGGCTGGTCGACCTGAGCGGACTTCAGACGGCGACGCCCGCGCCCGCGCAGGAAGGTCAGACCGCTCCCGACCTGAGCGAGATCGAGGAAGAGGTCTTGGAGTGGCCGGTCGTGTCGGTTCAGGACGGCGACACGCTGACCATCGAGGCAGAAGGTGGCCTGCACGTCAGGTTGCGGCTGGCGGGGATTGACGCTCCGGAGTCGGCGCAGGACGGCGTCAAGGCCGCGCAGAACTATCTTAAAGCCTGCGCCGATGACGACGTAGCGATCTTGGTAGTTGACCAGGATCAGTACGGACGGCTCGTGTCTTTTGTGTACAGTCACTCGGATGCGGAAGAGAGCTGCAACCTGCAGTTGGTGCGCGAAGGACTGGCCTACGCGTACATGACGCAAGACCCGTCCCTGCTTGAAGCAGAGGCAAAGGCGCGCGAAGGTGGCTACGGCGTATGGTCTGACGAGGACGCGATCAGGCCCTCGGATTGGCTTTGCGCCACTCCGAGGGAGGAGTAGTGGATGTCTATGAGGCCACTACCACCCAAAATGGAACGCGAGATGGCGGACGCGATGGAACGCGAGCCAGTCAGGTTTCTACTGACATACATCAGCACGGCGGCTATGTTTCTGCTCGCTATGTTGCTGTTGATGGTGGGACTAGCTTGGGTGGGAGCGCACCTGCCCGTTCCTGAATCGCCGCCACCGGATACGCTTCAGGAGTGCATCCGCAGATGCATTCCATAGTGCATAGATACAAGCCCCCGACTCATTCATTGGGTCGGGGGCTTTTTCGTTTCATCCGAGTTCCGTCAAGCTACCTGTTGCAGGTGGTTTGCCAGAGGCCGGATGAGCCTCAGAACTGAATAGGAGGTTGAGAGAATGACTTGCCAGTGCGGAGTGGAGGACGTCAGGACCGGGGAGGCATCCGCCTCAACGGTAGAGAAGGTATGCGCTCGAATTCTCGCGAGCGTCCTAATAATCGTGGTTGGGGCGATCTTCGCCCTGGCTCTAGGCGCGTAGTACGGAACGAAGTATGGCAGTAGCCAGAAAGGGAATTGGAAATGCAGAACAAACTAGAGGTCGATGTTAAGGGATTCGTAGCCTACTACCCGGTGAAGGCGAACTACAAGCTCACCATCTTGGGCATCGGCGTCCACATCGATCCGCGGCACACCGAGTACATCAAGGTGCTGCTGTTCGGAGACGATGCCAAGAATGCGATGGACTACCAGAAGGGCATGGCAGTCCAGTTCAAGGGCGAGCTTGACCTGAAGACGAAGAGGCAAAAGGACGGCAAGGGACTCAAAGCCGAGCTCGTCGTCAGGACGTTCAAGATGGAACAGTGCGGCAGGACGGAGCCTCACTACCTTCGCGCCATAGCGGTGACGGGCAACCTTGAAGGTGACCCCCGACCCTCGCAGACTCGCAACGGCACCGAAGTGAGTAACTTCGAGGTCGTCGTGGGCCGCTCGTACAAAGGGAAGTACAGCAAGACCCGCGTGGCGGTATCCACGTTCGGAAAGATAGGCAACGCCTGCAACATCCACCTCTACCGGGGCAGGCAGGTATCAGGAGAGGGCGACATTCGCCTGAAGCATTGGACCGACCGGAACGGCATGCCGCAGGCGAACCTTACGGTCATCGCGTCCAATGTGAAGTTCCTTGCGCACACCCGCGCAAAGAAGGCTGCCAAGGCGGCTGCCGAGAGGAAAGCTGCCTAGAAAGCTGCTGCCGCCTCTGGCGCTGATGCCACTGCTACATAGAGTTTCTGTAAAGGATGAGGCCATCTGTATGCGGCAGATGGCCTCAAAAGCATCGAAAATCGGCGCGTAGAGCCACTTTACAAATCCAATAAGCGATAAAATTTACCACTATAATCACATTTTCCATAGGCGCAAAGCGCCAGAAAGGACCTGCACTATGCAGATCACACTTACCGCCATCGCCCACGTCACGAAGACCGCGCAGAGCCGCCAGGTTGGGGAGAACAACGCCATCACCGCCCGCTTCGACGCGGAGATCAAGGAGTCCTGGCTCGACAGGAACAACGAGTGGCAGGGCCGCGAGACCCCGATTGTCGTTCAGGCGTGGAACGGGCTGGCGACCCGCATCATGAACAAGGCCCCGCAGGTGGACGAGAGAGTCTTCATCGAGGGTTCCATTGACGTGCAGCAGTACTCGGACCGCGACGGCAACTTCCGCGCCCCCATCGTGGTGCGCGCATCCATCGTTCGCTCACTCGGCACGATTGAGGACTCGGACTACATGAAGGTGCAGGGCATCGGCAACCTGGGCGACGACCCGGAGATGCGCTACACCAACGAGAGGGGCGACGCGGCCACCAACTTCCGCATCGCCGTCAACCGATCCTACACGGACAGCGCGGGCGAAAAGCACGACGATACGAGATGGTTCGCCATCACCGCCTATGGCGACCTGGGAGAGAACTGCAACACCTACCTCATGAGGGGGTCGATGGTGCAGGTAACGAGTTCCCGGATAGCAGTGGACACCTGGCGGGACAAGGACGACGTTGACCATGCGCGGCTGGCCATTACGGCGCGGCGCGTGGACTTCCTCGCCCGCACCCGCGGCAGCGCAGAGGGCGACAACGCCTCCGCCCAAGGAGCCTCTCCCGCACAGAGCAACGCGCCGGCCGCCACGGACGACGACGACGATATGCCCTGGTAGATAGCGCAACGCCCCGAAGTGAATGGCACAAGCCTGGCTTCGGGGCGTTCTGTGTCTTCTTACATATGATCGAGACGCACCTACTAGGCATAGTGAAAGACTTACCAACAGCCCGCACTCTGAATGGCAAAAGTGCTTGCCGGTTCAGAGTGGCGGTGCCAGGTTTACTAGGGCGAGATGAACTTGTCCTGTACTGCGAGACCTTTGGAAAGGAGGCCGAGACTATCATAAAGTTCCTCAAGGAGAGAGAAGGCGTGTACATCATGGGGAACCTTGAGATGAGGCCTTACCGCAACAAAGAAGATCAAATCTTGGCTCCACTGGTGGTAAGAACCACGATGGTGAAATTTCTCGGGACCATCAAGCCCGCGGCAACCCACATTTGGGTTACAGCCAGGGGCAACCTCGGGGACAAGCCGGACCTGGACTATACGGACAAGAAGTTGGCCGTATGCGACTTTGACATTGGCGTTCATAGTAAGAGCGCCGACGGCAAAGAGAGAAAAACCAGTTGGGTTGTGGTAACAACATGGAATGGGCAGGCGGAAGCATGCCACGAGTACCTTGATAAAGGCTCAGCAGTAATAGTCAGGGGGTCTCACATCCGGTCTGAAACCTGGCAGACCGCAAAGGGTGAAGACCGAGCTGACCTGATGTTGACGGCAAAGCATGTCGAATTCCTCGACCATAGGCGGGACTCAGCAACGAGCATCCCGTACGACGAGGACGACATGCCATGGGAAATATAGAGCATCGGCCCCGCTTGCACCACGCAGGCGGGGCTTTTGCATATGAGCTGCGGCGCGGCGACAACAATGATTACCTCTGGGCCGCAGGGCGTATGCCTGAGAGATAGGAAGGAGCAAGAAAGGAGCAAGATCTCATGATTCATAGAGAGCGACGATTCAAGCGCCTGTTCGTAGGGACTCAGCGGACGATGTTGGGCGATTACAGGGGCATGACGCTGGACTTCGGAGTGGACGGGCTGATCTTCGTGGAGATCAAAATCTACACCGCCAAGAAGCGTGGCAATATCTACATCGCTCACTACCCACTATATTTCTAACGGTAACCAATCCCACTGGAGGTTGAGGACATGACACAGAAGACACTGACACTTTACGACACCCACAGCCTGCGCCACTTCATGAGCGAAGCCTACGATTACCTGCCCATCCCGCAGGACACCCTGCCCGCCTATGCAGAGATTCATGCCGCGCTGGATGACGAGCTGTACAACGGATATTCAGGCATCAGCGTGAGCGAGGAAATGTTCAACAAGGTCGCCGTCTATATCGGCACCGCCGCGAAAATCAGAATGAAAGTCGCAGCGCGGAACCTGCGGCACGTCATGAGGTACACGCCGGAGGAAGTAACTCGCCTGAACATTGAGTCACCAAAGATGTTCGAAGCTTTCACTACGGAGATCGCAGAGGCGGGACAAGAGTTCGATGCCGCGCTGAACTTCAGAGTGCAACTGACCAAGCGCCAGGCCCGACAGCAGGAAGTCCCAACGGAACAGGCCGCGTAGGAGGCGAGATGATTACCTACACAAACAGAAGCGTATTCGACATTGGCGCTGAGGCAATAGTCAACCCGGTCAACTGTGTCGGCGTGTCCGGCGCGGGACTTGCGCGAGAGTTTGCTCGACGCTATCCCCAGAACGACAGGCTCTACAAGCAAGCCTGCAAGGACGGACGAATCAAGCCGGGACGAGGACTTATCACCACCGACGACGGGCGCAAGCCTCGGCACATAGTCAACTTCCCCACAAAGCGACACTGGCGCGATCAGAGCCGTCTGAGCGACATTAAGCTCGGCCTGCGTAACCTGCACCGGCAACTGCTCCCTCAGAAGATAAGCAGCATCGCCATACCAGCGATCGGCGCAGGACTCGGAGGGCTGAACTGGGACGAAGTGCGCAAACTGCTGGAAAAGGAGTTTGGCACAGAAACCGACATTGCAGTTACAATCTGCAATCCGCGAGAGACCCGATAAGGAGGGATAAGGAGGCTGACAAATGGCATACGTGATTGTACTGGAAGGCAGGCATAAGTCGGGAAAGACCACACTTGCCCAGCAGATTGAGCACCTGGCGAATAAGTCGGGCGAGTGGCAGAGCGTCGTGAACATCCACCACACTCGCGGCGACAGCACTCCGGAAAAGCTGGATGCCGACAGGAATATGATAGAGGACTCGCCCAGCGACAAGCTGTACATATTCGACCGTCACTACCTGAGTGAGCTGGTTTACGCGCCCATCGACGGCAGGGCTACGACCATCCGCTACGACCCGCTCTACTGGGAACAGTACATGGGAAAGTGGATAGACCAGAGAGGTATGAGACTCTATCTGATGGGAGAGCCGATACATACCGACGAAAGCCCGATCACGCAGATGTACGAACGCCTGACGGCGCGTACGGGCTGGATGGCGGTCGAGCCCCGACAGTTCATTGGCGATGCGCTTGCAAAGGATGTGCTGCAGCTCGTTTACAACAGACGGCAACAGAACGAAACATGGGGCTTCGCCCAGGAGCCTGACGTAACGGCGGAGATTGACGACAGGCGAGACGACAACTATCTCTGCTCAATCGAGACGGTAGCCGGGCTCGAACGAGGACTGTACGCACTTCGCAACGCGGACGGCACACCCGAAAGCAAGGCTGAAGCAGCAACCCACTACCGGGAAATCGAGATCGCCAGGGCGAAACTTGACGAAACCCTGCTCGCTCCATTTAGGTAAAGCGATTCAAGTATAATTGGAGGGAAGGAGTACTTTGATGGCGCAAATCAACACCACCGAGGACCTGATTCGTCTGCTCAGAGGGGACGAGGAGTTCAGAGCGGCAGCGCAGCGGGAGCTGCTTACTGAGGCCCTGCTGAACCTGCCCGCCCAGTTCGCGGCGTTCTCGAAGGAAACTACCGAGACGCTGGATGCGCTCAAAACCGACACCGAGAGCCTGCACTCCATACTGACACGGCACCAGTCGGACTACGCCGATTTCCGGGGCTCTCAGGCGGAGACCGAGACTCGGAGACGCGACCGGCTTATCGCGGCCACTATCGCCCGCGCTCGCGGCAGCAGAGTCAGCATCACGGAGCGCGTCAGCTACGACTCGCTTGGACAGATCTTCGGGAACGCGGTCGAACGGAACCTGCTTGACGACATTGAAGAGGACTCCGAGGATAGCTTCCAGAACTCCGACCTCGCCCTACTGGTTCACGAGAGGAACCGGGAGAACTCGCAGTTCTACATCATGGCGCAGGCCTCCTATACGGGCCATTTGAGGGACTTCACCCGCGCCCGCGATCACGCAAGGATCATCGGACGCGTCAGGGGCATCGACGCTTACGCGGTGGTAAGCGGGGTCAGAATAGGCAGAAGCATGCCTAACGATCTGCTGTTTGACGCCAATGCGCTGGTCACAGGCGGCGGCGTTCTCTGGTATCAACTCAGGGACACTGACCCGGACGAATAGCCAAGCCCAACACACATACCAATCAAAAGCTCGATGGCATCTACGCCGTCGGGCTTTTTTGTTGCACTTAAAAAGGGAGGACAGATTGCAGAGTTTCACCACACCGAAGGCAACCGGCTTGACCGCCGGCGCGGGGCATAAGCCACGGCAGACGCGCAAGAAGGTCTGGCAGGTCAGGCACGACGAGGACAAGCGGCGCTGGCGCCATCTCCCGAAGACGTACAGGAGATCGCTGGTGACCGTCGCGTAGGCAGCAAGGACAAGAAACTCAGGGCAAACCAACATTTCGGCTCGGTGGCGACAAGGCCATCGGGCTCTTTATCAGAGCGACGCAAGGCGTCGAGAAGGGACACAGAATGAACAAGAAGTTTGAGGGCAAGGCGAGGGTCGCGACCGCTAAGGTCTTTGACATCGCGCTCATCACGGAGAACGAGTTCACTGAGGGCGAGGATGACTGCATTCTCGTGGGCATCAACACGGTTGGCGGCACTATCGCGGTCGTGGCGGACAAGGCTTCGCCCGTGTTGCCCATGCTGCGCGACGAGATGGCCCGCAACCCCCGCGGCATCATCAGCGTGATCATGCTGCGCGGCGAAATAATCTCGGATGGGCCCACTATGGACAGGCTGGCCGCACAGACGGGGCGCAACGTGGAGTTCGCCCTACGCGACATCATCTCCGCCTACTACCTGGACGACGACGATAACAAGATCAGCGTCAGGGTGAGCAGGCGTGGAAGGCGGATCGTCAACACGGAGCCACGCTTCGTCAACGAGGCGAACACATTGTTCTTCTGCCTGAACTGCCACAACAACGGCGAGACCGACTGCCGCAGGATTGTTGAGCTGCACGCGATGGATGGGGTCAAGGTCAACGGGCGCGTCATGACGATTGCGGACTGCAGCGTGTGCGGCAGCCTTATGACTCGCACCGGCGGCGTGAAGGCTCTCCGCGAGAAGCACGGCGGACTCTCGGAGCGCACACTATTTTACGAGCCGCCCGAGACAGCGTACTGCTTCAGTTGCAGGCGGAACGTCAAGATGATCTGGATCAAGCCCGTTCGTTTCACCGCCGAGCAGCCCCGCCCGTCCTACCGGGCCAACTGCTTCAGGTGCCTCGGTATCGTCGGGTCGCCCTGGACGCGCACGAAGCTGGTGCCAGTGAAGCAGAAGACGCTCGAGAAGCTGCGCTCAACGGTCGATGCCGCTCAGGAGGCGCTGGCAGCAGAGAGGGGCGAGGCGGCGGAGAAACGGCATGCAGAGTACGCAAAGATGGAAGCGGTACGGATCCAGGACGGACTAGCCAGGCTTCAGTACCGCTTCGCAAGCTAAATGTGCCGCGGCGGACGCGTAAGAAATGGGCCGGGTGGATATCTCAAGCCACCTAGCCCTCAACACGATGAAAACTTTAATTCAAGGAAGAGGTGTCACACATGCTTATACCCATTATTTTGCTGGTCGCCCTGAACTACGTCACTGACGGCGCCGTGATGCAGATCATCCGGGACTTCCTCCCGCTGATCTAACCGAACACCACCAACGCCCTGCCGTCACGAGCCCGCGCCGGCAGGGTTTTCACGAGAAAAAACCAGACAGTCATGAAAGGAACATCATGCCTAAGAAGAGCTACCGCAGGAAGTCGAGCAACATGGTCAAGCAGACTCCGGAGCAGAAGATTCTGGAGCACCTGCTTCTCATCAAGGATCAGGTCATCGAGCGCGAGGTGTTGCCCTTTGACGTGGGCAGGTTCGCCTACATGCCCTTCAACGCGTTCACCAAGCACAGCTATCGCGGGATGTACAACCTGCTGATGCTGATGATGCAGTGCTTCACGCACGGCTGGGAGGACCCGCGATTCGTCACGGTGGGCAAGGCGAAGGAAATCAAGGCAGACTTCCGCAAGCAGCCGACCACGATGCTGTGGGCCCCCGTAATCATCAAGGGACGCAACGAGGAAACGGGCGAGGAAGAGGTCAAGGCCATTCGCTTCCGCGCATTCCGCGTCTTCAACGTAGAGCAGTTCGCCAACCGCGACGAGCTGTGCATTCCACCACTGCCCCGCTCACGCTGGGGCGATACCCCGATAATGGAGCGCATCGAGGCCGTCAGAGAACACGCGCTTGCCAACTTCAAGGTAGAGCCCGCGTTCATCGAGAAGGCGATGATATCTTCCCCTCATTATCGGCCTGACAGCCACGAGATCGTTCTTCCGCCACCTGCGGAGTACCACAAGCCCGAAAGGTTCGTCCAGTCGCTCCTGCACGAGCTGATGCATGCGACGGGCGCTCCCAGCGAGCTGAACCGCTTCAAGAAGCACAAAGCGGACTTCCACGGAAAGAGAGCTCAGGAATACGGATACGAGGAGATGGTGGCACAGTTCGCAACGGCATTCCTCATTACGGAGTACGGATTCAAGCACGAAAGCAAGTCCTCCGCCGCCTACATACTGAGCTGGTATAAGGCAATCGAGGACAAGCCGGAGCTGCTCGGACAGTCCATACGTGAGGCGATGAGCGTCATAAGGCACGTCCTCAAGGACAATCCCCTACCCGACTACTCTCAAGACGAGGAAATGGCAGAGCCGGAAATGGCGGTGGCGGCGTAAGGGCGGTAGCGATCATATCGCTGGAGATTCGGGCGAGCGTCCGTACTACGAATAGACGAGAGACTTGAAGCCAACAAGCCCTGCTTCTCACGAGGCAGGGCTTGTTCTTTGTAGCAGCACTGGGAGGCGCAACAGATGGAGACGACAAAACGCATCGGAACAAAGACCAAGCATATCGAGCTGTATCACTCCGTAGTTCACGACCGCGCGGGCACCCTCGATGAGGACGGCTCGATGCAGACAGACACCGAAATCAGAGGACGCCATTCCGCAAGTCTCGCTTGGAATGGCTTTGAGCTTCTCCTGACTCTCGGGTTCACCTGCAACCCGAAGACCGTATCGCACGAAATGGATCTGACCGCCGGATGGCTTGCCCCTCAACGGAAGGACTTTGCCATCAAGCGGCTATCCGCAAGCAGCCGCATACGCGACACGCACAGGGCGACCGCCAACTAGATCCATCCCACTATCGGAAAACGGCTTTCAACTGACGCCTCGTGCTTCATTCACCAGGCGTAGAAAGTGAGACTGAACCGTGAACGCCAAAGACATGAACTGCGCGACCTGCGCCAACGCGGGCTTGCGGCAGAAACATAACTGGCGAAAGACCCAGATGAAAGGGGTACTAGTCTGCAGCTCCTGCCTCAATTCGACCGACTTTCGATTCCAACACGCCGAGATGCGCGGCGGAAACGGCTGGCTGTATCTGATTCAGAAGTTCGGAAAGGCGGCATTCAGGTGCCGGCACGACCGCAAGTGGGCGTTTCCGGACTGGGACAAAGCCCGTGAGTACGCTCATGCCTATGGACAGCGAGCCTACTACGACGATGCGTGTGGTTTCATCCACCTCTCGTCATCGCCAATACGCTAGAACAGAACCAAAGTGAAGGAAGGGAGAGAAGCCTATGAATATTCCCGACGAGGTTATGTGCGCGCCCGCCTCCGGCAAGCTGCTTCGGTGCTTGCATGAGATCGCATCGGTCCCTGAAGGGACTTGGCGGGCGTACGAAGATGCGGCGGCCACGGACTATCCGCTCGCACAGCGGCGCGGCGACCAGGTATGGATAACCCAGCAGGACGGCGGAGCGAAGGAACTGCGAGCGCAGGATATCCGCGCAATCTGCCCCTGCGAGCCAGGCGCATAGACGCGACCGACGCGGCCACTGAAATCCCCGCAGGGCATACGCACCGTGCGGGGATTTTCTTATGCCCTGCTATCAGCCCGCAAGCTCGTCTTACAGGCTGACAAGAGAGCGCAAGAACTCTCAAATCTAAACGGAGGTGCAACAGCACTATGACACCACGAACAGAACCCCAGACGGTCGACTTCGGAGAGCGCCCGAGACACATCTGGAGCTACGAGACCCAGCCGGCGATGCGGAAGCCCCACGAAGCCCCCTACGGCGCATGCGGACGCAGCGCACACACCGGCGGACTCCACCTGCCCATGTACCACCAGTGCGTCAGCATGGTCACCAACGCAGGCCAGCCTCTCGAGAGCCACTTCCTGCTCAGAAATCTCTGCGATCCGTGCCTGCGGATAGTGGCGTAGCCAACCAGGACACAACGACCAGACAGCAAAGATGTTTACAGGAGAAACCAGCATGCAACATTGCAAGGTCAACTATCACACGTACAACAGCCACAGCATCCATTACGGGGTGTGCGTCCGGTGCGGGTACACCGCTGAGGACGCCTGCGAGTTCGACTTCATCCGCTCATGGCACGAAAGGATGGGACAGCAGGCCGTGACAGCGGAGGACTTGACAAAGCAGGTCAACCTGCGCCACCTGCCGAACGTGTTGAAGAACAAAGCGCCGGCGACTCTCGATGCCGTCGAGAAGCTTCTGAAAACGCTCGGCGGCGGCAAGGTCGTGACAGGGACCGACAACATAATCGTGGAGATAGCGGCTATGGACAACGGCTCATACCGCGCCATCGAGACCGACAATCCCTTCATCGCAATGCCGGCGGCATAGCCGATGCATAACCTGGAGCGAATCGACATGAACAGGAACGGGCTGATGCTCTATCGGTGCCTCAACGAGGGCTGTGGAGAGGAAGTCCACGTTCCCCTGGCCGGTTCGAGGGCATGGCGCGATAACCCGCACCATCGGGCACGGAACACGATCCTGAAGGACGGCAGGCTCAGACGGCTTGAATTGGCCGAGGTCTGCCCTGCAGCGCCCGATGGGATTGACCCGCTCAGGACACTCAAGCGTCGTGGGCGAAGGAACAACCGCTACAAGGTGAGAACCCTGTACGCGGTCTAGCGACTAGCCTGGCGATTACGGTCGCGGGGCTTTCTTTTTGGATACGGCGTTTAGCGCGGCGCGTAAATCAAACCACATACAAGAGCTGATTTGGCGAAAAGCCAAGGAAGGAACTTATCAATGACACAGCAGGACAATATCTCCATCAACAAGAACGAGTTCGCGGAGTGGCTGGCGGAGCTGTTGCTGCCCACGCAGGACGAGGTGGAGGAGCCCAACGACGTGGTGAAGATGATTCGGGAGTGGAACCCGGCGGAGGTCGGTGACGCCGTTGCGAGCATCATCGCGAAGGTCTGCATTGACGACAGCGGCAACCCCGACATGGAAGCGGCGCAGAAGTTCGCGAACGCGGAGATCGTAAAGCTCTCGGCGGGACTGAGGCGCGGCAGCAGGCAGGACATCATCCGCAACCGCGAGAAGATGCCGATGGCGCTGGCAGGCCTCTACGAGACGGTCAACATCGCATCGGAGATTCTGGCAGAGCGCGACGGTTGGCAGGCCAGCAGCGAGACGCCCCAGACGAGCAACCCTAACGCTCCCGAGTGGGAGGCGGACATGGCTGGCTTCGACGGCCTCGCCTACGACTACGACCAGTCCATCAGCGAGTCCTTCGTGAAGATGCTGGACGATGACGAGTTGGCGCATAACGAGAACAAGGACGCCGACTTCGCCCTGCGCCTGTCGCAGAGGACCATCAGGCGCGCCCGGCTGCGCGAGATCGAGATTGAGATCAACAAGATGAACCTGGGCTGGCGCGGAGCTGGCAAGCGCAACTCCGGTCGCAACAGGAACGAGGTCGCCTGGCGGAAGTTCCTTAACGCCATCCAGCGCCGCCCGTCCCAGCGCAAGACAGCGACGGCCTAAGCTCACCACACAAACCCCGTGATTTTCTCGCGGGGCTTTTCCTTTGTACGAGATAGCTGAAGCGGCTCAATAAGACTGAAACAAGGGCGCGACACTCTCGCACCCCGGCAAGAAAGGAAATGATATGCCCGATCTCGATATGTGGAAGATCGACAAGGACGAGGTGCATGACGTACCTGGCACGGCAGATCTGCCCCCCTCAGCAGAACACGTCTATTGCGGCAAGAACTGCATTGAGACGATGGACACGCTGGCGAACATCTACACCCAACACGACCCATACGGCTCTATCGGGGAAAGCAACATGGTGTTGCATCGAGAGCACATTGACGCCATTGAGCGGTGCATCAACTCCAACGGCGAGGATTCCAAGACTGGAGAGCAAGAGGCCAACGAGTTCATCGTCGCAGCACGCGAAGTGATGAGCAAGGAGCCGGACAAGGCTCTTGTCGTAGGCGTCTGGTACTAAAGCTCAACCAAGTATTGACCGGGAGCGGACTGAAGCCAGCCCGTTACCGCGACACCCTATGAATTTACAGGATGGAATCATGTCCAAAACCAACACAGCGACGGTACTGAAGATTGAGCGACAGGAGTTGCCCTCTCCGCCCCTTGCGTTCGCGGAGTGGATCCTGCAGCTCTACTACCCGAGGCACGACAACCCTGAGCAGGGCGAGGTGTTCTACCCGGGGCGCGAGGAGGCTGAGGAGGAATGGGCACTTGTTTACTACAGGGAGTTCGAGAAGACATTCTCCGAACACCACGCAGCAATGCGCTGGCTTCGCGAGATGCCCACAGCTGGCTGCTCCATTTACATCGATCTCACATCAGCGGGGATCGCGGCTGCCAGAAAGCAACGCGAGCCGGGCATCTGGCTGGCGCTGGACTACGTGGACTGCGAGTGCGAGCGAGAGTACATCAAGCCCGCGCGCAAGCAGGGCCAGTCTCAAAATGCGCTGGCTTGCCTGCGTTGCAGAGTCACGTTCGAGGAATGCCCCGCGTCGCGCTTGATCGAGGTCAGGAAGGCAGGACTCCCGTTTGACGAGCATAACGTCGAGGTCGCCGGCGAGGCAGGACTATGACGCCGGGGCGAGAAATGAGAGCGCGAACGATACTCGCGCAGCTCACCAGAGCGCCAATGAACAAGGCCGTGAGCCGCATGAAATCGATGCTTGGCGCGTCGAACCTGACGGTTGTTGCGGACGGCGCCGTGAGGTTTTACTTCAAGGGCTGCCGCAAGTTCAATGGCTGCGAGATCAAGCTAAACGGCAAGGATCTCTACGACCTGACTTTCTTCCGCATCACGGACAAGAAGGCAGAGATCAAGGAAGTCAACGACGTATATGCAGAGGTGCTTGAGGTCGTGTTTCACGACGTCACAGGTCTCTACACGCACCTGTAAGTCTCACCAGACTACAAGCCGTACACGTACAAGCCCTGCCGCTCGACGGTGGGGCTTTTTCTTACACCTGAAGCGGGAAGGAACAACATGACGGACACACAGACCGACAGGCAGGTGTTGACCTGCGAGCGATGCGGAACCGAGCTTGAGCAGTACCAGCACTTTTGCACCTGCGGGCAGTTCAGCCAGGAGAGCTTTGCAACCGACGAGCGCCCGCCTGAGTGCGAGTTCTTCGAGGACGACAAAGCTTGCGGTGAGGACTCGGAATGGTTCGTGTTCACCCAGCAGATAAAACCCATGTGCAACTCGCACCTGGACGCTATGCGGAAGAACTATCGCGGCCGCATCGAGTTCTACCCCGTTGACCACGAGGGAGACGCCTATGCCTGCGAATCCTGCGGGCACGGCTACGGGACGCCGGAGTTGGCGCACAACTGCTGCACCGGCCAGACACAGCCCTAACCCGCAGAAAGGTTAAGACTTACGGCGAAGCGGAACCGACCTTCCGCTCCGCTACCGGCCCCAATCGCCCGATAGGGCAGAAACGGAATGGAAATAACATGGCAGAGCACAATAACGGCGTCGATTACAACGTGGAGGATGTTGTCAACGCCCTCTACGGCGAGCCTGACGGCACCCCCGGCAAGTTGAACGGC
Source organism: Dehalococcoidia bacterium (assembly GCA_965221045.1). Classification (GTDB taxonomy): domain Bacteria; phylum Chloroflexota; class Dehalococcoidia; order Lucifugimonadales; family JADFKI01; genus Bin90. The sequence continues at coordinate 1,421,855 of OZ244863.1, forward strand.
GCGGCCCCTTCGGTGAACGGCGCTCACGCCGCACCCGCAGCGCAGCAGCCTGAGACGCCCGAGGAGGACAAGCTACCGCTGAACAGGCCCAACATCAGGTCGATCGTGACGGTGGAGCTGCGTATCTCTGGCGTCTGGGAGTGCATGAGGCGGCTCAGCTACGAGTCGAAGGAGGTTGAGCCCACGGACGAGATTCCCATGAGGAACAGGCGAATAATGGGGATGGGCAACTACCTTGAGCCGATGGTCAAGGAGTTCATGCGCGAGGACGGCTGGGAGTTCGTCAGCGAGAACACAGTCGTGGAGATTCCGCACGGGCGGATCATCCTGACAGGTCACCCTGACGGCGTGGTGTCCCATCCGCTGCTCACGAGCGGAATGGCTGCCATCGTGGAGATCAAAACTCGCGAGTCCGGGCTGGCGCAGTTCGCATGGGACTTTGGTGTGGAGCGCAGCCATCCGGAGACTGTCGCGCAGGCCGCGCTGTACAGCGTGGGACTATTCGGTGAGGTTGGTGACGTATTCGTCACGACAATGTCTCGTGACGACGGTGAGATGCGCGTGGAGCGCATTCCTGCCGAGCGCGCTCAGATCGCGTACGAGAACGCCATGAAGCGGGTGGCTGAAATCGGCAAGATGGCTGTCAGGGACGAGGTGCCGGAGCCCGAGTTCGAGCAGGGTGACGCCAAGTGCATGTCCTGCCCGTTCAGGACGAAATGCGGCAACGCGGAAGTTCCGGCGCAGCCAGGCGAGGGCGGACTGACCGACGAGGAGATCGAGCTGGAGCTGAAGAAATGGGCGGAGGCCAACAAGAGCGCCGTAAAGAGCAGCTCCCCCGCGTCAAAGGCGAAGAATGCGGCGTCCGCCACGCTGAAGGCGCACATGATCGCGGCCGGCGACTACGAGCGCGAAATGGTGCTGGACGGCGTGAAGTACCGGATGAAGCTGTCCGAGTCGCCCGGCAAGGAGATTGACCTTGAGGCGCTGAACGAACTGGTCGCACCTGAGATTCGGGAGCAGATTGTAGTCGAGAAGCTAAACAGGAGCTTCAGGGTTACGACACCAAAGAAGTAGTCAGACTTGCGGAGCAGCCCCCTTGAAAGGAGCTGCTCCTTTCCAATCTGGAATAAAGGCAAGGAAGGAACAGCGATGAAAATCAGCGTTATACAAATCGTGAGGGAACACATCAACAGTCTGAGGAACTTCGACACCGGCAAGCTAGGGCTGGAGGCGATTGTCATACTCATTATCCTGCCACTGGCGGCAGGCATTGGTGCCTCAATCGCACACCCCGAGGTCGGTGAAGCCGAGAGGACCGGCTTAATCCTCTTTTTCGGCGTTTACGGCGCAGCCCTGCCGATAGCGATAGTCCAGTTGCCAATGATCCTGCGTAGGCGCAAAGGCAGGTGCTTGGCGTCTTCCAGAGCCGCGCTTGCGAAAGAAACGATCACGAACATGTCCTTCGGCGTGGTGGTCTGCATTGCCGCTATATCGGCGCTGATGCTCGATGCCGTCGTGGACGTGATGTACATGACGACATTCCTGGCGTACTCGCACGTGGTATTGCTGCTACTGACGCTTCGCATGGCCGTCAAGCGGCTGAACATCATATCGGTCAAAGAGGTGGAGCCGAAACAGCCCGCCTAGAGCGGCCTGCAGGCTGACGATGAGATATACAAGACCTCCGCTTTAGTGAGCGGGGGTCTTTTCATACGAAAAAGTAAGGGATGAGGAAGGAACGACAACATGGAAGGCAAGAAGGGAATATCGGAGCTGCCCCAGATCACCCATACCGGCAAGTACGCGGTGGTCTATGACGTTGCTCACAAGAAGGGGGCGCTGTACTACCTGAGCATGGTGGGCTCCCGGCAGATGACCGAAGGCATCGCGGCTGCGCTGCTCGATTCGGGCAAGAGGAACAAACAGGACGTGAACCTGCAGTTGCCGGACGAGGGGGAGGGTAAGTCTTCAGCGAGGGTCTGGCGAAAGTCGCAGCGCGTCAAGGTCGCTGACCACGCTTTCGGCACTATGCGCCGCATAGTCAGGAAGGTGCAGGGCACCCGCGTCTTTCAGACGGTGCTTGTAAGCCAGCTCGCGCGCTGGGACTACAACTACTCCCATATCACGGCGAAGTCGGAGATTGCCGATGATAGCGAGACATCCGAACACAAGCAGGTGCAGGAGGAAGCGGACAAGCGCCGGTTCGTCTTGCTGGCGGACAGCGACGAGGACATTGAATACACGGCGCGCCGCTGGTTCGCCTATCTGCCTCGCAGGGTCAACGAGCCCATGCTCGCGGACTGGGCCGTGCCTCTATGGAAACACTGCAACGAGACGGACAGGGGAATCTCCGAAATAAGCCGGCTGCGCGGCAATGCTTGGCTCTGTGAGCCGACACGCGAGAACCTGCGTGACGCGATCACAGAACTCGGCTCTGCCGGCAAGCTCGCGCTGCCCTCGGATTTTCCGGACTACCTCGGAGACGGGGCTTACGACATGTCGGAATACGATGTCGCCGCTGACTAGCGACCGAAATTGCCCACTGCCCAAAACAGGGCGCATTTCCCCTTATGAATAGAGAGGCATTTTGCCAGGGAAGGAAGGCTATGGCTGGAAAGAAGGCTGCCAAGAAGGAAGCAAAGAGCAAGGGACCGGTGCCGATTGACGAGCTGCGTGAGTACACGGGCGCGGTCGAATGGGCAGAGAAGGTAAGGGCGGACGCGGAGAAGGAGATCACAGACCATTCGACGTCGATCCCGGACCACGTACTCGCTGCGCTGGACGAGATGGCGGCAAGCGGAGTGCTGTCAGCGCGGGAACGCGACCTGGTGACGCTGTGGGACGGAGTGGGCGCAAGGAGCAATAGGCCAGGAAGCTACGCCAACTACCACACGCTGCACGAGGTACTGAAGTCCATCGCCTGCCTGCCCGCTGTGGACGCGGACAGAAAGAAGTGGTGGCTGGAGCAGATCGTCGCGGAGAACGCCAAGAGCGTCAACTTCTTCACGATGAAGGAGAACCACTACAAGGGCTACTTCGAGAGCGACAAGAAGCTACGCGAAGTGCTCAGGAAGTACCTCGCGGGAATGCTTGACGAGATACCCACGCCTGCGGGTATCTGCGCCATGCTCCCGGAACTTCTGACGCGGCCGGAGGTGTCGGATGAAGACAAGGACGAACAGCCCATCGCGGAGCCGTTAAGCCTGTCAAGGATCACGAACATCGCCGCCAACCTGGAGGACTATCGGTGCATCGTCCTCGATGGAACATACTCACGCGAGAAACGCCGGTCAGTAGGCAAGGTGGATGCGGAGTTGCGAGAGGCAGGGCTGGCATTCATCTCGAACACGGGAGTGATCGAGTCCGCGGAGGACGTGAGAGAGGCGCTTCGGAAATTCGGGGCCCAGGTAAGAGGCTGCGCCTTTTGCCAGAACTGGTTCCTGGGCGATGAGAAGCGGTCGTATCCCGCGAACTGCTCAGGATGCGGCGAGGAACTCTACGCGGCGGAGCGAATTACAGTCGGCAAGGTCGATTCGCGATCGCGCGAGGACATGAAGGAAATGATGATGGACTGGCATCTGCTGCGATGGGTGCGCTCCCGGGTGGAGGAGACGACGGACATTGCCGTGAAGGTTGCGCTGGCGGAAGGCACGACCATAAGCCACGCCAGGCGGATGCTCGCCGGCGACGAGACGAGCGTGGAGACGGCGACGGCCGGACTGAAACGCTGCCCTATGGCACAGTCGTGCCTGTCACTGTGCGGCGTCCTGCAAGCGCAAGGCAAGCGGACGATACCGTTGTCGCCGCTGAGCGGAAGGCTCAAGGACTGCCACCACTACACCTACCGGAAAATGGTGGAGGGCATCGAGGACACCGAGGCGAAGATGAAGATTGCAAAGAGACTCGCCGAGCAGGTCTTCGAGCTGGCGCGGGCGGACGAGCCCCACAGGGCTGCAGCCAGGGCAATCGAGGAGATGGAGAGTGGCGTTCGCGTTGCGGATGACCCCGCTCCGGAAGCCACGGTTGCGTTGCAGTCGTCGCTGTTCTAGGCGGAAGCCTGAACCGACTCAAATAATAAGCCCCTCCCGGAGCTGTCGGGAGGGGCTGTTTCTCGCGGCCGTTAAGACCGCCAAGAAAGGAACAATCCAATGATAACAGATTCCAACACCGAAAACGATGGCATCGCAGACCTGTCCGTCTTTCGCGAGATGGGTCGCAAAAGGAGTAACGGCGAGCTGAGCGATACGGATCGTGTCAGCCTACCGACACCGGGAGATACCGTCAGGCTGCACAGCGCCTTTGGCTACGGGGCGACTGTCGAGATGTTCTCCGGCATTTGCAAGGCGAATTTTATCGCGCTGAATCCGCAAGTGGGAGACGCAGCATGGAAGTAGCAAAACAGCAGATCAAGCACGGCTGCAACGCGGTCGGGCAGGCAATGGCACAGACAGCCCCGACATTTGCGGTGGTCGTCTGGCTTATATCGGTGGCCACGGAAACGGGATTCGGGGAGGTGCTGATGCAGATAGTAGCGCCCCAGCCGGTCCGTGCGCTAATCGCGCTTATCACGGGCATGTAGCCTAAACCATTTGAAGTGCATGAAAGGAACAAGCACTATGACCGACCAGAACGAGACCCAGGTGGACTTCGACTTTCTCCCGAAGGAGGTCGTGGAGATGCTGAACCAGCCGCTCGACGCAGCTTCCGTGTCGCAGCGTGAGGGCGCGGGCGGCAGGCCGCTTTCGTACATCGAGGCGCACACCGCGATCTCCAACGCGAACCGCATCTTTGGCGTGACGAACTGGGGGCCGCGTGTCCTCAAGGGGCCGGAGCTTCAGCAGATCAACGTATTCAAGCCCGGGACGGGCGAGATCAAGGAAGTCCACGAATACTACACCGCATTGGTGGCGGTGTACGTTTACGGCAGGCTCATCTCCAGCGATGAGGGTTTCGGAGAGGTGCAGACCTTGAACGAAGGCACCCCCACGAAGGAGATGCTCGGGATGCACGAGAAGGCGCGCAAGGGCGCGATCTCCGATGGCATCAAGCGGGCGCTCCGCATCCTCGGCAAGCAGTTCGGGAACGACCTGTACGGCGGTGGCGGTGGATACGGCGGCGCATCCGTGACGGCAGATCCGAACGCGCCTGCCTGCCCGACTCACGGAGCAGGGCGACACGTCCGCGAGAGCAATCGGGGCAGCGGTCACTACTGCACCCGCAAGTTGCCCGACGGCTCCTACTGCCCAGCTACTCCGGCCATTCCCGCGGCAGCCGCGCCCGCGACCAGGTTCGAGCAGACGCCCGACGGCCCGATGCCCGTATCCGGCCAGAACACGCCGCCGCCCTACGACGGCACCGAGACGAAGGACGACTGGCCCTATGCCAGCCCGCCTCCGGACGGAGCGCCGAGCTGGCAGGAACTCTTCGACTCATACCTGGCGCTTGGGCGAAAGGAAGGCGTCAGCGAAGAGCAGATCCGCGAGAGCTTCAGGCGCAAGGCGCAAAAGCCCATCGAGCAGGCTACGGTCGACGAGATTGCAAACCTCCTGCAGAGGGCGCATGCCGCGATAAACGCTCGCAGCCAGGCGTGACGCCGAGAGATAGGGCCGCGCAGAGGACTTTGCCCCTGCGCGGCTTCCATCCACAGACCGCGATAGCGAACACCTCGCGGCGAGACGGAGAGTTATACAATGGCGACTCAAAACGACTGCAAGGGAGAACACACCTGGGATGAGGGCAGCCCCAATATGGACGGTATCGACAGCAAGTGCGCTGGTTGTGGCGCGATGCGGCACTCGCTTGCCAGGCTGGTTGCCGAGGGCATCATAGGCGTTGCCCTGCCGCGTCCGGACACGCACCTTCTGAAGTACATCGTGAACGGCTGCTTCACCTGCGGAGGACCGGAGAGCGCGGAACGCTCGTTCACCACGTACTACTGGAACGAGGAGCGCAAGCTGCAGGGGTCTTGGCTTTGCCAGCCGTGCATTCAGACGATATGCCAGGACGAAGGCCCACACCTGATCTTACGTAATCTGTCAACCGAAGACATTCTCGTGCGGACGCCCGGCTTGCGAGAAGCTTACCTGCAGGGCAAGGTCTGCCGCACTCTGGATGTGCCGGCAGGGTTCGTGTTGAAAGAAGGGCTGTCATGAAGGGCGGTTTTTACCTGAGCGACGGCCGCAGGGCGCAGTACAGAACGATTCACGATCTTGAGCGCGCGAAAGAAAGCGACTCTGAGCAGTATGCGGATTGGGAGATCCTGCCGCAGTGCCAGTATCCTGACTGTGATGCGGTGGCGGAGTTCGTGAAGCCGACAGGTTCGGCGCTATTCCAGAGAAAACACCTCTGCTACGAACACGGCAAGGACGAGTCCGACAAGGTTCCGTGCCTCTGCAAGCCGATGCCCGCAAGAAACTATATGTAATGGGGGAGGAAAGATTTGAACGTACACCGCGATTACACCTGGCGCCTTCGGTGCCCTGCCTGCGATTACGAGATCGTGCTTGGCATAAAGAAGGCTGACCACGAGCAGTACGGGGCGAGATTCGCCGTGCATGAGCAGGGGATGTTCATGACGAGCCAGTGGATTTGCCGAGAGTGCGCTGCGCGCTTTGAGCTGCGAAAGGCTATGTCCACCTACGGCGTCATGACGATGGGGGTCGTTGATCTGAGAGCAAGCGAGCCCAAGGTGGACCTGCGCTATCCCGCCGAGTTCAGCCCTCCGGAGACGGCAGAGGGGGGCGACGGCATAGCGGAACAAACAGAGCGCCACTGATATAGCAGCGTTTCACGCAGAAAAGAATCAGGACCTTAGACCTCCCTCGTTGTAGACCTGCAACGTGGGAGGCTTTTTATTGGAGTCAACAACACGCCAAGAAAGGACAATCATGGCAAGACTTAACAGCCAGATGGACATGGAGTATGTCCCGTCATACAAGCCAACCGTAGCGGAGCTTGCGGAGATCATCGACTACGAGACGATACCCGAGAAGCTGGTGCTGTTCGACCCGTGCGCGGGCGAGGGCGAGGCACTGAAGACGCTTGAGGACTCGATCCGCCAGAGGTGGGAGGACAACAAGCACCGGGGATTCCCGAAGGACTGCTCGACGACCTACGGCGTGGAGCTGGATCGTAACCGCGCCCGGAAGGCGAGGAAGCTGCTGGACAATCTTATCCAGACAGACTACTTCAACGCCCTCATCACGGACAACGCCTTCAACATAGTGTTCCTCAATCCCCCATACGACTATGACGCGGACTACAAGCGACTGGAGCATCGCTTCCTCGTGACCACGACAAGGCTGATGGGTTTCGGGACGCTCCTGATATTCCTTGTGCCGCGGCACGAGCTTCGCGTGAGCGCGGAGTTTCTGTCGCAGAACTTCAGCAACTTCCGTGTCTGGCAGGCAGAGGGAAACCCGGACGCGGAGAAGTACGACCAGATAATCCTGACGGCCACACGAGACACGCACACCTACGAAGGCGAGAAGAACATGAAGGACATCCTGGACTTCGTGGACGGCAAGGTGGACTCCGTCGGATCGCGGCGCGAGCGTTACAGCATCCGGAGTGCGACAAAGGACGTCGAGCGGTTCACGGCGCTTCGCATCGACTACGACGATGTGCTTGACGAGGTGGGACGCACGGGCTACGAGGCGAAGCAGGAGTGGACGGACTGGGCAAGCCCGCCGATGAACGAAGTGGTCAGGCCCCGCATGGCCCCACGCATGGGACACATGGGACTGATAATGGCTGGCGGCGGCGTTGGCGGCCTGGGCATTCCGGTGACCGACGGCGAGGAGGGCATCATCTTCAGGGCGACATCAAAGAAGGTGCAGGTATCGACGCCCCAGAACGATGCAGGCACGGTGCAGGTGGTGTCGGAGCGCATGAGCAACTCCGCCGTTCTACTGGATCCGTCCGACTGGACGTTCTCCGACCACGTGAACCTCACGGACTTCGTGATGAAGTGGCGCAACCCGCTGGCTGCTTACCTCGCGGACGTGATGCCGCCGAAGTACAGCCCCGCAGCCTTGCGTGAGCTGCTAGGCGGCAAGCCCAAGTTCAAGAGGCTCCTGCGCCCGCCGATGCCCGGCAACGGCCAGCGACTCGCCATCGAGGGCACGATGTACGGACTGCTTGCGAACGAACGCGGCAGCACCACCGTGGGGGAGATGGGGACTGGCAAGACCTACATCAGCATGTCGGCCGTCTATCTGGCAGGAAAGCGCAGGGTTGTGGTTCTCTGCCCGCCCACGCTGGTCTGGAAGTGGGAGGACGAAGTGATGAAGACGATCCAGGGGGCTCGCGTCTATGTGATAGGCAAGAGGCCGACGGGAGCGAAGGCGAAGCAGGAGTTCTACCGCCTGGCAAGCTCGCCCCTGAAGCAGCTCCAGTGGCTTCACCGCTACTACTCCAAGAACGACCCCGAAGTGCCTGTGTTCATCGTGATGGCGCACAGCACCGCGAAGGCGAGCTACGGCCGCATCCCTGCGGTTATCTGGCGCTGGGGCTACCGGCCGCAGGCGCATTACACGGAGACGGGTGGCGAGCGGCTCCATGCCAATTTCGAGGGGTTCAGCGAGTACGTCCCCGGCACCGAGGTTGACGAGAACGGCAAGAGGATGCTGGTCAAGCGATTCCGCCAGAAGATGTGCTGCCCGGAGTGCTTTGCCCCGATCGTGGACAGCAAGGGCGAGGACGCGAGCTGGGACTGGCTGGCCAAAGGACGCCGGACATGCCTTAACCAGGTCACTGACGGTCGCTCCGAGTTCCAGGACCAGTACGGCGGGAAGGCGTACGGCACACAGACCCGCACCTGCGGCGCACCTCTGTGGCAGGCGCTTGCCCGAAACTTCGTGGCTCCGTCAGGAGTGGCGACGGGCTTCCCGCAGCACGAGGCGCAGCTGAAGTCCAAGATGCGCCGGCGCTACATCTACGCGGCCAGCGCGGACGCAGACGAGGCGCGGAGGCTTGAGGGCATGGGCTCTCGCTCCCGTGACTTCGTGCACTCGCCGGCGGCCAGCAACGAGGGGTACTCGCGTGAGGTCCTGAAGACGGACAAGTATCCGCCGCGCAAGTACGACCTGGCTGAGTACATCAAGAAGTACCTGCCGGACTTCGCGGAGGTGCTGATAGCCGATGAGGTGCATCAGTTCAAGGCGGGCGACTCCGCCCAGGGACAGATGGCAAGGATGCTGGCAGAGGTCATTCCTCACCGCATCTCCCTTACCGGCACACTGATGGCGGGCTACGCTCGCGACCTGTTCCACTTATTGTATGGCTTTGGCGGGCCTGAAGTGCGGAAGGACTTCGCCCACAATGACGCGACGCGCTGGCGCAACATCCACGGCTTCGTGGAGAAGACCGTGTATCTCGAATCCGAGAACGCCGACCGCAGCAGGGTCAAGAGGAAGAAGGATAAGCCGAAGGACCTGCCCGGCGCGATGCCGAGCGTCCTGAAGTACATTCTCGGCCAGTCCGTATTCATACGGCTTAAGGACGTGGCCGCAGGGCTGCCGCCGTTCACCGAGCATGTGATAACGGTGCCGCTGGACACGGAGGTAGATCCGGAAGTCGGGTTCACGCAGGAGGAGAACTACTACGAGCTTGAGACGGCCATGCTCGAGGAGATCAAGTCCCTGACGTACACGAACCCGCGAGCCGCGCAGCAGCTCGTGAGTATTTTCTCACAGGCGGTGCTGACGTATCCTGACGCTTGCACACAGGAGAACGCCTGCGTGGTGTACAGCCCCGTGGACGGAGAGGCCATCGTGGACCGCCCCGCTCTGTCGGCAGACCGCTACTATCCGAAAGAGGAGAAGCTGGTCGAGATTTGCCGGTCGGAGAAGGAGGCGGGGCGCAAGACTCTGGTGTTCGCGACGCACACCAACAGGCGCGACCTGCTGCCGCGTCTGCACAGCATGCTCGAAGAGAACGGACTGACGACGTCAGTGCTTCGCTCCGACACGGTTGACCCGGACAAGCGGATGGAATGGCTCCAGAAGGAGTTGAAGACAGGACTTGACGTTCTGATCTGCCACCCGCAACTCGTGGAGACAGGCGTGGACATGCTGGAGTTCCCCAGCATCGTCTGGTACGAGGCGGACTACAACACCGCTCGCGTCCGGCAGGCTTCCCGCCGCTCGTGGCGCATCGGCCAGACCGAACCGGTCAGGATCTACTACCTGACGTACGAGAAGACGAAGCAAACGCAGGCGATCTACCTGATTGCCCAGAAGGTTGCAACGTCACTCGCGGTCGAGGGCGACCTGTCCAGCGACGGACTGACGTCAATGGCAGGCGGGGACAACATGGGGCGCAGCATCGCGCAGATGCTCGTGGACGGCGACTCGGACTTCGAGGGCAGCTTCGAGGCCGGAATCAACATCGCGGGCTTCCAGGAGGACTCCGAAGGCGAGCAACTGCTTGTTGACGATGAGGACGAATGGGATATCGAGCGCGAGGCGGAAGAGCCGGACGGACTGACTGATGATGTCGCATGGAGCCTTGTTAGCTCGGTGCTGTCACCGGTAGAGGACGACGGCGCTACGCCCACACCCACGGTGCCCGAAGACCAGGTAGGACTGCCTCTGTTCGACACCCTGGAGGTTGGCGCGGACACGCTGGAGATCTGCGCGGACTGCGGCGAGTTCATACTGAAGGATGAGCAGCGGATAGCGACCACCAGCACGGAGGTCGTAAGCGCGCTGGACGGGCGCAGGACTGCAAAGCCCCGTGTGCTGCACGTGGCTTGCTACGCCAAGTGGAAGCAGGATGGCAAGGACAAGGCGGACGACGCTGTGGCAACGTCCGAGGCGTCCACCCCCGCACCGGACCCGACGGCTTACGGCGCCATGACGCTGGACGCGTGGATGAGCGCATTCGAGGTTACCACTGAGGACCTTGAGCGCGGCAAGAAGAAGCGCAGCCGGCGCAGCAAGAAGGCCGAGGCGGAGCAGCCCAGCATGTTCGGCATGCACTAAAAGGCGACACGCCCCGCAGAGTGCGACAAGGCTCTGCGGGGATGTCAGATAACCGAATACCAGCAAGAGATACAGCAGCCCCCGCGGGCGTCAAGTCCGCGGGGGCTGCTGCGTTTGGCCGAAAGCCTGATGGAAAGGAACAAAAGCCAATGGATATGGCAAAGGTTTGCACCTACTGCAACGAAGTCATAGACCCGGACGCGCCTGCGATGCAGACGACCTCGGTGGACGTTGCCTCTCTCACGGGGGACAACAGATCTCACATGGTCGTCTCGAAGGTGAAGTCGTACCACACCAAGGATCCGGACTGCTACCGGCTGTCGGTGATGGCGCTCCATGAGGCGCAAGCGCCCAGCACCGCAAGAACGGACAAGGCGGTGGGCCCGGAGACACACGAGTGGAGTGCGGCTTTCGGCATGTCGCCGGACGAGGCACTGAGCGGCAAGCGCAGGAAGTATAGCGGAGTGAACCAGAGCGTAGCGCGGATCCAGAGGAAGGCAAGTTAGAGCGACAAGGAGGTTTCACATGGTCGCAAACAGAGAGCCTATCTACTACGGATACGAAGAGCAGGACATGAGCGGGATATTCAACGACGAATGGGAGCGACCCACGGTCGTGGCGAGCATCACGCCTCGCTTCCCCACCGCCGAGGGAACGGTCTATGTGACTATCGGCTTCGACGAGCATAGGCGAATCCGAGAGGTCTTCATCAGGACGGGCAAGATGGGCGAGACGAGAAATGCCGACATGGTGGGCCTGGGCAGGACTATCTCCTATGCCCTGCAGGTCGGCGGCAATCCCCTGAAGCTGATAGGGAGTCTTGAGGGCATCACGTCAACACCGGTCTGGCACGAGGGAGTGCTTATCAAGTCCGTTGAGGACGGGGTGGCAAAGGAGCTGCAGAAGGTAATCGGGGGTCACTACGACCAGATGCTCAGCAGAGTCTTCGATGCCCCGATGGACTCGCCGCCGGAGCCGACGCCCATCAGGGCAGCCGTGGCAGAGCTCGTGCAGGCGAAGCCTGTCGTAGTCCATGTTGGCGACGAGTGCGTGAAGTGCGGCGGCAGAGCGGTATTCCAGGAGGGGTGCATGACGTGCCTCGACTGCAACTACTCAAAGTGCGGATAACGACAGCGGGACGGGCTCGTGCCTGTCTCCGGGTGACAAGACGAAAGACGAGGTGGATTTTTATGCAGGTCTTCGACAAGGACAGGGGGATCGTGCTGTACGAGAGCATGCACGAGTTCTACTGCGACCGTGGCGGCCGCATGTCGGGAGAGTGCGACTACGGAGTCTGGCACTACGGCGACATGATGCTCTTCACGACTGCGCCCCGCGCGGTTTCGGGGGTCCCGATGGGCGAGTTCGGAACGGTGTACTCGGCAGAGCGCAGCAGGCGGGTCAAGGTGTCCGTCGTCGCGGAAACGGGCGACGTGTACGCCTTTGAGCTGAGCGGGCATCGCGCCGCGCTGATTGGCAACGTCGGACTGGCCGACAAGCAGTGGGGCACCCGCCCAATCCGAGAGAGAAGCCCGGTGTACGAGAGGGCCGACGTGGTGCTCCCGAACTGGGCTGACATGTCGGGAGGACTGGGACAGGAGCTTTCATGGTTCGTCAACCGACTGGCGGACGCGAGATAAACGATACGGGGACGGGCAGATTGCCCGTCTCTGTCCAAACGACAATCAAGGAAGGAACACGGGCTATGACCAAGATCGACTGCCTGAAAAAGAGCATAGAACTACACTCGCGGCTTTACGACAAGGGCAAGCCGCTTATCAGTGACGCGGAATACGACGCGTTGGTGAAGGAGCACAGCGAACTGACGGGAGGCAAGGGGTCGCCGGTAGTGCCGCCAGTAGTTGGCGCGGACCCCGTTGCCGGCAGCAAGAAGATCACGCATCCGGCTCCGATGCTGTCACTGAAGAACGCATTCGACCAGGAGGAGCGCGCGGCGCTCTGGTACGGGATTCAGCGCCAGATCAGCGACGCAGAGGGCTACGGCGACCTGAAGGTTGACGGGATGGCGCTCCGCATCGAGTACCTCGACGGAAAGTTCAGCAGGGCTTCCACGCGGGGCAACGGCACGGAGGGCGAGAACGTCACGGAGGCCGCGCTTCGTATGCAGACGATACCCAAGGAGCTGCTTAAGCCGGTGGCGGGAAGGGTGTCGGTCGTGGGCGAGGCATACATGAGGGACGACGACTTCACGCTACTCAACCAGGAGCGAGAGGAAGCCGGACTTGACCTGTACACCAGCCCGCGCAACACGGTTGCCGGCGGCATGCGCCACTCCGACACGAACGAGGCCGCCAAGAGACGGCTGCGGTTTTTTGCCTACGGGCTGCTGGTGTCGGAGAACGACCTCGGATTCAAGCTGCACTCCGAGGTCATGCACTGGCTCTCGGATATCGGGTTCGAGACTGTCGCGCCGGCAATCAGCGGCATCCAGGACGCAAACGACGTGGAGGAGGCGTTCAGGCAACTCTCAGAGGCCAGCCAGAAGGTCGACTACGCCTGCGACGGCGTGGTTATCAAGCTGAACGGCCTGGAGGGACGGGACACGCTTGGACTTGGCAGCACCGCGCCCAACTGGGCCTACGCGATGAAGTTCCCCGCGACAGCGGAGCGCACCGTCCTTATGGACGTGACCTTCCATGTCGGCAGGACTGGCGCGATCACCCCGGTGGGAGAGCTGCAGCCTGTCGTGATAGGCGACGTGCTGGTGTCGCGCCTGACGCTGCACAACAAGGACATGATCGAGCGGCTTGACCTGCGAATCGGGGACAAGGTTCTCGTGAAGCGGGCGGGAGACGTGATACCGGCCGTTGAGGATGTATTCGTTGAGGAGCGCACGGGCGATGAGAAGTCGATCGTGTTTCCCACGACTTGCCCCTGGTGCGACAACGCGCTCATACGGCCGGAGAACGAGGCACGGATCTACTGCCCCAACGCGCTGCTTTGCCCGGGTCAGTTGAAGCGCGGACTGGAACACTTCGTCGGGCAGGACTACATGGCAGTCAACGGCGTGGGCCCAGCCGCTATAAGCCAACTCGTGGACGGCGGACTGGTTAAGCAGGTGCCTGACCTCTACCGGCTGACCTATGACGATGTTGTTTCGCTTGCGGGCTACGGCGACAGGAAGGCGGAGAACCTGCTGCGGGAGATAGACGAGTCCAGGCGCAGGCCGCTGCAGAAGCTACTCGCTGCGCTTGGCATCCGAGAGGTCGGACGCAGCGCGTCGGAGGCAATCGTAGGTCACTACGGGTCGCTTGAGCGGCTGCTGGACGTTGCCGCGCAGGAAGAGGACGCCGAGAGCGTGGAGGCAACCCTGATGTACAAAGAGGTTCGCGCCCTTGAGGGCTTCGGCCCGAAGATGGCGGAGTCGTTCTGCAACTACATGCGGAACGAAAACAACCGTGAGCAGCTTCAGGACCTGATGGGTCTTGGCGTCAGCATAGGCGTGAGCGTGGCGAAAAGCGAGCCTGACAGCGCAGAGTCCGGAGTCGCGCCGCTTGCGGGGCTGAGGGTGTGCGCCACAGGCAAGCTCGCGGGCTACTCACGAGGCGAGATCAACACGCGGATCACACAGCTCGGCGGGTCGCCGCAGGGCTCCGTGACGAAGGCCACTGACTTGCTGGTAGTGGGCGACAAGGCTGGCTCCAAGCTGGCAAAGGCGCGGGCGCTTGGGATTCCCGTCCTGAGCGAGCAGGACTTCGAGGCTGGCGTCAGGGACGACAGCATCAGGGACCTGTGTGCCGGCTAAGTAGCGGGCTGCGAGTGCCCTTGCGGAGACAGGCACACCTTGCAAGGGGTGGAGCGCGTCTTTCGCGGGGCACCTATCCCCTATTTCGGGGTGTCGGCCGTGAGTTCTTCCAACTGCTTCGGGAGCGCATCAAGCAGAAGCTGGCGAAGCAGGCAGCAGAACAGGTAGAGGAACTGACAGACGAAACGAAATACCCTGCCGAGACTGTCGCGCAGGGACATCTACTTTAAGAAAAAATCGAGGTGCGACATGGCAATTCGGGTACAGACTGGTTGCGGCTTCAAGGCGGACGCCTTTAGCCGTGACTATTACTTTCAAGGACGGGCCGTGACGGATGCCGCCGGCGCGGGTCGGTTCACAAGGATGCAGGACGACAGCCTGATGGGGCGGTTCTTCAAGTGCAAGGGCAATGGCGTGGAGGTGGTCGCGTGGGATATGGGCAACGGCTGGATGAGCGTTGACGAGATCAGCGGCAACGAGGATGACGTGCAACGGTTCTGGCAGGAGCTTGAGCGGATCTGCAACGAGGTTATGCCCGAGGACGGCGCGTACGCGGCGAACATAGCAAAGAGCGGCACAGCAAATAGCGGCGATTCCTGCTAACACGGGCATCGTCACCGGAAAATTAGCATCTGAATACAAGGAGCGGTTTTGAGATGTTAACCAATAGAGAGAAACAGGCATCCAGGTGCCGACACGACTTTGAGAAATTGCGCCTCACCGAGATAGTTCTGATTTGCCACTTCTACAACCCGGGAATCGACCCGCAGGTTGGAAGCGACCACACAGGTCACAACTTCAGGGAGGCGCAGTACAGGTGCCGCAAGTGCGGTAGAGAAATCTGCAGTCCGTGCTACGAGGACCTGATGGAAGAGGCAGAGAAGGCGACGGCCAGAGAGACGGCGGAGCAGCAGGACGAGTCAGTGACCAGGCATCGGGGAGCGTTCATGGAGAGCCTTATGAACGATGAGGAGATCGAGGCGCACAAAGACCCTTCCTACGAGGAGGTCATGGAGGCTGACGGCGAAGGCGATCCGCACGGGCTGTACAGCGCGAAGGTCTGGAATATGTCCGATGCGGCCAAGCCCTCGGGGGCAATGTACGTGGGTCGGGCCGGACACGGGGAAGTGGGCAGTGGGGCAACCCGTTCTCACTCACAAAGCCGCTTGACGCAACGGACGTTGCCAAGATTTACGAGCGGCTGCCGATGTTCGCGGGACTCGACTACGTGCGCGAGGGAACGAAACTCACGCGAGAGAAATCCCTCGTCCTTTACCGGGAATACCTCGCGTGGGCGCTCAGGCACGAGCTTCTGGATATTACGGATCTCGTGGAAGAGACGGAGTACGGGCTAAGAGTCAGGCACCTGGTCTGCTTCTGCGCTCCGAAGCCCTGTCACGGACACCAGTTGCGGGACGTTGCGGAGTCCTATGCGTTCTACCGGAACGAGAGGCAGTACAGCCACGAGGCCGCGCTGGACGGCGCGATCTACATGCATCGAGGAGCTGCCTGACGCGGAAGCCTTAGCAGCAAGAGAAATAACTTGAGCGCCGACTTGCCGACAGGTCGGCGCTTCCAATTCAGAAACGGAGGATTTGGACATGAAAAAGGTTCATGAGATAACACTGATGCGCGCGAACACCGTCAGTGAGATGAAGGCCGCGATAAATCCTGAGCGCGACTACCTGCTGGTTCCGTACTCACTGCGCTTTCTGCCGATCATGACGTGGGGGCGCAAGGAGAAGGGCTGGGGGGTGTTGACTGAGGACATTCGCACGACGGGCGAGGTTAACTGGAACCAGCAGCCGTCAGACGACATAGGAGATGAGCTTCCGGGCAACGTGACTGCCGTGAGGCTGGACAACGTGTTTATGGCGCGGAAGGATATGAACTTCTTCGCGGGGCGGAAGCTCGACGGCAAGGGCTTAGGCTCGCTGCCGAAGCTGAGTGAACCCGACCTGAACGTACACCTTGACGAGATGGACACGCTGAAGCTGTCGTACACTCTGATAGGATCGGACGGCGAACGTGAGCTTGAGTTGAGGCCGGACGTCTTCATCTTCGAGGACGATGAGGGAAGGTACTCGGTCTATCACCAGCAGGACGCTGACACCGTGACGTGGGGCTGGCTCGACTCGGCGCTGCATGTGTTCATGACAGGCCAGCAGGAGTTGATGAAGATTCGGGACTCCGAGATCTATGACGAGAACTGGAAGATCGACCTTCGTATCACCGAGGTGGGCATTGCCGCGGCGATGGCACGGGGCGACGAGCGTGGCGCGCTAATCAGGGCCGCGTACCACTTCGGAGTGCCGACCACCGGCATCGTCAAGCACATTCCGCGTGAGGTGATGAACGGCTAGCCGTCGCTTTTCGCATGAAATATCGACAAGGCGTACCTGCTGGCCGCGCCTTAAACCATGAAGACAGAGGAGACGCGATGAAAACCCTTCGAAATATCATCATTGCTGCGCTGCTGGTAGTGATTGCCCTGCGAGTGGCAAGTCGGGCTGCCAGGTTCAATGAGGCGCGACCTTCCGCGCATGGCGGCGGACCTGCTGGGGTGGGAGCTGCCGGCAATCGTGCGTTCAGCCCGACCGGTGGAATCAAGGCGGGCACGACGGCCTTTCTGGGCGGTCGCTCAGCCAGGACATTTCCCGCAAGAACGGCTCGCAACAGGCAATAGGGACTGAGGCGCAGTCTTACACGAACAGCCTTTGTCGTATTGATACGGCAGGGGCTTTTGCTTTTATGAAACAAATGGAAGGCATTGAACATGGTAATGGAAAAGCTCGTGGGAACACAGAAGGCTTACCTGCGCTGGCACAAGGACGATCTCGGATTCAAGTTTCTGCAGCAGGACGGACTAGAGGACTTTGCAGAGGACTTTGCAGAGGTCGTGATCGCACCGTTCACAATTGCGTCGCTGGCGCTGTTCAGGCATCTCGACGGCAACAATGTCGCTATGGTGAGCGAAAATCCGCACTACGGCGACGGCAAGGCGCTGGGGAATCCTACGTGGGGCAGCGATCTGCCAGCGACGGTGAAGACGGCGGTGCTGAAGTCGCTTGAGATCAACCGTAGGCGCTACGCTCCTTACGGATGGAATAATTGGGCGGGCGAGGCACCAACTCAGGGAGCAGGGCATTCACTCTTGGCCAGAACGCTGCTATTGATATACAGCATGCAAAACCATGACGGTGAGTATCAAGTGTGCTTCCAGCCGGATAACTTCGTGTACGAGTGCAACATTCCTGGCACTTACGGGGTCGTCCGGCGTGAGGGCAGCGGCAGCATTGATCTTACGCTGTTGGAGCAGGTCAGCAAGGAACTGCTGGAGTGGCATGTAGATCGGACTCCGCCGCATCACGTTGACCACCACAGCGACAAATGGCGGGAGTACGCGGTGATTAAACTCGCCGTGCAAAGCTCGCTGGTCAGTGGGAAATTCGAGCTTGCGCTTCGGTACGCGGCTGACTTCTTCAATATGCCGGAAGGAATGATGGTAGCCGGCGCAGAGGGAATAGCAGAGCGGCACCAGCGTTAGGCCATGTGCCTGCAGAACGACGAGTCGGTCTTGATGTGCGTCGAGACCGACTTTGCTTTATGAAACGAATGGAAGGTGCGGGAATATGGCGGGCAAATACTACTACATGATCACAACCGAGGGGCTGCTGGACGTTCTTGGGACGGTCGCGGACGAAAGCCGCGACGCGGTCCTTGAGGAGCTGGAGCAGCTCACGAACGACTTTTACGGCAGCATGTCGGCGTAACCCATCAGCATCGCGGCCGTTGACGACAAAACCCTGTCGGGCCTGACGCCGGAGGCGATAGCGGGCTTCGGCCGGTTCTTCCAGAGGAACGGCATCAAGCGAGGCTTCATGGTGGAGTGGATAGAGGACAACCAGCCCGAGCACCACTTGCTCAGAGACGGCAGGATGGTCTTCTTCGAGGACGCACTTGGACTGATTCCGAGGGAATGCGTTGACGAAGTGCGAGACTATCTGAGCCGCATCTGCGCCGGCGAGGACGCAAACACGGGCACCGGCAGGATTCTTTACGTGAATACCATGACGGTATCCACCATGGAGGGACAGGCGACTGCCACAAAGGATGCTCTCACAACGGTGATGGCCGATAAGGGCTATCAGATGATGGGCGTGATCGAGTGGACAGGCGAGCCGCTTTCGAGCTGGCTCACGACAGACTAGATGCAACAAGAAGGCGGACGAGTTTTCATCCTCGTCCGCCGTAAAAGACTTAGTTAAGGAAGGTACGACATGGAATTTAGGAAAGACGGGGAAATCGCCGGGTTCAAAAAGTCCAAAGAGCAGTACGGCAAGCTCAGCAACATGACTGGCGGCTTTGCGCTGTCGGTACACGGCGTTAAGTTCTCAGGGCCGGAGGCGCTCTACCAGGCGCTCAAGTATCCGGACACAATCGAGGCGCAGCGGGCGATTGCAGATGCAGGGAGCGGCATGGAAGCCAAGCGCGTCGCCTATCGGGATGAGTACAGCAAGTTCCTGCGTCCGGACTGGGACGACATAAGGATGTCCGCAATGAGGGTGACGCTGATGCTCAAGCTGCACCAGCATTTCCTCGGGTTCGGCCTGGCGCTGAAGGAGACCGAAGACCTGCTGATAGTGGAGATCTCCGACCGCGACGACTTCTGGGGCGCGAAGCCTGTGAAGGGCGGGTACTGCGGGAAGAACGCACTTGGGCTGCTGATGGCTCTGCGCCAATATCTGCCCGACTTCCCGAAGGCGGAACAGACAGGCGAGCTATCCAGGCACTACCTCGAAGGCGACGATCTCAGCACATTCAAGATAACAGGCAAGGCCCTTGGGCCGGAGAGGCTGCGATGAACAAGTTCAAGAACCCCGATCATGTGCGGCTGTGCGAACAATGCCCCTGGCGCAAGAGTAATCACGGCAAGCGGCACAAGGACGGCTTCTACACCAAGAAGAACCTCCGCAGACTATGGGCAGAAATCAAGCGGGGAGACGGTATCCAGACCTGTCACCTGACCGACCCGTCGCATCCGATGCATGTCACCGCGGGAGCGCCAATAAGGCCACTCCGCACGAGTGCGCTGGATCGCTGGCTCTGGTCGCTCGTGAGCTAAACAAGCTGCACGACTTGATAGAGGATGGCCACGAGGACGCCTATAAGGTGTACAAGAAGCAGAATCCGCGAGGGTTGTCGCGAGAGGGCTTCTTCGGTTGGACGATTCGCATCGGTGATAAGAGCAATCTGGCGACAGAAGCAGTGCCCACAATCGACGGGGATCTCGTTGAGGACGAAGACCTCGTGGGGCGCTACGAATAGAAACGGCCGCATCCGCAAAGATGCCAGAAAGGACCGCAATGGCGATATTGAGTGACCATACCATCAGGGAGTACCTTATTGATGGCAAGATCGTGGTGAAGCCGCTTGGGGAGAACTGCGTACAGCCCGCAAGCGTTGACATTCGGCTGGACAAGCACATCCTCGTGTTCAGGAACTCACGCAGGCCCTACATTGACGTGAGGCAGGACATGGGCGACATGACCGAGATGGAAGTTGCGACCGAAGAGCAGCCGTTCATGCTGCATCCGGGCGCGTTCGTGCTGGGCAGCACACTGGAGTACGTGGAGATTCCCGACGACCTGGTTGCGAGGCTTGAGGGCAAGAGCTCGCTGGGGCGGATTGGGCTGCTGATTCACTCGACGGCCGGATATGTGGACCCGGGATGGAAGGGCAGGCTGACGCTGGAACTGAGCAATGTGGCGAACCTGCCCATCGCTCTTTATCCGGGAATGAAGGTCGGGCAGATCTCCTACGCGCAACTGTCAACTCCCGCGGACTTACCCTACGGCTCTCCCGGACTGGGAAGCAAGTACCAGGGACAGGAATTGCCGACCGCAAGCAGGGTTCACCTTGACTAGCGGGCAACAGCGACGGCTGTTACCGGTGAGCGCCGGCGACGGCCACGGACGAATGAATGAAGGACGGAACATGGACAAGCACTATTACATAGTTACCAAGCAAGGTATTCTTGACTTGGAGGAGCTGCTCGCGAAGATCGACACTGACTCGGCGACCGAGAACCTGCATCTCATCAGGGACGTGATGCACCTGCAAGCCGAGGGCAGCCCATCGTGGAAGCTCGGACTGGTCACCCGCGACACGCTCACGAGCATGTCACGCGACACGGCGAGGGGTTTTGAGAACCTCTTCGACAGACAGGGGATTGAGCATATCTTCGTGGCGGAGATGGAGCAGAGGCCTACACCGCTTTACTTCCTGCTGGGAAGGGGCACCTACATGAACTACGTGGCCGCGCTGGGGCCGGTAAAGCTGGAAGCGGTGGTGCAGATGCGCGAGGACCTGCGTATGGTATGCGCTGACGATGGGCTGGACACGGGCAAGGGTAGGATGCTGTATATGCCGCTGATCACACTCACCAGCAGCAAGGATGCCGTGCGGCAGGCGAGGGACTTGTTCGTCACGCTGACGCACGACAGAGGACACGAACTGGTAGCCGTGCTGGAGTGGACCGGCGAGCCGCTGCAGGCCGCATTCGCGTGCTAGCGTGAGAATTTGGAACATGCGGGACGAAGTGGCGTCTATTCTCGATAAACGATAAGGAGGCTTTGACAGTGGAAATTCAGATACCGTGGCCCATTGTACTGATTGGAATCTTTGCGCTGGCCATACAGATCGGTGGCTACTTCATCGAGGACGTGTGGCTGCCGCGCCGGCGCTTCAGACAGGCAATGCGCCAGCAGATTCATTGCGAAGGAAGGTGACATCGGATGAGCTTACCAGTGTCGAACAAGCCCAGCGGCAGCGCACACTATCACGGAGTGTCGTTTCATATCGGGACTCCCCGGCATGAGCGCGTGAGCGAGTCGTACGACAACCGCGACGATGCGGTGGAATGGGCGAGCGCACAGAAGGAACGCTACGAGGGAGTGATGGTGTACATCGCCATACACGAACCTGTGGTGAGTCTTTCGGACTGACTCAAAGACAGGCTGCGATGTGGCCTGAGAGATAACTAAGAGCCCCCGCTGACGCAGCGGGGGTTTCATTTTATTGACGGACAAGGAAGGAACGACCATGACCGACAAGAATAACGTGATTGCCCTGCGCGATCACCTGATGGAGATTCAGGAGCAGGACTGGGAAATCGGGCTGACCAGCCTGAAGATGGTGACTTGGGGCATCCCCTTGTTGACAGAGATGACTGGCGTTTCGCCGGAGGGCCGCAGCGAGGCGATGAAGGCGAGCGATGATGCCAGCGCCTGTATCGGTGGCAAGGCCGTGGCGCTTCTGGCGACCACTGACCGCGTTGCGGAGATTGCCGCGATAAGCGACAAGGAAGAGGCGCTTGCGGAGATCGAGAAGGAAGCGCAGACGTTGCTGGGGCTGACGGACGAGCAGGCGGCTGCGCTGTTTCACCCGCTAGGGCGTGAGCAGAACTACTGCACGTCGGTGCATCTCGCCGTAGAGACAGACGACGTGTGGCCCACCACGACGGCCGGCATCCTGAATGTGCTTGCACACCAGGGGAAGGTTGACTGGAACGGCGCGTACGCGGACGAGGAGAGGGAGCGGCTGTGGGACGAATCGGGGATGGAGAAATCGCCCAGCGACTTGCTTGGCGACGCGGTATATGAGCGCACGAGTCACCAGCTAGTCTTCTGCAAGGAGGGCTGCGGCGGAGAAGGCTTCTGCATGCTCGACACGATACGCCGGTCGTTCGGCATCCGCGACGGCGACACGCTGGAGGCTACCCTTGAGCGCAAGCTGGACTATGTACTGCCTGAGACACCGGACAGGCTCTTGGACTTCATCAATGCCGTTGCGCTGGCCATCAAGCAGGGCCAGGGCACAACCGAGGAGTACGTGGCGCTGCGGGAGACGAACGACATCTGGGCGAAGCTCGACGAGGCTGACCACGGCGACTGGAGCCAGTACAAGGCGCACATGCTCTTTATCGACGTGGAGAGAGAGCTTGGCTACTGCTAGGTTTCTCAGAACGGGACCTGCCCTGCTTGTGGACTTGCGGAGCAGGCACGGAGAAAGTGGCGAAGGACAAAAGACAATGAACAAGATAGAGACAGGGATATTCCCCGAGCGGTTTACCATTAGCCCTGAAGGAATGAGGGACCTGAACAAAGATCGGTTCGAGGGCCTGATCTACGAGCTGGTGCAGAACGTGTTCGACCAGGACTCCGCGACGACCTGCAGCGTCAGAGTCGTCCACAACGTCAACAAGGGCGTCAGGGTCACGGTGACTGACGACGGGGACGGGTTCGCGAATCCACGCTTCGCATACGAGATGCACGGGCCCAACGACAACAGGAGCAAGGCTGAAAAGCGTGGCCGATTCAATGCCGGTGAGAAGCAGGCGGTCTCAGTGGCCACTGAAGCGAAGATCACGACCGTCGGGTACACGATAGAGTTTCCCCCTACTGGCGGACGTGTCGTGAGGCGCAATCGCCGGACGAACGGGACGGAAGTCAGGCTGCTGATGCCCTGGTCTATCAAGGACGCGGAGGTGCTGAGGGAGAAGCTGCGCCTCATTCGCCCGCCTGAATACTGCACCCTTGCGGTCAACGGCAAAGAGGTGACGCACCCCGCTCCGGTCAAGGTGCATGAGGCGGTGCTGGAGACGGTCATCCAGAACGCGCCCGACGAACCGATGCGACGCTCAAGGCGAAAGACCCGAATGGAAATCTCCAACCCCGCGGCGGAGGACGACAAGGCGCGTATCTACGAGATGGGCCTGCCCGTGCAGGAGATCGACGCGATCTACGACGTGAACGTGATGCAGAAGATTCCGCAGAACATCAACAGGGACACCGTGAAGGAAACCTATCTGCAGGACATTTATGCGGAACTGCTGAATGCGATGCACGAGGAGATGCCGCGTGAGGAGTTCGGGGAGACATGGGTGCGGACCGCCGTTGAGGATAACAGGATCAGCGAGGGCGCCGCGCACATGACGGTCAAGCAGCGGTTCGGTGAGAAGACCGTGATCTGGTCGGCAAACCGAAATGCGAACCTGGAGGCGATAGACCAGGGCTTCCAGGTGATTCACCCGCGCACAATGAGCAAGGCGGAGCGGGAACATCTGCGTGAGCGTGGCGGGCTTGAGCCGGCGAGTGCGCGATTCGGGCATTCGATGGGTGAAGGGGGTGGTGATTCGCCATTCCGGGAGGTGGACGTGTCTGACGACCCCGTGAAGCTGGCCTTTGCGGATTGGGTCGTGGAGCTTGGCACCTACGTGGGCGTCAAGGTATTTCCGAAGTTCATCCATAACACCCAGTCCTTCGCGCTCGCCGACTGCATGCGAAGCACGAAACACCCGACGATGCGGTTCAACCTGGCGCGCCTGCCGGATGAGTTCTTCGAGCCGCGTGGCGAGGAGCAACTGAGCCTCGTGGTACACGAGCTTGGGCATGCCGTCATGATTGGCGAGTTCACTCACGGATACGCGTGGGGCAACGCATGCGCGAAGGTCGGCGCGATGATCGCGCTGAAGATGGCGCAGCAGGGCAGCAATGCCTCGGACTGACGCCGTGGCCGACAGCAGACAGGCGAACGGTGGCATTGCTCTGGCGGTGCCACCGCCGGAGGCACTGGACAGCGAGGCTCGCTTCCTGCCTGACGGCAGCATCGACTGGCTGTGGTACTACGAACAGCAGGACATTCTCGAAGCGGCTTTGTACATAAATGATCCTTTGCACAAAAAGCGGCACTCGCAAGAGTGGTCTGCACAATAAATGCGAGGGGAGTAAGTACGAGGCACAGTCTTGGTCGAGTAACGGACTGAAACAACTCGGCCACGGCGCGCGGTCGGCAATGAATGAAGACGTTAGGTTGCTTCGCCAGACCTGACCACTCGAAGTCCTTCGAGATGAGGCCCAGTCCACTCGCGGGACAGAAGACTCCGACCGTCAGCCATTGACGAGGCGAAGTCCGCGGGCGCGATGTTCGTGCGCTTACGGACGTACTTTCCAAAGGGTTCGCCCGGAGGAAGATTTTGTATATCAAGGAGACACTATGAAAAGAAGGTCAACAGACCAGACTAACCAGAACACCGTTCCGGTGCTGGGCAGCAAGGGCCGCCCACTGATGCCCACTCGTCCGTCGAGGGCAAGGAGGCTAATCAGGCAGGGTCGTGCGGAGAAAGCATGGCGCAGGGGCGTGTTCTGCATCCGGATGCTGGACGTGGACACAGACGACGACAACATAGAAGTGGACGGCGCGGAGCTGAACATAGACCCGGGCGCGAAGGCAACGGGACTGGCAGTAACAAGCGACAGTGAACACGGCAGACAGGCGCATGCGATCATCGAGCTGCGGCATCGGGGCAGTCGTGTCAGGAACAAGATGGACAAGCGCAGGATGATGCGGCGCTCAAGGCGCGGCAGGATACGCAACAGGCAGCCCAGATTCGACAACCGAACCCGACCTGAAGGCTTGCTCCCGCCGTCGCTGCTGACGCGGCTTGCGAACACGGAGACATGGATCGGGCGGCTTACTGAGATATTTCCCATCAGGTTCGTCAGAGTGGAGACCGCGCGCTTCGACATGCAGTTGATGCAGGACGCCGAGATAACAGGACGTGAGTACCAGCAGGGCGACCTTGCGGGCTGGCAGTTACGGTCATATATCTTCCACCGCGACGGTCATCGCTGCGCCTACTGCGGAAACAGCAGGGCCGAGCGGTACGAGCTTGACCACATCGTTCCCCGCAGCCGTGGCGGAGCGAACAGGGTCTCCAACCTCGTGGTGAGCTGTCACGACTGCAACGTGGAGAAGGGCAACTTGTCCGTAGAGGAGTTTCTGGCTAGCAGACCCGCGAGGCTTGCGGCCATAAGGGCAATCAGGAGAGCGCCGCTTGCGGGAGCCACGCAGATGAACATCATCGTGCCGGAGCTTCTGAGACGGCTTGAGGCGATGGACATGCCCGTATCGGCGCACGACGCCTACACGACTAGCTGGACGCGCAGGCGGCTGGGAGTTACCAAGACTCACGTGAACGACGCTCTCTGCGTCGGTGCGCCTGACGCCCTGGCGTACTTGCCCGAGTGCAAGACGGTCGCAAGGTCAACCGGACACGGCGACCGTCAGATGCTCAGGCCGCCGGACAGGCACGGCAATCCGAGGGGACGGGGCTATCGCGCTTACTGCGCTCTGCCTCGTCAGCAGCAGGGATATACAGGTTGCCCTGGTCATCGTTCACGAGCCAAGCAGACGAGAGGCATCGCTTCCGGAGATCTCGTGCGGCTGACACACAGGCGGTACGGCGTTCTTCAGGGTTATGCCGCCTTGACGTCTGGCCGTGTGGCGGTAACCCACGATGGCAAGCAAGTGAGCGTGAAGGCGGAAGCCGCCATGCTGCTTGCCCGAAATCATGGATACCGAGTCGCTGAGGAAACGAATAATTAACAGAGAGTTTTTGTACAAAGCGCAGCTACGACAAAGAAAGTGAAAGGATTAGAGGGTTGATTCATGAGATAGCGGTCAGGCTCCGTTCTGACGGCAGCGCGACCTTTCTACGGGACGGTGTTGATTCACCGCCAGCCACGACGCAGCCATTGAAGGTTATCGTGTGCGGAGGGCGCGAGTTCGACAATTACGAGCTGGTGCTTGCCGTACTCTGGTCACTGAACATCGGGGTCGTGATACAGGGAGCTGCGCGGGGTGCGGACAGCCTGGCAGCAATAGCGGCGCGGCGGCTGGGCATCGAGGTGATAGCCTGTCCTGCCGACTGGAAGGCGCACCCGCGCAGCGCAGGGCCGATAAGAAACCGGGAAATGCTCAAGTACAAACCCGACGCGGTGATCGCGTTCGAGGGTGGCAACGGCACAGCCGACATGGTGGAGGCCGCAGATGCAGCGGGTGTTACCGTTTATAAGATGATATTGCAGGGGAATAGAGAAGATGCTTGATTTTAAGAAACTGGACGACGAAACCATCGAGAGGGCGCAGTTCGCGGCGCGGACTGATGACGACACGCGATTTCTCATCAACGACGTGCGCTCGCATGCCTACCTGACGGTGGGGATCAGCGGGTTCGCAGACATGGTGTGCCGCGTGAGGGTCAGGAACACGGATGATGCGGTGTCGGTTGCGGCTGCCATCGAGGACTACAGAAACGGCGTGGACCTGAGCGACGATAACACGTACAGCGAGGAGAGCGTGACCAGACTGGGTATCCGGACGGACATCCACGAGTTCACGGCGGACGGACTGACGTACAGGGTCGTGCAGAAGGGCAGCCCGAAGAGGCAGCTGCTGCTGGCGACGTTGCACATCTTCAAGGTGGGCAAGGAAGGCGACCCGCTGATTCTCGGCAGGTTCGAGGACGTGAGGCAGGCAAAGCACGTCGCGCACTGCATGTCGATGTACCTGAAGAGCTAAGAGCACATACGAGGCGCTAGCAACTTAGAGGGTCGGTCTATAATCACCGGCCCTCTTCTCGTAGGCGCGGATTGGGAGAAGGTGATGCGAGAGACGAAATACTACATGGTGAGCGGGGACGAGCTGCATGATGTGGCCGGACTGCTCTGCGGCGAGGCGCTGCAGAAGGTTACGGACGCACTCAGGCTCTCGTTTGAGAACGATCAGGCATGGAAGTGGTACGCGACGCTGAAGGCGATGCGGATAGACGCGGCGCAATGCGATGGTGGACCCTTGCGGCACTTGGGCGATTATCTTGCCCATGCAGGACTGGACAACATACTGGTGCTGGATTGGACCGAGGGTTACGACAGGCGATACTACCTTGTCAGGGGATCGCGATTGCTGGAACTAGATGGCGCACTGGCTCTAATGGGACTACGCAATGGCTACCGGAAGACGCAGTCCACGCTGAGAGCGTTACGCGCAGAACCTGTGCTTGCGAAGAATGTCGCGCGGGTTCGGGAATACTCACTGGCAGATCTTGTTAGCTGCGAGGCTGTCGAGGCTGACTTGCGAGACTTGTTGGTTTCACAGATGTGGAATCGGGACCACGAGAAGATAGCCATACTCAGCGTTAGTGGTGAGCAGCCGCCGACGCGGATTGTGGCGGGAGGTTGATATGGCGGTTAACTCAGCGGAATTAAGAAGACTTGGATACGGGAAGGTTTGCTGTGACGATTGCGCGTCGCGGGCTTACTTCAGGCACCAGTGCCCGCACTGCGACCTGGTGCTGGATTCAGACGACGCTCTCACCGAACACCGGGAGGGCTGCGAGGAAAGCGGAGGTAGCGGATGAGCGAACCGATTGAGCGGATAGAAAACGTCGGGCCGATGGACATGGAGTTCCGCGAGTGGGACGACGGCTCGGTGGGCGTGAGAGTGATGCTTGTCGCCGGACGCCAGCAGATAGCGGAGCTTGCTCTGCTGAACATGTCGGACGCGATGGTGGCTGCGAGGGCGATTGTGGACGGGACGCTATCACAGGCCCCGCAGCAGACGGAGCTTGAGTACAAGGTGTCGCAGCATTTCAGCATCGATTACGACGCGACGCTGGAAGTTCACGATGCGGACGGACCGGCGGGCTGGCGCTACAAGGTGGTGGAGTACCCGCCTGACGCTGGACGCTGGGCGCTGGCGCGGATCTACGCGTTCGGCACAAAAAGGTTTGGCCCCTGCCCTATGGAGGGTCGGGTTCGGAGTGTCTCGCTTGGCAAGTGGCTAGTGGACGCAATGGTGCGCCACTGGCGCAAGTAAGGGAGATGGAATATGGACGTTATGACGGTGATGGTGTCGGGTCGCTTCGTGCGGCTGGGCAACCTGCACCCGGCGAACAACTACCAGCATATAGCGTACTTCCGCATGGGAATGACCGCATTCTGGAAGAATCGTGGGTTTCCGCGGTACGCGGGAATACGTGAGTAGGATCGGAGGCAAGATGAAGGTTTTCATGCAGACATTCGTGGAGCGAGACGAACAGCCCGGACATGAGCTATGCAGCCTGATGCGTGAGACGGTGGGCTGCACCACGGTCGGCACATACAGGAGCATCAACGAGACTCTAAGCACAGCGATTCGTGTGTGGCAGGAGCGGCATTCGGACGAGCAACTGAAGTACGAGGTGCTTTGCACACAGAGGGACGCGCTGCTCAACCGCATATTCGGCATGCGAGCGGTCGCAAACCCTGGCATTGAGCGGTTCAAGATTGATTGGTAGCCGCGGCCGAATCAGGGGACCCGACATTTTAAGCGCCGCCTGGTTGGTATCGGGCGCCGCTTTTCGCGCGAAAGAACGGAATCGGAGGAATAGGATGATTCATACTGACGACGAAAGGTACTTGCTGGATGCCGTGCAGCGTGACCGTTACAGCGAGACCGACAGGGCATATGCGTTCTTTAAGGGGCGTGAGAAGGGCATAGGCGTCTGGAAGACCAACGGTAGTGGCGGTGTTTACAAGATGATTGCCATAATAAGCACCGATGAGGTGGTGAAGCGAGCACTCTCGGCACCGGAGCATAACGAGGCGGTGATACCGAACTACGAGGGCAAGCCAGGGCTGACAGACAGCGACGCGCAGGTACTTTTTGACGCGGGCATTGAGATGACGATGCCAGGCGGCAACAAGGACTTCTACCTGTTCGCTGACAGGGCGGCCATTGAGATGCTGGTGGGACGGCTGGCCGACAGCGCGTTGCATCCGGAGCAAAAGAAGGAAGGCGCCACGCGTGTCATGAGACATCACTACGAGATTGCTGAATAGATATGCTCGTCCCTGCGCGGGGGCGAACGTGATTACCTTCTAGTGAGGAGAAAGTATCGTGGAAAATATGATTGAAATAGTGTCGGGAGCGGTCTCGATGCAGGCGCTGGAACTTGTGGAGCCGGTAGAAGACGCAAAGTATCTGGCTGTGCCTTTCGGCTTTCGCTCCCTGCCCCTGATCGTGTGGGCCGAGACGAACGGGTATCTGGTCGCCGCGGAAGATGCCTGGGAGAGCCTGAGCATGAACCACTACCGAGAGAGGCCCGTCGATTATCCGGCGAACATGTCGGTGGCGCGGCTGGCGGAGCTGGATCTGCAGACGGCGAATGTCCCTGAGGGGTTTGCCGTGAGGTTCGAGAGCGACGACATGGTGTCGCTGTGCAGCATAAATGTCAGGGTAAGTGACCAGCATAAATGTCCCC
Source organism: Dehalococcoidia bacterium (assembly GCA_965221045.1). Classification (GTDB taxonomy): domain Bacteria; phylum Chloroflexota; class Dehalococcoidia; order Lucifugimonadales; family JADFKI01; genus Bin90. The sequence goes on from OZ244863.1 coordinate 1,451,751, forward strand.
AACTTGGTTCTTGATAGTATCAGATCATGGGCCATTCGGCGTCAGTCGAGATGGCGCCAGAGGTGGACTCTCGGCGTTCAAGTACTTCCTCACGGTGTCTCTGTGTATGCCCAGCTCTCGGGCGATCCCGCGAATGGACAGTCCCTTGCGCTTTGCCTTCTGCACCGCTTTCCACCTGGCTGTCTGTAGCGGGGTGGGCTTCTTGCGCCGTGGACCCACAGCTTTGCGAACTCGTCCCGTCCCGTTGCGACCGGAGGTGGCGATGGGATGCTCGGCATCGTGGTTGGCGTCCAGAGTCGCCAGTTTGGCCTCCCATTTGCTACCCAGACCATTGGTGGGCTGATGGATGATGGGTGAGTGCGTGGTTCTCCCGACGAAGCCCCGGAGGACACTCGGACGCGGTGGCGCTTCCTGAGATGGGATGTCGCGTCCCTCGTGCTGCACTGCCAGGCTATCGTCCAGTCCTTCGAGCACATCCACAGCTGCTCCGGCGTAGGTCGGCCGGTCCGTGCCGGGCAGCAGTTGAAGTGTGCGCCAGCGGTATCTGACCGTGTTGTCCCTGGCGACTCTGCGCCTGTACTTGAAGCACAGGACCCTGTCCAGACGCATCCCGTCGTCCACGGCGCGATAGGCGACTTCCGACTCCCGCGCCGGCACCTTGAAGCGACCGTTGAAGCGTGGAAGGAAGTCTTCCAGCACACGGTTGGCGTCGTTGATCGTGGTCGCGCCGGCAAGCCGGAGCTCGGTGACAAGCCTGTCCTGGAACGTTCCCGCGGCACGTTCCACCCTTCCCTTGGCCTGAGGCGATAGAGCGAATATCAGCTGTATCCCAAGCTCGTCCATCGCGCGACTGAACTGGGTTGGAGCACCGGCAGCTTCCGACGGTGGAGTGTACTTGAAGACGGCATGCCGGTCGGCATAGAGCGCGAGCGGTATGCCGCAGCGCCGTATCAGTCCATCGAGGAGCGAGAAGTAACTGTGGGTGTTCTCCAGTTCGCAGAACAGGGCATTGACGACGATCCCGCTGGCGTCGTCAATCGCCAGCAGCAGCGTGAACTGCGGTCCGTCTTTCCCAAGCCATCTGTGGTAGCTGCCGTCTACCTGGATCAGCATGCCCTCACGCGGCATCCGCTGCCGACGAACTCTGTGCTTCGGAGGCCGACGCCGACGGGGGCTGTTCTCACCGGCATTCACCAGTAGGCGACGCAGTGTGCTGCGCGTTATGTCTATGCCTTCGCGTTCACTCAACAACTCGCTCATATGAGTGTGGTTGGTTCCCGAATACCGTGTGCGCGCCAGATGCAACACAGTGGTCTTCGTTGCTTCCGATGTCGCATTGGGCGCTCTACGACCTCGATGACCGTGGGCGAGTGCGGCTGCTCCTTCCTTCCTGTATGCCGCCAGTATGCGCCTGGTATGGCGTGCGCTCACTCCCATCAGCGTAGATGCCTGCTCCATCGTCATATGCTCCGCCAGCAAACTGTTGAGTACTTGAAGCCTTGCCTGTTCTCGTTGGGTCAATGTCACATTCTCCATGTCCTACATGTTGTGACATTTATGCTGAACAGTTAACTGTGACGTTTATGCTGAACAACGACAGACATGGGGCAGTTGCCGCCGCTCGTGAAGCGCCACTCATACGGGCCGGGCATGGAGGTTGAGGCTATCACCGTCGGCTACGAGCTGACACACGGAGACGGCAGCCAGCAGATGGTTCGCCTGAAGCCTGACTACTTCATATTCGAGGACTCCGCAGGTGAATACACCATCTTCTATCAGGCGAGCGTGGCGGAGGTCAGCACACAGAGTTACATCCCGTGCGCCGGCGAGCTGTTCATGCGGCCGCACTACGTCTTCAACGAGTTCAGGCGAATCGACCAAGAAGAAGAGCAGGACTACATCATCATGCGGCTGGGCATTGATGCTGCGCTTCTTCGCAAGGACTACCGCACGGCGATGAGAGCTGCGGCATATCATTTCGGCGTTCCCATTGACTATGTGAAGAACATCCTGCCTGAAGGATAGGGCAGCGAGCAACGGGCGTTGGCGCTTGCCGAGTGCCAACGCTTAACCCTCTTGAGGAAAGGAAACCGCGAAGTGAAAATTAGTGTGAACGACAGGCTGCTTGAGTGGTTTTGCACAGGCGAGACGGGAGTTTCGTCTGAGGCCATAGCAAGGACGACAGCGGGCTTCAAGAACGACGGCAAGTACGTCAGCGCACCGGCAGACGCGTGGGATTTCAGGCGGTGCGTGTTGTTGCTGCGCCTCGTGCCGGAAGCCTACGAGCGCGGCGTGCTTGTGCTGGGATGCAAGCGACGCGACTGGAAGGCGCTCGCCGGCAACTGGCCGCTGATCGAGAGGACACTGGTCAGCGAGATCGGGACCGACCTTGCGGGCAAGAACGACACCCCACGCACCTACAAGCTCATGAAGGACATTTTGGAAAGAGTCCGGGATGGACAGGCATGAGCGAATCTGAATACGTGCGCTGCCTGATATGCAGAAGATGGGTCATTGACCTTGACGCTCATATCTGGCAGTCGCACCCCGACGAATACTAATGGCGCGAGGGGCGGATTCTGCGGCTGCTCCTCGTAGAGACACGGAACGGAAGGTTAGAGAAATGGACACTACATACTCAAAGGGACTCCTGAGAGACAGCCTGACGGCGCTGCAAGGACTTCTGGCGCTTGAGGGCTCTGTGGGGCGAGCGGTCAAGGTCGAGTGCGACATAGACATGGTGATGCTGTCTGAGCCTGCGGCCGAAGGCGTTGACGTTCAGAAGATCGAGACTGCGACGCAGCGCATAGGGATGACCTGGGTCGAGAGGATGGAAAAGGTCAAGAGACAGCGGCAGCGCAAGGCCCGTCCGGTCTTGTACGTCGGGGCGCTCAGAGAGGAAAACGGCCGGCAGATTGAGTTCGATTTGTACATTTCGCCCATCGAGGCTGTGTACTATCTGGAAGAGGCGGCAAGACGGGGCTGGGCCGGCGTGGTCAAGAACCCGAGTGGCGCAGCGGACAGATCCATCAGCATCCCGACATTCGGCGGTGCCGGAGCGATACCGATAGGCGCGAAGCTCGTAATGTCGGGGTGGCGGCAGTTGGATATGGTCGGGAGCGGACTGCTTCGGGGCGTCCACGTACATCCGCTGACGGTCTCCCTGACCAAAGATGGCCAGGAAGTCATAGATATGCACCGTGACGTTGCCGAGTGGGACCTTGTGGAATCCTACGGCGAGGTGCTGGTGCTTGAGCCAAGCGAGGCGCGCGATGAGCCAGCCAAAGAGGTTTAAGTGCCTTCACTGCGAGAGCAAGGTGAGCTACGAGAACGTGGGGCAGTGGATGCGGATGCGATTGCTCTGCGTTGACTGCTCCAACAAGGGTTACCGCCTGGAGCTACATACGCCTGACTCATTCGCGTCTGCAGGACGCAGGTGGTATGTCGGGGTGAAATTCGGCGGTAGCTGGCTGTCGCGACTGCGACGGCACGAAGATACGGACATTGGCGAAAGGAAAGCGACCGATGCTTAACGAGAACAACACCGGGTATGACGCCTGGAATAACCCATTGCAGACGCTAATCAAGGAGGCGCTGAGAAAGCCGCAGGGCCAATACTGGGATGTGGCGCGGCTGGCGCAGAACACGGCCCACTGGTCGAAGAACAGCCTGACGGTGCTGGGGCAGCGTTACAGGGCGCAGGTGCCGGGATCCGATCACAAGGAGACGGTGTCCGAGATGTACGGCAGAATAGCGTGGACTGTCTCCGGTGGCGCTCACGCTGCTGATGATGAGGAGCGCCTTATGGTCGCGCTTCGCTTCTGGCATATCATGACGGCGCAGAGGTTCCTGCCCAACTCGCCGACGCAGGTGAACGCCGGCATCGAAGGCAAGGGCGGACTATCTGCCTGCTTCGTGGTGTCTCCGGAGGACAACCTGCCCTCGATCATGGAAGTGGCTACCGAGGCTGCGATGATTGAGAAGTCGGGTGGCGGAGTGGGCTTCAACTTCAGCAAGCTGCGGCCCAGGAAGGACGTCATCGCCACGACGCACGGCGAGGCTTGCGGACCCATCGCCGTGATGAAGCTCTACTCGCAGGTCGGTGCGACGCTCACGCAGGGCGCGTTCCGCCTCGGCGCGCACATGGCGACACTGGACATAGACCATCCCGACGTGCGGGAGTTCATTCACTGCAAGGACAACGACGACACGCTCCAGAATTTCAACGTCTCCGTTGGCGTGAGCGGCAAGTTCATGGAGGCAGCGGAGAACAACAAGAGCTGGGATCTCATAAACCCGCGCAACGGCGGGGTCGTGGAGACCGTGAACGCCCTTGAGCTGTGGGACGAGATCTGCGAATCCGCGTGGCGCACAGGCGACCCGGGCATAATATTCGTGGACGCGGTGGCCGAGGCAGCGCCAAACCCGCACTTGGGAAAGAGCTGGCCTAATCCTTGCGTGACTGGCGACACACTGGTGTACACGGGAGATGGACTGAAACCGATACAAGCATTACTAGGGACAACACCGCTACTCGGATTGGACTCCAGAACTGGCGCTGTGAAGTCAATGGCAAGCCGTGTTTTCCAGAGCGGCGTAAAGCCCGTGTACAGACTGGTGACTAAAGAGGGTTACAACCTGAAGCTGACTGAAGACCATGAGGTATTTACTGTCACGGGCAAGGTCCCAGCGCGAGAACTCCAAAAGGGAGATGAGATCCGGTTGATTGACCATAAGGGACATTTCGGGAGCAAGGGGAACCGCGACTTGGGGCTTGTACTCGGATGGCTCACCGGAGATGGCTACATAACTGACCAGACAGCGTGCATGGACTTTTACGGCAATGATCGAGAAATAGCGAATATGATGGCGGACGCGACTCAGAGGGTCGTCTCAGGAACAGGTAAGCGTCCGTGGCGGCAGTACGGAACAGGACCTGTCGCGGTGCCATCGCGCAACCTTGAAACAATTCACTCGTCACGGTTGAAGAATATCCTAAAGGAACATGGCATCACGAAGGGTAACGAGCGGCATGTTCCCCAGGTCGTTTATGAAGGCACGGAGGAGATGCAGCGAGCTTACTTACAAGCCCTTTTTGGGGCTGATGGCACAGTTACAGGATCCGGGCCAACCAAAGGCATTGGTGTTCGCCTTAGTTCATCGTACCCGCCACTACTGGAGGGGGTGCAGCGCCTATTGCTGAACTTCGGAATTGCGTCCAGAATTTACCACCGCCATGGCGAAAGGACGTCACTGTTGCCGGACGGCAAGGGCGGTAGAGGCGAATACATCAGCAAGGCAAACTACGAAGTAGTTGTTGGCAAGGATAACGTGCTGCGCTTCCGTGACGAGATAGGTTTCCTGCTTGAGCGCAAGAACGCAAGGCTACAGGCAGGAATCAATGAGTATGGCAGCAGGGGCTTTTACAAGGAGCGGTTCGTCGCCAGATTCGACCGCCTTGAGCCTCTGGGAACGGAACAAGTCTATGACCTGACCGAGCCACTCACTCACTCATTCGTTGCGAACGGGATGGTAATCTCCAACTGCGCCGAACAGTTCCTCGAAAATCACGGTAGCTGCAATCTCGGCTCGCTGAACCTGGTGAAGTACGAAGATGGCGACGGTGCGTTCATGTGGGACCAGTTCAGGGAGGATATCGGGACGGCAATCAGGTTCCTGGACGCGGTTGTGGAGGTCAACGAGTTTCCGCTTCCCATACTGCAGGACGTCAATCGCCGGACGCGGCGCATCGGACTGGGCGTGATGGGCTGGGCGGACTTGCTCATCAAGATGGGTGTCGCCTACGACTCCGAAGAGGCGCTGGGGCTGGCCGATGAGATCGCAGCGTTCATGAACATCACCGCCTGGAAGGAGTCCGCAAAGATGGCGCAGGAGACGGGGGCATATCCTGAGTGGGAAAGTTCCGCTCTCGCCGCGAATGACCCGACTCCGCGGCGTAACTCGTGTGTGCTGTCAGTAGCCCCGACCGGCACCATCAGCAGAATCGCGGACTGCAGCTCAGGGATAGAGCCTCACTTCGCAAACGCATGGTGGTCGAACGTGCTATGGACGGACCACGAAGGCACGAGCCAGCGGCTACTTGACGCTCCTAGCTCCGTCTGGGAGAGTCTGCGCGACCGGCTTAAGGACGAGGATAAAGTCCGTGAGGTGCTAGGACAGCTTGCAGACAGCCCGGAGGACGCCGACAGGATATACGCGGAGAACGGCATAGACAGCTCCGTATTCAGGACCTCGATGGCGATAGCCCCCGAGTCGCACATCCGCATGCAGGCCGCGTGGCAGAAGCACTTCACCAACGGCGTATCCAAGACCATCAACCTGCCCAACAACGCAACGGTAGGAGACATCGCCCGCAGCTACATACTCGCCTTCGAGACGGGCTGCAAGGGTGTCACGGTGTACCGCGACGGCAGCAAGTCGATGCAGGTCCTTGAGACCGGCAAGAAGGACAGTTCCGCGAAGCAGGAGCAAACGGGGCAACCTGAGGCGCTGCAGCTTGGATTGGAGCCAGTCGGAGAGACGGCCATGAAGGACAGGCCAGCGGCAATGTTGGGCCTGACCAAGCGTGTGCGGACAGGGCACGGCACGATGTACGTGACGCTGAACTTCGACGAGGATAACAAACCCTTCGAGATGTTCACCGCTATCGGGAAGGCTGGCGGCAGCGAGCCCGCGCACCTGGAAGGTTTGTCGCGGATGGTGTCGCTTGTCCTGCGCTGCGGGCACTCGCCGGATCTCATCATTGACCAGCTTGAGGGCATAACCTCCGAGCCGGTCTGGGACAATGGCGAGCTGATACGGTCTGCGGAGGACGGCATAGCCCGTGTGCTTAAGAAGTACGCAAATGGGCCGTCTGGCGCGTAGCTGAGCAAGAACGATTCGAGGCGGCGGGAGCGTACTTGCCGCCTCGGTGAACAGAAACGGCACTGAGGGAGAATGAACATGACTGATAACAAGGATAAGCAGACAGCGGACGATACGGACGAGCGGCGACTGGTTTGCTCGAAGCACCCGGACGAGGGGCCCTTCTACCTGGAAGAGCTTCCCAACGACGATAGCATCGTCAAGTGCCCGGAGTGCGGCGATGAGTGGCAGAACTTCATCAAGTATCCTGTGGCGCAGGTCCACAATTCGCAGACGGGCGAGATATACATGCAGAACGTCCTGACCGGAGAGCGGGTGGACTAGGCAGCCGAGTCAGGAACAAGGTCAACTAGGCGGACAGCGATTATGCTGCCCGCCTTTTCTTTTGCCCGTTTCATGAGAAATTGCAGACAAAGGACGGCACTGGACTGTGCTGATCGAATAAAATAAAGAAGATATGTTCCAGCCCTCTGATGAGGTCAGGAGCGGGTTACAGGAGTTGGGAAGGTGAATGCGACGATGATAGATACAAAGACACCAGTGGAGGAGTTTGTAGGAACGCTCTCACTGGCGATTGACAATGACGACATGCTGGGGCATGTGCAGCGGATCCCCGCTCGTGAGGCGGTATATGCCACGCCCAAGAGAGCGAAGCTGCACCCACTTATACTGGAGGCCCTGGCGTCAAGAGGCGTAGAGCGGATGTACAGCCACCAGGCGGAGGCGATAGACGCTACTTTCGGCGGCGAGAACGTCGTGATATCGACAAGCACCGCGTCGGGCAAGTCCGTCTGCTTCCACGCGCCGGTGCTGCAGAGGCTCATCGAGGACCCTAACGCGACAGCGCTATACCTGTTCCCGACAAAGGCGTTGGCGCACGACCAGCTCGCGGGACTTGAAGGGATGCTCGACAGCAGCGGGATAGACGTGACCTGTGACACCTACGACGGAGACACACCGAAGGCCGCGCGTCCTGCTATCCGCAGCAACAGCAGAATCATAATCACGAATGTTGACATGTTGCACCTGTCCATCTTGCAGCAGCACCGGGGATGGAAGAGGTTTCTGTCTAATCTGTCCGTGGTGGTAGTTGACGAGGCACACTACTATCGGGGGCTTTTCGGCTCGCATGTCGCGATGCTGATGCGGCGGCTGCAGCGCATACTTGCGTCTTACAGGGCAGACCCGCAGTTTGTGCTGTGTTCAGCGACCATCGCGAACCCCGCTGAGCATGCGAGTAACCTGACGGGCAAGCAGTTCAGGGTGATAGACACGGACGGCTCACCGTCCGGCGAGCGGGCCTTCGTGCTTCTCGACATGGTTAGCGCAGAAACACACAGCGGATCGTCCGGAGTGAACATGCAGGCAGCGCTGTTCACATCAGCACTGATGCGGCGGGATGTCAAGACATTGACATTTGCACAGAATCGGCAGGGAGTTGAGCGTATCGTGCAGTACGTCAACGAGATGCTCACAGGGCGAAGGGCTGGGCGCAACGCTCGTCCTGATCTTGAGGGCAAGATAAGGCCCTATCGCGCCGGTTACATGGCTGAAGAAAGGCGCGATGTGGAAAGAGGCATTCGTACCGGCGAGCTGCTCGCCGTCGCTTCGACCAACGCAATGGAGTTGGGCGTTGATATCGGAAGCATCGACGCCACAGTAATCTCGGGCTTTCCGGGCACAATAGCAAGCGCATGGCAGCAGGCGGGAAGAGCTGGCAGGGGCATCGAACTGAGCCTGTCCCTGATGTTGATGAGAGACAACCCAGTTGATCAGTTCTATCGGCGCTTTCCGAGGGCTTTCTTTACGGCGGTGCACGAATCCGCGCAGGTAAGTTTGACTAACGAGGTGATACTGGGAGAGCATCTTCAGTGTGCTGCCGGTGAGCTTCCGCTGGGCCGCGAGGACTTTGAGATATTCGGAGAGGTTGCGCTTCGGCACGTAGCAAGGAAGCTCGTAGACGAAGGCAAGCTGGCTGTTGACAGTGAGAAGCAGCGCGTACTTCCGCGCGGGGCGTCGCCCTGGTTCGGTGTCAACATTCGAAGCTCGGACAACGAACACTACCAGCTAGTCAACAGGCAGTCGGGCCAGAAGATGGAGGAGACCTCTCGCACCTATGCGCTCAGGGAGCTTTACCCGGGCGCGGTGTACTCCCATAGAGGCACGACGTACAGGGTCGTGAGTTTTGACGATACGTCGAAGCAAGCGGAGCTGCGTTACCTGAACGAGCGCATCTACACACAGCCCTGCATGGAGACCGAGATTACCATCCAATCGGAGAATGAGCCAGGCGTGAAGGTCGGCGGACTTTCCATTCGCAGTGGCAAGGTGAAGGTGAGACAGCAGGTCACCGGTTACTACGAACAAGACCTTTATTCGAGGGGTGATGGTGACTACCACGCTGTTGAGATGCCGGCGTTCGAGTTCGAGACGGTAGCGGCGTGGTTTTGCGGCAGGCAGCCCGCCACCCGTTACGACGACCAGCCCGCGCTGCATGCGGCGGCGCATGTGGGGTCCGGCGCACTGGCTACGCTGACGATGTGCGACAAGCGCGACGTTGCTGGTGTGGCTATACCGGATCACCCGCAACTGAGGGCAGACGCGACGTTCATCTACGAGAATGAGGTTGGCGGCGTTGGTCTCGTTGACTTCATCGAGACGCAGCCAAAAATCTTCGTGGACAGGATGATCGAGATAGTGCAGTCTTGCCGGTGCGATGAGGGTTGCCCGAGCTGCATTGAATCGTCGTTCTGCATGGACGAGATAGAAGCGACACCCTCGAAGGCGGGGCTTGCCGCTTATCTGCGCCAGCGGCCCGCATGAGAGATGGCGACGGTCGGATCGACGCGGCGTTTCGCGTGAAATTATGACAAAACGACAGTCCGACAGGCCACGGGGCGTGCTACAATGACGCGATGTGGTGATGTTGGGCGGGTATTGTGATCGGGCCCCACAGGGGTGCCTTTCCATACGATTGAAGCCTCCTGCTTTTAGCAGGGGGCTTTTCTTTTGCCCGCGAAAGGAAGTGACACCATGACGATTCGGTGCGGTATATGCACAGACGACAAGCAGAGCGAATGCGTTGGATGCGGCACACCGGCGCTGGAGCTGCCGCGATACGACGCTGACGCGTTAGCGATCGAGATAGAAGGCAGACCGACAGAGGTAATCGGCGCTGAGAAGACGCTGGTTGTTCACGGGACGGACGGACAGCAATACGGGTTTGCGGTCAGTCTTGAGGATGCAGGGATTATGTTCACGGCCACTTACGAAGGCGACGATGCTTGGCGGGCGTTTGATGCGTTTCTCGGATTTGACGCCAGGGAGACGGCGGTGGAGAGAGGTACGGGCGGCGTCTGGCCCCCGTTATCGGGTAGCAATGCGGTATCTTATGTCGTGCTACCCTACGATATGGCGCTCCTGGTGAGAAACGCCATAGAAAGCAGGTGAAAGGTGCGCCTGAATAAACGAAAGATTCGGATTAGCCCACAAGAGTTTGCGGGTTATGTTATTAAGACTCTGCGTTCGGGCGATAAGCTCAAGATGGCGGAGCTGCTTGAAGGACTGCGCCAGGCCAAGGCGGAGTCGGATAAAGACGAGTCCCCCTGCACAATGACAGGCGGTTCGCCGGAAGGAATGAAATGGAGAAGCTACTTGCGTTAACACCATATATTGAACTCGGCGGGGTCGTCATTGTAGCCTCCTTGCTAATTACTGCCGTCGTGTCTGCATATCGTATGCAGAATCATAAGGGAGACCCCAACAAACGCTCAGCGATGGGCACCCGAATGGCGCTGTCATTGTTCGGCGCAGTTGTGTTCGGTATATTCGTGGCGTTGTCTATCGCCACCTGAATGACGCGACGGCCAAGCCAACCAACAAGACCCCGCAGGGATTCGGTTTCTGCGGGGTCTTTCTTTTTGTAAAAGACTCGGAGGGCAACTATGAAGGATACGCAACTTACGCTCCCAATAGAGGGCATGCCTGATCCGACAGCCACCCCGACACTTGCGGAGTGGGACGTGATACTCCTGAACTCAAGCGGAGGCAAGGATAGCCAGACGATGGTTCGCGCCGTCGTGAAGGCCGCAGGTGCCGAGGGAGTGCCCCGAAACAGGATAGTCGTTGCCCATGCGGACCTCGGGCGCGTCGAGTGGAACGGCACGAAGGAGCTGGCGCGAGAGCAGAGCGAAGCCTACGGCATCGAGTTCAGGGCGATTGCCCGACCGCAGGGAGATCTGCTTCAGCACATCGAGAAGCGGGGCATGTTTCCAAGCCCTGCAGCTCGCTACTGCACGTCGGACCATAAGCGCGGGCAGATTGCCAAGATTGTCACCGCGCTAGACCGCGAGCGGCGTGATGGCGACGGCTTCAGGCTGCTGAATGTCATGGGACTCCGCGCGGAGGAATCGCCGGCGCGTCGTAAGAGGATGGCATTCACGCCCAACCGGTACTTCAGCACGAACACAAGGGAAGTGTGGGACTGGCTGCCGATTCAGCACTGGAGCGAGGACGAAGTCTGGCAGGACATACAAGAGAGCGGAGTGCGCTATCACGAGGCATACGATCTCGGTATGCCGCGACTTTCGTGCGTCTTTTGCATCTACGCGCCTAAAGCGGCGTTGGTGCTGGCTGCCAGGCATAACCCTGAGCTACTGGCCGAATACGTCAATGTCGAGACGCGGATCGGACACAAGTTCAGACTGGACGTGTCGATGGCGGAAGTCAGGGCGGAGGCGGACAAGGACGAGCCGGTTGCGGCCGTGAAGGGGAATTGGAATATGTGAGCGGGTATGAGCTGTACCTGCCAGGCTTTTTGAAGAAAGGAACGACTGTGGCACAGATAATTTATCGAGGTTACGGAGACAAGTACGAATGCGAGACGATGCAGGCATTCGTGGAGAGACGCGTGAATATGGTCGCTCCGCTTCTTGGTGGAGCGAGGGATGTCGCCATTGATTACACATGGTCCGTATCGGACGACGGCGGGTACTCCTATCGCAACCCCACCGGCGATGAGAAGAATGAGTTTTACGCGGCGGTGTGGGACTATCGCTCGACAGGAATGGACTGCGCGAGGGATTGCCAGGCACGAGGTCGCTTTGACGGCATCTGGCGCTGCATGACCTGCAACGCCGTCTGGACGGAGCCGGAAGGCGGGATGACTTACGGAGTGCCACTGAATCCGAGCGCACTTCGCGTCAGGATCGAGGAGGTGAAAAGGGACGCCTCGCAAGGGCAGCGGGACTACCAGACGCCCACGATGACTGCCATATTGAATAGCAGCTACACTCAGAAGATAGAGGAAGACTACTCGGCGCGTCTTGCCAGCGGACAGCAGGACAGGCTGATAATGGACGTGCAGATCTTCATGGGCCTCTACTACCGGTTCCTGGTCGTACACGGCGAGGAAGGCGGATGGTACCCGCTCTGGGTAAGCGCGATCTAGGAGAACGATGCCTTGCTGGTGACGGCACAAGCAGGGCTGTTAAGACTTGATTGACAAGGACGGACATCATGGCGGATTACGACATAAACACGACCAGAAGACTGCGTGACTTGATGGGCGAGGCGGCAAGGACGGTCAGCCTCGATGGGGGCGACAAGTGGCTCTCCCGTGAGCTGCTGCGCGAGAGGGCTCGTCTCGGAAGGGCGATTCTCGACACCTTATTCGGAAACGGTTACTACACGGAGGTTGTCGCTACATCCATAGAGGTCGCCAGGGACTACATCAGGTTGTACGAATGGAAAGAAGCCCGCATCGTGCTGCGCCGCGCAAGGATAGGACTGCTTGAGAGCGAGAACCGCGACGAGCAGAAGAAGGAACTGGAGGCCTTGCTTGAAGCGGTGACGATCCGGGGCTTTTCGCGTGGTGCGATACGGAGGTCTGCGCGGGTGCGGCAGCAGCGCAAGGAACGGCGGATGCAGTGGCGCAATGAGGTAACTAAAAGACCGCTCCGGAGAGTGATCGAGAGGCACCGGCGCACTAGGGCGACACGGACGGCCAGCTCGTACCTGCTCCATCGCAGGATAAACGAACGGTCCGCAAAGAAGTTGGCGGGCGCGGATGCTTTGGCGGGATAGGACGCGTAAGCCCTGCCGGGCTGAGCGATAGATTGCAAAATTGACGGAAGGGGACGCTATGACCACTAACGACAAGAGGTTCTGCCCTGTGTCGCTGGGCGACTGGCTGGAAGTCTGCCAGAGGGCAGGCGTACCGGCGATTGCGGGGCAACAGGTGGCAGAGGTGCGGAAGACGGACTACCTGAACTGGACCGACGACGGGCCGGTAAGGGAACGGCTGATGGCCGCTTACGGAAAGATGCGGGACTTTGCGGCCAGCGACTACATGATGCGCTATGACTGCTGCTCCAGCACGGACGTGAAGGCCGCGCTCGCGCACGGCAAACCGGAGTGGCATGAAGATTTCGCGGCGCTTATGCTGGACGACCCGCGCGTGTATGAGCTGATCGAGCAGTACCCGCGTGAGATTGTACCCGTGTGGCAGCGGCCGTGGGTGAAGGCGAAGATACATGACCACTACCCTGTCGAGTATCGCGTCTTCGTGAGGGACGGGCGGATCGTCGGGGTTTCCAACTACTACCCGCAGCGCCCGCTCCCACTTCATACCGAACACATTGACAAGGTTTGCGCGCTGACCGAACAACTCATTGGCGAGCTGTTTGACGTGCAGTTCGAGTGGAACGTGGGGCTGCTCTTTGTGCTTGGACAAGAGAAGCTGGACCTGGGCGGCATGCATTTCTCGGCGGATTTCCTGGTGGACGCAGACGACGAGGTGCTTTTCATTGAAGGCGGACCGCCGCACGAGTTCGGGGCGCACGAGTGCTGCTTCAACGAGGGGGATGTTGACGGGCTTGCGCTCGCGGACGGCGAGTACAAGAGGGCGGTGTGGAAGGTGGCCGGATTCGAATAGCTGGCTTATGCGCCGCGAGGAACTGAAACGCGACCCTGCTGGTGCTGCCGGCAGGGTCTTTCTTATTGAGTAAGCGAGCAAGACATGGGATACACGGAGATCTTTGAGATGAACCGGGACATCAGGGGCGATGAGTTTGAGGACATAACCGCTGACATCAGGAGAATCGTGGACGTGGCGACGGGGCTGGGTATCGGGCTGAACGGAGACGAATGCTTCGACTTCGGGCCAGTGGTCTTTGAGTCGGAGCTTATCTGCCTGAACGGGGTTAGTGACGAGGCAGCGGAACCCCTGCAGATCTGGCGAAAGATTCCGTTCCACCCTGACCACTACCTGCCGACGCTGAACTTCTGCAAGACGTACCGACGCAACTACACGCCGGTCGTGCAGGCGGCGCTCATGGCGGTGAAGCAGAGGGTGCCGAATGACACTCGCGTGGGAAGTAACGGTAACTGGGGTTATGAATGGCTTCACGGAGCAGATTGCCGATTTCAAGGCGCGGGACCACAAGACGGCGAGTGCGGCAATGACGATCCTCGGCATGTTGGATTGGGAGGACGTGAGCTTTACAGGCTTGCATTCCCTGACAGCCCGGAGCCCATGAACCCTTTCGTGTCGCCGCTTGTCGGGACGGAGCTTGAGGGGCAGCCGCTATACATTTCACGAGAAATGCCGTTGACGAGAAGAGGGTCGGGCTTTGAGGGCGCTGCATTCGGCGTGACACTGGATTTCCTGTTGGAGCAGAGCAAGAGGCGAACGGAGCATGTCTGCATGCTTTGCGGTGAGATCTGCGTGAGCAGAATCAAGACGGTCAGGCCCAGGAACGCGCCAAGACAGCTAAACGCCCCAATGTGCGACTCCTGCTATCGGGAGCGCGTCAAGACGGGCAAGCTCTTTGGATTCAGGTGCGCCCAGCAGCCCTACCGCCTGGTACTTGGCACTGCGTAATGAAGACCGGCACGACACTAATCAAGCCCTGCAGGTGCGCTTACCCGCAGGGCTTTGGCTTTTAGAAAGGAACGACAATGGCAACACAAAGATGCGACGAGACATGCGCCTATGCACAGACAGGCGTTGCCTGCGCGAGCTGCCAGCGACGAGGTGCCGATGACGTGTTCGGTGTTATCGTGGAAATACAGGACCCTCTTCACGGAGGCGTGTACGGCTTCGTGGCGACAGTCGAGGACGATGGCGTGATGCTGTCCACGGAGTACGACTATCACGGTGACAATGCGGACGTGCTTGGCGCTCCGGACGAACGCAACGAGGAAGCATGGGCTGCGATGGACTGCGCCCTCGGGTTCAATGCGAGGGAGGTGGCGCAAGACAGCCACTTCTCAGCGGGCTTTCCACCGTTCTCGGACGGCGCCAACGTGTCCTATGCGACGCTGCCGCATGAAATGGCGCTCCTGGTACGAAGGGCATTCGTTATGACCGCAGAGGCGAGCAAGGCTGACGGCGCGGCTACGCGCGGGAAGGACAATCCGATATGAGACGGCGCAGAGACAGGCACAGGAAATTGACGCCAGAGCAGTTGCAGGCGGCAAGAGAGAAGTTCAAAGAGGTAGGTCTGCCTCTCAGGTGCCAGGGCTGCAGAACTGATTACCGCACTGTCCTTCCGGCTTGCCCAAAGTGCGGACGACCGCGAGAGAATGCAACCGCCTAGTGTCGAGCTGGCGACCTACGGAACCCCGCGGATCGGACGCTGCAGGGTTTTTCCATCCACAAACGCCTATGGCTGCCCAGGAGATTGCCGCGAATTACTGGCGCAGAGCCGTTTCTTGGCCGCAGCTGCTGATAACATTAATAGTACATTTGGTTTAGGAGAATGGAAATGAAACTGACATGCTTACAGGAAAACCTCTCCCGCGCGATCTCGATAGTCGGCAGAGCCGTCTCAACGCGCAATGTAACTTTGCCCATTACGCAGAACGTGCTTATCACGACCGAGGACTCCATGCTGAAGATCTCGGCAACCGACCTGAACATGGCTATGACTACATGGGTCGCGGCGCAGATTGAGGAAGAGGGCGCCGTCACGGTTCCGGCCCGACTTGTCGGGGACTTCGTGAACAGCCTGCCGCCGGAGGTTATCACGATGGAGTCAACCAAGCAGCCGCTTGGCGTGAACATCAAGTGCGAGAGCTTCGAGTCCAACGTGAGCGGCATGGACGCCAATGACTTTCCCCCGATTCCTGCCGTCCAGGAGGGCGTGGCCGCCAAGATCGAGCCTGGCGTTCTGCGAGAGGCTATCCGGCGCGTTGCGTTTGCGGCTGCGAACGATAACTCGCGTCCGGTACTCACTGGCGTGAAGGTGGAGATAAAAGGCGACGAGGCTAAGTTCGTCGCGGCGGACGGCTTCAGGCTGGCCGTTTATAGCGTCAAGCTCGCGACAGCTCCGAGCGAGGACATGGAGTTCCTGGTGCCTGCGCGAGTTCTGACCCAGGTTGCGCGGCTGCTGACAGGGCAAGAGGAGCCGGTGGAGTTCATGGTGACGAAGGCCACCAATCAGGTTATGTTCCACGTGGGCAACGTGGAGGTTGTCACCGCGCTCATCGCAGGAACCTTCCCGAACTACTCGGCACTCATTCCGCAGAGCCATAAGACCAGGGCAGTGCTGGGCTCTGAGGACTTCCAGCAGGCCACGAAGACCGCCGCTATATTCGCGCGGGACAGCAGCGACATAGTGCGCCTGCAAACAGGGGCAGGCGAAGCCAATAACGGCGGGCACTTGAAGGTTGCGGCCAGGGCTGCCGAAGTGGGTGATAACGAGGGCCAGCTAGCGGCGCTCGTCAAGGGCGAGGACGGCCACATAGCTTTCAACTCGAAGTACCTGCTCGATGTGCTTGACGTATTGAGCGGAGACGTGGCGATGGAGATCTCCGCGCCCACGATGCCCGGAGTGCTGAAGGGCGCTGAGGACGATAGCTACCTGCATGTCGTGATGCCAATGTTCGTGCAATGGTAGGGCTGACTGATTGCCTCTGTCCCACCGGTGGGACAGAGCTGTGGAGCGTGAAGGTAAAGAGGTGAAGTAAATGCTTCTGTGTCCAACGACCGGACTGGCGGCTGAGATCTGCGACTGCGGGCAGGTGCATATCTGCCCTAGTTGCGAGCTTGTTATTCACGAGAACCGCGACCCGTTTGCAAACGAGGATGCTTGCTCATGCGAGACGGATGAGGAGCGGACCGCGCAGGTAGAGGAATACTAGGGCGCGAGAAGCCAGCAGAAAAAAGCCCTGCCGTCACTGCCGGCGGGGCTTTTACATACCGAAAGGATAGGTTGCTATGAACATGCAATTAGGATTGCTGCCAGCAGAGTCCGACGATTTGAGGCAGAGGCCGGAGCGCATAGGCAGCACGGAAGTGGGATACCGCAAGGTGCGGACCATCCTGAATAAGACGTCCGGCTTTCTGGCGGAGTACGATTTCTCCCTCAACCCTTATGCGGGTTGCTCGTTCGGCTGTACCTACTGCTACGCGGTCCGGTTCAGCGGGCGAGCTGACGCCGAGACTAGCTGGGGAAGCTGGGTGGACGTGAAGGAGAACGCGGTTGCCCTGATGCGGAAGTTCAGCGCGGGACGGTTGGACGGCAGCCGCATATACATGTCCAGCGTTACCGACCCGTACCAGACAGCGGAGCGCCGGATCGAGCTGACGCGGGCGCTGCTGGAGGTGATAGCGGAAAGACATGCACCGAAGCTCGTCGTACAGACCCGAAGCCCTGACGTGACGCGGGACGTTGATCTGTTTACGGAGATTGAGCGACGTGGCGGCAGGGTGCAGGTGAATATGACCGTGACAACGGACGACGACGGCTTGCGCCGTGTCTTCGAGCCTGGCTGCCCGTCGAACGCCGCAAGGATGAAGGCAATCGCAGAGGTGCAGGCTGCAGGCATTCAGTCCTGCATCACCATGACTCCCCTGCTGCTGGTCAGGGACGCGGGAGCGTTCGCCGATTCGCTACTCTCTACGGGCGTGAGGCGCTATATCACGCAGCCGTTCCATACTGGGAAAGCCGAGTTTGTGGCGGGTACGCGGGGCGACGCGCTGAACTTGATGACTGAGCGACTGGGCTGCAGCCCGGGGAACGTAGTCCGCGAACATCAGCGGCACTACAACAAGGTCCGGGCGGTGCTTGTGCAGCGACTCGGAGACATAGGCGAAGGACGAGACGGGTTCGCGCCGCCATTTTAGTTTCAACGGAGGTGACAACATGCCACGACGCTGGCACGAGTGGACGTATGTGGGGCACGGAGAGGCCGACGACGGACGGCTTCGGGAAGTGGGGTTCTGCGTGGTGAAGACGTGCCATAAATACCGCCTTGACGAAGGAGCTGCCATTACGAAGGCAGCGGTCAAGAGAAAGATGCTGTGGATCAAGTGGGGTGACGGCGAGACTGTATCGCGCCGAGAGGACGGCCATAAGGCGTTCATCGGGCTATAACCAGCCGTTGCCCACCACCGCCAATGGCGCTGCAGCAAGACAGGCAGAAAGCCTCGTTTCCTGACGAGGCTTTCTTTGTGTTTGAATTTTGGGGAGAAACGGACGATGAACCAGACTGAACACGGACACGAAAACTACGGGATCGACAGCGCGTATAGCCTGTGACCCTGCAAACCATATACACATCAGCACGAACGCGGCGAGAAGCAGCACACTCACATAGGAATAACGCAACGGGACGGCAGCCTGACGACAGCGGGAGCCCGGGTTCAAGTCTATAAGGGCGCAGAGCTTGATGCGGAGCTGCTACGAAGGGCTTCAGAGGCTTATCCGGCATTGTCGCCACTCATTGAGCAAGTCAGGAGCGTCGGACTGAGGTCAGATGAATGCGAAGCGTTGCGAACGCAGCTCGCGGACGCGATGGATGATGGAGGTGCGGGTCGGCTTACCGGCGCGGATGTCTCCCAGATACGGAGCGTGACATTCGAGAGGATGGGCTTCTAGCGAATCGGGGATTTGGCTGCAGGGGACTTATGCCGCGGCAGGCGGCTGCGTAAGCGCAATCGCAGGGCGATGGCGGACTAATCGAGTTCTTGTGCTGGGTTTGGTGACCCAGCACAAGTTCACAATTTTGAACAAAGCGAGACGAGGATATGGAGTTTTTAATATGGATGAACGGCGCAGCGAAGGTGATCTCCGGTGGGTTGATATTCGCTGGATGGGTGTTCGCCGTCCGTGGCTTGTTTAACATGGCGATGGGTGGAGGCAACCCCTCGATGCAAAGGTCGGGCGGGAGCCTGTTTCTCATTGGGCTTTGCATGTTAGCCTTTTCGATAGCGGCGTATTTCGTGTTCACGAAAGTCGTGGTGCTTGGCGCGGTTATCGCGGTTATCTACATTGCCTGTCTGCTTTATGCGCTGCTAAGGTTTGTGCACGGCCACTTAAGGCTAGGTCGTATGATGCAGAACCAAAAGGCTGAGAGCGAACGGATTGGGCGGCAACGGAGAATACGCGATCTCGAAAGAGAAGTGTTTGAGGAATAGCTGGGCGGAGAGTCTGGTTAACAGAAAACTCAAGAGGTAAAGAGGGTCGGCTGCAAATGCCGATCCTCGATACAAGGGGAGCTGAATGGTATGCGAGAAACAATACTAGACCTAACGGTTGCGTTATGCGTAGCCGGCCTGGTTGCGTTCGGCCTGCAAAGTCTGTTGACGGTCGAGGCGAGTGTGGCGGAGTTTGCGACCCTCGCGCTCTTCGCGCTCGGAGCGGTGCTGGGCAGTTGGTTCGCCTTTGCGGTTGAATCAGCATGCAGGGCGCTCGACGAGGCGCCGCACTTCGACTTCGCCAGGGCAACGGGCGCTAGCGACAAGGCCCGAAATACCCTAATGGCTGGCGTCAGGCTGGTCGTGCTATGGCTATTCATGCTTGCTGCGGCTTACTACACGGCGAGTGTATGGCCCAGGGCAACTTTGCTGTTCGTGAGTGGTTTCACCGCGATATTGGTTATCCGGCTGGTGATTGATATGTTGGTGCTTCGAGCTATTCGGAGGGCGAACAGCGGGGCGGAGTGGCGGCTGAGATAGCTTGCGGCAACTGCGGGCTGGCTTTCGATGAGCAGCCGGATCCGCGTCTGGTGGAGTTCGCCGGCATCATTTACTTATAGTCTAGCGGTTGGGTGGACGAAATGGGGCCTATGCGCTCAGATTAGTCCACCCTGAATAAGCGTGAAGCCCCTGCGCTCGCAGCGCAGGGGCTTTTTCTGTGTGAGAAGCAAATATATGTGATTAAGAGAGGGATGAAATGAACAAAATGACTGAGTTGACTGTACCACTGAATTGCCTGAGTGTTTCGGAATTGAATGTGCGGCGGACTCCGACAGATGGCTCTGCCGACGCGGAGCTGAAGGCGTCGCTCGCCGCTCATGGGCTTCTCCAGAACCTTGTTGTTCACAAGGGCGAGCTTAACGGGCACTATACTGTGGGCGCCGGTAGGCGGCGCTTGACGTTACTGAAGGAACTTGCCTTTGAGGGCGTGATCGGTGAGGAGTTCCCAGTGCCTTGCTTGCTTGTTGAGGACGATTCGCTGGCTGTCGAGCTTTCGATTGTCGAGAACATGATGCGGGCCGATATGCATATAGCCGACGAGGTGGAGGCGTTCGCGCGGCTCGTGCGTGATGGCAGTACCATCGCAGAGATCGCAGTAAGATTCGGAATGTCCGAGAGGACAGTCGAGAAACGGCTGCGTCTCGGTAATGTCTCCCCGGTGCTTCTCCAAGCATACCGTGATGGCGAAATCATCCTGGAGACTCTGATGGCTTTCACTCTCAGCTCCGACCAGAAGTTGCAGGAGGATATATGGACTAATCTAAGTGAGACGAGAGGGTTTGTAGGAGAACGCACGGTGCGTGGGATATTGCTTGAGGGCCGTATTCGGGGTAACGAGCGAGTGGCGGCGTTTGTCGGGATAGATGCTTATGAGCTCGCCGGGGGTCGCGTGACCAGGGACTTGTTCGCCGACGAGGATAGCAGCGGTATCTGGCTCGAAGATCCGCAGGTCGCCCATGACCTTGCTGACCGCAAACTCTCGGAGGTCGCAGAGGGCTTGAAAGAGTCGTGGAAATGGGCAGAGTTCGACTTGGATTTCGGATGGGAGGAAGAGGGCAAGTTCAATAAGGCTCATCCGGTTAAAGGCGAGCTGACGTCCGATGAAGAGGCCCAACGGGAGGACGTGACGGAAAGAAGGCAGGTAATCCTGAGAGCGGGGGTATCTGACGAGACGCGGGCGGAATACACAGAACTTAGCCAGCGGATCCAATACCTGAGGGATTTGAAAATATCCCGCAACACTTACACCGATGAGCAGCGAGCGATTGCAGGGTGCGTCGTAACACTCGACTATTCCGGTGATATCAAAGTCATAGAGGGCCTTGTCAGGGATGAGGATATGCCGGCGGCGACGAGGGCGTCGGGGGGTTCGACTGGGATGAATGCCGAGGAGCAGGCCAGGGTGAAGGCAGGTTACAGCAAGAAGTTGATGGACGAGATGCGCTCTGAGCGCACCCAGATTGTCCGCTCCTATCTCTTCGGCGCGTTCACGGAGGCGTTTGATCTGTTGCTGTTCCAGATGGCGCGAGAGGTATTTTCTGTTGAGAGGTATTTTTCTCGCGCGCTCGATATTGAGCTGTTCCGCGACGGCAGGCGGTACGGCGCGACGGACTTGGTGGACATTGAGACACTGTCGATCGATTGGCTGAAGGAAGTTGATGATGACGTTGCATTTGAGAAGATGCGCTCACTCAGCGACGAGGAAAAGCGAGCCCTATTCGCTGCCTGCGTTGCGACCACCTACAAGGGGCAACTGACGATTGACACCGGTCTTAGCCCGGAGGTGGAGCTAATTGTTGATGACCTTAATATCGACTTCGCGACGGGGTTCAGGCCAACAGCGGAGAACTTCTGGGGACGACTTACAAAAGCCCGAATCCTAGCTGTTGCCGAAGAGACTCTCGGTGAGGAGTGGGCTGACGCTCATTCCGGTGACAAGAAGGCCGTGCTGGCGAAGGCGATGGAAGTTGCGTTTACTGCGGGCGACGAGGTGCCTGAAGGCGTCTCCCCTGAAGGTAGAGCTTCGGCACTTGCGTGGACACCATCAGGGTTTCTCGCTGAGTAACAAGCGACGTTGGTAGCGGGAAGCAAATCAAGAAGGCTGCGGCGGGGAGTACCCTGTCGCAGCCTGAGAAAGTGGGTCTTTTTTGCGTTATGAGGCTTGTGAAAGTGCGATTATTGAAGTTAGGAAGGTGAGAGAAGGGGATGGAAGGGATAACCGGATTATGGCAGGCAGGCAAGATGTAGTAGAGAGCAGCCGCAAGTGCGTAGTGTGTGGCCGGATAAGAAAGCGCGGGGAGTATCAGGTCTCTCTGAGCGGCTACGGAACCAGATGCAGTAACGCGACCGATTGTTTTACAGAGATTGAGTGACAGAAAGTGGAGGGGCTTGATCGCTATGTGTACTGCCATAAATGCAGGCGGAGCTTGCCGGTCAGGGCAGCTAGGATGGTACTCCCACAGGGCCTAATGCAATGCATAGACAGGCAGCATTGCATGACAGCGAGTAGTGTCCCGTAATGTGGTGTAGGAGTAGGTGAAGTGGAATAAGTAAAGCCACCGCGTCATCCTTATGAGTGAGAACAGACTCGATGTTAAGGAGAACGACGATGGCAAGAGACAGTATGGACATTTTGGAGTTGTTGCGCAAGAGAGGAATGGATGGAGACGTGGACTTTCTGCGCGAGGCGCTGGCGGTGCTGGTCGAGGGGATAATGGACACCGAGGCGTCTGTGAAGGCGGGAGCCGGTTACGGCGAGCGCAGTCCAGACCGGGTGACTCAGCGCAACGGATACCGCAACAGGAGTTGGGACACGCGAGTGGGTACGATGGAGCTGCGGATACCGAAGCTTAGAGACGGGAGCTACTTCCCGAGTCTGCTTGAGCCGCGGCGTCGGAGCGAGAAGGCGCTGCTGGCGGTGATACAGCAGGCGTATGTGGAGGGCGTGTCCACCAGGAGAGTCGACGATCTGGTGAAGGCGCTGGGATGCGAAGGCATCTCAAAGAGCCAGGTATCGCGGATATGCCGCGGGTTGGACGAAGTGGTGGAGAAGTTCCTGAACCGGCCCTTGGACGGTGGACCTTATGCGTACCTATGGCTGGATGCGCTGACGCAGAAGGTTCGGGAAGGAGGCAGGATAGTCAACGTGAGCGTAGTAGTGGGTACTGCTGTGAACGTGGAGGGCAAGCGGGAGATAGTCGGTCTGGATGTGGGCACCAGTGAGGATGGCGCCTTCTGGCTGAGCTTCCTGCGCTCGCTGGTGGCGCGGGGACTGAACGGCGTGGAACTGATCATCTCTGACGCGCATCAGGGACTTAGAAACGCAATAGCCACGGTGTTTGGCGGAGCGTGCTGGCAGCGCTGCCGCACGCACTTCATGACCAACCTACTTACGCGGGTGCCCAAGAGGGCGCAGCCTTGGGTGGCGACTATGGTGCGCAGCATCTACCAGCAGCCGTCTTCTGAGGAGGTGCATATCCAGCACGAGAAGGTGGTCGAGCAGCTACAAGAGCGCTTCCCGCAGGCAGCCTCGATGTTGGACGAAGCCGGGTCGGACATACTTGCGTTTACGAACTTCCCGATGGAGCACTGGAAGAAGATCTGGTCGAACAATCCGCAGGAGAGGTTGAACAAGGAGATAAGGCGACGGACCGATGTGGTGGGGATCTTCCCGAACCGGGCGGCAACGCTCCGGCTGGTTGGCGCGGTGCTCGCCGAGCAGAACGATGAGTGGATAGTCGGAAGACGATACCTGACACCTGCTTCAGCGACTTACAACGAAGCACTGCCGGAGGTGCAGCTCACGCAGCCGACTGCGGCTTGATAGAACAAAAAGGTTGATAATCTCCCACACCACATCCTGGGACTTGACCACCGGACCTCTTCATAGTAGCCTCCTATACCCTTCGATACCAATGTTCCCCAATATTCATGAACCGCATAAGTTGACTGACGACACCTCCAGCTGTTGCAATTTTCGCGCAGGCACGTGGCGGCCAGTTCAAGGTAGTAATCAGAAATACTTCTGCCTCATCATCTCGTTGATCGCGCGCCGAAGGTCAGCCAGGTAATTCTCGTCGATGGAGTCCGTCCACCAATGAGCAATGGCATTCCTGTAGCCATACAATTCATTAAGTCGATGCTTCCCTGCCATGACCCGCTTGCTCTTCCTGATTTTCCCCTTAAAGCCCAGGACTCTTCCTGCCGCGTCCGCCATCGCTTGCCACAACTGAAGGTACTGGAGTCGCTTGAAAGCATCATCCTTGTGCTCATCGCTGTACATCGAGTTGACTAGCAGCGCCATGTGCGGAGTCTCTATGTCCTTTTCCATAGCAACAATGGCATCGGCGATCTCCGACACCCTCTTATCAAGTTCCGGAGTATCCATCTGCTTCACAATACTCACTCCCGCCGCCGAAACGGTAGGACGCGTCATCCCAACGCACCGTCCATCGTCTGTCACTAGACAATTCACGTCCACGTGCTGTCGTATCGGGTTAGGTGTCTCCTGCCCGGCCCGCACAGCAGCCAGAACCAAGTTTACAGACTGTTGGTTGTTGGGCAGTTCCGGCCAGGCTCCGTCGCGCGCATGCCACGCCATTACGAACTTCTCATTCTCCCTGCCACCGTCAAGCATAGGCACTTTCTCGCCATCGCGCACCAAAATTTCATCCAATATGCTGCATTCCCCTTTTGTCATCTTCACTGGAGTTAGCTGCTCTGTCTCCTCCACTACGATGAATACCGGCATATCCTTCTGCTGCGCCTTGATTTTCGCATCTGTCTCAGCGACCACGTGCCGAAGGCTGGGGTCAATACCGTAATGCTTAATCGATGTCGAGCTCTCAAAATAGTCCACAAGGTTCGCGGTGACACGGGCCACAACGGAAGGTGACGAGTACAGAGGCATGTGCGGCACGTCGCCCGCAGGGCGGAAATTGACTCCAGGAAACTCGAAGATCTGTGTCCTGCAATATTCGCTCACTGTGCAACGAAACTCCTTGCCACCCACACCCTCATACATCATCCGAACACCGGCAAGCATAAAGTTGGCTTCCGGCGGTGCCGGCTGAAGTAACTCGAAGCGATCTGCGACTGAATGATTCCAATTAGCCATCGGTGGATTCAACCCTCCTTGAAGTTGTTACTCGCTGCCATCTCTAAATGATCGATACAGTTCAATTATCGTTCACTTTTAAGACACATTTCAAGCGCCTTTTAGTACACATGGTCGGCACCGCCGGTCGCCCATTACGAGTCGGTTTGCAACTATGGCAGTCGTCGTCCTTTGCATCGTATCTATATTGCTCACGGCAACTAGCATTTCCAGAAACCTTTCGCGCGAAAAGTCGTTGATACCAGAAAGGCTTGCGTCCCGCCAACCTTATTTACCGGCATTGATAGACTCGACACTTGTCCGATGTGACGGTTGCAATAAGGAAGCATCGAGATATCATCAAAACCTCAGGCGGCACTTCGTATTATCTCTCGCTTCGATATGCATTCTTGACAGACCAGAATAAGGTCAAGCAGCTCCATCTCTTCTGCAGGCAGTCCTACCGAATATGTATTGAACCGCATAGGCCGATTGTCGAGATAGGCATTGTTCGCCGGCGCGAGAGTAAATCGGTCGTGCCGCTCGATCACCACTTCCACTAGGTACTCCATCCGGCTTGCGTCGCTCGCCTTCTCACAGTCCTTGCATACACAGATAAGCATCATCTGCCGTCCACCACCCGCCCGATGCCATAGGCGTATTGTTCAGGCGCCCTCTGAGACACCCAACAGAAACTACTAATCATCAGATAGAGG
This sequence comes from Dehalococcoidia bacterium, assembly GCA_965221045.1. Classification (GTDB taxonomy): domain Bacteria; phylum Chloroflexota; class Dehalococcoidia; order Lucifugimonadales; family JADFKI01; genus Bin90. Next base: position 1,477,432 of record OZ244863.1, read on the forward strand.
TGCTTAAACATTTGATAGCAACAGGCGGCATAAAAGCCATATCCCGCCAAGACCGCAAACGCTTCCCACGCCGGCATGCCGCCTTCCAGCTTGTACTCAGAAAGCCAGAAAATAACAGAGACCGAAAAAGGGTTCATCAGGACAAAGTACAACAGGGAGAAGTGGAGAACATGCCATAAGAACGGCCTCAGTGCCACCAGGGTAAATCGTAACACGGCTTTAAGTTCTGCAAGGAAGCTTGTCTCCGCCACCGATGCTTTAACTAGGCTGAGCTGCCAGATCTTGTTTGCATTCGACCCGCATTTCGGGCAGCGCGCAGGGAATGACCCCGATTGTTCAACCTCACAATCCGCACATTTCCAAAGATCTTGTTCTAGCAGCCTGTATTGCATCATCCCTCCTTACAGTCACAAATGTTCCGCCTATGAGTCGCGTAGTAATCCGCGGTGTCTTGCTCCAAGCACGGCCCCCACCGCAACATCCACCAGCATGCGTTTCGTCATATCCACCTACCTAAACTGTCAGGGCTGATTCCGTCATTGCGCGGCTATCCTCCGCCCAACTCATGAGGTAATTGCGTAACATACCCGAATACCCAGAGCAACCCAACCCATACCCAACACGACCCAGAGGGCCGCCATCCAGAAGCTCGCCATCCTCTCCGGATCAAGCCACCTCCGCCACCTCCACTTCCTGTACTCCTCGTACCTCTCACGCTGCAGCGCTGAAGCGTCAAATTCCATACGGAAGAAGGCCAACCCCGCGCCAGCCTGCGCCGTAGGCACAATTGTCAACAGTCCCGCCACCAGCGCAAACTCCCCATAGACGTTGCGGTACGGACCATCGACGCCACCAAGAACGACAGCCGCGCCAAGAATGGCAAGTCCCATGCCCGTGAACGTCAACGACATCCAGCTCCAACCTATTCGGTTACGAAAACACGGCCTGACCTCCTTCATCACCCTCCGCTGCCTGACCCATCTCGGTCCCGACAAATCCCCGTCCTCCGCGCTTATGCGCTCATCGGTCTGTCGAATGACACTGATCGCCACCGCCGCTAATAGCCACCAAAGCCATCCCAGCGTACCCATGGCAATCTGCACCATATCCGACCCCAGCGCCTCATTCATCCTATGATTCCCTCCGTCAATCCATATCAGGCATCAGTGTTGCCTTATCCTGCTCTCTCCAGCATCCCTGAGCCAGGACTGCAACCCCCTGCCCCTGCGGAACTCCCGCCCATCACCATCCACGTCGTCAAACACCTGTACCGAACCGTAGTCGCGGTAGCCAGGCGCGCTCACCTCCCTCTCCACGACCTCATTGAACGTCAGTGCAGCACCGCCACGTACAGCGGCGTTTCGCCATACCCTTCCGAACAGCGTTTCCTTCCCCACCTGTTCAAGACCTGCCACAAACACCGGCAGCGGAAAGCGAAAGCGCCGGCGCAGGATATTCCTCATATCGCGCATAGCTCTCTCTCCATTGAAGACAAGCAGCAACAGAGGCAGGCGTCCCATGAAGTCCACCGAGGCGTCAACCGACCGCGCATACGCCAGGAACAACCCTATCCTTCTCTGAAGTGCCTCACCTGCAGACTCCTCGCACACAGGCTCCAAAAAGAAATCACGGTATCGCCCTTCCTGCAGCACACGAAGGATCACCTCCGGAGTGAACACAATCCTGTTGCCCGCCACCTCGACCTCCCTCGACCACTGCGCACCCGGCACAACATCCCTGAACATGACCGTCTGACGCTCCCCAATGTCACGACAGAACGCCTCGACCAGACCCATGCTCTGGTCCCACCGAAGCCTATTTCGCCAGATGTCACGCATCTCGAACCCGGCCTGAACATCGTCCCCAATACCGCCGTAACTTCCGAGACGTCCAGGGCTTCTCCTCCTGAACAGATCAGCGGCAGTTTCCCCATCGCGCTTTGCAAACCAACTCAACCCCTCGCCTGACAAACAGTAACGGTTACCTAACAGGCCGGGCACTTCCATACGCAGAACCAGTTTCCTCCGAACCAGGTAATTCAACCTTCTTGCAGTCGTCTTTACAGAAGTCCCGAACACAGCGCCCGCAAAGGACACGCTCATAAACGGCCAATCAAAGACCAGTTCAAGAAGCCTACGGTCCTCCCGTCCCAAATCGTCTCCGGTAAAAGTAGAAAAGGGCAACGCCCTTTCGAGGCGCTCCTCGCTGAGCGCAACTCCACGCGGCCCGTAAGCGCCAACCTGATCGACACTGACAGGACTGGCGTCACTCAGCACTTCAGTCAGGTCCATAGGTGCAGAGCCGAACCTTTGCCATAGGACATCCTCTCCGGCCTCCAGCGCGTCCGCCGCCGCAACATAGATCCGGCCGCCATACGCGTCGCGACAATCCGACACAAGCCTGTCGACCGCGACCGGACCCGGCCTCAGCACCAGCATATTCGGGTATCCCTCGTTCTTCTGTAAATAACCCAGGTGACACATAATGCTCGCGGCCGTCTCAATCTCCACGGACCGCCCCAGATAGAGAACTCCGAAACGCCGCTCCCCCACCGAGACCATGCCACCAAGCCGCCCACTCATAACCCAGCGCCAGCACATAGGCCCGGAGGTCGCACCGGCAACCTGCGCGACTGCCCGGTAGATGTAGGACACGACATCCAGATTCGCCAAAAAACGCTCCTGCCACTCCTCAGAGAGCGGATAGCGAACCTCAATATCCTCGAAGTCCAGACCCTCCAGCCACGACAGCCCCAGCATGCCCCAGGTCGTCGGAACCCAGCGCCTCACCATCCCGCTATTTGAAACGGCTTGCCGAGCGTGATACACAAGCCTCTGCTCGCCAAGCCTGGCCAGTGCCGCCTTAACCGACACTCGATCAGACCGGAGGAAAGCCGCGAGTTCTCCGCAATCCGCAAAAGGCGCCGCAGCCGCCGTCCGGAGCACGTCGGCATCGAGACCCATCAGCAACAAAGCACGTTCATCATCCACTTCTCAACCCCTCCACATCGCTCAGCCTGAACTCTTTACGTCCGTTACGCGCCCAGAACTCCTTCGCGGCAACGACTGAACGCTCACGCCAGCCGCGGCCAAACGGACGCTCCACCCGATCTTCCTCAGAATGATAATTCTCGCCACAACTCAGACATCTCCAGTAACCGCCTCGCCAAGCCTCCATCCGGTAGAGCATCCTACGCCTTCGCCCCCAAGTCTCGCAGAACACCATCGGCATGCCGACCTCAAGATAATTAGCTCCGCATATCGCTCCGACTGCCATCAGGTCCCCGGCTCCCTTCCGCTATGCAGCCAGGCCCTGTGCTCTGCCGGTGACTTCACGCCAGACCGAAAGCTCACGAGCTCCGTCCCCTCGACACGCACCTCAGCGACCGTGCCGTCAACATCGACATGTCCCACTTTATTCTGTCGCCTCACGCTGAGCAGGAGCGTGCCCTTCAGGTCGTCACCGAGCTCACTTCTGGCTATCTCAACGGAGTGTATCCGGACAAACCGGGGTTCAACGCCCTGCTCCATCAGTGCCGATTTGATCCCGTCGCAGAAGGCATTTGCCCTGACCACACCCTCCTCAATACCTGTCGCCTCCACACCAATCGACACCTCCGCCAACACGACGTCCTGTATTCTATTCGGCATGATGTATTTTCCAGACAGTGCGGTGACGCCCCAGATAAAGACCCCGAAGACAACGACGATCAACGACATCATTCCCAAATATTTGACAATCTCGCTCCTACCCTCAAAGATACCCATCACTCCTGCCTTTCTCCTGCCTCGCCCTCGAACCATTCAAGCGCCTTCGAACTCAATATCAATCATGATCAGTCCAAGCACAATCCCGAAAACGCCCAGGCCAACGCCCAGGATCAGGCCGGCTTGCCAATTGCCACCTTCGGAAAGAGCGACGTACACGCAAACGCCAATCCCGTATAGGATTGATATTCCAATCCACACTCTCGCAACCCATCGCTTCAGTCTGCAGTTCATACGGAAGGATGCTCCCCTGTGCCTGGTAGGTGGTTATACAACTTGCTGCTCTCCGGTCTCTTTGGCTCTGAGTCGCGCCCGGTGCGAAGACTCCCTGTTTAGACGCGCCTTATGTATTTTGGAGCACAACGTCTTTGTTGTCGCCGGACGCGACGCCGAGCGCACAGGCAAACAGCACTACTGCCAAAACAGGCAGGATATGCAATCGTTTTGGCGCGAGTGGTCTAGGTGTCCGTCCATCGTAATCCCAGATTTTTGTTACTCGTAACACCTCTATTTTATCCCAGTAGGCCCCGCCTATACGCCGCCATCCGCAGATTTTCGGTCGAATTTACGACCTTGCGTTTAACACCATATTTATATTCTTACGGATTTATACATTACTATACATATTTTTTTCGCCATATACATATTTCCACAACTCTCTTTTTGTAGTATTATGGAGAAAATGAATGATGGGGAGGGCACATGATAGTCGCGGTGATAGGAGAGAAAGGTGGCACTGGGAAGACCACGTTGGCAGTGCATTTCGCTGGCTGGCGCTGCTTGTCAGGCAGGGACGTGATGCTGATAGACGCCGACCGCCAGGCATCGTCCAGTATGTGGGTGAGTCTCCGACAGGAGCGCGACTGGCGTTCACCCGAGAGCGTCCAGAAGTTCACCCGTGGCCTGCGCCGCTCGATCCTCGATCTATCCGGCAGGTATGACGACATCATTGTGGATGTAGGGGCCGGAGACGGGGTAGCGATGGAGACGGTGTTGCGCGTCGCTGACACCGCCGTCATTCCTCTTCAGCCCAACGCTATGGACATGTGGACTATCGCGTTTCTGAACGAGCTTGCAGGAGACTCAAAGGAAGTCAATGACGCTCTCGTAGTCAGGGCAGTCCTGAACCGCGCTCCGTCGCATCACTCCATGCGCGACGTAAGAGCGGCGTTCAAAGCCTTTAAGGCCTTCCCCGAGATTGATACGCTCGACTGCGTAATCAGGGAGCGTTCTTCGATCCGCCGCGCAGTGCCTACCGGAAGGCTGATAGACGAATGGACACCCTCCGACCCGAAAGGTCGGGACGAGATAGCCCAGGTCTATCAAATCGTATTCGACGCAGCACCCCCTCTGACAAGGAATGACAGGAGCTAACCCACATGGCGCAGCATGATGACCTTGACATGAACATACCCCGCACCAGAAGAAGCGGACGCCTATCTTCAGGGCAAGGCCCCGAGTCGGGTCGCAAACGCGTTGTCGATGTGGACGAAAATGGCGTTTACCGCCCACTATCCATTATGATTTCGGAGAGGCTACACCGAAAACTAGGGCTCGCGGTAGTCGCCTCAGGCAAGACCAAGATGCAATTCGTCGTCGAGTGTATCGAGCCTGTTATTGACGATGTACTGGCTGATGCAGGAATCGTTGACCGTTAGGGAGTAAGACAATGGGGTTGCAGGAAGACCTGGCATACAAGTCCATCTGCGAGACACACGGTTGGGAGTACAACCCGCGTTACATCGAAATACCGGACGCTTTCGCGAGTAAGCCGCAGCCCAATTGGCAGAGCTACACCAGCAACGCAGCTCCGAGCAACGGCTACCTCGCTCGCTCCGCCGCAACGCCAAAGCCCACTGCCCCCCGCATGACAGACGAGGAGCGCGAGCAGTTCAGGCGTGGCCTCCTCATGTTGGTGGGCGAATTTGTCGCCCTTCCCTACACAATAATTACCCACTGGCTCAAACCCCCGGTATTCATGACGGTTCTGGCCTACGGCTTCCTTGGGCTATTTAGTCTGAGCCTCGTCACTCAGCTCCTTTGGGGCAACTTCCTCCTTTGGGAGCTTCCCTCCGGCATTGTGAAGCAAGCCTACATTCACGTCTACTATCTGCTCGAAGGACAAATACCAGGGTAGCACTCATGCAGGCAGAATCACTTGGCGACATATTGGCGCGCGTCAAGGCGGGGCGACGAGCCCCGCGCGCCGAACATGACCTTCCGCAAGATGCACCGGCGCCAGCCTCGATCACCAAAACATGCTCCATTTGTAGAGGGCTTGGTTGGCTTAGTCCCGCATATGTCGGGCCGGCCGACCGGCTCTCGGCGCAAATAACCCCTTGTTCCTGTCAAGCCGCGGCAACCTCGGCTGATCGCCTCAAACGATTGCGATCATACAGCAATCTTGGCACTCTCTCACGCTATACGTTCGAGTCGCTTGACCATCAGAGGATAGTTGACGCAACTGATGCCAGCCTGTTCCTCAACGCGTTCACAGAGGCTGTTACCTTCACGGACAATCCCAGAGGTTGGCTCGTCCTCACAGGGCCCCCAACGACAGGGAAGACGCATCTTGCGGCTTCCATCGTAAATGCGCTAATCGAGCGAGACCGTGAAGTGCTTTACATGAGCCTCCCCGACTTGCTGGATGAGTTGCGATCAGGATTCAATCCTAACAACCCGCTTCCGTATGTCGAGATATACGACCGAGTATCGGACGCAAAGGTTCTTGTCCTGGACGATCTTGGGCAGCATTACCCGACCGAGTGGGCGCAGGAAAAGCTGCACCAGATCGTAAATCACAGGTACAACGCGCAGCTTCCGACCGTCTTCGTGGTAGATGGCCCAATAAGCCAACTCGACCCGCTGATCGCCTCGCGTCTGCAGGATGACGAGAACGTCACCATCGCGGAGACGGCCCTACCGAGGGTGCCTGCCGGCGACCTTTGGCTTCCACCATCATCCGTGCTGACCCGAATGACCTTCGACTCCTTCCGGGTGTTCGGCTCGGGTGTCGAACGACACCAACGCAAGCAAGCTATAGAAGCTGCCAAACTCTTCGCGCGAACACCGCAAGGCTGGCTGATCTTCTCAGGTCCCACCGGTGTAGGTAAGACCCACCTCGCAGTTGCTATCACACGAGCGTTGCTGCCGCATTCCCGTATCATGTATGCTCGCGTTCAGCAGTTGCTCCACCGCCTGCAGTCCACCTTCGGGGAAACGCGCGAAGGCAACTCATTCTACTCGCTTATAACGCAGCTCTCAGGTGTCGATGTGCTTGTCCTGGACAATCTAGGCTCGGAGAATAACACGCAGTGGAATCGTGCCACCTTGGAGGACCTGCTGGTGGCTAGGCACGATTCCCGCTTACCGACCGTAGTCACGACCTCTTACGATCTTTCGGAAGAGATAGGCCCGGTAGCGTCCAGGCTGAATGATGCCACCTTCAGCACAGTGGTAAGTCTTACGGGAGACGACTTACGCCGCAGACCGATAGAAGATTGGGTTTCCTGACACAAGCCCAGCAGTACCATAACGGTCATACCTTCAATGCGCTCACGTCGTTTCAAAGAGAAGCAGGAGTCCGACACGACTCCCGACCACTGATTTGCAACGTCCTACTGGAGAAAGTGTTGCGCCCTACACAGGAGGATATGCTTGACCATACGACCCGGTCCGGAACAGGCGGTGAACATGCTCTCTCGAATATCAGAGGCCATAAGAGCCAAGATGAATGACATTCTTGACAATGCAGAGAATCCCTACGAGACATTCGGCTACGCCTTTGAGAAGGTTGTGGAAAGCCTCAGAGACACCCACGCCCTCATAGCAGACGTAACGGAAACCAAGCAGCGCCTCCATTCAAGGCATCCACAATGAACCGCACCGCGCCGGCCCTATACACCGAAGCCCTCGACGCAATCGCGGCCGGAGACGAAGACGCCGCGCGAAACGCGCTGCAGCGTCAGCACGCGACATTTCTTATACTGGAAGAACTACACGACAAGATCACCAGCCTAGAACGACAGCAGCAGGTCCTCATAACGGAAATCCCAGCTGTCCAAGACTCCCTCGCCTCCCTACGGGACGAGCTTAAAGAGCTCCCGGCAGAGCCCCAGCTCACTCTCTTACCAGAAGAGAAAGCTCGCATCAGGCCCATCATCGAAAAGACCTTCCAGCTCGACGAGCAGATCACACGTATCCTCGAAGAAACCGCAAGCGCCTTCAGCAACATCCATGTTGCCGAGACCCCCGACACCCTCACGAACAAGGACGCAATACGCCTCATAGAAATCTTCGCTCCACTTGCAGCCGCCCGCCGCATCGAGGAACAACTCGGCTACATGCAAGAGATCCAACCAGCCCAGAAGCAACCCTCGCCGTCAGAGGACGCCTCCTCCTCCTATTCATAGTGTCATACACTACTGTCTCTGAAATAAAGGCTCTACAGCGATCTCACGGCGATGCCTTTCTCAGTTTTCGTACGAAAACACGCATCTTGACGCCGACCGGCGTGAACCTTCCAGTTAGCCAGTTCACCCAAGACATTACGAAACCGCTCAGCTGCAGGGCCTCCGCGGGCACTGCATTTCGTAATCTCGATGTAGTTGGCTCCGCAGATAGCCCGTGTGCTCATATCAGCCTCTCGCAACTTGTCCTGACATCGCACTTTCAGCTCAGCCGGCCGCACCAACTCCCACGGCAGAATTGCAACCCGTCAAGAACGTGCAGCACTCACTGTCGGCGGACTGCAGCCAGATCACAGGCAGCTTGCCGCACCACTCGAAGTCACCGATCTCATAGCACTCGTTCAGAAAGAAGAGCAGATTCTCCACGCTCAGCTCAAGGTTACGCAGAAAAGCCCTATCCCTCTCCTCCGCGGCGTCCTCATCTTCCGAATCCTCCTCGTTCCAATCGTACTCGTCACCCGGCTGCTCCTTGTCCCTTCGCCTCACCCAATCGTACTCATCACCGATCATCTGCAGCACATCGCTCACAAGTCTGTCCTTCAGCAGCTCACCCACCTCCTCGCTCTTGTTCCAGACCTTAAAGCTGCCGACATACAGCACCTCCGGCGCTCGGCTGGGACAGCCCACCTCAGCCACATCCTTCGCCAGGACCTCCACCAGAGTCTCCGACTCATGCATCGCAACAGCCCCGACGTAACATACCCGCGCCTTCGTCGCATCCGAGAGCTCGTAATCACCCCGATAATTGAAAGCATGGAAGTAACGGAACTCAATGTCATCGACGTCCTCGAAGTAGTCCTCGTTCGCCTCGAAGTGAACCTGCTGATTGAACGTCAACCTACGCAGCTCCCGCATCCTGCGCCGTATTCTCTTGCACTGCATGCACTTAGCCTGATAGCTCTTATGCCTTACGGCGGCGTTCCTCCGTCCAGCTCTCCTAGCCATGTCCAGCTCCCCCATCTTGTCTATCGTCATATTTCCCATCAGCACTACAGCTCGCACACTGAGTAACTCGCATGGGCAAACGCGGGCTCTGCGTCCTCGTATTGGGCTCCTCTGGTTCTGATTCGCCGCCCGCTTGCCTGTAAGCCCGGACATTCACCCAGAGCAGGCGTGCTCCCACTATCGCAAGTCCTGCAGGTAGACCTGCTCTGAAAAGGTCCCTCGTGCTGGGCTCGTCAAGCAGAGCGGGTAGTTGAAAGTACATCGAGGCGAACGCACACGCGATTGCCACCGCAGGGGCAATGATCCCAAATACGTCCCTGTTGTTCATGGGTTTCCTTTCCGGCTACGTCCAAGCCTGGCCCGCACAGGGCCAGACACTTCCGCCATAGGTCGATGTCACCTCAAACACCACAAGTAACGGAACCGTCAAGGCGTATCTCTCCAGAGTATTTGGCGCGTGCGCGTCGCATGTATGTCTTGCCCGCTCCGTTCCTCTCTTATGGCTTGCGCCTCGGGAACACTCCTTCAAAGCGCCGGTCAATGTCACTTTCCACCCAGTCCCCCACCGACGCGGACTCCGGCGCGACGCGCCTCACAGTGTCCGCGTAGCTTTCGTGGCTCTCCATCAATGTTCCGATTAGGGCGTCGTAAGCCTCGATGTCACGTTCCATCCGGGCATGCCTTGCAGACCGGTTATCAGGCAGGCAACGCCCGCCCACCCTAATTCGATAATAGAAAGTTAAGCCGGTGTAGTAAAACATCATGACCAGCACCACGAGTCCCTCGAAGACCACCACGGAGCTTACTGTATGAAGCCATCTGAGATTTGGCGCTGTGTTCTCGGGGTTTTCCATGTCGATTATCTCGCCGAGTCCGCCAATGAGCAGCGTAAACGCGAGCGACACCCCAAGCAGTGTAAGCGCCGTCTCGGGCGCTCTGAAGCGCAGCACCGCCCGCAGCCTGCGGAACAGTGGCCTTCTCAGTCTGTCGCTTTCCTCGGCTACCTGCATAGCCACTCGTTTCTATCGGAACGGATCCAGTGCATCGTCCCCGTGGCAATCATCGCTCTTGATGCCGTTCGGGCAGATCGTCCGCTTCCACTCGGCATCGCGAATGCCTGTCGCCTTCTCGAAGTCCGCACCGGTCAAGTCTGCGGCAGTGAAAATTGTGTTGCGCACTTCCGCGCCATTGAAGAGAGCGTCCACCAAGCGAGCGCGAGTGAAGTCCGTGTTTCGCAGATCTGCGTTTCGGAACTTGCAGTCCTCACACCTGGTCTTTTCAAAGATCGCTCTTTGCACGTTGGCGTTGTCGAAAAATACGTTACCCAGCAGGGATTCCGTGAAGTCAGCCTTTACGAGACGTGCCAGTGAGAAGTCGATGTCGTCCAGTGTCATATTGGCGAAATCAGCCTCGCGCAAGTCGGTAAGCGTGAAGTCGGTCGTGTGATCAAACTCCGCCTTATGCATGTTTAGTTCAATCATCCGAGCCTCAGTGAGATTTGCCCCGACAAAGTTTGTCCCGTTTATCCGTGCCCCCTCGAAGTTTGCCCCTCGTAGCGATGCGCCGTTAAAGTCGACCAGGTAGATCTGCGCGTCCTGGAAGTCCGCCTCATTTAGACTCGTATCCAGTCCGAACGTGCTCCTCGACAAGTCTGCCTCAATGAAAGTCAGTCCGTTCAGGATGATCTCATCGGGCCACTTCGTGTTATGCATAATCGTCTTGTTGAAAGACAGCACTCGGGCAAAGTCCACTGTCGTCAGGTCGGCATTGGTAAAGTTGGCTTCCTCAATGAGTGCGCTGTCGAACGATACATTAGTCAGGTTGGCGTCCTTAAACTTGGCGCGTCGTAGGTCGGCGCCTGTGAAATTCGCGCCCGTGAGGTTCAACCCCCTGAAGTCCCGCTCCGCAAAGTCGCACAGAGAGAGATTTGCGCCCGGCGCAGGTGTGCAGGGTGTCGCTGTGTTCGTCGGGGTTGGCGTAATTGTGGGAAGCGGTGTTGCCGTCCCCGTTGGGGTCATTGTTGGCAGTGGTGTGGGCGTCGCGGTGCCCGTGGCGGTAGGCAACGGGGTCGCGGTGCCGGTCGGAGTCCTGGTGGCCGTCGCCGTGCTGGTCGGCGTATTGGTCGCCGTACCTGTCGCGGTAGGTGTCGAGGTGCTCGTACCTGTCGCGGTAGGTGTCGCCGTAACCGTTGGAGTGGGTGTCAAAGAGGCCCAAACGATGCTGTAAGGAGTGGAAGTCGGTCGTGGAGGCAGTGTAGGAGCCGCAGTAGGCGTCTGAGTTGGCGGTTCCGGCGTCTCCGTCGGAAGCAGCGCAAACGCGAGCGCCGTCGCCGTGATGTCGTCCTCCTCTATTTCGTTTTCGTCCTCTGTGTCCCCGCCGCATGCTGCCAGTAGCAGGACGATGATTGCGGCGATCCACACGTACATCAGCAATCGGCGCATGCCTAGTTGACCCGCCCTTATCATTCTTGCGCCCCTTCCTCAACTATACGCGCCTGACAGAAACGGAATGCCATGCCGATGTAGTTCTCAAAACTGCTGTATTGTCCCGTCTCCAGCGCCTCCCACATTCGGTCGGCTGACCTTGCGATCTCATGGTCAATAACCTCTGTCGGTAGGTCGGGATTTAAGTATGTACGGGCGGCACAGTCCGCCATCCAGAGAACGATCTCTTCTTCATTTTCGCTTGCGTCCTGCCGCCGCAAGCTGTACAGCGGAGCAGAGATGAACGCGGTCGTACTGACGACCTCCTCGCCGTCCTCTCCAACCTCGACCACCACTTGACGGGACTGCTGTTGCGCCTCCTTCTGTGCCTGCACCACGATGTATTCTTGGAAGGCCGTCATTTGCGCATCCATTATCGCCAGGCGGTCTTCCGTGCTTAACTCGCCTGCGGCCTCGGCTTCGCCGCCGCCGCCACACCCAGTCATTGCGAGAAACGCAAGGGTTAGCAAAAGCGCCAGGCAATATGAAACACGCCTAATTCCCGACTTGACTTGCATGGCTTTCCTCCATTGTCCTGATTATCTCGTTTAACCTGCTCGGCCCCTCATCCAGAAACTCGATCCGGTCATCATCCTTGAAAAACTCGGGGTTCAGCCCGAGGCTCCGCAACTCCGAACACAGCAGATAGAAGCTGTCAGGGGTGTTCGTCGTGCGCCGGCTACTCTCGCCCGTACCCCACGCCATAATCGCTTCCAGCATCTCGGCTCGCCCCTCGATGTCGTCAGACTTTACAGTGAGCATCTCACGCAAGGTGAACGCCGCGCTGTGCGCCTCAAGCGCCCACACCTCCATCTCGCCTATGCGCTGCCCGCCTCCCGCTCCCTTACCACGCAGCGGTTGTTGTGTGATCGCCGCATAGGTACCGGTTGACCTTGCATGCATCTTGTCCGAGACCATATGGCCGAGCTTGAGCATGTACTTGTACCCCACCATAACGGGCTTGCCCAGCTCCTCTCCGGTCCTGCCATCTCGTAGCAACTGCTTACCGATAGTCGGAGCGGAGAGGTTTCTTTCCCAGTCTATTGCGATCACCTGCCGCCGCAACTCGTCGTAACTGGCATCCTCGTCATAGTCGAAGCCCTTCTGCTGAAGCCAGAGCTTCAGGCAGGCAGATCCCGCCTCCGTACCCTGCAAAGCATCTTCGCCAAAGAGCGCATCGAACGAGTACCCCCCCGAGTCGCACCACCGCCGCACCTCATCCCAATCAGGGCGGTGAACATCGTCTTCGGCCAGAACATCAACAGGCAGGCCGCCAGCCTGTCCCACAAGCCATGCTTGTGCCAGGCATTGCTCGATCTCGCTCCATTGCGCTCCGTCGAAAACAGGAGTCCGCGCGCGAAAGCCAAGCCTGTGCGCAGCCCAGCCAAGATGCACTTCCAGTAGTTGCCCCAGGTTCATTCGACTTGGAACGCCAAGCGGAGACAGCATCACATCAACGGGAGTCCCGTCAGGCAGGAAGGGCATATCTTCTTCGGGTACCACTATCGAGACAATGCCCTTATTTCCGTGCCTGCCGCTCATCTTGTCGCCAGGCTGCACGGACCGGGTGCCGGCCACCTCCACCACGACCCGCGTATGGCAGTCGGGCGGGAGCTGCTTTGCAGCCTCCGTGCCGTCTTTGCGTCCGATTACCTTCACGCTCACCACCCGCCCTTCCTGTCCCTTAGGTAGAAGCAAAGACTTGTCCAGATAGCGGATGTTGTCCGCCGTCTCACCGAAGATCGCGCGGAGCAGTTTCTGCTCAGGCGCAATATCCCTGTCCTCGTGACTGCCGGGGGTCGGGCGCGGCGAAGCCTTGCCAACGAGTATCTGGCCGGGTTTTACGTAAGTACCGAGGGGAACTACCCCGTCCTCGCCAAGCAACTTCTTGCGCCATTCGGCAACATCAGGAACGGCATGCGTAATCTGTTCCGGTCCGAGCGGCGTGTCCACCGCGTCCACTTTGAAACGTTTCAGTATCCGCGACCGAAACTTACCCTCTCTTACGATCCGGCTGGACAGGATGATGGCATCCTCGTAGTTATAGCCACACCAGCTCATATAGGCGACAAGGACGCGCTGCCCAAGCGCAAGCTCACCCTCGCTGCAAGCATGCCCATCCGCTATCGGCTGCCCAGCGCGAACCCGCTGGAACTTCTTCACTAGCGGCTTCTGCGATATCCATGTGAACGCATTGGAACGCCTGCCCTTGATGAGTGAATAACGCCTTGACGCGCCACCGCTGTCCGGCGCGACCTCGATTGTGTCCGCCGTTGCCGACTTCACCACACCGTCCTCGCGCGAAAGCACCTGATAGCCGCTATCTCGGGCGACATCCACCTCCATGCCGGTCGTCACAAGCGCGGTCTGCGGACGAACAAGAGGCACGGCCTGACGCTGCATGTTGCAGCCCATAAGGGCGCGATTCGCATCGTCGTGTTCAAGAAACGGAATCAGCGACGTTGACGCGCTCACCACTTGCCGCGGCGTCAGATCAAGATAGTCAACATTCTCAGGCATCGCCTTTGTCCATGTCGTGCCATGCCTGACCTCCATCGGCTCGTGTTCAATTTGCCCCAGACTGTCCATTCGGGCATTGCATTGTCCTATGACAACGTTCGCCTCCTCGTGAGCGTTCAGGTACGCGATGTCCTGGACTCTATTCGACACGAAAGGCTTCACGCTTAACCTTGTTTCGGGTTCGTGAGCAAGTCTCGCGGCAAGGTCCGCCGTGATCGCGTCCCCGGCGGACGCCGCCCGCTGACCACCCAACTCCACAGCAGCAGTCAGCTCCCTGCCAACCGCGTCAGCATCATGGCTTGATATCTCTTTCAGAACGGGCCGCGCCGGCCCCGTCAGCATGCCGCGCCTGTCTGTATTCGCCCCCGTCGCCAGGGTTCCCAGCAAGCCGATGTTCTGCCCTTCGGGAGTTTCGGTAGGGCAGATCTTACCGTAGTGCGTCGGATGTACGTCCCGCGGGTCCACGCCCGCGTTGCGCCGGTTGAGGCCCCCAGGTCCCAGCGAACTCACTCGACGCTTGTGCGTCAGCTCCGCTATCGGGTTCATTTCGTCCGTTACCTGGCAGAGCTGTGAGCCGCTGAAGAACGCTCCAAGCCTCTTAATCAGGGCAGTCGTGCGGAGTATCTGCTTGGGCTGCGTCGGAATCTGGTCAGTAAGCTGCGACCGCTCAATGGTCTTGCGCCTCATGTCCACCAGCGCAGACGCGAACTCGCGCTGCACCAGCTCGCCCGCCGTTCTGACCCTCCTGTTCGCCAGATGGTCTATGTCATCGGCGTCTGCCTCGCCATCCGACAATCTCATCACATGCTTAATCGTGTTGATGAGATCCTGCTGCGTGAGCAAAAGGCTTAACTCATCGCCGCCGAAACGTCTGTTGAGCATGTATCGTCCGACCGCCGACAGCGAGTAATGCTGAGGACTGAACAGCATGCGGGTAACGCGCTCTTCCGCAGTATTAAGGTTGGGCGGCGCTCCCGGCGATACCTCGTCGTATATCTGCAGCAGCGCATCTTCGCGGCTGTTGCAATCATCTAGAAGAAGCGTATTCAGCATGTACTTGCGGCTGCTGGCAGCTTCATCCTGGCATATCTCGTATAGCGTGTCATCGTCGATGTCGTACAGGCGCAGCACCGCCAACGCGCTCAGGCTGCTACCGCCGTTGAGCCTGACCCGCAGCTCGTCGCGCTCGGTTGTCTCGAAGTCGATCCAGGGGCCGCGATCAGGGCTGATGCGTCCCTTGCCAAATCGTAACCCCGTCATCTGGTCGTACTCGAAGTTGAACCAGACGCCCGGAGCGCGAACTATCTGATTAATTACGACACGGCGCACTCCGTTGATGATGAAGCCGCCTGACGAGTCCATCAGAGGCATCCTGCACAGCAACAACTCCTGCTCGATGACTTCCCCGATGTCGCTCACGCTTCTCACTGTCGCAGTTAGAGGAGCTTCAAAGGACAGCCCTGACGCGATACAGTCGTCAGGGCTCCGATCAGGCAGTCCTAATATGGGGGAGTGAAGCCTAATTTTAGCTGGCCCCTGCGCTCTCGAGCGAATCTCTATCGCGCCCATTTCGGTAAGGCTTTCAGCAATGCCCTCACGGACAAATCGCTCGAAGCTCGCAAGCCGTATTTCGAGCAAGCTCCGCTCCGGATCGGGAGCCAGAAACTTACCGAATCTACGGAGCGGCAAGGCCAGACTTTCGTTTGCTACTGCCATGCTTGAAGCATACGAATGTCAATTATTGAAAGTCAACGCGCTGAGTGCGGGCGTTTGTTCTATTTTATATTTCGGGGAAAAGCCGCACTTGCACCAGCGCGTCCTGACTTTAACTCGCCTCGACAGACCTCCAGTAGCTCGTTCGCAACGTCCGGATGCGCTCACGACCCACCACAACGGGAGGAGAGAGACTAAACCCGAATCCACCGAAGAGTCGTGGTATCTCTGACGGAGCGTGGGTGAAGGACGCGGTAAGGTGGCGGTGCGGGTATGATGTCAGCGGTGGAGCGTTCTGAAGGTCCTCAGTCGTGATGTTGGACGCCAAAGGAGGCCCGCAGTGGCGATTCCGGGTGAAGTTGAGGAATCGGTGGGCAGCAGGGGATACTCGCGGTCCGGTCCGGCGCGAGTCCAAGGATGATATGGATTGTGGCGTGTATGGTGGACAGTCGTCGCCGCTGCCGTCAAGCCGTCACTTCGGTAACGGAATGGTTCGCAGTCTGGCCAGTGCGCGGCCGAACTGTGTTTCCCAGGGCCAGCGCTGCGGGAGATGCAGAGTGAGACGGCGCACCGAGCGTGTAAGCCGTCCGACCAGGGAGAACAAGCGTCGTCTGAGAGTCCTGGTGGTCACGACCTGCTCCCCCAGACCGATGCGGGCCGTCCAGCGGGCCAGGTTGTGGGCCAGTACCTGCACGGACATCCAGGCGGCGTTGGCGGCAAAGCGCCCTGAGGGCAGATGGTTCAGTCCCACGCCGTACTTCAGGTCGCGGATGGCGTTCTCGATCTCGGCGTGTCGGCGGTGGTCGGCTTCCAGTTCCAGTGTGTCGCCCTCTCGGTCCGTGATGAAGGCGTGATAGCTGTAGCTGGTGAAGAGAGCCAGTTGGGAGCCGGGCGTGGGCCTGACCCTGCGGACGATGAGGCGCACCGGTGCGGTGTCAGGCTCACCCCGGAATGGGGTGTAAGTGGTCTCGGCAACGGCGGCGGCACCCTCCATCCAGTAGGGTATGGGCATCCAGTCCTCCTCTTGTATGGCCTCTATCAGTTCTCTGAGTCTTTGGTGCTGGCGGACGGTGATGGAGAAGCGGACATCCATCTTGCGGCAGACGGCGACAATGGCGTGGGTATAGAAGCCGCTGTCGGCCCGTACAGTGAGTTGTCCTGTGGCGCCTGCGTAGTGCACCCGGCTCAGCGTCTCACGCAGGAAGTGTGCGGCGCCCCGGGCGGTGTTGGCCCGGCCCTGGCGCAACCGGGCCATCAGCACGTCTCCGGTTCCGGCGGCAACGGCCAGCAGCGGATGATAGCCTCTCTGGCCGGTGTAGTTGTGGCGGCGGGCTCCCTCCTTGTCCAGTCCATAGGTCTCGCAGACCGTGGAGTCCAGGTCGATAGTCAACGGCCCGTCGCCGGGGCCGGCCCCGGCAGTCCAGGCCCGCCTCAGCAGTTCGCGGCTCACCCGGTCCAGCTGGCGCACATGGCCCCACCGAAAGCTGCGCAGGAAGGTTCCCAGGGTGGATGGAGCCTTGACCACACAACCCAGTACCGAGGAGGTCCTGCCCGCACGCAACACGTCGGCGTCGTCTATGCAGTCGCCGCCAGCCAGCGCAGAGGCCACCAGGGTCATCATCTTGTCGCCGGCGTTGGCTCGGCCAGGAGCATCTCCCAGGTCAAGGTGACGGTCAACGAGTTCACGCAGACCCAGGCGCTGGGCCAGTGTTGCCGGAAGGACCAGTCCGGCATTGGCCACCAGGCGATGGTCGTCGAAGGATATGCGGATGCGCTCGGGGCGCTCAGGTGGTAGCATCTATTGAGTGCTCCTTGTTCTGAGGTCGGATTGCTGTTACAAACCATTATCTCAGATACACAGGAGCACCTATTCCACCTTACAGCAGGACTCTTCCCACCAACCGTTCGGTGGATTGGGGCTTACAGAAAATTATACAGGGTTCGCTTCCCGTATCCGCCACGAACAGATGACTTGAAACAGTGCTGTTTTTGGGTCTATCTAAATGCGTTATAATTCCACTTATACCGCATTTAGAAAGTGCCGGATATGACGCTCCGAACACACGACCAGTCGTTAATGCCTCGTAGATTTGACACAAAGAGCAGGCCGGAGTGAGTGGCGGACGCCCTCGAGAACCTTCAGTGTGAGAACACACCCACCAACTGCACAAGCAACTGCGGCAGCTCGGTTTGTGGCGCAGCCTTGAGAATTATTCCCCGTTGCGTGCAAAGGCCGACGTCGTGGTGGCGCATCACGCGGAGTTCGTGGATAGGGGCAACAGTATTTCCATAATCCGTCTCGCCATCGCCTTTGTCGTGGACGCCTACGTGCATGTGGGCTGGAGTCTCCTGTGCATGCTGGGGGCTACGAAACCCTGCGGGGGCTCTCGAAGCGAGTGGGCGTCAACCACTAGGAGGCTAGTAAATAGGACGCGGACGCTCTCGTGGCAATCTAAAGGACCATACTCAATCCATGAAGGTCGCGATCAGTTCAGATGGTCAACGATCGTATCTCTGCCGAATCTCGTCCATGCCATACAAGCCATAGCGTTCCATATCGTCGACTATATTTAGACAGCGTTCTTTTTCAGAATTGTTACTCGGATTGTCTAGCACTCGCACAATCAATTTTGCAATGCTCCTCGAAGTTCCCACGGCGGCTCCCCGCACATCGCCGGTAGCCTTTCCCATTAGTTCAAACGCTCGCTCGCTCGCCAACAGGATGACTTCATTCATAGTTGCTGTACTTTCTTCAAGTGCCCAAAAGAGAGGATCGTGTTGGAATTCAAAGGCGGGACTCGCTATGAATTCCTTTATCAGATCCTTATGATTCCCTAATGCACGCCCCTTGAAATCCCAAAAGCATCGCGCCGCGACCCGTATTACTTCTGCTTCTGGATCCGAGAATAATTTGGCTAGGTTCTTCTCGCACACTGCCTTGTGCTCGTTAGACTTCAGATTTGCAGCATATATCTCCGCTGCGCCGAGTCTGTGAGACTTGGTTCCTGAGATACAACGGGCGGCATGAATCTGAGCTTCCTGCACTAAGAGTGATGCATAGCATATCCAGCGAGCCCCGGCTTCGCCGACGGCCTCGTCTTGGGATTCCAACATTTTGGAAAGAATCGGTTCGAGCTGCATGAAGTGTGTTGGCGTTGCCCATTTGAAGAATATTCCGACATATTCGGTGGCCAACAAGCTCTGTTCCCCGTCGCAGAGTTCAAGGAACAGTTCCACCGCTAAGTCGGGATCATACTTCAGCACGGGAACAAGAGCCTCTGCCACACGAGTGCGTACTACTACTGCGGGATCATTAGCCATTCGTTCGAGATAAGGAGCGAAAAACGAAAAATACTCTCGATCTTGGAAGATCAACCTTGCCACCGAAACTGCTGCTGTGCCTCTCACTGAATTTACTCCAAAATGGTCCAGATATTGAGGTGTTGGCGACTGAACTGATTCTGGGTCTGGATCTTCTGTGGCATACCATGCTACCAATTCCAATGCTTCATTGGGCAGTGGCGAAACTGAAACATTGGCAAGGGGCTGTGTTATATATCTTCCGAGCGGACGTCCCGGAATTCTATGGCATCGCAGGCACACGTCTACAACAACATCTATGCCCAAGTCTGCCTCGGCAATTCCCCGTAATATCGCCCCGAAATATACCGGATTTGCATTATCGGGGACTTGGTAGACAAGATTTGCGAATCTGGAAGGATCTTCCTTCACTAGTTTTACGAGGATGCCTGATAGCTGAGGTGCTCCCCCAACAAGAAGCTCATTTGGGTCATTGCTCGGTGAATTTGAGGAGTAGCGTTCTATTGCATTTAACCACTCTTCATCCGTCATTCGCCTGGCGTAATCCTCCGATATGGGTGATTCCACAAAGCCACCGACTGGTTCCTCCGGCTGTTGCGAAATCAACTCTCCGAACTTTACTTCCAGTTCCTGGAGCCTCTTGAGCCCGTTTGGCGAAATCCGCTTAGAATCCAGGCCGCCAAGCAGTATGCCCTGGGCCCAGCCCTTATATCTTTTGTCTTCCCCTTCTAGCTCATAGTCCGGGTAGTATCCAAGAACAGCTTTCTCCAGTCTTTCAAAGTTCCCTTCGGAGCAGTGAAGCGATATAGCTTCGATCGCATGTCTGGCTATCCAATACTTCTGATTCCCCGCACCAGCAGCGAGCCTAGAGGTGTCTTCAAGGATATAACCTACTGCCACGTCGGCGAATCGTTCGCTATTCGCTGCATATCC
This sequence comes from Dehalococcoidia bacterium, assembly GCA_965221045.1. Taxonomy (GTDB): domain Bacteria; phylum Chloroflexota; class Dehalococcoidia; order Lucifugimonadales; family JADFKI01; genus Bin90. Next base: position 1,497,583 of record OZ244863.1, read on the forward strand.
TCTCATCAGCACGCATTGAATCACTGGATAATTCAGGGGGCATAGTTGGTCCGCATATGCCAAGAATGCATCTGGGTGTTTTTCAGCCAGTACGCTCATCGCTGTGTCCAAGGCAGACACCAGCGCATCGTCGATATCATAGTAGGCCCTGGAGTTACAATAGTGCAAAAACCGCCGACCGAATGACGGTCTACCATTGCTGTCAACGCTGGACTGAAGCAAAGTCAATATTCGTGGCAGCAGCACATCAGTGAATTCTTGAGGCTCTTTCTTAGCGACGACATTAAGCACCACAACATCGCGGCCTCGGGAATAACCGATACCTGGCAACAGTTCGGTAGAATATCCGTCGCTATGGATTTCAGTCATCCTGTCTAAACAGCAGGCAATTAGTTCGCAAGCCCAGGCAGGCTGATCATCGACGAATGTTTCAATGTGAAACCAAACATCAACGCTATTCGCAGTTGGAACCAGGACTCCGTCAAAGATCCCAGAACGAACCGTCTCGCATACGAATTCAAAATGCTCTCTAGAGGCGGAAAAGTCGGAGAGACTAACGACGTTTAATATCGCGTCGTTCCAATATTCCGACCGGTCGACATACGGAGTCAATACTTCAGCGACCTGTTCCGGGCGCTCCTTCTGAATATTTTGCAGAAGATAGACGGCGGCGCTGCGTAACTTATCATCTGTACCCGCCATCCAGCTTTCCAAGACCCCAATCGAAAGCAGCAGGTCAAACCATCCAGCTGAGCTTATTATCAGCCGCAAAACATTGTCGCTGAGTTCTGTTTCGAGAAGTGGCTCGATGATGTTCCATTCTTGTTCAGAGGGCGCGCTAACTGAACCAAGCAACGCCAACACATTACTCTTCAAATGAGTACGTATATCTTCGTTTGTCAGGATGGCCTCAACGTTCCTACAGAAGTCATTATGTGATTCGAAGCGCTGTTGCATAAGCACTCGGTTTACCTGAGAACGCATAAACAGGCTTTGGTCCTGTTCCAAAATATAAGCAGCCAAGTCTAGACTCTTGGACGTAAACCATTGTGCAAACATATAGTCAAAGAAACTGTCGTGGAAAAAAGCCACCCTTGGGCCGTCTTTGACCAGTACGTTCTCGGAAACCATCAATGATGTCGAATCATCATACTGTTCAAGCATTGATGTAGGCGCGAATAATGATTGGCGCTCATTCATAATCTCTACGACGGCGTCCCGAGCGGAGTCAATTTGGGAGCCATCCTTACCGGCATCCTCTAACCGGTCGATCATTCCTCTTCTCTTCTCTCGCCAGAACTTTTCATAAAGCTGTGTCTCGCTCTGAAGGTTTATCGCATCCATCTTATTGACTGACGAAACGAATTCCAGCATCTTGAGGTGAACCGGCAATGACAGTAGTTTCATCTGCTGTGCGCTGAGTGTGTCAGGGCTAATGCCGAGATCGGTAACTAGGGACCTTACAGTTTCCTCGTCGAATGATTCTACGGAGATTTCCTGCGCTACCTTTGCAGCCTTGGTAATCTCCCATAGCTTAAGGTTATCTTCTATATCGAATTGTCGGCAAGCCAGGAGGACTCTCATGTTGGGATAGCTGCTGGCCTGCTCAAGAACTGCGTTGACGCAATCGAAGTACTCTGGATTTCTTCTTGAAGCTAAACTCAGGGCGTCCATTTGATCTATCACCAAAAGGCATCCCTCTCCTCCAGACAAGTCCGCAAGAGCATCGACCGGCGACTTGGTCAAACTTAATGAAGTCCCTAAATCGTTTGGTGTGGATGCTGCAGGTAAGTTATCAGCCCTCAGAGCAAGGATTGTCCAATTCCGCTCCTTTGCTTCTGATAGCGTTTGGGATATCACGGAAGTCTTTCCAATCCCGGACCTCCCCGAGACCAGCACGGAGTTTCCACGCTGGATGTCATCGAATATGTTGAGAATCTCACCAACCTCGTTTCGAGGAACCACTCTTCCACCAATATCCAAAGAAGGGTTGCTCGATACGTACTTCCGAGTCAGTTCAGACATTCGTTCCGAGTTGCGATTTAATTCCAGATAATCCCCTAGTCTGTATTTTTCTCGCGTGTACTGCGGCAGGTCTGGCAGTGTAAGAACCCTCCCACCGGAAGCGGCATTCGCCGCGATATTAACAAGTTCAGACCAAGTGTCATCTGGAGCAGCCAAGTCATTTGGATCTCGCAGTACCGAGTTCAACATAGTTTTTACATTGGCCTCTTCCGAGGAGGTGTCCGTGAGTAAATCCAAGTTAAGAAGATGCAGTGTCTTGAGAAAACGCCAAAATTGTGCGTCTGTAATTTCTCCCGACACTTCACTCTCTACAATTGACCTAATCCCTTCGTTATATCTGCGAACAACGTTGTTCGACATAGTCGACAATCTATGAGCAAAATCATTCTCGTCGCAGGAGTTTCGTGCATAGTTGAATAGATCTCTTAGGCCCGTGCTCAGGCGCAGAGATGAAGGAAGAGTCGCGAGGGCCAAGGCGTCATTGTCGGGATCGAAAATGTCTTCGTTGGTGAAGTCCTTCCAGAAGCCATGGAATGTCTTCTTGCAGTCATCATCGCTGGACTGCAGCACGAAGTTACGCTTTGATTGAATGGCGAGCTTCTTTAACTCCTGTCCCTTGGATGAACAGATAATGAGAAGGTCGTCTGTCTCCCATCCCAAATGACGCGTCTGGAAGCAGACCTTCTCGACACGCAGCTGGCTACTCGTAAAGATCGGACAGATTCCGCCAATCAAGAGACGTGCGAGGAAGGTAGCTCCCACGTAATGCTCATACGTCGTCCCAGTTCCTCCAGTTTCTTGAGTGGTCGGCATGCGTTTATCTTTGGACATGGTGAGTCTTTCAAACCTGTGTGGTATTCACATATTCTCCAATTTAACATTGTGGAATCGGCCGAACAACACCGTCCGGTCAACGACAATTATATTTAGGGGCAATCAACGAGCCAAGTTCCGTTTCGACGCCCACTTGAGAGGTCATACCACAAACTGCCAAGAGGGCCTTATTTCGGCCCAAAGGCATCCTGATACCGCATCGCTCCGAACGATGCGCCATCCAAGCCCTTAGTTGCGTTCGAAGGGACAAATCGGACAGATACACTCCCGAAATGAGGCTGGCCTGATACCCAGACCGCCGTTGCATTTGAGCAAATTTACGGAGCTATGATATGCCGGCAGAGATCCTCTTGCCGGTAGCGTGCAGAACGACAACGACATATCTCTGATGTTCGTCCCTGACCGCAAACCTTTGACTGGTGCGATCAGCAACGAGGATAATGTACGAATTGTGTATCCATCCGCGGTGAATATGCTTCACAAGGAGTTTTTCGTAGTGGTCTTTAATTTTGACGACATCCAACTACCAAGTCATCAAGCTAAACCGGTCGAGCCCATTGAGATATTTCAGAGAGCGGCAGTAACCGACGGCAGTATAAATGACCTCTGGCTAGCTCAAGGGGACGCTCTCCGGGACTGGCACCAACACAGAAACCTGAAAGACCTAGCAATCGTTTTGAATACTGGCGCCGGAAAGACTCTTGTGGGCCTACTCATCGCCCAATCTTTGGTGAACGAGACTCGTCGTCAGGTTGTTTACGCTTGCAGCTCGATTCAGCTCGTCGAGCAGACCGCTGAAAAGGCGCGAGGCTATGGGCTTTCGGTAGCGACCTATCATAACCGAGCATTTTCTCCTGACGGCCTATATCAGAGTGCCGAGGGGCCATGTATTACGACGTACCAGGCACTATTTAACGGGATGACTCGGTTCGGGTCCGACGATATAGCTGCTGTCATCTTTGATGATGCTCATACCGCTGAGCATGTCTTGCGGGACCAATTTTCGCTGCATATATCTCGGTCTGAAATGAGTGAAGCCTATGAAGGGATATTGAACCTGTTTGAGTCTTATCATAATTCGGTCGGACTGGCGACGAGTTACGCCGAAATGTCTGCTGCGAATTCGACACGTCAGTTCTTGGTGCCACCCTTCGAAGTGAGACGCAATGCCCATGAGTTGCGGCGTTTGATCCTGAATGCTCGTCCAGGCAATTATCTCAATACAATGTTTTCTTGGGAACATATTCGAGACCATGAAGATCTGTGCTGCCTCCTGATTTCCAATAGTCAGATTACGCTTACGCCTCCGGTTGTGCCGGTTTCCGTGCTCCCTTACTTCAGGAACGACGTTAGGCGCATCTATCTGTCGGCAACACTCTCCGCGCCGGATGGCTTCATCAGGGCATTTGGGCGCAAGCCTGAAGAGATAATAGCGCCGTCCACTACTGCTGGCGAATGCGAGAGAATGATACTCATGCCATCCGTGCTTGAGGCGATTGATGATGACGTGGCGGCAACCAAGGAAGTCATCGAGGACCATAAGACACTGATACTAGTTCCCAGCTTTCTGAGAAGTGAGGAATGGGACGACATAGCTCCTGCACCTCGCGGAAGCCATGTGTCAGCAGCAGTTGACTCTTTCCGCACTGCTGCCCCGCCGGAAAAGTTAACCCTCGCATCGCGATATGACGGCATTGATCTTCCAGGTGACACATGCCGCATGTTGGTGTTAGACGAACTTCCGACGGGTACAGGACCCCTGGAGCGCCTCCAAGGGGAGCGACTGAACATGCAAAATAGTCTGCGCAGTTTGCTCGCATCTCGGATCGTGCAGAGCTTTGGACGCATCTCGAGAGGCATGAGTGACCACGGAGTAATCCTGCTTACGGGGAAAAGCCTAGTTGATTGGCTACTTGTGCCTCGAAACCGAAGCTTACTGCCAAAGTTTCTTCAAAGACAGATCGAGATCGGCGAGGGCATTTCGAGGCGCGCACAGGATACTGCCAGACTCATTCAATTTTCCAATGCCTGTTTGTCTCGTGATGCCGAATGGGTGAACTTTTACACGAGAAATATGCGTGAGCTACCCGCCGAAACTGATACTATCGATATGGATAAGGCGTGCAGAATCGCACTCGGAGAGGCAAGGTTTGGCGAGAGATTCTGGAACAGGGACTTTCAGCGTGCGTCAGAAGCTTTGAACTCCGTTATTCATGAAGCCTTCGAATTTAGCCAATATACGGGAGCTTGGCTGAGTTTGTGGCTGGGGTTCGCCTTGGAAATGGCTGGTAACAGGAATGATTCATTCTATTTTTACAGGAAAGCGCACTGGGCCCAATCCAACATTCCGCTTCCTATTTCGCCCTCGCAACCGACATCACCCACTCCAAAGCAGATCGTCCGTGCCGCGGGGCAGATGCAGCTTGGTTACGGAAACTCCATCAGCGTGCAAATCCCCAGAACGATAAATCACGACTTGGCTGCACTTGCTGGCAGTGGTTCATCAACTCAGACAGAAGAAGCACTTCGGTGTTTAGGCGCGTATCTCGGACTTACGTCTACAAGGCCGGACAATGAGTCTGGCACCGGTCCTGATGTACTCTGGATTGGAGAAGATGGGACCGCCATCTGTATGGAAGTGAAGACGTGCAAGCAGAGCACCTCACTGTATCGGAAAGGTGAAGTTGGACAACTGCACAATCACATTCAATGGGTAATGGACAATGAGGATATATCAGAGATTGTTCCAATCTTCGTGGGCCCACTTGTGCCTGCTTCTTCCGATGCTAGCCCTTCACCGAACATGAACGTGATTGAGTTAAGACACTTCCATGAACTCGGGCAGCGGGTTCTCAGAGCGTTACAGGACGTGGCGGACTCTGCAATGCCCATAAGTTTGGAAACTGAATTGCATGGAACAATGCGGGATCGTGGTCTGTTATATCCCAGCGTCTTCATATCCATGGAGATGAGCATCCTACAGGATATCTAGCGCAGTCGAACTCGATTTGAAAGCTCTACGACCTATAGCGAGGTGAAGGCAGATCGACCAGGGTTGTTGCTCGGGGATGTCGCCGCCACGAGTCGACTTGAACTGAGAATGTATCTGGGATACGAGGTAGTCCTTATGGCACAACGAAACAGAAGCCGAAAAAAGCAAAAGCAGCGTCAAAAAGCTAACCACTCCGCGATGACCAGAGAAAAGATAAGCGATGTAAAGACCTGGTTAGACAGAATACGTCTCAATGCAGAGAGAGGAATTAGGGTGTGTTGACAATTCATTTCAGCCAGATAAGGGTGCCGACAAAGTGTAGGAAACCAAGGTACATCTTCGCTAACTTGTCGAACCGGCTGAAAATATGTCGATAATGCTTCATCTTATTTATGTAACACTCAACCAGGTGACGCTCTCCGTACAGATGCTCATCATATTGCAGTGGCTCTGTCCTGTTGGAACGAGGCGGTATCACAGGCGTGGCTCCCATCTCAACGATGCGCTCACGCAATCGCTGTGAGTCATATCCGCGGTCCGCTATCACATAGTCGCTCTCAATGCCGTCTATCAGTTCATCAGCCTGAGTGATGTCGTGTGCCTGACCCCCAGTGAGCGTGAATCTCAATGGATTGCCCAGAGCGTCAACACTCACATGCACCTTCGTGCTGAAGCCGCCTCGGCTTCTTCCCAGAGCCTGCGACTGCTGTCCCCCTTTTTATGCGGGGCACCCGCAGCACAGGGATGCGCACGCACTGTCGTGCTGTCTATTATAAGATGCTCCATATCCGGCTCTTTGGAGAAGTACAGATGCATCTTCTCCCAAACACCCTGCTCGCTCCATCTGGCAAAGCGCCTGTACACGCTGTACCACTTGCCGTATTCTGCCGGAAGCATCCTCCACGGAGCGCCTGACCTGCTCATCCACAGAACCCCTTCTATGAATCGTTTGCAGTCCCGCTCAGACTTGACATAGACGTTGGTCTCCTCTTTCAGGAAATCGCGAATCTTTGACCACTGGTCCAGAGTTAGTTTAGATGTTGACATGCTCCAAGTTTAATGCAATTGTCAACACGCCCTAGTTATGGCAAAATTACTGGGCGTCTCATTTGCTAAGTCTGTCATACGTCGCCATCTTCAGGATTTTCGCGATCACCAGATCCCTCTGTCGCCTGATTTCAGCGTTCTTGGGATCGGCCGGCTGGTACAGGTACATCGGTTCGGGAATGTGCCTGGGATCTGAGGCCATCTCGATAATCGGCACCATGAACGCCCAGTCGTTGGCCAGGTCTATCCATTCACCGTCCAGCTTCATGTCCTCGACGGCTATCGCGTCGAACAGGCACTTCCTGAAGGTGCGAAGATGCTGGCAGACGTTACTGCCCCTACTTCGAGGATTGTCGAAGTCGGCAGGGTACCGTGCCTCCTTGTCCAGGCGCAGCATCGACCCCACGGTGACGTCCGCCCCGGCCGCGTATTCGGCTCGCACCCTGACCAGGACATGCGGTCCGAGCAGGGCGTCGTCCGCATCCAGCGTGATAGTGACGCTTTCTGGATTGGAGCAGTAGTTGGTTATGGCGTTCCAGGTGTTGAACAGGAGTCCTCGTCTCCTGCGATTCCGCACGACCGTTACTCTGCCCGGAAAGTGCGAGAACAGCATATCTGCATAGTCGGTGAAGCCGTTAGTCGAAGCGTCGTCCACTACTACGGCGCCCCAATCGCCGGTTTCCTGCGCGATCAGCGACTGGACACAGCGCCTGAACCGCCCGGGTTGCACGTTGCGCCCGCATATGACAAATACGAAGGGTTCGTTTCTCTTCGGCCCTGCCCAATCTCTCTCCGAGCCATGCAGTTCCACGTGGCCGAGCTGCACGGCGGGCACGTGCCCGCCCTCGACCGACTCCACTATATCCAGATCCAGCAGCGCCTCGGCATCGGCCTTTCGCCCGTTGGGCACATGGACAAAACCGGTCTCGGACCTTCCACCGCGGTATGAGCGATACTTCGTGGATAAGATGAGGTCGTCGAACGCCCGGTGCCAGGGCAAGGCGAACCGGCCGTCAAGTCTGTTTGCTATCGGCAGCGTTGCCAGCAGCCTACGCCGGTCGAAGAGACAGCCCCTTACCTCCACGCGCCAGGCTCCGTTCGCACCTTCCGAAGTGTAGGGCACGGGTTCCTCGACGCAGATGCCCATCGACACGAAGAGCACTTTCGAATCGTGCCGGAGAACATCTACCATAGCCGCCAGATAGTCGTGATTTCCGTCTTGTCTCGACATGAGAAGATCGCTGTCCAGCTGCAGGACATAGTCGCCCATGCATGCCTCGAAGCCAAACAGGGTCGCGAATAGCTGCTGTCCATTCGTCGAGTGCGACTCGTCAGAAGACGTGCCGAACCACCTGTCGTATGTCTTCCGGATGGCATCGGGGTCGCTTGGAGCGTAGATCACCCTGTCGACGACGCCCTCATCCAGCAGGTGCTCCATTGCCTGGCGAGCGCAACCGCGTCGGGCCGGTCGTACTGCCGGGAGAAGGGTCCATCGGATGGATCGACAACCACGACCTTCTCAAAGAAACCAAGCGGCTCTTCAAGCTGCCTGACCTGGTGGCGCACCAGGCGCTCGATAATCCTCCACTCCATCAGGCAGGTCTTGATGAGTGGCGACACTTGCGGTGTGTTGGAGGGCATCGGAGCCAGCCTGAATACGACGTGATCCGAGGCGGGCAACAAATTTTCAGTGTCGGCGCCGTCGAATTCCAGATTTCCTTTCACCTTGAATCCCGCTCCGGAAAAGGCCTGTCGGTAAGTGGAAAGACTCCGATGATGCACTTCGTCCATGAGATTGCCGCTCGGAGAGACCGGCTTGGTGTAGACGAACGTGTCCTCGTAGTTCTTCCCTTCAGGAATATGCTTCCTGCCCAGCTCCGTGCACTGGGTATGCAGATGCAGGGGATTGCATACCGTCACCAGCGCCTCGCCGCTGTCGGTTACAAGCCGGCGGATGTTGCGCAGTACGGCGTCCAATTCCGTTTCGCCAGGAGTGGTGCATAGCACGCGGCTGCAGGCCACCTTGTCGAACCTGACGGCGTCGGCAAGCAGCCTGTCGAGCAGCTCCTTTCCGCCGTACTCGACCGGGCCCTCACGCTTGCTGCACGTCCTGATGGCCGCGGCATCGGGGTAGTATGCGTTGACGGCGATGCGCTCTTCGGCAAGCAATTCCGCAAGCTTGCCGTCGCCGCAGCCGTAGTCCAATACTGAGCCTGTTCCTTGGCTGCCGATCAGCTGCGCCATTGGACGGTAGAAAAGCTAATCCAAGCCGCGGGGGTGAAGCGCTCTAAGGAACAGATCAAATCCCGTCAACTCGGGCATCGCGGGGTCGGTCAGTGACCTTGTCATGAGCCGCTTGAGGTCCGAACGATAGTGAAAGCGGTATGTGAGGTACGCGCGCCGGCACATCTGCTCGAAGTCGTCGTCCGTGTGCAGAACAATGTCCAGACCAAAGTCGATTAGCTTCAGCCCAGACTGAGTGACGATCAGGTTGTCGGGATGAATGTTTCGACAGGCAATTCCGGCTTCTCTGCACTCGCGCAGGAGCGTCAACAGTTCATCGAGGCGCCCGCCCTCGTATCGTCGGCCGGACTCGTATGGATATGTGATTACTAGACGATCTCCGATCAGGCGCACCTCCTTGATGTCGGGAAGGCTATTGAATCCTGCCAGCCCGCTGGCAAGAGACTGCAGGAAGGCAAGTCGGTCTTCGTTGGCCCTGTGCTGCCAGTAGTGGAAGTACTTGTACACTATCCGCCCATCGGTCAGAACGACAGCCTCTTCCCCGATTCCCAGGCATCTGAGGTCTCCCGTCCTGAACTCGGACTTCACGAATGAGTCTGCCGCCAGCCGAAGCTCGTTCGTGGGCAGTGGCGTATGGAGACGGTACCGAGCGACCGCATCGCTCAGCTTACGGAAGAAGTCACCGACCGATTCAATCTCGCCTTGGAACAAACGCCGCTTGATATCGTCGAGATTCTCCTGCGTGTAAATGGATTCCACGCTCTCTGCGAACATCCTGAGCCGGTGCGCGACTTCGGAATCCTCGGATGGGTCGAGCCACCAGGGCCGCAATCGCGCGGTATCGCCCTGGTCGTAGAAGCGCAGAAGCGCGGAGAGCAGTCCCTTCACCCTCACGAAGTTCATCTCGAAAGTGTGTGTCCGATCTTGCAGGCAATCCGTGTAGCGCGCTACGGTCTCCTCTATCTCAGCTTCCCCCAAGTCCAGGAGTTCTGGGCTGTGTACAATCAGCCCTTGTGATTCCCGTTCCTGGGACTTGCGCATAAGCAGTTCGTGCAGCGATGAGAACAGCGCGTGGCCGCCAACGTCGTTGATGAGCGTGTCGATGTGCTTGTCTGTCTCAACGTCCGCTTCTCTCCTGTGTCGCACTGGCAAGCGTGCCTGTACCACGCCGCGGCCCGCGACGAAGCGGTTCAGCAGGCTCCACACCATATCGCTCCGCCGGGTGTCCGAGCCTTCTATCGTCGGGACAACATTCGGAAAGTCGCGCAGCGCCTGCAGGTCGAATACCAGGGTGTTGGGTCCGCGGCTTAGGGATGGCCGGACTGCGAAGACCGGATCATGAGGATTGATGGACACCAGCGGCCTGAAGACCTGTCCGCCGCGCAGAATGTCGGGCAGCCGGTTCACCATCTCTAGTAGAGCTGATCTCACGCTCGTGCCGCTATCACTGGGCTCATACCAGAAGGGTGCCTCCAGGTGATCGGTGTGCGCGTCTGACAGGTCATAGTAGTAGTCGGGTGCTCTGAGTCGCTGCTGCCTGTTTTCCTTCAAACGGTCGGGATAGGGATCGTCCGGGTTCAGAGACGCCATTTGCAGCAGGTTGTGGTACAGATCGACAAGCTGCGTGCGCACGCAGCTCAGAACCGGCAACGGCGGGTCCCCCACGACCTCGCCGAGCACAACGCCGTTCCCCGTCTGCTTCAGTCTTTTGATCCCCGAAATGTAGTCCACCTGCTCGACGCGAGTGGCGCCGTCGGGTCCGCTGCTGAGCCCTTCGAGAACCACGTCATCGTCCAGCACCCAGGCGACTGCGCCCGGAAGCGGCTTTGCCAGTCCGAACAAGGTAGTGCTGGAGCATCGTGCGGCTCAGGGCAATGCTCTTTCGCCCTGAGGTCTGCACGGGTGTCGCGTCGAACACGCCGTCATCCACCTCCCGCGCCTACCTCTCCAGGGTTATGACGCTGACGTCAAGTCCCTGCCCGGACGCTCCGCTAACCGCACCGGTCAGTTCGGTCCTCGAAGCGGAATCTTGGCGACCGTTCTCCAGCAGGACCACTTTCAGGGTAACGTCATCCCTGCCGTTCGTCTTCTCAAGGAGGGAATTCATAAGCGAAGCGACCCTACGGACATCGGAGGAAGTAATGGCGCCTACAACCAGGTTCAGGGGACCGACCGCAGTCGCGGGCTGGGGTGAAGGCGTGGTAGGTGTCTCAGTGGTCTCGACTGCGGTCGGGTCGCAGCCGAACACCTCCAGGCTCCTGGCAATGAACGCCTCTTTCTGCTCGGCGGTCATCCGCGCCCGATACTTGCGAAAGAAGCCTCTCAATCCGGCGCACTTCGCGTCGCTGCCGGGTGTGGACAGCCGCGGACGGTCGCTTTCCGCGAAGTGCTGCACGAGACAATCCTCGATCCTGCCGTACCTGACCGTGCCCAGGTCGGCGAGCCTTATGCAGATGTCCCGGTCCGTCGTGCTGCAGAGTCCTTCGTCGAAGCCGCCGGCTTCAAACAGTTTGTGCAGCCTCACGAACAGGTTGGAACCCTGAATGTGAGGATTGCGAACCAGCAGGTCGTCCACGTCAAGACTCTCGGGGCTTCTCAGCAGTAAGGAGTCCTGTTCCCCAGAGCGGTTGAACACGATGCCTGCGGCTACCATGTCCAGATTTCGTCCTATCGCCTCTTTTTCGCAGCGCTCCAGGTAATCGGTTTCCCACATGTCGTCATCGTCTAGGACTGCGACGAAGGAGGATGGAGAGATACGCCAGAGTTCGTAAAGGGCGGTGTTCCAAGCGCCGCTCGCGCCCGGAGTTCGCCCGTTCTCGAAGTAAATGACCTGAACGTCTGCGCGCGCGAATCCGTCGACTACTGCTCTGTTCGCCGGGCGGATGTCGGCATCGGAGTCATCCACCACTATCAGTATGTCGGGCAAGCGGGTCTGCTCGGCGATGGATGCGAGCGCCCTTCTGGCGAGAAGACCGGGCCGGTTGTATGTGGCGACTACGGCAGCTACGGAGGGCATTGCAGTGTGTGATTCTCAGGATTGCGTAAGTGGTGAGGATATTCGCTTATGCGCCTTCGTGTGTCAAGATACAGAAGCTCAGACAATTAGCGAGGTGAGACAAGGATTCCGAGGTTCGGGCAGTGGTGACTGTGAATGGACGGTAGCTTCAAGCCTAAACCTTCCGACTTTCAAGTGCTTGGCAAACCTTGTCGGACTCCACATGATAAAATCCACCAAAATCGTACCTTAGGACATTTCCGATGATGAACCGAACCAACGGCTCGATGGCGCAGCGCAGCCTGCTGCTCGACGATCCCGACTCCAAGACCAAGAGCGACGTTCTGAGCGTGCTGTACGCCCGCGCCGAAGACACCGGCCTGTTCGACCGCGACAGCCTCTTTGGTGGCTTCGATACGATGAGGGCACTCACTTACAGCGCCAGCATCCCAATGATTATGGGCCTGCTGCGCGACTACGACTACCAATGCTTCGAGTGCATATTCGGCCACGGCGGCATACTGGGACGGGAGCCGCGTCAGATAATCCACTTCCAGCAGCAGATAGACGAGCGGCTCAGCAGGGGGTTCGTCGCCATCGCGGGCGTGAGCCCTGACAGACGGGAGAATCTGCACGACCGGGTGGCTGACGGCAGGGCGCGCTTCTTCGTGGTCAAGGACGCCATCGCCCACGCCAAGATATACCTGCTTGAGCGTGACGGGCTGCGGAGGGTCGTCGTCGGCTCCGCCAACCTGTCCGAGACCGCGTTCTCCGGTCGGCAGGCGGAGACGCTGGTGGTCTATGACAATGACGACAGGGCGTGGGAGCATTACTGCGGCCAGTACGAGGATGTGCTTGAGACCGCAGTCAGCAGCATACCAATAAGGGACAAGCCGCAGGTTGCAGGCGTTATGCCTATTGATGAAGCTCCCATATTCAGGGAGGTCGAGCTGACAGGGCGCGATGTGACGATGTATGTGCCGCCTGAGACCGAGCAGGAAGCGGAGTACGGCTCAGCCAAGATCCTCGTGAATGTCAACAACGTGCCCAATGTGCGGCGTGCGGCTATGCCAGATCTGGAACGTGGCAGAAACGGCTCGCCGAATGTCACCCTAACGCCGGCTGTTGTCCGGAAGGCTCGGCGCATGCCGATAGCGCGCCCCGAAGAGCAAGACGAGAGTGGCACACTGCCGTGGCTCTCGTACAACAGGCGCGGCGCTTTTATGTTGCAAGGCAAGGAACTGGATTTGGAAGTGAAATCCGAGGATGTCGAGCGGGACGCGCAACTGCTGCTGGAGTTCTTCAACAACTACCGCGATGACTTCGTTGGCGATGTTGAGAGACTGCAACGGGATTACTTCGGATTCATGTCTTGGCTTTACTTTGCGCCATTCATGTGTGACCTCCGGAACGCCAACATACGGCAGGGGCTGGAGTTCCAGCAGCCGATGTTCGCCATCCTCTATGGGCGGAGCGACTGCGGCAAGAGCAGCCTGACGAATACGCTGATGATCTCGATGTTCGGCTACGGCAAGAAGGGCTTTGTGCCGAACAACCTGTTCACGCCCTCACGGGTCAGGGGGCTGAGGCAGGAGTTCAGGCGTCATCCAGTGGTGTTCGACGATGTGTCCAACAACCGATTCCGGCAGTACGCCGACGAAGTGGTGAAGGACGGCGAGATCTCGCACGGAGACGAGTACCCGTGCATCGCGCTGCTTATGAACATGGACACAAGGCGGTTCAAGGCCGAGATAATCAAGCGCAGCATGATGATATACACACAGACGTCGCTACCAGGCAACAGGCCTGCTGCGCGGGAGAGGCTGCAGGCGTCGGTGTCGAGGATTCAGGACACGCTGACTACATCGTTCTACCGGCAGTACCTGAAGGACATGTCCACCATACTGGAGACAATGCCGGAGGAGTCTTACAGAAGTGTGGATGTGCTTCAGATTTCGTCGAACCTGCTGTGCCGGCTGTTTGAACGCAGCCTGCCCGAAGGAGAATCGGCGCCGGTCTGGCTAGAACCCGTGACGCTGAGCGGGGTACAGAGTAGGGCGTATGAGCGCTCGGAGAAGGTGCTTACGGGACTGCTGAGCGCGGACAGGTATACGAAGGAACGTCATCCGCCTACAGGACAGTGGACGCTCTCCGGCAGCCATGTATTGATAGGAATCGATACTCGCTCGCTGCGGGACCTACGCGAAGATATACCGAATTGGGTGATAGACGACGCGGCAAGCGTGTCCGACCAGATAGTGCTGGATCACGGCGAGCTCGAGGAGTTTCTGAAGGTTCCAGTCAGGAAGCCGACGCGATGGCCGCTCGGTCTATTCGGGCGCTGATTAGGTCGTTTCTGTCTTTATGAGGACCGTAAAGCGCAAATATTAACGCTCGCTTGGACATATTCTCGTTCAAAGCCGGTCCGTTGGCAAAGGGAATAGGCCCGCGGATTATTTTGGGAAGCCCAAGCTGACTGCCAGTTTTATCCTACCGCAAGTGTCCTCGTCGTGTAGTATCGCCCCGCTTTTTCACATCATGTCCAAGGATCGGTGTAGAATACCGTCAATCAGGTGAAGGGACACACATCAATGAATCTGACTAAATCTCAAAAGCAGGCGGTCAAGTACAGTGGGCGCAATCTGCAACTTATTGCGTGTGCAGGTTCGGGCAAAACGGAGGTTGTGGCGCAGCGCGTAGCGCACTTGCTAACCAAACCCGGGAAGGAAAGGTTGGAACCCCGAAATATAGTTGCGTTCACTTTCACCAACAAGGCCGCAACGGAATTGAAGGAGCGAATAGTACGTCGGACACGAGAGGCAGCCGGAGATGACATAACTGGCATGGCTGAAATGTATGTGGGCACTATCCACGGCTTCTGCCAGGACCTGTTGCAGAACGACGTGCCTGAGTACCTCAAATACGAAGTATTGGAACCTGTTCGGCAATCGTTGTATGTAAACCGCAAGAGCGCTAAGACGGGGTTCACAACGTCCACGCGGCTCAAAGGAGGTCGCCTGCGTCGGTGGATAAACACAAACCTATACATTTCGGCACTAAATGTGCTGCGTGAAGATGACGTGGACTCACGGAAGTTGACAGACTGCTCAGTGGCCGCTGGTCTGGAAAGGTATCGCGCTCAATTGGCGGAAGATTCCTACTTCGATTTCTCCTCAATGTTGGAACTAGCCGTCGAGGAACTGACTAGCAATGAGGAGCTCCGAAGCAGGATTTCTCGGCGATTGAAATACGTTGTCGTCGATGAGTATCAGGACGTGAACCCCATTCAAGAAAGGCTGGTGCGCCTGTTGTACGAACTGGGCGCTGGCGTATGCGTCGTGGGGGACGACGACCAGACCATTTACCAATGGCGGGGTAGTTCTGTAGAGAACATTCTCAAATTCGAAGGACGCTATTCCGAGGTGACGCAGATTAAACTCGAGGAGAACTTCCGCTCCAGCGAAGGAGTCATCGAAACGGCCCGCGACTTCGTAGACAAGGTTAGCCCACGATTACCGAAAGCCATGAAGTTTGCACAATCTCAGTTGTATGAGCCTGGGGACATAGTTGCTCTGGCCTTTGATTCACCGGAGGAAGAGGCTGAATACGTCGCCGAAACCATCAAATCATTACATGGTGTCGCATTTGAAGACAATGATGGCGAGCGCGGTCTATCATACTCAGATATGGCTATACTGCTGCGCAGCGTGAAGAACAATGGCACAGTAATTGCTGATGCGCTCAAGAAAGCGGATATACCATTTGTTGTGAGTGGTCTCTCTAATCTCTTTGAGACAGACGAGGCCCGAGCTGCCCGAGACCTTTTTCACTTTATCGGCGATGAAACAGTCAAAGACATTGCGCCTCCTTCTGAAGAAACTCTGATGGAATCGTGGAACTTACCGCGACTTGGACTGGATAGGCGCAAATTGAAACGTGCATTGAACTACGTCAAAGGCGTTCACGACACTCTCCACTCCGCCGGCGAAAACCCTCCAAGCATTCAGAGAGTGTTTCTAAGGTTTCTTGAATTGGCAGAACTGCGTGAAGAGAAGATAATTCCCAGCAGTCTTGGACAGACGGTAATGTTCAATCTTGGTCGATTCAGTGAGGCGATAACGGACTGGGAGTCAATCCACTTCGCCTCGAAGCCGATGGAGATGTACCAAGGATTCGTAACCTTCCTGCACTATCAGGCCGAAGACGCTTACAGTGAGGGTGCGGAAGACAACAACTACGTTACACCAGATGCCGTACAGGTTGTGACTGTTCACCAGGCTAAAGGTCGCGAGTGGCCTGTAGTGTTCCTGCCAGCGCTGCTGAGCAATCGGTTTCCCGCAATCTCAAGGTCGAGTGGCGTTTGGACATTGATCCCAAACGACGCAATCGAGAATGCTGATCGGTACAATGGTTCCGTGGAAGACGAGCGTCGGCTGTTCTACGTGGCGATGACAAGGAGCAAAAAGTTCCTGCATATGACTTGGGCGCCCATTGAAGGAAAGAACAACTGGTATGTCAGGAAGTCGGCCTTTTGGGACGAAGTTCTCGCCTCGAAATGGGTCAGAAGACGCAAACCGGACTACACCAGTAGAAAGAGAACTACTCCTGAGGCAAAAGCGTCCGTATCAAACGTCCAATTCTCGTTCACTGACTTGAAATACCTGTTTGAGTGTGGATACCAGTTCAAATTGCGTGTGCTTTACGGATTCAACGGGCCACTCGCCGAACCTCTTGGATACGGCAAGTCATTGCATGACGCTCTTGCGGAAGTCCACTATAGAGCGATGGAGGGTAAGCCTATGAGTGAAGCCGATGTACCGGCACTAGTCAACCGACACCTGCGGACACCGTACGCTTACGGCGAAATACGTGCCAGGCTGGAACAGGCCGCTCACAGAGACATTGGCAATTACATTCGCGACAATTCAGACCAGTTCCAATATATCGAATTCTCAGAGCAGCCGGTTGAGGTGCAGCTGGATGACGGTGTGAGCATCAAGGGTCGAATAGATTTGGTACGTCGCACGGATACGGACGAGACGACGATAGTGGACCTTAAATCCAACGAGCGTAGCCAACAGGAAGAAGTGACTGAGCTGCAGTTACACACATACGCGCTAGGGTACAAGGAACTCACCGGCCGTGATGCTGATTTTGTCGAGATATATGAGCTTAACGAACAGAACCAGAGTAGAAGAGTGGTGGACCATGAGTTTATCTCTGATGTGCGAATGAGGACTCAAGAAGCAGCAACTGCCTTACGATCGATGGATTTGCCACCAGAACCCTCTGCCCAAAAGTGTCGCCGCTGCGATTTCTCGTCACTTTGTAGTGCGAGTCGCGCTTAGCAAGCAACAGAGGTTTCGCTGAATAGCGAAACGAGCCAACAGTCCGTGAAACTCTGAACTCTTTCAAAGGACACGAAGGATAGTCAGTCTTACATTGCAGCATCTGGCAGGATATTGATAAATTGTCGTAGAACAAACACTCTGCCAAGTTGTCCGCGGTCATGATGAACAACACCGTGTAACAGGAGTGGTATTATGACGAGCGAAGCCACCATCTCAGAAACCCATCTTTTGAAATTCCAAGCATTGCTGCGTGAACTATTCCAGTTCGATCGCACTGACCTGGATTTCGGCATATACCGCATCATGAACCACAAGCGTGATGCCATTGAGAAATTCATTACCGAAGACCTAATCGGTTCTATCTCCGAAGAGTTGAATAGCGGTTTTTTCAGACAGCAGTCTCAGGCCGCTGACACTTTGGAAGATGCCCGCAGTGACGTCATAGCGCAACTGGGCGCTGACGCGATCAACGCTAGTGGTGAGTTATCGCCCGCATTTGAAAGTACACCTGTCGCTCAGAAATACCTAGCGGCCCAATCTGACGCCAACGGAGGACGTAGCAGTGCGGCTGTTGAAGCCTCAATCTATAACCATTTATGCACCTTCTTCAGTCGCTACTACCAAGAGGGCGACTTCGTCTCGAAGCGGCGCTACTCACGCAACCAGCGCTATGCCATCCCTTACAATGGCGAAGAAGTATATCTGTACTGGGCAAACAGCGACCAGTACTATGTTAAGACTGCGGAACACTTTCACAACTACGACTGGACTGCATCCAATGGCGTCTCGGTTCACTTCCGTCTAATAGCTGCCGACGTAGAGCAGAACAATATCAGAGGCGACAGGCGATTCTTCCTCCCATGTGTCGAGGAAACTCAGTGGGATGCCAGTGCGCGAACGATCACTGTTCCATTCGAGTATCGACGATTGACTGCCAGTGAAATTAGCGATTACGGCAACCGAAGCCAACAGGACAATATTATCGCTGTTTCCTCTGACAGATTTCCACAACACTTGAGAACGGCCACTGAGGCGTTAGCTGCCTTGACCAGCGTGAGTCGCCGCATCAACAGAGACGAACCGGTCTCCGACTTGGTGCACCACCTCCGGCAGTATACACGGCGAAACGATTCGGACTTTTTCGTGCACAAGGATCTTTTTGGCTTTCTCTCTCGCGAACTGGATTTCTATTTGAAGAACGAGGTGCTGAATTTAGACGAGGTAACGGCCGCTGGCGAGCGAATGGCCGAAAGCTGGTTACAATTGATTCGGTTTATAAAATCCGTTGGCACTCAGATCATCGAATTCCTTGCTCAGATTGAAAATTTCCAGAAAATGCTCTGGGAGAAGCGCAAGTTTATCACCAAAACCCAGTACTGTATCACCCTCGGTAGCATCAACTCTGAATTCTATGAGGACATCAAAGGCAGCGAAGCCCAGTGGGCCGAATGGCAAGAATTGTTCGGAATTGACGATACGGACCGCAGTCCTGAATTTCTGCAAGCTAACCCAACTCTAGTTCTGGATACCGAGCACTTCGACGTTCCATTTAACGACCGCCTGCTCGCATCATTTGAAGACCTGGACGGCCTGACTGATGGCTTGCTGATTCACGGCGAAAACTGGCAGGCGCTCAATTTGATACAAAGCTCTCTGAGCAGGAGAATTCAGTGCCTTTACATTGACCCGCCGTACAACACGGGGGACTCAGAAATTCTATATAAAAACGGATATTTGCGCTCCTCTTGGCTTTCCCTGATGGAGAGTCGCCTTTCTTTAGCAGTGGAGATGCTCTCTGACGACCCTACAGTGTTCATAGCTATTGATGACTTTCAGATGGTCGATCTCTGTGAATTAGTTGACAGACATTTTCCATCACTGCGCCGTGAGATGATTGTGATTAACCACCACCCTCAGGGTGGGAAGGCGAGTACACTGTCGAGTACGCACGAATACATGCTCACATGCGTAAGTAGGACGTCAGGTCGCAGGTTAACTGGCCGAATGGATAAAAAAGATATTGAGCGACGTCCCTTCAAGCGCAGTGGCACACCAGAGAGCAATTTCCGCTATGCTCGCCCCAATAGCTTCTACGCAATCTTAGTTGACCCGGGCACCAATACGGTTATGGGTATAGAACCACCACCTAGCGTTGATACAGAAAACTACCCAAGAAGCAACACCGCTGAAGGATATATCAGAGTGTATCCTCTTGGAGCTGACAATGAGGAAAGAGTCTGGCGCCGCGCTTATAGATCGTGCTTATCTTTGCTCGAAGACGAGAAACTAGTCTGCAGCAATAATGGAGTGATATACCAACTGATTTCTGCCGAGGACAAAACGCCAGCCCTTTTCAGTAACTGGATCCACTCCCGTTACAACGCTGGAACTTTTGGCGCTAATCTACTGGGCGACATAATTGGGGAGCGGAACGCGTTTCCCTTTCCTAAGTCTGTGCATACGGTCGAGGACGCCATATACGCGACAAAAATGAATCGAGATGAATATTGTCTCGACTACTTCGCTGGTTCAGGCACCACCGGGCACGCTGTAATAGATCTGAACCGCGAAGATGGTGGTCAACGCAAATTTATCCTTGTCGAGATGGGGCAGTATTTTGACACAGTTCTACTGCCGCGTATCAAGAAGGTCACGTTCACGCCGGAATGGAGAGATGGTAAACCCCAGCGAGAGGCCACTACGGAAGAGGCCGCTCGGTCGCCGCGCATCGTTAAGTACATGCGCTTAGAATCTTACGAAGACACGCTTGACGGTATTGATTTTGATGACGCCGTTGGACAGTTCAACTTGGAAGACAGAATAGACGGCTACCTCCTCAAGTACATGCTGAAGTGGGAGACGAAGCGCAGTCGCACACTGCTGAATGCGGAGGAGTTGACCCGTCCTTTTGATTATCGGCTGCGTGCCCACGCAAACGGCTGCACCCAGGAGAGCAATGCCGACATTGCCGAGACTTTCAACTACCTGTTGGGACTGAACGTTCGCACGCGGCGCGTGTATTACGACGATGGTCGACGCTACCTAGTCTATCGTGGCGAAACATGTGAATCGCCAGGCAGTGAGGTGGCGGTCATCTGGCGCGAAACCGAGGGATGGGATGTGGGCGAATACGATTGTGACAGGCGGTTCGTTTCTGACAGTAAGCTCGCCGCAGGCGCGGATACTGTCTATATCAATGGAGCATCTTGCATCCCGAATACGAAAGCAGTGGAGCCAATATTCCATAGCCGGATGTTCGCTGGAGAAACTTCTTGAACGAAGAGGCAGTTGAGACCTTGTGATGCCACGAATAATACCTTCTACGATGCCACGCCGTAGCGGCGCCAATCTCGAGCAGCGACTGTCATTACTCTCCTGGTTGCAATCCCGATTGGCCTATGGCAGCACGGAAAAGTTGCTTACTGACATTAAGGAATCCGATGAAGGCTTCGACGCCGAGGGCCGCAGCTACATCTGTACCCGGCTGTTGTCACGCGCTGGCCGATTGAATGAGATTACCAGCGATGATCTGCAACGTTACGACGACAACATCCGTGAACACTTGGCTTCGATGAACGCTGGACGCTCCCAACCCATAACGCTGCGCTACTTCCAGTACCTTGCCGCACTATGCACCGAAATCTTCTTGGACCGTCGCCATAGCTCTCCCGTCGCGCTTTTGGATTCAATCAATTCGTTTGTCGACAGCCTTAACTCAAATCGCTATCCCGACGAACAGGTTGAGCGATTTGTCGATTCAGACATCAACAAGCTAGCCTTCTGGATGGCGACCGGCAGTGGTAAGACGCTCCTGATGCACCTGAACTACCGGCAGTTCATGCACTACAACCGCAAGTCTCTGGACAATATCCTACTAATTACACCCTACGAGAGTTTGAGCCAGCAACACCTGGACGAAATGCAAGTGTCTGGTATTTTCGCAGAGCGGTTCAGCTTGAATGAAAGCGGACTGTTTCTTAACGCGCCGGGCGTGGTGAAAGTTACAGAGATTAGCAAGTTGAAGATGGAGAAATCAGGGGAGGGAGAGAGTATTCCGGTCGATGCGTTTGAGGGGAACAACTTGATTTTCGTGGATGAAGGACACAAGGGAACAAGCCGTGAAGCGAGGAGTTGGCGCACTGTACGCGATGCCCTAGGTGAAACTGGCTTCACATTCGAGTACAGCGCGACGTTTGGGCAGGCTTTGACCGCCGCACAGAACGACGACTTGACCTCGGAATATGGCAAAGCCATTGCATTCGACTATTCATATCGCCACTTCTACGGCGATGGCTATGGCAAGGATTTCAGCATTGTCAACTTGCGGGAAGAAACGACGGAGGGACAGACCGATCTACTTCTACTGGCTAACATGTTGACCTTTTACGAGCAGCATTTGGCATTTACCGAGCATGCCGATGACTTGCGGCCCTATAACTTGGATAGACCGTTGTGGGTGTTCGTTGGCAGCCGAGTAAACGCCGTTAGTAACATAGGAGGTCAACCTCAAAGCGACGTCCTAACGATCATAAACTTTCTGCACCGATTTATGTCTAACGCGTCCTGGGCGACGCAAGCCATCGGTCAATTGCTAAAGGGCCAGTCAAGGCTGCTTGATGAGCTGGGACACGACATTTTCGCCGACAAGTTCAGCTACCTGCGCCGACTTGGTATGGTCGCTTCAGCTGTTCACGCTGACATACTGGAAAGAGTGTTGCATGCTCCGTCCGGCGGTACGCTGCACGTGTGCGACATTCGCGGCGCCGATGGCGAGTTGGGCCTCAAAGTTGGCGGTGCAGAAAACTACTTCGGAGTCATAAACATCGGGGACACTCCCAAGTTCAAGAGACTGGTGCAGGGCAACAGAAGCGGCATTGTCGTGGAGGACGACGGTTTTTCCGGCTCACTCTTTGACCGTATCAACGAGCTGAATACCACCGTTGAGGTGCTGATAGGTTCTAAGAAGTTCATCGAAGGCTGGAGCTCTTGGCGCGTCTCCAACATGGGGCTGCTCAACATCGGTACAAGCGAAGGGTCGCAGATTATCCAATTGTTTGGTCGTGGCGTGCGTTTGCGGGGACGAGAAATGTCACTGAAGCGAAGTTCGGCACTGAATGGTCCTCATCCGGATAACATAAGGCTGCTGGAAACCCTCAATATATTTGCTATCCGCGCCAACTACATGTCTCAATTCAGAGATTATATAAAACGAGAAGGCATTACGACCGAAAGCATGTTCGACCTACCGCTTCATATACAGCCCAACCGAAGGTTCCTCAACAAAGGATTGGTAGTACCCCGCCTTCAAGAAGGGCATAACTTCAAGGCCTGTACAGAGGTATTGTTGGAACTGGACTCTCAAGTGTCTGTGGTAGTCAATATGTCCGCTCGCGTACAGACGATGACCAGTGGAGGTGGCGAGGATGGCATAGCCAGCTCTGGTGAAGAAATCAACATACCACCCGAGAGTCTGGATTTGGTGGACTGGGGAGCGGCCTACCTGAGCTTGCTTCAACACAGAGAACGGAAAGGAATGGATAACCTGCTCATACACTCCGAAGCACTGAGGCAGATTATGGAATCTGATCTGCCAGTGTACAACTTAATTGCGGAGAAATCGGTGGTCGAGCCAAAAACTATCGATGATCTGGACCGCTTGCAAGAAACGGTGCTGAACATTCTCAGGAAGTACGCCGATGCGTTGTACCGTCGTCGTCGCAATCAGTGGGAGTCGAACAATCTGGTCTATAAGCCGCTAGACGAGCAGGACCCCAACTTCGCGTTCAATAACGATGGAGACGGTGTCACTGGCAGGCATATAGTAAGCGTTCCTGTATCGCAACCAGAGTTGATACGGCAGATTGAACAGCTTATTGCTGACTGCAACGCACTTTACCACAGTGATGAGGGAATGCTGCCACGCGTTCACTTCGACCGACACTTGTATCATCCTCTCCTTGTCGATAAGGATGACAAGATAATGATGTCCCCACCTGGGTTAAATCCCGGCGAGGCGAGGTTTGTGAATGACCTGAAGGAGTATTGGACGGCGGCACAAGACGAACTGCCTGTAGGTTTTGAAGTATTCTTGCTAAGAAATCAAGGGCGTGGCGCCGGCATAGGTTTCTTTGATAACAGCGGCTTCTACCCGGACTTCATTCTTTGGGTGAAATCTGACGACTGGCAACGCATCGTGTTCGTCGAGCCGCACGGAATGATACATGCCCCTGCTTACGTTGATGACTACAAGGCACGACTACACGAACGCCTGCCGGAATTAGCGCGCGCAATGTCTGAGCGATCCTGTACAAGGAATGTGCAACTCGATTCATTTATCGTTTCCCAGACGGCCTACCCAGATTTGAAAAGCAGATATGAGAGTGGGAAGTGGTGTCGTGAAGACTTCACCAAAGCGCATATCTTGTTTCCGGAACGGAATGTAGATTACGACTACTTGGCAGAGATCATGAAAATTGACGCAACATGTAAAGACTGAATATTAAGGTGGAACCGCATAGGCGACCGAGGACTGCCGTGCCTCGGTATTCGGCAGTATCCCGTTTTCCGTATGCGTATAGTGTTTCGCATGCGTCATAGCCATCATATCACCACGCGAATTGCTACTACTTTTCCGGTCTTCTACGAAAACTGACACCACAAATCATACCCAGCGGCGCAACCATCAATCAGTATCACCATCATTAGGTGCGACCACCTTACTCTTACTGACCTGACGCTGACTGTTGGACTTGTGTTGTCGTGCGAGAGATCACACCCCATAGGTTGACGTGTATTAATAAGGACTACCGTCAGGGCAAGGGCAGGAAAGTCCAGATAATGCCGGCAGTTTATTCGTACCTGCCCAAGTAATGTATGCACTCTCTCCGAATCAAAGCAATCTGCTCCGACCTCAGGTAAGGTTGGGGCTTTGTCGGTAAATCTGGTATCGAGGTGCGCGCTCACTTCGGGGTGGAGACTCAGCGGCAGTGGTCCGACAAGGCTATCTCTCGCACTACGCCATTACTGCTGGGACTTGTATCTTTGACATGTATGGGATAATCCCCTAACGAAGCAGACTCCGGAGTGCGGCAGGAACGCCCGGTGACCTTGCGTTTGTGTGCCTGGTATGCCAAGTGTGAGCCCCCTTTCATCGGTGCCATCGCCATGGTGAGCCGGCTTTTGTGCTTTGCTTCTCAGACTTTGTTCACTTTCCCATCCACGCCCGATGTGGCGAAAGTCCTGTTGCCTTTTTTGACCGCCTTGTGGATTCCCTTGCGAATGCGGCTTGAGGACTCGCAGGTGTACCCGACTCTCATATTCCCAATGTACAAAGTCGAGGTTTCAGCCGCCACATTCAGACAGCCGAGCGGCCTTCATTGTCCATTTAGTTCTGCCTTTTGCACCATCTATGGACATCTTATAGAAGGATTTAGTAGGCTGTGCCCGTCGCCTTGAAGTTTAAGGATCACATTCGATAAATTCCAAATGCAGATGCTTCGATGTTCTACCGGAATCTGACCGATGCTCAGCCTGTTGGCAACGTTACAAATTATGACTGGCAATATGGATAACCGACCATGGATCTCACCCCAATCGCACCCGTAGTACGTTCAAGAGAATGGGTAATGGAGAAGGCCGAGTTCATGGTTAATGTTCGCATTTGGCCTCTCAAGAATGAGTTGGACCCTGGCAGGTGGCTGTCTAATTTCACTGAGCAAGAATGTGAGGTAGCCGTTCACCTCCTAGACCAGTTCATGTACTTTGGCGAAGAAATGCTCGATGCCGTTTTCCTGTCTGGTTTCCAGCGCATCAGCATGTCAATGCTGGACCCACTGCACCCAGATAAACTCAACCAACGATGGGAGGAGTTCCTAAGCTCAGTGATAGTGACCCCGGTTCAGGGAGAAGATGATAGCATCGCTGACAGTGGTCGAATTTTCGGACGAAAGGCGCGACAAGTACTTGGACTTACCGAAGACCATTTGCTTGAACCATACGAAGCTTCCCAAGTGGCGATAAATAGTGGACGGCCTCTTGTACTAGTTGATGACTTCGTAGGAACGGGACAACAGACGATTGTTATGTGGGAAAGACTTGACCTTGAAAGAGTAGCACGTTCAGGAGTACCCATATACTATGTGCCAGCTCTCTCCACTAAGTATGGATATGATATTATCCTTGAAAAGTGCAAAGGTTTGAATCTGTCGCCTGGCCAACTCATCCCTTATGAATACTCGGCAACGGCAGAGAAGTCGATAGTGTGGCCTGCGGGTAGGGCGGAAGAGTATTTGCAAACGGTGAAACGTGCTTCCTTAAGGGCAGGCATCCCAGACACTGACGGTCAGTCGGTAGATGACTGGCAAGGATTTCATAAGTTGGGTTTGGCTTTGGCGATGCACGGATCAGTTCCGGACGCGACACTAGCGCTATTTCGATGGGAAGGAAACGGATGGAAACCGCTCGTCAAGAGGAAGTGAATCCGTACACGCTTCTGTACCAATTGCTTGGCTCGACTCGTGCCGAATGGCTGGGAGAGCAGTTGTATGAGTTGTTTACCGAACCAAGCTATTTCCCGGAGCTACAGACCAACAGACCTTGTATTCTTATAGGTGGTCGTGGCACAGGAAAAACTACCGTCTTGAAGGGGCTTTCATACGAAGGACAGGCCGTTCTCAGGCCATCGCTGGACCCCGAGCAGTGGAGCTTCTTTGGTCTCTATCATCGTGTCGACACCAATCGTGTCACCGCCTTCTACGGGGATGAATTGAATACTGACCGATGGTCCCGACTTTTCGGCCACTACTTTAATCTCACTTTCACCCTGAGTGTTTTAACGTTTCTGGAATGGTACGAGAATGAGACGAATACGAAGGTATGTATCCCTGAAGAAGAGCTAGAGGTGGTAGCTCGCAGCCTACGGTTGGGCAGGACCGTGTCCAACATACGAGAGCTTGGGCGCCTGGTTCGAATGGCTCTCGTTGATTTTGAGGCCTCCGTCAACAACATCGCCGACGGCACACCACCGGACCTTTCCTTGCTAGGAGCGCCAATTGATGAATTAATTGGAGCTCTCAGAAACCTACCGCAGTTTGAGGGCAAGGTTTTCTTTTTTCTTATCGACGAGTACGAAAATTATCTTGAGTACCAACAACGTGCAGTAAACACTCTAGTGAAGCACGCTGGAGATGCCTACACCCTTAAGATTGGAATGCGACAACTAGGCTGGAAGGTTCGCGCAACATTGAATCCGGACGAACAGCTCATGTATCCGGCAGATTATGCACTAATCGACATTGAAGAGAGACTGGAAGGCGACAACTTTAAGGACTTTGCCACTAAGGTGTGCCAAGGAAGGCTTGACCAACTGAGCAGGATACTTGGCACTGATTCCGTTTCAGTCAGTCATCTGCTACCGGGTTTAAGTGAGGAAGACGAAGCACGAATCCTTGGAATAGATTCCGAAGTACAGACGATTCGACGCGAGTTGACCAACGCAAATGAGCCCACAGATGAACTTGAGCAATTGCCCGAACTACTGACTTACTTGTTACTCTATTGGTCCCGGTCGCAAGGGACCGATCTTGTGTCCGAGTTGCGAGACTTCAGAAAGAATCCATCCAAGTGGCATACGCGATACCAGAATTACAAGCATGCACTATTGTATACACTACGCCGGGGAGTGCGCGGACACAGGAAATACTACTGCGGTTGGGACACTTTCCTCCTCCTTTCAAGCAATAACATTCGCTATGCTCTGGAACTAGTATACGAGAGCTTGAAACATAGTCTTGAGGAGCAGCACCATCATTTTGGACCAGTTAATCCAGAAACGCAGAACGCGGCTGCACAGTCAGTTGGTGCCCGGGCACTCAAGGAACTTGAGGGCGTCTCTATATATGGGGCACAGCTTACGAAATTAGTACTCGGGCTCGGCCGTGTTTTCAGTGTGATGGCATCACGCCCAGAAGGGCACGCCCCAGAAGTGAACCAATTCCACCTCAACCCTAATTCAGGCGATCCCTCATCAGAACAAAGGGGACTGCTAAATGCGGCCGTCATGCATCTGGCGCTTGTTAGGCAGTCTGGCACTAAATTGATTGAGCGAGGCGATACACAGGACTACGACTATTGGCTACACCCAGTCTTCGCACCATTCTTCATTTATAGCTACCGTCGCAAGCGGAAGATTCAAATCGACATTGAATTGTTGGAGGGATTGGTCGACCGTCCTAATGCAACCATTCGGTACATACTCTCGAACAATAATCGCGATACCGAGGAGGAGCTTCCGGAGCAGCTTCGTATGTTTGAAGGGTACTATGCATCCCCTTGAAAACCGACCTCTGTATACACGCTCGGTCAATGGTTGGATGGACCTGGTCCTAACCCCGAATTCGGTGTACTTATGGGGCGATTCGTGCGAGCCGAGATCTAAGCATCCTCCAGAATGGGAAGCACGTGAATCCCGTGCCAGGTTTGTTAAAATTCTTCCCCAACAGGGCATGACTTTCGGAACCGAAGGAGCCTTCACCTCGACCATGCAGCTGAGAAGCGCAACCCAGATGGAGGGATTCATCCAGGAAATTGGAGAAGATCTCTACCTGAACATTACCGGCCTACCCCACGATATTTGGGCCCCGATCCTGAAACGGGCAATTGAACTCGGTGTTAAGATCCATGCGATTTATGCCGAGCCGTTCGGGTATCTTCCTAGTGGGGCCAGTGCAGACTCGGTAATATTCGATCTGAGTCAAAGAATCCATGGAATCTCTAGTCTGCCCGGATTTGCGCGCTTGACGGAGCCTGACGACCCACGAAATATCTATTTTGTACCAATCCTCGGATTTGAAGGTACTCGCCTATCCTACGCTCTGAATCAGATCGAAATTCCTCACGAACGTGTTTTGCCGATCGTTGGTGCTCCAGGTTTTCGGCCGGATTACCCTTTCCATACATACTTGGGACATCGAGGTCCATTTGAAGAGAGGCCTATCTGGCAAGGCATAAGATATGCCATTGCGAATTGTCCATTCAGCCTGATGTATACACTACAGGACATAGCGGCCGACTATCCCGACGCGCGACTGAAGGTCGCGCCACTGGGAACTCGGCCACACGCTTTAGGGGCGGTTATGCTAGCCATACGAGAACCAGAACGAATCGAACTCGTATACGACCACCCAATTCCCAGCGCAACCCGGTCCACAGGAACGGGACCGCTTCTAATTTACGAGCTTAACCCAATTTGGAACTATGCCAATTGATGAATTCGATACTCCACCACTCCTAGCGGCCAAAATTATTCAGGTCGCTGATCGGCTTTGTTACAACGAACCGAGGACTGTTGCGGATTTCGCAGTTGGTACGGGAGAACTGCTGGCGGCAGCTAAACTACGATGGCCCAATTCGGCTGTATTCGGCTGCGATATTAGCCCAGAGAGAGTTTCCAACATAACTCAAGCTAGGGCCGATTGGACAATCGCACAATGCGACTTCCTAGATTGTTCCAGTCGAAACTCCCTCTCTTCCCTCGAAATTATCAAGTCCGGAGTCGATTTGGCGGTCTTGAATCCGCCTTTCTCTGCCCGTGGAGGGACGAGGGTAGAAGTTGATTTCGACGGTCAGAATGTGCGCTGCAGTCCAGCCATGGCCTTTGTCCTTCTTGCATCGCAGTATCTTAGAACTGATGGCAACCTCGTGGTTCTACTGCCCTCAGGGGCGCTTAAGGCGGACAGAGACCAAGGAGCTAGGGAGGCACTTCGTCAGCTTGGGGAGTTCCGGGCGATACCTCGAACAACAGAGAGGTTCCCTGGCGGAAGCCTCAACGTAACCATTGCCTATCTCAGACGAGGACCACCCACTACGGCATCCTGTGATTTCACCGTACCTAAGTCGCGTGCAATGCGTTCTAGAATAAGGGTACTGCGCGGAACGCTACAGAATAACCAAGTGCCTGTGTGTGTAGAAGGGGGAAGGATTCCACTAGTTCACTCAACTGAACTGCAAGGTTACAAGTTGCAAGTAGGGCAAAGAGAGGTTCCCTCAGGAACCCGTTCTATTTCCGGCCCCGCGGTCCTAATTCATAGGGTAGGTCGGCCTAGGGAAGATAAAATAGCCTACGTGTCAAAAGGCTCACGATTCGCAATTACCGACTGCATCGTAGCATTGCTCTGCCCCAATGAACATGAATGCCTCCGACTACATCGGTCCCTGATTGAACAATTCAGCCTGCTTGAGGAAAACTACATCGGTTCGGGTGCCCCTTACATCACGATCAAACGCGTCCAGCGTGTCTTGCACAACTTGGGTTTTGCGTCTGAAGTCGCCAACTGGAAGGAAACTGCTCCTATCGCAGAGTGATTGGCCGGAGAGTGTGGAGAGACCTGTAGAGAGCGGCGTTGACAGCGTCAGCATGAATCGGTGGAAGCTAAGTATGCTCAAGTTCATTTCATAGATCATACGATGCATACAATTCCACCATTATCTCAAGAACTGAAGTTTAAACCTCGTCGGTTGTCTTTGCACTGCCCCGACTTGCCTGGAGGTCTTGGCAAATCAATTATGCCTCTGAGCCTTGGGCAGTAGCAGCTCTCAAGTCTCGGTCTCAAGCGTCTCCATGAGTTCGAGCCATTCCCGCCGAGGTATACCCGACCCCTTCCGCAGCAGTTCTAGATCATCGCTCCTCCCCACAATCATGGAGCGTACTACTGAAAGTGCTTGTTCGGAGAGCACGTGGCTGTTAACTCGATAATCGCAGAACGCTTCATATGTCAGGGGTACCCAGATTTTCATGATTTTCTGAAGGATTGCCTCTGCATACGCTCGAATTTCGTACTGCGCATGTTCTTCGGCCCTTAGGGATAGGAAATTCATGAGGTTGTGAAGGTCCACTTTCCAATACCACTGGGTGTAAAAGTTGAGCGAGAGGTTGATCCGTGCAAGTTCGCGCGCAAGTCCCGCCCGACCGGGATCATCTGGCTCACCATTCTCCTTCTCATTCAGCAATTCCTCGTAGTGATCATATACTTGATTCGCATCATTCTGTAGTAGTGTCTGAACATACGTGGCATCGTCAGAAGTGAGCTGATTCCCACGGCCTTGGCGGTTCGTTTTGGATTGCTCTGCGATGACATCAGCACTAGGCACGTAGAACTCTCGGTCAAGTACCGAGTAACGAGCGGAATACTCGTTGACACTCGCAGTCCTATGTCTGATCCACTGCCGAGCAACGAAAATCGGTAGCTTAACATGCAGTTTGATCTCACACATCTCAAACGGACTAGTATGCCGATTACGCATTAAGTAACGTATCAAGCCTCTGTCGTCCGAAACGCGACGAGTCCCACGTCCATAAGACACGCGTGCCGCTTGAACAATGGCAGAGTCGTCACCCATGTAATCCACTACGCGTACGAGTCCATGATCTAGCACAGCGATTGGCGTGTATAGTAACTCCTCAAGTTTTGGAACTGTAACACGAGCCGTCCTATACTTGTGGCTGCGCTGCGCTTCCACCTCAGATTGTTGTCCCGGAGTTAGCAATTCGGCCACCACCATCGTCTCTTCTAGACTAAGAATGAAATTATGACACCATACTATACTGCTATAGAATCTGGGTGCAACCGACACACTTATTCAGGGCAATCGCATCTAAACGAAGTATAAAACAAAGCATTAAGATGGGTACGCTGCACTAGGAGGGGTGTAGCCATGGACAGCAGAGAGATAGTTCCCTCTGACCGAGCGGTTTACTCGGCTGACTGACCCACGAGCGGACAGGACAAGGCGGCACAAGCTGATTGATGTGGTCGCCATAGCCATATGCGCCGTGATATGCAGAGCCGACACTTGGATTGACGTGGAGTTGTTCGGCAAGTCGAAGAAGGAATGGCTCAGAGGGTTTCTTGCGCTACCCAACGGCACACCATCGCACGACACCTTTGGTCGAGTCTTCGCCAAGCTGGACGCACGACAGTTCGAGCTGTGCTTTATGGACTGGGTGCGAGGTGTGAACTAACTGACAGAAGGAGGGATAGTATCGATAGACGGCAAGACGGTTCGCCGTTCACACGATCTGAGCGCGGGTAAGGCAGCCATTCACATTGTGAGCGCGTGGGCGTCAGCCAACCATCTATTACTGGGACAGGTTAAAGAGGACGACTGTTCCAGCATCAGCAACTTCGCCTTCGGGTTAGGCGCGGCCCTGATGATCGCGTTTACCTCGTGGGCTTCGAGGTACTCAGGTATGCGCTTCTCGCGCTTGGGTACTGCGCCGTCCTGTGTTTTGGGATAACTGCGATGATACCTTATGGGCCATCCGGGACTGGACCTGACCCATGGGATAACTGGCTCAGATGCCTTCCGGACGATCTGTCGATCCGTTCCCGGGATGGCCCATAAAGCATCAAAGGCTTTGGTGAGCAGTGACCTCATAGAAGCGTGACGTCAAGTCCCATCGCAGTCTTGTCCGCTCATTCGAGCCCTTGCACCATATTCTAAGGGAGGTAGATATGTCGGGAGCCGTTAGCCACATCAACAGTCGTGCCGTTCAGGTTATCATCGGAGTGGATACTCATAAGGACCAGCACGTGGCGGTGGCTCTTGACGGGCGAGGTGTCCGACTTGACGAGAAGCGCGTGCCCGTTGCCACCTGCGGGTACGAGGAGCTCGAACGGTGGTCGTGCGACCTGGGACAGGTCCACACGTTCGGAATTGAGGGCACAGGTTCCTACGGCGCCGGACTCGCACGCTTCCTGACCGATCGGAGCTATAGGGTTGTCGAGGTCAATCGACCCGACCGCTCGGTCCGCTATCGTAAGGGGAAGAGTGACCCCACCGACGCCGAGATGGCAGCGCGTGCAGTGCTTGCAGGTGTCGCTGACGCGATTCCCAAGTCTGGCGAAGGTGAAGTAGAGATGATCCGTATGCTTAAGAGTACGAAGAACTCGGCTGTAAAAGCTAGTACGCAAGCCGTCAATCAGATAAAGGCACTGGTTCTCACAGCTCCTGCCGGGCTCCGAGAAACGCTTGATGGTCTGAGCACCAGCGCCCTTGTTAAGCGATGCAAAAGCTTCCGCCCTGGTCGTCTGGGGAACCCCACGGCAGCAGCCAAGTACGCACTCCGTTCGCTTGCCTGTCGTTACCGTCAACTCAGCAAGGAAGTCCAGGACTTGAAGGCCGAGCTCGAACGGCTCATCCAAGCTACGGCACCAGCACTGGTCGAAGCGTTTGGAGTAGGACCCGACACGGCTGCGGCCCTGCTGATCGCCGCCGGCAGCAATCCCGATCGCTTCAACTCCGAGGCGGCCTTCACATCGCTATGCGGGGTGAGTCCTGTACCGGCATCATCCGGCAAGACCAACCGGCATCGGCTCAACCGTGGAGGCGACCGCCAGGCCAATGCGGCACTTTATCGCATAGTCGTCGTCAGACTGCGCTACGACCTGAGGACGCAGGCGTACCTGCGTCGACGAACCGCAGAAGGAATGAGCAAGATCGAAGTCATCCGCTGTCTCAAACGCTATGTTGTGAACGGCGGAGACATAATATACCACGAAGGCGGCTCGACAGCCTGATCGCGGCGGTCGAAAACCGTACCGTCTGTCACCTTCCGATAGAGTCTATCGAGACTCTGATGGAAGGTGATCATGGATGTACATCGTGGACATGTATTTTCGCGTGCGCAGGGCGTGCCTGGTAGAGGGTATGAGCATCAGGGAAGCGTCCCGGGTGTTCGGGCTGCATAGGGACACCGTGCGCAAGATGCTCTCGCATCCCGTGCCTCCCGGATACCGCAGGAAGCGCCCACCCTATCGCCCCAAGCTCGAGCCTTACACCGGCGTCATAGACCGCATACTCGAAGACGACCTGAGCGCGCCGAAGAAGCAGCGCCACACCGCAAAGCGCATCTTCGAGCGACTGCGCGACGAGCACGGGTTCGATGGCGGCTACACCATAGTCAAGGACTACGTTCGGGAGCGCCGGCGTGTGGTGCGTGAGATGTTCGTGCCGCTGACGCATCCTGCCGGACACGCGCAGTGCGACTTCGGTCAGGCGTGGGCGACCATAGGTGGTGAGAAGCGCAGGATCCACTACTTCGTGATGTCGCTGCCGCACAGCGATGGCATATTCGTGAAGGCATACCCCGGGGAGACGACAGAGGCGTTCTGCGACGGTCACGTGTCCGCGTTCCGCTTCCTGGGCGGAGTGCCGCAGAGCGTCCTGTACGACAACACGAAGCTGGCCGTGGCGAAGATACTGGGAGGAGGACGTCGCAAGCGCACGAGAGCGTTCACGGAGCTGCAGTCGCACTACCTGTTCACCGACAGGTTCGGCAGAGTTGGCAAAGGCAACGACAAGGGCAGTGTCGAAGGCATGGTGGGATACGGCAGAAGGAACTTCCTGGTGCCGATCCCGGCGTTCGAGAGCTTCGATGCGCTCAACGCCTACCTGGAGGGCAAGTGCCTCGAGAGGATGGACGCAAGGCTCAGGGGTCACAAGGAGAGTATAGGCGAGCGCATGGAGCGTGACCTCGGGGCGCTGCTTGCGCTGCCCGCGGTTCCCTACGACGCGAGTGACAAGCACGCCACGCGTGTCAGTTCACTGTCTCTGGTCCGATACCGCACCAACGACTACTCGGTGCCCGTTGCATTCGGACACAGGGACGTGCTGGTGAGAGGCTACGTCGATGAGGTGCTCATAAGCTGCGGGACGGAGGTGATAGCCCGCCACCGCCGGTCGTACGAACACGACGACTTCGTCTTCGACCCACTTCACTACCTGCCGCTTTTGGAGCAGAAGACGGGAGCTCTGGATCAGGCGGCCCCGCTCGCCGGGTGGGATCTGCCAGAGGAGTACGGCAGGCTGCGGCGTCTTCAGGAGTCGAGGATGGGCAGGCCGGGCAAGCGAGAGTTCGTGCGGGTGCTGAGGCTGCTTGAGACCTTCCCCGCTGATGAGGTTCACTCTGCCGTATGCGATGCCGTCAGGAGGGGAGCGACCGGCTACGACGCGGTCAAGCACCTGCTGCTGTGCAAGATCGAAGGGCGGCCGCCAAGGCTCGAGCTTGACTTGTATCCGCACCTGCCGAGC
Source organism: Dehalococcoidia bacterium (assembly GCA_965221045.1). Classification (GTDB taxonomy): domain Bacteria; phylum Chloroflexota; class Dehalococcoidia; order Lucifugimonadales; family JADFKI01; genus Bin90. Next base: position 1,532,159 of record OZ244863.1, read on the forward strand.
GTGAGCGTCAGCACGACGGTCGCGAGAGACTATATGAAGCTGCTGGGAGGGAAAGCATCGTGAGCGACAGATCGACACTGCTGCTGGAGCACCACCTGAAGGAGCTGAAGCTGCCGACCTTCCTGAGAGAGTACGGCAAGATCGCGGCTCAGTGCGCCTCAGAGGGCGTGGACCATCCCGACTATCTGCTGAGGCTGTCTGAGCTTGAGCTCATAGACCGCCATCATCGAATGGTGGCGCGCAGGATCAAGGCGGCACGCTTCCCCACGATCAAGAGCCTGGACACCTTCGACTTCCCGGCCATACCGTCGGTAAACAGGCAGCTCGTGACACAGCTCGCGCGCTGCGAGTACATAGAGAGCCGCGAGAACGTCATAGCCATAGGCAACAGTGGAACCGGCAAGACGCACATCGCGCTGGGCCTGGGACTCGCCGCCTGCCAGAAGGGACTGACAGTGGGCTTCACCACCGCATCGGCCCTGGTGAACGAGCTTATGGAGGCCAGGGACGAGATGAGGCTGCTGAACCTGCAGAAGAGGCTCGCCCGACTGAAGCTGCTGATCATAGACGAACTCGGCTTCGTGCCGCTGTCGAGAACCGGAGCGGAGCTGCTCTTCGAGGTCTTCAGCCAGCGCTACGAGCGTGGCTCGATCCTCGTGACCACCAACCTGCCCTTCGACGAGTGGACCGAGATGTTCGGCTCCGAGAGGTTGACCGGCGCTCTGCTGGACACGCTCACACACCACGTTCACATTATCGAGATGAACGGCGACAGCTACCGCCTCAGACAGAGCAGTAGAACCGCCGCGATGCCGTCATAAGGCAGTCCTGCGACATCCAGCCGGACACGGCCGTAGAGGACATTTTCGCTCAGCAGTTAGCATGGACGGAATCGCTAAGCAACAACACCCCGGTGGCATGTTATGTCGCCGCCCTTGACATACCTGCCGGAGTTGGGCACTCTCAACGGTAAGTGGATCGCCGTTTCGGTCGGCTTTGACAACGTGACGCCTTTCGGCGAGGACAGCGGTCTTGCTCGTGTTAAACGGAATGTCTGGGAAGAACCGGTTTGTGCGCGGTCCTCTACATGGGTGCACTCGTCGCCTGTCGATTCAATCCGTTGCTACCAGTCTTTTACCAACGGCTACTGGCGGCAGGGAAGCCTAGGAAGTTGGCGTTGACGGCCTGCATGCGGAAGTTACCGACTAAACTCAATGCGATGGTGAAGACGGGTCATCGCTGGACTCATCATATCAATACAACTTGACCATCAGTATGGTTGCTTGACACCACCCGCATCGCCACAGATAAAATCAGATTATCCCTCAAGAATCGGCCGTGAACCTGATTCGTTTGCAGCTACGGAGGTACAACCTAATGTCCACCAGCATCGCCCGAGTACAGGCGGAACTAGAAGCCTTGGGTTACCGTCCTCAGGTATTTGACACGCCGCGACGGACAGTCGTGGCCTTCGACTACGTCATTGAGGTCGGAGCGCGGAGGGGCCAAGAGGTCACGGTTGGTCTTGGCTTCCAAGAAGAAGCGTACCCAGAATATCCCCCGCACTGGGTGTGTGTGACTCCTCCGCTAAGCGACGGCAAGGGTGGCACTGTGGAAGAATTTCGCGATGATCAAGGACGTACTTGGATAGCTATGAGCAGGCCGCCCGGGGAAGTTTGGGACCTTCTCCCCGCTAAGCACATGGACGCCTACATAAAGGAACACCTGAGGCGTATTTGGGTCGATGCATAGTGTTGAACACCATTCGGACAAATTGGAATGATGATATATCTCATCGGTGCTGCTCCTTAGCCCAGACGACAATTGTAGCGCCAGTCATTCAACAGACAGCTTTGATCCGTGTTCCGAGGGCTAACGGCAAATACCCGCGCCTCGGCGGCTCAATTTTTATCACCGGCTGTTATATCGTATTCTTGACTCATTGATCTCGAAATTGTTAAGGCCAGGCTTCTTAATTAGAGCTCGCCGCTTAAGGTCATTCAAATACAGGCAGACGCTGTAACTGTCATCTACGGCAGGACCTAGCATGAGTTTGCTGCCGCTGCTAAGGATCTGTCGTAAAGCCAAGCCGTCAATTTCGTAATAGTGTCGAACTTCCACCAATGGTCCGTCGGCTTCATAAGTCTGGAACTGGATTTGGTCCGGTTCGATATCAGACGATGTGGCGGGAAACGCAATCCTATGTTCGTTTTCGTTATGGTATGCCACATTTTTATATAAATATCTTATCCCTTCAAGATGTTGCCAGATGGCCGCAGACATCAATTTGGCGCAACTCTCGTCGGCGCGAGCTAATGGAGCAACGGCATCTAGAACCGGAAGGATCATTTGCCTCGTCTTTTCAATGTCTCTATCACTGTAGAATACCTGGCGCAGAAGGTCCGCCCTCACAGCTAACGTCAATGAACAGCCTTTTCCGTCTTTGCCGTAGGTTCGCCAAAATACGAGATCGTCGCTCATATCTATGTCGTCCTTACCCCTAACGAAGGATGTGATATAGGCGTGGCCGATCGAGCTTTCTCGCGCTAACCACCTGTATCCATCATTGGAGCTCAATTCACGCACCAGATGATTCCCTTCGTCTGGGTCGTTGCAATGCGACGTATCATACAGCCTGAGAACCGGCTCTTGCCCGTCTGCCAACCCTCGTAGCATCGAAGTAACTGCCGATAAGCTCGTATAGTGGGTAACCCACGTCGTCACGTTATCGGCTACCGTCGGGATGCGGTGTCTGTCCTCGATGCTAGAGCCGATGCCCTGGACAACAGTTACTAATTCCGGCAAGATAATCTCCTCAACATACGCCGCATTGATTGAACCGTGCCCCTTGAGCCGTTCTAGCCCCGCTGTGCAAAGCGTGCTCAGATGGTTAGTTGTCGGGTCTTCATCGCTCGTCACGTCGCTGCTCCATTCCATACGCCTGCATATTCAGTTGCAAATGGCTCGCCAACTAAGAAACGGTCCAAGGTTCTAACCCTTATTGCGATCAACCAAACGCCGGAGTTTGCCGAGCAATTCCTCCCGATATTCCGTGGCAAACCTTGATTCCGTTGAGCCTTGACCCGGGGCTTCCGTCTCTTTCAGGTAATGAGAAGCTGCCAAATTGCCTAAGGCAAGACGCTGCTGTACCTCACAGCCAACTTGGCATTCGCCAAGAGTTTCCTCCACAGTGCCCAGCGTAAACTGGTAGTTTTGCTGCTGCGATTTCACCCACCAGTCTAGCGCGATCAGGTGATGAACCATCATCTTGATCTATGGCGACTAAACTTAGGCTGAGCGGGAACACCTTCTGGCTGGCAAAACACTCCCTTTTTGTAAACGTGGATATGCATGGTGGTTCTTCAAGCGACCCATCCAGATATGTCATTACGATTCTGGTGTTTACTGTCCGTTGCAACGCATCCACTGGTGACGCGTACCTACACTGTGAGCGCGCCAAATAAACAGAATGGTTAACTTCTCCATTCTGAGTCTCTTCCTCGACTCCGCCATCGATGACCGGAATGAGGTGAGAGCAAGCGATAAAGTTGACCACATCCCGACTAAGAAGTCGGTCCGTGCAACTGAATAGGAGGTCGCGACCAGGAGCCGCCTCGTAAGTTGCTTTTTCTTATTTCGACAATGGCAAATCCGTAATCTGTCATCATTTCTGGTAGCATAATCACGGATTGGCCTCTAGGTCCTTCGGTTTTTACCATCTTCGACCGGGTAGTCGAACTCAACCGCTGTGTTAAGATTGCTGTCCCGAGTCACCGTCCAATATCGCTGAGACTACAGGTTAGAGGCCATCAGCCCACTTTCTTAGGGCGCTTTCCGATACGCTCTAAGCAACTCGAGTCGAACCCAGCGGGAGGGTGATGAACACACTATCTTCTTCAAGGTTGACAGGTTGACCAGCGAAGTACTCCCCCTTGTCACCTTGCAACATGTAAACCAAGGGATCGTTCGGTATTGCCCCCAACGTTTTGGCCATAGCAAGGATTTCCAAAGCCGTGGGACTAGCGTCTTCCATAGAGAATTCCGTACCGTTGACTTTGACCTCGACATTCTTACTGGTGGTTGTCATCATGTGGCCTCCTTATTGTATGGCTTCGCGCATTGCATGTACTTAAATAGGCACCAGATGGAAACCGCGTTTAAGGAGCCTACCGTGACCTGACTCCCCTAATTGCGCCACTTTCTGTGTCGATCTGACCAATTACTAGTATTGCCACATTCCATGTACCAGCCATCGTGCTGGGTTTACGGGTCAATCCACTATCTCCGCCAGGACGACTAACTCCCTGAGAACAGATTCCCAAACACGCTGTGGGGCCTTTCCCCATTGTAGTGTTTTCGCCAGGTTTCCGCACTCTCCTCGGCGTCCTGCAGGGACAGGACCCAGTTCTCGTTCAGGCACTTCTGACTGAACCTGCCGTTGAGCGCCTCAACGAAGGCGTTGTTCGTGGGCTTGCCAAGCCGGCTAAAGTCCGGTTTCATCCCGGTAAGTTGGCTCACTGATCTAGGAGTTTGGAGGCGAATTCCTAGCCGTTTTCCACCCAAATGGACATGGAAACTCGCATACCGGCGTCCACTAAGGGCACAACTCCGCGACTCTTTTCTCTCTAAATTCCGGGCGACTTGAGACGAGTTTATTTTGTCGCCCTGCCCCTAGTTTAGCATCCACAGTGATGGCCTCCCGGCGATGGCAGCACATCTGTGGTCGTTCTTCGGGATAGACTTTGCCATATGGATTTATACACCGATGGGAGTTATCGATTCACTCTGCTTATGCCCATTCTCTCCCCAAAGCAGATGTATTACAAACTTTCGGGTTGGTCATGGTGTTGAAGTTGTCAATTCACCTCCTACTCACCAGGAGGACCTCAACCCAAGGGTTTGGAGCTCCTTGTAGCAGGTGCTCGTTCTCGGACTCTGCCTCCATCTGCTCTTCTCTTGAGAGGCGGCACTTCATTCGGTGTGTCTAGACTAGGGATGAAGGTAGGTTGGATGCGCCTCTTCTTTAGGCTCTACTGATTGGAATCCCCAGAGCTCTCCTGATCGCAGTCCACCACTTGGGATCTGAAGGCGGTTGCGTGACAGGTTCATGTTTCATCAGATAGAATGGAGCCTCCTCGTCTCCCTTGGATTGCCTGCTTGGGAAAAAGCAACCAACATGGCAATTGCCACTGGAAAGACGCATCTCCTCCATTACGAACTGATAGTCCTGATCTTGCAACCCCGGCCACCAATCTTGGAACAGCAAATAACGCAGCATGATGTTGACTTCCATCCCGGCCGCCGCCAGCGCGAATGGGAACACGTTTTGGTTACGCTCCCTTTCCTCCAGCGGCAGGTTGGCGATGTAGGTCGGATCGTCCAACGAGCCATCAAGCTCACTGGTTACCATGCTGGTGCTGTATTGACCGTTACAGCGAAGACATTGACGACCTGGGCCGATTAGGTGAGCTTTCCAATGCGCCGAATGAAGACGGCCATTGAGAGGCTGAACGTCAACCCCTCCGTCAACCACGGGAATCAAATGAGCATAGGCAATGTAATTTAGGACGTCCCGGCCGACCGGCCGATCTACGCAGCAGAAGAGGATGTCGCAGTCAATTGCCGCCTGGTATGCAGGGAGTTTATGGACCGGCATTGCTAGAGTAGTTACTCGAACGTTGTTCGACGTTGAGTGCTCCAGTATTTTCCCCTCCGCCAAAACTACTTTGAGCTTTCCAATATCACTTTCTGTAGCGAAAAACAGGCGGTCCAGGTTGTGTTCCTTGACCGAGTCAAAGTCGATGAGCGTAATCTTCGACACACCGATCCGCGCCATGGCCTCGGCAACGACACTACCCACGCTGCCCAAGCCGACTATTCCAACATTCAATCGCGACAAGTCATCTTGAGCGGCTTTCCCCCAAGAATCTATGGTGCGCTTAAGCACTTCCCTCCGTGCGGGTGGCGGGGCTAATTTGTCATCGAAGTAGTATCGGCAAGAATCCGGCCCTACTACCCGGACCTTGGCGCATTTCCGCTTCGTCATTTGCCCATCTAGCTTCTCCCAGAACCGTGCGCTCCAATGGCCGTCGGTGCCAATAGTCAACCCGATCAAAGGCAAACCAGTCGCGCCGGCGGGATATGCTAGAATGTCACGTTCTGCTATGGTGTCGTCACAGCTCATCCCCTGCCACCCGTGACTAGGGTGGCTGTGCATGAACGCCACTCCAACACCTTCACTCACTGCTATATCCATGGCCCGAGCAAGGTATCCTGGCAGAAAACTGGCATTACCATGTAACTCTCGGTCCCCTTCTTCTGGCAATAATATTCTGTGAATTACCCCAGTCCTACGAGTACTCCCTGTAGATGGTCGCCACAGCGCAAAGCACAGGTCTTCCTGGCGTAGACCAGCCTTAAAGTGTTGTAGCAAATGAGCGCTTGCCTCACTGCTAACCTCGGTGGTCATTGCGACTTCGAAGTTCATATGCCGTTCCAAAACCTTCGGATGTGTTCGTTTAAGTAATTCCTCATGTCCTTTACGGGCAACTTGTCCCAGATGTCCTTAGGAGGGCGGCTCATTGCAATCCACTTCCGACCATCCGCGGTCTCATATTCGAAATGGACCATCCGACCGTCATTTACGGGAGGGCTCACATGGATCCAATGAGGCGGATACTCCGGATATCCGGTCCTCCCTTGATGAAAGCTAATGCCAAGCCTGAACGTCTGCCCAGCCTTGGTACCGGTTTCCACTTTGTAGTCAAACTCAACCACCGTCCCGTGCTCCCATTGTCTGACCACGGTATCGTACCTCAGATCATCCAGTTCCTCTTGTACTTTTTCGATTTCGGCGGACATCACAAATCGCCTCCATTAAGACACGGGCGTACTGCCCACCGGAATGGTGATAAACACGTTGTCGTCAATTAGGTTGACGGTATCGTCTCCCCGATATTCACCCTTTTCGCCCTTCAGGGCATACTCTCCTGGGTTATTAGGGATCGCGCCTCCTTGCTTTGCTATAGCTAGGATTTCCAGCGCGGTCATCTCTGGGATCCTCACCTCAAACTGTTCTCCATTTACCTTGAATTCGTACCCGTTTTCTGGTTTTGCCAATGCAATATCTCCTTTAATGTAATGCGAATCCGTGGGTGTGTGTAACTTGTGATGTCCAGCCTGGTGGATGAATTCCTGAACAAACCCCCTGCTAAATGATTGTGGAAACCCTGGTTCTGCGGTCCATCAATGCGGCGACATCACCCAAACATGGTTTCACCTGAATTGCCTACCAAGCCAAGAGACACTAAGCGAATCCGAACTGCCTCTTTGGACACCTCACATCGTCTGCTCAGTTCCCTAAGCAAATTTGAGAATTCTGCAGGGCTCATTTTCGAGAGCTGCTTAGATAGGTCCTCGAAGTTGCTGACATTGACAACGTCTATGGTTAACTCCTTGAAGACCCTTGCTGGCATCAAGAGGGCTGCCATCCCCCGGTTCGCTTGTACCTCCTTCCAGTCGTAGTCACCCCTTCTAAACGACACGTCTCGCTTCAAGCATCGCAGCAAGGAACTGGTCGATACTTTATTGATTTCGGAAAAGAAGGTGCCCTGCTCGTAGGGCACCTCAACCAGGCTCCGGTGCAGGACTACGTGCCCCGCCTCATGGGCCATAGTAGCCCTCCATCTCCCAAAGATTCCGCTGGGAGCTTCCCCTGTTTCTGCCTGGGATGTGAGGTCTTTGTTTATGGAGACTAGGGGCTTCTTACCACTCAAGAAATGGGTTACTCCCAAGACGTCATCGTCGAGAACGGCGTGCAGGTCGAGCTTCACGCCGAAATGGATTTCCAACAGACTTTCCAGGTCCACTACTGGGTCAGCTACGGAGGGGAACAGTCCCGCTTTACGCAGTTCGTCCTCCATCATCCACTCGATTTCTTTTTCTTCGAACCACAGGCGCCGCTCCCCGGTCGAGCTACGGTATTCCTTCATCGTCCTCTCCCGGATTTTCCAACTCTTCAAGACTTGACATGAGCTTCTCTAAGGCTTCCTGGTCCAGTTGGGACCGCGCAATCCTGCGGAACAATCTTCCAGCGAGCTCGTTTTCGAGATAGTATTGTTCTTCCCCTTCTCCTAGCCGCCCAGCTTCCTGCATCAACATGTCAAAATCCAATTCCAGAACCCTGGCCATGTCACGAAGTACCATCTCTGAAGGGATCCGCCGATCGTTCTCTATATCGCTCAGATAGGATGGGGCAATATCAAGCTCCCTAGCCAGAGCTCGTAACCCCAATCGCTTTCTCACCCGGGCTTCGTTAATAATGTCGCCAACCGACATTAGTCATCCCTCCAAATTTCTATTAATGTTCTCTGAACGCGGTCAAGCGTACACCAAACATGTCCATTCTGTCAAGAAGACGCTGGGATGTACTTGGGGTTTAAGGCATTTCCCCCACCTTCCGCCAATGGAACAGAAGATGCCCTCACTCTAACGAGACCAGAACACCGTGCAATTCAGTTCCAGACGCGTCGCACAAGGTACTCGAAATTTGTCCGTCGCACCTGTCGATATGGTACTTCGGTGAATCGTTATTCAGCCTTGTCTGCACCGCCACCGAGTAAGATTTCGCGCGCTCCTCCACTCTATAAGAGTGAACTCATCGACACTCAACAATCAACTTCTCGACAAGTTTGGTAATTCAACCCACATAAATGCGCCTGACTTCAGAGAAGTAACCGCAACCCAGGCGATCCACGTTATCACGTAACCAGTCGATCAACCTGCTCGTATTAGTCGGCGCTAATCCCGATGTCTGTAACCCCGCGATTAGCACGTCAACCTCGTCGCGGACTAACAACGTCTCGCGGTGGCAGGCTGACCAGTTGGGTCATATGTGCCCCCACCTAAGCGGACTCGAATCGGACAACAGCCAAGACACTGATTCCTGAATGCAACGATTTACTGCAAAAGCTTGCATCCGGAGAGGTTCTTCGTAGCTGAGACCCCTCCTTAAACTGGACAACCTACCTCCGGTTTGCAATGATGTATCGGAGAGAGTATTGCACAGACTCAGATGCTTGTTTCACGTTGCGAGAACTCACGCACCGATGGTATGGTAGATGCGCTAATAGCATATCTACCCACAGGGAAGTCTCATGAGCCTTAACATCAAGAACGAAGAGACACATCAACTCGCCAGGGAACTTGCGGCTCTCACCGGAGAGAGCATGACAGGCGCGATCACAGTTGCGCTCAGGGAGCGCCTTAAGCGAGAGATACACGAGAGAAGCGTGGAGACTCGGGTGCAGGAACTGCGCTCCATTGGTCGACGATGTGCCAGGTTACTGAAAGACGGTCCGTCCGCGGTCGAGCATGGTGACTACCTCTTTGACGAGGACGGGCTGCCCAGGTGATCGTGGATACATCGGCGGTTCTTGCGGTGCTATTCGACGAGCCGGACGCAGAGCGCTTCACGAGGGCAATGGCCGAAGCTCCTCACTGCCGTATGTCGGCTGCGAACTTCCTGGAAGCGGCGTTAGTCGTGGAGGGACGCGGGGGGATGGCAGGTGGACACGAACTTGACATCTTCATCGAGAAAGCGGCGATAGAGCTGGTTCCGATCTCCATTGAACACGCGCAGGCTGCGCGCCAGGCGTGGCGTAGGTTCGGCAAGGGCAATCACTCTGCGGGCCTGAACTTCGGGGACTGTTTCGCCTACGCTCTGTCCGAAGTTACCGGAGAGCCACTTCTATACAAGGGTGAGGACTTCGCGCTTACGGACGTGGAATCTGCATGATAGCTGACTGAAGATAGTGTTAAGGAACGGCAGGAACTGAATGACAACCACTGCAATCTCCCGCCGGCGCAAGCCCCGCGGGCGTTACCCAAAAACACAGGACGGCGCTGTCGCCAAACGCGAGAAGCGCATACCTGAGTACCTCGAAGCCGAAGAGGTGAACGCGATCATCAGGTCCTCGCCCAGCGCGAAGGCGAAGCTGCTGATGCTGCAACAGTGGCGGGCAGGCCTGCGAGTGTCCGAGGCACTCGACCTCGAAGTGCGGGACCTGTCGCTCGATACGGCCAGCCCCACGGTTAGGGTACGTTCAGGCAAGGGAGGCAAGACGCGGCTGGTGCCGGTACATCCAGAGCTGCACGGCGCTTTGAGCAGCGCCCTGGCTTACGGGGACATCAGCCAGGGCAGAATCGTCGAGGCGCATCCCACGACTGCCTGGCGCTGGGTGCAGGCTGCTGTGAAACGCGCTGAGGAACTGGGCACGATTGCGCCGGGGAAACGGATCGGAACCCACACGCTGCGCCACAGCTACGCCCGACACCTGCTGATGAACGGCATCCCGATCAACTACCTATCGCGCTGGTTGGGGCACTCGTCGATACAAACGACGCTCATCTACCTCGAGCTTGTGCCCGACCCAACGGGGAGCTTGGCTGCGGTGCCATGATCAGTGGGGGTTACCATGTTCGATACATCCGCTTGGCAAGAGTTAGTGGGAATTCGAAACCTGTCGTCCCTTAGTCAGCCCGTGTTGACTCGGCATTCGTATGAGATTGTCTTAAACTCTGAAGACGCTCAGCCTACGAATGCGATTTATGAACCTGGCTCCACAATTGACGCTGCATCGGATGGAGGCAACGAGCAAGAGTTGTGGCGACTCGGGAAGGAATGCGAGAACCTTCTCAATACAACTGAATGCTAGAAGTGCGTTTTATTCGCTGTTTTCAGGCGCATAGATTTAATGGTTGATTGCAATTGAGGAACCAGAAGATTGCCCAATTCATTGGTGACACGGGAACGTAGAGCATTGTAATTGTCCCAGCGCGGTGCAATAATCGTGCTCACATATCTACTGCTTTGGTGTATTCATGATAAAGTGCGTCGACTTCTTCAGCGGGTGCGGAGGCACGAGTGCTGGCTTCAGGAGTGCTGGCATCGATATCGCGGTCGCTATAGACAATGACCCGGACGCTGCGAAGTCGTTCGGACGCAACTTTCCTGGTACTGAATTCTTGGAGTGTGATGTACGACAACTGGAGATTCGGGATCTGGAGCCCCACATCACACAGGATGAGGATAATACATGGCTCTTCAGCGCCTGCGCACCCTGCCAGCCCTTCACTAAGCATCGCCACGATAGGCCACCCGACGACGAGGAAGCAAACCTACTTGAGGAGTTCCTCAGATTTGTTCATGAGTTTCTCCCCGACCTGCTTTTCGTAGAGAACGTGCCTGGCCTGGCTTCAAGGGCAGGGACGCTTGGCCCGTTCAACGAACTGCTGGATACCTTGGATGACCTTCATTACTGGAGCACGTACGGTGAGTTCAACTGTTGGGACTTCGGTGTTCCGCAAAAGAGACGGAGATTCGTGCTGATTGGAAGCAGGCTGGGGCCGATTGACTTTCCCGGGAGGACTCATGGTCCACGTACGCTAAATCCCGACTACTCCACAGTCAGAGACTGGATTGGCGACATGCCTCCTCTCATCGCGGGAGAAACTCACAAAGAGATATCCGACCATCGCGCGGCAGGCTTGTCGCCGTTGAATCTCAAGCGGATCATGGCTACTCCAGAAGGCGGAGGCCGTCGGAATTGGCCCCGAAACCTCGAATTGGACTGTCATCGAAACGGCTATCAGGGTTATTCCGACGTGTACGGTCGAATGCGTTGGGATGCCCCGGCGAGCGCTCTGACGACTCGGTGCATCAGCTACTCTAACGGACGGTTTGGCCACCCTCGCGATGATCGAGCCATCAGCGCCAGGGAGGCGGCATACTTACAGACGTTCCCCGAGTCCTACAAATTTGTAGGTACACTGAACTCAGTTGCCAGACAGGTCGGTAATGCCGTTCCGGTACTCGTTTCACGTAGGTTCGGGGAGAATTTCGTCAAACATCTCAAATTTAGTTCCACGAAGTCATGATAGGCATCGTTTCTACAAACAGCTTCAAGACTCGAGCGAGAGCGGTAGATATGCTGGGTCGACAACAGATCGCCGGCATACCCACTGCTATCAGCGAGCTATTCAAGAACGCCCACGATGCCTATGCCGATAACGTAGAGGTGGACTTCTTCCGGTCTCTACGCCTATTCGTAGCTCGAGATGACGGTCTGGGCATGAGTTACGACGAATTTGTGAGAAATTGGCTGACTCTCGGCACGGATGCAAAAGTGAAAGGCGCTAATGGCGGTAATTCCATTGTCCCGCCGCCCAATAAGCAACAAAGAACGATCCTCGGGGAGAAGGGAATTGGGCGACTTGCAATCGCTTCCATCGGCCCACAGGTTCTTGTCCTGACGCGATCAGCTCGTAATGACGACGCGGGAGGGTTGGTCGCAGCATTCGTCAATTGGGGTTTGTTTGGCTTGCCGGGCATTGACCTCGACGAAATTAAAGTGCCAATCATCACCTTCCCACCTGGCGCACTCCCTTCCACAGAGGACATCGCCGCCATGATCTCCACCGTCAAGGACTCCCTTCTGGAATTTCGAGGGCGAACGAACGTCGATCTGCTTGGCGAAATTGAGCGCCAGCTGACCCAGTTCGAAATCGATCAGAGCCTGTTCATGGACATGATCTCTGGGGTATTTGATGGCCGAGGACACGGTACTCAGTTCTACATTCAACCTACGGACGAGATTCTCGAGTCTGACATTGATGGCATAGGCGACGGTACCACTGCACCGCCTCTGGTGAAGATGCTTATTGGTTTCACCAACACCATGACACCGGGTTTCAATGCCCCCGTGATTGAGGCTGCCTTTCGTGACCATAAAGGGCCCGGCCTGGTTGAGGACCTTATCGAGGAGCGGCAATTCTTTACGCCCGAAGAATTTGAATCCGCCGACCATCATTTGCAGGGAGAATTCGATGAATTCGGACAGTTTCACGGTAAGGTTGCAATCTACGGACAAGAACCTGTTGATCATGTCGTTCCCTGGGCCAGAGCGCGCGGTCGAAAGACCATGTGCGGCCCTTTCCGATTCAATGTGGCCGTCGTACAGGGGGAAAGTCGCAATAGCCGCCTGCCAGGTGAGGAGTGGGGGCGATTAGTAAACAAGCTCAATCGCATTGGCGGACTGTACATCTTTAGGGACGGCATACGCGTTCTCCCTTATGGGAACAACGAATATGATTTCCTAGACATCGAAAAGAATCGAACCAAGAGCGCCGGGTATTACTATTTTTCATATCGCAGGATCTTCGGCGCGATTGAAATAGACCAGGTACGAAATCCAAATCTCGTTGAGAAGGCCGGCAGGGAGGGGTTTCGCGAGAACAGGGCATACAGGCAATTCCGCGACATCCTCATGAACTTCTTTGCACAAACTGCCGCGGATTTCTTTCGATATGGTGGGGTCAATGTTGAGATTTTCGACGAGCAGAGAGCCGAGTTGGAACGGCTGGAAAGGATAAAGCGCCGCAGGGCAGCATTGGTTTCGGTGAGAAGGCGGAGGCTCCAGAACGAGCTTGAAGAGTTCTTCCAGAAACTTGATGAAGGTTTCCCTCAAAAGACGGTCCACGCCTTACTTCAATCCTTCAAAGCCAACGTACGTGGCATCGACGAAATTCGCGATCCTAACGGGCGAGCGTCACAGGCATTGTCGGTCGAGCTTAATGCTCGCCGGGACCTCAGGCATATCAGAGAGGAGCTCAACCTCACAAGGCCACGCGGAATTGGTCTGTCACGGCAGCTTAGACGCAATTGGGACGCTTATCGCAGCGAATTCCTGAATCTGGACGAGACATGCTTCCGGCCGGCCGAAGTCGAAATTGATGACACCGTCAGGGCATACGCTCAAAGTACGCGCATATTGATTGATCATCGGCGTCGTCTGGAAGCGGCGCTCGGAGAGAATACCCAACAAGCGCGCCTGCGTGCGCGAAGACAAACGGCGGAAACCCGTCAAGCAGGCGAGGAAGTGTCGGAGAAAGTCGTCCAGCTCACACGTGATGTTATGACTGGCGTGGAAGGTACAATTCGGGAAGTGTTGTCAGAGATAGCCCGCCTGGACATAGCCCGCAGCGAAGAGTCTGACCTGGTGGATGTCAGGATGAGACTTGAACAAACGGTTGACAAGGCCACTGAAAGCAGTATGGCTGTCCTGTCAAACGTGAAAGCCCAGCTCGAAAGTATGAACTGGACGGCGGACGGTATCGGAGACATTTTCACTTCGCTGGATATTCTAGAGGCAACAGAATCGGAACTGCTGGACTTTCGCGAAAGAGCGGACTTGGATCTTGAACTGACCCAACTTGGTGCCGCGGTTGAGATAATAAACCACGAATTCGATGCATCCATAAGGGCAATTCGTTCCAATCTTGGCAGACTGAAAGCCTGGGCGGACGTGAACCCGAGCCTGGAAGGACTGCACAACGACATTAGAACTAGTTTCGACCACCTTGACGGCTATCTCACTCTCTTCACTCCACTGCAGAGAAGGCTCTATCGACAAAAGGTCAAAATTCGTGGTCGAGACATAATCAGGTTTCTTTCGGATCTGTTCAGAGAGCGCCTGAGACGCCATGAAGTTCGACTCGACTCGACTCGCGGCTTTAATGCTCACACGATTTTGGGATACCCCTCGACGTTTTACCCAGTGTTCGTGAATCTCATCGACAACTCGCTCTTCTGGCTAAGCGATCGGCCTCACCCGAGGCGGATATTGCTCGACGTTGATGACGGAGACATAATCGTGTCCGACTCAGGCCCAGGCATACCGGGGAGGGATTTCGAGTCGGTGTTCGAACTTGGCTTCACCCGGAAGCCCAGTGGCAGAGGTTTGGGCTTGTATATATCCCGGGAGAGTCTGAAGCGCGTTGGATATGCAATAGAAATAGCACCAAAGAGTCCTCTGGCAGGGGCTACTTTCCTCATTAGAGATTTGGAGGCTGACCGCGACTGATGGTGAACGACATATCCCAAACATTGACCGACCTTGCTGTTGAGAACGCCTATCGATTCCTGCAGACAGTGGTCGTCATCGACAACAAGGCCTACCTCGAACCGCGACCGTCGAGTGCGGGTGTTGGCTCCATGTCACAGATAAACACCGAACACCGCGAGTCAGAAGAACAGTTACATAGTGAGCTGGTCGCGCCTGAAGGTGAGTTGGCAGTTGCTTCGCTGGATCCCGAGGAACTTAATGCCAAAGCCCTCGCGGACAGATTTGGGCATGAGGGCATCGCCTGTGCAACTTTTCGGCCTGATGATAATGATGATGTTACATTAGGGACATACAAGGTAGCTGAGTCGGCCGATATTTTAATACTGGACTGGATCCTCAGCCCTAATGACAACGGTGAAAAGGCACTCAGCCTAATATGCCGGATTTTGGATGGCGAACACCACACATCCCGTTTGAGGCTGATCGCAATCTACACGGGAGAAAGGGACCTCCGCGGGGTAGCCGAAAAAACTTTTGCAAAGTTGTCAGATCAATGTGATGTCACTCCTACTCTCCCATCGGACTTTGTGGTAGAGATCGGGCACGCCCGAGTGATCATATACGGCAAGGAAAATACGCCGGCACCTCTGGAGGACACGGCACTTGCGGAGCGTTTTCTTAGCACGGCGGATCTACCAAAACGATTGGTTAGTGATTTTGCGGAAATGACTCAGGGGATATTGCCAGGTGTGGCAATCGCTGGACTAAGCGAGGTACGAGCGCAGACCCACAAACTATTGACCATGTTTTCGACTTCTCTTGACTCAGCATACTTGGGACACAGATTGTTACTCGACAACCCGTCTGAAGCCGAAGCGCAGGTAGTAACAATGCTTGTTTCGGAGTTACACTCCATCCTCGAGGATGGACTAGTAGCTGAACAAGCAGCGATGGAAGCGATCAACATCTGGATCAATGAAAGGGATTCCGAGGTTGCTCTAAATATAACGTCACTCACGCAGACTCCTTCAGGGCAAGCGGCTGCTATTGATACGGTTTTGGAAGCATTGAAACATGGGAACAGGAATATTGGTGATCCCAGATTGCGATTCGATAATTGGAAATGGCAAGAGGCGACCCAAACGTTTGAGCCGAACGAGCATCTTGCAATGGACTCCAATCTCCGATTCTCCGAAATGATGCTAATCAAGACGCGGTACGGAAACCCTCCGCCGACTTTAACATTGGGGAGCATCCTATTCCGCGATACGGGCGACGAGGACAAATACTGGCTTTGCTTACAACCCAGGTGCGACTCAGTAAGGATAGATGGTCCGAGAACCTTTCCGATGTTGCCGCTTTGCTCCAAAGATAACGCTAAGCAAGAATTCGAGATTGTAGTCAAACATCGCAATTGCTGGAAGTTGTTACAGGTTCTGCTTGTACCGCATAAACTGAAGATGTTCGAGTTTGACGTGCATGACTCTCAATCGAGGCGGATATTGGCAACCAGATGTGATGATGTCTGGAAAATAAAACGTGGGCAAGGTCGTGCATTCGAATGGGTGGCTGAATTGAAGGACGAGCATGCCCAGAGAATTGTAAATGAGTTTGCGTCGGTTTTCTCACGTGTGGGTGTAAGTCAGTCGGAATGGGTGCGCAGGTCTGGAAGGAGGAGGGACTGATACACACATTGGGCTAATTCTTACGATCTCGGCTGCGATTCAGTCAGGAAACTTCTAAGTCGTTCGACCAAATCATTTGAGTCTAGTGTCTGACATTCCCAGACTATCAAACACTCCCAGTCCCGAAGGCAGAGATCACGGTAGTTCTCCTGATCTCTCGCGATATTTCTATCGAGTTTCGCGTTCCAGAAGTCCTGATTGGTTCTGGGTCTCTTGGCCTTGAGGCATCCTTTATGTTGATGCCAGAAGCAGCCGTGAACGTATATCACCTTATGATACCTTGGCAGCACTATATCTGGCTTGCCCGGTAAGTCGCGACTGTGCAACCGGAACCTGAATCCCATCCCGTGAAGAGCGGACCTTACGGTGAGCTCGGGTAGGGTGTTCCGCGCCCTTACGCGGGACATCAACCGGCTCCGTTTTTCTCGGGTGTACCTGTCCATATATCACTTAGTATGCCGATAATTTACTTGTCGTCAATAAACTATACTATCCGAGCCGAGCGCGAGCCTGTGGAAGAAACGGGCCATTCGCGGTAAATTGTCTCCCTGCTTCTCGATTTCTGACAGAGCGCAGGCAATGTTGCGCCAGTTGATTCTAGCCGTAGTCCCCCGCGGAAGTATTCTACCTGGCTAGATGCTATGTGATAAGTTTGGAGATAATGTGACGGGGCGGCTCGCCAACTTCAGGAGATGACAGCCCCTATTGGCAACTCGCCAAGTATGACTCATTCATTAGACCTTTATCGCGGATGGAGTAATGCCTTACTATGGCAGAAAAGCCGGATCCCTTAGTAGTGTCCCGTAGAGTGGTGTAAGAGAGGACTGTATAGAGACAGACCACCGCGTCATCCTTATCATCGATGAGTGACAATTCCGAAGTAAGGAGAACGACGATGGTCAAGGACAGCATGGATCTTTTGGAGCTATTGCGCAAGAGGGGCGTGGACGGAGACGTGGACTTTCTGCGAGAGGCACTACGGGTGCTGATGGATGCGATAATGGACGCCGAGGTGTCGGCGAGGATCGGCGCTGAGCACGGCGAACGCAGTCCCGATCGGCTTACTCACCGCAACGGTTACCGCTCCCGCGCGTGGGATACCAGGGTCGGCACGATGGAGCTTCGCATACCGAAGCTCAGGGAGGGGAGCTACTTCCCGAGTCTGCTGGAGCCGCGGCGTAGGAGCGAGAAGGCGCTGCTGGCGGTGATACAGCAGGCGTATGTGGAGGGCGTGTCCACCAGGAGGGTTGACGATCTGGTGAAGGCGCTGGGATGTGAAGGCATCTCCAAGAGCCAGGTGTCGCGTATCTGCGGGGAGCTCGACCGTGTGGTGGACAGCTTCCTCGACCGACCGCTGGACGGAGGACCGTACTGCTACCTATGGCTGGACGCACTGAGCTAGAAGGTCAGGGAAGAAGGAAGGATAGTCAACGTGAGCGTGGCAGTGGCGACCGCGGTGAACGCAGATGGCAGGAGAGAGATAGTGGGCATGGACGTGGGCACGAGTGAGGACGGCGCGTTCTGGCTCGCGTTCCTGCGTTCGCTGTCCGTACGGGGACTGAATGGTGTGGAGCTGGTGATCTCGGATGCGCACCGTGGGCTGACCGACGCAATAGCGACTGTGTTCGCCGGTGCGAGCTGGCAGAGATGTCGCACCCACTTCATGACGAACCTGCTGACCCGGATCCCCAGAAGCGCCCAGCCCTGGGTGGCGACCATGGTACGCACCATCTACCAGCAGCCGTCTCCACAGGAGGTGCACTCCCAATTAGAGAAGGTGGTCGAGCAGCTGAGTGAGCGCTTCCCCCAGGCCTCCTCGATGCTGGCAGAAGACGGAGCCGACGTGCTGGCGTTCACGGGTTTCCCCGGAGCTCACTGGAAGCAGGTGTGGTCCAACAATCCTCAGGAGCGTCTGAACAAGGAGATCAGGCGCAGGACAGATGTGGTGGGCATCTTCCCGAACCGTCCGGCGGTGCGCCGGCTCATCGGAGCGGTACTTGCTGAACAGCACGACGAGTGGGCAGTCGGTCGTCGCTACCTGACACCCGGTGTGACAACGAAGCAAGAGGTGCTACCGGAGGTCTCGCTGACACAATCAACCGCGGCCTGAGTAGTACAATCAGGATGACGCACTCTTACACCACATCACGGGACTTGACCGATCCCTTTGAGATTGACAAGACACGCAAGCACTATGAGCCAAGATTTTATCTGAGAGGTTTCTCGCCGGATGGACACGGCTTTCGAGACAAGGTGTACGTCTTCGACAAGTGCTGTCCGGAATCCGGTGTTCAGTTGCGGTCCGTAGCAAATGTGTCCGTTTCCAGGGATGCCTACACCACGGCCGATGACGCGTATCTGACGGCCTTGGAGAGTGGATTCAAAACTTGCTTGGACTTCATAGTTCGACGTGTAGAAAAGGATGGCGATTTTCCTATCGGGACTCAGAATGGGTCTGGAGATCTGCTCGAGTGGATAGCGAACTTCCTATTGATTTCGTTGTTACGAAGTAGCGGCAACCGCTCACCCGACAACCCCGCGATGCAGTCCCTGTTTCAAGAAACTGCCCGACATTTGAAAGGCCGACTAGATGAATATAGAAATACACACCCGGAATGGGAAGAGGAGCTTCGCGAAAACGGACTGGAGTATGAAAAACTCAAGAACGACATCCTTGGAGAGTTTGGATTTGAGAACATTCGTAAATTCATTCCCATATTCGTTGACCCCCTAGGAAGGTCGTCTGCAAATAGGGAAATGTTGAGTCTCATCAAGGAGGGCAGCTGGCGTTTCTACCGCGCCGCACCTAGAAGATCATTCATCACTTCCGACACACCTGCGACCTCGTTTCCCCTTGGTTCTGAGCCAGAATACAGAGACTTTATCATGTGGGGAATGCCCCTTAGCAAGAATGTTGCGGTTTCTGTATCGTGCGGCGATGATTCGGATCCCACAGGAACTTATCCCTTGGAGGGCGTCTATGAAATTGAAGAGCATCTGGACATGTACAACATGTGCGTATACGAAGCCGCATATCGCTTCGTATACGCTTCAAGCGCTGAGGAGTTAATTCGGGCAAGGAGATGGAAAGAGAATGGCCTGTCTCCGCTGCATGATTCTCTGCCTAACGCCACCTCTGAGTAGTATCCGTGCTTAATGTCAAGCCAGAGCGGCCTGATAAGACGGGTAGTTGCTTGTTGTTGCTTAGCGATTCCGTCCATGCTAACTGTTGGTCAACGACATTTATTCTGACCGCTTTGCGCCAGTTACTTTGACCGTTCAGGGTCCTGTGTTATTGTCGTTTCCCGGTGTAACTGTCGTTTGTAATTGTCGTTCTTGAGCTTCACCGGTGCGGTAACTCGGCATGTCGAACTCGAGTATGACCGAGTGGTGCACGATCCTGTCTATCGCCGCAGCCGTCGCCATAGGATTGGCGAAGATCTTCTCCCACTCGGAGAAGACCAGGTTAGACGTGATGCCGAGTGAGCGGCGCTCGTAGCGTTCGGCTATCAGGGTGAACAGCACCTCGGACTCCTCGGCGCCCTGCGGCAGGTATCCCAGGTCGTCTATCACCAGCAGATCGAAGTTGTCGAGCTTCCTGAGCATCCGCGGCAGATCGAGGTCGCGCTTGGCCGCCAGCATATCCTGCACCAGGCGATAAGCCGGGATGAACAGCACGGAGCGTCCCGACTGAACGAGCCTGTGTCCTATGGCGCACATCGCGTGAGTCTTGCCGGTGCCGGGCAGTCCGAAGGCCAGCACGTTCACGTCACGGTCCACGAAGTCACCCTCGGCCAGACTGACGAGCTGCTGCCTGAGCCTCACCGGAGCCCGCTCGTGCTCGAAGGTGTCCCAGGTCTTGCCGGCGGGGAGCTTCGATGCCCGCCTCAGCCTGTCCACTCTCCTAATACGCCTATCCTCTGCCTCCTGCTCAAGCACCTCCACAAGGGTCGGCAGTGCGTCTGCGTGTCCTGCATCACTGAAGCGGTCCACCGTCTCGGCCGCAAGCGTCGGCAGCCTGAACTGACGACACAGCTCCCCGATACGCTCTCCAACCGCGCTTGGCGCGTAAGTGTCAGTCGTCATCGCGCACCTCCCGCAAGCAGCCTGTCGTACACGCCCAGGTCCACTTCACCGGACAGCTCAAGTGCTGGTATCTCCGGAGACGCAGGCGCGGCCAACTGCTTCACCACCGCGTAGTCGAACCTCACCCGAGACTCCAGCAGCCTCCTGAGCGCCCTATCCACCTCACACTCCATCGTCGTCGCTGCAAGATGCAGGATGCGAACATAGTCCACGTCCGCTCGCTCTCCCTTCCAACCGCACATAGCGTCGTATGCCAGGCGGAAGGTGTGCGTCGGGAACATCTGCTCCCTGAAGCGGTAGCGGGCGAACGCGCCGGGCTTGCGCACCAGAGACCCTATGATGTGGCGGTAGTCTATGAGCGCCTTGCCCTTGCCGCATACCCGATCCATGCTCTCCACGAGATGTCCCTTGTAGTACACCTCCACGTGGTCTGTGTACAGTCGCACATCGACCATCACGCCTATCAGCCGCGAGGGAACCGAGTACGTCCTGCTGTCCACCCTGATGGTGCTCCACTTGCGCACCCTGGCACTGTAGCTCACGTACTCGGGAACAGGAGCCGGTGGCAGCGCCCTCAGGTGCGGGTACTCACCTGCCACCTTCTCCCGCACCAGCCTGTTGCGCCTGTCCACTATGGTACTGACGAACCTGGCATACTGCTCCACCGACTCGAAGTCGGAACTGCCCCTCAGGATGAGCGCCTGCGCGATGATGTCCTTTATGCGGCGGTGCCCCTGCTCGGCAACACCGTTCTCGTGCGCGCTGTACGAGTTGGTCCTGGTCGCCTTCAGCCCGTAGTGGTCCAGTATCTCCCTGTAGCGCTCGTTGAAGTCCCGGCCCTTGCCGTCCTTCAGCTTGTGCGTCGCTGCGCCCAGGTTGTCGCTCCTGACCACCTCCGGCGCTGCCCCAAGCTCCCACAGCGCTCCCTGTAGTCCGCTCACCAGCGCCGCGAACGTCTCGCTGAAGCATACCCGCGCATACCGCCAGCCCGAGTGACTCAGGATGAACTCGAACAGCATATGATCGAACTGCTCTCCGCCTATCGTCACCTTCAGGCTGTCGCAGTGCGTGAAGTCCATCTGCGCCTCACGCCCCGGCGGATGCTCCTGCTCGAAGTACACCTCACGCTCAGGACCGCTCAGCGCGCGCCAGTCCCTTATCCTCCGCTGCAACGTGCGCAGGTGCGTTGCGTTGAACCTGCCGGGATGACGCTCGTCCAGCCACTCAAGCAGCACTGTCGCCTGCAGCTTCTCCTTCGCGTCCCTGCGCAGCAGTGGCACTATCTCCTCGTCCCACACTCCCGCGAACGCATCCGGGTGCGTTCGCCAACTTCGCTTCTTCTTCTCCGACGGCAACGGTCCGCTCCTCCACCTGCGTGCGCTACTTGCGCTCATGCCCGCCGCTGCCGCTGATGTCTGTTGTGTCTTGCCTTCCATAATCCTCCGCCTCAGTAGTAGTACCTGCTGATCTGTGACCATCCAGTACCTC
Organism: Dehalococcoidia bacterium; assembly: GCA_965221045.1. Lineage (GTDB taxonomy): Bacteria > Chloroflexota > Dehalococcoidia > Lucifugimonadales > JADFKI01 > Bin90. The sequence continues at coordinate 1,554,321 of OZ244863.1, forward strand.
CTGTACAAGATGGTCAAATCTACTTCCTCAAGCGGCCAAAATGAATGTCGCACACCGGCCATTATAAATGTCGTTGTTCAACTGTGTCGTTGCTGAGCGAAAATGTCCCACGAAGGCGGCTCGACAGCCTGAACGCGGCGGTCGAAAACCGTACCGCCTGCCACCTTCCGATAGAGTCTATCGAGACTCTGATGGAAGGTGACAAGGATGTACATCGTGGACATGTATTTGCGCGTGCGCAAGGCGTGCCTGGTAGAGGGGATGGGCATCAGGGAGGCGTCCCGGGTGTTCGGTCTGCACCGAGACACCGTGCGCAAGATGCTCTCGCACCCCGTGCCACCGGGATACCGCAGGAAGCGCCCTCCCCATCGCCCCAAGCTTGAGCCTTACACGGGCGTCATAGACCGCATACTCGAAGATGATCTGAGCGCGCCGAAGAAGCAGCGCCACACGGCCAAGCGCATCTTCGAGCGGCTGAAGAAGGAGCACGGGTTCGATGGCAGCTACACCATAGTCAAGGATTACGTTCGGGAGCGCCGGCGTGTGGTGCGTGAGATGTTCGTGCCGCTGGAACACCCACCGGGCCACGCGCAGTGCGACTTCGGTCAGGCGTGGGCGTTCATAGGGGGCAAGAACAGCGACGGCATATTCATAAAAGCATATCCCGCGGAGACCACGGAGGCGTTCTGCGACGGACACGTGTCGGCGTTCGCCTTCCTGGGCGGAGTGCCGCAGAGCATGATGTCGCTGCCTCACAGCGACGGCATACATAAAAGATCCCGCGGAACACGAAGACACGTGTCGGCCGCCTTCCTGGGCGGAGTGCCGCAGAGATACTCGCCAGGGGAGGAGGACGTCACAAGCGCACGAGAGCGTTCACGGAGTTGCAGTCGCACTACCTGTTCAGTGACAGGTTCGGCAGAGTCGGCAAGGGCAACGACAAGGGGAGTGTCGAAGGCATGGTGGGATACGGCAGGAGGAACTTCCTGGTGCCGATCCCGAGGGCGGAGAACTTCGATGAGCTCAACGCGCACCTGGAGAGTGAGTGCCTGGAGCGTATGGACGCGAGGCTCAGGGGACACACCGAGACGATAGGCGAGCGCATGGAGCGTGACCTCGGGGCGCTGCTTGCGCTGCCCGCTGCTCCCTACGACGCGAGCGACAAGCACGCCACCCGCGTCAGTTCTCAGTCACTGGTGCGCTACCGCACCAACGACTACTCGGTGCCCGTTGCATTCGGACACAGGGATGTGCTTGTTAGAGGCTACGTCGATGAGGTCGTCATAAGCTGCGGCACAGAGGTGATAGCCCGTCACAGGCGGTCGTATGAACACGACGACTTCGTCTTCAACCCGCTGCACTACCTGGCGCTGCTGGAGCAGAAGACCGGCGCTCTGGACCAGGCGGCCCCACTTGCCGGATGGGAGTTGCCAGAGGAGTACGGCAGGCTGCGGCGTCTTCAGGAGTCGAGGATGGGCAGGCCGGGCAAGCGGGAGTTCGTGCGGGTGCTCAGGCTGCTTGAGACCTTCCCCGCTGACGAGGTGCATGCCGCCGTGCAAGATGCCATAAGCAGAGGAGCGACCGGTTACGACGCCGTCAAGCATCTGCTGCTGTGCAGGATCGAGGGACGGCCGCCAAGACTCGATCTTGATCTGCATCCGCATCTGCCGAGCGTGAGCGTCAGCACGACATCGGCGCAGGACTACATGAAGCTGCTGAGAGAGAAGGCATCGTGAGTGACAGACCGACACTGCTGCTGGAGCACCACCTGAAGGAGCTGAAGCTGCCGACCTTCCTGCGGGAGTACGGCAAGATCGCGGCTCAGTGCGCCTCAGAGGGAGTGGACTATCCGGACTACCTACTCAGGCTGGCGGAACTCGAACTCATAGACCGCCATCACCGCCTGGTGGCGCGCAGGATCAAGGCGGCACGCTTCCCCACGATCAAGAGCCTGGACACCTTCGACTTCCCGGCCATACCGTCGGTAAACAGGCAGCTCGTGACACAGCTCGCGCGCTGCGAGTACATAGAGAGCCGCGAGAACGTCATAGCCATAGGCAACAGTGGAACCGGCAAGACGCACATCGCGCTGGGCCTGGGACTCGCCGCCTGCCAGAAGGGACTGACAGTGGGCTTCACCACCGCATCGGCCCTGGTGAACGAGCTTATGGAGGCCAGGGACGAGATGAGGCTGCTGAACCTGCAGAAGAGGCTCGCCCGACTGAAGCTGCTGATCATAGACGAACTCGGCTTCGTGCCGCTGTCGAGAACCGGAGCGGAGCTGCTCTTCGAGGTCTTCAGCCAGCGCTACGAGCGTGGCTCGATCCTCGTGACCACCAACCTGCCCTTCGACGAGTGGACCGAGATGTTCGGCTCCGAGAGGTTGACCGGCGCTCTGCTGGACAGGCTCACACACCACGTCCACATCATCGAGATGAACGGCGACAGCTATCGCCTCAGGCATAGCGGCAGACCTGCTTCAGAATAACCTTCGAGCCGCCGCTGAATACGTCTGCACCTGACATTTTCCCTTAGCAGTTAGCACGGACATTTATGCTGCACAATTGCGCCAAGTGGTACAACTTCGTGTCTGTCTCATAAGTCTTGCTGACATTCGGGGTGTAGAATGTCGGCAAGACTTGGGACTGGGAGGATAGTTGATGCCGCTTCGAGAGATGAACCGAGAGCAGGCCTGGCTGTTACCGCCGACACTCGATGAGCTTGTCCCTCCGGATCACCCCGCCCGGTTCGTAGTCGAGTTCGTGGATGCTCTGGACAGGGAAGACTGGATAGAGTTGGGAGTGCAGCCGGATGGAGAAGTGCTGGGAGCGCCGGCCTACTATCCACGCGCGTTGTTGAGCGTGTGGCTGTACGGCTTCATGACCAGCGTACGCTCCTGCCGCAAGCTGGAGGCAGCCTGCCGGGATCAGATTCCCTACTTGTGGTTGACCGGGTGGCAGCATCCCGACCACAACACCCTGTGGCGGTTCTACCGGAGGCACCGCCAGAATATGAGAGAACTGTTCAGGCGCACGGTGCGAACGGCGGTAGCGATGGAGTTGGTGGACCTGGCGGTACAGGCGGTGGACGGAACGAAGGTGTACGCGAACGCAGCGGTGATACGGACCTATGACGCCAGGAGACTGCAGGAGTTGCTTGAGCGGGTTGAGAGTGCCATAGAGTCTCTGGAGGCTCAGAACGAAGGTGGGGAGGAGGGGGTTGTGGCGCGTCTTCCGGAGAAGTTGGCAGATCAGAAAGCGCTGCGGCAGCGCGTCAGACAGGCAATGAAGGACCTGCCGAGTATGGAGCGTCCCAATCGGTACAAGCGCCCGGCGCGCATCAACCTGACTGACAAGGATGCCAGGTTGATGCGAACTCGTAAGGGGATTGTGCCGAGCTACAATGCTCAGGCGATGGTATCGCCAGTTGCTGCTGAAGGAGTTGGCGGCATGTTGGTCACCGCCTCTGACGTAGTAGATGAGCCCAATGACACTGCCCGACTGACTCAGATGGCGGAACAGGCCGAGGAGATAACCGGAGTAAGGGTGCCTATGACCCTGGCTGACGCCGGTTACTTCGCCGGCAAGCACGTGGCGGAATTGCACCATAGGGGACAGCAAGTGGTGATGCCGGACAAGGCCCGACGAACGGACCATCCGTACCACAAAGACCAGTTCATATACGATGAGGAGACCGACAGTTACACCTGTCCTCACAGACAGACCCCCTAAACTCACAGACGAAGTGCAACACTTTGTTAAGGTGTTGCAATGGGAAACAGATACAGACAGATCGACATTGAAGAGAGAATTGAGATTGCCCGACTACAGGCCGAGGGGAGATCGATCCGGCAGATCGCTGCAAACTTATGAGACAGACACAACTTCTCGCCGCCGCGGTGGTCCATCCGGACTGTTGAAAAAGCAGAGATCTGTTCAACCCTGTCGCCATTTACACCGCGAGACGAGCACTTTGTCTGACTGGCGTAGGCTCTGGACCACTGTTGGCGATCGCTTCGTCATGTCTGCCATAGTCACCCTGTCGTTCCCGGTTATATCTTGGTTAAGCGGCAACTCGCCCCGGCGCAGTCGCCGGCTCTGGAGGCCCCGTGTCGTCGCTCAGCCGACGAACTGCTTTCTTAAGGTTATGCGCCAGTCCCGATATGTACCCCTCGCAGTTAGCCTTCCATAGACCTCTCAGCCTACTTTTTGCCCAGCCCAGTCGGTCCAGGGATGCGAACACACCCTCCGCCGTCGTTCTCCTCTTCAGCATCTCCCTCTGATAAGCATTGCCTTCATTGCGTTCCTTCGCCCTCAGGAAGACGGGATGATAAATGCTTAGCTCCACATGCCGCCTCCTTCGACCAGGTGGCAAGCATTCGGCCTTTATCGGACATTGCTGGCAGTCTTCGCGAGACGCAACGTATCGAAAGATCCTTTCCCCCTTGTAGTAACCACCCCTATTCAACCGCTTACCTTTGGGACAGAGCAAGTGGTCACCCTGATAGGTGAAGCCTTCCTTGGAGACCATACTCTTTTCCTGTCTCGGATGGAGTGGTATGTACCCCGTAATGTTCAGGTCTTCCAAGTGTTTCCTCAAGCTGCCTGCTCTGTATGCGGTGTCAGCTGCCAGGCTCTCCGGTAGGACAGGTAGATGCTTCAACATACCATCCACTGCCTTCCATTCGCCCTCGCTGGCGTGGGTCACTCTGCGTGACAGGATGAAGCCTCCGCCGTCCACTATGATGTTCTCCTGGTAATGGAGTTCTGCTCGCTTACCATCGCCACTGGTGCGCCATCTGGCGTCGGTATCCACAGAACTCAATGGCAGCCGCCCCTTCGGGTCCTGGTAGTAACTGACGCTCTCCCTCTCATCGCCGTCCTAATCTATCTCCCGTTTCCGCAACACGAACAGTCTATTCTCTTCGACCGCCTTCTCCTTGAACTCCTTCACACTCATCCCACTTTCTGACAAATTACGACCACTGACGTTCGCCCTGACCAAGCTGGAGTCCACGTACATCTGCCGGGACAGCAGTCCCAACCTCAGCAACTCCTCGTTGAACCGCTGGAATATCTCCCCGAAGCACTCATCACCGATGCGCTCAATGAAATAACTGATAGTGGAATGATTGAACACTTCGTCGTCTATCGTAAGGAAGCAGAACCAGCGGAAGGCCAGATTCTCCGATATTGCCGCGCACAGCCGCCGGAACGAACTCACGTTGTACAAGGACGATATCAACAGCGCTCTCACGAGTACCTCGGGGTGAATCGCCGGTCTGCCGTTGTCCCGACAGTAGTAGTCCTCAAGCGGCTCTACGAGCTTCTGGAAGTCGAACTGCTCGTCTATCTGGATCAGAAGGTGATTGGGGTCGATGAAGTCTCTGAGACGCTTTGTCGTGAACTGAAACAGGGTGGAGTCTCTGCTATGGCGGTCCAATGGATCGAGCATCGTGTCGCTCCTGATACTGGATGTTCGTGCCATTCTACGCCGCCGACATGTCCCACTTCAACTCGGGCTTTTTCAACAGTCCGCCATCATTGCCCCGCCATTGACAGCTATGTCGCTCGCGAAGTCTACTCGATCATCCGTAAGCCCGCCCAGACACTTGAAAAAGCCGCTTGACATCTATAGAAGCATCGTCCTCTGGCTCTGCGCCGGCGGGACATTGCGGTGGTGGAGTCAGTAGCCATACAGGTGCCTTTTCGACTGGCAGTCACGCTATATGCGTTGCCGGCACTTCATGATTATCGCTATCTGTGATGTCCTGCGCTCCAGAAGCACGCAGGACCTGCCATTCGTGGGCCCAGCTCGCCCCACCGTCGCGCCGACCGGCGCATAACCTCAGGGCTTTCAGGCTCTTTCCCATCACAAATCGTGATAATCGGTCCTTTTACGGTCTATGAACCAGCGTCCTCAAACTGCTGCTTTCCTCTTTCCATTGCTTCTACGACCTGCTTTGGGACTTCCCTATTTGCTGCGTCGACCGTATAGCCGTGATGCACAACTGCATGGGCGATTAGGTTTTCTTCTTTATCCAGAGCACGGTCGCAGTTGTCGCACCGTATGGTGTACCTCACTGGAGAGGCCATTCGATTCCTCCTAAAGGGTCCTTTTACCAACCCTCGCGACCACAATGCGGACATGGACCGCGAACTAACTTGCGCCATTCGGTTGTTGTGCGAGCCCCAATCCGACTGCCACAGTGCAGGCACGTTCCGAAGTACTTCGGTTGGCTAATCTGCCTACTGGTCATTTCACTACACCCAAACCGGCCCTTCTTGCGCTGGTATGTATACGATCCTCGACTGTGGCTTCTCCTTGCAAGAGTTACCCCGATACATCATTGCAAATCAGAGGTAGGTTGTCCATTTTAGGAGGGGTCTCAGGTAGGGAGCGGTGCCGTGGATGCAATCTTTACATGTATTTCCTTGCAGCAATTTTCAGAGGTGATCAAATCACGCCTTAGCATCTGAGCGGTGTCTGCCCCAGTAGTAGGGACAGCTATGGGCAAGGCCTGTCGTTGTTCAGAGGCAGTTATGAAGTCTTCCAATGTATAATACGTTAGGGTATAGCAGGCTGGAGAGTACGACTTATGAATAGGACGCAACTTGAGAAAGAGTGGCTTGTAAACAGTACTCTGATTGCGTTTGTGGGTGCCACCCTCGTAACTCAGTCTTGGCGAATCTCGTCTGGTTTAATAAACCTATTCGGGCTGGCGATATTCGATACGTGCTTGGCTCCGTCTCTTTATATTGGTGTTAGTGGACTGTTGGTCTGTGCGTCGTTGATATGTTTCTTGGCCTATTGGATATCAAGCCTTCGCCCGTACGTTATCAGGATGGCACCTTTTGTCTCTCCAACTCTGGGGCTCTTGCTCTTTGTCGCGCTGTTTGTAGGCTTACCGCCAACCATCCTTGCATTAAACTTGCCACTTTGGATCGAAATCATATTGTTAGTAATCTGTGGGGTTCTCATTCTCTTCGTCGTGATACATACTGTGACGCAGTTTATTGGTTTGTTTAAGAAAAAAGTAGCAACTTCTAGCTGAGTGATTGCGATCTCCGTCCATCCACTCCCGACAACTTGCGCTGGTTGTGCCGGAGCTACCACAGGCGCAAGATCCGGCAGGATCGGCGGCTAGCGAAATTCCCAACAAACTCCTGCCGCCGCTGCGCCCACTACAAGAAGTTAGGGCAAATTTTTGCGGAGCGTCTAGGAGCTATTGTCTAGCGAATAGATGCACCCATCCACTCGTTCCGGACTCTCCTTTCGTCGATTTCGTTCGCTCATCTGACACGCACCGCATCGGCCACAATAGAGACTGCCGCAGGTCCCGACAAGATACTATGAGAGGGCTTTCCAGTCTCCAGCCAGAATGACCGCGCGACCGACGTTCCGTCGGCTGGTTTGAAGTCCAGAAAATATCGACGGCTGTCATGGTCGCCTCTATCCTGGTCCACCGTCGATAGGATCACCATTTCGACAAATCGCTCAATGGGGCTGTTCGCCTTCTATCGTGTTCAGGACAGTTATCGTGTCATTATCATCGACTTAATTTGCCGGCCCGGCTAGTCTCAGTACCTTCGCGAACTCAATGCCAACGAATTGAATCAGGGGAGCCAAGGTGATGTTATGCGCCTGGGGCCGTAGGTCCTCGCCATCCGTTAACCCTGCCGATTTTCTCCACACCGGTCACGCTCATGGTCGCCGCCACGCTGTCGTCGATTGTGGGATTGGCCTCGTTGTTGCCCAAGGTGTCCTCACGGTCGGCGACGCTTAGCGTGATGGAGTAAGACTCCGGGTGGTGTATCAATTTGAAATGGCATATAGAACTCACCACCCACAATGACAGTTGACCGTCACCTTCAGGGCGACAGTTCGAGTTGTCGAACATGCGGCCCACCGAGTCGAATCACCTGTTTGGGGTACCGGCTTCACGCGTTCCACTAGATCCATAGTTTTCGTCTCAGCCCTTCGCCCTCCGTTCAACGTCCCATATACCACTGGAGAGTGAGAAGCTTGATGTTGCACGGTCACAACATTATAATTGTGTTATGTTGCCGGCATTCACCGAAGATGGTCTGCTCCCGCCCGGAGTTCATTGGGCTGACTGGGATGATTTTGTCCGTAGATTCGGACATAATCCTTGGCGAATGATGCTCCTTGAGGGGCTCAGGGCCGCTCTTGAGAACTTGAAAAATGCTGGCTGCCAAGCTGCATACATCAACGGCAGTTTCGTTACGGGGAAGCTGTATCCCAGAGATTTTGACGCCTGCTGGGACGAGGATGGCGTCGACCCGACAGCCCTTGACCCGATACTACTTAGATTCGAAGTTGGGATGGTCGCGCAGAAGGAAAAGTACTTGGGAGAGTTGTATCCGGCGCGGTCCAAAGCCGATGGCGATGGTAGGACATATCTCGAATTCTTCCAGATTGAGAGTGATACAGAAACACATAAGGGAATCGTGGCGATCGACCTGGAGGGACTGTGATGATAAAGAACGAAAGACAATACTGGGTAACCAGGGCAGAGATGGAGCGCTTCGAGAGATTGCTGACTGAATCCGAAGAGAGCGGTACAGGCGAAGACGACATTCATCCCCTGATAGCCAAGGCACGCAGGGACGCATCGAACAGCAGGCTCTTGGACCTTAAGGCCGACCTTCAGGAGTACGAATCGCTGAAAGCAGGGAAGTTCGATATGAGCGGTCTGATGATTGTGTCAGCCTTACCGGAAATGCTCATAAAGGCACGAATAGCGCGGGGAATGACTCAGCGTGACCTAGCGGAGCGGATCGGTCTGAAGGAGCAACAGATACAGCGTTACGAAGCCACCGACTACGCCTCAGCCAGTTTGTCGCGAATAATGGATGTTGTGGCCGGTTTGGCTACGGGAAATGTCACCTCGGCGGTGCCGGATGAAGAGACGGACGAACTGTTCAGGTCACTGAAGGCGGCGTTTGAAGCTCCACTGAGTAGGAAGATGGACTTCAGGTTTGAAGTCCGTCCGAAGGCGAGCATATACATACGCAAATATGAACGAAACCGCGGCAAGCAAATAGCTCGCATCAACCGTAAGTACATTCGCCATTTCCCCAATCCAGAGGAACTACAACACTACCTGGACAAAGCCGGGATCGAGTTGGACCGTACGGCTCGTGACTATCTAATTGGGCCGGAGCACATTGACTCTGTTATCGCGATTCTAAAGCGTTGAAGTCAACCTGAGGAGCACCAATGGGATAGACAGGACTGAATGCCCTAAAATGTCCTATCCGGAAATCGGCAACTTGGAGGTTGCCTGCGGGCTGGTCAGGCGCTGAATAATTCGAGTCCACCTATTAGGGCTGTCAAGGACAAATTGGCGAACTGTACGCTTGGACTCCTATCGTAGCAATTCACCCTCTTTTCGAGCGAGCGCCAGGCCGCGGTTTCGCAACTGCTCTTGATATTCATCCTCACCGTCGAGTCCAGTCACTCCAGGAATACCGCGTAGACACGCCAGGGAAAATGACAACCCTCATGAACCAGCAGAGTTTCACCATCGATGAATGCGTCAGGCTCAACGTAATTCGATATCTTCGTCACTTCTCCATCTTCCAAATCATAGACGTAAACTCCCATGCCGTCCGGCATGATGTTCGACAAGACATCGCAGGACCATTCCTCGGTCCAGACCACGTAACGGTCGGAGATTTGCGGGCCGTCCGTGCTTCCCCTGCTCGGTGATGCGATCAGGCTCCTCTGACCGCTTGCAATGTCATAGAGATATACGCCGTATTCGCCCTTGTCGTCGTATCCTCGCCATACGACGTTTTCTCCGTGGATGTCGGGCGGCAATTCGGGTTCAGTAGAGTCATCGATGACTCTCTTCTCGTCGTCCGCAAAGTCGTGGAGCATAACTCTGGCGGTGTCGCCGCTCTCATCTAACCAGACTACTTTATCTCCTGAATTGCTCGGCGAATGCTGCGCTCCGGCTGCCGCTTCTACAATGATTCCCTCATCAGCCGCGATGTCGTATGCGTATATGTCGTAGCGGCTGCGATGCTCCCCGATTTCGTTCCTGTTGTCCTGCCACACCAGCATATTGCCGTCGATGCTGAGACTGTGTCTTCGTGCTGGCACATCAGTGATACGTTGCTCCTCGCCGGTGCTCAAGTCCATAACGAATATGTCCACCGAGAGCCTACTGGACCTGTTTTCCGCCGTAGAGCCGATAATCTCGATCTGCCTGCTCCCGTCCGACCACGCAATGTGATCCCCAGAGATTACCACCTCTCTCAGGTCGTGCCCGCCCTCAGTTATGCGCCTTTTGGCTCCGTCCCTCACATTCACGAGAATGACTCCCCAGTCACTTCTATTGATTCCTTCTCCGCCTAATCCAACCGACAGGTCTCCAGATACATCCGTAGGCCAGTATTCCCTGTAAGCCACGGATGTCCAGTCGAAGCCGGTCAGTGGTATAGGAGTAGGCTGCGGACGCGGGGTCGGAGGTGGAGAAAGAGGCGTCGGCGGAGGTACTGCGGGCAGAGGTGTCCCAGGGTTTCCCGGTGCTGATCCTTTCGGAGGGAGTGGTGGCAACGGGGTGGCTGGCGGCAACGGCGTAGGGCTCGCCTGCGATGCAGTCTGACGGGCAGACACTACGAGGCATGCAAAGATCAAGGCTAGAAGTAGTATCTTCAAAAAACGCATAGAGCCAGTTAACGTCGCAAGGGTTGTAGGTAGATTGTTGCATCGATTCGAAACTTGAAGCGAACGCCTCCGATTTCGGTCGACAGGCGCTCATGTGCCTGGATTAATCGGGCAGTTCGACCTTCTTCAGGGCCTCGGCGATTTCACGCAACTGCTCCAGCAACGACTTCAGCAGTTCTTGATATTCGCTAGAGTAGGGCAAGTTGATCCTTATGTAGTCCCTTCTTCGCGACCAGGAAGGAACATCGTGATAGAAGTTTTCAGGCCGCTTCGCACAGAGTTCCCTCAGGCCTTTTCGCACGGTGCCAATGTTGTTCTGGGCCCCTTCCTGAAATCCTACCCATAGGGGTCCGCCGTATTGCTCCCACATTCGCAGATCATATCCGAACCACATCGATACATCCCCAATTGCGAAGTATCGAACATAGCCAGTAACTCCACCTCCTACCCCATATCCTTCGGTATTGGCCCATTCTTCATTTCTGCCCTTGGCAATCGTTTCGTCAATGAGCTTCTTGAAGCGTCCTTTGTTTTTTTCGTCCAGTTCAGCCAGTTCCTTTGAAGGAGCCACAAATGCGTTCAGGTCCTCGTACACGACGACACCTTGCAATTCCCTGATCGACCCGAGAGTCGCCTCCTCAGTCTTCTCTCCTGCGCGCAGGGCTATCCGATCCAGAAGATATTTCCAGCTCACCACCATAAGAGTCCTTCCGTTGCCGACGGATGCGCTCCTGAGGCTCTCCGAAGAGATCTCCTCTCCGAGCTCTAAGTCGCCCGCATCGCGTACGAGGCCCGACATCTCTTCCCACAGCCACTCGTGTCTTCTTTCGGGAGCGACTACCAGCAGCACTGAGGGTCTGTCCGTTGGCAGATGTCTCAAGTATTCGACGGGCTGGTTCTTCGTCAATGGTGCGTCGAACTTTGCCTCTATCAGTACGGGCTTCTCGCCTTCCGAATCCAGGCAGGCAAGGTCGGGCGTTGCTCCCGTCTCCTCGGTCGCCTGTGTCTCAACCGTCCCGATGGACGAGAGCTCAGGTCCACCCTCACCCAGAACCTCTGCGAGCGCATCTCTGGCGGTCTCAGAGCAGTTTAGTATGTAGCCAAGCGCCTCCACCGCAAGGTCCTCAAAGGATCCTCTGAGCATCCATGCGACATGAGCCAGTACCGTTGGGCTTGACGCGGCCATCTGCCACTCTCCTTCATCTGTCTCTCATATGCTGCTCATTTCGAGCGGTGAGCTTAAGGGAATACTGAACGCTCTTCAGCGCTTATGCAAGGAATTAGGGTAGATTGTTGCATCGACTTTAAGGGGTTGGTGCGAGGGCAATTAGTTCCGGAGCCGCCGCCGTAACACAGCGACATATATTCCGAATACTGATCTGACGAGTGCGTCGCCCGAAGTCAGTAACCGACTGAGCTTCGGGCGGCGCAAATGTGAAAGAAGTCGGCTCCACCGTTATGGAGAGGCTACCAGCTCCTCGATTGTCAGCGTAAAGTCACCATCCGTCTGTGCGTAATACGTTGTCGCTTCAATCGTGTAATCTCCTGCGTTCAGATTCTCGGACAGGCGGGAGTTCGTGTTCACTCCGTAGACTATGTCGTCTTCCTCGTAGAGTACCGTCCCGCTCCTGCCGTGTCCTGAGAGCAGATACAGGTACGCGTCCTCGTCGGACTCGAGCGTGATTGTCACATCGGCAACCTCATCAAGCGTAAACGTGTAGAAGCGCGCGTACCGATCGCCCGTGCCGCTCAGCGCTGCCTTGTCCGACAGGCAACCGTCGTCCCAGCTTGCCTCTACTGTGGCGTCACCGTCAACGGACTCGATACAGGCGCCGGCCTCCGGTTCAGGTTCGGGCACCGGCTGTGGATCCGGCGCCGGCGCTTCCGCCTGGCCCACACCCGCCATCGTCAGCGTGAAGGCGACTGAAGTCTCAGGGCTATAAGTCGTCGCCTCGATTGTGTAGTCGCCGGGCTGCAGGGTGACGGACAGCCGGGAGTTGAGATTCACTCCACCACTTGCTATGTCGTCGTTCGAGTGCAGCGTGTCACCGCCCTTGCCGTGACCAGCCAGCAGGTAGAGGTAGGTGTCCTCGTCGGAACTGAGGTTTATGACGATGTCCGTCGCCTCATCGAGCGTGAGGGTGTAGAAGCGCGCGTATCTGTCTCCTGTGCCTCCCGGAGCACTCTTCCCTGACAGGCATGTATCGTCCCAGGAACCCGCGATGGCGCCGTCAGCCTCAACCGACCGAACGCACGTGTCCGCAGGCTCGGGTTCCGGTGCAGGATCCGGATCAGACTCGGCAGCCTCATCGCGTGTCACCGTGATCGTATACATGCTAGTGGTCTCTCCGTCCTCGGCAGTGACCTCGACCGTGATGACGTTCGCCCCAACTGCCAGGTCGATCACACCGTCCGTGTCCTCCACCTCGCCCAGATTGATCACGTGAGCGGTTTCGACGTCGTTCCTCACGGGGGTCACAGTGGTCTGCGCAGTATCGTGGGTTACCTGCGCAGTATATTCGGTCGTTTCCGGATCGAATGTGCCGAAGTCTATGCCGCTCAGCGAGAGCGACCTCAGGGACGCGTCGGTAGAGAGTGCTTCCGCGGTCTTCGCCCGAGTAACGACCGCGGTGTAGACGCCGGTGGTCACTCCGTCCTCGGCGGTGACGTGAACGGTTATCACGTTCCTGCCCGGCATGAGGTCTACCATACCATCCTCATCCACTGCGCCGCCGAGCTTAACGGCGTAGCTTGCCGCAGAGTCGTTAAGCGTCGCCGTGACGGTGATCTGTGTAACGTCAGTGGCGACATTGCCGGTGTAGCGGTACGTCGAAGAGCTGAAGTCCGGGGCCAGCGCCACGCCGCTCAGTGAGAGTGCGCTCAGGGCGGTGTCCGCAGACAGCGCCGAAGTTCCCGCTGCCCGGGCGCGCACCTCCAGTGACTTCTCGATGATGGTGGCTCCGGTATCACTGGTCAACACGAGATCGTACCGGTACCGGGAGTCAGCCGTCAGCGCCGTATTGGACTCGGTGGCGCTGCTTCCGCCAGTGACGGTCCGCGATACACTCCAGCCGGAACTTATGAATTCCGTGCCGTCGTGGTCGTATCTCTCCAGTTCATAGCCGGTGATGCCGCGGTTGTTCGGTATCTCCCACGACAGGCTCACCTCATCTTCATCGTAGCTCGTGATTCGGAAGTTGACTGGCGGGTCGTCAGATGCAAGTTCCCCGGTCAGCAAAGAGATCTCTTCGCGTGTAATCGTAACTGTGTATGTGAGTGCGGTCTCTCCGTCTTCGGCAGTTACCTCGACCGTGATGACGTTCTCACCCACTTCGAGAGTAATACCACTATCCTCGTCCACTGTACCGTTCAGCTTGATCACGTGAGTCGCCTCGACGTCGTTCCTCACGGGAGTCACGGTCGTCTGAGTGACGTCGTTCGCCACCTCGGCGGTGTATGAAGTCGTATCCGTTTCGAAGGCGCCGAAGTCTAGTCCACTCAGCGAGAGGGACCTCAGAGTTGCGTCCGAGGAGAGCGCATCTGCAGTCTTGGCGCGGGTTACCACAGCGGTGTAGATGCGTGTCGTTGCGCCGTCCTCGGCGGTCACCCTAACGGTGATAACGTTCCTGCCCGGGCCCAGGTCAATCACGCCGTCATCGTCTACCGTCCCACCGAGGTTGACCACATAGCTTGCGGCCGCGTCACTCAGCGTTGCCGTGGCTGTCGTCAGCGTTACGTCATTGGCGACACTGCCGGTGTAACGGTAAGTTGAAGAGCTGAAATCCGCATCCAGTTCTACGCCGCTCAGTGATAGGGCGCTCAGCGTAGCGTCCGCTGACAGCGCCGTCGTCCCGGTCGCACGCGTGCGCACCTCGAGGGACGTCCCTATGATGACGGTTCCCGTGTCGCTCTTCAGCGAGAGGTCGAACCTGTACCAGGAGTCGGCAGACAGGCCGGTGTTGGAGTGGGAGTAACTGCTACCGCCACTCGCATCACCGGATACCGTCCAGTCGGAGATCGCGAACTCGGTGCCGTCGTGTTCGTACCTCTCAAGCATATAGCCGGTGACGCCGCGGTTGCGTGGTATTTCCCACGCCAAGCCCACCTCATCCTCGCCAAAGCTCGTGATACGGAAGTTGACCGGCGGGTCGTCAGTTGGTAGCTCACCCGCAAGCAGGGACGACGCCATGCGTGTAACCGTCACGGTGTAAGTAAGCTTCGTCTCACCGTCCTCGGCCGTCACTTCGACCGTGATGATGTTCTCTCCCACCTCGAGCGTGACTTCACCGTTCGTCACTGCGGCTCCGTCCAGTTCTATGGTGTAGCTCGCGCCCGAGTGGCTTGCTGTCGGAGAAACGGTCGCCTGCGACACATCGGTCCCCACTTCCGCGGTGTAAGAAGTAGTAGCAGGATCGAATGTACCGAAGTCAATACCGCTCAATGACAGCGCGCTAAGGGTGGCGTCAGTGGATAGCGTACGGACCGAAGACGACGACTCTATGATCGTTGCGCCACCACCATCCTTCAGCATCAGGACATACTGGTACAGAGTGTCCGGCTCCAGGTCTGAGCTAAGCAGCGCGTGCCCACCTCCTTCGTTCGCATTGCCTTCGAATCGCGCGCCAACTCCGCTCCCGGACGAGACGAACCCACTGCCGTCGTGCTCATGCCTTTGCACAACGTACCTGGTTATGCCCCGGTTCTGCGGCACGGACCACGCTAAACCGACCGAGTCGTGCGTATAGCTCGACACTCTGAAGTTCACCTTTGGGTCGTCGGTGGGAAGCTCACCCGTTACGGGATCAGGTGAACGTGGCGGTGTCTCATCCTGCGAGGCGCGTGTGACTGTTACAGTGTAAGTACGCTTGGTCGTCCCATTCTGCGCCGTGACCCCGACTGTGATGACGTTGCTTCCTACGGCCAGCGAAATGACGCCGTCGGCGTCAGTCACTCCGCCAAGCTTGATGACATAGCTTGCGCCTGAGTCGCTCAGCGTAGGCGTGACTGTCGTCTGCGACACGCTGCTGGCGACCTGAGCGGTGTATGAAGTTGTCGTCGAGTCGAATGTGCCGAAGTTGACGCCGGTCAATGTCAGTGCTCTCAGAGTTGCGTCCGTCGATAACGGCGCCGCGCGCGTCACGGTTACGGTGTATGTCTCGGTGGTGCTTTCGTCCTCTGCAGTCACCTCGACAGTTATGACGTTGCTGCCCACGCTGAGGACGATAACGCCGTCGGCGTCCATCACTCCACCGAGCCTGATGACATAGCTGGCCTCGGAGTGGTTCGGCGTAGGTGTGACGGTCGTCTGCGCGACGCTGTTCGCGACCTGAGCTGTGTAGGAAGTCGTCGTCGACGTAAATGCGCCGAAGTTAACGCTCGACAGGGAAAGGGCGCTGAGTGTGGCGTCCGTCGATGGCGGCGCTGCGCGTGTCACGGTTACGGTATACGTCCGGCTGGTCTCTCCGTCCTCAGCGGTCACCTCGACAGTGATGACGTTGCTTCCCACGGCCAGTGCGATCTTACCGTCGGAGTCCGTCACGCCACCAAGCTTGGTGGCGTAGCTCGCCCCGGAGTGGTTAGCGGTCGGCGTGACGGTGGTCTGCGACACGCTGTTGCCGACTTGTGCCGTGTATGAAGTAGTCGTCGAATCGAAGGTCCCGAAGTTTATGCCACTCAGCGCCAGCGCGCTGAGCGATGCGTCGCCGGACAGTTGCTCCGGAGTGGACGGTTCCTCTCGAGTGAGTGTAACCGTGTATGTCTGTGTGGTCTTGTCGTCCTCGGCGGTCACCTCGACGGTAATGACGTTGCTGCCCACCACCAAGGAGACCGTGCCGTCTGCATCGATCACGCCACCGAGTCTGATGACGTAGCTCGCCCCGGAGTCGTTCACGGTCGGCGTGACGGTGGTCTGAGATACGCTGTTGGCAACGCTGGCGGTGTACGAAGTTGTGTCGGACGAGAATGTTCCGAAATCAATACCACTCAATGTCAGAGCGCTGAGCGTGGCATCCGTCGAAGGCGGTTCGGCCCGCGTGACGGTCACGGTGTACGTCTTCGTAGTGCTGCCGTCCTCTGCCGTTACCTCGACAGTGATGACGTTGCCGCCCACGCTGAGGGCGATAACGCCGTCTGCATCTGTCACTCCGCCGAGCTTTATGACGTAGCTCGCCGCCGAATGGTTCACGGTCGGAGTGACGGTGGTCTGCGAGACGCTGTTGGCGACCTGGGCAGAGTACGAAGTGGTTGTAGAGTCGAAGCTGCCGAAATCAATGCCGCTCAGAGTCAGGCCCTTGAGAGTGGCATCGGTCGAAGGGGGCTCGGCTCGCGTAACCGTCACGGTGTATGTCTTGGTGGTGGTCGTGTCCTCGGCCGTTACCTCGACAGTGATGACGTTGCTGCCCACAGCCAGTGAGACTGTGCCATCTGCGTCGATCACGCCGCCGAGCTTGATGACATAGCTTGCTTCCGAGCCGTTCGTTATCGCCGTAACCGTCGTCTGAGATACGCTGTTTGTGACTTGTGCGCTGTAAGACGTTGTTCCCCCAAGGAATTTACCGAAGTCTATTCCGCTTAGCGTCAGGGACTTCAGAGTGGCGTCCGTCGAGGGCGGCGCAGCGCGCGTCACGGTTACGGTGTATGTCTTGGTCGTTTCGTTGTCCTCCGCCGTGACCTCGACGGCGATGACATTGCTGCCTACTGCTAGGGATACTGTGCCGTCCGCGTCCTCCACGCCTCCAAGCTTAATGACGTAGCTTGCCCCGGAGTGGTTCACCATCGGGGTGACGGTCGTCTGCGACACAATGTTTGCCACTTGCGCGGTGTATGATGTCGTGCCCGAGGCGAACGTACCGAAGTTCACGCCGCTCAGCGTCAGCGCGCTCAGGGTAGCGTCAGTCGATGGGGGAGCCGAGCGTGTAACCGTTACGGTGTAGGTCCTGGTTGTGACCAGGTCCTCTGCCGTGACCTCCACCGTGATGACGTTGCTGCCCCCAGAGAGTGAGACTGTTCCGTCTGGGTCGGTAACGCCGCCCAGCTTGATGACATAGCTTGCCCCGTCGTCGTTAACGGTCGGTGTAACCGTCGTCTGAGACACGCTGTTGGCGACCGTACCAACGTAACTGGTGACGGTGCTATGAAATCCCGACCCGACAAAAGTGCGGTCGGTCGCCTCGAAGTCTACGTCGCTGAGGGTCAGATCGCTCAGCGTGGCATCTGACGACAATGTAGTGGTCCCGGGCTCCGGAGGAGTGCGAACTGTCAGCGATGTCTCTATGACGGTGGCACTCTGACTGTTCAGCATCTTTGCGACCCACTTGTACAGTGTGTCCGGCTCCGGCTCAGTGTAGGTCCAGGACAGACTGAGACCGCCAAGATCATCATCGGAAGTATTTTCGTAGCGCCCATCTTCTCCCGCCGACACAAAGTTGTCGCCGTCGTGCTTATACCTCTGTGTGACAGTCCCGGTGATGCCGCGATTCCTTGGGATGCTGAAGGTCAAGGCAACGTAAGTGTGAGTATAGGAAATAGTTCGGAAGTTCACTCGAGGGTCGTCTGTCGAAAGTTCCCCTGTCGTTGGCGCAGAAGCCGCTGCGCGCGTAACTGTCGCGGTGTAGGTCCTTGTGGTCTGACCGTCCTCTGCCGTAACCTCCACTGTGATGACGTTGCTGCCTACAGCTAAGGAGATAACTCCGTCAGAGTCGGTCACGCCGCCCAGCTTGACGACGTAGCTCGCGCCGGACTGATTTGCCATAGCCGTTACGGTCGTCTGTGCGACGCTGTTGTAAACGCTGGCGGTGAATGATGTCAGTGTTTGTGGATATCTGCGGTGGCCAAGGCCGTTACCGATATCTATGCCGCTGAGTGCCAGCCACTCGAGAGTGGCGTCCGTCGAAGGGGCCGCGCGCGTGACGGTAATGGTGTACGTCTCAGTGGTGCTGTCGTCTTCTGCCGCTACTTCCACCGTAATGACGTTGCTGCCCACTGCCAGCGAGACAGTGCCGTCCGCGTCGACTACACCGCCCAGCTCGATGACGTAGCTTGCACCGGAATCTTTCACTGTGGGAGTCACTGTCGTCTGCGATACGCTGTTTGCAACCGAAGCGCTGTAAGAGGTGGTGCCCGATGCGAATGTGCCAAAGTCTATTCCACTCAATGTGAGCGCGCTCAGCGTTGCGTCCGAGGAGGTCTGTTGAAGGGCAACCAGGCGTGTGACGGTTACGGTGTATGTCCGAGTCGTGGAGTCGTCCTCGGCTGTGACCTCAACAGTGATGACATTACTGCCCGCTGCTAAGGAGATGACGCCATCGGCGTCAGTCACTCCACCAAGCTTGATAACGTAGCTCGCGCCGGAGTGGTTAACAGTGGGCGTAACGGTCGTTTCCGTCACACTATTGGCAACCTCTGCGGTGTATGAAGTAGTGCCGGACGCGAATGTACCGAAGTCTATTCCGCTCAGTGTCAGACTCTTGAGTGTGGTGTCCGTCGAGGCGGCACGCGTGATGGTTAAGGTGTATGTCTGCGTAGTGCTGTCGTCCTCAGCCGTCACCTCTACGGTGATAACGTTGGTGCCTACTGCCAGGGAGACTGTGCCGTCCGCGTCCTCCACGCCTCCAAGCTTAATGACATAGCTTGCCTCGGAATGGTTCACGGTCGGGCTGACGGTCGTCTCCGACACGCTGTTGGCGACTTGGGCAGTGTATGAGGTTGTGCCCGCTGTGAAGGTGCCGAAGTCGATGCCGCTGAGGGCGAGGTCGCTCAGGGTGGCGTCTGTGGATAGAGGCGTGGGCGAAGGTATTTGGATACTCACAACCTCGGAGTCATAGGAAGTATAGAAGCCTGTCACAGCCCTGACTCTATATTCATAGGTACGACCCGCCGATGACCCGACATTCGTGTCGGTATAGGTGGTGTGCCTCTTATCCACCACATAATTCTGAGTAGCGGCAACAGAGCCTTTGTAACGCCAATCGCGTATGACTTCATAACGCCAAAGATTACCTTCGGGGGCATCCCAACTCAGAACTACTTTGCTCCCGTCCGACGCTAATGACGCCGTCAGATTTGTTGGGGCTGCGGTCGCTGGATTTTCGGCAGTTGAATCTACGATAACGGTAATGGCTTCCTCTACGATGGTTTCGTTTGCCGCGTTTCTAAGCGTAAGCACATACCTATAGTTCGTATCAACCTGAAGCCAGTGGTTGGAGCTTACAATTTGTGTGTCGCCAAGAGTGGCTACCCCCGT
The DNA here is from genome assembly GCA_965221045.1 of Dehalococcoidia bacterium. GTDB lineage: Bacteria > Chloroflexota > Dehalococcoidia > Lucifugimonadales > JADFKI01 > Bin90. The sequence continues at coordinate 1,574,260 of OZ244863.1, forward strand.
CAGTGGAGGGTCGAACTCATCACCGTTGGGTTCGTACATTTGCACAACGTAATTGGTAATCCCATAACCATCTGGAGTATCCCAATTCAAAGAAACCTGAACAAAGATGGGGCGCCCCACGGTTTGCGACCAGGGGCTATGAAACCATATCGCTCTCAACTTAGCGCTGGGCATGTCTCCAGGCGTGGCAGTAGCCGTTGGCGTGGGCGTTGGTTCGGGCGTTGCCTGCTGCGCAAAGGCGGAAGTTCCGCTGAAGAGCAGGGCGAACACTATTATCGCGGCGGCAATGACGAAGGGGGAGATTCTGAACAGCAGTATTGTCAATGGGCTGATGCGATGCAACATTCGGGACTCCCGATCTTCGGGTAAAAGCGCGGAGTGAGCAAGTCGCTGCACCAACACTATTATAAGCATAAGCCCATTGACCGCAACGACCGGGATTAGCGCCAATACGCTTTCCATACAAGAACCCCCTCGTGGCAAGGATGTTGGCTACCCTAGCAAAGTCGCCGAGTCCGTTCGTGAGCCTCAAGGGGGCATAAAGCCCCATCTGCACCATTTGGCTCACCGAACAGCGGCGTTGACTTTGCTGGGGTCTCGGCTATGTTACTGAATCATTCGGGGAGAATTCGTTCACACGCTGGAAGTAGGGTTTATAAGTGCCCTTATACGCACGGCATTACTTGTACACAGGGGAGGTGGAGACATATGACGGCAGCGGCGGCGGATACGGCACATGGCATTCGACCGACCTCGCTCTTGGCAGGACGTATCGCCGAGTGCGGGAGAGAACCGACCGAGGATGGATCTATAGACGGGCGCTCAGGACAAGACGACAGTGAACCGGACAGACTTCTGGTATCCGTGCTTGCAGATGTGGATACCGGCGACTTTGCGGCGGACGAGACCATTATCGATGAAGGAGAAGTACACGAATATGCCGAGTCCGGCGGCCTGACAGTCGACGACATCAGGAACCTCACGGCGGTACTCGGACACAAGGTTTCCGCTAACACGAGGAAGAACTACCGCTCGCAGTGGCGGCGCTTCGCGGGATGGGCAAGGGATAAGGGAGTGAATGCTCTGCCCGCCGACCCGGTGCAGATGGCAGCGTACCTGGCAGAGCGCATCGAGCACTACGGCCACAGACCGGCCACGCTCCATACTGCGGCTGCTGCAATAAGCTTCGTCCACAGGGCGAGGGGGCTTGCCGACCCGCGCGACACCGAGGAAGTCAGGAATACACTCAGGAGCGCGACGCGCAAGTCCAGCTCCTCTCAGAAGCAGGCTGAGGGAATCACCGAACAGGAGCTTCAGGCCATTCGAGCGACGGCCTGCACGCCACGGAACTGGCGCGGGGGCAGAATGGAGAGCGTGGACGCGGCCGAGCACAGAGGCAGGCTGGACATAGCGATAATAGGCGTGATGCGCGACGCCCTGCTCCGAGTGTCCGAGGCTGCGGCGCTGCTGTGGGAGGACATCGAGCAAGAGGAAGACGGCACCGGACGGCTGCTCATCAGGCGCTCAAAGACGGACGCCGAGGGAGAGGGCGCCGTGGCGTTCCTGTCGGTGCCGACGATGGAGAGCCTAGAGGTTATACGCAGCGTCGCGCCAGCTGAAGATAGAGTCTTCGGGCTGCGTCCTAACCGAATCGCAAGGCGGATCAAGGAGGCTGCGCGGGCTGCGGGTCTGGGTGAGGGTTTCAGCGGCCACTCCCCCCGTGTGGGGATGGCGCGAGACTTAGCGAGAACAGGAACGGAGCTAACGAGGCTGATGACCGCAGGGCGCTGGCGCTCGCCTCGAATGCCTGCGCTATACACCCGCAACGAGACGGTGGCAAGAGGAGCCGTTGCACAGTTCTACGGCAGTCGCAGCAGGTACTTCAGACGTAAGGAGGGGAGAGTGGAGAGTGCTAAAGTGACTGAGGAGCATTCGAACAGAGGGGGAATTCAGGGCGGTTGCGGCGGTTGTAGAACTTCGGAGAGTAGTGGTAGAATACCGCAGGAAGCTGATTCTACAAATGCTGACCAGAGAATGCGGGAGAGGGGCGTTACGCGTATAAGGGCACTTATACACGCTCTTCATTTCATGGCCGAAAGTATTGCAAAATCCTTGCTACGCCCGGCATTACTCTTAAACTGCCCTTTATGCATCGTACATTCAGCATAGCATAGGGCTGTGAACCAAGGGGACTGGGGAAGCAAAACGGCTGCCAATGCCCAAAGGCGCGGTGCCTGTCCTGCTGTGGCTGGTCGGTCTCACGTCGTGAATCACCGGCTTCGCTCGCTCATGGAGCGCTCTAGCCCTCAATCACGACATTTGCCATCGGCGAGAACTTCGCGTGCTGGCGCGCCACCAGTTCGGTGGACATGCCCACGTATATCATCGTCGTCGATATGTCCTGATGTCCCATGATTCGCTTCAGGGAGAACGGGTCTCCGCCGTTCAGAATGTACTGCAGCCCAAACGTGTGCCGCAGCATGTGAGGCCCTATCTTCGGCGGCTTATGGCCCGCCCTCTTCATGCACTTCCTCACGATCAGCTGCAACCCAGCCGCCGTGAGCCGTCCCCTGCTTCCGATCCAGATCCCTCGTTCATCCCCCTGTCTGCTTACAAGCTCGAACACGCTTGGCGAAATCGGCACTACCCTGTCGCCGGTCTTGCCGGAGATTCTTACCCATTCCGGCCCCAGGTTGCTCCTGGTCATCGACTCCAGCTCACCGAGACGCATACCGGTGTCCAGCAGCACGGCAAGGATCGCGTAGTCCCGGTCCCTGCCCACGCATGCCAGCAAGCGCTGCTGGTCACGAGCGCTGAGGGTGCGCGGCAGCTTCTGCCTTGATCTCGGTGATGGTATGCGGGACATTATGTTGGGGGCAATCCCGTCTTCCTCCGCCCATACCCAGAACGTGCGAAGCCTCCTCCACAGGCTGAGGAGCGAGGCGTGCGACAGTTCCGAATTGTCCAGGAACAGCTGTTGCATGTCGTTCGGAGCCCCGGGCAGCTCCGTGTACATATTCTCCATTTTCTCCAGCGCCCAGGTGTATGCCCTGATGGTCGTTGGAGACGCCATCTGAGAGCGTCTCGAATCGAGGAACATACTAACCGCTTGCGATGTTTTCATAAGTCTCATCCTCCCTAATTGATACCGAGCGTGTATACAGCTAGGAAAAATGCTACTCACGTAGAGGGTAGGATATGAACGTCAGTTTAGGCGATATGTTTTGCTGTTTCGTAAACAGCAGGTCGACGGTTCGAGTCCGTCCGTTGGCTCCACAGCATTCCCATTCCCGCATCACACAGCGATGGACATACCGCCGTGCGCGTTCTGGTTCCAATCAAAGCAACCACAGACAGCGAGGCGGGCGTTATGCCCTCCACCGACCTCCTCGAAGCTATGGGCAGGTACAACGAGGAGCTGGTCGAAGCCGTCGAGTGGGTCAAGCGCTGCCCCAACCCCATGCTCGGCCCCAGCGAAATCGAAATCCGCCCCATCTTCGAATACGAAGACTTCGGCGAGCAGATGACGCCCGAACTCCGCGAGCAGGAAGAACGCCTGCGCGAGGAGCTTGAGGGGCGGTAGCAACACCACCGCTAGAAAATCGAGAATTGCAGGTTCCTGCGTTTCCGACTCCTTAAGCTCAATCCTTCTCTACCGCAGTTCTGGCTGGCTTACAACTTCCTCGTGATTGCATACATCATTATTGTTCTGGATCGGAGTGACAGACACTAGCCACGAACGACCATATTGTGATCTTCGGATTAGCTGCGTCTGCACTTCGTAGTCTTTTATCTGAATAGGGGCTTCATGTGAATCGTTCATGGGAGCATGAGAGTGCAACAATTCGGAAACGATTGGTTCTGTCGCCCCCACCTCTCGAAGCGTGCTAAGGTAGCTTCGCCTTACCTTGCTTACATTTCCATTGCTGACGACTTCAAAGATGCTGATGGGCATTATTTCGGGAATCCTCATTAAGAACGCTTCTTGAGAAACGCGAAACACCTGATGTCCTTGTGCAATTCGATTAGCCAAACCCACGTCGTTCCGCCACCTAAGATAACTATGTAAATCTACCTCAGGCATCAATAGGCAAGAAGCAAATTCATTGCACCATTTCTCTTCTGGTGTGTCTCTCTTATGTGTTGTCCGGATTGGCAAATGACCTCCGCTCGTCTCGCCAAAAGTGAGGCGTCCAGCCTTCAGATTGCCAAGAACCCAGTGGCCTAACTCATGCGCCACAGTAAATTTCTTCCTGTTTACCGAGTCTTTCTTGCGTACAAGAATTAAGGCTCCGTGAACTCCTAGTGGTATGAGATATCCCTCCTTGTCCAGTTCTTCCTCACTGACCCTAATGTTAGGCCAAAGACCACAAACGACCTTAAGGTTGGTGGGCGGGCCTTGATGACCAGCCACTTTTAACATTTCGTGGCAAATGTTTTCTGGATTTGGGAAGTTGCGCATTGGCTCTTATTCGCTGTCTAGACTCTTTAATACTTCGTATAACATATGCCTAAGAACCCGTCTCTTGTCCCCTTCACTCATTGCAAAACGAGCCTCGACTCTGCTAAGCATCCATTCTTGAAGAAGAGAAAGCATGCGCTCATCCAAATCAGGCTCCACTAAATCTGCTACAGTTGTCTTTAGAACTGTAGCAAGAGTTCGCAACTCCATCAAAGTGGGATTAGACACCTTGTCGCTACTGCTCTCGAGAGTACGAAGTTTCTCAGTAGTCAGAAGTTCATTCGAATGAGCCGCTACTTCTTCTCTGGTGAGTCCTGCATCTTCACGCAAGACTCTCACCTTGTTACCCACCATATTTTTCTCAAAGTCAGAGAATGCAAGCTTTCTCTCTTCAAGAATTGGACGTATCTCTGTCAGACGCTGCCGCAATTCTAGCTCAAGTTCCTCGAGGTTATTGTAGGTGATTTCAAGCTTAAAGGCAGGGATGCCGGTCACCATCCTGCTCACGCGAGCGCTCCCATGATTTATCAGGACTATAGGAATAAGGGCGGATTGAGCAATATCCAGTTCCTCACCGGCCCCTGTACTAGCATAATCTGCGACGTGAATCAGTAAGTCACTGCTTGAAACTCGCTCCCTGTCTAGGTTGTATACATCCTCAGGAGATACCTGCGGATGGGACACGGGGTCAGTGGATTTTATCGGCTCGTACAAGTCTATATCGAGACCGCTACAGATCTTTGAAACAATAGCGGACACCGCAAGGAGGCTTCTACGCTGCATATCGTCTAACGTTGTTAATGCGGATGCAAAGTACGCGTTTAGGCTAAGAGGTGCTGCTTCTCTCTGATATAAGATTCTGCCTTGAGACTCAATTCGATACTCAGTCGGAACCAGATCCATCGGTTCCTTGACAACGTACGTCTCCTGAAGTTCGTTGAACTCTTGAAGCGTTACCTGTCTGAAATGTTCAGACATCACCTTCTTGGCATCGTCGGAATTTATCATTCTAACCTCCTAGACTAGACGGCATCTTCTCGTCGCAATTCCCGGATGCACGCGTCGATGTCACGAACGGCAATCTGGATGTGTGAGAGGCTATATAAAGCAGAGTCAGGATAGATGGGACGACCTTCGCCAAAGACTGCTCTCACGCATGAGATTTCTATTCCTTCTTTCCCCAATACACCGGCGGTATAGTTTATAACCTCTCTGTCCAGTCGATGCGCTCCATCGGATTGAGTAGGTATTTCTTGGCCCAATGCTTTTATATTCATGAGGTATGAGTCGTATGCATCGGCGAGAAGTTGAGCCCATTCTGGATCCATCAGATCCATACAGTTAGTCATTACAATTTCCGCCCGTATTACCGCCGCATTGATCCCGTGATGCTCTGATGCCCATTCCCAAGCGCGCTTTGGAGCATCCTGAAAGAAATATACGCCGTCGCCAAGCCAATCGTAGGCATTCTTGCTTATTCGAAAACCATCCTCCAATATCCTGTCTGCGGCGATCACGCTTGTTCCATGATAACCCAAAACTATATTCTCAGGTTCTCTGCTACTCATAAGCTTCACGGTATCACTTTGATTTAAATCTCTGGATTCTTGGAGATTGTACACTAAATTCAGACTGTGAAACTGAACTTAGCTTCTATCAATCATTAAGGTCAGATTTTCTCATCGGGTGATAGATAATGGAGAATAGAACTAATACTTAACTGAATCTCGCTCCCCCTCCACCACCTCCCACTCCCGCTCCACAATAATCCCCTCCAGCATCTCCACGCTCCGCCCACGCACCTTGCGCCCATAGCGTTTCTTCCTTCATTTTCGCGCCCTTTGCCCGTCCGTCAGACCTCCTGGACATGCCTTGCGTTTAATACATTTGTGTAGTACAAGTCTTATACTTTGTGAACGCTCTTTTGAGACTCGCTGTCAGGTCTGCAATTCATGGCGCGCCAAAAATATGAGCACGGCCATTACATCGACCACTGCAAATTTGCTTTTCACAGGCAACATTTTTCACAATGGCCATTTCTCAGATTTGTATCTACAATAGCGCTTGCGCTCGTTCAATTATATTAATTATACCTATGCGCGATGTGACAAAAGGACCAATCGCCTGAGTTGCCATTTGATCATTCCACTACTCACTGGCACTGAAGACACGCAATAATTAGCGCAGCATTCTTGGATCACATATATGTGGTTCCTAAAAAAATCGTTGATACTCAGTATTGTAAATCGATGGGACGAGGAGTGCTCTTGGCTTCAGAGATCGCGAATGAAAACATCCTGTCTGAGCCGGACGAGGGTTGTCCACCTCTAACTGCCATTATCACCGGTTTTCAACTAGCCATAGTCGTGATAGCGCTCGTGGTAGTCCCGGTGGTCATTGTAGTCCGTACGGCAGAACAGCCTGAAAGCTACCTTACCTGGAGTGTATTCGCATCACTGGTCATTTGCGGCGCAGCCACTATCATGCAAGCATTTCGAGTCGGGCGCCTTGGTGCCCGTCATGTGCTGGTGATTGGCACAGCCGAACCCGCAATCGCCATCTGCATCACCGCCCTTTCACAAGGCGGGCCCACGATGCTGGCCAGCCTTGTGGTGCTTTCGTCCCTGCTGAAGTTTGTCGTGGCAGCCCGGCTTTCACTGCTGCGCCGAGTAATCACGCCCGTGGTATCCGGCACCGTACTGATGCTGATAGCGGCAACGGTTATTTTAGCGGTGTTCGGAATACTGACTAACACACCCGATGGCAGAATCGTATCGCCGATAGCAGCCCCGCTCACAGCAGCCGTTACCCTAGCAGTGGTGACCTTGCTCCTCCTGCGGGCCCCCCGTAACCTGCAGCTCTGGTCGCCGATTGTAGGTATTGTCGTTGGCTGTATTGTTGCCCTGCCATTCGGCCTTTACGACACCCATCTGGTGCAGGAGGCGCCCTGGGTCGGTATCCCCGAAAACGTCTGGCCGGGCTTGGATCTGTCGCCTGGCCTGAAATTCTGGGCTCTTCTCCCTGCCTTCCTGCTCATAACAATTATCACGTCGTTCAAGGCCGTCGCGGACATTAGCGCCGTGCAGCGCGTCTCCCGGCGCCAGTCTCGTGCCAGCGACTTCAGACTCATCCAGGGTGGCCTCAACATCAACGGGTTGAGCAACCTGGTGTCCGGACTAGCCGGGGCTATGCCCACTATGACTGCCTCCCCCAGCGTGGCGATGATCAGCCTCACAGGGGTCGCGTCACGGGCAGTGGGTATATGGGCCGGCATCATATTCATATTTCTGGCACTACTACCAAAGCTGACCGCAGTGTTGTTGGCGATACCGGCGCCTGTCGCAGCAGCGTACATAATGATAATTATGGGGCTGGTTTTCATCGAAGGCGTGGAAACCGTCGCCAAGGACGGCATAGACCATCGAAAGGCAGTAGTGGTGGCAGTCTCGTTCTGGGTCGGCATGGGCTTCCAGAATCAGGCAATTTTCGCCGACCTGCTCACAGGAACATGGAACGCGCTGCTAAGCAACAGCGTAACGTCCGAAGGCCTTGCCGCAGCCCTGATGATCGGATTCATTGAGTTGACCGCCGCTAGGCGTCAGAGCCTGGAGGTTGACTTGGACTTCACGTCCATGCCGGAGGTTGACCGCTTCTGCAGCGTTTCGCAATTGACAGGGGTTGGAACGACGCATCAATTCAGCGGCTGCGCGCGGTGGGTGAAGAGACGCTGGCTATCATGGTGCTGTACGAAGACGAAGATACCTTAGAACGCCGCTTGATCATCAATGCGCACGTCAACGACGACATAGCGGAATTAGAATTCCTATCGGCAGCATACGATGTGGAAAACCTCGAAGACAGGCTGGCGTACATGAGTGAGCAGCCCGAGGTGCTGGACGAGCTTGAGGGTTCGTACCGGCTGTTGCGCCACTACTCCTCTTCAGTTCGCCATCAGAAGTTCCACAACATGGATGTCATCACCGTCCATGTCGAAGGCTCGCGCTAAGCCTTCTTTACTGTTCTCGACTTTTGCAGAGTCTCACGGCAGCGCATCCACCCGCGTCAAAAGCAATCAGCGGTCGGTCCGGCGTGTAAGCACACCCAAGACCGACCGCTGACGACTGTATGCCGAAAGCTTATCGCTAAAGCCTTACTCCATCCGCGAGCCGCCCCACGCACGCGAGACGCCTGCTGCCGTCGGCTCTACGATGACATTCACCACAGCGGGCTTTCCGCTAGCGAACGCGCGCTCAAGCGCCGGTCGAATCTCGTCCGGATCCGTGACCTTTTCGCCGTATGCGCCAAGCTCGCGCGCCATGCCGTCGTAATTCGTGAAGCCCATCTCACGCCCGGGCTTTCGGCGGTCGGGCGCACGCGCCGTCCAGCCAGCGTTGTTGCTGATGACCGTTACCACCGGCAGGTTGAAGCGAACGCAGGTGTCGATCTCCATCGCGTTCATGCCCATCGAGCCGTCGCCGTGCAACACCAGCACCTGCGTGTCAGGCTTGGCTACCTGCGCCCCGATGCCGTAGGGCAGACCAACGCCCATAGTGCCGGTTACGCCGGAGTTCAGCCTGTGGCCCGGCACGTAAGTCGGTAGCGACTGCCGCCCGAAGTGCAGTATCTCGTTGCCGTCAACGCACAGGATGGCGTCTCGATCCAGGAAGTCGCGTATCTCCTTGCAGAGCCGCAGCGGGTGTATCGGCGTCTGGTCCGAGTTCAGCAGAACGTCCTGCTGACCGGCGCGGCGGTCGTTGTCCTCTTGCAGGCGTGAGACCCAGGGCGATTCCAGCCTGCCCGCGAAGTCCTCAGGTCGCGCTTCTATTTCCGCGACCATCTGCCCCAGAATAGACTTGGCGTCGCCCACGATGCCCAGGTCAACATCGCGGTTGTGTGCGATCTCGCTCGCCTCGATGTCAATCTGCACCACCTTCGCGGTGCCAAAGCGCTGCCCATAGTTGATCATCCAGTTCATGCGCGTCCCGATTACCAGCACAAGGTCTGCTTCTCGCAGCGCCGTGCTGCGCGCGCCTTGGAACGATACGGCATGGTCTTCCGGCACAACGCCGCGCGACATCGGCGCGGTGTAGAAGGGCGTGCTAGTCAGGTCAACAAGTCGCTCCATCTCAGGCGATGCGCCCGAGAAGAATACGCCGCCGCCCGAGAATATGACCGGGCGCTCCGACTCCGCTAGCATATCCACCGCTTCGCTGATAGCCGCCGCATCGCCGGCGGGCACCGACTTACGCGCTGCGCGTGTGGGCTTCACCGCCGCGTCCTCTTCAATCTCTTCGTACAGCACATCCGCGCCGCAGTCGATGTACACAGGTCCCGGCCTGCCGGACATCGACTGTCGATACGCAGTGCTTACGATTTCAGGATAGCGCGCCGCCATCGTGGGCCGGTGCCAGTACTTGACGATCGGCTCCATTATGCGCTCCTGGTCAACCTCCTGGAATGCCTCTCTGCCGATTTCATGCACGGCGCTCGCGCCGCCCAGGATGACCATCGGCGAACAGTCGATGGACGCTGCATACACGCCCGTGAGCAGGTTCAGAGTTCCAGGTCCCGATGCTGCCGTGCAAACGCCGGGCTTGCCCGTAACACGCGCGTATGCATGCGCCGCGAACGCCGCCGCCTGCTCGTGGCGGAAGTCGATAGTCTCGATGCCGAAGTCCTGACAGCCCATCACGATGTCGAAGTCAGGTCCTCCCATTAGGTAGAAGAGCTTCTCCACGCCCTCTTCCGCGAGCGTCTTGGCGATAAGATAACTGCCTGTAACCTTTGCCATATCAATACTCCTGTGTCCCCTGTATGTTGGTAGCTGCAGTTGCGGCGCGGAAACTCCACGCCGACACGCGCTAGATTAACACACTGAGGCAAACTGCGCCAAACTCCGTCGCTTCCATCCTGTCTTATCGATGCCTGTACTATCGATGTCGGCTCGGTCACATCCCCGCTAGCTGTACAGGGCCTCTCCGCGGTGCAATCGCAGAGCGATGTTGAACGTCTGCTGCACCGCGCGCGACGTGGGCGCATGCGCCGCCAGAAAGCGCGATAACGCAACCAGCACGATACGCCCTTCGTCCGTGCCGCGCCGCTCCTCATACTGCTTTATCGTCGCGTCCACAATCTGGAACATGTGGAAGCCCGACTCTTCCCGTAGCATCGAGTGTCCCAGCGTGGCAATGATGCCCTCCGGCGTCGCGCCCCCGCTGATGTAGTCCGATACTACTTTCGCCGAAGGCTCCACATTCTGCTGCAAGTCCATCCCGCCAAGCAACTCCGAGCGCAGGGCATCGCCGTCAATCGCGCCATTCGCGAGCGGCTCAGGCGTCCTCTGCGCGGGCATGTTCAGGAACCTGTCCAGATACACGCTCATTGCCGTATCCAGCGTCCCTCTTAGAAGCTCGAGCGACGGCGCGCGCTTCAATGCCTGATGCAGCGCGTTCGCCGCCGTCAGCGTGTTGTGCAGAGTATCCCAGTCATTGAACTCGTTGGATGTGTGGAAGCGCGCCATCCGCACGAACGCCGCATACGCCACCGCCGAGCCGACCTGCGCCTCGCTCGCGCCAGAGCGCACAGCATCCACGACGGCATCCAGCGTCGCAGCCGGGTCGTCCTCCAGCATAACTTCCACCAGCGCAGTCTCATCGTCCCATTCGCCACGCCGACTTGCGCCTTCTTCGTATGCAGTTGCGAGCGCCTCCCGCGCCTTCCAGACCATCGTCGAGATGTCAATCGGATTGCGCCACGAACTGAGCTCCTCGCTGCGTCTCGCCCCGGCCGTTCCGCGCACAAGGCTCGTGAGCACCCGCCCCGCATGCTCCCAGCCCAGATGGTCCAGCAGCTCGAACGCCTTGTTGGCGAAGTCCAGCGTATGCCCGCCGTCAATATATACATGGTCGGTGATGGCCGCGAAAATCATGTCGGCTATAGTCTGCTCAGGAACGCCTATCTCTATTGCCGTGCGCAGGCATCGCTCCGCCCCGTCCGAATCGCGCACATCTATGAAGTTCCTCAGCCACAACTTGAACACCTCCGCCCGCGTCTCGCCAGTCGGCAACGGATCCAGCAAGAAGCGCGGCGCCATTCCAGCATTCGCCCGCGCCACATGCAGCAGTCCCTGGTACATCGCAAGCGGTCGGTCTGCCGCTTCAAGATATGGCAGCATGCTCGCGCTGCAAGTGAGGATCGTCATAGCCTGTCCCCAGCCTGCCGCCGAGTACGTCGTGCCGAACTCTGCGCCGATCCCCAGTGGAATACGGTAGTCCGCATCCACCGCATCCAATCCCAGCACCGACTTGGCGATTACAAGGCGGATGTTATCCTCAAGCGCGTCCTCCAGCCGCTTCGACCAGCGCGCCGTCTGGTCTGTCTCCGGCGGCGACGGGTCCACCCACACCTCACCGTCAGCCACCGACACCGGGAACGAGCGCACATCGTCGGCGAACGGGTCGAAAGTGCCGCCGCTCGACAGATCGAAGCGCGCGTGGTGCCAGTGGCAGGTCAGAATGCCGTCCTTCACAGTCCCTCTGTCCAGCGGAAACCCCATATGCGGGCATCGGTTATCCACCGCAAACACCTTGTCATCATGCGCGAACACCGCGATAGTATGCCCGCCGCCCGTAACCACCGTGCACCCCCGCGCCCTAAGCTCCTCCAGCGTCCCAACCCGAATCTGTGTATCAGTCATAGTAGCCATAGCGCCCTCCTTGTAACTACGTTTATGTCAACTTTATAATCTACATCTAATGTAGCAGAGGATGGTTGAGGGTGCATGGCCTCACCATATCCCGCCATAGGAGCGTGCTATAATGCGCTCGTACACAGACATGTGCTGATAAACTGAAAACTGGCTTGATGACTGGGAACTTAAAGGAGTCCTGCCATGACCACATCGCATCAGGACTTGCGACAGTCCGCAAGCGAAGATCCAATTGATCCGGATCTGTGCGGCGCCTTGACCGATCTGCAAGAAGCGGCTGATTACGCCCGCGAAGAAGGGTTTCCAATACCCTCCAAGTCCGCCATCAGCAATGCCGAGCGATTGCTGAAAAAGGTACGCAAGATTTCTTCGTTGCATCTCGAGGTGTATCCTACCCCAGATGGTGAGATTGCCGTTCATACCCCGAACGGTCGTGGGCGTTCAGTCGTGCTGCTGTGCGATTCGGACGGAGGTATATTGTGCCTTGCAAACCTTGACAGTGGGCATCGGCGCAATAGTTATGCAACTGTCGATGCGCTCCCGGACAAGTTTCTACGCCGAGCACTTGTGGAATTGGAAAACGACCGCACCTAAAGTTCTATGGAAATACCTGAAAGTATCGACCCAAACGAAGAGTTGGGGCGGGGCGTATCTTCAAGCAGAATCGCTAGGCGTGCCAGCCGCCCTAATTTTCAAGTTCCGCTCAATGTGTTCTTGCCGCCACGAAGTGAATCCAACATTTCAGTCGATAGGCTTAGTGTAGTTCAGCACGATGTAGCAGTCACAATTGCTGACAGACGTGACAGGGAGCGCGACCACACATTCTACGGATGGGCAGTCATCTCAGCGGCAGAAGCGTCTGAAAACGAACGCAAGGTAGTTGCCTCTCCTATACCCAATATCAACCTGTATCATGCGGACATTGTTCTACACCAAGACACTGCTCACGATAGGGAAGAGCAAAAGCGACACGCTCAGGAGTTGGCAGATGCCTCGCATTGGAATGACCGCGCAACCCCACTGACAGTCCGAACCACCAATTAACTGACAATCGCACAACAATCCCACACTGGAGGCACCCCCATGGTCACCCCACGCGAAGACTGGCTCCAACTCACAACCGAAGATCCCATCGACCCCGACCTGCCGATCTGCGACCCGCACCACCACCTCTGGGAGCGTCCCGGCAACAACTACATGCTCGACGACCTGCTGCGCGACCTCAGATCCGGGCACAACATCGTCAGCACCGTCTTCCTCGAATGCTCGTCAATGTACCGCACCGACGGCCCCGAGCACATGAAGCCTCTCGGCGAGACCGAGTTCGTGGCGTCCGTCGCAGAGGAAGCAGCCTCGCGCTCAGATGTGCATACCAATATCAACGCGGCCATAGCCAGCCACGCAGACCTCACGTTCGGCGAATCGGTCGCAGAAGTGCTTGAAGCGCACATCGAGTTGGGCAAGGGCAGATTCCGCGGCATTCGGCACGGCACTTCGCACGACCCTAGCCCTGTAATCCCCGCATACCGCGACCAGGGATCGGGCGTCATGATGACACCCAAGTTCCGCGAGGGCTTCGCGCAATTGCGAAGACTCGACCTCACATTCGACGCATGGCTCTTCCACCCACAGCTTGGCGAACTCGCCGATCTGGCTCGCTCATTCCCCGATGTGACAATCATCCTCGACCACATCGGCGCGCCCCTCGGCGTCGGCCCCTACGAAGGCAGGCGCAGCGAGGTTATGGAAATCTGGAAGCGCAGTATCGCCGAGGTCGCGCAGAACGAGAATATCTTCGTGAAGGTCGGCGGCTGCGGCATGCCCAACTATGGCAACGGCTGGCACGAGCGCGACACGCCGCCCGGCTCAGTCGAGCTTGCCGAGGCAACCGCGCCCTACTACCTCTATGTCATCGAGCAGTTCGGCGTGGAGCGCTGCATGTTCGAGAGCAACTTCCCCGTCGATAAGGCATCCTACTCCTACAATGTGATGTGGAACTCGTTCAAGCGCATCGTCGCCGACTTCTCCGACAGCGAAAAAGCAGCTCTATTCCACGACACCGCAGTGAAGGCGTATCGCCTGTAACCACGCTTTCTCAGATCACGATTTCAGCCGACTACGGAGTGGAATGCTTGGTCGAATGTCTTTATCTCGCTCACCCCGCGCCGACGGCAGCTCGCAAGATGGCACAGATGGCGGGCCGACAGCGTTGGATACTGTTCATGCAGTTGGCGCGCCAGCGTGACATCCTCTGCTTCCAGAGGCCACACTTCCGCGCCACAACGCACGACCAGAGTCATCGCAGCATCGAGAGTCGCCAGCCTTCCGGCCGGAAGGTATGCATGCACCAGTTCCTGCAATACCTCCGCCGATGTGAACAGCGGTGTGCGGTTTCGCATTGCTTCTATTAGAAAATCCCGCGCTTGAAGTCGCAGCGGATGAGGGCGCCCGACGGCGTACATGAAGACGTTGGTGTCTATGAAGGTCAAGTGCCGGACTCTCCCGCACTTCGACAACGGCTGATGGCATCCAAGTGCTGCTCCCAGTCAGGTTCAGGCTTGTCGCATTCCAGCCCGTCGCAGACGCTGAAGAAGTCGTCAAGATCCGCCTGAGAGGAAAATGGCTCAAGACTCTGTTGCGCCTTCAGCCGTTCGTGCGCGGCTGCCCTCAGCCAAGCGCTCAATGTCATGCCCTCGATGCGCGCTTGATATGCAAAGCGTTCACGCTCCTCATCGGATATTATCAATTGGAATCTCGCCACGGCTTTCCTCTGTCCTTATCAGCCAATGTGTATGTACACTACACATTGGCAATTGGCGGGTCAACTTGCTGTCCCCTCACTTGACCCTTCTAGCCCTAAACCCGTATATTGACCCCAAACTTCTTATGCGTTCAATGCACGGCTGTGTGCTTGGCAATCAAAGCCTTCGCAGCCGTGCCAACACATTGATTTGGGAGGTCAATAATATGGCATTCGGAAGTGGCGACTTTATGTATGAAGTAGCGGAGGGATGGGGGCAGATCCCCGAAGGATTCGAGCTGAAGCAGGTTGCTGATGTCGCGGTGGACAGCAACGACAACGTGTATGTCTATAATCGCGGCACACACAACCTCATTATCTTCGACCGAGAAGGTAACTACCTCGATTCTTGGGACTTGCAGCACAAGGAGGCGCACGGTGTCTGCGTGGGTGAAAGAGGCAATGTCTATCTGGCAGACAGGGACTCGCATGTCGTGGAAAAGCGCGACCCGGAGGGAAATCTGCTGCTCACACTAGGCACGCGCGACGTGCCCTCGGACACGGGCGAGATCACGCGCTCCCTCGTGGAGAAGCCGGGCGGTCCCTTCAACCTGCCCACCGGAATCGCCATCGGCAGCTACAGCGACATTTTCATCTCCGACGGTTACGGCAACTGCCGCGTACACCACTACAACTCCACCGGAACGCACATGAAGTCCTGGGGCTTGCCCGGCAAAGACAACCCCGGCGACTTCCACCTGCCGCACGGTATCGGCGTTGACTCCGAGAACAGAGTCGTCGTCGCAGACCGCGAGAACAATCGCATTCAGGTCTTCGATGAGGACGGCGAGTTCCAGTTCATGTGGACCGGCTTCCAGCAGCCCACGTCGGTCGCGTTCGGACCGGAAGGCGAGATATATGTCCCTGAACTCCAGCACCGCGTCAGCATCATAGACAGCGAAGGTAATCTGCTAGCGCGCTGGGGAGACGAGCACAGCCACGAGCCGGGCCTATTCTACGCTCCGCACGGCTTGGCAGTTGACTCGCACGGCGACATCTATGTTGCCGAAGTCCTCGAAGGCCAGCGTATCCAGAAGTTTATACGCCAGTAAAGGGTTTCATTTCGTCGCTGTTTCAGTCGGGAGACAGACAATCCCTACGATCTGACTAGCGTTTAGGAGATTATGGTTTGGAAGCAATCATAGGGATTGTCCTTGGACTGGTCGTTGGCTTGATTGTCGGCGCGCTGCTGATGAAGTTCAAGTCCGGCGGCGAAAGCGAAAGTTGGCGCGCTCAGGCTGAAGAGAGCAAGCTGGAAGTCACCAAGCTCCAGACCGAGTTTGAAAACTCCAACAGGCGTTTCGAGGCTGCCGAAAGTGAAATCGCGGCGCTGAAGATAGACGTCGAAAAGTGGCGGTCTCAGGCTGACGGGAACGCCGCCGAAAGCGTCAAGCTCCTCGCCAACCTTAATGCCGCCAACAAGCAGCTAGCAGAACGCGCCGACATTGAAAAGGTTCTGGGCGACCAGTTCAAGGTCATGGCAAACGAGGCGATCTCCAACAACAACGACGCCTTCGTCAAAGCCGCCGACGAGAAAATCGGCTTGATGGTCAAGCCGCTCTCTGAAGAACTCAAGCGCATTGAGAAAGCCCGCGACGAATCGCAAGGCAGCCTCAAGCAGCAGCTGGAGTCGCTCGTCCAAAACAATAACAGCCTGACACAAGAGACGCGTAATCTGACCAATGCCCTCAAGCGCCCTGAAGTTCGCGGCTCATGGGGCGAAATGCAGCTTCGGCGTGTGGTAGAACTCGCAGGCATGTCGAACTACTGCGACTACGAAGAGCAGGTCAGCATCACAACCGACGATGGCAGCCGCGAGCGCCCCGACATGGTTGTGCGAATGCCAAACGAGCGTACTATCGTCGTTGACGCCAAGACACCGATGAACGCCTACATCACCGCTATGGAGTCGGACACCGATGTCGAACGTGAGGATGCAATCCGGTTGCACGCCAAACAGGTCAGGGAGCGCGCGCAAGACCTGTCGCAAAAGTCCTACCAGCGGCTCTTCGACAGGTCGCCCGACTTTGTCGTAATGTTCCTGCCCGGCGAGTTTCTGCTCCAGCAGGCTTTGGAGCAAGATCACGATCTGATCGACTGGGCTATGCAGCGAAATGTGGTTATCGCGACGCCAAATACGCTAATGGCTCTGCTTAAAGCGGTTGCAATGGGCTGGCGAGAAGCGCAGATTGAAGAAGAGGCAGCGAAAGTTGCCGCTCTTGGACAGGAACTCCACGACCGCATCAGAATATTCGCCGGTCACATGGTGAAGATGAGAAGTTCAATCAACTCCACCGTGGAGAACTTCAACAATAGTATTGGTTCTCTCGAATCCAGGGTGCTTACGTCTGCCAGAAGGTTCAAGGACATGGGCATCGCCACATCCCAGGAAATACCTGAACTCACCGAGATAGACTCGCAGACGCGGGACTTCAGGTCAGCACAGTTGCGTGCCCTTCCCGAGCCGAACGGCGTTGGCGACGACTAATATCCTGGAGAAATTTCGCCTACTGAAAACTGATATACTGGCAAACTGACAAAACAAAAACAGTATCATCCGAAGGAGACTTACATTGAACGGCTACGAAGTAATGGCAAAAATATTGAAGGCAGAGGGCGTCGAATGGATTTCCTGCTTCCCGGCGCAGCCCCTCATCGATGCCTGCTCGCGTGAGGGCATCCGCCCTATCCTGTGTAGGCAGGAGCGCGCCGGCGTCAACATGGCGGACGGATTCAGCCGCATCAAAAACGGCAAGAAGATTGGCGTCTTCACCATGCAGACCGGTCCCGGCGCCGAGAACGCATTCGGCGGCGTGGCGCAGGGCTACGCCGACTCCGTGCCGTTCCTCGCGATCCCCGGCGGCAACCCTGCGGCGCGTCAGGGCGTCCATCCCAACTTCGAGTCCGTGCCGAACTATCTGGGCATCACCAAGTGGGCGGCGCTCATCAACATTCCCGAGCGCATCCCCGAGATGGTCGGGCGCGCGATGACTCAACTGAAGCACGGCAGACTAGGTCCCGTGTTGCTTGAGTTCCCCGGCGACGTCGCAGCCGCCGAGTTCCCCGGCGAGTTGAACTACAAGCCCGTCGAAGTCCACAAATCCGGCGGGTCTCCCGAAGACGTGCGCGATGTGGTAGCAGCACTGCTCGGCGCAAGCGGGCCCGTCATCAATGTCGGGCAGGGCGTTCTCTACGCCGAAGCCACCCCTGAGCTCATTGAGTTCGCCGAACTCACCAGCATCCCCGTAATGACCACGCTCGCAGGCAAGAGCGCCTTCCCGGAGACGCATCCACTGTCGCTCGGCACGGGCGCATCGTCCGGCACGCTGATGTGCGCACGCTTCCTCGAAAACGCAGACCTCGTTGCCGGCATCGGCACGAGCTTCACCATCTCCAACTTCAACGCTCCTATGCCCGGCGGCGTGACACTCGCACACATCACAAACTGCGCTGAGGATATCAACAAGGACTACCGCGTAGACTACGGCGCGGTCGGCGACGCCAAGGTAGTGCTGCGGCAGATGATTGAAGAGGCGAAGAGTCAACTTGGTAATGCCGAGGGACGCGGCGATGTCCACGGCGTCCGCGATGAAATCAAGAAGATTCGAGACGAGTACATGGCAGAGTGGGGACCCAACTTCGTATCGGACGAAGTGCCCATAAGCCCTTACCGCGTCTTCAACGAGATGATGGCGAATGTTGACATCGCCAACACCATTGTGACCCACGACTCCGGCTATCCGCGCGAGCAGATTGTCCCGTTCTGGCCTGTCACCACACCGCGCGGCTACATCGGGTGGGGCAAGTCAACGCAGCTCGGTTACGGCTTGGGCCTCGCGCTCGGCGCGAAAATGGCAGAGCCCGACAAGACCGTCATTAACATCATGGGCGACGCCGCGTTCGGCATGGCGGGCATGGACATCGAGACCGCCGCTCGCTCCAACATCGGCACGCTCACCATCGTCCTCAACAACGGCGTGATGACGCACTACTACGACCACTTCCCGCACGCCACGGAGCACTGGGGCAGCAACAGGCTGGGCGGCGAGTACGCCAAGGTCGCAGAGGGCTTGGGCGCTTACGCAGAGCGCGTGGACTCCCCCGACGAGGTTAGCCCGGCGATAAGGCGAGCCCTCGAAGCCACGCAGAACAACCAGCCCGCCGTCCTCGAAATGATGACCAAGGAAGAGGAGAATATCTCCCGCTACTGGCGCTAAGAAACTAAGAAATAGTAAACAAAACAGAGCCACTCTCCTGACAATCAAGAGAGTGGCTCTGTCTATTGAATCTTGTTAAACGCCGTAAGTTAGGTCAGGTGTTTGCCGAAGAAGTCGAACATTTTGTTCCAGCCGTCCACCGCCTGCTCCTGACGGTACGCGCCGCGGTCATAGTAGAAGAAGCCGTGTCCCGCCCCCTCGTACATGTGGAACTCGTAGTCTTTCCCCGCGTCCTTCAGAGCCTGCTCGTGCTGTGCCACCTGATCCGGCGTCGGGCTCATGTCATCCGCGCCGAACAGCCCCAGCAGCGGGCATGACAGGTCGGTCGTGTAATCTATCGGCGCGACTGGCTGCTGCGGCGTCAGGTCGTCGGGACCCTGCACCACGCGCCCGCCCCAGCACTCCACCGCCGCGTCGAACGATGTCGAGCGGCAGGCGCACAGGAAGACTTGCCGTCCGCCTGAGCATGTCCCGAACACGCCCACCTTGCCGTTGGAGTACGGCAGCGAGCGTATGTAGTCGGCAGCCGCAGACATGTCGGCGACCACCTGATCGTCGGGCGCGCCGCCCTCGCCCCGCGCCATAGCCGCCACATCGTCCGGCGAGCCGTGCCCGAATCGGTGATACAAGTCCGGCGAAATGGCGAGGTAGCCGTGATGCGCGAACTTGCGGGTGAAGTCGCGGTACAGCTCGTCCCAGCCCGGCAGGTGGTGAATCAGCACCACCGCCGGAAACGGCCCATCGCCCAGCGGCCGCGCGAAGTAGGTATTGATGGCATCCCCATTCGCCCCCTTTATTGTGATAGTCTCCGCTATCATCCCCTCATACATATCGGTCGTATAGTTGTGCGGCATAAATGCGTCTCCTTGTGTATGTGTGTGTGTTGTGAATATCTCGCCAAAGTCCAGTCACTATTAGACTGGAAGCGCCAATATAGTAATGCCAAACCCGATTTGGCGCAAATGACACTGTATAGAAGGATAAGTTAACGCTTGTCTTAAGCGTAGGCACTGCCGCGCGCGATACATCCACGTAGGTGATGTAAAATGCAGAAGTTGAAACAATGACAGAATGGAGGCAGCCCAATGCACATAGCACGATTCTCGCTGAACGACCGGATACACTGGGGCATCGTCGAGGGCGACGAAGTGCGCGCCATTGAAGGCGACCTATACGACAGTCCACGCCTAGGACAGCGGCTATGCGCCCTCTCTGATGCGCGGCTCCTAGCCCCCATAGATGCCCATGCCAACAAGGTCGTGGCCATCGCGGCGAACTACGGCGATAGAGCGGGACGCGACGGACCCGGCATCTTCATGAAGCAGCCCGGCACCGTCATAGGCCCCGACGACTCCATAATCTACCCTCGAATCGGTCGCCGCATCATCCACGAGGCCGAAGTCGGAATAGTCATTGGCAAGCAGGCGCGGCATGTCAGCGTAAGTGACGCGCTCGACTATGTGCTCGGCTACACCTGCGTCAACGACGTGAGCGCAAACGAACTGACCAACAACGATGTAGGCGCCGGCATGAGCTTGCGCTGGAAGCACTTCGACACATTCTGCCCGCTCGGTCCCGTAGTTGCAACGGACATAGATGGCGACAACCTACGCATTCGGTGCCGCGTGAACGGGCAGACCCAAGTCGACGGCAATAGCGCCAACATGCTCTGGGGCGTTGCCGAGCTCGTCAGCTGGGTATCGGACGTGATGACACTATATCCCGGCGACATCATCCCCAGCGGCTGCCCCGGCGTCGACGAGATAAACATCGGCGATGTCGTGGAGGTCGAGGTCGAAGGAATCGGCATCCTCAGCAACCCCGTCATAGCGGACACAGCCTAAACCTAATATGACCCTTCCGTGTTGCAGATGGCTTATGTCAAACTGCCTTAACGGAGTGCGGCACACTTATCTCGACTTCGACCATGCCGAACCTTGGCGGAAACTCAGGGTCGTTTGTGTCGTCAACTTCTCCGAACTCGGCGAGAGACTGCTTTACACACTCAGGAAGAGGTTGGTTGTGGAAAGCGATTGCCTGCTCTGTGGACATTTGGGGCTGCGGTAACGGCTCGCCGCATTCCAGCATGTCTTCGATGTGGTAGGTAATCGCCTCCTTGATCATTTCCTGCATATGCTCCCAAGTGTCCCCTGTGCTTATGCAACCCGGCAGGTCGGGCACATAAGCGCAGTGGTTATTGGGCGTCTGTTCGAAGACCACTGCGTATTTTAGTCTCATCGGTTTCTCCTCCGTAGCCCTGCTTGTCTGAGGATACTTTGCCACACATCAGGCTTTAAGTCATCACTCGGATGACCGGCGATAGTCACCGTGCCGCGTTTATCAGGGTGATGAAACTGCCTGTGGCTTCCCCTCGTTCGTACATGATACCATCCATCCCGTTCCACCCTGCGGATTGCATCCCTCACCTTCGGCATGTGCCAGACCTTGCCGTCCTGTCCATCCTGTTAGCTCCCGCGCCTACGCCCTCCCCGCGATGAAGTCCGCCATACGCTCGCCAATCATCATCGTCGTCACATTCGTGTTCGCGCGGATGCAGTCCGGCATCACCGAGGCGTCGGCAATCCGCAAGCCCTCGATACCATGCACGCGCCCGTGCTGGTCAACCACCGCCATCGGATCGGACGCCGGTCCCATCTTGCAGGTGCATGAGATGTGATGCCCCGTCGTCACATCGCGCATCATCCAGTCATCCAGCGCGTCGTCCGACGCAAGCTCCGAGTCAGTCGGCTCGATTCGCTCCTCGATGATGTCCTTAAATGACTCATGCTCGCCCAGCCTGATGGCGCGGTGAATGCCCTCGCGCATTCTCACACGGTCGAACTCCTCCGCGAAGTAGTTATAGTTCAGGAACGGCTGCACGTTGGGATCGGTAGATGTGAGCTTCAACTCGCCCGAACTTTTCGCAAGGTAGATTGACACAACCGCGCGTATGCCCAGAGGTTCCATCCGTCCGCCGCCGCGATCAACGCGCTCAGTGGCAAACGACTGGAATATCATAATCATGTCGTTGCGAAGGTCGCTCCCCTCCGCCGTGTAGCGCAGCACCATCTGGTTACGCGGCGCAAGCCCGTCCAGCTCGAAGCCCTCCTTCGTCTTCCATGTAATCCAGACGATAGGATGGTCGCGTAGGTTCTGCCCCACGCCTGGCATATCATGCACCAGCGGTATGCCGAACTCTGCGAGGTGCGCCGCAGGCCCCACGCCCGACAGCATCAGTATCTGCGGTGAGCCTATTGCGCCCGCGCTCAGCACAATCTCGTCGGCGAACACCTCGAAAGTCTCGCCTCCGCTCTCCACCTGCACGCCCACCGCGCGCTTGCCCTCGAACAGGATGCGCTGAGTAGCGCAGTTCGCGCGAATCGTCAGGTTCAGCCGATGCCGCGACATCCCCAGGTAGCCGATGTTCGTGCTCCAGCGTATGCCCTGCGGATTGTTGAAAGGCGTAGGGCTGATGCCGGTCGAATCGGGATTGTTCAGGTCCGGGCTGTCCGGATGTCCGGCGGCCTTGCATGCCTCATAGAACGCCTTCTGCGCCGGCAGCCACTCGTCCTGCTTGAAGCGCCGCGCGATGATAGGCCCGTCCGTGCCGTGGAAGTCGTCTGAAAAGTCCGTATCAGTCTCCAGCTTGCGGAAGTACGGCATCAGCTTGTCGAAAGTCCAGTCGTCGTTACCCATCGCCGCCCAGCCGTCGTAGTCCTCCGGCACGCCGCGCAGGAACATCTGCCCGTTGATCGCGCTTGAGCCGCCCGTAACCTTGCCGCGCGGCACC
The DNA here is from genome assembly GCA_965221045.1 of Dehalococcoidia bacterium. Taxonomy (GTDB): domain Bacteria; phylum Chloroflexota; class Dehalococcoidia; order Lucifugimonadales; family JADFKI01; genus Bin90. The sequence continues at coordinate 1,597,237 of OZ244863.1, forward strand.
ATCATGGGCTGCTCAGCGCGTGGCGTCGGCTGCCCCCAGAACTGCCAGTTGTGGTCGCTGACCATCACGTCGGTACCTGTGGCATAGCCATAGCGCACCTCGTCGGGCAGCTGATCAATCTCCGCGTAGTCCGGTCCCGCCTCCAGCAGCAGCACCGACTTGCTCGGATCCTCGCTCATCCGCGCAGCAACGATAGCCCCCGCCGACCCCGCGCCAACAACGATGATGTCGTACTTCATAACTCGCCCTCCAGCGTCAGTAGATGTTATTCGGGGCGATGGTATATGCGGTAGGGATGGGCGTCAAGAAGGGACAGAACAGAGAATGACTAATGCGTTGCCATCTTATATGACCTCATATGGCGAGGTCAAAAGGCAAATCACTAATGTCGCGAAGTCGATTACCTTCAACCATAACAGCCAACATTTCTGACTGATCTTCTGCTCTAGGAATATCTTCACATACTTGGCGCAACTCGTCCAATGCAAAGTGATACACGCAGTCGATGTCTCCTGTGCCAAGAGCGAGAGACGCAATACGCATCGGCAGAGGTTCAGCAGTTACCGCGACAATGTGAGGCAAGTTACCCTTGCGATTGCGGATAAGGTTAAGCGCCTCTGTGCGGGTATTCTGAGCACGGTCGCTCCGAATTGTCCATTTACACGATATGCTTGCGTGCAGAAATGGAAGTGGCTGAGATTGGTTCGCAGAACGGACTGGAGTGAGAGCAGCGCTACCAGAATCGTCTAGAAATACTTGTGAGGCATTGACTTCATCGTCTGAGACTGGATAACGAGCAATTACTACATCAGGCGTAACGATGTATCCGTGTCCAAGAGCAGCAGAGAGGGCCTGATTGTCAATTACCAGTGAGGCAAGATTATCTAGATGCTGATATTGTGCGAAGTTAGAAATCCGCGTCTGGGTAGTCAGATACTGCCACTGTCCGGGGCGCAAATGGCTTAAAGCCGTAAATGCCCCTTCGATGAACGCACAGGTGAGTTTCTCGAATAGTGTTCCAGCGGATTGCCCGGTGATTCTTGGCGCTGTTAGATCACGAAATCCGAGCAGCTCCGAGATTCCATTTGCAATCAGAACGCTGGATTGACTATTGCCGTCAGCGAAATTCGGATAAACTGACCCATCCTTCTTAGAGGGTGTTTCCAAAGGTTGCCTATGAAGGCGCCAAACGGCGCAACATAAGCTGAATCATCGCTATCTGTATCCAAGCCTCACTGCTGCTCACCAAGCACTCATAGTCCTTGCTTAACCGACGACATCGACCCAACCACGCCAGTGTCCGCTCTACGACCCACCTGCGAGGCAATACCGCAAACTCACGTTTGCCACTCGGACGTCTCACTATCTCCAATTCCCAGCCTGTATGCTCCCTTACCCAGTCAACCAATTGGCCTGCATATCCACCATCTGCCCAGATGAGCCTTAGTTCACGGAATCGGCCAGCCAGTTTGTTCAGCAGCAGCCTAGCGCCATCCCTGTCTTGGATGTCCGCAGGATGCACCACCACTCCTAACAGCATTCCCATAGTATCCACGATTATGTGTCGCTTTCGTCCGAGCACCTTCTTACCAGCGTCATAGCCACGAGGCCCCCTTTTTCTGTCGTCTTCACCGACTGGCTGTCTATAATGGCTGCCGTGGGCATTGCGCTCCTACCCTCACCTTCACGCACATTCGGTCGCATCGCATCGTGTACTCGTTCCCAGGTCCCATCTTCTGAGAAGCCTCGGAAGTATTTGTACACTGTTTGCCACGGCGGCAGATCGTGCGGTAGCATCCGCCAGGCGCATCCGGTGCGAAGCACATACAAAATGGCGTTGAGTATCTCTCTCAGTTCAACCGTGCGTGGTCTGCCTCCGGGTTTTGCCGCCGGTAGCAACGGCGACAGGAGTTCCCATTGTTCGTCCGTCAGATCGCTTGGGTATATCTTGCGTTTCATCCGTAGATGTTAGTATGTGTCTTATACTTTGGAAACACCCTCTTAGAGAATCGTACTATCTGCTCTCCGATCATAGAGTGATAGGTTCGCCGCAATTCCGAAAGTGTTTTCATCAAACAGTTTCACACAACTAGATGGGCAAGATTTGTCGCACGCCCTCATTGAGCCGATCTTCGGACTGCGCCACATATTCTTCATTCAATTCAATAAGAACCGCACGACGATTCAATTCAATCGCTACAACTCCAGTGGTTCCCGATCCTGAAAATGGGTCAAGAATCACCTCTCCGGGACGACTGCCCAATAGTATGCAACGCTTTGCTAGTTCTCTCGGGAATGCGGCTGGATGTGGTTTGCCGCTGGCGTCGGGGCCCAATATCCAGTAGTTCCTAAGATTGGCGCCAGTTTCCTCCCGCACAGCTTCATTGTCGTAGTAGTATTTTGCGTTTTTTGAGAACAGAAAGATTTCCTCAGTGGCGTTTGATGGCCGGTTCTTGACACTTTCTGGCATAGGCGCTTTCTTTATCCAAGTTATCTTTGAGCGGAGAAGCCATCCATCCTCCTGCAATGCAAACGCCACCCGCCAAGGCATTCCCATCAGGTCTCGATCCTTCAAGCCCCAACAGTCCGGCACTTTTCTATTGCGCCTTTGTATGAGTTTCTTAGTGTTGCCCACTTGCGCGTTTGGGCCATGTCCCCCTGTTCCACCGTTGCGCGCGTATCCGTCCCCTACATTCAGCCAGAGAGTACCATCATCGGACAACACTCTGCGAACCTCACGAAAGATTTCCACAAGATTCTTCACGTAATCTTCCGGAGACGCCTCAGTTCCTATCTGCGATGGATGCTTATAGTCACGCAGGCCCCAGTACGGAGGTGAAGTAATGCAGCACTGAACGGATTCCGATTGGAATCGAGGCAATATGTCGCGATTATCACCCACAAGGATTTCGATAACGCTCTGGCTGGCTTTATTCACCCCTGCAGTGGCTTCCTTGGTCATGGCAGAGATTCACCCCGAAGCGAATGACAATAGAAATGGAACTACGTCCATTCAGCAGTTTCCGCTGGATCTAGGTAGCGCGGCTATGTCGGATGCACGTCCTCCTACTATTTTGATGGACTCATCCTGCAGTTCCGCACCTCACACCCCCAATTTAGCACGTCCAAGACCCGATAAACAACCTGATTTGCCACAGATATGGTGATAAAAACACTGCGCTCTGGCTGGAAGAAACGATGCCGCGTTACTCCCCCCGCCGGATGTAATCCGCAATCCGCTCCCCTATCATCATCGTCGTTACATTCGTGTTCGCGCGTACGGTGTCCGGCATTACGGAAGCGTCCGCCACACGCAGACCCTCGATGCCATGCACTCGTCCGTGCTGGTCAACAACATTCATCGGATCGCTCGCCGGCCCCATGCGGCAGGTGCTCGTCAGGTGCTGCCCGGTCGTAACCTCGCGCAGCATCCAGGCGTCCAGCGCATCGTCCGACTCCAGGTCCGAGTCGAGCGGTTCAGTCCGCTCCTTCACCATCGCCACGAGTTCGGGATGATTGAAAGTATCCACTGCCATCCGCACCACCTCGCGCATGCGCCGTCTGTCCTCCGGGTCTTCCAGCAGGTGATAATCGAGGAACGGCTGCACATGCGGGTCTGGCGATGTCAGCGTAATCCTGCCCTTGCTGGCGGCTAGGTAGATCGAGCCAGTGATGCGAATGCCCAGCGGCTCCATGCGGTCGCCGCCCCGGTTGATGCGCTCGGACGCGAACGATTGCATCCACATCATCATGTCGTTGGGGCGCTCCGAGCCTGTCGCCGTGTAGCGCAGTCCAACCTGAATGCGCGGCGCAAGCCCATCCAGGTCCACATGGTTATGCACGCTAGCAGTGATGAATATCAACGGATGGTCGCTGAAGTTGCGCCCCACGCCGGGCAGGTCATGCACCACCGGGATGCCCATCTCCTGAAGGTGGTCGGCAGGCCCCACGCCCGACAGCATCAGCAGCTGCGGGTTGGCGATGGTGCCGCTGCTGAGGACTATCTGATCCGCCTCAGCGATGAACCGCTCGCCGCCGCTCTCCACATCTACGCCGGCAACCCGCTTACCGTCGAACAGGAGCCGGTGCGCCATGCAGTTCGCCCTGATGGTCAGGTTCAGGCGATGGCGCGCCTCGCTCAGGTAGCCCACATTCGTGCTCCAGCGTATGCCGTCCGGATTGTTGCACGGGAACGGACCCACGCCGTGCGCGTCCGGCGCGTTCAGGTCCTCTACGATGGGGAAGCCCGCGTCTATGCAGGCCTGATAGAACGCGGTCTGCGCCGGCAGCCATGTCTCGCGCTTGAAGCGGTGGCATATAATAGGCCCCTCACTGCCGTGAAAGTCGTCGGAGAAGTCGGTGTCCGTCTCAAGCTTGCGGAAAAAGGGCAGCACATTCTCGAACTTCCAGTCATCGTTGCCATAAGCAGCCCAGTCGTCGAAGTCGTGTGTCTGGCCGCGCAGGAAGACCTGTCCGTTGATTGCGCTGGTGCCGCCCGTAACTTTGCCGCGCGGCACGAGCATCGGCTCGGCGACGTCATTGCCCTTGCCGATGAACTGCCAGTTGTGGTCGTCACTCACCATGATGTCCGTGCCGGTTGCATAACCGAACTTCAATTCCTCCGGCAGCACATCGAGGTCAGGATAGTCAGGTCCAGCCTCCAGGAGCAGCACAGATCGCTCCGGGTCTTCAGAGAGCCTTGAGGCGACAACGCCTCCGCCCGAGCCTGCGCCTATGACGATGACATCGTATTTCATGACTCTCCTCTTTTTTTCTATTCGATTGCCGTCTTTATTCCGCAACACTATATCAAACATTGCTAATTCACATAGAGGATAAATAGGGTGAACTTGGGGTAAAATATCCTATATATCCTGCACATAAAGGTAAGCCCTGTTAAAGAGGAGATTTGAATGTCATTGACCCAGGAGCTTCGCGCAGCCAACGTCGAGCTGTGGGAGCGCATGGTCACTCACCCCTTCGTCGAAGAGATGGGCGACGGCACGCTGCCACCGGAGAAGTTTCGCCGCTATTTCCTGCAGGACTATGTGTTCGTGAAGGACCTCGTGCCGATGATAGCCCTCGGCGCGGCGAAAGCGCCCAGCATCGAGGACGGCTACCCGCTCGTAAAGTTCCTTGCGGCGCTTGGCCCCGAGAACGACCTGTTTCAGCGCGCCTTCGCAGAGCTTGGAGCCAGCGAAGCAGAATATTCAGCTGCTAGCGCGACTCCCTCAACTCAGGCATTCGGCGACTTCATCATGCGCACGGCGCTGCAGGGTCAATTCATCGACATTGTGACCATCCTGTATGTAACCGAAGGCACATACCTCGACTGGGCAACGCGCCTGCTGGAGGCCGGCAGACGCCCCGACACGCCCAAAATCTACGCTGAGTGGATTGACATACACGGCCCTGAAGTGCTCGGTGAGCTGGTGGAATGGCTACGGGACTTCATCGACAACGCTGACATCGGCAATCGCCGCCCTGAAATCGAGCGCATCTTCCGCACCACGCTGCGCTACGAGTACCGCTTCTGGCAGTCCGGCTACCACGGCGAAGAGTGGGACTGATGGGATTAAGGTATCCCTTATATCCAGTTGATCCATGTAAGACTTCCGGCTTATCGAAGGATCTGACCAAATGAAAACGGTAATGACCATCGCAGGCAGCGACTCAGGCGGCGGCGCAGGCATACAAGCCGACCTGAAGGCGTTCGCCGCGAACGGAGTGCATGGCACATCCGCAATCACCGCTATCACGGCGCAAAACACCGTCGCCGTAACCGATGTGCTCGCACTCCCGCCGTCTCTCGTGGCGAACCAGATTGACGCCATCATCGACGACATCGGCGCGGACGCAGTCAAGACGGGCATGCTCCCCAACGCCGCCATCATCGAGACGGTGGCAGACCGCATCCGCGCGCACTCGCTGAACCCTGTGGTGATAGACCCTGTCATGGTGACAAGCAGCGGCACCAGGCTGCTTGAAGACGCCGCCGTGGAAGCGATACGCAGCAGGCTGATGCCGCTTGCGACGCTCGTTACACCGAACACTCGCGAAGCCGCCGTGCTCACGGGCGAACAGATAGTTACGCTAGACGACATGCGCCGCGCTGCCCGCTATCTGGCAGAATCGACAGGTGCGAGCGCCGTTCTGGTCAAGGGTGGGCACTTCGACGGTCCCGCGACCGACATCCTCTATGACGGCAGCGATTTCTTCGTGTTCACCGAGGAGCGCATCGACACCACGAGCAACCACGGTACAGGCTGCACTCTGGCATCAAGCATAGCCGCGAACCTCGCCAAGGGCGCCGACCTGCCCACCGCCGTTGCCAATGCCAAGTCGTATGTAACCAACGCCATGCGCGCCGCAACCCCCATCGGCGCAGGTCACGGCCCGCTGAACCACTTCTATATGCTGGGTAGCGATGAATGATGTGGGTGGACGGAACATTGACTGACAATCCATTCTGCGAGGTCTGACATGACTACAACTACAAAGCAGCGTATAACTACCGCTGAAGAACTAATGGATATGCCGGGCGACGGCCATAGGTACGAACTTGTTAGAGGGGAACTGCGGAAGATGGCTCCTGCGGGCAGCGAACACGGAGAGGTAGCGTCTGATATAAATGCCAGTTTGAATCTCTATGTCAAGGCAAATGGATTAGGTAGGACTTACGCCGCCGAAACCGGCTTCTTTCTGGGGACCGACCCTGACCATGTTCGCGCTCCCGATGTTGCCTTTGTCCGGCGGGAGCGCACAGAAGCGATAGGCCGTCCCGATGGATACTGGCCCGAAGCACCTGATTTGGCTATTGAGGTCATCGCCCCGAACGATCGCTACACCGAGGTTGATGAAAAAGTCGCTGACTGGCTCGCGGCAGGCACGCGCATGGTAGTTGTGGTAAATCCGCGCAACAAGACCGTGAAGGTGCATCGCTCGCCAACTGATGTCGCAACGCTGACGATAGCCGACATCCTCGATGGCAGTGATGTCGTACCCGGGTGGCAGATGCCCATCACCGACATCTTTGCCAACTAACACGAACGAAGGCGTCGATTTTTGACCGACCGACTCATCGACACACTAAAACTCACCGCAAAGAAAGAAGAACAACCGATGAATGAATCCGTAGGTATAGGACTGCTGGGCATGGGCGTGGTTGGCGGTGGCGTGGCAAGCGTTCTAGGTGACAAATCCGCGCTGCTGGCGAAATTGGCAGGCGCGCCGCTGAAGTTGCAAGGCGCGCTTGTGCGCGACCTCAGCAGGCAGCGGGCCGCAAGCCTGCCCGATGGCGCGCTCACAACTCACGCCGATGACATCCTGGACAATCCCGATGTGGACATCGTCGTGGAGGTCATCGGCGGCGAGCAGCCCGCGCTCGACTACATCCTCAAGAGCATATCGCTCGGCAAGCATGTCGTAACCGCCAACAAAGAAGTGATGGCAAAGCACGGCGCGAAAATCCTCACGCACGCACGGAAGCACGGCGTGCAGGTGCTGTTCGAGGCGAGCGTCGCCGGTGGCACTCCCATAATCGCCCCACTGCTGCGCGACCTCGTGGCGAACGAAGTCGTCAGCATCAACGGGATCATCAACGGCACGACCAACTACATCCTGACCAAGATGGCTCAGGAAGGACAGGACTTCGGTGTCGCGCTCGCAGCAGCACAGGAACTGGGCTACGCCGAATCTGACCCCACCAACGACGTCGAAGGCATAGACGCCGCCTACAAGCTCGCCATCCTATCCACGCTCGCATTTCGCGCCCGCGTGAGCGACGCCGATGTGTACAGCGAAGGCATAACGCATCTGACAGCGCAGGACTTCCGCTACGCAAGCGAGCTTGGTTACGCCATCAAGCTGCTCGCCATCGCAAGTAAGACGGATGGCGCGGTCCACCTGCGCGTACATCCAGCGATGGTGCGCTCCGATGTGATGCTCGCGAAGGTGGATGGCGTGCTGAACGCCATCGAAGTGCAGACCGACCTCGCCGGGCGCGTGCTTTTCCATGGGCGCGGCGCAGGCGACATGCCCACGACCAGCGCAGTCCTCGCCGATGTGATGGACATAGCGCGCAACATAGTCAGCGGAATCGAAGCCCCGCCGCTGCCATCACTCACCGCCGACGTGCATATAAGCCCCATGGATGCGCTCGAAACGAAATACTACATGCGCATGAATGTAGTGGAGCGCCCCGGCGTCTTCGCGCAGATACTCAAGGTGCTCGGCGACCTCGACATCAGCATCGCATCCGCTATCCAGAAAGAGACCGACGACGACGCCCGCCGCGCCGAGATAGTCCTCATGACGCACCGAGCGAAAGAGGCTTCCGTGCAGTCAGCACTCAAAGCCATCGACAAGCTGCAAGTCGTCAACGAAATCGGCAGCCTCATCCGCGTCGAAGAGTGGGACTGATAATGACGGAATTGTGAGATTTGGGCATTTCAGAAATTCTCTCGAGTGAAATTACCCATCTAGTATTCGCGCTGATTATTGGAGTTGCGGGAATGATTGCGTTAGTGGGAATACTGCTGTTGCTGAATAGGTGGCTCCGAAAGTAGGCAAAAGGGCAAGAATTGACTACCACCGCCACCCTCCACATCAGCCCTCTCACGCCAACGGACGCCGATGAACTTCTGACATTCATCCGGCAGGTCCAGCGCGATGACCCTCTGCGTCCGGTCACCGTAGTCGCCCCCAGCAACTACGCATTGCTCTCCCTGCGCCACAGACTCGGTCGCTCAGGATTCGCCAATGTGCAGTTCATGGTATTCCCCCGCCTTGCCGAGCTTCTCGGCGCGCCATCGCTCTCAGCGCAGGGCAGGCGTCCGCTCACATCCATATTCGACAGCGCTGTCGTGCGCGATGTCGCCTCCGAAGCAAAGGGCATCCTTGAACCGTTGCGCGATCACCCATCCACGCACTTGAGCCTGCGCCAGACCTTCCGGCAGATGCGCCACGCGACCGATGCAGCCCTCGACAACCTTGCCGCACAGGGCGGACTACGCGCCGAGACAGTCGCGCTATTCCGCAGATACCGCGAGCGCATACGCGACTACTACGATGACGAAGACCTTGCCGAAGCCGCTGCTGCCGCTGTTCGCAATGACGACGCACCCGGGCTGAAAGACCTAGGCTTCATCGTTTTCTTCCGTGTACGCGGTCTCACACCCGCGCAGCGCACTCTCGCGCACGCGCTTGCAGAGGATGGACGGTGCGCCATGCTTCTCGGCAAGACCGGCGACGAGCAAGCAGACCAATCCACACATGCGTTAGCCGGCGACTTGCGTCCTGTACTTAGCGAACCGCAAACGCCCGCAGATGCACAGTCAAACGCACCCACCGAGAGTCCGCATATCCTGATTGCGCCCGATGCCCATCAAGAATTGCGCTGGGTCATACGGCGCATCATGCAGCGCGCCCAATCGGGCACGCCCTTCCATCGCATGGCGGTGCTGTACCGCAAGGAAGCGCCGTATGGCACCCTCATACGAGAGGAACTGACTCTTGCGAACATACCCGTCGCCGGCCCGAATCCCGCATCGCTCGCCGATACCGCGGTGGGCAGCACGCTCCTCGGACTGCTGAGTCTGCACGAAGCCGACTTCGCGCGAGACGTTGTAATGGCATGGCTCACCGGCTGCCCGCTCAAGCCGCCGCCCGGCATTGACGCTGCATCCTTCAACCCGACTCTGTGGGATACCGTATCGAAGCGCGCGAATGTGGTTCGTGGGTCTGTGCAATGGGAACAACGCCTAAGTCAGTACGCCGATAACCTGGATCGAGAAGCTACTGACCGACAAGGCGAGCTTTCCGAGGCGCGCGCTGAACGAATGCGCTCAGACGCCGCAATCGCGCGTCAACTGCTGCACTTCATAACTGATCTCATGCAGAAGGCATCACCACCCGTTGATCTCTCTTGGAGTGGTTACTCCGACTGGGCTAAGGAATTGCTTGGCAGTTACCTAGCAGGCAACCTCCCGCCGACCGAGCAGCGCACCTATGACAGAATTGAACGCGTTCTGAATGAACTGAAGTCGGCAGACGAAATCTCTAAGGACGTGACCTTCGAGGTATTCCGCCGCGCGCTCAACGAGGCGCTGCAAGCGTCCGTCGGGCATCTCGGTTCAGTCGGGCACGGCGTATTCGTCGCCCCGTTGAAACTTGCAGCCGCTATGAGTTTCGATGCGGTGCATATCGTCGGCATGATTGAGGGTGCAGTCCCGCCTGCCGTCCGCGACGACCCGCTCATTCCGGAGCGAGATCGCGAGCGCGCAGGCGGCGCGGCAGCAGGTCTGCCCCTTCAGCAGCAGCGCAAGGACGACGAACGATACGACTACCTCGCTGCACTCGCCACCGCACCGGAGCATACGTTGTCCTACCCCGTCGCTGATCCCGCGGGGCAACGCGGCAACTATCCCTCGCGCTGGCTTCTGGAACAGGCATCGCAGCTCGAAGGCATCCCCGTGTTCGCCTCCACACTGCCGCAGCTTGGTCGAAGACCATGGATGACAATCATCACCTCAATGCGGCACTCCCTGACAACAATGCACACCTCAGCGCACGCCGACACGCACGACTACAACATGGACCGCCTTCAAACATGGAATACGGCTGGTCTGCATGCTGACCTGCATCCCCTCACCGAGGATACTTTGCTCGCATCGGCATTTAGTCTAAGCGCTGCCAGACAGGGCAGAACTTTCACTGAATGGGACGGCAATCTCAGCGCGGCAGGCGCAAACTTTGACGGTATTCTGGGCAATCGTCCGCTTTCGCCCACAAGCCTCGAACGCTGGGCGAGATGCCCCTTCAGCTACTTCCTGGGAACGATATTGCGCCTCAGTGCTGAAGACCGGCCCGAGGACATCTACGCCATCACACCGATTGAGCGCGGCTCACTAGTGCATGACATCCTTGAAAAGTTCGTTAATACTGTGCGCGCGCAAAACACCATCCCGGCGCCGACCGAAGCCTGGAACGAAGACCATCACCGCGAATTGCGCCGCATCGCTAACGAACACTTCAAGGAAGCGGAAGCGCGCGGTGTAACGGGCAAGTCTGTGATGTGGCAAATTGCGCGAGATGAGATGCTCATAGACCTCAGCGCATTCCTCGACGCCGACCTGCGGATGCGCCAGCAGTTCGGCGTATCGCCCATAGGTGTCGAAGCAGAGTTCGGCATGAGCAGTGAAGGCTGGCAGCCCGCCGAGCTTACGCTGCCCGACGGTGCGCAAGTCCGATTCCGCGGCAAGATTGACCGCGTTGACGCCGACAGCAACCACAACAATGTTCTGGTGCTCGACTACAAGACGGGCAGCGACTATTCGTACCGCAAACTAAAGGACGACCCCATAGACCGCGGCCAACACCTGCAGCTTGCCATCTACGCACTGGCGGCGCGGCAGGCGCTCGGCGCCCACACACTTGGCAAATATCCTGCCGTAAGCGCGGCGTACTGGTTCGTAACGGGAAGGGGCAACTTCGCTCTTATGCCCTCGTCGCCCGTCAGCATTGGCAACGACGATGTGGCTGCCCGCTTCGAGGATGGCATATCGACCATAGTCGGCGGCATCCGTCAGGGCCTGTTCCCCGCGAACCCGGGCGATCCTGACAGGGGCAGTTTCGCTAACTGCCGCTTTTGCGACTTCAAGTCCCTCTGCCCGTCAAGACGCGATGTGCAATGGCGCCGCAAGAGCCAGGAACCGGCGCTGTCTGAGTATGTGCGCCTGACAGACGGCGAATGACACGGATGCAGGGAATGAGCATGACCACATTCAAACCCCAGGACAACGAAGCGCGCAATACCATCGAGCATGCGCTTAACGAGACGCTGTTCGTGGAAGCGGGCGCTGGCACGGGCAAGACCACAAGCCTAGTGAACCGCATCCTTGAACTCGTGGGCAGCGGCGCAACCACGCTCGACAAGGTGGCGGCCATCACCTTCACCGAAGCGGCGGCGGCAGAACTGCGTGAGCGCATTCGCACCGAACTCGAAAGAGCCGCCGAAAACGCCTCGCTCAGCGACGACAGGCGAAACCTGTGCAGACAGGGCGTAGAGCAGCTCGACAGCGCCAGTATCCAGACGCTGCACAGCTTCGCCGGCTCGCTCTTGCAGGAGCGTCCGCTCGAAGCAGGTTTGCCCCCGTCGTTCGACACGATGGACGCCATCGAAAGCGACCTCGCCTTCGAGGAATCATGGGCGCAGTGGATTGACGCCGCGCTTGATGACGCTGCGCTGCAACCGTATTTCCTAATGACCTTCTCACTCGGCCTGACCATTGACGGCCTGCGCGAGATTGCCCTGAAGTTCCATGAAAACTACGATCTGCTCGCCGATGTCGCCTTCGCTGCCGAATCTTCTCCCAATACAGGCGCATCTTCGGCGGTGGGAATGCTGACAGACTCCATATCCGAACTCGAAGCGCTATGCCAATACTCACTGCTCGGCGACGAGGATGTACTGTACGCGCACACGCAGGCTAAACTCACATCCATACGGCGGCTGACAACCCTCGACGAGGTATCACCCGCCACCTATCGCCTTATGTCGCGCATCCTGCCCCTGCGGCAACGCAGTGGTCGTCAATCCGACTGGGGCAAGGACGCCCTATCCGGCGAGAACGCCTGCAAGACCCTGAAAGCCCTGCTGCTTGAGCTGGACGCCAATGTCAGCGATTCATTGGCACATGCGCGTACAGCAGCGCTGGTGCCATTGCTAACCGCGCTCAGGGCATTCGTGCTCAACTACGCCGATGAGCGCAAGCGGCAGGGACGCGCAGGCTTCCACGACCTGCTCGTATGGGCGCGAAACATGCTGCGCGACAACCTCGACGCACGCGACCACTTCCGCCGCCGCTTCTCGCACCTGCTCATCGACGAGGTACAGGACACCGACCTGATTCAGGCGGAAATAGCAATGTTCCTCGCAGAAGCCGCTCCATCCAACACGTCCGCCGAGAAGAGACCTCGCGACTGGCAGACAATCACGCCCGAGCGCGGCAAGTTGTTCGTGGTCGGCGATCCCAAGCAGTCCATATACCGCTTCCGCCGCGCCGATGTACGCCAGATGCACCGCCTGCAAGAGCGCATGAACGGCGAGACACCCCAACTGGTGCAGAACTTCCGCTCACAGCGCCCCGTCGTGGAGTGGGTGAACACGCTCTTCGGCAAGTGGATGGCGCAGGACGGCGGCGAGCAAGCGGAGTACACGCCTATCACGCACCGCTGGATCGCAGATACCGCGCATCCTGCCGCGCCGCAAGTATGGGCGCTCGGCAATGAGGCGGACGGCAATGAGGACGGTAGGATATCCGAAGTGCGCCGCCGCGAAGCCGCAGACATCGCAACCCTGCTGCATCAGATTGTCGGCGAGCAATGGCAAGTCCTCGACTCGGACGAGCCTGTTGACGACTCCGGCAACGAGCGATACAAGGATGCAAAATACTCCGACATCTGCATCCTGATGCCCACGCGCACCGCTCTCCGCACGCTGGAACTCGCGCTCGACGACGCGAACGTCCCTTATCGGCTGGAGGGCGCATCCCTCTTCTTCGACACGCAAGAGGTGCGTGATCTGCTCAACTGCCTACGCGCAATCGACGACCCTTCGGACGAGGTATCGATCGTAGCCGCCCTGCGCTCGCCCGCATTCGCCTGCACAGACATCGACTTGCTGCAATTCCATCAGGCCCGCCGCACTTTCAACTATTTGTCACATCAAGGCTCTCTACAATCAGCCGAAATCAGCGTGAATAAGGTCGCCGATGCCCTCGAAGTGCTGCGCCGTGCCCACGACAAGCGCATGTGGACAGCCACCGCCGCGCTCATTGACGGCTTCCTTCGCGACCGCCTTCTGATGGAATCGGCAATAGGTCAACCGCGCACGCGCGAGCAGTGGCGACGCTATCGCTTCCTTGTGGAGCAGGCGCGCGCATTCGCGTCAGCAGGCGGCAACTCGCTCCGCTCATTCCTCGAGTGGGTCCAGCGCCAGGCAGATGAGGGCGCGCGCGTTACCGAGACGCCCGTGCCGGAATCGGACGAGGACGCTGTCCGCATCATGACCGTGCATGCGTCCAAAGGGTTGGAGTTCCCCGTCGTCGTCCTGACCGGCCTGAACACTGGCCGCAACACTCGCGTAGATAGGGTCATATTCGACGACGGCAACGTCGAGGTAGGCGTTGGCAGCGGCAATAGCATCTTCCAGACGGCGGGCTACGAAGAGAAGGTCGAGCAAGAGAAAGTGCTTGACGATCACGAGCATGTCCGCCTCCTCTATGTGGCGACCACACGCGCCCGCGACCACCTCGTCCTGAGCATGCACCGACCAGCAAAGAGCAATGCCAATTTGGACTCCACAAAAATCTCGGCGTACCTCGAAGACCATGACGACTTGTGGAAGCAAGTCGAGTTGCAGCCTGAACATCAGGTACGGGCAATGATTCAGGAAACGCAGGACGCCGCACAGTCCCAGCAGCCCTTCGACCGCGCAGAGCACACCTTGAAAGCGCGCGACGATTGGCAGAGCAAGAGGCAGGAAGTTATCATCACACAAGGCAAGCCCGCATCGGTCGCCGCGACCCGTCTCGCGGATGTAGTCAAGGACGAAGCGGACGCCGACAGCGGCGCGGAGGACATGCACGCATCTCGGCGTGGACGCGGCGGCGCGGCTCTCGGCAGGGCTGTACATGCCGTCCTGCAGTCCATTGACCTCGAAACGGGCGATGGCATCGACGCAACCGCGCGCGCGCAAGCCGCCGCCGAGGGGATACCGCAATCCCAATCCGAAATTGCCGCCCTCGCGCGGACGGCAGTCAACAGCGACATCGTGAGGCGCGCCGTATCATCCGGACGCTACTGGCGTGAGGCGCTTGTCGCGGCGCCCATCGGCGAGGGCGTGCTCGAAGGCTTCATTGACCTGCTCTTCGAGGAGGACGGCGAACTCATCGTCGTTGACTACAAGACCGACAACATAAACGCCAACGCAGCCGAATACATCGCTAACAACCGATACCGCGAACAGGCCGGCAGCTACGCGCTCATCACCGAACGCGCCACGCAAAAGCCCGTCAAGGACGTGGTATTCCTCTTCCTGCGCCCCAAGAGCGAGCAAAGCATGGAAGACTTAGAGTCGTTGAAAGCAAGCGCCAAGCGTCAAGCCGAAGAACATTTGCGGAGACAATATGAGCGCTCGCTTAAAGGTCTTCTAGATTGAGCATCTCCGTCTTGCCGGCTCTGTGCGCCTTAAGGGCTTCAGATGCCATACGCTCAAGGAAGTCTCCGGATTCGGGGCGGCTGAAAAGTTCGTCCCACTGCTGCTCGGATTCCAGCTCTGCTAGCAGGAAGCGAGCGAAGGCTTCCTGCCGGTCTTCCGGCAACTCTGCGGCTTTGTAGAAAACCTGTTGAAGAATCTCAGTCATCGTCATGGTCTCGTCCCGAAAGCATGCTTTCGGGAGCATGCTTTTGCGGCTAGAGTGTAGCATATCGTGACGGCTAACAGGATTTTTGTCCTCTCGACAACTTCCTCTGAAAGATGTGGGGCATCCTGTCAGCATTAGTCCCAGATACTCCCCATCTGCCAGATGTCGAACGATGCCAGCCTAGCATCGCCGCCGCGCGCGAACATCGACACCCCGCTGCTGTCCTCGCGCTGCGGATATACTCGCAGCGTCAGGCACTGCCGGTCGTTGGCGAACACCTCCACGATACTGCGGTCAACGAATATGCGAAGCCTCAGCGGTTCGCCCTGGGCCATCTTAATCGGTCCTATCTCCGGCGTCCGTGCGAACACATCCGGGTTCACCGAACCCTCCGAGATGTCAATCTGCATCGAGCTCGTATCGAAACGGCGATGGTCCTGCGGGTACAGAGATATGCGCGTCCGCTCCGCGCCATCCGACGACCGCAGCACATACAAGCCCACCTCGCGGGCGTCCCCCGGCTCGATCACCGCCTCAATCTCCACCGCCTTGCCGCCCACACCATCCAGCACGACCTCATCGTTCGCCGGTATCGCCATCGGCGCAACACTCTTGTGGTCGTATCGCAGCGACTCCACATCGCCCGCGACCGACATCCCCAGCGTTCCATCGTCCGCCAGCCAGTAATAGCGCGGCAGAGACATGATGTCAACCCAACCTGCAGGAGGCTTGCCCTCCTTTACATTGAATATCGCGGTGAAGCGCCCGTCTGGGCCGATGGCGGCGGACGGCGCATGCAGGCTGCCCACCATCCACGGCCCGTAGTTCATCCTGTCGTGCGAATCCGGCGTGAACTCTTGCGTATCCGGATCATAGTCGCCGATGTAGCATCTCCCCGAACGCTTGTGGCTGAACAGCAGCAGCATGTGCTTGCCGCTCGGCTTGCCGTCGATGTCGCTCAGCGGCCAGAACACCGGCACGGCTTGGTCCTCGCCGCGCTCCGCGTAAAACTTGTCCTCAAGCAGCGCACCTATATGCTCCCACTCCGCCAGGTCATTCGAGCGGAACAGGTGGTCAATCCCCTGGCAATCCTCGCCGCGCACGCCGTCCTTGTACGTGCCGCTCAAAGAGTAGTAGTAGCCATCGTCCTGCTTCCAAATGCAAGGGTCGAACACACGATACGGCAAACCGCTCTCGTCAATCGTCACGATGGGAATGATCGGGTTGTTCGGGTGCTTCGTCCAGTTCAGCAGCAGCGGGTCGGACGCCGTAGCAATGGCATTGCCCGACTCAGTGCCATGATAGATGGCAATTACCCGATCATCCTCCACCAGCGCCTGCCCGCTATAGCAGTCCTTCTCGGTATCGGGATACAGCGCAAGCGGCAGGTCGCGCCAGTGAATCAGGTCGTCGCTCACCGTATGCCCCCAGTGAACGCGGTCGTCCGCGCCGCCCGGCCTGTACTGGTAGAACAGGTGCCACCGCCCCTGCCAGAAGCACAAGCCATTCGGGTCGTTCATGACATTCTGCGGCGGCGAGAAGTGGTACGCCGGGAGATACGGATCAGCCGCAAGGCGACGGCGCGCGTCCGCAAAGGCTTGCAGCGCATCATCCGATTCGAGCGCACGAATCTGCTCGTCGAGCGTGTCGGGATATGTCGGCCCTGAAAGAGGTGGGTAATTCGTAGTAGTCATTGGGAGCTCCGATCACGACTGAAAAATGCAGGAAGTTGCTCACCAAATTCGGCTGACGCCGTGCTCATCGAAGGGACGCTCATTCGACACCAAAGCATCGAGCAATAACCTCAACTGGTTCAACTTTCCCAGCGAGATAGTTCGTCTTCAGGTAATGGCTTAGAGAACAAGTCATCGTCTATAACCAACTGTCCCTTGAACGCGCCAAATCGCCGGTCGCCTTGAGGCGGCTCGTTGTAGCAAACGAGCCGCGCAACGGGACTTCCTGCCCGCGTAATGATTACCTCTTCACCTGCCTCAACCTTTGACATAAGTCCGGGTAGATTGGCTTGAGCGTCCGACACATCAACATACGACATCGGAATTCTCCTTAGTGAATGGACAGCAAGTAATCAAGGCTGGCATCCCTATGGTAAAACAAGAGATACCAGCCTTCAAACAGATCCATGCAACTGGTCGGGGAGACTGGATTCGAACCAGCGACCCCCTGCACCCCATGCAGGTGCGCTACCAAACTGCGCTACTCCCCGGCCAGCTTCCAGAATAGCATAGCGATTAGGCGTCTTCAAGAGAATGGCGCGCCTCAGTCGCTGGTTATCGCCTGTCCAAGGCAAACATGCGGGCGGCACCGCTATCGAGCTACTCCAGCAGCCGATATCACAAAAGACACATGAATAGGACGGCGTGATACAATGGCGTCCTAGGATGCTATGAAGAATGGAGGAGCGGCATGACGAATACGACAACCGTAACGCTGGACGATGTGTACGAGGCTCTGAGAGATGTGTACGACCCCGAGATTCCCGTGAACATCGTTGACCTCGGGCTGGTGCGCGACGTCTCGCTGGTCGAGGGCAACATCGATATGACGATGACGCTGACGTTTGCCGGGTGCGGCATGGGCCCGTACATCGCGCAGCAAGCGGAGTGGCGGCTCGCCGAGATCGAAGGCGTTGACGACATCAACGTTGAGCTCGTCTTCGACCCACCCTGGTCGCCCGACGAAATCACTGAAGAGGGCAAGAAGTTGCTTGGGCTGGACTAAGGGGAGTCAGTCAGTATTTCGGTTAGTCAGTTGCTCAGTATCGCGGTGCATCGACGGCTACCCATAATCTGATTGCTGGATAACAGACATACCGAATAACCTGAACACTGAGGAAGTCTTATGACGATGAATCCGCAGCAGGCGGCGAGCGCCCGTCAGCGCATAGAGGCGATGCGACGCCAGTTCGAGCAGAAGCGACAGGTCGCAGACGCGCTGGCGCAGATCGGACACAAGATTGGCGTGTACAGCGGCAAGGGCGGCGTGGGCAAAACGACCGTCGCCGTGAACCTCGCGGCGACTCTTGCGCACGAAGGGCACAGCGTTGGCATCCTCGATGTGGACATCGACTGCCCGAATGTCGTGCGAGCGATGAAGGTCGCCGAACGCCCGCAGGTTGGCGAGGGCAACAAGATGCTGCCGTCCGAACGCTTTGGCGTGAAGGTGATGTCCATGGGCTTCTTCCAGCAGAACGAGGAGGAGGCAATCATCTGGCGCGGTCCGATGGTGCATAACGCCATCAACCAACTGCTGCAAAATACAGACTGGGGAACCCTCGACTACCTGGTCGTTGACCTGCCTCCGGGCACTTCGGACGCTCCCTTGACCGTAATGCAAAACCTGGAGCTTGACGGCTTCATCGTCGTAACCACGCCGCAGGAACTCGCCAAGATAGACGCCAAGCGCTCCATCAACATGATACGCAAGCTGCAAGTGAAGGTGCTGGGAGTGGTCGAGAACTTCTCAGGCGACATCTTCGGCAGTGGCGCGGGCGAAGAGCTTGCTGACGAACTGGATCTGGACTTCCTCGGCAGCCTGGAACTGCGCCCCGATTACCGCGACACGTCCAAGCCCACAGTCCTTCTCAGCAACGACGTGCTGGGCGAGTATGCCATCATCGCAAAGAAGGCGCGCGCAGCGCTGGGAGAGGTGGGCTGATGCGGGCTGGCTTGAAGGGGGCTGATATGGATGAGAATGCCAAAAAGGATAGGCCAATGCGTTATGTTCATGCGGCGGAAGCCGATGACAAACTGCTGGAGCTTCTCAAGCACGCAGAGAATGGTGAGACTATTATCATTACTCGACATGGCAAGCCCATTGCACATCTGACCCCCCCGGATGAAGAGCGCGAGAGGGAATTGCGAGAAGAGGCTTGGGGTGAATTCAGGCGAAGGCAATCTACTTGGAAGAAGACAAAGATGACAACGCAGGAGATTCTGGATCTACGCCACGAAGGTCATCGTTTCTAGGTGAATTAGTTCTCGATGCGTCGGTTATTCTCAACTGGCTTATTGATGAGGAGATTGACCCTGCAACTGCATATTTGGCAACGAGCATCTCGCAATATGAAGTCTTCGTCCCGCCGATATGGAATCTGGAAGTGCGGAACGGCTTGCTGATGGCGGAGCGACGCAGTCGTATCACCGAAGACCGACTCCAAGAACGCCTGCAAGATTTGATAAAACTGCCAATTAACTCTGACACAGACTCCAATCTCGAAGACGCCTTCACATTGGCGCGAGCGCATGGACTGTCATTCTATGACGCCACATACCTTGAGCTTGCGAAGAGGCGCCTAACGCCACTTGCCACTCTCGACTCCGCACTCGACCGCGCCGCCACTGCTGAAGGCCTGCCTGCTCTGTTGTAGTGGCAGGTTTACGCATCTGCGCCTCGCTGGGTGAATACATACAAGACAAGAAACTTCTGGAGGAAAGAAACATGTTTTACAGACTCTACACAGGCGACGACGGGCAGTCGCACATGGACGAGAGCTATGAGCCGCCAGAGGTGCAGGACGCTACCGGCATCGTAGTCCGCAAGCAGGAAGTCGGCTACTTCATCGACTGGCATCCCGCGCCGCGCAAGCAATACATCATCACGCTGGCGGGCAATGTCGAGATCGGGCTGGGCGACGGCACGGTCTATACGCTCGGCCCCGGCGACATGATGCTCGCGGAGGACACTACCGGACAGGGGCACACGACGAAGGCAGTGGGCAACGAAACGCGCGTCTCCGTCGCTATTCCGCTGGCCTAAGAATTAGACACTTGGGTGGCGATGCAGCCTGCCCTCGACGTCCGACCGATTGTACCCCCTCGCTTGCGCCCTCTTTTGACGGCTTGGCTTATGTGGGAATATACTTACGCCAATTGATACTACTGGCTATCTAGCACTCTGGGAGCGAAACCGTGAGCTACGAAGACATCGTTGTGACTAAGGACGAGGGCGTCGGCATCATCCGCCTCAACAGGCCGAAGGTGCTAAACGCGCTGAGCAAGAGGCTGTATCGCGAGGTTGACACCGCCATAAGCGATATGGAGGCGGACGCCGGCATCAAGGCGGTAATATTCACAGGCACAGGCGACCGCGCGTTCTCGGCAGGAGCCGATATCCACGAGCAGGTGCGAGACGCGGAGAACCCGCCGCCGCCTGACCCGAACCGCAGCGAATACTCTTGGCATGTCGCTTCATGCACAAAGCCAACCATCGGAGCGCTCAACGGCCTCTCCTACGGCGGCGCCGCCGTGATGGCGTCGAGCTTTGATATCCGTGTCGGCTGCGACCGCTCGCGCTTCCGCTTCCTCGCCGCGTCTTATGGTCGCGTGAACTCCACATGGACCCTGCCGATGCAGGTCGGCTGGCCCAAGGCCAAGGAGCTACTATTCACCACATGCGTGGTTGAGGCAGAAGAAGCATATCGCATCGGGCTGCTGAACCACCTTGTCTCCGCGGACGAGCTTATGCCCAAGGCAATGGAAATCGCGAAACAGATCGCCGCAAACGACGCTCGCATGGTGCAGGGCATCAAGGAGCTCATGGTTGACGATGTGGGCGAGGGCTGGCGCTGGATGCACGACAACGAGTCTGCCGCGCAGAAGGGCAAGCTCGCCCCCACGCCCGTTGAAGAAGGCTTCGCCGACTTCCTCTCGCGCAAGGGCCGCAAGGATGCGTAGCGACCGACGCAGATAGGCTGGACATGGGGACATTCAGCGTACCGATAGCCATTGGTGACCCGCAGGGCGAACACTGGATTGAGATGGACGCCCTTGTGGACACGGGCGCATCCATAGTTTCTGTGCCGGCCTCTTTGCTAATCGACTTGGGCGTCAAGCCTGCCGCGCAACATCGGTTCCGATTTGCCCAAGGCGGTGTGAGAAACATGGATATAGGCGAGGCGCGAATAAGGGTTGATGGGCTGGAAACGGGCACTTTGGTGGCATCCAACGATGAAGGCACACCCATACTGCTCGGCGCGCTAGCCTTGGGATCCCTGTTCCTAGGCGTTGACCCGGTGGGACAGAGGCTAGTTCCCGTAGAAGGGCTTATGATTTCGCCGTACCAATTGGACTGACACGGACGACACGATAAATTGCAAGTAAATAGAAACTGCGAGAGGACATACTCCGATGACATCTGACAATGGCACACTGAAGACGCCGCTTGAAGGAATACGAGTGCTAGACCTGGGACGCTATCAGGCGGGACCACGCTGCGCCCTCATGTTCGCTCGTATGGGCGCCGAGGTAATCAAGGTGGAGTCGGTTCGCGGTGATGAAAGCCGCGCCAACGGGCCTCGCGTGCGTGGGCAGTCTGCCTATTGGGTGCAGTACAACAGCGGCAAGAAGAGCCTCGCCATCAACCTTCGCACCGAAAAGGGCAAGGAAGTGCTGCGCGACCTCGTGAAGGTGTCTGACATTCTCTTGCAGAACTTCCGCCCCGGCACAATAGACATCATGGGCTTCGGCTACGACAAGCTCAAGGAACTGAACCCCAAAATAATAATGATAAACGTCTCGGCTTACGGGCAGTACGGCCCGAACAGCGAAAAGGTGGGTTTCGACCCGATAGGCCAGGCGATGGGCGGGCTGATGTCTCTGACGGGATACGGAGACCTGCCGCCAATCAAGACATACTTCCCGCTGATTGACCGCATCACGGCGCTGCACGCCTGCATCGGCGCACTCGCTGCCCTGCGTGAGCGCGAAATCTCCGGAGAAGGGCAGGCGCTCGAAGTCTGCCTCGCCGACACGGGCTTCACCGTCAACGAAATTCCCATCTCGGCATACCTAAGCGGCGGCGTGGAGACCACGCGCGCAGACTCTGCGGTGGGCGGCGGCGGAACGCCTTTCGGTGGTATGTACGAAACTGAGGACGGCTATGTCATCCTCGCGGCGGGCAACGACAACATGTGGCCGCGCACATGCGATGCGCTCGGCCATTCCGAATGGCTGGACGACCCACGCTTTGCGACGCGCGACCTGCGTACCGAGAACGTGGATGTCCTCGAAGGTGAGATTGGCGCATGGCTCAGTCAGCGAACCACGCAACAGGCAGTAGCGGAGCTTTCCGAACACAGCATACCCTGCGCTCCGGTGAACACGACCGAACAGGCAGCCAACGAGCCGCAGCTCCACGAGCGCGAGATTTTGATGGAAGTGCCCGACCCCGTCGCTGGCACGATGTGGGTTAGCGGCAAGTCAATCAAGTTCAGCCGAACCCCGATGGTCGTTGGCTCAACTCCCACTGTGGGGCAGCACACTCGCGAACTGCTCACTGGCATACTTGGCTACTCTGACGATCAGGTGCAGGCGCTCGTCAACGAGGAAGTGGTTGGCGCTGACGACTCGGTGTAACTCGATAAACAAGGTAGGTGTGCTAAGGAACTAACGGCAAATTGCAGGGCACAAGCGATGAAGATTTCACGCTGAGGCAAGCGTTTGACCGTATGCCAAAGATTCCAGGACACGGTGAGACGGTGCTGGGTCGTCACAAGAGCGTCCGCAAAGAGTGGGTCATGAAGGTCATTGCAGAACCCCATGAGAGATATGAGACAATAACTTCAGACGGTGAACGCCGAACTATTCTTACAGGACGAGTGCAGGAAACGAATCATTGGATAATGGTAGTCTTCGTTGGAGACACGGAAACGGGTAGGTTTCTCACAGCATACACAAACAGAGGTCTGATAAAGAAGTACGGAGGACTGCCATGGGACATCCCATAAGTCAGCCTGATTGGAAGCCCGCCCCGCCCGCGCAAGTGGAGTACATCCCTGAGTCACAAGTGCTGTTTATTGAGAACGGGCAGGATAGCGCGGTGGGCGACGACTTCGCCGAGCACATTATTGTTCACTACGATAACGACGATGTTGCCGCGCCTGCCTCGCTCGCGGCAATTCGCATTGACAATGCAGAATATGTGCTCAAGCCATTCGTTGACGCAATTCTAGCGAAGTACGGCGTGTCGCTCGATGCCATTCAAACTCCAAAGTCAGTGAAGTCTAAGAGTGGTGTGTAAGTGGTCGGTACTGACGATTCTGCATAATTTCGCTGAACGGCATGTACATTTATAGGATTAGGGACAAGCAGTATCTTGCAGACAATTGTTAACGACCCCGGCGACTTCTCCTATGTGATAGGGCCATACAAGCAGCCCGTCGCAACGGTCTCGCCGGGTGAAACCTTCGTGGTGGAGACCGCGGACGCCTTCGAGAACAGGATTACCTCGCCCGACGACGACATCACGAAGATAATCACGCTGCCATACGTGAATCCCCTGACCGGCCCCATATATGTCGAGGGTGCTGAGAAGGGCGACACTCTCGCCGTTACAATACACTCAATCGAGGTTACGCGCGACTACGGCGTCAGCGCGCTGATTCCGGAGTTCGGCGGGCTTTGCGGCACCGTGTTCACGCGTACCTTGAACCCGCCTCTGCCGCCGCGCGTCATGCTGCATCCCATCAGCAACGGCGAGATTACCTTTTCCGATGACTTGGACATCGCGGCGATACCCTACGAGCCGTTCTACGGCACTATCGGCACCGCGCCCGAACTTGAGGCAATCTCCTCGCTCGCGCCCGGCTTCCATGGCGGCAACATGGACGCTGCTGATGTGTGCCCCGGCAACACCATCCACCTTCCCGTCAATGCTCCCGGCGCGCTCCTGCACATAGGCGACGGCCACGCGGCGCAGGGCGATGCGGAGGTCTGTGGCGTCGCAACGGAGATTCCCACGCGCGGGATTCTGACCATCGACCTAATCAAGGGGCAGGCAATCGCCACACCGAGAGTTGAGTCTGATGATTTCTTGATGACCGTCGGCAGCGCCCGCCCCATGGAAGACGCGGCACGCATCGCCTTCTATGAGCTTGTGATGTGGCTGGAATCGGCTTATGGCATTGAGCGGCTGACAGCGTATCAACTCTGTTCGCAGGTCGCCCGTGTGCGACTCGCCAACATGGTGGACATCCTCTACTCGGTCGTCGCCAAGTTCCCAAAGCGCTACCTGCCGCGATCCTGAGCTATGGCTACTCCCGACTTTCAGCCCACAGACAAGTTCTTTGATGTCGATGGCCTGCGTCTACACTACCTCGACTGGGGCACGCCGTCTCCCGATGCGCCGACGATGGTGCTGCTGCACGGCCTGCAGGACTGCGCCCGAAGCTGGGACATCTTCGCGGCGGCAATAAGCTCCGACTACCGCGTAATCGCGCTCGACAGCCGAGGGCATGGCGACAGCGCGCATGCCTCTCCAGACGCTTACGGCTTCCGCAACTACATCGCAGACTTAGAGGCGCTTGTCGCTCACCTGCAACTAAGCGACTTTATTCTGGTTGGTCATTCAGCAGGCGCGCGCTACGCCTTCGTCTTCGCCGCCGAGCATCCCGATCTTTTGCGGGCGCTGGTGGTGGTTGACATCGACCCCGACGCCGTGAACCCCGATTCGCAGGGCATGTTCGTGCGCTACAACACCGAGTCCGACGAATGGGATTCTCTGGATACCGTAGTTGAGAGACTGCGCGAGCGACAGCCGCAGTCCACCGACGAGATGCTGCTGCATCAGGCGAAGGTGATGACGCGCGAACTCGCGGACGGCAAGCGAATATGGAAGCGCGACCGCAATCTGCTCGCGGCGTATGAGCGCCCCGACCTGTGGGAAGAGTGGGGACGCATAACCGTGCCTACTCTGATAGTACGAGGCCGGCAGAGCAACCTACTGACGCACGAAGTGGCCGTCAGGATGCGCGAGGCGATAGCGGAGAATGTGCCAATTATGCGGCTGGCAGAACTTGAAGGCGGCGGTCACTGGTTCTACCAGGAGTTCCCCGGCGCGTTCGAGGCGACCGTGCATTGGTTTATGAGGGCCGTCAGGTCTCTGACATAGATGGATAGGATGGAAGCAGTGAATAGGGAGAGTGCCTATTCCGCTTCTCCTTGTTCACCCTCGCCTAGTATCTCCTGTGCGAGTTGCAGGTTGTGCTCATACACCAGCACTCGATGGGGTATGAACTGGATCATGCCCACGCCGCCGTACCCGAAGCCCAACGGCTGGACATACGCGCCCACACCATTTTCCCGCAGCAGCTGCGCGATCATCTGTGCCTCCATCTCATTGGGATAAGTGGCAAATTCAACGGACTTTTCGCTATCGGGCATACTCAGCTCCAATAATGTTGCTGGATTGGCTTCGACGTCAGTTCGAGCCTTTCAAGTAGGCTGCAATCTCGTCGCGTGTGTCGTGCAGGCGCTCGGCGCGGGCAGCCAACCACGCGCTCGTCCGCGCCTTCGTGCTTGTGGTGCGGAAAATGTGGCAATTCTCTGTGGTGGCGACTGTTGTCGTATCGGAAGATGGTTGCGTCCGTGGAGTCCATGTAGTGAAACGAGTAAAACCTCCGGAATGGAAATCCGTCTAGTCGATCTACAATTATCCCCACTCGCAAGCGGCTGCCTTCGGAAAATCTAACGACGGACTCTAATTCTGCAACTTCCTCGTACTCACTTTCAAGTTTCAGTTCTTCAACTTCCACTACTCCCAAGGACAAGAGAATATGAAGCACGCGCTCAAGGTAATTTCTTAATAGCGGGTCCAGCGGTCTAACCCTCCAGTTGCAACTCGGAACGACCCTGCTTGTACGCGAACAAACAGTAACCTGC
Source organism: Dehalococcoidia bacterium (assembly GCA_965221045.1). Lineage (GTDB taxonomy): Bacteria > Chloroflexota > Dehalococcoidia > Lucifugimonadales > JADFKI01 > Bin90. Next base: position 1,623,338 of record OZ244863.1, read on the forward strand.
CCATCTGAAATAGTCCATAACGGCGCAGTCGAGTTCGCCGTGATTCCACTTGGCGACAAATTCTTGGGATGTCATGCCGTGCTTCGCCTCGAGATTTGCGAGCTTCCGATTGACATCCTCTTTCGTCAGATGATTGACTTTGATTTCTTGCCCGTTGACTAGTCGCAGCGTATCTTGCTTTCGTTTCTGTTCGACCATTTTGCACCTATGCTTTCAGTTGTTTACCGAAGGGATGGGCACCGGCGCATTACCTACCGATATACCGCGGCTGCCGCTTCTCCACGAAGGCGCGCACGCCCTCCTTGTGATCTGCGGTGCGCCGAGCGATGTTCTGCGCGGGCCCTGCGAGCTTCAGGCTCTCCTCCAGATCGGTGTGCAGCGACTTCTGCACCAGACGCTTTATCATCGCCATCGAGTATGTCGGCCCGTCCGCGATGCGCTGCGCCAGTTCCAGCGTCGCATCCATCAGCTTATCGTGCGGCGCGACCTTACTGACCATACCGAGACGATACGCTTCGTCGGCGTCAACAGCGTCGCCGGTGTACTGCAAGATGAAGGTGTTGCTGATGCCAATCATGCGAGGAAGTTGCCAGCATGAGCCGTCCGCTGGAATGAGGCCGCGCCGAATGAACGTCTCCGAAAAGCGTGCGTTCTCCGATGCGATGCGAATATCGCACGACAGCGCAATGCCCATGCCCAGCCCCATCGCGTAGCCGTTCACGGCAGCAATGGTCGGCTTCTGCATGTTGTGCAGCGTGAGAGGCAGGAAGCGCACACCGTCCATGTAGCTCTCACCCGATGCCGCCGCCGCCCACTGCTCATCGAGATGCTCCCAGGGCGTCATGTCCTCTGGGATTGGCTCGGCTGAGCGTTCCTCGTTGGCTTCGTTCATGCGCTTCACATTCGCGCCGGAGCAGAATGACGGATCGCGTCCGGTCAGAACTAGCGCGCGCAGCGTGGAAGACGCCTCCAACCTCGCTATCTCCTCATTGATCTCAGCCGCCATTTCGTCGCCGATGGCGTTCCGAGTACGGGCATCGTCCATCGTAATGACGAGCACGCCGCCGATTTCCTGCGTATCTATAAACTCGTATGGCATTCCCTATCCTTTGGATTTTCTCACTTCGTCCGTACTTCGGTATCTCTAATCTTCAATCTTGGACTTGAGGCAGTTGAAGAACTGGTTCATCAGCATGCGCGATACGTTCCCCATCAACCTCTGTCCCACACGCGCCACCACACCCGTAACTTGCGCGTCCCCGGCGACGCTGACCTGCGTTCCTCCCTCGATGTCCGCAAAGGTGAGGACACCCTCACCGCGCACGCTGCCGCCCGAACCTCTGCCCTGCACGACCATCTTGTACGATTCGAGGTGCTGCCTGTCGGCGATGGTTACGCTGCCGCTGTATTTCCCGCGCACGGCAGCGACACCCACGCGCATTGTAACCTTGTAGGTATCAGCGTCCATCGGCTCGAAGCTCTGGCAACCGGGTATGCAGTCTGCCAGCGTCTCAGGGGACAGGAGCATATCCCAGACCTGCTCGCGCTCGGCCTCTATCGTGAATCTGCCTTCTACCTTCATGCGGGAACTCCTCTCAACTAGGGGGCTGCATCGATGAGTGCGGTAAAGGGGAAATACGCGGATGTTGCACCATTTTAGCACACGGCGGCGGGTAGCCCATTACAGTATATCCTGATATAATCGCCCAAAATCCGCAGGGGTGATCCTATACGCCCCGACCACACGAGGATAGCGCAATACCTGTCCTTTCACATCGGATTCTGACACTGATCTTATTGTTTGGGAGGATTTCGTATGGGTCAGTCAATTACCGTACAGGTCAATGGCACATCACATACCAGCGAAGTAGAGCCTCGCCTGCTTCTTGTGCAATATCTACGCGAGACGCTCAACATGACGGGCACGCATGTCGGCTGCGACACCAGTAACTGCGGCGCTTGCACAATTATCCTCAACGGCAACGCAGTCAAGTCCTGCACCGTGTTCGCCGTGCAGGCGAACGGCGGCAAGGTCACCACCATAGAGGGACTTGCAGCCAACAACGAACTGCATGCCGTCCAGGAAGGCTTCTGGGAGGAGCACGGGCTTCAGTGCGGCTTCTGCACGCCGGGCATGATTATGATGTCCTACGACCTGCTGTCGAAGAACCCCAGCCCGTCGGAAGCGGAAATACGCGAAGGACTCGCGGGCAACCTATGCCGCTGCACGGGCTATCACAACATCGTAAACGCGGTGCAGTACGCCGCTGAGAAGATGTCTTCGTAGGGCTCATTCCCTTCCCCCGTCAGGGGAAGCTAGGATGGGGGGAATTTTACACATCCTGTTAGCTCTCGATTTGCTGACACACCGACGGACTGACTTACTCTGACCGACTAGGAGGCTGAATTATGGTTTCTAGTGCATTTGCATATCACGCGCCAACAAGCGTCGCAGAGGCAGCGAGATTGTTGGCTGAGCACGGCGACGAAGCAAAGATACTGGCAGGCGGGCACAGCCTTATCCCGCTGATGAAACTGCGACTTGCCGAGCCGAGCGTGCTCATAGACCTGGGCAAGATAGAAGGGATGTCCTACATCCGAGAGGCTGATGGCGGCGGCTTGGCGATTGGCGCGATGACGACATACGCCGCTCTTCAGGGGTCCGAACTGGTGCAGAGCAACGCGCCCGTTCTCGCCGACGCAGCCGGGCAGGTGGCAGACGCTCAGGTTCGCAACATGGGAACGATTGGCGGCTCACTGGCCCACGCCGATCCTGCGGGCGACCTGCCCGCGGTCGCAATCGCGCTCAACGCCGAACTCGTAACGAGTTCCACCGGCGGTCATCGCACCATCGGTATCGACGACTTCTTCGTTGACCTGCTAACCACCTCGCTTGAGTCGAACGAAATCCTCAACGAGATTCGCATTCCGGCTCTCGCTGCCAACAGCGGCTCGGCTTACGCCAAGTTCGGCAACAAGGCGTCGCACTACGCCATAGTGGGCGTGGCTGCGGTCATTACCACGGATGGCAACGGCAACTGCACGGGCGCCAGCATCGGCGTAACCGGCGCAGGTCCAGCGGCAGTGCGCGCCGGCGATGCGGAGGCGGCACTTGTTGGAAGCAGCCTCGACGATGATGCAATGAACGCGGCAGCAAGCGCTGCGGGCAACGGCATCGAGTTCAACGAGGATGTGCACGCCTCGGCAGAGTACCGCGCGCACCTGACTTCGGTGTACACCGGACGCGCCATCCGCGCGGCAATCGCCAACGCAGGCTAGGCGATAAGCGAAGTAACAGCCAAAAATAGAATGCCATAGATAGAATGGGCAGGATTGAGACTGAAGTAGCCTCGATCCTGCCCATCATTGCTTTATCGGTACTTTACAGCGAATTACAGCCCGTGCAGCAGTCCCTCTATATCGACGTGCTCCTCCACAAGCTCCACACATCGCTTGAGCTTGTCGGGGTGGTTGAAGCTGCTGATGTCTAGCAGAGTATCCAGCCTTGCCATCGTATCGAGCGTATCCGACTCCACCAGAATAATCGGCGTCTCTTCCTGTTCCGCCTCGTATCGCACGTACTCGATAGGCACGATCCCCCCTGTGGCTACCAGGCACGCTGTGAACCCAGGCGCGCCCAGGGCGGACATCTGCAAGTCCGGCCTGTCACCGCGCACGATTGCGGCGCGCTTGTCGTGAATGCCATAATAATACTCGCCGGGGTCGAGGCTCAACCCGCCAACCATCAGGTACTCCACCAAGCTGTCCTCTTCCGCTTCTTCGCTGATGAACTTCCCGTTCAGGTGTGCCGCAATCTGGCTCACGCTCACACCGAGCAGGCATCTGTCCTCAGGTATCAGCCCCAGCACGCGCGCGCCCCTCATTGATGCTTGCGCCGCTATTGGCGGCACGAGATTGGCGCGCGCATCAGTACCCATATATTGCGTAACGCCATTGATAATATATCCAATGACCATTCCACCGAAAGGCGCGCCCGTCGTCAGCACTGAACCGTGGGCCAGCGATGAATCGTAGCCTGCGATCACCAGTACGCGGGCATCAACGTTGTCGCAGATGATCCGCCCTGTCGTCCCCGCCAGCCCATTTGAGCTTTCCACGATAACGATGTCGTTCTCAGAAGCCAGGCCTCTGATGAGCGCGCTGACTTCATCGAGATTGCCGCCGCGCACGTTTTCGGCAACTTCAACCGGCCACCCCTGCGTATCCGTGCCCAGAAGTTCCGCGTACATCGCGGCATCAATGTCATCCTCGTCATCGGCAACGGGCTTAACGACCACGACCGACTTGGACTGCGCCCTCAGCAATTTGGTCAGCGCCATGCACAGCGCCGTCTTGCCTGCGCCCGGTCGGTCGGATACGACATATAGGATGCTCATTCACTGCTCCCGCGGGTTGCTTTGGACTGATGGTGGACTGACGGAGGTTATGCCGCCGCAATTATATCAAAAGGCGCGGGCAGGGTGTACTTTGTGCTAAAGTTAGTTGGTCAATGAAGTGTTGCCGTTTTCGGATATACTGTATTTTCACAGACATGGGAGTTTGACTTCATTGTCCGGCAGAGAGGCAGACTATGACCACTCGAAGTACCCTCAGACCGCAAGTTGCAGACTACGCGCATCTGGAACCGCTGCCTGATCCGGAGCGGGAACCTGATATGCAGCAAACCGAGGGCATATTTTCTTTTCACGGCATCCTCAGACCTCACTTCGCCCATAGGGACGATGTGCTGATTTCCGGCGAAGGCTATCTGCGGCATGAGGCGACCAATGATGCGGAGCGGCTCGCTCCCGACTGTATAGTAACCTTCGGCGTCAATCCTGAAGGCATAATCGCGCGCAATGGCTACGTAATAAGCGAGGTCGGCAAACCGCCGGACTTCGTGCTGAAAGTAGCGTCTCGAAGCACTGGAAGACGGGACTACACAGTGAAGCGCGAGGGATACGCGGCGTATGGAGTTCGCGAGTATTGGCGCTTCGACCACACGGGCGGGCGCTTTCACGATGCTCCGTTGGCGGGCGATGTGCTGATAGATGGCGAGTACAAGCGGTTGGATATACACGAAGGGCATGACGGACTGCTTTGGGGACATAGCGAGGTTTTGGGACTGGACTTATGCTGGGATTCTGGTGAGTTGCGCTTCCGTGACCCGCTGACTGGTGAGTTTCTGCCCACACCCGCGGAGTTGGGCGAAGCGCGTACTGACGCCGAAGCCCGTGCCGAATCTGCCGAAGCGCGTGCCGATACTGAAAGAGCAGCGCGTCAAGCCGCCGAAGCCGAGGTAGCCACGCTGAGAGAGCAGTTACGACGGCTCCAACAACACGGCGAGTAGTGTTCAAAATGTCAGTTGGCCAGTGAATAGACACAACTTTCTCCTCACGCTCATTGTCCCATCGCTTCTTATCAACCTGGTGTTGATAGGATGCACCAACGCACAGGCGGATGTGCCGGCAATGGAACAGCGTTCGCAAGCGCTGAACAGGACTATCATGTGCCCGGTTTGCCCCGGCGAATCCATCGACCAGTCGCAGGTCGTTCTCGCCGTGCAGATGCGCGGCATCGTCGCGGAGAAGCTGGCGGCAGGCTGGTCCGACGAGCAGGTGCGTGAGTTCTTCGTGGAGCGATACGGTCCTAGCGTCCTGCTGGAGCCGCAGACACGGGGCATATCCCTAGCCGTGTGGATTGCGCCGCCAATAGGCGTTGCCGCCGCGATTGGTGTATTCGTCATCGCGCTCCGGCACATGCGCCGCAGACCGACTGCCTCGGATGGCGACGACGAAATATCGGACGACGACCTCCAGCCATACTATGAGCGTATCGAAGCATCCGTTTCGGGGGACAAAGTGGATAGGCAGGATGTAAAAGATGGTTGACGCGGGACAGCTCGCGCTGATAATCGCAATGGTGGTGACTGCTTATGCAGCGGTCGCCTCATTCGTGGGCTCCTGGCAGCGCGTACCGGACCTAACTGCGAGCGCACGCTACGGCTTCTACTCCGTGCCGCTGCTGCTGCTCGTATCCACGGCGGCGCTGGTGTACGCCTTTGTCACACGAGACTTCAGCGTGCGCTATGTCGCGGAGAACAGCAACCTCGCCATGCCGCACATCTACACATGGGTCGCGTTCTACGCGGGCAATGCTGGATCTCTTCTGTACCTGGCGCTGGTACTGGCGACCGTGTCCACGATCGCGGTTCTGACGATACGCAAGCGACTGCCTCACACGACACCCTACGCACTGGGCACAATGGCGCTCATCCTTGCCTTCTTCCTTGGCATCATGCTATTCCTCGCCAATCCTCTGGAACGGTTGCCAATAGCCCCTCCCGACGGGCAGGGCATCAACCCGCTCCTCGTACACTTTGGCATGTTCATACACCCGCCGCTGCAAATGGCGGGACTGGTGCTGGTCGCAGTGCCGTTCAGCATTGCAATGGGCGCGCTTGCGGCGAGACGCGGCGGACGCGACGAATGGGTGGACTTAGGCAGGCTATGGGGCATGGTATCGTGGCTTGTCCTCACAATGGGACTCATGCTCGGCAGTTGGTGGGCGTACACCATACTCGGCTGGGGCGGATACTGGGCATGGGACCCGGTGGAGAACTCCGCGCTGATGCCCTGGCTCGCTATGACCGCATTCGTGCATTCCATCATGGTGCAGAAGCGGCGCGGAATGTTCCGCATGTGGAACATGGCTCTCATCATAGTCGCATTCACGATGGCGCAGATGGGCATGTTCATCAATCGCGGCGGCCCCGTGCCATCGGTGCACTCCTTCGCGCAGAGCACGATGGGCTGGCTGTTCCTCGCCTTCATGGCGGGTACGCTGCTCGCATCAATCGCCGTATTTCTTTGGCGCTACGATTCCCTGAGAAGCCGTGCGCAACTTGAATCGATAGTCTCACGCGAGAGCGCCTTCCTCGGTCAGAACATCCTGTTTCTCGCGGTCGCCTTCGTGACACTGTGGGGCACGATATTCCCCGTGTTCAGCGAAGCGGCGGACGGCACGGTCGTCACCGTCGGCCGTCCGTTCTACGATCGAGTGAACGGGCCAATCCTGCTGCTCATCGTAGTGCTGATGGGCATAGGCCCTCTATTGCCTTGGAGACGCTCAACCACCCAGAGCCTGATACGCGCCCTCCGCGCGCCGCTCATCGCCGCGTTGCTGACTCTCGCAGTGTTGCTGATAGTGGGCGTGCGCCAGCCCGTCGCGCTCGTGGCGTTCGCCTCTGTAGGCTTGGCAGTCGGCGGCATCCTGAGCGAGTGGCTGCGCGGCACACGTTCGCGGCATCGGCGTGGTGAGGCGTATCCCGCTGCGTTCCTCAACCTGCTGGCAGGCAACCGCCCACGCTACGGCGGCTACATCGTGCATCTGGGCATAGCCATGCTTGCAGTGGGCGCAATCGCCTCATCCTTCTTCAGCGTGCAGCGCGACATTGCTATGCAACCCGGCGATGTCGCGGCATTCGGCGACTACACCTTCAGGTATGTGGGAGCGATACACACAACGCACCCGGATAGAGCGGAGTCCGTCGCAGCTTTCGATGTGTGGAAGGGTGACCGGTTGACCGGCAGGATGGACGCGTACCGAGCCTTCTATCCCACCTTCCGCATCGCCTCCACCAAGGGCGCGATTCGCAGCACCCCAATCGAGGACTTTTACATCGTCCCATCCGAGTTCGGCAGCGACGACCAGGCTGTGTTCCGCGTGCTGATAAATCCGATGGTCTGGTGGATGTGGGCGTCGGGCCCGGTGCTGGTCCTGGGCATACTGGTCGGGCTGTGGCCCTCAAGGCAGCCCGCGCTCGCGGTCGTGAGGATGCCCAGCGGCGCGCGGGCAGCAAGGGCGTAGCGCGATGCTTGTGTTTCTCGCCATCGTGCTTGCCCTCATACCAGCCGTCATCATCGCGTACCCGTTCCTGCGGCGCGGCGAGAGCAGCGAGTGGCTGGACGATGAAAGTTCGCCCATGGCGACGCTGCAACGACGATGGGAGGCCGCGCTTGACGGCATCAAAAGCGCGGAACTGGAGCACGCCATCGGCAACCTGAGCGAAGAGGACTACCGCTGGCTGCGCCGCCAGTACATGCGTGAGGCAGCAGTCGTAATGCGCTCGATGGAGCTTGAGCACGAAGAAGAAGAAGCGCTCCTGACGCGTATTGAAGCTGAAAGCGAGCACGTCAGAGAGCGTGTGCTGGGAGATGAACAGGCTGCGGGCTGATTTCGAGCGAAAGTAGGCTATCCCCTAACCTTTTGTAGCGCTGCCGTTGCGATTGGCGCTGCTATTCCCTTCCGTGCCGGGCACAGGCTCATTGAACTCTCTGCCTTCGCGTTCCGCTTCCTCCTTACGCTGAAGCCAACCCAAGAATTCTACGCGCATTTCCTCACGCCCTTCTTCTCTGCCTTCCTCTCTGCCTTCTTCTTTCTGGCGCTCTTTTAACGGCTCTATGAACTTTTGCCTAAGGTAATCTGCCGGAAGCAAAACCATGCGCCCCACCTCCACGAAGCTGACTATAGCGGTTGCGTACAATATACCATTAGCAGTGCTCGACTTGATAAGTTCCACCCAATCCTGCCAGTCGAAACACCCTTCGCATCTATCCAATAGCACTGTGCCTACTATTGTTACGACAATCGCAATGCTGAAGCTATTGAAGTATATCTGTTGCCATTTTCTGGACGAAGTTTCCACAAGCCTCCCATAATATATCGCAGATCAATACATCCCGCCTGCTTATTCTACCACAAATCGCTATTATCTCTTGACGCCAATTATATTAGTGCGCGAAGGAGTTTTCAGTAGCGTCAGCCACTCAGAACTGATAACTTTGAATGTGCAATGAGAACTAGAGCAGGGATACAGACCCGAATTTCGATTTTACTGATGCTGCTCGCGGTCGTATGCACGCTAATGGTCGGCACGCATGCGACCGCGCTGGCGCAGCAGTCGCCGCTCTCAGTGTCAGGCCAGGTCGTGAACGGCACTCCCGATTCAGGCAGCATCGTCGGCATTGCCGTCATCCTACACATGCAAGGCGCCGACAGCTACGACAACATGGAAACGACGACAGACGACGACGGGCAATTCCGCTTTGACGGCATAGTGTACGACCCCGCCCTCATATACGGCGTATCCGTGCGATACCAGGATGCGCTATACGGCACAGAAGTCAGTCTTGCGAACGGAACGCCGCCTCCGGTAACCATTGAGGTGTACGACGCAGTCTATGAACAGGATGTGATACGTGTCGGCTCGGCGTCGCTCCTGTTCGCAGACGCCGACCGAGCGACGCAAAGCATTGCCGCGCTCGAAATCATAAAGGTCATCAACGACTCTGACTTCACCTTCGTGCCGGGCAACGGCGGCCCCATGAGCCTGCTTCGCTTCGGATTGCCTCCGGGCGCTGAGGGCTTGCAGGTGGACACCCGCCTGCTCGGTGCGGACATCGTGCAGGTTGACCGGGGCTTCGCCGTGATTGGAAACGTGCCTCCCGGCGAGCACGACATCCTGTTCACTTACAGCTTCCCTTACGACGGCGCTGAGGCGACATTCGAGAAGTCCTTCCCGTTCGGTGCGGACAGCCTGCGCGTACTGTCTCCCGACGAGGTCTTGACCCTGACAAGTGAAGACATTGGCACACCCGAGGCCGTGAGCATCGGTAAGCGCCCATACCAGCTCATCGAAACGACGGACATCGAACGCGGCAGGCGCATCGAGGTGCAATTGTCGGGGTTGCCGCGCACCACCATTGCAGACCGGCTGCAGGGCGCCGTCAACAACGCTCGCTACGAGTATGTCGCGCCCGCGCTGCTAGCCGTATTCCTGATCGCGCTCATCCCCTTTGCCGTTATACGACACAGGACTGGCAAGCATGAAGAGGATGATGGCATGCCGCACTCAGGTCCTGAATCAGAGGGCGAAGGCGAAGCTGACGTCAGTTGAGCGGCTTTACCAGGTACTCGCACACCTCACGCCATCGGCGCTGATTGCCGTGAATGTCCAGGTAGCTTCCGCCAATCTCGAATACGCCGAAGCCCGCGTCCACATAGCCAAGCCGCTCGTACAACATGCGGGCGCGCGGGTTCTCTGTCCCAACCGCCAAGCCTATCCGGGTAAAGGCGCGTTCTGCCGCAAGCCGTTCCGCCTGCGTCAGTATCCCCGTCCCGATGCCCCGTGACCGATGCTCCGGCATAACGAACAGGTCTTCCAAATGGGCGCACTCTGAGATACGTTCGGCAACGAAGGCGTCCGTCGTACCCGTCCAGCGCACCGTCATATGTCCTATCGGAATCCCGTCCTGCCACGCTATCAGGTAAGTAAGGTGCCCGTCCTGCTGCTGAGTGAAGCGGTCGTGGTGTCGCCCTGTCAGCCGGCCCACATCCAGATGCGTGACAAGAAGCGGGATTTCAGATTGTTCGAGCGGTCTTATTTCGACAGATAGTACGCACTCCTCCATACCAACCTACTTAATCAGCCGTTTCCGCATCTGGCGCGACGCCAGCCACAGCCCCACCAGCAGGAACGCCAGCAGCTCCCCCACCCACAACAGCATCCACGGCGTAAGCTCCCCGGCGAACAGCCCGCGCACCAGTGCCGCCGACGCCGTCAGCGGCAGCGCCCACGCGGCGGTCTGCACCACTTCCGGCAGCCTGTCCAGAGGGAAGAAGACGCCGCTCACCCAGAACATCGGCAGAATGAACAGCGTGAGAAAGTTGTTGATCGAGCCGATAGTTCTTGCCGTCGCAGTCATCACCATTGCGATGGCGGCGAAAGTCATGCCGATGAGATACGCGGCGGGCAGCGCGAGGATCGCCCACGGCGAGCTCACCAGCCCGAACAGAATTGCCACGAACATAACGGCGATTGCAGACAACAGCGCCCGCGACGCGCCCCACATGACCTCTCCCATCACGATGTCCTCGGGCCCCAGCGGCGTGAACAGCATCGACTCGTAAATGTTGTGCGTCTCCATCCGCATGTACGCGCCGTATGAGGCGTCGAAGGTCGAGTGGAACATGGCATAGGAGGCGATGACGCCCGGCGCGAGGAAATGCGGGTAGCTGATGCCCTCGCCAAGGTTGGAGATGTACGCGCCCAGTCCGAAGCCCACGCCAATGAGCAGCACGAACGGCTCCACCGCCAGCCCGCCCACCTCGAAGCGCCACGCGCGGCGGAAGGCGTCAAGATTGCGCTGCCACACGCGGAAACCGCCCCATAAGGGGGTTCGCTGAACCATGGTCGTCATCGTCGCTAATGTCGTCATCTTACTGAAAGAAAGCCTTCAACAGAATGAATAGGTACAACAAGTTATATCCTATCTATCCTCTAAATCTTGTTAGCTCATTATCCTTCGCGCAGCCCACGACCCGTGAGGCGCAGAAACAGGTCTTCGAGGTTGCCGGGGCGTTGTATTATCTCGTATCCGTTCAGGCTGGCATTGTCTCGCAGCCCCGCGCCGTTGTCTCCGTAGAAGTACAGCGAATCACCGCCGTACTCGAACTCCATGCCCTCGCTCGTGAGGCTCTGTACCACGCCCGCCATGTGGATCGGGTTGACCCGCAACTCCACAACCTGGTCGCCGACATGTTCATGAACGAGAGAGCGGGGAGCTCCCTCCACCAGCACGTTCCCCTGGTCGATCACCACCAGCCTGTCGCACAAGTGCGCCGCTTCGTCCATGTAATGCGTGGTCAGCAGTATCGTAATCCCCCGCGACTTGAGCATCGCCAGCTTGTCCCACACAAGCAGGCGTGCCTGCGGGTCCAGCCCTGTGGTCGGCTCATCGAGCACAAGAATCCGGGGGTCGTGAAGCATCGCCCGCGCGATGAGCAGCCGCCGCCGCATACCACCCGATAGCTCGTCTATCGGGTGGTGCGCCTTCTCTTCCAGTTGAAACTGCCTCAGCGACTCCCATGCGCGTTCTTGAGCAAGTTTGCGGGGCATGTTGAAGTAGCGGCAGTATGTCAGCAGGTTCTGCAACACGCTCAGATCTGGGTCGAGACTGTCCGACTGCGACACGATGCCCAACTCATACTTGATTTTGCGCTGGTCCCGGCGCACATCCATCCCGTGAACCACCAGCTCCCCGCCATTTACGGGTGAGACGCACGACATCATCTTCATTGTCGAGGTCTTGCCCGCCCCATTGGGTCCGAGGAAGCCGAAACACTCACCCTCTAATATGTCGAAATTGATGCTGTTGACGGCTGTGAGTTCGCCGTATCGTTTAATGAGGTTTCGCGCCCGAACCGCGACTCTGTAATTTCCCTGCAATGGGTCCCGCCTTATGCTGAATTTGCTCGCTCTGCCTAAAGAACGCACCCAACCATTCTATCAACTATTGGGCGCGTGAGTACGATTCACACCGTCGTTCAATTCGGTGGATCGCCATTTCCGTGAGCGCTGCCAGACTCGCCGTCAGGCAGCAATTCCCGCAGCGGCACTATCTGTATATGCGTCTCGCCGTGGTGACGCTGGCGCAGAATGAGACAGCCCGCCTTGACCTCCGCCATCTTGAGGCCGTCATGCTCGCAGCGTATCGCTTCTGTCTTGTCTGATTTCATTGGAGCGCTCCTATAAATCAATGTTGAATCTGGCAGGGTACGCAGGACGGAAAGGAGAAAGTCCCTTCGCCAACGGAGGTGGGTCTGGTTGGGGCAACCGACCACCCAACTAACTGACACACCGAACTACCGACTAACCCGCAATCGGCGGCAGGTTCATCTCGCGTCGCACCTCGTCTATCGTCATAATGCCCGCCTCCACATATATGCGGCGGCGCTTCGCCTTGTTCTCCTCACTCTCCTTCAGTGCCTCCACGCCGCTCAGGTCGAACTCCACCGTTAGCGAGTCGTCGCCGAAGTGCGGAAGCAAGTGCTGACGCAGCGATTCTTGATAGAAGGCGAGCTGAGCCGCGATGGTGTCCTCCCAGAACAGCCGCCGCGCCGTGCTGAAATTCGAGAAGGTCGTGTTTTCGAGGTCCCCGATCATCACCTTCGGCACTCCGAACACCCGCGTAACATCCTCCAGGCTCCAGCGCAGGCTCTCGATGTACTCCATGTCGCGCGGGCTGAACCCAAGATTGCTCGCCTTCATGCCCGGACTCAGCAGCGCAGGCCTGCGCATCTTCTCTACACCCTGAAAGCGAGACTCCCAGCGCGCGTAGAATTCCCTTACATCGGCGTCTGTCGGAAAGCCCTCCGTCTCGATTATCAGCCCCGGCGTGCTGTCGTTCTGCAGCAGCTTGCGATTCGCCCGCAGCGCGTCCATGCCCATGTCGGCAGATTGGCGTAGCGGCGCAATCGGCGACAACCCCGCGTACTCGTCCAGCGGGTTGAAGTACCGCATCCACACCACATCATCCGGCAGGTACGGCACAAGCTCGCTGCCCGCGCCCACATACACGAAGCCCTTGATGTACCGTTGCGCGTCCGGTATTGGGCGCATCTTGTCCGGACGCAGCGGCCAGATCTCGGCGATGTTGCCATTCTCATCCCGCTCCAGCGCCCAGAACGCCGCGCCCCACAGCGACAGGTATGTCTCCGTTGCCCGCCACAGGTCGCTGCGACTCCAGAACGGATTTGGCGAATCCAGCAGCCTCTGGAGTGGATGATCGGCTCCGACTAGCTCGCCGCCGGCCCTGGAGTTCACGCCATCCATGCGCTGCCGTGATGCAGGAATGCGCCGCAGCACACGCAAAGGCAGCCGCGCAATCGCATCCTGCCTCACCTTGATTGCCGCGTACACGACAGCCGAGCGCGGGTAGTATTCACCGTAAGCGGCCTGTGCCCAACCCGCTTGGGCACCGAAAGCCGTCTGCGCCCAGCCCGCCGCGCCGCCGCTCGCCAAGTCTCCAAGTCCGGGCGAGAAGGCGCCATCGGAGTTCGCGCCTCCGAACCCATTTCTCGCGGAGTGCCGCCGCCTCAGCGCGGACGAAAATACTCTTATCCCCCGTACTATGTTCAATTCATTCCTCCCATTCATCCTGCGCGTCCTAGGTTCTGTTGACATTTAATACACAAAGCGTTTTGGACCTGAAAAGCAGGTTTATTCTGTCATTCCGAACGGAGTGTCCCTTCCCTGTCATTCTGAATGGAGCGGAGCGGAGTGAAGAATCTAAAATCGTTGCACATACGCCATTCACAGTCTTCAGATTCCTCGCTTCACTCGGAATGACAGGGGAGAATTGGGAAATTTCCACACAACCTAGTCTTACTGCCCTCTTATAAATAGACCTACACCCATAACTTGAACGCGCGTCCCTTTGCGTGGAGCGGCGCGAATGTCATTGCGAGCGCGTCCGCCTCGTCGGGCGAATCTTTCAACTCCTGCTTGCTCTGAAGCTTGATCCGCCCCTTGCTGTCCAGTCCGTATGCGCGGCTGCTCACCTGTCCGATGAGATTGTCGTCGTTCTCCGTGTCGAGCATCCCGTCAAAGTAGTATTCGCGCATCGCCCACCAGACCTCCGCATTCCGGTTGCTGAATCGGTCGGCGCGCTTGGCGATGTTGCCCCCATTGAAGTCCTCGATGCGCGCCGTGGCAAGCCCGACCTCGCGCACCCTGTCGGTAACGCCCCCGCCGATTCCCACATCATCTATCACCAGCACATCCACGCGGTTCGCATCGCAGTAGGACTTCAGAATGCCGGACACTTCCATTGTGTCGTAGCCGCGAACTCGCCGCACGATACGCGCCACTCCTCCCTGCCGCCGCATCACGACCGAATGATCATGCCCCTTGCGAGCCACATCGCACGCCACGATGACCTCGCCCTCAGGTTCAAGCTCCCGCTCAACGGCGGCCTTTGCGATGCTCAAGGGCACCACCATCTCGTCAGGGTTCTCCGAAAACTGCCCCAGCACCGAGCCGATGTACATCGCAGTATCTTCGCCCCAGTCCTGCTTGCGGTCCTCCATATCCTCCAGTGTTATCATCCCCGGAATGACGATCCGACCCTGCTTGATGTTGGGCGTATCATCCGCGCCGATCTGCACCGTCTCCCACAGGTGGCGATGCCGGTGATGCGAGTCGTAGAAGACGCCGTTGTTGATGAAAGGGTTGCCAGTCAGAAGCAGCAGCGAAGGGTTGAGCCGCTTCACCGCGTTGATATAATCGGGAGGCACGGCGTGCGCCTCGGTTACCACCGCAAGCAGGTGGGGAGAGTGATAGCCCAGAATCTTGTGCGGCGAGTTAGTAGTGAAGCCAACGGCGAAAGTCTGCTCATCTATATCGTAGCGATTCTTGAGCATCTTGCCCGGAAACTTCTCGGCAGCCTTCCCGTATGCGAACTGCACCTCGTTCCAGACAATGTCCTCCACCTGCCGCAGCGTCGGTCCCGTAACGACCGCCTTTGCAGGAGAGTACCTATGCACCCACCACAAGACGACTCGCGCCGCAGTCCAGTCCTTCCCTGAACCGTTGCAGCCCACAACCGATACGCGGCGCGCCTCCGAGTCCACCGCCCGCAGAATATCCTGCTGCTTGCCGTAAGGCTCTTCCCCAAGCGCATCTTTCACGAACTCCAAGGCCGACATACCTTCGAACTCGCCGGCAGACTCCACATCATTCCCGTCCTCCTCATGCTCGCCAAACCAGTCGTCCTGCCAATCGCCCAACCAGTCAAAATAGCTAATGTATCCGTTGTTCGACAATGGTCTAACTCCGATCTCTCTGATAGCCGGCACCGTTAACGCCGACCGATACTCGAAAAAATAGCAAAAGATAAGGGACGAACCCCTGCGGGTCCGTCCCCTGATGCCCACCAGAATAAAACATATATTCTTATATGTCAAGGCGAATTTTTCATGGGCAGGGTCTTTTCATTATCGCGTTCCTCAGCCGTGTCATTCCGAACGCAGTAGCCATTTCATTCCTCACTGCGTTCGGAATCTGAAAGCGCTAACTATGACCAGCCTTGTTTTCACACAGCGATTTTAGACCCTTCACTTCGTTCGGGGTGACAATGAAAAGACTCTGATTCACGGGGTTTCTTGCACTAATGGTGTACTGTTGATACTACAAGCCAACTCTCATTGGAGCGGCTATCGCATGGAAAACCTCTTTAGCTTCATTCAATATTATGTATCAATACCCGGTCTGCTGTTATTTGCTCTTGGCGTCGCGCTAATAATCGTCAAGTCGAAGTTCAACCTTCCGGCTTTCGTTCCTTATTTAGGGATTCTATTTACTGGATCAGGTCTTATATTTATGATTGAGGCTGCGTGCACAATGTCAATACCATAACGAGGACGATAGCAGAAACAAGTCCGCTGACGATGAGAACGCCGAACCCCACGCCCGCATTTGCTACAAATGCTTGCCTCTGGTACATTTGAAATACATTACTTCTGATTTACAAATGGATAGGAAGAGTTTACAAAAGGAGGTAAGGCATGCCTCAAGAGCTTAGCTTGCAGATGGTTACGCGGGACGATGTAACGCGCATAAAGCGCTGGCTCGAAGACGAAGAGGTCTCGGAATCTTGGTTCGGACGCTATGCCTACGGCGACCCGGCGCACCTCGGCTACCATCCCAACGAGATGGACGAGGTCTCGGACGAAGAGTGGGATGCGGTGTTTGACAACCCCGAGCACCGCATGCTATCGATATACAGCCCGGAGGCCGGGCACATCGGCGAGGTTCACTTGGCAATAGAGGAATCACTTGGCGATGGACAGCTCTCCATCCTGATAGGGCGCAAGGACCTTTGGCATCACGGATATGGCTCGGCTGCCGCTCGGCGCACCCTCGAAACCGCGTTCACCGAGTACGGTCTTTACCGCGTCTGGGTGGACATACCGGAGTACAACACCGCAGCCCGCAGCATGTTCTCGCACCTGGGCTTCATGCACGAAGGCACACTGCGCCAGAGCCGCCCTCACGAGGGTTCGCGCTTCGACTCCGTCATTATGGGGCTGCTGGCGAACGAGTATGTACCCCTCGACGGCGCCGCCATTCAGGAAATCCCCCGCGTCTAAAAATCTTGATAAGTTGGACAGGGTGGAAAGGGTCTTCGACGCCCTGCCTATCCTGTCCATTGTGTGTCTGCTTTCATGAGGTGAAGTGAGTGCTGTACGAAGCGCAGTCGGGCAACCTGACGCTGGTTGCCAGCGGCGACACCATGATTACCCGCAAGCTGTCGGTCTTCCGTGAGGACGGCTTCGTCCGTCTGCAAAAGCTGTTCCGAGATGCCGATGTCGGCTTCACCAACCTCGAAATGCTCATGCACGACTACGAGCACTCGCCCGGAATGGCTGGCGGCACATTCACCGCGTCCGACCCCAAGAACCTCCAAGAACTGGAGTGGATGGGCGTCAACCTAGTCTCCTGCGCCAACAACCATAGCTACGACTACGGCGAAGGCGGCGTCCTCACGAACCTCAAGCACCTGCACCACTCCGACCTTGTCCACGCGGGCACCGGGCACAACCTCAGCGAAGCCCGCGCCCCCGCATACCTCGATACCCCGAACGGCCGCGTTGCCCTCATATCCGCTTCCTCGACATTCGCCGAAGCAGGGCGCGCGCTTGAGCAGCGTCCCGACATCAACGGGCGACCCGGTCTGAACCCTCTCCGCTTCAACACCACGCACGTCGTTGACCGCCCCGCATTCGACGCCCTTCGCCGCGTCAACACCAAGCTCGGGCTGGAGGCGCAACGCAACGCCCTCCGCAACTTTCGGCACCCCGGCGCAGTCTCAGACGACAGCGACACACGCTTCGTCTTCTTGGACGAGGTCTTCGCTCTCGGCGAGGAGTTCAGTGTCAGCACACAGCTCGACAGGCGCGATCTGACGGACAACATCAAGTGGGTGCGGGATGCGCGGCGCATGGCGGATTGGGTGATGGTCTCCGTACACTGCCACGAGAGCGGCACGCACCGCGACGAGCCGCCCCAGTTCCTGGTGGACTTCGCGCACGCCTGCATCGACGAAGGCGCGGACGTGTTCATCGGGCACGGTCCCCATGTAACGCGCGGCATCGAGATTTACAAAGACAGACCCATCATGTACAGCCTCGGCAACTTCATATTCCAGAACGACACCGTACGCTGGCAGCCGTCCTACAACTACGAGACCGTGAAGCTGGATGCTGACGCGACGCCCGCAGACTTCTACGACGCCCGCAGCGACCACGACAAGCGCGGCTTCCCCGCCGACGCCCTCTACTGGGAGAGCGTAGTCGCCCGCTGCGAGTTCAAGCGCGAGTCCCTGCTCGGCATCACCCTTCACCCCATCGATCTGGGACACCGCAAAAAACGCTCCCAGCGCGGCAGACCCCTGCTCGCAGACTCTGCGGTCAGCCGCCGCGCTCTGGAACGCATCAAGCGCCTCTCCAAACCCCTCGGCACCGACATCCGCATCGAGCGCGGCATCGGCAAAGTGCGGCTTTAAGTGGACGTTGATTGGGATGAAGGAGAGAATGTTCTGCGCCACGTTCTGACATAGATCCTATTGCATACGCCTAACGGCCGCGTTGCTCTAAATGACAAAAGAAACACGAGACAGGACGAAATGTGGAGTGGACCCCACAGTTAGGACAGCGAAGGGGCTAAGTTAAGAGAGACTCCCGCTGTAAAGTCTGTTGCTACCTCACGAGATGATAAGGCTGATGCCTGGTCTGGTAAACACCTGAGCAACCTTCCCGACGCGAACACCTGGGCCGGAGTTCGATAGCCCAGAGACTGGTGTGGCCGCTCCCGATTGTACAACTCCAGATAAGCGTCAATTCCTCTCCTCGCTTCACTTCCGTTGCTATAAGCTTTCAGATATACCTCCTCGTACTTCACGCTCCGCCACAAACGCTCCACAAAGATGTTGTCCAGGTATCTGCCCTTGCCATCCATGCTGATCTTGATCCCCCGCTCCAGCAGCAGCCCACTGAAGGCATCACTGGTGAACTGGCTTCCCTGGTCGGTGTTGAAGATCTCCGGCTGTCCTTTGCTCAGGGCTTCTTTCAGGGCATCGATGCAGAAGTCCACCTCCAGAGTGTTGGAGAGCTTCCAGGCCAGCACGTAGCGGCTGTGCCAGTCCATAATGGCCACCAGGTATAGGAATCCCCGGGACATGGGCAGGTAGGTGATGTCCGCCGCCCAGACCTGATTGACCCGATCGACTGTCACTCCCTTCAGCAGGTAAGGGTATATCCTGTGCTCCGGCGCAGGCTTGCTGGTATTGGGCTTGCGGTAGATCGCTTCCAGTCCCATTGCCCGCATCAGTCTCTGCACCCTCTTGCGGTTGACCAGGTATCCCTGGGTCCGCAGCCAGGCCGTCATCCTGCGAGAACCATAATAGGGAGTCTTCAGATACTGCCGGTCCATCCCGGCCATAAGCTCCAGGTCCGCAGGCTTAGCCGGCGCCGGTCGGTAGTATACCGAGGAACGGCTGAGCCGCAACAGACGACACTGCTTCACTACAGAGAGCTTCGGGTGTCCTCGATCCACCATAGCCAGACGCCTGCGCCGACTCATAGCCCGGACTTCCCTGACAGAAAATCCCGCTCCACCTTGAGCTGACCAATCTGCTGGTACAGATGCGCAGTCAGCGCTTCCTGATCCCTGTCCGCCTTTGCACTCCCACTACCGAAGACCTCGGGCGCTCCCTCGATCAGGGCCTTCTTCCAAGTATGAATCTGCGTGGGATGAACTTCAAACCGGCTGGCCAACTGGGCAACGGTCTCTTCTCCACGGAGCGCGGCCAACGCCACCTTGGCCTTGAACCCCGGACTGTGCTTCTTCCTGCTCTGCTTCATTTTCCTGCTCCTCTTCTTCCATTATTCTAGGAGCGCGACTCTCTCTTAGCCACCTGTCCGATTTATTGGGTCCATCTCAATGTCCACAGAACCCAGCTGCTTGCCGTTGACTAGACTTCCTTACCCATTTAGAATATCGGTAAGGAGATGCCCATGATCGTCAAGATTACTTCAAAGCGACAAGTTACATTCCCCGCCAGAGTATTGGATGAATTGGGGGTAGAGCCGGGCGACCAGCTTGAATTGATGGAAACCGATGAAGGTTTTCTCCTCAAGCCCCGCAAAATAGACCTGTCTCGGTTAGCTCTGCTTAAAGACAAGATTCCGCCCGACCACGTGCCTTTCGATATCGAGATTTTCAGGACGCAGCCTTATGACCATGCGCTACGGGATTGACACTTCGGTACTCATGCGCTTAATTACGGGTCAACCTGCTGAGGCTTTCGAGTATTGTGTGAGTCGATTGAGTGCATTGGTAGAGGGAGGCGCAGAGATACTCGCTTCGAACCAGGTCATTGGAGAAGCGTATGTAGCGGTTCAGCATCACTACGGCGTATCACGGCAAGACGCCCGTGATGCGCTGGTAAACGCGCTGCAAAGTGGCTTAGTTTCACCGCTTAACGGGCAACCTGTGTTAGGTGCGCTTAGTGCGTCTGGCCACCCTGGATTGTTTGATCGCCTCATAGCAGATGACTATTCTCGCGCCGGATTGAAGGCATTGACATTGGACAGAAGAATGGCTAGGCTACCAGATTCACAACATTTATAAGCAAGAATCTTTTCAATTCTAATAGGATGGTACGAAACCTTGACCCTCTACCTCACAGAAAACGAAGTCAACCAAGTCCTGACAATGGAACTCGCTCTTGAGACCGTTGAACAGGCATTCCGCCTGCTCTCCGACGGCGGCGCGACCAACCCCCCGCGTTCACGCATTCGTCTCCCCGACGGCGGCCTCTTCAACTTCATGTGCGCCGCAGCCCCTGGTGCAGGCGTCATGGGCTTAAAGGCGTATGGCGTGGCGCCCGGCAATCCGGTCAAATTCTATGTGCAGCTCTTCAGCACCGAGACCGGCGAACTGCTTGCCCTGCTGGAAGCAGGCGACCTCGGGCAGGTACGCACCGGCGCGGCAAGCGGAGTCGCAACCAAATACATGGCGCGCGAGGACGCCGCCACCGTTGGCATCATCGGCTCAGGCTATCAGGCGCGAACGCAACTTGAAGCAGTTTGTGCGGTACGCACCATCAAGCGCGCGCGCGTCTTCAGCCGCAATCCGGAGCGCAGAGAGGCTTTCGCCGCCGAAATGGGCGCGAAGATCGGCATCGATATATCCCCCGTGGAGAGCGGTGAAGAGTGCGTGGCAGACGCCGATGTCGTTATCACAATGACGAGCGCCGGGCGCCCGGTGCTCAACGGAGAGTGGCTCAACGAAGGAACGCACATCAACGCCGCCGGAGCGAATCACTGGATGCGCCGCGAACTCGACGGCAATGCGGTGCGCCGCTCCGACATCATCGTCACCGACGACATCGAGCAGGCGAAGATGGAGTGCGGCGACCTCATATACCCCGCCGAGATGGGCTCAATTCGCTGGGAGCAGGTCCGAAGCCTCGCCGATGTCGTAGGTGGATCAGCCCCAGGGCGCCGCACGGACGCTGACATCACACTCTTCGAGTCGCAGGGCCTGGCCGTGCAAGACATCACAACCGGCATCCGCGTCTATCAGCTCGCCTTGGAAAAGGGCATCGGCAGCAAAATTGCCTAGCTGTCCAGTCGTGTTTATCTATCGCAAAGTTTGCACATTCGGATACCTGACAATCTTGCCGTCCGAGGTTACCAGCGGACACCGATTCAATCTCGCTGTAGCGACAATCATCTGATCAAATGGGTCGCGGTGAAACTCACCGGGCAACCTCGTGGATTCGATTGCAATTTCCGGTGTCAGGTTCAGCAGCGAGATTCCCGGATATGCCAACGCCGTATCAAACCACTCCGAAATTTCGACGGACAATTCCAGGCGTCCATATTCGTTGAGCTTGGCTATCTCCCAGCAGGAAATGACGCTGACGCCGATGGTACCATCTTCGTTGGTTCTAATGGCCCGACGCTGTGTTTGACTAAGAAGAGCGCGATCATTCGTCCACCACAGCCAAACGTGCGTATCCAAAACGATCACTTTAGTATCTCCCAATCATCAAGCGCGACAGGTTCAAACGGCCGATCATACCGATACGGCTTGCCCTGCAGAGGGTAACGCTCATTGTCAGGAGGAATCCGCTTCACCGCCCATCTCGGTTCAGGTTCCAGTGTGAAATCCTCACCATGGGTCAAGATATAAACGCGCGGGTTCGCACTATCGACATCAACCACCCGGTAAATTGAAGCGTCTCCGCTAACTAAGGCATCGTGGGATTTCTTACTTGATACTTTCAATTTCTGCAATGCGATGTCGAAGTCCTGAGTGCCCTTCACTTCAATACGCTCTGTCTTGCCGTCTATCGTTACTCTGAGATCCACGCCATCCCGGTCTTCTTCAATTAACACATCCTCTCCGTAAGCGGTCTTCAGAAGCCCGCGCACGATAGATAATGCTTTCTGTTCCGTAGTGAGGCTCTTAGTTTTGTTGCTCCCCCCTTCGGTAAGCGCAATGGGAACTATACAATGCATGTCAGAGGAAACAGTTTCAGGCTTGGTCCGCGCGACGGACGACGACCCGGATGTAGATGTGATTTGAGATTGCATCGTGGAAGTGTGCTTCTGCGGCTTACTGAGTTCTCTGACACGAGCGTTTGCCAATCTCCTGCTCTGAGCCCGAGCTTCTGACTCATCAAACGGATCATCTATGAGCTCGAACTCCCCCTTTCCAGCCCGCCAAAATATCGGAGTTGCGCCCTTGTGTCTCACGGAATTTCCTATACCGTCGCCTTCTCTTGAAATGCTGAAGTTGGAAGGCACGGTGTTGATAGTATTTGGTGCATGCGTCCTTCCAATGGCTTCAAGCTTTTCTTTGATGTCCTTGCGGCTCCAAACGCGCTTGATTAGCTCCTCTTGGCGCAGATAGATAATGTCATCAACCAACTTCATGCCGAATCCTCCAATAAAATTATGGTATGCTATTCTATTGTAAGCATACCATAGCAATAATGTCAATCTTATTGGAGAATTGTGAAGTAGGATGCTAGCTCCCGCCCAGGAACTGCTGGAGCGGATTCGCCGGCTGCGGCGACGGCGTTATCGCCGTGGAGATGCCAAGCTGCTGGATTATCCACGCATAGATATCCGAGTTGAACACCGCGTACACATCATGCTCGCGGCGCTGTTCGTTAATCCAGTGTTCCAGCGCGCGCGTCTTCAGCGCCTCGTGATTGACGGGCGCAAGCTCACGCAGTTCGTCAATCTCCGAGACCATGAACACAAACGCCTGCTGCCGCTGGTCCCGGTTCGGGATAGGGTCGCTTAGCTTGCCCACTTCAACACGGGCGATCACATCATCGTAGTCTTCGAGTACGCCAAGAGGAAGCCAACCTACCTCGCCGCCGCGCCGCACTAGCTCGGGCACCTCCCGTGAGAACTCGCGCGTAATCGCCTTGAACGCCTCATGTAGCAGCCGCGGGTCGGTGCTGTTCTTCACATAGTCGTTATACTTCGTAATCATGATGTCTATCTCGTCTTCTTGACCCACGGCGAGCCGATAGACATGGTACTGCTTGGCGACAGCCGGCACGCTCTCGCCCACATACTGCCGCACCCTCTCCCGCAGCACCGAGCGGCGCACAATATCGCGGTGCTCATCCTCGCTAATCTGTGAGGAGTTCAGGAAATTCCCGTAAAGTTCCTTAAACTCGCGGTCGAGCTGCTCATCCGACTTGCCCGCAAGACTTCCGCCCGACTGGAAGATGATAGTCGCTTGAATCTGCTGGTCAACCTCTTCGTCCGACACCGTAATGCCGATACTCGGCGCGGACTGGGAAATAATCTCGTTCTCCACGATGAGTTGCAACGCCTGGAAAATGTCGCTGCCCGTGTCTATGCGCTGCCCCGAGTCTTCCAGCAGCCGCTGCCGTATCCGCAGCATCTTCACCATATCGCCGCGCGTGTAGGTAACATCGTTCACGCTCACCACACGCTCCTGCGGCGGTCGCACGAAGATAAACACATACCCCGCAAAAAGAATTCCCACCACGATGAGCACCAACACCCCTATGACGCCGAATGCAACTCGGCGCCTTCGCTGTATCTGCTGTATGCGGCGGCTCTCGCGCCTGCGGTCTGTCAGACCTGCTCCGCCCTGTTCTTGAGCCGGATCATTTACCAATTGTCAGATCCCCGTATTCTCGATAGTTACGAACAACAAAACATGGATGTACAAGAACGCATAGGATATATCACAAATAGCATATCCTGTTTGCCCTGTAAATCCATGTCGGTTTCCCGATAGTGTCAAGACGCTACGCAGCGTAGCCGCCGCCGGGCATTCTGTGGTCCGGGCTGAAAGGGATAAGCGCAAGTATGCGCGCGCGCTTGATCGCCCGCGACAACGCGCGCTGGTGCTTCGAGCACACGCCCGTCTTGCGCCGAGCCTCCATCTTGTAGCGGTCCGATATGAAGCGCCTCAGCCTGCCCACATCCTTGTAGTCGATGTGCTTCACCTTGTCCACGCAGAAGGTGCAAATCTTGCGCCGCGCATAAAAGCGAGGCCTGCCGCGTCTGCGCTGAAAGCCACCCTGGCCTCCACCGCCACCGCCTCTGAACGGCGGTCTTCCTCCGCCTGCTGCCGGTCTCGGACCGCCGGGCCCTGCCGGACGTGGAGCCGATGCGGGTGCCGGACTTGCCGGCTGTGCTGTCGTCATGACTTTACCTCGTGGGAGTGTTCTATGTTCTAATCCGTTAGTAATCAGCCGCTAGACAAAATCGTATCAGCTGATATTGCCTTAGCCACCTATGAAACTTTGTACCAAGAGCGTTACGACAATCGCAATTGCCCCACCCATAATGGCATAGAACAGCCTGTCAATGCGGGCGTTCGTAGCAATTTGCCCCTCACGCATAGCATCTTCAAGCCGCTCAATGGCTCGCCATATTCGTCGGAATTCGTCACCTCTGTCAGTATCGACAGCCATTGATAAGCCCTTGTTTCAACTGGTTATATATCCAATATATCAGACTGCATCTGCCTGAAGTTTACCACGGCAAATCATCCGCATCCGACGGCTCTTCCGGCCCGCCATAGCCGCCATCTGCGCCATAACCACCACCGCCGTATCCACCCGGCTCACCCGGAGGACCGCCACTCTGCGGGCGGTTAAGGAATGTAACTGTATTCGCCACTATCTCGTTACGGAAGCGGGTTTGGCCATCCTGACCTACCCACGAACGGCTTCTGAGCCTGCCTTCGACATAGACCTTCATGCCTCTCGTAACATAATTGTTGCAGGTCTCCGCGAGACGATTCCAAGCAGTAACATCAAACCACTCCGTCTCCTCTTGACGTTCACCACCAGCCGGAGTGTAGTACCTATTAACGGCGAGGCTGAACGATGTTACCGCACTACCGTTAGGCGTGTAGCGCATCTCCGGGTCCCTGCCCACATTGCCTATCACCAGCATCTTGTTAAGCATAGATATAGCCCTCTTGCTTCATTGGGTCTAATTATGCGAGTTAATCTATGGCTTTGGTAACGAGATGCCTGATTACATCCTCGGATGTGGTGAGGTTGCGTTCGAGTTCCAGCACATCCGAAGCATCGAGGCTGAACCGCGCGAGCACATAGATGCCTTCCATGAACTTGTTGATAGAATACGCGAGCCGCCGCAAACCCCACACTTCAGGCTCGCCGAAGGTGCCGCCGCGTTCGGTCACGAATGAGCTAATGCGCTCTATCGCCGCCTCGACCTCGCCCTCGTTCGCCTCAGGCGTCAATATGAATACAATCTCGTAGTCCCGTAGTCGCTGAGCTACCACTCTATGCTCCTGTAAATCGTCCATCCCTGAAAAAAATCACGTACACGCCATTATATCACGATTGCCCAAAATCGACATGAATTGCACATCGCATAGCAGCATCACAAAGCGTGAGTTCGCAAAGGGTGAAACTAGGCTCTGTTGACATTTGATACGCAAAGCATTTTAGACTTAAGAAGTATGTTAATTCTGTCATTCTGAACGAAGCGGAGCGGAGTGAAGAATCTAAAATCATTGCGAGTAAACCACTCACAGACTTCAGATTCCTCTCTGCGCTCGGAATGACAGGAAATGTCCACACAACCTAGTTCATTTTGAGTCGCCCAAACACATCATTCCTTCCGCGCCACCGCTCTGCATCCGCCCGTCGCCGCAATCGTCCCCGGCTGTGCTGCCCACTCCCGCATCTCCGCACACATCGCGTCCAGTTCGTCCCGCGTGGTCAAGCCCTCCTCGATTACTCTGTCGAACAATGGCAGGTTCTCTATCCACTCTACCCAGCCGTTCACCATGGCATTCCCGGGTTCGGGAGTATATGCGCCGCTTAACGCGATTAGCACATCAACAACGTTCAGACCCGCCTCGCCCAGCATGCTAGGGAGATTCCTCCCGCCATTCATCGTGCCGCCTTGCAAATTGAAGCCGCTCTCGAACAGCTCGAAGAAACGATTGACTGCACCGCACGACGGCGCAATCATGTGTGCGGCCCAGTCCGTGCGCGTGATCCCCACGACGCCGCCCCTCTTGACCACACGCCCCAGCTCGCTCATCGCCTTCACCGGCTCACCCAGATGCTCCGTCACCGCGCACGACAGCACCGCATCGAATGTATTGTCCTCAAAGGGCAGGTCGAGGATGTTGCCGACCTGAAAACTCAGGTTGTCGAGGTTCGCGCCCTCCGCGAGCGCGGCGGCGCGCTCGACCATGCCCGGCTCCAGGTCGCAGCCTATAACTTTGCCCGGCGCCACGATCTGAGCGATCCCCTGCGTTATCGTCCCCGGCCCGCAGCCGCAGTCGAGCACGCTCATGCCCGGCTTCAGGTGCGGCAGGAAAAATCCGACAACGTTCTCGGCCCCACGCCCCGCGTACTGGTCCTGTATCACACCAACATTATAGCCGTAGAACGGGCTGTCGTTGTGCATTGGCATCTCTGTCATTGTTTCGCTCCTTTGGTTTAATGTTCAGTTGTCTGCACGTTATTTTCTCAAGTTCTCGAACAATCCTACTGCGGACATCGCTTCGGCGCACCCTTCATCCCTGATCCACTCCCTCAACTCCTCAAGTTCGTCGGCCGTGTAAGTGCGTCCATAATGATTTGTGTCCCAATTTGCAACTCGCTTCTCATAGTACATCCACGATAAGCAATACTTGTAATCTGGAATCTCCTCGCCGCTTTTGAGAAGCGCATCAATATCTGCTATCAATTCTCGCACATCGGATAGTGCAAATACGGATTGAGATGGGTGCTCTGGATACGGACCGGTTGTAAAATGCCTCTCATCTGAAAGAGCGTCGTCCTCGCTGACGGATGAGACCGATGGCATCCATGCGGCCGCGTACGGTGATCGGTGCCGCCCTTCTCCAATGAAGGCATACTCGTCGCGTTGCGCCTCACCTGTTCCCGGCACTGCGGACGGGAATCGCTTATCCTGCAACAGGAAGATAAGCCATTCCTCGCCGTACAGAGAGTTGTCCCCTAGTTCCCACATCTGAAGGCACAGCCCGTTCGTCCTTAGTTCCTCGAAGGGAAGCTTATCACAGTCCAAATCACCCTCAATGTCCTTACTCATATGGTTGGTCATCCTTTCGGCAGTGGAGAGGGCGAGCTTTAGCACGGAGTCCTCGTTTTCGCCGGTAGGATTGCCGAAAAAAATTGTCGCTACAACTATTTTGTCACTGCCATTCCCCTTCAGATACTCCGAAACGTCATAAATGAACTCAACCACTGGTCGATAGTACCGGTCACCTCCTCGCTCGTGCGAATATGCTGCCCCGACAAATGCAGATCGCAGCCGCGCCCTGGCAACAGTATCTGATTCTATGATTCTTTCCTCCGGAGACCAGGGTCCGTGGTACAAGGAAACGATTACCGGGTTCGTCTCCTGGGGCCTGATGTCATCTTCGTCTTTGGCCAGCCGTGTCGGGACAGGTACGATTGCACCACCGCTTCCCGCTGGCGGCGGCGGGGTGAACCCGGTTACCTCACCATCAAACCCCTGCCCGGTTCCAATCGGCGTAGCTGTTACGCGGTCGGCCATCACCGGCGTCTGAGCTGCCCTGGTCTGCTCTGCCGGCTGAAACAGGTCGCATGCCGCCACAAGCATCGAGCACACCACCAGCGCTACCAGCACACCGCGAGACCGTCTCACTCTGGCCTCCAGTCCCGACGAACTGACCGACCGACACACCAATGAACTAAATCAGGCTATACCCGCTGCCCTCGCGTCCGGCAGGCGTACCCGTGCCTTTCGCCTCGTCGATCCATCCGTATTCCTTCAGA
Organism: Dehalococcoidia bacterium; assembly: GCA_965221045.1. Lineage (GTDB taxonomy): Bacteria > Chloroflexota > Dehalococcoidia > Lucifugimonadales > JADFKI01 > Bin90. Next base: position 1,651,564 of record OZ244863.1, read on the forward strand.
ATCTGCTGGCTGTATGTAACTCTTCCCGTGACATCTTCCAAAGGCTCGGTCGCCAGCAGAAGCGAAGCCTTAGCCATAAGCTCCGGGTGCTCGCCGCGCGGGTCATCTACACCGCTCACGAGGTTGTGGAAAATCGTACCCGGCGTCGGCACGACCTGCGACGGCGACAAGGCGGTTACCGATATGCCGTACTGATAGACTTCCTGCGCCAAACCCTGAGAGAAGCGTTCCAACGCCGCCTTCTCCGCGCCGTAGCATGTCCCGCCACTGTTCGGCGGCACATCCTGATATGGTCCGCGCCCCGGTCCAATCGCCGCGCCCGACGAGATGTTCACGATGCTGCCGCTGCCCCTGGGAATCATATCCTCCAGCACAAGTTGGCTCAGCATGAACGGACCGTGGAAGTTCACTGCCCACGAGCGCATCCAGCGGTTCAGCGGGTAGTCCTTCACCGGGATGAAGTATGTCAGCGCCGCGTTGTTCACCAGAACATCGACAGGCCCATAGGTGTCGTGCGCCGCCTGCACCAGAGCCTCGCAGTCCTCCGGCAGCGATATATTCGCCGCCGCCGCAGTCGCCTCGCCTCCCGCTTCCCTAATCTCCTGAATAGTTGTATTCAGCGACCCTTCGAGAGGATGCGTCCCCTCTTCCACCGTCCGCGCCGCGCAGATGACCTTGCCGCCCTCCGCAGCGAACAGAATGGCGATGTCCTTGCCGATGCCTCTGCTCGCGCCCGTTACGATGACTACCTTGTCGTCAAGTCTGCCCATGTAAAGCCTCCGTGTAAATTATCCGATTGCAGGAAGATGCGCATGCACATCCTCAATAATGTCCAGCAATTCAGCGTAAGTGCCAGTGCCTCCAATCATGTCCCAAAGTTCGCTTCCCATCAGCACTTGCCACTCCATGTCCATAATCTGTTTCGTGTAGCTGTGAGCGTAAGCCGCGCGCTCGATAAAGGGATTATATGTCAATCCGAGATAGGCTTGCGCCCCTTTGGCACCCTTCCTGTCCGCGATAAGCAGATAGTACAGAATCTTTCTCTTGGACTCTGCCGCAACGTCAAGATTGGGCAGCGGACTCTTTAGCTCCACAAACAGAGGGCCGCCGTGAAAGTCTTCAATGTACATATCAGCGGTAACTGCCCTGCTCGTCCGGCCCCCACCACGCGAGTTGAGAACGTCTGATAGCTCATTCTTATGGTTTGGCTCACGCGGGGTCCCTCGGCGGCGTTTCGGAGTGCGGAGTTCCGTCACAATCTGCTCGATCATGTTGCAAGCAGCATCGTTCACCTCACCCTCAATCGTATATTCCGTGAACACCCGACTAAACGTGTCCTCGGCTATCGTCCTTGCGATAGTCGGATAAAGCCTCGTTCCCATAGATGTAACGACGCTTCTCTCAACCCTTGCTCCCAGAATCGCTTCCTCAGAGAAGAGCAGCCTATGAAACGGATACGCAAGCCTGATGTCTTCAAGTGTCCACCTATTTCGCTTAGGCAGCTGTTCCGCAGCAAACTCATACATCGAATTCCAAAGGCGTTCTCTGGTATTCTGCTGCATAGTTCAGCAGTCCTTCCAGACAAGAACGCTCTCAAAGAACGCGCCTGCGCGCCTGCCCGTCCGCCTGTTCACATGCCGCTCCACACGAGCCTCAAGTCGCATCCCGACCCTGTCACGGATTTCGTCATACAAATTCCGCCTGTCATTCACAATCACGACCATCCGCCCACCGGAAGCCAAGCTCTTACGAACATTCAGCAACGTCTCAGCGATACCCTCCACATATTCTGCCTGCGCTCTCTTCGAGTTGCCTTTCGAGGCGCGCCCGATCTCCGACTCTGCGCGCCACGGCAACCCGAGCAATTCGTATGCGTATCGGTGCTGCTCGTGATAATCTATCAGCCCGACATAAGGCGGCGATGTAATGACCAAGTCGTGCTCAGAGAACTCGATTGTTCTGCTATCGCCAGTCACCACGGATATATCCGCCTCACGACGAATGGAAGCGAATTCACGGATCCTATTCAGCGTGTCATTGCTGTATCGCTTCAGAAACTTCGCCGCGTCGTCCGTCGGCTTGCATGTCCGCCCATGCTTGTAGCATCGATAAGGCTCTGTCTGCGGCTTCTTGGGGAAGTCCAGGTCAAAATGAGTCGTGAGCCTAGCGGATCGAGCGGAGCGCGACAGAATCAGCCACAAAACATCGCGGTGAGTGTATTCAGGTATAAGCGTCCGGTACGCCATCAACGATTCAAGCGCCGGCGGCGCGAACCAGGAGTTCAGATACTCGTTTGTACTGTAAGTTGCACTACGTTCCAGCAGTACAAGTTGTGGCTCGGAAATCGCTCTGCTAACTATGTCGTTGATTTCGCTCTCAAGCAGATCTAGGTCATAACTTCCTGTCTTGACCCGTGCAATCAGCGAGTTGAATTCCGATATATCGCAGCCGACTGCGTTGATGCCCAGCGCCGCCGCCTCCACAAGGGTGGTTCCCGACCCCGAAAACGGGTCGCACACAGTCTCAGGCTGGAATTTCCGCAGGAATATCTCCACCAACTGCGGTATGAACTTCCCAAGATACGGATGAAGCCGATGCACATGCTTCGTCCTGACGCGCTCCGGCAAGTCCTGCTCTCGCCAATTGAGATTGAGTTCGTCCAAGGGCGTGTGGGGGTTGACGGAACTAGCATCCGTCAATGGCATCGCAGGATACTGTGGAGAGTAACCATTGGATTGCTCCAAATCGGCTACACTTGCCTTGTTCCCTGTATCAACGGTTTTCATATTCGATTCCTGATGGGGCTCCCTGTGTCAATCCCCCTAAACCCCCAGCTTCACCGCCAGGTCATTGAAGTCCGTCGCGTACACATCCAGCCAGTCCTCGTTCGTCGTGTCAATCTCGACATCCGGCCCATGCTCCCCCGGTCGCGGCACGAACGCCGTCTTCAGCCCCGCCTCCTGCGCCGACTTCAGGTCGAACTTGTGCGCCGCGACCATCATCACCTGATCGTACGGCAAGCCCAGCAATTTCGCCGCGCCCTGATACACCTTCGGGTCGCGCTTGTACCGCTTGAACAGCTCCGCCGACAGGATGCAGTCCCACGGCAGCCCGCCCCACTTCGCCATATTCGTCAGCAGCGCCACATTGCCGTTCGACAGCGTGGAGATTACATACCCCTTCTTCAGCCGCGTCAGTCCCGGCGCAGAGTCGGGCCACGGGTCGAGCCTATGCCACGCCTTGTTGAAGTCCTGCTTCTCATCCTCTGACAGCCCCGTAATCCCGAACTCTTCCAGCAGTTCGTCCAGAATCATGCGATGCAAAGTGTCGATGTTCGTCCACGGCAGATCGCCGGTCCTCACCCGCTCCATAGACGGACCATAGCCGCCGCGCCACCTGTCCGCAAACACGGGCCAGTCCACATCCAACCCCTTCGCCTTCGCCAACTTCACGCCCTCGCGTATGATGCTGTCGCGCCAGTTCACCACCGTGCCGAAAACATCGAATGTTAGCGCCTTTACCTGTGAGATGTCAGAATTACCCATAATAAGTCGCAAGCCTCCCTGCCTGTTTTTTGCCGCCAATGCCTTTAATTCCACCCGAATGTTACGGGGATGCGTGTGTACTGTCAAACAGAATCTGCCACCGTTTCCACGAATCTGGCTCAGTCACAGGTGGAGCCCGACTCGCAGAATTCGGCCTGAAATAAAGGGCTGGACGACACCTTAGGGTTGTGTTAATGTAGCCATAACAATCGAATACGCGCCCGGGGGAGCTTGGTTTGCCAGGCTGAGAGGCTCCGACCAATTCGGAGCGACCCCAATAACCTGATCTGGGTAATTCCAGCGTAGGGATGTTGGTTCTCACGACAAAATGCAAAGGCTACCCCAGATGTTGGGGTAGCCTTTTTTGTGCGCCGCTTCATGCGCCCTATGACACTTGCACTGAGGAGGATGAAATGGATAACGGGCTACTAGCGGTAATTATCACCATTGTAACCGCCGGCATATTCCTCGCGCTTGGAGTCTGGTATGTCGGACGTCAACGCATAAGCGTAGAGGACTACATCGTGTCGCGCAACACGGCAGGCACCGGGCTTGCCACCGCAACACTCGTCGCCGGCGCTCTCGGTGCCTGGATTCTGTTCAGCCCCGCGGAAACGGGCACTTGGGCAGGAATCACCGGCCTCATCGGATACGGCATCGGCTCTGCTCTTCCGCTCGCCGCATTCGTTCTGCTCGGCGCGCGAATGCGACGCCTCATGCCGCACGGACACTCGATAACCGAGTATGCTTGGCATCGCTTCGGACCTGTGATGTACTACTTCACACTCGCCGTGGTCGTCTTCTACATGCTGGTATTCCTCACGGCAGAGCTGACCGGCATCGCACAGGCGGTCAATCTCATCGGTGGCACGCCCCTTGTGGTTACGGCGCTCATCGTCGGCGTGCTCACCGTGGCGTACACCGCATACGGTGGCATGCGGGCATCGCTGTTCACCGACAGAATTCAGTTCTATGTCATAATCCCGCTGCTGGTGGTAGTCATCCTGGCAGGCATATTCGGCTTCGGCGGCGGCACGCTCGGCGAGACGCTGGAAAGCAGCCCTGAACTGCTGTCTCTGACGCACATGCCCGGCATCGAGTTCGGCGTGGTTCTGATAATCGCCATCTTCGCCGCCGAGATGTTCAATCAAGGTTCGTGGCAGCGTATCTATACGGTGCGCGACATCCCCACACTTCGGCGCGGCTACCTGATTGCGGGGATTGTCGTGCTGCCCGTCATATTCCTGACCGGCCTGTTCGGCATCATGGCGGTCAGCAAGGGACTGGCAGAAGACCCGTCGGTCGCCATGTTCTCCTTCGTCGTATCCGTGATGCCTATGTGGGCGGTCTTAGCGGTGCTAGTCCTCGCTATGGTGCTGGTCATGAGCAGCATGGACACACTGCTCAACGGCATAACGAGCGCGATAACGACTGAGATTTCGCGCTATGGCAAGCGTGCATCCCTGCTCACACACTCGCGCATCGTCACGGCCGCGCTCATCGTAATTCCCATAATCGTCGCATCGCAGGGCTTCAGTGTGCTATACCTGTTCCTTATAGCCGACCTTGTGTGCGCCGCCGTGGTGTTCCCCGTGCTGTTCGGGCTGTACGCGCGCAAGTTCAGCGGTACGGCTGCGCTTGTCAGCGGCATAGTCGGACTTGTAGTGGGCGCGCTCTTCTTCCCGGGTCCCGACTTCGCCGGCTGGAGCGGCATCCCAGGCGCGGGCAGCTTCCTATATAGCTTCGGCGCCGCGCTCGGCGTATCCGCCATAATCAGCATCATCTTCTCCCTCGTGTCCAGCAGCGAAAACGCCTACGACTTCAACCGCCTCAGCGAAGAAGTCCAACTAATCGAAGGCTAGGCACTGCGGTGCAAAAATCCCTCCCCCGTCGAGGGTTGACAGGGGTAGGTATTTGGTATTTCAGGTATCATGATGGTAGATTATCTTCAAGTTGACAGGCGCTTGGGGCCACTCTTCGGGAAGCAGCCATACCCTGCGCCACAGTCTGCCCTTATGCAGCAGACGGCTCAGACAGTTCATACCCTGATTCAGCACACTGACCACTCGTTTCAGACTGCCCGCAGCGCTGCGATGGTTAGGCCACAGCGACTTGGGCGGCGCTCTGAGACGACCGGGCGCTACCCCACGCTCAGCCGCGTCCTCCATTCTGCTTCCATACGCCAGTACCAGCAGCGTTGCCACAGAGAGTACCAGCCAGTGCCGCGACACGCGCGCAGGGTCCGTCCTGCGCGTCTTCTGCCACTGCCAGCCCACGCCTTTGAGCGCCCTAAAGCCTGCTTCTATCCAGAAGCGCAGCCCATACCAGCACACTCCCACATCCTCAGGCGCAAGGTCCGTCAGCACTACGCAGGGAGCTTGTTGCCCCGACTCCCACAGCACTATCAGCGTTCCACGCCGCCGTATGCAAGAGCGTCTGAACGCTGTGCCCCTGCCTATCCAAGCGTATCCCGGAGCGGGAACGAGATAGCGCGCTCCTATGCGCGTGCCCCCATCGGGACAGAAGGTAGTGTTGATTGTCTGACGCACATACGGATGCCAGCCCACGGCGCATATCCGCGCATACAGCCTCTGACTCCTCAACCCCCTGTCGCACATCACTATCACCGTCATATCAGACGGCACGGCGGGACCCAGCAAGTCGATGAGTTCCATAGTCGGTTCCATCCAAGAGCCGCGCTTGTTCGCGGGCAGGATGTGCCAAGCTATGGGGATGCAAGCTATGGGGATGGCGCAACTGCGATAGACCACGCTTATGACTATGGCTGTTATCTTGTCCCCCTTCAGCGTCGGGTCTATCGCCAGCGCCAGCCGCTCAGACTGCCACCAGCTAAGCAGCCATCTGAGCAGCGGCCCAAAGCACGCCCTCACATCCAGTTGCACTCCGCACGGACTGGCGCGGTCTGCGCCATCGTAGAGCCACTCCCGCAGATACTGGCGCAGGCTGCCGTAGTTGCCGCCGCCGTAGTTGCCGAAGACCATCAGCGCGGTGGCGACCGCGTTCTGGCAACTGCTCCGCGCCATTACGCTTCCGTACACCCACAGGGTCAGACCCTGCAACTGAGAGCGTCTGAGCCGGGGCAAGTAATGTCCAATTATCTGCTGCATCTGGTAACATTCAGATGGGAGGCGCATGGCTTGAGGCAACCTTTCTTTGTGCTAACGAAAGAATGCCAGGTCGTCCTGCGCTTTCCAAGCTCTCATACTTGTTTGTACTTTACCTACCCCTGTCAACCCTTGATGGGGGAGGGTTGGGGAGGGGTGGATTGCTCCGTCAGGCCATCCGTCTAATTTCCGGACTCCTGAATCTCACTTTCGCTCAGGACATTTGGGCAGCGTACGGATCAGCCTCAACGTCGAACGATCCGCGACCGCTTTCTGCAACCGCGCTCTGCCTTCCTCTGTCTTGTAGTTTGGCTTCTGTGTTGCGCTGACAGATCCGTCCCCGTTCAGATAGATGATAGAACCGTCGTACATGTCGGTCACTGTGATGGCGGCAGGTGGAGCGACCATGCTCGGCGGACAAGGCGAATGCGCGATGTACAAGTATCCGTCCACGACTTTAGTGTGCGGCTCATGACCTGGAGTTATTCTTTCTTCAGGAGCCTCAGACCCCAGTTGGCAACCGACCACCACCAACGGCAGAAGTGCCAGCACCAGCCAGCCAGCCGCTGTAATCCCATTCTTCCACCAGTGTGGTGCAGTCACCATTATCCCCTCTTTTACTCTCCCAAGTTCTAACCCCTCACCCTTCTCTACTTCACCTCCACCTTGAACCCATACTCAACCTCTCCCTCCGGAAACACGTAACTGGCTTTGAGCAGGTAAACGCCTCCTGGAAGCTTCGGCACAACATATCTTTCGATTATCCTCGCTCCCCTTGCCTCGTCTGAGTGGATTTCTGCCCCTAGATGCAGCACCCGCCCTAGCTTCTGAATCGACCATTTTTCCTGTGCCGGGAACATCTGTATCCGCCTGAGCCTGCCCGGTTCGCCGTCATAACCCAAGACGGTAAAATAGACGCGAGCCTTGGAGCCGGCAATCATTGCCTCCGCCCCGCCAAATCCTTCCCAGGTTGCGGCGTCCTCACACTCACGGCTGCCCCCGACTTCCTGCCAGCAGTACGCGCCTATCCACCCAGGATAGGTATTCACTGGCGGAGACGTGGCGGACATCGGCGTAACCCCTATCCCCACCTTAGGAATCGGTGGGGCACCAATGTCCTCTGCATATGCGTCGGGCCAACCGTCTCGCTGCCGGACCGTTGGCTTATACGCTTCTTCGCAACTGGGGCGCGCGACGATTTGCTTCACCAGATCGGCGTCCTTCAGCGCAGCTTCGAGAGTTGCCTTCCCCTGCTCGGACTCATAGCGGGGTTTAGGTCTCGACTTGAGAGTGCCGTTTCTGTTCAGGAATACAAGCGACCCTGAACGCAGGTCAGTCAGTGTGATCGGCGCTACCGAATCGATTTGAGAAGGCCAGCGCGGGCATGATGAGTACCGCACATGCAGGTATCCATCAATGACTTTCTGGTCACTGGCTGCAGGAGTAGGTGGAAGTGGAGGGTGCGGCGCGGGAGAAACCCGCGCCCCAATCCCCCATTGGCACCCGACCATCATCAACGTCAAAAGCAGCAATGCCAACCACGCGGCAAATGTCACCTGTGTCATCGTCATATTTGCTCTCCATCCACTTACTCACAACCACGCCCATTACACCGTCCTCAATACCATAACGAGCGGGAGAAGCAATTTGTTCCATCCCCGAAAACTGGATGTCTGGACCTGAGAGCATTCCGTAGCCCATCCCTGTAAGTTCTCGAAGGTGGAGTAAAGGAAGGGATGAAAATCCTCTCCATCCTGTCTATCCTGTCAGCCCCCGTCACGCAATCGCAAACAACCGCGCCGCCTTGATCACCGCCACCAGCACCGGCATCATCAGATCCCGCAGCCGCAGCGTCAACGCGGTCACCACCAGCGCGATGACGGCGCCTCCTATGATGTCCGCAGGGTAATGCACACCCACAAACACCCGCGAAAAGCCGTACACCGCCGCCGCCACGAACAGCGCAGTGCCAATACGCCTGTTGACGCACCACACGCCCGCAGCAATTGCAAACGCCACCGCAGCGCTGTTCGACGGAAACGACGAGTCCGTCGGCTGGTAGAACAGCAAGCTCACGCCGTCCAGCCCGTCGAACGGTCGCAGCCTGAAGAATATCGCATTGCTAATGAAGACAACGAGGCTGGACAGCGCCATCGCCGTCAGCGCCGTGAACATCCCGATCTGGTAGCGCATCCGCTCCGGCGCGTCCCTGCCGATGAACCACAGCGAGACCAGCGTCAGCCCCATGCACACGGGCACCAGGTAGTCGCTGGCGACCCAGCCCATCGCGACGTCAACGACCGGCGCGTGTCCGACTAAGGCGTTTATCCAAAGAAATAGCGCTTTATCTGCGTCCGCCAGCATCTTGCCTCGCTGAACCAGTAACGATAGTTGTGCGCCAGCGCCTGAAACCAGTTGCTGTACCGCATCGCTCCAAGCCCAGCGTCTGGCGCACGCTCCTCGCCATTTCCCCGACACTTCCCGTCATTCCCGCGTAGGCGGAAATCCACGATTCGCCAATTCAACAGCGATGTAAAAACGCAGGTAAATACACCGCTCGCGGCGACGGCGAGAAAGAACAGCAGCCCCTGTTGATTGGAGTCAAGCCCGCCCTCGTAGTCGTTGATGTTGCGCTCAGCCACCACGAAGAACCAGGCGATGGCTGCGATGGCGATGGCAATCCCAAGCAGACGCGCAACAAGAGGGTTCTTGAATACCAGCAGCCCGCGCAGCCCGCCGATGGACGCCGCCGTCTGCATCACGCCCAAGCTTGCGACGAACACCATGATGAAGTAATCGGCTGCGAATGTGAACATCAACGGCAGTCGGGACTACTCCATCGGAACCGCAGCGCACCAATCCATGTACTTCGGATTGTTGCCCGCGATGATGTCCAAGTACATCTCGTTAATCTTCTGCGTGATGGGACCCACGCCGCCCTCGCCGATTGGTCGCACATCCAGTTCGCCCACCGGCGTAACATGCGCCGCCGTGCCCGTCAGGAATATCTCGTCTGCAAGGTAAAGCTCGCTGCGCCGAATCTGCCGCTCCACGATGTTCAGCCCCAGTTCGTCCGTAGCGATGCGAATAGCCGAGTCCCGCGTAATGCCCGTCAGGTTGTTGTCCCCAACCAGCGGCGTATAGAGAACCCCGTTGGACACGAGGAACAGGTTCTCGCCGCTGCCCTCTGACACATTACCATCCTGCGTCAGCATAATCGCCTCATCGAACCCGGCCAGCGTCGCCTCCGTCTTAGCGAGGATGCTGTTCACATAGTGACCCGAAATCTTCACGCGCGGCGGAATGATAGTGTCATCCACGCGCCTCCACGACGATGTACAGCAGCGTATCGCTCCCTCCACCTCGATATACGCCCCGAACGGCACAACAATCAGAGTGAAGTCGCTCCCAAGGTCTTGCAGCTTCAGGTTCGCCACCCGCTCCTCGCTCTTGTACGCAAGAGGCCGGATGTACAGGTCCTCCTTGTATCCGCAGCGTTGCAGCAGGTCCAGCGTAATCGCGCACAGGTCGTCCACATCGTAGGGGATGTCCAGCATCATAATGCGGCAGCCCTGAATGAGTCGCTCATAGTGCTCCCGCATTCGGAACACATACAGCTTCTCGTGGTCCGCGTTCCAGTTACCCCGTATGCCCTCGAAAACAGCCGTGCCATAATGGAGGGCGTGGGTCGTAACGCTCACCTTCGCCTCCGATAGAGGAACGACTTGTCCGCGGAAGAAGGCAAGGGCTTCAGGCATTTTGGAACTCTCCTTAACAGTAATTCATCAAGCACATATTATAAGCCGAACACCGCCATTATGCACAACCCTAACTCGCCCTAGCCTCTGTTGACATTTGATGCACAGAGCGTTTTGGACCTGAAAGGCAGGTTTATTCTGTAATTCTGAACGGAGCGCATGCTCATAATGTCATTCTGAACGCAGCGTCCCTTTCCTGTCATTCTGAACGGCTCTCTTTTTCTGTCATTCCGAACACAGTGAGGAATCTAAACTCCCTGCACATACGCCATTCACAGACTTCAGATTACCCGCCTCTCTCGGAATGACAGAGGACAAATGGGAAATGTCCACAGAACCCAGTCAGACGCCGCATAATGTTATGATTCAACAAGAAGGTATGTCCCATGAAAGGCTATCGCTTGGACTGCATCCTATACAATCCCGAACTTTCGACTGAACCGGACCAGTACATGGCCGAAATACCCGCGCTCCCCGGTTGTCGCGCGTGGGGAGACACCCCTGAAGAGACGATAGCGACACTTCAGAGCGTCGCAGCGGCATTCATCGAAATCTACGAAGAAAACGGTGAAGAGTTGCCACCACGGTTCCGTCTGCTTGTGGCTGATGGGTAGGACTTATGAGTAGCGTGCTTTACTCCTACGCTCTCGATGCAGAGGGTAGAAGGCAAAATATAAGCAACTTAGATGCGCCGAAACCGTTCCAATGTGGGGATTGCGATGGTGAAATGGTGGCGCGACGCGGAAACGTAAATGCATGGCACTATGCTCATAAGTCCCAAGTCGTCTGCGAGCCAAGCCCCGACCCTGACAATGCTCTACACAGATTTGCCCAAGACATTATTTTCGAGAACTTCAACCGCCATCGAGACAAAGGTACAGAGTATAAGGTCGGCGTAAAATGTGCGGGGTTTTCGGCTGGGTTGGATTACCTTGGAGCCTCTGGTTGTGAAAATCCAGTAGCAAGGAATGCCGCAGAACCGGATGCCCAGATATTCAAAGAGCACATACTTGTGCCCAACACCAGGTCTGACTTGGTTATTCAGATGCCAGACGATAAGGCGCTTATTTTGGAAGTAGTCAACACCCACGCGCCCGAAGAATCAACACGAGCGCGGTACATAGAAGCCGAATACCCAGTCTTTATCAAGAAAGTGTCTTGGGACTCATTGGGTGGTCTTCACATAGGACTGATTGCTGACGAGGTAATCAACGTTCCTAAAGTTCGGTGTGCTTCCTGCAAGAACGAAAAGCGGCGGGTGGAAGAAGAACTGGCATTGCGCCATGAAGCTCTTCAGAGGCGGATGCGCGTAATTGATGATGCTGTACAGAAGGTGGCGAGGCGCCAAAGTCCAACGCCACGATTTAGTCCGTGGTATCAAGTGTACAAGCCTAAGTGGGGAACTAACAGACCAGTTCAGATGTACCCAAATACTCAGCGCATGGTTTTTGCAAACGCGATTATTCTGACCGAGTTGGGTTTTGTTCAACATAACCCTACTAAACCCCATCTATTCAGTTATCTTATCAATCCACGACCGCGAGTAGTCCTGTATGCAGATTTTGGCGGGTCTGATGTGGTGCCTATCTACGAAGATACCTCTGCGATGCTCTACGCGCCGGATTTCGAAGATAACCCAGAACTTGAGCAGTATGCAATTGACAGATTCGGTAAGATGCTTCAGAGGGAAGGTGTGAACGTGAGGACGGGCTTTGAATCCAGTGCTTACCTTAAGCAGGTGGACGTTAACCCTGTGAAGCATGTACCAAAGGCAATCTTGGATGGTTTGATGCGGTGGGGCAATAGTGGAACTACACAGAACAGACCGACAACCCAGATACAAGATGACGATTACGACGACTTGTACGACCTAATGACTGATTACCCAGGCAAACCCGTGAAATCGCCAAAAAGCTGGATTCAGTGGAACGAATAGACGCAATCAGCCACAAGCAAACGAAACCGCCACCACTATGATCCCCGCCATCACCCTAGACCCCCCCGCCCCCACCCCTCTGCATCTCCGCCTCCTCCAGCATCCGCTCCAGCAGCACAAACGACGCATCGTTCGCAAAGTCCAGCCCCGCGATACTCAACGCCCGAAACAGCACCGCCGTCGTAACCCGCGCCTCCACCGTCTCCCCAAGCGCCGGTATATTCACGCCCAACGCCTTCGCCATGAATCCGCTCGCCGCCATCCCCTCGCTCGTAATGCGGCAGCTCACCAGCATCCGCCCCTCATGCGTCAGCGTAACCCCCGATTCCACCTGCGCCAACTCCAACATCACCCGCGCGCGCGGCACGCTGATAAGCTCATCCGCGTACTCGCTAATCTCCACATGCTTCTCTGTCACGGCACCCTCCTACCTTCTCGGCTAGACCCGCATGATAAGCCCTGAATTACCGCGAAACAACACAATCCGGATCATCATTCCTATCCTGTCCACCCTGTATATCCGTGTCAGTTCACCCGTTTATTCGTTATACTTACTTGGACAAAAATCTCCGAGGTGTCCATTGATTAACATTCAGCTCATACGAAACAGACCCGACGAAGTGCGCGAGGCAATGCGCCGCCGCAACGAAGACGCGCCCCTCGACCGCATCGCCGAGCTAGACGCAGACCGCCGCACGGCAATCGTCGAAGCCGACGAACTGCGCGCGCGCCGCAACGAGGTCAGCCGCCAGATTGGACAAACGCGCGAGCGCCCTCAGGAGCTGATAGATGAAATGCGGCAGGTCAGCGCCCGCATCAGGACCCTCGAAGAAACCATCCGCGCCCTCGAATCCGAGGTCAACGCCCTGCTCCTCAGCATCCCAAACATCCCCCTCGACGACGTGCCGCCCGGCGCAGACGAAAGCGCCAACGTGGTCAAGTACATCAAGGGCGAAGCCCCGCACTTCGACTTCGAACCTCTGCCCCACTGGGAACTCGGCGAAAATCTCGGCATCATAGACTTCCAGCGCGGCGCGAAAATCGCAGGCTCCCGCTTCTTCGTACTCAAGGGCAAGGGCGCTCGACTCCAGCGCGCGCTCATAGACTGGATGCTCGACACACACACCGGCGAGCACGGCTACGAGGAGCTCTACCTGCCCAACATCGCAACCACCGAGTCCGCCATTGCCAACAGCAACCTGCCCAAGTTCGCCGACACCATGTATCGCGACGACGAGGACGACCTCTGGCTGCTGCCCACCGCTGAGATGGCGATAACCAACATGCACCGTGACGAGATATTGCAGCCGGACACACTGCCTCTGAAATATGTCGCCCACACGCCTTGCTTCCGCCGTGAGAAGGCAGCAGCCGGACGCGACACGCGCGGCATAAAACGCGTCCACCAGTTCGAGAAGGTCGAGATGTACCGCTTCGTCGAGCCACAGGATTCCGCCGAGGCGCTGCAAAGCCTGCTCAGCGAAGCAGAGACGATATGCGCCCGACTCGGCATACGCTACCGCCTGCTGGAACTCTGCGCCGGCGATATCGGCTTCCAATCCGCCAGAACCTACGACATCGAGATGTGGGCGCCCGGCTGCGACGAGTGGCTCGAAGTCAGCTCATGCTCCACATGCACCGACTTTCAGGCACGCCGCGCCTCCATCCGCTACCGCCCGGAGAATGGCGCAAGACCGCGCTTCGTTCACACCCTCAACGGCTCCGGCCTAGCGCTCCCCCGCGTCATCATCGCAATCCTCGAAAACTACCAGCAAGCCGACGGCTCAATAGTCGTCCCCGAAGTCCTCCGCCCCTATACCGGCTTCGATGTAATAGAGGCTTAGACACCTCGGCGCGACGGTCTGAATCAGCAGTAATATAATGACTACTTGTCAAATCAAATTCGAGTCACGGTTACCGATAGCCGACTATAGTCTCAAGCCGTCCATCGAGTGGATTGACTTTGAGTGCCAATCCCTCGAGGGCATATGCGCCTAGCAGTGGAACACGCATGTCTTCCTCGCCGAACACCACAATGGTCGGGGCGGAGTCTCCGTTTATCCTGACCATTGCTTGTCCCAGTTCATACTCCTTCGCGCTGCCGTCAGCCAACGTGAAGGAAAGGGTTCTGTAAGGAGCAATTCCCAATCCATGTAATATGGACGCAGGCAGCATGGTATAGGACGCGCCCATATCCACCAGCGCTTCAATTCTCTCGAAGCGGGTGCCGTCTAGGTCTCCTATCTCTACTGGTACCCTGAAAACGCCCAAGAATTCCTCTCAAACCTACCCCACAACCACCGGATAGCTATACTCTTCCTTCAGCAGCCGCTTCAACACCTTCCCCATCGGATTGCGCGGCAACTCTTTGCAGAACACCACCGACTCCGGCTTTTTGAAACTCGCCAGTCGCTGCCGGCAGTATTCCGAGATGGCCTCTTCGCTCGCTTCACCGCCATCCTTCAGCACAACAATCGCGCGCACACGCTCACCCCAGTCCAGGTCCGGCACACCGATAATCGCCGCTTCCTCAATCGCCTCGTGCGATTGCAGCACCTGCTCCACCTCTTCCGGCGACACCATCTCGCCGCCGCGCTTGATGAAGTCCCGCGCGCGACCCGCAAGGTAGATATACCCGTCCTCATCCTGATACCCCAGGTCGCCGGTGAACAGCCACCCGCCGCGTATCGTCTCCGTCGTCGCCTCTTCCTGGTTCCAGTACCCCTTCATCAGCCGTGCGCCGCGTGCCGCAATCTCGCCCGTCTCGCCCAGCGCCGCAAGCTCGCCTTCCCCGTTGAATATCCGTACCTCGACATCATCCAGCGGCTTGCCTATCGAGCCCAGATGCTTCAGCTTGCGCTCGATCTCCTCTTCGTCCCCCTCCAGCACATGGTCCTCAGGTGGCAGCATCGTAATAGTCGCAGCCGTCTCCGTCTGCCCGAATGCGTTGATGAAGTAAGCGCCGGGGAACTCTGTGATAGCCTGCCGTATCACAGGCAGAGGCATCGGCGCAGCGCCGTATGTGATGACCTGCAGGCTGGTCAGGTTGTGCTGATGAAATTCCGGATGGTCCATCAGCATCTTCAGCATCGTCGGAACCATCATCGCGCGAGTGGCTTGCTCTTGCTCAACAAGCTCCATCCACTGCTTCGCCTCGAATTGCCGCTGTATCAACAGCGTCCGACCGCCGAAAATCGCCGCCATCACCGACTGCACCCCCGCGATGTGATAAAGCGGCACGGTCAGTATGTTCGTGTCCTCTTCGTCCGGGTCCGCAGGTGTAACTGTGCTCAGGATGTATGACGAAAAGCTGTCATGCGTCAGCATCACGCCCTTCGGGAAGCTCGTCGTCCCCGATGTGAACAGGATCATCGTCAGGTCGTCGCCATCGCCCTCTGGGAATCGCTCGAAGTCATCTGCGTTCTCAAGCAGCGCATCGTATGAATGCCAGCCCTCTGCCTCACCCTCTAGCGCAATGAAGTTCTGAAGCACATCAACGCTCTTAGCACACTCCTGAACAAGGCTCAGATACCGCCCGCCCGCGAATATCGCCTTCGGCCCTGCATCCTTCAGCATGTGCGTCAACTCATCCACGCGAGTGCGGAAGTTGATAGGCACGAACACCGCATCCAGCTTCGCCGTAGCGAAGTACGCCTCGATATACTGATTGCAGTTCACCTGAAGCATCGCAACGCGGTCACCCGCGCCCACACCCAGCTCCGCCAGCGCATTAGCCAGCCGGTTCACCCGTGCCTGAAGCTCCTCGTAGCTGATGCGGCTGTCCTCGAAAATCATCGCCAGCCTGTCAGGCACGATAGCCGTTGAAATCATCAGAAATTCCGTAGTGTTCATTGTTCCCCTATACCTTCGTAATCATCATTCCTGCTGAAGCAGGAAATCACCCGGATGACAAATCTCCATCAAGTTCCAACAACACTTTTCCACATATACCGATAATGTGAATTGCACCAAGAAATGTTATCACATCGTAATCCGTTAAGTCAGTCAATCGCCCGCCCAACAGCATTCCTGCAAAAGTGCGCAGAATTGGAAGATTCCCGTTCGTCCTGAGCGTGTCGAAGGACAAATTGGATCGACGTCTTTCGTTGAATGCACGCGCCCTGATTGTCCCCCTGACTGTCCTATGGCGCAGTTCACCAGACAGCCTTCGTGTAGAACGTCCTTATAGTTGCATCCGAAGTCACCAGCGGGCAATCGAATAGTCTCGCAGTCGCTACGATGGTTCGATCTGACGGATCGCGATGCTTCCAATCGAGTTCAAGGTTTTCTAGCCAGATAGCTAGGTCCACAGGAACTACTTCAACGCGGGCCACTCGCTCCAGCCTGTCCGCAAACTCCCGTATAGGGAACGGAATTTCGAGATTGCCCCTTCCAGCCTTTACACCGATTTCCCAGATGGACATGGCGCTGACTGCAATGCGGTCAGCGTCTGCAATCGCCGCCGCCGCCGGTTGAGACAGCCTTTCCCTATGCAAGGTCCAAAACAGCAGTGCCGAAGTATCAAGAACGATCATCATACCTCCGGCCATTCGTTAATAGTGGGAGCGTTCACGTCCTCATGGAAGACCAATTGACCCTGGAAAGAGTCGAACACATCCTCCACGCTCCTTTTGGATGCGATAGGCTGGATGCGAAGCACCGGGCGGTTTCGATCCGTCACGATTAATTCCTCGCCGCTCTCTTCTATTTCACGGAATACACGAAGCATGTGAGTCTTCAGCTTGCTCTTTGAAATAGTTTGCATATTCTACCTCCAGCCATATCGAGACCCTAGTCATAACTCTAGTCATAATTTGGGGCATGGGCACACTTCTGTCAAGTAATTGTCCAGCCATGTTAGCTTTTTCCTCTAATTCCAATCCAGGTTTGACACCTTATTCAGATACTCTCCGACAACCCCCACTATGCTAAACTCCCTCCAATATCCCTATATACAACAGAGCAAGAAAAACCACCAAAGGACATCAAACCCATGACCACCAAGCCAACCACAATCCACGTCCTCGGCGCAGGCACGCCCACACCCACGCCAACCCGCTTCGGCTCCGCGTTCGCCCTCGAAATCGGCGACGAGCAGATGATGGTGGACTGCGGCCCCGCCGCCACGCACAAGCTCGTCAAGGCAGGACTCTGGCCCACTGACATCGACTACCTCTTCTTCACGCACCACCACTTCGACCACGACATAGACTACCCCTGCTTCCTCCTCTGCCGCTGGGACCAGAGCACTGGCAAGGAGAACACCCTGCAAGTCTTCGGCCCCACGCTCACCGAGCGCATCACGCACGGTATCCTCGACGAGAGCGAGGGCATCTTCGCCCACGACTGGAAGGCGCGTGTCGGCCACCCTCTCAGCCAGCGCATCCACCAGAACCGAGGCGGCGACCTACCACGCAAGCCCCCGCACGTGCTCGCAACCGATGTAGGCCCCGGCCCCGTCTTCTCCGGCAGCGATTGGCAGGTCACCGCAGCCCCCGCCGAGCATGTCCAGCCCTTCCTTGACTCCCTCGCCTACCGCTTCGACACCCCCGCCGGCAGCGTCGTCTTCACCGGCGACACTCAGCCCTGCGACTCCGTCACCGAGCTTGCGAAAGACGCCGACCTCATGCTCTGCATGTGCTGGGACGACCAGGAGATCATGGACGCCGACGGCGAAGCCCCCGGTCAGTGTGGCACGCTCGGCGCGGCGCGAATGGCGCAGACAGCCGGCGTAAAGCGCCTCGCACTCGTCCACATCGGCCCCCACCTGTCCCAACACGGCCCCATGGAAAAGGGCATCGGCGATGTCCGAGAAATCTACGACGGCGGCATCCTCTTCACCGACGAGCTTCAGACGATTAGCCTATAATAAGACAGGCAATCAGCAAGGAGCGCACACCCATGCAGCAAGACAAAGCCCTGCAAATCCTCTCCGAACACCGGCAGTCCCTCTCCGACAAGTACGGCGTCAAGAAAATCGGCGTCTTCCCCTACGAAGAAAACAACTCGGCGAACTGCAAATGCGAGTGCGGAAACTGCTGCGGCTACCATCCCGACATAAAGATAGGCGTCGCAGTTGAGTACAAGCCGGAGGCGAAGCCCGGGTGGGATTTTGTCGGATTAGAACAGGACATTGCAGCCCTCTTTGGATGCGACATCTTGCTGGAAATGATTGGGGGGCACAGGGACTCTCGCTTCAAACAGTCGAACGACTATACGAAGGATGTCGTATATGTCAGACCGTAAGGACGGAAGAGGTGGAGCTGTAAGAGGCGCAGGCAATTCAAAGGAGGTGTCTTCATGAGACGCGATGAAATCTTAACCACGTTATCCGGGCATCACAGAGAGCTTCGGAAGTTCGGCGTCACTTCCATTGGTATCATTGGTTCGGCAGCTAGAGACGAACTTGGCCCTTCCGAAGATTTAGAAATTATCGTCGAATTCGACCCGGATGCCCATGTCGGGCTTTTCGGCTTTGTGCGTCTGGAAAAACACTTGTGTCAGCTGTTTGGCAGACCTGTCGTTCTGGGAATGCCGGACGCCCTGAAGAAATGGAATCGGCAGAGCTGGCTTGAGGATGCGGTGTATGCCGAGTGACAGAACATGGCAGCAGCGCTTTCGAGACATGCTTGAGGCAGCATATCGAATCGTCGGTTACAGTCAAGGTATGACATACGAGGAGCTTATTGAGGATAGACGAACTTTCGATGCAGTGCTGTTTAACCTCGCCGTCATCGGAGATGCAGCGAACAATGTTCCTGACGAAATTCAATCTTCGCTGCCGGATGTTCCTTGGAGCGACATTGTGGGCATAAGAATCGTAATTGTTCACCGATACTTTCACATCAGCGAGGCGCTAATATGGGATGCTGCCACCCTCCACATACCACCTCTGATACAGCATCTCGAAAACTACCTCGCCTCCCCCCACACCCCATGACCACCATCCCTCCCGCACATTGACCCTCCTCAAGTCCATCGCCGACTGGCGACCGCGCACACCCTTCTACTACGGCTGGCTAATCCTCGCCATGTCCGCAGTCGGCACCTACGCCGCCACCGGCTCGACGCAACTCGTCCTCGGCGGCGTGCAGAACTTCATCTTCGAAGACATGGGATGGGACCGCAGCACCATCGCCTACGCCGTAACCGCCGGCACATGGGCATCCGGCCTCATCACGCCCTTCGTCGGCACGCTCGCAGACCGCTACGGCCCCCGCGGACTCATGCCCATCGCAGCCTTCATCGCAGGACTGTGCTTCTTCGCAATCGCCGGCATGCAGGCAGTCTGGCACTTCTACGCCGCCTACATCGTCGCCCGCACCATCGCAAGCCCCATGCTCGTCGGAGTCGTACCCCGCACCGCAGCCGTGAATTTCTTCAACCGCCGCCGCAACCTCGCGCTCGGCATATCCGCTATGGCGCGTCCATTCGGCGGCGCGATCAACATTCAGATATTCTCGCTCATAGCATTGGCCGCCAGTTGGCGCACCGCGTTTCAAGTACAGGGCATAATATCCCTGCTGATAGTCATACCCCTGTTTCTCGTAATGCGCCGCAGCCCCGCCGACATAGGCTTGCAGCCCGACGGCGCAGCCGCATCGCGCAAGCGCAGCGCCCCCACATCCGACCCCTCGCCATCGGACAGCGACAACGACCGGCCTGCTCAATCTCCGGCATCCGAAAATTCCGACTGGACCGCCGGCCAGGCAGCCCGCACATCCGCATTCTGGCTCATCATCATCGCCGAAGCCCTCGTCATCCTTATGTCCGGCACCATCAACTTCCAGATAGTCCCATACCTCCGCGACGTCGGCATATCCCCCGCAATCGCCGCGGGCGCGCTCAGCCTCAGCTCCCTGCTCGGCTCACTCGGCAACCCCTTCTGGGGATGGCTCTCCGACATCTTCTCGCCACGCCGTCTCGCCCTCATCACCCTCGCCATCTCCGGATGCGCCGTCTCCCTCTTCGTCATCGTCCCCGAAGGTCGCCTCAGCCTCGTCGTCGTCATCCTCTACGGCTCCCTCGCAGGCGGCTTGAACATCCTCGGCCACATGATGATCGCCCAGTACTTCGGCAGGTCCTCGTTCGGCTCAATCACCGGACTCATGGGACCCTTTCAGACCGGCGCGCTCGGCCTCGGCCCCACACTCGGCGCCCTCCTCTACCGCATCACCGGCGGATACCGCACCATATACCTCTTCGGCGTGCTATCCTACATCCTGGCGCTCGCCTGCATTCTGGCAACCCGCCAACCCAAGCATCCTACCGATAAGTCCCCTCTCCCTCTGGGAGAGGGCTAGGGTGAGGGCAAAAAGTCCCTTCCTCTTGATGGGGGAAGGTTAGGATGGGGTGATAAAATTCCACCATCCTGTCTATCCATATAAGTCCCTTAGGAGAAACTACAATGACAACCACATCCCACGTAGCAATCATCGGCGGCGGCGCGATGGGCTGCGCCACCGCATACTACCTCGCAAAAGCAGGCGTCAGCTCCACCATCATCGAGAGCGAAGGCATCGCAACTCAGGCATCCGGCTACAACGCCGGCGGACTCAACCCACTGCAAGGCGCCGGCATACCCGGCCCCCTCAGCGACCTCGCCGCAGCGTCTTTCAGCATGCACGCCGACCTCGCCCAAACCCTTGAAGACGAGTCCGGCGTCGAGTACCACCACAAGACCATCGCATTCGTCACCGTAGCCTTCGACGACTCCGACATCCCCGCCATGCAGGAAACCCACGACATCTTCGACGCAGCCGACGGATTCAACGCCCACTGGCTCGACGCATCCGACCTCCGCGAATTGGAGCCGCGCCTCAACCCCGCAGCCCAGCGCGGCATCTACGCGCACGGCAACGCAATCCTCAGCGGCTACGAATACACCCTCGCCCTAGCCCGCGCCGCCGAGCGCAACGGCGCACAGATACGGCAAGGCAAAGCCGTCGCCCTGCAGACAGATGGCGACCGCGTAACAGGCGTAACCCTCGAAGACGGCGAACTCGCCTGCGACGCCGTAGTAATAGCTTCCGGTCCCTGGAGCGCCCACCACACCGAGGAATGGCTCGGCACAGACATCCCCGTCGAGCCATACAAAGGCGAGATACTGCGCCTGCGCATCAACGAAGCAATGCCCCCACTCGACCTCAGTGGCGGCGGAGCCAACCTCCACATCCGCGCCGACGGACTCCTCTGGGTAGGCGCAACCGAAGAGCGCAAAGGCTTCGACCGCCAGCCCAGCGACTCCGCTCGCCAAACCCTCATGAAAGGCGCAACCACCCTCATGCCCTTCCTCGCCGACGCCGAGATAGCAAAGCACACCGCCTGCCTCCGCCCCCTCACACCCGACTGGCTCCCCATCGTAGGCGCAGCCCCCGGCTGGCAAAACGCCTACCTAGCCACCGGCGCAGGCAAAAAAGGCATCCTACTATCTCCCGCCATCGGCAAAGCCACCGCCGACCTCATAACCACCGGCAACACCACCATCCCACTCGACGGCTTCGCACCGGAGCGCTTCGCCTAGAACAGCCCACGCACCGCCGCAGCGATTTCAGCTTGCTTGCCGTTGGTCAGCCGCCCAATTGTACGCAGGAACACCCTTTCGTCCAGCGTAACCAGCCGGTCGGTTCGCGCCTTGCTGCCCGCGCGCAAACTACCGGCTTGCAAATCGTTCGCGCCAATTGCTATTCCCCTGACACGAGCCAGGGGGCTGGTGGTTATTTCGCACACCACCCAATCCGGCTCTCTTGCGTTTCCTACATCTGCCAAAACTAGCGCGGGCCGGATTTTTGATTGGCTCATATCCGTGAATGGAAAGGGCGTCAGCACTATATCTCCTACCAAGCCTTAGTTCTCCTGTTCCCGAATATCAGGCAGCGATAACAGCCACTCCTGATACTCTGGATCGTCGTCCGGATTGTCCGGCTCATTGAACCAGCGCGCCAGCCCCATCATCGACCACTCACGCTTATCTCGGTCTCCCGACACTACTAGATACTCCCCTTCCCAGTACGCCATCCCCCCCACAATCTCCGCCGTCCGCACGCTCACCGTACACACCCGCCGCAGCAGATCAATCACATCTTCCTTGTAGTCCGCAAACCTGTATGTGTTGAACCACTCCCTTATAGTCGGATCGCGCGGCTTCTTCTCCTTATACTGGTCCAGCACCCACTCAATCGCCGTCCGATTACCCAGCTTATACTCCCACGCGAACTCCGGCACACCCCTCAGCACAGTCTCGCTGTCGATATGAATCTCCCCCCGCTCCTTATCCCCCGCATTCGCCCGCAGCATCACCCTCGGCGCAATAACCCCTTCCCCCTTCGACGCGCCCACAATTGCCCCTTCCCCCTCGACGGGGGAAGGTTGGGATGGGGGTGATTGAGATGAGCCTGTCTTATCCACCCGCTCCAGCGCATAAGGCTCCACATCCTCGAATCCGATATGCAACTCCAGCAGTTCGCGCCCCATCTTCACCCACGCATCCCAGTCGTGATACAGCGGCAGTCGCGGAAACTCCCGCAGCAGGTCAACCGCATAGTCGTGCCGGTACACCGGATCGTGCAGCACCGCGTAGGTATAGGCAAACACATCCTCCGCCGTAATGCGCTCACCCCCCACGACCTCCTCGAAATGCTCCCCGAACTCTTTGCGATAGTGCTCGTTGATCCCCCGCAGCCCCCAATCCGTGATATTGCTCACCCGCTCCCCGTCCTCCGTGTACCGATACAGCGGCAGGCATTGCATATTGCCGAGGACTTGGCGTTCGACCAGTCTATTCGTAGCAAGAACATGAAAAGGCTTCTTACTACCAAGTCCACGGAAGCATATTACTTTGTTCTCGCCTGCGCCTCTGTATGGAAAGATACGCGGCTGCTGATATGTTCTGTGAGTAATAATTGGTGCGTAATAACTGTGTTTTATCACGAATGGTCGGAACAGGGCTGGGACAATGTTTTCTGTTGCAAAGTCAAGAGCATCGCCCTTTATGAAATGCACTTCCAACTCAGATGTCCACTTGATGCTCTTGTCAACCCAATTCTTGATGTCGCTGGCATCAGGCTTTTCACTCTCAAATCTCTGCATCTCTTTCCGATAGGTTTGGCAGAAAAAGTACGCCTTATCAGACACGCTCCCCTCGTCAAAATCAAAAAGCCAGTCGTCTCGGTTCGTATTTATGCCGTTCGAGAACAGTCGGAAAACAGCCCGCTCATCATCCGATGTCTTGGCAAGTTTTGTCTTTCGGTCAACTAGAGGGAGCAGGCGTTCAAAGTCACTGCTCGACTGATCGAGCCAACTATCCATCCTGTCAGGGGTGATTTCGTCGAAGGCTATAGAATCTAGTGTTGCCTTACTCAGATGAGCTAATTTATCCCTTGCAACCTCCTCGTCCTCACGTTTGGCGTAGTGTATGCCACACTTGCCGAGCTTTGCTTTTTCACGCACGAAAAATCCGATAGCAACACCTGTCTGTATTCCAAACACATTGTGAGTCGTACCTGAAATCTTTGGGTTGCGCCGCACATCAGAACCCAGATCAAGGATGTATATGTCGCTGAACTCTTGCGACGCAACTCTGCGGAAGCCATCGTCCTGTCGGGCATCGATATACGCTCTATTAGTGATGAAGGCGATTATGCCGTCATCATCCAGCCTATCGGACGCCCAGCGGATGAACCGCTTGTACATATCGTACTGATGCGTTCTCTGAGCCACACTCTCTTTCACATAAGTTTGCCTGATGCGTCCATCAATCTCAGGATACTTACGGTTAGGGTTGAGTTCGTACCAATTTCCTTGCTTGTCGTTATACGGCGGATTGCCCAGTATCACGCTTATCGTCTTCTCGTTCTGCCCCTGCATCCGATACCAGTTGTCGAACGACAGCCCGCCCAGCTCGAACGCCCCCTGCCGCTGCACCGCGCCGCCCGTCGCCCCCTCCCAGTCCGTATTGTCCAGCGTATCCACGAACACAAGGTTCGGGAACTCCAGGTACTGCCCCGTCTTCTCCCGGTACGTGTACTCGATGTTCAGGTTGGCGATGTAGTACGGCAGTATAGCCACCTCGTTCGCGTGCATCTCATGCAGGTACTTGTGCTCCAGCTTGTCCGCCGGCAGATACTCGATCAGGTTCGTGATGAAAGTCCCCGTCCCCGTCGCAGGGTCCAGTATCTGCACATTCTCGTCCGCCAGCCCCCGCCCGAAATGCCGCTGCAGCAGGTAGTCCGCCCCACGTATGATGAAGTCCACAACCTCATTCGGCGTGTACACCACCCCCAGCCTGTCGGCGGCAGCGGGATTATACGCCTTGTAAAAATCCTCATAGATCGCCTTCAGGAAGCTCTGCTTCTCCGCGTAGTCCGCAATCTCGTCAGCAGTCCTTCCGATTACGCCGTAGTACCCGCGCAGCCGGTCGATAGCCTGCCGACGTGTGTCCCCCGTGAAGAAAGTCCCCTCTAGCGCATCCAGCCGTCGCGCGATGTCGTTCTCCCTGTGGAACTGGTCCTCCGCGAACACCCGCAGAAAAATGTCCTTCGTCAGGATGTGCTGCAACAGCATCTCCCGCACATCCAATTCCGACACATCCGGCCCGATGCTCTGATGGCAAAGCTCAAGGAAGACAGCGGCGGCATCCTGATACTCCGCGTTATCGCGCTCCGCATCCTCAATCGTCTCGCGCAGGCTCGCAAGCACGCTCGGCAGGTCGTCCTTGAACTGCGATTGCGCCCTGCGAAAATCCTCGATCTCCGGCAGCTCATAGTCCAGGAACAGCCGTATCAGCCGGTGCAGCTCACCCTCACGGCGCATATCCACCCGCATCGCCACATCCCCGTTCTGAATCAGCACCGCCTCCCGCGAGTCCTCGAAGATGATATTGTCCCGCGGATACCCCAGATTAAACTTGCGCTGAATCTCCGCATCCAGATCGTCGCGCGTATCCTTAGCCTCCCAGTACCCCCGCGCCATCCGCAGCGAGTCCTTCACCGTCCCATCCGGTATGACGCCGTGCGACGTCGGCAACTCAGGCACCAGCCCCAGCCTCTCGCGGTGATCATGGCAGTACGCCGACAGGCAGTTCTGAAACGCCGGACGGATATTCAGCTCATTATCAGAGCCGCCAAACGCGATAATCCGCTCCAGATCCGCCCTATACCGTTCAATATGTGGATACCTAGCCATACCCAAATCTCACAATCATCACTTGCTTCATAAGTCCCTTCCCCCTTGACGGGGGAAGGTTAGGATGGGGGTGATGCCCCTCGAACCACCATGCTAATCGCAGCCACCCAAAGCGTCAAACCACCTGCGCCTGTCCATTCCCACATCTTGGTGGGACTATTGCAGACTCTTGACGCCGCTCACACACCGCTAGACAAGTCAGGACTCTTCTGCCAAAATATCAGTACATTATTCCGAATAGTCAGAGCAACAGGAACATTGTGCCTCAAGTCGACAATAATGAACGAGAGGGCCTGCTTACTACAATACGTGCCAGGCGTAAGTGGTACTTAGGCATCTACTTCTTACAGATAGTCGCTTGGCTTCTCCTGCTCGTCGTCACAGAAGTTTACAATGTCGAATCTACTGATATCATGGGCAAGCGCGTCCTTGGCGCCGCCGTCACCATGTCGTTCATAGGACAAGGGACATTAGTCACGACCATACTCTTGATTGATGTCATATTCGATGGTTGCCGCTATCTGGTTGGGAAAGGTGCAGAAATTATGGGACTGCTGTTTGACAATTTCGAGAACAAGTTCGTTGTTCGGGGTAGGAAGCAGGGACAAAAACAGGGACAGAAACAGGCAAATGCCCGGTGGAGCGCCTGGATGACTGACAACCCCGAGATAAAGAAATTGATAGACGAAGGCAAGGTCGCAACCCCTCCAAAGTCAGACGACGACCAGCAATAGCACCGGATCACACAGAGTACCTTCCCACCAGGGCGAAGGTTAGGCCGGGGGTGCCCCCTCCCCTAATCCGCCGCGCTCACCACCGTACGATGATGTACTTCAAACAAGTTCAGCGAGCGCCTCTTGCGGACTGGCGGCACGGATTGGCGAGTGCTGATAGTCCCGGATATTCCTCGTTACGATGTACCGCGCGCCGCATGCGCGCGCGGCAGCCACCTGCATCGCGTCCTCAAAGTCCGCCATCGGAAGCGCGGCGGCGTAGCGAATACCTTCAGTGTCGGTCATTGCCACTCCAACAAACCGAGTCAGTTCGACGATGAAATCTCGCGTGCTAACTCCGCCACGAGTTGGAGCCACTATGTAATAGAGGTTAGATACGGAGTGCCAGGCGATGCAGGCAGGCTCAACTCCGGACTCAATAATATCCAGCAGTTTCGACGCCGGCTCAGAGTGCGGACTTCTGTCTAGCGCGATGTCTATAAGCACATCGTTGTCGATTAGCATCATGTCAGATACTTCTTTGCCAGAGCGTCGTAACGCGCATCGTCGCGCTCTGCCGCTTTGAACTTGCCGCGCCAACGCGATGTGAAGGATGGCGCGGCATCAGCATCTAATTCCTTGAAGTCCTCCAGCGACCTGAACTCCAGCGGCTTGCTACGCATCTCATTCAGCATTTCGAGGTCGTCCAGGTCCTCAAGCCGCTCCAGCATCTCCACATACTCCTGAATCCCCACGATAACCGCGGCTGGTTCACCATCCTCCACCACAATCTGAATCGGCCTTTTCCTAACCTCTGGTTCCATTTCCTATCCCCTCCATCCTGTTTGCTCCGTCCCCTGACGGCTGACCGCTAATCCCCTAATCCGCCGCACTCACCACACCCTCCGCCTCCACACCCAGCAGCCCCTACAACGCGATAAAGCCATGCTAATCGCAGCCACCGAAAGCGTCAAACCACCTGCATAATCCATTCGCCCTGAGCTCGTCGAAGTACACAATAATCAACTTGCTATCAACGCAGCCCTTCGTTTAGTATGACTTTACACCTAGCAACATATTTCAGTACTTTGTAATAATGAAGCTACCTAAAACACAGTGCTCCTTGCAGAAGAGTTAATTTTGGCAACACAGACAGACCCCGAACGCATAGCAAGCCTTGAAACCGCCATCCAGTATCTCGCAGGCGGCCAGGCACGCATGGACGCGCGTCTCGATCGCATCGAGGCGAAAGTTGACCGCCTCGCAATCATCATGATAGCCGGTCTCTTCGGCCTTCTCGCCGCGATGATCGGCGGCTTCTGGCTCGTCTCAGGCTAAAAAACCCCTAATCCGCCGCGCTCACCACACCCTCCGCCTCCACGCCCAGCATCCGCACAAGATACTGCCCCGTCTGCGAGTGCGCCATCCGCGCCACATCCTCCGGCGTCCCCTCCGCAATCAGCTCGCCCCCCTTGTCACCCGCGCCCGGACCCAAGTCAATCAGCCAGTCCGCGCTCTTTATCATGTCCAGGTGATGCTCGATAAGCACCACCGTATTCCCCGCATCCACCAGCCGATGCAGCACCCGCAGCAAATGCGCGCAATCCTCGAACGACAGCCCTGTCGTCGGCTCGTCCAGAATGTACAGCGTCTTCCCCGTCGCCCGCTTCGACAGCTCCTTCGCCAATTTCACACGCTGCGCCTCGCCCCCGCTCAACTGCGTAGCCGGCTGCCCCAGCCGTATGTACCCCAATCCCACATCCTGCAGCGTCTGCAACCGCCGCCGCACCCTCGGGATATTCTCGAACGCCTCCAGCGCCTCCGTGACCGTCATCGCCAGCACATCCGCGATATTCGCGTCCCGCCAGTAAATCTCCAGCGCCTCGCGGTTATACCGCTTCCCCTCGCATATCTCGCACGGCACCGTCACATCCGGCAAAAACTGCATCTCGATATTGATATGCCCGTCCCCCGTGCAAGCCTCGCAGCGCCCGCCCTTCACATTGAACGAGAATCGCCCCGGCTTGTACCCGCGCATCCGAGCCTCCGGCGCCGTCGAGAACAGCTCGCGTATCGGCGTGAACGTATCCGTGTATGTCGCCGGATTGCTCCTCGGCGTCCGACCGATAGGCGACTGGTCGATGTCCACCACTTTGTCGATATGCTCCACACCCTCGATGTCGCGCACCGCTCCCGCCCTGTCCCGCGCCCGGTAAAACTGCTGCGCCAGCTTCTTGTACAGAATCTCATTGATGAGCGTGCTCTTCCCCGACCCCGACACACCCGTCACGCACACCAACATCCCCAGCGGAATCTCCACATCTATGTCCTTCAGGTTGTTCTGCGCCGCCCCCCTGATCACCAGCCGCTCGCCGTTCCCCGGACGCCGCTCAGCAGGCAGCGGAATCTGCCGCCGCCCGCTCAGGTACTGCCCCGTGATGGACTCCGCCGACGCCATGATGTCCTCGACAGGCCCCGTCGCCACGATGTGCCCACCGTGCTCGCCCGCGCCCGGCCCAAGGTCAACGATGTAGTCCGCCGCCCGCATTATCGCCTCGTCGTGCTCCACGATCAGCACCGTATTCCCCAGGTCCCGCAGCCCCTTCAGCGTCTGTATCAGCCGGTAGTCGTCCGCCGGATGCAGCCCAATCGACGGCTCGTCGCACACATACAGCACCCCCATCAGCCCCGACCCGATCTGCGTCGCCAGCCGTATGCGCTGCGCCTCCCCGCCGCTCAGCGTCGATGCCGTCCGAGAAAGCGTCAGGTAGTCCAGCCCGACATTCAGCAAAAAGGTCAGCCGCGCCTCGATCTCCTTCAGAATCTGCCCCGCAATCGCCTTCTCCCGATCGCTCAGCACACTCGGATGCTCAACCTTCACCCGCCCATTCCGCGACGCCTTCGACTTCCGTTTGCGCCCCTTCGCACCCTTCGCCGTCCCATTCAATCCATCTGCAGCAGCGAGAGCGCTTCCATTCATCCCCTCTCCCTCCGGTAGAGGGCTGACGTGGAGGCTCTGACCGCTATCCCCTCCAATCGCCGCAATCCACGCGCTCGCCTGCGCGATAGACTTGTTCGTCACATCCATAATGTTGATGCCGCACACCGTAACTGCCCGCGCCTCCGGCCTCAGCTTCTCCCCCTTGCACGCGCTGCACGGGTTCGTCGACATATACCGCTCTATCTCCGAGCGCACATGGTCCGACTCCGTATCCTTGTACCGCCGCTCCAGATTGTTGATGACCCCCTCGAACGCCGTCCGCCAGCGATACGTCTTGCCCCGCCGCGTGTGATGCTGCACATCGATGCGTTTGCGCTTCGTGCCATACAGCACCCTGTCGAGGTCCTGCTTCTCCATATCCTTCACCGGCACATCCAGCGAAAACTCAAACGCCCGCGCCAGCGACTCAAGCTGGCTGTAATACCACGGACTCATCGCGCCCGACCGCGCCCACGGCTGCACCGCGCCCTCCGCGATGCTCAGATTCCTGTTCGGAATTACCAGGTCCTCGTCAATCTCCAGCTTGTACCCCAGCCCCGTGCAGGTCGAGCAAGCCCCGTGCGGATTGTTGAAGCTGAAAGTACGCGGCTCAAGCTCCCCCATGCTGATATTGCAGTGAACGCACGCGAACTGCTCCGAAAACAGCAGCTCCTCGCCGCCCACAACATCCACCAGCACCGTGCCGCTCGCCATCTTCAGCGCCGTCTCCACCGAGTCCGCAACCCGCGTCTGCTCCGCGCTCGCCCCGATAACCAGCCGGTCCACCACTACCTCGATGTCGTGCCACTTCTGCTTATCCATGTCAAACGACTCCGACAGGTCATGCACCTCGCCGTTCACCCGCACCCGCACGAACCCCGACTTGCGCGCATCCTCGAACACCTCCTTGTGCTCGCCCTTCCGCCGCCGCACCATCGGAGCCATAATCTGAATGCGGCTGTCTTCAGGCAGCCCCAGCACCGCATCCACAATCTGCTGCACCGTCTGCCGCTCCACCGGACGCCCGCACTTATAGCAGTGAGGATGCCCCGTCCGCGCGAACAGCAGCCGCAGGTAATCGTAAATCTCAGTAACCGTCCCCACCGTCGAGCGAGGATTATGCGACACACCCTTCTGATCTATGGAAATCGCGGGAGACAGCCCCTCGATATAATCCACATCCGGCTTATCCATCCGCCCCAGGAACTGCCGAGCATAAGAAGACAGCGACTCCACATACCGCCGCTGCCCCTCCGCATAAATCGTATCGAACGCCAGGGAACTCTTGCCCGACCCCGAAACACCCGTCATCACCACCAGCTTATTGCGCGGAATCGTTACGCTCACATCCTTCAGATTGTGCTCCCGCGCCCCCTGAACAACGATATTCTCCAACGGCATATTTTGTCCTTTTTTCTTCTTGAATCTCCAATAGTGATGAACCCAGCGGACGTCAGGCGAGTCACTACTGAAAGATAAAACGGCAAATGCTAAAGGGCAGGCATGTCAATACCCGCAGCGTTCATTTTAGCACTGAGTTAGGAGACATGGGCAGGTGTCTGACGACATTCTCGGCTAGGAGCACAAGAGTATCTGTAAGTTCTACTGCAAATCTATCGACGTCATTCGTGATGCCGGCTCAGGTTTTACATGATCTCAAAACGGTGACAAATCCTTCGGCAGACGCTGATAGAATACAAGACCGAATCAAAAGAAAAGGTGCGCACCATCTTCCTGTACTGCCCTCATCGTCTGAGAAACCACCACAGCATCGAGATCTCTAATGAGATAGACGAGGTTAACGCACTTGTAGCGGCTTGCCCTCGATGCAACGATACGACCCCCCATGAACTCCACAGCGACGGCCTCTGCCTGGTCCTGCCTTTTCAATAAAGGACCGTATTCCCCATGGTGTAGGCGAGGATACCGTATCCTGCTAAAAGTCTTGCTCGGCGTTTGCATGGGTCTTAATGGCCAGCCACAGAATCTCACCTGCATGTGCCATAGTAGCCGAACTCCACGCGGTTAATCCAATAGCAATAGCTAAGATTATCGTGCTGTAAACACGAGCTGCGGCAGCGATTGTTGCTCCGAGGGCAAACAGGGTCGTAGCTGCAAGCAACACGATTGCAAGTTTGTAATCGGTGAAAATTGACCCGTAGTCTTGATTTCTGCGCAGCGGCCCAAACTCATTGGACTGGAATAACCCAATCAATAGAGCTAAGGATGTTATGGCGAATCCCAGAAGCGTACCAGACAATCCAGCGATTGTAGCAAAAAGGGTCACGCTTCTCGTTGCTTTTTCGCCACCCAAGTAGTCAAACTCCCAAGCAGCGATTAAGGCAATTGATGCTATGAACAGGACAATGAAGTCTACAATCCGATGATTGCGTTGGTAGGTGCTCCAGAAATCAGTTACGATCTTCATCTAGTTCTACGCTTCTGAATGATATAAACTTGATGCCGCTTTGACTTGGTCCTCTAGAGAATAAAATGCTGCCATGATCTCACTATGTGCTGATTCATGAGCTATTGATCTCATATTAGCGCCCATCAACTCCATCTCGCGTTCCGCACCAATCCGAGTTCTCAGTAAGTTAACAGGTTGTCTGGTCCCATCTTCAAGCTCAACTTCGGCCGAGGCTGCACTCAACAAACCAGAACCCTGCTCCAATGCCCAATTCACAAGTCCGAGAATCTCGTCCTTATCTAAGCCTTTACGGTTCCTCCAGCTAAGCCCGAATTTCTCTGCACCAAATCTTGAAGAAGTTTGCCTAAGTCCGTCGCGTGCACCTATCTGTTCCACAGCCGAAACCGCATCCAGCAATTGAGGCGCCATTCTAAGCGAGATTGCTTTGACATCTTTGGCATCCCGCAAAACGTCTATAGAGTCCCTGCTGATCAAGTTGGCAATATGTACTCTTCCGTTTGGCGGAAGGCATTGGGGCACCTTGTCAGCAAGGTATCCGGCGAGGGAAGTGAGCCTTGGGCCGTAGTGGTTGTATTCCCCACCGATGATGTGACCGTCAAAGAATACTGCGTGCGTCAACTCAGCTAGTTCCCTGTCTTCGTCAATTGTGAGTGGCTCTAGGTTTACCTGCTGCGCTAACATTGGTAACCCTTGTTCGCGACACCGGGCGTAGGCTATAGATGGATACCTGCCGTCAAGCATAACATGTACGAACTCGTAGGAATCTCCCGTGTTCCCATCAACCTTCCGAATGCGCTGTTCATCAGTCAGTGCAGTCAATTCAGCAACCAGTTCAGGAACATTTAGGCGCCATTCTACATCCTTCTGTCGAGTAGGACGTATTTCGTAAAAGAATACATTCCTAGTAGCCAACCACAATCTCCTCTCACTAATCACACGATGTCCTTCATCGCCTCGTGGTAATGGGCACGAACCAAGTTAATGGATGATACACCCTTCAGACTACTCGCTGTCAACGTGCACTTGCTTAAGGAATTCTAGATTTATAAGCTGCCCGACATTCAATGGGACATTGCACTGTTGACTAACAACACGCTCTTGGCAACAGTTCCTCCCTGCAACATCCCACGACAATATTCCTCCTATCCACCCCTAAGGTTCTTGCTCTTGACAGTTCAAACGTTTGTACGTATGATAAACTAAATAAATAGAACATACAAGCCCTTAGCTTAATCTGAAACCTTTGAATGACGCCAGGCGAGACCGAACACTCATGTGCCTCCCAAACGCCATACAACACAAAATCCGCAAGCGCACAGGCAATGGCGACATGATCGCCAACTTCCTCGTGGACACCATGCAGGGACAGCACAAAGACGCCAAGTTCCACCACCGCCTCGAAGCCGCCAAGCACCTAATCAAGTACGGCTTCACCGACACCGACTGCGAAACCACCTCTGACCGTCTTTCCCGCGCAGGCGGGAATCCAGTCGGGGAGGAGCAGGGCGAGGGCACAAAAACCCCTTCACCCTCGACGGAGGAAGGCTGGGATGGAGGTGAAATATCCTTTGCATCGTCAGCGCCCGTAACCCACCTCGACATCCTCAACTACCAGATAGCCCACCTCATACGCCACGAGTCTGCCGAAGGTCACACCATCGTCAACTTCCTCGTGGACATCATGACCGGCAGGGACAGGCCATTCACACCCAAGAAGTTCCGCATCAAGCCTGCAGACCGTATGGCAGCAGCGAGAGAACTTCTGCGCAGAGGCTTCGGAGAACTCGGCTCACGCCGCAAGCCCTCAGACGCCACCGACGAAGCGAACGCCTACGATACCCTGCACACAGACCTCGCCAGGCGAATGCGCGAGTACAGCGAGCGCGGCACAGATACCGTCCGCTTCCTCTTGGAAGTGATGTCAGACCCCGACCCTGACCTAGAGTTCACCATCCACCACCGTATGTCAGCGGCACAGGAACTTCTGCGCCGAGGCTGGGACACCAACTACGACAACATCAAGCCCAAGCACCTTCAGGACTACTGGCGCGACAAGGAATCCCCGCGCCTCTCCATAGGCCAGAAGAAGACACAGGCCGGGCTCTCAACCTCCATCGACGACTACGACAACTACGACGACACCGACTACGAAGCCATAGCCAAAGAGATCAGAGAAGAAGAAGACCGAGACGACAACTCAAAGCCTCTTCGTTTCCACGAGACCGCCCCATCTTCTCGCCATTCCTCCGAAAGCAGGCATCTAGAAGACTGCCAAGCCGCCAGTCCTTCCACAAAGCTCCCTCTCCCTCAGGGAGACGAGCCTGCCCCCGCCTCAGAGTCCCTTCCCCCTCGACGGGGGAAGGCTAGGATGGGGGTGAATAGCCCCGCACAAAGCCCACTCCCGAACAAGGCAGCCACCATCAATGAACAAGACAAAGCCATCATCAAAGAGTTCAAGGAAGCAATGGACAGAGGCGACGAGCGGGCAGCACTCCGTGCAGAGGCAAAGTACCGCCGCATAGACGTAAAACCGGAAAAGAACATCTACGATTACGGCCCCAACGACCCCGACCCAACAATCGACTACTACTTCGAACCTCTAAGCCCCGAAGAACAGGCAAAGTTCGACAAAGAAGACAGACGCGAACACGGCCTCACCGAAGAAGAGATCGCAGCTTTCTCAGGCACACCCACGCAAAAAGCCAAATCAGACCCGCTCAAGCACCTCGCCCAATCCGCCGCCATCCACAACACCCCCATCCTCCCCAACCCACTCGCCGCCAAGCGCAAAACCCCCACCATCCACAGCCCCTAAAGTCCTCTCTCTGGAAGACTTCTGGCATGAGGGCAAGAATAAAGTCCCTTCCCCCTTAACGGCGGAAGGTTAGGATGGGGGTGAAAAACTCCCCATCATCCTGTGCATCGATGTTAGCCCCGGTCTGACTGCTGCCGCTATATGCTCACACCCAGCGCCGACGCCACCGTGTCCATATCCTTGTCGCCGCGACCGCTCAGCCCCATCAGGATAATCTTGTCCGGCGACAGCGTAGGCGCGAGCTGCGAAATGTAGTACGCCGCATGCGCCGGTTCCAGCGCAGGAATGATGCCCTCCACGCGGCACATCAGCTCGAAGCCTTCCAGCGCCTCAGTGTCCGTCACGCTCACATACTGCGCGCGCCCCGCGTCATTCAGCCAGCTATGCTCCGGCCCCACGCCGGGATAGTCAAGCCCCGCCGATATGCTGTGCGCCTCCATCACCTGCCCGTTCTCGTCCTGAAGCAGGTACGACATGCTCCCATGCAGCACCCCCACCCTGCCCGATGTCAGCGTTGACGAATGCCGTCCTGTCTCAATGCCGTCACCACCCGCCTCCACGCCCACCAGCTTTACGCTCTCATCCCCGATAAACTCGTAGAACAGCCCCATCGCGTTGCTGCCTCCGCCCACGCATGCAACCGCATAGTCCGGCAGCCTGCCCACCCTCGATAGCAGCTGCGCCCGCGCCTCCACCCCTATCACCTTCTGAAAATCCCGCACCATCATCGGGTACGGATGCGGCCCCACCACGCTGCCAATCAGGTAGTGCGTATCCTCCACATTCGTAACCCAGTCGCGTATGCACTCGTTGATGGCATCCTTCAGCGTGCGGCTGCCCGA
Organism: Dehalococcoidia bacterium; assembly: GCA_965221045.1. Classification (GTDB taxonomy): domain Bacteria; phylum Chloroflexota; class Dehalococcoidia; order Lucifugimonadales; family JADFKI01; genus Bin90. The sequence goes on from OZ244863.1 coordinate 1,686,891, forward strand.
CGACACCGATCGCACCTCCGCGCCCAGCAGCCGCATGCGAAACACGTTCAGCGCCTGCCTGCGTATGTCCTCCTCGCCCATATAGACGATACACTCCTGCTTGAGCATCGCGCACACCGTCGCCGTGGCGACTCCGTGCTGCCCCGCGCCCGTCTCCGCGATGATGCGGTTCTTGCCCATCCGCTTCGCCAGCAGCGCCTGCCCCAGCGCATTGTTTATCTTGTGCGCCCCCGTGTGCGCCAGGTCTTCGCGCTTGATGTATATCTGCGCCCCCCCAAGCTCCGCGCTCAGGTTCTCCGCATAGTACAGCGGCGTCGGTCGCCCCACATAATGCTCCAACAGCGAGCGCATCTCCGCCTGAAACGCCTCGTCGCTCTGCGCCGCCGCGTACTCGCGCTCAAGCTCCTCGATCGCGCTCATCAGTGTCTCCGGCACGAAGCGCCCCCCGAACTCTCCGAACCTTCCCATCTTGTCAGGCAATGCCGCCTGCGTATTGGCTGTGCTCATGCGAAGTCCTTCACTTGTTTCAATCGTCGTCAATTCCGCCAAATCATTATCGCCGCTCGGTTGACCTGACGCAACGATAACCCTAGAATGTGGCGTAGAGAGTCTATCAGTTGTTCAGCATTTCGGTTCGTCAGCGAGGTTGCGCTTGCAAGCCGAAGCTGACATGTAACTCACTCACCTACGAACCGAATTATCGACATATCGCAAATCTGAGAGGTTGCCCATGCCCATCTACGAATACACCTGCGTTACCTGCTCCAATCGCTTCGACAAGCGCCGCTCCATGAGCCAGATGAACGATCCTGCATCCTGCCCCGACTGCGGCAGCGAGTCGCGCCGCGTCTTCTCCTTATTCGCCGCTTTCTCATCCGACAGCAGCGGTCAGACCAGCGCCGTCGCGGGAGCAGGAGGCTGCTGCGGTGGTGGCGCCGGTGGTGCCTGCGCCTGTGCAATGAGTGTTTAATCTACAGACTTCCCTTGCGAACGATTTCGCATGTGAATCAGGAGGACTAAAATGGTCGTAGAGACGAGACAACGCTATGTGCTAGTTGACCCCACGACGCTGCCGATGGTGCCGGAGTTCGAGGGTGCGCCGCGCTTGGCAGACCTGAACAACAAGCGCGTAGGCGTCATTGACGACAGCAAGGTCAACGCCAAGGAGTACCTTGAGCAGCTCACCGACCTGCTTGACCAGCGGTTCGGCATCGCCAGCATCAAGTACCACGCCAAGCCGTCGGCATCAAAGCCCGCCGACCCCGCTGTGGTCGCGGAAATGGCGCAGGAGTGCGACTATGTAATTGTCGGCGTAGGCGATTGAGGGTCCTGCAGCGCGTGCAGTGTGCACGACGGAGTTCACGTAGAGAAGGCAGGCATCCCCTCGGTTACAATCTGCACCGACAGCTTCATCGAGACCTCTAACTCGATGGCGGCGATGTGGGGCGCATCCGGCTACCCGGTCATCTTCACACCCCATCCAATCGCGGACCTTAGCGATGAGCAGTTGCGCTCACATGCCGACGAAATCTTCGACACTGTGGTCACCATTCTGACGGGCAGGTAACGACGCAGGGAGGAACACATAAATGGCGCATGCGAATACACCGCAGCCCCCGTACTACGCGGCGATATTCTCATCGACGCACACCGGAGCGCACGAAGACTATGACGACGACACCGAGACCATCCTGGAGCTTGCGAAGCAGCATCCGGGCTTCCTTGGCGTCGAGGCAACAGGCGACGACAACCTCAGTATCGCCGTCTCCTACTGGGAGAGCGATGAGACGATACGAGCGTTCAAGGAGCTCGCAGAGCATCTCGTCATACAGAAGCGCGGCCGCGAAACCTACTACAAGAGCTACAAGGTGCGCGTGGCGAAGGTGGAGCGCGACTACGGATTCAATGTGTAGCCGCCTGTGCTAGCCTAGCTAGCCGTTGTCGCCATGTGGGTGGTTGTTAAATCGGGTTATTAAATCCACGGGCGACTATGCGCACGATGCGCGGCCCCACGGCGAGCACAGCCGCCGCCGCGATAGTGCAGAACGCTATCAGCATCGTAGCATCGAAGAAGAACCCTTGCGGGAACATCGCTATCAGGTAGTCGCGGCGCGGGTCCAACATCCAGAAGTCGTTGCTGAAGCTGACAAGGTGGAACAGCAGGAACAGCCTGTTGAAGCCCACCAGCGCCAGCAGACCCACTAATACGACCAGCGCCAGCGTCAGCTTACCGCCCCTGCTCGCATCGCGCCCCAGCGTCTGCCAGAAGTCGCCGCGCCGCAGCCAGAAACCCACGGCAATGTACACAGCGATGTACAGCAGGGCGAGCATCTGCACCAGATAGACGCCGCGCACCAGCGCCTTCACATCGCGCATGTGGTGAATCTCGCGCTCGTTGTACAGCGACTCGACCAGCACGCCCCCCACGTAGGTACGAATAATCAGGTCTTCCTCGTCGTTGTTGAAATAGTTGCGTATCTGCGCGCCCGCCGCAATCAGGTCTTCGCGATCGATCCGCGTGTACTCGGCAATGCCGTACTTGTCGAAGCCATAGCTGTACAGCGCCGGCAGGTTGATGATGAGCCTCACGCTGCTGGTAATCAGCAGCACAGGCACGAGCGCCACGAATATCACCGCGGCGATGATTCTTGCAATGCGTCTCATTCTCCAATGCTACCATCCGTTCCTCCAATCTGATAGCGTTTCGGTAACGAGAGCGAACAAGCAAGGACAGGATGGATAGAACGAAATGACAGACACCGGATATCCAAGCACATACACGGGCGTCGAGCAGATTCTCGAGCGCCTGCTCGGTCCCGAAGGATGCCCCTGGGACAAAGAACAGACGCGCGAGACACTTGCCGGCATGTTCCTGGAAGAGTGCTACGAACTGGTGGAAGCGGTGGAGGAAGGTGATACCGACAAGATGGTGGAGGAGCTTGGCGATGTGCTGTTCCACGTCATGTTCCAGCTTAAGCTCGGCGAGGACACTGGCGAGTTCACCCGAGAGGATGTGCTAGGCACTCTGGTGGAAAAGCTTCTGCGCCGCCATCCCCATGTTTTCGGCGACAAGCAGGTATCGGGCGCCGACGAGGCTATCGCCAGCTGGGACGCCGTCAAGCGGGATGAAAAGGCGGCAAGCGGCGGATCAATCCTGGAAGGCGTGCCCAAAAACATGCCTGCGCTGGCGTATGCCCAAGCCGTGCAGGCGCGCGCCGAACGCGCCGGCTTCGACTGGGACAGCTTCCAAGGCGTCCTCGACAAGGTGACCGAGGAACTTGCCGAGATTCAAGCGGCGAGTACTGATGATGAACGCGAAAGTGAGCTGGGCGACCTGCTGTTCTCTGTGGTCAACGCCGCACGCTGGCTGAACATTGATGCCGAGGCGTCCCTACGCGGCACCAACCGCCGCTTCTACCAGCGCTATGCCATCATGGAGCGGCTCAGCAGAGAGCGGGGCGTTTCATTCGACACGCTGTCCATGGACGAAAAGGAAGCCCTGTGGCAGGAGGCGAAATCTGTCAGCTAGTTAGTCAGTATTCCCTCAGCCCGAATCGTTCGTGGTGAGCTTGTCGAACCACATAAAATTGGGCTCACTATTCACTTAATTACCAACTAACTGACCGACTCTAAAGCCTCCTGATCGACGGGAACAGAGTCATCACCACGGAGGCGGCGACTACGACCAGTCCGCAGGCTACCAGCGTTGCGACAGGTGCGCCCATGTTCTCCGAGATTAGGCCTGCCGTGAGATTGCCCAGCGGCATTGCCCCGAATGTCATGATGTAAATGCCCGACACCCTGCCGCGAATCCCATCGGGCAGGATGCTCTGCATCGTCGCGCCCGTTATCGAGAAGAACCCCATCGTTCCCATGCTGCCGATGGCAACCAGCGGATACGCCATGTTGATTGTCGGGCTGAGCGCCAGGGCAACCATCGATACGCAGATTAGCGCGATGCACCCCATAATCATCAGGCCCTTGCGCTGTACGTCTCCCAGCGACGCGAGCACCAGCGTTCCCGTGAGGAAGCCCGCGCCCACAGAAGACATAAGCAAGCCGAGAGTTGCGGGTCCCACCTCGTACACCTCAGCGGCGTACACCGGAATCAGCCCGTGCAGGAACGGAGAGACCAGGACGCTCGGGATGAACCCGAGCATCAGCAGCCCGAGCACGACCGGCGTTTCCCTGATGTATCGCACGGCCTCCAGGATTTCCGACAGGACAACGCGCGGGTTGAGCTTGGACTGCCCGGTGATTGCAAAGGTGCCAAGCCCCAGCGCCAGTGCCGAGGCAAGGGCGACAAGGGCTCCCTGCAGCAGCAGCGCGACGCCAGCGCCCGCAAACGCAAGCAGTGCGCCGCCAAGAGCGGGAATTGCAAGGCGGGTAATGCTGAACGCCAGCGAGTTCAGGGCAAACGCATTCACCAGACTGTGGCGCGGCACTATCGCCGGAATGAGCGACATGCGCGCCGGGTCCGCTATCACCCATCCAATGCCCATCAGGAACACGAAGCCAAAAACATGCCACGCGTTCACGGTGCCAAGCAGCACCAGTAAGGCGAACCCCAGAGCGAGCACGGACTGATACGCGAACACGCCCGTCAGCAGCTTGCGCTTGTCCCACCTGTCCACCAGCAGGCCGCCGAGCGGTCCCGCTATCAGGATAGGCAGGGCGTCCAAGCCCATCACAAGGCTTGTCAGCAGCGCGGACTGCGTCAACTCGTAGGTCAGCCAGCCAATGATGACCTGCTGCATCCAGAACGCCCCGCTGAAGAAGAGCGTGGATGCCCAGAGGAAGCGGTAGTTGCGATGCTGGAACGAGTCGAATGTGTGGACCCGCATAGGGCGAACGCGCGGTACGCGCACCGATATACGAGTGGTGTTCACGCGAGGCATTTGGGGCTTACGGATGTGGGGACGCACACACCGTCTAGGTTTGACGGGCACTGAAACAGCGTCCGCCGGCGCGACGATGATATCGCCCACAGGGTGAACTGCCGCAACATTCTGCTGCTCTGCAGTAGGTTGCAGACTCACTTCGGGCGTAGTGATGTCCTCTGGTACGAGTGTCTTGACCGGCTGTACGGTGTTGTCCGTGGGCTGATTAGAAGTAAGGTCCGTAGATAAAGAGTAGCTTTCAGGTTTGCGAAACGCGCCAGACCTATTCTTATTCACCTATGTTTACTTGATACCTCCAATCTGATGGTTCAGCTACTGCTTGAGCCTGACGCTATGCAAATCAGGTGAATAAGATTCTAGCAAAAGTTTAGAACACTGCACAGGATTAATTTGACCAAAATTCAGACGAAATTTCAGATGGGAAGTAAATAAAGGCCCTTTTATCCCTTTTGTCTCGGCTTTTGGGTCAATTTACCGAAGCCAGCCTGACCAAAGGCGGCGCTCCACCTCGTTGCTGATGGACTCAGTTAGGGCTTCTGCAGCGGGGTTCATCAGCAGTTGGCGTAAGCTGCGGCGTGGGCGGAAATACACGGGCCTGCGCGGTGCGCCCGAAGTCTCGGCGGCGATGTCGAGCGCCCTGTCGAGGTCGCCCAGCTCATCCACCAGCCCGAGTTCGTGCGCCTTAGTCGCCCAATAGACCTCGCCCGTGGCGATGCGCCGCACATCCTCCTCATCCATCTTGCGCGACTCCGCGACTATGCTGACGAAGGTGTTGAATGAGTCGTCGATGAGCGCCTGCATCTTCGTTTCCTCTTCGGGCGTTGCATCGCGCCAGAAGGCTCCCATGTCCTTGAGCAGGCCGCTCTTGTTCACATTGACGCCGACACCCAGACGCTGCATAAGCTCCTGCAATGCGGGGCGCACGGATATGACGCCGATGGAGCCGACGATAGAGGCATGGCTGGCGACTATCTTGTGGGCGGCGCAGCTGATGTAGTACGCGCCGGATGCGCCCAGACCACGAATGCTGGCGATGACCGGCTTCTTCTCAGCGACCTTCAGCACGCTGCGGTAGAGGTAGTCAGACGCCGACACACCGCCGCCCGGCGAGTCGATGTCCAGCACGAGGGCGCGTATGTTGTCGTCCCGCGCGATGGACGCGAATATCTGCTCATAGACCGGGGACTTTATCTGCCCTCCAATAGAGCCGAATAGTTCCACGACTGCGATCCTGTTGCGTATAGTTCGTCTGGCTTTCAGTATAAGCAAGTTTGTTCTCCGTTCAGGTGGTATGGCTGCTTCATTGTAGCAAGTTTTCGATTTTCAGCGAGGAAGCAGTGCTTTCGTACATGGTGGTTCGGCAATCTCACCACGAACGAACTGCAGGTAGTATTCATGGTCAGCATAAAGAGGATGGTATTCAGCCTTCTATAAACTCTCGCAGCGCGGCGAAGTATCGCTCGCCACCTACGAGATGCGTGTCGTTGTGTCCCGCGCCTTGTATCGTGTAGAAGCGTTTTGGTTCGTTGGCGGCATTGAACAGTTCCTTCCCCATCTCAATTGGAACTATGTCGTCTCTGTCGCCATGCAACACCATCACAGGGCTTTCGATGCGTCCCATTTTGGAGAGTGAGTCAAACCTGCTCTGCACAAGCAGACGGGGCGGCAGCAATAGTGAAAGCAAAGGGTGTGTGCGGCGCGACATGTCCGCAACCGATGTGAACGGTGACTCAAGTAAAATGGCTTTGGCAGTGTGGCGGGTTGCCAGTTCGACCGCAACAGCGCAGCCCAGTGAACGCCCGAATAGTATCAGTTTCTCCATGTCAACATCGTCGCGCGAGCGCAGATACTCCAGCGCGGCATCCCCGTCCACGTATATGCCTTGCTCGGACGGCTTACCTTCGCTGCGTCCGTATCCCCGGTAGTCGAATATGAACACATTCACGCCGAGACGCCGGTTGAGCAGCAGTATATTGTCCACGCGGTTGCTTAGGTTGCCCGCGTTGCCGTGAAACCAGACCAGTGTGTTGTCGCCTTGACCAGGCACTAACCAACCGTGCAGCCGTGTGCCGTCCGACGTGGAGAACGACACATCCTCAAAGTGCAGTCCCATATCTGCCGGAGTCTGGGTTATCTCCCTTGAAGGGAAGAATATAAGCTGCCTGTCCAGCACGTTTGAATACCTCAGTGCAAGAGTAGCTGACACTATGAGAATGCTTGCCAGCAGAAGGTATCTCAGCGGCACACGGCGGATCGCTTTCGTGAGGGCGAAGGGTCTCTGCCTGCCAGTCTGCATATCCATGTGCTGCCCGCAAGTCTATGGTGTCTGTGCGCCTCTGGCGTTCAGGACGATGGAGTAGAGAGACTTGTCGGCGCAGATGTAGAGGCGGTTCTTGTCAGGGCCGCCGAAGCAGCAGTTGGCGTTGCGGTCTTCGGGCACGAGTATCTTGCCGAGAAGCTCAGCGGCGGGGCTGTACACATGGATGCCGTCCGCTGAGCTCGTGAATATGTTGCCATCAGTGTCGCAGCGGAAGCCGTCGGACTTGCCCGGACTGACGACCGCGAACTCGCGCTCATTTGTGAGCTCCCTGCCGTCTTCTACATCGAACGCCATGATGTTGCCGGGTTCGCCGGTGTCCGCCACATAGAGAATGCTCTCATCGGGAGAGAAGGCGATGCCGTTGGGCCTGTCCATCGTATCCACGACCACTTCGAGCGCGCCCGTGTCCGGCTCAAGGCGAAATACGAAGCAGCCCGCTAATTCGCTGTCCGCCTTGTGTCCCTCGCGGTCACTGAGGATGCCGTATGGTGGATCGGTGAACCAGATTGTGCCGTCAGACTTCACCACAAGGTCGTTGGGAGAGTTCAGTCTGTTGCCCTCGTAGTTGTCGGCGAGCGTTATTACCGTGCCGTCGTGCTCGGTGCGGCTGATGCGGCGATTCCCGTGCTCGCAGCTCACCAATCGTCCTTCGCGGTCGCGGTAGTGGCCGTTGGTGAAGCCTGCGGGCTGGCGGAAGACGGAAACGCCATCAGCGTCCGAGTAGCGGAGCATGCGGTCGTTGGGAATGTCGCTCCATAGCAAGTAGTCGCCTTCCGAGATATAGACCGGACCTTCCGCCCACTCCATGCCCGTGAAGTGTCTGACCAGTTGTGTATCGTCCGGAATCATCGCGGCGAAGCGGTCGTCGTAAATCTCGAAGCCTTCTCGGTTAGTCGTCATTTGGGCAAGCTCCCTGTCGGCTATGGATGAAACGAATGGAGTAATGCACAGAATCTGCAATCTTCGACCGCATTGTAATGCTATTATAGGGGAGTTTCAAAGAGTTGATGACAGAAAGAGAGCGCAAGGTTTAATGCGAAACGTCCTTAAAGGCTTGAAATCGGTCGTAGGCGGCAGGCAGAACGGTGTGGCGCCGGACGACGATGACACACTGCGTGAGATTGAGGCGCATGCGGTGAAGATTGCGCGAGGAGCAGGCGATATTCTGCGTGGACATTTTGAACACGCGCTGAATGTCGAATACAAGGACGACAAGCAGAGCGATCCGGTTACCAACGCGGACTACGAATGCCAGAGATATTTGCAAAAGGCAATCGCCAAGCGCTTCCCCGAGCACGGCATACTGGGCGAAGAAGACAATGCCGAAGAGCGCGCAAGTGCGGATAAGCAGCCAGCGCCCGACTTCGTCTGGGTGCTGGACCCGCTGGATGGAACGCGGAACTTTCTTTCGGGGCTACCGCTGTATGCAAGTTCCATTGGCGTGCTTTACCAGGGCGCTCCTGTCGTGTCGGCGGTATTCCTGCCGTGGCCCAACTACAACGGCGGCATCGTGATGCATGCACACAGAGGAGGCGGTACGCAGGTTGATGGCGTCCCTGTCGTTGCGCTGACGGCAGAGGCGCCTGAAGGCAACAGGCTTATTACACTGCCGGGTGGATTCGGTGCACTGTTCAAGGTGCGAAAGGGTTTGCGTGCCAAATTTGGGGAACTGCGTATGACGGGCAGCATCGCTTACGAGCTTGCGATGGTGGCGAAGGGTGTTACGCAGTACACAATTACGACTGCGCCGTTCCTATGGGATGCTGCGGGCGGCTCACTGCTTGTGATGGAAGCCGGAGGCATCGTTCTGAAGGGTGGTCGAAAGAAGTTGCTGGGAACATTGCCCACAGGGATGGGATGGCAGCCGCTGGAGTCGTTCGTGCCTTCATGGAGCAGCGGCAGCACGACGATGAAGGAGTTGCGAGAGTGGCGGGCGCCTCTACTGCTGGGCAGCCCGGATGTGGCGCGCTATGTAGCCGACAACCTGCGAGGGCGGTCAACGGTCAAGCGGCGGCTCAGGCGGCTTGCAAGACGACGGCGCTGACAGGGGCTGACATGGATAGACAGGATGGAGTAATCGCCCGACTCGAAGGTGTGACGAAGCAATACGAGGTGGGCGATGCAGTCGTCTACGCTCTCAGGGATGTCAGCCTCGACATTCAGGAAGGGCAGTTCGTGGTGCTACTTGGACCAAGCGGCTCGGGCAAGACAACCCTTCTGAATATGATAGGCGGGCTGGACATCCCAACTCGTGGACGAATTTGGGTAGGTGGCAGCGAGGTTACAAACATGAATGAAGCCTCGCTGACCATGTACAGGCGCAAGCAAGTAGGGTTTATTTTTCAGTTCTTCAACCTCGTCCCTTCACTTACCGCCGGAGAGAATGTGGAGATGGTCGCAGAACTGACGGGAAACAAGCGCAACGCCGTACCCGCACTCCGCTCTGTCGGTCTTGGCGACCGTATAGGCCACTTTCCGGCGCAGCTCTCGGGCGGCGAGCAGCAGCGCGTAGCCATCGCCAGAGCATTGGCGAAGGGTCCTTCGATCCTGCTTGGGGATGAACCAACGGGCGATCTCGACTATGAGACGGGCAAGATGATTCTGGGCCTGATGAGGCGCATCAATCGATCTGAGAACGCCACGATCCTCCTGGTGACTCACAACGTGGCGATAAGCCGTATGGCCGACCGCGTTATAAGAATGCGCAGCGGAGAGATAGTCGAGGATAGAGCGGTGGAAAATCCGATTCACCCCGAAGACCTTGAGTGGTAGCCGTGAACCCACTGCTAAGAAAGGCATTCCGCGACCTATGGCGATCGCGTGCCCTCTTCATCTCCATCATTGCCCTGCTAACACTGGGCGTGGGCATATTCGTCACCATGTACTCGGCATTCCTGAATGTGAAAAGTTCCGAGGACTTCGCATACGAGCACCTGAACTTCGCCGATGGCTTCTACATCGTAGCCCCACCTATACCTGCTAGGGCTGTGGATCGCATCCTTGATATTGATGGCGTGGTTGCGGCGGAGGGCAGGTATGTCGCGGACATAGCCATGCGCCAGCCGGACGACCCTGATGAAACGCTATCCGCTAGGGTCATCAGCATTCCCGACGAGGAGACGCCGGATATCAACCGCGTCATCGTGAGAGAGGGAGAATACCTCGAAGCGTCTGACGGGCGGCATGCGCTCGTGGACAACCTGTTCACAACCTACTACGACTTGAGACCCGGCGATACCGTTTCTCTGGCATATCAGGGAAAGGACAGGAACTTCCAGATCAGCGGCGCAATTACAAGCCCCGAGTACCTGTGGAAGTCCAAGGGGGGCGCCGAACTGATCACTTCGCCGGGAGACTTCGCCATCGTGATGGTTCGCAGGAACGTGGTTGACGACATGCTCGGCGTGGAGGGCCTGATAAATGAGATTACGGTTCGATTCAAGCCTGACGGGGATACCGATGCCGTCAAGGCGGAGATAGACGGCTACTTGGAGAGATTCGGCACTCACCATCTCATCGAGAAGGAGGAGCAGCTGAGCTACGCCACACTCAAGTCGGACATAGACGGCTTCGAGGAGGTGGCGATTGCTATGCCAGTGCTCTTCCTGTGCATAACCGCGATGGTGGCGTTCGCGATGCTCACGCGCATAGTGCAGAGCCAAAGGCATATCATAGGATTGATGCGCGCCGAGGGATTCTCCCGTATCCAAATACTTCGCCACTACCTGACCTTTCCCATCCTGATAGCGCTCATCGGCAACGGGCTGGGGATACTGTGGGGGACATTTGCGGCTGGCGGATTCACCAGCCTCTATGTCGAAACACTGGACCTACCTTTCACAGTGGTCGTCAGTCAGACTTGGGTGCTGGTCGTCGCCTTCGCGATTGGCCTGGCAGCGTGTGTCATAGCGGGCATTCAGCCCGCGCTTGCAGCCGCGCAACTCACTCCGTCTGAAGCCATGCGGACAAACGTAGCGTCCGGCGGAGTGTCGATGATGCTGGAAAGGTTTGTGCCCATGCAGCGCCTGCCCGGCATGCTGAGGCTGGCGCTGCGCAACATGACACGCGGACGCTGGCGGACACTTTCTTCGATCATGGGCATCGCCGTTTCGGTTGCTCTGGTCACGGCGGTGATGGGGATGCTGGACACAATGGATAATGCGTTCGACGTGCAGTTCAACGAGATACAGCAGCACGACCTCAAGGCGCTGTTCACTCACGACATTGATTATAGAAAGACGGATGTATTCCAGTCGTGGCCCCAGGTTCGCAAGGCGGAACCCATCGCCGAAATACCCGTGAAGCTGATAAATGGTGAATATTCCGAGCACTCGGTCGTTACCGCCGTTATGGGCGATGCGACGCTGCTGAGGCCGGAATATGTAGCGGGTGCGCAGCCACTGAGCACGGACGGCATATTCCTGACGGAGACGCTGGCGCGAGACCTGGGCTTGGAGGTAGGGGATACGATGATGGTGGAATCCGAGCGTCAGGATCAGGCGTTTCCCGTGGCGGGGCTTGTGCGATTCCCGATGGGCGAGTCCGCGTATATGAGTCTGCCACAAGCCGCCGCGCTTATGCGGGGCTTCCACGCCACATCCGCGCTGATAACGCTGGAGAGCCCGGACTACGAAGAAGAGGTTACGCGGATGCTGGAATTGAGGGCATATGTGCTCTCGGTGGAGCGAAGCGCGGATGTGCGAGAGGGTATCGAAGAACTCATGGCTTTGACCAACCAGTTCATCGGCATAATGACCATATTCGGCATGTCTCTTGCCGCTTTCGCTGTCTTCAACACGGTTACTCTCAATGTAACCGAGCGTAGCCGCGAACTTGCCACGATGCGAACTCTCGGGTTCAGCAAGCGGCAAGTGAATATGCTCATTACTGTCGAAAGCCTGATAACCGGTGTAGTGGGCATCATACTTGGGTTCGTTCTGGGCTACGCAATCGAGGCATACCTCGTAGGGCAGATGTCCACACTCGACTGGAACATGGACATCATTATTGATACGTCCACGTATGTCATCGTGGGCGCGCTTACATTGGCAGTGCTGCTGCTGTCGCAAGTGCCAGGGCTACGCGCACTGCATCGCAGGAACTTGGCGGAGGCCACGAAGGAATTTGCTTCCTGAATATGAGCAAGTCCTTCTTAATCTGTCAGTGTTGTCAGCATGCGTTGGTGATGAACATTGGCAAATCTCATCAACCGTGTGGATTCCTGCTTTCGCAGGAATAACGAATTGGATGATCAACACCTGCTGACCGCACTGACCAAGCGTCCAATAAGTCCTGTTATCCACGCCCGGCGTAGGGCATCTTGGTCGCCATGATGGTGATGAACTGCACATTGGTGTCGAGAGGCAAGTTCGCCATGAAGACTACGGCGTCCGCGGCGTGGTTGACATCGTAGGTCGGCTCTTCGATGGTAAGTCCGCTCGCCTGCGGAACTCCGCCGCTCATTCGCGCGGTCATGGGTGTTGCGGCGTTGCCGATGTCAATCTGCCCGCAGGCGATGTTGTACTTGCGCCCGTCGAGCGATGTTGACTTGGTCAGGCCCGTAATCGAGTGCTTGGTGGCGGTGTATGCGACCGAGTCGGGACGGGGTGTGTATGCGGAGATTGACCCGTTGTTGATGATGCGCCCGCCCATCGGGTCCTGGCTCTTCATAATCTTGATGGCTTCCTGGGTACAGACGAAGGTGCCGGTGAGGTTGGTGTTCACGACCGCCTGCCAGGCTTCCAGTGGAATGTCCTCCATTGGCATGCGCGGCGAGCCGATGCCTGCGTTGTTGAACAGCACATCAAGTCTGCCGAACCTCTCTTTGGTCTGCGCGAACAGGTTGCGGATGGATTCCGCGTCGGTTACATCGGTGACGACGGCAAGCATGCGTTCGCCTCCATCGCCTGCTTCGGCGATGGTCTCTTCAAGCGCAGATATACGCCTGCCGCCGATGGCGACCGAGTAGCCCTCGCGCAGTAGTGCGAGCGCGCTATGCCTTCCTATGCCTGAACCTCCGCCGGTAACGATGGCGACTTTACCATTTGAAGTCATGGTGTATCTCCTTGTTATTGAATAGTAGCAAGTAGTGAGTCGTCAGTTAGCTAGTGTGTCAGTTATACCACAACTGCATCCTCCTGTTAATCCTGCCCGACTGGGTGTGTGTCTAGCTGTTCCTTGACACTTAGACGGGTGCGACTTACACTTTTGCCAAATCACAGACACACTTTCAGGAGTATGTTGCATGACACAGGAGTCGGTCATATCACAGCAGATGCGCGATGCCATCGGCGTGGAGTCTGAGGCAATCACGCATGAGGTGGAGAAGGGCGCAATCATTAAGTTCGCACAGGCTATCGGAGACGCGAACCCGCTATTCAACGACGACGAGGTGGCGCGCCAGACGCGGTACGGTGGCATAATCGCACCGCCGACTTTCATGCGCTCGCTCATCTCAAATGCCCCGCCCGCTTACAAGAGTCCATACTCCGCCAATCTCGATGGCGGCAGTCAGTGGGAGTACTTCCATCCCGTGCGCCCCGGCGACCGCATTACGGTCACGACTATGCTCGCAGACTTGTTCGAGCGTCCGGGCAGACTGGGCAATATGCTGTTCAGCGTGCGAGAAACTAAGTATGCGAACCAGTTCGGGCAAACCGTCGCGCTTCAGCGCACCACGGGCATCAGCTACGATCCGTAGGGATTTGTCGGTGAATTGGTTGGTCAGTAAGTCAGTATCCGGTCATAGAATGAAACTTGTCTGCAAGGAGCATAATAATGGGCAATCAGGTATATTTTGAGGATGTTCAGGAAGGGACGGAGGTTCCTACACTGCGGAAGGACCCGACGACGCAGCAACTTGTGAAGTATGCAGGAGCGTCGGGGGACTACTACCAGATTCACTACGACCTGAACTACGCAAAGGGCAACGGGCTGCCGGATGTCATACTGCACGGCGCGCTGAAGGGTGCGTGGCTGGGGCAGGTCATGACCGACTGGATTGGGGAACAGGGCATGCTGAAGTCACTGACGACGCAGTATCGGGGGATGGATGTGCCGGGAACGCCGATGCTCGGCAAGGGTGTCGTCACAAAGAAGTACACCGAGAACGGCGAGAACCTGGTCGATTGCGACATCTGGCTCGAAGACCACGAAGGGAAGAAGACTACGCCGGGAGCGGCGACCGTAGCTTTACCTTCGAGAGGCTAACCGGCTGAATTTCGGCTATTAACTATACGGGGACGCTCAACTGCGTCCCCGTATGACTATCAGGAATCCGTCTGCTAACTAAGAACTAGAGGTGAGATTGTCTATGGCGTTGCCTATCCGCATCACAAGGTAAAGTACGCCTATGGATACGAGCAAAGCCCCTACCGAAACTACGAGCCCGGCAATTGCTGTGGTCACTAACGCTATATCTGCCATTGGTGTCTCTCCTCTCCTAGCTTATGGTGTGATATTGTTGCCGTTATACTACCAAGCGGTTAATCTTATGTCAATTAGCCGCTCACCGGAGCGTCAATAGCAACTGGTCGCTAGGCATGTCAGTCAGAGGAAAGGAAGAGAACAATGGAAATCGGCGTTGGGTTAGATGCGACGCTCAACTTGTCGTGGGACGACCAGTCGGTTCTTGCGCGAGAGGCGGCGCAGCAGGGATACACCAGCATCTGGACGCCCGAGGGCACTGGCCAAGACTCATATCAGCTTTGCCTGCGTCGCTGGGAGGCTAGCTGCGATGTGGTGGACGGCGGAGTTACGACGGGCATATCGGTGTCGCCGGTGATGTACCGCACGCCGATGGCGTTTGCGATGACGGGCGGCACGGTGAGCGACATAAGCGGCGGCAAGTTCATCATGGGCATCGGCTCCGGCGGTTCGTATCGTCCTCGCGCTCGGCAGGCACTGGGACTGCCGAACCTGTCCACGCTGGCGCTGATGCGCGATTACCTCGCCACGATTCGACCGCTTGTCGCCGGCGAGAGCGTGGATTACCAAGGAGATGTGGTTACGCTGCGCGGTGCGCGTCTCGCAATAGACCCACCGCCCAGAACGCCCGTGTATCTTGGCTCCCTGGGACCCCAGATGCTTCGGCTTGCGGGTGAGCTTGCGGACGGGGCGTGCCTGAACTGGTGCAGTCCCGAGCAGATAACTTGGAGCCGCGAGCGCGTAAATGAGGGTGCGGAGAAGGCAGAGCGCGATCCTTCTGAAATCAAGCTCGCGGAGTATATCCGGGTGTGCGTTGACGACGACGAAGATGTGGCTCGGCGGGCGTTCGCCAAGGCGACGATGAATTATGCTCTGGGTGCGACGATTCCTACGGAACGGGAGCGCCAACTTGGCTATCGCGCTCACTTCGAGCGTATGGGCTTCACTGAGGAGCTTGCAGGGTTGGATGACATGCGGCGACGCGGCGCAGGCGCAGATGAAGTGGCGGATGCGTTCTCGCCTGAACTGCTGCGCACGGTGGGCTACTACGGTAATGCGGAAGGCGCGGCGGCGGAGTTCGAGCGAATCGCGGAGGGGCTGGACGTAGCCGTTGTGCGTGTGGTGGCTGCGCGTCCTGACATCGATTCTGTGCGGGCAGTGATGGAGGCTTGCAGGCCGGACAAGGGTTAAAATAACAGGATAGCCCTTCGACAAATTCAGGACAGGGATGGATAGGATGGATGGTGTGTGCAAATGAGCCACACAATAGAAGCGATAATAGACAAGGATGGCCATGTTCGGCTGCTAGAAGCAATCAGCCTCTCTTCAACGAGGCGCGCGCTGGTTACCATTCTGGACGACGAAGAGGGTTACGATAGCCATGATGTAACGCTCATGAGCGAAGCCGCGCTGGCGGTGGACTGGAACCGACCAGAGGAAGATGAAGCATGGTCGCACATTCAGCAAGTGAAGTAGCCCTAGTCCTATTTCCGTTTTCCGAACCGCAAATCAAAGGCTGGTAGTATCGGCAGTAGGGAATTTGAAGTTGGATTTCTTCAATAGGTTGATAGAAACAGTGATAAGCGTACTGCGTTCAGGAATCACTCAATAAGGAGCACCACAGTGGCAAATACAGTTGGAAGCGGCAGGCATACTTACGAGGTAAATGAGGGCTGGGCGCAGGTGCCGGAGGGTTGGAATGCGCCTATGGCGGCGGTTACGGTGGACTCGCAGGACAGAGTGTATGCGTTCAACAGGGGCGAGCACGGAGTCATCGTGTTCGACAAGGACGGCGGCTACTTGTATGACTGGGGCGAGACGGGGTTCTCGTTCCCGCATGCGATATATGCGGACGCCCAGGACAACATCTGGATTGTGGACCGCAACGACCAGCAGGTACTGAAATACACACCGCAGGGCGAACTACTTATGACCATCGGGGAGAAGGGGGTTCGCTCGGATACGGGCGCGGACCCGAACGATTTCGGTTCGAGCGGCCATATGCAGGTTACGCATGGGGGAGAACCGTTCAATATGCCGGCGGGCATCGCTGTCGCGCCGTCGGGGGACATCTATGTGGCGGACGGCTACGCGAACGCGCGGGTGCATCGGATCTCGGCGGAGGGGGCGCTGCGAAGGTCGTGGGGCGAGCCGGGCAGAGGGCCGGGTGAGTTCATGTTGCCGCATGGCGCTTGCATCACGGCGGACGGGCGGCTGCTCATCGCGGACCGCGAGAATGACCGAGTGCAGGTGTTCACTCAGGAGGGCAAGTTCCTGGCGGAGTGGCCGACGAAGCTGATTGGGCCTGCGGTGGTATGGGAGGATACGGAGGGGGACTGCTATGTAGCCGAGCACAACGGCGGGTACTTCAGTGTGCTGAGCGGAGACGGCGAACTGCTGGCGCGCTGGGGCGACGAGAAGTACCGAAGCTGCCACGGCGCGGCAGGCGACTCTGAGGGGAATATCTACTTCGTGCAGCCGACATCGGGCGAGGGCAGCACGGGGCGACGCATAGTGAAGTACACGCGGGTCTAACCGAAGTACGGGATGAAAATTATAAGGGGCTGATATGTCTGACAAACTTTCTGAAATCGTTGAATCGGCGGAGGCGGAGCGACTGGCTACGGGGTTCGTATTTACGGAGGGGCCGCTGTGGCATCCTGACGGGTACCTGCTGTTCGTGGACATACGGCGGGCGCAGATATTCAAGCTGGTGCCGGGGGAAGAGCCTGAGATTATTCGGGAGAACAGCGGGGACTCCAACGGCATGACCTTCGATTCGCAGGGGCGCGTGGTGATATGCGAGATGGTGAACCGGCGTCTGACGCGGATGGAGGAGGACGGATCGTACACGATCATCGCGGACAGCTCGGAGGGGAAGCGGCTGAACCGCCCGAACGATGTGGTGCTCAAGTCGGACGGCAGCCTGTTCTTCACGAACCCGGGGCGCGACCGACTTGATCCTGCCGATGTGGACTTGCAGTTCAACAGCGTGCATCGCATCAGGCCGAACGGCGAGGTGGAGCTGGTGGTGCCGTTCGAGTACCCGAACGGGATCGCGTTCTCGCCGTATGAGAGCGTGCTTTATGTGGCGAATACTCGGCCGGGCCAGTACATCATGGCATACGAGCTGAATGCGGACGGCGATGTGGTGGGCATGCGGCACTTCGCGGATATGCCGTCGGAGCATGCGAACAATGGCGTACCGGACGGGATGAAGGTGGATGTGGAGGGGCGCGTGTATTGCACGGGGCCCGGCGGGTGCTGGGTGTTTGAATCGAGCGGCGAGTTGATAGGCGTGATAGAGCTGCCAGAGTATCCGGCGAACTGCGGCTGGGGCGGCGAGGAAAACCGCACGATGTACTTCACATCGAACACTTCGATATACAGCCTGCGGATGACGACGCCGGGGACGAGGATACCGGTAGTAGTATAGGTTCTGGAGATCGGGTGGCAGCGGTCGGCAATCAGCGTTCAGCCGTCAGCGGACAGGTGTCAGACCGGGGTTAACATCGATGAACGGGATGGAAGGGATTTATCACCCCCATCCTAACCCCCGCTTTCACTGGGTGAAGGGACTTTATTCTTGCCCACACCCCCTGTTTTCACGGGGCAGGCTCTTAGCCTCTCCCAGAGGGAGAGAGGACTTTAGGGGCTGCGGATGGTGGGGTTTTTGTGCTTGGTGGCGAGCGGGTTGGGGAGGATGGGGGTGTTGTGGGCAGCGGCGGTTTGGGTGAGGTGCTCGAGCGGGTCTGATTTGGCTCCTGACGTGGGCGTGCCTGAATATTCTGCGATCTCTTCTTCGGTTAAGCCGTGTTCGCGTCTGTCTTCTTTGTCGAACTTTGCCTGCTCTTCGGGGCTTAGAGGGTGTTTCCAAAGTATAAGACATATACTAACATCTACGGATGAAACGCAAGACATACCCAAGCGATCTGACGGACGAACAATGGGAACTCCTGTCGCCGTTGCTACCGGCGGCAAAACCCGGAGGCAGACCACGCACCGTTGAACTGAGAGAGATACTCAACGCCATTTTGTATGTGCTTCGCACCGGATGCGCCTGGCGGATGCTACCGCACGATCTGCCGCCGTGGCAAACAGTGTACAAATACTTCCGAGGCTTCTCAGAAGATGGGACCTGGGAACGAGTACACGATGCGATGCGACCGAATGTGCGTGAAGGTGAGGGTAGGAGCGCAATGCCCACGGCAGCCATTATAGACAGCCAGTCGGTGAAGACGACAGAAAAAGGGGGCCTCGTGGCTATGACGCTGGTAAGAAGGTGTTCGGACGAAAGCGACACATAATCGTGGATACTATGGGAATGCTGTTAGGAGTGGTGGTGCATCCTGCGGACATCCAAGACAGGGATGGCGCTAGGCTGCTGCTGAACAAACTGGCTGGCCGATTCCGTGAACTAAGGCTCATCTGGGCAGATGGTGGATATGCAGGCCAATTGGTTGACTGGGTAAGGGAGCATACAGGCTGGGAATTGGAGATAGTGAGACGTCCGAGTGGCAAACGTGAGTTTGCGGTATTGCCTCGCAGGTGGGTCGTAGAGCGGACATTGGCGTGGTTGGGTCGATGTCGTCGGTTAAGCAAGGACTATGAGTGCTTGGTGAGCAGCAGTGAGGCTTGGATACAGATAGCGATGATTCAGCTTATGTTGCGCCGTTTGGCGCCTTCATAGGCAACCTTTGGAAACACCCTCTTAGAGGTTCGAAGTAGTAGTCTATGGTTGGGTCGGGGTCGCTGGGGCCGTAGTCGTAGATGTTCTTTTCTGGTTTTACGTCTATGCGGCGGTACTTTGCCTCTGCACGGAGTGCGGCTCGCTCGTCTCCTCTGTCCATAGCTTCCTTGAACTCTTTGATGATGGCTTTGTCGTGCTCATTGACGGTGGCTGTCTTGTTCGGGGACGGGCTTTGTGCGGGACTCTTCACCCCCATCCTAGCCTTCCCCCGTCGAGGGGGAAGGGACTCTGAGACGGGGGCAGGCTCGTCTCCCTGGGGGAGGGGGAGCTTTGTGGAAGGACTGGCGGCTTGGCGGTCTTCTAGATGCCTGCTTTCGGAGGAATGGCGAGAAGATGGGACGGTCTCTTGGAAACGAAGAGGCTTTGAGTTGTCGTCTCGGTCTTCTTGTTCTCTTATCTCTTGGGCGATGGCTTCATAATCTACATCGTCGTAGTTGTCGTAGTCGTCGATGGTGGTTGAGAGACCGGCTTGGGTCTTCTTCTGGCCTATGGAGAGACGCGTGCTGTCCTTGTCGCGCCAGTAGTCCTGAAGGTGCTTGGGCTCGATGTTGTCGTAGTTGGTGTCCCAGCCTCGGCGCAGAAGCTCCTGAGCCGCGGACATGCGGTGATGGATGGTGAACTCTAGGTCAGGGTCGGGGTCAGACATCACTTCGACCAGGAATCGGACGGTGTCGGTGCCGCGTTCGCTGTACTCGCGCATACGCTTGGCTAGGTCGGTGTGCAGGGTGTCGTAGGCGTTTGCTTCATCGGTGGTGTCTGACTGCTTGCGCTTTGAACCGAGGTCGCCAAAGCCACGGCGCAGTAGTTCTCTTGCGGCTGCCATGCGGTCTGCGGGTTTGATGCGGAACTTCCTGGGTGTGAATGGCCTGTCCCTGCCGGTCATTATGTCCACGAGGAAGTTGACGACGGTGTGACCCTCGGCGGTCTCGTGGCGTATGAGGTGGGCTATCTGGTAGTTGAGGATGTCGAGGTGGGTTACGGGGGCTGACGATGGAGGGGAGACTTCATCCCCATCCCTGCCTTCCGTCATCAAGGAGGAAGGGGTGTTTTCTGTTCCCCTCACCCTAACCCTCTCCCCAGGGGAGAGGGGACTTTGAGCGGGGGTTTCGTCGCCGCCCTGCCCCTCTGGATTCCCGTTTTCACGGGAATGACGGTCAGAGATGGTGTCGCATTCGGTGTTGGTGAAGCCGTACTTGATTAGGTGCTTTGCAGCTTCGAGGCGGTGGTTGAACTTGGCGTCTGTGTGCTGTCCCTGCATGGTGTCCACGAGGAAGATGGCTATCATGTCGCCGTTGCCTGTGCGCTTGTGGATTTTGTGTTGTATGGAGTTTGGGAGGCACATGAAGGTCTGTCTTTCAGTTATCAGTTCACAGTTGACAATGATGTCGTTCGACAGGCTTGTTGCGAATATATGTTCCTTTCAATTGGCTTTCATGATAAGTACGGCTGTTTGTGTTGTCAAGGGGCATTTTAGGAGATCGGAGATTGCCGCTTGTACAACGATTTTTAGCAACTGTGTTGAAATAGGTTTGGATTATCAATGGGTATTGGGGCTTATGGAGCGCTGGGCATCCCAGGATGCTCGATCCCTCAGCATTGCGTTGAGTATGATCAGCAACTTTCGCATACAGGCCACCAGCGCAACCTTGCCGCTCTTTCCGGCTGCCCTCAGCCGCTCGTAGAAGTCTCTTATCACGGGGTTATGCCTTCTTGCGCTCATCGCCGCCATATACAACGCACTCCTCACTTGCGCTCGCCCTCCCCAAGTGCTTCGCCTTCCCCTGTATGCTCCACTGTCCCTGTTGAGCGGAGCCACTCCCACCAGCGCGGCTATCTGCTTTCCTTTGAGCTTGCCCAGCTCAGGCAGCGCACCCAGAAGTGTGAAGCAGGAGACAGATCCTATGCCGGGAACTTCCCTGAGTAGCCGCGCTTTCTCCAGCCAGAGCGGACTTTCCTTGATGAGCTTCTCTATCTCTCGGTCTATGTCCTCTATCTCCTGATTGAGGAAGTCTATGTGCTTTCGGATGCGCTGACGCACGGCGGCTGCGGCTCGCGCAAGACGATTGGATTCTGCGGTTCTTATGTCTATGAGCTGCCGCCTGCGGGTCATAAGCGCTCTAAGATGCTGTTCCTGAGCGTCCGGCAACCTGCGCGGCTCAGGTCTCAGTGCAGAGCCGAAGCGCGCTATCACTTCGGCGTCTATCGCATCCGTCTTGGCGAGCCTGCCCAATGAGCGCGCGAAGTCCCTTATCTGCCTGGGGTTCATCACCACAGTGGGTATCCCCGAAAGCGCGCACTCTGCGGCAAGCGCAGATTCAAGACCGCCTGTTGCTTCCATCACTATCAGGCTCGCTTCCATCTCCTTCGCAAGCTCCACCAATTCACCTATGCCCGAAGCGTCGTTTGCGAACCGCTGCGCTCGGTCTTCGGGCAGAATGTGAATGTCGAGAGACTTGCCGCTAATGTCGATTCCGATTACGATGTCTGTGCTCATAGTGTCCCTATCTTGCAGGTGCGGATTTGGTTGACCCTGGCAACTGTTCGGGCTTTGATGAGCTCGGGTGCGGCGGCGATTGCTAAAACACGGTCTCTCTGGACCAAGATTCTTACGGCCTGCCGCACCCCTCAACTCCCGCACTGTATCACTTTCCCATCACACAAGATTCTTCACTTCGCTGCGCTGCGTTCAGAATGACAGAGGATGAAGGCGTTTCGTTCGGTATGACAGGGAGGGAACGGATGCGGGCGGAATGGCAGGGACGGACGGCTGCGTGCGAAATGACAGAGGGGATAGGACACCGCGTTCGGTATGGCAAGAGGATAGAGCGCTTCGTTCGGTATGAGAGATTGGGCGTGCGCTGCATTCGGAGTGACCTGGCTGGGGAACGCGATAATGAGGAGACTCCGGGGAGAAGTGGGGAGGAATTGCAGGGGGTGGACAGGAAGGATCGAGGGTGGGGATGGGCGCAATTGGGGGCGGAATCACCGGATTGAGTGATTCTGAGTGCAACAGGGGACGATATCAGAGTTCGGCGAGATTGCGCGAACTCTGCTTATCTCTGCAAGTATGTAAGGCTAGATTGGGGGTTATGCGGAGGACTTGCCAATGCGGAAGACGGAGGCATCGCAGACGGTGCAATTGCCTCGCGTTGCGGGGCGACCGTTCTTGAGGGTGACTTCTTCGGCGTTCTTGACTTCGCGGGATGCGCGACACTTGAGACAATAGGCTTCCATCAAACTTCCCTCCAGAAATTAGAGTACGGGCCGACAGGACTGCAGCATGATGGCTTAATCGGGTAGGTGTCATTATATCAGTATCTAGCTGACTTTTGAATATAGTTTTAACGTTTTATTAACTAATTTATTAAAATCTTGCTAGGAGATTGGGCGCCAGGGGATGATACAATATGGGGAGGCTTGCCCGACTTATTGGATGTTGGGGAGGCCTCTGTGTGCGTTGAACGGGAGCCAACATTGATGAAAAGGGAAGGGATTTTATGACGCTTGGGATATTGCGCGGGGTGATGGACGGGGTGCCGGAATATTGCAGGCTTCGGGACGGGGTGCGCGGCGGCGCGCGGCGGCTGACGGCGGAGGTGCCTGCGAAGGCTGCGGCGTTCACGCTTGCTACTCTGCGCCGGGATGTGGATGCGCCGACGCTGGTGGTTGCGCCGCGTCCTGAAGATGCGCGGAGGCTGCATGAGCAGCTTCTGGCGTGGTGTGGAGACGATGAGGGACTGCTACATTTTCCGGAGTCGGAGATTCTACCCTTCGAGCGGCTGGATTCGGATGTGGAGACTGTGCATCAGAGGCTGCGGGTGCTGGCGGCGGTGGCAAGCATCGTGTCTGACATCGATGTACGGGATGGGGAGGATAAGGAGAGTAATTACCCTCACCCCTTCGGCAAGCTCAGGGCAGGCTCTAGCCCTCTTCCATCGAGGGGGAAGAGAGATGGGTTGATGGTGGTGGCGTCGGTGGGGGCGCTGATGCAGCGAACACTTGGGCGGAATGTGATGGCGGAGGGTAGTTATACGCTGCGGCGGGGGGAGCAGGTGGAGCTTGGGGAGATGCTGGATATGTGGCGTAGGCTTGGATACCGATTCGAGTCGGCGGTGTACGGGCCGGGTGTGGTGAGCAGGCGCGGGGGGATCATCGACATATTCCCGGTGGGGGCGGATCTGCCTGCGCGGATCGAGTTCTGGGGCAATGAGATTGACAGCATACGGCTGTTCGATCCTGCTACGCAGCGGTCGGGGGATGTGGTGGACTCGGTGCAGGTTACGCCCGCGCACGAGATTCTGCCGGCGATGACGCCTTACGGGGAGCTGGAGCGGCTGGCCGCGTTTGTGGATGTGGGCAACTGCACGCCGAGGGTGCAATCACGCATACAGCAAGAACTAGAGTTGCTGATGGAGGGGCAGGATGTGGAGGAGCAGGGGTTTTATGCGGGGTTCTTCAATTCGGGCGGGCTTGCGGATTACTTGGTGAACAGCGGCGCGGTGCTGGTGGCGTACAAGCCGGACGAGATAGCGGATGCGGCTTGGGAGATTCAGGAGCGTGGGCATCAACTGCGCGAGACGAAGGAAGGGCGGGGGGAACTGCCGCGCAATTTTCCTTCATCGCATATGTCCTGGAGAGAGGTGGAGGCGCAGTTCGAGGGCTTTTCGCAGAGGGTGGATGTGCATGTGGATACGCCGGTGGTGTCGCCGTGGGAGGATGAGGACGCTCTCACCGTCACGCCCTCCCAGGGGGAGAGGGGACATAGTGAAGGGGTTGATGTGGCGCTGCCGTTTCTTGCTACCGGGAATTATTACGGCAATCTGGAGCGGTTTGTGGAGGATGTGTGGGAGTTGGCGGAGGAGGACGGAGCGACGGTGGTTGCGGTGAGCAGTCATTCGCGGCGGCTGTCGGAGATATTTGCGGGCGAGGGTGTTGACGCGACGCTGGCGGATCGGCTGGAGGGCGTGCCTGATGCGGGGAGCATAACACTGATGCAGTCGGCGGCGGGGGGTCTGAGCGACGGATTCGTGCTGCCGGTTAATGGGAGAGGCCGGAGTGGAGACCGGGACGGGCGGCTGGTGGTGTTCAGCGATGTGGAGATATTCGGGGTGGCGAAGCAGCGGCGGACGCGGCGGCGGTCGGTTCGGGCTGCGCGGGACGCATTTCTGTCGGAATTGTCGCCGGGGGACTATGTGGTGCATGTGGAGCATGGCATCGGCAGGTTCGCGGGCACGGTGCGGGGAGTGAAGGCTGACGCCGGCTCCCGTGCTGTCTCCCGTGATAACGGCGGCGATGACGACCGCGAGTATCTCGCTATCGAGTATGCGAATGACGACAAGCTGTATGTGCCGCTGGAGCATCTGGACAGGGTTGCGCCGTACATCGCGCCGATGGACAGGCCGCCTAGCCTGACGCGGCTTGGGACGCAGGAGTGGCGCCGGGCAAAAGCGCGGGCTGAACGCTCGACTATGGAGATGGCGTCGGAGCTGCTGGCGCTGTATGCGGCGCGTGAGCTTGCGGAGGGGCATTCGTTTGTGCCGGACGCGCAGTGGCAGTCGGAACTGGAGGAGTCGTTCCCGTTCGAGGAGACGCCGGACCAGCGCAGGACTATCGAGGAAGTGAAGGCTGATATGGAGTCGCCGAAGCCGATGGACCGGCTGGTGTGCGGCGATGTGGGGTACGGGAAGACGGAGATTGCGCTGCGTGCGGCGTTCAAGGCGGTGATGGACGGAAAACAGGTGGCGGTGCTGGTGCCGACGACGGTGCTGGCGCAGCAGCATTACGCGACGTTCTCGCAGCGGCTGAGCGCGTTTCCCACGCGGGTGGAGGTGTTGAGCCGATTTCGGACGCCGCAGGAGCAGCGGAGCGTGGTGGACCGGCTTGCGGACGGGCAGGTGGATATCTGCATCGGGACGCATCGACTGATACAGAGGGATGTGCGGTTCAAGGAGCTTGGGCTGGTCATCGTGGACGAGGAGCAGCGGTTCGGGGTGGCGCACAAGGAGCGGCTGAAGCGTATGCGGTCAGAGGTGGATGTGCTGACGCTGACGGCGACGCCGATTCCGCGCAGTCTGCACATGGCGCTGGCGTGCGTGCGGGATATGAGCACGATGGAGACGCCGCCGGAGGAGCGATTGCCCATCAAGACTTATGTGTCGGAGATGAGCGATGCGCTGATACGGGAGGCGATACTAAGGGAGATCGACCGTCAGGGGCAGGTGTATTTTCTGCATAACCGCGTGTATAACATTGATTACATGGCGCGGCATCTGAGCCGGCTGGTGCCTGAGGCGCGCGTGGGCGTGGGGCACGGGCAGATGAACGAGGGCGAGCTTGAGGATGTGATGGTGGAGTTCGCGGAGGGGAAGCTGGATGTGCTGGTGTGCACGACTATCATCGAGTCGGGGCTGGATATTCCGAATGTGAACACGCTGATCATCAACCGGGCGGATACGCTGGGGCTGTCGCAGCTGTACCAGCTACGGGGGCGCGTGGGCCGGAGCGCGCGGCGGGCGTACTGCTACCTGCTGGTGCCACCGTCGGGGAGCCTGACTGAGCCTGCGGAGAAGCGGCTGCGTGCGATGCTGGATGCGAGTGAGCTTGGGGCGGGGTTCCGGATTGCGATGAAGGACCTGGAGATACGCGGGGCGGGGAATATCCTGGGCGCGGAGCAGAGCGGGAATATCCATGCGGTGGGGTTCGATCTGTACACGCGGCTGCTGTCGAATGCGGTGGAGGAGCTGCGGGCGCGAGGGGAGGGAGCGGGTGTCAGCGGTCAGCAGTCAGCAGTCAGCAATCAGGGGGTGATGGTGAATGGGACTGCTTCTGAGCTTCCTAATGGCAGGGGCAGGGCGGTTGATGGGAGCGCGACAAGGGAGGCGGAGCGGGTTGAGCCGACGCTGGATATCGGGATACCGGCGAGCATACCGGAGGAGTATATCAAGGATTTGCCGGCGCGACTGCGGATGTACCAGCGGATCGTGACACTGGGGACGGCGCAGGCTGAAGTTTCGCTGAATGGGACGGCGGAACAGGGCGAGGAAGGCGAGGATGCTATCAAGGCGGGGGTGAGCGAGATTGAGGATGAGATGCGGGACAGGTTCGGGCCGCTGCCATGGCAGGCGGTGAATCTCTTATATGTTACGCGGCTGCGGCTGTATGCGAGGGAGGCGGGGATCGAGTCTGTGATGCGGGAGCGGAACCGGGTGGTGCTGCGGTATGGCGGGGATATCGGAGGGGCACGGCGCGCGATGGAGCGGGCGCTGGGGCGGCAAGCGGAGATTGGGAATACGCAGGTGCGGCTGCCGATGGATGCGCTGGGGGCGGACTGGGAGGGTGCGCTGGAGACGGCGCTGAGGGCGCTGGCGGAGTTCACGCGGCGGATGGTGGCGGCGCAGGTGGCGAGGGTGGGGGCTGGGGGCGCGTAGGAGCAAGGAGCTGAGAGGCATACGATGATGGACAGGATAGCACCCGGCGAGCCGACGATGACGCTGGAATCGATCGAGCCTCAACGCGCGGTTGAGCAGGTTACGCGCGAGACTGCTGGCTCTTTGGGCTGATTGCCAAGGATACGAAGAGTCGAGGCATCAGAGGTGAGCGAGACGGATTGATGAAGTGCGAGGCTTTCCACTATGCTGACTAAATCTACACTTAGTACAGATTTGTAACGAATAGGAATCCATAATGGCTACAAACTCTAGGGCTGCCAAACGTAGGATCGCCAGTTTAGTCAGAAAATATAGCAATGAATACGGCAGGGAAGCTTGTCTATCCTCCGTTGTTCGGACGTGGCTCCGAGTGAACAACCCTGCCCCCCGTATCGTTGGTGTCAGCGAAAATGTCCAGCGCATAACCGAAAGTACACCTGCACATGATCTCGAATCTAAGATTATCGCAGTTGGGGAAAAATTTTCGCTGAAAGGAGTTGAAGTTGCCTTTGAAAATTTAATCCACGCTGGACGTAGACGTACAGAGGGTACTGTCTATACACCGAACTATGTTATCGATTACATCTTAAGGCGATGTATTGAAATTCGTTCTAACGCAAATGTACCTCGCCTAATCGACCCCGCTTGTGGTAGCGGTGGATTCTTGATTCGAGCCGTTCCGCTACTTTCAGAGAAATACGGTGTAAATAAGGAGACTGTCATAAATGAATTTCTCTATGGCATAGATGTCAACGGTGATGCCATAGAATGTACGAAGTTGTCGCTTGAACTATTTTGCGCCGAAAATTCGATCAATCCCCCGGGCGACTTCAGTTTCTTATTTCAGCAGGACACTCTCTTGATCTCAAAAGAAAAACTTCTGAATGCCCTTGGAGTTAGATGCGACGGCTTCGGAATTGTTGTGACCAATCCTCCTTATGTGAAACTTCAGAATATCGACGACGATTATCGTCAGGCACTCCGAGAAGCATATCCTGAGTTCACAAAAGGCAGCTTTAGTCTGGCAATGTTATTCTTGATTGCCGGATACCGTTTTCTATCGCCTTCTGGAGCGTTAGGTTATATCACCCAGAATAACCTTTATACATCTCTAGCAGGTATAGGTGTGAGGGATTTTCTCCAACAACACAAGAGCGTGCATACCATTGTTGACTTTGGTCACAAGAAGATATTCCCTGCATCTTCAGCTTACACATGCTTGGTATTCTTAGACAAAGCACTACGAGAGACACTTCATTTCTACCGATGCGCAGAGCCGGAGAAACAACTCAATACATTGAAACCTACTGATTTCCATCACATTGAAATCAGCGGCTTGAAGAAAGAAAAATGGCGCCTAGCTCCGCCTCACCATTTGAGGAACGTCAATCAGATTGAGACGATAGGAACTCCCCTCGGTAAGCTAGCCGACATCCATGTTGGTTTCGCTACGCTGAAAGATTCTGTCTTTCTAATCAATGGCGCATTTGATCAGAGGATTGAATCCAGTATCACGAGGCCTGCCATCAAGATTGCTGAGTTTGCTGACGAAAATGAACTCAGATGGAATCGAGTCCGCGTTATTCAACCGTATCGAAAAATCGGTAGGAAATGGTTGCCGATTGAAGAGGATGAGCTTCGCAGGAAATACCCCAACGCTTACGCACACCTAAAACTACACCAAGACGCTCTCTTGAAGCGGGATAAAGGGAAGAACATTCCACATCGATTCTACGAATGGGGACGGACACAAGGTATGGAAGCCCTCGGCCCCAAACTGCTGACGAAAACTTTCAACCGGGGACCAAACTTCATTCTTGATGAGACGGACAGTCTATTTTGCAATGGCTATTCTGTCACACTGAAAAAGAGCGGCAACATGTTCCGCTCGCCTATTGATATTAGGGTTCTACAAAAGATCCTAAACTCTTGGGTGATGGACTACTATGCTAGGTTAACTTCATTTCAGATAGGGGGAGACTATCAGTGTTTCCAAAAGAATTTCATCGAGCGTTTCAGCATTCCTGAAATATCTCCCGAGACAGCAGAAACTTTACTTAGCCTCAACAGGAAGGCTCAACAAGAATACATCTGTGAATTATTTGCTATCTCGGTGCATGAAGTTCTTGAAGTGGTTCCTGACTCTGAGAGCCAGTTGCATCTTTCCAGTACAGAAGCTAGTTAGTGAATTCTATGTCTTCGCAAGTAGGCTTCCACTAGGTCGTAGGAGAAGTTGGTTGGGGAAAGTCGAGAGAAATCTTCATTAAAGTTGCTACTCACTATCCCATCTGTGCGAATTTCATCAAGCGTACTGTAGATTTTAGGAGGGTTTGAACTGAAATCTACGAGCAGCAATAAGCATCTCTCATATTTGTAGTAGCTCTTTACATCCTGATAGTCATCTCGTCCGCTCATAGAATTAAATATTGATATGAACCTTTCTACATTCGTATATTCGTCGTTCCAACCTACTTGATTCTCTTTCATTAACTGCTCGTCGTAGTCCTTTACAGCCAGCATGTATACTTCTCCCATTACTAAGTGAGGGTGCCTGAACCTGAGGTTCATTGTTTCGGCGAACGTCCTCTCCATAAGCGTATCGAAGTTCTTGTCAATGCTAGATAGTTGACTTCGGACACCAATGACAATGGAATGTCTGGTTGTCTCAATACCAAGTTTATCCATTTGTCCCTTTAAGGGACCTTCTTGAATTTTTTCTGTCTTTGGCTCCGTATCTCCTACCAGTACTACTACATCTTGCCTTTTCTTCTTAAGTAATCCCCAGACGTTCATTTCGGGGGAATTAGCTCTGAGGGGAGGATGTATTACATGATTAATTCCCCTGCTCTTGAGTTCGTCATGGATGCTTTTCTTTGTAACTTCGTGAATGCGCTGAATCAGTCTCTCACTGCGTATAAGCGCTGTTTTGGCCTCAAGGCCATTGCTGTATTTTCTGGCACACTTGGCGCCACGCTTCTTGTAAGATGCAGAAGTTATGACAAAATGCATCTCCTGCTTTATTTCAGCAACTGCGGTTTTCAGCAACTCGCGGTTCATCGGCTCCAACACCATTCTTCAAAGTCTAGCGGTGAGTTCTGAAACTGAAATGTCAAGACCTTTGGCTAACTTCACCAGGTTGACATAGGAAGGGTTACGCAGTCCGCGCTCAATCAGGCTGATGTACGTGCGGTCAAATCCGCAATTCTCAGCGAGCTTTTCTTGGGAATATCCTCGCTGCAGCCTTAGCTCACGGACACGATTTCCTAATCGTCTTAATTGCTCCAATCTCATAGTCATTGAAGTTTTAATATAGACGATGTATCTACGGACAATACGTCACATTTCAGCCAATTGCATTGCTCAAAGATGGTACATAGTCGCTGTGCGAACCGCCCTGAGGTGAAGCCGTTAGGAAGAATGTCCGGCTCACTGCTCGTTTCGATGTCGGGGCCAGGAAGATGCCAGTTTTGACTGCGATGGTGGCTAGGTGGGAGCTCAGCCAGTTGGGATTCCGATGGTAGTCGACTGCGATGTGTTGCCCTATCGTCGTCAAAGGCGGACTACACATTCGGCGTTCTTCACTCTCGGATACATGAGGCGTGGGCGCTCAGAATGGGGACGCAGCTTGAAACGCGACCGCGCTATACGCCGACGAGCACTTTTGAGACATTCCCGTTTCCGCGTCCGACGGATGAGCAGCGGGAGGCGATTGCGGAGGCGGCGCGGGAATTGAACAGGCTGCGGGAGGGCTGGCTGAATCCTGTTGATTCTGAGGGCAATGCTGTGGTGTTTGGGGTGGATTTGCGGCGGCGGACGCTGACTACGGTGTGTTGACAATTGTATTAAACTTGGAGCATGTCAACATCTAAACTAACTCTGGGCCAGTGGTCAAAGATACTCGATTTCCTGAAAGAGGAGACCAACGTCTATGTCAAGTCTGAGCGGGACTGCAAACGATTCATAGAAGGGGTTCTGTGGATGAGCAGGTCAGGCGCTCCGTGGAGGATGCTTCCGGCAGAATACGGCAAGTGGTACAGCGTGTACAGGCGCTTTGCCAGATGGAGCGAGCAGGGTGTTTGGGAGAAGATGCATCTGTACTTCTCCAAAGAGCCGGATATGGAGCATCTGATAATAGACAGCACGACAGTGCGTGCGCATCCCTGTGCTGCGGGTGCCCCGCATAAAAAGGGGGACAGCAGTCGCAGGCTCTGGGAAGAAGCCGAGGCGGCTTCAGCACGAAGGTGCATGTGAGTGTTGACGCTCTGGGCAATCCATTGAGATTCACGCTCACTGGGGGTCAGGCACACGACATCACTCAGGCTGATGAACTGATAGACGGCATTGAGAGCGACTATGTGATAGCGGACCGCGGATATGACTCACAGCGATTGCGTGAGCGCATCGTTGAGATGGGAGCCACGCCTGTGATACCGCCTCGTTCCAACAGGACAGAGCCACTGCAATACGATGAGCATCTATACGGAGAGCGTCACCTGGTTGAGTGTTACATAAATAAGATGAAGCATTATCGACATATTTTCAGCCGGTTCGACAAGTTAGCGAAGATGTACCTTGGTTTCCTACACTTTGTAGGCACACTTATCTGGCTGAAATGAAATGTCAACACACCCTAATCTGTATAACGAGTATGAGAGGCATACCTGGCTTGTGAATGTTCACGATAGGCTGGATGCGGCGGCTTACGGGTGGGATGCGGAGTTGACGGATGAGCAGGTGTTGGAGCGGCTGCTTGCGCTGAATCTGGAGCGGTATGAGGCGGAGGATGGGTGATGGGGGGCGTGGTGGGGGAGAGTCGAATGCAGCATTGTGGTTTGAGAAGGGCATTGAAATAGTTTCAATGCCCTTTGTTGTTGCCTATTAAGTTTCTTGCGGGATTTTGCCGCCGGGGGGTTTGCGTGAGTCAAATACCTTGGGCGGAGCGACGCTGGGCGCAGCCGCGTTCTTAGGATCGGGTAAGTCCTCTTTTCGGTACACTGTTTTCAACCCCACCTTCCACGCAATTTGTTTATTTTTGGACGACATAGCAACCCTCCTTATAATTCGCCAATTCAAGCATCTTAGATCTTCAATTTACATTATACGCCGTGTATGTTCCCCAGCCTTGGGGAGTGAGGGATGAGGATGAGTGTCTCACGTCATAAAAATAAGTGTGGACTAGGACGGAATTTACTTCGTTAGAAATTATAAAACTTGCTGACTCATGATGCGACTCGCCGGGTTCTACGACTAGCTCAAGATTGCCCCAAGACCGTGGAACTTCGTCAAGAACGGGCCATTGTACGTCTCGATACTCTCGGTCGGTGAACACTTCAGCATATAGTTCTTCGACTTCTTCATCTGATAATGGTGAAACTTGCTGCAAGCGAAAAAATCCCTCGTGAACTCCTATTTGCACTTTGGAACTGTTATAAAGATTCGCAATTACAGAGATGTGAACATAACTGTCACTCATAGGACTATGTGAGATTTCTTGTGAGACGGTTATGTTGGGTTCAAATGCCCTGAACAACCTTAGTTTGAAAATGGCGAAAACGCCTGCCGCTACAAGTGCGGTGACCGTCGCGGCTCCTAAGATGATGCCTGCGGCATCGCTCGCTCGATTTAGGGGCAACGAATCGTCTAGTCCTAATGCAAGAGACGCGATAACTATGAGCAGGAATAATATCAGTACCAATAACATTATGTATAACGAGGTGAAAACCGCCTCTGCCACCGACACTAAGTGCCCTAAGAATCTCTTCACTTTCGTCATTCCTTATAGGATAGGGGCAGTACTTCGTGAGTGATGGCTACGCCTCTTCTTCGTCGGGGTCGGGGAGTGGGATGATGCAGTAGTTGCCGCTGTTTTCTAGGATGCGGTTGATGACGTGTGGGGTTAGGTTGCGGGGGTATGCGGACATTGCCCAGCGCTGGGTGAGGGTCTCGCTTATCTGGTCGGCTGTCATGGGCTGGTTGCCGTTGGCGAGTATGAGACGGAAGAGGGCTTCTTTGAGGGGCGTGTCGGGAAGCAGGTAGTCTGCGTCGTGGCTGCTGCCGGCGACGATGAGGTCGATGTAGGGCTGGATGTCGGAGTCGGGGGTTGGCTCTTCTTCGAGCGCCTGACGATCCATGTAGCCGAGGCGGCCAGCTATCATGAGGGGCAATGCTGCGCCGATGCGCGCTGCCTGCTCTTCGGATATGACGAACTCCCGGTAGCTTTCGGTCTCATCGTTCTGCTGTGTGTGGTCTTCGCTGGTCAAGGTTTTCCTCCGTCCAATCGAGTAGTTATTTGCATTGGGTGTATAGACTATTTTGTGGGTGTTCGTCAATATGCCGAGGCGGGCAAGTAGCGTTTCAATTCGCGTGGGGTTGGCAATTCTCACCCCCATCCTAACCTTCCCCCATCAAGGGGAAAGGGACATTGCGCCACCCATTTGCGCCATCCAAAGGAGGCGTAACCGGGTGTTTCGGTGGGCGCTTTGACTTGCCCGGTGCGAACGGCGGGTCAGAAGGTTTCCTCTGTCCAGTCGAGCATCTGCACCTGGACGGTTTCGCCGGCTTGCTTGACGGGGAGGTCTTCGGGGCAGATTGCGAGACCGTTGGCGCGCGCCATGGATGTGAGCAGGTTGGAGCTCTGGCTGCCGGTGAGGGATGCTCGATAGATGCCGTTTTCGCGGCGTATTATAGCGCGGGCGAATACCCTGCGGCTATCGGTGTTGTAAATAGGCTCGTCCAGAATGGCGGTTATGGTGGGCTTGGGGGCGTCGGGCTTGCCGAGCATGCGACGGATTGCGGCTCTGCCGAACTGCTCGAATGCGACGAGCGCGCTGACTGGGTTGCCGGGCAGCCCGAGAAGCGGCACTTTTCTGCCTTCGCCTGCATCGAGGATGCCGAATGCGAGGGGCTTGGCGGGGCGCATTCGCACGGACCAGAAGTCTATTTCGCCGTGCTGAGTAAGGACGTCCTTGACCATGTCGTAGTCGCCTTTGGAGACGCCTGCGGATGTTACGAGCATGTCGGAGTCTAGTCCGTCGCGCAGGCTGGCGTTCATGGAGTCGAGGTTGTCACGGGCGATGCCAATGAGCTTGGGTACGCCGCCGTAGCGCAGTACGCTGGCTGCGATGCTGTATGTGTTGCTGTTGTATATCATGCCGGGCTGATAGGGGTCGCCGGGTTCGAGGAGTTCGTTGCCGGTGGCGAGGATGGCGACTACGGGCCGGCGGAAGACGCTGACGGAGTCGTAGCCGAGGGATGCGAGTACGCCGATTTCTGAGGGGCGCAGCATTGTGCCTGCTTGCAGGACGCATTCGCCTTTGCGGACGTCCTGACCTGCTGGGCGGATGTCGTCTCCCACTGAAACCTGATAGCGGATGGCGATTTCGCTGAGGGGTGTGCCGTCGGCGCGGCGCTGCATCTCGTCTGTGTCTTCGAAGGGAACTACGGCGTCTGCGCCATCGGGGACGGGCGCGCCTGTCATGATGCGGACTGCGTGCCCGGGGGTTACTGCGACGGTGGGAAGCTCGCCTGCGGCGATTGCGCCTGAGACGCTGAGTGTTACGGGGGTGTCGGCGGATGCGCCGTGGACATCGGCTGCCTGCAGAGCGTAGCCGTCCATGGCGGAGTTGTCGAGGGGCGGGATGTCATGATTTGCAAGGGCGTCCTGGGCGAGCACCTGCCCGATTGCGTCAAGCAGGGGTGTCTGCTCAGTTTCCAATGGATGGAAGTGGCGCAGGATGCGCTCAAGGGCGTCTTCGACGTTGAGCATGGCTTCGCCGTAGTGGCGGTGGCTGTGACCGCCTGCGTGTCGCCTTTCGGTATGTCCCGAGTGGATGGCTTCTGTGTGCTCAGTGTGGGCGTGTTCTGCGTGTCCGTGGGAGTGTCGGGCGTGTGTGGTCATCTGTTGTCCTATCGGTCAGTCAGCATTTCAGTTAGTCGGTCTGTAATTATATGCCCTCACCCCAGCCCTCTCCCAGAGGGAGAGGGGGAATGTGTTCTCGACTTAGAAAAGTGTTAGTCGCCGGAGGACGGCCGGGAGGCGAATAGACTCAGGCTGTGCGGCGGCGGGAATGATTCGTCGGATGCGTAGAGAGCGGCGGCGGATGTGGATAGCAGCGCCGCGAACTGGTCGGACTGACTGGATGCAGGCGCGGGCGCCTGAGCGGGGCTGCTGCTGGTGCAGGTGTCGCCGCGGACATCTCGGATGCCGACGAGCCAGTCCTGGAAGTCGTCGTCTGCGGGTGCGCAGAGGCCGTCGTTGTCGTGGAAGTAGAAGAGGCGCATGAGGGTGAGCCTCGTCATGGTGCTCGGCAGTTGGCCGCTGAAGTCGTTGTCGTTGATTGCGAGACGCTGGATTGTGGTGATGCGGGACAAGCCAACCAGTGTCTGTGGGTCGGACAGGTCGTTGCCGCTGATGTTGAGGAACTCGAGGTCGAGTGCTCGCAGGTCGGCCATGTAGTCCTGCAGGTCGTCGTCGGTGAGGCCGCTGTCGTGCAAGCCGAGGCCGGTTAGCTTGGTGAGACTGCTGATCTTGGGCAGCACGTCTGCGCCATCCAGCCAGTTGCCGCCGATGTCGAGCCACTGCAGATTGGTGAGATTGTCAAGGTTGCTGATGAACGAGCTTGCGAACAGGTCGTTGCCCCAGAGGTAGATGTGCGTCAATTCTGTGAGGTCTGCAATTTCTGACGGAATGAAGCCGGTGAGATTGTTTGCGGCGATTGAGAGTTGCTGGAGGTTGGTGAGGTTGCCCAGTTCTAAAGGTATGCTGCCGCTCAGGTCGTTGACGGTGAGGTGGAGCCTGCGCAGGTTTTCGAGATCGCCGAGTTCTGTGGGGATGTCCCCGCTTAGTTGGTTGCGGCTGAGGTGCATCACTTCCAGGCTATCGAGATTGCCGAGCTGGTGGGGTATGGCGCCGGTCAGGTCGTTGTCGAAGAGCATTAGTACTTCAAGATTGTACAGGTCGCCTAGTTCTGGCGGGATGGAGCCGGAAAGCTCGTTTCTGGCGAGGTACAGGCCTTCGAGGTGGCTGAGTTTTCCGAGGGCGGCGGGAATCTCGCCACTCAGGTTGTTGCCAATGAGGTAGATTTCGGTTATGCGGCCTTCGTCGTCGGTCTTGATGCCGTGCCAGTCGGATAGAGCGGCGTCAGAGAGCCAGTTGCCGCTGTTTATCCAGTTCGCGCCGTCGGTGGCGTTGTAGAGCGCGTGGAGCGCTGCCAGTTCGGGGCGGATGATGGTCAGGGTGAAGTCGCCCGTTGCCGTGCCGGCGAATGTGGTCGCTTCGACGATGTAGTTGCCGGGTTCGAGCGCTATCCTGATGCCGGAGCTTCTTGAGCGGAGGTCGAAGACGCCGTCATCGTCGTCGTCGTCCTCAGCGATGATGTTGCCGTCGTCGAGCAGAATCAAGTATGTGTCGGTGCGTGATTCGAGGGTGAGGTCGTATGTTGCGCTTCTGCTGACGGAGAAGCTGAAGAACTTTGCGTAATGCGTGCCGTTCTCTGTTCGGTTGCTGGAGACGCAGTCGCTTGTCCAACTGTCATCGACTGATGTGCCGCTGAAGTTCTGCAGTGTGCAGCCTGCGGGAATCGGAGATGTGGGGTCGCCAGGTGTTGGATCGGGTGGTGGTGGGTCCGGTGGCTCAGGTGTGGTGGTGTCTGATACCGGCACGGCGGTGACGGTGAGGGTGAAGCTGCCGGTTGTACCTGCGGCGTATGTGGTGGTTTCGATGGTGTAGGTGCCTGCGCCCAGGCTTGCCAACATGCCCGAATCATATTGTCTATTGAGGTCGAAGTCGATGTTGCTGCAAAGCGTGCCATTGACCGGCGTGGAGTAGTCATCGTTCTCACACAGTATTTCCGTCCCGTCTCTCTCCGAGCCTTCGCGCAAGTATAGGTATGTATCCGCTGATGATTCAGGTGATTCAAGAGTAACGGTTACAGTGGCGGCTTCTATTAAAGTGAATGTGTAGAAGCGGGCGTACCTGTCGCCGCTGCCATGCGGGGCGGATATGTTGGATGTGCAGTCGGTGATCCAGGTGCCGTTGACGGTCATGTTGTCAGGGAGGGATTCGACGCACGCGGGGAGGTTGGGTGTGGGATCCGGGTCAGGTGGATCCGTATCCGACACGGGCGTCGAGTTCAAGGCAAGCGTAAACGTCCCTGTTCTGCCCGCATTGTAGGTGGTGGCTTCTATGGTGTAGTCACCGGCTGCGAGTGTCTCGACTATGCGCGAGTTTAAATCGCGATTGGCTGTGTCAATGTCGTCATTGTCGGCGACTGTATCGCCATCAGTGGTGATGCCGTTGCGCAGGTATAGGAAAGTGTCCTCGTCGGAACTAAGGTCGATGGTTACATCGGACTCGGCGTCGAACGTGAATGTGTAGAAGCGGGCGTACCTGTCGCCGCTGCCATGCGGGGCGGGAATACTGGAGGTGCAGTCGGTACTCCAAGTGCCTTCGGTGGTCGTTGCTGTGAGCGGCTGAACGCAATCCGTCTGCGCGGCGGCAGTAGGAGAGATGTTCAGTGACGCAATGAGCGTGAGCGCCATTGCGAGGATGATTGCGGCGGCGTGGGCTGGTCTCATGTGTTTCTCAACCTCTGGCGAGTTGTAATATTCTTAGAAAAGTTTATACATAGGGCTGTGTGTCGTGTCAAGGAAAGCGTGAGTCTGCCGGTGGGTCAGTTTGTCAGCCGATCAGCTTAATCAGTCTATCATCAGTCGGTCAGTGGGTTGGTGGGGTGATTGGTTGGTTTCAGGCATGGTTCGGCGGGCTCATCACGAACGGCGGCTTCGTTTTCGGGCAATAATCGAAGGGCCCCGGTCGGGTCTTGGTGGCGTGGAATGGAAGTGCGGCGAGTGATACAATGCGCCGCAACGTGAGCGGAACTTTATGCTTGCTCTTTTGCGTACACTAGGGTGTGTTGACATTTCGAATTTATCTCACATTGTTTCTGTCATTTCTCGCTTCGCTCGAAATCTAAAATCGGAGATTGCCGCATGTACAACGATTTTAGATTCTTCACTCCGCTGCGCTTCGTTCAGAATGACAGAATAAACATACAGTTCAGTTCTAAAACTGTTTGTGCATCAAATGTCAACAGAACCTAGCGCTTTCAATGAATAAGATGACGATACTTCAGGGGTATGCGAATGGCTGCGAATGAACGATACGATGTAGTGGTGGCGGGCGCGGGTAATGCTGCGCTGTGCGCGGCGATGGCGGCGGCGGATGAGGGGGCGTCGGTGCTGGTGCTGGAGCGCGCGCCAGAGTACCTGCGCGGGGGCAACTCCTTCTTTACGGGCGGGCTGTTCCGCTTCGCATACGACGGGATCGAGGACATTCTGGGCATCATCCCGGGGATTGGCGAGGAGGAGCGCGAGTCCATCGATGTGGGCAAGTACCCGCAGTCGCAGTTCTATGACGACCTGATGCGGGTTACGGAGGGGCTGTCTGATCCGGAGCTAGCGCAGGCGCTGGTGTCGCAGTCGTATCCGGCGATGAAGTGGATGGAAGAGCAGGGAGTACGCTGGATACTGGCGTACGGTCGGCAGGCGTTCAGGCACGAGGGCTTGCTGCGCTTCTGGGGCGGTCTGATCGTGGAGGCGGTCGGCGCGGGCAAGGGGCTGACTGACCAGGAGTTCGAGATACTGGAGCGCAAGGGCGTGCCGGTGCTGTACGGGACGAAGGCGCACAGTCTCATCACAAACAACCGAGGGCACATCACAGGCTTAACGGTGCGGGATGCGGAGGGCTTCCGCGAGATAGAGACGAATGCGGTGGTGCTGGCATGCGGCGGGTTCGAGTCGAATACGGAGATGCGGACGCGCTACCTGGGGCCGGGCTGGGAGCTAGCGAAGGTGCGGGGTACGCAGTTCAACACCGGTGACGGCATACAAATGGCGCTGGACATCGGGGCGCAGTCACACGGGCACTGGAGCGGCTGTCATGCGGTGGCATGGGACATGAACGCGCCACCATTCGGGGACCGCAATATCGCGGACCTGTTCCAGAAGCATTCGTACCCGTTCGGGCTGATCGTGAATGTGGAGGGCAAGCGGTTCGTGGACGAGGGCGCGGACCTGCGGAACTATACATACGCGAAGTACGGCAAGGAGATACTGGCGCAGCCGCAGCGGGTGGCGTTCCAACTGTTCGACCAGAAGACGAAGCACCTGCTGCGCGACGAATACTTCATACCACAGGCGTCGGTGGTGGAGGCGAATACTATCGGGGAACTAGCAGACGGGCTTGGCATCGATGTGGCGGCGATGACGCAGACGATAGCGGAGTACAATGCTGCGGTGCAGCCGGGCGAGTACAATCCGACTGCGCTGGACGGCAAGCACACGGAAGGGATCGAACCGCCGAAGTCGAACTGGGCGCTGGAGCTGGACGAGCCGCCGTACATGGGATACGCGGTGACTTGCGGGCTGACTTTCACATTCGGCGGGCTGAAGATAAACGCGCGGGCGCAGGTGATAGACACGGAGGACGCGCCGATTCCGGGGTTGTACGCGGCGGGTGAACTGACGGGCGGGCTGTTCTACAATAACTATCCGGGCGGCTCAGGGCTGATGGCGGGCGCGGTGTTCGGGAGGATTGCGGGGGCGCAGGCGGCGGGGTATGCGGTGGGGTGAGATCAGACGGGGATAAGAGGGTTGAGAATGTCCAGCCCCTCCTGATTCGCCGCATCCAGCAGTCGAATATCAGCGCAAACGAGTGTCGTCTTCGGATACGCGCCATTATGCGCTATCAGGCATGCCGTAAGTTGTAGCGCATCCAGTGTGCGAAGCAAGTGCTTGTCGATAAGCCGTTTCGCCTCAATCATCATTGCAGGTGTTAAACCCAGCGTTAGAAGACGGTACACTATGTCATCGTCAATCTGCTCTATGATATAGGCGGCTCGTCCCTCTGAAACAGTGCCTTCTCGCGCTCGTCGACGGATGGCTGAACGGGCTTCTAAAATGGTGAGGTCCGAGATGATGAATGTATGGTTTTCGTTGTCTCTAAGTAGAATTTGGACTGCGTCTGAGCCAACTTCCTCAATGTAAAACTTGAGGAAAGCGCTTGTGTCGAAGTAGTAATTTGCCATTGGGATGGTTAAACTCTGTCTTCTCTGTCCCTTATGACGGTATCAGAGATCATTTCGCCTTTGATGCGGATGGGCTTAAACTTGAGCCGACGTTCCATGTACATTTTTCGGTGCTTTGTATCGGTTCGTATGAGCGCGCGCTTGACTAGCGTTGTTGGGTCGGACGCAGGGCTGGTCCAAGATGCCTGACTTGCATGCGTAAGGGTTACGACGATTATACCGTTCTCGTTTCTGTGGGAGAGGCTTTCCCATTGACGCTTGTTCTTTTCCACAAACTCATCAGTTTGACTTTGTGCTTTCAGACGGCGGCGCACGAATTCGCCCGCGCGCTTGCCAATGCACACGATCACCTTTACGCCAAGCCTATCTATGACGGCTTGATGGAAGGGCCAGCACTGCTCGGCAAGTTGCTCAAATCTTCCCTTAAGCTCCTTTTGGTTTGGGGAGCGTAGGAAGACTACTTCGCTTGCAGGCACTTCTCTGGGATTGAGTTCTAATCTCTTGAAAAGGTGCAGCACTCCTCGCTCAAAGCGACTGGTCCGATTTTTATCTTTGTAATAAGACCAGCCGCAAGGCCCTTCATTGAGAACAAAGTTCATATTCCTGCCTATGCTGGTCAAGGCGGCATTCGACGCGTCTACGGGAATATCGCCTATATCAGAGCCTCCCGGATTAGTTCCCAGTATGTACAGGTCAGACGGCTCGCTGAACGCGCGTCTGCCTGACCAGAACGCCGCCCCTGACTCATGCAGAATTGATTTGGGGATTAGTTTTACGAATTCCTCAATCATCCTTGTCGCTCCTGACATAAGGAAGCCTTCTTCGTGATTGGTGGGGAAGGGGAGACTCGAACTCCCACGCCTTTCGGCACATGATCCTAAGTCATGCTCGTCTGCCAATTCCGACACTTCCCCACAAGCGAGGGCATGGGTGGCTGGGCGCCTGCGGTATGTAAATTATAGCATAGGGGCGGTTGCTGCTCGCAGCGGATTTCCCCTACATTGCGCCTACATTGCCTTGAGGAGCTTGCGACGGAGGGTGCGTGGTTTGCTGTGTTCGATGACGAGGTTGGTGGCGTCGTGGAATGCCATGAAGCTGCGCATTGCGGCGGCGATGTCGGCGACGAGTTCGTCTTCAGGCTGGACGTCCGGCTCAAGGTAGAGGCCCTTGAGGCGTAGGGTGGATTCGCGGCGTTCGAGCTTGGGGTCGAAGCGCCCGACGAGCCGGTCATTATGCAGAATGGGGAGGCAGAAGTAGCCCCATATCCGCTGTGGCGATGGCTTGTATGCCTCGAGTATCTGCTGAAAGCCCCAGAACTGGGTGTCTCGTCCCTTTGCCCAGAAGAGGCTGTCGAAGGGGGATAGGAAGGTTGTGTGATTTGGGGTGATGTCGCCATCGGCTGCGCGCTGAAGAAGGGGGAGGTTGGCGCGGTGGACGAGCTGCTCGGCGACTGTGCCGTCGTGCAGCTCGATGTTGACCATCTGCAATGTTCCTTCGTCGAGCATGCGCTGGATTAGCGGCTTCGCGGGGGTGCGCTTCATGTGGAAATAGTCTGGAATCTGCATGGGGGAGCAGATTCCGAGCGCGCGGGCGGACTTGTCGAGAAGCGTCAGATACGCCTCTTCCTCAGTGGGAGGCGTGGTGTCAACCCAGTCTGGAAGGACGTTCTCGGTGATGCCGTAGATACGCTGGAAGTTGACGCGGTTGGCGATGGTTAGTGTGCCGGTGTTGTAGAGGTGCTCAAGGGCGATTTTGGCGGGCTTCCAGTCCCACCATGTGCCGCGCCCGCCGTCGGCGCGCTCGAAGTCGGCTGAGCGGGCCAAGCCGTTTTCGCGCACATGCTTCAGCACTTCATCGAGCAACTGCATATTCTCGGCGGCGGTGATCCACCGCGACCGGCGGCTTCCCGTCGGCGTGGCATACCGGCGCATTGTGGGGATGGTGAAGCGGTACAGGGAGAGCGGGATGATGCAGGCGGCGTGCATCCAGTACTCGAAGAGGCGGCGGTCGTTGCTGCCTTCGATAGTGCCGTTGCCGAATGTCAGGTGGTCGAAGTCGGCGGTATCGTAGGGGCCGAGCCTACTCCAGAGGGCGATGTACTGGCTGCGGCGGACCATTTGCAGGGTGTCGAGTTGCACCCATCCGATGCGGTCAACGGTGTCATAGATGGTTTCGGCGTCGGGCGCCGTGTGGGGTGGAGGCACATCGAGTCCTTGCGTGTGCAGGGCGAGGGCGCGAGCGGTGGTGAGGGGGTAGGCAGCTTGGCTCGTGGTCATGTATTTATGGTAAGCGCATGAAGGCATGGATGTATAGACTATCTGGGCTCCATTGTAGCTTCCGAAGAGTGCTTCCAAATGTCGGGCAAGCAACTACCC
Organism: Dehalococcoidia bacterium; assembly: GCA_965221045.1. Taxonomy (GTDB): domain Bacteria; phylum Chloroflexota; class Dehalococcoidia; order Lucifugimonadales; family JADFKI01; genus Bin90. Next base: position 1,729,174 of record OZ244863.1, read on the forward strand.
AAATTAGATAGTAGAATGGATGGCGAATATAGAGGCACTTGGAGCGAAGGCGGGTTTTCATTGCAGGCGGTTATTCTTTGTCCGACATGCAGGCATCTGAACGCACCTGACAGCGGGTTTTGCGGGGGATGCTGGCGTCGGCTTGCGGACAGCATGGCGATGAGCAGGGATGAGGCGGAGACGCTGGTGAGGCGCTGGCTTATCCGGCAGCGTCTGTTCAGGGGCGCGCGCTGGGGTGTTGTTGCACTGCTGCTGATTGCACTGGGCGCTGCGGTTGGGAATTACTACGGGGCCTTCGCTCGCCCTCTGCCGCCTCCTACATCGGACATCAGCGCGCTTGTGTCGCCGGGGGATTGGGCGATGTTCCTACGCGACCCGATTCACTCAGCGGCGGCTTCGGATGTGTCCGCAACTCCACAAGGTAGGCTGAAGTGGCGATTCGATACGGACTTACCGCTTTTCTCGTCGCCAGCGGTAGTGGATGGTAGATTGTATCTAGGGTCGGGTGACGGCCGCATCGTTGCTCTGGACGCCGACAATGGCGAACTGATATGGGAGCATGAGGTACTGGGTCCTGTGGACTCGTCGCCTGCTGTGGCGGGGGATAGTGTGTTCATCGGGTTGCGGAATGGGCGGGTGCTGTCGCTGAACAAGGATAGCGGGGAACTGCAATGGGACTTTCAGACAGGCGGGATATTTGCGACTGCGCCGGTGGTGCTGGAGGGCATCGCTTATATCGGTAGCGGGGACGGCTGGCTTTATACGCTGGACGCGCAGACGGGACAGGTGCGGTGGGCATATCAGACAGGCGGGCATATCGCGGCGGACCCGGCTATCAACGATGATATTGTGGCGGTGCAGTCGCAGGACAGCTACCTGCATATCGTGGATAAGCATACTGGGCGGAAGCGGCTGGACTATCACACGAAGTTCGCGCGAGGGTCGCCTGCACTGAGCGGGGACTGGGTTTATACGGCGGACCAGATTGGGCTTGTCACAGCGATAGACTGGCACAAGCGGGAGATGCCGTTCGAGAAGAAAGTGCGCTGGCTGAAGACTCAGCTCTGGGCGTGGGGGGCTCTGCGGAAACTGCCGCCGCTGAAGGGGCTTGCGTGGGCGGCTTATGTTCCGGGGAGCTTGGTGGCGTCGCCAATCGTGACTGAGGACAGGCTATTTGTGGCGTCGTCGGAGGGGCAGGTGTATGCGCTGGGCAGAGAGACCGGGGATACGGAGTGGACATTTGAGGCGGACGGCTTTTTCCTCTCGCCGATGACACTTGTCGGTGAGGGTCTGTTTATCGGGGACAGGTTCGGGACGCTGTACGCGGTGAGTGCGGAGACGGGTGAAGAGTTGTGGCGGTTCGAGACGGACGCGCCGATTGGTTCAACGCCGGTGGCGGCGAATGGGCTGCTGTACTTCACATCAGAGGATGGAAGTCTGTACGCGCTGGAGTAAAGGTTAACATCGGTGGACGGGATGGATAAAATTTGCCACGCCTAGCCTATTGGTGTATCGTAGGTGTATGACACGCACAAATGTGAACATCGACGATCAGGCGTGCGCCGAGGTTATGCGACGTTATCACCTCGCTACGAAGCGCGAGGCGATAAACTTTGCGCTGCGAACGCTTGCAGCCGAACCTATGTCTATCGAAGATGCGCGCGCGCTTCGAGGAAGTGGCTGGGATGGTGATCTTGATGCCATGCGCTCCAACCGACCGCTATGATTTTCATCGACACCTCAGCCTGGGTAGAGTTCCTGCGAAATACGGGTTCCCCGGTATGCGACCTTGTTGACGAATTGCTGGCTCACGAAATCGCCATTTGCGACGCGATAAGGATGGAGGTGCTGGCAGGCGCACGCGACGAATCACACCTGACTAGCCTACGGCGGCTGGTGGCGCGCGCGACGATGATACCAACGCGGACTACGGATTATGACGATGCCGCTGCCCTCTATCGTCGCTGTCGAAGGCAAGGCGAGACCGTCCGCAAGTTGATTGACTGCCTCATTGCCGCAGTAGCCATACGAGCGGACTTGCCAATTTTGCACAGCGACGTCGACTTTGGAGCTCTGGCGCGCCACACGGAATTGCGAATCTATTCATCGTTTTCAGAGCAGGGCGTGTAAGGCGCGGAGAGTTTCGGCGTTTTCTTCGAGGGTGAAGCCGTCTGCCTTGTATTCCTGCTTGGCGCTCATGCCGTCCACGGCGCCGGTGTCAGCCGTCTTGCGAATGGTATCCATGTCTTCTTCGACGGAGGGGAGCAGGTTCTTGCCGGAGAGCTTGGAGAGGGATGCGGCGAGTCCGTAGCCGCCCCAGTTGGAGACGCTGGCGAGGATGAGTTCGGAGACTTCGGTTACGCAGGGTTCCTTGACGAGGGATTCGACTGTCGTAACTTCGTGGGCGACGTTGCCCAAGCCGATTTCGTTGCCGCCGTCGCCGATGCCGACTGTGCATTGGTGGTGCCTGAAGAGGTAGTCGGTGCGGGCGGTGTACTGGGTGATGTCGCGTCCGCGCATGTTGCGGTACTTGAGGTCGTCGGTGAAGCCGCACCGCTCAATGGCGATGATGACTGATGGGTTATGGTCGGCTAAGAGTCGCTGGGCGAAGGCTTCGCTTTCGGCGTCGTCGGCTATGGGGAAGTCGATGACGGTGGCGGCTTCGCTCCTGGTGGCTTCCATGACGGCTGTGCCGTAGGAGTCGGTCACATAGACGACATTGTAGTCAAGCTGCTCTAGCGCGTTGCCGATTGCGATTGCGCCGGGGGGACCGTCTGTCTCGATGAGGCCGGCGTCGAGGATGTAGAAGCCGGTGACGATGAAGGCGGTGCCCGGGTTGTCGAGGATGAGCTGCGCCGCGCGGTCGCAGAAGTCTGATGGGACGTAGGGGCGCAAATGGGAGATGCCCCTGCGGTCGTTGTCGAGGATGATGTCTTCGATGGTCATAATATTCACCTTGTTCACTTTGGGGGGCTAACGGATTGCACCCCCATCCTAACCTTCCCCCATCAAGGGGGAAGGGACTCTGCACCCCCTAGATTACGGCGAGGTCTTCGTCCATCTTGTCGGTGATGAACATGTGGCCGGGGGCGTGGGTAATCATGAGGGGCGGCTTGGCGCTCATGGCTACTGCCTGTGGGGTTACGCCACATGCCCAGAAGACGGGGATTTCGCCGTCTTTGAATTCGACGGGTTCACCGAAGTCGGGGGCGTAGATGTCGCTGATGCCGATGGCAGTTGGGTCGCCGATGTGTACGGGCGCGCCATGGACTGCGGGGAAACGGGATGTTACCTGCACGGCGCGGACGACCTGCTCCTGTGCGATAGGTCGCATGGAGACGACCATTGGGCCGCTGAAGACGCCTGCCGATGATGTCGGGATGTTGGTGATGAACATGGGTACAATCGTATCGCAGGTCATGTGGCGCATTTCCATGCCCGCCTTTATGAGCGCTGTCTCGAATGAGAAGCTGCAACCGAGCAGGAAGGAAACTAGGTCGTCTCGCCAGAACTCGCCGAGGTCTGTGACTTCTGCTGTGAGTTCGCCGTGCTCATAAACACGATAGAGAGGAGCGTCGCTTCGGAGGTCCGCGCCGGGGGCAAAGTCGCGCGGCTCGACTTCGCCTGACTCTACGACTTCGAGTAGGGGGCAGGGCCTTGGGTTGCGCTGGCAGAAGAGCAGGAAGTCGAAGGCGAGGTCGCGTGGGAGAATGGCGAGGTTCGCCTGCACACGGCCGGGTGCCATGCCGCTGGTCGTCTGGACCAGGTCGCCTTGGCGCATCATGAGGCGGAGTTCGGACGGGGATTCGGGCAGGGCGGTGAGTGTCATGGTGGGGTCTCCCTTCGTGATGAATGAACTACATGGATGTACAGGATGGAGGGGATGTATATGGTTGTGTCAGCGTTGGAAGGCGGCTATGAGGATAGCGATGAGCATAACAATTATTGCTCCGCCGATGCCGATTATGGCGTAGAACATCCGAATCATCCACGCTCTGACTTCTCGGATTTCCTCTCGGATTTCGCGCTGCGTCTCTCTGAGTTCGCCTTGCCCGTCTTTAAGCGATGCAGTGTCGCCTTCCAGTCGGCCGATTGCTCGCCATACTTCGGCGGCATCAATCTGTTCGGGCTGCGTTTGAGTTGCCATGATCAAGAATGCTCCGATGCGATGGATGTCTATTGACTAGGTGGAGTCGCTCTTCGCCCGATGGCGACATTGGGAATCGAGCCGACTTCTGACGGCAGTATAACACTTCGGGATGAGGCACGTTAAGCGCGTCTTGGACTTGGGACGAATAGGATTTAACACACACAGGGGCTGTTCCTTCGGGAGCAGCCCCTGTGTTATATAGCTTGTCTTATCAGCCGTGAAGCCGATAAATATGCGTAAGGTCTATGGGGTTTCGTAGCGGCCTGTGGAGGTTATCATGCCGCTTTCGATCGTCCATATTTCGATGGTGTTGAGGACGTCGCCGTTCTCGTCGAAGTTCTGCGAGCCTGCGACGCCTTCGTAGTCGATGTCTTCGCCGCGCCTGATGAGGTCGAGGGCTTTGGCGAAGTCACCGGGTCCGACCTTGATGCCGGGGGCGTTGGCGACTTCGCGCATCGCGTCTCGGATGGCGGGGCCGCTGTCCTCGCCTGCCTTCTCGATGGCCAGGGCGGCGATGGCGAATGCGTCGAAGGTTTCGCCAAGGAAGGGATCGGTCGGCAATTCACCGAAACGCTCTTCGTAGAGGATGCGGAAGATTGCCGAGGAGTCGCTCTCGGGCGTGCCGGGCGCGGTGCCGTAGAAGCCTTCAAAGTTTTCCGCGCCAAGCCCGTCGAACATGTCCTGGCTCTTCGTGCCGTCCACGAACATGAAGGCGTCGATGAAGTCGCCTTCAATCGCCTCTCGCAGATATACGCCGGCGCTGACGGGATAGCTCATGGCGACCAGCACATCGGGGTCGTCTTTAGTGGCGTTTTCGAGTTCCGAAATGTAGCTGGGCTGGTCAGGCTCTTGCGGGACGGAGGCGGTTACGGTTCCGCCCTCAGCTTCGAAGCTTTCCGTGAAGACGCGGGCGAGTCCTTCGCCGTATGCGTTGTTCACATAGAGGAGCGCGGCGGTCTCGTAGCCGAGCTCGCGGGCGAGCCGTGCAAGAATCACACCTTGGGCCGCGTCCGACACAGCCGTGCGATAGAGGAAGTCGTTATCTTCAAGCACTGAAAGCGCGGGGGAAGTGGCTGATGGCGAAATCTGAACCACCTCGTTGGGGATGGTGACAGACTGGGCGAGCGCGATAGTGAAGCCGCTGCCGAGAGGCCCGATGATGGCCTGCACATTATCTGTCTTGACGAGGGCGTTGCCTGCGTCGGTTGTTATCTGCGCGCTCGTGCCGCCGTCCTTGTGGACGGGCTTGACTGGCCTGCCCAGTATGCCACCCGCGTCATTTATCAGTTCCGCGGCAATGTCAACGCTGTTGCGCATCGGCTTGCCGTATGCTCCTAGGTCACCGGTGAAGTCGAGGACGGTGCCAATCTTGAGGGGGTCGCCGGAGGGGCCGGACATCATCATCGCCGGCGTGGGGATGACGACGGGTTCCGGGGTGGGTATGGCGGCTACCGCTGCGGAGACGATTGCTTCGACTTCCATCGCGGTGAGCGGCTCCATCTGATCGGGCGTTGCATCCATGACGGCGGTCTCGACCAGCTTCTGAATTTCCATGGAGCTAAGCTGCGGCTCAGAAGATGCCATGACCGCGGCTTCGACTATGCTCTGAATTTCGGCGGGGCCGGTGCCTTCGGGCGCGGAGGCTTCAACGGCTTCCTGCACCATAGCGCGAATTTCTTCGGCAGATGGGCCTGCCGGAGCGGGCGCCGGCGCGGGGGCAGGGGCCGGAGCGGGCGCTGGTACATTCGCTACTTCCTGCTTAATAATGGAGCGAATCTCATCAGCGGAGGGACCTGCGGGCGCGGGGGCCGGCTGGCCGCATGCGAATGTGAGCAGCGCAGCGATGCCTACGAAAATCAGCAGCGGAAAGAAATGTGTGCGTTTCATCATGGGTGCTTCCTCCTTAGTACCACTAGCTTCTTTATCAACATCAACACCATTAAAGGGATAAATCATGCTCGGATACGACCGTAGGACTATATTATGTCCAAAGTATTTGGAATTGACAACAATTTTTCACATGAATTGCGGGGTGTAGAGGGTGTTAATTCAGTTCGAGCTGTGAGGGTGGTTCGGAAGGGACGTAACGAACGAAAATCTCCGCTCGCGACGAAGGGAAATTGCGCTTACCACGAACGGCAACAGATTGACTGAGCAGCGGCAAAGCGAATCTGGGATTGTGGCGCTATTTGAAGAAAGGAAATTGCGTTGCGTCCGATGGTTGACAGGGTTTTACGCCTGACATATTATCCGCGCACACGCAAGAAGCAGCGCGATACATAGGAGGGATTTCCATGCAGTACGACTACATCGTTATAGGCTCAGGTTCGGCGGGGTCAATCATGGCGACAAGGCTGTCAGAAGATCCGAATGTGTCGGTGCTGCTGCTTGAGGCGGGGCCGGACTACGCGGATATAGACAGCCTGCCGGACGAGGTAAGGAACGGGTACGCTACGGGCATCGATGTGATGACGAGCGACCACAACTGGCAGTTCTGGGGGCAACCAACGGCTATCGCGGACCCGATGATGGTGCCGCGCGGGAAGGTTACGGGTGGGTCGAGCGCGATAAACGGGCAGGTGTTTCTGCGAGGCATGCCGGAGGACTATGACGCATGGGCTTCGCTGGGCAACGACAATTGGTCTTACGAGAAGGTGCTGCCGTTCTTCCGCAAGCTGGAGACGGATATGGACTTTTCGGACGACTTTCACGGGACTGAGGGGCCCATCATCGCGCGTCGGTTCAAGGATTCTGCTGACTGGCCGCCGATGCAGACGGCGTTTTACAACGCTGCGAAGGCGGAAGGTTTCCCTGACGGGCCTGACCAGAATAACCCGGATGTTACGGGGATAGGGCCGACACCGTATAACAACCCGAATGGAATACGCTGGAGCACGAACATCGGCTACCTGGGGATGTCGCGGCACCGGTTGAACCTGACGATACGACCGAACTGCATGACACGGCGGCTGATTATTACGGACACGGGCACTGACAGGCGCGCAACGGGTGTCGAAGTTGAGAGCGGTGGCGAGACGTTCGTGGCGGAGGGCAACGAGATTATCCTGAGCACAGGGGCTATCGCCTCTCCGCAGATTCTGATGCTGTCGGGGATCGGGCCTGCGGCGCACCTCGAAGATCTGGGCATTCCGGTGGTGCATGACGCGCCGGGCGTGGGGCAGAACCTGCGCGACCATCCTGTGGTGTGGGTAACATGGCGGACGAAGCCTGAGATTGATTTGGAAAGTCTCGCATTCGAGCCACGCAGCCAGCTTATGCTGCGGTACACGGCGACGGGGTCCGACCTGCGGAACGACGTGAAGATTTCGATGTCGAACTTCGCAACGGATCGGGTTGACCGGGGCGGCAACAGGATGGTTCCGGTGGGAGTGCGGATGTCTATCATACTGGACCTTGCGGTCAGCTCCGGGGAACTGAAGCTGACCTCGGCGGATCCGAATGAGCAGCCGTCGCTGTTCTACAACTACTTCGCGGAGGAGTTCGACCGGCAGCGGTCGCGCGAGGGGATACGGATGGCGCTGAAACTAGCGGAGCATCCGGACTTCGAGAGCATAATACAGGAGCGGATAGAGCCGCAGGACTCGAACATAGAGTCGGATGATGCGCTGGATACGTGGATGATGAAAGAGGCGACGACGGGTCAGCACATATCGGGCACGTGCAAGATGGGGCCTGCGTCCGACCCTATGGCGGTAGTCGCGCAGAACGGGCGCGTGCATGGCATCGAGGGGCTGCGCGTGGTGGACGCTTCGATTATGCCGGACTGCATACGCGCGAACACGAACGTTACGACCATGATGATAGGCGAGAACATCGCGGACATGGTGCGGAGCGGGAGTTAGCTTTTGCATCGATGGACAGGATTAACTTTTCTCAGTTAATTCTGTCCATTCTCTTTTTTCTATCGTTTGGACTTATGCAATGTAGAGGTGAAGCATGCGGCTTGAGGGCAAGGTTGCGATTATTACGGGTGGCGCGAATGGGATGGGCGCGGAGGAGTGCAGGATATTCGCTCGTGAGGGCGCGAAGGTGGTCATCGCCGACATATTGGAAGAGGAAGGGAAGCAGGTGGAGGCGGAGATCGCGGAGTCGGGGGGCGATGCGGTGTTCGTGCGGCTGGATGTGACGAGCGAGGATAACTGGGCGGCCGTGATCGAAGCGACGCTGTCGCGCTACGGCAAGCTGGACACCTTGGTGAACAACGCTGGCATCGCAAGACCGCATACGCCGGAAGGCCTCCGCGTGGAAGACTGGGACGATCTTATGAACATCAACGCGAAGGGCGTGTTTCTGGGAATGAAGTTCGCCATTCCGGAGATGCAGAAGGCGGGCGGCGGCTCCATCGTGAACATATCGTCAATATCCGGAATGGTCGGTCAGAAACAAGTTCACATGGGATACAATGCGTCGAAGGGCGCAGTGCGCATAGTGACGAAGTCGGCGGCGGTGCAGTACGCGCAGGACGGGATACGGGTGAACTCGGTGCATCCCGGTACGATGCCGCCGATGCTCACGTCCGCGGCGAGTACCCCGGAGATCCGGAGCGAAATGCTTGCGGGTGTTCCTATGGGTAGGGCGGGACGGCGCGAAGAGGTTGGGAATGCGGTGTTGTTCCTGGCGTCGGATGAGGCATCGTACATCACGGGCGCGGAGCTTGTGGTGGACGGAGGGCTTACGGCAGTCTGAGGCAGGTGTCAGTGAAGAATAGGCTGCACTTAGAACAGGTGAATGATCAAATGTCGTTCAGCAAGACTTTTACAATTGACCGAGGCGGGGAGAGATTCGAGTGCGTCACAATTGACATATTCGGGGGTATCAATAAGCGTCAAAGAAAGACGAAAGGAGAGGATGGCCATTTTTCTATGAGGCACGAGATAGCATACCAATCTGCTATCAACTATTACATCCGACGAGCTGCGGAAGTCAGGGACAGATGGGAAGGCGTTGTACTTGCGGAAATTTCTGATTGCGTAGTATGGCAGACATTCCCAGACCACTGTGAATGCCAGCCAATAGATATTGATGACTATGAGGCTTATGGGATGGGTGTTCCTCTAGAAACTGTCAAGTCCCACGCAATGGCGAAGAACCAGTTTCGCGACATTATGACATTCGGATATCCTATTATCGAAGGCTTTTACATTTGCTGTATCCCTGGGAATTGCTGGGGGAAGATTAACCAGAAACTATCAACGGAAAAGTAACTCTCGACGCAAGGATACTGCTGTTTGTATTGTCCCTGAATCAGTATTGAAGCCAGGTTGAGGTGAGTTATGCGGCTTGAGGGCAAGGTTGCGATTATTACGGGCGGCGCGAATGGAATGGGCGCGGAGGAGTGCAGGATATTTGCGCGTGAGGGGGCGAAGGTGGTCATAGCGGACATATTGGAAGAGGAGGGGAAGCAGGTGGAGGCGGAGATCGCGGAGGCGGGCGGCGATGCGGTATTCGTGCGTTTGGATGTGACGAGCGAGGAAAACTGGCAGTCGGCGGTCGATGCTGCGGTGTCGCGGTACGGCAAGCTGGATGTGCTGGTGAACAACGCGGGCATCGGGATGGGGAATACGCCGGACAACCTTCGTGTCGAAGACTGGGACAAACTTATGAACATCAACGCGAAGGGCGTGTTCCTAGGCATGAAGAGCGCGATACCGGAGATGCAGAAGGTGGGCGGCGGCTCCATCGTGAACATATCGTCAATATCCGGAATGGTCGGTCAGAGAGCTACGCACATGGGATACAACGCGTCGAAGGGCGCGGTGCGGATAGTAACGAAGTCGGCGGCGGTGCAGTACGCGCAGGATGGCATACGGGTGAACTCGGTGCATCCGGGTTTGATGCCGCCGATGCTCACGTCCGCGGCGAACACGCCGGAGATCCGAAGCGAAATGCTTGCGGGAGTGCCGATGGGCAGGCCCGGACGGCGCGAAGAGGTTGGGAATGCGGTGCTGTTTCTTGCGTCGGATGAGGCGTCGTACATCACCGGGTCGGAGCTTGTGGTGGACGGCGGTTGGACGGCGACGTAGGGAGAACTGACGCGGATGGACAGGATTTTGCTGTCCAAGCACTAATCGTGTCTGTTCCATTCTTTCTTCATGTGGACTGTGCATACATCGCATATATAAGGTTGAGGTGAATCATGAGGCTTGATGGCAAGGTAGCGATTATCACGGGTGGGGCTAGCGGAATGGGCGCGGAGGAGTGCCGGATATTCGCGCGGGAGGGCGCTAAAGTGGTCATCGCGGATGTGTCGGAGGACCTGGGCAGGCAGGTGGAGGCGGAGATCGCTGAGTCGGGTGGCGATGCGGTATTCATGCATCTGGATGTTACGAGCGAGGACGCTTGGGATGCGGCGGTGAATGCCACAGTGGAGCGCTTTGGGAAGGTGGACATCCTGGTGAACAATGCGGGCATAAGCGGGACGCATCACCCGGACCATATGAGTACCGAGGCATGGGACAACTTCATGGAAATAAATGCCAAGGGCGTATTCCTGGGGATGAGGAGCGTGATTCCGCAAATGCAGGTGGTGGGCGGCGGCTCCATCGTGAACATATCGTCGATCAGCGGCATGGTGGGGCAGACCGGGACACATATGGGATACAACGCGTCGAAGGGCGCGGTGCGCATAGTAACGAAGTCTGCGGCAGTGCAGTACGCGCAGGACGGAATACGCGTGAACTCGGTGCACCCGGGAGTGATGCCACCGATGCGGTCGTCGAGTGCGGCCCGGAACCCAGAGACGCAGAGCCCACTGATGGATCATGTGCCCATGGGGCGGCGTGGACAGACGGGAGAGGTGGGGAATGCGGTGCTGTTCCTGGCGTCGGATGAGGCGTCGTACATCACGGGGGCGGAGCTTGTGGTGGATGGGGGATTGACTGCGACGTAAGACTGTCGAGTGTATTGGTAATTCAGTCCCTTCATTTAGTCAGCGGACAGTTGGCAAGTTGGACGCGGCGGCAACGCGCTGCATGATGTGACGCCCGCTTGGCAAAAATAAGGAGGAAATGATATCTGAGCAGCCGTCCGAGAATCCGCAGACACTGCCGGGCGAGCTTGGAACGTCCACAATCAGATTGACCCGTTTGTGGCAATGGGCTCTGGTCGCAGTCGTCATTGTCGCCATGTACATTGCCGTCGATTTCGTGTCTTCCTACGTAGCTTTCATAGCGTGCGATGCATTAGGCTCCATCTGCGTCGATGGGGAAGGCAGCGTTTCGACCATACTCCAAAAGTCCTGGACGATTTCAGCTTCGTGGGCATACTGATCTGTATCTGGGTAGCGGCAAAACTTCTCTACGGGAAGAGGTTGCCACGCGTAGCTTTCGGAAAGGCATCGTATGGACTCAACGATCTCCTGAAGATCGCGCTATTGGTACTATGTATTGCCATAGTGTTTGCGCTGCTGTCCGAAGTCATTTCCGGGTAGATGGGACCATTCAAGCAACCAGTCTCCAGTAATGCCTGCCGCTCGTTTTTGCTGTTTTCATAGGTATTGACCTACTGCAGACCAGTCCCATGATATACTGCCAACTGACATACTAATGACAAAGGAGCAGGGCAATGGCAGCCAACGGCACATCATCCACAACTACCAACGAACTTGCACAGATGGCACACCTGATGCGGCGCGCGGGCTTTGGGGCCAGTCGCAGCGAATTGGACGCGCTCGTGGCAAAGGGCTACGAAGCCGTGGTGGACGACCTGGTTAACCCGGAGAGACTTCCGGATGTGGCCGAGGACATTCTCGAGCGGTACTACGGCGGCGAGGGCTATCCTATCTTCGCCGGCATCTGGTTTTTCCGCATGCTGAACTCGCAGAGGCCGCTGCAAGAGAAGATGGCGCTGTTCTGGCACCATGTGTTCGCTACCGGGGTCACGAAGAACCAGCATGTGATGTCGGCGGTGAACCAGATCAAGATGTTCCGCAATGTGGGCATGACCGACCTGCGAACTATATTGCTGGATCTTGCCAAAGACCCGGCGATGATCTTCTGGCTGGACAACAACGAGAACCACAACGGTGAGCCGAATGAGAACTGGGGGCGCGAGCTGCTGGAGCTGTTCTCGATGGGCGTGGGCAACTACACGGAGCAGGATATCAAGGACGCCTCCCGCGCGTTCACGGGCTGGACTTTCGAGCAGCCGATTCCGCTGTATCCGCACGGGTACTATCCGGCGCCGTTCAAGTTCATTGAGGAAGACCACGACGACGGGGAGAAGACGTTCCTGGGCCGGTCGGGCAATCTGAACGGCGAGGACATCATAGACATCATCGTGGAGCAGCCGGCGACGGCGCGGTTCATCGCGCGGCACATGTACAACTTCTTCGTGGCGGACGAGCCGCAGGTGCCGTCGTGGAACACGGTGCCGCCACAGGATCAGGATGCCATCGACACGCTAGTTGCGGCGTACCTGCAATCTGACGGCGACATTCGCGCGATGCTGAGCGCGATGTTCAACTCGGACTTCTTCAAGGCGGCGCGGTTCAGGAAGGTGAAGAGTCCTGTGGAGTTGATTACGGGCGTGATCAAGCTGGTTGGCACATACCGCGAGCCGACGCCGGGGATAGTGGACTATTCGGGGACGGCTAAACTGATGGGGCAGCAGCTGTTCGATCCGCCGACTGTCGAGGGCTGGCATACGGGGCACGAGTGGATCGACGGAGGCACGCTGAACGAGCGAGTGAACTTCGCGGTGAACGAGGTGGGCGACCTGAGCAAGCCGGGTATCAGCGAGCTTGTGGAGCGCATGGGAGCGGACGGCGATACATGCCCGCCTGCGGAGCTTGTGGAGCGGTCGCTGGAACTCGCAGGGCCTGTCGAGGTGAACGATGATACGCGCGCGGGTCTGCTGCGATACGCGGAGGCGGTGGGCGAGTTGCGCTTCGACACGGAGGATGCGCGCGAGGATAGCGCGACGCATATAGGGCGGATGCTTCAGCTCATTGTTTCGACGCGGGAGTATCAGATGGCGTAGGGATGTAGGCGTCAGGTAACAGGTGTCAGGGGGCGGTCTTGGGGCCGCCCTTCTGCGTGAAAGATTACACGACCAAATGGAATTCTGTTCTATGAGTTCAATGACTGGTACAATCCGTGTATGGATAGGATTACTGTAGAAGGATATAGATGTTTCAGAGAGCGCCAGTCTGCGCGTCTGGCACCGCTGACGCTTCTTGTGGGAAACAACAGTACCGGGAAGACTTCCTTTCTGGCGCTGATTCGTGCGCTCTGGGAAGTTGCATTTCTGAGTGAATCCCCTGATTTTCGAAGAGACCCTTACGACCTCGGCACATTTCAGGATATTGCATATTACCGGGGTGGTAGGGGAGGTCAAGTCAGATCTTTTGAGGCTGGATTTGAAAGAAGTCCTCAAACTCCTGTCGAGATGTACAGTGGACTCGTATTGAAGGAAACGCACAGAGAGGATCTCTCGTTTTCTGCAAGATTTGAGGAGCGTGGAGCGGTGCCATTTCCCGTTGAGAGGCACATTGGCCAAGGGCAAACGAAACTGCAAGCCCAGATACAGAGAGACGACTATCACTTTCGATTCGAGACCGCCGCGGCTAGCGGTGAATATTTAGTTCCACAAAATGTAACAACACACGAGAATGTTCAGCTATTGAGGTTTGCATACTTTTTGGGATATGGCCACGGGCATGGGGACGCTATCAGACATAAAGAAGGCGTTGGTGATGAAAACACGGTGACCCTGTATGACACTGAAATAACCGAGAGCGATTTGCGCCAAATAGTTGGTTTGGCATATCAGTTTGAGCCTGATCGTATTGCAGGGTTGCGACTGCCGCCCTTTGCAGGCGCGCCAGTGCGGTCACGGCCGCGTCGCACGTACGATCCTGTTAGACCTTCGCGGGACCCAGAGGGAGAATATGTCCCGACATACCTTGCAAATATATCGCGCAGCGACCGCAAAGAATGGGGACGGTTGAAAAAAACTCTTGAAGAGTTCGGGCAAATCTCCGGTTTATTCGACGAGATAAGTATCAAGTCACTGGGCAGAGGTCATGGAAACCCCTTCCAAGTAGAAACTAGGAAGTTTGGCAGGAAGTTGAAAGGTGCATCAAGAAATCTGATTGATGTCGGATATGGCGTTAGTCAAATCTTGCCTATCATCACTGAATTGCTGCGCAAAGATTCGCCCTCGATGTTTTTACTACAACAGCCGGAAGTGCATCTGCACCCGAGTGCTCAGGCCGCACTGGGCAGCCTTTTCTGCAATATCGTTGCCGAGGGGGAACGACAGGTTATAGTTGAGACACATAGCGACCATCTTCTAGATAGGGTGCGTATGGAAGTAAGGGGTGGTGAAACCGGAATCGAGCCTGAAGATGTCTCGATACTCTATTTTGAACAGAGCGAATTGGATGTAAACATCTATTCAATCAGGCTGGACGAAAACGGCAATGTGTTGGACGCGCCTTCCAGCTACAGGAAGTTTTTCATGGAAGAAACCCGTCGTTCAATCGGATTGTAAATGTGCGCGATACTTGACAACAATGTAAGAAGTGAAGTCTTTGGTGATAACCAGTCAGAAGCGGGGAAATACTTCTTAGACTGGCTGAGTAGTGGGAATGGCAAACTCGTGGTTGGAGGCAGGCTTCTGCGAGAACTTGGTGGATATTCCCTTTTCATGCAGTGGCTTCAACAGGCCCTGCTGTCGGGGGCAGCCATCCGAATTCCAGATTCAAATGTGAATGCCGAAACTGAAAGGTTGAAGACTCAAGTTAATTGCCGCTCTGACGATGAACATGTGCTTGGTCTGGCGTTGGTAAGTGGAGCGCGCCTGCTATTCACTAATGACAGAGCCCTTCAAGATGATTTCAAGGATCGCCAGATAATCCCTGGTATCCGTGGTCGGATATACACGACGATTGAGCGTAAGGATGTCCAGTCACAAACGTATGTTGAGACGGAAGGATCTATGTAACGTCTAGGCTATCCCTGTTTCGACTCACTCATTTTGCACATTCAACAGACTTTCCCCCAAATTGCGGTCAGCTATTCCCCGGTTGACTAACTTGCCCATGCAACGCTAAAGTAGCGGCTAAATAGCGGTGTCAGCTTATGGCATTCTCACCATCGGGATACTGATCACTTAACACAATGGAGGTGCTGGTTATGGCACGACCTTATGGAATGCTGCGGTGCGGGTTTCCTTTTGCGAAGTCGCTGGGGATGCGGCGGCTTACTAATTATCCTATCGATGTGGCGCTGGGGGATGAGGAGCGCATTTATGTGCTGTGCCGCGCGGATAATGCGGCGCTGGTGCGGAAGTATAACTACGCCGATGAGGACCTGGGCCAGTTCGGATCGGTGGGCAAGGGTGACGGGCAGTTTATGTGGCCTGTCTCGATTATCACGGATGCGGATGAGAATATCTATGTCTCTGACGAGTATCTGAACCGTATCTCTGTGTTCGACCGGGACGGGGAGTTCAAAGGAAGCTGGGGGGAGTCCGGGAGCAAGCCGGGTCAACTTGACCACGCGAGCGGGATCGCGTTCGACGCTGAGGAGAATGTGTATGTGTCGGATACGATGAACCACCGCGTGCAGAAGTTCACGAAGGACGGGGAGTTCATCTCGGCGTTCGGGGAGTTCGGGAGCGACAAGGGGCAGCTGAATATGCCGTGGGGCATCAGTGTGGATGACGAGGGCGCGGTGTATGTCGCGGACTGGCGGAATGACCGCGTGCAGAAGTTTTCGGCTGAGGGGGAGTTCATCACGAAGTTCGGCGGCACGGGCTGCGGCGACGGCGAGTTCAACCGACCTGTGGATGTCACGGTGGACGACGATGGGGACATATATGTGGCGGATTGGGGCAATGACCGGGTTCAGATGTTCAACTCGGAGACGCGATATGTGCAGAAGTTCTTGGGGGATGCAACGCTGTCGAAGATTGCGCGCGAGTACATGCTGACGAACGCGATGCCGAACCGCTTGCGCGATATGTCGAATATCGAGCTTCAGAAGTTCCTGCGGCGACCGAAGTCGGTTACTATCTCAGGAGATGGGCGGCTGTTCATTGCGGATAACCAGTCGTACCGGCTCCAGGTGTATCAGAAGGAGGTCATCCATCTGACGCCGGAGCAGTTCGGGCCGCCGGTGCGCTCGCCTACGCTGAACCAGGAGTAGGCCGCCTACGGATCTGAATGGGGATGGACGGGATAATTTCGCTTCCATTCGGGTAGTGTGAGCGGGCGATATTCTTCTGCCTTACGCAGAATTAGAACAGGTTGTAGCCTTCCCCCGAAATTGGGGGAAGGCGCTTTTATTGCTAAGAACCTGTCTACGATCTCTGGAATATAATAGGTTGAGACTGTTATTAGGAGGATAATCGTGTCTCATTCCTATCCCAGTGACATAAGTCGAGAGCAATTTGCTCGGATTCTTCCCCTGTTAGAGTCGGCCCGTCGCAGGACCAAGCCCCGCACCGTGGACTTGTATGATGTTTTCTGCGGGGTGTTGTATCTTCTTAAAAGCGGATGCCAGTGGCGAATGCTGCCCGCAGACTTCCCCAATTGGCGCACTTGCTACAAGTATTTCCGGCAATGGAGCGAGCGGCCCGACCCGGCTAATGAATCCATTCTGGAGCAAGTCTTAAAAAAAATCAGTTGGCGAGGCCCGACAAAGCAATGGACGGACAGAGCGGACGACCTTCTGCATCGTGGACTCTCAGAGCGTTAAGAACACTGACAGCGCCGAGAACAAGGGCTATGACGCCGGCAAGAAGGTCTCGGGAATCAAGCGACACATCGCAGTGGACACCCAGGGGTTGCCGCATGCAATTCACGTGACCACCGCCAATGTCACCGACCGTGCCGGGGCTTTGGCGATGTTCGACCAACGAGGAGCCGACCTCAGGCAGGTGCAAAAGGTACTTGTCGATGGGGGTTATACAGGGAAGCCCTTTGCCACTGCGGTGCAAAGTCTGTTAGGAGCCTCGGTGGAAGTGGTGAAGCGCAACGAACTTCACACCTTCGTGGTTCTTCCGAAGCGATGGGTGGTAGAGCGGTCTTTTGCCTGGCTGCAAAAGTGCCGCCGGCTCTGGAAGAACTGCGAAAGAAAGCTCAATACCAGTCTGCAAATGGTGGTGCTTGCCTTTACGACGCTAATCCTAAAAAGATTGTGAACAGGTTCTTAGGCTTAAGGGCAAGGCCAGGGCTAGGTGTTTATAGGTGCAATACTTGACAATTTAAGATATTCTACTTAGTATCTACGGAAAATTATCACAATCGCGTGAAGGGATATTTGCGCTTTGTGTGTATCAATAACATTAGTGGCGGTCTAGTCCGTCAAATTTGAACGAGAGGGGTCAGAGATGAGAAGGTCAGCGTTGCTCTTGGTGGCAATGTTTGGGGTGGACCCCACAGTTAGGACAACGAAGAGGCCAGGTTAAGAGAGACTCCCGCTGGAAAGTCTGACACTACCTCACGAGATGATAACGTCGATGCGTGCTCTGGTAAACACCTGAGTGGCCTTCCTTCTGCAAACACCTGAGCCGGAGTCCGATAGCCCAGAGACTGGTGCGGCCGCTCTCGATTGTACAAGTCCAGGTAAGCGTCAATTCCTCTCCTGGCTTCACTGCCATTGCGATAAGCTTTCAGATATACCTCCTCGTATTTGACGCTCCGCCACAAACGCTCTACAAAGATGTTGTCCAGGTATCTGCCCTTGCCATCCATGCTGACCTTGATCCCCCGCTCCAGCAGCAGGCCACAGAAGGCTTCACCGGTGAACTGGCTTCCCTGGTCGGTGTTGAAGATCTCCGGCTGTCCTTTGCTCAAGGCTTCTTTCAGCGCCGCGATACAGAAGCCCACCTCCAGAGTATTGGAGAGCCTCCAGGCCAGCACGTATCGGCTGTGCCAGTCCATAATGGCCACGAGGTAAAGGAATCCCCGGGACATGGGCAGGTAGGTGATGTCGGCTGCCCAAACCTGATTGACCCTGTCGGCTGCTACTCCTTTGAGCAGGTAAGGGTATATCCTGTGTTCCGGCGCAGGCTTGCTGGTATTGGGCTTGCGGTAGATGGCTTCCAGCCCCATTGCCCGCATCAGCCTCTGTACCCGCTTGCGGTTGACCTGGTGTCCCTGAGTCCGGAGCCAGGCCGTCATCCTGCGAGAACCATAATAGGGCGTATTCAGATACTGTCGGTCCATCCCGGCCATCAGGTCCAGGTCCGCCGGGTTAGCCGGTGTCGGCCGGTAGTACACCGCGGAACGGCTGAGCTGCAACAGACGACACTGCTTTACTACCGAAAGCCCGGGGTGTCCTCGGTTCACCATATCTAGACGCCGGCGACGGCTCATAGCCCGGACTTGCGCGACAAAAAATCCCGCTCCACCTTGAGTTGCCCAATCTGCTGGTAAAGATGCGCAGTCAGCGCTTCCTGGTCCCTCTCCGCCTTTGAGGTATCGTTGCCGAAGACCTCGGGCGCTCTCTGAATCAGGGCTTTCTTCCAGGCATGAATCTGCGTGGGATGAACTTCAAACCGGCTGGCTAACTGAGCAACGGTCTCTTCCCCCTGGAGGGCGGCCAAGGCTACCTTGGCCTTGAACGCCGGGCTGTGCTTCTTTCTGCTCTGCTTCATTTTCCTGCTCCTCTGTTCCCATTATTTCAGGAGCGGGGCTCTCTTAACCACCTGTCCGATTTATTGAGTCCACCTCAGTTCGCACTTGGGGCAATCTTAGTGGCGTGCGGCTCCCAGCCTGCTGCGGAACCACAGGTCATTGAGAAGATTGTCGAAGTTGAGAAGGTGGTGGAGAAAGAGGTCGAGGTCCAGGTGGAGGTGGTGAAGGAGGTCGAGGTCCAGGTCGAAGTTGAGAAGGTGGTGGAGAAGGAGATCGAGGTCGTCAAGGAGATTGAGGTCGAGGTCGAGAAAGAGATCATAAAGATCGAGCGCATCGAAGTACCTGTCGAGAAGATCGTCGAGGTGCAGAAGATCGTTGAGAAAGAGGTTGAGGTCATCAAGTCCAACCTTGGCGAGGCACCAGACCTTGCGGCGCAGGTAGCGGCCGGCACTCTGCCCCCTGTGTGGGATCGCATTCCTGGGCAGCCGATGATTATCCCGACACTTCAAGACGGTATTGGCGAGTACGGCGGAATTATACGGCGCTTCTACATTGGACCTGCGGACGGCTGCAACTTCTTCCGCCTGTCACGCGCATCGCTGGCGAGGTTCTCACAGGACGGCTTCTCGTTTATTCCGTCGATCGCAAGAGGTTGGGAGGTCAACGATAACGGCACTGAGTGGACTTTCTACCTGCGTGAGGGAATGAAGTGGTCCGACGGCGACGACTTCAACGCGGACGATTTCGTCTGGCAGTACGAGAACGTCATAGCGAACGAAGATCTCAATCCAACGCCGCCTCTCTTCATAAGGATAGGCACGCAAGCGGGTATAATTTCGAAGGTTGACGACACCACGGTGAAGTTCACCTTCCCGATACCGAACTTCTTGTTCCTGGAGATAGTGGCTCAGGCGGACGAGGCCTGCTATGGCAACAACTCGTGGAAGAATGTGCCCTATGCGCCGTCACACTATATGCAGCAGTTCCACATAGACTTCAACCCCGACGCCAACGCACTGGCGGATGATGCGGGCTACCCGGACTGGACAGGGCTGTTCGACAACAAGGGACAGGTAAATCTGAACCCTGAGAAGCCTGTGATAACGCCTTGGACGTTCACAAACACTCTGACCGAACAGGTGGTCACGGCGGAGCGCAACCCGTATTTCTGGGCTGTTGACCCCGCGGGCAACCAGCTGCCATATCTTGACGGCATCCAGTTGACTCTGGTGGAGAACACTGAGCTTGGTACGCTCCGGGCCATACAGGGCGAGATCGACATGCAGGGTCGGCATATCCAGCTCGACCAGTTCCCCACGCTGAAACAAGGTGAGACGGACGGCGACTATACCGTGAAGATTTGGCCGACCTTCGCTGGCTCGGACATCGCGTTCTTCCTCAACATGAGCCTGCCCGGTGGCACGGGCGACGCCATCAGGACGCTGCAGTTCCGGCAGGCGCTATCGTCGGCAATCGACAGGAAAACTATCCAGGAAATCCAGTTCCTAAGACTGGGTGAAATCAGGCAGGGCGTGCCCCCACCAGCTCACCCGCACTATCCGGGCGATGACATTGCATATCTTCGTACTGAGTACGATCCGGAGGGAGCGAACACGTTGCTAGACCAGGTGTTCCCGAATAAGGACGGCGAGGGCTGGCGTTTGGACGCTAACGGCGACCGCATCGTAATGGGTATATCGGTTACTGACGCATTCGGCACCTGGCCCGACGCGGCGCAGGTGGTCGGTCGCGCCTGGGAGGCAGTCGGCGTCAAGACGGATGTGAACCAGACGACACGCACGCTGCACTCAACACGCTGGCAGACGAACCAATGGGCAGTGGCCGTGTGGACCGAGGATATGGCTGGCTTTACATTCAGCTCGATCGGCAAGCGCGCGCCGATAGGCATTGGGTCGCTCCACGGGCCTGGTTGTGCACAGTGGCTCGAGAACCCCGATGGCGAGAATGCCTATCCGTGCGCACAGGAGTCGATTGACTTGCTCCAGATGCACAAGCTTGGCCCAGGCCTGCCGCCGGCAGAGCGCAACGCGTTGGGCAAGGAAATCTACAAGACAATAGTGGAAAACCAGTACAACATTGGTATCGTCGGGCGGTCGCCGATGGTGCAGGGCGTGATTGTGGTCAAGAACGGCCTCAAAAATGTGCCTGATACCGCCGGCAACGACTGGCCGCTTCGGACGCCTAACACGGGCTTCCCGGAGCAGTGGTTCTACTCCTCACAGTAAGCAAACCGTAAACAAGTAAGATAGAGCAGGGGCATGGGTTCGGCTATGCCCCCGCCGCATTAACCCCATCCGGAAGGGCCCTATCCAGAAGGGCATCCTCCAAAAGGGCCTCCCTCAAAAGGGGGAGGAAATTTGCGTCAAATCCAATCCCCCATCGCAGTGGATTCCTGCTTCCGCAGGAATGACGAAAGCAGCGTGAGTTGGCGGCATGCTCAGGTTCGTAATCAGACGAATTCTCATATTTATCCCGATGCTGTTCCTGATGTCGGTGGTGGCTTTCGGCATCATTCAGGCGCCGCCGGGCGACTTTCTGACCGACTACATCGCCCAGCTTCAGGCTACTGGCGAGACGGTAGATGCGGGCCAGATAGACGCGCTGCGCTCTCATTACGGTCTTGACCAACCCCTATATGTGCAGTACTTCAAGTGGGTCTGGGGCATAGTGCAGTGGGATCTAGGCCTTTCACTTGAATGGGGGCGCCCTGTCAAGGAGCTTGTGAACGATCGGTTAGCGATGACCGTCGTGCTTGGCGTCTCGACGATATTATTCACATGGACACTCGCCGTACCAATTGGCATCTTATCGGCGGTGAAGAAGTACACGGCGATAGACTACTTCTTCACATTCCTGTCGTACTTCGGAGTCGGGACGCCAAACTTCATGATTGCGCTAGTTGCCATGTGGTTTGCATTCAGTTGGTTCGGAATCAGGGTGACAGGGCTGTTCTCCCAGGAGTACATAACCGCGCCATGGGGCTTCGGCAAGGTGCTGGACATGATAAAGCACATGTGGGTGCCCATGCTGATACTCGGCACGGACGGCACTGCGCGCTTCACGCGCATAGTGCGCGCCAACCTGCTGGACGTGATGAATAAGCCCTATGTGGAGACGGCGCGCGCCAAAGGACTGCCCGAATGGAAGGTGGTGCTGAAGTACCCTGTCCGCATCGCACTGAACCCGTTCGTGAGCACCGCAGGGCTTGAACTGCCACGCCTGATATCTGGTCAGCTCATCGTAGCTACAGTGATGAGCCTGCCGACGATAGGGCCGCTGCTGCTACGCGCGCTGCTGTCGCAGGATATGTATATGGCGGGTTCCATCGTGCTCATACTGACAACCCTGACCCTTATCGGCGTTCTCATATCCGACATCGTTCTCGCAATGATGGACCCTCGTATCCGTATTGGAGCGTAGCCGATGGCTGCACGAACCGAATCACTCCCCATACAGCGCCCCGCTGAAGATGAACAGATGTTCATTGCTTCGCAATGGAAGCTGATATGGTGGCGGTTCATCCGGCACCGCATCGCAATGGCTTCGACGGTATTAGTGCTCGCATTCTATTTTGTGGCGCTAGCCCCTGAATTTCTGGCTATTCATGACCCGCGCGCAGAGTTCGCGTCTCGCACTTTCATCCCGCCGCAGGGGGTTCACCTGTTCGACGGCTTCAAGCCCACGTTGCCCTATGTCTATGGCCTGGAAGGCAAGCGCAACCCTGTAAATCTTGGCATGGAGTGGCAGACCGACGAGGAGACGAAGCACAGAATCCACTATTTCGTGCGCGGACACGAATACAAGATGTTCGGGTTTATCAAGACCGACTGGCACCTGATGGGCTTGAATGTGGACACCAGTACAGCGCCCCAGCCGTTCTATCCGCTCGGCTCGGACAGGATGGGACGTGATATGTTCTCCCGTCTGATGTACGCTACGCGCGTGTCGATGCTCATCGGGCTGGTGGGTGTGACGCTGAATATTTTCCTTGGCTCGATGCTGGGCGGGCTTTCAGGGCTGCGCGGCGGGTTGATGGATGCCATAATCCAGCGCATCATCGAGTTCCTGCGTGCGATTCCGACGATACCGCTATGGCTGGCGCTGTCGGCAGCGGTGCCGCGCGATTGGTCTATCCTGCGGGTGTATTTCGCAATAACGATAATCATATCGTTGATCGAATGGACTCGGCTTGCGCGCGAGGTGCGCGGGCGCTTTCTGTCGATGCGCGAAGAGGACTTTGTGCTGGCAGCGCGGCTGTACGGCACGAACGAGATTCGCATCGTGTTCCGCCACATGCTGCCGTCGTTCATGAGCCATATCATCGCGGCGACGACGCTGGCGATTCCGGGCATCATCATCGCAGAGACGTCGCTGAGCTTCCTCGGACTTGGGTTGCGAGAGCCGGCGATAAGCTGGGGCGTGCTGCTGTTCGAGGCGCAGACGCTTCAGGCGGTAGCAGAAGCCTCCTGGCTGTTGCTACCGGGAATCTTCGTGTTGGTAGCGGTGATGGCGTTCAACTTCATGGGCGACGGTCTCAGGGATGCGGCTGACCCATACACGATAAGTGAAAGTTAGGCGACGGCGGGTCACAGGGATATACGGGATGTAGGAGGGGATTTATCACCCCCATCCTAACCTTCCCCCATCAATGGGGAAGGAACTTTTTGATTTTGAATAGGTCATAACGATGGCTTCAACGCTTCTGGACATACGAAACCTGAAAACTTACTTCTACCTCGACGAGGGGGAAGTGAGGGCTGTTGACGATGTGACGGTTCGCATCGAACGCGGCAGGGTGCTTGGCGTGGTGGGGGAGAGCGGCTGCGGCAAGAGCGTGCTGGCGCGGTCTATCATGCGAATAGTGCGCCCGCCTGGACGCACTGTTGACGGCGAGATTATCTACTATCGTCCTTCGCCAAACGGCGGCGATGAGTACGAGGGAATAGACCTCCAGCAGTTGCCGCAGGACGGC
This sequence comes from Dehalococcoidia bacterium, assembly GCA_965221045.1. Classification (GTDB taxonomy): domain Bacteria; phylum Chloroflexota; class Dehalococcoidia; order Lucifugimonadales; family JADFKI01; genus Bin90. The sequence continues at coordinate 1,752,925 of OZ244863.1, forward strand.
GAAGTGATGAGGCGCATACGCGGCGCGGACATCACAATGGTCTTCCAGGAGCCTATGGTGTCGTTCAGCCCGGTGCATACGGTTGGCGACCAGATTGTCGAAGGCATACTGCTGCATCAGGATGTCAGCAAGGATGAGGCGCGTACCATCGCCTCCGAAACGCTGGGTAAGGTCGGCATCCCCAACCCCGACCAGCGCATAGGCGCCTATCCGTTCAATTTGAGCGGCGGCATGCGGCAGCGCGCGATGATTGCGATGGCGCTGTCATGTAATCCGACACTGCTCATCGCGGACGAGCCTACGACCGCGCTGGATGTGACGACGCAGGCGCAGATACTGGAACTGATGGCTTCGTTGCAGCGCGAACTGGGCATGGCGATGATGCTCATCACGCACAATCTTGGTGTGGTGGCTCAGATGGCTGAAGAGATCATCGTGATGTACCTCGGCAAGATTGTGGAGCGCGCCGATACCGCCACTCTGTTCAGAGATCCTAAGCATCCCTATACGCAGGAGCTTCTGAAGTCTATACCACAGATGCGACGGGAGCGACAGAGGACGCGCTTGACTGCCATAAGCGGCACGGTACCGCCTCCGTACATCCGGCCGCCCGGCTGCCCGTTCCACCCACGCTGTCCGCAGGCTATGCCCGGCGTATGCGATGTCGTGGAGCCGAAGACGATTCAGATGGGTAAGGATCATACAGTTCGTTGCCTGCTGTACGATGACAAGGCGGTGGCGGTGGCGACAGGAGCAACGGCGGCAGCGGGGAGTTCGGATAGACAGGCCGAAGGGAATGACGCTTAAATGACAACGGCACAGAACGGCAGCTCCCAGATACTCGATGTTGACAATCTGAAGGTATATTTCCCGATAATCACGGGAATGTTGCGGCGCACTACCGGCTATGTGAAGGCTGTGGACGATGTGAGTTTCAGCCTTCAAGAGGGCGAGACCTTCGGGCTTGTGGGGGAGTCGGGCTGCGGTAAGACGACGACGGGGCGTGCCATATTGCGCGCCATCGAGCCGACGGACGGCGAGGTGCTGTTCAGGATGAATAGCGGGGAGCGCATCAACACCGCGACCGCAGACCGCGAGACGCTGCGGCTGCTGCGGCAGGAGATGCAGCTGATATTCCAGGACCCGTTCGCATCGCTGAACCCGCGCATGACGGTGTTCGATGTGGTCGCAGACCCACTGCGAGTGAACAGGCTTGCAAGAGGGTCGGAGCTTGAAGACAGGGTTGCGGAGATGCTGCGGCTGGTGGGGCTCTCGGTGGATTACGCGCGGCGGTATCCACACGCATTCAGCGGCGGCCAGAGGCAGCGCATCGGGATTGCGCGCGCGCTGGTGGTGAACCCGCGCCTCGTGATTGCGGACGAGCCGGTGTCGGCGCTGGACGTGTCAGTGCAGGCGCAGATACTGAACCTGATGCAGGACCTTCAGGAAGAGTTGCGGCTGACTTACCTGTTCATCAGCCACGACCTGAGCGTGGTGCAGTATATCTGCCACCGGGTTGCGGTGATGTATGTGGGGAAGATAGTGGAGGTGGCATCGACCGAGGACCTGTTCACGCAGCCAAAGCATCCGTACACGCAGGCGCTGCTGTCGTCGGTGCCGGTACCGAACCCCGAGATTCAGTCGCGCGGCATGGTGCTGGAGGGCGAGGTCGCCGACCCCGCGCACCCGCCGTCGGGTTGCTACTTCCATCCGCGCTGTCCTTTCGCCAAGGACATTTGCCGCGAACAAGAGCCTCCGCTCGTCGAAGTATCGCCTGGGCGGTACGCAAGCTGCCACTTCGCAGACGAAATCGAGCTTCCCGGCGTTCCGGGGTAATCTAGCCGTTACACATAAGCAATCAGGCTTCAGGAGCAGCGTACCGACTCACTTTTATATGAAGTATAATTCGCTGATTGCTTGAAAGCTGATACTTCGGCTGGTAGTGTTTTCATTCAGGTGGTCTGGTATCCTCACCTTCGTCCCGTCCTTCCTCTTTCAAGAGAAAAGGGCCTTGTTCCATTTGAAAGGAAATGCTGACTACTGATGCCTAATGTTAACGCCCTGTCTCAGTGGCTGAATCGCGCGCCGTTCCATTATGCCTGGGTGATCGTGGGGATATTGGCGCTGGTGCAAATGGTCGCACTGTCCATCAATTTCGCCGGCGGTGTGCTGGTGGGCCCGCTGACCGACCCAGACGGCGACTTCGGCTTCAGCTTCTCGAATATCGGCTTTTCCTTCGGGCTGTACTTTCTAAGCTCAGCGATGCTCGCGCCGGTTGCGGGCTGGCTTGGCGACCGCTACGGTCCGCGCAATATGATGATCCTGGGCGCGGTGTCCTACTGCTGCGCACTGGTGCTGGTGGCGTTCATCAGCGCGCCGTGGCATCTGTGGCTGGCTTTCGGCATATTTCGCGGCGCGGTTCAGGCGATATTCATGGTACCGCTGATGGCAGCGGTGTCGGGATGGTTCCACCGACGGCTTGGGCTTGGCACGGGCGTACTCTGGGCGGCGGGAGGCATCGGGCCTGCGCTAATGTCACCGTTGCTGATCAATCTCGTGGAGAGCCTGCATTGGCAGAACACCTTTATCTATATAGGCCTGGTCGCGGGCGTGTTAATCCTGCTGCTGTCGCTCGTGTTTCGCAGCAGGCCGAGCGACTTGGGCATCGCGCCCTACGGAGCGCAAGAGGGCGAGCGAACCGAAGGCGGGCTGCCGGGGCCACTGGAACGCGCGCGCGCTAAGGTATTCAATCAGCATGTTCGGCGCACCAAGGCGTTCTGGAACCTTCCCGCGATTCACGGGCTAGGCTGCGCGGGCCATGGCATCGTGCTGATGTTCGTCGTGCCTTTTGCCGTCATGAAGGGCTTGAGCTTCACGGAGGCGGCGATAATTCTGAGTATCTTATCCGTTGTGAGCATACCTAGCCGAATGCTGACGCCGATGATAGCGGAGAAGTATGGCACAAAGACGATAATGGCGACCTGTCTGATGATTCAGGGCTTGACGGTCATCTGCCTGTTCTTCTCCAGCGAGTTGTGGCACTTCTACGCATTCGCGATGCTGTTCGGCATAGGCTTCGGCGGCGAGTGGACGGGATACCTGGTGATCAACCGGCAGTACTACGGCAACGGGCCCATGGGTTCGGTGTATGGCTGGCAGATGTCCGGCGCATTGATGGGGCATGCGTTCGTGAGTTGGATTGCGGGTCTGATAGTCGATCTGACGGGGTCGTACAATGCGGTGTTCGCGCTGTCGATAGTAGCGAGCGTGGGCGGTGCGCTGGTTACCATTAGCCTTGAGGATACATCGAGGCGGCTGATCGGGGACTGGGAGGCGGCGGTGCCGGAGGAGGCGCAGGCGGCTGCGGGGTCGGCTGATTGAGATGGACAATCCGATTATCCCAGGTGAGATTCTGCTTGAGGAATACCTGAAGCCGATGGGCATTTCGCAGAATGCTATGGCGCGCGCAATTGGAGTATCGCCTCGCGCTATCAACAAGATAGTTTACGCTCGGCGCTCCATCACGCCCACGATGTCAATTCGCTTCGGCGCGTTCTTCGGGCAGTCCGACGAGTTCTGGCACGGCATTCAGGCGGAGTGCGAATTCCGCAAGCTGGCAGCAGACAAGGATCGTCTGGTTGCCGACATTCGACCTGCCTCGGTGCTGGCGCATCACAAAGGCTGACATCGAGAGACAAGGTGACCAAGCCCCATTTAGCTGAATGCTCTCAATTCATGGAGAACATTCTCCGTTAGTTGGGAAGGGCGGGTTCGGCTATTTCGAGGAGCTGGTTGGCGGGGATGTTGCGGATGACCTGGCGGATGCCACTGGGCCAGAAGATGGTTATTTCGTCGGTGATATCGGCGTCAGCTATGCCGAAGTGCAGGTCGAGGCTGGACATTGACAGGAAGCTGGAGCCTGCGGTTACATCGTCGGTCTGGGTGCGGCGATTGCCTGCGCCGTCGGTAGTGGTGACGAAGACTCGCGCTCCTATGGCGTCTGCATTACTGCCGGTTCCGTCCTCGGCCATGCGTCCCTTGAGGCGCAGGATGAGCCAGTTGTTTTCGCCGCCGCCGTTGAGCCAGAGGAAGATGGGGCCTTTCTCGAAGCCAAGCTCGGCGCCTGAGCCGGCGCCTGAGCCGATGCCAGAGCCAATAAAAATAGGGCCCGCGCTGTTGGTGCCGATGAGGTCTATGTAGCCGTCGCCGTTGAGGTCGCCTTTAGCCAAGCCCTTGCCGTTCTCGTGGTAGGCGGTGTCGAGGCGCTGCCTCTCGCGGTCGAAGCGGGGACTGCCGGGGTCCAGCACGCCGTAGTCCACATCCTTGATGTTCAGCAGACGCGCCTCGACGGTGATGTCCTGGAAGCTGCCCTTGCCATCGCCACGAAGCATGCGGCCTGCTGAGGGGAACCACTTGCCATCGGGGGATTCGCCGCGTCCGAGTGCAGAGCCAGTCCAGTATAGGTCCTGATCGCCGTCGTTTTCGAGGTCGAAGAATGCCGCGCCGAAGCCGAAGTCGTAGGCGGCCAGGCCGGTGGGTACGCGCCAGTCGAGCCAAATCTTCACGGGGTCGGTTGATTCTGGGGGCATGATGCGGCTCGGCTCGATGGGAATGGAAGGCGCGACATCGGGGAAGAAGCCGACCTCTCCGACGCGCGGAACTAGCATCGTGCCGTCGTTACGGAGCAGGTAGTGGGCGCAGGTGGATATGGCGAATATCTGCTCGCTGGAGCAGTCGCCGCTTGCGCCATCGAACGGGAGCGGTCGCGTCTTGGGATGGTAGCCGATATTGGTTACGAAGACGTCCAGGTCAACGTCGCCATCGAAGTCGCCAAGAGCGAAGCCCATCCAGTTGCCGCGCTTGTCCAGCCCCATGGGACGCTCGACTGCCAGAAAGCTCACGCCATCTTCGTCTGTGTCGTTGCGGTAAATGCTGACGGGTCCGCCGTCGTCCGCCGTCCAGAGGTCGGGATCGCCGTCGTCGTCGAAATCGAAGAACAAGGTCGCCCATGTAACGACCTGATCGCCACGCACGCCCGCATCTGCGCCTATCTCGGTGAAAGTGCCGTCGCCGTTGTTGTGGTAGAGGACATTTTCGTTGCCGCGTGTGGGCGCGCCGGGATGCACGGCGTCCATGTCGGAACGGTTGGCTACGAAGATGTCCACCCAGCCGTCGCGGTCTATGTCGGCGCAGGCGGGGCTTGTACCTGTGCGGAAGTTGGCGTCGTCGCCGAATGCCGTAGCGGTGATGTCCGTGAATGTGCCGTCGCCGTTGTTGCGTAATAGGCGGTCGCTGACTGCCTCGCGCAGCAGGTCGTCGCTGATGGCATCCTGGAAGTCCTTGCCGTCGCCGATGATGCCCTGTGCGCTGAGGTAGATGTCCTGATAGCCATCGTTGTCCATATCGCAGGCGACGACGCCGGTGCTGTTGGATGCGTTGGCGGATGCTCCTGCTTCCACGCCGACTTCGGTGAATGTTCCTCGGCCGTCATTGCGGAAGAGTAGGTTGGGATTGTCGCGAGACTGAGTGATGTAGAAGTCGAGATCGCCGTCACGGTCGTAGTCGAAGATTGCCACGCCGGTGAGGTCGTTTGCGACTGCTGCGTTATCGCCGAGCGCCTGCTCTGCGATGTTGGTGAATGGCACGACATCATCCGTGCCGATACCAATGAAGCCCGGCTGTCGGAATCGGCGAGAGCGTATGCTTTCGCTATCTGAAGCGGGCGAACTGTCTATGCCGCCAGTGACGACTAAGGGCTGCGCGGTCGGCGCGGGAGTGGCTGTGGGAGTAGGCGGTGGAACGGGCGCAGACAGGGCGCGCGTGGGAGCAGGCACGATGGTCCGCGGAGGTGGCGGAACGCGCTCTTCGCTGCATGCGAGCGCCGCCAGCGCGACAGTGGCAATTATGACTGCGAGCAGCAGGATGGAAGGACGGGTAAATGTAGTCGGGGAGAATCTAAGTATATTCATCCTACTATTCTAACTTACGGCAATGGGCGGGATGCAAGGATATAGTCGGGCTGTCAGTGGGCGGGCTGTCAGTGGGTAGGTGGTGCGACAGGCTCGCAACGAACGCCGGTAGGATTGGCGGGCGGCGCAGAAGTTTAGCGCGAACCCAGCCTTACTGCGGCGAGGAACTCGATGGGGCCAGTGGCGGTGAATAGGAGGATGCCTCCGCCGATGCCGATTGCGATAGCCCAAGGGCCGATAACAGACAGCCAAGGAGCGGCGGCGGACGCCCAACGGCGTGTGGGAGGCAGCATGTCGCCTAATGATTCGATCCAGGGGTCTGAGTAGGCGTGCGGATAGTTCATCCTGTTGAGTATGTCGATGAGCCAGGCGCCTATACCGTAGATTGGGCCTACGAGGAATCCGACATACAGCGCCAAGACTCCGAATGTGAATGATCTGAGGGGAGCGCGGAACACGGAGTCCAACAGGTCGTTTGCGAGCGTGCCCAGCGATATGAAGTTTATGACATTTAAGTGTATCGCGAAGACAAGCGGGAGCGATGCGCCCGTCAGGAAGACGGTGAAGAAACCGAATGAAATGCCAATCAAGAGCCAGATGGGAAGGATGCGCGATTCTTCGGCGCGGCTGCCAATCCAGCGGATCACGGGCAATAGAAAGATGAGCGCGAATACCCCTGCGCCCACGACGGTAAATACGGCGAGGCTTCCGGCGAGGCGCTTCGGCGCTTCGGCAACGCCGGGCGAATATATAGAGCCTACAATCGCGGCAGCGCCGGCAAGCAGCAGCCCGTACAGCACGAGGCTTTGCACAAGACGCGCCTGAAGGCGATTCACCGCCTGCTTGCGCTGCTCCAGGGTCATAGGTGATGCGGTGGTGGTGGTCATTTACGGGACTTGCCACTAATGGGTTTTGCCGCGGTGGTTGCGGACTCCGCGTTGAGTTTCATTGCGTCCAAGTGGAATTGGCGCTCAACGTTTGAGCGAATACTTAGCCAACGCCTAACCATGTTTTAGTTTAACGAAGGCACCTGTATGTATCAAGTTTATCTTCAGACGTTCGGGCGATAGATATAGGCGATAGATATCAATATAGATATCAATGGGAAGCGGGCGGCTAACTTGCGGATGGGTAGGTGTAAGACTAACATGTGGACTGTCGTGGGCTAATGTGAATTGAAATATGAATTGAATGGATAGGATCGGACAGGATAAATTAAGGAGCAAGCATAATGGCGGTCGTAGAGTATGCAGTGCGGGGGCGCGTGGCATATATCACGCTCAACAGGCCGGACAAGCTGAATGCGATTGATGTGGAGATGCGGGATATGCTGTGGCAGCGCCTGCACGAAGTGAACGACAATCCTGAGATATGGATGGCGGTCATCACTGGTAACGGGCGGGCGTTCTCGGTCGGGCATGACCTTGTGGCGATGTCGGGACGGAGCGATGCGCTGTATGACCCGGAGATTTCGACCGAGGACCTGTATGTATATCAGTCGGAGATATTCAAGCCGATAATCTCCGCGATAAACGGCTTCTGCCTGGCGCAGGGTGGCGGAATCGCGCTTGCGTCGGACATAAGGATAGCGTCGGACCAGGCACAGTTCGGGTGGCCACAGGCGAAGCGCGGGATCGGCTCGGTGAGCGGGCCGTGCATGCTGGCGCAGCGTGTGCCTCTGAACTTCGCGCTGGAGTTCCTGTTCACGGGGGACATGATAAGCGCTGAGCGGGCGTACGAACTGGGCATGGTGAACATGGTCGTGCCGCACGATGAGCTTATGGAGCGGACGGATGAACTCGTGCAGAAGCTGCTGCAGAACGCGCCGCTGCCAATGCGCGCCATCAAGGAGGTCGCTGTCAGGGGCCTCAGCATGCGGCTGGAGGACAGGGTGCGGCTTGCGGGCATCGTGAACCGGCGATTGCAGCGGACTGATGACGCGCTTGAGGGAATCAAGGCGTTCCAGGAGAGGCGTACGCCGGTGTTCAGGGGAAGTTAGTTTTCGGTATTTCGGTCAGTCGATTTGTTAGTAATCGGTTGCAACCGGAAGTGGTTCGGCATGTCTGCTACAAATGGCTGCCGATTTGACATTGATGGATCGGATAGATAGGACAGGAAAATAGGGGATATTGATGACACAAGCGAGTTCAAGTTCTAACGCAGGTTCTGTTGGCCAGCCGGGGGCGCAGGCGTATCCGAATCCAGACGAGTCGGAAGGCATGTCCCGCAGCACGACGCCGGTGCTGGTGGTTACGCCACATCCGGACGATGCGGAATCGGGCGCGGGGGCGACGATAGTGAAGTGGGCGACACAGGGCCGCAAGATAGTGCTGGTGGTCTGCACGAACGGGGACAAGGGAAGCTCTGACCCTGAGATGACCTCACCGAAGCTAGCCGCCATCCGAGAAGAGGAGCAGCGCGAGGCGGCGGAGGTCTTAGGCGTGTCGGAGGTGGTGTTCCTGCGGCACACGGACCAGCACCTGCAGGATACTTATGAGCTGCGGGAGCAGATTTCGCGGCAGATTCGTATTCACATGCCGCATACGGTGCTGACTATCGACCCGAACCGTCCTTATATACGGCACGAGGACCACTATGTGTGCGGGCGGGTCACGCTGAACTGCGTGTTCCCATACTCGCGGGACAGGCTGGCTTTCCGGGAGCACATAGCGGAGGGGTTGGAGCCGCACAAGACGCGCGAGGTGTATATGTGGGGTTCGCAGGACCCGGATACCTATCTTGATGTTACGGACACTTTCGACACGAAGCTGGACGCGCTGAGCCGACATCGCAGCCAGGTAGGGCAGGGCTGGGAGCTGCGCGAGGTTCGGGCACGAACCCGGTACGCGGAGGTCGGGAAGAAGATTGGCGTTACATACGCGGAGGCATTCAAGCGGATAGAGATTTTTTAGTCGAAGCGCTAATGGCAATTTGTGATGGACGGGATGTAGGGATAGGTGGTTCGACAAGCTCACCACGAACGGACGCAAAGGGGGCGAGCTATGGTTACTAATCCAGATGTGCGACTGACGGTTCAAGATTACCTGAACATTCCTGAAGAGGACGAGAATCGCTACGAGCTTATCAACGGGGAGCTATATATGGCGCCTGCGCCTTCTTGGGAACATCAAGAATCTTCCGGGAATCTGTATTCTATCCTGCGAGCTTTCGTACTTGCCAACTTGCTGGGGCGAGTTGTGTATTCGCCGATCGACATGTTCTTGTCTGATGAGGATGTGTTCCAGCCGGACATAGTTTTCATATCCAATGAGCGGCTGGGCATTATCCACTCGGACGGGATTCATGGGGCGCCGGACCTGGTAATCGAGGTGCTGTCGCCGGGGACTGAGCGGATTGATCGCACGCTGAAGAGCGAACGCTATGAGATGTTCGATGTCAGCGAGTATTGGCAGGCGAACCCGATTGCTAAGACGATATTGGTCTTGAGGGCACGGGACGGCGCGTTCGAGCGGGTGGGGTTGTTCACCGAGGGGATGACGTTGGAGACGCCGTTGCTGCCGGGCCTGCGAGTGGATGTGAGCGAGGTGTTTGATTTTTTTGTGCCGCAAGAGGGATAGCCATAGGGGTTCTGACCAACAACTAACTGAGAGACTGAGGGACAAGACATGACGATGGAAAAGTTTGAGGCGGGGCAGAAGTTCGAGCAGGAGATTGAGGTTACGCTGGAGCATACGACGAATCGCATGGGCAAGCCGGGGGCTGATGTGCTCTCGACGCCGGCGCTGCTGGGGCTGATGGAGGGCGCTTGCATACAGCAGTCTGAGCCGTACATGGCTGCCGAGCATACGACGGTGGGCTATGCGGTGGACGGACTGCGCCATCTCGCACCGACGCTTGTGGGGAACAAGGTGGTCATCAGCGTGGAGCTGACGGAGGTTGACCGCAATCGCCTGACATATCAGATCGAGGCGCACGAGGGCGAGCAGCGCGTCGCAATGGCAACGCACAAGCGGGCGGTGATTCCCATTCAGTAGCGGGAAACCAACATCGATGGTTGCGATGGATCGGATCGGGTGGATTGGACGCTGAACAGGCTGAACTGTACTGGAAGTGGACGCTAAGAGGAGGGGTAGGACTTTTACTGCTTCTGGCGAATGCGCTGCTGGTGTTGGTCATCGTCAACGCTTCGGATGCATTTGACGCGATGGACAGGGTTGGCGAGGCTGCGGAGTCGCTAGAGACGGCTGCCGATATGATAGATGTCCTCGCCGCCGAGCTTGGCGAAGACGCGGAGCGAGTTACAGGCACGATAGAGAGCGCTGGTGATGATGTTGAGCAGGCGAGGGAGGCGCTGGAGCGGGCGGGGGAAGACGTGACGCGCGCGACGGATGCGCTGGATGATGCGCGCTCGGATTTTGAGCGAGCCGCGGACGATTTCGGACGCATTGCCGATACGCTGGAAGAGGCGTTTGCGCGATAGCGAACGGATGCTGGCATTCATGGATAGGAAGATTCGACGAATTCGCCACGAGCGGGAGGATGGATGCTTGACGGGCTGAAGGTACTGGACCTGACGCACTATGTCGCGGGGCCATACGCGACACGCCTGATGGCGGCGCAATCTGCTGAGGTCATCAAGGTGGAGCGCCCTGCAACGGGCGACGGGGCGCGACGCATAGGACCGTTTCCGGACGATGTGCCGCACCCTGAGAAGAGCGCGCTGTTCCTGTATCTGAACACGGGGAAGAAGTCGGTCACGCTGAACCTGAAGAACGGTGCATCAAACCCTATCCTGCGTCGCTTGCTGGAATGGGCGGATGTGCTGGTGGAGAACTTTCGCCCTGGCGTGTTGGAACGGCTGGGGTTGGACTACGAAAGCGTTGCGGCTGTCAATCCGGGGCTGGTGATGACTTCCATTTCGAACTTCGGGCAGACAGGGCCCTACCGCGACTATGGGGCGCGCGAAATCAACCTGTACGCAATGGGCGGGCTGATGTACATCACGGGCGACCCGGAGCGCGAACCTCTTCACATGGCGGCGCGCCTGGCGCAGTATGGCGCGGGTCAGAACGCCTTCGCGGGGACTCTGGGAGCGCTGCTGCACCGCGATATTACCGGGATTGGGCAGCATGTGGATGTTGCTATATCGGAGTATCTCGCGACCATATTAGAGAATGCGCTGAGCCAGTACAGCTACACGGGGAGCAATTTTCGTCGCACGGGCAACCGAGGGTACGGACGCGCGGCTTGGGGGCCATATCCGTGTATGGACGGGTATGTGGGAGTGATTGCGGGTCCGGACCACAAGTGGCCGGAGATGGCAGAATTGATGGGCATTGCGGAGCTTGCGGAGGAGCGTTTCGATGATCGCGCCGGCAGGGGCGAGAACGCCGATGAGCTGGACTCTCTGATGCTACCGTGGCTGATGCGGCACGATAGGCACGAGATATTCGAGCGGGCGCAGCACAGGGGGCTGGCGTTCGCGTACGTTGCCGCACCGGAAGATATTCTGGGTTGGGAACACCTACGGGAGCGAGGGTTCTTTGGCAGCGTGGAACATCCCAAAGCTGGCTGTCTGGAGCATCCGATGATGCCGTGGAGGGTGGAAGACGGCGGCTGGGAATTGGATGCCGCGCCGATGCTTGGGCAGCATAACATTGATGTGTATTGCGGGATGCTGGGGTATAGCAAGGCGGAGTTGGTGCGGATGCGGGGGATGGGGGTGGTGTAGGTGACGGCTTCTAGCGGTCAGGATTCAGAGACAGGGCGAAATACCGTGTGGTGGTGTACATAGACGGATTCAATCTGTATTACGGTATGAGGTCAAGGGGCTGGCCGCGGTACTACTGGCTTGACCTGAATCGGCTTGCCGACAGACTGCTGAGACCGGGGCAAACGCTCAAGGGCGTCAGGTATTTCACAGCGCGGGTCATACCTGATGCGGGCAGCGTCGATAAGGCGCGGCGGCAGAATATCTACCTCGAGGCGCTTGGCACGCTGCCTGATCTGGATATCCACTATGGATATTACTTACCCAAGATGCAACGATGCTCCACTTGCGGCACGACCTGGCAAACCTATGAAGAGAAGATGACTGATGTGAACATTGCGGTCGAGTTGCTCTCCGACGCTTATGACGATGCGTTCGACACGGCAATCGTGGTTTCTGCAGACAGTGATCTGGCGCGTCCGATAACCACCATTCGCGCCCGATTTCCGGGGAAACGAGTGGTGGTCGCTTTCCCGCCGAATCGTGTATCAAAGCTACTGCGCAGCGTTGCGGCCGCATCACTCACGATAGGCCACGGAGTGCTGAGCAACAGCCAGTTTCCCGAGCGTGTTGTCACATCTGACGGCCAAGTATTGACCAGACCATGCAGATGGAGTTAGCGGAATTGGGAGCAAAGAGAAACGCCTCCCAAAGGGCCCTAGGGGAGGCGTCGGGCCAGCGGAACTACCCGCTGGGGGGGTACATGAATGATAGGCAATACGACTGTAGTTGTCAACGGATGCGAAAGATAATACACTTGTTTGATTGACTGATTACGGTGGAACAAGTCACTCGTTTCACCACATCTTACTCTTCCCATATTGAGGGGAATGGACGTTTCCAGGAGGACTTACCGATGGCAGATGCCAAACCGTTTAGCTATAAGGAACTCTTCGCGAAGAATGCGCCCGAAGGCAGAGATGCGCCGGTAATGAAGCGCGGCAAGTATGACTTCGCCGTGGCGTATCCGGACCCGAAGTCGATGCCACTTGACGGGCTTGTGGACGCTCTGAAAGAGGGCCTAGCCGAAGAGGGCGATGACCTTGCGATATACGCGAACCAGAGCGGCTACGCGCCGCTGCGCCAGTTCGTGGCGGATAAGCTGGCGCGCGACAGGGACATCAACATCGGCATTGACGACCTAATCATCGGCGACGGCTCCGGCCAGCCCATCCACATGATCTGCGAGGCACTGCTGGATCCGGGCGATGTGGTGCTGGTTGAGAACTTCGTGTACTCCGGCACGCTGGGGCAGTTGCGACGCTTCCATGCTGATATCAGAGGCGTCGAGTGCGACAACGAAGGCCTGCTGCCGGATGCTCTGGAAAGCGCAATCGTGAGGGCGACGAGCGAGGGGAAGCGCCCCAAGTTCATCTACACGATTCCGACATTCCAGAATCCGCAGGGCTGGACGATGACGCTGGAGCGGCGCAAGGAGATGGTGCGGCTGTCGCAGAAGCACGGCGTGCCCATCCTGGAGGACGACTGCTATGTTGACCTGCGCTATGAGGGCGAAGATGTAACCTCGTTGCACGCTCTGGACGACACGGGGAGCGTGATGTACGCGGGGTCGTTCTCGAAGATTATCGCGCCGGGCATGCGGCTGGGCTATCTGACAGCGCCGCGCGAGGTGCTGGATGTGGCGCGTGTGGTGAAGAGCGGCGGCGCGGCGAACCAGTTCGCTTCATGGGCGGTGCATCGCTACGCAACGGGGCATCTGGACGACCATATCGTTGAGATTAACGACATCCAGCGCACGAAGCGTGACGCGATGCTGGCGGCGCTGGGCGAGAACTTCGGCGGCGCGGCGACCTGGAGCAGGCCGGAGGGTGGGCTGTTTATCTGGCTGCAAATGCCGGAAGAGTCGGACGTTACGGCAATCCGCGACAAGGTGCTGGAGACGGCGGATGTGGGATATCAGGCGGGGCCGCTGTTCGCGCCGGACGGCGTTTCGGGCAGGAACTACGCGCGGCTGTGCTTCGGGTACAACAGCCCTGAAGAGATTCATGAGGGCATCGCAAGGCTGGCGGAAGCGTTCGAGCGCGAGGGCGTTCTGAAGAGCTAATCAGCGTGGGTGACATCGGTATATCAAGATGAGCAGGATTTTTTTCTTCCTTTTCATTCCCGGTTTCCCCCAATCAATAGCAAGGGTATATGCAGTAGAGGCTTATTAGATGGGCAGGATGAGAGAGTTCTGCCCATCTTTTGCATTTGTGGGGGTTTAGGCATGCGTATCTGTTCATTTCTGCCAAGCGGCACGGAGATTGTGTTCGCGCTTGGGCTAGGCGACTCACTTTACGCCGTGAGCCACGAGTGCGACTATCCGGCGGCGGCGCTTACGAAACCCAAGATCGTGCGCAGCAGGTTCGACGCGGATAAGCTGAGCAGCCAGGAGATCGATCGCGTAGTCACGGAGATGTACCAGCGTGGCGAGCGCATCTACGAGGTAGATGAGGATGTGCTGAGCGATGCGGCACCGGACCTGGTCATCACGCAGGAACTTTGCGATGTGTGTGCGGTGTCGTACGAGGATGTGCGGCACGCCGCGTCGAGGCTGGCATACCCGCCGAATGTAGTCTCGCTGGACCCGGCGTCAATTGGAAACATGCTCGACGATATACAGATGGTGGGTGACTTGTGCGGTGTGCCCGATGCGGCATCGGCGTTCGTCACTGAACTTAGCGTACGAATGGATGTGGTGCGCACCAAGACGTCCGCAGCCGTGTCAACGCCGAGGGTGGCGTGCATCGAGTGGCTGGAGCCGCCCATCGTGGCGGGGCACTGGATACCGCAGATGGTGGAGCTTGCCGGGGGCGTTGACGCGCTTGCCAAGCCGGGGGCGCCATCACGCCGCATCACGATGGATGAGCTAGCGGAGTCCCAGCCGGATGTGCTGGTGCTGATGCCTTGCGGGATGGATGCGAACAGAGCGCGCGAGGAGTTCGAGGCGCTGGAGAATCTGGAAGAGTGGCGCAGACTACCGGCGGTCGCCAATGGGCGGGCTTACTTCGTGGACTCGGGAGCGTACTTCAGTCGCAGCGGGCCGCGCCTCGTGGACGGGCTGGAGCAGATGGCGCAGATATTTCATCCAGACATGTTCACCGAGACCAATTCAGAATACACAAGCTGGGATGAATAACGCCTGACCTAGCGAGTGGATCTGTGGAACGTGCCCTACCTGAGGGGATACCGCAAGTCCTGCCTGCTGTATATTGTGCCTTAGGCAGTGCCTTGGACTTCTTCGCGGGAGCGGCCGTGCAGATGGTCGAGATGATCTTCTTCGGCGCATCTCAGCGGGGGCTTGTCTATCTGTATCGTGATGTGCTCGATGTCGAAGTCATCCCTGACGATGTCGTGAATGCGGTCTCGCAACCGCCACATCTCGGCTTCGTCAATGGCCGGGTCAACGAGCATGTGAGCGGTAAACGCTTCATAGTCTGAGGCTATCGTCCAGACATGAATATCGTGAACCAGCGTCACGCCTTCAATATCCTCAATGTCGCCGCAAAGTTTGTACACATCTATGTGCGCGGGCGTACTCTCCATGAGCACCCGGAACACCCTGATTACGAGACCCCACGAACTGACAAGGATGACTATTTCGATTATCACGCTTATGATTATCACGCTTATATAGTGGTCGGCGGCGTCCCAGTCCAGTGTAGTAACCAGAATGCCGGAGATAATCACGCCGACGGAGGTCAGCATATCCGCAATGACATGCTGGAAAACTCCCTGGATGTTCAGGCTGTGTTGCGACGAACGATGGAGTACCCAAGCGGAGATTATGTTGACAGCGAGGCCGATAGCGCCGACGATCAACACCAAGATGCCTTCGACTTCTTCGTGCTCATGTGGCTCACCTATCGCATCAATTCGACCGAAGGCATTGTAGAAAATGAGGCCTGCGATAAGCCATAGGCTCAGAGCGTTAATCGCCGCTGCCCATAGGTGTAGGCAGTGGACGAACCCCGCCCGCTCAGCCATATAGCGAAGAGGGACATCACGATGACTGCTACATCCCTGAGCAAGTGGCTGGCGTGCGCCAGGAGCGCGAGGCTGTTTGACTCGAAGAAAGCCACCACTTCTACGATCATGTAGGTGACTGTCAAAACCAGAACGATGATCAGGCTACGCCTGCTTGTCCCTCGCAGGTATGGTCGTCGTGTGCGTGTCCCTCGTGTCTATGAGCCATTATCCAAGTCCCGAAGTTGTGGATACGCGTCCGCAGTGTACGATACGGATGAAAGGATAATTGAACACGTCCATTAGCGCAAACTCGAAAATATGCGCAGATCGATGCGGCGAGATTGATGGGTGCAGGTAAGAATTATTGGCGGCTGAATCTGTCGCGCATCTCGACGGCAACGCGCTGGCGAAGCTGGTCAATGTCGCGGCGCAGCACTTCCGCCTCCGATTCGAGTCGAGAGGCGACGCTGGGCTGTTCGAGTAACTGCTGCTTTTCGGACAGGTCGATGAGCAGCGTCTCGGCAATGTAGTAGGACAGCACCGCAGGGTCGCGCGATGTGCGGACTTCGCTTGTCCAGCCGCCCTGAAGCCCCGTAATCAGCCTGAGATATTCGTTCAGCAGTTGTCGGATGTCTTCGGACTGAGGTCGAGCTTCCTCCGCATCGTCGTCAGGCAGCACAGATACGTCAGCCGTGATATAGGGACGGTGCTGCGTGATGGTGTTGATTTTGAAGCGTCGCTCTCCCGTAATGGCGACGAAGAAACGGTCGCCCCGAATCTCGTTGACCTGCGTGATATGCGCGACGGTGCCGACGGGATGCGGAATAGCTGGCTGCCCGACTTCATCGCCAGACTTGATGAGCACGATGCCAAAGCGCGAGTCGGAGTCGAGGCAGTCTTGCAACAGGCGCTTGTAGCGCTCCTCGAATATCTGGAGAGGTAAAGAAGCGCCCGGAAACAGCACCGTGTTCAGGAGAAATAGGGGCAGTGTGCGTCGTTCTGGCAGTTCAGGTGGCATGGCGTAGAGTATAAACGGAACAAGGACAAGGGACAAGGGCGAGCAAAGGCGACGGGCGTCCTGCCAGACAGGGCGCGAGCGCTGTTTGACATGCTGACTTGCGCGTTGCTACCATGAGGATTGGCGCGCGCATGAGCGCTACTACGAGACGGAGAATACCTGCCTTGTCTTATGTAAAGAGCCTGCGCTGTCGCGAGTGCGGCAGTGATTACCCCATCGAGCCGCAGTATGTCTGCGACTTCTGCTTTGGGCCGCTTGAGGTGAGCTACGACTATGACGCGATCGCGCGTGTCATCAGCCGCGAGCGCATCACCAAGGGACCTTTGACCATGTGGCGCTACCACGACCTGCTGCCGGTTGACGCGGAGATGGCTCTGGACATGCACACCGGCTTCACGCCGCTCATCCGTGCCAAGAACCTGGGCAGGATGCTGGGGCTGAACAACCTGTACATCAAGAACGACAGCGTGAACCCGACCTTTTCGTTCAAGGATCGGGTGGTGTCGGTCGCTTCGGCTAAGGCGCTTGAGTTCGAGTTCGACACGCTGGCGTGCGCCTCGACGGGCAATCTCGCTGGCTCGGTGTCGGCGCACGGCGCGAAGGCTGGATTACCCACGATGGTGTTCTTCCCGTCGGACCTGGAGCGGGGCAAGATTCTGGGCGCGGGCATCTACGGCGCTACCCTAGTGGCGGTGGACGGCACATACGACCAAGTGAACCGTCTTTGCAGCGAGCTTGCGGACAACCATCGCTGGGCGTTCGTGAACATCAACATGCGCCCGTTCTACTCTGAGGGGAGCAAAACGCTGGCATACGAGGTAGCGGAGCAACTGGGATGGCGCGCGCCGGATGCATGCGTGGTGCCGGGGGCTTCTGGTTCGCTGTTCACGAAGATATATAAGGGCTTGAACGAGCTTGCGGACCTTGGGCTGATAGATTCGGCGGCACATACGAAGATGCACATCGCACAGGCCGAGGGCTGCTCGCCGATTGTGACTGCATACGACGAGGATACGCCACATGTGCGCCCGGTCACGCCGGATACCGTCGCAAAGTCGCTCGCCATTGGCAACCCCGCGGACGGCTTCTACTCTCTCAAGACGATCGAGAACAGCGGTGGCAGTGCAGTCTCGGCGCCGGAGGACGAGATTGTTGAAGGCATTCAGATTCTTGCCGAGACTGAAGGCATCTTCACGGAGACGGCAGGTGGAGTGGTGATTTCAGGGCTGCGCAAGCTGGTGCAGAGCGGCAAGATTCAGCCGGACGACCTGACGGTGGCGTACATCACCGGCAACGGTCTGAAGACGCAAGAGGTGGTCGAGCCTCTCATCAATCCGGTGTTCACCACGCCTGCATACGATGACTTCATAAACAACATGGCGGCGCGGGAAGAAAGAAATGGTAAGAGTAATGGCTAAGAGACGTGTCAGGTTCACCTTCCCCGAGCAGCTGATAACCGAGCCACTGATATACAACCTTGGTCGTAAGTTCGAGATCATCACGAACATCCGCCGCGCCAATGTGCAGGAGCGTGTGGGCTGGGTGGTGCTGGAACTCGAAGGCGACGAGGATGAGATAGATCGCGGCCTGGAATGGATGACCGAGGCGGGCGTTCGGGTCGATCCGATTACCGGCGACCTGATCGAGGGGTAAGGCAGACCCCGAAAGCCAGGTTTCTTGTCTCTTCCATCTTTTCGTTATCTTTTGTTCGTTATCTTTCCCTGCCATAGGCATGCAACCGACTTGAATCGAAACAATACTTCGGAGGAAAACTCGACATGAGCATATCGGTGAGGATCCCAACACCCTTGCGGCGCGTGACTGACGGCGCGGACAAGGTGGATGCGGACGGTGCGACTCTGGAAGAGCTTATCGGCTCGCTGGAGAGCCAGTATCCCGGAATCAAGGCGCGGCTGTGCGACGAAGAGGGTGCGCTTCGCAACTTCGTGAATGTGTACGTGAACGGCGAGGATGTGCGCTTCCTCGACGGCCTCAGCACCGCCACGAAGACCGGCGATGAGGTTAGCATCGTGCCGGCGGTCGCAGGCGGGAACTAGCATCGATATACAGGATTGGGGGGTATCTATCCCATCCCCCATCCTTTCGGCAAGTTCTTCAGGACAAGGCCTAACCTTTCCTCTTTAGTGGAGAAATGGGCGGCTTCTTTCATCTTCACCTTTTCTCCATGGGTGAGGATATTTTATGCTCGCCCGAATGAGGCGAGCCATTTTTGCTTCTGGTCTCGGCGGGTTTGCTCGTCGGGCGGAGTGAAGCGACTGTGGAACTCGCGGCGGTATTCGGCGAACTCGCCCGCGGCTATCGCGGCGCGCATCTCTTCCATGAGGCGCAGGATGAAGCGCAGGTTGTGTATCGTCGCCAGCCGATATGCAAGAAGCTCCTTCGCACGAAAGAGGTGATGCACATACGCTGCCGAGAATGTGCGGCAGGTGTAACAGTCGCAGTCTTCTTCGATGGGCGCGTATTTCCTCTTATTGAACGCCGCGGTGATATTCAGTCGTCCTGTCTTCACGAACAGCGAACCGTTGCGCGCTATTCGCGTGGGCAGCACGCAGTCGAACATATCTATGCCACGCGCCACACATTCCACCAGGTCTTCCGGCGAGCCAACGCCCATGAGGTAGCGAGGCGCGTGAGCAGGCAGCATCGGCGTTGTGAGTTCCACGGTGTCGTACATTGCTTGCTTGGGCTCGCCGACACTCAGCCCGCCAATGGAATAGCCGGGGAAGCCAATGCCGGTGATGAACTCCGCGGACTTGCGCCGCAGTTCGGGAAACAGCCCGCCCTGCACGATGCCGAATAGCCGCTGGTCTGTGCGGGTGTGCGCCTCGACGCAGCGCAGCAGCCAGCGATTTGTCTTGTCCACCGCCGCATCCACCGCCTCAAAGTCGCTGTCGGCAGGCGCGCATATATCGAGGGGCATGATGATGTCCGCGCCGATCTTCTCCTGATTTTGAGTCGCCGCTTCCGGGCTGAAGGTGTGCTCGCTACCGTCTATGTGTGACTTGAAGATGATGGCGTCTTCTGTGATTTTGCGCAGGTGCTCAAGGCTGAAGCCCTGGAAGCCGCCGCTGTCGGTGAGGGTCGCACCGTGCCACTGCATAAAGCCGTGCAGCCCGCCGAGGTCTTCCACGATGTCCACACCGGGACGCAGGTAGAGGTGGTATGTATTGGCAAGAACGATGTTCGCGCCGATGCTTTGCAGGTCTGAGGAGTCGAGCGCCTTGACCGAGCCTTGCGTCGCGACGGGCATGAAGGCGGGCGTGGGCACATCGCCGTGCGGTGTATGCAGGGTACCTATGCGGGCGTCGCTGTCGGTAGTGGTGAGTGTGAAGAAGGGCATACGAGTATTTTACAGGTATGCCTCTACGAGCGCATCTCCTATTCGACTCGCTCTGCCAGATAAATTTTGAGCAGCGACTTGTAGGGAATATCTCGTTTGTGCGCCAGCACTTTCAAGTCATCTATCACCGACTGCGGCAGCGTGATGGATACAGTCTTATCGGGAGGGCTGGAACTGGACGGCTTAAGATTGGGCATTCCCACTCGCTTCGCCTCGCTCCAGTCAATGTAGTCGGTGGAGTCATGGGTTGCCCAGAACTCGCGCTCTTCGTCTTCGGACTCAAATTTGGGGATCTGTTTCCTTAGCGTCGTCATAATTGCTACGTTCCTGTCTGCTCCTGTCTCTGGCAGAAATAATGCGGATCAGTTCTCGGCGAAAGGTAAACACCACAAATAGCTTACGGTCCTCGTCAGTTTGCCCATAAGCATAATATCTCAACTCGCCCCAAATCTGCGACTCCGGTTCAGCAATGCCAAGCGCACTATTAGAGAAAATCTGTTCTGCTTCGGCGTCTGTAACACCATGCCTTAACTAATTCTTCTCGTAGTTGCCACCATCCCACTGGAAACCTCTAGGCTCACCAAAGTCATTCATGCCAAATGCCGGATGCACAGCATATCGTCATGATACACAATTCTTACGGACTGGATATGGCAACGTAATTGTTAGCCGAGGAAGCCCTGTATCATAAGCTGGACGCCCATGGCGAGGATGACGAACATGAGGAGGCGCATTATCCAGGGACCTTGCACCTTGCCAGAGAGTCGAGCGCCGATCTGACCGCCGGTTACTAAGCCTATCCCCGCGAATACGAATGTGGGGAACCACTCGATGTTGCCGATGAAGGCGTGAGTGGCAGCGCCCGCAGTTGTGTAAAAGGAGAGCGCGAATATGGATGTGGCGACTGCGACCTGCACAGGGAAACCGAAGGCATAAACGAGTATAGGTGTGCGAAGGAAGCCGCCACCAACTCCGAAGAAGCTGGATATGAAACCGAGTACGAAGTTGATGAGGACGGCCCACCTTTCGTTCAGACGGTAGCGGTAGGTCTCGCCGGATTCTGCCGTAATGCGGCGGCGGTGGAGAGTCTGAGGATTGATGAAGCTACGTCGCCGACTTCTGGCACGACCAAGCCGCGATTGCCGCCCCGAGTCGAACTGCTGGGTTGCTATTCGCACCGCCAAGATGACAAGCAGCAGCCCGAACATGGCATCGAAGACGCCGGGCAGCCCTTCGAGAGCTTTCTTGAGCACGAACGGGGCGATTACGGAGCCGGGAATTGCGGCGGCGGCAAAGAGGTATGCGCTCCGCTTGTCCACGACGCGCATGTAACGGTAGGCGAAGGCGCCGGATATGCTGTTTGCGGCGACGAGTGCAAGTACCGTTCCCGCGACTATGGCGGGGTCCTTATCGAAGAAGATGCGCAGGATGGGGACAAGAATGAAGCCGCCGCCCGCTCCAACGAGGACGCCGAAGACGCCGGTTACGAACCCGACTAGGGCAAGGGTAATCCACTGGACTGCCTGCTGCCAACCGACAGCAGGCAGCCATTCAATTCCGGAGCCGGTGAGCCAATCCAGCCCTGGCATTTAATCCACCGGGGCATTAGAGACGCCATTCTTAAAGCGCATCGCCTCCAACACCCTCCATTCGAACATATCTGGTTTGTGTTCATCCGGTGAGCTATTGGTTCGCCGCCACGACTATTGCGCCGCCACCGTACCCATCATGCTCATTTCCGGATAAAGCGTGATCATCTTAAAGCTGAACACTCCAACCCAGTCGGCAGTGTAACCATGCGACACCGCTACGCGGGTTAGCTTCGGGTTAGGCTTGGCCCTTGTTACTAGGCCGTTGACGGCGTTGCTGAGTTGGAAAATGTCAACATCGCTGACCGTATAGGGGATCGCGTAGCTTGCGCGAACGCCGTTGACATAGACTTGTGCCTGAGTTCGCTTGGGAACCAGAGACCTCGAAGTACCAGTGCCCACAGTCTCAGTGTAATGTTTCTGATGCGCTAGGGGTAATAATACGCTGAAAGAGCCGACTGCGTTCGTCCTAGCCTTTCCAATGACGCATGATTCGTCAAGCGTGAGTATAACCTCGGCGTCCGCCGCCCAAGTCTGGGCACCTTCTATGCGAACACCTCTTGCGCCGATCCTCTGGCACATCGGGAGATCCGCAGGTGAAAATTCTGCTTGCGCCAGCAAAGAAGGCTCGTCAACGGCAGTCCCCGCATCGGTGGAAGCAGTTACTATGCGCGCGGCTATCAGTGATGCCGACAGTGCGACAACTATCAATACGGCAATCCAAGCAACATTGTTTATCCTCATTCCAAAGCTCCTCTCGCATCTCGGCTATTGCTCCGCCAAGCACTTGTTTACAATGCCACAGCAGTCAATAATATTAGACAGTTCCCTGCTAACGCATAGCACAAATGCTTGAATAATGGGCATAGGATAACAATTGCTGCTTGGAAATGCCATAGTTGTGCTACGGCTCGTCGCGGGAGAGGCGTTCAAGTGTGCTATGGACGAGTTCATGCGGCACATCGTTGCGCGTGGTTGCGTTGCCGATTCCATCGAGGAGCACCCAGCGAATGGCGCGGCCTGCCACCTTCTTGTCAGACAGCATTGCGTTGCTTACGGCGGCGATGTCCATCTCGCCACAGGTTAGCGGCAAGCCGTAGCTTTCCAGGAGCGTGCGCTGCCGCTCCATCTCGTCCGAGGACATCAGACCCATCGCCTCGCCGATGCGCGCCGCGCCCATCATGCCCACGCTGACGGCCTCGCCGTGCAGGAAACTGCCGTAGCCAGTGGCAGCCTCGATCGCGTGCCCGATGGTATGGCCGTAGTTCAGCAGGATGCGTATGCCGAGCGTCTCGCGCTCGTCCTGTGAGACGATGTTCGCCTTGATAGCCACGCTGCGGCGAATGATGTCCGTAGCGATGTCCTGTTCCAGGGCGAGGAGTGACGGCCTGTGCGTCTCGAATGCCTCCAGCAGTTCGCGGTCGAGAATCAAGCCGTGCTTGATAGCCTCAGCCCAGCCGGATGCAAGCTCACGCGGGGGCAGCGTCTGAAGCGCGCTGACATCGGAGAGTACGAATTTCGGCTGATAGAACGCGCCCACGAGGTTCTTGCCCTGCGGCAGGTCAACGGCGCATTTGCCGCCGATGGCAGCGTCCATCATGGCAAGCAGGCTTGTGGGCACTTGCGCGAAGGGAATGCCGCGCAGGTAGGTCGCCGCCACGAAGCCCGCAAGATCACCCACTACGCCGCCGCCGACTGCTACGACCAGATGTCCGCGCTCCGCCTTGCGCTCCGCGAGCCAGCGATATATGAACTGCACCGTCTCCAGCGTCTTGTGCGTCTCGCCGGCGGGCATGATGAACATGTGCGCGGCGATACCGGCGGCTTCAAGCGAGAACTGCGCGCGCCGGGCCTGCCTATGCACACCCTCGTCTGTGATGATGTACGCAGTGGAGATGTCGAGAACGGAATTGACGCGCTCGCCAAGCTCGTCGATTATGTTCCAGCCCACCCATATCGGGTAGTCGCCCTGGGATGTGTTGACGATGGCGGCGAGATCGGAGTAGGAAGGCATATCAGTCTTTCAGTTGGTCTGGGTTTCAGGGGCGCGGTTGACATAGATGGACACTATGGAAAGGATATGGATTCCTGCAGCAGCAGGAACGACGCTCTGTTAGCCGGTTGGCTGTTTGTCCTCATCTTCTAGTTGATTTGCTCTGTCGCGCATCCTATCAGGATAGGCTTTCCAGCATATCCCTTCCTCGGCGTCGTTGAGTATGTCGAACGCGCGGACGACTTCGTGCGCTGCCTGTTCGGGCGACAGTATGTCGGTGTGAACTGTCCAGTGAGCAAGAGTATAGTTCAGTTGGCGCTGGGACTTCAAGAAACGGATGCGGTCCAGGGGGTCGTCTGCGGCGAGCATGGGGCGCACGATAGCATCGTCGCCTGTGCTCTGCGCCAGTACGCGCTCGTATATGGTCTCCGGCGAGGCTTCGAGACAGACGACTGCGCCGTGCTGCATCATGGCGGTGCGATTATCGGCGCTCTCTGCGATACCGCCGCCCGTGGACACGATCTGCCGCTCGGACTTGCAGGCGGCGAGCAGCGTCTGCGCTTCGAGCGCGCGGAAGTGCGGCTCCCCATGCTCAGCGAAGATCGCGTCGATGGACTTGCCAGCGTCCGCCTCGATGCACTCGTCGAGGTCAACGAAGCGCCAGCCGAGTATGCGCGCCGCCTCGCGCCCGATAGTCGTCTTGCCGGTGCCGGAGAAGCCTGTGAGGAAGATATTGGGGGTCATTGACTCTTATGTCTAATCCATTTTCAGGAGGGCGACGTTGGCGGCGGCGAACATGGTGTCTATGGGGGCTTCTCTGCCGGTCCACATCTCAAAGGCGGAGGCGCCCTGGTAGATTAGCATGGGCAAGCCGCCGAGCGCGGTCGCGCCTGCGCTGCGAGCTCCGAAGAGGAACGGAGTGTTCTGCGGGTTATAGACCATGTCCATGACCACGGCCTCGTGGGATATTATCCCGCCGGAGAGGGGTGTCTGCCCTTCGGTGTCTCCGTGTCTCATTCCCACGGAAGTACAGTTGACGATGAGGTCGGATTCGAGCGCGACAGTCTCCAGGGTCGTATTGTCCAGAACAGCGGCGAATACGCTCACAGCATCGTTGTGCAGCGCATTGGCAAGTGCCTCGGCGCGTGAAACATTTCGGTTGGCTATTGTGATGGACGCTACGCCTTCACGGCAGAGGGCGAATGCAGCAGCGCGCGCGGCGCCACCCGCTCCTAGCAGCAACACACGCTTGCCCGTGGGCTCGAAACCACCGTCCTCTTTTAGCTCACGCATGAATCCGTGGGCGTCGGTGTTGTGTCCGACGAGGCGTCCGGCGCTCTTGACAATGGTGTTCACCGCGCCGATGGACTGCGCGAGCGGGTCAACCTCGTCAAGCAAGGCGATGACGCTCTCCTTGTGCGGGATGGTCACATTCGCGCCGATGAAGTCGCCACTGCGAAGCTTCGCCACCTCGTCCGCAAGTCCCTCCGGCGGCGTCTCCCACGCGAGGTAGCGCACGTCTAGTCCGTGGTGGTTGAATGCTGCCTGCTGGAACGCCGGCGACAACGAATGCGATAGCGGATAGCCGAATATGCCTGCTAGTTGTGTCATGGCGTGCCTCCGGGTGTGTCAGGTTATGAGTCGTGAACGATCTGTTATTGGTTGTCAGTATATCAGTATGCCTAGGAAGCGGTCATTATGGCGCCGAGTGAGGTCTGTCGGAGCGCACAATGTTCACTATCACGCCTTCATCAGCATTGACCCAACCTGTGCGGTCTGCTTACGATTACGCTGAGATTTACGGCGGACGATGCCAGAAGTTGGAGTTGGCTATGACGGAATACGAGGAGATCGTACAGCGGATTGCCGTATGCACCCTTTGCGCGCTCTCGGAGGGACGCACCCGCACGGTGCCGGGAGACGGCTCCGCGACTGCGGACATTATGTTCATCGGCGAGGCTCCGGGGTTCAACGAGGACCAGCAAGGGTTGCCCTTCGTCGGCGCGGCGGGCAATGTGCTGACGAACTTGCTGGCGGGGATCGGTCTGCGGCGCTCGGATGTGTACATTACGAATATGGTGAAGTGCCGCCCGAACAACAACCGAGATCCGCTGAGCGGCGAGATCGAGGCGTGCTCCACTTACCTGGACGCACAGATAGAGCTTATCGACCCGAAGGTCATCGTTACGCTGGGACGTTACTCGTTCGGCAAGTTCTTTCCGGGGCGCAGCATCAGCCGTGAGCGGGGCAAGCCTCGCTTATGGCGCGGGCGTATGATCTATCCGATGTATCATCCCGCCGCTACGCTGCACAACCCGCGCTTGCGCCCGGCGTTGGAGAACGACTTCCGCAATCTGCTGCCGCTTGTTCAAGAGGTTCTCGCAATGCCTCCGGATGACACTGCGAGCGAAGATGATGGACCATCCGAACAGCAGTTGAGCATGTTCTAGTGGGGATAAGAGAGGTGGACTGGATGGGGAGGATAGGACTGCTTGGCATTGCCCTGCTTGCCTTGGTGATTGTCATGGGTTGCGGCGCTTCAGAGCCGCCGCTGCCGTCCGTGCCTCTGCCCATCCCATATGTGGCGAGGGCTGCTCCGAGCGCGACCCCGGCTGCGACTACGACCGCACCTGCAGGCACACCCGTACCGACTGCGCTGACCTCGACAGCCGAGGGTGTTACGCTGACCATAACCGTAGCTCCGACTTCGCCGGACAGGCCCGATTACGACCGCGGCGACTGGCGGCACTGGATCGACGCGGACAGGGACTGCCAGGACGCGCGGCAGGAGGTTCTCATCGCTGAGTCACTAAGTGGAGTCGCGTATGAGGCAGGGGACACATGCCGAGTCGAGAGTGGAGACTGGTTTGGTGTGTACACGGGCGAGTCGTTCACCGATCCTGGCGACCTCGATGTTGACCACATGGTGCCGCTAGCGAACGCGCACAGGTCGGGCGGCTGGGCCTGGGCGAAGGAGCGCAAGGCGGATTACGCCAACGACCTGTCATACGCGAACCACCTCATCGCGGTTCAGGCATCGGCAAATCGGCAGAAGGGCAGCAAGGGACCGGAGGAGTGGCGACCGTCACGCCGCGAATACTGGTGCCAGTACGCAACCGACTGGGCAACTATCAAGCAGAACTGGGGATTGACTGCGACTCAGAGTGAATCGGACGCCTTGCGGGAGATGCTTGCGACCTGCGATGAGCCGATAACTCTCGTGGGCAGTTCTGCAGATGGCGCCCCGGCGCTTATGCCTGCCCCGCCGACGGCGGCGGCGATTCCGTCATCCGATGGTTCGCTGCGCTACGATCCGAATGGACCCGACCGTGACTGCGGTGACTTCGACACATGGGATGAGGCGCAGGCTTTCTACATTGCGGCGGGCGGACCGGAAACTGACCGTCATCGGCTCGATGGGGACGGTGATGGCGTGGCGTGCAATTCGCTGCGAGGGAATTAACTTCCTGCGATATGCGTTGCGGGTGGCGCAATTCCTGATCATCCCCCTCACACATGTTAGAATCACCCTGTGGCTGCAGTCCGGCAAGATGATCACGAACACACAACGGGAGGCGCGAGATGGCAACGCAACGCAGTGGAACTCTGTTCACTTATGAAGACTACTGCAACATGCCGGAGGATGAACGCTATGAGCTGATAGACGGGGAACTGATTATGGTTGCTGCGCCGCGCAGGGTGCATCAAGGAACTTCCAGGAATATAAGCACGCCTCTCGACACTTATGTGAAGGGGAATCGGTTGGGCGAAATGTACTATGCGCCGACGGATGTGATCCTGTCGAACACGAATGTCGTGCAGCCGGACATACTCTTCGTGAGCAGGGAGAGGTCGCACATTCTGGCGGACGAAGGCATCAGAGGCGCGCCGGACCTGGTCATCGAGATACTTTCGCCGTCAACAGCGCAGCTTGACAGGGTACGGAAGCGAGAGTTATACGCGCGCTTCCGAGTGCCGGAGTACTGGCAGGTGGACATCGACGAATATAATGTGCTGGTTCTGACGCTGGCAGCCGACGACTATGAGACGGCGGGCTTGTACGGCTTGGGCGAGACTCTCGTTTCATCGCTGCTACCCGGTTTCAGACTAGATGTTGACGACATTTTTGCAATCTGAATACATGAACGAGTGGACAAGGACAAGATAAAGGGAGAACGGCATGACAGGCGCAGACCTGATAGCACGAATACTGAAGCAAGAGGGCGTGGACTTCATGGGAGTCATCCCCTTCAACTCGCTGGAAGAGGCGGCGGCGAAGGCGGGAATACGGCCACTGATATTCCGTCAGGAGCGCGTAGGCGTGAACATGGCGGACGCATACACGCGCGTCACCAACGGTCAGGGCACCGGCGTCTTCTCGATGCAGGCCGGGCCGGGCGCGGAGAACGCCTTCGCAGGAGTGGCGCAGGCTTACGCCGACTCGGTGCCGATATTGCTGCTGCCGGCGTCCGCGCCGCGCAATCGCGCTGGTGTGCATCCGACATTCAGCCCCAGCCGCACCTACGAGTCGGTTGTGAAGTGGTCGGGCAGGATTGAGCTGCCGGAGGAGATTCCGAATGCGTTGAGGCGCGCCTTCAGTCAGTTGAGATTGGGCCGCCCCAGCCCAGTGCTGCTGGATCTGCCAAGCGACATACTGCGCGGCGAGATTGCCAACGGAGACGCGCCGTACATGCCCGTACAGCAGCGACGTTCGGCGGGCGATCCGCAGGATGTGCGCGATGCGGCAAAGTTGCTGCTCGGCGCTAAGAACCCCATCATACACGCCGGGCAGGGTGTACTGTACGCCGAGGCATGGGACGAACTACAAGAGCTTGCGGAGCTGACGCAGACGCCGGTGATGACCTCGATGGCGGGCAAGAGCGCGTTCCGCGAAGATCATCCGCTATCGTTGGGCACGCGCTCAAGCACGACTACGGGCATGGTCGTGCATTTCCTTGACCGCGCGGATGTGGTCTTCGGCATCGGGTGCAGCTTCACGCGCATGCACTATGGCGCAGACCAGTTTGATAGCAAGGTGATGGTGCATGTGACCAACGACGAGAACGATGTGAACAAGGACTACTCTCCCGATGTGGCGGTCATCGGCGATGCCAAGCTGGTAATGCGGCAGCTCATCGACGAGGTCAAGGCGATGCTTGCTGAGAATGGCAGCGAGCGGGTTGAGCGCGGCGAAGTGGCGGGCGAAATCAAGGCGGTGCGCGACGAGTGGATGCAGCACTGGCTGCCGAAGATGCACTCGGACGCCACGCCCATCAACCCGTACCGCGCCCTCAACGACCTGACGAAGGCGATAGACCGCAAGAACACGATAATGAACCACGACTCGGGAAGCCCACGCGACCAGATGATTCCCTTCTACCAGACCGTTACGCCGCGCGGCTTCATCGCCTGGGGCAAGTCCACGCAGCTAGGGTACAGCCTGGGCGCGGCGATGGGCAGCAAGTTGGCGGCGCCGGACAAGCTCTGCGTCAATGTCATCGGCGACTACGGCTTTGGAATGGTAGGCACCGACCTCGAAACGGCGGTGCGCGAGAACATCCCAATCTTGACCATCGTGCTCAACAACTCGTCCATGGGCATATACAGGCCTGAGCACTTCGCCACGGCGCATGAACTGTACGGCACCAAGACGACGGGCGGCGACTTCGTGAAGATGGCGGATGCGCTTGGAGCGCACAGCGAGCGCGTCACGCAGCCGGATGATGTGGTCGGAGCTGTGCAGCGCTGCGCGGGCATCGTGCAGTCCGGGCAGGCGGCACTGCTTGAAATCGTGACCGACGACGCCGAGAAGGACATGGCGTTCAGGATGTTCTAAGGACCGAAAAGGGTAAACAACAAGGCAGGTTTGGGAGAAAAATAAGCCTCTCAAGCCTGTCCATTTTTGCGTCTATTTATGCTGATGAATTGCCTCAAGGAAGTTTAACGCTGCATTGACGACTGCTGAAAATTGCTCAAAACTCGCTCTGTTGCTTATTGATGCAAGTCATGGGAATTTTGGGAGTTGTACGAAACATTTGACATGTTGCGGCGGGGTTTTAGCAGGAATAGTATAGTCTGACACCTTCAAGCACATCGGCCATTTGCGATTGATTTTAGAGCGATTTTGCGCTTATTTCAGGTTCGCAAATTGCCTTGATGGGAGAGGACTTCCGATTGACCACCCGCACCCAGCAGCCAGGTCAGATATGGGACGCAGCGTTAGGAGAGTTGCAACTGCAAGTTGCGCGCCCCGCCTTCGAGACTTGGCTCAGGGACACCGACGGCGTGGCACACATACCTCCTTCAAGCCCTGAGCAGCCGGGTGAATTCATAGTAGGCACTGCTAACGCATTCGTCTCAGAAATGCTCGAGCACCGCATGTATCCGCTCATCGAGCGCGCCATCGAGCATGTCATCGGCGAGCCCACTTCGGTGCGCTTTCAGGTGGCGGCGGCATCAAGCGCGACCGTCAATGCTGCAGCAGAAGTGCCACCGCAGGCAGCAGATGGCAGTGAGCATCAATTGCCATCAGGGGCACCATCAGCGGCGGCATACGAACCTGTGGTAACTGCTCGTCCTCCTTCGCTGAACGGACGATACACCTTCGACCGCTTCATCGTGGGCAAGTCCAACGAACTGGCTCACGCCGCGGCGCAAGCGGTCGCGGGTAATCCCGGCAATGTGTATAACCCGCTGGTGCTCTACTCGGAGGTCGGCCTCGGGAAGACTCACCTGCTTCATGCCATCGGGCAGCAGGCGCTTTCTATGGGCATGAGCCTGATTTACGCGACGACGGAAGAGTTCACGAACGACTACATCCGCGCCATTCGTGAGGGCAAGACCGAAGAGTTCCGGCATAGATACCGCAGCGCCGATATGCTCCTGCTCGACGACATCCAGTTCCTCATAGGCAAGGAGCAGACGCAGGAGGGATTCTTCCATACCTTCAACGCGCTGCACATGTCCAACCGCCAGATCGTGATCACCAGCGACCGACCAGTAGCCTCGCTCAAGATACTGGAAGAGCGCATAAGCTCGCGTCTGAGCGGCGGCTTGGTGGTGGACATCCAGCCACCCGACCTGGAAACGCGCCTTGCCATCCTGCGCGCCAAGGCGGAGCAGATCGGCACAAAAGTGGACGACCAGGTTCTCGAATTGCTTGGAGCGCGCATATACCGCAACATCCGCGAGCTTGAAGGCAGCCTCAACCGCGTAATCGCGTACGCAGACCTGATGCAGCGTCCGTTGGACTCTGACCTTGTGCAGCAGGTCATCGCCGACACGCAGCAAAACGGTGAGCGACGGCAGCCATCCGAGCGAGAGGTGATCGACGCGGTGGCGGTGCATTTCGGCGTTGACAGGGCGGCGCTGTGCGGGCCCAAGCGCGACAAGAAGACGGCGCTGGCGCGACAGGTTGCGATGTACATCCTGCGCGAGGATTCGGCTATGGGCGCAACCGCGATAGCGCGCGCGCTTGGTCGCAAGGACCACTCAACCGTGCTGCACGGCTGCAGGACGATAGAGAACCATCAGAACGCCGATCCCAAGCTGCGCCGTGACATACTGAGAGTGCGCGAGGCGCTGGCTGCGGTGGGGTGAGATTTTGTAATGGAGTGAGGAAATCCCGTGATTACCGCTTGGGTATTCGGCGACATCTGACGGTTTCGTTGCCAGGCTGTCCATGAAGATTGGCTTCGTAGTGGATTGGATTGCGTGAATTTCCCAATTCTAGATATGTGCGATGGTAGCATATAGTGACGATGTAATGCTGCTGCACCGTGGATAGTGTCTGCTTCTTAATCCAAATTACTGAAATCCTGCTTGCGCTGATTATCTCAGCATGTTCTCGCTTCGATGACCTATCTTTGGTCAGCCAGACTCCTCTATGTCCGTAAATGTCGCCGATGCGCCTTATGATTTCCTCATCGCTGACGCTGTCCCTTGGAGCAACGCCAAACTCAGTCTGGACGCTCCTCATGGGATACCCAAATCCTGACATAGATTCTGCTATGCGCGGGTTCAAGCCGTGGTCCAAGATATAGAACGGCTCGCCTGTCAGACTAGCGGGATGCAAGTTTTTCTTCCCAAGCTATCGCACATTCAATCTGTTCCACTGGCAGCTCATAGGAAGAGGATAGGAACCCGGGACTGTCTCCAGCCCAGAACATCCCAGCAATGTCGGATGTGGGGATGCGTGTGCCCGCGATGCAGGGGCGCCCGAACTGAATGGTGGGATCAATCTTGATACAGCCTTCAGGGGACCACGATGAAGCTGTGCCGAATTCGTCGAAGGTCATGTTATGGACTGGGATCAGATTGTCTTTCACCAACTCGGTAAACGCAAGCTGACCTCCTCGGTTAGCGACAGCAAGGATATTTTCCATTTCGGCGTAAATCCTCATCGCACCTAGTTCGTCGAGCCATAAGAGCTCAGTAGCGAATGGCCGGGGATGTCCGGTGGTCTTCTTGAGCCAAGAGTGGGCCTGATGTATCGAATGGAAAGAAATACCCAATGATCGCATGAACGAAATGACACGCATGGATATTAGGTCTTCGAATGTGATGACCATCTGATAACCACTGATGGGGACCAAGGATGCATCTGCAAGCCCGAGCCTTATCCAGCGGATCAGCTTAGAGGATGACATGCGAAGCCCAGTGCCCGGAATCTTGGGCAAGGTAACCCGGAGGTAATCGGCGGCTTCTCTTACCTCGTAGCTCCCAGTGTGCCTAGTGGCTTCTATCGTCTGAATCACCATCTGTGAAACTCCACGATGCATTCTTGTTTGATAGTGGAAGCGAGTATAGCAAATTACACCCAGAAGGACTATGGAACGAACCGCCAATAGACGATGCTGACGTGCCCGCACAAACTTTTCGTTTCGATATTGCGGTATCTCGTTGCACTTTGCCTGAACAATGAATGAACATGTTGCCCCCGTCTTCGTGGATAACTCGCCGATATGCGTGGATAACTTGCCTGTAATGTGTACAAGTGTGTCTGATGCATGGTTGAACAAGTTCAGGAAAAGTTCTATCCACAACGCTCTGCATGTTATCCACAGGCACCCGCACAGCATCCACATGCTCCTGTGCTAGAATAACGACGCGGTATCTACAGTGAAGATACGCCTGCGACCAATCATCAGCGCGGGCATGAAGAAGCGTGCCCGTCGCAAGCGCATGTTATCCCCTCAATAAACGCCATTACTATGGTTACTAAGAGTATGCATCAGACATGATAGACAATGTATTCATCCACATAAGTAGCGGTAAAGGCGGCGACGGCACTGTGAACGGGCGGCGCGAGAAGTTCGTGCCGCGCGGAGGCCCCGATGGAGGCGATGGAGGAAGGGGTGGCAGTGTCTTCGCAGAGTGCGACTCCAACATGAACACG
The DNA here is from genome assembly GCA_965221045.1 of Dehalococcoidia bacterium. Taxonomy (GTDB): domain Bacteria; phylum Chloroflexota; class Dehalococcoidia; order Lucifugimonadales; family JADFKI01; genus Bin90. The sequence continues at coordinate 1,785,952 of OZ244863.1, forward strand.
CTGCTTGCGTTCCGGTACGAACGCCGATTCTCTGCCGGCGACGGTGGGAACGGCATGCCCGCTCTCAAGCACGGCGCAGATGGGGAAGATATTGCAGTACGGATGCCTGTCGGAACGCAGGTTTGGGATGCCGAGTCAAGGAGTCCTCGCCTGCTCGCAGACCTGACTGAGCATGGCCAGAGGGTTGAGCTTGCTCGCGGTGGAGGTGGAGGACGCGGCAACTCCTTCTTCGCATCGCCGACGAATCAGTACCCGCTTCTCGCCGAGCAGGGTGAACAGGGAGAAACACTTCACCTGCGGCTTGAGCTGAAACTGCTTGCCGACGTGGGTATCATAGGGTTGCCAAATGCGGGCAAGTCGAGCCTGCTGTCGGTTGTAAGCGCGGCGCGGCCCAAAGTGGCTAACTATCCGTTCACGACTCTTGAGCCGGTGCTGGGCGTCGTGGAGCATCGCAAGGAGACCTTCGTGATGGTGGATATCCCAGGCATCATAGAGGGCGCGCATGAGGGCGTCGGTTTGGGACACGACTTCCTGCGCCATGTGGAGCGGACGCGCGTGCTTGTGCATATGATAGACGGCTCTGCTGACGACCCGCTACGCGACTTCCGCCAGATTAACAGCGAGTTGCGGATGTTCAATGAGACACTATCAGCCAAGCCGCAGGTCGTCGTCGTCAACAAGATGGACATAACCGAGGTTCAGGAGATTGCGCCTTTGCTCTCGGAGATGTTCGCCGATGAATTCGGACTGCTGCCCTACTCCGACCGCAATACTGCCGCCAGGGGACGGCTACGCGGAAGAGGCGCCGATGTCCCTGAAGATGAAAGGACACTGCATTTCATATCCGCGGTAACGCAAAGTGGACTTGACGGTCTTCTCGACAACGTGCTGGCTGCGCTGGAGTCCGTTGAAACTGCCGACACATTGCCTCCGATCCTGCCTGAAATGGATATGGAAAGAAGCGAATACGAAGAGTTACCCGTGCTGCGCCCGAAGCCTCGCAGAGAGACTGTGCTTGTGCGCAAGCGCGGCGATGTGTTTGATGTGCGAGCCCGGAGGGCTGTGCGGATAGCCGCCCTGCTGAATGAGGACGACTGGAATGCCCGGATGCAGTTCCTCGGCTACTTGCAGCGGGCAGGAGTGGTGCGGGCGCTTGAGGAGGCAGGCGTGGGGCCCGGTGATACCGTGCGCTTCGGGGAAGTCGAGTGGGAGTGGGAGTAGGCGTGCGAATCGGCGTGTTCGGCGGCACATTCGACCCCATTCACATGGGGCATCTCATTGTCGCTGAGGATGCGCGCGCCGCCTTAGAGCTTGACAAGGTGCTGTTCATACCCGCTGGGCAGCCGTGGTTCAAGTCTTACAGGCAGATTACGGAGGCGCGCCACAGGCTGGCGATGGTGCGGCTTGCTGTCAAGGACAACCCGCATTTCGATGTCACGGATATTGAGGTCAGGCGTAGCGGTCCCAGCTACACCGTGGATACGCTGGCGGAGCTGCGGGAGGAGCACTCGAACGCCGAACTCATCGTGATTCTCGGCTTGGACGCGCTGCGGGAGATAGACCGGTGGCACCAGCCGAGCCGTGTCTTTCAGATGGCAAGCGTTGCAGGTATGGCGCGTCCCGGCGCAACGCTAGACCCGAGTGTGCTGCACGCCGCCATTCCGGGCGCGTCGAGCCGTATGCGCCTGCTGGATAGCGCGCTGATTGACATCAGCGGCACCGACATACGCAGGCGCGCTTCTGCGGGACAGTCGATCCGCTACCGTGTGCCTGTCGCGGTCGAGAGGTATATTTGTGACAACGGGCTGTACACTGCCGCTGCCTGATGTCAGGTTCCTCCTCCGCTCTAATCCCTGCCACGCAACTTTCGTCCAAACTTCTATTACTAGTACCGATGCCATCTGATTTTGACGGGATATAAGAATTCGATTAGTCTTGGGTATAATCTTTCTGTGAAGGTGTACCTGAGGATGACTGCCATCAAATACAAGGTTGAACTGACAGAGACCGAACGCTCCCATCTGAATGAAGTAGGACACAAGGGCAGGTCGTCAGCCCGTACTGTAAAGCGAGCGCTTGCACTATTGAAAACTGACGAGGGGCTGTCTGATCCACAGATAGCTACCGCCCTTTCTGTAGGGGTGAGCACAGTTGCCCGACTGCGCAAGCGTTTCGTAACGGAAGGACTGACAAGCGCGCTCAATGAGCGACCGCGTCCGGGGCAGAAGCGAAAGCTGAGTGGTGAGCAGGAAGCGCACCTTGTGGCCATAGCGTGCAGCGAGCCACCTGAAGGACATACACACTGGACACTGCGTCTGCTTGCAGGCAAGGTGGTGGAGATGGACTTTGCCGAGAGCATCGCCATTGAGACTGTGCGACAGCTACTCAAAAAAACGAACTCAGGCCGTGGAAGAAGAGGGAGTGGTGCATCCCTGCGGTGAGCGGTGAGTTCGTGGCTCGAATGGAGGCCTTGCTCGACCTGTACAACGAAGAGCGCGACTCCGAGCGTCCTGTGGTCTGATTTGACGAGACCTCCAAGCAGTTGATAGAGGATGCGAGAGAGCCCATTGGAGCCGAACCTGGACGGCTGGAGCGTTATGACTACGAGTACAAGCGAAAGGGCACGCGCAACCTGTTCGTGTTCTGCGAACCCAAAGGAGGGTGGCGACATGTGGAGGTTACCGAGAGGCGCACCGCGGTGGACTTCGCCCATCAGATGAAGTGGCTGGTGGATGAAGCATACCCTGACGCCGGAGTAATCCGGCTGGTGATGGACAACCTCAACACTCACAAGCTGGGGTCGTTGTACAAAGCCTTTGAGCCTGCCGAGGCGAGGCGGATAGCCAGACGACTGGAGTTTCATTACACGCCGAAGCACGGAAGCTGGCTCAATATGGCTGAAATCGAGTTGAGCGTCTTCAGCAAGCAGTGCCTGAGGCGTAGGATTAGAGATGAACGGATGCTGAGGCGAGAGGTGGCAGCGCTCGAACACGAGCGCAACGAAGCTGGCGCCGTCATAAACTGGCGGTTCACCATCCAGGATGCTCGCACTAAACTCCAACATATCTACCCATCATGAATAACTGGACTTGATACTAGGGTAGTGTACAATTTCATGTGTCCGATCTTCCTTGCGAGGGAAGTCTCTCAGAAGGGGGCCTGCATAGATATGGCGACTCAGAGGAGCCGGATAAAGTTCACATACGAAGATTACACAGGCACACGCCTGAGGATAAGCGTTATGAGCTATTGGACGGTGAGTTGATTATGGTTCCTGCGCCTCGAACAGCGCATCAGAGGACTTCAAGGAAGATGTTGATTTCGATGCATACATTCGTTGCCGAGAACGACATAGGTGAAGTGTTCAATGCGCCTTGTGATGTGGTGCTTTCGGAGACGGATGTGGTACAGCCAGACCTGCTGTTCGTCAGCAAGGAGCGGTCGCATATCATAACTGAGGACAACATCCGCGGCGCGCCCGACCTGGTGATAGAGATTCTGTCGCCATCCACAGCGCAGTGCGACAGGACGCTAAAGCGCACGTTGTACGCGCTGCACGGCGTGCCCGAATACTGGCCAGGCTGACACGGACGCCAAGATTGCGATGGTTCTGACGCTGGACGACGGAGAATATAAGGTGGCGGGCATATATGGCGAGGGGCAGATGCTGGTTTCGCCGCTGCTTCAGGGGTTCACGCTGGACATTGACAAGATTTTCTAGGCTTGGCAATCTAGTGGAATCTCAGGAAGCAACATAAATTTTAGTTTCGGTGACTACTTTTCTATCTGCAAGAGGTCTTCATGGGCAACAATGACGCTGAGATCATACTTGAGCTTGCCAAGGAGAAGGGCGCGCTGACATTCGGCGAGTTTCGTCTTTCGGCGGGCGGCACGAGTTCGTACTACTTCGACGGGCGCATCGTTACTCTCGACCCGAAGGGGGCATACCATGTGGCGCGCGCGTTCCTGACGGTGCTTCGGGAGTGCGGCGCGGCAGCAATAGCTGGGCCAACGCTGGGCGCTGACCCGATCGTCGCCGCGGTGTCGGTGATGAGTTACCAGGATGACGGCTCGGAAATCCCGGGCCTCATCGTTCGCAAGGAGGCGAAGGAGCACGGCGGCAAGCGCGCTATCGAGGGACCGCTGGTGCCTGGGTCTCGCGTCGCAGTCGTGGATGACGCGTGCAGCACGGGTGGAAGCCTGTTTCACGCAATTGATGCGGTTGAGGACGCCGGCTGCGAGGTGGTCAAAGTGCTGGCAATCATTGACAGGCATCAGGGCGGCAGCGACGAGCTGCGGCGACGCGGCTACGACTTCTATGCGCTCTTGGAGGCGGACGCGGAGGGCAATATCCGTCCCAATGCCAGGGGATAGTAGTATGGCGTTGGAGTTGGAAGGCGTTCGCTGGCTGTTCTTCGACCTCGGCTACACGCTTATCAACGAGGACGCGGCAGCGATGGGCAGGTTGAGCCAGGCGTCGGATGCTCTGAAGCAGCGAGGCATAGATGCCTCTACCGGCGAGCTTCGCATTGCGCTTGAAGCGGCATCTGCTTGCTTCGACCCGAATCCCTTCGGCAATGTGCTGCAAGCCTTCACCGACGATGAAGATGTCATCGCCTTCGTGCGCTCTTCCGGCAGGTATCCGAAGGAATTGGAAGCGCCGTATCCGCAGGCTCAGCGACTGCTGGCGCGGCTTGAAGGACGATACAAACTTGGCATCATTGCTAATCAGCCGCCCGGCACGGCTGAGCGCCTGCAAGCGTACGGGCTATCAGGCTACTTCGAGGTGTGCGTCTCGTCCGGCGATATAGGCATGAGCAAGCCCGCCGCCGCGATATTTCACCTTGCACTTGAGCAGGCGGAGTGCGCGCCTGGCGATGCCGTGATGATCGGCGACAGGCTGGACAACGACATACGCCCTGCGAATGAGCTCGGCTTCCGCACGGTGCGAATCCTGCAGGGGCCAGGACGGTTGCAGCAGCCACGTGAGGATGGGGAGACGCCGGACGCCACTGTTGCGGATTTGGACGGGCTTGCAGCTCTGTTCGATGTTGATGCTGGCGGGTGATGAGGTGGATTAGCAAGAAATTTATGCTTGCGCCTGTGTGCTATGATTGCCTGCGGAATTGACTCGATGGAGGGAACACAGTGGCGCAGACAGGCGTTGTAACGGTATCTGAGGAGATCCGGCGGGGCAGAAACAGGCTTGCGATTACGGTTGTGCTTGGACACGCCATCAAGCACATGTACAACTCCGGATTGCAGTCCGTCCTTCTGGCGGTGATGAAGGACGACCTTGGGCTGACCGCCACGCAGTTCGGGCTGCTCTCCACATCCGGGCGCGTTACGAGCGGCGCCACCACGATGGTCGCGGGCTATCTGGGCGACAGGTTCGCCAACCGCTCAGGCGTGATGCTGATGATCTCACTGAGCATGATGGGCATCTCGTACTTTCTGCTGGGGAGCGCGCCGAACTACTGGCTGATGTTCGCAGCGATGCTGCTGGTGGGCATAGGGCCGTCGCTGTACCACTCGCCGGCAATAGCCGCGCTTTCGCGTAAGTTCCCTGACAAGCGCAGCTTTGCCATTTCATGGCACGGCACGGGCGGCAGCATCGGCGAGTTCTTCGGACCTATCATCACGGGCGGATTGGTAAGCGGCGTATATTTCGTTGCATTCGAATGGAACGAAGTGCTGAAAATAAGCGTAGGGCCTGCGCTCATCTTTGGCTTGCTCATATATCTGATGATGCGCGGCATCCCAACGGCGAGTACCGAGACGGAATCGCTGCGCGACTACTTCACATCGCTGTTCAAGCTGCTTCGTCGCAGGGGGATGCAGGCGCTTGTGGCGACGACCGCTCTGCGCAGTATGGGACAGGGCGCGATGATGGCGTTCCTGCCGGTGTATCTGCTGGAGGACCAGGGAATATCCCCGATAGTTATCGGGCTGTTCCTGTCCAGTATCCAGTTCGTCGGGATACTGGCGCAGCCTGCGATGGGCTGGCTTGCAGACAAGTTCGGACATAAGAAGGTTCTGGTGCCCGGGACGGCTGCGCTGGGCTTGCTGATGATTGCGCTGAAGTTCGCACCGACGGATGATCCGCTTATGATTGACATTGTGCTGCTGAACATCACATTGCCCGGCCTCCAGTTCGGCATAATAGCATTGGCTATGGGAGCTTTCCTGTACGCGCTGCATGCCATATACATTGCGGCGGCGATGGATGTGTCGCAGGGCGAGGCTCAGTCAACGGTTGTGTCGCTGATATACGGCGCATCCTTCCTTGGAGCGTTCTCGCCATTCCTCGCGGGCGTCATCGTGGACGCCGGAACCATATCGGACGCCTTCGTGTACGGCGGCGTGATGGTATTCCTGGCGGGGGTGGTATTGGCTTTGATTCGACTGACGCCGGCTGACAGGGGTTAGCATGCGTAGTTGTGAATGGCGGAGGTAATAGTCAGGAGTTCAGGGCGAGGAAGCACACACTTGAATTGTGTTTGGCGATGGGTACTGCGATGCTCGGCTTGGCAAATATATGCTGAGTGGGCTGTTCCCGCGAGTTGGCGAAGAGCATCAGTGTCTCGTTCCCACGCATAGTGTGCTCGCAACGCCTATCCTGGTGAATAGCGCCTGACAGCCTGTCCACTGATGTTAGTTACCCCATCCTGACCTTCCCGATCGAGGGAAGAAGGGACTTTGCACCGGGCAATTATGTTTGTGTCCGTTTGCTATGATTGGCTGCGACTTTGACTCGATGGGAGAATTATATTGCCGCAAATCGGAGCGCAAGCGAGCAGTGAACCGCTGTCCGAGGAGATCAGGCGGGGCAGAAACAGGCTTGCGGTAACGGTGGTGCTGGGGCATGCCGTCAAGCACATCTACAATTCGGGCTTGCACTCCGTCCTTCTGGCCGTACTAAAGAACGACCTGGGATTGAGCGGCGCGCAGTTCGGACTGCTGTCCACATCAGGTGAGATTACCAGCGGCGCGACCACGATGGTCGCGGGCTACCTCGGCGACAGGTTCGCCAACCGCTCCGGCGTGATGCTGATGATCTCGCTGGGCATGATGGGCATCTCGTACTACCTGCTGGGAAGCGCGCCGAACTACTGGCTGATGTTCGCAGCGATGCTGTTTGTGGGCATAGGGCCTTCGCTGTATCACTCGCCAGCGATAGCTACGCTTTCGCGCAAGTTCCCTGACAAGCGCAGCTTTGCCATTTCATGGCATGGCACGGGTGGCAGCGTGGGCGAGGTTGTGGGTCCGATTCTGACCGGCGGGCTTATAACGGGGACATATCTTGTCGCCTTCCACTGGAGCGATGTGCTAAAACTGAGTGTCGGGCCTGCACTCCTGTCCGCCGTGCTCATCTACCTGATGATGCGCGGCATCCCAACCGCGAGCGCCGAGACGGAATCGCTGCGCGACTACTTCACATCGCTGTTCAAGCTGCTGCGGCGCAGAGGGATGCAGGCGCTGGTGCTGACTACGGCGATGCGCAGCATGGGTCAGGGCGCGATGATGGCGTTCCTGCCGGTATATCTGCTGGAGGATCAGTCGATATCCGCGATAGTCATCGGGCTGTTTATGGCAAGTATCCAAGTTGTGGGGATACTGGCGCAGCCTGCAATGGGCTTCTTGGCAGACAAGTTCGGGCACAAAAGAGTGCTGGTGCCTACAACGGCTGCGCTGGGCTTGCTGATGATTGCGCTGAAGTTCGCGCCCACTGACAATCCCGTCATATTCTCCATAGGCCCCTTGGCGATGGCGCTGCCCGGCATGCAGTTCGGCATAATCGCATTGGCAATGGGTGCGTTCCTGTACGCGCTGCATGCGATATACATTGCGGCGGCGATGGAAGTGGCGCAGGGTGAGGCTCAGTCAACGGTTGTGTCTCTGATATACGGCGCATCGTTCCTTGGGGCGTTCGCGCCGTATATGGCGGGCGTGATTGTGGACTTAGGAAGCACGTCGGACGCGTTCGTGTTCAGCGGCGCGACTGTGCTCATTGCGGCGGTGATACTAGGGTTCACGCGCCTGACGAGTGTTGAGCGGGGCTGACCGGAATTAACATCGATGGACAGGATGGATATGATATGAGGTGTATGCTGTGGGAACTTTCACCACTACGATAGAAATCGGTGATGCGCGTGGGCGCCGGTTCGAGAAGATGGAAATGCTGGTTGACGACAGTGTGATGCCTACCATTGTCCCATCTACCGCGCTGCTGAAAATGGGCATCATCCCCACAAAACGCCAAGTTTTCGAGTACGCCAATGGTGAGCAGGTTGAGTTAGGGATGGCAGAGGCGATAGTCAGGTTTCAGGATGAAGAGACGCACACTTGGGTCGTGTTTGGCGATGATTCCCGCGGTGCGACCCTCGGTAGATATACGCTTGGCGGGCTGTTCTTGCGCGTTGACTCAGAGCATCAGTGTCTCGTTCCCACCAAAGGCGTGCTTGCGACACCTATCCTTGTGAATTAGCCCGAAAATCCTGTCCATCCTGTGCATCGATGTTAGCTTCGTCAGCAGTCGATTAGCACCACATCGCGCTGCACCTGCGTGGTTATTTGCGGGCCGTTGTTGCCCATGAACAGGTCAATCTCGGAGCGTACGCCGAACTCGCCCGGCAGGTAGATGCCAGGCTCCACAGTTACGGCGATGCCGGGGATTAGCCTGCGCGTGTCGTGCGTCTCCCAGCCGTCTAGGTTGACTGCGTTGCTGTGAACCTCGCGCCCGAGGCTGTGTCCAAGGCGGTGGTTGAAGTAGTCGCCGAACCCCGCCTGCGTGATATGCTCACGCGCGGCGGTGTCAAGCTGCCAGCCTTCAAGCGTCCTGCCCTCGCGGTGCGCCTGCTCCAGCATGTCCACTGCGGCGTCACGTCCTCCGATTACTGCGTCGAACACCTGCTGATGGCGCGCCGGCACGCAGTCGCCCACATACGCCGTCCAGGTGATGTCCGCGAACATCGCGTCCTCGTGTGGCTGGCGAGTCCACAGGTCTATCAGCACCCAGTCGCCGCGCCGTATCACCGATGAGTTCTCCTCTGTCGGCTCGAAGTGCGGGTCGGCGGCGTGCGCGTTCGCCGCGACGACCGGCCCGTCCGTGACGACCATGTCCTCTTCGACGAACCGCTGCCTGATGTACTCCGCGATGTCGAACTCGGTTGGACCGTCGTCTATCGTGTCTCCGATGCGCCGGAACGCCTGCTGCACGACCTTCCCCAATGCGTTTGCGGCTGCGAGGTGCGAGCGGAGCTGCTCGTCGTCCCAGCGCTGTGTAGCGTGTTGCAGCAGGTCGGCGGATGACACCACCTCTACGCCGAACGAGCGGACTAGCTCCAGCGTTCCCGCGTCTATGCGCGATACGCGAGGCAATGCGCCTTGCGGAGAGTATTCCATTGCAATGCGGTCAGCGGACGCCAGCATGTCGCCGAGCTTGGCGGTCATGTCCTGCCGGCTTACGAAGAGTGCGGTCTCCATGCCCAGATGTGTGAAGCGCCCCTGATCAACGTAGCTGACCAGCAACTGCGGCGGGGCATCCGCGGCGATCCAGAGCCAGCACGGGCGGGTTACATTGGGGATACTGCCCACCGTATCCCAGAAGATGGGGTTCATTTTGCGATAGTCGTAGAGCAGCCAACCGCTGATGTTTTGCGCGCTCAGGTACTCTTGCGCCTGCGCTATGACCGCCTGAATGGACATTATACTTGCCTCCGAGGAATTCTGCGTAAAGGGTAACATGCACGAAGGGGATGAACAGGAGAAATTGCTGTACAATCGTCTATGAGTTTGAATATGAGACATGCTGCGAGGATGTCAAATGATTGAGCAGGCCACTCTGAACGATATAGTCAAACGTATCGTTGATGTAGCCGATCCGGAGAGGATTATCCTATTTGGTTCTGCCGCGCGTGGTGATTTTGGACGCAACAGCGACGTTGACCTGCTCATTATCAAGGATGGCGAAGACGCGCTTACCTTGATGTCACGGATATACGGCGAGTTACAAGGAGTTGGCGCTGCCGTTGACGCCTTGGTGGTTTCCTCGGCGGATGTTGAACGCTACAAAGACAGTCACTCGCTGATTATCAAACCCGCTCTTCAGGATGGCGTAGTCATCTATGAATCGCCGTGAACGTCTCCCGCCCGATGATCCTAGAGAGTGGCTGAATCGAGCTAGGAGCAATCTTGCCCTAGCGAAGAACCGCGTTCCCGACGCTTACTTGGAAGATCTGTGCTTTGAGGCGCAGCAGGCAGCGGAAAAGGCTATCAAGGCGCGGCTTATGATGCTCAATATCGAATTCCCGTATGTCCACGACCTTGCTCGCCTTCTGTCGCTACTAGAAGAAGTCGGGGAATGCTTGCCTGAGATAGTGCGCAAAGCTGCCGATCTCACACCTTATGCCGTACTTACGCGTTACCCTGCGCCCACCCGTCCAGTAACATTGGAGGAATATGCTACTGCCGTTGATGTTGCCGAAGCTGTCATTCGATGGGCTGAAGCTCACACATAAGTCCGTGGTGCTATCAGCATGAAATTCGGTCTTTTCACCCATGTGCCCTGGCCGGAGGGCGAAGAACCGGCGCGTCTGTTCGCGGAGTGCGTGGAGCAGGCGGTCTTCGGCGAGCAGCTTGGCTTTCACAGCTTCTGGATTGCGGAGCATCACTTCTCGCGCTACAGCCTCGGCTCGTCTTCGCTGGTGCTGGCGGCCGCCATCGCATCGCGCACTGAGCGCATTCGGCTGGGGACGGGGGTGCTCATACCCACGCTGCATAATCCGATACGGCTTGCCGAGGATACGGCGACGCTGGATTGCGTGAGCGGCGGGCGGCTCGATGTGGGCTTCGGGCGCGGCACATTCGGCTACGAGTACGGCGGCTTCGGCGTGGACGAGGAGGAGGCGCATGCGCGCTTTCGCGAGAGCGTGCGCATCGTACAAGGCTTGTGGACGACGCCGGAGTTCTCGCATGACGGCGACTTCTACACACTGAACAAACTCAACCTCGTGCCGCCGCCTCTGCAATCGCCGCACCCGCCGATATACATCGCCGCTTCTTACACGCAGGAGACGCTGGAGTTCCTGTTACGGAATGATTACAAGCTCTGCATCGCCGTGGTGCAGGACACGCAGCGGTCGCTGGAGCTTTGCCAACGCTACCTTGCGCTGTCAGAGGGAGCGGGCAATGTCCCGACGCTGGCGGATGTCCCATTCTTCCGCTACTTCTATGTCGCCGAGACGGAGGCGCAGGCGCGAGAAGACTCTGCGGCGCACATCAACTGGATCCTCGACATCATGCAGTGGCGGCGTAACTTCAGCGAAAGCAGCGAGGTGCCGTACAGCATCGCGGACTGGCGCAGGGCGCGAACTGAGCTTCCCCTGAGCTTCGACTACATCAGCGACAACCGCGCATTCATCGGTACGCCTGACCAGTGCGCCGCAAAGATAGCGGAACTGCGTGCGCAGGGTGTCGAATACTTCGGCTGCAACTTCGCCATGGGCGGCATACCGCACGACAAAGTGATGCGCTCCATGCAGCTATTCGCCGACGAGGTGATGCCGCGATTCGTCGGCTAGTACCCTGCTTGTGCATATGTCGGCGCAATCCGTTAAGTCCTCCTAGATGTGCCGGACGGTCTGCTCTTACTGCTGCGATACTGTGAAGAGGTATCTTGACTTGATGAAGGGCGACGAGTCGGTTTCCATGCCTTCAGTCAGGCCGAGCGCAGCAAGTGCATCTGGGTCGTCCAGGAAATTGGCGTATGAGACGTCGATATAGTAGGTTCCCCCTTCTCCTGTGGGCACGGTGTAGGAAAGGAGGGTATTGCTAATACGCGAGTTAGCGTAGGCAACCTCCAACTCGTTGCCATCGGAGTCGTAGAGCCTCACCACGGTGCCTATGTCCGGTGTCGTGACCCAAGAGTCGGGTGGGACCGTAAGAACCACGTAAGTTTCGTACTCTTCGAACTCGACCGCAAACCAGTCATGATCGTCATAGTAGTCGTACACTCCCGTCTGGGACACGCCTAACGTCGTCGTTGCCCAGGTCGTGTCGTCGTGGGGCAGGTCACCAGAAAACTCCTTGCCGTTCCATGTCCGAACCGGATCATAGACTATGCGTATTCGATACTCGCCAGTGGTACCGTTGTCCGCCCATACTTTGATATAGGGGCCGGCATCGCGAGGGATCGTTACCCAATATGAAATCAAGCCCTCCGGCGGGTCGGTCAGCTCCTCCAGTTCGAGGATTTCCTCGGCGGTTCGGTTGTAGGGATTTTCAGGGTAAAGCGCACTCACGCGGATGTCGTCGTCGTTCGTCAACGCCACCGGGTCGATGTCAATTCGGTACCTAGCTCTGAAGTCATAATCGGATCTTGTGTTGAACCAGTCAACATCGGTCGAGTCATTCAGAAATGCGCGAACAAAAGGCGATTCCCCCGCAAACCTGGTGTATGGCAGTATTACCGCTGTGTGCGGGCCATCTCCTTCCGCGTCGGGCCCATAGATCTCTTCCCCTCTGACGGTGATCTCGTAAACATGCGAATTGGAGCTTGTCCAGGAGGTGCCGTCGTAGGACCAGTGGTTGTCGGCAATACTCCAGTCGGCTAGTCCTGTATCGTCTTCCGCCGTACTGGTTGTCTTATTGAGCAGCACGAAGCCTCCATCGATATGAACGAAGTACTCGGTATTCGGCTCAAGGGTGGCCTCGTCAGGTGCTGCAAGAAAGAGCGTTACCAGATACTGACTATCCGGCATGTCAAATTGAAGATCATAGATCGATTCACCGGGCTGTCCCGAGCTTGTTGCTTTGCTGATGCTGATGCTCAAGTCTTGAGTTATTGTAAAGAAGTAGATTGTCATCTCAACACCTGTCAGATTGTAGGGTGTTGAACCCGTCGTAAACCCTTGCGCGCTGACGTCACTGCTGTAGTGATTTTCAAATGAGTCGACGGCGCCGCTGTTATCAACCAGTATCCTTCCGTTCGCATCCGTGGCAACCTGCCGTGCTGCTATGGGCGGGTTCTCTGTTTCTGATTCGTCTTCAGTCTTGTCCTTCGCAGGCGGTGGGACGAATTTGGAGATATTCCCGTTGTCAGACCCTGTTGTAGCAGTCGCAGTCGGTGTTGGAGTTGCGGTAGGTGTAGCAGTAGCAGTTGGGGTAGGTGTAAAAGTAGCGGTCGCTGTCGGTGTTGGGGTGGGTGTGTAGGTGGCGGTTGAAGTAGGCGCAAGAGCGGCAGTCGCTGTCGGCGTAGGCGTTGCCGTTCCAGTAGGAGTCGCCGTAGCAGTAGGAGTCGCGGTGGCGCTAGGTGTTGGCGTAGCAGCAGCAGGCCTTCTGTAAATCTTCGTGGCATAGTTCGACTCTGCGGAAACCTCCTCACCTCGGAGCGCGTGTACACGGTAGTTATACCGGATGCCATTCCTTTTAGCGCCCGTGTCCAGGTATGTCGTCTCCGTGCTGCCCGTATCCGCGACTATCACTTTGAGCCTTCGTTCTCCTTCTCCGATCTTTCTTCGCATGATGCGGTACCCTGTCACGGACTCGGCGTCCTCGGCGGGCACGTCCCAAGTCAGCAACATTCCGCTCGCAGTGCTCTCCAGCCTCAGATTTCTTGGTTCGGCTCTGGGTGTAGCTGTTTGCGTGGGCGTACTGGTAGCCGTGGCACTAGGGGTGGCGGTAGCTGTGGGCGTGTACGTGGGAGTAGGAGTAGGTGTATAAGTCGCGGTAGGTGTAGCGGTAGGGCTGGGAGTGGAAGTAGGGGTTGGGGTTGCGGTTGATGTCGGTGTGGCTGTCTGAGTAGGCGTGGGCGTAGTGGTAGCGGGACTTCTGTACCTTCTTTCGGCGAAGTTCGATTCTGCGGAAAACCACCTCGCCTCGCAGCGCATGTACGCGATATACATAGCGTACGCCGTTCTTAGTGGTGGTATAAAGGTATGTTGTCTCCGTGCTGCCGGTATCTGCAACCAGAACCCTGAGTTGCCGTTGCCCTTTGTCTGGGGCCCTACGCTTAATGCGGTAGCCGGTTACGGACTCGGCGTCCTCGGCGGGCGCATCCCAAGTGAGGATCATTCCATCCTCGTTATTTTGGATTCTCAGGTTTCTTGGCTGATCACCGGTGCCGGCGCCCTGTGCAAGCGCCGAGTACGCGAATATCGTAAGAACTACTAATGTCGCGGGTATGACTGCAACCCTCAACAGTTGTCTGGTTCGGGGAGTTTTAGACACACTTGTACCTCATGGATAGTTATTTGGTGTGACACAGATGCTGTAGAGTGGAAAATTCAAGCACTGTTAATACTCTGTTTACAGCAAAAGTAAGGTATTGAAAAGAACCGATATGGCACTCTTCAATCGAAGTAGACAGTGCTATTCTAAAAATAGGCAAGTGTGCAAAGTGCTATGCACAGATACTTCTGTACACAAGAAGCAAACCGTGCCCTTGGTATGTAGAGGAGGGGTGACTGAATGGGGAAGGCTGCTTCGGCAACCACAGAAAACGAGAAAATACCAACCACGATCTGACTTACGGCCGCAAGGAATGATTTGCACATCGGCGCAAGCCTTGCGTTGGTTCATGGCTTGGGCAATCGTGAATGCTTGTCCGCCGGTCACTTACAGTTCAAGCCCCAAGCGTATCGTTGTCCTTGTAATCAGCAGAGCCGTTTCATGCTCCTGTACCTGTTCCATCGCTGAACTGCTCATGAAGCTGCCGGTCTGCGTCCCTTCCTTGGCTTGAGCTTAAGCTTCATCGCTCATACCTGCCCCCGATTCACTAGGAAATCTATGGCTGGTTACACCGTGTATCGGTCCGACTTCAAGGGAAGATTGACATGCCCCCGGCCGAAATTGTGAGGGAAGACCAGGAGACCAAAACTCGTAGCTTGTTGGAACAAGCGTCAGTCCTTGCGGCAAGTCCGACGCTCCCCTCAGAAATCCGCTACAAGGAATATACATCTTTATTGTTCTGCCATTTGTATAGGGATGTCTCTATATCAAACTTTAGGACAGCGACCGGCTTCTGGGGATGAGATGCTCTGGCAACAGTTGATTGGCAAAGACTACGCATCGCGCGATGAACTCGCTCGCGAACTGGGTCTGGCCTTGCGGGAACAGCGATTGAAGGCAGGCCTGACCCAAGCTGACCTTGCCGAGCGAATCAACATGGATGAGGTTTCGGTCCGTCGCTGGGAACTCGGCCTTCGCCTTCCGAGCATAGAGACTTTGCTGTTGCTGGAAGCGGTCTTTATCAAAGACGACTGAGGAAGGAGTGAAGCCGGCTCTTGCTGAGGAGGCGCTGCGGCCGGCGAAACGGGATGGATGATGGCGACTCTGCAAATTGTCAATTGGCGCGGCTAGGATTTTCCTAAGTATGCTATCCTAGACGAAGTCGCCACACTTGCATCAATTAAAGGGATGTAGCAATTGAGGACTACTTTGATACTCGACGACGATGTTGTCGCTTTTCTTAGGGAACAGAGCCGCATTTCCAATAGGCCGTTAAAAGAGGTGATAAACGAGACGCTCCGCCTCGGCATGGAGAGGGTGTCAAAGCATGTCCCCGACGCTCCATTTCGTATTGTTCCTAACAGCAGTGGATTTGTTGACGGCATAGACACTACCCATCTAAATCGACTCAATGATGAGCTAGAAATTGAGATCTTTCTGGCAGAGAACTCGCAACGATTGTGCCAGATATCAACCTGCTCGTGTACGCTTATAATGAAGGGTCGCCCCAACACAATACCACTCGACATTGGTGGGAAGGAGCGGTCAACGGAGGCGAGAGCATCGGCATTCCTTGGATAGTGTCAATAGGGTTCATAAGGCTTGTAACGAGCAGCCGTGTTCTGACCTTACCATTATCTTTGTCCCAAGCCACTGCGTATGTACAGGAGTGGTTTGAATTCGCCCACATCACCCCACTGAATCCCGGCACCGACCATCTGAATATCTTGCAACGAAACCTTGACGTTGCAGGCACTGGAACGAACCTCGTCTCGGATGCTCATATCGCTGCGCTTGCGATGGAGTATAATGCGGAAGTTTACTCCAACGATTCTGACTTTACCCGCTTTCCTGGACTGCGGCATCGAAATCCTTTGGAAACTTTCTCTGGTTCGCCGCCAGTCTAAATAGTTGCCTTCTCGATTGTGCAGAATGGAAGAGAGAACGTGAGACAAATAGGTCTAGCCATAATCGGCTCCACCGGCATCATAGGCAGGGTGCATATCGATGCGATGCGTGGGCTGGAAAGCTGCCGACTGGTGGGTATCAACGCGCGACGGCAGGAGCCGCTGAAACAGCAGGCGGATGAGCTTGGCACACGCCTGTTTCCCACGCTGGACGATGTGCTGGGCGACGATGAGGTGGATGCCATCGTCATCGCCACGCCGCACCCGTCGCATCTGGAGATAACCACGCGCGCTGCCGCTGCGGTCAAGCATGTGCTTGCGGAGAAGCCGCTTGGCGTTACACCGTCCGAGGCTGAGGCGCAGATCACAGCGTGCCGAGATGCGGGCGTGAAGCTGGGCGTACTGTTCAACAATCGCTTCAGGCCGGAGGCTGCGAAGATGAGGCAGCTTTTGGACGACGGCGCAATCGGCGAGATATACCGCTCCGAGATGTCTTCGGCGATGCTACGCAGCCAGGACTACTACGACCGGCTCGACTGGCGCGGCAGGTGGGATGCCGAAGGCGGCGGGGCGCTGCTGAACCAGGGCATACACGGCATTGACATGTATCAGTGGCTTGCGGGCTTGCCGGAGACTGTGTTCGGCATGGTGTCCACGCTGAAACACGACGTCGAAGTTGAAGACTACGCGACCGGGCTGCTGGGCTACGCGGGCGGTGGGCACGGGGTTATTCATTGCAGCACTGCGCAGGCGCCAAATCAGCAGCGACTGGCGCTGTGGGGCGAGCGCGGCGCGCTCATCATGGAGGACTGGCGCATCACGCTCCGCACGCTTGAAACGCCGGTGCAGCAGTTCATAGACAACGACAAGACAATCGCGTTCGTCAGCCCGTCGGACACTGAGGCGACCTTCGAGTTCGATGCGGTGGGCAGTACGCACAGGCCCGCCATAGACGACTTCGCGCGCGCCATCATCGAAGACCGCGAACCCGCAGTCACGGGCGAGGACGCACTGGGCGCTCAGGAGCTTGTGGCGGCGATAACGCTTTCGGGCGTCCGTGGCGAGCAGGTGAACCTGCCCATTGACCGCGCCGAGTACGACGCGCTGCTGGCGGAACTGCGGCACGCGGGCAGGCTTCCTCGTTAGCGGTATGGAACTGGATGACATACTCTCTCGAAGGCTTCCGCCCGAACCCTGGTCCGAGGGCGACAACATCCCGTGGGGCGAGCCCGGTTTCAGCCGCCGCATGCTGCGCGAGCATCTTACTCAGTCGCACGACCTTGCCAGCCGCCGCCGCGAGAAGATAGGCGCCCATGTGGACTGGATTCACCGTGAGGTCTTGCGTGGGAATCCCACAGATATACTGGACTTAGGCTGCGGGCCGGGCTTGTACGCCAGCCGGCTGGCAAGGCTTGGGCATCGCTGCGTCGGGATCGACTTCTCGCCCGCGTCCATAGACTACGCAAGAGAGCAGGCGGTCAGCGAGGACTTGCCTTGCGACTACATCCACGCGGACATACGCTCGGCTGAATACGGCAGCGGCTTTGGGTTCGCAATGCTCATCTTCGGGGAATTCAACGTCTTCAGTCCGTCGGACGCCACGCGTATCGTCGAAAAGGCGCACAGCGCACTCGAAGAGGGCGGCATGCTGTTGCTGGAAGCGCATACGAATCAAGCCGTCCTAGACTTCGGCTCGCGCCCCGCTTCTTGGTATGCGTCGGAGGGCGGCCTGTTTTCGGACTCGCCGCACCTCTGTCTTCAGGAAAACTTCTGGGACGACGACGCTGGCGTTGTTACCAGACGCTACTTCATCGTTGACGCAGCGACCGGAGAGGTAACGCGCTATGCCCAGAGCCTGAAGGCGTACACAACCGAGCAGTACTGCGTAATTCTGGAGAAGGCGGGATTCAAGAACGTGCGCTTCTACGATTCGCTAGTCGGACAAAAGGATGAATCGCAGCCCGACCTGCTTGCAATCACGGCGCGGAAGCTGCCCTGAGAAGAAAGTCCCCTCTACCTAGCTCTCAGGCAGAGGGGACTTAGAAACTCATAGAGACCTGCGCGTGCCCCTAATCCTGCATCTTGTTGGGGGTCAGCAGCTCCCAGAACTCGATGTAGCTGCCCTCGATGTATGGGCGGTAGGCAGCCCCTGCTTCCATCGCGGCGGGCGGGATGTTGTTGCCCTCGCGCGACGGAGACTGGAAGGCTTCGGTGGTCCACTCCAGGACGACGATGTTCCCCTCGCCTGGGCATGTGCCTGCATTGAACGAGACAGTGAACTCCTCGCGATGGCCTGCGTCGTGATATATCTGCACCTGCTTATGCACGAGTGTCGCCACGCGGCGCGCCTCTCCGGGCTTGGTCTTGTAAGTCCTTCTGACTAGATACAATCGTGTCTCCTTGCATAATTTAGTTCAAACGTGTGGTCGGGAATTTCACTCCCCCATCCGCTGCCTTCGCAGGGACAGGTTCTAACTCGGCCCTATCGAGAGGGAAGGAACAAGCTGGAGGAACCGCGCTTGCACATCCTCGGCGCTGACGGTCGTTTGCAGCTCGCCATTGGCGTCTATGCCGAAGTTGTCCGGCGTGTGCAGGGCGTCGGTGAGCGCGTCAACGATGGTCGTCATCTCGGAGACTGTTTTCGTTGCGGCTAGTGCGGCTGCCTCGGCGTCGGGACCGCCTGCAAGGAGTGCAGGGATCGCCTCCGCGAGCAGTTCGCGCTCGACCACGGCGCGCTGGATGTCGGCAAGGGCGGTCATGTGCCGGCCGAGGTAGCAGCCGCCGTATGTGAGTACCTCGAACTTCTCGCCCTCTAGCTCGGTGTTGTACTCGCGTCGCGGCTCCAGGTGGCGCTCTTCGAGGTAACGCCGAATGTCGGCGTCCTCGGGGTGCGGCTCTTCTTCTTTGAAGAACATCAGCACCGTGTGCATGTTCCAGTCTTTAGGCTCGATCCTGATAATCATGGCAGTATCATACACCTTTCCGCTTCAGTCTGTCAGATTGTCATCAAGCCACTTGTTTACCTCCGCTGTCGCCCGCCCCTCGAAGCCTTTGGCGAGGAACGGGAACGGCATGTCGAGACGAAAGTCAGTGTCGGTAACGGCGAGTGTGCCGCTGAAGCTCATCAGCCCCGCTGCACTAAACGCGAACTCCATCGTGTCGCCGTTCCATCGGTGCGATGAGTCAGATACCGAGTCGCCGAACTGCTGAAGCATCTCGCCGAGCTTGTCTTCCACCCAAGCCTTTGCCTGCTGCTTGTTGCGGTTGTGCTGTCGTATTATTTGCATATCGCTGACATGGTAGCACATGCCCGCATTCGGCATGTTATATCCTATGCGCTGCTGCATCAGCCCAAGGTGGGCTAGAATGGTGTAGCAACTCCACAAACATCTCACGGACAGGACGAACCATGCGGAGACAACGATGAACGACAAGACCACAGCGCCTTACGGCTCCTGGGCATCACCCGTAACTTCCGAGCTGATTGTCGCGGACAGCATCGGCATCGGAGATGTCGTATTGCACGGCGATGACATCTACTGGACGGAGATGCGCCCTGCGGACAACGCGCGCAATGTCATCGTGCGCCGCACTCCCGATGGCGCGGCCCGCGACATCACGCCGCCGGAGTACAACGTGCGCACACGCGTGCATGAGTACGGCGGCGGCGCGTTCTGTGTCACTGGATCGGACGGCGCGGGCAGCACACTCTACTTCAGTAACTTCGCAGATCAACGGGTTTATCGGCAAATGGTTTCCGCATCGGGTGAGGTGGGTGCTCCGCGGCCGCTCACGCCTGAGATCGATATGCGCTACGCCGACGGAGAGGTCTGCGAGCGCCGCCGAATGATGGTCTGCGTGCGCGAGGACCACTCGTCATCGTGGCGAGAGGCGGTCAACACCATCGTCGCCATAGACCTGGAGCGTGGGGGCAGTCGCGTTCTGGTATCGGATGCATCCTTCTACTCAAGCCCGCGCATCAGTCCGGACGGCTCCGCTCTGGCATGGCTGTCGTGGAACCACCCCAACATGCCTTGGGACGGCTGCGAGCTGTGGGTTGCCGATCTGCTCGATGACGGCACTCTGGGCGAGCGACATCTTGTGGCAGGCAGCGCGGATGAGTCCATCTTCCAGCCGTCCTGGTCGCCGTCAGGCGTGCTGCACTTCGTATCCGACCGCATGGGCTGGTGGAACATCTACCGCAGCCGCGCGGACTTTGGCAGCGTGGAGCCTGTCTGCGCTATGGACGCCGAGTTCGGCGGGCCGGCGTGGGTATTCGGGCTGAGCACCTACGGCTTCGCGTCCGACGAGCGAATTATCTGCACCTATACGCAGTCCGGTGAATGGCACATCGGCGAAATCGACACGACGACCGGGACGCTGACCACTGTGCCCACGCCCTTCACGGACATCGGCACGCTTCATGTAGCCTCTCAGCATGTTGCGTTCACGGCAGGCTCGCCCACGATGCCCATGTCGCTGATGCGGCATGACCTGACCGATAGCAGCACGACCCGCCTTCGCAGCAGCAGCGATGCCGCGCTGGGCGATGGCTATGCCTCGCGTCCGCAAGCAATCGAGTTCCCCACTGAGAACGGCTTGACGGCGCACGCTTTCTACTATGCGCCGGCTAATGAAGAGTACGCTGCGCCTGATGACGAGAAGCCGCCTCTGATTGTCATCAGCCACGGTGGACCGACCAGCGCCGCGGATTCATCGCTCGACCTTCGCAAGCAGTTCTGGACGAGCAGGGGATTCGCCGTGCTGGATGTGAACTATGGTGGCAGCAGTGGATTTGGCACGGTGTACAGGCGGCGGCTCAACGACAACTGGGGCGTGGTAGATGTGGACGACTGCATCAACGGCGCGAACTATCTGGCGGGGCAGGGGCTTGCGGACGCCGACAGGCTCATCATTCGAGGCAGCAGCGCGGGCGGATTCACCACGCTGCTCGCGCTCACCACGCGCGACATATTCAGCGCGGGCGCGAGTTACTACGGCATCAGCTCGCTAGATGGATTGATGCGCGACACTCACAAGTTCGAGTCGCGCTATCTGGATACGATGGTGGGGCGCTTCCCCGAACATGAAGAGCGTTACCGCGAGCGCTCGCCCATCAACCATATCGACAGCCTCTCCGCTCCGATGATTGTGCTGCAAGGTCTGGATGACGAGATAGTGCCGCCCAATCAGGCGGAGCTGATGGTGAACGCGCTCCGTGAGAAAGGATTGCCCGTCGCATACCTCACATTCGAGGGCGAGCAGCACGGCTTCCGGCAGGCGGCGAACATCCGCCGCGCTCTGGAGGCTGAACTGTACTTCTACTCGCGGGTATTCGGCTTCGCGCTTGCCGATGACATCGAACCCGTGCAGATCGACAACCTGGACTAGGGAGACGGCTGATGAAAGACAGGCTGGTTTCGATAATACTGCTGCTCATATTCGTGGCGGTTATATGGGTCGTCTATCTGGTGAACAGCTTGTTATTCGATGGCAGCCTCAACAGATATGGACTGTCGCCAATGGCGCTGCCCTATCGCTGGCTGTCTGAATTTGAGCCAAGCCTTCCTTATCTGGCGGGCAGTCTCAGGGGCATTCTGCTCAGCCCACTTCTGCACGGCAGCTTCTCGCATCTCATGTCGAACACTTTCCCGCTTCTCCTGCTGGGCGGCTTCGTCGCAATACGCGGCGCTAAGACGCTCATAGGCGTATCGTTGTTAGTGATCGTGCTGGGTGGGCTGCTCGTCTGGATCGTGGGACGTCCGGCAGTCCACATTGGCGCAAGCGGGCTGGTCTTCGGCTACTTCGGCTTTCTCGTCGCGCAGGGCTGGTACGAACGGAGCATCGTGTCGATTGTAGTCGCCGTGGGTGTGCTGCTGCTGTACGGCGGGATCATCTTCGGCGTACTGCCGCAAGCTGGCTTCATCTCGTGGGAAGGTCACCTGTTCGGGCTGATAGCGGGTGTGCTGGCGGCGCGTATGAGCAGACAGCAGGAATAATGTGGAAGAGGGGCCGAAGCGACAAAAGGAGTCCTAGACGATGGATTGCCACTCAAATGGGTATCGCATTACCTAGTTCTCCAATCCCATCCGACTTGTCGGAAAATGCTGTGCTAGAATAGCGATGAAAGGGGTTGGACATGGGTGTCAACAAGATTGTCGCGGGCGCAGAACACGATATACTCCACATTGCTCGTTCCCATGGCGCAACTTGCGTAAGAGTCTTTGATTCGATTTTCCCGGAGAAGCTGGACTCTAACTACTTGGGCGTGCTAGTAGATATGGCTGATGGCAGTACGCTGCTGGATTTGGTAGCAATCAAGCAGGATTTGGAAGAACTGCTTGACTGCGAGGTTCATGTCGTAACCGAGTCAATGCTCAGTGGCTTTCGCAGCCGTGTCTTAAAGGAAGCCGTCGCTGTGGAAGTATGAGTGAAAGAGATGAAGAGTTCCTCAGGCATATCCTTGAAGCGATTGCCAAAATCGAGCTGTATATTTCAGTGGGACGAGTGGGCTTTATGTCCGAAATCCACTGGCAAGACGCCGTGGTAAGACAGCTTGAAGTCATCGGAGAGGCTACTAAGAATCTCTCACATGAATTGCGCTCCGCAAATCCGCAAGTTCCTTGGCGGCGCATGGCAGGGATGCGCGATGTGCTGATTCACGATTTCATGGAAGTCGATATGGAAATCGTATGGGCTGTGGCCGTAAGCCGTATTCCTGAGCTAAAGAGGAGCATCCGCAGCATACTCGACGATCATCAATAGGCATACACATAAAAGGTATGCCCGACGGGGCAGGTGATTCGCTCCTCGATGTCATGCTCCCAGGCGTCGGGGTCAACCTCCAGATAGGGCATCTCCGTCACTACGAACGCGGCTTCATCGTAGGGCAACGTTATCGCCGTAGGCTCGCCGCCTATCGGACAGGATATTATCTGGAAGCCCATATCCAACATCATATTGTATTGCCTCTCGTAACCGGGGACAGCGATGCGCCCCCTGTATTCATACTTAGCCCTTGTCGGTTCTGGTCATCGCATCTGCGGAAACAGCACCACCTCTCGGATCGTCTTGTGACCGGAGAAGAGCATGGTAAGGCGGTCCATGCCAATGCCGAGTCCGCCGGTGGGGGGCATTCCGTGCTCGATTGCGACCAGAAAGTCTTCGTCAAGCCTGTCCGTCTCCTCGCCCGCGAACTGCGTACGCAGATCCTCCTGCTCTTCGAACCTCTGGCGCTGGTCAACGGGATCGTTCAGCTCGGTGAACGCGTTGCATATCTCCATGCCCGCGACGAAGCCCTCGAAGCGCTCCACCAGTAGCGGGCTGTCCGCCTTCTTCTTTGCAAGGGGTGACATCCCCACCGGATAGTCCACAAGGAAGCAGGGCTGGCGCAGCGTATCCTCCACGCGCGAAGATATAAGCTTGTCCATCAGGCCGGGCCAGCTCATTTGGTGGCTTACGTCTATTCCGACCTCCGCCATAACCGACTTCATCGACTCTATGTCTGGGTGCTCCAGGAAGTCAATGCCGCTGTGGTGCTCTATTTGCTCCCGCAGGCTGAGGCGGGGCCAGGGCGGCGTGAAGTCTATGCGCTCGCCGTCGAACTCGACTATCGCCGTGCCCAATACTTCCTGCGCCGTGGTGTACACCATCTGCTCGACCATCTCCATCACATCGTTGTAGTCGGCGAAGGCTTCGTAGCTCTCCATAGAGGTGAACTCAGGGTTGTGCGTCAGGTCCAGCCCCTCGTTGCGGAATATCTTGCCGATTTCATACACGCGCTCCAGGCCGCCCACGATTAGGCGCTTGAGGTGCAGTTCGGTGGCGATGCGAAGGTAGAGGTCGCGTCCAAGCATGTTGTGGTGCGTAATGAAGGGGTGCGCCATGCCGCCTGCGGCGACGGACACGAGGGTAGGAGTCTCCACTTCGATGAAGCCGCGCCCATCCATAAAGCGACGGATGGCGCTGACGATGCGGCTTCGCATAACGGCGACGCGACGAGCCTCCGGGTTGGCGATGAGGTCGAGGTATCGTTGTCGGAAGCGTAATTCCACATCCTGCAATCCGTGCCACTTCTCCGGCAACGATCGCAGCGACTTGCACAGCAGGGTGAATTCCTGCGCCTCCACTGTCATCTGCCCTGTGCGCGTACGGAAAATAGGCCCCTTCACGCCGAGCCAGTCGCCGATGTCCAGGTCGTCGAGCATTTCGTAGGTGTCGGGGAGGGAGTTGCGGCGGAACATGACCTGAACGCGTCCGTCGCCATCAAGCAGGTCTGCGAATGATGCCCTGCCCATGCCGCGAAAGGCGACGATGCGGCCTGCGACGGATACTGATTCGGTTCGCGCGTTCTCGGGTTGCTCCGCTTCAGCCTGCGCGAACAACTCTTCGGCCTGCGCGCTCGTATGCGTGCGTTCGTAGTTGTGCGGATAAGGCTCGATGCCGCGCTGCCTTATGCGCTCCAGCTTCTCCAGGCGCACCTGAAACAGTTCGTTTTCAGACTGGGTCATTGCCGCTTTCCCGCCTGCGCTTTCTTCCAAAAATGCCTGTCCCATTCTAGCAGGTTGAACGGATAGGGGCGAACATGGATACGCGACATTATTGGACATGATATATCTCCTTTTTGGCAATCGATGCAATTTGCATAAACACTTTCTCAAAAAAAGACTGAAAAAGTCCTTTATCGAGTGAAATGGTGCGTGCTAGGGTTGACGCAGGAATTGAGAAGCGGCGAGGGATGGAAAAGACAGGGGTAAGCAGTTGACCCTGCGGATTACGGGCGGCGAACACCGCGGGCGCAGGTTCAGCTTGCCGAGAGGCTCGGATCTCAGGCCGACTTCGGACAGAGTTCGGGGCGCTATCTTCTCAATCTTGGGTTCGATTTTGGGAGTGGATGCGGTGCAAGGTGCTCGAGCGCTTGACCTGTACGCCGGCAGTGGAGCGCTCGGGCTGGAAACTCTGAGCAGGGGGGCTGCGTGGGTTGACTTTGTGGAGGCCAATGCGCGCCGCTGCCGTTTGATTGGTGATGCGCTCGCAACGCTGGGGGTGAGCGAGAGAGGCAGAGTTCACATTGGCAGGGTGGAGCGCTTGCTGGGGACGCTTGAGGGCGGATACAGCCTGGTCTTCGCAGACCCGCCTTATGCACTGGACGACTGGCAGGTGGTGATGGAGGCGCTGAACCGACAAGGGATGCTGCAACAGGGGGGCATAGTGGTGGCGGAGCACAGGCATAGCACTGTGATGGCGGATGAGTATGGCGGGCTGTCACTGCGGACACGGCGGCGCTATGGAGATACGGCAATATCAATATATGTGTTTGGAGAGATAGATGGTTAGGGCGCTATACCCTGGCAGTTTTGACCCGGTTCACAACGGGCACGTGGACATAGCGACTAGAGCGTCGAGCTTGTTCGATGAGCTTGTGATTGGTGTTTACGACACACCGCCGTCGAAGAGGCTGATGTTCACAACCGAAGAGCGAGTGGACCTGTTCAAGCGCTGCATACCGCATCTGACGAATGTGCGAGTAATACCATTCGTAGGACTTGCGCCTGCCGTTGCCCGCAGCGTGGATGCAAGGTTCATCATCAGGGGATTGCGCGCGGGTTTCGACTTCGAGACGGAGTTTGAGATGGCGCTGATGTGGCGCAACATTGATCCGGGCATTGATGTCGTCTGTTTGATGACCGCCCTGGAGAATCAGTTCGTACATTCCAGTCGTATCAAGGAAGTGGCGCAGCTTGGCGGCAGGATTGAGAACCTGATCCCCGCGCCGGTGTTGGAGGCGCTGAACGAAAAGCTCAATTCGAGTGGGGCTTTTCAGTAAAGATAGGTTTGCGACTGAGAATTTACTGCATATTTTGCTTGCTGACAACTAAAAACCATTAACTGACATACCGAAAAATATACTTATCGAGGGAGGACAAATGCAGACACCACAGATTGCAGACCAGCTTAGGGCTATGGCGGCTTCCGGGACCCGCGTACCGGGATTCCGAGGCAAAGTGATGGTTGATATTGACAGCCTGGTAAGAGTGAGCGACCAGCTCGGCAATGTCGATATGAGCGATGATGTCCGGGAGGCCTCCGAGGTCATCCGGATGAAGGAAAGCATCCTGAATCAGGCGTATCTGGAAGCGAAGCGCATTCGCACGAATGCAGAGGAAGAGGTTAACAATCTCACCTCGCAGGCGGAGACGGAGTACCGCACCAAGGTGGGGGAGTCGTCGGTGCTGAAGCGCGCCGAGGAGATCTCTCAGGAGATGCAGGAGCAGGCGGGCTATGAGTCGCAGCAGATCCTGCAGGACGCACAGCGCAAGGCGTATCGCATCGTCAGCGAGGCGGAGAATGTTGCGCTCGGGCGGCGAGACGGCGCAGACAGCTACTCGCGCGAGGTCCTGTTCAACCTTGAAGAGCAGCTTGCAGATATACTCGGGCAGGTGCGCCGCGGCATTGACGCGCTGAACCTCGAGGTCGAGGCGAGTAAGCGCAAGCAGCAACACAACAGCGCGCCTGTCAACGGAGTCGCAGCTGAGAATGGCGTAGCTGCCGCTGTATAACCAAACCTAACACAAAAGCCAAACAAAACGGGCAGGATAGAAGGGTTTGTCTCCCTCATATCCTGCCCGTTTTTGTTTATG
The DNA here is from genome assembly GCA_965221045.1 of Dehalococcoidia bacterium. GTDB lineage: Bacteria > Chloroflexota > Dehalococcoidia > Lucifugimonadales > JADFKI01 > Bin90. The sequence goes on from OZ244863.1 coordinate 1,812,728, forward strand.
TCTGCTTATGATTAGGGCTTGTAGGCTTTTATGTTCGCGCTATGCACGCGCGAAGCCCATTCCTCTTTACCCTGCCACGGCTTGGAATCCGTAATCTCGATGTTATTAAGCCCCGCTTCAGACATCCTGCCCATATAGACATCCTGCGGCTCTGCGCCGGACAGGCATGATACCCAGTTCTCCGCGTCCTCGGTGGCATGCGCGGGCAGCGGCGCGGTTAGCACCATATCCGATATGAACATTCTGCCGCCGGGCTTCAGTATGCGGTGCGCCTCGCGGAATACGGCGTCCTTGTCGGGCGCCAGGTTGATGACGCAGTTGGATATGATGACATCAACCGAGTTGCTTTCAAGCGGAGTGTCTTCCATCTCGGCAAGATGGAACTCCACATTGGGCAAGCCGAGGTTGACGGCATTCTGACGCGCGAGGTCTATCATGTCGGGCGTCATATCGATGCCGATTACCCTGCCCTGCTCTCCGACCGCCTTCGCGGCGATGAAGCAGTCTATGCCGCCGCCGCTGCCGAAGTCCACAACCGTCTCGCCGGGATTGAGGTCGCCGATCGCGGTGGGATTGCCGCAGCCCGCGGACGCGAGCAACGCCTCGTCTGGTAGTCCCTGTAGCTGATCGATCTCATAAAGCTGACTCTTCGTGGTAGCTTCGCCATCGCCGCAGCAAGTGGTTGCGGACTGCGCGAAGTTACCGTAGCGTTCTCGAACGAGCTCTTTCACATCTGAATCGGTGAAGTTCACCATAGGTCCTCCTTGCACTCAGCAAATGTTATTTCGCAATCAGTCAGTTGCTTTAGCGTTCCTGACTCTCTTTCAGCATGAGGCGAAACATGAGGCGAAACGCTGTCGATATGGTAACTTCATTGGAGCTATATGGCAATCTAGGAACAGCAACCCAAATGACTGCACATGTTTCGCATATTGTTGTATGTCAAAGAAATTGCAGTTCACAATTCCAGAGTTCTGAAACGAAAACCCTGTGCCGGTGGCGTAATATCGCGTATGCGGACGCCGACCGGGTTGATGAGCTGACCTGCCATACAGAGGGTGTTGGGCTTGACTCAATTACCCGATCATGGCATTCAGTCATGTAAATTACCTATCCTCTTTCTGATAGAATGTCTATCGGAAAGTCGCTCCTGTCTTCTAGCCTAAGTACCAAAATATCTACTACCTATCTTCTAGGAGTCTTGTGATGAACATTGGCGAATTGAACGATATCGCGCAGGCGCTCGTTGCCCCAGCCAAGGGCATCTTAGCCGCAGACGAGAGCACCAACACCATCAAGCGCCGTTTCGATTCCATCAATACCGAATCCACCGAGCAGAGCCGCCGCGACTACCGCGAGATGCTCTTTCGCACGCCTGGCGCCAATGAATTCATCAGCGGGATCATACTGTATGACGAGACGTTGCGACAGAACGGCGTGGACGGCACGCCAATCGTCAGTATCCTCCAGGAGCAAGGTGTCATTCCCGGCATCAAGGTTGACAGGAGCACTAACCCGCTCGCAAACACCGACGGCGAACTCATCACGGACGGACTGGACGGCTTGCGCGACAGGCTTGCGGAGTATTATGAAATCGGAGCGCGCTTCACCAAGTGGCGCGCAGTCATTACCATCGGCGACGGCATCCCCAGCCAGTATTGCATAGACGCCAATGCACACCTGCTCGCTCGCTTCGCCGCCCTCAGTCAGGAAGCCGGACTCGTCCCCATCGTCGAGCCTGAGACGCTTATGGACGGCGACCACTCCATCGAGCATTGCCACGAAGTAACACTGAACACGCTTCACAGTACCTATGACCAATTAGCCCGCCAGCGTGTGGACCTGCGCGGCACGCTGCTCAAGCCCAACATGGTCATATCCGGCAAGGATGCCGCCGAGCGCGCAGGCGCCAATGAGGTCGCCGAGCGCACGCTTGACGCTCTTATGCGCGAAGTTCCTGCCGCAGTGCCGGGTATAGTCTTCCTCAGCGGTGGTCAGAGCGACGACGAGGCTACGGAAAATCTGGACGCAATCAGTCGCGCCGCAGAAGGAATGAACACGCCTTGGGAGCTCAGCTTCTCTTACGGACGCGGCTTGCAGGCGGCTCCACTTCAGGCTTGGGGCGGCAGTGCGGCGAACACCGAGGCGGCCCAGCAGGAATACTACCGCCGCGCAATGCTCACAAGCGCCGCTCGGCAGGGCAAGTACACACCTGACATGAGCGCATAGGTGATGACCGCCGCCTCCGAAACGGCAACGCGGATTGCCGCCGACATCGAGGCGCTGCCCCAGAAGACCACGGCCACTGTGCGAAAGGTGCGGCGCAGCCATTCACGGACGCTCAGAGCTGAGGACGCCGCGCTCATACTCGATATAGCTCGTGAGTTTGTCATGTGCCGCGGACTTCGTTGGGTCGCGTACGAGCTTATTCGCGACCACAAGCCAGCATTCGAGAGCCTGGACGACGCGCTGCTAGATGAGCTTGGTCAGGGCATGAATAGCTGGGACAGCGTGGACGCCTTCGGCCGCACCCTCTCCGGTCCCGCGTGGCTGCACGGCTTGGCATCTGACGCGCTTATACATGGATGGGCAACATCCGATGACTTGTGGCGGCGGCGCGCCGCGCTGGTCAGCACCGTCGCGCTTAATATGCGCTCGCATGGCGGCACCGGTGACACCACGCGGACGCTGGAGGTATGCGAGATGCTCGCCGCAGACCGCGAGGACATGGTGCAGAAGGCGCTGTCCTGGGCATTGCGCGAACTTGTCTGGCACGACTCCGATGCTGTCCGCTCTTTCCTTGATGTCCACGATGAACATCTCGCAGCCCGCGTCAAGCGCGAAGTCCGCAGCAAGCTCACCACAGGGTTGAAGAATTCGCGACGGGGGAAATGACATGGATGGAAGCGATGGAAGGGATCGCAAGCGTTTACTGGTCGCAACGCACAATGCGGGCAAGCTCGCCGAACTGCGCGACCTGCTGCGTGATGTTCCGTATTCGCTCGTGTCGCTCTCCGATGTCGGAATCGAAGTCGATGTGGATGAGACGGGCGAGACTCTGGAAGAAAACGCCGCGCTCAAAGCCACGACATACGCTCGTCTCGCGGGCCTGCCCACGCTCGCTGACGACTCCGGGCTTGAGGTGGACGCGCTGGGCGGCGAGCCCGGCGTGCATTCCGCACGCTATGCTGGCTCCAATGCGACGGACGCCGATCGTATCGCAAAGCTGCTCGACAACCTCGCGGTGCGTACCCAGCCGTGGACGGCGCGCTTCCGCTGCGTCATCGCCATCGCCACGCCCGACGGAGACATCGAGCTACACAGCGGCGCCTGCGAGGGCGTCATAATCTCGAAGCCGCGTGGTGACAACGGTTTCGGCTACGATCCCGTGTTCCTTCTGCTGGAGCGTGGTAAGACGATGGCGGAGCTGTCCGACGCGGAGAAGAACGACGTCAGTCATCGCGGCGCTGCGGCGCGCAAGGCGGCGCATGCGCTTATCGCAGGGGCTGATATGGATGAACTGGATGGATAGAATGCATTCGTATTTACATATCCCATACATAGATAACGGTTCTTAGTTGCATTCGTAGGTTATAATGTCAGTATGACCACCACAGACACTCAGGCAATTGCCGTACTCGACAAGTTCAGGCGCCCACTGCGCGACCTGCGCATCTCGGTCACAGACCGCTGCAACTTCAGATGCACCTACTGCATGCCCGCCGAGATATTCGGCGAGCGGTACGAGTTTCTACAGAGAGCGGATCTGCTGAGCTTCGAAGAGATAGCGCGGCTGACTCGCATATTCGTTGGGCTTGGCGTAGTTAAGGTGCGGTTGACGGGCGGCGAACCGCTGGTACGCAGCGAAATCGAGAAACTCGTCGCTATGCTCGCGGACGTTGAAGGAATCGGCGACCTTACGATGACGACGAATGCCTACCTTCTGCCGCAGAAGGCTGGTACCCTGCGTAACGCTGGGCTGCCTAGGCTAACCGTGAGCCTGGACACGCTGGACGATGCGATATTCCGCGAGATGAACGGTCGCGGCTTCGGCGTCGGGCGTGTGCTTGAAGGCATCCGCGCCGCAGAGGAAGTAGGCTTTCACCCAATCAAGGTCAACGCCGTTGTGCAGCGCGGCGTCAACGACCATACGATAGTGGAGCTTGCGCGCTACTTCCGGGAGCGCGGCCACATTATGCGCTTCATCGAGTATATGGATGTGGGCAATCTTAATGACTGGCGGCTGGAGGATGTTGTGCCCGCCGATGAGATTGTCGCTCGCATCGACGCCGAGATGCCGCTCGAACCTGCAGAGTCCAACTATCGCGGCGAGGTCGCCAACCGCTACCGCTACAAGGATGGCAGCGGCGAGATCGGAGTCATAGCATCGGTGACCCAGCCTTTCTGCGGCGACTGCACACGGCTGCGCTTGTCTCCTGAAGGGATGCTCTTTACATGCCTGTTCGGTGTGAATGGCAAAGACCTGCGAACTCCCATGCGTGACGGCGCAAGCGACGCTGAGCTTGCCGAGATCATTCGTGGCACCTGGAGCGTGCGCACCGACCGCTACTCCGAAGAGCGCTCCTCCATGACCGACGAACTCCGCGCCCGCCGCAAAAAGGTCGAGATGTACCACATCGGCGGGTAGCAGCCGCATCTTGTTTCTACGGTTCGTCCATGCCAGACAAAATCACCATCTACACTGACGGCGCATGTTCAGGCAATCCCGGTCCGGGTGGATACGGCACTGTCTTGCAGTACGGCGAGCACCGCAAGGAGCTTAGCGGCGGCTTCCGTAGGACTACGAATAACCGCATGGAATTGCTTGCCGTCATCGAAGGCTTGAAGTCGTTGAAGAAGCCCTGCGAGGTTACCGTCTTCAGCGACTCCAAGTACATCGTGGATGCCGTGAACAAGGGCTGGGCAAAGCGCTGGCAGGCAAACGGCTGGCGGCGCAACCGCAAGGACAAGGCGCTCAACCCCGACATGTGGGCGCGCCTCCTGAAGTTGCTCGACACGCACACCGTCAGGGTGCGCTGGGTGAAGGGACACGCCGGCAACCCCGGCAACGAGCGCGCCGATGCCCTTGCTGTTGCGGCATCGCAGAGCGACAATCCCGCCATTGACGAGGGATACGAGGTGAGGGCTAGCATGGATGGAGGAGATTAAGGTGGTGCACCCGCAAGGCGCATACGTACATCTCGCTACGAAATCCGATGTTTTGCTGTGTAAAGCGGACTTAGAAAGGTCGATATCCAGCCTTATCAAGTGGATGGTCGGAATAGCAGTCGCCCTTTTCATCCCCATATACGGCGTATTAATCACCATACTCATACTATTGCTCAGCGATTAGCCGTTGGGATCCTTTTAGTCCGATTCTTTAGATGAGAGTGACGCCATGACCCAACGCACACTGACCCACATAGACCAGAGCGGCAAGGCGAGCATGGTAGATGTGAGCGCCAAGCCCGAGAGCGAGCGCATCGCCGTCGCTATCGGCAGCGTTTCAATGCAGCCTGAGACGCTGCAACTCATCGCAGATAATGCGTTCGACAAGGGCGACGTCCTCGCAGTGGCGCGCATCGCCGGCATCATGGGCGCGAAGCAGACCTCGACGCTCATACCGCTTTGCCATCCGCTGCCGCTGAGCCGCATCGCCGTTGATTTCGAGCTTGATGCGGACGCCGACACCGTGCGCATTACCGCCGAAGCCAAGACTACTGGCAAGACTGGCGTGGAGATGGAAGCGCTCACCGCCGTCAGCGTCGCAGCACTGACTATCTACGACATGTGCAAGGCGGTTGACCGCGGCATGCGTATCGAGGGCGTGCGCCTCACGCGCAAGAGCGGCGGGCAGAGCGGTGACTATCGCAACGACTGACTATGTATGGTCAGGGTGTCCGATGCGACGTGTAATTGTTATCACCGCAGCAATTGGACTGCTTGCAGTGATTACTGTGGCGGCGCTACACATCTCCGCGAGAGAAGCATACGCCTGTTCGTACCCGGCACCCCCTCCGATGACCCAGGTACTTGAAGGCGCAGACTTGGCATTTGTGGGTGAGGTTATCTCTATAGACAGGCAGGAGATCAAAAGCGATGATTATCGAACATTTGAAGATATTATCGAATTCAGAACAAGCGAAGTGTGGAAGGGTGAACCCTACGAAACGATGTTTGTCAAAAGGACTTGGTTTCTGACTCCACCATCTCCATCGTCTTCGTGCCCGCCGGACCCAAGCTTCGCCAAAGGTGCCAGATACATTGTGTTCGTCTGGAATGGGCGAACACACTTAAGTGTAAATAGCCCAACACAGCAATTCAGTTATACCTTAGAAGACGAGATTGCGTCTCTTGGCGCTGGCAAAACGCCTATCCCCGGATCCGTAAGTCCAATTCCTGAGCGAGTAGGACAACCCGTCGAAGAACAGTCCGGAGGCGGCTGCGGTCTTACCCCCAGCTACGCGGTCGGCAGCGTAAATCTATCGGGCATTGGTCTAACGGCCATGCTCACTTGGCTCTGGATTCGCCGACGCATCCGGCGCTAAAGACCACACTCCCGTCACCCCGGCTAATCCCCATCGGCTCCCGCTCTCAGTTGATGCCGGACCCACATCAGCATGATGCTTGCCAATACCAGGTGGAATGAAGTCGAAATCCACGCGGTGAACCACTGGCTTTCTGTCAGCCAGAACATGCCCAACAGCAGGCGCGCCGCCATCACCGCGAAATAGACCGAGCCCGCGCCTATCACCGCCCGACTTGTTCGCCATCCCATAACACGCTGACTCCGTGCCATTCCCGTCAGCACGAACGCCAGTATCCCGAGTATGACTATCTGAGCAGCCAGCAGCACGGGGTAGGATATGGCGCTGCCCTGCCACTCGCTGAACGGCGGCAGCCAAGGCTGTGGCAACCATCGCTGCACCGCCTGGTCGATGACTCGCAGCAGGAACCCAACTGACAGAACCGCAGCCATGCCCGTCAGCAGACGGCCGACGTTGTCCGGTCGCCAACTCACGCTAATTCCGTGTAAGCCCTCAGCCAATCACTCGAAAACACCCCGTCCGGGTCGTAGCGGTCCTTCAGTGCCAGGAACTCGCCGAATTGCGGGTAGCAACGAGCAAGTTGTTGAGGCGTGGCGAACTTGTTGTATGTCAGGAAGTAGCTGCCGTCGCGTTCTATTGCAATATCTATGAGCATGCGCAGTGCGTCAGCGGTGTGAGCTATGCCCGCATCCGTATGCTCCACATGCAGGTTGAATACGATGCAGGCGTATGGCTGCCGCGCCCAGTTCAGGAAGGTCTCGTCGTCCTGCTCGATGAGCCGAATCGTGCCGTAGATGACATTCGCGCTGCGCTGTCGCAGTTCACGCGCTGCGGCGTTCATGAAGTCGGCGAGAGACGGCAGTGGCACATAAAGCTCGGTGATGGTCTCGGTGCATTTCACGGCAGCGTTCAGGCTGCGGTCGAGTTCCCGATGGTAGTCGTCGATGTATTGGCTCAGCTGAAAGGTGTCGCTGTCGTAGGTCTGGCCGTTGGTACTCAGGTAGAAGCCCGCGTACTCGTCGAAGGCGCGCGCCTTGTCCGCGTGCGAGAGGTAAAGCAGCCCGCGCCAGTCCTGTTCGCTCAGCAGATTGAGTGGCGGTCCGGTGCCGTGCGGCTCGTCGTCGGATACGGGCCCGCCGGACACCGGAACATAGCACGACATCACGCCGTCGCGCAGAAAGCCGGGCGAAGTCTCGTCGGTCTTGTACTGGAAGTCGCCGTAGGTGAAGCCGTCCGCGATGCGCTCCGTGAAGAGCGATTGCAGCCGGTCGATGGTGGTGATCTCCACGACACGGCGCACCCTGTGAGCGGGCATGAGACGCAGCGTTACCGCGTATATGATGCTGAACAGACCGTAACCTCCGATGGCTAGGCTGAATAGCTCGGAGTTCTCGGTGCGGCTGCAATGACGGACGGCACCGCTTGCGTCCACAAGCTCGAACGACTCCACATCCTGCACGATGGGCTTGTAAGTCAGCCCACGCCCGTGCCCGTTCGCCGCGAGTGCCCCGCCGATGCTGAGGCGGTCCGCGCCCGTCTGCTTTTGCACCACGCTCCAGCGACGCGCCTGCCCCTGCTGCATGTCGCGTAGCCCGCGCACGAGGTCCGACCAGAGGGTGCCCGCCTCAACGTGCACCAGCCCGCGCTCCGCGTCGAGCTCCAGGATGCGGTTTAGTCCGCTCGCATCAAGCAGAACGCCGCCGTCGAGGAACTGCTGCCCGCCCATCGCGTGGCGCCCACCTGCGACGCTGAGTCCGCTGCCATCCTCACGAATCGCGGCAACCGCTTGCTGAATTTCCGTAGCCGTTCGTGGCGTAACCACGTGGTGCATTGCAGTCTCATTCAACTGTGAATGGATGTCGTTCAGAGTCGGCATTGTAAGTTGTCCTGTATATCCAAGATTGGCTATGGAGTGATCAGGCAATCCTACGCAGCTGTCTCTGCGTGACGAATATGAGCACAGTCACGATCACCAGCCCTAAGCCCATCATGCCGATGACCGCCTGACCGCCGATGTAGTCTATCAGCAGCCCAGCGGGGAATGTGCCAAGCGGCATGAAGCCGAAGTTGAGCATAAAGATGCTCATCACGCGCCCGCGATACTCGTTGTCGGATAGCTCGATCAGCAGTGCCTGATTCAGCGACATGCGCCCCGCATCGCCCATGCCCAGTATTATCATTATGACCGCTGCTGCTGAGTATATGGGAATGAGCGCCACCAGCAGCAACCCGACGCCCGATAGCATGCTGGACAGAATCAGCAGCATGCCGCGATTCTTCCTGCCCACCGCCGCGACATACATCGCCCCGGCCATTGCACCAAAGCCCATGATCGCCGTCAACAGACCCATGGAGTCCGCCTCTTGGCGATAGATGTCCACTACGAAGACGGGCAGGATGAAGCGGAAGGGCATCGCCAATATGGTCGTTATCAGCCCCACTATGAGCAGGACGACGAGTATGCGCCGCCGCGATATGTAGGCAATGCCGTCCCAGATGTCGCGCATCATCGCCGTCTGTTTCTTCGGAGTCGGGTCGCCGGTGGGCTTGATGAAGCCGGTCAGTACGACAGAGATGAAGCTGAGCGCGGCGATGACATAGTACAGGTTCCACGCGCCCGCCCAGTCGTACAGGAAGCCGGCGATGGCGGGCGCGCCCATCGTCATCGCGCTCATGCCTGCGGCGTTCAGCGCCATAGCGTTCGAGAGCCTGTTCTGCCCCACCAGCTGCGGGATGATTGCCTGGCGCGCGGGCATCATGAACGAGAAGAGCGCGCCCTGCACCATCGAGGAAATCAAGAGATGCTGCCACGAGATTACCCCAGCGTTTATCATAACGCCGAGCACGAGCGCGAGGAGCGCCGCCACCAGCTGCGCGCCCTGAATCAGCAGCTTGCGATCAATCTTGTCGGCGAGCGCACCCCCGAACAGGGGCACGGTGAGCAGCGGCACGGCGATACCCAGACTAATGACGCCGAGAATGGTGCCGCTTCCGGTTATCTCGTAGGCGAGGTATCCCTGCGCGAGCATCTGCATCTGCGTGCCCGCCATCAGGAAGAGCATGCTTATCCAGAGCAGCGCGAAGTTGAAGTTGCCGAGAGACTCGAAAGTGCGCCGGAAGCCTGCCGTAAACGTCTGCGTTCGCGGTGCAACAGCGGGACGCCTGATAGCTATCATTTAGTTGACCGGCTTGGATGGACAAGGATAAAGACGATCTGCGGCACCCTTATCCTCCCGTCCATCCCGTGAGTTTCGAGTTATTCTTCTACTTCCTCTGCTTCTTCTTCAGTAGCTTCTTCGTCCAACTCTTCGTCGGAGACATCGAAGGTTTCAGTCTCCACGCGCGGCGGGATGACGCGAGCTACGAACTCGTCTCGGTCGGTCAGAACCGTGACATTGTCGGCGATGGGGATGTCTCTTACGACGATGGACTTCTCGAAGTCGTCTAGTCCGCTCACATCGGCTTCGACGGTCGCGGGGATGTTCATTGGCAGCGCTTCGACCAGCAAGCTGGTGAGAGGCTGGAGCAGTGTGCCGCCCTGCTGTGTGGCAGGCGCGGAGCCGATGAGAGCGATAGGCACTTCGGCGCTGATGGTCTGCGTTACATCCACTCGAATGAAGTCGATGTGCAGCAGGTCCTCGGTTACGGGGTGGCGCTGCACATCGCGGACGAAGCAGACATTCTCACCCTCATTGCCTTCAACCCGGACTGACACGGGAATGTTGGTTCCGATTTGCGGCAGCAGGCGGCGCAGGTCGCCGGCTACTCCTTGCAGCGACATCGAGTCTATGCCCCTGCCGTACATATGGACAGGCAAGATGCCCTGCCTGCGAAGCTGCTTGACTTTCTTGCCCGTCACAGTTCGCTGCGACAGGCTTAGGGTTTGCTCTTCCATCTGATGCGATGCTCCTGTGTGTTGTGGTGTGCCGGTATGTCGGTAAGTCGGTGTATCAGTTTTGGGAAAGGGCTTATCCGTGCTGTCCGTTAGGCCCGTTCATATCGTACTCGTTGATGAGGTCAACCATTCGGTGTACATATCTGCGAACTACGGGACGGTCTTGGGCTATTTCGTAATCTTCCATCCCACCATGATGGAAATTGATGTGAAACTTCTCGGCGGCTAGGAAACCTGCCAGTAACAGATCGTCATTCAGTTCGGTTGCCAAGCGTGTAGTGGCGTTCTTGTTGTCCCGGTGTGATCGATAGCGCCATCCCCTCTGCTTTGCAGCGGCGATAACTGCCTGGCTCGCTGCGCCACAGAGCTTTTCAGATCCCTGCCGAGTGTCGCCTGCGGCGAATTCGGTTTCTGATTGCGCGAGGAACTTCAGTGCCTGAGCAGTATATTCCTCCACACTTGCCTCTGTTTCAGCCGTCACTGAAAATCAACCCTTCGCTTCTCGTCCATTTGTGTCGTATTCGTTGATGAGGGCGACCATGCGGTGTACATAGTCGCGGACAGTAGGACGGTCGGCAGCGATGTCGTAATCTTCCATCTCGCCATGAAAGAAGTGCTTGTGAAATTGCTCAGCGCTATTGAAACCGGAAGCCAGGAACGAATCTCCATACTCGTCCGCCAACCTGCGGATGGCATTCTTGTTATCACGATGGGAGCGATAGCGCCAACCGCGCTGCTTGGCGGCGGCAATGACCGCTTGACTCGCCGCGCCATATAGTTTCTCAGCTCCCTGTCTGTCGTCGCCTTTCGCAAACTCGGCATCGGACTGCGCTAAGAATTTCAGCGCCTGAGAGGTGTATTCTTCTACACTCGTCTCTCTTTCAGAAGTCATCGTAAATTGGCTCCATTCGGCATCGAAAGTTACGACATGCAATTGTAGCACAGAGGGCTGGTCAAATTCCAAGAATTTGACCTATTGGTAGCTCCTTACATCACCCTATGCGGCGCGAGCGCCTCGAAGTTGGGAGTGAAGCCGAAGCCGGGCCTGTCGGGGGCGAGCACATGGCCGTCCGCGACTTCCAGCTGCTCTTCGAAGACCTTGCCGTGCATCGGATCGACCGCGCCCGCGTAGTATTCGAGTATCAGACCGTTGGGAATCGCCGCAACCAGGTGGATGTGGACCTCCTGCTTGCCGTGCGGCGCGATGGGCAGATCGTGCGCCGACGCCATCGCGGACACCTTCATGAACTCGGTGACGCCGCCCATGATGAGGGCGTCCGGCTGGATGATTGCGGCGCAGCGATTGTTGATCAGGTCGCGGAACCCGTAGCGTGTGTACTCGTTCTCGCCCGTCGCTATTGGGATCGATGTGGAGCGGCTGATGAGGCGATGTCCCTCGTAGTCGTCCGGGTTCACCGGCTCCTCGAACCAGAAGACATCGTACTTCTCCGCCTTGCGCGCCAGCTCAATCGCCTCATAGTAGCGGTACGCGCAGTTGGCATCCATTAGCAGTTTGATGTTTGGGCCGATCGCCTCGCGCACTGTGCGGATACGCTCCACATCCTCGTTGATGGGCGCGCCGCCAATCTTCATCTTCACGGCGTTGGAACCCATCTCCACGGCCGTCTCCATCTCGGCGGCAAGCTCGTTCAGCCCCTTGCCCTCTTCGTAGTAGCCGCCCGCGATATAGACGGGGATGCGGTCTGTGAATGCGCCGAGCAGCTTGTGGACAGATGTGTCGGTCGCCTTGCCCTTGATGTCCCAGAGGCCGATGTCTATGCCGCTGATGGCGCGGGTGGATACGCCACGCCTGCCCACGAGCTTGGGCTGCCACATCTCATCCCACAGGCGTTCGTTGTCGAACGGGTCCTGCCCGATGACGTACTGCTTCATGTTGTTGAAGGTCCCCATCGTCATCTCGTCCGTGACATGCTCGCCGCCCATGTAGCCGTAGCCTGTGATGCCCTCGTCAGTCTCCAGCTTGATCAGGTTCAGCGCGACCGTAGGGTATGTGTACATCCCGTTGCGAATGGGAACGGGGCGGTCCCAGCGGTATATCTCCATAGATGCGTCGGTGATTTTCATGTTCTTGCCTCCAGTATAGTTTTCAGTGGTTAATCGTCAGAGTTTATTTTGCGCTGCTGAGGGCCGCGACTGCATCGCCTACGCCGATGACGAACAGGCTGTCGCCGGGTTGCAGCACGATGTGTCTGTGCGGCGCGGCCACCATCTCGCCGTTGGCATGGCGTAGTCCAAGCGCCTCGATGTGGGGGTTCTGGACTATTTTGTCGATAGTGGAGCCGCATAGGGCGGAGCCGTCGGCAATCGAAACTTCGGCGAATTGCAGGCTTTCATCGTGGGCGCCTTCAAGCATGGAATCGACGAAATCGACGGCGAGCGGACGCACGGCGGACAAGGCAATGCGACGGCCGCCGATTTCCAGAGGCGAGATGACCTTGTCCGCGCCCGCCCGCTTGAGCTTGTCGGCGTTGGCGATGTCGCTGGTCCTTGCTACGACCTGCATGGTCTCGTTCAAGCCGCGTGCGGATAGCGTGATATAGACGTTGTCGCTGTCGTCGCCGGTCGCCGCGACAAGGCCCTGCGCGCGCATAATGCCCGCTTCGCGCAGAATGTCGTCCTCGGTGGCGTTGCCCTGAAGGTAGGCGTAGCCGAGTTCCTGCGCCTCGGCGATGCAGTTGTCGTTGGCGTCAACCACGATGAAGTCCACGCCCTCGGCGGCGAAGGCGCGGCCGACTTCCCTGCCGACTCGCCCGAAGCCGCACAGGATATAGTGATGTCTCATGCTTGCCAGTGTGCTTCTCATCCTGCGCCTCCGCACGAATGCAGCGAAGAGTTCCTCCTCTACTATATGGCTCATCAGCGCGGTGAGGAAGTAGAGCATCGCACCCACGCCGCCGACAATCAGGAAGATGTTGAAGATGCGCCCGGCAGTGGATAGCGGCTGCACCTCCTCGTAGCCAACGGTCGTGAACGTGATGACGGTCATGTAGAGCGCGTCAATTACCGTCCAGCCTTCGAGCACCATGTAGCCGATCGTGCCCGCGAATAGCAGGAAGACCAATATGCCTACGCTAACGCCAAAGCGCCTGAACATTCTTCGTGTATGTTCCTCAAGGATGTGTATGGATGGAGATGTGTATGGATGGACTCGCGCCAATACATCATACAACAGGCGTTCACGCCGTGCGGCTATAATGGAGAAGACAGTTAGCAAGGTCCCTTCCCCCTCGATGGGGGAAGGTTAGGATGGGGGTGAAGGTCGTTGCTCGCCAACCATATCCATTCTTGCAAGCGCTTGCCATCCCCAATACCTACCCCTCTCAGCCCCTTGATGAGGGAAGGTTGGGATGGGGGTGAAAGTGCCTGCCACCACCAAGAAGGTACTCCTGCAATCTCTCAACGAAGGCACGTAATGCAACGTAGATGCGCGATGACGGCACGGCTCACATGGATATGGTGAGAAGGGTCAGGCTTAGGATGCTTTCCATCCGCGCCGTGTGTGCCGTGTGTATTGTGGTCACTGCCTTGATGTTTGCCGCGTGTGAGCAGGAGCAGCCGAGTGTCGTGGAGACGCGGCAGGTGGATGTGGCTGCCGTAATGCCCACGCATACGGCGACTGCCGTGAGAACGGCTGAAGTGACTGCGACTGCTGTGCCTGCCGCCACTCCAACGATTATGCCCACATCCACAGCTACGCCTGAGCGGTTTGTCGCCGGTTCGATTCCAGACGAGCCGCCGGTGCGCGACCTGTTCGCTCTGGCTCAGCGCTTCGGCAGGGCTGAGGCGGACGGTGCGCCTTTGACGCGCACCCTGCCGCCCGACCCGGACTGCTGCGAGGTGGGGCATCGCAAGAGGTTCTTCGTGACCGACCTCATCGAGCGGCGCGTGTATGAGGTGGATGCGAAGCTGCTTGCGGTGAGCGAGAATGCATACTGGTACGCTGATGAGGAGACCGAACTGACGGCGCAGGATCTTGAGCGCACTGCGGATGTGTTCGAGCGGGATATTCGCCCGCCGATTGTGACAACCATCGGCGATATATGGAAGCCGGGCGTTGACGGCGACCCGCACCTGACGGTGCTGCACACGCCTCTTGTCGCTGCGGCAGGATACTTCTCGTCGAGCGACTCGTACCCGCGCGCCACGCATCCGCACAGCAACGAGCGCGAGATGATCGTGATGGACGGCGACTGGCTGCGCCCCGGCAGCAGGCAATACTTCAGCGTGCTGGCGCACGAGTTTCAGCATGCGGTCCACTGGAACCTGGACCTAGGCGAGGATGTATGGATTAACGAGGGGATGTCGGAGGTGGCGACTGAGATTGCCGGATACGAGGCGAGCTTCGTTGACCTGTTCCTGCAGAGTCCGGAGTCGCAGCTGAACTTCTGGCCCGACGAGCCGCGCGACACGCTGCCGCACTATGGGGGCGCTACGCTGTTCGTGGAGTATCTGGCGGAGCATTACGGCGGCGAGGATGTGCTGGGGGAGCTGGCGCGCGAACCGCTTGACGGCGTGAACGGCGTGAGGCGATACCTGTCGCAGTACAGCAGGAGCTTCGACGATGTGTTCGCGGACTGGGCTGTGGCGAATTTTCTGGATGGCAAATTGGACTGGCTTGCTGATACAAGCCTTGACGACCAATTGGACGCATATCGGTATTCTGGGCGCAGCGTGGGGCTGAACAGGGTGAGACACACCGACGGCGAGTTCGAGGAGACGACTACGCAGCCGCAACTTTCGGCGCGGTACTATGAGATGCGACTGCCGGAGGGGGGCGTAGTGGTGGAGTTCGAGGGCGACGAGACGGTGGCGCAGGTGGAGACGGAGTGCCATAGCGGTCGCTTCTGCTGGTGGGGTGGGAACGGCGATTCGATTGATACCGCATTGGAGCGCGAGTTCGACCTGTCGGGCGTGGACGAGGCGACGCTGGAGTTCTGGATGTGGTACGAGATAGAAGAGGACTGGGACTACGCGTTCGTGAGCGTGTCCACGGACGGGGGCGAGATCTGGACGACGTTGGACGGCGAGCACACGACGCGCGAAGACCCGCTGGGCGCGAACTACGGCGCGGGCATCACGGGCAGAAGCGGCGGGGGCAAGAGCGGCGAGTGGGTGCGGGAGCGGATGGACCTGTCGGAGTATGCGGACGGCGAGAGCGTGCTGGTGCGCTTCGAGTACATCACGGACGAGGGCGTGAACCTCGAAGGCATCGTAATAGACGACATCGCGGTGCCGGAACTGGGGTTCGCTGATGACGCGGAGACGGACGGCGACTGGCTGACTAACGGCTTCATTCGCATCGACAATGTACTGGCGCAGACCTTCGAGCTGCGGCTCATCGAGTTCGGACGCGATGGCGGCGTGTCGGTGAGCGAGCCGGAGAACGATATGTTCAGCATCGCGGGATTCGGGGAGCGGCTGGACTACGCGGTGCTGGTGGTGGCGCCGATGACGCACACGACCTATCAGCCGGCGGCGTACACGCTGCGGGTTGAGGCGCGGCAGTGACCGAACAGACGGCCCACGATCCTGCGCGGCAGTCCCGCGCGACGCGCTTCATGCTGGTGGCGGTCATCGGCTTTTCGGCGATTCCGGTTTACATTGCGGTGGCGGACACGCACCGCGCGCCGTTCGTGTTCACCGCGTTCCTGTACGCGGGGCAGTTCGTGGGGCTGGGTGCGTACACGCTGCTGACATACCGCGCTCTGTTCTTCCGGCGGCGTCCGCTCGGCGTGATCGCGCGGCAGGTGGTCAGGCCCACGATGCTGCTGACATTGACGGGCTACCTCAACTACGCCTTCTATTCGTGGTCCACCGAGTACA
Source organism: Dehalococcoidia bacterium (assembly GCA_965221045.1). GTDB lineage: Bacteria > Chloroflexota > Dehalococcoidia > Lucifugimonadales > JADFKI01 > Bin90. The sequence continues at coordinate 1,829,015 of OZ244863.1, forward strand.
TCGACCCGGCGGTGACGACGGTAATCTTCGGCGGCTGGACGTTCACCACGGTGCTGTTCGTGGGCTGGACGTTCAGGTCCGAGCGGCGGTACGAGCGCACTTCGGGGGCGCTGGTCGGCTTCATGCTCATCGGGTTCGCGGGGTTTGCGCTCGCCATCCTGAGCCAGAGGGCGGATATCTTTGACTTCGGACAGGGCGCAGCGCCTCTGATCGAAGTGGGCATCGGCGTGCTGCTTGCCGTCATCTCGATGAGCATGGCGACGCTCGGCTCGTTTGTACTGAAGTGGGGCGTGGAGACGGCGCAGAGAGTCGATGCCGTTGCCGACCATCCATACGAGCAAAGCGAGCTCGAAGTCGCCGGAGTGCTGACCGGGATAGTCGTGGCTGCGCTGATCGCGATTCCTGTGAATCTGGCTCTTGGGCTGGCGCGTGGCGAGTCGATCGGGGGCATCTCGGCGGGGGACTATGCGCTGGCGTTCGGGGTCGGGTTGTTTTCGCTGGGCTTCTGCACGGCGCTGTTCAGGCGCGCGAACCTGATGACGCGGAACCTCGGCATCATCGGCATGACATACGGGACGCTGCCGGTATCGCTCCTGTGGCTCGCGCTGCTGGGCGAGATAGACGTGGAGCGACCGCTATACCTGGCTGCGGGCGCGGCGCTGATCGTGGTTTCCAACCTGCTGGTTCATTTTGTGGGGAGGCGAGGATCGGAGGGAGGCTAGGGGCTGCGGGCGTGTGTTATTGCCTGCAGTCGCTCGTGGTCTCGTTCGAGCTCTTGCTGGTGCTCGAGGTCGCGTTCACTTCTGGCTTCTTCATCGGTTAGGCGCTCGCGCCGGCGCACCGTTTCCAGCTCCTGCTCGCGCGCCAGTTGCATCTCTTGCTTGTGCTCTAGTTCCATCTCTTGCCTGCGCTCTTGGTCGCGTTCCTGCTCCTCTTCGCGCCTGATCTGACGCTTCTTGCGGAGGTCTTCTCTTTCGAGGCGCCTTTCCTCAACTGTATCCGGGGAGTGGTACTGCTGGAGTTTCCAGTCCTTGTCTGCCCTGGCTTTCTGCGCCGCTTTCAGCTCCGCCGATTCCGCTGCCCGCTCCATCATCTCCGCCTCCCTTGCCCACTGCTCGCGCTGCTCGTCGGTGGGAGGGGTGTGCGCCTTGACTACCTCGGGGTGATCGTCGGGGAGGTCCTTGCAGACGCAGAGGCAGTCGGGGTGGCAGGATGCGTAGTACATCATGAACTCAGGGTCGGGCTGGGCGGGGTTGTCGAAGCAGAGATGCAGCAGCACCTTTGCCGCCTCGATCCTGTCTCGGACTCTTGCGTCAGGCTCGTTGCCCTCGACGACGTCTATGAGGAACTTGACCATAGATGTGCCGTCGCCGGTATCCACGCGGATGTGCCGGACGAGCTTCTTGTTCAGCTTGAGTTGCTCGGGGTTGATGTGGGATTGCTGTGGGTCACCCTCACCCCAGCCCTCTCCCAGAGGGAGAGGGGGTTTATTGTTCGGCGCTTCCTTCTTGCCCTGCTTGTGGATGCTGCCGAGTGTGGCGCGCGCGTCCTCGAAGCCTAGCTTCAGCAGGAGCTTTGCGGCTTCGAGCTGGTGCCAAGGGGTGCTGCCGGGCGCGTCGCCTTCCATTATCGAGACGACGCTGCGGACGATGCGCCTGCCGCCCTGAGTTTCGTCAAGGACGATGCGCTGTACGGACTCCCACAGCCTCTGGTGGGCGTCTTGCTCTGGTGTAGTCTGGTGCAGTTGAGTGACCATAGTGAAGCCATGATAGCACAGATGTTTGGGTTGTCAAGGGGAAGTTTGAAACACGTTAAACAGAGGGGATGGCGTGTTTGCGGCCCGGCTGAAGTTGTCACCAGTTGTGCTGGGATTTATTTTCTGAGAATGGTGTAGTGAGTTTGTTCGCTTTCCCATTCTTGGATGGCCTGACCTAGATAGGAATTCTTTAGGTCGTCCTCTGTATACGCTAGACGAAGTGATCGCCGCAGCACCTCGCTGTTGGGGGCGCCGCTTCGGGGATCTCCTAGGACTCTTCTCAGGGCAACGGAAAGTACGCCGACTAGATCGTCTCCATTACATATTTCACGTCGATCTAACTCTTGAGATGAAGCTCCTATTAGTTCATTTTCGAGTTCGTCTGATGAAAGTTCGGGGCGTTGAGAACGATTCTTGATATGTTGAATTAGTCTCGGGATGCTACTGCTGAGTGTTCTGTGGTCAATCCAAGATGAATAGCTCATGCATTGAAACTTGAGGCCGAGTTGTTCCTGCTGTGAGAGAAGGCGCAGATATCCTGGTAGCAGCGCCCTCTCAATCATTGCCTCGAGAACATCCTCACCAAAATTCTCGATTCTGGTCCGACTGCCATATTCGACTAGCACGCGTTCTAAAGCTGGTGAACACATCAACATTGTCTCCAAGTCGTGATATTCGGGCATGACTATATTGGCGCTGTCAGAAAAACCGCCTAACACTCTCTCCAGGTCGGCGTCAACCATGCCAAGTACTCCTGGGACATTTGCGGCATCCAAAATTGCAATTGTCTCGAGAACATTATCCTTGCCTCTAGTGGGCACAATTATGCAAGCATCTCTGTTTGTGAATCGCTCCATAAACAGCCGGTCATCGCGGCCCTCGACCAACAGGATCGCGCCCGAATGTTGAGAGTTTAACATTCGAATTTCGTTTGCTAACTCAACTGGAGTGGAGAAAATCATGCTGGATCTGGGGCCTTCAATTCGCATGTAAGGTCCCACCTATCGCCAATGATCTGTGGCGAATGCGTTGCAAGCAATACATGGAAATCAGACAGGTTTGCCATTTCCTGAAAGTCGTTCAGAAGTTGTCTCTGCCAGGCGACATGAAGCGACAACTCCGGTTCGTCGATCATAATCAGCGAGTTAGGTGTTACTCCAAACATAAGGTCGTACAGAATAACAATCTCGTGCTGTTCCCCCGATGATAGCATCTCAAGGTCGAGTTCCGTCCCATCCATTGAGGACACCTTCAATCCTGCTTGGCTCACGGTGAGTTTCTTATGAAGAAAGCGAGAATTTGCTATTCGCTTAAGAGTGTCGACTCGGGCATAGAGGTCATCAAACACACTCAATTTCTGAAGGGCATCTTTGGCGTAGACCGCCAAGACGTCCCTTCTCGATTCATCTACTACCTTAAGCGGGAAGACAGTCAAGTCTTCGTGTTCCTCCACCAAGAGACCAGCTTCGACAATACTTGCTCGCTTTGATTCCACTTCTTCTAGTTGAGTTTCAAGCACGCTCATTGATGGAGTAGGCAGGCTTGGTTCTTCTACAAGCCTAGCTGGAAACGTTCTGTCCAGAGATTGTGACAAGGTTCCGTACTCGGTCAGCTTCTGTTGAACCATACGAGCCAATTCGTCGGAGTAATGCCTGACCGTTCGCTCAGCCGAATAGGCCATATTCGTTCGAAAGGAGAAAGGAGAGCGGTTGCGGCGCGGTGTCGTTGAGCGAGTGAGGCGCTCTGTGCCAATAAAGCGAACTGGAATTGAGCGACGAATATCCGATAACCAAGAAGGAATGTGAGGAGGTTCCTCAGCTCCCCATAAACTTGGCGGGAGTACGTCTATATAGTGTTCGACAGCATCCTGCAGCTTCAGTACTTCGTCCAAGTCCGGATCATACCATTCTGATGGTCCTACTCTATCGAGATGAGGAATGAATTCGTCAATAGAATTTCGCAGGAACGAAAAGTCCTCTTCTCTAATTGAGGCTCCAAGATTTATATGGTCTACGAGTCTATGCGCTTCGAAGTACTCTAGGATTAGACCTTGATTCTCTGACAGGTCCAGTTGCATCCGGCTTCCTTTGTACGGCGGGCGCTTTACTTTTATTGCAGTGGCATTGTCGAAGAATACATCAACCTCCTGGAAGGGCAGTTGCTGAAGGCGCCTAACCGGAAAATTGAAGAGTCTGTCTAGGATACGCAAGATCATAGTCTTACCAAATCCATTTGGGCCAAACATGATAGTTATGCGTTCGTCGGTGTCGAAGTCGAGTTGATGTACAAATCTGTCGAATAGCCCACCGACGCGAATGCTCGAGATTTTCATTTTTGTTACCCTAATGTAGCCTTTCTGGGGCCTATATTCCCGACTTCTAATCCTGAAGGATTACGATCTTGCAGGTGATACGACAAGAATTGAGCTGAAATTTTGTGTGCCCATCACCATTTTCTTTGTCGCTGTTATTGACAGTTCTGATCACATTCCATCAGCGCAACGGTCAAATCTGCATCACATCCGTTGACCTATTGTAGCCTAATCCCGTACACCACGGTGTGTCATAAAATCGTTGTAGACGCCATGAGTGCGATTTCCTACGCCTCCCGAATTAATAGAATCTGGAGTTTCGTGAGTGATCCTCAAGACCTCACCAAGTCATTCCAACCCCTTCATTGCCGCCGTATGATCCCAGGGCACTATCCACTCGTCCTTGATTTCCATGCCGAAGCCGGGGGCGTCGGATGGGATGACGCAGCCGTCTTTGGGCATGGGCATGCCGGGTATGGGGCAGACTTCCTCCAGGGGGACGCCGGGGTCGGAGCCCATCCAGAACTCTGCCATTGGGGATTCGGGCATTGCGAAGGAGAAGTGCTGGCCGTAGGGTGTGCCGGCGCCTGCGTGTGGGATGGTGGCGATGCCGGCTGCCTCGGCGATGGTGTATATCTTGACGGCTTCGGTGAGTCCGCCGCACCACTTGAGGTCGGGCTGGGCGATGTCTATGGCGCGATGCTCGATGAGCTGGCGGAAGGCGTGGCGTCCGTGATGGTCTTCGCCGGTGGCGAGGGGCACCCAGTTTATCGCCTTCTTCAGCTCGATGTGTCCTTCGAGGTCGGAGGGGATTAGCGGCTCTTCCAGCCAGCGCAAGCCGTACTTTCGCAGGCGTTCGGCGACTCGGATGGCGAACTCGACGTTGAAGGACATGACGGGGTTGTACATCAGCTCGACGTCGTAGCCGACCATGTCGCGCGCCTTGCCGATGTGCTCGTCGAGGATGTTGAGGCCGTCGATGCCCTCTTCGTAGTGGACGGGGTTGCTGACCTTGAAGGCGTGGAAGCCGAGCTCCATTGACCAGTCGAGGTCGTCTGATGTGACGTAGATGTCGATCTTGTCGCGGCAGGGTCCGCCGAGCAGCCGATAGACGGGCTGTTCGAGGAGCTTGCCCTTGAGGTCCCAGAGGGCGAGGTCAATGCCGGACTGTGCGACGGTTGCGATGCCGCCCGCGCCGAATCGCTGCGTGGAGCGCCACATGAGGTCGTTGAGGAACTCGGTGGCGAAGCAGTCGCGGCCTTCGAGCAGGGGGCCGAAGTGGTAGTCAACGAGGGTGGCGGTGAGCTCGCCGAAGCTGCACTGGCCAAGCCCGTATGTGCCGTCCTCGGCGACGACCTGCACCCACAGGTCTTCCTGGGTGTTTGCGCCGGGCATGGTGCCGTGCATGCGCGGGAACTCGGGGTACTTGTTGATGGGGAGGGCGCGGCGTGCGTGTGAGTTCCAGCCGGGTCGGCGCGCGGGTGTCCTGGGGGGCGTGCGCGGGATGTTGACGGAGACTGCTCTGACGGATTTTATCTTCATGTTCGTCTCTCCTAGCCAGTTCTGAAAGCGCAGAAAGCATATCACACAGGAAGTATCATCGATGCACGGCGATGCGCAGGATGGATAGGATGGGCAGGTGTTGGGCTATGGTATGCTTCCGATATGACGGACAGAAAAATACGGGTTACGCGGGAGGCGTTTCGGGAGCGGGCGGCGCTGGATACGGCGGTGTCGCGGGCGCTGCTGCGGCAGGTTGCGTCGGGCACGGAGCCGGAGACGCTGCGGTTGTACACGCCTGCGGATGTGGTGGCGTTCGGGCCGCAGGATACGCGCGCGGAGGGGTATGGCAAGGCGACTGCGGCGGCGCGGGCACAGGGGTTCGAGGCGATCGAGCGGCTTGCGGGCGGGCGGGCTGCGGTGTTTCATTCTGGGACGATTGCATTTTCGTGGACGATGCCGGACGGGACGCCGAGGGATGATGTGATGGCGCGGTTCGATGAGGCTGCGGACATCATGATGCGCGCGCTGCGGCGGCTGGGCATTGACGCGCGAGTGGGCGAGGTGGCGGGCGAATACTGTCCGGGGCAGCATAGCGTGAACGCGCGGGGGAAGCGCAAGCTGATGGGCGTGGGGCAGCGGCTGATCAGGGGGGCGGCTCATGTGGGCGGCGTGGTTGTGGTGGGGGATGGCGGTCGCATACGGGATGTGCTGGTGCCGGTGTATGAGGCGCTGGGCGTGGAGTGGCGGCCGGAGACGGTGGGGAGCGTGGAGGACGAAGTGGAGGGCGCGGAGTACGAGGTGGTGGCGCAGGCGATACTGGACGAGTTTGGGGCTCGGTATGAGCTGTATGAGGGGCCGCTGTCAGTGGAGACGCTGCGGGCGGCGGATGGGCTGGAGGGGGAGCATGTGGCGCCGTAGTGAATGAGTCTGTCAGTCTTTTAGTTAGGGTGTGTTGACATTTCATTTCAGCCACATAAGTGTGCCGACAAAGTGTAGGAAACCAAGGTACATCTTCGCTAACTTGTCGAACCGGCTGAAAATATGTCGATAATGCTTCATCTTATTTATGTAACACTCAACCAGGTGACGCTCTCCGTACAGATGCTCATCATATTGCAGTGGCTCAGTCCTGTTGGAACGAGGCGGTATCACAGGCATGGCTCCCATCTCAACGATGCGCTCACGCAATCGCTGTGAGTCATATCCGCGGTCCGCTATCACATAGTCGCTCTCAATGCCGTCTATCAGTTCATCAGCCTGAGTGATGTCGTGTGCCTGCCCCCCAGTGAGCGTGAATCTCAATGGATTGCCCAGAGCGTCAACACTCACATGCACCTTCGTGCTGAAACCCCCTCGGCTTCTTCCCAGAGCCTGCGACTGCTGTCCCCCTTTTTATGCGGGGCACCCGCAGCACAGGGATGCGCACGCACTGTCGTGCTGTCTATTATAAGATGCTCCATATCCGGCTCTTTGGAGAAGTACAGATGCATCTTCTCCCAAACACCCTGCTCGCTCCATCTGGCAAAGCGCCTGTACACGCTGTACCACTTGCCGTATTCTGCCGGAAGCATCCTCCACGGAGCGCCTGACCTGCTCATCCACAGAACCCCTTCTATGAATCGTTTGCAGTCCCGCTCAGACTTGACATAGACGTTGGTCTCCTCTTTCAGAAATCGCGAATCTTTGACCACTGGTCCAGAGTTAGTTTAGATGTTGACATGCTCCAAGTTTAATACAATTGTCAACACACCCTAGTCAGTCTGTCAGCATCCTTCGACAAGCTCAGGGCGGTCGGCTTTTTCTGACAAGGATGGACAGGATGGGAGGATTGGTGTCGTACCGCTAACCCGATATCCCGTTAAGTTGAGACACACGCCGCGCTCGTATGAGTTACACTACCGATTAGAGGCCTTGATATAATGACGGGAAGGGTTGAGCTTGGACGAAGACACTCATCATAAATCCCGCAGGAGCTTTAGAAACGAGTTTGCCAGAATTGCTTCTGAGGTGGCATTGTTTCTTGTCAAGCTGGCGGTGGCTACGCTGTTCCTACTTGTTGACTGGGGATTCAAACGGCTGTCCGCAGTAGTCCTGGAAGACCCTGACGGATTCGCATATAGGATTTTGGCTCTTGTCCTCGATATCACCTTCGTAGGTACTGCAATAATAATATCTGTCACCGGGGTCATAACAATAGCCGCAGAGTTCGTAGTCTCCGCGTATCATCACATAAGGGGGCTGACAAGAAATGAACGCAATTGACCCCTCCGCACTAAACAACCACAAAGCAAGCAGCGACAGGCGTCCTGACCCGGACTTCGCCCAAGCTGTAAGGGACAGGTCCATAGTTGCGCGTCTGATAACACCTCCGGGATTAAAGGCTTTGCTTATAGCGGTTACTTTGGCTCTCCTTAATGGTCTTTGGATATTCGCAAAAGGAGAGGGAACATCCGCTGCCGCCGACTTGGCAACTTCGTATGCTCTGATAATGCTGTTCAGCCTAGTATTCGGTGTTTGGCTTGGCGTCGTCTTTGGAGTGATATTCAGAAATCTCGTATATCGCGCAATCGATGATTTGGAGCGTCGCATAGAAAAACTGCTTGGGGGAACAATAGACTGCAACACGGAAGACCATGACACTGCCCAAACAGTCAATGGCAGGCAGGTTGATTATGAAGGTGTATTCTACTTCTTACTGTACTTATGGAGTTTCCCGGTTCTGGGATTCTGCTTGATGTTTTCGATACTTCAAGGATACGCGTATGCGGATATCTCGCCTGCGGTATCCAAAGTGGTATCTCCCAATATCGCAATATCCTTTGTGTTCTTGTGTATTTCCCTTACTGCGTGCATATTCTTGGCATGCTGGACTTGGGCACGTATCTTGAGGGCACGGTATCGAATTGGGAAGCTGGAAAGGCAAGGCAGTCCGGCAACATTGGTGGCAGACATGCACGCGCTCTTCCCGGCGGAAATGAGCATCGCAGACCGCATAAGCAATGCGCATAGGCAGACGGTGAGATTCGTGACTGGCGTTTTCTAAACGTCGTTCACACGCTCATGTCTGCGATCTGCACACCCTCTCCTAGAGGGAGAGGGGACTTTGCGGTCTTTTGGGTGGTTATTGGGCGTATAGGCCGCCGTCTATGACTAGCTCGCTGCCGGTTACGAAGGATGAGTCGTCGGAGGCGAGGAAGAGGACGCCGTTGGCGATGTCGTCGACGGTGCCGAGCCTGCCGAGCGGGATGTTGTTGTCGTAGTACTGCTGCATCTCGGGGATGGCGAGAATCTCGTCGGTCATCGCGGTGATGATCATGCCGGGGTGGACAGAGTTGCAGCGGATGTTTTCGGCGGCGTGCTGGATGGCTGCGGACTTGGTGAGGAGGCGGACGGCGCCCTTGCTCGCCTGGTAGGCGGGGATGCCGTTCCTGCTGCCGACAAGCCCGGCGAGAGACGATATGTTGACGATGGAGCCGCCGCCGGCGTCGCGCAGGGCGGGTATCGCTGCCTTGGTGCCGAGGAATACGCCCTTGGCGTTCACATTGAGTACGGCGTCCCACTGCTCCGAGGTGGTGTCCTCTAAGCCGGTGCGTGCACCGAGGATGCCGGCGTTGTTGACGAGGATGTCGAGCCTGCCGTAGCGGTCGAGGGCGGTCTGCACGGCGGCGTCCCACTGGGCGGCGCTGGTAACATCGAGATGCACATAGGTCGCGTCGCCGCCGAGTTCGGCTATCTGCGCCTCAATCTGACTGCCCTCGTCGTCGAGCAGGTCGCCGATGACGACCTTCGCGCCTTCCTTCGCGAAGAGCAACGCCTCGGCGGCGCCCTGTCCGCGCGCGCCGCCGCTTATGAGCGCAACCTTGCCGTCTAGTCGTCCCATGGTGAACCTCCGGGATAGTGTTACAGTTTGTCGGTTTTGTCAGTTTGTCAGTATATGACAGTCAGGTGTCAGGGGGGCTGACATTGATGGTTAGGATGAACAGGGTTTTTGCCCTCACCCTAACCCTCTCCCAGAGGGAGAGGGGACTTTACATACCCCTATCAGCCCGTCAGGGGGAAGGAACTTTGTTGGCCCTCTGGATTCCCGCCTGCGCGGGAATGACGAATGTTCCCTCACCAGGGGGAGAAGGGGCTTGTGGTCAGGTTATGAGGGTTGCGTTGCGGGGGGGGGCGCTTTTTGCCGCCGTGGATGAGGGTTCGGCGCACCACTTGGCGGCGAGGAGGCGGACTGCCTGATAAATATCCGTCAACTGCCTATGACTCGATATGCTCGACACATCCACCATACCTTGATTGAGCAGACTCACATCGTCCGCAATGAACTCGTGACTCTTTATCAAAGTAACGGCGCGCAGCCCTTCCACCACTTCTCCGATGCTCAGCGAGTTTGGGTAGCGGGTCTGAGACAGTATGCGGATGCAGCCGTTCTGCGTTAGAGGGCAGGTTGCCCATCCCAGTTCGGAGTTGAGCACAAACCAATTCGCCGCCGTATCGTGATGAGGGTGATCTTCATCCAGCAGGGCAATCAGCACATTCACATCAGGCAGCGCCTTCAAAATCAAAATCCCAACTCTTCGCGTATCTCATTGACTAGCTCATTCGAAACCTTCGCCCCCCTCTTGCGTAGTATCGGGTTGAACCCATACTTCTCCAACGGCGACTCTTCAACCGCGCGAACCTCCACCTCAACCCACTGGCCGTCCGGCAAGCCCAGCGGCTCATCCAACTCTATCGTATGTCCTTTGACCATTCCTACTCGTTTCATTTCGCGTCCTCTCTCTGCTTCAGCAGTTGCGGCACAAGATTCGCCAAGCAGTCACTAACCCGTCGCCCGCAATCGCAATCAGCGCCATCCGTGTGTCATATTCTTGTTGTAGTGCAACGAAGTACAAGAATCACACAACCAGCATAGCACCTTTCGGTCTTTTCTTGCCGCCGTGGACGGATGGCTCGGCGCACCACTTGGCGGCGAGTAGGCGCACTGCCTGATAGATGTCTTCGCCGAAGCCGAGCAGGTCGCAGACTGCGCGGCGGCTGGCAGCAAGTTGGTCAAGGTAAGCTCTCAAGGCGCTCCAACCAATCGGCAAAGTGCGGACACTCCCTGCGAATCTTATCAAGGCTAATTCCCAGGACACCGACTGTGCCACCTACCTCCTTGTCATAATTTGGCAACAACTTTTCGATGCGTTTCGATGGTGCGTTGACATAAGAATCATCGATGTCCTCAGGACTAGCGAATACACTTCGAATTGCCTGAAAGCTGACGACCAAATCCGAGCGTCCAATAGCGCCGCCGAACGCCTGACAGTCGCTGAACAGCATCGCCTCGAACTCGTGCATCATCACATACGGAACGAAGCGGTTCGAATTGAAGCTAGTACCCATTGCGGTGCATACGTCTTCAAGAAGCGCATCCTCTATCGCTTCCGCTCTGTCGGAGGCTGTCAGGGCAGTAGTTGCATTGGCGCGCCCAGGCCAGTTATTCGGCATTCCGTAGTAGTCAACCATCGTGCTGACGTAGTGTCCTTGGTCTTGACTGAGGTGATTCAGTATCCCCTGACGCACAGTCCCCCAAGGTACAATGCCACCGCGCCGAGTACGTGCTCTTGCCTTACCTATGGTGCGTGCGCTCACGAGAGTATATCTACGTTGATAAAGATGCTGGCTGAGCACCTCATTCACAAAAGTCTCTTCAGTTGGACCTTCGACGTGGACAATGAGGCGGGTCATCTGCTGGGAATCCGCCTTTCAGGGGCGGGACGACCACCAATTTCATTTTTCTCCCACAACTCTCCAAGGCTATAGTCTCTCAACCAAACCTCCAACTCATCCGCACTTTGCGGCGTGAACACGGTACTGCCTTCTACCCTGTCCGCTACGAGCACATCCTCTGGCTCGAAGTAATCGAGGAGAATCGGCGACTGCGTAGCCAATATCATTTGCGTATCCACCGACGCGCTTCTGACCATGGATGCCAGCATTGTAATCGCATACGGATGCAATCCCAATTCCGGCTCGTCGAGCAGAATGACCGACGGGCGTAGATTCTGGGGCTGTTGAAGCAGCGTTGCAAGCGCGATGAAGCGCAGCGTTCCATCCGAGAGCGAAGATACATCGAAGTAAGCGTCCGCGCCTCTATGTTTCCACTCCAAGCGAATCGTGTTCTCATTTAGTGCCTGTGGCTCAAGGGCAAAGTCGTCGAAGAACGGCGCAACCAATCGTATTGTGTTCCGAATGAAATTATATGATTCTTCGTATCTCTCACGGAGGAGATAGAGAAATGCTGCAAGATTGGAACCGTCCGGACGCAAGAATCGATTATCGTGCAGGTCAACATTTTTTTTCAAAGGAGACACAGAACTGGTGTCATGAAAGTGATATATCCTCCAACGATTGAGATGGGTCTGAACGTGTGCAACAACACGCCTATTGTCGCGAAGACTTATTCCTGCCTCTCCCTGTTCCCGTGAAAGATACTGATAGAATGGCGCAGGACGTTCTCGGTCCCAGAAGTATGCGTGCTCAGTGCCTCGACGGGGGTAAAGAGTGTTAGTTTCCGTCGGCTCTAGTACAATCTCATATCCATTGGAATGATTTGAAATTGTAGTTTCAAAGATGACACGAAGAGCAAGTTCGCTTGTAGTCCTTGGGCCAAAATGCAAGAGCCTTTCCGCACCTCCCGCGCGACCAACGTAGTCTTGAAGATTACCTGCGCGAATAGCTTGCAAGAATGATAACGCCTCAAGAAAGTTTGACTTGCCGGAGCCGTTGGCACCAATGAGCACATTGATGTCGCGGAGTTCGACCTTGATGTCGCGAATGCTTTTGAAACCCTTGATGGCGATGCTTTCGAGTGCAGGCATGTTGCGCCTTCCGTTCGCTGCGATGTTGGTCTAGCCAATCCCAGTATAGCGAAAGAATCCGATGAAAAGAACGAGGAGGGGCTGACATTGACGGACAGGATGGGAAGGAGTTCCCCTCACCCCAGCCCTCTCCCGCGGGGAGAGGGGGCAAATGGTTGACCATTCACCGAGGGGGAAGGGATTTTTGTCCAGTCCCCTCACCCTAACCCTCTCCCAGAGGGAGAGGGGATAATTCGGTTACTGCGCGACTATGCCGCCGTCTATGACGAGTTCGCTGCCGGTTACGAAGGATGAGTCGTCGGAGGCTAGGAATAGTACGCCGTTGGCGATGTCGTCCACGGTGCCGAGCCTGCCGAGCGGGATGTTGTCGTCCCAGTACTTCCGGCGTTCGGGGTCGGCAAGTGTCGCCTCGGTCATGGCGGTGACAATCATGCCGGGGTGAACGGAGTTGCAGCGGATGTTGTCGGGGGCGTGCTGAATGGCGGTGGACTTGGTGAGGAGGCGGACGGCACCCTTGCTCGCGGCGTAGGCGGGGTTGCCGGTCCCGAGGCCGATGATGCCCGCGATGGACGAGATGTTGACGATGGAGCCGCCGCCAGCGTCGCGGATGGTGGGTATCGCCGCCTTTGTGCCGAGAAAGACTCCCTTGGCGTTGATGTCAAGCGTCCTGTCCCAACTCTCCAAGGTAGCGTTCTCCAGCCCGCCTCCCGTGCCACCGATACCGGCGTTGTTGACGAGGATGTCGAGCCTGCCGTAGCGGTCGAGGGCGGTCTGCACGGCGGCATCCCAGTCGTCGGCGCTGGTTACATCGAGGTGGAGGTAGGTCGCGTCGCCGCCGAGTTCGGCTATCTGCGCTTCAATCTGCCTGCCTTCGTCGTCGAGCAGGTCGCCGATGACTACTTTTGCGCCCTCCCTGGCGAAGAGAATCGCCTCCGCAGCGCCCTGTCCGCGCGCGCCGCCGCTTATGAGTGCTACCTTGCCGTCTAGTCGTGCCATGGTGAACCTCCTTGAGAGTTGTGTTTAGCAGGATGTGCAGGGTACATCACCCCCATCCTAACCTTCCCCCATCGAGGGGAAGGGACTTTTGTCTGGTGCCCTCACCCTCACCCTAACCCTCTCCCTCTGGGAGAGGGGACTTATGATCCCCATCAAAGGGGGAAGGGACATTTTCGGCTACTGGGCGATGAGGCCGCCGTCTATGACCATCTCGCTGCCGGTTACGAAGGATGAGTCGTCGGAGGCGAGGAATAGGACGCCGTTGGCGATGTCGTCCACAGTGCCTAGCCTGCCGAGCGGGATGCTGTCGAGGTAGCCCTGCCGCTGCTCGGGGTCTGAGAGAATCTCGTCGGTCATCGCGGTGACGATCATGCCGGGGTGGACGGAGTTGCAGCGGATGTTGTCGGCGGCGTGCTGGAGGGCGGTGGACTTGGTGAGGAGGCGGACTGCGCCCTTGCTCGCCTGATACGCGGGTATGCCGAGCCTGCTGCCGATGATGCCAGCGATGGAGGAAATGTTGACGATGGAGCCGCCGCCGGCGTCGCGCAGGGCGGGTATCGCTGTCTTTGTGCCGAGGAAGACGCCTTTTGCATTAATGTTGAGCGTCCTGTCCCAGAACTCCACAGTAGTATCCTCAAGCCCGACTCCCCCGCCGCCGATACCGGCGTTGTTGACGAGGATGTCTAGCCTGCCGTACTGGTCGAGGGCGGTCTGCACTGCGGCGTCCCATTGGTCGGCGCTGGTGACATCGAGGTGGATGTATGTGGCGTCGCCGCCGAGTTCGGCTATCTGCGCTTCAATCTGGCTGCCCTCGTCGTCGAGCAGGTCGCCGATGACGACCTTCGCGCCCTCCTTGGCGAATAGCAGTGCTTCTGCAGCGCCCTGTCCGCGCGCGCCGCCGCTAATCAGGGCTACCTTGCCGTCGAGTCGTCCCATGGTGAACCTCCGCGAGAGTTGTGCTTAACAGGATGTACAGGACGAGGAGGGTACATCACCCCCATCCTAGCCTTCCCCATCAAAGGGGAAGGGACTTTTATACCCTTCTAGATTCCCGCCTGCGCGGGAATGACGGGGTGGATTACTCGTAAATCATCCATTCGAGCAGGTTTTCGTCGGGGTCGCGGGCGTAGAGGCTGACGGCTGTCTTGTCGCGGAGTGCGCCGCGTCGTGGGCCGGGGCCGGCTATGATTTCGACGCCTGCGTCGTTGAGCATCTGCTCGCACTCGGCGGCTGCGCCGTTCCAGACGAAGCAGATGTCGGCGCTGCCGGGTACTGCGGTCGGACCGCGCAGGGCGGCGGTGTAGCCTTCAGGATGCACGTTTATCTTGGAGTCGCCGACCTGTATGGAGAAGATGTGCGCCTTGCCTGCGCGCCATTCGGCTTCGTCGTTGATGTAGAAGCCGAGCTTCTTGTAGAACGCGATAAGGTTCTCCGCATTAGCCGTCGGCATTGCGATGTGGTCTATGCTGACTGTTGACATCTTTTGTCCTCTTGTCCTTTTCTCTGGGCCGCTGTGCTTCGCCGTTAGGTTACAACGCATTGGGCGATTGCACAACGGGACTTGATGGGACTGACAGGTTGGACAGGATGAAGGGGAGTTGAAATGAGGGGATTGTGCCGTAGAATTGGGCATGGCATTTGCCGCACAAGCATAAGGAGAGAGGGGTTAGATATATGACGATTCCCAGTACGAGATATTCGAGGCTTCCTACGGACTTTGATATAGCGGGCAAGACGGTGATAGTAACGGGGGCGGCGCGGGGGATTGGCAAGGGCATAGCAAGGGTGTTCGCGGAGTCGGGGGCGCAGGTGATGATTACATCCCTGACAGACCGCTATCTGATGCCGCTTGCGGAGGAGATGGAAGCGGCGGGGCATCCCATATTCCCGCTGACGGCGGACGCAACGGATTCTGCCGACTGGCAGCGCACGGTTGATACGGCGCTCAGCGCGTGGGGACGCATCGATGTGCTCATCAACAACCTGGGCGATGCGATACGCAAGCCGCTGGTGCCGCCGCCCGGCTCGGACGGTACGCCGATAACCGACGAGGAGTGGCAGTTCGTGATGGACATCAACCTGACTGAGGCGTTCAAGGGTTGCCGCGCGGTGGGGCCGCACATGATAGCGCGAGGCGGCGGGCGCGTCATAAACATCAGCGGGTTCGCGGCGCGCAAGGGTTCTCCGGAGATGCTGGTGTATTCGGCGGCGAAGGCGGGACTTGCGCGGTTCACACAGACGCTCGCTCTCGAATGGGCGCCGTATGGCATCACCGTGAACTGCATCGCGCCGGGCCAATTCCCGGACCCCGAGACGGGCGATCCGCAGCAGATAGCGGCATCGAGGGAGCGCGCGAAGACGAACGTACCGCTGGGACGTGTGGGCGAGCTGCGCGAAGTCGGGCTGCTGGCGCTGTATCTTGCGTCGGACGCGGCGGCGTACATGACGGGCGAGACGCTGTACCTGGACGGTGGGCTGAGCCATTCGTGATCGCTGAGTGCGTACGCAAGCGTTGGCTCTTCAGTCGGTTCCGGAGGCAGTTCCGGACTGGTCAGGCTCCAGGAATACATGAACTTGCTGAAGTTCAGGCGTTGCTTCAGCCTGTTCCCTCTGTCGCTCGGAGATGCTGTAACCGTACACTACGGGAACGGCATCTTCGCCGTACACCTTCTTCAGAGCGGAAGCGGATTGGCGCGCTCGCTCGATGTCATCCTGATCAATCACGCCGGATGCTTCTGCGGCAATCCAGAGGCGGCTTCCGTCGGACTTTCTGAGCGACCGTATTACCATATCGGTGCGCGTGAGCCTGGCTTCTTCGTCCTCCGTAATGATTTCTCTATCAGAAGCGCTCTCAATCTTCGCTACAAATCGCTCGCCTCGAATCATTGGCGGTGTAGCATGTCGCGCCATCCAGAATATTTGCGTTCTCCTGACATCGAGCGCCTCGCTCAGCAAGTCGCAGAGCCTTGTCGGCATCTTCGTTTCTAAGGCGTCGCCTCGCAAGGAGTTGACGCTGTTTTCGAGGCGTTGCTGCCCCTGCTGCAGGTCTTTGGCATCACTTTCGAGGCGCTGCTGACCCTGCTGCAGGTCTGTGACATTGCTTTCGAGTCGCTGCTGGCCCTGTTGCAGGTCTGAGACATTGCTTTCGAGTCGCTGCTGACCCTGCTCCAGCGAACCGAGTCTGCGGTCCACGCTGTCGAGCCGCTTGTCGGTCGTCTGCGCGTACTGGCTGAAGCGTTGCGGCAGTTCGAGAAGCTCTTCGGTCAGCAGCTCGCGCCGCGCTGCGGCGTGGAATTCCGGATTCTCGCGCAAGAGCCGTATGAAATCGTCCGCCGTGTTGATTGTCGTCATGACCTTTTCTCCCTGCTCCTGATTATAACCGATTATCAACACCGACATGAAAGGTTCTCACACTCGAAAACAAAGCTCCCGCTCGTGATGAGTCAGCGAAACCACATTTGAGAAGCGTGGGAGGCATCCCCAAAAGAAGTATCATACGAAGAAACCGAAACTCCATTCCGCAAAAGAGGCGCGCGTTGCTATGCGTAACTTTCATGCCATACAATGGGCGGGCCAACGGATAGACACAATCATCCTTGCCGATTGATTCTGTATTAGCGTCCGCGACTGGCATCCCCAGCCAGCATTAGAGCCATTACCAGAGCCACTATTAGACCCACTATTAGACCCACCACAGGGAGGTCAACGATGAGCAGCAGCGACCTTGCGATGATAGCCCACCTGATGCGGCGCGCCGGCTTTGGCGCAACGCGCGAAGAGCTGGAGCAGCGTCTTGCCGTCGGATACGAGGAGACGGTGGAGGAGCTTCTGCACCCGGAGCGGCAGGAGCCTGTCGATATCTACGAGTTTCTGCGCTACTACCACCTCCAGTGGAAGCCGGGAACGCTCGGCGGCATCGGGCAGTCCAGCTGGGTCTGGCGCATGGTCAACACGAAGGCTCCGCTGCAGGAGAAGGTGTGCCTCTTCTGGCACCAGATTTTCGCCACAGGCGTCTCGAAGGTTGACCACTACGACGAGATAACGGACATGATCGACATGTTCCGCGAGAAGGGCATGGGCAAGTATCGTGACCTGCTTCTGGAGGTGTCGAAGAACCCGGCGATGCTTTTCTGGCTGGACAACAATGAGAACCATGCCACCGCAGTCAACGAGAACTGGGGCAGGGAGCTACTTGAGCTGTTCAGCATGGGTGTGAGCAACTACACGGAGGATGATGTGAGGGAGTGTTCCCGAGCGTTCACCGGCTGGACGATGTCGCCCAAGCTGCCGCGCTTCCACATGGGCAGGTGGGACTGGTACTTCGAGTACAAGGAAGACGACCACGACAACGGCGACAAGACCTTCCTCGGCGAGACGGGCAACTTCAACGGCGAGGACATTATCGACATCATCCTGAAGCAGCCGGCGACGGCGCGCTTCGTCGCCCGCCACATGTACAGCTTCTTCATTGCGGACGAAGTGCAGGTGCCTGCCTGGCCCGTAACGCCTCCGCGTGATCCGGAAGCAATCGACTTCCTCTCTAACGCCCTGATGGAAACGGACTACGACATACGCGCCGTGCTGCGAATGCTGTTCAACTCGGACTTCTTCAAGGAAGCGCAGTTCCGCAAGGTGAAGAACCCGACCGAGGTGGTCATCAGCACGCTGCGGATGGCAGGCCATGCCGGTCTGCCCACGCCCGAGATATTCGACTGGGCGAACAACATCACCTACATGGGGCAGGAGCTTCTCAATCCGCCCAGCGTCGAGGGCTGGCACTCCGGCGTGGAGTGGATAAACAGCGGCGCGCTGATGAAGCGTACTAACTTCGTCGCCGACACGGTCAATGAGACGCATCGTCCCGGCATACGCAAGATAGTCGAGAGGGTGCAGGAACAGGCAGCATCGCCGGAGTCGCTCGTGGACGCCTGTCTCGACCTGATGGGCCCCCTGCAATTCGACGAGGGCACGAGGGCGGAGCTTGTCGCGCATGCCGAGCAGAAAAGCGTCTGCGGCGGCAACGGCAAGAGCGATGCCGAGTCCGCTCAGGAAATAGCGGAGATACTTCAGCTTATCGTCTCAACACGCGAGTATATGTTTGCGTAGGCGACTCTACTAAAAGGAGTGTATCGTTATGCGGGCAACCAAGATACGACTCGAAAATGGTGAAGAGCGCGATGTGCTTGAGCTTGAATTTGTCGCTCAGGATGAGGACGCCGTAACACACAAAGGCGAATCCGTAATCGTTGACCCGAAGTTCATGACGATGGGCGTTCCGCAAGTGTTCAGATTCTTGGACAAGTACATGGTAGCGGTGAAGGCTGAGGACGGGAACATTGACTTGTATTATTTTCCTGATTCCGATGAGGATGAGGAGGCGGAATGACCGACGATGGATCGGGTTGGGAAATCGACCTGTCCTTCCTGGGCAGCGGTTTCAGATTCAGACGGATTACACGGGACAATATGGCAGACATAGAAGTCTGCACCACAAGGATTGTGAGGGGCGGGCGTGGCTTTCCTTGGGATGAGCGTATAGCGATACACCCGCTGCCTGACGGCAAGCTTGAGATTAGACCATTGCGGGCGGACGAAACTCAAAGCTAGTTGGCTGCTTAAAAGCGTATTCTATTGACTAACCGCGTCTTTACCGGAGGGGAACAACAATGCTGACCAGAATAGTTGCCGACAGAGTGTACGATTACAGCCACGTGGTTGGAGGTCGGCAGATAACAGGTCTTCTGACGCTCGCGGTCGGCCACGATGACAATGTCTTCACGGTCGTAAGGCGTCAGAACGGCGGTGAGATCGTAAGGCTCACCATCGGCTCGACTCCTGGCGACGAGGAGCTGATTACGCGCTTCGGCGAGCGAGGCGATGGCGGCGGGCAGTTCATGTGGCCCGCGGGTGTGGCGGTTGACAGCGACGAGAATGTGTATGTAGCCGACGAGTGGCTGAACCGCGTATCCGTCTTCGACCGCGATGGCGAGTTCATTCGCGTGTTCGGCGAGTCCGGATCCGGGCTTGGGCAGTTCAACAGACCTTCGGGAATCGTGATCGACAACAACGACGATGTGTACGTGTCGGACACGCTCAACCACCGCATCCAGAAGCTGGACAAGTACGGCAAGCCGTCCAACGTATTCGGGCGGGCCGGCGATGGCGACGGGGAGTTCAACTCGCCCTGGGGCATAACCACCGACTCTGACGGCTGCGTCTATGTCGCCGACCACAAGAACAATCGCATCCAGAAGTTCAATGCGGACGGCGAGTTCGTCTTCAGCCTTGGCGAATATGGCGACGGCGAGGCGCAGTTCGACCATCCCACCGATGTAGCGGTTGACCCCGACGGCGACATCTATGTGTGCGACTGGGTGAACAACAGGGTGCAGGTGTACGACGCGGACACGAACTACATCACGACATTCACGGGCGACGCGCAGGAGCTGTCCAAGTGGCAGCACGAGTATGTGCTGAGCAACCCTGATGTCTATAAGGCGCGGCGGCGGGTGTATAGCCTTGAACCGGAGTGGCGGTTCGCGCTGCCGATGGCGGTGGACTTCGACCCTGTGAAGTCGAGACTGCTGGTGGTGGACCCGCAGCGTTGGCGCATTCAGATATACAACAAACTCCACAACTACGATGATCCGCAGTTCAACATCTGATGCGAACGGACGGGGCTGACAGGATGGATAGGATGGGATGGAGGGTGTCGCTGGGGAAGATGCTCAGGCTAGCGTGGCTCGGCGGGCCTCAGATCAGCCGAGCCTAGCCGAAACCAGAACGCTGCATCTGCATCATTGACCGCGACGAATTCTTGAACATCGTCGTAGAGCCTGCTCCGCATTTCCGGCTCCATTTTATCGTCCAGCCGCACCGCCGCTACTATCGGATAGGCGTCCAAGCCGGTGACCGCATGGACAATCTTGGCATGGTCGATGGCTTTGTCAATGTCCTCTGCTTCTCCTGTGTAAGAGGCTTCCACCACGATGTAGAACGCCGGCTCTGCGTCGTTTTCAGCCTGCAAATCTCTGACACCTGCAATATCATCAGGCGTAAGGAACGTGTCCCATGCTCTTGGGCGAAGGTCTAGGGCTTCAACTAAGGAGACATTGTTCACTAGCCAGCTCTCCACACTAGCCCTTGAGACCTGCCTCGTCTTGATTCGTTTCATGCCGCGAAGTTCGGCGAAGGGGCGGGCTATGTCCTGGTTGCTTCCGGTAGCTGCGCTCTGGGCAAAGTTGCCGCGATAGCTTGATTGAGCCTGCACTTCCCGCCTGAAGGCTTCGCCCAGTCCGTTGATGTCGTCCTTTATAACACTGACGTCGTTTTTCGTCACGCTTACGTCGTCCTTCATCACGTTGATGTCGTCTTTCATTACCGTGATGTCGCCCTTCATCACGTTGATATCGTCTTTTATCACCGTGATGTCCGCTTCTATATTATCCAGCCGCCTATTCGTTGCGTTGGTGTATTCAATAAGCGCGGCAGTGCTTTGCTCCAGCGCGGTGAGACGCTGCGGAACTTCAAGCAGTTCCGCCGTCAGCAGTTCGCGCCGCATAGTCGCGCGAAAGTCAGAATCTTCCCGCACGAGTCGCAACAGGTCGTCAGTGTTGTCGATAGTTGCCAAGTCTTCCCCTTCTTCTGACGATTATAGCCTATCCGGACGGGGCTGACAGGATGTACAGGATAGATAGGATTGGGTTATTCGGTCGCTACCTGCTGCCCCTGAGTCTTGGGTCGAGGATGTCGCGGAGGGCGTCGCCTAGCAGGTTGATGCCGAACGCGGTGATGGTAAGCGCCAGGCCGGGGAAGACACTCGTCCACGGACCCGCAGCGATGTAACGCTCCTGCGACTGTCCCAGCATGTTGCCCCATGTGGGGATATTGGGCGGCACCCCAAGTCCGAGGAAGCTCAGGCTTGCTTCTGTAACAATCGCGCCACCCAGCACAGCCGACCCCACCACGATGACGGGCGCCATGCAGTTGGGCGTTATGTGGTAGAGCATGATGCGCCAGTCGCTGGCACCGATGGCGCGCGCGGCCTCAGAGTACTGGCTCGCCTTGACGCTGAGCGCCACGGAGCGCACCGTCCTGACCGTGCCCTGTATGCGCACCGTCGTGATGGCGATTATCACGGCGGTCAGCGATGGCCCCATAGCCGCCATGAGCGTGAGGTCTATGCCGATGTCCTTCCAATGCTGCGCGACTATCGCCGAGTAGTCGGGGTACGGCCCGACCTTGCGGAAGGTGATGGTCGCCTCGAAGCCATCGGGGTAACCCGCCTCCGCGAGCAGGCGCTTGGCTTCTTCGACATCCTCAGCATGCTTGTCGAAGCGGAAGCCCGGCTGCTGCATGTAGTCCTCGACCGAGTATATCCAGTCGAAGATGCAGGGATAGTAGCATTGGACCTGCCCGCCTGCCGGGTGGATCAACTCAATCATAGCCTCGCGGTCAACGGCAAGCTGCATCGCCTTACGCACGCGCACATCGTCGAAGGGCGCGTTGCGCAGATTGATGTGCACGCCGCCGACACCGAATCCCACAGACTCGCTGACAACCAACTGGTCGCCCATCTGCTGGCGGATGGCAAGGTCGTCGTCAGCGCCGAAAGCAGGGAAGACGGCTTCCTTGTGCACGTGCCTTGTGCGGAACGCCGCAACGCGCGAGCTAGGGTCGGTTACGACGACGTGGCGCACGCCATCGAGATACGGGCGCGGCTGGTCATAGTAGCGCTCGTTGCGCTCCACCTCGAAGGATATGCCGCGCTGGTAGTCCTTCAGGATGAACGGCCCCGCGCCTATGATCTCATCGAGTTCCGGTTCGCGTCCGGGGTCGTCGCCACTGTCGATTTCTTCCAGGATGAACTTCGGCGGAATGGAAATCCACGGGGAAGCTACGCATCCGAGGAAGCCGACCGACGGGTCTTTCAGGTTGACTTGCAGGGTGGCCGGATCAATCGCATGCGCGTTCTCCATGAAGCCTCGTATGCAGCCGGAGCGCGGCATTGCGATGTCGTTGGGGCGCTCTATCATGCGGTTGAGCGCATAGGACATGTCCTATGCGGAGACGGACGAACTGTCGCTGTATGTCACGCCCTCTCGCACCTTGAAGGTGTATGCCTTGCCGGTGGAGTCCACTTCCCACGACACGGCGAGGTCGGGAGCGATGTCAACCCATGTGGTCGTGTTGTACTGCAGGATGCCCGGATATATGTGGACCATGTACGACAACTCCGCGACCGAGGTGTTGCGGTGCGGGTCGGTGTGCCCCAGGTCGAAGCCCGCCAGAGGGATGAGGGTGCCGCCCGGTATCGCCTGCTGTCCGGTGGGCGTGGGGTCAGGTCGGCGTTCCTGGGCTACTGCCGCGATTGCTGCCGGTGCTGCGGGCGCCTGTGAGGGTGCTGCTGCCGGAGCGGGGCGGGCACTGCCTGCTATGGCGCCTGGGCCGGAGCCTGTGGAGCCGCCGCACCTCCGCACGCTGCTATGAACAGCGCGACGAGGGCAATTCCCAATAGCCAAAAAGAAACTTTGGGGAACTTCATTGTGTGATCCTCCAGTTGCAGATACTTATGGTCGTAGCGCCACTGCGCCGGTACAGGCCATGCCATTAAGGTTTCAATAGTAGGACTCGACTGGCTTTTCGATCATTAATTGAGCACAGAGATTGAACACCGAAGAGAGGGAGATACTCATCGCGAAAGACTTCAATATGTGCTTGAAGTAGGGGGGATCCAAGATGGGCAAGACTGGACCATCGGGGGTTGTCCAATTCAACCCTGCGGATTCCGGGCGAGGCGTTGCATAGTCGGACGGAACGAAGATCGGGGCAGGGGCAGTGACTTGCGTTAAACTCCCACAGCGCATCCATCTCATTTCGTCTGTCCACATTCCTTAGCGCCTCCATCGCCGTTTTCCCTTCGTCGCCTCATGAATGGAGGTCGTGAACTATCCACGGACGCTGCCTTCCTGCGCGCACTCATTGATTCTACCGTCAATGACCAGAGCGATTATGGTTATAGATAGAGCCCTGTGCATAAAGTATAATATATGT
The DNA here is from genome assembly GCA_965221045.1 of Dehalococcoidia bacterium. Lineage (GTDB taxonomy): Bacteria > Chloroflexota > Dehalococcoidia > Lucifugimonadales > JADFKI01 > Bin90. The sequence continues at coordinate 1,852,497 of OZ244863.1, forward strand.
TATATTGGAGTTGGGAGCTCCATAAGTCCATATATATCTAACAAGTGAGGTTTGCCCGAATCGCTGATGAGTAAGTTGGGTGTCAGCAGATTCTGGAAGGCAGAAGGAGGGCTACGGGATGAATGCGACAAAGATAATTCTTGGGAGGACAGAGATTTCTAAAGGATGGAGAATTGGACTGCTCGCGGTGATGGGGCTGATGGCGGCAATTTCGCTGGCGATATTGATTGGTGGTCCGCTCTTTGCGCCGCGCCATGTGGCGTACGCGGCGCCTATGCGGGGGAACGAGCCGTGGCTGAAGATCAAGTGCGTTGAGACGCTTGTGGAGGAAGGCGAAGACTTCCGGTTGGAGGTGCGCAAGAAGTTCGACTCCGACTCGCCACACCCAACCATGCGGGTGTTCTGGTACACGGACGCGATCACGGCAAACGAGACGGACTACGAACATCTCTATGCCGAGAGGCAGTCAAGCAACGGATCGCAGTCCGAGTCGGGCGTGATGGGACGCAACTTCCACACTCTGGATGACCAATACCCCGAAATTGACGAGACTTTCAAGGTCCAGTTCAACAATTCTGTTGACTACGGCCACGACGGTGAGTGCATCATCACCATAGCTGACGACGATGGTGTGGGCATCTACGATCTTGAGATCACTTCCGAGCCGGGGGAGATCACTACTGCGTCCGGGGATACGGTCGAGGCGTATGGCGCGGGCGATGTCATCGAGATTTCCGCGCACTTCACCGGTACCGTGACCACGTTGAACCCGGACACCGGAGAGCGTGCCGACTACGCCGGTCTGTACATACAGGTGGGAGAGAACCGCAGAGTCGCAACGCTTCTGAGTGGAGACGGCAGCGACAAGCTGGTCTTCGGTTACACGGTGACGGAGGACGATGTTGACGCAGACGGCATAAGCGTTGAGGGTGGAGGCCCCGGCACCGGTATGTATTACAACGTGAACAACAGGAACGGCGGTCTGTGGGCTGCGCGCGCTCCAGACGGAAGGCTGAACCGGAACTTCTACGGACTAGATGACGACTCCGACCATGTGGTTGTGGCGGTTCCCGTAGAGGATTCCGGCGACGATGATGAGGATGGTGATGATGAGGAAGAGATAGAGCCTCCTGACAGCACCATCACGCCTCCCTCTCCTCCGCCTGCGCCGTGGGTCGCTAGGTCTGAGAACATCGAGGCCAGCCTCATCGGGGCTATCAGCGGCGAACTCACTGAGGATGATGACGGCAGGGATTGGGTCAGCTTCGAGGGCGAGCGTGGCGAGAACTACATAATCGAGTTGAAGAACCAGATGGAGTTCCGTGAGGCGCCAAATACGTGGTTCGGAGGGCATCTGAACTATGTCGATGGGCATCTGATAGACCCCAGCATCCTGGAAGTGGTGAACGAAGACGGTGAGCAGGTTCTGGGAGAGCACGACGAGGGCGGATTCATAGCGAACTTCGCGCGCGCCTTCTTTACGCCCGACGAGGACGGGACGTACTACATCGCGATAGGCGGAGGACGTGAGCAGCGTGGCGGCCTCGGATTTTACGAACTGTCGGTGCGCGTGGACGACTACGCCGACGATTACGGTACAGATCCTGATGTGGTGCTGCGTCCCGGCGAGTTCCTTATCGCCAGAATCGACAGCGACGTCGCGCCCGGCGATGCAGGGCTAAAGCCCTGGCACTGGGTGATCGATGACCCTTCGATTCCGGTCTTCGGTCTGGAGTCACCGGATGATCGCGATGTCTTCGAGTTCCGCATATCTGAGGAGGGCACTTACGAGGTATCTGTTTTCGACGGGCCGCCGGGAGTTGGCATCTGGAATATATTGCAAGGAAGGGGTGCCGTGCTGGAGCACTCTGAAGACGGGCCGGTCGAGTCCATTGTCCGTTCCTTCAGTCCCGGAACATACTACGTGGAAGTAGGCAACGTGTACGAGAGCGCGGGCAACACGGGGTCCTATAAGGTTGTGTTGACGCGGCAGTAGTCAGCCTGCTTACGAAATACTCTTGACAAGCGCCAAACATTCGTGCTAGTTTTCTTGCATAGCTGAATAGTTGCTCCGTGACGGAGCCTTCCAATGAGGGTGAAGAAGCCCCCGATTTAGTGGCCGAAGACGGTCCCACGCATCGGGGGCTTTTGCCGTTGGGGCTAACAGGATGAACAGGATGGATAGGATTTTGGGGAAGGTGAATTTTGGTAGAGCAAAGAGCGCGATCGATGAGCATGGACATCGTGCGGCGCGACGCGGTGGACACGAAGCGGCGCAGCGTTACCATCGCCGCGAGCGACAGGGCGCGCACTTCCCCTGAGATTGACCTCGCTGGCTTGCGGTTCGACAACTACCGCCGCAATCCCGTCGTGATGTGGGCGCACGACTCGACAGGACGCTCGCCGTCGGGCGGCCTGCCCATCGGCAGAACATTGAGTATCAACCGCACGCCGGACGGCGGAATCGTCGCCGAGTTCGAGTTTCTTGAAGACGATCCGTTCGCGCAGCGCATCCGCAACGCCTGGGACAAGGGATTCCTGCAAGCCGCGTCCATAAGCTGGCTGCCGCTTGAAACCCGGCCCTCGCATGGTGGCGGCATACGCGACATCCGCGCCGAACTGCTGGAATGGTCTATCGTCTCCGTGCCCGCCGACCCCGACGCCCTGCGCGAGTCTCACCGCCGCATGCTGGATTCGATGCTAGACGAGCAGCCTGACACCACAGACCTCGCCGAAATCCGCACTCTGACCGCTCAGCTCAAGCAGTCGCTCACTGCCATCCCTCCACCCTGACCCTTTGCATCCTCTCAATTCATGAAAAGCAGGCCATGAAAATCAGACAATCCAAGAAAGGACTACCGTAATGACAACTACCGACATAGATGCAATCAAGAAAGACCTCGCAGACATCAATTCGTTCGTGCGAGAGCGGTTCGAGCCTGTCAGCCGCGAAGTCGGCCTGCTGCGTGAGGAGACGGAGCGCATCAAGCAGGGTGTGAACTCCGCCGCAGAGCGCGAGCGCAGCGTGCGACGCAATGCCCTCAGCAGCTACGCGCAGGAAGCCGCGCTGCCCACAGTGCCCTCGGGCGCATACGCCGGCATGGACATCCTCGACCTTGCATTGGTGCGCCGATTCGCGCACTCGCAGCGGCGCGAAGGCTTCGGTCCCGCATGGATCGACCGCGCCGAGGAAGCGAAGCGCCTGCTCACTGCGAGCATCAGCCCCGCCGACATACAGGCATCTCACTCGGCGGCGGAGCGGCGGTTGGAACGCTGGTTTCGCGTGGACTCCAAGGACACGGGACAGTTCCAGGGCTTCAGCCGCCAACTGCTGGGCGCGATGACGCGCGCAGCGATGGACAGCACTACGGCCGGCGCCGGTGACGAACTGGTGGCGACTCTGGAGGCGCGCGAACTCTGGCAGGATGTGAACCTGCAAACCCTGGTCGCGCCAATCGTCCCCACCTTCCCGATGCCCTCCAACCCGTTCGAGGTGCCGCGCCAGCTTGGAGATGTGAACTTCTTCCCCGGCACGGAGAACACCACCACCTCGGACACCGCGCTTGCCACAGGCAGAACCACGCTGACGGCATACGAACTGGTCGGGCAGGTGCCATACAGCTTCACGCTGGAAGAGGACGGCGTCATCGCCATGCTGCCGGAGATCCGCGCGGGCCTTGTCCGCAATGTTGCCGAAGTGCTGGACGACATCATCCTGAACGCCGACAAGAGCACCACCAACAACATCAATGCGGACGGCGCGAATATCACAGCGAGCACGGCAGGCAAGGCGCACTGGCTCCTGGGGTATGACGGCATGCTGTACCTTCCGCTCGTTGACAACACCTCGCAGGCGAACAACCACAACGCCGCAGTATCTGACGATATGTTCAACGAACTGCGGGTGAAGCTTGGGAAGTATGGCGCAAGACCCTCGCAGCTTGCGTGGATTATGGATGTGAACACCTTCATCCGCGCGCAATCCATATCGCAGTTCAGGACGATGGACAAACTCGGACCGAACGCCACGCTGCTCACCGGAATGCTGGGCGCGGTCGAGGGCATACCCGTCATCGTCTCAGAGCAGATGCCCCTGGCGGACGCGGACGGCAAGATTACCGACGGCGCATCATCGAACACGAAGGGGCGCTTGCTGCTGGTGAACCGCACGCAGTGGGCGCAGGGCTTCCGCCGTCAACTGATGATCGACGTTGATCGCGACACGCAGAAGCGTCAGACAGTCGTAACCGTCAGCTTCCGCCATGCCCTCGCCGAGCGCAGCGGCACGCGCAGCTCCGCAACTCACACCGCCCTGCAATACAACATCACAATGGCGTAAAGGTTAATCAGTCGGTCGGTATTTCGGTTAGTCAGTCGGTTGGGGCTGACATACTGAAAATCCGAAATACTGACCGACTGACAGACTGAAGGACTTTTGAATGACACACTCATACATAACACTGGACGCGCTCAAGGGCGCATCGGCGCTGAACATCACAGGGACGGCAAACGACGATAGGCTGCTCAGACTGGCAGAGGCCGCGAGCAGCGTCATAGACCGCTGGTGCAATCGGCACTTCTTCGCGCGAAGGGCAACACTGCGCTTCGACGGCAGCGGCGAGGCGATTCTCGGCGTGCCGGACCTGGTCAGCGTGGACAGCGATGGCGTTCGCACCTATGGCAGCGGCTACGGCGACAGCGGCTACGGCGCGCCCGCCACGGTCTGGGACGCAGACGACTACAATTTGCTGCCCTTCAACGCCGATCCCGCTTCGGTGGGCAATCCGATCTCGCGCCCGTACACTCGGCTGCTTGCGACAGGTACGGGCGGCCGATCATGCTTTCCGCCCGGTCGCGGCAATGTGGAGGTGAGCGGCGTATGGGGCTGGTGGCAGCACATTCGAAGCGCATCACAGGTCGTCAACGTGGCAGCCGATGCGGACGCCACGACGCTCACGGTGTCCGCATCGCAGCAGGATCGAACCGAGATTGCCGCCGGGCATACGCTGCTAATCGGCGAGGAGCAGGTCTATGTGCAGGCAAGCGATAGCGGCACGCTGACTGTGGAGCGCGGCGTCAACGGCACTACGACGGGCGCAGTCAACAGGGACAGCTCCATAGCCATCTACGAATACCCACCGCCCGTTTCGGAAGCGGCTCTGCTGCTTGCCGCGCGCATGTGGCGGGGCGCTCTCGGCGGCGTGGACGACTGGCAGGCAGGCGAGATAGGCATGGACTCCGACATAGGCTTGCTGCTAAGCCCGTACCGCAAGCCGGCGCTCGGCGTCTTCTGAGGCTGTGCCAACCCTTGAATTAACAGGCAATGAACCAACAACTACGCGAGGAACACTCAATGGCAAATGAAATCAGCGAAGCAAAGAAAGGCCTGGCAGCCGCACTCTCCGGCATCGACGGACTGCGGGTCTTCGACTACACGCCCGACAGTCTGCACGAGTTCCCGGCAGCAATCGTGCATCTGGAGTCGCGCGACTCGGTGGGGACCCTGGGCGGCGCCGCCATCAGAGGCAGCATGCGCGTGGAAGTGCTCGTCTCCACCGCTGACGCTCGACAGGCAACTGAGACGCTTGACGCATTCCTGGAGCCGACGGGTGCACAAAGCATCGAAGCAGCAGCCAACGTAGATCCGACCTGGGGCGGCGCGGTGGACGACACCCGCCTCATCAGCGTGAACAACATCGGCAGGCGCAAGATGGGCGGCGCGAGCTGCATCGGTGCAGACTTCCACTTCTGGTTCGTGAAGAGCGGGTAGGAGGCGCGAGGGAGTCGGCACGCTCTGAGTTTCTGCGATTGGTATGAAGTGGAACTGCTATGATAATATCAACCCACCATTTCAGATTGCGGTATTCAAAGAGGTGTCGCTATGACGGGCCTTGCTGACAAATGGCGAACTCAACCGATGTACACCTTCGGGGAATCCGCTCGCCTAGCTAAGGTGTCACCAACAACCGTCAAGAACTGGTTCCACGGATACACGGCAAGAGACGCAAGTGAAATCCCTCCCTTGTTTCCCGACGGGGCTGCACAGGACTCAATGATTTCGTTCCTTCAGCTAATTGAAACCGTTGTGGCGTCGCAGCTCAGGAAGTTGGACAATGTGCGTTATCGAAATGTACATTCCGCTTATCGCTATGCTAGGGAGTATATGAAGGTCGAATTCCCTTTCGCGCATCTGAATCTCGAAGCGCTCGGAGGGCACGTCATCGCAAGGCGAGAAGATGAGGATATTGGGGATAGCCTGCAAGCGCTTGACTCGCCTGCGCAGTGGTCTCTGCCTGGACTTATCCTTGAGACTATTCGTCAGATTGAGTATGAAGGCGATTTAGCCGCGAAGTGGTTCCCTCAAGGCAAAGAGTATCCCATCGTCATTGATCCCCGCGTGAGTTCGGGTATTCCGACCGTTGCAGGGAGAGGCGTTACCGTACAGACCATTTGCAAGCGGTGGAAGGCCGGACACAAGATTAACTTCATTGCCCAGGATTTGGAGCTGGGAACCGATGTCGTCGAGACGGTTCTGCAATACGGAGACAGAATTGCCGCGTGATTCTTCTCTGTGATGAGGACATTGGTACCGGCGTTCCTGCTGCTTTGACGGCTGTTGGATATGATGCTAGGGCGCTTGTGCGGCAGGGATGGGGAGGCAGGCCGGATGTGGAGTGGCTGGCTTGGGCGGGAAACGCAGGCATGTTGGTGCTCAGCTGTAACAAGAAGATGCTGCGCGTACCCAGCGAGCGCCAGGCAATCATTGATTCCAATGTGGGTATCGTCTTCCTGACCACCGGCGAAGAACGACCTGCCAGAGTTCTTCTCACCCTGCTTAGGCGGTGGAATGCATTGGAGGAACATGATTTGATCACTCCGCGCCCCTTCGCAAAGTTTCTCTCGCCCGACGGCAAGATCAGAGATAGATACAGAGACCTCATGCTGTGAAAGCGTTTCATTTTCTGCCGACACTTGCTATCTAGCTTTAACTTCTCTGCAACTTTCAGATGCCCAAAAAAATGAATGGCGTCCATGTCGGACGCCATTCATAACTCGCGTGAAGCCGCTAATCATTACCAACTACCGGGGATGCGCCTCCGCCGTAAACTCCGCGGTGACCGATGTGTGTGGGGTTGCGACCGCAACCGTGCCGTAGATCGGTCAACGGCGTTTCCATGTGTCTACCAGAGACTCGCCGTCTTCGCCACTGACACCCCACATCTGGAAGTGGACTTTGATATCCTCGTAGAGGGAGCGGTCGCCAACCGGCGCGTCCGTGTCCCGGTATGCTTCCACGCTCACATCCATCCAGTCGAGAGGTCTTTCTTCCTCCCTGGCGACGCGCTCGATCATATTCACCGCGCACGCCGATAGTCCGGACAGGAAGAACTCACCCGCGCCAAGCTCCTCGCCGCCTGAGTCATCGGCGACCCAGTGATGGTTGCGCGAGTTGCATATCGCGCGCCCCAGAGTGCCCGTGCTGTAGCTGCGCACGGTGTAGGCTAGTGATGCTGCCATTTCATCCTCCTTTGACATAATTCAGGGATGGGTAGTTTGTCCTTATCCTGTATTTCACGCGCAGCTATGTCAAGGGGCGGAGCAGTGAGTTACTATGCAAGCGCCCGTAGTTGCCTGGGCGCCAGTGCCCATAGTAGCTGCCCACGTCCTGAAGGCGACAGGTCAATGCTGCAGAGTGCCCCCTTCTTGAGGTTGATGAGCCAACTAACCTGTCCGGTCAGGATGTACGATACGAGGCTGCTCAGGTGCGGCTCGTGACCGACGACCATCACGCTGCTCAAAGTCGAATGGCTCTCGGCGAGTTCTCGCAAAATCTGAGACGGGTGCGCCTCCGGAACGAGCGCGTGCGTGGTAATCATCTGCGGCGGCGCGCTCAACCCCTGCTGCACTATCTCCGCAGTCTGAACGGCGCGAACCAAGGTGCTGCTGATTATCAGGTCCGGCGCGATGCCGATTGCGCTCATCCCCTTCGCTTCCCGACGCATCCTGTCGATGCCCTTGCGAGTGAGAGGGCGCAGATTGTCGTCGGGGTACTTGCTGCTTCGGTCGGCAGCGATGCCGTGCCTGAGTATGTAAAGGTTCATATCGTTGCGTCACCTTTTGATTCCGTTAAGCGGATTGCGTAGCGGCAGGTTCTTCGGAATGGGCCTCCACCTCAAGCCGAACGCCCTCATGCTTGCGGATATGCCCGATTATCTCGAAAAGGTCGTTCACACCGGTGTCGCAGTCCGGATGGAGCACGTCCCTGAGGCTTTCGGGGGATTTGCCTGTAACCTCGCCGAGCTTCTCGAACCCGATAGTGGCATAGACGCATTGGCGCAACGAGATTTTTCCAACTCGGACATCGCCGGAAAGAAGGAGGTCGATTGTGTCCGGGAGCATCATTTTACGAAACTCCGGGTCCCACTGCGCGCGCTCCCGCCATATATCGTCTATAGGTATGCCAAGCTTAGCCATATTTAAGCCTCCCGCCGCTTGCTGCGTCTGTACTCTTGCCAAAGCGCCTGGGCGTTCTCGATGTCCCTATGTTGGCGGTTCTTTGTTCCCCCTCCAAGCAGGATAATCAATGTCTCGCCATCCCTGCCGAAGTAGATTCTGTATCCTGGCCCGAAATGTATGCGGTATTCGGATACGCCTCGCCCGACGCTTCTGACATTGGATAAGTTTCCGTCCTCCATACGATCTAGAGCTATTCTTACTCTTCTTGACGCAATGCCATCCAGTCCGCTCGCCCAACGCTCAAAGGAATTGCGCCCTCGGTTATCGGTGTATGCAATGACCTCAATCATTTATGAAGAGCAGCACCTTCCCTTGCCAAAGGTCGAAATCCCCTCACGCAGTCGGCGTAACGGCAGCATCTTCCGAACATGCCTTAACCTCAAGCCGAACGCCCTCATGCTTGCGGATATGCCCGATTATCTCGAAGAGTTCGTCCGCGCTGGTGTCGCAGTCCGGATGGAGCATGTCCCTCAGGCTTTCGGGGGACTTGCCGGTGAGCGAGGCAAGCTTCTCGAACCCAAGTGTGGCGCAGATATGGTCGTGCAGCATCGACCTAGCTACATTTACCTCTCCATCTTTCAGACATTCGACAGCCGCTTTCAGCGATTCCTCGCGGTATTCAGCGTCTTGCCTCAGACGTGCTATCACCGTTTCATGAAAACTGCGGGTGAGTTTCATATGCTAAACCTCCCTGCGTCTGTGCCGTCTGTACTCACGCCAAAATGCTCTGGCATTCTCGATGTCCCTGTGCTGACGATTCTTCGTACCGCCACCGAGCAGGATAATCAGTCTGTCACCATCTCTGCCGAAATATATTCTGTAACCGGGGCCAAAATGTATGCGATATTCTAAAACACCTTGTCCCACGCCCTTGGCATTAGACAGGTTACCCTGCTCCATCCGGTTCAGAGCGACTTCTACTCTTGCGGCAGCCGTAAAGTTAAGCCCTTCAAACCAACGCCGAAATGGATTCCGTCCACTGTTATCTTCGTACTCTACGACTTCAATCATCTATGAAAGATAACGACCTGCTCCTTTGTGACGAAATTAAGAATAAGACACTATTCCGCCCGCCGCACACCAATTGTCGCCTGAATGTCGTTCACCTTCAGCGCCTCTGTGTAGGCGTCATCGACCGGCGACTGGCATAGAAGCTCCTGCGACAGCGTCTCCTGCCGTATGTATTCGCTGTGCGCCGCGACTACGGCGTCGAGTTCCGGGCTGCTCTCGTAGAATGTGACGATGTGGTCGGCGATGTCGAAGTCGGCGGCGCGGCGCATGTTCTGTATGCCGTGAACAAGCTCGCGCGCGTCCCCTTCGAGGCGCAGGCTGGGTGTTATCTCCGTTGACAATGCAACTGAGTAGGCCCTGCCCTCTTCTGTCGCAAAACCTTCGGGGGCGATTCTTTCTTCCAGAATGTCAAGACCCCCCGGTAACTCTTCAACCCTCGCTGCCCCCTCCAAGCTAACCAAGCTAACATAGCTCCAACTACCGTTTTCAGGCAAGTCAGGTCCCAGTTCTATTGGCGGCAATGTTTCGTCCTTCGACGGCAGCACAATCTTTTGGTGACGTCTCAATTTCGTTACCACCTCGCGCGCGTCCATCGCTGCCAGCCCTTCGGTAATCTCACGCAGGCGCGATCCGTACTTAGGGCCCAAAACTCGCACGTTTGGCGATACCATCCAGTCCCAGAAGTGAATATCAGCCAGGCTGTCGTAGCTGGAGATTACCTCCACATCCTTGACATTAAGCTCTTCCCTGAGCTGGTCGGACAGCGCCTCAACCGTCGCCTTGCCGGATTCGCTGGACACCAGAACCTTCATGGTCTGCAATGGCTGTCTCACCTTGATGCCCGCCTTCTGCCGCGCCGCGCGTCCCATGCTGGAAAGCTGCATTATCATGCGGGTCGCGCTAGACAGACTCTCGTCTATCAACGACTCGTCCGCCACGGGAAAGTCGTCGAGATGGATGCTTGCCCGCGCCTGTCCCGTCGATCCGGCAAGATTCTGGTACATCTGCTCGGTCATGAACGGCATGACGGGCGCGACGAGCTTTATCAGCGTGAGCAGGCAGTCGTACAGGGTGGCGTAAGCGGCGTGCTTGTCGGCGTCCGCGTTCTCGGCGAGGATGCCCGCCTTCCAGAAGCGGCGGCGGCTGCGGCGCACATACCAGTTCGACAGGTACTCGACGAAGCCCTCGACATTGCGCGCCGCCCTATCCGGGTCGAAGTTCTCGAAGGCGTCCGTCACCTCTGCCACGACCTGGTTCAGCTCAGACAGTATCCAGCGGTCAAGCTCGGCGCGCTCCGACACCGGCGGCGCTTCTGCCGTTGCGTCATAGCGGTCAATGTTGGCGTATGTCACGAAGAACGAGTACACATTCCACAGCGGTATGATGAAGCGGCGGCGCACCTCGTCGGCGGAGCGGAACCCGAAGTTGATGTTCAGCGCGGGATTCTGCCGCAGGAACACCCAGCGCATCGCATCTACGCCCATGCGCTCGGCAGCATCCTCGAACCATATCGCGTTGCCCTTGCTCTTGTGCATCTCCTCGCCCTTGTCGTCACGCATCAGCGCGTAGCTGAATACCGACCTGAACGGCGCGGTGTTCTCCAGCACCGTGCTCATCGTCAGCAGCGAGTAGAACCAGTTGCGGAACTGCCCCGGGAAGCTCTCGGAAATCCAGTCGGCGGGGAACCACTTGCGCCAGTAGTCCTTGTCGTGGCGGTAGCCAATCGTGGAGAACGACACGATGCCGGCGTCAAGCCATGCATTGCCCACATCCCCGATGCGCTCCACGACCTCGCCGCACTCGTCGCAGCGAATCTTCACCGCGTCAACCCAAGGGCGGTGCGGCGAGTTGCCCTCGTACTCGTCCCAGCCCTCGACGGAACGCTCTTGCAGTTCAGTCTCGCTGCCGATTACATCGAACCAGCCGCAGCCGCACTTGTAGATGGGCAGCGCAAGCCCGTAGTAGCGCTTCTTGGAGATCATCCAGTCGTCCATGTTCCGCAGCCAGTCGAGTTCGCGCGCATAGCCGAACTCCGGCACCCATCGGATGTCGTCCACCACATCCATAATCTGGTAGCGCAGGCTGTTCGCCTTCTCCTCGGCGGTCAGCTCCTCGCGCGGCTTATCGTACTTCTCGCCCATGCTGATGAACCACTCGTCCACCAGCCTGAAGACCAGCTCCGAGTCGCAACGCCAGCACACCGGATAGCGGTGCGAGTAGCGTTCCAGATTGTAGAAGGCGTTCTTCGACTTCAGGCTGTCGTAGATGGCGTCGTTCGTATCATATACATTCTGCCCGGTAAGCCAGTCGAACCCGTCAACGAAATCGCCGTACTCGTCGAGCGGCGCGATGGCAGGGATGCCGTTCTCTCTGCCAAGCGCGAAGTCCTCTTTACCTGCGCCGGGCGCGATATGCACGATGCCCGTGCCCTCCGTCTCGCTCACCTCATCCCACGCGACCACGCGATGCTCCACGCCCTCCTGCGCCGTCAACTCCGCGAACGGCGCCCGATAGCGCAAACCCACCAGTTCGCTCGACGGCACTTCGCCCAGCACCTCATAGTCGCCCTTCAGCACCGACTCGCGTTCCTTTATCAGGTACAGCGTCTCGCCGTCCTGTCGCACCTTGATGTACGTCTTCTCAGGATGCACCGCCGCCGCCGCGTTCGCCGTCAGCGTCCACGGTGTTGTCGTCCAGACCAGCAACGACTCTGCCTCTTGTCCCTTCCCCCTTGATGGGGGAAGGTTAGGATGGGGGTGAGACGATTCAGAGGAGGGCGTTTCATCCCGCATAATCGGAAACTTCACGTACAGACCCGGATGCACAATCTCCTTGTAGCCCTCGGTCACGATCTCGTGCTCGGACAGGCCAGTGCCGCAGCGCGGACACCACGGCATCACATCACGCCCCTCGTACAGCCAGCCCTTCTGATGGCAGGTCTTCAGGAAGTGCCAGATCGTGTAGTTGTTCTCGTCAGACTTCGTATGGTACGAGTCGTCCCAGTCCATCCAGTAGCCAAGCCGTATGCTCTGCTGCGAGATGATGTCTGCGAAGCGGTCAACGCGCTGCTTGCACAGGTCAACGAACTTGCCCACGCCGAACGCCTCGATGTCGCGCTTCGACTTGAACCCAAGCTCCTTCTCGACCTCCACCTCGATCCAAAGACCCTGCCCGTCGAAGCCGTTCTGGTATCGCTGGTCATACCCCTGCATCGCGCGAAAGCGCAGGAAGATGTCCTTATACGACCGACCCCATGCGTGATGCACGCCCATCGGGTTATTCGCCGTAATCGGCCCGTCGATAAACGAGTGGGTCTTGTCCGCGCCCGCATTGCGCATCCTGTACTTGGCGGGAATATCATTGCGCTCCCACCACTCCAGGATATCGCGCTCCATAGCGGTAAAGTCAGTCTTAGTATCGACAGGGTTGAACATTTGGGGCGTCTCCTTGGGATGAAGTAACAGGATGGATGGGAAGACTCAATCGCGGCACGGTCGTTACGGGAAAAAAGCGGTAGATGTCGCTTCGGTGGAGGAATCTGACAAGAATAACTAACTCGCCCTCAACGGCTATGCCCAAACGATAGTCGCCTATTCTGGCACGGTAATAGCGTCCTTCGCCCGCGATTCTCCTGACTGAACTTACCTCGGTGAGAGTTGATGCCTCCTCCAGCTCCTCAATGAGCCGCAGGGCACTGCGCCGCATTTCGGCATTACGTACTCGCCTCAAATCGCGCGCAAAAGATGCTCTGTACTCAATCTCCATCAGGTTTCTGAAGAATGTCGAGGACCTCTTGCTTGCTCACCTTTTCGGTGTTCAGTCCCTCTTTGATTGCGCGAGCAAGGGCGGCATCTTCAGCCGCTTCGTCATCGTGCATCTTTTTCTTGCTTGGCTCTGAAACACCGGTCTCACTCAGCCGTTCGCGTGGCGTCATAAGGCTCTCCCTCGGGTACTTCGTACCATTCTATCATGCGCGTTGTTTGTGCCCTTGAGACGCAGCGTTCTACGGCGACAGATAGGTAGATGGCAAGAGAAGAACGACTTATCGATTGTATCGCATTCGCGTGATGTATCAATGTTATTGGGTGGGAGATTGGGGAGTGGAGGAGGATGGGGATGGCTACTTGCGGTCCGCGTCGCGCGCTTCAAGGATTTCAGCTGCTGTAATCCGCGTTTGGGACGCCTCTTTGCGCTTGCGCACCTTTTCAAGCCACTCATTTGTGGAAAGGCGAGGAGAGCGTAGCGTTCGCTTGAAGTTCTCCCAATACTCGCTGTTGTCTGCCCAAGCGCCAGCGGTTGACTTGAGTATCTTGGCGCGCTCTTCCGGCGAGAGTTGCGGCTCGTCTTCGATGGACACGGTTACGACAGCGCCTTCGGGCAGGTTGACATGTTCCAGCGGCGTGAGGATGCCGTTGGCGAATTTTGCGCGTAGTTTCTTTGGCATGGCCGAGCCTTTCGCGGAGTGCAATGTGTCGAGCGATACCTGAGAAAAACCTTCTAGTATTAGAGGACTCTTGATCCAGCATATCAAACGTGGTGCGGTTGTCTTGGGTTAGCATACCGTAGCGCTATCCGCCCAGCATTTCAGCGATGTCTTCTGGTATTTTGAGGCCAAATCTCTGCTCAAAGTGCGAAACGCTTTCAAATTCATTACGAAACGAAGATACGATATCCATTCCCGTATCCCTTGCAGAAATCAAGTCTGGCTTAGCCTTTTCCCATTTAGCTAGGCAGAGCCACGCTTCGCCGCGATTGTACTGAGACATGGCATCTTTCGGGTCCAACTCCAAGGCCCAGTCATAGTCCTCAATTGCAAGTCTGTGCGCGCCTTCTTTACTGTAGGCGGCGCCACGATTAACGTAATATGAGGCTTTTTCCGGTTCCAATCCTATAGCCTTGTTTAGATCTCTCATTGCATGCACGGGTAGACCTTTTATGATGTATGCATTGCCACGATTACCGTAAGCACTGGCGTTGTTCGGTTCCAATTCCAATGCTGTATCGTAATCACGAATAGCGCTTTCAATTTCACCTTTGTTCTTGTAGGTAACTCCACGATTCACGTAAGCTCCGGCAGATTTCGGTTCTAGCTCAATTCCTCTGTTGAAGTCTCTTGTCGCAAGATCGAAATTCCCCTTTCTTACGTAAGCCACACCTCGATTGATGTAGGGAGAGTAGCGTTGCGGATTAAGTCTTATGGACTCCGAATAATGTACGATCGCCTCTTCAAATCCTTCCTTGCTCTGAGCGGTAAGACCCTTGTAAAACTCAGTGTATGCGCTTTGGTGCAAATTCTGATGCTTGATAAAGCCAAAGATGTCCTTGTAAATGGTTGTAGTAGAAATGCCGTGAGCATCCCTCAGATGCGCTAGTACAGCACCCTTCGTCTGCTTAGGAACGACGACTTCAACGTCTGGCTGTATGTACCCGCCAGGTGGTTGCACGAAAATACTCTTTTGAGCAACAACGCGATTGTTATCGTTGCGAGGTTCCTTAATATACGGATTCATCGCCTCCGACTTACGCAGCAGTATGACTCTTCCATCTTCATCAGGGGAACCGTCACAGGAAAAGAATAAAGCAACAAGATAGTCAAATGTGAAGTCGATCAAATTGGTCTTGCCGCCATAATGCTGGAGTTGGGTCAAGATTTCAAATTCGTCAGATTCAGAAGTATATTTTCGGGCCTCTTTTATGATTTCGCTTTGAGCAGTTTCTATATTGAAATCTTCAGCCTCTATTTCCTCGTATTGGCGATAGAGGCTAGAAGATACTTTAGGAAATCGCTCTGGTTCTCCACGATAAATGAAGTCGCCACCAGCAGACATTCTGGCTAATTTCGTGATAATTGCCAGAATTTGACCCAGTTCATCATCTTGACCATTTGTGTGAATCTGCATGCTCGTACCAATTCTCCTAGCCTTGATCCAATCCACCTAGCCCACAAACAGCGGCTCCGCCCGCGTGATCACCCGCGTCTCCGCCGCCACCGCCTCGCGCAGGAACTTCGGCACGGCGAACATCCCCTGATGCGCGATGCCGTCGTAGCTGCGAAGCTCGCCCGTGATGCGCTCGGCGATGCGCTGGTCAAGTGCGTTTCAGGGATTAGGGGCTTCTTCGATGATTACTTCGCCGCCGTCCCACGCATCCACGATGAGGCGACTCCCCCAGAGCATAGCCATGCCCAGCAGAGGCTCGCTGTCTGACTGAAGGATGGGAGTTAGACGGTTTTGCCCATGCCAGTTTGTCATGCCTGCGTACACTGGGAAGGTTCCCACTTCTCCGCTGGCTAATTCTGCCGCCTGCTCACCTCTTTGAACCAATCCCAGTTCACGTATGGATGCGATAGGCAGCGTTAAGTAAGCCGTAAATGCGGTATCCACAACAGCGCTTACAGTGAGCGTCCGGTCCGGCTCTGCGATATTTACAATGGTTATGGACACGCGCGGCGCACCGGTGATTGGGGACTCTTGCCAGGAATGAACGCTACCCCTAATCATGCTCGGCTTCTAGCTCGCGGTATGTAACACTAGATCCAATGCGATGCGCCACCGGGTAGCCAACCCTTTCTGTCCAGGTGAAGGCGTCCGGCTGGCGTTCCAATAGCCGAAATAGGGCAGTTGCGTCATCGTCCGCGACCTCATAATCGCCGCTGTTCACATCGATGACGACCACTCTGCCCTTGTCATCATCTTCCATAAGCGGGAGGATTGCTTTCTTATAGATGGCGCGCCCAACGGCTGCGACATCCTCTCTTTGGGCTGCCATTGCACTGACCTCCGTCTCGGGGAAGCGGTCGTTCAATCCAGCATATCATAAGGAAAGTAGGTGGGCGCTTCAAAGTGGAGTTCAAGCGCCTCACGCAAGTTCGCTAAGGCTTCTTCCTCTGATTCCCCCTGGCTGGCGACATCCACCTCCAAAGCTTGCGCAACAAACCATTCGCCTTCCTGCCACACGGTTGCCGAGAATTCTCGCATCATGTGAACTCGCTCCACTTAGTCTTGGACGCAGTATAGCACCACCCTACACCACAAACAGCGGCTCCGCCCGCGTGATCACCCGCGTCTCCGCCGCCACAGCCTCGCGCAGGAACTTCGGCACGGCGAACATCCCCTGGTGTGCGATGCCGTCGTAGCTGCGAAGCTCGCCCGTGATGCGCTCTGCGATGCGACGGTCTATTTCTGAGGTGGTGAGTGAGAGAACGGCGTCGTCGGGTGTCCCCATCACAAAGCCCCATGTCGTGCCGAACGACGGGATGAACGCCTCGCTCAGGTGTGCCGATGGGAAGACCGAGCCGACCGTGTTTGCCACGGCAGAGAAGCACTGCTCGTAGAACGTCGCGCCCGTCGGCCCGGACTGCGCCACCATGATGCCTCCCGGGTTCAGCCGCGACCGCATGGAGCGGTAGAACTCCTGCGTGAATAGCAGGTACGCAGGCCCCGCCTCCAGCGGATCGGGCACATCTATGATGGCGACGTCGAAGCGCTCATCCGTCGTCTCGATGTACCGCAGCGCGTCCTCGTGCAGCAATGTCATGCGCGGGTCGTCGAACGCGCCCTGGTGGTGGTTCGGCAGGTACTTCTTGCACATGTTCACCACAAGCTCGTCGAGGTCCACCATCACCACGCGCTCCACCGACTTGTGTCGCAATGCTTCTCGCGCCGTCGCGCCCTCGCCGCCGCCCGCGATGAACACCGTGCGCGGATTCGGATGCACCATCATCGACGGCTGCACCAGCGCCTCGTGATACACGAACTCGTCAAGCTCGGTGGACTGCGTCTTGTCGTCCAGCACAAGGCTTCTGCCGAAGCACTCGGCGTCCTGGATGAGCACATGCTGGTACGGCGAGTCGCCCTCGAACAGAACCTCGCGGACGCGCTCAATCTGCATCAGGCCTTCGGTGATTAGCTCGTAGTGCCAGTTGCCTTCGGGGGGAGTTCTCATGGAAATCTTGCGTGGATATACAGGGTGAACAGGAAGTGAAGAAAATGCGAAGTCTTGCGTCCGAGCCGGTCGTCAGTCTCCGATGGCTGTGGGCATGTGCGCGCTAACCACGCCCCGCTTGACCTCCATGACACTGCAATGCTGGGCTTGCAGGCTTTCGGCAATGAGATGCGCCGCCTCCATGGGCTTGAGGTTTTCGCCGCAGGTGAAGATGTCCACGGCTGCGTAGGAGTGCTCCGGCCAGGTGTGAATGCTGATGTGCGACTCGGCAATACAGACGATGCCGGTTACGCCGACCGGCGAAAACTTGTGGAACACCTCGCCGACGACGGTTGCGCCCGCCTCGGCGGCGGCATCTAGCAGCGCCCGCTTTACCAGCTCCACGTCGTCAAGCAGCGTGGCGTTGCACTCGTTCATCTCCAACAGCAGGTGCGTGCCTAAAGCTCTCAGCCGCTCATTCAATCACCCACCCTCCATCTCATTGTGATCCTCATATTATGAACAGATATTATACAACTTTCAAACATACTCATGCAGGATGAACACGCGCGATGAGTGATGATAAAATCCCATCTATCCTATAAATGCATGTAAGTAATTCTGGAGGTTTGGCAAGTGAGTGTAAATCGGATACCTGATGACGCCCCTGGCAGCGCATTGTTCCCTGAGTTCGAGACGCTGTACGATCTGATAGCGGCCGAAGTCGAGGGACTGACTGACGAGCAGCTCGACTTGACATCCGACAAGTGGGAGTGGGCGCACTGGAGCATACGCCGGCAGACGAGCCACATGGCGTCGCTCCTCTTCCGCTGGCTCGTCGTGCGCTGGGTGGATACCGTCTATCCCGACGGCGACCACGGCGTCGAGGATGTCGAGAGCTTGGCAGTCTCCGCCAACGATAGAGCGCTTGACGTGCGCTACCACGACATGGATGAGATACTCGGCAAGCTGCGTGAGGGCATGGACATCGCCCAGTCGGTGCTGGCCGAGCGCACCGCGGGCTTCCTTCGCAGCAACACGCTGGTAACGCCGTATGACGCAAACCGCAAGTTCATCAACAGCGCGCACCCGCACGGCATCACGATGGACGCCGAGGCAGGCACCGAGAGCACCACGCTCGAAGCCACATTCCGCCACATGTACTTCGAGGAGACCACCCACCTCTACAACATCCAGCGCCTCAAGCGAGCGCAAGGACTGCCCACCGTCGTCGAAGTCCCCCGCGTAGGCTACTGGATGCTCGACGGCTGGGACCGCAGCGAGCCGTAGTGCCTGCGGGTTTAGACGCTGTTTGCTACAATGGCTTCACCATGCAACTCTCGTATGAAAATGTGGACTGGCTCTGTTCTAAGGTTGACTTTCGGCAACCACCGCCCCATATTGACTTGTCTGAGGTGTCGTTCATTGAGCCATTCGCCCTGATATATTTGGGCATGTTCCTTCGGCTTCACAATGCTAACGGCATTGCATTTGAATTAACTTTGCCGACGTCGCAGAAAGTCATACGCTATCTTACAGGCCAAAACTTTTGGGAACGGTTCAACTTTGATGAAACTACAATTGAAGAAGAGCGCATCCATCGATTTACGACCTCCACTTCACTCAATGATATAGTTGACATCGAAAATAGACCTTACGTCGGCGATGATATTGCCGCAGCCGTTTGCGATCTTTTGATTCGGGAGGAAGTGAAAGTTGATGTCTATGAGATTGAATATCTGGTATCAGAGATCGTTGACAATTTCGAGAGACATTCTGGAACTGCGCATGCACTCGCGGCTCTCGCAGTGCAGTATTATCCGAAGTCGAAACAACTCGATATTGCTATAGGTGATTGCGGGATTGGCATTCGCGCAAGTTTGGTGCAGAATCCATCACACGCATATCTAGCTGACCGACCACATTATGAGGCCGTGAGGAAGGCACTTGAGCCACTTATCAGTGGTAGGATTCAGGGCGGTGGGATGGGTTTGTCGGAGGTGAAAGACTCTATAGAGAACTTGGGAGGTTCATTGGTACTTACATCAGGCGACGGTTACTTCAGCATGTCCACTGATTCTGAGGAATATGGATTGATGTACTACGACTTGCCGGGCGTTCAAATAAGTTTGACTGTACCGGAAAGGGGATGATGATGGCAACCATATTACATATTAGTGACTTTATTGAGCGCGGTTTGCTTCGTCGAAGAGGTGAACAAGTATATGAGAAGTTGAGCCAGCTTCTTGAGACGGACGAGGTAGAGCTTAATCTTGATGGCACCCGCTCAATGTCTATGTCCTTCATTGACGGCATAGTCTTAAGCTTGCTTAACAACGGTCAACTGGACAAGATAACATTTGTTACTGATAGAGAGACTTCCTTGAGAAAGCTTTCTCGTATCGTGGAGATTCGCAACATACCAATATACTATCGTTCATCGGAGCAGTTGTCCCGTTCGCTTGTCCCTAAGTCTCAAACGCCTAAATCTCAGCCCGTTTTTGTGCCCCAAAAGTCTGAACGTGTTCAGGCTTACAGACACCATAAAGCACAAATCGGTTCGGGTCCTGAAAGTCAGATGAGCGCAGACTAATCCCCCGCCGTCTCCCGCATCCTCTGCCGCACATCATCCGGAATCTCGCGGATGTACTGTCGCGTGGGCGAGTCATGCCGCTTGCCGACGCTGACACCGGCCTCCGCCATCAGCGCCACGCCGCCGAGGTAGTCGGAAACGCTGATGTACTCCGAGTCCACGCCGCCGTCCGGATCCGGTATGGTCGTCGTGGCGTTGTGCCAGTTGCCCAGCGGAAACGCCAGCCCCGTCACCTTGTAGCCGAACACCGCGAACGCCGTAGCCTCGCACCCACCGCCGCTCATAAGCTGCCGCTGTGTCTTGAAGTCTTTATCCCGCTCCCGAATGCTCTGCTGCGCCGCGATGAACACCTGCTCCGCGTCTGCATCGAAAGTATAGACCCGGTCGCCCGTGCGGATTACCGGCCCCTCGCCCTGCGCCACGCCCGGTATGAGCGGGCTAGACTCCACCGACACGACCAGCGTGTCCTTCGGCAGCGTCCCCGCCTCCGCCATCAGCCGCGCCCCGAACAGTCCGCCCTCCTCCGCGCGCGTGAACACCGCATAGAAGTCCGCCTCAGCATCGGTCGTCACCAGCCGCTCCAGCGCAGAAAGTATTGCGCCACAACCCGCCAGGTCGTCAGCCGCGCGCATGCGAATCGTGCCACCATCAATGCCGTCCTCGATGCCAAAGTCCGGTAGGTCAAACACCACCGCAGCGGGCATCGCAAACTCCGCGTCCGACTCCAGATGTACACCCACAAGCCTGTCGCCTTCGCTGGAAGAATCAGCGTCTAAGGGTCGTATCTCGGCAGGTACGCGCTCTCCGTCCGGCATCAGCACGAACGCAGGCGTCGGCTTCGTCATCGACGCTGCAGGCACTCCACCCAGCGCCCTTGCGATGTAATCCCTGCCGCCGCTGGAAACTGCGTCGGAAGAAAAAATTTCGTAACCCGGATGGTCCATATGCGCCACGAACGCGATGGGCGGCTCTCGCTCCGATTCGGGAAGCGCGGCGATGGAAGGCGCGATGTAGTGCGCTATGATGTTGCCGAAGTCATCCCGTCCGTACTCCACGCCGTCCAGAGTCGCAAGCACGCCGAGAATGTGCTCTGCAACCCCCCATTCGTGGAACGGCACAGCAGGATTCCTCGCCAGTCCCGCAAGTATTTCGAGTGCTCGTTCGTTCATTGGTCAGCCTTGTTCCCCGCGTGAGATAGCTTGTCTATCGTGATTGGAATCTACCACCATTCGTAGTGTTGTGTTTTGGGTTTTGTCTGTGCCGCCGTCGGTGAGTCTTCAACTTCCCTGCCTCGACGCTTTCAGCGGACTTGCGTGAGATTGCTCGCGTCTCGACTACGAGTCTATCTCCTTTTCCTAGCTTCCCCGCCTTGCTGTGTTCTGCTGCTCGCCTTCTAGGATTGTTCGTTGTGCCTACGTACGTCGTAGCCCCTTTGGCATTCTTGATAGAATACTGGACTACGCCGGAAGTCTGTCCTTTCGGCTTACTCGCGGAACTGCGCCTTGAACTGACGGAACTGCGCCTCACTTTGCGTCCTCTGAGTCCTCCGTAAGACCTGCGTCCTGCCATTACACTCACCTAACCCAATTTCAAACTGTTTAACGGAGTCCCAATTCTAGCATGGATGGCTGCGACCGAAAGGAAGCAGGCATTCTTCAATGCGGAGCAGGTGCTACAATAAGTCGGACTGAACTAGGGTCTTGTTGTCCGTAGGAAAAAGCCATGATGGAATATAAGGGCTACATCGCCACAATCGAGTACGACGATTCTGTCGGACTACTCCATGGGAGCGTAGTCAATAGCGGAGATTATCCAATCGCCAATTGTGAGGCCGCCGATGAGGATACGCTCAGGAAGGAGTTCCGCGTGTCGATTGACGACTATCTTGCTTGGTGTAAGGAGGATGGAGTTGAGCCGCAACGCCCGTTCGCTGGAAGCTTAAACCTGCAATTGGACGCAGAGCTTCACCGTCGTGTCGCAATTTCTGCCGCTCGTAATCGCAAGAGCATCGACGATTGGATTAAGGACGTGCTCGAACGCGAAGCCGAGGTTCTGTAAGCTCGATATTGGGTAAGCCAAAGTTTTGTTGACAATGTTCGAGACCGTCGCTGCCTGACCACGTTTGCACACATATCGGCGCAGCCTTATCGTGCATCTACCCATCCGATGCTTCCCGCCATAATATGCAGCCTGTAGTTCCGATGGTCAGCGGAAACACTACGCCGATGAACTTCCAGATGACATTGTTGTACACGCTGACGGACTTGCCTTCAGTCAGTGTCAGCAGGTCTATCCAGTTGTGGAAGAACCACAATGTCAGCGCCGCCGTTGCGTAGAACAACATGTACGCGCCCAGACGTTCGCCGCTGATTGCCTCGCCGCCGCTGGGTGGCAGCGAGCGAAGCCTCATGAAGTTCACGGCCAGCGCTGCAAGGATTACTACCACCGCCACGTAGTCTATGACCTGCCAGATGTGCTTAGGCTCAAGTCCCTGTCCGTCCTGATACAGGTCGTTGAACACGAACTGGACCGCATAGGCTATCGCATTTATCACCAGAAAAGCGCCGACCACACGCAAAAACATTGCAAACCTCCTCGTCTTAGCCCCAGTCCTTGCCCCATCTTTAGATGCACCGCCTCTCGTGGCCCGCGTCTCCGATAGTATAGCGAACATGCTGCCACACCATCTATCTGTGGCGCGGCCGAGCGCAGAGCGACTTATGCAAATCTGGAATCCAGCCGCGACTCCCACTATTCGCTCCCGTGCCCTTTCACACTCCCCCGATGCTATAATCACTGCGGGAGTATGATTGAGAACTATGGTTTCACGCAGACAAAGCGGACGCCCCAGAAGCCCCGCAGACCAGATACTTGAAGGCTTGAACGACAACCAGCGCGACGCCGTCACCGCGATAGACGGCCCGCTGCTCATCATCGCTGGCCCCGGCAGCGGCAAGACGCGCGTCATCACGCACCGCATTGCCTATCTCGTGCGCGTCGTCGGCATCTCGCCATATCGCATCGCCGCCGTAACCTTCACGAACAAGGCAGCACGCGAGATGCGCCAGCGTCTTGTGCCTCTGCTCGGGCAGGCGGCGGAGCAGCTCACTTCATCGACCTTCCACGCCTTTTGCGCCAATGTGCTGCGGCGCGAAGGCGCGCACATCGGACTCAACCGCGACTTCGTCATCTATGACGACGCCGACCAGATGGCGCTGGTCAAGCGCTCTCTCATCGAGCTTGAGCTTGACCCCAAGCGCTTCCCGCCCCGCTCCATCCTGTCAGGCATATCCAGCGCGAAGAGCGAACTTCTCGGCACGGAAGGCTTGGCGCACCGCTCCGCCAGCTACTGGGATGAGATTGTAGTGCGTACCTACGAACGCTACGAAGACCTGCTGCGCCAGTGTGTCGCCGTGGACTTCGACGACCTGCTCCTCAAGACCTACCAGCTCTTCGAGCGCGTGCCCGACGTGGCGCAGAAGTATCAGGAACGCTATGTCCACTTCATGGTTGACGAGTTCCAGGACACAAATGTCGCGCAGTACGCCATCTCCAGGCAGTTGGCGCGCCACCACCTGAACATCTGCGTCGTGGGCGATCCCGACCAGTCCATCTACACCTGGCGCAACGCCGACATTCGCAACATCCTCAGCTTCCAGGACGACTACCCGAAGGCGAAGCTCATCGCCCTTGAAGAAAACTACCGCTCCACGCAGACGATACTCGACGCCGCCCGCAGCCTAATCGCATCCAACACGCAGCGCGTTGAGAAGGACCTCTGGACGCGCAACGGCTCCGGCGTCCCCATCGTCATCGCAGAGGGATACAACGAGGAGGAGGAGGCACAGTTCGTCGTCAGGGAGATACAGAGCCTGACGCGCAATCAGGAAGCGGTCGTAGGACGCAAGAAGGAAATCACCACGCTCGGCGACATAGCAGTGATGTACCGCGTCAACGCTCAGTCGCGCGCGCTGGAAGAGGCCTGCCTGCGCTACGGCGTGCCATATCAGGTAGTCGGCGGGATGAAGTTCTACCAGCGTCAGGAGGTGAAGGACATCATCGCCTACCTGCGCCTCATCGCCAACCATGACGACGATGTTAGCCTGAATCGCGTCATCAACCTGCCCACGCGAGGCATCGGCCAGCGCACCCTCGACCATCTCGCCCGAACCGCAAGGGACGCCGGCACATCGCAGTTCGCTGCTATTCAGGCGCTGTCGGGCGATGCGCTGTCAGATGGGAATGCAGTGGCTCAGGGCACTGTAGTCAGCCCGTTCACGGCGCGCGCGCGTACTTCGCTCATAGGCTTCGGCAACCTCATCAAGGGCATCGCGGACGAGCGCGATGAACTTGACCTGCTCGACATCATCGACGCCGTCCTTGAACGCAGCGGCTACCAGCGCTGGCTATCGGAGCAGCCCGAACGCAGCGAGGAACGGCTTGAGAACATCCAGGAGTTCCGCGCATCCGCCCGCGACTACCTGCACTTCGGCAGAACGGAGGCGCTCACCGCGTTCCTTGAGAGCGTCAGCCTCGTCGCCGATGTGGACAGCATGGAGGACAGGGCAGACGCCATAACGCTCATCACCCTACATCAGGCGAAAGGCTTGGAGTTCCCCGTCGTCTTCATGGTCGGCATGGAAGAAGGACTGCTCCCGCACTCGCGCTCGGTGGACGACCCCACGCAATTGGAGGAAGAGCGCCGCCTCTGCTATGTCGGCGTTACCCGCGCCAAAGAGCGTCTGTATCTGCTGCGCGCGTTCAGGCGTGGCTTCCGTGGCGGCTCCGAGCCGGGCACACCATCGCGCTTCCTGCTGGACATCCCGCAGGAACTACTCACCGCGCCCGCGCAGCCCAGGCGCCCAAGTACAAGCAGTCAGCGTTCGGCAGTCAGACGCGGCGGTCCAAGTGCAGATACGCCGCCAAAGCCGGACACCAGGCGCAGCGATCGCGCAGGTCGCACCCAGTCCGTAACGCCTTCTCCTTCAGGGCTGCGTTCACCCGGCGGAATCCCAACGCGTAGAAGCGGCCGCGCCCCAAATGTCCCCGGCCAGCGTCCCAGCCGTCAAGGAGCGGCATCTGCAGGCGGGAGTGGTCAGATGGCAGCCTCCCCCCATCTGGCAACCGGAGACAAAGTAATGCACAAGGTCTTTGGAGAAGGCATCGTCACGGAGAGCAAGCCCACCGGCAACGACTTCGAGATTACGGTCGCCTTCAAAGACGGCGCAGGCGTCAAGCGCCTACTGCTCGGCATGGCGCCATTGGAGAAAGTGGACTGACTTCAGATACCCTATGCGTGCGAGTAAGATCAGTGGGGTTGTGACGGATCCGCGACTTAGCTTACCGCACGTCCGGCGGCGGCTCGTTGAAAGGCACGCCCTTCCTGCGCGCCTCTTCGTAGCGGTCGAACCAATTCCGCCATCTGGAATTCACCTCGACGCGCTCAGCGGCACGCCCTTGATCCCGAATCCTGTCCCTTAATTTCTCGGATAAGAGTGCCATACTTCGCCAAGCCTCCGTAAGAAATACCGCCAGCAGAACCGAGACAGGCGCAACCCTGCCTCCGTGCCCTGTTTTCCGGCTTACCCTTTGTCTGGCGGCGGCTCGTCGAATGGCTCACCCTTCTTACGCGCCTCTTCGTAGCGGTCAAACCAATTCCGCCATCTGGAATTCACCTCGACGCGCTCAGCGGCACGCCCTTGATTCCGAATCCTGTCCCTTAATTTCTCAGAAAAAAGCGCCATAATTCGCCAAGCCTCCGTAAGAAAGACCGCTAGCAGAACCGAGACAGGCGTAACCCCGCCGCCATGTCCTGCCACCGCCAGAATCCTCACTACAAATTCAATCTTACCATGCCACAGGAATTCCTCTAACGCCGCTATACCAAGCCCCACTCCCAGCAGCATCCCCAAAATCACAAGATAAGCAGTCCGCCATCCTTCCGGGAATAGCGCCATGGCCTCCTGCACGGCACTACGGTCGCCTCGTTCATTCATTGCCAAGAATACTTACGCTCCGCAAAACACTTCCTCATGCCAAATCATACCACAACTATTCTGGCGCCGAACCACCCCTGCATTGTGCATCACCCCGTTTGAGTGCATAATAGCGCCACTGTGCAATCACCGAGGCTTCCCCATTCTGGCTCCAACCCCGCGAGATTTCTGAGGAACAGGTTTCGTACCCCGCCCGCCCTGCGCAACCGCGACCTGCGTGTGCTGATGTCCGCGTCCTTCTTCGACGCCATCGGACACATGGGCGAGCAGGTTGCCCTCAGCTGGCTGATTCTTGACCTCACCGACAACCCCTTCATGGTCGGCGTGTCGCTCGCGCTCCGAATGGCGCCGCTCTTCTTCCTCGGCATTCCTGCGGGCACAATCGCCGACATGGTTGACCGCCGACTGCTCATACGCTCTCTGAACATGGTCATGGCGCTCCTGATGGTGGGTATCGGCGCGCTCCTTTACCTTGAGATGCTCCAGGTTTGGCACCTGCTGGCATTCGCGGTTGTAGGTGGCTGCCTGAGCGCCATACACCAGGCGGCGCGCCAGAGCTTTGCCTTCGACGTCGTGGGGCGAGAAAATCTTCTAACCGGTCTGGCTTATGTTGGGCTGGGTATGCGGCTGGGCGGGCTCGTTGGAGCGGTTGCGGCAGGTTATCTCATAGACGGCCCAGGCGCGCACATGGCGTACTGGATGCTCGCCAGTGGCTACATAGTATCCACGCTCCTGCTGAGTTTCATACGCTCTCCCGGTCAGGCCGCTGCTCGCTCCCGCCAGCCGATAATGGAGAACCTGCGGGAGTTCGGCGGCGAGCTTCGGCGCAACACCCCACTGCTGACACTGGTGATTATCGTCGCAGCTACCGAGACGCTGGGCTTTTCAAGCGGAGCGACGTTACCGAGCCTCGCTCGTGATGTCCTGAATGTGGGCGCGGAGGGTCTTGGCTGGCTGAACGGCTTTCGCAGCGGCGGCGCGGTGGTGGCGATATTGCTGCTCTCGCTATTCGGTGAGGTGGGGCGCAGGGGCGCGTTGCTGCTGCTCAACCTGTTAGTCTTTGGCGCGGCGCTTGTGCTGTTGGGGCAGTCTCCTGTAGTCGCCACTTTCTTGCCCGGAGGGGGCACGTCAGGTGAGTCCGCCAGCTTGATTCTCGGACAGTCCCCCGCGTTTGTGATCGCGCTCCTGGCGACGGGAATCGTTGGCGGCGCGATGGCGATGTCCGATATCTTCTCGCAGAGCATGATGCAGAACATCGTGCCCAACGAGCAGCGCGGGCGCGCGATGGGCGCGTGGATAGTGGGCATCGGCACCGCGCCGATCGGCAACTTGCAGGTGGGTGCAATTTTGAAGGCTGCAGGGGTGGGAATAGCATTGAGCGCCAACGGCATCGCGCTCGCGCTCGTCGGAGCCGCCATCTTCGCCTTCTACGGCAGGATGCGGCGGATGTAAGGGCCAGCCTACCCTGCATCAAATATATCGGATAGACTGCACTCAAAGCCCGGCAGCACATCACCGCCGTTCAAAGTGTCCTCATTGGTCAGCATAGCCACAGTTCCGCCCAGCGGATGCACATCCACTCTGCGCGTGTTCGGATGGAGCACCCACACCAACCGCGTGCCGTCGTTCATTTCTCGCACGCTGTCGCTAGGTGATGCCACATCCACCACAAGGTCCGGAATCTCTTCGTAATATCCCGTGACTCTTTCACCGGGCGGTATCTTCTCTGCAGAGAAAAACACTATGTCAGGCTCTCTCACCGTATCAGGCGACCGCTCCAACAACACCCCGGAGTCCGAAGCCGCCAATCCACCCAGTCGTCGCGGCTTTACGAAGTTTCGCAGTTCAGTAACCAGATTCACCACAGTCTCGCCGTGTTCTCCGCCTGCAGCCGTTGTCTTGCAAAGCACCCCTCGGATAAGTTCGCCGCGAACCCCTTTGCTGTACAGCCGTAGCAAGTCATCAGCAGTCAGCAGTTTCACTTCCTACGCGGTCATAGTCATGGCTGTCATCCCATATCAAAGCCAAGTATTGGGGCCAAGCGTCTCGCTTATTGTATGAGCCCTATCTTCGCTGTGTATCTCGATATCTCTGGGCGAGACGAATCCATAGGGAATTATTGATAATCTTACCCCAGAAAGGCAGCAAATGAATGGATGTATGCAACTTGACAACATGTTTGCTACCATGATATCAAGTTATCGAATTAAAGGCTTATCGCAGTGTAATGATGACTAAACATTGGTAAGGACAACTATCTTGTGTCGGAGCGTGGTGGTCGTGAATCAATTTGGAGCATATCGAAAGATGACCTGAAAATATATTCCATTCTGTTCCCCTGTATATGGTTAGTTGAAACTATTTTCTATACTTGGAAGATAGTGCCTTGGGATAAGGGATGGGTTGAAGTCATCGGCGAATTGATTTTGAATGTTGGGATATTAGGAGTTTCTTCCGCAGTCCTTTCAATGATGGTTTTAGCGGGATGGAGGTTTGGTATGGTTCTATTTGATTGGCCGTCGAAAGTCAAAAGAGAAAGAGAAAAAGCTCTTAAGACGGGATATGAAACAGCAACCAACGATTTGTTGAGTGCGCTCAAGAATAATTCAGCTATTAAGAAAGCCATAGACTCAGGGGAATTGCAGTTGCCTCTAAAGATGCGCGAATTACTTGAGAAGGATTAGGTGTCAGGGTAGTTATGGCTACAAAGAATAAGCGTCTGGTCGGGCGTCCATCGAAATAGGACACTCGGTTACAAGGTATTCCCGACTCGTTTGAGAATGTCATGAAAGCAGTTGTCGGGCCGGTGGACAAAAGAAGATGATGGGAATTTCTAGCCATCGGTTGCCTGTAGTACGCCACCGAAGGAGCAACCCTGAAAACGCAACAGAACCAAAAAGCCCTGACACACAATGTCAGGGCTTTTTCTATACTGGCTAGTTCGTCATCAGATCCTTGATTTTGAGTTCCTTACCGTTCATGCTGTGAATAGTGGAATGTATCTGGTCAATCGTATCCATCGGACGCATGTTGTGACGTCCCTCAAACTCGGAAGCATAGCGGTGAAGGTGCTTAGGACTCATTTAGGTGATACGCACTGATATAGCCTCGCTTGCGTAGCTCAGTGGTTTTCAATGTCGTTTGTATGAGCCGGTCGCGGACATACTCTCCGACACTATGCTTAACGACTTCATGCCTACGATGTAGGTTCGCGTACGCTCTTGTCTAGTTTGTATACACAGTCGCATGTGCGCTTGTGTTGTCTGTAACGAAACCCTGCAAAGTTCCTTTGTCGTTAGAAGCTACGACTGCAGTTTTGACCTGATTGCTGTCCCTTTCCTTGATACGGACAATGGGAGTCTTGCCAACCGTGCCGCGTCCAGCTGCCATTATCGCGCCACTGTCTGCTTCACCGCGTCTTCGGCTTCCACTTGGCTGGACGCCGGCCTTATGAACGAGAATACCACTCCCACGACCACCAGCCCCGCGATGACGATGTACACCGTCCGCAGCCCCGTCACGAACGCCGTCAGCAGCCCGGTATCCCCCGTCTCCGCAATCGACGACAGGTTCGGCAGGTAGCCCATCGACACCATCACGGCCGCCACGATGGCAGTCGCCACCGCCGTACCCGTGATGTTCGCAGAGTTCCGCACCAGATTGATGAACCCCGACATCACCCCGTATCGGCTCTCAGGCACCTGCTGCATGATCGAAGAGTTGTTCGGCGGGTAGAAAGTCCCCGTTCCGCTCGTCTGCAGCAGCATCCCAATCGCGACAATCCACACCGACGACTCCGTGGTCAGCGTGGACAGCAGCAGCAGCCCACACACCGACAGCATCAGTCCGCCCACAGTGAACCACCGATAGCCGAAGCGGTCCGACAGCCTCCCGCTGAGTGGCCCCGTCACTATCATCGCAATCGAGCTTGGCACGAAGATAAGCCCGATCTGTTGCGGCGAAAATCCCAAAGCCGCCTGCATGTAGAACGGCAGCAGGAAGCGCACTGAAGAGTTGCCGATGAACGATATGAACTGCGCCGCCACTCCCAGCGACACGATGCGCGACTTGAACAGCCGCAGGTCCATCATCGGCGTCTCGCAGCGCAGCTCCCACCAGATGAACGATGCCACGAACGCCACCAGCGCGAAGATCCCACCAATCACGGGCGGGTACAGCCAGCCCAGCCGAGGCCCGCTCGTCATTACCAGCAGGAAGGTAACCAGCGAAGCCGTTGACAGCGCAGCCCCCAGCCAGTCGAACGACGCGCTGCCGCTCCCACGCCGCGAGTATATCCGTCCGTCCAGCACCACCAATACAGACGCAATCGCGAACAGCGACA
This sequence comes from Dehalococcoidia bacterium, assembly GCA_965221045.1. Classification (GTDB taxonomy): domain Bacteria; phylum Chloroflexota; class Dehalococcoidia; order Lucifugimonadales; family JADFKI01; genus Bin90. The sequence continues at coordinate 1,882,879 of OZ244863.1, forward strand.
GTATCACCCCAAAGTAGAAGACCCACTGCCAGCCCAGCGTCCCCGCGATGAATCCGCCGAGCGCAGGCCCCGCCACATTCCCCGACCCCACCACCGTGATGAACGACCCTATCGCCTTGCCGCGCTCCTCTCTCGGAAACGACGCCAGCACCATCGCCATCCCTGTGCCCTGCGTCATGCTCGCGCCCACGCCCTGCAATACCTTGAACGCGATGAGCGTCAGAATGCTGTCCGATGTGCTTGCGAACAGCCCGCCCACGGCGAAGATGACGAAGCCGGTGACATAGACTCGCTTGCGCCCGATGATGTCCGACAGCCTGCCCATCGGCAGCAGCAGCGCACTTATGGCGAGCGCGTACCCTATCAGCACCCACTGCGCCGTAGGAAGGTCCGTCCCGAAGTGCCCCGCGATGGTCGGCATCGTCACATTCAGGCTGCCGAAGTCAGCAACCGATGTGAACGTGCCAATGGCGAGCGCAAGGAACACCCACCACTTGTAATGACGGCTCTTGGATATGTTGCGGGCGAGAGCAGGCGGGGAAAGTATCATAAAATGTAAACTCAATTGTAAGCCCCTGCGCTGTATCCGCACAACGGAAATCGCAGACCCCGTTCGTGGCGAGCCTGCCGAACCACGCCGCACTTGGACATGCCCACGCCCACCCGATATAATCGCGCCACCAGCAGATAGATCCGAAAAGACCTGAAGCGAAAGCCCTCAAGTAGATAGGAGATCCCCCATGAAAGCCGGTCTGTTCCTGATGCCCTCTCACCCGCCCGAGCGCTCCACATGGGACGCCCATCAGTGGGACCTCGAATGCCTGGAACTCGCCGACAACCTCGGCTTCAGCGAGGCATGGATCGGCGAGCACTTCACCGCGCCCTGGGAGCCCGTTCCCGCGCCCGACCTGCTCATCGCCCAGGCGCTCATGCGCACCACGAACATCAAGCTCGGCACCGGCGCGCACCTCCTCCCCTTCCACAACCCCGTCGAGCTCGCCCACCGCGTCGCATACCTCGACCACCTCGCGCAGGGTCGCTACATGTTTGGCATCGGCTCCGGCGGCCTGCTCTCCGACCACGAGCTCTTCGACGTCAACTTCGAGGAAGGCGAGCACCACGCCCGCACCCGCGAGGCACTCGAAATCATCCTCGGAATCTGGGGCAACATCGACGGCAGCTTCGACTACGAGGGCAAGTTCTGGAACGTCCACATCCCCAATCCTGAGGATCACGCGTATGCCAGCCTCAGAACCTTCCTGCGCCCCTTGCAGCAGCCGCACCCGCCCATCGGCGTCGCAGGCGCAAGCCCCAACTCCGAAACCCTCAAGATAGTCGGCGAGCGCGGATACATCCCCATGAGCCTCGGCCTCAACGCCATCTATGTCGCCAGCCACTGGGACGCCGTCGAAGAGGGCGCGGCAAGAGCAGGCAAGACTCCGCCAAGCCGCAGCGAATGGCGCATCGTCCGCGACGTCTGGGTCGCCGACACCGACGAGGAAGCACGCGAAGGCGCACTCAACGGCATGCTCGGCAGGGCATGGCGCGACTACCTCCACCCCCTCTTCTCCTTCGGCGCATACCCCTTCATCAACTACATGAAGCACTCCGAAGACATCCCCAACGAAGATGTCACCCTCGAATACCTAGTGGACAACCTCTGGATCGTCGGCTCCCCCGACACCGTCGCACGCAAGCTCAGGGACATGTACGAGATGGTCGGCGGCTTCGGCACGCTCCTATGGCTCACATTCGACCACTCCGAAAACCGCGAAGCATACGAAAAAGCCATGACCCTCATGGCAACCGAGGTCATGCCCCAGCTCGCCGACCTCACCGGCGAATAGCCTAGACGATTAGAAGATAAAGTCCCTTCCCCCTTGATGGGGGAAGGTTAGAGCCTGCCCCTGCGAAGGCAGGGGATGGGGGTGACAAGTCGGCAGTCACCTAAAGAGAAGCCTGCTCGAAACGCCCCGCCAAGCAATCCCACCAAAAGGAAACCCGCCAATGAACCCGCTCCTAGTCCTTCTCATCGTGCTGGTAATCGCCTACGCCATCTTCGCCGCCTACCGCACCCACACCACCATGAAGCGCAGGCGCGAACAAGAAGATGAGCAGGACTGGCCCCGCCGCCGCCGCCTACCCTGAAAGGTCAACGCCGCCCGCTACTGCAATTCTGAGCGTCGAAACCAAACCTCTCTTATTCTGTCATTCTGAACGAAGCGCAGCGGAGTGAAGAATCTGAAATCGTTGCACGCGCGCCATTCTTCGATTCTCACGCTTCTCGCCTCCCTCGAAATGACAGAAATTATGAGAGACAACTTCAAAATATCAGCAGAACCTAACTCGCCTCCCGGAAACCCGCCGGACTGCCCCCAGGACTAAATATATGCCCGCATAGCCTGCACCGAAAGCAGGTGTTGAAGTGCGGGCGCAGCTTCTCCAGCGCAATCGAATCCCTGACGTCGCAGCGAGGACACGCCGCCCCCGCAGCCGCATTATCCCCATCCACTGCATCCTCCATGGCGTTCACAAAACCCTCCGCCGCATCCGCCGGCACATCCAGCGCCGCCAATATCGCGCCCAGATCGACAGGCCGCGAAATCCCGCCGCTCTTCGACCGCCTCCCCCGCCGCCTAAGCTCCGCAATCGGCAAATCCGGCCTGTGCCCGCACTGCAAGCACCGAACATTCCTCGCGTCCCCCGTCAGAATATCCCCGCCGCACCGCGCGCATCCCTTGAGTATAGCCATAGCCGCCTCCCTTCGTCCTCTTCAGTGTCAAAGTCGTAATCAGGCAAGATTGATGCCGAACAGGATTCTACATCCAACAGAACTGATGTGTCAAATAATACCTCAAACCTTGCCATGCTCTGCCGCTAACGGCTACGGCTGGCAGGTCTCTGCAAAGCGTTCTCTCTGCTCCCCACAAGAGCAGGGAGAATTTCTTTTCCCGCGGAAACGACAACTTACCAGAAATCTCTCCTGCCCTGAACGGGATAGAAAAAGGACCGTTTTTGTCCAAGTAATCGCAATTACAAGCCAATGTCCCCGGCCTACCAAGAAATAGAGGACTGAGGCTCCGCCGGTTAAGAATCTTGCATTAGGCCCTAGAGGGGATTTGCAATGGTCAAACTACCGTGGCCAGTGCAGAGATAGCAAAGGAAGCCCGTTGCCGAGTCGGCCTGACGAAAGACCCAGAGGAGCGATTGGCGAAGATGCCGGACGACTGGCCGAAGTTCAGGAACTTTCGGGTTATGTATGGGCCAATGGAGTGGGAAGACGCAGTCAGCTCTGTGGGTCTGTACGCGCAGGGACATAGACGCGAATATGATTACATGCCTGACGGGCCGGTTCTGCGACACACGTGGTATGTGTACCACTTCTATGACGGGTAGTGTTACGTAATTCGTAATACGCAAGGTGATAATGGTTACTAAATCGCAACATATGTACTTGACATGGGCAGTTTTTCTAGTTAGGATGTCGGAGGACTACCCCAGTGCTCAAGACATCCTAACTCAAGATACTGATGATTGTGAGTTGGGAATGTCTTGAGTTTTTGTATTTGTAAAGGAGGTTAGCGAATGGCAAGAGCATCAGCGAATGAAGTGAAGTCAGCGATGGAAAACGTCGAGACCCTACACGACGACCTGACCGTGCCAGACGACCTTGAAGAAATTGTTCGTAGGTCAGTCTATTCTTCACTGGAGGACATGCCAAGGGAGATGAGACGGGCGCAGATGATTTCCGCCATCATGAGTGGGATGCCTGATGGTACGGACCGCGCAGAGATTGAGGAATGGTACGATAGGCGCCACGGGTAAACTTGATGGACATATTTGAGTTGGTGAGAGATGAGCAAAACCCTATCTATCGCGGTATGTCATCCGACAATTTGCAAAGGCACTATGATTTTTTGTCTTCGGTGGTCAATGCCGCTATTGCGCTTCAGAAGCCGTTGCTGTCGGAGTCTCTCATCAAAGCTCTCAATTTCCACGCAATCGTTGGCCTCCACCATGAAGCAGGTCAATATCGTTCCCACGGTGTAGTTGTAGGCTCGCATGAACCGCCTGCCTATTACCGTGTTGAGCCTTTGATGGATGATATGGTGAATGAACTCAGTTGGAAGTGGGAGTCCACCGACCCATTCGTGTTGGCGGCCTATGCGTTGTGGAGGATCAACTACATTCATCCCTTCGTGAACGGGAACGGGCGTACAGCTAGGGCCGTGTGCTACTTTATTCTATGCGTAAAATCGGGTGGGTTGCTACGCGGCAATAATATCCTTCCCGAAATGCTAAGGCAAGAACCGATGCGAACCACGCATTATGTTCCGGCTCTGAAAGCAGCTGATGATGGCGATGCTGTTCCGCTTACCAATCTCATCCGCTACTTAGTTTCTCAGCAGGTCGCCAATACGCCTTAGATAAGAAACCAAGTCATACTGCACCAAGCAGTCTAGGAAAGCCTTCGTCAGTCAATCTGACGAGGGCTTTCCTTTTTTTGCCTATGACGGCACATTCTCTCACCACGAGAAACGACCTGACGGGATTCTTGCTATAGGAACCTTTTTCGCACCTCCGTTACCAGCACTGAGCAAATACGAAAACGGCATCCTGCACCACACACCCTTTTGCACCCGCCAGCCAACAATTCTTCCTAAACTCTTTGCACCCCCGGCATCCTACCCATCCTGTCCATCGATGTCAGAATTCCCCCTTGACAACTCAAACACCTGTCCCCATAATAGAACATAAGATTTAATAGATGAGTGGCGAGCCTGTCGAAGGGCAAGCCACCTGAAACCTGATGGCTAATATGTGCATTCCGAACAAGCTACAACAGAACATAGTCAGCCTAACCAAGGATGGACACGCCATCGCACAATTCCTTGTCAACACAATGCAAGGCGAAACACCCGGCGTCAAAGTCTGCCACCGAATGGAAGCAACAAAGCACCTGATCAAGTACGGCTTCCCCGACACCAACTGCGAAACCACCTCTGACCGTCTTTCCCGCGCAGGCGGGAATCCGGAGGGGCAGGGCGGCGACGAAACCCCCGTTCAAAGTCCCCTCTCCCCAGGGGAGAGGGCTAGGGTGAGGGGAAATGAGATTGCAAAGCCAGTCACCCACCTCGACATCATCAACTACGAAATTGCCCACCTCATACGCCACGAGACCGCCGAAGGTCACACCCTCGTAGAGTTTCTCATTCACATCATGACCGGCAAGGACAGGCCCTTCACACCAAAGAAGTTCCGCATCAAGCCCGCAGACCGCATGGCAGCAGCAAGAGAACTCCTGCGCCGAGGCTTCGGAGACCTCGGCTCACGCCGCAAGCAGTCAGACACCACCGACGAAGCAAACGCCTACGACACCCTGCACACCGACCTCGCCAGGCGAATGCGCGAATACAGCGAGCGCGGCACCGACACGGTCCGCTTCCTCTTGGAAGTAATGTCTGACCCCGATCCTGAAGAAGAGTTCACCATCCATCACCGTATGTCAGCAGCACAGGAACTCCTGCGCCGAGGCTGGGATACCAACTACGACGCTATCAAGCCTGAGCTCCTCCAAGCCTACTGGCGCGACAAGGAAAGCACTCGTCTGTCCGTAGGCCAGAAGAAGACCCAGGCCGGTCTCTCAACCTCCATCGACGACTACGACCAGTACGACGACACCGACTACGAAGCCATAGCCAAAGAGATCAGAGAAGAAGAAGACCGAGACGTCAACTCAAAGCCTCTTCGTTTCCAAGAGGCCGTCCCATCTTCTCGCCATTCCTCCGAAAGCAGGAATCTAGAAGACCACCAAGCCGCCACTCCTGCCACAAAGCTCCCTCTCCCTCACGGAGAGGCTTGGGGTGAGGGCAGTGCGGACATTCTCAAAGACCCCCTTCCCCCTCGACGGGGCAAGGCTGGAGCCTGCCCTGAGCTTGCCGATGGGATGGGGGTGAAGATCCCCGCGCAAAGCCCGCTCCCGAACAAGGCAACCACCGCCAATGAACAAGACAAAGCCATTATCAAGGAGTTCCAGGAAGCGATGGCAAGCGGCGACCACCGGGCCGCCCTCCGCGCCAAGGCAAAGTTCATCGGCAGGAAAGTCGCCGGAGACCTCCAACCATACGTCGCACCCGACCCGAACTTACAGCCCAACAACCGACCATTCGACAAAGAGGAACAGGCAGAGTTCGACGAAGAACCGCCGCCACCGATTGCCCCAACAGGCTACCCCGACCCTGAGATGCGGATAGCCGACGCAGCCCCCAACGGCATGTCCGTCATCTGCGCCCCACCCGCCGAAAAGCTCCGCGCCCCCGCCATCCGCAGCCCCTAGTCAAGACGCCCCTCTCCCCCATGGAGAGGGCACTGGTGAGGGCAAGAAAAAAGTCCCTTCCCCCTTGATGGGAGAAGAGCCTGCCCCCAGCGAAGGCGGGGGTTAGGATGGGGGTGATAAATCCTTTCCATCCTGCCATTCTGAACACAGCGCACGCTCACTCTGTCATTCCGAACGCAGCGCCCCTTTCCCTGTCATTCTGAATGCAGCGCCTTCATCCCCCTGTCATTCTGAACGTAGCGTAGCGGAGTGAAGAATCTTGTGTGATGGGAAAGTGATACAGTGCGGGAGTTGAGGGGTGCGGCAGGCCGTAAGAATCTTGGTCCAGAGAGACCGTGTTTTAGCAATCGCCGCCGCACCCGAGCTCATCAAAGCCCGAACAGTTGCCAGGGTCAACCAAATCCGCACCTGCAAGATAGGGACACTATGAGCACAGACATCGTAATCGGAATCGACATTAGCGGCAAGTCTCTCGACATTCACATTCTGCCCGAAGACCGAGCGCAGCGGTTCGCAAACGACGCTTCGGGCATAGGTGAATTGGTGGAGCTTGCGAAGGAGATGGAAGCGAGCCTGATAGTGATGGAAGCAACAGGCGGTCTTGAATCTGCGCTTGCCGCAGAGTGCGCGCTTTCGGGGATACCCACTGTGGTGATGAACCCCAGGCAGATAAGGGACTTCGCGCGCTCATTGGGCAGGCTCGCCAAGACGGATGCGATAGACGCCGAAGTGATAGCGCGCTTCGGCTCTGCACTGAGACCTGAGCCGCGCACGTTGCCGGACGCTCAGGAACAGCATCTTAGAGCGCTTATGACCCGCAGGCGGCAGCTCATAGACATAAGAACCGCAGAATCCAACCGTCTTGCGCGAGCCGCAGCCGCCGTGCGTCAGCGCATCCGAAAGCACATAGACTTCCTCAATCAGGAGATAGAGGACATAGACCGAGAGATAGAGAAGCTCATCAAGGAAAGTCCGCTCTGGCTGGAGAAAGCGCGGCTACTCAGGGAAGTTCCCGGCATAGGATCTGTCTCCTGCTTCACACTTCTGGGTGCGCTGCCTGAGCTGGGCAAGCTCAAAGGAAAGCAGATAGCCGCGCTGGTGGGAGTGGCTCCGCTCAACAGGGACAGTGGAGCATACAGGGGAAGGCGAAGCACTTGGGGAGGGCGAGCGCAAGTGAGGAGTGCGTTGTATATGGCGGCGATGAGCGCAAGAAGGCATAACCCCGTGATAAGAGACTTCTACGAGCGGCTGAGGGCAGCCGGAAAGAGCGGCAAGGTTGCGCTGGTGGCCTGTATGCGAAAGTTGCTGATCATACTCAACGCAATGCTGAGGGATCGAGCATCCTGGGATGCCCAGCGCTCCATAAGCCCCAATACCCATTGATAATCCAAACCTATTTCAACACAGTTGCTAAAATATGTGCACCGCAGGGCAGCATAGATTTCAGCTTCCTCGCTGCACTCGGAATGACAAGAAAAAAAGTCCCTTCCCCCTTGATGGGGGAAGGTTAGGATGGGGGTGAAATATCCAAATCCATCCTGTTAGCCCGTCCGACAGGCTGAACTACTGATGGACTGACCGGCTCCTCACCGCCGCCACCAGCGTCAGCGCCATAATCGCCGTCATCAACGACGCCGACGTCAGGCAATACACGCAGTATGAGCCGATAAGAAACGCCTGCGTCCCCGTCAAGTACGCGGAGAACGCGAAGCCCGCAATCGCAACGCCCGCCAGCGCCCAGCGCAGAATCGCCGGCGGCTCCGGAACGCCAAGCGCCGCAAGGCTGCCCAGCAGCAGGGCCGCATACGCGCCAACGCCCAGCAACGCCACCGGCATGCCCAGGAACCGCGAGTACTCGCTAGTCGTAACCGCCCCGCACCCCCCGCTCACCCCGCATGCCAGGTCCGCCCCACTAAGGTGAATAACGCTCAGGTAGGTCGCCAGCCCCAGCCCCGCCAGGCTCAGCACAGCCGCCGCCGACCAGCATATTACACGGGCGTTAAGCGTCATTGCGCCGCGGCAAGCGCCGTCTCGATCGCGTCCCGGAATATGCCATACTCCACGCCCCGCACCCGCTCCCCGTTGATGAGCACCCAGGGCGTGGATGTAATGCCGTTGTCGTCCGCGTACTCGCTCTCGGTCCGCACTCGGTCAACATACTTGCGATCGTTCAGGCAGGCCGCAAACCCATCCGAATCCAGCTCAAGTATCTGCGCGAACCCAAGCAGGTTGTTGTAGCTATACCCGCCAACATTCGTGCCCGCCCATCTCTCGTACAGCATGTCGTGGTACTCCCAGAACTTGCCCTGGTCGCCCGCGCACTCCGCCGCCTCCGCCGCCCACACCGATTCCTGACCCAAAAATGCCAGATGCCGGTACACGAACCGCACCCTGCCGTCATCCACATAGTCGTTCTTTATCTGTCGCCCTGGCCCGAGGGCGAAATCGCGGCAATGCACTCACTGGAAGTCCCCGAACTCCACGACCGTCACCGGCGCATCCGCCTCCCCGATGATGTGGGCGTATGCGGGAAGTTCCTCAGCGACCGCGGCGGTCGTGCCCGAGCCGTCCGTCAGGTTCAGCGCAAACACAACGATCACGGCGACCGCAATCACCACCGCCACAGCGCCCGCGCCGAGCATAATCCAAAGTCTCTTTCGGTTATCCAAGCCTAATTTCTCCTAGTCATTGACATCGATGTACAGGATGTTGAGGATTCTCACCTTCATCCATTATTGCACACTGAGCAGCGCCTCGCCGAGACCGTCGATGTGAACTGCGGCTTCGTCGCCGGGCTTCATCATGACCGGTGGCGCGAAGCTCCCCGTTAGCACCAGCGCGCCCTTTTCCATGGATATGCCGTCTGCCGCGAGCGTGTTGGCAAGCCATACCAGCGGCTCCAGCGGATGCCCCATTACATCCGATCCGACGCCCTCGCCAACAATCTCGCCGTTGATGCTCATCGTGCCGCGCGATGCTGTGAGGTCGATGCTCCGCCAGTCCGCAATCGGCTCGCCGAGCAGCGCACCGCCGTTGCTGATGTTCGTCACGATGCTGCAAATCTCCGGCATCTGCCCATCCAGCGATGGCGCATCCCTCCTGTCCACAAGCTCGAACGAAGCCGCCAGCCACTCGATATATTCCGCGATGCTGTCGCGGTTGTAGGGCGCACCGGATGTGGGCAGGTCCGCGCCGAGCTTGACGGCGACCTCGCATTCGATGCCGATGCCGCCATAGCCGCTGCTGTCCACGGTCGCCGGGGTGTTGTACACCGAGCTCGCTGGGATGCGCCCGTAGCAGGGCTGGCCCACGCCTGTTCGCTCGCGCATTACAGCGCTGGTGTATGCGATCTTGTATCCTGCCGCCGGTCCGCGCGTCTCCGCGAGCATGCTCACCATTCCAGCCTGCACTGCGTACGCCTCGGCCATCGTCTGCGGGGCGAAGGGTTGCAGCATGAGGTCGAGCGGCTTGCGCTCGCGGTGCCGCGCCGCCTGATACTCTGCCGCCTGTTGGATGTCGGTCATGTGATCTCTCGCTTTCTTTTCGTTAGCTTGTCGCGGATGTGCGAGGATATTTTACTTGCCTGCGACAATCTCGGCAAAGCGGCCTGTGCGTCCTGCGCCGAACATGTAGGTGGTCACCCAGCTGCGCCATGGTGACCAGCGTTCGGAGTAGGCGAGGGCTTCGTCCGGCGGCATGGGCGCGCCGTCACCTACGAGGATGCCCATCATGCGCTGCAGCGCGAGATCGCCTTGCGGGAAGCCGTCCAGTCGTCCGAATGCGCGCATTAGCATCCAGTGCGCCGTCCACGGGCCCACGCCGCGCAGTGCAAGCAGGCCGCTGACAATCTCGTCGTCGGGCAGATCGCGCATTGCCTCCAATGACAGTTCGCCAGACACTATCTGCTGAGATATGCCCGTGATGTACTCCGCCTTGCGCATGCTGAACTTAATCGCTCGCAGTCCGTCGGGCCCGGCATCTGCGAGTGTCTCCGCTCGCGGGAACGAGTGCAGCGTCTCGCCGTCGATCGTGATGCGGTCGCCGTATGTCTCAATAATCAGGTTGCGCAGCATCCGCGCCACATGCGTGCTTATCTGCTGTCCAAGTATTGCCAGCACCAGCGCCTCATACGCGGTGGGCGCGCAGGTCGGTCGCAGCCCGTGCATGTTGCGCACGAGCGGGACGAGATGCGGGTCGTCGAGCGCCATTGCGTAGAAGGCGGCTATGTCGGCGTCGGTGGCGAGCATTCGGCGCGCGCTGCGCTGCGCCTCGTCGATATCGGCTGATGTCAGGTCTTCGCCGCTTACTTCGACGGACAGACGTGGCGCGTCAACGCTGCCGACGGAGCGCACGGATATGAGCGCGGGCTTATCGTTTAGGGGCAAGACGCGGCGCAGGATGCCGCCCTCAAACATATCGGCGGCGTGACGGGCCTGAAAGTAGGTCATGCTGCCGACGGTGAGGTCGAAGTCGTAGGGCGCGGTGGGGGTTATGTGGAAGGTGAAGCGGTTCACTGGAAAGATGTTCAGGCGGTTTTATTTCGTGTGCTAGGCGTTTCGTTGGCGGAGTAGGATGTATATGGCGAATGAGTGCTTGGCTTCGCGCTCTGCGCTATCCAATGCCGCGATAGAATCTTCGACCAATATGGTGAGGTCGAGAACTTGGAAGCGGGTAAATTGTGCGTCGGGGTCGTAATCGGCAGTGTGGCGAAGCCGCTGCATGGCAACGAAATTCTTTCCGAACTCCTGTATTTCCAACGGAAAGGCGCGCATCTGCTCAAGGTTGCTGCAACGTCGTCGAACCTCACCATGTTCTAGGGCGCGGTAGGTCTGTCGCCACGACTGACGCCTCCTGTTGGAATTGCCCACGAGCGTATCGGCGTTGCTGTTGGCGAGTGCATGGAACATCGCGTAGTAGGCTGCGCTTACGGCGCGGCACAGGTCGGTTTGGCGCGGACGCCCGCGGCTGCCGCTGACTGCGCCTGTCGCCAGCGTGCGCGCAATATCAACTAAGTAGGACGGATTCACGGTAGTCGTGTCCCTCGTGGACTTCTTCCCATTCGCTCTTTTCCACGAATGACAAGCCCATGACATGGTTGACGCCCAGTTCCATAAGCTGTGGCTCTAACATCGTGAGCAGCTTAAATCTGAACTTCCTGTCCAGGCTGTAGAAGTCGCCGTCGAACACGATGTAAGCGCTGAGGTAGCCGTTGCCATCGGGGTCAACTCTGGGGGCTACCACGATGGGATCGAACACGAACTCGTCCTTGTAGCGCTCCTCCAGGACGTTCCTGATGAGGTCGGCTACCTTTTCCTTGTCTATGTGAGATACCTGAGACGCCATGACATTCCTCGCTTTCCGCTGTATGCCAGTCAGGGATGCATCCAGTCTAGCGCAGATTGCGAGCGGCGGTCAAAGCGGTTCACGGCTTGAAGCGGAAGGGCGGATAGTCGTCGTACAGCAGGGCGGCGTAGCCGGATACGCGGTATGATCAGCGTTCCAAACCCATTATCAGGTCGAATATGTCGAGCGGGTAGTTTCCCTTGAAGAGCAGGCGTATCATCGCAAGCGTCGCAAGCGTCCCCGCGAGGCCTATGGCGAAGATTATGCCGATAAACAAGTTCGTTGCGCATATTTCTATGAGACTGCTGCCGAGTTCAGCGCCGGCTTCGTCGCCTTTCTCAAGCCCGTACTGAAGCACTCCGATGCCAATCGCAATTTCTATGACGGCGTTTTCCAGCAACCCTCCGGTGCCGATGAAGAAAGTTACCACGATGTAGTGGGGGATAGCCAGCAGCCACCACTTGAAGATGACCTTGACTCGTGAGAGGCGCTCCGGGTATTCCACATACAGGTCTGCGGGGTAATCGTCGTTGGACTTCAGGCTGAACGGCGGGTAGCGGTCTGTGGCCAACGGATAGAGGGCGTAGAAACTGACGCGCCACCACCAGCGCATGACGCCGACGATGTAGTTGAACATGCCACGTGGGTAGCGAGCGGTGAAGAGAATTGCCCACCAAGAGATTATCCAAACGACGAAGGCGGCGAGCGACAGGAATATCAGCACGATGAAGTGTGGCATGGCAAGCAGCCACTTGACTAGCCAGAGCCAGCGGCTGAGGTCGGGCGACATTTCGCCGCGGATGTCCAGTGGATAGCTACGCTCTTCGGTCATGGCAGCCTCACTTACTCGCATAGATGAACAGGATAGACAGGATATTTTCTGTCAATAAATCCCGTCCATCCTGCTAGCCGCCGTCAGCCCCGTGTCTAGCCCGAAGAGGTGTCGAACTCGAAGGGCGGGTAGTCGTCATAGAGTAGGCTGGTGTAGCCCGACACACGCCACTGCCAGCGATTCAACGCCATGTTGACGCCGAGCATATCACCGGGATATCGCCCGGTGAACAGCAGAGCGATGCCGGCAAAGATAGAAAGCGCGACCTGCATGCCCCCGAAGGAGTATACGATTAGGTAGTGCGGGATTGCCAGCAGCCACCACTTGAACAGCACTTTGATACGCGACAGGCGCTCAGGATACGCGACAGACAGGTCGGAAGGATACTCGTCGTCAGACGCCAGGCTGAACGGCGGGTAACGGTCCGTGCCCAGCACGCCAGCGTAGAACGATACACGCCACCACCAGCGTGACACCCCAACATTGAAGTTGAAGATGCCCCTGGGATACCTGGCGGTGAACAGGATTGCAAAGAAAGCGATGATGGTTAGCACGAAGCCGACAATCGACAGCACAATCAGCACGATGAAGTGCGGTATGGCGAGAATCCACTTGATGAGCCACAGCCCTCGGTTTGGAGGGGACGACAGGTCTCCGCGAATGTTCAGTGGGTAGGCTTGGGGTTCGTGGTTATCGGTCATGGCAGCCTCCCTTATCTACGTGGGTGAATATGTTCTGCGTCAACGAGCGGCTGGCGTTATGGCAAACCTCCTTTCATTTACTACATGGATGAGCAGGATGGACGGATATTTCTAATGGGCAAACCTGCCCATCCTATCCATCCTTTATATTCTATCAGCCCCGTTCAGAATACGGCTATCGGATTGACCGGCGAGCCTGTGCCGCCGATGACGTTGAGCGGGTTGATGCTGATCATGAACTCGTAGCGGCCCTCTTCGGCGCAGGCGTTGGCGAGCGGCTCAAGCAGCGCGTTGTCCAGCAGCGCCACGCCGTATGCGAATATGACGCCGTGAACGCTCCAGCCGATGTCGTACTCGTTGGGCGATGCGTCCATCATGTCCCAACCGAGGAGGGACATGTCGGTGTCGCGTACGAAGGGAAGGCAGGAGGCATGCAGGCCGGGACGCGGCTCGCCGGAGACGGAGTTTGCCCAGATGCCGTCGTGCTCGGCGGAGAATAATTCACGTCCGCTATACACCATGACGGCGTCGCCGGGCTGGAGTTCTACGCCCTGTTCCTTGGCGATGTCCTCAAGCTCCCAACCATGTACCGGCTCTTCGACGGTAACATACGGCTTGCCGCGATGCTTGGGGACGTCGAGGAGCACGCCGCGCGTAAGGATGCCGTCGCTCCATGCGTCCACAGTGCCGTAGTTCGCGCCCTCGAAGGTGAGCGTGTCTTCGGGCTTTCTGCCGTCCCACATGCCATTTTCGTCCCAGACATGGCAGAGGGCGTCGATATGTGTGGTCGATGTGCCGTGATATACGATGCCGTAGTAGTCCACCGCCGCGCCGGAGTTACCGGGCCTTTCCCAGACCTGCATGTAGTGCTGCGCCGGTCGCGGGTTCTCGGCATTGGGGGTAACGGGGAAAGGTCTGCTGAGGGACACGGTGCGTCCCTTCTCCACCAGCCCGGTCGCTTGCAGCCGCTTCTGATCGTCAATGAGGTTCATAGCGCCAGCCGAGCCCTTGTCGCCCCAGCGCCCCCAGTTGCGCCGCTCGCTCAGGTATCCTAGCACTTCGTCTTTAGTCGGAACACTCCGCTCCGTGGCAACCATGCGGTTCACCTCCTAGAGTAAATTATGGTGATTATACCTGCGTTGTGGGTGAAAGCAAGGATGGGGGCGGAGTGGGTGGTGCGCCGATGAAGGAGTGAAGAGCGTCAACTGCCGCTAGAGATTCCGAAGGCTACCTGACTTTGTTTAAAACTATCCCCTTAATACCTTCCTAGCATGTAAAATAAGCGCATGCCATTTTTTGACCAGCACATCCTTCTCGCTTTCATCGCGCTGCCGATGGTTGGGGCGGTGGTGATTATGGCTACGCCAAGCGCGCGAGACGGGGCGATACGCGGGACGGCGACTGCTTTCGGCTTGGTAGTGCTGCTGCTGTCGTTCTATGTATTCACGAGGTACTACTTCGATGGGGACGGCGCACGCTTCGACAGCACATGGCGGTGGCTGAGCATACCGGGTCCGTGGAAGTTCGGGGACATCGGAATATCGCTGACGCTGGGAGTGGATGGCGTAGCCGCGCCTATGGTGCTGCTGACGGCCATCGTGATGTTCACGGGTGTGCTGGTGTCGTGGTCCATCAAGTCGTGGAACAAGGATTTCTTCATCCTGTACTTTCTGCTGCTGGCGGGCGTGTTCGGGGTGTTCGCTTCATACGACCTGTTCTTCTTTTTCTTCTTCTACGAGCTTTCGGTGCTGCCGATGTACCTGCTCATTGGCGTGTGGGGGAGCAGCAGCCAATTCCCGAAGTTCAGCCGCACGAAGGAGTACAGCGCGATGAAGCTGACGCTGTACTTGGTGGCAGGCAGCGTGCTGATATGGGTCGCGCTGATGGCTATCTTCGTGGAGGCGGACCTAGGCACTTTTGACATCAGGCGCCTTGCGGTGGTGGAGTACTCGCCAACTTTTCAGAAAATCTTCTTCCCGTTCCTTGCAATCGGGTTTGGCATACTGGCAGGGCTGTGGCCGTTTCACACATGGTCGCCGGACGGACATGTGGCTGCGCCGACTGCGGTGAGCATGGTGCATGCGGGCGTGCTGATGAAGTTGGGCGCGTTCGGCATCATCCGCGTGGGGATGGTGATACTGCCGGAGGGCGCCGAGTTCTGGATGCCTGCGCTGGTCGGGCTTGGCACGGTGAATGTCATCTACGGCGCAATCTCGGCGATGGGGCAGTCGGACCTGAAGTATGTTATCGGGTATTCGAGCGTGAGCCACATGGGGTATGTGGTGATGGGCATCGCAACGCTGCATCCGCTGGGGCTGAGCGGCGCGGTGCTGCAGATGTTCTCTCACGGCATAATGACTGCGCTCTTCTTTGCCGTCGTGGGCGTGGTGTATGACCGCACGCACACGCGCGATATGCTGGTGCTGGACGGTCTGGCAAAGCGCATGGGCGTGACGGCGGTGTTCTTCACCATCGCGGGGCTGACTTCGCTGGGACTGCCGGGGCTGAGCGGGTTCGTGGCGGAGTTACTGGTGTTCCTGGGGCTGTTCAAGACATATCCTGTGCTGGGCGTACTGGGTGTCATAGGCGCGGCGATAACGGCGGTGTATATCCTACGGCTGCTGGCGAAGGTGTTCTTTGGACCGATGGGGCCGCTGCCGGATGAGGTGGAGTCGGGAGCGCATGGTGAGGAAGCGGTCGGCGGTCAGCCATCCGAGGGCAGTGGAGGTGAGTTAGCGCAAGCAGTCGCACTAAGCGAAGCGGCACCGAAATCTATGGACGCCACACGCACAGAGGTATTAGCGGCGTCTGTGCTGACAGCGTTTGTGCTTCTGGTGGGGCTGTTTCCGTTTCCCTTCCTGCGGGTTATCAACGGGGGTGTTGCGGAGGTGCTGGCGCGGTTTGGGTGAGGTGATAACCCACATTTCGCTATCAAGGTGTAAAATGCTCTATACGGCACACATTCTGACAAGGCAGTTGAGTTATGCCTGAAGTCAATCCTGAAATACTAACCTGGGCGCGTGAGACGGCAGGCCTAACGCCTGAGGATGCTGTCAAAAAGCTCAACATACGTGCTGCTTATGGAATAGAGGCTGAAGAGCGGCTGGCGGCGCTTGAAACTGGCGCTGTTGCGCCGACACGCCCCATGCTCATCAAGATGGCGAAGCAGTATCATCGGCCGTTGCTCGCGTTTTACCTTTCGAAGCCGCCACGAAAAGGCGACCGCGGCGCCGATTTCCGCACGCTGTCAACCGATCGCTCTGCCACGGACGATGCCATTCTTGATGCCCTTATACGGGATGTAACGGCACGCCAAAGCATGGTGCGCGCTGTCCTGGAAGATGAAGATGAGGCAGAGCCTGTTGTCTTTGTCAACTCCCATGAAATGTCAGATGGTTGGCAAGCAATTATTGAATCGCTGCGGGCATTGCTCAATGTGAAGCGTACTGAGTATCGTGCACAGTCTGGCCCAGACGATGCATTCGCCGTACTGCGTTCAGCTGCAGAGAGTGCGGGCGTGTTTGTGCTCCTTAAGGGAAACCTGGGGACTCATCACACCGAGATTGGCACAGAAGTCTTTCGGGGATTCTCTATTGCCGATGAGATAGCGCCGTTTGTGGTTATTAATGAGTATGACGCAAGGACAGCTTGGTCTTTCACCCTTCTGCACGAATTGGTTCATCTTCTCTTGGGACAAACGGGTATTAGCGGTGCTCGAACGGAAAGCGATATTGAACGATTCTGTGACGATATAGCAGGAAGGTTTTTCCTGCACGATAGGGAAATACGAGAACTCAGCCTAGACAGTATCAGCAGCACTGACGCAATTGCGGATCAGATAAGCGATTTTGCAGGAGATTACAATCTGAGTCGCACGATGGTTGCTTACAGGGCATATCGCATTGGAGAAATAGACCAGCCGACCTATGGGCAGCTTTCAAGCCTCTTCCGCCAACAGTGGCTTGCCAACCGAACCAATCGCCGGGAACACCAGAGACGAGCAGGCGGTGGAGGAGATTACTATGTAACCCGTCGGCACCGCACGGGAAACGGCTTGATAGCGTTGGTCGGACGGATGATGGCTGCGGGAGCCTTGTCAACGACAAAGGCCGCTACCGTTTTGGGTGTCAAGCCTCATCAAGTGCAGAGCCTTGTCGAACTCGGATAGGATAAATAAGTTTGCTGTATCTTCTTGACGCGAATGTGCTCATAGATGCGAACCGTGATTATTATCCTATCAGCAGAATTCCGCAATTCTGGGATTGGCTGGTGCATATGGGTAGGCTCAATCGAGTGAAAGTACCTCAAGAGGTATATGGCAAAGTTACGGATGCCAAAAAAGATGCTGTAGCAAAATGGCTGAAAGATAACAAAGATGCGATGTTGCTCTCCGAGGACGTTAACGCGGATATGGTTGACTTTGTTATTAAGCAAGGCTACGCAGACGACTTGACTGACGATGAAATCGAGCAACTGAACGAGGATCCTTTTCTTATTGCGTATGCGCTGGCTGATCGCAGGCAACGTTGCGTGGTTACAACCGAAAGGTCGAGGCCCAACAGACAAAGGGCAAATCGTCACATTCCTGATGTATGCGATGATTTCGATGTTTGCTGTCGCAATACTTTCCAACTCATCGATGAGTTGGATTTTCGCACTGGCTGGAATACTCATAGTCTCTAACAACACATGAATAACAACTTCCCTCTCCTCCTTCGGGAGTTTATCGTCACCGGTCTGGCTTTTGTCGTGCAGGGGCTGGATTTTTGGTGCTGGGGCGAGAGCGCAAGTGGCTGCTGCCGTTTGTGGCGGTTTGGGTGACTTCCTATTCTTCAGACTATTCTAAGAACTCCCTGAAATACTCCCAAGGTGCGTCCCAGCCGAAATACTCCCACGGTGCCCAGTCGAAGAACATCACCAACGCGACAACGACCGCAATCAATACGACGAATATAAGCGCGCAACCGCAACCGCACCCCGACTCCTCTTCATCGCCCTCATCATCACGGGGTTCGAAAGTCTCAATAGGATCCCGCCCCATGGCTGGCAAATTGGGCCTGAAATATCGCGGGTCATCATCTCGGGAGGCGCTGCGTCTGCGCGGCAAGCCGGGTCTGTAAGCCATGTAGCGTCCTCCATTCGGCGGTATCGGGAAAGGGTGCTTAGCTGGCGTCCGGTGTGCGGCAGCGCGTTCGTCGGGGTCATCGCATCACGCTGTAGAAACAGGCATCATTAGGCAACGCCATCGCTGGTATAATAACACCCGCGTCAATTGTCGATTGCCTAGCGCAATTCTGCGCGACCTGATTGGTACATTATGCGCTTGAAAATATGAACAACAACTTCCTTCTCCTGCTCCCTGAGTTCATCGTCACCGGCCTGGCTTTTGTCGTGCTGGGGCTGGACTTGTTTTTGCCGGAGCGTCGGAAGTGGGTGCTGCCGATTGTTGCGGTTGTGGGGCTTGTCGTGGCGCTCGTCTTATCGCTGTGGTATCTGTGGGGGGTGAGCGATTCGCTGTATGACGGCGTGATCCGTGTGGATGGGTATGCGCTGTTCTTCAAGGCGTTCTTCATTGCGCTGGGTGGCGTGGTGGTGCTGGTGTCGGTGGACTTCGTGCGGCGCAACCTGGAGCATCCGGGCGAATACTATGGCATCCTGCTGTTCACCGTGGTCGCCATGATGCTGCTTGCGGCGTCGGGGGAGTTGCTGACGGCGTATATATCGCTGGAGCTGCTGAGCTTCGGGCTGTATGTGCTAGTGGCTTACGACCGCTACAACGCGAAGTCGAATGAGGGCGCGACCAAGTACATCCTGCTGGGAGCGTTCTCGTCGGCGCTGCTGCTCTTTGGCATCAGCCAGGTGTATGGGCTGCTGGGCACAACTCGGTTCGATGAGATTAGCAGTGCGCTTTCGTCTGCGGACGCGCTGAGTCCGGGGCTGATACTGGGGATTGCGCTGATAATCGCGGGGCTTGGGTTCAAGGTAGCTGCGGTGCCGTTCCACATGTGGGCGCCGGACGCTTATGAGGGCGCGCCGATACCGATTACGGCGCACCTTGCGGTGGGGTCGAAGGCTGCGGCGTTCGCGCTGGTGCTGCGGCTTTTCGCAGAGGCGTTCATGCCCATCGTGGAGCAGTGGCAGATACTGCTGATAGGTCTCGCCGTGATAACGATGCTGCTGGGCAACCTTGTCGCACTGGCGCAGCGCAACCTGAAGCGACTGTTGGCGTACTCCAGCGTGGGGCAGGTGGGCTACCTGCTGATGGGCGTCGCCGCGCTCGCCGCGACTGGCTCAGGCGGCGTATCGTTGGAGTTGTCGCACCTTGCGTCCAACGGCATCATGCTGCACCTTGTCGCGTATGCCGTAACGAATATGGCGGCGTTCCTGTGTCTTGCAGCTATCTACAACATCACGGGGCGGGACGACATTGCCGGCATGGCGGGTGTTGCTCGGCGCGCGCCGCTGGTGGGGCTGGTCTTCGCAGTGTCGCTGTTCTCGCTGGCAGGGTTGCCGATATTCGTGGGCTTCACGAGCAAGTTCTACCTGTTCAACGCCGCTGCCGCGCAGGGGCTGCTGTGGGTCGCTGGGATTGCCATATTCTCCAGCCTGATTTCACTGTATTACTACCTTCAGGTGGTGCGGCAGCTTTACATCGAGCCTGCGGAGGACGCGGCGCCGATACCCGTGCCGCGCCTGACGCTGGGTGTGCTGGGGGCGCTGTTCGCGGGCATGGTCGGACTAGGAGTGTATCCGGCGCCGCTGATGGAGGCGGTGCAGTATGCGAGCGATGCGCTGTTTTAGTTGGAGCGGTTCGCGAGTGACTCAGTCAGCCAGCCTGATCATCGAGTTACCAGCGAATCCAGCAGCGCGCGCGACGTGAGGGCGATCTCGTTCACGGCTTGGTTGAAGGCTTTCTCGTTGGCGCGAGAGGGCCTGCGGTAGCCGCTGATTTTGCGTACGAATTGGAGGGCTGCTGCGTGTAACTCGTCGTCGGTGGCGGGCGCGTCGGGGCGCCTGAGGGTCTTCATGCTTAGACATCAATTGCGGTTGAAAGCTCTCCGGGGAGAGCAACGGTGAGTGTTATGCGGTTTTGGCCATCAATTGATATTCGGGTATACAAGAGCCTTATTAGTTCCCTTCGCTGCGTATCACTCAGGTCACCAAGAACCTGGTCAATAGATGACAGAAATGCCTTGATATGCTCCTTCTGGTCTTCCAGCATCCTGGTCATTTGCTCCTGCTCCAGGAGATCAACCAGAAGGTCCTCGTTGTGCTCAACTTTCTCCCTGATGATCTCTAGCTGCTCGTCAAATTCTTCCTCCGTGAGCCTGCCCAACGAACCCATTCGTATTACAAAGGTCTTAGCTTCGTTCTCCTTGTCCAAAATGCGCCTGACTCTCCGTATTTCCGCAGGCAACGAGTTGAGCCTATCATCATCGATGGATTGATCCTCAAGGTTAGAGAGAAACCCTTGTGGATCTTTGATTATACGCTCGGTGGCGGACCAGACGACATCCTCTAGCGTCTGTGCGTCTATACTTCCCGGTTTTCGACAATTAAATTTATCACGTTGCTGTCCGTGGCAGATATAGGCACGATAAATATATTTAGGATTCTCAGTTCTGACACGGTGGAGTTTTCCATTCACACGGATTCTCTTTCTTCTGTCTGTCCTACAACCCATCATTCGACCACAAGGCTCACAATACATCACATGTTGCAAGAGATAGAATACCCGCGTGTTACGCTTGGAGCGCTTGCTGCGTTCTATCTTGAGTTGTTGAGCGCGGTGCCAAGTGGTCTCATCGATAATCTGGGGCACTTTGACCCGTATCCATTCGTCTTCGGGCTGAATGGTTTTCTTGACTTTCTTCTTGTCTAGGGATTCCCACCTCGCCACACCATAATACCAAGTACCCAGGTAAGCCGGATGGGCAAGGATATTATTTATCATACCGTACCCCCATCGTCCTCCCTTTGCCGAAGGAATCCCTTCGGAGTTGAGGCGTTTGGTGAGTCCAATCATGCCAAGACCTTCCTCAACATACAATCTGAAGATGTATCGGACGGTTTCAGCAGATTCCTCATTAATTACTGCATAACCGTCC
This sequence comes from Dehalococcoidia bacterium, assembly GCA_965221045.1. Taxonomy (GTDB): domain Bacteria; phylum Chloroflexota; class Dehalococcoidia; order Lucifugimonadales; family JADFKI01; genus Bin90. The sequence continues at coordinate 1,904,200 of OZ244863.1, forward strand.
TCATCGACATCATATCCGAAACAAATCTTGCGGCAGGGGATCATGCCGGCCTTTGCGCGCCCTCTTTTTCCCATCATGGCGCGGTCTCGGAAATTTTCGAGTTCGATTCCACCGAACCAAGCCATTAACACAAAAAAACTGCGGTCAATCCTTTCCTGCACAGCTTCCAACTGCGTGTCAGTGCCCTCAAGAGCTTCAAGCAGCGCGTTAGCGGGGGATACCGCCCGAGCCAGCCTATCACCTTTCCAACAGACAACAACGTCTATATTACCCTTCCGAATCTCGGTGAGCATTCGCTGAAAGTCGGGCCGGTCCTTCGTTCTACCAGGTGCAATGTCACAGAACACCCCAACAACGTCGATGTTGTGTCTTTCGCAGTATTCAAGGCACGCCTCTCTCTGTTCAGACAGGGACACCTTATCCTCGCCATCTTGAGCCTCACTAGACACTCGAAGGTAAACGACGCCTCGTCGGCGAGGTTCTCTCGTGAGGATGTCACGGGGGGCATCGGGCACCGTACCGCTATCCATATTGCCGTCGTTCCCGTCGGCGGCGATCAGGCTCTTTGAGACCTTGACGGAAGCCCTAAGCTGCGCCTGCCGCTCCTGCGCCTCAATTCTGCGCTCCTTTTCCACTTCCTTTTCAGACCGCTTAATCTGCGCTCGTGTCATGTCTTCCCCTTCCTCGCTTTCCTGGCGAGAGCTTCTCGGCGATTATCGGTCTGCCGTCAACCGACGAAATGCCCCCGCTCTATCTATATTATGATTTCTAACATTCTGGTCAAATTTGCCGTACCTGCGGTCTGCTCTTAGGCCGCCGAATCTGGCACCGTCTTTTTGGCCTCGCGTATCAGCTCGACGATCTGACGCTGACGCTTGGCTGCGTCAGGTGCAGAAACGAAGAGCACATTCTTCAGCTCTATGGAATTCTTCTTCTGCGTTGCCATAGCATTCCTTCCTATATTCGATAGAACCGGAAGGTCAGACGCCTCTGCCGAAATTGCGAAAGTAGATAAAACCTACTAACATAAAGAGGGACCATAGATGGACTAACCTTCCGTGGCTCTAGCCGCCTGGCACCAGCACCAACTTCTGCCGGGCGGTCTTCTTTTTTGCCCATTTCCGTTCTACTCAATCAGTTACGGTGGTCGCACCGTCAATCCACATTTCGACATCATTTCTCTCCTGCGCGTCGCTAACGTTAACTCCTGACTTTCAATTCAGGTCGGCAAGTTTTCTCCTTGACCAGCTACAATTGAGTGACTTATCGTTCTACCGAACACCCTCCAGTCCTTACAGCCTCCAGTCCTTGCTGGGGTCTTCCCACACAGAATCACGGCAAGTGCTGTAACCTCGAATCTTACTGAGTCTCTCGCAGCCACCGGCTCGACACTTATAGAGATGGCTTCCTGATTCCTAATCAGTACGAACGAACTCCATTGGAATCCCGCCCATACAAGTAGGGAATCCTTCTCTAGTGTAGATGTCGTCTCTGAGTTTCGAGTTCGGAGTGTCGCTGATATTGATTACTGGTTCAATCCCCTCTTTCCACAGGAATTTATAAACGTGCAGGGCATCGTAAGCGGCGTCCACGACAAGAGTTTTTGGGGAGAACCACGGATGCAACTCCTTCGCCTTCAGCACCAAGTCCTTGAGCACTCTCGCTTCGGGTGCTCGACCAGTTGTAGTGATAGTAGCCAGCACGATGCTACGTCGTGCACAAGAGATAGTTATCACTTTGTCTCCCTGAACGAATCGTTTGTCATTTGGGGATTTCGAGCAATATTTGAAACCCAACGATGCCTGACGATCCCCGAAGACTTGGCAGTTGGCCGGATTATTGCACCCAACATAATTATCGGCAGACGGACATAGCCCTGGGCGTGTCCTTTACTGACCGGTTTGCGACGACTGTATGATTTGACTTTAGTGGCATCGACACATACATCAACCCCAAGGTCGGGCCAAATGTATTTCAACATGCCAGTAAGTCGAACGAACGTGTTTTCCAGCATGCGCTCTATCTTTTGGCGCTGCATTTTCTTAAACACGCGAAAAAAGGTTCTCCGAGATGGAATGTTCGGAATAAGTTTGCCTTCTTCGGGCGAAAACTTGTCCACGAAACCGAGGGCCAGGCGAAGTGAGCGGTTGCGATGAAGCTGCTTGATTACCTTGCTGACGGACTTATAACATTCCCACCTCATTACGACAAGAGTCTTAACAATCGGTTCTCTATCCCATCCCTTGGGGCCTCGGATGCTGGTAGGTGTCAGGACATTTGAGATGTCCTTAATGTCCAAAAGGGGGAGTGAATTTTGCAGATATTGGAAGTCCGCGCATTGTTGCGTGAGTGTAACTCGTGATGTACTATCCTTAAAGACCATCAGATCACCTCGGTGTAGCAGCTGGGAGTTTTGGTGGTTGTACGAGGTCGTCAGGGTTGCCGCCCTGACGACCATTTCTGTGGTTCTTAGCCTATTCGTGGCTACTCAGAATTGGATTTTGACGAGCATGAATTGACCTCCTCGGTGGTGTTATTGGATGTCAGATTTGACCCTCATATTTTCGCACATTAGAACGATAGTTTCAACACCTTTTGATGGGCGATTTACCGCATGACTTCCGTATGCATGGGCCTTCAAGCATTTAGCTTTCTGTACGTTTGGATGACATCGATCAATGCTCACTACGCAGCACGCTTATGACGCTCTGTAAGCGCCATTTCGTCGCCGGTTGTGAGTTCGTCTTCACTATCTGATTTAAGCCGAAATTGCGATGGCCCGATCCATTCAAAATCTTCGCTGTTGGAGAGATATGTATGGAGATTCCCACCGACTGACCTTGGCGTTGCCTTCGACAATCTTGCGGCAACGATCAATTCCGAGGCAGGGTTGAGGTCCAAATGTCCACCGTTAATGCGGGCAATGATATACAGAGCCTGACGCTGAGTTCCACAGTTCTCAATGTCCGTCACTCTGGCCTTGCCGCAGTGAAGTCCATCCGGTTCGCCTTCCTTTGTGTCTCCTTCCGCAATCTGTAGGGCCTCCGCAATATTGGCGTCGTCCTCGAAAACGATGAGGGCAAACCGGGCCTTTCTAATTTCTCCATGGATGTATTCGAGCTCGTTTTGCAACTCGTCGATGTGCGTTGTGAGGCGTTCTTCGCGCACCAAAGATTCTTCAAGGTAAGATTCCAGGGTGTTGGTCACACCGCCCGGCTTCTCAAAACCGCGGCACTCTCCTAAGACGCACTGGTAAATCCTGGTTTCATCTGTACCTGTCATGGCCTCCCCTTTCGTTTTACAAATGGCTTCAAATGCCTTTGCCCGTTTTCTAGTCAAACTCACATTCTGCTGGTAGCATCTTTAATACGGAGTGGCGAAGCGCCCGCAGACACAAATGCAAAAGCATTGCTGCTCCGCCACTGAATTGGGAAGGTCGGTCCGTCAAAACTTGACCTTCCCATTAACTTTGCAATAGATTCCCTTCCCTAGCAAAGACAACATTTCGGTACATTTCCTCGATTCTGGTGCCATAACGCCGGTGGCATTAGAACAGCGCTTTCCATTGAGGGCGCGTCAGGCCCTGATCCTCACGGCGATTCCCTTATTCAGAACTGTTCTAGGGCACGTCAGTTCAGGACAATTGAGCGCAAACTTGGGTCGTGTCCCGTCAAGTGGTGTGGGAGATTGTCAACTGCGATGATACTTTATGGGCCACCCCGGGAACGGATCGACAGATCCATTTGAGGACATCTGAGTCAGTTGACGCGTGGGTCAGATCCAGTCCCGGATGGCCCGTAAGGTATCATCGCAGTTGACGCCGTACACCCGCTCCCCCGGGCAGGCGCCGGAACCGGCGGGAACAGGGTTCGGCGCAGGGCGGGGCCGTCGAGGGAGAGGCAGACCAGCAGCAACCCGAGACGCTGAGGTTGTTCTAAGGGTCACAGCTGCAAGCCTAAGTCCGCCACCCTCTCGATGTTCGAGTGGGCGTTGAGCTTGTAACAGGAGGGAGAGACGGAGCCGGTGGGCGGGGGACGCTAGACCGCTACACACAGGGGGAGGAGCACCGCGATTCGGCGACCCTCCCCCTGCACGGCCATGTATGCGCCCTTTTTGCGTTTCGGGGCCAGGGTAGCCGCAGGTCACTTCACTCCATGAATAGGTGTCCGAGGCCCAGGTCTTTAGCCAGCTCCAGCAGCGCCATCATGTGCTTCACGTTGGGCCGCACCCGGCCCTCAGCCCAACGCCATACGGTATGGCGATAGGTCCCGATGCGGCGGGCGATCTCCGACCACGGCAGGCCGGACTCCTCCTGGAAGCGCTTCAGCCGCTCCTGGAAGTCGCCGGGGAAGTCGTAGGTCTTTCTTCTGTACTGCGCGCGCTGTCGCGCCATCGAGCCGGTCCTTCAAAGGCATGCGCTGGCACTCTCTCCCTACGGGAGCGTCCAGACCGTGAGGCAACCGCGCGACAGACGGGACCGGGGCGCTTCCCCCGCCGCCGATGGAGTCGCTCGGCGCGGGGGGTTCCGCCGGTCCATCGTGGCTACGGCGAAGGTTATTCCGCCGTTATATCGAGCCAGTTGGACTTCTTGCCCTCCCCGGCGGTATTCACCGCCGCCACCCGGTACCGGTACTCCACGCCTTCCTCCACGTTGTCATCGGTGTAGGTCATGGCCTTGCCGGCCGCGTCGATGATGGCGTACTTCGTCATCGGTCGTCCGTTCATACTGCCGTTCTGGAGGGTGCCGCGGTACACCACGTATTCGACAACGACGGAGCCGGTAGGCGCAGTCCAGGTCAGCTTTATCTCCTGCGCCGTGGCCTTGCCGGCAAGGCTTTGCGGCTCGCCGGGTAGGGCCACCACCGCATCCGTCGCGGCGCTGGGCAACGATTCCTCGTTGTTCGCGTCGTCGGTGAAGGACACGATCACCTTGATGGTCTTGCCCTCGTCCCTATCGGCGATGGTGTAGCTGGAGCTGGTTGCGCCCTGGATGTTCGTGTCGTCAGCCATCCACTGGTAGCTGTACGAAACGGTGGTGAGCCCGTCGACGTCGGCTATGCCGGAGGTGTCGGCCGTCAGCGTCTGGCCCACCTGGGCCATGCCGCTGATGGTAGGAACGCCCGTGGCAGAAGTGTTGGGCTTGGCCACCACCTCCCCGGTGGGGTCGCTGGTCCGGGATTCGGGGTTGCCCTCGGCGTCGGTGAAGCTCACCGTCACCGTGATGGCCTTGCCCTCGTCGTTCTCGGTCAGGGTGTAGCTGGAGCCGGTACCTCCGGCGATATCCTCGTCGTCAGCCACCCACTGGTAGCTGAACACAGCGTTGCTCAATCCGTCCTCGTCGGCGATGCCGGAGGTGTCGGCCGTCAGCGTCTGGCCTACCTGGGCCGTGCCGCTGATGGTAGGAACGCCCGTGGCAGAAGTGTTCTGAGCGGGCGCTGCGGCCACCGCATCCGTTGGAGCGCTGGGGCGGGATTCCACGTTCCCCGCGTCGTCGGTGAAGGACACGAGCACCTTGATGGCCTTGCCCTCGTCGTCTTCTGCAAGGGTGTAGGTAGCGTCCGTCGCGCCCTGAATGTTCGTGTCGTCAGCCATCCACTGGTAGCTGTACGAAACGGTGGTGAGCCCGTCGACGTCGGCTATGCCCGACGTGTCCGCCGTCAGTGTCTCGCCCACACGGATCGTGCCGTCGATGGTGGGCAAGCCCGTGGCCTGAATGTTGGGCTTGGCCGCCACCTCCCCGGTGGGGTCGCTGGTCCGGGATTCGGGGTTGCCCGCGCCGTCGGTGAAGCTCACCGTCACCGTGATGGTCTTGCCCTCGTCGTCCTCGGTCAGGATGTAGCTGGAGCCGGTTGCGTCCTGAATGTTCGTGTCGCCGGCCATCCACTGGTAGCTGAACACGACATTGGTCAGACCGTCCTCGTCGCTGATGTTCGACGTGTCCGCCGTCAGCGTCTCGCCCACCCGTGCTGCGCCGCTGATGGTGGGAGCGCCGGTTGCGTTGGTGTTCTGAGTGGGCGGCTGCTCCTCGGCCGGGGCAGCATAAGCCACGCTGAAGGAGACCGTGAGCGTCCCCAGCACATCATCGTCGTCATCGTAGGCCGTGGCCGTCAGTTCGTAACTTCCGGCTGGCAGGTTCTCTCCCTTAAGTTTGTGCTCGCCGTCGTCCCCGTACAGGGAGTAGGGGAAGACCCCTTCGTCCTTGTTCCTCGTCTTGGCCCCGGTGAGGTCCAGGTTCACACGGTCGATATCATCGTTGGAGTCGGTATCCACCCGGATGCCGTAGCTGTCGCCGGCCGGGGTGGTCAGGGTCAGCGTGCCACCGTCCTCCAGCGTTCCCAACACGGTGTCGGGATCGGTGGATGCGTCCACCACCTTGAACGTGGTCAACGGCCCGGATTCCGGGCCCACCTCGCCTGTGGGGTCGCTGGGCAGCGATTCCTGGTTCCCCGCGTCATCGGTGAAGCTCACCTGCACCCTGATGGCCTTACCCTCGTCGTTCTCGGTCAGGGTGTAGCTGGAGCCGGTAGCTCCCGCGATGTTCGCGTCGGTGGCCCCGTCGCTCCTGACCCACTGGTATCTGAAGACGGGGTTGGTCAGACCATCGGCGTCGTGGATGCCCGTTATGTCCGCCGTCAGCGTCTCGCCCACCTGGACCGTGCCGCTGATGGTGGGAACGCCCGTGGCAGAAGTGTTGGGAACGACCGTCGGCTGTTGCGCCGGTTGGCCCGCCGTCACGGTGAAGGAGACCGTGAGCGTCCCCAGCACATCACCGTCGTCATCGTAGGCCGTGGCCCTCAGGTCGTACGCTCCGGCAGGCAGGTTCTCGCCCTTGAGGTTACCCTCGCCTTCGTCCCCGTACAGGGAGTAGGGGAAGACCCATTCTTCCTTGCCCTCTGTCTTGGCCCCGCTGAGCGCCAGCTCCACCTTGTGGATATCGCCGTGGTCGTCATGGCCGGAGTCGGTATCCACCCGGATGCCGTAGCTGCCGCTGGTCGGGTCCTCCAGGATCAGGGCGCCGCCGTCTTCCAGCGTTTCCAACACGGTGTCGGGATCGGTGGATGCGTCCACCACCTTGAACACGGTCAACGGACCGGGGTCCGGAACCACCGGCCCGGTGGGGTCGCTGGTCAGCGTCTCGGGGTTGCCCTCGGCGTCGGTGAAGGACACGATCACCTTGAGGGTCTTGCCCTCGTCGTCCTCGGTCAGGGTGTAGGTAGCGTCCGTCGCGTCCTGAATGTTCGTGTCGCCGGCCATCCACTGGTAGCTGAACACGACATTGGTCAACCCGTCCTCGTCGGCTATGCCCGACGTCTCCGCCGTCAGGGTCTCGCCCACCTGGACCGTGCCGCTGATGGTGGGAACGCCCGTGGCCTGAATGTTCTGAGCGGGCGCTGCGGCCACCTCCCCGGTGGGGTCGCTGGTCAGCGATTCCTCGTTGTTCGCGTCGTCGGTGAAGGACACGATCACCTTGAGGGTATTGCCCTCGTCGTCGGACTCCAGGGTGTAGGTAGCGCCCGTGGCGCCCTGAATGTTCGCGTCCGCGCCTCCGGCGTTCCTGACCCACTGGTAGCTGAACACGGCGTTGTCCAGCCCGTCAGAGTCAGCAATGCCGGAGATGTCCGCCGTGAGCGTCTCGCCCACCTGCGCCGTCCCAATGATGGTCGGCAGGGCCGTCTGTACGGTTCCGGCGCCGTGCCCATACACCTTGAGGTTCCATCGCCAAATTCTTCCCTCGTGGCCGGGCACATGGTCGGTCAGCCGCAGCGTCCATGTCCCCGTGGGGTCCTCGCCCAGGTGTTTGGCGGAGCCGAAGCGGTATAGGTAGAGGAACTCGTCGTCGCTGACGGCTGCGTCGTGCTCCGTGAGCATGGACACCGTTCCGCTGGGGGACACGATCTCCAATTCGAGGTCGCGGAAGGACGGGTGAGTGAAACCCACACTGACCTCGACGAACTCGGTGAATCCGATCTCAGGCCCCAGGGTGAGGCTGCGGCTCACCGTGTCTGGCTCGGCCCCCTGCGCTGGGTCCGGGATGGTCAATCTCCCTACCGACTCGGCGCTGCTGGTTTTCATGAACGGCAGGTTGGTCCAGGTTTTGGCCAGGTCCACGGCCGCCTTGGCGTCCACCACGCCGAAGGCGAACCTGGGGTGGTAGGTGTAGCGCCGGTCGGTGGACCCAAACTGGAGGGCTCCGGTCTCCCACTCCGGGGCGTCGGGGCTGGTTTGGCGGGCGGAGGCCGCCAGAATCAGCTTCACGTCGCGCCAGGTCAGGCTGCTGTTCTCGCTCCGCACCAGCGCGACGACGCCCGATACCACCGGTGTGGCGAATGAAGTTCCCCCCCACGTTCTGTAGTAGCGGTCGAAGTTATCTGTTGTCAGGACATTGACGGGTGCACAAATCCACACGTTGCTTCCGTACGAGTGGATGGGACTTCCGTCATATGCGATCCCACAGACGTTGATGATGCCATAGAAGTTGGCAACCTCTGACAGGTTGGCGTTCACCTCCCCGTTGCCGGCGCCGAATACGTAGGAGGTCCCCTTGCCGTGGAATCCCCGTGTGATGCCCTTTTCGATTGCCTGTTCCCAACCGTAAGAGCCGACGAGGGCTGGGTATTCCTGACGGCTGCGTAAGATATGACTGTGGTTGGATACGGCTGTGTCGCGCAGTTGGTGGGTGACGCCCTTGGTAACATCGCTCCAGCCGAAGTGGCCACCTAAAGAGTAGCTGTAAATCGTGGCGCGGGGCGCGACGCCGCGACCGCCAACCGAGTTGTCGCTGGCGGCGAGGATGCCGGCTACGGCTGTGCCGTGGTACTGATTGGGTGAGAATATCCTCACATTTTCATGGGCGGCGGAACTTAGGGCCATGCTGAAGTTGTCGCGGAGGTCCTCGTGCTCGTAGTCAACCCCAATGTCGACTATTCGGACTATGATGCCCTCACCCAGGTTGCCCTCGGCCCATACCGGTTCCACGTTGATGTCTTCGGCGTCGCTACCCCGGTCGTGGAACTCGCTCTGGCAACCGTAAAGCGGGTCGTCGAAGTCGGTTTCTATCGCCGAGCAGCGGTCAAGGAAGTCTTGGTATGAGGAATCTGCGTACCAACGTACGCTGTAGCTGGCATTCGCTTCCAGGGCGTCTGGAAAGTTGTCCAGAAAGTCCTTTTCATAGCGGTTGTTGACGCGGAGATAGTACGTGCCGGGTTCCAGCTTGTAGCTGCTGCTCGTTTCGTCAGGGTATTTGCACAGGGGCCCCACGCAGTTTCCCTCGCTGTCGAACAGGGTGGGATAGGCGATGCGCACTCCCGATGTGCCAGCATTTTGGGTTACAACGATACCAACATACCCTTTGTTGGAGTCGGTCACTTCCAGCTCGAAGTAGTCCACGTCGGTCACCGGGTAAATCCGGCCACTAATGCTGGCCCCGTACCCGTTGGGCAATGCCCCGTAGGGTAGCGGGGTCGCGGTCTCCGGCGTGTCTCCGTGCCTGTCGGTAAATCTGATGCCGCTGTGGTCCTCTAGTTCCTCCCCTCTTCCGGGGTACCAGAACAGTACTCCCGGATTGACTCGCAGGTACAGTTTCTTCAGGTTGTCCAGACCATCGAAGATGCTTCTGGGCAGCTCGCTCAGCTCGTTAGCGGACAGGTTGAGTTCCTCCAAGTTGGAGAGGCCGGTGAAGACGCCGGCGGGCAGCTCGCTCAGCTCGTTAAGGGACAGGTCGAGTTCTTCAAGGTTGGAGAGGCCGGTGAAGACGCCGGCGGGCAGTCCGGTCAGCTCGTTGGAGCGCAAGTCTAGTTCTTCAAGGTTGGAGAGCCCGGAGAAGACACCGGCAGGCAGTTCGGTCAGGTCGTTGGCGGACAATCCTAGGTAAGCCAGGTTGGAGAGGCCCTGGAAGTCGCCGGACTGCAACTCGGTGATGTCTTCATATGATAGTCCCAACCATGTGATGGTGAGGAGGTCAGATTCGGACACCGAGGCGCAGTCACTACCGGCAGGAAGTTCCCAGATGATGTTGTCACTGTTGGCTTGCAGCACCGTGCGGAGGATCTCGTCGCGGACCTGCTCGGTGCGGCCGCATATGCCGTCAGTGGAGGTGGGCGTGTCGTTTGCCACTACCCCTGTTGCCACGCTGGTCAGTGTCTCGGAGTTGCCCTCGGCGTCGGTGAAGGAGACCGTCACCTTGATGGTCCTGCCCTCGTCGGCCTTGACCAGGGTATAGGTGGCGCCGTTTGCTCCATCGATGTCCGCGTCGTTGGTCCCGTCATTCCTGATCCACTGGTAGCTAAACACGACGTTGGTCAGCCCGTCCTCGTCGTCGATGCCCGACGTGTCCGCCGTCAGCGTCTCACCCAACTGGGCGTAGCCGTCGATTGTGGGCGCTCCCGTGGACCGGGTATTGGGCGTGGGCGTATCGTTCGCCACCGGCTCCTCGCTGAATGACGGGGCGTTATTGCCCGTCGTGTCCTGGACGCGCTGCTCCCCGGTGTCCTGTGGCGCGGAGTAGCTCAATGCAACGGTGTCGTCCGGCGTAACGGCAGATGCCAGCGTAAAACTCACTGAACTCCCGGATATGGAGACTTCGCTGACCTCGCGGGCAGTACTGCCGACCAGCACGCTGAAGGCACTCGTGGGGGGAGTGGAGTTCGCGTCCAACGCCTCATCGTAGTTCAGAGTGATGGTGGGACCGTTTACCCGGGCGGTCAGGAGTTCGGGCGGGATCGTGTCCCGGGGCGTCGCGGTAATCTCGGCAGCCTCGCCATCGCCCACCTCGTTCACCGCCACTACCTGGACGGAGTGCTCGACCCCGTTGGTCAGCTCCCGTACGGTGTACGAAAGGACGCTCACCGACGCCTCGCGCGAAGGATGGTACTTCTCGTTTCCCGACTTCCACTGTACATGGTATCTTGTGATGGCAGAGCCGCCATCCGAGGCGGGCGTCTCCCAAGACAGCTCCAGTTGTCCGTTCTCGTCATTTGAGACCGCTAGGTTCAGGGGAGGGCCTGGTGGAGATTCCACCTCATCCGTCGCGTCGCTAGTGAGCGTCTCCCGGTATCCATCCCTGTCCGTAAAGGACACGCGCACGCTGATGGTCTTTCCTTCGTCTGCATCGGAAAGGGTGTAGGCAGAGTCTGTCGCGCCCTGGATGTCGTCCGTGTCCGAGGTTCCATCGTTCCAAATCCACTGGTAGCTGAACTTCACCCCGTCCAGGCCATTTTCATCCTGGATGTCCGACGTGGACGCCGTTAGTGTCTCTTGCACCAGAGGCTTGCCGCTTATGGTGGGAGCGCCCGTCGCATCAATGTTAGGCGGCACTACCACGGCCTCTGTCGCGGCGCTGGGCACGGACTCTGCGTAGCCGCCCCGATCGGTGAAGCTCACCCGCACCTCGATGAAGCGGCCCTCGTCGGCGGCCACAAGGACGTAACTGGCGTCCGTCCCTCCCTCTATGTCCTCTTCATCGGTCCCGTCGATTGAAACCCACTGATAGTGGAACTTGACGCGGTCCAGGCCGTTTTCGTCCTCTATCCCCGATATGTCCGCCATGAGGGTCTTGCCTACATTGGGTACACCGCTGATGGTGGGAGCGCCGGTCGCTCGGCTGTTGGTCGGTTCAGGCACGCCGTCCCAGTTCCCGAAGTCTCCTCCCGTGGGATTCACAAGGCGATGGTCTGACCAGTCCGACGAACCCAGAGCGTTGTTGGCGCGAACCCGGAAGTAGTAACGGCTTTCGGGGGTCAGACCCTTGATGATGGCACCGGGGCCGTAGAACGCGATCTCGACGCCGTTGCCCGGCAGGTCGAACCAGTCACTATAGAAAGCCTGCACGTCGTATGACGCGGCCCCCGGCACGTCGTTCCACTCCAGGTCCACCATACCTTCATATATCGCGGTCGCCGTGGGCTTGTCGGGAACATCGGGAACCACCTGCGGCCCATCAGCTTGGGCAGATGCGGGGAGAGGGACTTGGACCAATATGGCGAAGCCGATCAGAGCCAGCAGTCCGATGGCAGCCCGCAGGGCCAACCGCCCCTTTGCTGGCTGGCACTCAGGTCGGCCCCAGCGAAGGAGCATGGTGAGAGGGGCGCGGCGGTTGGATTGAGTCATGCCCCGCCCCGTCGCCTATCCAGTACGAAATCGGGAGGGGGACAGAATGATTGTGCTACATACGCTGAGAAGGCAGCCTCAAGCGCGGTCGTCACTGCCGTTTCCGCTGCCGTGGCCGGGTGCGCTGTCTTCGTTCCAAGCTGTTGCCGGTCGAATGCCAAGCGAATGCCTCCCTCTCGACGGATCAGTGCATTCCATTCTACACACCCCGTGTAAGATGGCTGTGAGAATAACGGCCAGTTTCCGTAAGATTGGTGTCATTGTTGGCCGGGAATGGTACAATGGACCCATAAGCGGCGATGCCGGCCCCATCCAGGCCGGGTCGCTTTGGTCGGAAGTCGGGCCTTCCACAGCCCAATCGAGGCGGAGAAATGAACCGAGACGATGCACGAGACCGGGAGATGCAGGCCCTCAGAGATCGGCTGTCCCGGCTGAGCGAGGCCAGCCTGCGCATCAACGAGAGCCTGGACATCGACGCGGTGCTCCAGGGGGTCATCGACAGCGCCCGTTCCCTCGCCGGAGCCAGTTACGGAGGCATCTCGACCGTTGACGAGGCGGGTCTGGACAGGGACTTCGTCACCTCCGGCATGACCCCGGAGGAGCACGAGAGGCTGGGGGAGACGCCGGACGGTCCGATGTTCTTTCAATACCTCGTGGGGTTGGCCACACCGCTCAGGATCCCCGACATGGTCGGCCACTTCCGGTCGTTGGGCCTGCCCGAAATCCAACCTCCGGTGCCGGCGAAGTCCTTTCTGGCGACTTCGCTGCGCAACCGGGGCGAGGCCTGGGGCGTCATCTACCTCGCCAATGGAGAAGACGGACCGGAGTTCACCGCCGAGGACGAGGAGACCCTGGTGATGTTCGCCGCCCATGCGGCCCTGGTCATCGTCAACGCCCGCCGGTACCGGGAGGAACAGCGGGCCAGGACCGACCTGGAGACGCTGATCGACACCTCTCCGGTGGGGGTGGCGGTCTTCGACGCGAGGACCGGCGCCCCGGTGTCCTTCAACCGGGAGATGGTGCGAATGATGGAGGCCCTTACGACGCCGGGCAGTCCGCCGGAGCAGCTCCTGGACGTGCTGATCGTCCAACGGGGAGACGGGCGGAGGGTCTCCCTGGCGGAGATACCCCTGGCCCAGACGATGATCAGCGGGGAGACGGCGCGGGCCGAGGAGATCGTCGTGTCTGTGCCGGACGGCCGGAGCGTGAGCGCGCTGATGAACGCCACGCCCATCCGTGCCGACGACGGCGAGGTGGAGACCTATGTCGTGACCCTCCAGGACATGACGGCGCTGGAGGAGCTGGAACGGCTGCGGGCCGAGTTCCTGGCCATGGTGAGCCACGAGCTGCGCACCCCGCTGACCTCGGTCAAAGGCTCCATCACGACCCTGCTGGACCCGCCATCCCCGCTGAACCCCGCCGAGATGAGGCAGTTTCACCGGATCATCGACGCGCAGGTCGACCGGATGCACGTGCTGATAAGTGACCTGCTGGACGTGGCCCGCATCGAGACGGGCACCCTTGCGGTCTCCCCCGAGCCGACGGACGTGGCTCTCCTGGTGGGCGAGGCATGCAACGGCTTCCGCAGCGGCGGGGGCAGGCACGAGATCGACCTCGACCTTGCGCGGGACCTGGCCTGGGTCATGGCGGACAGGCTGCGCATGGTGCAGGTGCTGGGCAACCTGCTGACCAACGCGGCCCGGCACTCGCCCGAGTCGTCCGCCATCCAGGTGAGCGCCGAGGGGGAGGGGGTCCACGTCACGGTGTCGGTCTCCGACCGGGGCAGAGGCATCCCCGCCGAGAGCCTGCCGCACCTGTTCCGGAAGTTCTCCCGTCTTGGATCCCAGGAACAGGGGGGCGACACCGGCCTCGGCCTCGCCATCTGCAAGGGGATAGTGGAGGCTCACGGGGGCCGCATCTGGGCCGAGAGCGATGGGCCTGGCCTGGGCGCACGCTTCACCTTCACCTTGCCGACGGTCGAAGCGGCGGGGTACGTCTCTCCAGCCGGGCGCGCCCAGCCCTCCGCCCGATCCTCCCGACGGCGGGGGGCGGAACAGTTGCGCATCCTCGCGGTGGACGACGACCCCCAGGCGCTCAGGTACGTCCGAGACACCCTTATGCAGTCGGGCTACGAGCCGCTGGTGACCGCCGACCCACAGGAGGCGCTGCGTCTGGTGGCTGAGCAGAGGCCCCACCTGGTCCTGCTCGACCTGGTGCTGCCGGGGATCGACGGGATCGACCTGATGAAGGCCATCGCGGAGGCGACGGAGGTGCCGGTCATCTTCCTGTCCGCCTACGGCCAGGACGAGTTGATCGCCAGGGCCTTCGACAATGGGGCCGCCGACTACGTGGTCAAGCCCTTCTCACCGACGGAGCTGTCGGCAAGGATCAGGGCCGCGCTGCGCCGGCGCGAGGCCCCCAAGCCTTCGGAGCCCTATGTCCTGGGCGATCTGACCATCGACTATGACGAGCGGCGGGTGACCCTCGCCGGTCGCCCGGTCCTGCTGACCGCCATCGAGTACCGCACGCTGGCCGAGCTGTCGGCCAACGCCGGGCGGGTGCTGGCCTACGAGCACCTGCTGCGCAGGGTCTGGGGTCTCGAAGCCGATGCCGACGTGCGCCCGATGCGGACCGCCATAAGCAGCATCCGCCGCAAGCTGGGCGACGACGCCGAAAACCCCGCCTACATCTTCACCGAGCTCCGCGTCGGCTACCGCATGCCCAAGGGGGAGGCGCGGGTCGATGAGAAGGAGATCTCCAATATTGGAGGTCAGAATGCATAGTCTCGACTCTGCATCGTCACCGAACTGCTCAAGACCTCGGAGCCGCGCACTGAGACTGCTGGCCGAAGTGACCGGCGCTTCTCCAGCGAGCCGGTCGAGTTCAGTAGCAAGAGACGCGGATGAGCTGCGCTATCCGGCGACACTGTTCGTCTGGGTGCGCTGGTTCATACTCGTGGCCTGCGTGGTCCTTTTGATTTACCGCCCCGAATTTACCCTCTTCACCTATGTGGCTTACATACTCTGCCTCCTACTGCTGGTGGCGTTGAATGGGTACGTTCACTACCGCGTCCGGTCGGGTCGTACAGTGACATTGCACTGGATGCTCGCTCTCAGCGCTACGGACGTGGTCCTGATCACGGCCGGCATGGTGGTCGCGGGCGGGTTCAGCCACTTCCTGTTCTACTTGCTGTACTACCCCGCCCTGGCCTGGTTCGCCGTCTTCTTCAACTCCTTCAGGCTGACCTTCGCCTGGGTGACAATGGTGGCCATCATCTACGCCGTCGTGAGCCTGGCGGTTGGAGAGGGTCTCGACCTTGAGGCAAAGGACGACAAGGCGCTGTTTGCAAGAATCGCCGTCATGTATGCGGTCGTGGCATCCGTCAACTTGGTCTCCAGCTCCGAGAGGATGAAGAGGCGGGAGGCCGTGGAACGGGAGCGAGCGCTTCAAGGGGAGCGTATCGAGCTCTCCCGTACCATCCACGACACCGTGGCGCAGTCCGTATACATAGTGGGCATGGGCATCGAGACGGCCAGGGACCTGGCCAGGAAGACCAGCGATGAACTGGCGTCCAGGCTGGACGAGACCTATGCCCTGTCCAGGACGGCCCTGTGGGAGCTCCGGCACCCCATCGACTCGGGGCGGCTCTTCGAGGGCCTGGGCCTGGGGGAGGCCCTAAGCTCCCACGCCTACTCGTTCACCGCGATTACTTCCCTGCCCGTGGAGGTGGTGCAGGCCGGCGATGAGCCGGACTTGCCCCCGGTCGCCCGGGGCCTGCTCTTCGGAATCGTCCACAACGCGATGACCAACGTGTTGCGCCACGCGCAGGCCAGCCGGGTCGAAGTCGCCCTCGATTTTCAGGCCGACCACCTGTGTCTGTCCGTGTCGGACGACGGCATCGGGATGCCCCAGGAGCGTGAAGGATGGGGCCACGGTCTCCGCAACATGGCCGCCAACGCGCAGCGCATGGGCGGGCGTTTGGAGGTGTCGCCGGGAGTTGGCGGAGTCGGCGCCAGAGTAACCTGCGTGGTCCCCTACCAAGCAAGTCCAGGAGGTGTGCAGAGTGTCAGCGAGAGTGCCGATCAGAGTGATGCTGGTCGACGACAATGAGATCGTCCGTAAAGGGCTTCAGGACGCGTTGGAACACTCGGATGACTTCACGGTGGTCGGGCAGACCGGCCGAGGAGAGGAAGCGCTGGGTCTGGCGGAGAGGCTCCGGCCCGATGTGATTCTGATGGACGTGCTGATGCCCGGGAAGAACGGCATCGACGCGTGCCGGGAGATCACGACGGCGCTGCCCGACGCGAAAGTGCTCATGCTGAGCGCCTTTTCGGACCGTAACGCCATGAACAGAGCGTTGGCCGCGGGGGCGATGGGCTACCTGCCCAAGCTGTGGGGCAGAGACCAACTCTTGAATACCGTGCGAGACGCAGTGCAGGGGCGCTACCGCTCGTCCAATCCAGGCGCCGTCAGAAAGGGGCGGGTCAGGCCGTCCGGGAAGCCCTGAGGGGGAGGACGCTTGGCCAAAGCCCACGGGGTGATGCGACGGGCTCGATGACAATGCGACCGGGCTGGGCTGCCGGTACTTGTCGGAACGGCGGCGGGGAACTATCGCTGGTAGCGGCCATCGCAACTGGGCGGCAGCAAGACCGCCCGTGCCGCCATTGCTTTGAGCGCGCAGTAACAGATTTCGGTGAGCCCGCCAGAACCAGCCACATCTCAAAGATGGCTCTGTCTATCGTCAAGTTTGGTGAGCCTACGTGGACTCGAACCACTTGACGCTGACCACGAAGTAAACGACTATCATGTCACCGATTTCTGATGCAAGGAAATACCGCAATTTATTGCATCAATGGGGCCTTCCACGCCCGACAAATGCTGAATAACCGAATTTATACGGCAGATAGATAGCTGGAAAAGGACCCTTTTGACAAGGAGACGTCTGATATGGGCGAATGCTTAAAGAGAGGACCGAGAGCCTACTACCTCTTACTGCTTACTGGCCTTTACTTACTGCTCTGTGTAGCGTTCTCGATGGGCTATTTATGGGGCGGTAGCTTCGCTGTCTCGTTGTCAAGATCATTCTTGGTCGGAGCCATGTGCATCTATGGGATGTGTGCTGCTGCTACTTGGTTCGTTCTCGAAGTCCGAAGAGGGCGTAGCAGACGCGAATAGAGGACCCAATTTCAGGAGACAGACCAATGAATACCCCGATATTCACCCTAATCAGAGCAGGCAACTTGCAATAGAAGTTCATCTGCGGCGTAAGCAGGGCCGTAGCATCCCCAGACTGGGCTCGCCAAGACTCCCTAAACCACATCCGCCAAAAATATAAGGGCTCGGCACCAGTCAGAAGCAATCCTTGAAATGAGGCAGAATAATTACTCGTCAGGGGTAGCGTCTAACTCCCAGATCAATTGCCCGTTCGCTAAGACCTTTTGCATCTGCCACCATTCGTCGGAATCTCTCCGATACACGTTCTTCAACCTCGGGGGGCTGGCTAGGGTGATTGAGCCATCATCTTCTTCCACGAATATGAGCTGGTCAGCGTCTAGTTCTAACTCGTCAAATAGTTTGTCAAACATTTGACGTGAGACTGCCATTGGCACACTCTTTGGCTGAACTGCGTTGAGTGTCAGTTCAAATTGGCTCATCACCAAACCAGCTGTGTCCAGAATTTGTATGTTCATCGCAATTCCTTGAAACTTCGTATTCCCTGCTGCCAGTAGATTTGAAGGAGAAAAGCTTCTCGCTCTCTCTGTCGGTCTGGTTTACCGCCTAATTCTAACCACCCTTTTGGCGAAGAGAACAGATTCTGCATTAGGCGTGAGTTGAGGAGACAAGTATGTCTAACAAATACCGCGTTCTCTACGATAGTTGTCCGTCGCCTCGATTCCTAAAGGAGTGAGCACAAAAATGTCCTTTTCGCCTGAACTGTCCCGTCCCATATAGTCAAACCACGGCTCTTCAAGGTGACTAAGCCACATAGCGTAATGAATAACATTAGTGTGAAAGGTAGCCATATTTGGCTCGGGGAATTCAATATAGTAGGTTCGTTCATCTTCTACGGTGACAAATCCAGAAGACCGTCTCGAGAAGAGAATCTCCCGGACTTCATCGGAAGGACCAATTACCCTCACCGTCGCTTGCATACTCACAGCAGGTGCCCTGAAGTCGTCGTGCACTTCGCCGGTTTTCAAAAAATGTGCTGCTAACTTGATTGCCTTGAATAGTCGCATCGTGAATTCGGCCTTTTCCTCCCGGCAACGTGGCCTCAATATGGGGGCACAACAAATTGTAGAGACCATTATATCAGTAGCTATTCGGATCATTGAACCCTCTTGGCACGTTCCATCAAGTTTACCTTCACAAGAGGAACCTTTGCCGAGGCTTTTGAAGATTGCGGGTCCACGTACGAAAAGGGTATGTGGATTTCAATACCCTTTTCCGATGCAAGGAAACATAGTGATTTCTCGCCGCAGCTTGGCGCCTAGTACCGGCTTGATGGGTGGCTAGTACGTCTGACTTAGATACTGCCTAGTCACGGCGATAGCGGCCTCGTCGATGCCTGGGAATAGGGTCTCCCGTGTGACGTTTAAGAAGCGAAGATCACTAAGTACTGAATCCTTCTGAGCCAGAGGCAAGGTCAAGACAAATTGCAGTGGACACGCTAGGCCTTTACCTAAATTAGAAATTAGACCCGTACCCGAAAAAGGAGAAACACGAGATCCATGACAATTAACTCGGCTTCAACGAAATTCCCACTGGCAAGCAGCCAATAATCGCAGCCTGACCCGCAGTTGCTGAGCGGTCAGAATATAATGAGCTCAGTCTACAAGCAACTGAAGTGCCTATTGTGCGAGGCTGCTTAGTCGAATCACGTCAGAAACCCTCGGTAGAAAGTGCTCAGTCTCGTCCGCGTAAGGCTCGCATGGCTGAAAAGGCGGGCAGAGTGCTGCAAGAAAATATGGTAATTTATTGTATCAATGGGGCCTTACACGCCCGACAAATGCGGACTAATTTCGCTTAGGGTCTGGGTCTGCGTAGCTCCGCCGACTCACGATGGGTGCGCACCACAGCGAAGCCGCGAGTCTGGCGACAACGCCAACAATGCTACATACATCGTCAAAGAGTCCCGTGTCGGCTACCACATGGCCAAGGGGAGAATTAACGAACAATGAAGATTCCAATCTTCCTGGGGCTTCCCCTCGCCCTATCCACAATTACACACCCAAGATAACGGCACTTCCCTTGGAAGTGCCGATGATGAGCAGCGCAGGGAACGACTCACTCGTGTATGGGCGGAGGAGATACTAGATGGGATCAGCTGAAAGGTGCCACTTGTGTATCATCTTTACGAAATAGTACTTGAAAGCCCTCAGATGTGGCTAAAACTCCAAGCCTCGTGCTCCTCAGAGGAGCAAGCGACTGCTTTCCTCGCATATCGCTTTGGCGGAAGCGATCCCGACCCTCTTCGGCCCGAACTCCGCTATGTCTCGTTTTCCTTCCGCGTGCCCCGCAAACTGTCCGATTGCTTTGAGCACATCTTCAATTGGGAGGCCATCAAAGACCATCTTCCGACTGGCTGGGATGATCACGAATTCCGTTTGGCTGAAGGTCCTTATCCGTGGTGCGAGACCCTGTCGGACGACTGCGACTGTCACGGAGCGAAAGGGGGACTAGGCCTCGTATACTGCTCCGATCTCGGCCTGCATGTTGAGGCGGCCAAACGGGTAAGCAAATCCCGGAACGTTAGGCACCTCAATAATATTCAATCAATGGAGGAGAGGATTGCCCGCAGTGACGAGACCCGCAGAACGGAGAGGCTCCAAAGAGAACAACACACGCCGCCCCAGGGCATGGCGCAGGTGGCAGAAAAGCCTGCTCATCCAGAAATAGGTCATTGGGGAGTAACTGGTGCGCTACCGGCTAATGCGATCAATGTAATCAACCAATTGGTTGTCCAGGGGATTTACTGCTCAATCGAGGGACGCCACCATCCCTACGGCGAGCAAGCTATACGGAATTCGCTGGCGAGTTTGACCGCAGCTCGCGTGCAAATATCGACTTGGGATGTTGAAAGCCGCGACATGGCGATGTCGAAAATGGGTGAACTCAGTGCGCACTGGCTCCAAAGGTACCAATCCGAAGAGTGCGCGCAGAGATTATCGAGGGGTGGCGATGAGATCCCCGACATCCTATACAAGTATATCCCCGTGGAACTCATCGGCAACGGGGCACCGAACAGCCTGCGGGCGACTCAGTTGCTGGCCCTGAACGACGACATGGAGTGTAACGTCACAACAATGCAAGGGAGCGAGCAGGGGGATACCCTCGCTTTTCTCGCTATGGTGCAATCAAAACTGGAGGGGCATTTGGGAATTAAGGTACCGTGGGAAGAACTCTTGGAGCGGTCGATTAGTTACGGGGACTTGAGGCTGTCGACTTTCATCCAAGAATACCTGAACCCGAGAGTGGGGGTGGTCTCATTTACTACAGACATTCTCGTTCCAACGATGTGGGCGCACTACGCGCGGAACACCGGTATAGTCGTAGGCTACGACGCGGAGATCTTGAGAAGCATGGGCTTCGAGTTGAGGCCCATGATCTACTCGGAGTTGGCCCCCACGTACCAACCTTCAAAGGATGACATCATCCGGCTGAGCTTCGTCGACCGTGAGCGCATGGAGCAACGCGCCAGACTAGGCGAGACCTCTGAAGGATGGCCGATCATGGCCGATGCAGACCTTGCGGAGATGAACGCGGGCTGGAAGTCACTGTCTCGGCTGCTGTTCGTGAAAGGGATATCGTGGGCGTACGAAAAGGAAGTCCGGTTGCTAGTCGACTTGCAGCAGGTTCGGGACACCGGGAAGAGTGACAGCAACGGATGGCCCGTCAATGTGATAGACCCTCCTCCAACCGCAATAAGGGAAATCTACCACGGGGCAAACACCAGGGATGCCGACGTTGAACGAGCCGTTGAAGTAGCCCGTGGGGTGAACAAGAAAGGGCTATTTGTTGGACATGTGTCCTCTCATGCCTTCAGAATACAGAAGACTGGCGGAGTACACCACTGAACCCCTCCCAACTGGTCTAAGACGAGACATCTGAGGAGCAAGGGGCTGCACGTATACCGGGGCAGAATGAACTGATCACGAAGCAAACAACTGTCAGGTCTCCGATTTCTTAATGCAACAATTTACCTACCTCTGTTGCATAATGGTTTTTCCGTCGTACCTAACAGGCTATACGTCGCGGCGGCCTGGGCGGGTTGATATTTCGACCTTCTCATCTGACTATCGGGATTGCTTGGTTGAATTGCGGCGGCGTCAATGCGAAACTCGTCGTCGACACAATCGCCGACCTTCCTCGCCACGTTGGTCTCGTCTCCTATATGTGGTAATCGTCTGCGTCCCACCTTCACTTGGAGAGGAGAATGGGAATTGTTACGGCGGTACCCTGCCCTAACCTTGCCCTTGCTACAACAACTGTACCCCGATGCACTTCAACAACAGCCTGGGAGATGGCCGAGAGCACCTGCACCGAGGAGGACTTCGAGGAAAAGGATTCAACGGTTGCCTACAATCTGTGTGACTCTGTACGACGATTGGACTATCATACTGCTGAATTCATGAGGGACATAGCCAGCCACTATTGGAGACTCCAATGCTTTATTTTGAAGACTTTTACGCCATACTGCTGCCACATTACACCGATGGCCCGGCGGACCTAGATAGAGCGTATGAGAGGTTGCTTAGCCTGTATCAAGCCGAATCCGACGTTTCTGGCCGCAGAGATGACCTGATCACTCGACTCAACAACGCATACGAAGCGGTGCTCGACCCTGTCAAACGAGTGGAATTCGACCGCTTGTGCGAGTTCGTTGATCAGAGAAGACCAGAGGACATAGGAAGAACCGATGATGGCTATAGTCTTCTGCATTGCGCGGTCCTAGGAGGAGACATAGCGGCAGTCGAATCGTTATTGGACGTTGGAGCCTATGAATTTACGAGAACAAATGCCGGTGCTACACCATTACATTTGGCGATTTGGGAGGGGAGCCAGGAAATCGTGGATTATCTCCTCTCCCGTGGTGGCGGGTGCGATACGATAACGGCTACAGGTGAGACACCGTTACACTGGGCGTCAGGTGAGGGACATGCTTGGATAGTTGGGAATCTTCTGAAAGCTGGAGCACGTGTCAATGCAGCAAGGAAAGATGGTCTAACGTCGCTGCACTTTGCCGCGCAGAACGGTCACTTAGAGATAACCAAGAACCTATTGGCTTCTGGAGCTCGTGCAAATGCCAGAAGGAGTAACGGCATCACACCACTGCATTCAGCTGCACGTCATGGATACACGCAGATCTCTTCCACGCTGATTGCAGCTGGAGCAAAGATCAACGCGAGAACTGACAGAGATGACACACCTCTCTATTTGGCTGCGCGATATGGTCACGCTGAGTTAGTCGAAATTCTTGTAGCAGCTGGGGCCATCATTGACGCGAAAACCAAAATTGGCTCCACGCCGCTGCACGCGGCAATCTACTCTGGTCACACAGACATAGCTCTGCATCTGTTGCGGTCAGGTGCCGATGTCGACATGTCAAATGATGACGGCTTCACGCCGCTTCACTTTGCAGCACAGGAGGGGCGTGCCGATATCGTAGAGTCTCTAGTGTCAAAGGGCGCGGATGTCATCGCGAATACTAAGAGTGGTGGCACAGCGCTCAGCTACGCCGTGCAAGGAGGACACACGGATATAGTCAAGTTCCTCAGCGCGAAGGGTGTTGATATCGATCAACGAAGTCTTAGAGGAACAGCACCAATTCATCTGGCAATATCCGCGGGACATGTAGGGATTGCGAAGTTTCTATTGGCAGCCGGGGCGGATGTCGATGCTTGTACAGAAAATGGATTTACTCCGCTTCACTTGGCGGCCACAAGAGGTTATGCCGGTATAGTCAAGGCTCTGGTTTCCGAGGGCGCAAATGTCAGCGCTAAGACAAAGGATGACCGCACAGCGTTTCACTATGCTGTGCGAGAAGGGCACATCGATATCGTCAGATTCCTCAAGACCAAGGGCGCTGACGTCAATTCACGGGATTCTAAGGGAATAACACCGATTCACTTTGCAAGTTCCGAAGGGCACACTGACATCGCCAAGTTTCTCGTTGCGTCCGGGGCGAATGTCGATGCTTGTACAGAAAATGGATTTACTCCGCTCCACTACGCTGCACAAAGTGCACAGCCTGAGATCGTAGAGTTGCTCTTAACTGCCGGACATTCCGATTCAGAATCTATTCAAACAGGTTCTACGCCTCTGCACGAAGCTGCACATAATGGGAATCTCGAAATCTTCGAACGCCTCGTTGCGGCTGGGGCGGACGTCGACGCGAGAAGCAATGACGGTTCCACACCGCTGATCTTTGCGGCGCATCAAGGGCAAAGAGGAATTGTAAAAAGCCTTGTTGCATCGGAAGCAGACATCAGTATCAGGACGGACATTGGATCGACACCGCTCCACGCCGCAGTACTTGGAAGTGATTCTGAAGTTATCGAAACTCTGCTAGCGGCTGGGTCTGATCCTAATTTGAGGTCCCGCGACGGGTTTACTCCTTTGCATCTTGCCATATACCAGGGGGAGAGAGAGATCACAGAGATACTTACTCCGTGTACAGAATTGGACCCAGGGGGAGATTCCATACTTAGTGGTACGCTGTTACGTGCAGTAAATCTCGAAAACACAGATATCGTGGACTCACTTTCAGCCGCCGGAGTCAACCTCGACGAACTTTGGGTGCGTGGCGATACACCATTATGTTTAGCCGTTAAGGCTGGCAACTTGGATTTTCTTGTGTCGCTAATTGGGGCGGGTGTTGCTTTAGATGCAATAGGTAGTGACGATGCCACGCCACTGTACTTGGCAGCCAGAGACGGGCATGTGGAAATGGTGAGAGCGCTTGTAGATGCCGGCGCCAACCCAAATCTGGGCAGCCATGATGGCGATTACCCTCTGCATGTCGCAGTGCAGACTGATAAAGAGGACATCGTCAAGACCCTGATCACTGCCGGAGCCGAACTTAATGCAAGAGGGGAAAATGGAGCGACGCCCCTATATATGGCATATATCGCAGCAGGTAGAACGGGTCAATCAAGAATTTCTGCAATCCTTGTTGCGGCTGGCGCTGACATCAATCTCAGGGATAGAGACAAGAACAAAGCACTGCTCCTGGCGGCAGGTGGTGGGCGGGAAGAGACTGTTTTGTCTCTCATAAAAGACGGCGCCGATGTCAATACAAGCCATGAAAATTGGCTTACACCGCTTATCGGAGCGGCTATCGCTGGACACGCAGGGATTGTTTCAATTCTCCTGGAGTCGGGCGCCAATGCGAATACCGATCACTCTTCCTTCATAAGCACGCCGCTACATATAGCGGCTGAGCAAGGGCATATGGAGATTTTAGGGAACCTCTTGAACGCTGGAGCAGACATTAACGCTCGAACCGAAGATGGAGACACGCCTTTACTATTAGCCATAAGTCACAGCCAGCCTGAAATTGTTGCTACGCTGATAGATACTGGGGCGGATGTCAATTTATGGAACGATGCCGGAGTGACTCCGTTCCAATCTGCAATGGAAAAAGGCCAGAAGGAGATAGCAGAGCGTCTTCTGGCTGCGGGCGCCGATCCCAACATCAGGCCCCCTAGTGCAACTGTGAAACCGACATGGGTGCAGAAACTCACCAGATTCTGGGGAGGCAATCGCAAGAGCTGATAAAGCTGTTAAGGGGACAGCGAGAGCGCATCGTCAAACCTAAGCGTCAGTTATAACAACATAGTCAATGGTTCCGGTACCCTCTTGAAACTTATTCCAGAAATCGCTGCTAGAGCGGAATTTCGGGGAAAGTTATCCTCAATTGTGGGGTTTATTCATACGAGCGAGGTATAGGAAGCGAGCCGGAGCCGGGAACCGTGAACGCCCGGCTGGTAGGAACTCACAATTGCTGGCCTGATAAGATACGCGTCTATTAGAGCATCAACATGTTTCATATACGACTACGACAGATTCAAATTGGGACACTGCCAATAATTTTCATTCAACTTTTATGAGAGGCAGACAATGAACCAAGAATCAGTGGGAAAGGTTAGACAGGCTACAGAGAATGCTGTGCTGCCTGGCTGTAAGTTGCGGACGCCCGACCAACGTAGAGGCGTCGAATTCATCGTGGATAGCATTGGGGCAGATGGCATCAGAGTGAACAAGATTCCCCAGACTTTAATCACATGGAAAGAATTGGCAGATGTTGTAGCTTGGCTGAAACGCCGCGGAGCGACAATCGGTGAGTCTGGCTATACAGTCAACGTGGGTTCGGTGCAAGGCAACAACGCAGTTGCTGATACCCTCGAGTGGCGTTTGAGAGCCTCTACGCAGGTGAGGACCATGAAGTCGTCTTACGTAGCTCCAATACTTGACACGGTGGGGATTGTGACCGTTGACGGTAGTAGGCGACCGAACAAGGTCACACTTACAGCAAACTGGAGATGAATCTCGCATCTGTGGATGGTTAATGTCTTCGAGGTCGATCAATCCGGATAGACCTATACGTGAGAGTTCACAAATGATCAGCAAGACCATGACACTCAGAAAGAATGCGGGCAAACCAAAAGGCCTCCCGCACTGTCCACCGAATTATGAAATGTGGAACTGACTTTTTATTCTGCGAAGCCTTTACCCTGAACTCCCATGGGATTCATTTCGCCAATGAACCGAACCTCACCGTCGCAAGCGAGGTTCAGGTCGAGCCTAACTTGCCAGCGCGGGATTATGCACGGATACCGGACCTTCTGATGGTCCGCGGCGGCGACCGCGAAATCATGCACGAATAGAGGGGATAGGCAATAGACCGATGAGGCAATGCTCCAGACTTCGTTCTTGAGCTATCGTCAACGGCTATTGGGCGAGTGGACTATGCGGACAAGCGTAAGGAATGTGGGCGATTTGGCGTAGGAGAATACTCGCGCTTTCGCCCCAGTCGTGCGTAATGCTACGATGCGGCGCTTCCGGTGGACTGTCCTGTGGACAGTAAGCATGTGCCGATAGCAATAGAGACACTGGCAAAAAGTGCCTTCGCGGATTCAGAAAAGTGTTTTGGGCGGCGCGTATGCTGCGAATATCAGATCCTCGAACTTATAGCTACCCTTGCACGCAGGACGAGGAGGAAGCCAGTGGCGGAGCTGGAAGCGGAACTGCAGCGTCTGCGCGCCAAAGAGACGTATAACCTCCCTGGCACAGCCCCTCCGTAAACGGGCTGCAACGATTTACCTGCTGTACCGCGTCAATCATTTTTGCCGGATGCGTCAATGGATTTTGCCGGTTTGACTCCTTGTCTGACTGTTGATCCTGCTCTGCGAGTGCGCGACAACTTGTAATTGACGCGACAACCATTTTTGCCGCACGACAATTACTCTTGCCGGTGCGACACATCTTCCGCCTGTCGATTCTGCGCAGCACTGGTCCGATAGCTGGGCAGGTCGAACTCCAGGATGACCGAGTGGTGCACGATCCTGTCTATCGCCGCCGCCGTAGCCATGGGATTGGCGAACACCTTCTCCCACTCTGAGAAGACCAGGTTGGATGTGATGCCCAGTGAGCGACGCTCATAGCGCTCGGCTATCAGGGTGAACAGCACCTCCGACTCGCCGGCTCCCTGTGGGAGGTAGCCAAGGTCGTCTATTATCAGCAGGTCGAAGTTGTCGAGCTTCCTGAGCATCCGCGGCAGGTCTAGGTCGCGCTTGGCCGCGAGCATGTCCTGCACCAGACGATACGCCGGGATGAACAGCACCGAACGCCCCGACTGCACCAGCCTGTGTCCTATGGCGCACATCGCGTGTGTCTTGCCCGTGCCGGGCATCCCGAACGCCAGCACGTTGACGCCACGGTCGGCGAAGTCTCCCTCGGCAAGCCTCTCAAGTCGCTGCCTGAGCTTCACCGGAGCCCGCTCGTGCTCGAAGGTGTCCCACGTCTTGCCGGCAGGGAGCTTTGACGCCCTCCTGAGTCTGTCCACCCTGCGGATGCGCCTGTCCTCGGCCTCCTGCTCCAGCACCTCCACAAGCGTCGGCAGCGCGTCTGCGTGTCCGGCCTCGCTGAAGCGACCCACGGTCTCAGAAGCCAGCGTGGGCAGCCTGAACTCCTTGCACAGTTCTCTGATCCGCTCTCTCACCGCGCTTGGGGCCTGCGTGTCCGTCGTCATCGGGCACCTCCCGCAAGCAGCCTGTCGTACACGCCCAGGTCCACCGTGCCGGGCAGTTCGACCGACGGTATCTCCGGAGACGCGGGCGCGGCCAGCTGCCTGACCACCGCGTAGTCGAACCTCACCCTAGACTCAAGCAGCGTCTTTAACGCCCTCTCGACTTCACACTCCATTGTCGTCGCGGCAAGATGCAGGATGCGCACGTAGTCCACGTCGGCACGCTCTCCCTTCCAGCCACGCATAGCGTCGTACGCCAGTCGGAAGGTGTGCGTGGGATACATCTGCTCCCTGAAGCGGTAGCGCGCGAACGCTCCCGGCTTGCGCACCAGAGACCCTATGATGTGCCGATAGTCTATGCGCGCCTCGCCCGCACCTCGTATCCGCTCCATGCTCTCTACGAGATGTCCCTTGTAGTGCACCTCGACGTGGTCAGTGTACAGTCGCACATCAACCACAACGCCTATCAGGCGCGACGGCACCGAGTATGTCCTGCTGTTCACCCTGACCGTGCTCCACTTGCGCACCTTCGCGCGGTAGCTGACGTACTCGGGCACCGGAGCGGGAGGCAGCGCCCGCAGGTGCGGGTACTCCTGCGCCAACCTCTCCTTGACCAGCCTGTTGCGCCTGTCCACGATACTTCTGACGAAACTCGTGTACTCATCCACCGACTCGAAGTCGCTGCTGCCTCTGAGGACCAGCGCCTGCGCTAAGGCGTCCTTCAGGCGACGGTGTCCCTGCTCGGCTACTCCGTTCTCGTGCGAACTGCGCGGGTTGGTGCGTGTCGCCTTCAATCCGTAGTGGTCCAGTATGGCCTGGTAGCTCTCGTTGAAGGCGCGTCCTCTGCTATCGCGCAGATCGTGCGTCGCAGCGGACAGATTGTCGCTCCTGACCACCTCGGGTACAGCTCCAAGCTCCCACAGCGCTCCCTGAAGCCCGCTCACCAGCGCAGTCTCGCTGTAGCATATCTGAGCATACCGCCAGCCCGAGTGACTCAGTATGAACTCGAACACCATATGCGGAAACTCTTCTCCGCCTATCGTCACCTCCAGACTGTCGCAGTGCGTGAAGTCCATCTGCGCCTCGCGTCCCGGCGGATGCATCTGCTCGAAGTACACCTCACGCTCAGGCCCGCTCAGCGCACGCCAGTCCCTTATCCGCCTCTGCAATGTGCGCAGGTGCGATGCGTTGAACCGTCCGGGATGACGCTCGTCCAGCCATTCAAGCAGCACCGTCGCCTGCAACTTCTCCTTTGCATCCCTGCGCAGCAGCGGCACTATCTCCTGCTCCCACACCCCCGAGAACGCGTCCGGGTGCGTTCGCCAGTTGCGTTTGTTCTTCTCCGACGGCAACGGCCCGCTTCGCCACCTGCGTGCGCCCCTTGCGCTCATACCCGCCGCTGCCGCTGATGCCTGTTGTGTCTTGCCTTCCATAATCCTCCGCCTCAGTAGTAGTACTTGCTGATCTGTGACCATCCAGTACGTCCTGTACAAGATGGTCAAATCTACTCCCTCAGGCGGCCAAAATGAATGTCGCACACCGGCCATTATAAATGTCGTTGTTCAGGAGCTGTCGTGACTCCGAGAATACGACGATCTGATACTATGGCGAACTACACCAATGGACAGAATCGCTGAACACTTAGCCGGACATTATCGCTGCTCAACGACACGATTTCGGACATTTTAGCGTTGGCGCTGACAACCTCAACTTTCGGAAATGATGTCAATCTCGCCTCCGCGTCTTTCAGCCAACATATCCTGACCATACACCTCTACTTTTGGGAGTCGTGTTCGGTTGTGAATCTCCTTTGCGCCCCACAATCTCAACAAGATCACTTCAACAAAGAACTGAGAGGCTTGCCAGAGATTATATGTCTCTTGTGACGACAAATCATCTGCAGATATATTCATAAGGTCAAGATGGGCTATTGAATTGCGTTTCTTCAGAACCGCATCAATAATGTTTATGTCGCTATACTTAAAGGCGGCAGAGCCAGCGTACAGAGTCTTTAGGACACGCTCAATCGCCTCTGCTGTTTTTGCAGGACGCATTTGACCGCTTCGATTATGATTTTCACCAAATAGATACTTGTTCCGAATTCCTTCAAAGGCAGGGACTTTGAGAAGAGTCGATTTGACTAGAGCGTGTTGACATTCAGGTTTTGGACTTGCGAAACTCTCGTCTGGAGGGTCACAAGCCCATTGAAGGTCACGGATTGCCGTGCGTTCGGAACAGCCATCCGCGTGCGATTGCCGCCGCCGTCAATCGCTGCGCCACCCGCTTCGCTCGGCTTCGGCTAAGTCGTCCGAATTCAATCAATACATGGTGGGGCGATCCTGGTTGCGGGTCGGAAACTACCTTTAATCCGAGGCATTCACACTCTTCAATCGTAACTGCGATTACGCCATCCGAAGATAACCCCTGACTGTTGTAGTGTTCCCAAGAAGAAGCCGCGTTGATTTCATCTCCATCATAGACTGAAAGTTGCATTTCGTCCTTCGGCGTCGGTGTGAATACTTGCGAAGTCGGTAAGCCTGCTCTAATCCAATTCGGGTGAACCTGACGAAATAGCAGAGTGTCCGAATTCAATTTGCGACTCCGCTGAAGCGACGCAATTCATCGGTGACCCACTTCCAGCCATCCGTGTCGGCCATATTCAGCGTGCTCTCGCCTTCTTCTTGCGAGTTCAAGTCAACCCAATTCCATTCGCCAACACGGTCATTAAAGTCCACTTCAAGGTTGATGTCATACTGCCCAAGCCTCCACTCCATCTGCACGCCACCTTCAGGAGTTGGGTATATGCGCGGGAGCGGTAGGTCATCGGGGTATTCGCGCGCGAATATGTCGGCAAGCCAGTCAAGCGCGTCGTGGCTTGGCGCTTTGCCGTATCCGTCACCCCAGCCGGATGGATGTTGTATCCCGTCCCCCCAGCCATCTTTAAGATGCCGAAACTCGTCCAACTGTGCCGTAACATCGAGCGGGTTGAGCGGGCTGATGTCTTCTACTTGCATTAGATATTCCAACTCGTCTTCCCGATATACGCCTATTCCCTTGACCAGTATTCGCGCATGGTCCGATCCTTCATTCAACACGTGGTCTAGGTCATCGAAAATCCTATTCGACGCAATCACCTGCACATTGTTGCCGTAGATGGGTTGAAGTTGGAAAGACTTAGTGCCCTTGTCGATTTCACGTACCGAACCACGCAAAACCACGATTTTCTCGGTCCTCGATTTAGCAATCATGTAACATTTCCTTTCTTGCAAAAGGCGTGACACGCCCCAATTTCAGTATATCAGCCCTAATTGTCTCAAATGAACGTCGTAGGGCAACACTTCGTGAAGTGTGAAGCCTCCTATCTCGCCAAAGTGCAGCAGCAGTCTCGCCGCCGTGTATCCAAATGCCTTATATTCATGGGTTAACAATATACCCGCACGTGGCTTGAAGAAGGTAGTTGCAGACTGAATGTCAACAGGCCCTAATCCTTCAAGAGCCGAAACACTTACCGTCAATGCACGACCGAACTGTCCAGAAGTAACCAACCGTTCACTCTCCAGGTAAGCGTCGATTATCAAGTGCCATTGTGATCGCACATCATCAGGACACCTGAAGTATTCGGTGAATAGCGGCTTCAAATCCGGCTCCGAGTACCTTGAACGACCGAACCAATTGTCCCCACCTTCGTATTCGCTATTGTCAACCCTCCTTAACTGCGCCCATTTTGCCCCGCCAATCGCGTCGCATTCATGCCAAAGCTCATCTGGAACAGGTGACTCATTCCCTTCTTCGAACGCTCGGTCTTGCCATGCAAAAAGCATATCGCACTTGCCGCAGTCCTTTGGCGCTTTGTACCCGACTGATATAGACGGAACGGTTCGTCTGCCAAATACGAAACTCAAGAAGAAGATGAAGTTGTCTATGAACTCACTTATTTCAGAAGCTGAGAATTGAGAGCGGTCTGTTTTGCGGACTGACGCACTATGAGATTCCTCATAGGAACTTTTAACGGCTGAAGGTACTTCATAGATATCCAAGTCCCAGCCGCCCCCTGTTAGCATTAGATGACCTACTCTGGAAACCCCAAACCCCTTGATGTCGATGCTTTCTTGGACGCTGTTTGAGAACCCCTGAATAAAGAAACGCCCTTGCCCTTCAAAGTGAGGAACATTCTTGAAAGACAGCGAGGCATAATCCAAAACAGGTTCAAAAGAACCAAAATTGGCAGCATCTACCGAACCATATACGACCTGTTTGTCAGCTCGTTTACCGGCTATCAACTTCAGCCCAGGGAGAATCGTCCACATGAAAACCGGGTACTGAAAGTCCCGCTCTGGTACACTGAGGAGGATATCCCCCTCTCCCTGTCGAGCATGTTCGGCGAGCAAGCGTCCATACCTCTCACCACCGTCAGGATACAGGCTGAAAACCAATTGAGCATCCTGAAGAGAGAAGGTAACCATTCCTTCTACAGACATTCCTTCTATCTTCAAAGAGCCGTAATAGGGCGTTCCCTCGCTAATCGAGAGTACGCTTTGGAGTGGACCCCACAGTTAGGACAACGAAGAGGCCAAGTTAAGAGAGACTCCCGCTGGAAAGTCTGACACTACCTCACGAGATGATAACGTCGATGCCTGGTCTGGTAAACACCTGAGTGGCCTTCCTTCTGCAAACACCTGTGCCGGAGTCCGATAGCCCAGAGCCTGGTGTGGCCGCTCCCGGTTGTACAAGTCCAGATAAGCGTCAATTCCTCTCCTGGCTTCACTACCATTGCGATAAGCTTTCAGATATACCTCCTCGTATTTGACGCTCCGCCACAAACGCTCTACAAAGATGTTGTCCAGGTATCTACCCTTGCCATCCATGCTGACCTTGATCCCCCGCTCCAGCAGCAGGCCACAGAAGGCTTCACTGGTGAACTGGCTACCCTGGTCGGTGTTGAAGATCTCCGGCTGTCCTTTGCTCAAGGCTTCTTTCAGGGCCGCGATACAGAAGCCCACCTCCAGAGTATTGGAGAGCCTCCAGGCCAGCACGTACCGGCTGTGCCAGTCCATAATGGCCACCAGATATAGGAATCCCCGGGACATGGGCAGGTAGGTGATGTCGGCTGCCCAAACCCGATTGACCCTGTCGACTGCCACTCCTTTCAGCAGGTAAGGGTATATCCTGTGTTCCGGCGCAGGCTTGCTGGTACTGGGCTTGCGGTAGATGGCTTCCAGCCCCATTGCCCGCATCAGTCGCCGTACCCGCTTGCGGTTGACCTGATGTCCCTGAGTCCGGAGCCAGGCCGTCATCCTGCGAGAACCATAATAGGGCGTCTTCAGATACTGCCGGTCCATCCCGGCCATCAGGTCCAGATCCGCCGGGTTAGCCGGTGTCGGCCGGTAGTACACCGCGGAACGGCTGAGCTGCAACAGACGACACTGCTTTACTACCGAAAGCCCGGGGTGTCCTCGGTTCACCATAGCCAGACGCCAGCGCCGGCTCATAGCCCGGACTTGCGCGACAAAAAATCCCGCTCCACCTTGAGTTGCCCAATCTGCTGGTAAAGATGCGCAGTCAGCGCTTCCTGGTCCCTCTCCGCCTTTGAGGTATCGCTGCCGAAGACCTCGGGCGCTCCCTGAATCAGGGCTTTCTTCCAGGCATGAACTCGACTTTGTACATCAGAGTAATCGAAGCAAGCAGATATACAGACGCTCAGGCTGCGTAGGCAAGGGAATCCACAAGACGATTGAATAGAGGCAGTGGGACTTTCGCCACATCAGACTCCAACGGGGAAGTGGATAAAGTCTGAGAAGCAAACCACAGGTGCCGGCGCACCAGCGCGATCGCATCGATGAAGGTAGGTTCACACTTGGCGTACCAGGCGCACGAACGCAGGGCAACCGGGCGTTCCTGCCGCAGCAACCCGGCGGCGAGAGTAACCCAGGAGAACAGTCCCAGCAGCAAAGGCGTGGTGCGAGAGATAGCCTTGTCGGACCACTGGCGCTGAGTCTCCACCCCGAGGTGGGCGCGTACCTCCTGGAAGGTGACCTCGATGCGCCAGCGCAGCAGAAACCACTGGACGATCTGAAGGGGATCGGCTTCGGTGTCTGTGCAGACCAGTGCCTGAGTCCTCACCTGACCGAGAGGGTCTCTGATCAGCACCCATCTGATATGTACGGGAGGTCGTCCCCAGCGATACCAGACGGCTGTATCGGATGTAATCTCCAGTGTGCGCGCCGGTCCGTCCTTCCATGGCACCGAGACGCGACTCCAGGACACATCGGGGTTGTCCAGGAGTGCGATGGGAGAAGGCAGTCGCTGTCCTTTCAGGCGTGGTCTGCCTATCTGTCTTGGCATTCTGGGTGGAGCGGGCTCGAAGAGCGCAGCATCGAGCCTGAGTCCGCTGATGAAGGTGACTGGCTGGCGCAGAGACTGGCAGCCGTGCAGGAGTCCGAGCGCTGCGTACGCTCTGTCAGATACGACGACTATGCGCCGGTCTGGCAGCCAGCGGCGCAGTTGGATAATCATCTGTCGTGCCCAGTCGGTGATCTTCTTGTGCCGTCGTCCCACCTTCTGATGATAGCTCTCTGCCGGAGCCAGTGCAGTCATAACGGGCAGTGCCCACGTGCGATTCGCCCAGGGGATATGCGCCAGCCACATCAGGCTGACCCAGCGCAGTCCGCTCGCCCTCACCAGGTGGGACTCGCTTGAGCGCACGGCGTCTCGGAACACTCCCTTGGCGCTGATGCGACTGCCGCGTCTGCGTTCCAGCGTCTCGTCTATCCCGAACACCAGTGGTTCCCCATCCTGTGCAAGATGCTCGATGAGCAGCATAAGCAAGACACGGCTCATCTGCAGCGGGGACCAGACAGCTCGGTTGAGCACCTGATGATACTTCGCGAAGCCGGCATCGTCGCTGAGACCCATTACGCGCAGGGCTGACGTGACGGTGCGCTTGCGCGGGGCGAGGATGGCGCCGACGAGCAGTAGTTGCGCCTTTGACCAGGTTCTATCTCGAAAGAGAGTTGAGAATGGTCGGAGTACGGATATAATGGCATCGGGCAGGGTGAGCATAACCGGACCTTCTTGATGGGGTGGTTCGGTCATCTTACCCTGTTCTTATATCTTGTCTATACTCCGTATGAAATGTGCAAAGTCGAGATGAATCTGCGTGGGATGAACTTCAAACCGGCTGGCCAACTGAGCAACGGTCTCTTCCCCCTGGAGGGCGGCCAAGGCTACCTTGGCCTTGAACGCCGGGCTGTGTGTCAAGGGCGGGGCAATGAAGGACCACCTGTCCGATTTATTGGGTCCACCTCAGACGGTTACTCGGGGGCGATTGTGGAGTTTGATGAAACGCACGAATTCTTCTCGGGGCGCTTCGATATGCAGTACAGCAAGCATAGACCGAAGATGGACATAGGAATTTACACAGAAAGTAAAGTGCCTATTCCGATTGCCGAACTTTGCGTCAAGTCAAAAGAATGGGAGTATGAAAGAGAGGTTAGAGTCGCCAGAATTTTGGCTGACTGCACCTGTGTGGGTACTACTAATGGCTTTCCCATCTACGTTATGAATGTTCCTTCAGATTGCATAAAGTCGGTGATTCTCGGTGAACGCATGAAAGTATCTCACCAGCGAGAAATCTGGTGTCAAGGGCGGGGCAATGAAGGACCACCGGGGTGTCGCTGTGCAGCATAAATGTCAGGGTAAGTGGCCAGCATAAATGTCCGCAGCTTGGCTCTTGATAGTATCAGATCATGGGCCATTCGGCGTCAGTCGAGATGGCGCCACAGGTGGACTCTCGGCGTTCATGTACTTTTTCACCGTGTCTCTGTGTATACCCAGCTCCCGGGCGATCCCACGCATCGACAGCCCCTTGCGCTTCGCCTTCTGCACCGCCTTCCACCTGGCCGTCTGCAGCGGCGTGGGCTTCCTGCGCCGTGGACCCACAGTTTTGCGAACTCGTCCCGTCCCGTTGCGACCGGAGGTGGCGACGGGCTGCTCGGCATCGTGGTTGGCGTCCAAAGTCGCCAGCTTGGCCGCCCATTTACTACCCAGGCCGTTGGCGGGCTGATGGACGATGGGTGAGTGCGTGGTTCTCCCGGCGAAGCCCCGAAGGACACTCGGACGCGGCGGCGCTTCCTGAGATGGGATGTCGCGCCCCTCGTGCTGCACTGCCAGGCTATCGTCCAGTCCTTCGAGCACATCCACAGCTGCTCCGGCGTAGGTCGGCCTGTCAGTACCGGGCAGCAGTTGAAGGGTGCGCCAGCGGTATCTGACCGTGTTGTCCCTGGCGACTCTGCGCCTGTACTTGAAGCACAGGACCCTCTCCAGACACACCCCTTCGTCCACTGGGCGATAGGCGACTTCCGACTCCCGCGCGGGTACCTTGAAGCGGACGTTGAAGCGTGGAAGGAAGCCCTCCAACACGTGGTTGGCGTCGTCGATGGTGGTCGCGCCTGCAAGCCGGATCTCGCTGACGAGCCTGTCCTGGAACGTTCCCGCGGCGCGTTCCACTCTCCCCTTGGCTTGAGGCGACAGAGCGAATATCAGCTGTATGCCGAGCTCATCCATAGCTCGACTGAACTGGGTGGGAGCAGCGGCAGTCTCCGGTGAAGGCGTGTGCTTGAAGACGGCATGCCGGTCGGCATAGAGCGCGAGCGGTATGCCACGGCTCCGTATCAGTCCGTTGAGGAGCGAGAAGTAACTGTGGGTGTTCTCCAGCTCACAGAACAGGGCATTGACGACGGTCCCGCTGGCGTCGTCAATCGCCAGCAGTAGTGTGAACTGCGGTCCGTCTTTCCCAAGCCATCTATGGTAGCTGCCGTCTACCTGGATCAGCATGCCCTCACGCGGCATCCGCTGCCGTCGAACCCGGTGCTTCGGAGGCCGACGCCGACGGGGGCTGTTCTCACCGGCATTCACCAGTAGGCGACGCAGTGTGCTGCGCGTTATGTCTATGCCTTCGCGTTCACTCAACAATTCGCTCATATGAGTGTGGTTGGTTCCCGAATACCGTGTGCGCGCCAGATGCAGCACAGTGGTCTTCGTTGCCTCCGATATCGCATTGGGCGCTCTACGACCTCGATGACCGTGGGCGAGTGCGGCTGCTCCTTCCTTCCTGTATGCCGCCAGTATGCGCCTGGTATGGCGTGTGCTCACTCCCATCAGAGTAGATGCCTGCTCCATCGTCATATGCTCCGCCAGCAAACTGTTGAGTACCTGAAGCCTTGCCTGTTCTCTTTGGCTCAATGTCACATTCTCCATGTCCTACATGTTGTGACATTTATGCTGAACAGTTAACTGTGACGTTTATGCTGAACAACGACACACCGGGGCGGCGACAAATTGTACCACTAGGCGCCATTGTTCAGCGAAAATGTCAGTGCTAACTGCTAAGGGAATATGTCCTCCCCGGCGAGGACCGGCTTGAGATCGCAGCTCGACTTCAGGACGATGTCGCAGTTGCTCTGCCGCTCTGCCTGAGACGGTAGCTGTCGCCGTTCATCTCGATGATGTGGACGTGGTGTGTGAGCCTGTCCAGCAGAGCGCCGGTCAGCCTTTCCGACCCGAACATCTCGGTCCACTCGTCGAACGGCAGGTTGGTGGTCACGAGGATCGAGCCGCGCTCGTATCTCTGGCTGAAGACCTCGAAGAGCAGCTCCGATCCGGTTCTCGACAGGGGCACGAAGCCTAGCTCGTCTATGATCAGCAGCTTCAGGCGTGCAAGCCTCTTCTGCAGGTTCAGCAGCCTCATCTCGTCCCTCGCCTCCATAAGCTCGTTCACCAGGGCCGACGCGGTGGTGAAGCCCACTGTCAGGCCCTTCTGGCAGGCGGCAAGCCCCAGGCCCAGCGCGATGTGCGTCTTGCCGGTTCCGCTGTTGCCTATGGCGATGACGTTCTCGCGGCTCTCTATGTACTCGCAGCGCGCGAGCTGTGTCACGAGCTGCCTGTTCACCGATGGTATGGCCGGGAAGTTGAAGGCGTCCAGGCTCTTGACGGCGGGGAAGCGCGCGGCCTTGATCCTGCGCGCCACCAGGCGGTGATGTCGGTCTATGAGCTCCAGTTCCGACAGCCTGAGCAGGTAGTCCGGATAGTCCACTCCCTCTGAGGCGCACTGCGCCGCGATCTTGCCGTACTCCCGCAGGAAGGTCGGCAGCTTCAGCTCCTTCAGATGATGCTCCAGCAGCAGTGTCGGTCTGTCGCTCACGATGCCTTCTCTCTCAGCAGCTTCATGTAGTCCTGCGCCGATGTCGTGCTGACGCTCACGCTGGGCAGGTGCGGGTGCAGCTCAAGATCGAGCCTTGGCGGCCGTCCCTCGATCCTGCACAGCAGCAGATGCTTGACGGCGTCGTAACCGGTCGCTCCTCTGCTTATGGCATCTTGCACGGCGGCATGCACCTCGTCAGCTGGGAAGGTCTCAAGCAGCCTGAGCACCCGCACGAACTCCCTCTTGCCCGGCCTGCCCATCCTCGACTCCTGAAGACGCCGCAGCCTGCCGTACTCCTCGGGAAGATCCCATCCGGCAAGTGGGGCCGCCTGGTCCAGAGCGCCGGTCTTCTGCTCCAGCAGCGCCAGGTAGTGCAGCGGGTTGAATACGAAGTCGTCGTGTTCATACGAGCGGCGGTGGCGGGCTATCACCTCGGTGCCGCAGCTTATGACGACCTCATCGACGTAACCTCTCACCAGCACGTCCCTGTGTCCGAATGCAACGGGTACCGAGTAGTCGTTGGTGCGGTAGCGCACCAGTGACTGCGAGCTCACACGGGTGGCGTGCTTGTCGCTCGCGTCGTAGGGAACCGCGGGCAGCGCAAGCAGCGCCCCGAGGTCACGCTCCATGCGCTCGCCAATGCTCTCGGTGTGCCCTCTGAGCCTTGCGTCCATACGCTCCAGGCACTCACGCTCCAGGTGCGCGTTGAGCTCATCGAAGTTCTCCGCCCTCGGGATCGGCACCAGGAAGTTCCTCCTGCCGTATCCCACCATGCCTTCGACACTCCCCTTGTCGTTGCCCTTGCCGACTCTGCCGAACCTGTCGGTGAACAGGTAGTGCGACTGCAACTCCGTGAACGCTCTCGTGCGCTTGCGACGTCCTCCTCCCAGTATCTTGGCGACGGCAATCTTCGTGTTGTCGTACAGAATGCTCTGCGGCACTCCACCCAGGAAGGCGAACGCCGACACGTGTCCGTCGCAGAAAGCCTCCGTGGTCTCCGCGGGATATGCTTTTATGAATATGCCGTCGCTGTGAGGCAGCGACATCACGAAGTAGTGGACCCTGCGCTTCTTGCCCCCTATGAACGCCCACGCCTGACCGAAGATGCTCTTATACATGTCAAGCGGCTTGAACGAGTATCTGGTCGGGTCTCTGGATAGCCGAGTAGACTTCTCGGGCAACGTAACGTTTGAGGCATCGGATGACCTCAGCTTTGCTCATTCCCTCCTCAGTTCGTCGTTGCATATACTCCTGGGTCCGCGGATCGTAACGCAACCTGACCACAACGATGCGATAGAGGGCAGAGTTGGCCTGGCGGTCACCGCCGCGGTTGAGACGATGCCGGTTAGTCTTGCCGGATGAAGCAGGTATTGGATTGACTCCGCATAGGGAAGCGAAGGAAGCCTCGGAGCGGAGACGGTCAGGGTTGCTTCCTGCAGCGATCAGGAGGGACGAGGCGGTGTCGGGTCCTATGCCAAAGGTGTTAACCAGGGCAGGCGCTGCCGTTCTGGTGAGTCGCTCCAACTCGCCATCTAACTCTTGAACCTCTTCATTTAGTTGTCTATGACGGCAGGCAAGTGAGCGAAGAGTGTATTTGGCAGCCGCCCTGGGATCGTCCAGACGACCAGGACGGAAGCTCTTGCACCGTGTGACGAGGGCGCTGGTGGTGAGACCATCGAGGACTTCACGAAGCTCGGCAGGAGCAGTCACGACCAGTGCTTTCATCTGGTTAACAGCTTGGGTACGAGCCTTTATCGCCGAGTCCTTGGCGCTCTTGAGCATACGGATCATCTCGACTTCGCCCTCTCCGGACTTGGGAATGGCATCGGCGACACCGGCAAGCACTGCGCGAGCTGCCATCTCGGCATCAGTGGCGTCGCTCTTTCCCTTGCGGCGACGAACTGACCGGTCGGGTCGATTGACTTCTATGACAGTGTAGCCCCGTTCGGTCAGGAAGCGCGCTACCCCAGAACCGTAGGAGCCTGTGCCTTCGATCCCGAACGCTTGGATCTTTCCCAAGCTGTGGGCCCACCATTCCAGCTCCGCATAACCGTACGTGGTCGCTGGCACATGACACTCTTCGAGACGGACACCTTGCCGGTCTATGGCGACCGCCACATGCTGGTCCTGGTGAGTGTCGACTCCGATTATCACCTGAACATCACGATTACTGCTTTCGTGCCCGACGACTCCCGTCATGTCTACCTCCTGGAGGTGGTGCATCGGCCGGATGAGCGGACAAGACTGCGATGAGGCTCCATTGCCAAGCTCTTATGAGGTCACAGCCCATCTAGGCCTACGGTATTGTGTGGCCATCTCGAACACGAGCCGACAGATCTTCGGGAAGGCATATTTGCCAGTCGCACTGCGGGTCAGGCACGAGCCAAGATGGCCTAATTACATTATCGCAGTCGCACTGCGCGTGCCCCGGTGGGTGTTCCAGCGGCACGAACATCTCACGCACCACACGCCGGCGCTCCCGAACATAGTCCTTGACTATGGTGTAGCCGCCATCGAACCCGTGCTCCTTCTTCAGCCGCTCGAAGATGCGCTTTGCTGTGTGGCGCTGCTTCTTCGGCGCGCTCAGATCATCTTCGAGTATGCCGTCTATGACGCCCGTGTAAGGCTCAAGCTTGGGGCGATGGGGTGGGCGCTTCCTGCGGTATCCGGGAGGAGCGGGGTTGGTGAGCATCTTGCGCACGGTGTCTCGGTGCAGACCGAACACCCGGGACGCCTCCCTGATGCTCATCCCCTCCACCAGGCACGCCCTGCGCACGCGCAAATACATGTCCACGATGTACATCCTTGTCACCTTCCATCAGAGTCTCGATAGACTCTATCGGAAGGTGACAGGCGGTACGGTTTTCGACCGCCACGTTTGTCGTTGTGCAGGGATTATGTCCGCTTAAGTGCTAAGGGAAAATGTCCTCCCGTAGCTTTCCATGCTACCAGACTAAAATGCCGTTGACGCCGGGCGCCCGGGTGCCGTAGGTGGGCTCTCGGCGTTCATGTACTTTTTCACCGTGTCTCTGTGTATACCCAGCTCCCGGGCGATCCCACGCATGGACAGTCCCTTGCGTTTCGCCTTCTGCACCGCTTTCCACCTGGCCGTCTGTAGCGGGGTGGGCTTCCTGCGTCGCTGCGTCGCAGTTTTACGAACTCTTCCAGCACCGTCGCGGCCGGAGGTGGCGATGGGATGCTCGGCATCGTGGTTGGCGTCCAGAGTCGCCAGTTTGGCCTCCCATTTTCTGCCCAGACCGTTGGTGGGCTGATGGATGATGGGTGAGTGCGTGGTTCTCCCGGCGAAGCCCCGAAGGACACTCGGGCGTGGTGGCGCCTCCTGTGAGGGGACGATGCGTTCTTCGTGTTGCACTTCCAGATGTTCATCCAGCCCTTCAAGCACATTCACGGCCACTCCGGCGTAGCTCGGCCGGGCAGTGCCGGGCAGCAGTTGCAGGGTGCGCCAGCGGTATCTGACCGTGTTGTCCCTGGCGACTCTGCGCCGGTACTTGAAGCACAGGACCCTCTCCAGGCACATCTCCTCGGTTACGGCGCGATAGGCGACTTCCGACTCCCGCGCAGGCACCCCGAAGCGGCCGTTGAAGCGTGGCAGGAAGCCCTCCAGCACGCGGTTCGCATCGTCGATGGTGGTCGCGCCCGCAAGGCGGAGCTCGCTGACGAGCCTGTCCTGGAACGTTCCCGCGGCGCGTTCTACACGACCCTTGGCCTGAGGTGATTGAGCGAATATCAGCTGTACGCCAAGCTCGTCCATCGCGCGACTGAACTGGGTGGGAGCAGCGGCAGCTTCCGACGGTGGCGTGTACTTGAAGACGGCATGCCGATCTGAATAGAGCGCGAGCGGTATGCCGCAGCGCCGTATCAGTCCATTGAGGAGCGAGAAGTAGCTGTGGGTGTTCTCCAGCCCACAGAATAGGGCATTGACGACGGTCCCGGTGGCGTCGTCAATCGCCAGCAGCAGCGTGAACTGCGGTCCGTCTTTCCCAAGCCATCTGTGGTAGCTGCCGTCTACCTGAATCAGCATACCCTCACGCGGCATACGCTGCCGCCGAACCCGGTGTTTCGGTGGCCGACGTCTGCGTGGGCTGTTCACTCCGGCGTTAGTCAGTATCCTGCGTAGCGTGTCGCGACCGATGTCTATACCCTCTCGCTCCCTCAGCAACTCGCTCAGGTGCGTGTGGTTGACTCCGGCGTATCTGGTCCGAGCCAGACGTACCGCTTCGATCGCCAGTGTGCTCGGTGTAGCATTGGCAGGGCTGCGACCTCTGTTGCCGTGAGCTATTGCGGCTGCTCCCTTCTCCCTGTATGCCGCCAGTATGCGCCTGGTATGGCGTGCGCTCAGTCCCATCAGTATCGCTGCCTGCTCCGTCGTCATATATCCAGCCAGTAAGTTGTTGAGTACCTGAAGTCTTGCCTGTTCTTGCTGCGTCAATCTCACATGCTCCATCATGTGGACATTTTCGCTCAGCAGTTAGCATGGACGGAATCGCTAAGCAACAACACCACGTTCAGGCTGTCGAGCCGCCTTCGAGGTACATTATCGCTCCGCCGTTTACAATCTGGGCTTTGGTAAAGGACATGCCGGATGTCTCATTATATCTGGATGCTGTATCCAATAGGGGATATGAGTTTAGGAGTGAGTATATAAAAAGCGCGGGGCTGGATAGCCCAGTCATTTCTCCGCGGACCGCACATATCTTCAGAGACCAGGAAGGGACTATCGGTGAAATTGCCGACTGGCAGATAGAGAACCATCCGCTCAGCGAAAGGATGAACGATACCCTATAAGTTCCCGCACCCTGAGCAGGTTTCGACAAATCAGAACCATGTTCTTTGTTATCACGCTAACAAAGGTGAAAACCTCCGTTGCTTGCGCTCCCAAAATTCCAAAAGCCGATACAACTGCGATGATATAGACAGGTCATGGGTGACTGAAATAGAAACCCAGAATTCGGTTTCAGATTCAAGCCCGCAGACAGTGAATTGCTAGGAATCGGAGGACAACATGCAGTCTCTCTATAATTCGTAAGGCAATGCTGTCGCCTAATGAAACAGATGTGACCGACAGGCGACAGCCGTATTATAACAAGATTGATAAGGTGGTACGAGAAGGAGGTAGAGTGAGAATCTCCAATAAATTGTTGCTCGGACTACTCACCATTCTAATGACTGGAATAGTGGCTTGCGAAACTGGTCAACCAAGTCAAAAAGGAAGCATGGAAGCGGAGGCAACAATCTTCCCCGGTGGTGCGGACATTACAAATCTGAACGCCTTCCCCTGGTACGGATTAACATTAACCCTAAACGACAATTACAGTAATCGTCTACTTTTGGACAAAGGTAACTGGCCTTTCTTAAGGCACGATTCTGTCGTGTTGCAGGGTGGCGTCGAAGTAGTCATATTCGAAGGCAACTTTGTAAAATCAGACGATGAATTTTTAGATCAAGATGACACTTGGTGGAAAAATATTCCATATACGATCACGGTCGAGAAAATTCGGTTAGAAGCTAAGTCAGAAGTAGATGGTTCATATGATCTAGTAACAACACTAACAGTTGAGCGAAATTAATAAGAATTTGTTCCACGTGCAAGAAAGTACGGTAAAAGCTTGCATTCGGCCCACCTCTCCGTAGCTGGACCACCTCCTTAAAGAGGTCACGTCAATATGTGTGTAAACGTGATCAGGCGGCAACCTTCTCTGGTGTCGGTTCAACGACGATTCCGTCCTTGTAGACGGCACCCAGGTAGACGTCCCTCATCAGTTCCGGCGCCTTCAGCCTCTGGAACCTGCTCTCCGCCACCAGCAGCATCTTCCAGATCACAGCTATCGCCCTGTCCACCCTCTTAAACCGCTTCGCCGCATCGGTGCGCAGTCTCAGAGCCGCAAAGGGCGACTCCACAACATTCGTCGTCCTGACGTGCTTCCAGTGCTCAGCCGGAAAGTCATAGAACGTCACCATTCGATCCCAGTCACGCTCCAGACTCTCAGCGGCCCCGTCGTAGGAGCGCTCACGACACCAGCCGGCAAACAGCGACCTCAGACGCTCCGACTCCGCACGACTCCCGGCGTATGGGATGCCCCGCAACATCAGCTTGGCCTGTTCGTGCTGCCTCTTCGGAAGCTTGTCCAGAACGTTTATGATCTTGTGGTTCCAGCACCTCTGCTCCCTGGCGTCCGGATACACGTTGCGCAACGCTCCCCAGATGCTCAGGTGACCGTCGCCTACCACCAGTTTAGGACAGTTCATCCCGCGATCCCTCAGATCCCT
This sequence comes from Dehalococcoidia bacterium, assembly GCA_965221045.1. Lineage (GTDB taxonomy): Bacteria > Chloroflexota > Dehalococcoidia > Lucifugimonadales > JADFKI01 > Bin90. The sequence goes on from OZ244863.1 coordinate 1,948,041, forward strand.
GAGCGCTTCCGACCAGCTCTGCGTCGATTCCCTGTAGCCCGGTACGACGCTCAATACCGTCTTGGTTCCGTCGCTCAAGGCCCCGATCACAACCAGTATCGCCGCCTTCTCGCGCTCAAGACCGGCCTTCACGTACACTCCATCCACCCACACGTAGACGACCTCGTGCTCATCGAGGCGACGACTGCGCCACTCCGCAAGCTCACCGTTCCACCTCTCCTTCAGTCGCGCCACCGTCGCTGCCGACAACGGCGCATCTTCTCCCAACAGCCCACGCAGCGCCAGGTCAAAGTCTCCCTCAGACAGCCCGTGAAGGTACATCTGCGGTATCAGTTCAGATACCTTGGCGGTCCTTTTGGCGAACAGCGGCAATAGCCTGCTCTCGAACCTCTCGTCGGTGTTGCGCACTCGCGGCCTCCTCAACTCTACCGTCCCACCACTCAACGTCAACTTCCTCGGCCTGCCGTGTCCGTTCCGGTAACCGCTATCGCTGTCCGCCTCAGATCGGCGCGCTGACTTCGCCCTGCCGAAAAACTCCGTCACCTCCTCTTCGAGCACCTGCTGGATAAGATTCTGCATGCTCCCTCTCAGCCAGTCCTCCAGTTCGTCCCATTCGGGACTTGACTTTCCCATGCTTTCAGTGGTTCTCTTACTCATGGACGGTGTGCCTCCTCCTTTGGGTTCTCAAGCCCGTTTTGTTCGGAGAAAGGTTGCCGTCTGACCCATTTACACACTCTTTGAGGTTACCTCCTCCTTAAATTGGACAACCTACCTCTGATTTGCAATAACCTATCGGAGAAAGTGTTGCACAGAAGCGAGGGTTGTCAGGATGACCACTGCCGTCGTCGTGATAAAATCGTAGCACGAGTCTTCAACGGTATTGGTGAGGGAGTTCGACTATGATCGGATTGATGGTATTAGGCATCGTATTGGCCCTGATGGGCTTCTCTATCATGTCGGGCCTTATGCAGTTCCTCATCGACTGGACGGGGAACCTGTTCATCTTCGGTGGAATTGCAGCAGCGGTGATTGGCGGCGCTTCAATGATTTGGGGGGACTTGGTGGGCAAGATCATTGGAGTAGCCTTACTGATAGCGGGTATTGCCGTTGCTGTGATGGGAGTCGTGATGAAGTTCGTCCTTCACTTGTGGTTTGTACACTGGCTTATTGGATTTGGTGGAATGGTGATGTTGGTCATGGGAATAATCATGGCCGTCATTGGACTGATCGGTGTCGTTAAAGGGACCGACAAGCGACGATATATCAAATACGGCAGAGGTAAATACATCCACTACTAGAAATTACTTGGTGCTAGATTGCCAAAGCGTGTCATCGCTGGGCCTCCGCGCAAATGCCGGCGAGCCTCAGACGGATTCCGAAACAGAATCCCCAGCGCGAGGGCGAAGAGAGTTTTGATCTGAAAGGGAAGCTGTCAGGATGACCTGTCAAGTAATCTCTCGCCGGCGCAGAGCCAGAGGGCATTATCCCAAAACACAGGACGGCGCAGCTCCCAAGCGAGAGAAGCGCATATCTGAATACCTCGAAGATGACGAAGTGAACGCCATCATCAGGGCTGCTCCCAGCCCGAAATGGGACGCTCCAAATGTTGAGAGGTCGATAGAACCGAACTTCTCAGTGCGCCGCCGCTGAACCAAAGGAGTCAGCACACTTCCAACGTTTTGCTTGTATGTCAGCAGGTTACTAATTCGCTGGTGTAGTGTGCGTTCTCAAGCGATTCAAGAGTTACATATCTGACTCCGCCATACATCCAGGGCACTCGCTTACCAGTATTGTCGCTTGTCTTGTCGTTGATAATTGCGCCGTCTTCTAGAATGAGAGTGTCGTCATCTTGAGGTCCGCTCAGAAATAGCATTCTGAGCGAGTGATTGAAATCGTCATCCCCACCAGCGTTGTCAATTAAGTACTTTACGACTTCCCTCTGATTGTCGTCGAGAACCTTAACTTCCTCTTGGTTCCTGATGTTAATTGGAGACACTGTTGATTTAATTCTGGGCACAATGGGCTTGATCTCTCCCCCTGTGTAGAACGCCAGGTGAGCGGATGGCTTCCAATTCGGACGGCGTATATCCCCAAAAATAGATTTGTCACTGTATCTCGGCCACGCAAGGCCTGCCGTTACCACAATTACCCTGTCCTCAGAAGGAATTGTGATGAGTCCTTCTTGCTGGAGGAATGCGCTCAACTCTCCCAGCAGATAAGATTCAAACTCTGAGGGTGCCGTTTCCTTATCTTCAATAATGTCCTTCATCACATCGTCTAAAGTATTGAAACTCGCCCAAACAATTCTGCTCCTATAGTTTCCACGTAACCTTGTGCTGTCAAGGACAGCAGGCTTCTCGTCATCAGGTGTTAACACCACCAACTTTTCATCCGTGCCCACGGACTTCATGTGTCTTCTTATTTGATCGAGACTCACTGAATTGGGTTCTATCTTGGTCTCGAACCAGACCCCGTGCCCTGTGTCTATTTTGGCGTCCGGCGTGGATTCAATCCCTTGCGGCTGATTTACGAAGGTTACGAGGTTGAAGTTCTCTTCCCGTTCACCCAACAACTCCCCGAGTATTCTGTCCATAATCGGCAAGCTGAGCCGTTGCAGCACGGCAATGAAAGTAGCCGTAACCCGATTTTCCCCTTGGCTGTATGTCGAAAACAGTGGCGTTGTCATCTTTTGACTCCCACAAAAGTTCACTTGCTACCCCAGTATGAGCGCGTCGCCAGTCAGTTATAACACCGAAGTACATCACCAGCAACGAGTCGACCCGAATCAATGAGTGTAGAATCAAAAGTAGAAAAGATGTGAGGACTATACTGATGACCACTACTGCAATCTCCCGCCAGCGTAGGCCCCGCGGACGTTATCCAAAAACACAGGACGGCGCAACCCCCAAGCGCGAGAAGCGCATACCTGAGTACCTCGAAGCCGACGAGGTGAACGCCATCATCAGAGCAGCTCCCAACCCGAAAGGGAAACTGCTGATGCTTGAGCAGTGGCGGGCTGGCCTTCGCGTGTCAGAGGCGCTCGACCTCGAAGTACGGGACCTGTCGCTCGATACTGCTACTCCCACGCTCAGAGTGCGTTCAGGCAAGGGTGGTGAGTCGCGGCTTGTGCCGGTGCATCCGGAACTGCACGGAGCACTCGGCAGCGCCCTGGCCTATGGGGACATCAGTCAGGGCAGAATCGTCGAGGCGCATCCTGCGACCGCCTGGCGTTGGGTGCAGGCGTCTGTGAGACGTGCTGAGGAACTAGGCGCCATTGCGCCGGGGAAGCGGGTAGGAACGCACACGTTGCGCCACAGCTACGCACGCCACCTGCTGATGAATGGCATTCCGATCAACTACTTGTCGCGTTGGCTGGGGCACTCGTCGATTCAGACGACGCTCATCTACTTGGAGCTTGTGCCGGATCCATCCGGGAGCTTGGCGGCAGTGCCGTGAGTAGCAAATTATAGAAGGTCAAATGCCATCCGGTGGTCTGAGATTAGTCGAGTTAGCTACCAGTCGGATCCGGTACGTCAAAGGGAAATCAGAATGGCCCCCCGTTGACTCGACCTGTGCATGAGCCTCTTTCCAACGCTCCCACGGTTCACGAACTTTTTCGGGTCTCCAATACACCTTCGGGTCAAATTGCGTTGAAATACATTGGCCCAATTCGATGCACGCCTTCACCTGGAGATGAGCTTCACCAGCGCCTTCAAGTCTGTCAATACACAGGTCACGAAGCGACGAACCAAGTCCTGCTACTTTCTCCGGGTGATAAAAGGACAGCTCACGATTACTGGCCTTAAACGCCCTCGGTGTTGGTTCTTCATTATCTTCGTCCCAATCCCCATCCTCCAAGACAAGAAATCGACAAAGCCATTCATCATCAGACACTATTGACGGCGGCAAGAATTACCTCCGAGGTCAGGGCAGCAACAGTGTCCCCCGGAATATCGGCCACGTAAAGCCGTTCTTTGATTACCGCAGCTTCAGCGCCACCGTTTCTCTCAATCTCAGCGTACAGCCGCACCCCTTGTGAGAAATCCGCAGCGACCGAAAGCGTCCCGTCGGAGGCGAATGTGGCGGACACTGCGTCCGATTCAGCACACAGCCTAGCGATAAATCCAGTCACTTCGGACATCACCTGTTCACGAATTGGCTCTTGACCTGGACGGCCACTCCTAAATTGGGAAAGACGCCCGCGAATCTTCAGGCTAATCCCGGACATTATTTCTTCGAGCTGTCTGCGAAGAGCCGGAGAAAGTTCGGTTGGTGTCTGTTGATCGAGTGATTCCGAGCTTCCCGTTCCAAAGCTCAAGGTGTCATCACGCCCTAACAGAACAACGAACACATTTCTACCAGAGGTGAGAGTTTCACCAATTTGCATATCCCGTGGCGCCATCATCGGGGGCATAAGTCTCGATGTGTAATCTTCCGAAGTTTCGCGCTGGCTAGGTCTGAATAACCCAGTACAAGACACACCCGCATAAAAGGCATCTAGCCATCCTTCAACTAACTGGCGACTCGCTTCGGTTGGGGCACCTTCTGACATCCGGGTTGCCAATGCTTCAATAGAGTCACGGTTGCCGGTCCGTATGTATGTAGGCATGCCCGACCCTCCTACTGGAATAAACTTCGGGCGGAATCTTTGAGACATCCCTCAAAGACGCTCTGTAAATTGGTGTGCGCTCGCTCAAGCCAATCTGGGACCTCATCTAGCTCAAAGTTTTCTGATTGCGCGAGGAAGTAGTCTAGGTCCAATATCACCTCTACACTCTGGCCTTCAGACCCCGCAGTATTCGCTATCTGAAGGATGAGCGAGTCACGATTTTCTTCAAACCCGGTCTGAATAAGGCAGTGGAACCGTGATACATCTTGAGGTATGTCATCGCCGACAAAAGGATAGAAGTCGAAGAATTCGTCTATCTGAGCCGATATTTGTCCGAGGTCAATTACGTTGATATACCTTAACCCGATCCGGTTTATACGCGACGGGTCAAGGACTTCTTGATACGCTTGAACTCCTCGATGGATTATCTGGCTGAAACTCTCCCAAGAGGGATATGGCCTAGAGTGACTTACAGCAAAACGGTAGGGAGCCACGGAGAAATAGCCTAAGTCATCAGTCTCCCGCCAAAACCTCAAGGATGCTTCAGGCACAAGCCTCAACCCAAGTTGCTGTATCCCAGGTGGCAGTAGGTTAGGGACCTCAGCCGATGCAGCAGAAGGTGTAGCTTGCCTTTCTTCGACCAATCTTCTGGGGAATTCGCCCTGCAAAGCGGAATAAACCAAGCCAGCAGATGCTCCATCCCACTTTCCATCTTCCTGATAACGGAACTCGCAAACAATTTCGCGAACAGGGGGATTCGGATACTGTTGGCTCATTGGCCTGCCATTAGGATGCACAAAGTAAATACCAAAGTCGCAAGAGTATAGCAGGATTTGTCAAATCGTGCGCTAAACCGGATGGTCACCATCCCTTTAATAAAGTGTATCAGACGGACGAAAAGAGCATCTCACTGCGATGCCGTGACTGGTAGAAGCCAATCTTGTTAACGCTAGCGAAAAACCGGCATTTTTATCATCGGTTTCGGGGCTGCTCGCTAATAAGGATGTGGGCCTGGATAAAAAGCGTCAAGACAGAGACCACATCAAGGTCAGGTCCAGAGCTTGATGTTCACTCCGGAGCGTGGCAGGGCGCTTGCAGGAGACGGCGTTCTCAGCGGCAAGGTCACATGGTGTACTTTCGGCCCGAATTAAAGCCCTCTACGGCGATTTAACGGGGACAGAGTTTTCGGGATCGGGCGGGAAACGCCGATTTTCGGGCGGGCCGGTATGAAGTTAGTGTAACCGGCTAGGCCCAGCTCCCCTCCGACCGCAGCCCGTCAACGCGCTCATCCGGGCAGATAACCACACCCATGTGCTTGAACTGCCGCCGCGGTGTGCCAGGCTTGCCACAGCGTTCACACTCCGTGGGCACTCCGTCACCGGCTCCAATTTCCTCTTGTTCCTGCCAACTCGGAAACTCTTCAGGGAGCGCGGAAGTCGCACTCGTCGGGTATTCCTCTTGTTCAGAGCCTCGACACTTAACTAACAATTATCGGTCTGGACGAGGCTCTAACCTTTCGCCACTGACGGTATTGCCATCCTCATCGACTTCTTCGTAGAAAACTACGCGTGATTGCTTTCCGCCATGTACTTGGGGTTCTTGCGCCAGCTTTCGTCTCAGCAGGTCTAAAGAGCCACCGTTATTGACGAACGCTTCTGGTAGATGCAGCACATCAACGAGAAGACGCCGGTCAAGTTCTGCTCGTGCAGGGTCCTCGTCGATCTGGTCAAAGGGGAGGAACCTGTACTCTTGCAAATCGTTAAACAAAGTCTCGGCGTCCACGAGTTGCTCAGGTGTCAGCGTTCGTACATCCAATGTCGGGATGTTAGGGATGCTTGTGACTGTCGTCGTGCCACGTCCCGATTGAGTCTTGTTGCTCACCCACCAATGTAAGAGGATCCCTAATGTCGAATTGCACCAGAGAGCGAACGCATATTCAAGCTTCGGTCTACCAAAAATGACTGACGGCCAAGCTCGGCCACCAATACACGGGTGTTCCGTCATTGTCACCACGAGTGACTGCGAGTTAAATCGCAGGTCGCGATTGTAATGAACTCGGGACGCAGTTGCCCAGACACGAGCAGCCCTATCTTGTAGGTCTGCATCAGTCAATCTTCCAGACGCTGATTTAATTTGACCCTCGGAATCAGGCTCGACTATGAGGTTTCGCTCCAGGGGTGCGTCGTGCGCCCATAGTATCGGGTAAGTTGGCGCAGGATTGACTGCTGGCTTTATCAGCTCAAAAGGGCCTCGCGGTGTTCCGTCCGTTTGGCTCCAGTAAATATCAGCATGATAGGGGCCTCTGCCACCAATCTGCTCTATTGGTACTATCGGCAATTCAAAACTTTGGAGAGCGGGCAGTCCTAATGGAACCAACGAACCGCGTTCGAGAGTCCAGGCCACCTGCGCCAGGTCGCTATCGAGTACACCCACGAAAGGCCAAGGGCCTGATTCCGGAAGGAGTGCATTCAGCATGAATCCGTAATTTTGTTGCCCAATGTCGATAGCGCTCAAACCTCCTACATGTTCGATCTCACGTAGTTGACCGGACTCACGAATGCGCGAAATCTCATCAGCTAATAGTTCCGCTTCAATTGTCGAATTAGGGCATTGACGTAGCATTATAAAGGTCGCGCGCTTCTCATCTACCGCCTCGCCTATCTGTGCTACCAACAAACATTCGGCCATGCCAGTATCAGCGGAGAATGATGAGTCTTGAGAACCAGCGCCCGCAATGGTTACGACCATGATGTTCTGGCATCTAGCGCCTAGCACTTCTCGTGCCTTTTCCCACTGTTGTCCGCTGACTGCGCTTAGAGGCAGCACCATAGCAATCACACCATCAGAGCGTACCTTTCGCAACGCAAGGTCAAGAAAGTCGGCTGCAAGTCCCGAGTTACCGCTTCCGATCCTCGTTCCGCCTCTGAGGCGGTTGAGGGAACGTTGCATCCGAGTCTGTGTCGGTCGGCTTGTCTCGAAGGCTGCGAATGCCGGATTCCCAGAGCCTCGCCTTTCAGCTTCCATACCTGTCGAACGGGTAAAGGGTGGGTTCATAATCACAAGGTCGAAAGTGTCGTGTCCGACTCTGGCCACAAGATCACGCACCTCTTCGGGTGCTCGACCCCCAGCCGACACGGCAACCACTGTGTCCATCAAAGTTTGTTGTACACTTGCGGCCAGAAGGTCGAGGGAGCCTATTGCCACATTGCCGTCCTCATATTCTCCATAGGGCATCGTCAACAGGCATTCTCCATCAAATGGGGTGTCCGGATGGCTTCCGGCCAGCATTGCAGCAGTTAGATGGACTGCGACATTCAGGACGTCGAGGCCGACGAGACCGTGACGCATCATTGGTCCGTGAAGCTCTCTTGGATCGCCTCCATGCAATTCATGGAGTAGTGACATACGTTGGTACGCGGTCGATAGCAAAGTTCCCGTACCGCAGGCGAAGTCACCTATTTGTGCGCCGGCTAGAGTTTCTTTATCTCCCCAGTCTGCGCCTCCTGGCGGCCTATTGCTTGGCAATGCGAGAGAAGCAAGCAAGGCCGCTGCTTCAGGGCGTGTGTAGTAGGTTGCAAGGAACTCTCGGTCAGCGATTAGTTTTTGGAAAACATTACCTGTCAGGTCGTGCGAACGGGTCACACCACCTGCGACTAACAGTTGCGCCGTCTGCCAGAGCCGATTAAGCACATCGTGAGCAGTGGCAGTTGGCATGAGCTGGAGCATCTCTTTTGCTGACCAGAATATCGGCCAGTAGTTCACCGATAAAATGCGGTCCCATTCCATGCAGATCTCTCCAGGAGTGAAGATTCCTCCAATGCGGCGGAAGGAATCAACATGTCGGACGCCTCGGATAGGGCCACCTTCATTCTCCGGCACCTGGAATGCAACCTCAGCTAGAGATTCATGAAAGACTAGAGCATTTGTGATGACGGTCATCGCCATGCGTCGTGTCTGTCCCTCTTCGTCATCAGACTGCCCAAGCACGTGAGCTATGTCCTCGCCAAGATCGCTTCCATAATCATGGCGTCGAGTAAACTCTGTTGCTGCTTGTTTGACGCCGTTCTCAAACTCAGTAGCGAGGGCCTCAAGTATGGGAGGGGGAATAGTGGCTCGATTTACCAGTCTCGCCAAGTCTCTCACGCTGCCCACTATCCATCCGGTGGCAGGCAGGCGCTCAGGCACCCCATCATCTAGGCGGTTGTAAAGCGCATACTCCAGTTCAATGGTATTCTCTATCGCCTCTCTTAACTCAGCTCCATAGAGTGCGTGAAGGTTCGGTGGGTACACCAACGCAATCACGGTTTCGATCTTGCGGCCTGAGCTAGCGACCGTGAGACCAAGTCGATCCGTGGCATCGTCCTCGGCACTTCTGGGATTTTCGCGTTCGGCCTCTATGACAACAGGCCACCCGCTTGCTTCCTCGATGAGGATGTCAGGACGTCCTCCCTCTACGAAGACCCTACCTATACGCTCTGTCCTAATTCTCCAGCTTGTACGCAGGTTCCCCAGCACTTCACCTAGGGCGTCGTTCATTGTCTGTTCGTGAGTGGCATCATTTACCATAATCTTAATGTCCTATTTCTGCCCTACGCGATGCTCTACTCTAACCCAGTAGACTACATTAGCTCCACAACGCTGTGATTTACCAAGCCCATCGTACTCTCTATATCCACAACCATACTATGGCTTCATCGTCATTTCTGACTTCCTCACCGCCTCCAGAACTGCCAGCCCCGTCGCGTGGCCCCAGCGTCCCCAGACGGCGCGGGCAGCACCAGCATAGCCTTATCCACCGCCGACAGCGACTCTTCCAGCCGTTGGTTCAGCGCGATATTCTGCGCGTCCGACAGGCCCAGCCGTTCTCGTAACAGCGCGATGATCTGTTCCTGCCCCGCGAGCTGCGCCTGGGCCGCCGCGAGCTGCACCGCGAGGGGCGCGTCGCTGATTGCTTCGTCGGCACCACCGCGACCGGCCATGTCTTCCAGTTCCAGTCGCACCAGCGTCTCGTCGATGAAGTGCCGCAGCCAGTCCGGTAGGTCCAAGGGACTCGCTGCAACCACCCTGTCCAGTCGCGCCTTCACGGACGGGTAAATATGCACCGTCAGGCGCACGGTCATCCTCTCGTCGGGCTGCACCATGTCAGATTCCTATTCCATACTGCTTTGCAAGCGCTTTAGCACACTTAGGTAAGAAGTTTCACGTAACTTTGTACGCTTCGGAACCAAGTGGTACACGGCTTGGAAATGTACGCAATCCGTTTTGCGTACATTTACCACATCAAACCAGGGGTCGGCAAGTGGTTCAGGGGCGCGGCGCGGAGTTGACAGCGACGTTGTACAATGTGAACAGATTCGGCAAGGGTCTTTGGTAGATTGCAGACGATACGGAGTGTTTGATGCGGACTGATATTGCTTGTCGTCGGAGGCTGGAGAAGGCGTTAAGCTCTGACACTCGCCTGATGTTCAATCGTGCTCGTGTCCATTATGGCTTATCTTGGGTGTGCGGAGGTTGTGGTAAGGAATGGAGCAGACCAGCGTGGGCCGCTGGTGTGCGTTGGCTGTCCGTCTTCGGGAAGTGCTTCGATGGGATAGGAGACTATGTATGCGGGGATTGTTGTAAGCGGTTGTCGTAAAGGGCGTCCGAGACGCAGCACTCAGTTTGCGTTGCAACGGGTGATAATTGCGTTTGCTGCTATACCGATCAATTAAGGAGTCAACACCCCGGCAGCAGTAAGTCTGGGAGTAAGGTACGCGGTCAGCGGTCACGGGCGAGCTTGCCACACCCTTGCACACATTGGGCATAATCGGCAAAGGACTTTGGTAAGTGTGTGACGAGGCCCAGCGTAAAGTAGTACGCTACCGGGCTTTGGCGAGCACCGACCTCGCAGCCATGCACGGATTGCACCCGCAGGATGGCGCGTGCTGCTGGGGATGCCAGTTGCGGACCTCGAAGTAAGCCATTTCCTTGCCCGCCGAATATCCGTCGCCGTAGGCGTCACATCGGACGCAGGACACCTCCTGGCAGGCGGCGTAGTCATGGAGTTGTGGATCGCCAGCCCTGATGCCCATCGCCTCGGCGTATGCCTCTGCAAGTCGTTTGTTGTCATCTCTGCTCGTCATTGACCTGTCTACCTTCAGCGCGGCGGCTGCCGCGGACTGGGTCATAAAGTTTTCCCATCAAATGGTAGTCAGTGCTCCCGCCGTGACCTGTCCAAGAAACCGGTCTGGATACCGGCATCGCGCCTGGCCGCGGCAGACTGCGTATCTGAGGTATCAGGGGCAGGCGGCGCTGGCTCGACATAGTTCTCGCTGTACAGCCTGAGCCGCTGGACCACTTCGAGGGCGTGCTGCTCGTGCTGGTCTACGTGAGAGTGCGCGGCTTCGAGGAACGCGGTGGACGCCTGCACCGATGTGTTCGTCGCCTCGACCGACCAATCGCACTGGAGACAGGAGATTGTAATCTGGGTTTCGACCGGTCTGGCCATAGCACTTCCTCCGGAGAGCATTTCTTGGCAATTAGTGAATTTATTTTGTAGTCAGTCCTGCACGCCAACTACACTTTCTAGGCGCTCATCTTCTACTTCACGCGAGGCGGCATCGGTCTCTCCGACTTCAGAGAAATTCGTGATTGCAACTTCGCCTTCCGGAAACTCTGCAACGATCTTCAACTTCCCGCCAACTGCCTCAACGTAGGACCGCAGGCTGGACACATATATGTCGGCCCGCTGCTCCAGCTTGGACACGGCGGGCTGGTTCACCTTCAGCATCTTCGCCATATCCCCCTGGGTCAGTGCCCGTGCGCGGCGAAGCTCATTCAACGGCATCTCGGCTATACGTTGGCGGCGCTCCGGCGTGAAGTCCTTGGTCAATTCGCTAAATAAATGTCGGCCACTCATTAGATCAGTCCCTCCTTATGAAGCTCTTCCCACACCACCAGCCCACTATATTCCTATTAGGGAATGTGAGCAAGGAACGAGACATGATTTTGTGGAAATCGAGCACATGTCAGGAATTCGTCCTCACAGAATCGACGTAGAGCGATTGTTTCGAGGGTAGTAATGCTGCGGCATATCCGTTTTCTGCCGAATTACAGGTGTTCCGTGGCATAATAGACGAACGGCAGGCCCCACCGCAGAGGTCATTTTCAACAGTCGAGGCAGCGCATGAAAACTCCAATCAGACGACGCCAGCTCCGGGGCCTGGTGCTGCACCAGCGCCGACATCCGGCAGACCACCCCAGAAGGCTTATCAACCGCACGGCCAAGTGGAGAGAACCGCCGGTGAACGGCATCTGCCGATGGTGTTATGAGCTAACGGCCAGCCCCAGCACCCGCTGGCATCTCTACTGCCTGAACGCCTACCGCGACTCTCCTATAGATGTCAAGCAGCTTAATCGAGCGCCTGGGCAGGTTTCTGAATGGCCGAGTAGACTTCTCGAGCAACATAGCGTTTGAGACAGCGGATGATGTCGCGCTTGCTCATTCCCTCTGCAGTTCGACGTTGCATGTATGCCTGGGTCCGCAGCTCGTAACGCAGCCTGACCACGACGATGCGATAGAGCGCGGCGTTGGCCTGTCGGTCGCCACCGCGGTTGAGCCGATGCCGGTTCGTCTTGCCGGATGATGCCGGTATCGGGTTTACACCGCACAGTGAAGCGAATGCTGCCTCGGTGCGGAGCCGATCAGGATTACTCCCCGCGGCAATCAGTAGGGTTGCAGCCGTGTCGGGTCCCACACCGAAGGCGTTGACCAGGGCCGGGGAGACTGACAGCGTGAGCCTTTCAATCTCAGCCTCCAGGTTCCGCACTTCATCACTGAGCTGACGGTATCGGCAGGCAAGGGAGCGGAGGGCATACTTGGCCGCCGCCTTTGGATCGCGCAGACGAGAGGTACGGAAGTTTCTGCACCGCTTGGCCAGAGCGCTGGTGGTCAAACCATCGAGCATTTCGCGTAGCTCTGCGGGAGCAGTCAAAACCAGAGCCTTCATCTGGTTGACGGTCTGGGTGCGAGCCTTGACAGCGGAGTCCTTCGTGCTCTTAAGCATGCGGATCATCTCGACTTCGCCCTTGCCCGACTTGGGCGTGGCGTCGGCTACACCAGAAAGCGCCGCACGGGCCGCCATCTCGGCATCGGTGGGGTCGCTCTTCCCCTTACGATAGCGGACAGACCGATCAGGCCTGTTGACCTCTATGACAACATAGCCCAAGCCGGTCATAAAACGTGCGACTCCGGCTCCGTATGAACCTGTGCCCTCTATGCCGAACGAGTGGATCGCTCCCAAGTTGCGGGACCACCGTTCGAGCTTCTCGTACCCACACGTGGTCGCAGGCACGTATTTCTCGCCAAGCCGGACACCTCGCCCGTCAATGGCCACTGCCACATGCTGGTCCTTGTGAGTGTCGACTCCGATGATCACTTCATCTGCGCGATGACTCTGGTAAGGTGCGACTCCTATCATCTCTGCCTCCCGAATAATGGCGTATCGACTGGATGAGCGGACACAACTGCGAAGAGGCTCATGGCCAGTCTCCTATCAAGTCACTGCTCGCCACAGCCGTTGGCTACTTGTGGCCATTCTGGGAACGGGTCGACAGTTCGCGATAAGGGCATCTGAGCCAGTTGCATCCAGAGTCAGACCCAATCCCAGATGACCATTTACATCATCGCAGTTGCATCTGGTCAACATCCTGACGAGATCCAGCACACGCTTTGTGAGATATACGGTGATCCGCCCGACGAGATGGACCACAGGCTTTCGATACAGGTGGCGCGGGCGCTAGGTCCAGCGGCGATGCTGCGTGCGTTTACCTTGGATAACCTGCGCTGGCTGTGCCGGAGCTGCCATAGGCGCAAGACACGGCAGGATCGGCGTCTGGCGAAGTTCATGGCCGCTTGTTCGCTCGACTGGTACAGCGCACGACAACTGCTCAGGCAGAACCGCAGTTGGGCGTTGTCGTTTATGCTGCCGTGCAGCCTGGAGCCTGCTCCGCTGTAGACCAACGCGGCGTGATGGCAAATTGCAGGCACGATGTCCCCGACAACTCCGGTCGCCGCTGCGCCGTCTGCAAGAATTGTCTGCATAGGGACGTCACCATCTAGGAGTCGTGCGCTGGTCAACGACAATTACTTTGGCCGCTCCTGTTGCTTCATCAAGAAGGGGGATTGCAGATGGATAGGATACTCAGGACACCAGAGGTTGTACACCTGACCGGCCTCTCGAAGACTACGATTTGGCGGCGGGTCCGTAGCGGGGACTTTCCGGCACTGGTCCAGCTGGGGGGTCCCGAATCTCGCTCGGTTGGCTGGCGGCATGAAGAGATAGAGAAGTGGGTCGAAAGCCGCCCCGCCGTAGGTCATTAGGTCCATCCTACCACCAGACTTGGCCTCTTCGCCCAGTGCCTGCCTGACTAAATCGTAACAGATAGGCAGTTTTCTATTCAGATGGCTCTGTTACCGCAATTGATACCTGAGCATCTTGATGCTTCTGCACATTGACGGCGCCTCCTTTTGTCGGAACGCAAGTGCTTGATTTCAGCTAATCTTCTTGAATGAGGTGAAGGTGCGGTTGTAGGTGTTTGAGGTGGACCCAATAAATCGGATGTGCAAGCAACAGTGAACATATCCTCAGAGGACATTACCCAAAGAATCGAATATCAAGAACAAAAACGTCTCTCAAATGTAAGTTCTGTGGTTAGAGACGCCGCCAACGAGCTTGGGGATAAGGAAGTTCCTGACCACGAACCCGATCACGACTGGACCGCTCGCTTTTTCGACTGTGTGCAGGATGTTACTTCTGAAGACATGCAGAAGATATGGTCCAGAATTCTTGCTGGTGAAGTGGAAAGCCCAGGCCGTACATCACTCCGTACATTGGACACCCTACGGAACATGACAGAGTTAGACGCCGAAACGTTTAGGTATGGGGTGGACCCCACAGTTAGGACAACGAAGAGGCCAGGTTAAGAGAGACTCCCGCTGGAAAGTCTGACACTACCTCACGAGATGATAACGTCGATGCGTGCTCTGGTAAACACCTGAGTGGCCTTCCTTCTGCAAACACCTGAGCCGGAGTCCGATAGCCCAGAGACTGGTGCGGCCGCTCTCGATTGTACAAGTCCAGGTAAGCGTCAATTCCTCTCCTGGCTTCACTGCCATTGCGATAAGCTTTCAGATATACCTCCTCGTATTTGACGCTCCGCCACAAACGCTCTACAAAGATGTTGTCCAGGTATCTGCCCTTGCCATCCATGCTGACCTTGATCCCCCGCTCCAGCAGCAGGCCACAGAAGGCTTCACCGGTGAACTGGCTTCCCTGGTCGGTGTTGAAGATCTCCGGCTGTCCTTTGCTCAAGGCTTCTTTCAGCGCCGCGATACAGAAGCCCACCTCCAGAGTATTGGAGAGCCTCCAGGCCAGCACGTATCGGCTGTGCCAGTCCATAATGGCCACGAGGTAAAGGAATCCCCGGGACATGGGCAGGTAGGTGATGTCGGCTGCCCAAACCTGATTGACCCTGTCGGCTGCTACTCCTTTGAGCAGGTAAGGGTATATCCTGTGTTCCGGCGCAGGCTTGCTGGTATTGGGCTTGCGGTAGATGGCTTCCAGCCCCATTGCCCGCATCAGCCTCTGTACCCGCTTGCGGTTGACCTGGTGTCCCTGAGTCCGGAGCCAGGCCGTCATCCTGCGAGAACCATAATAGGGCGTATTCAGATACTGTCGGTCCATCCCGGCCATCAGGTCCAGGTCCGCCGGGTTAGCCGGTGTCGGCCGGTAGTACACCGCGGAACGGCTGAGCTGCAACAGACGACACTGCTTTACTACCGAAAGCCCGGGGTGTCCTCGGTTCACCATATCTAGACGCCGGCGACGGCTCATAGCCCGGACTTGCGCGACAAAAAATCCCGCTCCACCTTGAGTTGCCCAATCTGCTGGTAAAGATGCGCAGTCAGCGCTTCCTGGTCCCTCTCCGCCTTTGAGGTATCGTTGCCGAAGACCTCGGGCGCTCTCTGAATCAGGGCTTTCTTCCAGGCATGAATCTGCGTGGGATGAACTTCAAACCGGCTGGCTAACTGAGCAACGGTCTCTTCCCCCTGGAGGGCGGCCAAGGCTACCTTGGCCTTGAACGCCGGGCTGTGCTTCTTTCTGCTCTGCTTCATTTTCCTGCTCCTCTGTTCCCATTATTTCAGGAGCGAGGCTCTCTCTTAACCACCTGTCCGATTTATTGGGTCCACCTCACCGCGTGCCGTCAATTCGGCGCCCGTAGGCGACACAATCGCCCACACTTTCCGCCACAACGGTTTCGCCTCCTGAAAGCTTGATCGTCTGCGGCTCACCCTGACTTAGTGATGGGAAGGCGAATAGTCACGGTGACACCCTTCCCAAGCCCTTCACTTGTTGCGGCAACTGTACCCCCGTGCGCTTCGACAGTGGCCCGAGTGATTGCCAGTCCCAGACCGGTGCCGACTATCCCACTGCTGCGAGACTGCTCAGTACGGTAGAAGCGGTTAAAGACGTGGGGAACCTCTGAAGTATGGATGCCTATCCCGTCATCCATGATCGACATAGCCAACGTCTCGTCACCTTCCAATCCGGCCCGAAGCGCGATGTTCCCGCCGGCGTCGGTGCAATGAATGGCGTTGCTCAGTACGTTTCCCAGTGCCTGGCTCAGGCGCACTCGGTCGATGTCCATGTCCGGAAGGTCGGCGGATGCCTGCAGCGACAGTTCAACCTGTCGAGCCTGAGCCTGTGGCTGCCAGCGATCTACCTCTGCGGTGAGCAGATCATAAATCGAACTTGCTTCGAGCGTGAGCCTCAACTCACCTTGGTCGGTCTCCGCAAGCCAGTTCAGATCAGTTACGAGACCGCGCAGCCTATCCACTTCCTGGATGATGTGATCGGCGGCGCTCTCAGGTGTCTGAATTCCATCGCGTAACCCTTTTGCCTCCAGCTGTATGACACTCAGCGGCGTATTGAGCTCATGAGAGACATCGTTTATCAGCCGTCTGCGAAGGTCGCGCTGAGTTTCCAGGGCAGAGGTCATCCGGTTGAACGCCGCGCTCATCTGTCCCAACTCATCCGAGGACTTGACTGGCAGCTGGGTCGTATCCCCCTGAGCAATTGCCTGGGTTGCTTCGGTCAAGGCCGTCACAGGTGCTGTAACACGTCTGGATAACCAGGCGGCCAGCAGTATGGCAACGCCTACTGTCAGAATACCGCCAATAACGGTTGTAAACAGAAGCGTGTTGAGAAATCCATGGGACTCAGTCGATAGGAACTCACGGCTTACATCCACATAGACATAACCTACGGGCCGGTTCGCGGTTAAATCGAACACCGTCTCTCGATGCCCGCCCAGATCGGTCGCGGAGGTTCCAGGTGACAGCTCCGATAAGTTGCCCCTCACCACATGGCCATCGACGCCAACTATGACGACTCGTACAGGGTCTCTGTGGAAGATCTCGAAGGATTCCCCCTCATGATCTTCAGTTCTCTCGCGCTCCAGAGCTCCATCGTAGAGGTATCCGGCCTCAGACAGCGGTTTGTCCACCGTCTCCCAGCCACCGGCAGCGGTATATTCCCGGCTCAGGCTCCGCGCCAGCCGGCGCGCCTCATCATCACCTATCCCGTCTACGAACACACCCAGACGGTACTGCGTCGTGAAATAGCCCACACCAATGCTGACTAGGACGGTGAGAACGATGACCAATACGGTCGAAGCCATGACTCGCCAGCGCAGCGACATCATTGGTCCTCCACCACGAACTTGTAGCCGGCGCCGTAGACTGTCTGAATAGGCTGACTGCCTCCTCGGCCGATTTGCTTTCGCAGTCGAGCTACCTGGCTGTCGATGGCGCGGTCGAACCCACAGAACTCGTGGCTGAAGGACAGCGAGATTAACTGTTCACGGGTGAGTACCTGGTTAGGGTGACGCATAAACGTCGATAGTAGAGCAATCTGCGCCTCGCTCAGAATCACGGGCTCTTCATTGGCGGTCACGGTCCGTGTGCTCTCATTCAGTGTGATGCTGCCGCGTGTCAGAACCTGCTGAACTCTGCCCTTGACGCGACGGAGCACGGCTTCGGCGCGCGCAATGACTTCCTCCGGGTCGAAGGGCTTGACGATGTAGTCGTCAGCCCCGCTGTCCAGTCCAATGATGCGCTCGGCGTGGGCTTCCCTGGCCGTCAGCATGATTATTGGAACGTCTGACTCTCGCCGCAGGATCCTGCACAGTTCCACACCATCGAGACGGGGGAGCATCAGATCGAGGATTATCAGGTTCGGATTCAAATTGCGGGCCAGGGCCAGACCGGATTCACCATCGTGAGCAACCTCGGCAGAGAATCCGGCGCGCTCAAAATACACCTTGACCCAGTTCGCTATTCTCTTATCGTCTTCTACTATCAATACTGTGCCGCTCGACATCATCCTTACCTCAAGTCGAATCCGCTCAGGTCTAGCCTCCACCCCGACGCTCGCCACCGTGTTCGCCGCCGGACTCCCTGCCACTGCCATGTTCCCCACGCTGCTCGCCTGCGCTGCCGCCATGCTCACCACCGGCCCGATGCTCCCCGCCTGACTCGCTACCTTCCTCTCCGGAACCAACCTCGGCATGTGTTGTCCATCCGATGAACGATTCAGGTGTAGCAGGCAGGTCGATCAATGCTACCTCGCCAGGAGCCATGTTCGTCGGAGTCGTCGGGCCGAGCTCCGCTCCGTTCGACAGATGTACTTCGATCCTGACCCGTTCCAGGACGCCGCTGGTCATGTTCTCCACAGTACCCCTGAAGGAGTTGCTGGAAGCGTCGTAGTTCAGTATAAGCCGGGCGCCACCACGAATTGCATCAAAGGTCTCATCCGGCGCTAAGATATCAGCGGCGCTGCCTTCCTCTCCATCGGTTCCAGCGGTCTCATTGCTGGTTTCACCACTGGGGCCGCGTTCACTGCTGCCTTCGATACCTTGTTCTCCTGAGTGAGCCGAAGGACCAGGGCCACCGCAGTCAAAGACTTCCATGTGAACGACGTATCCATCGTAAGAAACTCCCGCAAGTCTCGGTTCACTTGCGACTGTCAGGCTTGACATCACTTCCTGTTCAGGGTTCAGATGTCCCAGCCTGTCGGGACCGAGCTCTCCTACTGTCTTCGTTCCTGACTTCAGGTGAGGTTCGGCCTGTACATGGCAAAGCTCCTGAGAGAGCGTGTTTCGCACCGTCCCGTGTACAGATTGGGTTGCCGCGTCGTACTGCATCGAAACAGCCAATCCGCCGAGAACACCGTTCCACGACTGTCCAAGAGGAGTGATTGGGCTCGACATGGCGGCTTCGCTTGTCTCTTCGCTGCTGTGAGAACCCTCGCTTCTGCCATCGCCGCCGGAGCCGTGTTCGCTGCGTAATTCGTTGTCTTCGCGTCTACCGCCAAGCTCACCTCCGGAGTCTCCACCTTCTCGTAATGCTAAGGTGTTAGTACCGCTATGCTCTTCTCCACCACCTTCAGAGGACTCATTGCCGCTGTCGCCACTAGGGCCCTGGTCGGCTACACCATCCCCACTTACTCTACTGGATTCGTTACTTTCTGGTTTGCTGCTGTGCTCACTTCCAGAGTCGCCACCTTCCCGCTCAGAGACATCCTGGCTCACCTTGGCGCGGTCAGAATCTTGGCTGTCTTCGAGTTCCCTGTCGACCGTACATCCGCTGATTAACGATGCGGAGAGTATAATTCCTAAGGCTGACCCGACCAGGGTTCTTTTCGTCATCAATTTCTTGAAAATAATCATTTCACCTCTTTCGTGAATTACCTTTGATACTACTCACGATAGCGATGAAATGTGGCAGAAATATGTCGTCCATTGCGGAGATGGGCTGTAAATGGCGTCGACGTCGGAACGCTGAAGAAGTACTGCATCCTATCTGCACAGAATGATTCCAGCGTTGAGTGTTGGGAGCGGCGTAACATGAAGCATCCAAGGTCTTGCAGTTATCGAATTGCCGCTGACACTCTTCGAGATAATTCACAAGATAAGGCAATCGACGGCGATGCAAGAAAATACCGCAAAAGTTTGCATCAATGGAATCTTCCATGCCCGCCAAATGCGGACTAATTGCGGTTATCGTTCTTTTTTAAGTTAGCGCTAACGCAATCGACCGGCGTCAGGGCTCCGCCCAATACCGGATGGCGCTCAGCTACCATCTTCAAACGTATATGTATGCTACCGCTTGTCTAACATCACCGGAACGAATAAACGGAACTCCTCATCGCTCCACCCGGTGCGAAGGTCGGTTCACCACCACCACGGCGCTACGAACATCCGGCAGCCACTATGCCCTATACTGGCGTATATGGTTGATTCCAGACGCGCCCCCGATTCGGAGAGGTGCTTATGGCGATAGACACAAGCGGTGATATCCCCGACAAAGTGATTGCAGACATACCACACGGCGCGTCGGCTCTGGGGGGTGCACTTACACGACGCCCCAGTGAGATTGTGAAAACTGGCGACAGCCTTGGCAGCCTTTTGCCAGGAAGAGGCGAGGCTGCGGGAGGAGTTCACTTCATTCACTATGACGGCGCGAGTGACGCCGGCGGTCGCCGCAAGGACGCGGACGAGCCATATGCGGCAGACAAGTGGACTGAAAGCATCGACCTTGCGGATATCACCGATGACTCAATGCGCCTTTACCTCATGGAGATCGGCAGAGTCAATCTGCTGACCAAGAAGCAGGAGCAGACTCTCGCGCGGCAGATTGAGGAATGGAAACATCTGGAAGCCATCGAAACAGAGTTGGAAGCTCTCACGGACGGGTCTGTGAATGCCTGGATATGCGTTCTTCACCTGATACGGAGAATCGGCCAACTGGGGCCTATAGTGGATGCCGTCTGTCGCTACAGCGCTACCCCGAGACCGGAGACCCTGACCGATGTGCTGACCGATGAGGAGATATCCGAGCATATCGATGGTGTGCTCCCGGAGGAGATGCTGCTCTTCGCGGCGGAGATTCTGAACAGGGAGCCTGAGGACGTCAAGCAGGGCCTCATCGAGCTGTCGCTGGCCATCCGGCTGCTTCCGACAGAGGCAGCGGACGTGTTCGCCACATCCCCTGCAATCGACGAGCTGCAAGACCTGGAGTTAGCGCCCGGGTTCATAGAGGCGCTGAAGTCCTATGAACCCGTGTATTCGAGGCATTTCGCCAGTGTGAGGAATGCGGGCAGGCGCGCGCAACTGCATCTCTCAGAGGCGAACCTGCGGCTCGTCGTCAGCATTGCCAAAAAGTACCTCGGCAGGGGGATGCCGCTATCGGACCTCATCCAGGAGGGCAACATCGGTCTCATGCGTGGCGTGCAGAAGTTCGACTACCGCAAGGGCTACAAGTTCAGCACCTACGCCACCTGGTGGATTCGACAGGCGGTCAGCAGATCCATCGCGGATCAGTCCCGCACCATCCGCATACCAGTCCATATGACGGAGATCGTCAACAAGCTGATGCGCACTACTCGTAAGTTCGTGCAGGAATACGGGCGCGACCCCACTGATGAAGAGATAGGAAGCAGGATGGATATTACGGCCGAGCGGGTGCGGGAGATCCGGAAGCTCACACAACTCCCCCTGGCCCTTGAGACGCCGGTTGGCGAGGACGGCGGCGCACAGTTAGGCGACTTCGTTGAGGACAGGGATCAGGTCCCTCCCGTGGAGGCCGCGTCATACCTGTTGCTCAAGGAGCAGATCGCCGATGTATTGTCCACCCTCAGCGAGCGCGAGGCGAGGGTGCTTGAGCTGCGTTTCGGACTCGGGGACGGTATCTCTCACACCCTGGAGCAGGTTGGCCGGGAGTTCGGGGTCACCAGGGAGCGCATACGCCAGATAGAAGCCAAGGCGTTGAGGAAGTTGAGGCAGCCGAGCCACTCCAGGAAATTGCGGGACTTTCTGGATTAGGCGCAGTGAAACCGGCATGCCGTTAGCCCAAAACACGCTCCCCCGACTGCACAGACCGGGCTATGCGCATATTCCCGGTTTACAACGCCCTGTTGCCATTGTCTGCGCAGGGAGCGCTGTCGACACGCACAACTGCCACACCGACGACGCAGGATCCCCGGATGTCGATGCGGCGTAATTATGATCAGCGACAATTAGACTTGCGGGCGCGTTGCCTCACCAAATTTGTTATCGAAGATTCCGCCGCCGCTAATTGACGCCCATGATTTGTACCCTTAGAACCTGTTCACAATCTTTTTAGGATTAGCGTCGTAAAGGCAAGCACCACCATTTGCAGACTGGTATTGAGCTTTCTTTCGCAGTTCTTCCAGAGCCGGCGGCACTTTTGCAGCCAGGCAAAAGACCGCTCTACCACCCATCGCTTCGGAAGAACCACGAAGGTGTGAAGTTCGTTGCGCTTCACCACTTCCACCGAGGCTCCTAACAGACTTTGCACCGCAGTGGCAAAGGGCTTCCCTGTATAACCCCCATCGACAAGTACCTTTTGCACCTGCCTGAGGTCGGCTCCTCGTTGGTCGAACATCGCCAAAGCCCCGGCACGGTCGGTGACATTGGCGGTGGTCACGTGAATTGCATGCGGCAACCCCTGGGTGTCCACTGCGATGTGTCGCTTGATTCCCGAGACCTTCTTGCCGGCGTCATAGCCCTTGTTCTCGGCGCTGTCAGTGTTCTTAACGCTCTGAGAGTCCACGATGCAGAAGGTCGTCCGCTCTGTCCGTCCATTGCTTTGTCGGGCCTCGCCAACTGATTTTTTTTAAGACTTGCTCCAGAATGGATTCATTAGCCGGGTCGGGCCGCTCGCTCCATTGCCGGAAATACTTGTAGCAAGTGCGCCAATTGGGGAAGTCTGCGGGCAGCATTCGCCACTGGCATCCGCTTTTAAGAAGATACAACACCCCGCAGAAAACATCATACAAGTCCACGGTGCGGGGCTTGGTCCTGCGACGGGCCGACTCTAACAGGGGAAGAATCCGAGCAAATTGCTCTCGACTTATGTCACTGGGATAGGAATGAGACACGATTATCCTCCTAATAACAGTCTCAACCTATTATATTCCAGAGATCGTAGACAGGTTCTTAGAGGAATGAGTGGGCACCATGACAACAGACAACAGACATGAACCAAGATGCAAGAAAATACTATATTTTATTGCATTCACCGGAAGGGGTGATTTCGTGGACGAAGGAGCGTGTCCGGCTGGCGGTGGACGAGAGAAGGAAGGGTCCTATTCGCCGCGTAAGCGTCGAAGTTCGGCCTCAAGCTCCGCAAGACGTGATTCTGCCGCTATGCGGCCGGCTCGCTCGTCCTCAGCGCGAGCCTCGGCAGCCAGACGACCGTCCCGCTCTTCTTCTTGACTCAGAAGCCAGTGATCCGCCACGGGGTCCCAGAACCGTAACTCACCATCCGCCCACCACAAGTCCAGGTTCAGCGCCTCACTGTGTGACCATATGCGACCGTCACTCTCGCGTCGCATCTCAATACGAGAGTATTCACCATCTACCAACCGCTCTCCCACCAGAGGCTCGCCGTAGAACTCCCCACCGGTCGCGTCGTAGCGCCAGTATTCACCCACTCCCAGCTCGGTATACAACTCGCGCTTCCTGACAAGGTCGGCATTCGCCGTACTCTCAGACCCTATCTCCAGGATGAAGTCCGGAGCCTTACCCACTTCCCATAGCAGATAGACGTTGTTGCGCTCTATCGATTCCAAAGACTCCGCGGAAAGGCTAAGAGCCACATAGCAGTCGGGAGATACCGAGCGACGCGGATTTCCCTCGGCATAGTAGATGAACGTGTCCCCGTTGACCCTCGCGCCTGGAACGTCCCTGAAGTGAGTTCTGAGTGTACCCACGATTCTGACATACAGCGGCGCTTGAAACTCTCCATCAGGCAATGGCATTCTGTCCGTTTCGGGATAGACTATGGAGGTCGCGGCTCTTGTGGTCATCAACTACTCCTTGCTCATGCTCGATTCTAACACAGGCGACAAGGATGATGAGAAGTTGCGGTCCAGATGTGATGACCTGTCGTACCCGCTACCATCGCTGACCGAAATCCAATAGGGCGGCTTCTCCCAGTGCGGTACAGCTTTCTCCAAGATGCGTGTACCATCTGGATAACTGAGGCCCTTGCCGCTCATCTCCGGCCGGGAACGCCGTAAGACGTATTATCCTGTGCTCTCTTGGCTCCGGCTGACACCGCACAAGCACATCAATGTACTTGTGGTGGAACGGAATCTGGACGGTGCGAGCGAAGTCGTACATTTCGAATCCCGGCGCGCTTGTATCGCTTTCCGCCTGTCTCAGGAACTGCAGGTAGGCTTGATACCAGAACTGCTGAGTGAGGCCGGCCTCAAGCGCGGCGGCGTTGATAAAGAAGTCGCAGCTAGTTACGGGATCGGCTTTCGGCATACTCGCTCCTTTGCGAGTGTCTGATGCTCCGGTAAGCTCAATGGCTCTCAACGGACTGCATTGCACATCGCAGTATGAGGGGATGGCGGATGGATTTGCGACGGCAGTAGTCCCGAGTCGTAAGCGGGACTTTCGTAATTGGCGCTCTACTCTTCTAC
The DNA here is from genome assembly GCA_965221045.1 of Dehalococcoidia bacterium. Taxonomy (GTDB): domain Bacteria; phylum Chloroflexota; class Dehalococcoidia; order Lucifugimonadales; family JADFKI01; genus Bin90. The sequence continues at coordinate 1,972,203 of OZ244863.1, forward strand.
TGATGATGTCAAGGTGGCGGCGCGTCTTTCGGTAGTCTGCCTCCACCGCAACAAATCATAGTATTTTCTTGCATCCTGAATTCCGACAAGCTATAAGTGCCGCTCCATTCGTCATTCAGGATCGGTCGAGCGGCACCTCTTGATGAAACCTACATAGTGAAGATGTCACTCGCCCGTGTCTCGTGCGGTCACATCAAGAGGTGCCGCTCGCATTATATGACCGCCAGCAAGCAGAACTAGTAGATGGCGAATCCTGCCTGCACTCTGAGGGTGAGCGTAACCTCGCCACCACTGACGCTGGGTGCGCGCAGAGCGGCAGACGCCGCAGGGAATCCATAGCTCTGACTTGTGAAGCCCCCGACTGATGGCCCAGCACCACCTTCACTGATGTATATCAGACGGCCTACCGTGACATCGGACAACTCGGCCAGATGCTCCGCCTTCGCTCTGGCGTCTGCGACTGCCATCTCACGCAGCTCGGCCATCTTCGGCTTCGGGTCTTCCAGCGTGAAGTTGATATCGTTTATCCGGACATCGTCGCCGCCAGCCGTCACCACCTCATCTATTACCTCTCCGATCGTGTCGAGGTCGCGTAGTTTTACCGTCGCGTTGTTCCTGACGCGGTAGCCCGTCAGAACCTCCCTGCTGGTGCGAACTCCGTCCACTTCCTCCTCTATGTAATCATAGCGGGGATTGACGCTGAATCGGCTGGTCTGAATATCCTCGTCCTTAACGCCTCTCGCCTTGAGCGCTTCGACAATGGCATCCATCGCCGCCGATGCCCGGCTGTTTGCCTCAGACACGTTTGCCGCTCTGGTTTCCACACCATACTCCAGAGTCGCAAGATCAGGCGCAACAGAAATCGAGCCCTGACCCGACACCCACATACCTGTTCCGTCGCTGCCGTAGGCCGCCGGAATGCCCTGGTCGCTCACGTTCAGCCCTTTGCCCGGCGATGTCGCCGCCTCTGTTCTGTCCAGCGACACTATCGCCAATGTGGCGAGTACAGCCGCAACAGCTATCAGGATTGCCGCAGTTCTCTTCATCGAATTCCTCCTGTTTCTTCCGTTTACTGGATTGTGAGCATCCATTCGCGTGCTCATGCATATAACGCCGTCTGAGTCCGGTTTGTTCCATATCGAGGTCTGGCGACCTTGGTGCCGAAGGGGTAGCCTTCTCACTTGCAGGGTTCCAGTCCTCTAATGGGTCCTGCCAGCAAGGCCACGATATTTGATTGACCCGACAGAGGAGCACTCTTGAATTGGCTCTCAATCCAGGTCCGCTAACATAAGCCACAACCCTGTGTGAATCAGCGGATGCAACAAACATTTGTAGGTAATTTATTGGATTCAGAAATCAGAATCCTGACCGTTATCTTCTTCGTGGTCAGGCGGTGAGTAGTTCGAGTCCAGGGAGGTGTACCGGCTGGTCATCAGCAATCCAGGGTTCGCTTGCCTAATCCGAAGCAGAGTCCGTTCCTGTTTCACTGTTTCCCCTCATCATTCAACTTGGGCGCCCCGAGTCTGAGGCCATAAACAGCGGCAGTCGCTATCGATGCTATGGCCGCTGGCAAATAGAATATCCCGAAGGACAGAAGGCCCAGGACACAAAACACTAAGAGGATGACCGCCAAGCCAGCCAGTATCAGTGTATTGCCAACTCGTCCTCCCTTCCAAGTTAACAGTGACAGCAGAGCCATCGCCGTTACCAGCACGGGAACGAACAGCGGAATCAGGATCCAATATCCATTGACGTCTGTGAAAGACCTGGTGTATCGGACCACCTCACTCGTCGTTATGCCGGACCCATCAACGCTGACAGCAGCAGCCGAAACTCCCTGATAGGAATGGGGCCAAAACGCTATCCACAGGAAGGCAGCCCAAGCCAGAATATGGGCGACCGTGGCTGATACAACGGCAGTACGGCTGCTCTTGGCCTGACGGAATATAATGGTGATGTTCTCCTTATTCTCATCTGCATTACCCTGGTTAGCCCTGCCAAAGTGCTCATTGTATGAGACGATCTTACTCTGATCCACGACAGCATCACGATCTGGCATAGGAGTAGGTCTCCTCTGAATTACAGAACTCCAACACCTGACAATTCCAAGTCAGGGGCCATGCGCTCCTCCACGTTGAGCGGCACACCATCTCCAGCCATCGACGGTTGATATACCACAGGACATCTCATTCTTCTGCCGCGCCAAATACGTGCCAGTGGCTGCTCATAGCACTCTCAGCAGCGCGGAACATGCTCGATACGTGGCCTTCACCGTGTTGTTCTGAAGATTCTCCCTTGGTCCCGCCGGGCGGCGAAATCTCACCGGTCTCCGGGTTCAGCTCGATTCCGGCCTTGGCGATCACTTCTTGAGCAGCGAATACAGGAGCGCCGCTGTAGACAGCCAATGCGATTGCGTCGCTAGGCCTGGTATCATAATCGATCGCACTGTCTCCGTTCTTCACCCTCAAGACGGCGAAGAAGGTGCCATCCACGATGTCATTGACGACGACCTGCTCTACCTCGCCGCCCAGGTCGCGTATCATCCTGTCCATTATGGAAAATGTCATGGGACGAGGCATCTCCTGTCCCTGAAGTTTCATCGCTATGGCGTCTCCCTCCGCCTTCCCGATCCAAATGGGCAGACGCCTTTCGTCTTCCTTTGCCTTCAGTACCACCACTCGCTGGTCCGACACATAGTTCATTCTTACGTGGTCGATCGTCATCTCGATCATACTGTAGCCTTCCTTTCGTTCGACGTAGCTACGCATATGCAGCCAACTTTGGAATCCATACTCCGCGGCAACGACGCGTTGAGCGTCCCTGAGAGACAGAGGTAGTCGCCTCAGATCGTCGTCAGTGAGCCGGGAGAAATGGGATTGTAAAGTCCGAAAGCGCGCGACTGCAGACGGTTGTCCGGATCGGTACGCTTTCAGCAAGTCCTTGGTGTCGTTGTTCAGCATAAACGTCACAGTTAACTGTTCAGCATAAATGTCACAACATGTAGGACATGGAGAATGTGACATTGAGCCAAAGAGAACAGGCAAGGCTTCAGGTACTCAACAGTTTGCTGGCGGAGCATATGACGATGGAGCAGGCATCTACTCTGATGGGAGTGAGCACACGCCATACCAGGCGCATACTGGCGGCATACAGGAAGGAAGGAGCAGCCGCACTCGCCCACGGTCATCGAGGTCGTAGAGCGCCCAATGCGATATCGGAGGCAACGAAGACCACTGTGCTGCATCTGGCGCGCACACGGTATTCGGGAACCAACCACACTCATATGAGCGAATTGTTGAGTGAACGCGAAGGCATAGACATAACGCGCAGCACACTGCGTCGCCTACTGGTGAATGCCGGTGAGAACAGCCCCCGTCGGCGTCGGCCTCCGAAGCACCGGGTTCGACGGCAGCGGATGCCGCGTGAGGGCATGCTGATCCAGGTAGACGGCAGCTACCATAGATGGCTTGGGAAAGACGGACCGCAGTTCACACTACTGCTGGCGATTGACGACGCCAGCGGGACCGTCGTCAATGCCCTGTTCTGTGAGCTGGAGAACACCCACAGTTACTTCTCGCTCCTCAACGGACTGATACGGAGCCGTGGCATACCGCTCGCGCTCTATGCCGACCGGCATGCCGTCTTCAAGCACACGCCTTCACCGGAGACTGCCGCTGCTCCCACCCAGTTCAGTCGAGCTATGGATGAGCTCGGCATACAGCTGATATTCGCTCTGTCGCCTCAAGCCAAGGGGAGAGTGGAACGCGCCGCGGGAACGTTCCAGGACAGGCTCGTCAGCGAGATCCGGCTTGCAGGCGCGACCACCATCGACGACGCCAACCACGTGTTGGAGGGCTTCCTTCCACGCTTCAACGTCCGCTTCAAGGTACCCGCGCGGGAGTCGGAAGTCGCCTATCGCCCAGTGGACGAAGGGGTGTGTCTGGAGAGGGTCCTGTGCTTCAAGTACAGGCGCAGAGTCGCCAGGGACAACACGGTCAGATACCGCTGGCGCACCCTTCAACTGCTGCCCGGTACTGACAGGCCGACCTACGCCGGAGCAGCTGTGGATGTGCTCGAAGGACTGGACGATAGCCTGGCAGTGCAGCACGAGGGGCGCGACATCCCATCTCAGGAAGCGCCGCCGCGTCCGAGTGTCCTTCGGGGCTTCGCCGGGAGAACCACGCACTCACCCATCGTCCATCAGCCCGCCAACGGCCTGGGTAGTAAATGGGCGGCCAAGCTGGCGACTTTGGACGCCAACCACGATGCCGAGCAGCCCGTCGCCACCTCCGGTCGCAACGGGACGGGACGAGTTCGCAAAACTGTGGGTCCACGGCGCAGGAAGCCCACGCCGCTGCAGACGGCCAGGTGGAAGGCGGTGCAGAAGGCGAAGCGCAAGGGGCTGTCGATGCGTGGGATCGCCCGGGAGCTGGGTATACACAGAGACACGGTGAAAAAGTACATGAACGCCGAGAGTCCACCTGTGGCGCCATCTCGACTGACGCCGAATGGCCCATGATCTGATACTATCAAGAGCCAAGCTGCGGACATTTATGCTGGCCACTTACCCTGACATTTATGCTGCACAGCGACATCCTTGGCCTGATTCCTGAGGTGTTCAAGATTCGGTCGTGCGGGTAGAGAAGAAAGTGGCATGGGCACTCCTTTCCTGTGGCCCGGTGTCCGCTTCGACGGGCAGAAAAGAGTGTCTGAGGTCCAGTGGACTGAACATAAGAAGGGGCAGGCTCGGCCTTTGCGCGGACTCGTTGGCTCCCCCTTTGAGCACGTAATCGATGCTAGCAACGCTCATGATTTCTGTCAAGGATGCCAAGGCGGCGGAGTGGATGCGGGCGTCCAGACCCAGAGAGACGGAGCGAAGGCAGCGGCCCATTTCAAGTTATCCGGCTGTGTCCTTAGGACTATGCTCTTTATTTGTCGCAATTCCGCTAAAGGAGCTGGCACAATAAGATGCGATTGCCCTGAACATGGGCTCCCTTTACCATAACGAACTACCGCCCAACTGCTAAACTGGTGTATCGACCAAATATCGACTGGGAGGCAGTCATGACCAAGTGGTGGCTCATCGGCGCGGCTGCGTTCCTAGCCGTGCTCCTGATCGCAAGTATCGTGCTCACGTTGACGTCGAAAGAGGTCGAGTTCGCGCCCGGCACACCAGAGCACGCGATCCAGACCCTGTGGCGCGTCGCAGAGAGCGAGGACATCAAGACTGCTTACACGATGCTGTCACAAGAACTTCAACAGAAATGTACGCTCAAGAATTACATGGATGGCAGCGGAGTCCCTTTCAGTATCCGCAACAGCCGCAACAGCCGCGTAACTCTGCGCGACACCAAGATCGTCGGTGACATCACCTTCGTGTCCGGGCGCGTAACTCGGTTCTACGGCAGCGGTCCCTTCGACAGCGGCGAGTCATCCTATGACAGGCGCTACACCTTGCAGCAGGAAGAGGGTGAATGGAAGTTCACCGAATACCCCTGGCCCTACGACTACTGCCGCGAATCCGACAGCGAGTGATCTGTTTCCATCTGCTTCGCAGACCGAACCGGTGGCTAGGTCCGCGTCCGCTTGCCGAGCAAATCTGAACTAAGTTCTATCCAGTCCGTCCATGTCTATTGCCCCGCTACGGAAGGTATTCCGCATATGTTTGGTAACTTCGAAAGCCTGCTGTTCGCCTTTGGTATTGTCGGATTGCTCATTCTTATTGCCATTATAGGGCTGATAATCTACGGCATTATCGTCTGGAGACGCCGCGCCTCGGCGAACTCGCAGGAGGCCGACCAAGATCCCGGCATTGGCACTGTGCGCCGCCTCTACTTCTACGTCGTCGCATTCGTAGCCCTGATGATGACCGCAACCGGCGTCGAAGCTCAGCGACTATGTCCGCTTAAGTGCTAAGGGAAAATGTCACCCCCTGTAAATTGCCATGCTATCAGACTACGATACCGTCGACTTCGCGCGTCCCCGCGACAAAGGTGGACTTTCAGCGTTCATATACTTCTTCACGGTGTCTCTGTGTATGCCCAGCTCCCGGGCGATCCCACGAATGGACAGCCCCTTGCGCTTCGCCTTCCGTACCGCTTTCCATCTCGCCGTCTGAAGTGGTGTGGGCTTCCTCCGGCGAGGACTAACGGCCTTGCGAACCCTTCCGGCGCCGTTGCCGTCGGCAGTGTCTTGGGAGAGCTCGCCGTCTAGCTGCGCGAGCTTGTCTACCCAGCGTCTGCCCAGGCCATTGCTGTCGAGATGAGGCGAAGGAGTAGGCACGGTTCTCTCGGTGAAGTTGCGCAGGATATTGGGGCGCTGCGGCGCCTCCTGCGTGGGGATGATCTGCCCCTCGTGCTGCACTTGCAGGCAACCGTCCAGTCCCTCGAGTACATCCACGACTGCTCCGGCGTAGCTCGGCCGGTCCGTGCCGGGCAGAAGTTGCAGAGTGCGCCAGCGGTACTTCACCGTGTTGTCCCGGCCAACCCTGCGCCTGTACTTCAGGCAGAGAGGGTTGTATCGAGGCACATCTGCGGGTCCAGGACGCGATATGCGGTCTCTGCGTGCTGTGGTGGCACACGGGCGTTGGTTGAAGTGGGGGAGGAAGTCAGCGAGCACGCGGTTAGCGTCATCGATGGTTGCTGCCTCCGCGAGTCGCAGTTCGGTTACGAGCCTGTCCTGGAAGGTGCCGGCCATACGCTCAACCCGCCCCTTGGCTTGGGGTGATCGAGCGAATATCAGCTGTACACCAAGCTCGTCCATCGCTCGACTGAACTGCGTGGGCGCACCGGCAGTCTCTGGTGAGGGCGTGTGCTTGAAGACCGCATGCCAGTCTGCATAAAGTGCAATCGGTATGCCGCAACGCCGTATCAGGCCATGCATCAGCAAGAAGTAACTGCGAGTGTTCTCCAACTCACTGAACAGAGCATTGACCACGACGCCCGTGGCGTCATCCACTGCCAGCAGCAATGTGAACTGCGGTCCTTCTTTCCCAAGCCATCTGTGGTAGCTGCCGTCTATCTGTATCAGCATCCCCTCGCGAGGCATCCGCTGCCGCCGAACTCGGTGCTTTGGTGGACGCCTACCGCGCGGGCTGTTCTCGCCGGCGCTCACTAGGAGACGCCGCAGCGTGCTGCGAGTGATGTCTATGCCTTCGTGTTCACTCAACAACTCGCTCATATGAGTGTGGTTGACTCCCGCGTATCGTGTGCGCGCCAGATGCACTATGCCTTCCGAAATCGTCTCGGGCGTTGCGTTTGAAGGTCTGCGACCTCTGTTGCCGTGAGCTATTGCGGCTGCTCCCTTCTCCCTGTATGCCGTCAGAATACGCCTGGTATGGCGTGTGCTCACTCCCAACAATGTCGCTGCCTGTTCCGTCGTCATATATCCCGCCAGTAAGTGGTTCAGTACCTGAAGTCTTGCCTGTTCTTGCTGCGTCAATCTCACATGCTCCATCATGTGGACATTTTCGCTGAACAGTTAATGAGGACATAATCGCTAAGCAACAACACAAACGGCGGAGGTAAAGTGTACCAGGTAGGCGGCTCGACAGCCTGAACGGGGCGGAGTAAAACTCTGCCTGTCTCTCAATAGGATCAGGCGCTTCGCCTCGCCTCTCTACCAAGCTAGAGATTTGAAATGGTGCGCCACAGCGTTAAGTCTATTCAGTCCGTCACACAGTAAGGCAGTCCCAGGCTGTCAAGGTCGTGGACCCTTACGTCCTTCAGCGCTTCCGGAATACAGCCACTGAATTCGTTCTCCCCAAGGTGAAGAGAAGCAAGCTTAGTCAACGCCGTAAATTCAACGGGAATCTCTCCTGTCAGATTGTTCTTACTGAGAAAGAGCACAATGAGGCTGGACGACTTGCCTAGTTCTCGAGGAATTGCGCCAACTAGCCGGTTCTCTTCGAGTAACAGTACTTTCAAGTTGGGCAAACCGCCCAACGCAACAGGGATATTACCAGCCAGCTGGTTCAGGTTAAGCACGAGATAACGTAATTTGGGCATCTTGCCCAGTGCGGACGGTATATGACCAGTCAACTGATTTCCACCTAGCAAGAGCTCTTCCAGCTCAGTCAGACCACTTAGTCTGGCAGGAATCCCGCCAGCAAGACCGACTCCGTTCAGGTTCAACTCGACGACGCGGAGAGGTGCACCACCGAGCGAGATTCCCTTCCAATTGGACATCGGAACATTAGAGGACCAGTTCAACACTACTTTCCCGCCCGTTAGTGTCTCTTGCGAAGTCAGCAATGCTTCGCAGTCCGCCACCAGACCTGGGTTGTCCTCCGGATTGACCACAACTACACCGGATGAGCAAGTTGAACTCTGCGTAAGTGAAGGTTCTTGTGTTGGCACAGGTGTAGACGCACTGACGGGGATCGGCTCGGGTGTAGCCGTGGGTGGCGTCGGACTCGGAGTCGGTTCAGGCGTCGGGGCTGGTGCCGTCGTATTCGTTGGCGCGGACGTCGCCGTGGGAGGGACTGGGGTGACAGTCGGCAACGGAGTCGCCGTCGGAGTTGGTTCGGTGGTGGGTTCCGGCGTAGGCTCCAGTGTCGGTGCTGATTCCGAGCAGAATGGCAGGTTGAGGCTCTCAAAATCATTAAACTGGACATCCCGCAAACCGTCAGGCAAGCATCCAGACAATCCGTTTCCGTTCAAGTATATGAACGTCAAGTTTTTCAGCCCGCCCAACTCGGATGGTATAGCACCGCCCAGATTGTTGTCAGCCAGGCCAAGTGATCTCAATTCAGACAGTCCGCCTAACTCAGGGGGTACGTTACCGCTTAACTGATTCTGGGAAACCGAGAAAAACGCCAATTTCCCGAGTTTACCCAATTCCGCGGGTATGCCACCACGTAATCTGTTGAAGAACAGTATGAGAGACCGCAAGTCCAATAGCTGCCTCAACTCACTTGGTATCTCTCCCTTTAAGTAGTTTCGGGAGAGAAGGAGTTCTTCTAATTCAGACACCTGACTCAGCACTGCTGGAATCTCTCCTACAAGACCCCTTCTTGACAGGTCCAAAACCTTCACGCGTGTCGGCGACCCTCCCAGCTTAATTCCCTCCCAATATGCTATGGGAACATCGGCTGACCAGTTGAGAGAGACGGCCCCTCCAGTGAGCGTATCTCGGGCCGCCAATAGCACCTTACAGTCCGCAACGAGGCCGGACTTTGGGTCCGGGTTGGGTACGGCTACACCGTTGGAACAGCCCACTATTGGCAAAGGTTTTGGCTCCGGCGTGACCGTCGGCGTGGACGTAGGATTCAGTTCTGGTATGGCCGGCGGAGGCACCGGCGTATTCGTTGGTGTAGGATCAGGAGTGAACGTCGGCGTTGGACTGGGTGTCCACACGACTGGCGTTGCCGTGGTGGTCGGTGTAGATGTGACCGTGGGCGTCGCTGAATCCGTTGGTTCAGGCGTCTCTGTCGACTCTGGTGAAACCGTTGGTTCAGACGTGACTGTCGGCATGGGCACCGGGGTCGGGGTCGATTCGGGCCCTGGTGCTGGTGCAGGAATTACGGATAAGGGAACTAGCGGTGGGCCAGGTCTCAGAGATGAAAGGTCTCGAATAGCCACGCCGGGACGTTTCAGATCAATCGCTCCCTCGCGAGTCAATATGGATATGTAGTCGATGGTATCTTCCGCTTTCCTCCAGCCACCTTTGTATCTGCCACTGCCTGACAGATACATGTACCTGCGAATTTCATCTGGGGAGAGCAGGCTTCTCACAAGGTCCGGTCGTATAAATCTCGCATCAATGACGAGGTGGCGCGTAACCTTCGCACCTTTATCGGCGACTTGAGCGGTTTCTGTAGCGGCTCTCAGCTGCCAGTACGCTGCCCTGATGGATTTCCCAAGCTTGTTCGTGTCGAGAGCATAATCCGGATGTATGGACTTGACCTCCACGATAATAGCATTACGCCAACTTCCTCTGGCTTCACGGATGACAAAATCCACTGTCTTGCTACCAACTTCGACCTGCATAGAGACGAACTTGCCCTGCTTAGCTAGGAACCCGCCATGAAACACTTCGGCTATAGGACCAGGTGAGCCTTTTCCACCGCTACCCACCATTCTCATGAAGTGAGTGTATCTCCCAATTCGTCCGCGGTTAGCGGCACTTGTGACGGCATCCAGGTTTCTCCTGAACTCTGGCAGGGCGAACTTATCGCTCCGAGATTTATCAAGAAATCTCTTCATCAGATCTAATTTACCCAGGAAGTTCGGGTAAGCTTCGTAGTCCTTCTTGAGTGCCTGAAGGGCTTCATTGGACCTGAGTATTCGGGCCAGGTTCTTGGCGCTCCTTTCAGCCGTCGCCAATGCACTTACATATTCAGCCGTCGTAATTGCCCTTGAGGCCCCACGTGCCCACTTAACGCCCTTTATGACGACGCCTCCAGGCGTGAAATTCGATACGATGATTCCGAAGGCCAAACCCTTCGCCAGTAAGCTAGCTTCCTTTGACTGCAACATTGCTATGTCATTGCCGATTAGGAAGTTGATGGCGCCATTCACGATTTCGTCAGGATAGAATAATGGCTCGTCCTTCGTGACATGAACAACCACCTTTTCTAGCAGTGGTCCTCCTGGCTCGTCAAAAGTAAACAACTTGACTGGCTTATTGTCCATGAGTCGTCCATCCTCACCCACAACGTCAAGATTGACCTCCTTCCACTGCCTTCCCATAAAGTTATGTCCAAGTTCGATTCTCCACGGTGCAACAAGAATGAGGTCCCAGTCCAAAGCGCAGGGATGCTCGTCCGCATATCGAGTTATGTCGTAATAGAGCTTGAGCTCTGAGCCTTCAATCTTCCTTTCGAATGGCACATACCTCTTCCATGTCTTGATGGGAGAGTATTCCTTCCAGAAGTTATCTTCCGTACATGAAAAGTTGACTCGGATCGCAGGTCCTTCTGTGGTCATCAGGCGATCTACGCCGGAATCGTCCTTCTTCGCGCCTAGTATCACCTCTAGGTGAGCCCGCGTAATACTGGTGGTAAGTATATATTCGCCTCCATCACGATTGGACGTGATCTTCAACTCGTACCAGACATCCTTCTCTCTCGGTTCATATATGGCGGCTACGTATGCCTGATGTGATGTCGCACCTATCCAAGCCTTTGGCGAGCCTGATGGGCCCATCTCCCTTGTCTGAAGACTGAATCTGGAGCCGCTCAGTCCCTCGATAGCTACCCTCAATGGAAGCCCCTTCTCCACATAGACCTTGACGAATTCCACACGGCCTTCTGGAACCTTTTCACGAATGCTCGTGTTCCTGTAAACCTCGATTGCGCGGTCGGAGACAAGGACCTGCCAGAGCGCCTCGGCGGTAACGCCCGACTCATCCGTGAAGACTACTCTGACATCGAACAGACCCTCCTGATTGAATGTGTGCTTAAACTCAGCATCTGCCCAATCCTGGCTATTTGGTGTGCTGCTGCGCAGGCTACTGTCTATGAACCACTTCACAGAGGTAATCACGCCGTTCACCGTGCTGGCCTCAGTTGAAAACCGCTGCTCGTCGCCCTGATAGACTAGGAGTGGACTCTCAGGCTCGGCGTCGGTCAGTGACATGGGACGAGGCTCGTCGGGTTCCTCGATAACCACGGTCCAACTAATGGAAGCCGTTGCACCCTCCGAATCTTTGAACAGGAGCTCCACGTCGCGTTCACCTAGTTGGCGAAATGTCCTGGTGAGTTGCCACGAGTATGAACCTGTTGCCGGGAAGGAGGCGTCGTCAACTTGCACACCGTCAATCAGAAGTCGCCACGACTCAAGATTCCCGTCATTGTCCTTGATCCTGGCCCTGAATATCACGTTGCCACCAACCTCTCTGATTGATGGTAGCAATGGCGATAACTTCTCAGCCATAGGCGTGCGATTGGTTACGGTGACGACAAATTCATCGACATTCCAGAGCCGCTGATCAACCGGACCGGATTCAGGATCCCGCGTACAATTGGACCATCCGATCCCGCATAACCAGCTCCTGCATCGGATGGCATACTCACCGGATCTTCTTACGTTGACCTTCAGCCGCATTGTGCGATCTTCGCCGACCTCCCACTCTGAATCGTCACTCTCGACAATTACGTGATCGGACTGCGCCGTCGTACCGTCAGCCTTATAAATGGGGCTATAAGTGCTGTCGAAAAATCGGATGCCGGAGGCGTCGCTTGCCGGATATTCGGTCTCGATACGCGCGGTAGCCGATTCGTACGATATATCGTCATCGGCTTCATTCGGCTCGGTCAACTCGGGGAAACTACAGGTATGCCCGCCATGCCCGGATTGGCCGGCGACATGACGCATCCTTGATGAGATAATGAAGGGTTGGTTGACATTCACATTGGTATTTGAAATGTAACGGCTCACATGAATTAAAGGTGGGCGCTCGGCGACGGATACGTCCCAGGAGACGCTGTCCGACCTGCCCGGCTCGTCCGTAAAGACAATTTCAGCCTCATATTCCCCTTCGACAGGAAATTCGTGCCTGAATCTCTCATGGCGCGAGTCTGTTTGAGAGAATTCATCGCGGTCCTCCAACACGCCATTGACCAGAAATTCGACGGAAGTCAGGTTGCCGTCGTCGTCGGTTGCACGTGCCTCGAAAGTAGCGTCCTCACCGGGCTCCAGATTCAGGTCTCCGCGGGGATTGGTTTTCTGTACGTCCGGTCGCCTGTTCCGCACGGAAATGTCGAACGAGAATGCCGCATACCCTTGCTGATCAGCACGACCGCTCTCCGGACGTCTTGTGCATCCGGAGTAGCCGTGTGAACATAGCCAATATCTTAAGAGTACCTCGTGCGTTCCCGGGTCAGTAAATGTAGTGTCCAGCTCCAAGTTGTGACAGGAGCCTAGCGGCCAGGATTGCTCATCTGTCTCGATTAGAAGGGAGCGTGCTTCGGATCTTGAGCCGTCAGCGTTATGGATCGGAAAATATGGCGGCGCAAAATACCTTACAGCAGAATCGCCGTTGTAGCTGCCTGTGGTGACCGTCGCTACTGAAGACTCATAGCGTGAGTCGCCACCAAACTCGTTTGGCTGAGTCAATGATGGGAGGTTTATGGAAATGCCGCCGTGTCCGTATTCGCCCGACGTTCTGCACATCTCGGCTCGAATGGTCACCGTATCGTTGACGTAAATCCTGCTGTCAGAGACAGACTGCTCGGTGCGAATAGTGGGTTGCGCCGAGGATGGCACACCCAGATCCGAGGCAGAGCTGATTTGTGGCTTTGACAGACATAGACAGACAGCGGCAATGGAAATCGCCAGGAAGAGCATCACTGGTGAAATTAGCCGGGGGCTGAGTGCGTTTCGGAAAGAAGTAACCATCGGACTCACCTCTCTTCTGTACTGACCGGTACGACCTGCGCCAGTTCGGCGGCGCGATCGAGAAGAAAAAATCTCGTAGAGAGTTCGTCCTATGGTTCTTTGTTATGCACCTCCTCGGGTGGTGAACGGCGATAAGCGGTTCAACTCCATAGCAATCTCGCAATTCGGAGTGTTGGCGAGGATGTAGGGGGATTGCGGCACGGTCGATAGAAAAGCGGAACCGGCCCAGTAGCCAAGCAACAGACCGTCTGTTTTTCGGTCCAAAAGGGTGTGGTTAGGAAAGCGAACGCCCCCGCAACGATCGTGAGAATCGCCGCGTAAGGCCCGCAGCGGGATCCTGCGCAGGAGGGCCTCGCAGAAACTGGAACCTGTGCCCAACGCGGGCTTATGGGGCCTTGCCCTACCAGCACGTAAGTCTGGGACGACAGCCTTGGCAGTTGTCACGATCTTCGGAAAGGATGTAAAACTTGTCCAAAAACGAATTTGGTGAGACGATGTAGCCATTAGAGACCCCCTTATTCGTAAGCGAGCCTGATCAGATACGTTGGCCGAACAATGTCATTGGGACGCATTACCCCTAGAGGACTATGCTTATGCGAAGGCATCCCTCAAATGTAAATTCTGCTTCATTCCTCCGGCGAAGGGTTTTCAGTAGTTTGCCCTTAACTGCCCACCATGAATAGTTTCCATCCACAGTTGCACAGATGCGATGGCAAATGAAGGGCCCTGACCGACTATCTGCGGACAATTGACGGTCACTTCATGGCAGGAAGAATGGATAGATGGTTTCTCATGATACTAACCGCACACAATCCGGTTCCGAGAACAAGCTTCGATGGGCGCGGGACAGTGTCCCCCTTACGCGCAGGGAGTTTGTCCGTGGGCTCCGGACTCACTGTGAAGAATGCAAGGCCAAATACAGCTCATTAAGTGAGAGCGCAGTGAGGAGACGTGAGAATTGGTCTCCTTACCTTTTGAGCAGTAACAAATCCGATCCCGAGTCCATCAGACCTGACCCTCACTACCTCGTGCATGCTGGTAATTTCATGGGCCTCCGAACAATGGCATCCTTAGATGACTTACTTCGCTGGGCGAACTACATGCCAGAAGTAGCCTGGAATAACATTGGGCAGGCGGGCATCCAGGTGAAGAAGGTTTCCATTCAATCAGAGCCGCCGCCGTCTGTGACCGATCAAGAAAAGGCGCTTCACTGGGTTACGGACTGGCCCTATTCGGACGAGCCCGGAGAGATGTTTCCGTTCGGAATCTCTCTCCTGCTCTTGCAGTCCAGCATGCTATTGGGAGGGTTCGTCACAGGGCTTGACCCATTTGGACTTCAGAGGTGGCTGCCGCATCTCACGGGCAGCGTCGCGCTGATCGGCCTTGCATTTGCGATTATCTTCTTCAATTCGCTTGCGGCTACAATTCTGTTCTACCTGCTGAGGAATCGAAAAGGTGGAGCAAGGCATGTGTTTCCCCGGGCCATTTGGCGGGTCTTTCCTCCACTTTTCCTGGCTTACACGCCTATTTTTGTGTTTACCAGCATCGCGGTGGCGACATTTAATCTGGGGGTGTTCGCTGTCTTCGGCGCAATGTTTACGGCCATTGTTGCCTTCAGAGACGAGGAATTCAGACTTCCGTCTTGGAAGATAAGGAGTCTAATTACTTATGTACGCACCCAAGTCCTAATCGCGGCCGGAGCTTATGTTGCAATCATATCTATCATGTATTTGGTGCCCGACTTGATATTGGGTGTGGATGAATCCGTGTTGTTGGGTCCTTGGATGATAGACTTCAACTCGTTAGGCTATGCTGGCGAAGAGCTCATCGAAAGAATGCGACTGGGTGGATTGTTGGCTCAGATTGCAATGGGAATGTGCCTGTCCGGAGTGACTGCCTACCTGTTAAGGACCGTCTATGTCCTAGAGCCTGACAATTCCCGATAGTTCGATCGGTAGCCGGGAGACAAATTCAAAATTCACTGCAAGTGGGGATCATGAGCAGCAAACGTAGGAGTGGAAAAGATTTCGATCAGCCTACAAGATGACGATGTGCTCGCTCGACTGCAACAGTGCCGCCGTTTACCCCGGCAGAACCGGACCGGTGGTTGCTGTTGTTTCTCCTGTCGTGCAGCTTGGGGGCGGCTTTGTGGCAGGAAGCGATACGACAAGGATTCCTTGGCTAATGCTGGTTCGCAGAGGACACTAGGTTGCCCGCAGGTCCAGTCGCCGATGCGCCCTCTGTAAGAAGTGTCTGCACAGGGACATCGCCATCGAAGGGCCACGGGCTACCTGCCAGGACTGCGGCAAGACGTATGTCGGATGGTGAACGCCGTGAACGTGTCCGGCACAGAGCGTGAACGAAACTGTGCGCAGCACCATTCACATATCAGAGCCATTCCAGCGCTTCTAGCGCCTTCTCGCCCCTGGTGTACCGTGCCGGCATCTGCGGCGACTTCCAGCGCCCGTGCGTCTGCACCGCCTGCAGCGGAGCGCCACGCCGCGTCATCCGTATCGCCAGTCCCACGCGGCCCGAGTGGCTCGAAAATCCGTCCCCAAGACCGGCAACTCTCGCCATGCCGTCAACGCGCCTGCTTATCTGCGACATCGACAGCCCGAATACAGGCGCATCGCCGTCCGGCATGACGCCGGGATCCCCTCGCAGCAGCTTCAGCGCCACCAGCGTATCAGGGGTGATGGCGACATAAGCTCCTTCACCTACCTGGTCTGTCTTGGAGCGCTCCACGTACACGAGACCCGCGCCGGTCTCGGTGTCCAGGATGTCGCGCCACCTCAGCTGCGCCGCCTCCGAGACACGCAGACCCGCGTCAGAGAGCACGGATGCCAGGGCTATGTCCAGCCGGCCGCGCTTCAGCGCAGTGGATTCCGTTTCCAGAGAGCCTCCCCGTGACCTGCGCGGTGTGAACGCAGTCGCCTTGATAGCCGCCAGCGCGTCGGCATCGAGTGGCTTGGCCTGCTTCTGGTTTACGCCGACCTGTCTCATCGGGCCTCGCAGGGTCTCTGCGACACCGGCGTTCACGGGAGACTCCAGGCCCACGCGCCTGTGAGCGTCTACGATAGACGCAACGGCGAGCCGGACCGTTGACAAGCTCTTTCCTTCGTCAGCAAGCTCCACGGCATAGGCTGCCACGACTTCGGGCGACGCCGGCAGCGGCGACTGCTCCTCACATTCACACCAGACACGGAATTTTCGGTACTGACCGGCATAGTTCCTGCGAGTGTTTACGGACTGTGCGTTTTCGAGAGCGTCCGAGATGCGTCGGCGCTGCTCGTCAGTCAGGGTGACCGGAGCGTTCACAGTCCGCAGTGGTTGGAGTGTCATGGTTCGCCTTCTCTAAATGCGTGATAACTAAATTATACGGCTTTTAGAATGGCACGAAATCAGTCCTTTTCGAGTCATTTGTCCGTGGTTGCAACGCGCAATTAGCCGTAGTGATCCGTCATGAACACGGAGAGGTCGGTGCCCGGGTACGTAGCACTCCTGATGTTGACGGACAAGCTGGAAGACATTGCAGTAGAAGCGCTCGGTTACATACTGTCCAATTCCGAATACGCAAGGCTCGCTTTGACGGAGTTCGTTGGCGACGGAGGAATCACCATAGACGATATAAACCGTGTTCAGACTCAGGACGTAGGTGAGACGCTCGAACGTCCTGACATCGCCTTCAGAAACACGCAGGGCGAGAAACACCTCCTAATCGAGGCAAAGTTTGGCGCTGTCCTCACCGAAAACCAACCGTTAGGATACTTGAGGCTCCGTCCTTGCCAAGAGCAGGTAGTACTGCTCTTCGTCTCTCCCGATTGCCGAGTCGATAGCCTTTGGCAGGAGTTGCTCGAGAGACTGAACGGCTCCAAGGACTTCTCCGCTGAAGAGATGGTCTCACGCGATGAGCTGCGCAGTGCCAGGGTGAGTGATTACAGGGTCATGATGTGTCGGGGTGGAGAACCCTGTTGGGGAGACTTGCCGAGAGAGTAGCGGCCGATGGTCCAATTGTCGAGGACGTTCGCCAGCTTCAGGGTCTTATCGAGGAGGAGGATGCAGGGCATTTCGGCCAATGCCTGAGCATCTGCGCATCGACGACCAGGAGCGCATCCCGGAGCTGGAGCAGCTTGTTTACGACGTCATCGAACAGGGCAAATCCTATGGGTGGGCCAGTACCGCAGGCTATCGTGCCACCAAATGGGATGGAGGATACGTTCGATACTTCGACATCGCCGGGGTCCCTGCCTGGTTCGGCACCAACTACCACTTGTGGCGTAACTTCCGGTCGCCACTCTGGTTTGGATTCCAATCGTGGGTGGATACTGAAAGATCAAGGGACTAGCTGAAGGCCGTTAGAGAGAGATTTGGGAACGACTATCTCAGCGACGCACCATACTATGCTCGCAACGAGGACTTCGTCCGTATCAACTTACCAGTGGGCATCGAGCATGCGAGTGCGGTAGCAAAATCGAACGAAAGTTGAGGGAAATCTCGGCTCTCCTCGGGTTAGTGAATACTACACGGACCGCCCGATCGATATCTTTCGCGGTCGGGTGACGGCCGTCTCGCAGCGAGAACTCGTCGTGCCGGCGCCACGCACCCAATTACCGTGCCGCGGATACGCGGCACGGTCGGCGAGAGCGCACAGGATATCCTCGACAGTCTCGACTGCTTGCGGATCGCAATCGACGGAGACTAGGCCGGCAGCATATGCCATGATGTGAATGTGGGCGTCGATGAACCCGGGAATCAGCGTCATGCCGCCGCAGTCAACGACTGTGGTCCGGACCACATCCAGACCGCCGAATGCAGCCTCCTTGTCGAGCAAGAGTATGCGTTCCTCGCTTACGGCGACCAGGTCCCGCCGGCTGATATTTATCCAGAGTGACTACATTGGCGTTGTGCAAGACCAGGTCTGTATGCATCGTTAGCCTCGGTGGTCTCTTAGCCAGTCTGACCTTATCGGACCACGGACTTGGGTGTAGGCTCTATCCGAGTTATCACGGCGTTACCCATGGCCAACATCTCCGGTATCCGCGGTTGTATTTCGTTTTTCCAGGTGTCGTTCTCGTAAGCGGCCTCATACAGGCGGACCCGTTCCTCTTCTGACTCGAACCTTCGCATCCATATGTAATGGTTGTCGTCTTCCTGGTCGATAAAACTACCTGCCACTACCATCCCATTGGATACCTCATAGGGTATTATGACCTCCTCCATGTACCGTACCCAGTTATCCCTCTGACCCGGTTGTGTTCTGTACTGGCGAAGCTCATAGAACATTGTTTTCTCCTTTCGGCTGAACCTAAATCCAAAGTGACTTCTTCCAGCATTCAACACGCTCGCCCGCAAGGTTTATTGGTTCCCCCAAACCCCCTCCCCACCAGACGCGGTACACTGGTACACTCCCTCCGGACTTTCCTCTTCAAATTCGCATTGGCCGTTTTGCGGCACGGTTCACCTGGTGGCAGGCTTTGACCGGCTGGCTACTGTGCCACCTGGCCGCCGTCAACGGACAGGATGGTGCCAGTGATGAACGAAGCCGCGTCTGAGCATAGCCAAAGCGCCGCCTCTGCTTGTTCCTCGGGAGTCCCCAGCCGTCCCATCGGGGATTTTTCGGCCATCACGTCCAGATCATGGTCAGGGCTGTCCGCCACGAACCGCCTGATCATCGGAGTTTCGGTGGCACCTGGGCAAATTGCATTAACCCTGATGCCTTTCCGCGCGTTTTCGAGCGCCGCTGCCTTGGTGAGACCATTGACCCCGTGCTTACTCGCCGTGTAGGCTGGCAGATTTGCCGTCGCCCACAAACCAACAGAAGAGGAGGTGTTGACGATGGCGCCGCCTCCCTGTTGGAGCATTTGTGAGATTTGGTAACGCATACACAGCCAGATGCCTTTCAGGTTGATACTTATGACCCTGTCCCAGAGTTCTTCCTGTAATTCGTGGGTTGGCGCCACGTCTTGCGTAATTCCGGCACTGTTGGCGGCGCAGTCCAGTCGTCCGTAGGTCTGGACGGCCGTATTGACCAACGCCTCAACTTGGCTGGCTACCGTGACATCCGTTTTGACGAATACGGCCTCGCCTCCGGAGTCCTGAATGATGCGCACGGTCTCTTCGCCGCCCTCGACTCCTATGTCAGCAATCACGACCTTGGCGCCTTCCCGGCCAAAGGCCAGCGCCGTCGCCCGGCCGATTCCAGAACCGGCTCCAGTTACCATCGCTACTTTGCCGTCAAAACTACCTGCCATTGTGAAACCTCCGTGGGCCCAAATCAGCTGGGCACTTTTGATTGCTAGGCTGCGTAGCCAAAGTCCACCGCCGTGTTGTGGCCGGTAACGAACGAGGCGGTATCGGAAGACAGCCAGATTACCGCTTCGGCAATCTCCTCCAACTGGCCCAACCGTCCGATCGGGTGCTTGGAAACAACCTGCTCTTCCGGATTTTTGTGGATGTCTAAGGCTGGACGAAGCATCGAGGTATCGCTTCTTAGGTAGGACTGTCCCTTCAATAATCACCTTTGCCGACAGTAGCACGCTCTACTGGTGCAAGGAAGCGATAACGCGTTCCAGGAACATTCCCAATATACTTAGGATCCCCCGCCTTATCGCCTAACTTAGCCCTCAGATTATCAACATGAACTTAGATGAGGCGCGTCTCGGCTTCACCAAGAACCTCATCTCCAATGATTGAAGACGACAATATTCGATAGCTTACAGTACGTGGAGTGCTTTAACAAGCAGCTCCAGCAATCTCCACTCCATCCGTGTCAATGCAATTGTATTGTCCCCCATATACACTTCAGCCGTCTCGAAGACTCCGAAGTTGAGTTTCAACAGGCGCGCCACCATACCGCTAGCGAATATCGCCTTCAAGGAAGGGGAGATTGTACCGGGCAGCCGCCAAATGCACCACGATGCATAGGAGTGTCCCCAGGTGCCGACCTGACCGTCGCTCCCGGTCAGCGTAGACACCGATTCCACGGCGTCGTACCCGTCCACGGCGTCGAATGTCTTGTCATTGTCTTCAAAATGCCAGACGAACTCCCCGTCTGAGGCGTACCGTCCCTGTATGTCCTGAACGACGGTTATGTAGCCGCGCGTGTTGCCTCAAGGTTTTTGTTACTGAGCGGAAGCTATTGCCTCACGGAGGATGTTACCGAAATCAGGTCATTGCCTCACAATGGTGTTACCCAGACTGAGGAGGCAAGCAGATGGTCGGAGAGATCAGCGCAGTGACAAGGACTGAGGTACTCAGGGCTATTCGCAACCGGTACAGAGAGGCATCGAAGAAGGACAAGAGCCGGATGCTCGACGAGTTCGTAGTCATAGCCGGCTGACACGGAAAGCACGCAGTCAGGCTCCTGAGACAGTGCGATGAACCGGCTGTCCTGAGCGTACCAAAGGGCCAGCGTATATACGACGAGGCGGTGAAGGAGGCGCTGACTGTGGTATGGGAAGCATCGGACAGGATATGCGGGAAGAGACTGAAGGCGGCGTTGCCCAGCATGGTGGAATCACTGGAGAGGCACGGTCACCTTGACCTCGACCCCGGAGTACGGCGATGTCTGTTCTCGGCGAGTGCTGCGACCATAGACAGGCTGCTGAGGCCCATCAGAGAGCAGGCGGGCAGTCGCAGGAAGCGTAAGCAGAAGAGGAAGATGGGAAGTCCGCATCCAGGTGCGCACATTCTCAGACTGGAAGGAGCCTGAGCCTGGTTATCTTGAGATTGACCTGGTGGCGCACTGCGGCGGCACGGTGACCGGGTTGTGCATCAGCAGCCTGGTGGTCACCGACGTGTGCTCCGGCTGGACAGAGGCGATTCCGCTGCTGGCACGCGAGCAGTCCCTGGTGGTGGAGGGACTGGAAGCAGTCTCTTGGGTCTTCCCGGTCCCGATCCGCGGCATAAACTCCGACAACGACAGCGTGTTCATCAACGAGACGTTGCTGAGCTACTGCGAAGAGCGGGGCATCGAGTTCACCCGCTCGCGGGCGTACCGCAAGAACGACCAGGTGTAGATAAAGCAGAAGAACAGCTCGGTCGTGCGCCGCTTTTTCCTCGGACACGAGCGCTACTCCGGATCCGATGGCCGGTCATACGATGGCGCATCTGTACGGTGCGATTGTCGAAGCTCAGCGACTATGTCCGCTTAAGTGCTAAGGGAAAATGTCACCCCCTGTAAATTGCCATGCTATCAGACTACGATACCGTCGACTTCGCGCGCCCGCGCGACAAAGGTGGACTTTCAGCGTTCATATACTTCTTCACGGTATCTCTGTGTATGCCCAGCTCCCGGGCGATCCCACGAATGGACAGCCCCTTGCGCTTCGCTTTCCTCACCGCTTTCCATCTCGCCGTCTGAAGTGGTGTGGGCTTCCTCCGGCGAGGACTAACGGCCTTGCGAACCCTCCCGGCGCCGTTGCCGTCGGCAGTGTCTTGGGAGAGCTCGCCGTCTAGCTGCGCGAGCTTGTCTACCCAGCGTCTGCCCAGGCCATTGCTGTCGATATGAGGTGCAGGAGTAGGCACGGTTCTCTCGGTGAAGTCGCGCAGGATATTGGGGCGCTGCGGTGCCTCCTGCGTGGGGATGATCTGCCCCTCGTGCTGCACCGCCAGCTGTCCGTCCAGCCCCTCAAGCACATCCACCACCGCTCCGGCATAGCTCGGTCGGTCTGTGCCGGGCAGTAACTGCAGGGTGCGCCAGCGGTACTTCACCGTGTTGTCCCGGCCAACCCTGCGCCTGTACTTTAGGCAGAGGGTTGTATCGAGGCACATCTTCGCATCGAGGACGCGATATGCGGTCTCTGTGTGCTGTGGTGGCACACGGGCGTTGGTTGAAGCGGGGGAGGAAGTCAGCGAGCACGCGGTTAGCGTCATCGATGGTTGCTGCCTCCGCGAGTCGCAGTTCGGTTACGAGCCTGTCCTGGAAGGTGCCGGCCATACGCTCAACCCGGCCCTTGGCTTGCGGCGAGCGAGCGAATATGAGCTGTACGCCAAGCTCGTCCATCGCGCGACTGAACTGGGTGGGCGCAGCGGCAGCCTCTGACGGTGGCGTGTACTTGAATACGGCATGCCGGTCTGCATACAGTGCGGTCGGTATGCCGCAGTTCCGTATCAGACCCCACATCAGCAGGAAGTAGCTGTGGGTATTCTCCAGCTCGCAGAACAGGGCATTGACCACTACCCCAGTGGCGTCATCCACTGCAAGCAGCAGCGTGAACTGCGGTCCATCTTCTCCCAGCCATCTGTGGTAGCTGCCATCTACCTGTATCAGCATACCCTCGCGTGGCATCCGCTGCCGCCGAACGCGGTGCTTCGGCGGGCGACGCCGACGAGGACTGTTCACACCGGCGTTCGTCAGTATCTTGCGCAACGTGTCGCGACCGATGTCTATGCCCTCCCGCTCCCTGAGCAACTCGCTCAGGTGCGTATGGTTGACTCCGGCGTATCGGCTGCGCGCCAGACGTACCGCTTCGCTCGCCAATGCGCTCGGTGTAGCGTTGGCAGGTCTGCGACCTCGATTGCCGTGAGCTAGTGCGGCTGCTCCTTTCTCTCTGTAAGCCGCTAGCATGCGCCTGGTGTGGCGTGCGCTCGCTCCCATCAGTGTCGCTGCCTGCTCCGTCGTCATATACCCTGCGAGTAAGTTGTTGAGTATCTGAAGTCTTGCCTGCTCTTGCTGCGTCAATGTCACATTCTCCATAATGCGGACATTTTCGCTTAGCAGTTAGTACGGACGGAATCGCTGAGCAACAACAGTGCGATGCAATTGTAAGTGTACCACTTCCAGCCTTCATTTCAGCCGCTGGAGCGGAGTCGGGAGGGTGGGACCGTGAAGAAGAGATACAGCACGCACGCCACTCCCTGCGACCGCTTGCTCTGGCGTGACGACGTGAGCGAGGAGACCAAGACGATGCTCAGTTGCAGTCGGGCTGAGCTCGAACCCGTATCGTTGCTGCACACGATACGGGAGGCGCAGTCGGCGCTTGCCACCATCAACGCGACCGACTCGGCGAGTGTGCCGAGCAGCGAGAGTCTGGAGCACTTCCTGAGCAGTCTGCCCGAACTATGGCGACAGGGCGAGGTTCGTCCTACGCACGCGCCGAAGAAAAGAACACGTCGCGGGCAACGCACACGACCGGACCCCTTCGAGGGCGTGTGGTGCGAGATACTGGACTGGCTTCAGCAGCAACCGGACTTGAAGGCTGCTGAGTTGCTTGATCGGTTGATGGCCCGTTCTCCCAACCGCTACAGCAGGCGTCAGCTCAGAACGCTTCAGCGCAGAGTCCGACAATGGCGCATCGTCGTGGCGAAGCAGTTGGTGTATGCTTCTGCCGAGCAGAATGAAATGAATGAGGCTGACCGAGGGAGCATCAAACCTGTTGGCGACAATCAGAAGCTGCAAGAGTCACGGTAACTGCGATGATACTTAGTGGGCCATGCGGGATCGGGTCTGACCCATTCGGTAACTGGCTCAGATGCCCTCAAAATGATCTGTCGACCCGTTCCCGGGATGGCCATAAGCAGCCAATGGCTGAGGCGAGCAGTGACGGAGCGTGGCCCTGAGCCTCTTCGCAGTTGTGTCCGCTCACCCGGCTGATACGCCATTGTCCCAGGAGGCAGAGATGATGGGAGTCGCAACTTACCAGAATCATCTCGTAGCTGAGGTGATCATCGGAGTCGACACACACAAGGACCAGCATGTGGCAGTAGCAATCGACGGGCGAGGTGTCCTCCTCGATGAGTGTCACGTGCTTGTGACCACCAATGGGTACGAGGAGCTCGAGCGGTGGTCCCGTAGCCTGGGAGGAATCAACGCGTTCGGGATAGAGGGCACAGGTTCCTACGGTGCCGGACTCGCACGCTTCCTGACCGATCGGGGCTATACGGTCATCGAGGTCAACAGGCCTGATCGGTCGGTCCGTTATCGCAAGGGAAAGAGCGATCCTACAGATGCGGAGATGGCAGCGCGTGCTGTGCTTGCCGGTGTCGCCGCCGCGACTTGTATGTTGTATTTGACTTGCAAACGTGTCAGTTTGTGAGGTGGGTGAGAGGGGCGCGTCGTGAGCGACTGGGTGAGCCAGGCTGCTGCGCCGGGCTGCACCGTTTGGGAGTATGACACCCCTCCCGCCGCATTTGTGGCTCCGAACGGATACAAGGGCACGAGGCCCGCATCTGCAAGTGTGGAGCACAACGGCATAATACACACGGAGGTCGGACTATGATAGTCGTAGCAGGCATAGATGTATCGAAGGCAACTTTGGAGGTGTCAGTTTCTGAAGGTCCCGTGCTCCGCTTTGAGAACAGCGCGACAGGCATTCGCAGGTTGCTCAGGCATCTGGAGCGGGCAGGTGTGACCAAGGCGGTGTGCGAGTTCACCGGTGGGTATGAGCGTCTTGTGGTAGGCAAGCTGAGGGAGACGGTGATCGGCGTAGAAGTGGCGCATCCGGTCAGGGTGCGCGCATTTGCCCGCGCGTGCGGATACGAGGCGAAGACCGACCCTCTCGATGCTCAGGTGCTGTCTCGCTACGGCGTGGTGTTCTCCGAGTCGGACACAACACAACCGGATGTGGATCCTGACCGTGAGGAGCTGCGGCAGTTACTGAGCAGGCGGCGTCAACTTGTCGAGCAGCGGGTGCGGGAGCGCAACCGACTGGACAAGGGCGTAAGCGGGAGTGTCGGGAAGTCGACCAGGCGTCACATCCGCTGGCTGGACAGAGAGATAGAGCGGTTGGATGAGGAGTACAAGGAGTTGTTGAAGCGCAGCGCCAGTCTCAGTGAGACAGTCGAACTGTATCAGACGGTACCCGGAGTGGGACAGCTGACCGCGGCTACACTTATCGCATATTTGCCCGAACTTGGCAGGCGGGACGGACGGGCGTTGACATCGCTGGTGGGGCTTGCTCCCTGGTCGCGTGACAGCGGCAAAAAGCGTGGCAATCGGTCCATTCGAGGCGGTCGTGGGACGGTGCGACGGGCGCTGTATATCTGTGCTTGGGTGGTGCTCAGGGTAGATGGCGACCTACGCGACTTCTATCGGCGTCTTCGGGAGCGCGGCAAACCCGGCAAGGTAGCTGTGATAGCAGTGGCACGCAAGCTGCTGATGCAGCTAAACGCCGTGGCGCGTCGAGGAACTCCCTGGGTGAAACGGTACGGGAGCGACTGCCCATCTTATCAGGCCGGATCGGCTTGACATCTAACACGGATACTCCCAAGTCTGGCGAGGGCGAAGTCGAGATGATCCGTATGCTCAAGAGCGCAAGGGACTCGGCCGTAAAGTCTCGTACCCAGGCTGTCAACCAGATGAAGGCACTGGTTGTCACAGCTCCGTCTGAGCTTCGCGGGACGCTCGATGGTCTCGCCGCTAATGTCCTCGCTGCACGTTGCAGAAGCTTCCGTCCTGGTCGCCTGAACAATCCCACGGCAGCGGCCAAGTATGCTCTTCGCTCACTTGCCTATCGTTACCGTCAACTCAGTGATGAGGTGCGGGACCTGGAGGCCGAGCTTGAACGGCTCTCGCGATCAGTCGCGCCGACCCTGGTCAACACCTTTGGTGTGGGGCCTAACACGGCAGCATCCCTGCTGATCGCCGCAGGGAGTAATCCTGACCGGGCTCCGGTCAGAGGCTGCCTTCGCATCGCTGTGCGGTGTAAACCCGATACCTGCATCATCGGGCAAGACGAACCGGCATCGGCTCAACCGCGGAGGTGACCGCCAGGCCAATGCGGCGCTCTATCGCATAGTCGTCGTCAGGCTGCGTCACGAGCTGCGCACCCAGGCATATATGCGTCGTCGAACCGCGGAGGGAATGAGCAAGCGCGACGTCATCCGCTGTCTCAAACGCTATGTTGCTCGAGAAGTCTTCTCGGCCATCCAGAAGCCTGCCCAGATACTCGATGCGGCCGCTTGACATGTATAGGAGCATCATTGCGATGAGGCAACAGGCCGGCAAAAATGATTGACGCGGTACACCAATAGTGGATTTCCTGGTTACGGTCTGGCCGGACCATGATACAGAGGTGATGGCGACGGTCTTAGGAACCGATGCGGATTGAGTTCTGACGAGATGGTGGGAAGCCAATGATAGTGTCTGACATAGTATAGAAACGGCCCGCCTACCTTCCGACACACCCTTCCGGCCGAAAGGCTAGCGGGCTTTCCCATGTCTTGAGCCCGCTACCGGCTGCTGAAGGTGGGATCAGAACCTTCCCCGCCGGGTCTGGTCACCCTGCGCAGTCCTTCCCGGGTTTTCAATGTGGCTTGAGCCAGCGCCTTTTCCGTATCCGGTACGGTGGTTATTGCCAGGCTAGTACAGGTGGCAGGAGACCAGGCGCCCGGGGCTCTGCTCCTTCAGCTCCGGCACCTCGACGGCGCACCGGTCCATGGCGAAGGGGCAGCGCGTATGGAAGCGGCAGCCCTCCGGGGGGTTCAACGGAGACGGTACTTCCCCACGCAGGATTATTTCTTCTTGCTTGATATCCGGATGAGAGGGAAGGGCGGCGGACATCAGGGCCTTAGTATAGGGGTGCAGCGGATTGTTGTAGAGGTCCCGTTTTTCCGAATATTCTACGATCTGGCCCAGGTACATCACCGCCACGTATTTGCACATGTAGCGCACGGTGGCTAGGTGGTGAGCAATGAGCAGGTAGCTCACATTGTGTTCTTCTTGCAGGTCCTTTAGAAGGTTCATAATCTGAGCACGGATGGAGACATCCAAGGCCGACACCGGCTCATCCAGCACGATGACCTTCGGGTTCAACGCCAAGGCCCTGGCTATGGCCAACCGCTGCCGTTGGCCGCCACTGAACTCGTGGGGGTAAAGATTGGCGTGGTAACTACTTAGTCCTACCTCCTGAAGCAGATCGATGACCCTTTCTTGGACCTGCTTCTTTGGCAATTGCCAATTGATGACCATCGGCTCGGCAATCAGGTCCTTAACCCGCATCCTTGGGTTCAACGAGCTCCAGGGGTCCTGGAACACCGCTTGCACCGAGCTTCGATACGCTTTCAATTCTGTGGTGCTACCCTGATGTACTTCCTCACCTTCGAAGAGTATGCTGCCTGAAGTCGGGCGCTCCAGGAGCAACAGCATTTTGGCGGTGGTGGTCTTGCCGCAGCCCGATTCTCCTACGAGCCCCAGGGTCTCACCGGCGCCTAGCTGAAACGAGACGCCATCGACGGCTTTGATCCAACCGGTAACCCTGGATATCAGAGTCCCCCTCGTGACCGGATAGTGTTTCTTTATGTCCTGGGCCTCCAGGACCACGTTCCCGTCATCGGAGATCTCTGGTAACGTCGTCGGTATGGTCATGCCAGCTTCCAGCAATCAGCGAAATGGCCATCTCCCGCCAGTAAAGTCGGAGGGAATTCGGCGTGGCACCGCTCCATGACGTAGGGGCACCTGTCGGCGAAGGAGCAGCCCGGCGGCAGGTCATGCAATTCCGGAGGCTGGCCCACGATAGAGTAGAGCCGGTCCACATCTTCCTCCATCCTGGGGACCGAAGCCAGCAGGGCCTCGGTGTACGGATGGGAAGGATTGTTGAAGATGTCCCGCACACTTCCGGTCTCCACAATTTTCCCAGCGTACATCACCGCCACCCGGTCGCATATCTTAGCCACGATCCCGAAGTCGTGGGTGACGAAAATTAGCGATAGGCCCGATTCCTCTTGAAGGTCCTTCAAAAGCTTCAGGTATTGGGCCTGGATGGTTACATCCAGAGACGTGGTGGGCTCGTCCGCGATGAGGACCAAAGGCTCACATGAAATGCCGATCGCTCCGACGACTCGCTGCCGCATCCCGCCACTCATCTGGTGGGGATAGTCCCGGACTCTCGATTCGGCGGCGGGTATGTTTACCTTCCTTAACACCTCTATCGCCTTCTCCAGTATGGTCTTCTTCGGAATGTCCTGGTGTATCCGGATAGCCTCGGACACTTGGATGCCGATGCTGAACACCGGGTTGAGGGAGGTCATTGGGTCCTGGATGATAAGGGCAATCTTGCTGCCCCGGACATTGGTCATTTCGTGTACTGGCAGTTCTAGCACATCTTCACCGTCTAGGATTATCTTCCCACTGACGATGCGACCGGGCGGAGACGGGACGAGGCGCATCAGTGACAGCATGGTGACCGATTTCCCGGAACCGGACTCTCCAACGATACCCAGTGTCTCGCCTCGCCGCAAATTGAAGCTGACCCCGTCCACCGCCTTAACTGTGCCCCAACGAGTCTGGAAGTGCGTGTGGAGATCTTCCACTTGTAGTATGACGTTATTATCTAGCTCGGAACCGTTCACGAAACCTCATCCTGTTTCCAGATCTAGGCAGTTTTCTGGTGCACCCCTAGGCATTCTTCTGGTCGACGCCAATGGGCTTGCGCAACTTACCCTCTAAATGGCGTCACGAGTATGCCTCGCCGCCAGTATACCTTATTTGCGCTAAAAGAGGTATCAGCGCTAAAAGAGTACCAACGGCTGTATCCACGGCTTGGTATCTTAGGCGGCCTGGACAAGCGCGCCCTAGCCCAGGACAGAGAATCCATCGATAGGGAGCCGGGTCGGGCCGAGCGAATGCTCCCTATCGACGGCTACTTACCGGGACATGATCATAATGTGCCGCCTGACGTGCGTGGGAGAACTACAAGTACTTCACGAACCGGCTCAGAAAGCTTGTGGGTGCCTAGCGACGTTGCCGGCTAATCCTGCGTCAATCACCAATCCTCTTCTTGAGGAGATGCTCGGTACTTTCCTGACCGAAGGTAACACTGATGCAGGAATTGACTTCGATGAGCTTGGTGTATCCGAAGTGGTTGATGTAATTTAAGACTAGCCGCTTCTCTTGTCAGCTTATCAGTCAATCTGGAATGAATAATGTGATCGAGGGGCCGGCAGCGTCTATCGCGGTACCTGTCATAGATGAGCTCTCATCACTAGCGAGGGATAGTGCAGGGGCCAGGATCTCCTCGGGGCGCATCAGCCCACTTGCCGGATTCCCGCGGGTTAGGACGCGTATCATCTCAGTCTCGACAGCGCCAGGGCAGATGCAGTTCACATCTATCCCATGATCATACGCCTGTGCCGCGAGTGTCTCCGTGAAATGGATCAGTGCCGCTTTGGAGGCACAGTAGGGGCCTTCACCTCGCGCTCCCTTCCTGCCACCCATGCTGGAAATGTTGATGATCTTGCCGGTCTTCCTCTTGATCATGTGAGGCAGCACTGCTCCGGCGCGGAGGAAGGAACCGGTCAGGTTCAGGTCAATCACCCCACGCCACTGGTCAGGCTCAGTATCCTCTACATCTATTCTGGGCAGGATGGTGGCAGTGTAATTGACGAGTATATCGATCTGGCCCCACGTTTTGAAGGTTGTGTTAACCATTCGGGAAACGTCGACCTCGCTCGAAACATCTGCCTGCACTGCAAGTGCCTCGCCTCCCAGCTCACGAATCTTCTCTGCAAACTGCTCAACCTGATCGCTGGACCGCGCCGAAGATCTAGGCTGCCCCATGCGTCCAGCAGTCTCGTGCGGAGTGTCCGGGGCGGGGCGAGCCGGTTCGAAGCCATCGGCCGGAAGCTCGTCCGTGTAGTCCGGGGAGCATTGGACGACGCGTTGACCAATGGTTTTGTAGTGGCGTAGTGAGCCCAGAATCGCCTGTCTCTGCCCAAGTTGTCCCTTTGGGCAGCCTATTTGCGCTGGACGACCCCAAAACTGTCATAATCGCCGTTTCCCCAATTGACTCCCCGGATGTGCCGGATCTAGTTCAGACGGTAAATCCTGGCGGCGTTGACTCTGGCGATCTTGGCTTTTCCGCTCCTTTGCCGTAACCGGAAGTGTTTCCAACTACCGGCCATTAATATGGGCGCGCGCAGCATGCCCCGCCTGATACGTCAGGCGGGGCATGCTGTGTGGGTCGGCTCAGGACCTTAGCGGTTTAGATTTAGTCGCTTACTGCCGATGGGGTGCCCATTCAAGGGCGCTTATCCGTCGTGGGTTACCGGTCTCCAGATGGTCCCCCCAGTCACCCACCTTGGGGCCCAGCGCGTGTATCTGGTTGACCGTGTACAACCCGTGGGACAGGTTGTTGTCCCAGAGCAAACTACCTATTTCCAGCGTTTTTTCCCAGCGCTCTTCCTTGTCGAATATCTGATAGGAATCCATTACCATCTTAGAGATGACGGGGTGGTCCATGCCAGCGGTCCAGCCCCCATCGGGCATAAATTGGAGGGGCCATAGCCATAAGGGTTCTATAAAGGGTGTGGAGGCGTTGCAGACTATACCCTTTGCCGTGAGGTCCAACTGCGGCTCTACGAGGGTAGCGAAAGGCATTTTAGTAATGCGGGCGGTAATGCCAATATCCGCCCACATGTCGCCTACGGCCTCGCAGGCCTCGACCTCGGCAGGCGCACCCCTGACAGCGGGGAAAAGGTCCACCGAGAAGCCATCCCCGTAACCCGCCTCTTCAAGAAGTTGCTTGGCCCGCTCCACATCGTACTCCCACTTCCATTCGGGCTTGCCCGGTTGATTGGACCACGCCAACATTGAGAGGGGCACTGCCTCACCGTGGACGAGCTCCTCGATAAGCTTTTGCCTATCTATGGCTATATTCATGGCCAAGCGCACTTTCCGGGCCGCGTCCCACTCGGGAGAGTCCATATCGGGGTTGCTGGAAACATAGGGCGCGTCGGGGTCGTACCCGGATGAGGGGCACTTTGGAGATTCTGGTCTATCGGGCCAAGGGCCACCAGGACGCCCCGGGCATGTTTCTGGATCGGCGCTATGGTAGTACTGGCCATAGAACAAGAGGTGCTGCTGGGCGGCGCCTTTCTGGGCCATGAATAAGGTGCCGGGCGTATTCGCCAGTAACGCTATAGTGTCTGGGACTGCCGTAAAAACATCTATCCTGCGCGTCTGGAAGTTGGCTATCCGGGTGGATTCCTCGCCTATTTCGATGAACCTCATCTCGGCGAAGTAGGGGGTCTTGAGGTAGTGGTCCATCACCGCGTCGAAATGCCAGAACTCGCCGGGCTGCGAGTCCTCAATCTTCCAGGGGCCGGTACCGACCAACTGCGAATTGGCCGCGTCCAATCCTATCGATTTCTCCAGCTCTTCCACCTGCTTCTTGCTGACGGCCCACACTGCGTCTAAGCCGGGAGTGTGCACCGAAGTCAGCAAGTCCCAATAGGGTTCGGCGGTGTTTAACTCGATGGTATGGTCATCTAGCGCTATCAAATGGCCTTCTGGATTCAGAAATTTTAGTCTATGGTCCGGAGCCCTGCCGTTTAGGGAGCCCTCGGCCGCACCCGCCTTAATGGACCATATATAGTCCTCGGCGGTAAACTCTCCCCAATCGTCGTGGAACTGGACATCCTCCCTAAGCTTGAATGTCCAGGTCACAGTATCGGGGGCGACAGACCACTCCTCGGCCAACCTGCCGTACCATTCCCAATCTGTGCCTCGGCCGACCAGCCCTTCAACGGCAGTCAAGTAGTTAAGGCTCGCCGAGGGAAAGGCGGTCATCCCGGGATGTACCTGATAGGGGCCGAGCTCAGGGAAAGCAACATTCAGGGTCCCATGGGGTGCCTCCATCGCCATCATCGCGGGGGCACTTGTAGCTGGCGTGGGGGCACTTGCAGCTGCCTCCATGACGGCCGTGACCACCGCGGCATCGACCGCAGCTTGCAGGTCCGCCGCGGTGATCCCAGGCTGCGCGGCCAACTGGTCAGCGACTATCTTGCTGACGTCCGCCGCGGTGATCCCAGGCTGCGCGGACATCGCGCTCGAGACTATATTGCTGACGTCGGATTCAGACAGGCCTTCCGGTATCTCGATTCCCGAGATTGCGGCCTGCAACTCCGCGGCGGTTATACCCTCCGCAGCATCGACCGCAGTTTGCAGGTCCGCGGCGGTGATCCCAGGCTGCGCGGCCATCGCGCTCGAGACTATATTGCTGACGTCGGCCTCAGACAGGCCTTCCGGAATCTGGATTCCCGCAATTGCGCCCTGCAACTCCTCGGCGGTTATACCCCCCGCAGGAGCCGCCGGCTGGGGTTCAGCGCCCCCACACGCAACCGCCAGCACCATCACGAGCGCCAGCGGCAACATCAGAGCCAGTAACTTACCGAATTTCATATCAACCTCCTCTGTAGGTGAACAACTAGACGCGATATCTGACAAGTCCAGATGTCCCCGACTTGTCGGTGGAGATTTCTTATTCCCTCCCCTCCTTTTTCACCGATGCACGTCGGTGTGAGGAAGCCCCCAATACGAGAACCCCTGAAGGGCGGGGAGGATAATATCGGAAAGTTAGGAATACGG
This sequence comes from Dehalococcoidia bacterium, assembly GCA_965221045.1. Taxonomy (GTDB): domain Bacteria; phylum Chloroflexota; class Dehalococcoidia; order Lucifugimonadales; family JADFKI01; genus Bin90. Next base: position 2,004,846 of record OZ244863.1, read on the forward strand.
TCTTGGGTCGCTTAGGGAGGTTGAGATTTGGTAGTGGCTCCGTGCCTACATTTAGGCTACTGAGTCGAAGGGAATCGGGAGGCAACGCAAGGTGTATGGTGCCGGTAGAGGGGACGCCGCTGGGCCGGTGACACCCCGAGTAGCCGTGATGGCCGTAGTACTAGTAACTCGGCTTCTGGCAGCGTGCATTGGCTGGACCTTGTCTTGATCTGATTCCATCAAACGTGATAATTGAGCCATTATACACACTCTGGCACTGGTAGCATACATGCTCTGCCACTATTGTCAAGTCTCGTGGCACATGGTAACCGTCCCAAATAAGGTGGGACAAGGAAAAGGCAGGGAATCCTGGCGGCGTTGACTCCGGCGATCTTGGCTTTTTCGCTCCTTTGCCGTAACCAGAAGTGTTTCCAACTACCGTCCATTAATATGGGCACGCGAAACAAGCCCCGCCTGATACGCCGGGCGGGGCTTGTTTCGTGGGTTGGCTTAGGACCTTAGCGGTCTAGATTTAGTCGCTCACTACCGATGGGGTGCCCATTCAAGGGCGCTTATCCGTCGTGGGTTTCCGGTGTCCAGATGCTCCTCCCAGTCACCCACTTCGGGGCCCAGCGCGTGTATCTGGTTGGCTGTCCACAACCCGTGGTCCAGGACGTTGTCCCACATTAATTGTCCTGCTTCCAGCGATAGTTTCCAGCGCTCTTCCTTGTCGAATGTGTTGAAGGCGTCGACAAACAACCTCGACGTGATGGGGTGGTTCATGCCAGGGCTCCAGCCCCCATCGGCCAGATACATTTTGGAGTCCAGCCACATGGGTTCTATAAAGGCTCCAGAGGCGTTGCAGGCTACATAACCCTTTGCCGTGTAGTCCAACTGCTTCTCTACGACGGTATTGAAAGGAATATTCTTAAGGTTGACGTCAAGGCCAACTGCCTCCCACATGGCGGCTATGGCCTCGCAGGCCTCGGCCTCGGAAGGCGCACCCCTGAGCATGGGGATAAGTTCCATTTCGAAGCCGTCGGGATAGCCCGCCTCGGCTAGAAGCTGCTTGGACTGCGCCGGATCGTACTCCCGCACCCATTCGGGCTTGAACGCTTGATTGGACCACCCCTGCATTGGGAGGGGGACCGCCTCACCATGGAGGAGCTCCTCGATAAGCTTTTCCCTATCTATGGCTAAATGCATGGCCAAGCGCACTTTCCGGGCCGCGTCCCACTCGGGAGAGTCCATGTCGGGGTTGGCGGAGACCCAGGGCGAGTCGGGGTCCCACCCGGAGGTGGGGCATCTATCAGTGGTTGGATAAGGCGGGGGGAAATTACTGGTAGGTTCCCCAGGGCATGTCGAAGGATCGGCGCTAGTGTAGTACTGGCCATAGAACAAGAGGTGCTGCTCGACGGCGCCTTTCTGGGCCATGAACATGGTGCCGGGCGTATTCGCCAGTAACGTTATTGAGTCTGGGACTGCCGTAAAAGTATCTATCCTGCGCGTCTGGAAGTTGGCTATCCGGGTGGATTCCTCGGGTATTTCCCAGAACCTCATCTCGGCGAAGTAGGGGGTCTTAAGGTAGTGGTCCAGCACCGCGTCGAAATGCCAGTACTCGCTGGGCCGGTTTTCCGCTATCTTCCAGGGTCCGGTACTGACTATCAGCTCGTTGGCCGCGTCCAATCCTATCGATTTCTCCAGCTCTGTCACCTGCTTCTTGCTCATGGCATAAACTGGGTCTGAGCCGGGAATGTGGAACGTAGTTATCGCATCCCAGATGGGTACGCCGGTGTTTGTCTCGACGGTATAGCGATCCGTCGCTGTCACAGAGCAATCATCACAGAAAAATGTCCGTTTATACTCCTGACCCCTGGGGGCTATGGTGCCCTCTTTTACAATCGCCTCCATGGAAAATACCAAGTCCTCTGCGGTGAACTCTCCCCAATCCTCGTGGAACGGGACCCCCTCCCTAAGATGGAATGACCAGGTCAACTGATCGGGGGCGACTTCCCACGACGTGGCCAGCTTGCCGTAGAATTCCCAGTCCAGGCCTCGGCCGACCAGCGAGTCAGCGGCAGCCAACATGTTCAAGCTCGCCTGGGGAAAGGAGACCGCGGGGACGTACATCTGATAGGAGCCGAGCTCAGGGAAAGCAACATCCAGCGTCCCATAGGGTCCCTCCATCTCCGCCACTGAAGGGGCACTTGTAGCTGGCGCGGGGGCACTTGCAGCTGCTTCCATGGCAGCCGTGACCACTGCGGCATCGACCGCAGCTTGCAGGTCCGCGGCGGTGATCCCAGGCTGCGCGGCCAACTGGTCAGCGACTATCTTGCTGACGTCCGCGGCGGTGATCCCAGGCTGGGCGGCCATCGCGCTCGAGACTATATTGCTGACGTCGGCCTCAGACAGGCCTTCCGGTATCTGGATTCCCGCGATTGCAGCCTGCAACTCCGCGGCGGTTATACCCTCCGCAGCATCGACCGCAGTTTGCAGGTCCGCGGCGGTGATCCCAGGCTGCGCGGACATCGCGCTCGAGACTATATTGCTGACGTCGGCCTCAGACAGGCCTTCCGGAATCTGGATTCCCGCAATTGCGCCCTGCAACTCCTCGGCGGTTATACCCCCCGCAGGAGCCGCCGGCTGGGGTTCAGCGCCCCCACACGCAACCGCCAGCACCATCACGAGCGCCAGCGGCAACATCAGAGCCAGTAACTTACCGAATTTCATATCAACCTCCTCTGTAGGTGAACAACTAGACGCGATATCTGACAAGTCCAGGTGTCTCCGACTTGTCGGTGGAGATTTCTTATTCCCTCCCCTCCTTTTTCACCGATGCACGTCGGTGTGAGGAAGCCCCCAATACGAGAACCCCTGAAGGGCGGGGAGGATAATATCGGAAAGTTAGCAATACGGTCTTGGGTCGCTTAGGGAGGTTGAGATTTGGTAGTGGCTCCGTGCCTACCTTTCAGCTACTGAGTCGAAAGGTATCGGAAGGCAACGCAAGGTGTATGTTGCCGGAAGAGGGGACACCACTGAGGTCGGTGACACCCCGAGTAGCCGTGATGGTCGTAGTACTTGTAACTCGGGTTCTGGCAACTTGCATTGGCTGGACCTCATCTTGACCTGGTTCCATCAAACGTGATAATTGCGCCAATATACGCATTCTGCCACCGCGATTATACATGCCCTGTCACTACTGTCAAGTCTCGTGGCACATGGTGAGACGATTGCGCTTTCAGGAGAAGTTCATCACAAGGGCGGGAGTTGCGTTGACGAGACGGCGATTATGTTTGAATATATCATAAATGGGAGCATGCTTGGAGCGAGTTTCGACGACTCAAAACATCGGTTGAAATCAGCTCGTTTCAGTCCCGAACGGGTTTGTTAAAACGTCTCTGTTATGTTAACATTCGACCGAACTTAACGAGCCGATTTTCAGACTGTATGCGGCGGCAAGTAAGGTGTGAACGCAGAGGACCCTCCTGTTATATCGTCATAGCGCCGAAGATGCCATAAGCACATTAACGTAGCCCAACAAACAAAGATGCAGTGAGGAGTTCGCTATGGTAGTGGATACGAAGAAAGACCTCGTACTTCTGGCACACCTGATGCGCCGGGCTGGCTTTGGCGCAACTCGCTCCCAGCTTGATGTGCTTGAAGCAAAGGGCTACGACGCCGTAGTCGATGAACTGCTGGATGCCCCTGAGAATGCGCCCTGGCTAGGCGACTACATGGCGCGCCGGTTCAATTTTGAGCAATCGGGCATGCTGGGTCCCCGCGCGAACGGAGAGAACTGGCTCTACCGTATGTTAACCTCAGAAGCGCAGCTGCAGGAGAAGATGTGCTTATTCTGGCACGGCATCTTCGCCACCGGATACCCGAAGGTCGTCAACGGCAAGGTCCTCGGGAACCAGATTCGCATGTTCCGCAAGAACGGCATGGGGAATTTCAAGCATCTGCTCGTCGAACTGTCCAAAGACCCTGCGATGATCGTCTGGCTGGACAACTACGACAATCATAAAGGCGCGATCAACGAGAACTTCGGACGCGAACTGCTTGAGCTCTTCAGCATGGGTGTGGGCAACTACTCCGAAGAAGACATTCAGGAAGCCTCCCGCGCCTTCACCGGCTGGACGATCGGCAATGCCGAGTACATGTTGCTCCGCTCCGAGCGCGATTCCGACTGGCCCTATGGCAGAATTTCATGGCAATTCGACTACCGCCCGGAGGATCACGACGAAGGCGAAAAGACCTTCCTTGGGCAGACCGGCAACTTCAATGGAGAGGACATCGTTGAAATCATCTGCCAGCAGGAAGCGACGGCGCAGTTCATCGCGCGCCACATGTATCACTTCTTCGTGGCAGACGAGCCCCCCGTGCCTGCATGGCCCTACACTCCTCCGCGTGACCCCGAGGCGATCGATACGCTGGTGCAGGCATACTTCGATAGTGACTATGACATCAAGACTATGCTGCGGGCGCTGTTCACCTCCGACTTCTTCAAGGACGAGGACATCCGGTACGAGAAGGTGAAGAGTCCGGCCGAGTTTGTGGCTGGCATCCTGCGGCTCACCGGGGAGTTCGACAGGCCCCGCCGCGAGATCTGGTTGAGGGCGCTGCAGATTGAAATCATGGGGCAGATGCTCAACAATCCACCGAGCGTCGAGGGCTGGCACGAGGGCACGGAGTGGGTGGACACCGGCACACTCGTCGAACGCATCAACTTCGCATCCGAGCAGTTCGGCGATGCCAACAAGCCCGGCGTCAAGGCGATGATTGAAAGCGTAATGGCGGATGAATACGCCACCTCGCCGGCGCGCATCGTTGAGGCCTGCCTCGACCAGCTTGGCGTCATTGAGGTCTCCAACGAGACACGCGAGATTCTGGAACGCTTCTCCGAGCAAACTGACCAAGAGCGCAGCCGCGACAAGGTCGCCAATCTGCTGCGCCTCGCCACCGCCTCGGAAGAGTTCCAGCGGAGTTAGTCCGTCAGTCGATCAGTCTTTCAGTTCGTCAGCTTTCAATGTCATTCTGAACGAAGCGTAGCGGAGTGAAGAATCTGAAGTCTTTGAATGGCGTATGTTCAGTGATTTCAGATTCCTCGCTTTGCTCGGAACGACAAGACGGAAAGCCACCGAATGACAGACAAAGACCGAAAAAACTAACTGACCGACTGAAAGACTGACACACCGAAGGACTTCACCATGACCACCACAACTCAACTCCTTAGCTACGAATGCACCCTAGGCCTTTCTGCCATGCAAGGGCGCGGCTTCTACTACCCTACGGACACCGTGATTGGCGACAACGGTCGTTTGTATGTCGTCAACCGCTCAGTGGAAATCGTCGAAATTGGCGTGCGTGTCACGATATGCGATATGGACAGCGAGTTTTACGGTACATTCGGCTTTTACGGGCGGGAGGACGGCCAGTTTGTCTGGCACGCAGCCGGTGCAATGAACAGCCAGGGACACATCTACCTGACAGACGAATACCTGCACCGGGTAAGCGTATTCGATGCAGACGGAAATTTCCTGGAAGTCTGGGGAACGCACGGCAGCGGTGAGGGGGAACTCGACGGACCCTGCGGAATCGCCTTCGATGCGGACGATAACCTTTATGTCAGCGACACTTACAACGACCGCGTGCAAAAGCTCACCGCGAGCGGCGCGCATCTCGCCACAATAGGCGAAGGCACTCTCTCGATGCCCTGGAAATTGACTGTGGCGCCAAGCGGCGAAATCTATGTCGCAGACTGGGGCAATGACCGCATTGCACGGTTCACGGCGGACGGCGAGTTCGTGGCATCCTATGGGGAGCGCGGAAGCGGGGAAGGACAGCTCATCAAACCCGCAAGCGTCGCCGTCGATGCGGATGGCAACGTGTATGTCGCCGACTGGGGCAACGAGCGAGTGCAAGCGTTCGATGCCGACGGCAACTTCGTCCAGCTTCTGCGCGGTGAGGCGACTCTCTCTGCATGGGCAATTAACTTCCTGAACATCAACCGCGAGGAGGGCGAGGCACGCTCCCGCGCAGACCTAGAGCTTGACTTGGGGTTCTTGGATCCGGACGACCCGCATGACGTATCCTCCAAAATCGAGAAATACTTCTGGTCACCCGTGTCCGTCAAGCTGGACGGTGAGGGCAGGCTGTTCGTAACCGAAAGCAACCGCGCCCGTGTGCAGGTTTATCAAGTCGCGTCGTGATTCAGCGGTCGGACGCCTCGGACATCCCCGGCACATCCCGAGAGTAAGCGATTATACCGGCAATGAAAAAGAGTACGGCATCACAATAACCGTATAGGAGAGGTAAAATGGGGACCAACGGCAACGGTCATCACGAGAAGACGGTGGTAATCTTGGATCTTGCGGGCGGCAACGATGCCCTGAACACGGTCATTCCGTACAACGACGGGCAATACTACGACAACCGGCCCTTCGTCAACATTCCGCAGGATCAGGTGCTGAAGCTTGACGATAAGCTCGGCCTTAATCCCGCGCTCGCTCCCATCAAGGAGCTCTGGGGCGAGGGCAAGGTCGCGCTCATTAACGGCATCGGATACCCGAACCCCAATCGGTCCCACTTCCGCTCCCAGGACGTATGGTACACCGCAGAGAGCGAGCAGATCGGCGAAGACGGCTGGCTCGGCAGGTCTATCCGTGAGCTGGACCCGCAGGCAGAAAACGTGCTCACAGGCGTCAACTTCGGTCGCGGCCTTCCGCGCGCACTGTATGCTAAGGGCGTGCCGGTCGCATCGGTCGGCAACCTGGAGACCTACGGTTTGTTTCCCGACCTGAAGGAGGAGGCTGCGCGCAACCTCGTGCTCGAAGCCTTTACACAGATGTATGGCGGCATCGGGCGCGGTGTCATCTCAAACTTCATCTCGCAGACCGGCAGGGACGCGATCAAGGGCGCCGACATCCTGCGAGTAGCACCCCAGCGCTACTCCTCGAGCGTGGAGTACGCCGATAACCCCATCGCAGAGAAAATGAAGTCTATAGCGCAGGTAATGACAGCCGGCCTTGGCACGCGCGTCTATTACACGCTGCACGGCAGCTTCGACACTCATGCATCAGAGCTGACGACCCACGCCAAGCTCTGGCAGGATGTGTCCGGCGCAGTCGGCGACTTCATGGACGACATGAAAGAGCACGATATGGACAAAGATGTTGTGATACTGCTCTTCTCCGAGTTCGGCAGGCGCATCAAGGACAACGGCGCGGGCACCGACCACGGCTCCGGCGGCGTCGCTTTCGTGATAGGCGGCGATGTCAACGGCGGCATGTACGGTGAATTCCCGTCACTCGACGAAGACAAGCAGTTGGGGGGCGACCTACACTTCAGCAACGACTTCCGCAGCACCTACTCCACGATCGCCGAGCGCTGGCTTGGCATCGATCCCGCCGTGGCTACCAACGGGCAGTACGAGCAGTTCGACTTCATCTCGAAGTAACCGCTTCGTTACATAGCATAGTAAGGGGGATGCCCGCTTCACGACGGGCATCCCCTTACTATGCCATCACGAGCCGCATCTGCGGCAATGCACTACGACACCGCCGGTCTCTTGTCCGCCCACGGCATCGCGCGCTCGAACGTTGCCGATGCCGCTATCACCGTCTCCTCATCGCCTTTGCGCCCCACAATATGCAGGCCAATGGGCATGCCATCCGACGAGAAGCCGCACGGCACAGTTGCCGCTGGATGCCCTATCGTGTTGATCAGATGCGTGAACGGCAGGAAGCCCCAGCCCCTCTTGTGGGCGTTCACCTTGCCTGCAATCTCGTGTGGATACTCCTGCACCGGGAACGCCGTCGTCGCATCGTGGGAGACAGCAGCAGGTCATAGTTCTCAAAGTGCTCGTCGAACCGCGACTTCACGATGTCCAACTCGCCAATGGCTTTGACGTAATCGGCGCCAGTCAGGCTTGACGCAAACTTCATGCTCGAGTGGAAGTAGTCAGTGAGGGCGTCGCCGTGCTCGTGCAGCAGGTAGCCCGACGATGTGTAGGTGTTCACAGCAAAGAGCACACGGAACGCCTCCTGTGTGAATCGAGCGCGAACCCGCTGTCACTGATCTCGCAGCCCATCTCCCCGAATACCTGTGCCGCCCTGCTGCATACCTCCACCGCCTCAGGATCAACCGCAGCGTACCCGAAATCAGGACTCCCTCCAATTCGCAGCCCGCTTATGTCGCGGTCATGCCACGCAACCCCCAACAGGCGTGGTGGAATGGTTGGACTTCAGACAGACTCTCGTGTCCACCAAAAAGGATCTCTACCTGAGTTGAGAATGGGCCTAGAGCGGCCGGAGAAAAGGTAACCAAGCATTTTGGTTCCGGTGAAAACGCACCGACTATCCTATTCGTCGGGGTCTATCACCATATCAGGTTGGGTATCCAGCCCGTACCTGGCGAATACTTCATCGATGTCGCCAGGTCTTTGCCCGATAGCACCCATTCCATTGCCGCCAGATTGTCTTCCAGCTCTTCTACGCTACGGGTGCCCACCAGGGCAACGCTCACAGCCGAGTTGGACAAAAGACCCACCTCAAGGCGAGGTGAGGCATCCTCTTGCCGCGCCTCTCCGCAATGGGCTTCAGTCTCTCCACCACCCGCACGTTGCGCTGGAAATGCTCTTCGGCGAACACCCCTGCGTTAAACCCCGGTGTGCCCCCGTCCTTCGCCAGTCGTTCTCGCCGAAGGTTATGTCCGCGGTGAAGGTGCCAGTCAACAGGCTAAAAGCCAAAGGGGCGTAAACCATCACCCCTATGCCCTGCTCCAGGAAATAGGGGAACATCTCCAACTCCGTGCGCCGGTCGAATATATTGAGACCGTACTCGACCTCATCGATCCGGCGGGTCTCCGTGCATTCCTTGATCTGGTCGAGGGTGAAATTTGACAGTCCCACAGCGCGAGCCTTCCCCTGCTGTACGATGCCGTCCAACGCATGTATAGTCTCCTAAAAAGGGCGTATTGACGTCCGGCCAGTGCACCAACAGCACATTCAGGTAATCTGTCTGTAGGTCCCGCAGGCTCCGCTTGACGGATGCCGTGATGGAGACCATCCGGCTATCCCTGCCCTTTGGCCTGTCCGCATAACCATCCCCACATTTACTCACCACCACCACCATCTTGCGGCGCGGACCAAGCGCCTGCCCCAGCATACGCTCCTACTGTCCGCTTCCGTAGAGCGGTGCAGTATCAAAGCAATTGATTCCTAGGTCTATGGCCCGGTTCACCGCGGCGGCGGCGCGGGACTCGCTTATATCACCAATGGTGCCACCCATGGGCCAACAACCGAAGCCTAGAACAGACTCGGTGATATCTGTGTGACTTGAATTTGGACTGTCGCAGTCATGATAATTCGGCGGGACAATGGGCTAGCCGTCATAACTAAGGGTATGGCTGGCACAAACAAGCCGGGCAAGGACTCGAACCCCTATGCCAGTTCCTTCATTGGAGAATAGAGCACCTAGTTTAGCTGGCGGAGCCGAGGGTCAAGGGTATCCCTGAGCCAGTCACCGAAAATATTCAGAGACATCACGGTAAACGCAATAGCAAGTCCCGGCATCGTGGCGACCCACCAGGCGTCTGCCAGCCGGTCCCTGCCGTCGGCCACCATGGACCCCCAGGCTGGCGTGGGTGGGGGAACTCCCGCTCCCAGGAAGCTCAATGCAGCCTCCACCAGTATGACTATGCCCACATTCAGCGTGCCAATTACTATCAGGGTATTGATGACTCCCGGAAAAAGGTGAACGAATAATATACGCAAGGTGCCGGCCCCGGACACTCGGGCCAAGGCGATGTAGTCCATATTCATGAGTTGGAGAGCCTCTGCTCGTACCACCCGCGCGAAGAGGGGCCATATAAAGATTGAGAGGATCCCCACAATGAGTCCTAAGGACTGGCCTAATGACACCACCAACACCAGGGCTACTAACAAATAGGGCAGGGAGAGGAAAACGTCCACGATCCGCATTAGCAACTCATCTACCCAGCCACCGTAGTAGCCGGACAATAGGCCGGCGAAGGTGCCTATCGTACCTCCCACCCCAAGGGTTATTAAAGCTACTATCAAGGAGATGCGAGCACCGTGGAAGAGCCGACTTAGAATGTCGCGTCCCAGGTGGTCGGTGCCCAGGGGGAACTTTGAGCTACCCGCATCCCGGATCCGCACATCCAGGGTGTCGCCTATAGCGATGCTTCTTACCGGTTGGCCCTCCTTTGCCGCCCTGGCCTCCTCTAACGCTCTGGCCTCCTCGAAATCCTCGGTCCCGATCGCAACCTGGCGAAAGCGTTGCCCTATCTCCACCTCATCTACCACAGTCTGGGTGCCAAATTTGGGTCCTTCCCAAATGGGTGGCAGAATTCTATCTGACAGGTCCCCATTGATAGGGTCATGGGGGGAAATCCAACTGGCAGTAATGGCGCAGATGACCATGATGGTCAAAACGGTGACCGCCAGTATGGGCATACGCCGGACTCTGCGCAGCGTCCTACGCGCCCGAAGACCGAAGGGCTCTCGGATTATTACGGTCCCATTAGGGGTATCAGCTTCCACCGGCCGCTACTCCTCGCCTCTAGCCATAACGAATCCTGGGATCGATAAAAGCGTAGAGTATATCCATGAGCAGGGCGGTCCCTACATACATTAAAGTGAGGACGATCACCACACCCTGAAGTACAGGATAATCCGAGGCCAGCATCGAGGTAACTGCCTGACGTCCTAGTCCGGGCCAAGCGAAGACTATCTCGACGGTTATGGAGCCGGCTATCAAGCTGGCCAGGCTGACGCCGAAAAAGGTCAGCGCCGGGATCAAAGCGTTCTTCAGGGCGTGCAACCAGATGACGGCCCGCTCGGAGGCACCCTTGGCCCTGGCCAGCTTGATATACTCCGAGTCCAGCACATCCAGCATAGATGAGCGGATCAATCTCATGTTGACTGCTATGAAAAACCAGCCTATAGTGATGGCCGGAAGAATGATGGATTTCGGCTCCTCCCGGCCGGAGGGAGGCAGCCATTCCAACCGCACAGCAAAGAGGAAGATGAGCATAATGCCCAGCCAAAAGCTGGGAGCTGCCTGACCGATCAAAGCCAGCGCTTTCCCGAACCGGTCTATAATTCCGTCGCGTCTCACTGCCCCAATGATGCCTAAAGGTACTCCAACCAACGTGGACCATATAAGCGACACCACCCCAAGCTCGACTGTGTTGCGCAGCTTCTCTCCGATGATATCCCTGGCGGGGCGGTGCTCAAAAATGGATTTGCCGAAGTCGCCCTGCACCAAATCCTTCATGAATATCAAGTACTGTTGATAGTAGGGCTTGTCCAGCCCCAGTTTCTTCCCCAACGCATCCCACTGGTCAGCAGTACTTAATGGTCCCATCAACAGGGTCCTGGGGTCTCCGGCCACCCGGGCCATAGCGAAGATGATCACCGACACAATCAGCACGCTGAATATGGTCGTAAAGAAGCGCCGTACCAGGAACCTTTGCATAGCCTCTCATCACTGAGCCGGGGGTGGCTCACCAAGCCCTGTACTTCGGGCAACACCGACCACCCGTTTTATGGATATTTAGCCGATATTTCCCAGATGGAATCCAGCGCTATCGTAAACGCACCATCCCATATAACAGGGACTATATCAGCGCCTGCTGATCTTATCAACCGTCACCAACGGCACCACAATTTCACTTCATCTAGAGAAACAGGGTCTCCAAACCACTTTCAAGGGCCCTAAACGGCTCATTCAGACCGAACCTCACCGCAAAAGTAGCGCACTTTGCCCGGGGCAGCTTCCATGAATTCACGCTCTTCTGTGGTCTGTCAATCAGGAGCGAGACCAAGCCTCCAAGTCAAGCTGCTCAAGATCGGGGCACAGCTGGTGCGCCACGCTCGGCGGCTGATGTTCCAGCTCGCTGAAGTGGCTGAGCCTCGGGAGGTGTTTTAGGGAGTGCAAGCGTGGCGAAAGCTGCCTTCCTTGCCTGGCGACCGCTGACTCGGTACGTCGAGAGATTATCTTGTGAACTTCATTGGATGGTTGACGGCATTGGTGAGTGATAGTACAGTGGCTCTCGTCGAGGATTGTGTGTCGATTGGGTCCACGCACTCTGATATGGGGGATGCCGGTTGAGATAGTTTCCTAGATTAACAGTAGAAGGAGGTGAGCCGTGCAAGGTCGAGAGAGGCTGGTATGTCGTATCTCCTCACCTCCGCATTCCTCGGCATAAAGCACGGCCTCCCGATCATGAAACAGTAGCGGAGCGGGAGCATCATCAACAATCCAGCGTGGCAGGGCTCAGAACCGGGTTTAGCTCAGCGCTCTACAGCAAGGCCAAGGCAGCGTTGATCCAGCTGGGCAAATCACGGCGATGGAGGTTGCGCCGTTCGGCGTGCGCGTCAACAGCATCTACACAGGCAGTATCGCGACCCCAAATGCAGTATCGCGACCCCAAATATAGGGCGATACGGTAAAGGCCAGGGGGACCAGGACGATGGCACCGTCAAGAGGCTGATCTCATATTTCGCCGAAACGCTCCCGCTTAAGCGGGGGGGTCTTGCAGAGGATATCGCCTACGGGGCCGTCTATCTGGCCAGCGATGATAGCATCTTCGTCACCGGGCACGATCTGGTCATCGGCTCGGGAATGACAGTGGGCAGGACGGTTGATGAGAGGACGGCATCTTACCAAGAACTATATGAAGCCATCCAAGGCGACTAGGATGGCCCTTGGCTAGCAGGGTACTTCCCTCCCTCGATTGTAGGCTGAGAGCCACAATTCATTATACTGATGTCTGAATGGAGGAGAGCGGAATGAAATTTGGAGCTGGGGTCATTTGCAATCGAACCACATGGGACGACATCCGCGCGTCGATCCTGACGGTGGAGGCGGGGCGATGGGATAGCCTGTGGTTTCCCGACCACTTCTTCCCCCCACGGGGAGGGCACGAGACGGAACATCTCCCGGTGTTCGAGAGTTTCACCCTGATCGCGGTGGCCGCCGGCATGACGCAAAGGCTCAGGCTCGGTAACTTGGTGCTGGGCAATACCTACCGCAATCCGGCGTTGGTCGCGAAGATGGCGACAACGCTCGACCAGGCCTCTAAGGGCCGCTTCACCCTGGGGATCGGCACTGCGTGGCACGAGCGTGAGCACGAAGCCTACGGGTGGGGCCTCCCTTCGGTGAAGGAACGGTCGGACAGGTTTCAAGAGGCGTGCGAGCTCATCCGCAAACTCTTTACTGGGGACGGCCCCGTCGACTACGATGGCCGATATTATCGATTGGACCAGGCCCGGCTTTCGCCCGGCTCTTATCAACAGCCCCATATTCCGATCATGGTCGGCGGCAACGGAGAGCGGCGGACGCTACGAACCCTGGCGATGCACGGCGACATCATGAATCTGGACGGTTGGGCGGGCGAAGGGATGGCGTTCGAGTACTATCGGCGCAAGGTTGACGTGCTCCAGCGTCACTGCGAGGCCATCGGTCGCGATCCTGCGGAGATCAAGCACTCACTCGCGCTGCCGATGCACCTTACAGACGACAAGCAGTCCGCGGAGGGCTTCATCGAGCGGGTCGGCCCCGGATCGATGGCGGGGCCGAGAGACTACATCATTGATCGAATCGGCCAGTTCGCCGATGCAGGCGTCGATGAGATTATATTGGGCCCCAGCAGCGATGACGGCCTATCCTTCGCGGCCGGCGATATCTCAGTCCTCCAGCGCGTCGAAGAGGAGATCGTAGCGGCCTTTGATTAGCGGCTGCCACGGTTGTTAGGCTGGAAGGAACTGCAGTATGTCGGCTGTCGTGTGGTCGACCGTCCGAGCCGCTGCTGTGTCGGATGGGCCACGCTTTTGAAGGCGCGACCACTTGGCAAGGCCTGCATCCTGATGTCTAGGGGTCATCCTTATAGGATTCTCGACATGACAAAAATATCGGTTCACTGAGGTCTCGACGGGTCCGGTTACCGGACACATTAGTGATATTCAGGACTATTGATGGGAACAGGGCTGAACCGGCGAACCCAAAGCTCTTGCCGAAACGGAGGGTCCATCTCCAGATCAAAGATGTCTAGGTTTACCAACTCATCCCGGCTGTAGCCGCAAAACTCCCATGCGACTCATTTCGCTCTTCGTCCTAGCCACGTCTCTTCTACTCGCCGTGTCCTGAGCACGGAGCGTTCATAGAACCCAGGACTGCACCATATCCTTGCGTATTGGCGGATTGTGCCATGCATCTACTGAGAGCATCCGGTTCAGTGGGAGGAAGACCATTAGAAGGGCAGCGAGGCTCATCCAGTAGTGATGGTTCAGGTAAGTCGTTCGATCTATGAGCTCGGCGTATGTGAAGCCAGGAAGAAAAAGGCGATGCATTGTCGGTAGCGGAATCCTACGGCGATGCAGATGCTGAGCGCACCAATAGCGGCGAAAAGCAAGTTCATGCCCCAGCCGGGCAAGGGACGTACCCATCCAAAGCCGGGGTATGTGAAGTGAAGAGTCGGATCGACGTACAGGTCGTCAACCCAGCCGTGCGCGAGGAGTCGAACGATTGTGATAAGCGCGATGCTTCCGAACGCGACACGGAATGCAGTGACCGAGGCTCCCGATACGGGTTTTGGAGCTCGTCCGATGATACTGTCAGGAATCATAGTTCGAACGATAGGGCAAGTAATCCGCCTCTAGGCGTAATGTCGTCAGCCCATGGTAGTGTCTGAGATACGGACCGTCGTAGCACATCTTCGATGATATAGCCCATCCTGCTTTGCCAGACTAATGCTCCAATCTCCACCACGTATAGTGTACCCTTAAGCTTCCTCTAGCAAGGGTTCGCGACAATAGAATCGGAGACAAGCAAGCGTGCAACGAAATACCCTCCTTGATTGCATTTTGACGAGAACAGAAAAAAAGACCGTTAAGGAGGATTCAGATGACGAAAATGATCGGACGAACAATGCTAATCCAAGACGAAAATCTGCAACAATGTGACGACCGTGGCAGGATCGCTGAGCTCCGGTCATACGGCCCAGGCGGGGCAATGAATTGCCACGACCGTGCCATGAAGGACGAAGAAGGTATGAAGCGGCGCTTCTAGCGGCTGATGCTCGACTAAAGGACCGATTTTAGGCGTTCAAATTTGCTTTCACCCCATCCTAGCCTTCCTCTATCAAGTGGGAAGGGATTTATGAAATCATCTTTGGACAGTCCTGTCTGAAGCTCGCTTCTGGACAATATTGACCTTTTGGCGCACAATACGTGATATCGCGCAGGGGCCAGTTTAGAACTCGGGAGAGGTGACGCAATGCGACTGGAGGGCAAGGTGGCAATCATTACCGGAGCGGCGGGCAGCATGGGCGTGGAGGAGGCGCGGCTGTTCGCGCGCGAGGGCGCGAAGGTGGTCATCGCGGATGTGTTCGACGACGATGGCCGGCAGGTCGAGGCGGAGATTGCTGAGGCAGGCGGAGAAGCCACCTACGTGCACGCAGACGTTACCAGCGAGGACAACTGGGAGCGTCTCATGGCGGAGACAGTGTCACAGTACGACAGGCTGGACATTCTGGTCAACAACGCAGGCGTCAGCGGGGATTCTCCTGAGATTGATAAGCTGGACTCCGACGAGTGGAAGCGGATTATGGATGTGAACGCGACAGGCGTGTTTCTCGGCACAAAGTACGCCGTGGAGCAGATGGTGCAGACCGGCGGCGGCTCCATCGTCAACATCTCATCCATAGCGGGATTTGTCGGCGGTGAAGGTGACCATCCGGCGTATCACGCGTCGAAGGGCGCCGTGCGCATCCTCACCAAGGCGATGGCTGTGCAGTACGGACCCCAGGGTATCCGCGTGAACTCGGTGCATCCGGGCTTCATGCCGCCAATGCGCACGTCCACACCGAATCCAGCTACAGAAGAGGAGCTGGCACGTCAGACACCACTGCGGCGGACCGGGGAAACCATAGAAGTTGCTTACGGCGTGCTGTTCCTCGCGTCGGACGAGGCGTCTTTCGTCACCGGAACGGAGCTCGTGATTGACGGCGGCTTTATCGCACGCTAAGTGCGAGGCTGACAGGACTGGATACGTGTGTCTTGTGATACGGCCCTATGGTGGGGCTCGATGAACGGCGGCTCTAAAAGCAGAGCGTGCCCATTAGAAAGAAAGCCTCTCTACAGTCTTTGTATTAAGGATAGGGAACTTTTTCGCAAGGTTGGTTATTCAGCTGACAGCCACTACGGAATGGGTTTGACGGCCATTACCCATTTCAGATAGTGCAACGAAATACCTAAAAGCTTGCATTCACGTCACCGCTCCGTACCTGAGCCACTCCCTTAAACTGGACAACCTACCCCCGTTTAGCAATGATGTATCGGTGAAAGACTTGCACAGTCTCTAACTCCGATTTCACGTTGCGAGAAATGAGCCGCCGACGGTATGGTAGATACGCTAATTGCATATCTACCCCTAGGGAATCCTCATGAGCCTGAACATCAAGAATGAAGAGACCTGCGAACTGGCCAAGGAGCTTGCCGCTCTCACAGGAGAGAGCATGACCGGCGCGATCACAGTCGCGCTCAGGGAGCGCCTGGAGCGAGAGAAACGCGAGCGAAGCGTGGAGGCTCGGGTGCAGGAGCTGCACTCCATAGCTCGACGCTGTGCCCAACTGCTGAAAGACGGTCCGTCCGCAGTCGAACATGGCGACTACCTCTATGGTGAGGACGGGCTGCCCAGGTGATCGTGGACACATCGACGGTTCTTGCGGTGTTGTTCGACGAACCGGACACGGAGCGTTCCACCAGGGCAATAGCTGAAGCTCCTCACTGCCGTATGTCGGCGGCGAACTTTCTTGAAGCGGCGTTAGTCGTCGAGGGACGTGCGGGGCTGGCTGGCGGGCACGAACTCGAACCTCTTCATCGAAAAAGCGGCGATAGAGCTGGTAGCGGTCTCAGTGGAGCACGTGCAGGCTGCGCGCCAGGCGTGGCGGAGGTTCGGCAAGGGCAATCACCCTGCGGGACTGAACTTCGAGGACTGTTTTGCCTACGCTCTGGCGGAAGTCACGGGAGAGCCTCTTCTTTACAAGGGTGATGACTTCGCGCTCACGGACGTGGAGTCTGCGTAGCAGATGCGTTCAAGGGAAGCTCGAAAGGAATGGTGGGAACTAAATGACGACCACAGCACTTTCACGCCGGCGCAAGCCCCGCGGACGATGCTTCTATAGATGTCAAGCGGCTTTTTCAAGTATCTGGGCGGGCTTACGGATGATCGAGTAGACTTCGCGAGCGACATAGCGTTTGAGACAGCGGATGACTTCGATCTTGCTCATTCCTTCTGCGGTTCGTCGACGCAGGTACGCCTGCGTCCTCAGGTCGTAGCGCAGTCTGACGACGACTATGCGATAAAGCGCCGCATTGGCCTGGCGGTCGCCTCCACGGTTGAGCCGATGCCGGTTGGTCTTGCCGGATGATGCCGGTACAGGACTCACCCCGCATAGCGATGCGAAGGCCGCCTCCGAGTTGAGGCGATCGGGATTGCTGCCGGCGGCGATCAGCAGGGCCGCGGCCGTGTCGGGTCCTACTCCAAACGCTTCGACCAGTGCTGGTGCCGTAGCTTGGATGAGCCGTTCGAGCTCGGCCTTCAAGTCCTGGACTTCCTTGCTGAGTTGACGGTAACGACAGGCAAGCGAACGGAGTGCGTACTTGGCTGCTGCCGTGGGATTGTCCGGACGACCAGGGCGGAAGCTTTTGCATCGTTTAACAAGGGCGCTGGTGCTCAGACCATCAAGCGTTTCGCGGAGCCCGGCAGGAGCTGTGAGAACCAGTGCCTTCATCTGATTGACGGCTTGCGTACGAGCTTTTACAGCCGAGTTCTTCGTACTCTTAAGCATACGGATCATCTCTACTTCGCCTTCGCCAGACTTGGGAGTATCCGTGTTAGATGTCAAGCCGATCCGGCCTGATAAGATGGGCAGTCGCTCCCGTACCGTTTCACCCAGGGAGTTCCTCGACGCGCCACGGCGTTTAGCTGCATCAGCAGCTTGCGTGCCACTGCTATCACAGCTACCTTGCCGGGTTTGCCGCGCTCCCGAAGACGCCGATAGAAGTCGCGTAGGTCGCCATCTACCCTGAGCACCACCCAAGCACAGATATACAGCGCCCGTCGCACCGTCCCACGACCGCCTCGAATGGACCGATTGCCACGCTTTTTGCCGCTGTCACGCGACCAGGGAGCAAGCCCCACCAGCGATGTCAACGCCCGTCCGTCCCGCCTGCCAAGTTCGGGCAAATATGCGATAAGTGTAGCCGCGGTCAGCTGTCCCACTCCGGGTACCGTCTGATACAGTTCGACTGTCTCACTGAGACTGGCGCTGCGCTTCAACAACTCCTTGTACTCCTCATCCAACCGCTCTATCTCTCTGTCCAGCCAGCGGATGTGACGCCTGGTCGACTTCCCGACACTCCCGCTTACGCCCTTGTCCAGTCGGTTGCGCTCCCGCACCCGCTGCTCGACAAGTTGACGCCGCCTGCTCAGTAACTGCCGCAGCTCCTCACGGTCAGGATCCACATCCGGTTGTGTTGTGTCCGACTCGGAGAACACCACGCCGTAGCGAGACAGCACCTGAGCATCGAGAGGGTCGGTCTTCGCCTCGTATCCGCACGCGCGGGCAAATGCGCGCACCCTGACCGGATGCGCCACTTCTACGCCGATCACCGTCTCCCTCAGCTTGCCTACCACAAGACGCTCATACCCACCGGTGAACTCGCACACCGCCTTGGTCACACCTGCCCGCTCCAGATGCCTGAGCAACCTGCGAATGCCTGTCGCGCTGTTCTCAAAGCGGAGCACGGGACCTTCAGAAACTGACACCTCCAAAGTTGCCTTCGATACATCTATGCCTGCTACGACTATCATAGTCCGACCTCCGTGTGTATTATGCCGTTGTGCTCCACACTTGCAGATGCGGGCCTCGTGCCCTTGTATCCGTTCGGAGCCACAAATGCGGCGGGAGGGGTGTCATACTCCCAAACGGTGCAGCCCGGCGCAGCAGCCTGGCTCACCCAGTCGCTCACGACGCGCCCCTCTCACCCACCTCACAAACTGACACGTTTGCAAGTCAAATACAACATACAAGTCGCGGCGGCGACACCCGCAAGCACTGCGCGCGCTGCCATCTCGGCGTCGGTGGGGTCACTCTTCCCCTTACGATAGCGGACCGAGTGGTCGGGTCGATTGACCTCGACAACCCTATAGCTCCGATCGGTCAGGAAGCGTGCGAGTCCGGCGCCGTAGGAACCTGTGCCCTCAATTCCGAACGTGTGGACCTGTCCCAGGTCGCACGACCACCGTTCGAGCTCCTCGTACCCGCAGGTGGCAACGGGCACGTGCTTCTCGTCAAGTCGGACACCTCGCCCGTCAAGAGCCACCGCCACGTGCTGGTCCTTATGAGTATCCACTCCGATGATAACCTCAACGGCACGACTGCTTATGTGACTCACGGCTCCTGTCATCTCTGCCTCCCTTGGAATATGGTGCAAGGGCTCGAATGAGCGGACAAAACTGCGATGGGACTTGACGTCACGCTTCTATAAGGTCACTGCTCACCAAAGCCTCTGATGCTTTATGGGCCACCCCGGGAACGGATCGACAGATCGTCCGGAAGGCATCTGAGCCAGTTACCCCATGGGTCAGATCCAATCCCGGATGGCCCATAAGGTATCATCGCAGCTACCCCAAAACACAGGACGGCGCAGTAGCCAAACGCCAGAAGCGCATACCGGAGTACCTCGAATCCGATGAGATAAACGCGATCATCAGGGCCGCGCCAAGCCCGAAGGCGAAGCTGCTGATGCTTGAACAGTGGCGGGCCGGTCTTCGTGTATCCGAGGCCCTGGACATTGAAGTGCGGGACCTGTCGCTGGATACGTCCACCCCGACGCTGCGTGTGCGTTCCGGCAAGGGAGGCGCAAGTCGCGGCTGGTGCCTGTGCATCCTGAGCTGCACGGGGCGCTGACCAGTGCCCTGGCTTACGGGGACATCAGCCAGGGCAGAATCGTAGAAGCGCATCCTGCAACCGCCTGGCGCTGGGTGCAGGACGCGGTCAGGAGAGCTTTTGAACTGGGCGCGATTGCGCCGGGGAAGCGGATTGGAACCCACACGCTGCGCCACAGTTACGCCCGCCACATGCTGATGAACGGCATCCCGATCAACTACCTGTCACGCTGGCTGGGGCACTCGTCGATACAGACGACGCTTATCTACCTGGAGATAGTGCCGGACCCAACGGGTAGTCTGGCGGTGGTGCCGTGATGCGCGGAAGTTAAGCTCTTGTCGAATATCAATAAGACTAAGGTGAGTTGCATGGGCCTGACTGAGTTCAGTCATCGGATTCACATCAACATGCTACGATTAAACCGGGTGTAAGAGTTGCAAAGGCTTTCAATCACGCCTACGGGTTAATAGTGTATATGCTATGAAACAGGAGTGCAGCCGAGAAAAAGTAAGGGACCTTGCGACACTCGCCTACATGACTGAGGCCGACAACCTATTGTTACCGAAGACTCCCGGAGTGAGCGAAGACACTCCTGACGTCGGCTGGCGTTTAAGTCGATAGAGAACGGATGCGGGCATACGACCTTATGGAGAAAAATTGAGGAATGAGGTGGACCCAATAAATCGGACAGGTGGATAAGAGAGAGCCTCGCTCCTGAAATAATGGGAACAGAGGAGCAGGAAAATGAAGCAGAGCAGAAAGAAGCACAGCCCGGCGTTCAAGGCCAAGGTAGCCTTGGCCGCCCTCCAGGGGGAAGAGACCGTTGCTGAGTTGGCCAGCCGGTTTGAAGTTCATCCCACGCAGATTCATGCCTGGAAGAAAGCCCTGATTCAGGGAGCGTCCGAGGTCTTCGGCAACGATACCTCAAAGGCGGAGAGGGACCAGGAAGCGCTGACTGCGCATCTTTACCAGCAGATTGGGCAACTCAAGGTGGAGCGGGATTTTTTGTCGCGCAAGTCCGGGCTATGAGCCGTCGCCGGCGTCTAGATATGGTGAACCGAGGACACCCCGGGCTTTCGGTAGTAAAGCAGTGTCGTCTGTTGCAGCTCAGCCGTTCCGCGGTGTACTACCGGCCGACACCGGCTAACCCGGCGGATCTGGAGCTGATGGCCGGGATGGACCGGCAGTATCTGAAGACGCCCTATTATGGTTCTCGCAGGATGACGGCCTGGCTCCGGACTCAGGGACATCAGGTCAACCGCAAGCGGGTACAGAGGCTGATGCGGGCAATGGGGCTGGAAGCCATCTACCGCAAGCCCAATACCAGCAAGCCTGCGCCGGAACACAGGATATACCCTTACCTGCTCAAAGGAGTAGCAGCCGACAGGGTCAATCAGGTTTGGGCAGCCAACATCACCTACCTGCCCATGTCCCGGGGATTCCTTTACCTCGTGGCTGTTATGGACTGGCACAGCCGGTACGTGCTGGCCTGGAGGCTCTCCAATACTCTGGAGGTGGGCTTTCTGTATCGCGGCCCTGAAAGAAGCCTTGAGCAAAGGACAGCCGGAGATCTTCAACACCGACCAGGGAAGCCAGTTCACTGGTGAAGCCTTCTGTGGCCTGCTGCTTTTGCGGGGGATCAAGGTCAGTATGGATGGCAAGGGTAGATACTTGGACAATATCTTTGTAGAGCGTTTGTGGCGGAGCGTCAAATACGAGGAGGTATATCTGAAAGCTTATCGCAATGGTAGTGAAGCCAGGAGAGGAATTGACGCTTACCTGGAGTTGTACAACCGAGAGCGACCACACCAGGCTCTGGGCTATCGGACTCCGGCTCAGGTGTTTGCAGAAGGAAGGCCACTCAGGTGTTTACCAGAGCACGCACCGACGTTATCATCTCGTGAGGTAGTGTCAGACTTTCCAGCGGAAGTCTCTCTTAACCTGGCCTCTTCATTGTCCTAACTATGGGATCCACCCCAAACAACCTTCTCTGGGTCGATAGACTCATGCTCAGCGAAAAAGCTAGCGAGCCGCTGTCTATGGACGAAGTTTGGACTGCTGGCCCTTCGCTCCCAATTGCGTATCATATTAGGACTAGCACCTAAGTGATTGGCCAAGTTTGTCCTGCTCATTCTCAATTCAGTTCTGAGCTTTAATAAGCGCTCGCCGAGGCCTACAATAGGAACAGGCTCAGGTATGAACACGACCCGCAGGGGATTAGTCGGAAATTCTGGGGACATGCTGGGTGTTGTAGAAGTGGTTGAAGTCGTCCTCGAGTTCGGTGGGGATGTCCATCTGCATGAGCAAGATGTAGTCTGCCACTGTGGTTCTCTCTTCGTCTTTGGCGTTACTGCTTCCGCCTATGCGGAGCGTGCCTCAGTTAATCTTCTTGTAGATCGTGCGGGTGCGATTGGAGTAGTTCGGGCGAATCTTTGATACCCATTCGCCTTCCTTGTCCGCCCACTCCCGCCACTCGGCGCTGTCCGGGATGTCGGGCGAGTCTATGTGATACACGGCGGCGTATCGTGCGATGTTGTCATTCGTCGATGTCTCCACTTTGTACCTGTCGCATCCATGCACACCGGAGACATTGAGCAGGTTCGGCACATGCTCTTCGTCATAGGCGCGGTTGAAGTCGTCCTCCAATTCGTTGGGTATGTCCAATTCCACGACGAGGATGTAGTCTGCCATTGTTCTGTCTCCTTGTTTCTTCACTCAAATAGCTTAGTCAGTCCAGTAGTACCCACCATACCAGCACCAGTGCAATCGCGCCTGCCGCCATTGCCGCGCCGTAGTTTTGGAGGCGGCCGGTCTGCGTGAGGCGCAGCCACCAGCCGGTGAGGCGCACGGCGAGTGCGGAGCCGTCAACTGCGCGGTCGTTGACCACTGCGCGGTCGAAGAGGGCGATGAAGCGGCTGAAGGCGAGTGCAATGCGGTCTATTATCCACTGGTATAGGTCGTCCATGTAGTATTTGTTGAGCAGGATTCGGTGTATTGCGGGGAAGCGTTGCGCTATGGCGTGGTGAGGCTGCTCGGCGTATTCTCGCCTACCGTAGATGTACCAGCCGACTGCAACGCCTCCGATAGCGAGAACGAGCGAGGCGATTGTCAGCCAGGGGACGATGTGGAACTTTTCGTGACCTTCGGTCATCCAGTAGGCGAAGCCGTGGTATGCGTTGCCCCAGTCGATTGCCACTGCGCCCAACGTAAGCGAGAAGATGGCTAGCAGCAGCAGGGGCGCGGTCATGAGCGCGGGGGATTCGTGGGCGTGCTCTGAGTCGTGGCTGTGGGGACTGCCTAAGAAGGTGAGCCAGACGATGCGCGCCATGTAGAGGGCGCTGAGCGCGACGCCCGCAAGAGTGAGGGCGAGGAACGCTGCATTGTGATGGTCCATCACGGCTACCAGTATCTCGTCCTTGCTAAAGAAGCCGGTGAGGGGGGCGATGCCCGCGAGGGACGCCGCGCCGATAACGAAGGTGATGGCGGTCAGGGGCATCGTGCGCCGCAAGCCGCCCATCTTGCGCATGTCGGGCTCCTCGTGCATTCCGTGCATCACGCTGCCCGCGCCGAGGAAGAGCATCGCCTTGGATACGCCGTGCGCGACGAGATGGAAGATAGCGGCGGCGAGTCCGAACGCGCCAAGCGAGAGCATCATCAGCCCGAGGTGGCTTATCGTGGAATATGCGAGAGCGCGCTTGATGTCGGTCATTACCAGTGCTAGCGTGCCTGCGTACAAGAAGGTTATCAGCCCGATGACGGCGACGACGAGCATCACGACGGGCAACAACTCGAACATGGGGAGCATGCGCGCTACGAGATAGACGCCGGCTGCGACCATCGTGGCGGCGTGTATGAGCGCGCTGACGGGCGTGGGACCCTCCATTGCGTCAGGGAGCCATACATGGAAGGGGAACTGCGCGGACTTGCCCATCGCGCCCATGAACAGCAGCAGCGCGGATGCGGTGAGCGTGCCCTGACCGATTGCGCCAGCCTGCGCCATCTCAATGATTTCGCTGATGTCGAATGTGCCGGTGGCGCGGAATAGCAGGATGATGCCGATGAGCAAGCCCACATCGCCGATGCGCGTGGTGATGAACGCCTTCTTCGCTGCCTCTGCCGCCGAGCGGCGCTCCCACCAGTGGCCGATGAGCAGGTATGAGCCAAGCCCGACAAGCTCCCAGGCGATGTACAGGAAGAGCAGGTTGTCGGCGAGGACGAGGGCGAGCATTGCTGCGCCGAAGAGGGAATGCACGGCGAAGTACCAGCCGAAACGGGCGTCGCCGCGCATGTATTCCAGCGAATAGACCTGCACAAGCAGGGCGACGAACGTGACCAGCCCAAGTATCACGACGGCGAGGCGGTCGATGAACACGCCCCAGCTTATGGTCGTGCTGCCCGCGGTGAGCCATGCGACAGAGTACGCGCTATGCGCTGCGCCGCTGCCGAGCAGGTCGGCGAGGACGTACCAGAAGAGCGCGAAGCCTGCTGCCATTGCCAGAATGGAGACGAAGGCGCCGCGCATGGGCAGCCAGCGTCCGCCGAACGCGACGATGACGAAGGCGGCGGCGCTAAGTGCGGGTATGAGCCATGCGAGGTGCAATTGCTTATTCCATATTAGCGGCGCTGAATAGAGGGCTGGTGTTCTGCTGAGCCTGATCCCGAGAAATCTTCTCGGCGCAAACAGGTTTAGACTCTATGGCCCCAATAGACTCGCCGTAGAATAGGAAGTCAGGTATTTTCTCTGGCGCTGGTGGCTCTACTTTGACAAAAGCGTGCTGCCCATGTTTTCGTATCTCTTCACGCAGTTCGACGAGCAAGCGCCCTAGTATGTTCGCGCCTTTAAGAGAATCTTCACCCAGCCGCTTAGCGCCCCAAAAGTCATCTCGCCGGGAGTCCTCGACAATTGGTTTATCACCTGTCTCTAACAGCAGGGTTGAGAACTTATCCCAATTCTGAACTAATTTGACTCTTAAACTCCATCTCATCACATTAACTCTGACACGACCCCAATCAGAGCGAGTGTATTCTCCGCGATACGGTTTGCTTTTCATCTTCGCTGACATAGGGCTATGTTGGAGGATGATTTCTCTTTGAATGCGAGGGTGATATGGAAAACGGCAGGCCTGATACAATGCTTCGGACGTTCTGATATTGATACCGTTTATCTGTATTGGAAAGCCTGCCGCCATGTTCGACAGACCGCCGAATTCCTCGCGTGTTTTCTTGAACACTACGCATTCTCGCCGTCTGTATTCTCTTGGTTCGGCGGTCGGTTTCATTTAGTTTGACTTTCTGGGGAACAGTGGATACCACACGTTAGGCTCACTAACCCAAAATGCAAGCGGCGCGTTGTTTGGACAATTTCGGTAGGTTACAACCAATGAACCAAACCCTAGTCCATCCAGTATCATATTCCCAAGCGGACGCTGGTACCTTTTGGGGTTGAGATTAGGGCAAACTTCCCATATGTAAGCCCCTTTCTTTAGTAGTTCTTGTTCAAGTATGTGCCGCCCTTTTTCAGAGGAAAAGATAGTGTTATTGCCCATTCGATTGGGAATTCTATGGTTGACGGAGTAGCCCAGAGAATCGACATATCTGTGCGTGAGTGGATCGTCTGGTATTTCGGTCGGCCATAATACATCCGATGTGTTCTTTGAAATTTTTCTGTTCTCAAACTCTATCGCACATCCCCACAGGAATTCTATGTCCTTGCCAAGCTCTGCGGTCAAATTGCTGACTTTATGAGTAGGGTTTGCTGATACATAGTAATGTCCGCTGGTATGCCTCACTATAAACACAACATAAACTTTGGCTTTGGGCGGTGCATCTGACTCAATCCAAAAGCTCATATCGTTTTTGAAGTGATTTCCTGTAAACAGACCGTCATCAATGTAAAGATAAGAACCTGAATCCGCGCCGCAGTCTTGAATCGTCAGGCCGCATTCCTGCTGGATAACCCCATTTAACATATCTAGCATCTCTAGTTGACTGTCACCGCGTTCTTGGATGTTCAGGAAGTTCATGCTCTTCCAAAAAGCGTAGGGGTCATTTCCTACTAGCTGCTCATGCGTTACTACCGATAAAAGAAACTCATCAAACGATGCCTTAGAGGGTGTTTCCAAAGGTTGCCTATGAAGGCGCCAAACGGCGCAACATAAGCTGAATCATCGCTATCTGTATCCAAGCCTCACTGCTGCTCACCAAGCACTCATAGTCCTTGCTTAACCGACGACATCGACCCAACCACGCCAATGTCCGCTCTACGACCCACCTGCGAGGCAATACCGCAAACTCACGTTTGCCACTCGGACGTCTCACTATCTCCAATTCCCAGCCTGTATGCTCCCTTACCCAGTCAACCAATTGGCCTGCATATCCACCATCTGCCCAGATGAGCCTTAGTTCACGGAATCGGCCAGCCAGTTTGTTCAGCAGCAGCCTAGCGCCATCCCTGTCTTGGATGTCCGCAGGATGCACCACCACTCCTAACAGCATTCCCATAGTATCCACGATTATGTGTCGCTTTCGTCCGAACACCTTCTTACCAGCGTCATAGCCACGAGGCCCCCTTTTTCTGTCGTCTTCACCGACTGGCTGTCTATAATGGCTGCCGTGGGCATTGCGCTCCTACCCTCACCTTCACGCACATTCGGTCGCATCGCATCGTGTACTCGTTCCCAGGTCCCATCTTCTGAGAAGCCTCGGAAGTATTTGTACACTGTTTGCCACGGCGGCAGATCGTGCGGTAGCATCCGCCAGGCGCATCCGGTGCGAAGCACATACAAAATGGCGTTGAGTATCTCTCTCAGTTCAACCGTGCGTGGTCTGCCTCCGGGTTTTGCCGCCGGTAGCAACGGCGACAGGAGTTCCCATTGTTCGTCCGTCAGATCGCTTGGGTATGTCTTGCGTTTCATCCGTAGATGTTAGTATATGTCTTATACTTTGGAAACACCCTCTTAGGTATGTAAGTTTTCTTGAAGACATGATCTAATTCAGCGAGCATCGGTAATTGAACATCATCGTCGAACTGACTTATCCACCTGTTCACATGTCTTGGTGTTGGTGTCGGCAACTCGCCTGCCCGATAATCGGAAATGGTATCCGAAATGGATTTGAGAAGTGCGTCGCGGTTGATGGTTGTAGTCATATCATCCCTCCTAGAAAACATCTTCTCTCTAGGATAGCAAACCTACCACTTCATCACATTTATCTCGTCCACATTCACGGACGAACGGTTGCGGTACAGGCGCAGGATGATTGCTATGGCGAGCGCGAGTTCTGCGGCGTCTATTCTACGATGAGCGCCTCGACGCCGGAGTCGTTAGCTAGTCGGCTTTCGTCAGGGTCAATCCTGTTTCCGGCCACTACGGCGATGGCGTCCTGGCCGAATGCGGCTGCTAGGGAATCCGCCGACTGGCGAGCGCGCTCTATGTCGCGTCTGTGGATCGCGCTCGACGCTTCAACGGCAATCCAAACCGAAGACCTGTCGGATTGACGCTGGGCGCGGATGATTATGTCCGTCAGACCAATCCTGGCTTCTTGCCACTCTTCAAGAACGCCTGCGTCAACCGCGTCCGCGATGGCATCGGCAAGTTCGCGGTTAAGCGCCGTGATTGGGCTGCGTACTATTTCCGCCCTTCGCAGCCTTATCTTCTGGCTAAGAAGTGGGACTATTCTGCCCGGAAGTTTCAATTCCAAGGTGTCGCCAACTAAAGAACCAACTTTGTCCTCAATACCGCGCGCAGTGTTTTGCAGGTTATGTACGGTGTTTTGTAGCTCGCGCTGCCCTTCTTCAAGTCTATCCATGCGCCCGAGCATGGCGTCCAGCTGCGCCTCTATGCGCTCAAGACGCAAGGGCATACCAAGAAACTCGCGAGTCAACAGGGCGTGCATCAGCAGCTCCTGAGCGGCAGGGTTGGCGCGGAGTTCCTCCATTATACGCGCTACCAGAGATTCAGGGTCTATGGGCGTAGGTGTTGTAGTCATGCTACGATTTTACCACTTCATCAGGTTTATCTCATCTACATTCACCGTCTAGC
Source organism: Dehalococcoidia bacterium (assembly GCA_965221045.1). Lineage (GTDB taxonomy): Bacteria > Chloroflexota > Dehalococcoidia > Lucifugimonadales > JADFKI01 > Bin90. The sequence goes on from OZ244863.1 coordinate 2,032,841, forward strand.
GGTTGCGATTAAGTTTGCGACAAAAGCCATTTTATCCAAGTTCAATTATCAAACCACTTGGTTAACAGTAGAAACATCCAACCGAAGAAGACAATAATAGGAATGATAGTAGGAACGAGATTCTTGCCGATGAACTCGATGATGGAAGGCTGAGAATCGAACTTGATTCTTGTAAATGCCGATGCAGGGTGCGGCGCGTCCTCCATGATTGGCTCGATGCGCTTGCTGTGCAAGTCTTGCAGATTGAAAGCCAGAAAGATGACGATGGATGAGAACAGAATCGCAAACGCCTCTAAGAACCTGTTCACAATCTTTTTAGGATTAGCGTCGTAAAGGCAAGCACCACCATTTGCAGACTGGTATTGAGCTTTCTTTCGCAGTTCTTCCAGAGCCGGCGGCACTTTTGCAGCCAGGCAAAAGACCGCTCTACCACCCATCGCTTCGGAAGAACCACGAAGGTGTGAAGTTCGTTGCGCTTCACCACTTCCACCGAGGCTCCTAACAGACTTTGCACCGCAGTGGCAAAGGGCTTCCCTGTATAACCCCCATCGACAAGTACCTTTTGCACCTGCCTGAGGTCGGCTCCTCGTTGGTCGAACATCGCCAAAGCCCCGGCACGGTCGGTGACATTGGCGGTGGTCACGTGAATTGCATGCGGCAACCCCTGGGTGTCCACTGCGATGTGTCGCTTGATTCCCGAGACCTTCTTGCCGGCGTCATAGCCCTTGTTCTCGGCGCTGTCAGTGTTCTTAACGCTCTGAGAGTCCACGATGCAGAAGGTCGTCCGCTCTGTCCGTCCATTGCTTTGTCGGGCCTCGCCAACTGATTTTTTTTAAGACTTGCTCCAGAATGGATTCATTAGCCGGGTCGGGCCGCTCGCTCCATTGCCGGAAATACTTGTAGCAAGTGCGCCAATTGGGGAAGTCTGCGGGCAGCATTCGCCACTGGCATCCGCTTTTAAGAAGATACAACACCCCGCAGAAAACATCATACAAGTCCACGGTGCGGGGCTTGGTCCTGCGACGGGCCGACTCTAACAGGGGAAGAATCCGAGCAAATTGCTCTCGACTTATGTCACTGGGATAGGAATGAGACACGATTATCCTCCTAATAACAGTCTCAACCTATTATATTCCAGAGATCGTAGACAGGTTCTAACAAGAAGCCTGACAGTCCTGAGATATTTTCAGGTCTTGAAAAGAGCGCGATGCAGACAATGATGAACGCAACACCACCTAATGCAAAAATTTCACCTTCGAGAGCGTCTTTCGTTTTGGAATGCACCAGCATATGCAGTTCGCCTACCGCTTCGCCCAGCTCCTCTTTGTCCTTATCGTCGTCCTCGTCCTCTTCGCATTTAGCGTTGACTTGGTATATGAGCGTCATCGCCTCGTTGTAAGCCCGCTCGAGTTCTTCGGTTCGCTGCTCCGACACATCAATCTTCTGGATGTGCCGGCGGATATCGGCGCTGATTACGCCGCGTTGAATGAGCCTGTCCAGCTTCTGAAAAAGCGCGAAAGTCCTGTTGTCTTCGTCGGTGGTGCGGCCCTCGATACGCCCGATTCGGAAGGCTAGCAGAAGCGTGAACACCAAAGCCGATAACGCCAATAAATCAAAGTATGATGAACCTATCCACACCCAGCCGGTGATGTTCAGAAATTCGAACAGGTCGTCCCGAATATACACAATCACGCCACAAAACCACAATGCCGCGACCGTCGCCCTTCCTCCGAGGCTGCGGATGCCGGATTCGAAGTTGGTGAGCAGATTAGTGATAATCAGCGCGGCGGCGCCGATTACGATGTAATCCAGGCGCACATCCATGACGCCGAATACAAGCAGCAATGAAAACGCTATAATCGGCATCAGCCAGTTCAGGAAGGCGAAGCGCAATTCGTATAAGCCGATAGATGTAAGGGCTGTCAGGTGAGCCTTTTGCCAAAAGACAAAGCTGGTGGTTATCACAATGCCGAGGACAATCCCGTACCTGTGCGTTTCAGGGGACGCTATTGGCTCGCCGGCCAAGGCATTGAAAACCCCGGCCGAAATGAGATTGCCGATTAACAGGGCGATTAGCATATGCGGCAGAGGTTGAGGGGCGGCGCTGCCGCTAATCGCCCCTGCGCCCAGCTCGTTCAAGCGTTTGATACGCCAAAAAACGGGGACAATCATCAGCGCTATCACAGCGTTGGTAAATATGAAGAGCGTGAGCACAAACGCAATCCATAGACCCTTTAATGGACCGCCAATAACCAGATCATAGATTGGGTCATCGCTGGACAATTCAACGAATTCCACAAGGAGCGCCGTGCTTTGGCTCTCAACCACAAAGCACAAGCCGACAAAGAGCACGCTTATCCGCGTCCAATCCATGAGTATTTCAAAAATGTTCTTGGACCGCTTTTGTTCCTCGTTACTCTCCAGCCGGATGGCAAAGAACCTTTGCCAAGAGATGATTCGATTCCACAGCCGGGCGGCAAGCAAGCGCCAAATGATTGGCATAGAACCCAACAGAATTGCTGCAACCGAAATGTCCATTCCGTATTCGAGCATACTGACGAATGAGACAAAGCCATAGTTGGCGAGGAGCGCGAAACCCGCCAGCATAATGACTTGCCTATTGAAGATAAATCGACGGCAAGAGATGAGAAGGTTGGATATGCGCCATCGAATCGGCGCGCGAACCTCCTGAACTTCCTTGTTGAAGTTGAATATGACGCGCTGGCAAAAGATAAAAAGGAGGCACGCAAAGCAGGCAATAGAAGCGCCAAAGGCAATGGATGCGCCGTATGCCGAACTCGCATCAAAGTCCTGCGAGAATTCAATATCGGATAACGAGACTATGAGCGGCATCGAGGAAAACCCGACGACCGCGAGCAGCATATACGCCATCGTCGCCCGATTGCGCCCTTCCTGCCCTTGCGTGTTCGCGCCCGTTGTTGAACTCGCGCTTTCAGTAGCCATAGCGCAATTTTACCACTTCATCAGGTTTATCTCGTCCACGTTGACGGTGGAGCGGTTGCGGTAGAGGCGGAGGATGATGGCTATGGCGAGGGCGAGTTCGGCGGCGGCTATGGTGATGACGAAGATGATGAGCACTTGCCCCAATGCGCGCTGGCCTTCGGTGAAGTCGCCGAATGCCGCGAAGCCGATTAGGTTCACGTTGACGGCGTTGAGCATCAGCTCGATGGACATGAGGATGAGCACGGCGCTGCGACGTGCGAGGACGCCGTAGATGCCGATGGCGAAGAGCGCGGCGCTTATGACCTGAAAATGGGCGAGCTCTATCAAGTCAGCTCCTCCTGCGCTGTGCGAAGCTGAGTCTCCATTCGCACAAAGAAATCAATCGCGGCCTCCTGTGCTGCGGACCATTACGACTGCGCCGATGAGGGCGACTAGCAGAACCAGGGACGCTACCTCGAAGGCGACTGCCCACTCGGTGAAGAGGCTGATGCCGAGCGCGGTGAAACTTATTGAAGCGCGCTCAGAGGCGGGAACTGCGGTACCCACGATGGTCGCGGCGATGACGCCGAAGACGGCTATGGCAACTATCGCAGCTATGGGCCACTGCGGGTGGTCGGAGAGGCTCTCGAAGTCTTCGATACGCGTGAGCATGAGGGCGAAGAGGATGACGATTACGATTGCGCCGCCGTAGATCAGGAGCTGCGCCAGAGCGAGGAACTCGGCGAATGCCAGCAGGAAGAGGCCGGCGACACCGACCATCGAGGCGAGCAACCCAAACGCCGCATATACGATGTTGCGGCTCATAACGACTACGAGAGCGCCTCCGAGTGTGAGCGCTCCGGTTACATAGAACAGCACCAGTGACGGGGTTATCAAGTTTGCGTCTGTCCTGGTTGTATGGGCCTGCCTGCCTGCTCTAGATCGGGAGATTCTCCCCGGGCTTCTGCTCTTGCGAGCATCCTTGCCTTGCGATGCTCCACGGCTGCTCTGGAAACCTGCGCGAGCTCGATTGGACCGGCCTTGCTCTTCGGTTTAGCCGGCGGGCGCGGGACTCCGCTGTTCTTTTCAGGCTGCCTGGGCTTCCAAGCGGTTGATGCCTGGTAGGTCTTGCCCATTTCGAGCAGGACTGGCAGATCGACGCGGTTGCCGTTGCGCTCGTACTTGCTCAGTTCGTGCTCGTGGCTCATCTCGATGGCGTCGAAATTGCAGACATCGACGCAGATGCCGCAGAGGATGCAGCGACCGAGGTTAATCTCGAACTCGTCGATGATTTTGCGGCGGCTGCTCTTGCCCTCTGCGTTCAGCGGGTTGTCCTTCATCTGCGCGCTCATGCACTGCGTAGGGCAGTTGCGGATGCAGACCATGCAACCGGTGCAGTACGGCTCGCTGACTTCGCCGTCCCATGTCAGCGCGGGGAAGCCCATGAAGCGGTCCTGAACTTCGAGGCGCTTATCAGGCTCGGGGTACTCGGCGGTTACGGGCTTGCGGCCTGCCGTCTTAAGCGTGATTTTGAGTCCTTCGAGGAAGCTTATCATGCTGCGCTCGCTAATGGCTGGTTACTGATGGACCTGTCCTACCTTCGCAGGCTGGCGGCGGTATGGACGGTGACGGTGTTGCGCTCCATGCGGGTGCCAGCGTTTCTGACGATTATGTAGAAGGTGCCTGCTAATGTTATCACAGAGAGCAGCGATAGCACCCAGAGTGGCCATCCGTAGAATAGCACCACGCCCACGAGGACTATGTTTATGAATGACAACGGCACGAGGAGCTTCCAGCCGAACGCCATGAGCTGGTCTATTCGCAGGCGCGGGTAAGTGCCGCGTATCCAGAATATGATGAGTATAACCGCGTATGTCTTGAGCATGAACCAGATGACGGACAGCGCTGAGTGCAGCAAGCCCTCGAACGGCATTGTGGGCCAGCCCCAGCCGCCGAGGAACATCAGCGCCGTCAGCGCCGCTATCGTGAAGGTGTTGATGTACTCTGCGAGGAAGAATACGGCCCAGTGCGCGCCGCTGTACTCGACGAAGGGGCCGCCGACGACCTCGGATTCCGCATGGTGAATGTCGAAGGGTGTGCGTCCAAGCTCGGCGAGGCCGGCGGTCAGGAACAGGAACACGCTCAGCGGCGCAACCAGCGCATAGGCGACGGTGGACTGCGCCTCCACGATGTCGCGCAGGTTGAGGGTCTGCGCGAGCATGGCAACGGCGAGGATCGCCATGATGAAGGGAATCTCGTAGCTGACGAGCTGTCCGGCGGCTCGCAGTCCGCCCAGCATGGCGTACTTGTTCGCCGAGCTCCAGCCCGCCATCACAAGGCCCATCACGGACAGCACCGATATGGCGACTATGTAGAACAGCCCTAAGTCGAGGTTGGCGAGCGCGATGTCCCGCGCTACGGGTATGGTGACCCATAGCAGGAACGCAGGGATGAACACGGCAATCGGCGCAAGCCAATAGACGCGGCGATCTGCCCAAGACGGAAGGATGTCCTCTTTCGAGACGAGCTTGATGGCGTCTGCGATGGGCTGCAGCGCGCCGTGGAAGCCGACGCGCATAGGACCCATGCGCATCTGTATGCGAGCGAGCGCCTTGCGCTCCAGCCATGTGAGCAGAAGCACCATGACGGACAAGAACGCGAACAGGGCTGCCGCGCTTATGACTATGTATATTATTTGAGTGAGGGTCATGGGAGTTTGTCAGTACGAACCAAGGGTTGCCATTTCATACTTATCCATCCTGTTCATCTTCATCAATTTGACTGGTGTACGCTTTGTATGCACTTTTCAACTCATCCCTTGACGGAGAATAAACAAATCGATGGGCGCGCTGAAATGCAAGCAGGTTGGCCCTATCTACGTCTTCGTCCGTAAAGGACTCTTGGACAATATCCCACGATTGAGCAACTCGCAAAAACCCGTTCAAAACGCGATGCTTATCCACTGAAACGCTAAAGAAAAGAAAATCTGGGTACTCCTCGCCTAATGACAAAGTAGTGGACGGCATATCAGAGCAGACGAATTGGCGGCCCGGAGGAGCTTCAAACAAGCGCATATTCGCGGCAGCATATTCATCGTAAAAATGATCACCCTGTTCTCCGACAACAAAAGGTTTCAAAGTGGTAGCCACCCACCGATGATAATCATCGAAATTGAGGAGCTCTCTCTCCCAACTCTCAAACTTTTCCAAAGAAATATCCCTCGCCGAGAGGTATGCACTAATCCACGCACCACTGTGGGTTCTGCGACCCTCCATAGAGGCTTCTGCTATTTTCCGGTGGATTTCAAACATCTTCCTTGATTCGTTATTCTCCCTAAATCCACGACTGCGGAGTCGGAAATCCACAATAAGTCGTGCCAGCCACTGGCGAAGCAAATCGCTGCCATCACTGGTCGACAAGTGGTCATTCACATCAGAAATAGGATTTTCCCGGATAAAACGTAAAGCACCAAATATACCCGGCTCGCTATGTTCAGTGATGTAGTAATCGGAACGCATAGAGTAAGCACGCCAAGATTTTTCGACCTTGGCAACATTTGCGGTATAAAAGGCATTGTACACGGGAGCCTCTTTATCGAAAACATATACCCATCTTCCATCAAAGGAAAATCCTTCTAAGAACCTGTTCACAATCTTTTTAGGATTAGCGTCGTAAAGGCAAGCACCACCATTTGCAGACTGGTATTGAGCTTTCTTTCGCAGTTCTTCCAGAGCCGGCGGCACTTTTGCAGCCAGGCAAAAGACCGCTCTACCACCCATCGCTTCGGAAGAACCACGAAGGTGTGAAGTTCGTTGCGCTTCACCACTTCCACCGAGGCTCCTAACAGACTTTGCACCGCAGTGGCAAAGGGCTTCCCTGTATAACCCCCATCGACAAGTACCTTTTGCACCTGCCTGAGGTCGGCTCCTCGTTGGTCGAACATCGCCAAAGCCCCGGCACGGTCGGTGACATTGGCGGTGGTCACGTGAATTGCATGCGGCAACCCCTGGGTGTCCACTGCGATGTGTCGCTTGATTCCCGAGACCTTCTTGCCGGCGTCATAGCCCTTGTTCTCGGCGCTGTCAGTGTTCTTAACGCTCTGAGAGTCCACGATGCAGAAGGTCGTCCGCTCTGTCCGTCCATTGCTTTGTCGGGCCTCGCCAACTGATTTTTTTTAAGACTTGCTCCAGAATGGATTCATTAGCCGGGTCGGGCCGCTCGCTCCATTGCCGGAAATACTTGTAGCAAGTGCGCCAATTGGGGAAGTCTGCGGGCAGCATTCGCCACTGGCATCCGCTTTTAAGAAGATACAACACCCCGCAGAAAACATCATACAAGTCCACGGTGCGGGGCTTGGTCCTGCGACGGGCCGACTCTAACAGGGGAAGAATCCGAGCAAATTGCTCTCGACTTATGTCACTGGGATAGGAATGAGACACGATTATCCTCCTAATAACAGTCTCAACCTATTATATTCCAGAGATCGTAGACAGGTTCTGAGTAAAATTGTGGCAGATAATGTTTCTTGGTCGTGTCAACGTCGAAACTAGAAGGAACTCTTTGCCCTGATTGTGACAAAACAGGCGCAGTATAAGGAGCAGGAACAGGAGGATTTTTGACCATAATCTCTAGCAAAGAACCATAGTGCTCTTGTGTCTCCTTATCTTTAATGAACCCAGCTACCAGCAAGTGAGGCATCATTGAATCATTGAAGTGCATGTCGGACAATTTGCTATACGCATCTTGAGACAGATGCTTCAAGACGGCATTATAGTTGTCTCTATGTTCCTGCTTGATGAAAGAGAATGAGTTAATCAAGTCGAAACCACTGTCTGTCCCACTGAAAACTGCTACCTGTCCACTTCGCCTAGGATGATGTCTATGGAGCCGAGGATGACCACGGCGTCGGCGACATAGGCGTCGCGTAGCATGTGCTTGAATGCCTGAAGGTTGGCGAAGGATGGCGCGCGAACTTTGACGCGGTAGGGCTTGTCGGTGCCGTCGCTGACCAGGAAGACGGCGAAGTCTCCGCGGGGGGACTCGGTGCGCACATAGACTTCGCCTATGGGAGGGCGGGCGATGCGGCGCACGTTCGCAGTTATGGGGCCGTCCTCCATCTGCGCCATCGCCTGTTCGATGATGCGCATTGACTGGCGCATCTCTTCCATACGCACATAGTACCTGTCCCAGCAGTCGCCGTAAGTGCCTACGGGTATGCCGAAGTCGAAGCGGTCGTAGATGCTGTACGGCTCGGATATGCGTACATCCTCTGGCACGCCGCTCGCTCGTAGCGCAGGGCCTGTGATGCCAAAGTCGAGGGCGTCCTCCGCGCTGACTGTGCCGATGCCCTTGGTACGGGCGAGGAACATCTCGTTCTGCGACAGAAGTTCGTCGCATTCGGCGATGCCCTGATTGAGCTGCTCCATCAAGCGATGCATGCGCGCGGGGAAGTCGGCGGGCAGGTCGTCCTTGACGCCGCCGATGCGGAAGTAGTTGTGCATCATGCGCGCGCCGGTGACGCTCTCGAACAACTCCTGGATACGCTCGCGCTCGCGGAAGCCGTAGAGCACGGGAGTCATCGCGCCCACATCAAGGCCATAAACGCCGTAGAACAGCATGTGGCTTGCGATGCGGTTCAGTTCGGAGAGTATGACTCGGATGTACTCGGCGCGCTCGGGGATCTCGATGCTCATCAGCTTCTCGGCGGCGAGGACGAATGCGAGTTCGCAGTTGAGGTTGCCCACATAGTCGAGGCGGTCGAAGAGCGTGATGACCTGGCTGTAAAGCTCGCCCTCGCACAGCTTTTCGGAGCCGCGATGGAGGTAGCCGATGTGCGGCTCGGCGCGGACGATGCGCTCGCCGTCAATCCAGATTACGACACGGAAGACGCCGTGCGTGCTCGGATGTTGCGGCCCCATGTTGACCATGAGGTCGAGAGAGTCTGCTTGCTGAGTTGGGTATTGTTGGACTTGCATAGTGTGGTTGGACGGTGTCCCAGTGTTTTGGGAATCAGTCTTACGAGCGGCTCAGGTTATTCAGATAAGCTACTATCTCGTCCCTTATCGCTCTGATGCTGGGCTGCGGGAAGTCAATTACGCGCTCGTTTGCGCCTTCGTGCTTATGGTGAGTGTGGTGTTCCAATCCCCGGTGATGATCGCTGTTGTCGTATCGAAATATGGTAGTACCCTCGTTGGTCATGTAGTGGAACGAGTATCTCAGCAACCATGGTTCGTCGCTGAATACCCCCGCCTCATCCAAACAAACAGATGACTGGATTCTTTGAATCTCAATGTAGCTCGCAGTGTTGCGACTGACCTTCTCAATGGTCTGATGGTCAACTCCACTAAGGCTTCGCTGCCTACTGAAGAGAGGATGTCGAGCGATCTATGAAAGAAATTTCTTAGAAGCGGGTCAAGCTCTTGCGATTCAATCAATTCTCAGTTCTTGAACATTGTGATGATTGATCTTCAACTCTCTGACGTCGTGCTCCTCCGCCATATAGTCGCAATATCCTTCCCACTCGAAGTAGTCCATCACAGCACAGTCTAATTCGCCCCGGTTCCACTTTGCGGCGAACTCCGCCGAAGTCATGCCGTGCTTCGCCTCGAACTCTGCAATTTCCCGCTCAACGTCATCCTTGGACATGGGGATGACGTTGATTTCATGCCCCATAGGCGTCGTTGTCGTGTAGCTCTTCTGCTTCTGCTCGACCATAGCTTACCTGCTTTTAGAATTATCCCTTATAAATTCATACTCATCATTCTACCACTCGTCGTAGTCGTGGAAGGGGAAGCTCTTGCGGCCGGGAAAGCCCTCGAAGCCGTCGTAGAGGAGCAGCGGGGATAGGTCGGGGTGGCCGTCGAAGACTACGCCGAATAGGTCGTGCGCCTCGCGCTCGAACCAGTTTGCGCCGCGCCAGACGGACACGATGGAGGGCACAGTCGGCTCGTCCGGAGAGACGTTCGTCTTCACGACGAACTTGTGCCGCTTGTCCAGCGAGAACAGGTGGTAGTTGACTTCAAGCCGCTCCACATAGTCCACGACCGACAGGCATCGCAGGTAGCCGCAGTCTATGTTGGGGTGCTCGCGGGCGATGCGGCATATTACGGTAACGTCCTGCGGCTGCGTGGTGAGGGTTACTTCGTCAACGGCGGCGGCTACCTGCACATCGAATTCGGCGAACACCTGCGTGAGCAGCTCGGACAGCGCCTCGCCGCGCGCATCGAGCGCGACCGGAGCGGTGGGTATAACATGCTCGCGGCGCTGGCGGCGGGGACGATCGGTTGGGGTAGTCATCTAGAGTCACCTGCCAGTGCTGGCTCATGGGCTAACAGGGATGGACAGGATCAAGGGGATGCTATTCGGTGCTGCCCTGCTTGGCGTCCTGCTGGATCTTCTCCTGGAGCTGCATCAGTCCGTACATCAGCGCCTCCGGTCGCGGCGGGCAGCCGGGCACATATACATCGACCGGAATAAGGTGGTCAACACCCATCACGACTGAATATGAGCGGTAGTAGGGACCGCCGTTGGTGGCGCAGCTTCCCATAGCGATTACCCACTTTGGGTCCGGCATCTGCTCGTACAGCAGCTTGATGGGGTCTGCCATCTTCTTGACAACGGTGCCGGCGACAATCATCACATCTGCCTGTCGTGGCGATGGCCATGTAACGATGCCGAAGCGGTCCAGGTCGTGGTGCGACATGTGAGCGCTTATCATCTCGATGGCGCAGCAAGCGAGACCGAATGAGAGCGTCCACAGCGAGGACTTGCGCGCGAGTGCGAATAGCTCGTCTGACTTGGCGACGACGGCGTTGGGCAACGCACGATGGAGTACGCTGTCAGCCGGCGAGTTGCCCTTGCCGGGTTCGTAGCCGATGCCGAGCGGCTTCATCTCCCCTGGTGGCTTTATGTCCGGCTTTATCTCCAATGAAGCACCCCCTTGCGCCAGCCATAGACGACTCCGAAGAACAGGATTGCGATGAATATGAGCATCTCGTAGAAGACGGCCGGGATGGTATCAAGGAAGACAATTGCCCAGGGGAAGAGGAATACCGCCTCCACATCGAAGATCAGGAACAGGATGGCGAACACATAGTAGCGAATCTGAATTTGCGACCAGCGGAAGGGCGCAGGCTCGATGCCGCACTCGTAAGGGATGTCCTTCATTGCTGACGGGCGTTTGGGGGCGATGATGTATGACGCGACGAACATGCCGATGACTGCAGCCGCGCCGACACCTGCCACGATAAGCACCGCAGTCCAGTTCACCGCGTATTGTTCAGGCAAATCGCCCTCCCAAGGCTGAGCTAGGAGATGGCTTTATCGTAGCATCGGCTTCAGCGAAGTGTCAATTTGGTTGCGGTGAGGTTACGCTTCATCATTTCGCCTGTGGTTAACCTTGGTGTTCGACTTGGATGACATACCCCTTTGTCGGCGTGCCTGTGGTTTCCAGGGAGTTTGCCTATCTGCCCGTGCTATACTGAGGCTGACATTTTGGCTTGGAGATTTTCGTCGTGGCAATTGTTCCCAGGGCTGTAAAAAGGGCCCTTAGGCCTGCACTGGCTCCTGCGCTGCTTGCATGGGAGCGGATGGAGTCGGGCGTCAACTACGATCCAACTTCCGCCAGCATCAAGAACAACCCTTACGACACTTACGATCTTCTGCGCGCCAAGGACCTCGTTCACAGGATGCGACTGATTAACGCTTGGGTGTTGACGCGATACGAAGATGTGGACACGGTGCTGCGTGACCATAAGCGTTTTTTTAAGAACGATGGGCGAGAGGACGAGTACAGGAGCATGCTCCACCACGATCCGCCTGACCACACGCGGCTGAGATCCCTCGTCTCTAAGGCCTTCACGCCGAGGTCTGTAGCCGAACTTCATCCTAGAGTCCAACGCATTGTCGATGATCTCTTGGATGACCTCGATGGCAAAGACAGGTTCGACCTTATCGCTGGATTTGCTTTTCCGATGCCGGTAACAGTGATTGCCGAGATGCTCGGCGTCCCGGCGGAAGACATGGACAGATTTAAGCACTGGTCGAACGACATCGCGCTCACGATCGAGCCCTCGCTGCGCGATGAGCAGATTCGAAGAGTAGAGCGCGCCTCGGATGAACTCTATGAGTATTTTGAGGACATAATCGAACAACGGCGGCTTAAACCGCAAGACGATGTGATCACCGCTCTGCTGAATGCCGAGGATGAGGGCGACAGACTTACGCACGAGGAACTGCTGAGTACACTCATGCTGCTGCTCGTTGCCGGCAACGAGACCACGCGCAATCTCATCGGCAACGGAATGCGTGCCCTGCTGAAGAACCCGGAGCAGCTTCAGATGCTCCGAGAGAACCCTGACATGCTCGATTCGGCAATTGATGATCTTCTGAGATACGATAGCCCCGTTCAGTTAGACGGACGCACTGTGCATAATGATGTGGAGGTGGCAGGACACCGCATCCGCGCGGGGCAGCGAGTCATCTGCGCTATCGGAGCTGCGAATCGCGATCCGTCGATGTTCACAAACCCCAATACGCTCGACATCGGACGAAGCGAGAAGAGCCACATAGCCTTCGGACGCGGCATTCACCACTGCCTGGGGGCGCCGCTCGCAATAATGGAAGCGCGCATTGCATTTTCCGCGCTTCTCGACCGCTTCTCGTCTATCAGATTGGTATCAGAGCCAGAGTACCGCGAACAGGTCGTGCTCAGAGGCGTGGAAGAACTGTGGATTGAGGTCGAGCGCGACTTCGCGGGTGGCGAGGGAAGAGCGCCTAATCTTTACGCAAAGTCGGCGCGCGCATTATAATGCGTGGGGCATATGCTGCGAGTTATCCGTTCGTTCCTGAACTTTCCAGAGGGCGGACTTCAAATGGAGGACGACCATAGACGAGACGCGCCTGCGCGCCATGCTGCGGGATTTCAAGTCGGACGGCATCAGTGAGGATGATGTCATCTCGCGCCTTGTGGACCTGCCCTTTGAAGACCTGGAATTCGCCAAGGTTGACCACCATCGCGCCTTGCGGAAAGGCTTCCCGGAGGTCATATTCGGTCAAGGCAAGACGCCTGAGCATATAGTGTCCATATCCGAAGCTTTGTTGCAGCACTCAGACCGCCTGCTTGTAACGCGAGCGTCTCAGCAGGCGTATGATGCCGTGGCAGAGAAAGTGCCACAAGCCCGCTATGAGGAGATGGCGCGCTGTATCGTCGTTGACCGCCGTCCGCAATCCGAGCGCAAGCAGACATCCGGTGTTCTTGTCGTTTGCGCAGGCACGGCGGATCTCCCGGTGGCTAGCGAGGCTGTAGTAACCGCGGAGATCATGGGCTGCGAAGTGGAGCGTGTCTTCGATGTGGGTGTAGCAGGCTTACACCGCTTGCTGGCTCAGATGCCCTCATTGCAGCGCGCACGCGTGGTCGTGGCCGTGGCAGGCATGGAAGGCGCGCTGCCGTCCGTAGTGGGGGGGCTGGTGCAGGTGCCGGTTATCGCCGTGCCGACAAGCGTGGGATACGGTGCGAGTTTCGACGGACTTGCCGCGCTTCTTGCGATGCTCAATAGCTGCGCCACAGGCATCGGTGTTGTGAACATAGACAACGGCTTCGGCGCAGGTTTCCTCGCAGCGCTTATCAACCGGCTGCCAGCCGCCGAAGACAGCCACAGGGATTGATGGGATAGAGAGAAATACTAAGAGACGCGGCTTGGGCAGGACATACTCAGGTTTGCCGCGCTCTGATTGGATGCTCTTGTCCGTGTTTAGGGAGTAGTTAGATGAACCTTGCTGAAAGAATTCAATCGCTCGCAAGCGAACACGCCGATTTTTGGACGCTGGACGCCTGCGGTGTTACACGCTCCGAAACGCAGATACCGGCGCTGATCCACTCTGACGCTTATGTTGCGGATACCAGCCGCACCCGTGTGCTGCTCGTGAGTGGGTTGACCGGTGGGGACGAGGGTGTTGAAAACGGATTTCGCGTGCTGGAATCTTACGCGAGCACGGGGGAGTCTCTTGAGCGTGATGTAGCACTTAGTGGGATACCCTGCGCGAACCCTGACGGTCTGGCGCAAGGTACGCTTCCGAGCAACGGCGCGGGCGGAAATCCTGCAGAAGGGTATCCGCCTGAAGGCGATTACTATGACGACCCGAACAACCCTGAGGCTCGCTACCTGTGGCGATGGATTTGTTTTCAGGCGCCTGACGTGGTGTTGGAAGTCCGCGAAGCATACGGCGTACGATGGGAATATACGGGGCCAATTGAGCGTGTCGCCAATGCTCTCAACGCTTATCCTATGACTGCCGATAGTTCATTGGTAAGCGCGCTATCGAACAGGAGCCCCAATAACCTCGCTCCCATACCTGATCTCATACTGACCTGCCCTATAGATGCGGTTGAGAGCGAAGTGAGCAAATTGTGGCGTATTCTGGCGCAGGAATCGGTGCTGCTGTCTTCGCCCGCGCGCCGGGTATTGGACAGGCGGCGTAACCGCACCCCGATTGAGGCGGCGCGCATTCTCGCAGCGGCTTACGGTCACAAGCTCAACCCTGTGATATACACGCAAGGCGTTGCTCTCAGCGGCAGGCTTCGGCTCCATGAGCTTGATCCGGAGGGCGAAAGCCCTGTCGAGGACATCGAGCGCATGGTCAAGGGCTATGCCGTCAGCTCGATAACGGAGGTGTTTGGCGAGGACAGCGGCGGTGCAAATCTCGCGGGCCTCGTATATGCCGACGAGCTTGCTGAGGCTACGGGCAACGCCAGCTATAACGACCTGATGATTCGGGCTGCGGACGAGCGCTTTCGTCCAGCGAGGGCGGGTGGCATTCCGCCTGCTTCAGACGGCGACTACCGCGTGGAGGATATGTTCTTCGGTGGGGCGGTACTTGGCAGGGCGCAAGCGGTGACGGGCGATACGAGCTACCTGGACATACAGACGCGCTTTTTGCTGGATGCGGAAGTTCAGCAGGACAACGGATTGTTCTGGCACTGTGACAACGCTGCGTGGTTTTGGGGCAGGGGCAACGGCTTTGCTGCGCTCGGCTATACGGAGACGCTGACCTACTTGCCTGAGGAGCATTCCGACCGCGATGCGCTTGTCGAGCAGCACACTCGGCATCTGACTGCGCTGCGCGACTACCAGCAGCCGTCGGGCATGTGGAGCGAGATCATTGACTTCCCCGGCTCGTATCAGGAGATGACCGTCACCTGCATGATTGGCTATGCGATGGCGCGCGGCATGCGCCTCGGCTGGCTTGACGACTCCTATGCGGACTCGCTCATGCTTGCGTGGCAAGGCGTGTCTGAGCGCATAGACGATGAGGGCGGGCTGGTTGATGTCTGCACAGGTACGGGTGTGCAGACGAGCACGCGTGATTATCTTGACAGGCCCGCTATATTCGGCTGGGACGAACGCGGCGGCGCGATGGCGCTCTGGTTCTCCTGCGAGATGGAGCGATATCTGCGCCACACCTAACCATCCTGCCTAACCAACCAGTCCGTGGTTCCTCTGTACCTTTATACCCAAGGCCACGGAACATTGCGGTAAGGGTCAAGCACGGGTAGATTGCCCTGTTTGAGGATGATTTCCAGCCGCTGCATGAGCGCGTGCATCTCTCTGGTGTCAATCAACTCGCCTAAGATGTAGGGCAGGTTCTCGGTAGGGGACTGCAGCGCGGCAAGCAGATCTTCCAGATCGCTGGTGAGCCCTTCGGGGATCGGCTTGCCCCAGAATTCCACCATCACGGTACGCAGTTTGAATTGCGGGTGGAAGGTCAGCCCGTGGTCGATGCTCCAGATGTCGCCCGCGTCGTCCCGAAGGCAGTGTCCCGCCTTCCGGTCGCCGTTGTTCACCACCAGGTCGAACACCGCGAATTTTGCTAATTCTTCGGCGTTCTCCTCGATAAGGCTGAAGTATGTGATGTCCGGGTCGCAGTCTATGTACATCTGCATCGAGCCGATCCCATAAGGTCCCTCTCGAACCAGCGTGTACGGCACTTTGGGCCAGCCGAGCGCGCGGCTGAGGACAAATGTGGCGCGTTCTCTCTGGTAGAGCGTGCCGCTGGGGTAGTCGTAGAGTGGACGCTCGCCGTCACGCGGCTTGTAGATAGCGCGGATGCACTTGCCCTCACCGGCGTCCAGATGGACCATGAAGGTGTAATTGGAGCCATAGGGCATGCGGTAGCCGCCGATGACCTCAGCAGATTCCAGCAAAGGGATGGCGTCCGCCTCTGACATCTGAATAGGGACGGCATCCGAGTTCTGGGGTTGACTTTGGTATCTGCGTCTTCGTCGTCTGGAAGGCAAGGTGTAGTATCAATCACATTGCTGCTCTGATGAGCAGGGCGAATTGCCTCCTCAGTGAACAGGGCAGGGGAAATGCCTAGTTCAGAGGGGGAAGGCGTCTAGTCAAGCCCGCTTATCTTGGCGTGGCCGTTGACACGGGGGCAGGCGTGACCGGAGGGGTCTATCGGCCTGTCGCAGAGTGGGCATATCGGCCTGCCTGCCGCGCATACCTGGAGAGCTTCCTCAGAGAAATTCTCCAACTGCTCGCGGTCCATCCAGATTCGGACGGTTGCCGCCTCTTCGTTGGCGTCCTCAGGGTCGTAGGCGTCTATGAGGAACATGCCGTTGTTGCCGTCGTGCCCAAGGGCGAGCTTTCCAATTTTGAACTCCAGCCGCGTGAGGCCCGGAGCCTCGCGATCAGCTGGGATGAATCCGTCCTTTCCGGCGTTTTCGGGAAGGTTGGACATAAGCTGCTGAATACCCAAGGCAAGCTCGACGAGATGCTCTTTCTCAAGCCACAGTACAGCACTGCTACTGTCACTGTCCGCCAGGATGCGAAAGGTGCGCTGGCCCGGCTCTCCGACTGAGTCGGGAGTCAGCCTATTAAGATTGGTGAATTCCAACTTTGGGTCTGCCATAGTGACATTAATCTTATTCGCTAGACTGCCATGCCGCAAGGGGTTAAGAGTTTAGGTATTCACTGCGGTCGCCAATCGAACCGTCATTCGTGGGGAAGAGCGAACCTACCAATCCATAGCGGCAACGAAAAAGTTGCCCTCCCTCAGATGTGAGGTACGATTGCCTACACATTCGAGCCTACTTATGAGTCGACATGCTGGCGAATCCACTTACTTACCAACCGATCAACCCAACTCCAGGAGCTCAACCCAGTTGCCGTCGGGGTCTTGCAGGTAGCAGCCCTTCTTGCCCTCAACAATCTCGATGGGCGGATTCAGCTTCTGTGCGCCGTTTGCGATGAGGCGCTCGTAAGCCTCGAATATGTTATCCACCTCGAAGGCGATGTGGGACGCGCCGAACGAGTTGCGCTCCTTGATGTGGGCGTCGCTGCCGGGAGGATGGACGTACTCGATTAGTTCGATCTGGTGTCCTGTGCCCTGTTCGCCGTCCCCGTAGAAGAACTCCGCAATCTTGATGTGAGTGTTCTCGTAGCCGAGAATCTGCGATATTGGTCCGCCGTCGCGCTCGCGCCTGCCTATCAGTGTTAGTCCCACGACATCCTCGTAGAAGCGCACGGCGACATCGAGGTCGCTCACGACAAAGCCGGTGTGGTGCATTCTGAGAAGCATTTTCAAGTCCTTTGTTGATGCGTCCGTCCGAGTCCGCGCTGTTGGCTACACCGGCCTCACGGCGTCGCCGACCTTTACCGAGCCGCCGCTGATGACATAGGTGAGCATGCCGCGCTTGCCCTCCATCTCCGCGCGCAGCCCATCGCGTATGCCCTCAATGAAAGCGCAGGGCTCGCAGTCGCCCGTAATCTCCAGCACGACATCATCGCCTACCGAGAGCTGCTGACCCGACGGCAGCGATGCGAGGTCTATGCCTGCTGTGGTGATATTCTCGCGTATCTGCCCCTGCTCCAGCTCGAAGGAGTCCAGCGTCTCCTTGTCCATCAGCAGCACCTGCCGTCTCCTGCGTGACGGGTGCTCCGAGGCATGTCGGTCGCCCTCTATGCCGAAACCTGTAATCACTTCTACGATGTCGGCGTCCTTCATCGGCTCAAGGTGTCCCACGCAAACATGCAGGGATAGTATTCGTCCTTCTTGATTCGCTGCCATGTGATGCCCTCCTATGGCTCTCGCGCCCATTGGCCGCCCGTATTGTCTTTTGCGATGGCGGCTTGTGTCCATAAGATACGCTGTAAAGCCGCGCTATTCAATGCCTGATGTCCTGCTTGCTGCGCGGGGTAATCAACTGAATTCAATCAAGCCACAACGAGGTGCGTTTCATGTCGGTGAGGCTTGTGATAACTTCATGCCGGGCTGTGGCATCATCCCACGTCAGTACGAAATGAGGGCATTATGAGAGAAGGCAGCAATACGAAGGACAATGCGACGGTGGAGGAGAACCGCAGGGCTGGAACGCTTGAGTGGCAACTGCGGAATGTGCGGTTCGACGATCCTGTTACGCTGGCGTCTTTTCCGCTGGTGAGACACCTGACTTCGTCGGCGATACAGGGGTATGCGTCGAAGACGAGCGTGTATCCGGGCGAGTCTATCGACATTATGGTGAGCATGGAGCCGGAGGGGGAGTTCACGATCGATTTCTATCGGCTCGGATGGTACGGCGGACAGGGCGGCAGGCACTTGGGGCAATTGGGACCGCTTCAAGGCAGGACTCAGCCTGTGCCGACGATGTCGGTTCAGCGGCTGCGCGAATGTACTTGGGAGGTGAGCGCGAGCCTGACGATACCGGACGACTGGGAGAGTGGCGTATATCTGGCGAAGCTATCTCGCGCGGAACATTATGGTGTGCAGAGCTATGTGACTTTCGTGGTGAAGTCGCGGCGCAAGGCGGACCTGCTTTTCCAGATGAGCGACATCACATGGCAGGCGTACAACAAGTGGCCGGGGAACGATTCGATATACACGGACGGTACGCCGAATGTATGGTACCAGGGTACGGAAGTGAGGGCGAGCTTCGACCGACCATACGCGAAATATTGCCAGGTGCTGGATGCGCCGCTTTCACTGGGGTCGGGCGAATTCCTGCTATGGGAGCATCCGATGGCGTTCTGGCTGGAGGAGCAGGGTTACGATGTTGCCTACTGCTCGAATATGGACTTGCACCTGGACGCTGAGGTGCTGGACAGGTGCAAGGTGTTTCTGTCGGTGGGGCATGACGAATACTGGTCGCGGGAGATGTTCGACAATGTGGTGGCGGCGCGGGACGCGGGTATGAGCATCGGCTTCTTTTCGGGGAACTCGGTGTACTGGGAGATCGAGTTTCATGAGAGCGAGGTTGGAGCCGCGCCGTGCAGGGTGTTCTCGCGCAAGCGGCTGTTCGATGGCGAAGAAGCAGACCTGATGGGCGTGAAAAGCTACGGGCCGGGGTATGGCGACTGGACTGTTACGAATCCGCAGCACTGGATTTTCGAGGGGATGGGTCTGAATCAGGGGGACAGCATTCCGGCCATCGTGGGGTGGGAATATCACGGCACGCCTGCGGACATTCCGGGGATTGAGGTGGTGGCGAGCAGCGAGCTGTTTCAGGGGTTCAAGGAGCCGAAGGAGCCTGCTCACTCGGCTGTAGTGTATCCGTGCGAGCGGGGGAACTGGGTGTTCAACGCGGGTACGATTTGGTGGCCGGAGGGGTTGTCGTGTCCGCCGGGGCATATACCGGCGCGTCTGGCTACGAACTCGGTCACGGTAGGGAGCAGCCCTGGGACTTTTGGGGTGAACCCGATGGCGCAGGCGATTACGGCGAATGTGCTGAATAGGATGATTGCGGATTCGCCGCTGGGATAGCGGTCAGGTGTCGGCATTAAGGTGGCGGTTGCGGGGGTGTGCTTCTGGATCGGAGCGGCGTTCCAGTTTGGGTTGTTCAATCTGCCTGACCGGGGGCGGTGGTGAACGCGCTGATGAAGAGCGGGATAACGACAGGCGGATTCGGCGCGATAGCTATGATACTGTACCTGGAGCTCACGAATCCGCGGCGGATGCGCTTTGAGTCGAAGCTGGACATAGAGGTGCTGCCGGAACTGAACGAGTTCATGGCGAGATTTGCGGAGCGCAGGGGCTGGGACGAGGCTATGAAGAACAGGCTGAGCGCGGTCGGGGAGGAGACGCTGTTGACGCTTGCTCCGCTGGACCTTGAGGGGAACGGGGAGGTGGGCGAGGAGCGGCTGCTGCTGGTGGTGGCGTCGAGCGATGGTGAGGTGGCAGAGCTGGAGTTTATTGGCGGCGGGGAAGACGAGACAAATATCGAGGGCCGGGTGCGGCAGTTGCAGCAGCACGATTCGAATGATGTAGTGGAGATTGAGCTATCTTTGCAACTGCTGAGAGCGTATGCGTCGTCGGTGCGGCACCAGCAGTTTCACGACGCGGACATCATCACCGTGCTGGTGGAGCCACCTAAGGGGTGATGGGCGAGTGTCAGTCGTGCTCCCATGGGTTGACGACTTCGATGTCCAGGTAGTCGAAATCTTTGGTGTTGCGTGTGGCAATTACCAGATCGATCGCTTTCGCCGTTCCTGCGATGAGGGTGACTTGTATGTTGTATTTGACTTGCAAACGTGTCAGTTTGTGAGGTGGGTGAGAGGGGCGCGTCGTGAGCGACTGGGTGAGCCAGGCTGCTGCGCCGGGCTGCACCGTTTGGGAGTATGACACCCCTCCCGCCGCATTTGTGGCTCCGAACGGATACAAGGGCACGAGGCCCGCATCTGCAAGTGTGGAGCACAACGGCATAATACACACGGAGGTCGGACTATGATAGTCGTAGCAGGCATAGATGTATCGAAGGCAACTTTGGAGGTGTCAGTTTCTGAAGGTCCCGTGCTCCGCTTTGAGAACAGCGCGACAGGCATTCGCAGGTTGCTCAGGCATCTGGAGCGGGCAGGTGTGACCAAGGCGGTGTGCGAGTTCACCGGTGGGTATGAGCGTCTTGTGGTAGGCAAGCTGAGGGAGACGGTGATCGGCGTAGAAGTGGCGCATCCGGTCAGGGTGCGCGCATTTGCCCGCGCGTGCGGATACGAGGCGAAGACCGACCCTCTCGATGCTCAGGTGCTGTCTCGCTACGGCGTGGTGTTCTCCGAGTCGGACACAACACAACCGGATGTGGATCCTGACCGTGAGGAGCTGCGGCAGTTACTGAGCAGGCGGCGTCAACTTGTCGAGCAGTGGGTGCGGGAGCGCAACCGACTGGACAAGGGCGTAAGCGGGAGTGTCGGGAAGTCGACCAGGCGTCACATCCGCTGGCTGGACAGAGAGATAGAGCGGTTGGATGAGGAGTACAAGGAGTTGTTGAAGCGCAGCGCCAGTCTCAGTGAGACAGTCGAACTGTATCAGACGGTACCCGGAGTGGGACAGCTGACCGCGGCTACACTTATCGCATATTTGCCCGAACTTGGCAGGCGGGACGGACGGGCGTTGACATCGCTGGTGGGGCTTGCTCCCTGGTCGCGTGACAGCGGCAAAAAGCGTGGCAATCGGTCCATTCGAGGCGGTCGTGGGACGGTGCGACGGGCGCTGTATATCTGTGCTTGGGTGGTGCTCAGGGTAGATGGCGACCTACGCGACTTCTATCGGCGTCTTCGGGAGCGCGGCAAACCCGGCAAGGTAGCTGTGATAGCAGTGGCACGCAAGCTGCTGATGCAGCTAAACGCCGTGGCGCGTCGAGGAACTCCCTGGGTGAAACGGTACGGGAGCGACTGCCCATCTTATCAGGCCGGATCGGCTTGACATCTAACACGGATACTCCTAAGTCGAGTGTTTCGCCGGAGCGCCGCGCGTGGGCGCGAAACCGCGCAGCCCATTCCGCGGCTGCGCTATCGAGAGGCAGGACGCGGTCGTCGTAGGCGGCGATGAACGCGGATAGTGCGGCACGCAGCCTGTCTTGTCTTTGCCCTTCAGGGAGCAGAAGCAGTCCGAACTCCAATTCGTGCAGCACTACGGTCGGGAGCCACAGGTCTTCCTGCTCTTCAAGAAACGCTATAACTTGCGGGGAAGGGCGCGCTTTCGTAACTTCTGATACGACGTTCGTGTCCAGAAGAAAGTTGCTCATTCGTCTGGATCGGCGATAAATGGAACCTCGCGTCGAGAGCTTCTGTCAGAGGGAACTTCCAGGTTCGTTCCGCGCGGCATGTTTTCGAGTAGCCATTTCCCCATCGGCTTGCGCTGTGGCTCTTTTTCCGCCCAAACATGTGCGGGCACGACTACGAAAGACCTTCTGGTGCCGATGTGTTGGGGGCCTTCAGTTTCGGACAGACGCAGGATTTCGGAGAGGCGTGCCTTCGCCTCGACGACGGTCCATACACGCTGGGGCTTTGATCTGCGCACAGCAGGTACTCCTATGATGACTAACATAGACTATATTAGACTATATTCGTTTATTCCTCAAGGCGTGTTCGGAGCAAGCTCAGTTGATGGAGACGGCGATTACTCCGCCTATGGTAAGCACAATGGCGGCGAGCTTGGCGGCTAGGATCTTGCCTTCGAGCGGCTCGTCGAGTACGCGGGAGACGCCCAGACTGAGCGCTATACCGAGGATGAAGACGAACAGTGGGCGCACAGCCATGACGGTCACGACGAGGGAGACGGGGCCCGAGTAGATCGCCCACAGCGTCAGGAATACCGCGCCCAGCACCAGCACACCCTCGGTCAGTACGGTCAGTCCAATTGGGACGGGGGAGCGGATGGTTCCTATCAGGTCGGGCATTATCCGCGGCCTGAACAGGCAGCCGCCTAAAGTGATTCCCATGCCGACGGCGCGCCACATGAATAGCGACCAGATGTCTATATCGTCCGCGACGACCTTGCTGAGGAACTGGCTGAGGCCAAAAGCGAAGCTGGCTGCTAGAAGCAACGCGAAGGGTATTATCTGGTTCTGGCTACGCTCGGACTCGCGCATCGTGGGACCTAATGACATCAGTGCAGCCCCGATCATGGTTATGACTATTCCTACCCAGGCGAGAGCGGGGATGACTTCCTGCAGGAACACCATCGCAAGGATGGCAACGAATATGGTGTGCGTGGATGTTACGGGGACGACCCGGGAGACGTCCTGCGTCCGCATTACCCAGAACATCATCGCCAGATAGATGCCTGACAGCACGCCGGACGCGAAGGATATGAGCAGCGAATCGAGGCCGTATCCACTGAAGGACGCGAGCGGCATGGCGACGATAGCCAGACCGAACTGGCACAGCCCGACCAGTACGATGAACACCCTGAACGAGGGCATGTAGCGTTGGATGAGGATCTTGTCCAGCGCGGATATGACCGCAAAGAAGAATGCGCTGGCTAGGGAGAGGACTATCCAGTTCATTCTACGACGCGGCCGCGCCGCTTTGGCGCTCACGGGCGAATCGTCGGACGCCTCCCATGTCTGCGCCTTCGATGGGCACCGTGCCGATGATGCTGGCGCTTTCGAGGTCGTGCAGGGTGTCGGCGCCGTAGCATAGCAGGTCGCCGAGCAGGTAGTGATTGTGCTCGCCGAGTCCAGGGGCGGGATCGTGGCGGTCGGGAAGGCGCGGCGCGTCTTCGAGCGAGCTATCTGGAGCGGTGTGGGATAGGGTGCTCCAGACTGGGCCGCTCATGGGGTAGGTGCCTGCGTTGGGGTGGGTTACGAGCTGGAAGTAATTGCGGGCTTGCAGGTGCTGGTCATCGTAGGTGTCCGGGCCACATCCGATAACGGGCGCAGACGGTATGCCTTGCGCCTGCAACTGCGCGGCGATGTCGTTGCGGTCGCGCTGCGCCGTCCATTCGCTGATGATGGCATTGAGGGCTTCGCGGTTGGCGATACGGTCGTCAAGGGATGCGAAGCGCGGGTCTGCGGTGAGGTCGGGCTGCGCTATGACTTCGCAGAATCTGTGCCACTCGTCATCGGTGCGGGCCGCGATGGTTACCCATGCGTCGTCGCCTGTGCAGGGGTAGCAGCCGTGCGGGGACATTTGAGGGTGGCTGTTGCCGCGCCGCTCGCGGGGTGCGCCGGTCATCTGATTCTCAAGGAATGTCTCGCCGAGGTGGGGCATAAAAGCTTCCGCCTGCGACATGTCTATGAACTGTCCCTGTCCGGTGCGGGCGCGGTAGTGCAGGGCGGACGTGATGGCGAATGTCGCGGTTACGGCGGCTACGGCGTCGGGGTGATGCACGAGCGAGTTGTGCGAGAGATCGAGGTCCGGGTAGCCGCGCAGGGCGGAGTGGCCGGTCATCGCGTCTATCGCCATGCCCATGCTGCGGTGCTGCCTGTACGGGCCGGTGTTGCCGTAGCCGGGGGTGAAGAGCACGATGAGATCGGGCTTGATCCTGCGAAGGACTTCCTGTCCCAATCCGAGCCTGTCCATTACGCCGAATGCGTAGTTGGTGAAAACGATGTCGCTGATGGCGACGAGTTCCTTGAAGGCGCTGACGCCCTGCTCGGTAGTGAGGTCTAGAGTCAGGCCGAGCTTGTTGCGGTTGGTGGCGTTGAAGTTGCCCTGCCGATTCCATGGGCGCTCGCCGGGGTCGTAGTCAGGGTAGCCGGCTGTGTTGGGCGCGGGACTGATGGGGCCTCTGGCGATGCGCTGAAGGGCTTCGACCTTGATGACCTCCGCGCCCATGTCGCCGAGCAGGACGCCGCAGAAGGGGCCAGCCCAGATCTCGGCGAGTTCAAGTGCGCGGATGCCGCGAAGGGGTGGGGTTTTCATATCCGAATCTCCGGAGGCTGACATGGATGGACTGGATGGGGAAATCTTTGCCCTCACCCTAGCCCTCTCCCACTGAGAGAGGGAACATCTCGGGGACTAAACTACACCTTTTGAGCGCAGTTGGGCAAGTTTGGGAGAGGTAATGTTGAGGAGGTCGGCGTAGATTTCGGCGTTGTGCTGGCCGAGGCGAGGGGCGGGCGTGTTTTGCGCGACGGGCGTGTCGGACAGGCGGAATGGCGAGCCGGTGTAGGTGAGGCTGCCGGCATCGGGATGCATGAGGTCAACGAAGTAGCTGCGGTCGCGGAAGTGAGGGTTTTCGAGTGCCTCGTGAGACTCCATGATGGGCGCGCAGGGCAAGCCCTCGCGCTGTCCGGCGGCGAATATCTGCAGGCGGGTTTGGTCGTTGAACCATGCTTGAAATATGGCTTCAAGCTCTTCGCGGCGCTCGGTGCGGTCGTCTGCGGAGCGGTAGCGCGGGTTGTCTATGAGGTCTGCGCGGTCGATCATGCGGGCGAGCTGGGGCCACATGCGCGAGCCGAGCGGCAGGAAGCTTACATAGCCGTCCTTGCAGCGGAATGAGCCGACCGCGTAGGGTTCGCGCATGCCTGCGGCGGCTAGGCGCGGCGGCTTGCGGGGGTCGGGCTCGTTGCCGTATATCCAAGGGGCGCGGCGTCCGGCCTGGTGTGGGTGGCCTGCCATGCATTCCTGCATTGAGATGTCGATCCACTCGCCTTCGCCGTGCGTGGCTACGCCGAACAGGGCGATCATCGAGGCTGCGGCTGCGGTCGTGCCGCTGAAATACTGGGCTATCTCCGCGCCGTAGCGAAGCGGTTCGCGTTCCGGCAATCCTTCGCGGTGCATGCCGCCACCAGCCGCGAAGATGGTCAGCTCGGTGAACTGGTAGTTCTTGTGGGGGCCGGATTGCCCATAGGGGGTTACTGAAGTCATCACGAGATCGCTGCGATTCTGGCGCAGGTCGTGGTAGCCGATGCCCCATTCCGCCATCTGTCCGGGGCGGAAACTCTCAAGGACGACGTCACTCTGGCTTGCCAGTTCGGTGAAGATGCGCTTGCCGTCTTCTGTGGAGGGGTCGAGTGTGATGCCCTTCTTGCCGGCATTGAGGTGCAGGTATAGGGCGCTCTTTTCGGGGTGTGGGATGCCGTCAGGGAATGCGCCGACATCGCGCGAATGGTCGGGCGCGGCGGGAAGTTCGAGCTTGATGACTTCAGCGCCGTAGTCCGCGAGCATCTTGCCGCAGTACGGACCTGCGATGCCGGTTGTGGCGTCGATGACGCGGATGTCGGTCAGTGTTTGGTAGGGCATGGGTGGTGGGTATCAGCTCCCTTCACGCAGTTCTACGCCGAGTTCGCGGTGGAGCTGTTGGAGGATGTTGGTCTGGTAGCCGTCCACCTGCTCAGATGTCAGGGTGCCGCGCGGGGACTGGAAGACGATGCGGTATGCGAGCGAGCGCTTGCCTGCGGGGACGCCTTCGCCTTCGTA
Source organism: Dehalococcoidia bacterium (assembly GCA_965221045.1). Lineage (GTDB taxonomy): Bacteria > Chloroflexota > Dehalococcoidia > Lucifugimonadales > JADFKI01 > Bin90. The sequence goes on from OZ244863.1 coordinate 2,058,919, forward strand.
GATGTCGAATGGGATGCTGCGGGCGACCATGCGATGACGCTCGATGATTGTCTGTATGCGCGCGGACGTAACCTCGGCGTCAACGATGAGCGCGAGGTCGCGGTAGGCCTCGGGATAGGGGTTGGCGGGCGCGTGCTGGCGCGTTTCTTCGGGGAGCGCGGCTCTGAGCGCCTCAAGATCAATCTCGAACATGGCAGCAGCGCCGTCTATATCGAAGCGTTGAAGCGCGGGGTTGCTGACCTCGCCTATGACGCCGATTGGCGCGTTGCCGTATAGGATCTGGGCGGTCCTGCCGCGCCGCAGGATGGGGTCGCTGCTATGAGCCTCATATCGGACTTCGGCGCGAAGTTCTGCGAATAGTGATTCCAATACGCCTTTGCCGTCGTAGAAGCCCATGTCGCCCTGTGGGGTGTTCCAGGATGTGGGAAAGCGCGGTCCGCAGAGGACGCCGACGAGCATCTCGCGCTCATCGGGTAGGTCGCGATCGCGGGCTTCGTTCTTGGGCAGATAGACGCCGCCGATTTCGTATATGCGGATGCCTTCGGTCTGCGAGACGCGGCGATTGGCGGAGAGTGTGCTGAGGACGCTGGCGCGTAGGCTTGTTCGCAAGTGGGTGAACTCGCTGCTCATCGGGTTGGCGATGCGGAGGGCGCTGGCGTCATCGGTGTCAATGCCGACACGTTCAAGCATGTCTGCGCTGACGAGGGAGTATGAGATGATCTCTCGCATGCCGGCGGATGTGAGCAGGTCTTTAACGCGCTCCCGGAGGACGCGCTGCGCCTGCGGCTGTCCGTGTGGTATGGGCGTGGAAATCATAGTCGTGGGGATGCTGTCGTAGCCGATGATGCGCGCGAGTTCCTCGACGATGTCGTCTTCGATGGTGATGTCGGAGCGCCAGTATGGGGGCTTCATCCAGATGACGCTGTCGCTTTCGGGCGCGCCGCCGACAGAGAAGGCGTCCATCGTGGGCATGATGCTTTCGGGAGCGCGGTCGCGCTCTAAGCCGAGCGATTCAAGCGTCTGCTGAACGCGCTGCATGGTGTAGTCCACGCCGAGGACCTGCCGGATGCGCTGGCGGCTGATCTGTACTGAGGGCATGGGCGTGGGGTCGGGGTAGATGTCCAGAATCCCCTTGGATGCGGTGCCGCCTGCGAGCTGAATCATGAGCTGGGTTGCGCGGCGCAGGGCAAGGGGCGCAAGCTCGGGGCGGATGCCGCGCTCGAAGCGATAGGATGCCTCGCTGTCCATTCGTAGCGCCAGGCGGGTGCGGCGGGTGTTGATTGCATGGAAGTTGGCGGATTCGAGAAGCACGGTTGTCGTGATATCGTCAATTTCGGTGTTCGCGCCTCCCATAACGCCCGCGAGTCCGATGGCGTCCTGCGTGTCTGCGATGACGAGCATAGGCGGCTGCAGGGGGCGGGTTGCGCCGTCCAGCGTTACCAGCAGCTCGTCGGGGCGAGCTGAGCGCACGATAATGGTGTTGTCTCGCACCTTGCCGAAGTCGAATGCGTGGAGGGGCTGACCGTACTCCAGCATGACATAGTTCGTGATGTCCACGATGTTGTTGATGGGGCGCAAGCCCGCCTTTGTGAGGGCGTCCTGCATCCAACTTGGGGACTCGGCGATCTGGATGCCGTGTATGAGAGTTGCGGTGTAGCGTAAGCAGAGGTCGGGGTCGGCGATTTCGACCTCTGCCTGCGACTCGATGGGCGTGTCGTTCTCTGGGTAGGAGAGGTCGGGTTCGGATACGGATGCGCCGGTGAGGGCGGCGACCTCGTGGGCGATGCCGAGGATTGAGAGGCAGTCGGGGCGATTCGGCGTAACCTCTACGTCAAGGACGGCGTCTCCGAGGTATTCTATGAGCGGAACGCCGACGGGCGCGTCATCATCCAGCACCAGAATGCCTTCGTGGTCATCGCCAAGCCCGAGTTCGAGCACGGAGCAGACCATGCCGGAGGAGCGCACGCCTCGGATGGTTGCGGGCTTGAGCGCGGCGGGCTTGCCGGAGCGGGAGTCTATTAGCATCGCTCCTTCCTTGGCGAAGGCGATTTTTTGTCCCGCGGCGACATTGGGCGCGCCGCAGACTACGGTCACGGTCTCGCCGTTGCCGATGTCAACGGTGGGCAGGCGCAGGCGGTCGGCGTTGGGGTGCGGATCAACACTGAGCACATGGCCTACTACGAGGCGCTCAGGGTCCAGGTCTGCGCCGACAATCTCGACATCGCCGACTTCGTTGCCGGCCATGGTGAGCTGATGCGCCAGTTCGTTCGCGGGTAGGTCGAAGGGGACGTAGTTTCTGAGCCAGGATAGGGGTACGCGCATAGGGGGAGTTCCTTGGTTAGTCATTTGGTTGTTAATTGGTTACGATTGGTCGGTCCTTTGATGTTTGTTTTGTGCGTCCGGTTTTAGGGTTTGGTCACGTCGTGTCTGTTTGCTAGCCGCCACCACCATCGCCGCCGCCACCATCGCCATCGCCACCGCCGCTGCTGCTGGGCGGACTGTATTTAGGATTGTCTTGCTCGCGCACCGCCGCTTCCGCCGCCTGGCTAGACCGTCCGAAAAGTACCCAGCCCTTCGCAGACATAAAAGCGTGATAAGCCTCGTCATTGTCAGGAATCAGATTCTGAGCATCGTTTGATCGCTGAAAAGCGAATGGCACGAGTGGCTTGGGAGGCATCTTGTCGTAGTTCACACCGGAGGCATAGGTTCGGAGGTTCATAGCGTCAAACCAGGATGGAGCGGGGTTATTGTCCTGCAACCACCTTTCTACTTCGTCGAATGCAATGGCGTATGGCAGCAGCGAGTCGGAGCGGTCGGCGTCAGATAACGGATCGAATTGCGGCAGAGATTCTTTTAGCGCAAGCCAACGGCTTATCTCCTGGATCCCCGCGCGGGTAGGGGTGATATGTCCTATCCGCGATGGCTCAACCACCACCGCATAGATGACACTGAGGACGATTCCGCCGACAACGCTGCTGGCAAGATTCGCCCACCAGGGCCAAGACACCCAAGAGGACAACAGCCAATAAAACAGCAGACCAGACCCGATGCAGACCGAAATAGCTCCCAGAACATGAGCAAGCGACTCTCTATCCGCGTCTGACATCGCCTGCACGGGGTTATCGTTGAAAAGCCCTCGGTATCGCAGATGTTCCCCCAACTGCCCGCCGATGAGTGTCTCGCGAGGCCCCACCAGAGCATAATGCAGCCGGTCTATCAGAGGGTCGATCATCATTGGCTGTTTGGGTATCGAATTGAGCACTATGCGTTCCCACTCAAATTGCGGAGCGCTCTTCGAGACTAACCAGTAGATGTACTTCCCCTGGTAAATGTGCTCGTATTCGCTGGCATAGTTCTTTCCTTCCGTGGTCCGTCCCGGCGTTACCCTGATACCGACGACTTGCAGTACATCTTTCTGACACATCTCAATCAGCGCCGCCAGGAACGTCTCGAGGCTGACTTTGCGGCTTTCCAGCACGGATACCGCCGCTGCCGGCAGGTCGCTTGGAGGTTGGGTAACGGGAGCGTTCAATGTTGGATAATCGATTTTGGGCCAAGATCGTTCCTTGAGTTTCAAGTGTATTGCCGACAGTACGGCGAAGCTTATCAAAACCAGGGCGACATTCCGCATCCAATCCGGACCCGTGAACGCCGAGGTAATGCCCGTTGGCACCTTGTCGAGAAGCTGTTTGGCAAAAGCTGCCACACGCTCTATCAGCTGAACATGGATAGGTTTATCCCCCGAGTCTTGCGCCTTTGCGACAATTGGCTGATGCCCGAGAAGGACACCGTTCCGCGCCTCGTCAAAGAAGACATCCCCGCTCTCCTGGACATCAGCCGCCACGCCAATGGATTCGTAGTAAGGGATAGGAGCGCCTTGCGTGGTCGCGGGAAGCAATAGCATGCCCGTGAGCAAGATGGCAACCAGAACCGGAATGGTGAGCCGCAAGCGTCGCATAGCGTCTGTCCTCCATTCTGCCATTTAGTGATAAAGCCTCAGTCGGTTACGATGAGTCGCCGTTCTGATTCCTGAGCAGTTGCGCCTCGAGTTCCCGGATGCGCCGCTCGGCGGCTTCGCGGGCTGTGCGCTCGGCCTCAAGCGAATCATGAGTTTCCTGAGACGTAATTCTTGAGCCAGGATAGGGGTACGCGCATTTGGGTTCCTTATGTCTATGTATTCAGCCATCCGGATTTTCCGTATCGTGTTGTTGGCAGTGTGCCGGCTTACGCGCCGCCGCCATCGCCACCACCGTCGCCACCGCCACCGCCACCGCTACTGCTGGGCGGGTTGTATCTGGGATTGTCTTGCTCGCGCACCGCCGCTTCCGCCGCCCGGCTAGACCGTCCCGAAAGTCCCCAGCCCTCCGCAGACATAAAAGCGTGATAACTTTCGTCATTGTCAGGAATCAGATTCTGATCATCGCTTGATCGCCGAATAGCGAATGGCACGAGTGGTTTGGCAGTGGCGTCGTCGCCATTCTGATTGAGGGTATATTCTTGCAGGTTGATGGAGTTAAACCAGAATGGAGCGGGGTTATTGTCTTGCAACCACCTTTCTGCTGCGTCTAATGCAATGGCGTATGGCAGCAGCGAGTCGGAGCGGTCGGCGTCAGATAACGGATCGAATTGCGGCAGAGATTCTTTCAGCGCAAACCAGCGGCTTATCTCCTGGAGTCCCGCGCGGGTAGGGGTGATATGTCCTATCCGCGATGGCTCAACCGCCACCGCATAGATGACACCGAGGACGATTCCGCCGACAACGCTGCTGGCAAGATTCGCCCACTGGGGCCAAGACACCCAAGAGGACAACAGCCAATAAGACAGCAGACCAAATCCGATGCAGACCGAAATAGCTCCCAGAAAACGAGCAAGCGATCCTCTATCCGCGTCTGACATCGCCTGCACAGGGTTATCGTTGAAAAGCCCTCGATATCGCAGATGTTCCCCCAACTGCCTGCCACTGGGTGCCCCGGGAGGCCCCCTGACGGCATCAGGGGTCAGGCTGGGGATGTAACCGGGAGGCCCCACCAGAGCAATACGCAGCCGGCCTATCAGAGCGTCGATCATCATTGGCTGTTTGGGTATCGAGTCGAGCACTATGCGTTCCCACTCAAATTGCGGAGCGCTCTTCGGGACTATCCAGTAGATGTACTTCCCTTGGTAAATGTACTGGTATTCACCGGCATGTTTCTCCCCTTCCGTGGTCCTTCCCGGCGTTACCCTGATACCGATGACTTGCAGTATGTCTTTCTGACACATCTCGAGCAGCGCCGCCAGGAACGTCTCGAGGCTGACTTTGCGGCTTTCCAGCACGGATACCGCCGCTGCTGGCAGGTCGCTTGGAGGTTGGGTAACGGGAGCGTTCAATGTTGGATAATCGATTTTGGGCCAAGCTCGTTCCTTGAGTTTCAGATATATTCCCGCCAGCAGCGCGAATGCCATTAGAATCGAGGCAGTCTTCAGCTTCCAGTCCAGGCGCGTGAATGCGGGCGGAGCAATGTCCGTCGCCCTCTTAAGAATCTGCTGCCCAAACTCCACCACCCTCTCTATCAGTTCCGCATAGATAGGCTTATCCCCCGAGCCTTGCGCCTTTGCGACACTTGGATGAACTTGGGGAGAGGCGCCAGGCTGCACTTCGGAAGACAGCACACTCCTGCTCCCGATGTCATCAGTCGCCACTACAGTGGATTCGTAGTGCGGGACAGGATCGCCTTGCGCGGTCGCCGGCGCGGAAAGCAGCGCGCCTGTCAGCGAGATAGCGGCAAAAATAGGAATAGTGAGAATCAAACGGCGCACAGCGCCTGCCCCCTATTTCGGTGTCTCTTGACTTAAATGCCTCAAAAAGAAATAGATATGGTTACCGCTTTTGCCAAGGAGGCGGTTCGTTGAAGTCTTCGCCATGCTTAAGAGCGGCCTGCACGCGCTCGTACTAAGTACGGTCTTCCCTTGCTTGATCTTCGCGGCCTTCTTCGCGCGCTTCTTTCTTGAGCTTGTGCCTGACTCTTTACGACCAGAGCATTGTCAGCCTCCATGCTTCGGTTGCCAGAGCCGCCGTTAGGATTGAGAATGCGGCGGCTCCTCCGAAGTAATTCACCAAGCTATGGTACTAGACTATCACATCCGTTCTGCCGTGCCAGAGAGTCGCATCCAGCTTTAGAGGTGGCAATGTCGTTACACCCAATCCTAACCTTCCTCCATCAAGTGCTGGGAGGGATTTTGCCCTCACCCTAACCCTCACCCTCTGGGAGAGGGGACAGAATCGTCGAGTGCGAACAGCCCTGGCGACGAGTTATCCACGCAACATTCCTACGGCTAGAATTGGCTTAGGAAGCGCAGGTCGTTGGAGTAGAAGAGGCGGATGTCTTCTATGCCGTACTTGAGCATTGCGATGCGCTCGGGGCCCATGCCGAAGGCGAAACCGGTGTAGATTTGCGGATCCAGGCCGACGCCTTCTAGGACTTTGGGATGCACCATGCCCGCGCCGAGGATTTCTATCCAGTCCTCATCGCGGTTGATGGGGCGCTTGCCGGTCTTCGGGTCTTTGAAGTTGGAGATGGACATGTCCACGCCCGGCTCGACGAAGGGGAAGTAGTCGCAGCGGAAGCGTACCTGCCGCTCTTCGCCGAAGATGCGTCGGGCGAATTCGTACAAGGTTCCCTTGAGGTCGGCGAATGTGATGCCCCTATCAACTGCCAAGCCCTCGACCTGATAGAAGTGCCACTCGTGGGTGGCGTCGGTGGCTTCGTAGCGGTAGCACTTGCCGGGAACGATGACGCGGATGGGCGGCTTGCGCTCCTGCATCGTGCGAATCTGCATCGGAGATGTCTGGGTGCGCATGAGCATGGGGTATTCGCCATCGTCGCCGGGCTGGTCAACCCACAGGGTCGCCCACATGTCGCGGGCGGCGTGTCCCTTAGGGATGTTGAGCATCTCGAAATTATAGAGGTCCCACTCGACTTCGGGGCCTTCGACGACATCGAAGCCCATGGAGCCGAAGGCGTCGCATATCTCGCGTATCATCTGGGTCGTGGGGTGCAGGCCGCCGATGGGCGCGGGCCAGCCGGGCAGGGTTACGTCGATGGCGTCGGCGAGGTCTTCGGCCTCGGACTTTGCGCCGGCTATGGCGTCCTGATGTTCGGTCAGGCTCTGCTCTAGCAGTGACTTGGCACGGTTGGCGGCTGCGCCAACGCTGCGGCGCTCGTCCGGAGATAGGTCTCGGATACCACGCAGGAACTGTGTCAGCTGCCCGCGACGTCCGACCCATGATATACGCCACGCCTCGATCTGCTCGGCTGTGCCGGCTGCGGCGAGTTCGGCTAGGGCGGTGTCACGTATTGATTCGATGTGGCTGGTGCTGGTGGTCTCGGGCATCTGTTTACCTTTCGGGCGCTGACAGGAAATATGTGTGAAGCAATGGATGGTTGCCACCGAAATGCGGTTGCTGGTGTCAATTATAGGTATTGGCTCAGAATGCGGTCAAGAAAGGGTACGGCGGCACTCGGCCAGCACCTTGCTGCGAGGTCCTTCTTTCACTCTGAATGGCGCTCCCTGCTGTACTAACGAGCACACATCCTGATCTTTGAGATGCATGATCTCGGCGTTTCAGGAATCTTTGTATCCGTGTATAATCGGCGCATGGACTAAGAAATAGAATAGGGTCGCAGATTGTACTGCACCCGGCAGTGGAATCTTCAAGGGCGGTTGCATTGATAAAGGATGAACATATTCAGACGGCGCAGGACTTCCTGACCAAGTCCGATGGCTACTTCGCAGAGGACGATGTGCTGCAAGGTTCGGAGAAGCTCTGGGGCGCGGCTGCGCACTCTGTGATGGCAATGGCGCAAGAGCGCGGTTGGGAATACGGAAGTCACTACGCCCTTCGACAAGTGGCACTTAGGCTTGCAGATGAGATGGAAGACGAGCGCATAAGCCTTGGACTTGGAGTTGCGGAAAAGTTCCATGCGAACTTCTATCACAACTTTATGGAGGACAGTGAGCTGGATATGAATCGTCCTCTGGTGCAGCATTTTGTGGAGCGAATGCTCGCGCTTGTGGAAGATGAAACAGGGTAGCCTGAGCGGAAGATAGTAAGTTAAGACCCTCACAGGAGGACAGAAAGAATGGCAAATGATTGCATGCTTGGAAGCGGAGATTTCGCGTACCGCGTAGAACCGAATTGGCAGACGATGCCGGAGGGGTATGAGTGGCGTGAGGTCGCCGCGGTCGCCGTGGACGGCAACGACAATGTGTATGTGTTCAATCGCGGCGAGCACCCGATGATGGTGTTCGATAAGGGCGGCAACTTCGTGAAGTCGTGGGGCGAGGGTGTGTTCTCACGGGCGCACGGCGTCAGCCTGGGTCCGGACAATACGCTGTATTGCAGCGACGACGGCGACCACACGGTGCGGCAGTGCACGCTGGACGGCGAGGTGCTGATGACGATAGGCGTTCCCGGTGAGCCTGCGCCGCTGTTCAGCGGCGACCCGTTCAATCGCTGCACGCACACGGCGACCGACCCGAAGACGGGCGACATCTATGTGTCCGACGGTTACGGCAACTCGCGGGTGCATAAGTATTCGCCGGACGGCAAGCTGCTGTTCTCGTGGGGCGCCCCCGGTACCGACCCCGGCGAGTTCAGCATCGCGCATAACATCGTCACAGACGCTGATGGTTATGTGTATGTCGCAGACAGGGAGAATCACCGCATACAGATATTCGACTCCAACGGCAACTTCGAGGAGCAGTGGCCGAATGTGCATCGCCCCTGCGGCCTTTACATCTCGCCGGAGCAGCATATCTATGTGGGCGAACTGGGATGGGGCATGGGCGTGCAGCGCAACGTGCCCAACATCGGCCCGCGCGTCTCCGTGCTGGACAGGCGGGGCAATACGCTCGCGCGGCTGGGCAACGGCTATGGAACGGATGTGGGGCAGTTTATATCGCCGCACGGCATCGCCGTTGACTCGGCGAAGAACATCTATGTGGGCGAGGTGTCGCACACGAACATCAGCAACTCAGGCGAGACGCCGCCCGATGACCTCAGAACACTGCAGAGGCTGACTAAGGCGTAAGGCGTGCATGATTTGCTCCTGCATCGCGTTGGCATCTCTATTGCGATAGTCGCTATTATCGGATCAATCGCAACGGCATGCGGCAGCGACACCGAAATCATGGAAGTCACCGTCGGGCCTGAGCTGAAGGACTGCGTAGGTGTAGGTCCCAGGAAGTGCATGATTGTCAACGGGGAGTTCTTCTACGATTCAATTGACGGCTTTGAGTTCGAACCAGGCTACGAATACAAGCTGAGGATAGAACGATACGATGCCTATCCTGGCAGGGATGGGCCGCCCGCAGATGCTTCGATGTACGGATATAGACTGATTGAGACCATCGAAAAGACGAGAGTTGGGCCTTGATGAAACGATTGTCAGTATGATGATAAACTAGGCGAAGAACTAAGGCGCATAATGGCGATAGAGTGATTGGATTGAAAGGAGCACACATGGCAGCGGAGCACACTCATTCGAATGGACATTCAAACGGACATGGGCACTCGCATGCGACGGCGGCGATGGCGGAGGCGGCAGCAAGCTGGCTCGACAGCCTTTCGGCGGATCAGAGGGACAAAGCCACCTATGAGTACATGGACGGCGAGCGCGTCTTCTGGTACTACCCGCCGCTGAACAGGCACGGCCTCGCATTGCGCGACATGGACGACAACCAGCGCAAGCTGGCATACGCCATCATGGAGAGCGGTCTGACTGAGCGCGCGTACAAGCAGGCGGCGCAGATTATCGACCTCGAAACCACGCTCGGCAAGGTCGAGAAGGACGCCGGCATCATCAGCTTCCGGCGCGACCCCGAGCTTTACTACTTCACCGTCTTCGGCGACCCGCGCGACTCTGAGAATCCCTGGGCATGGCGCGTAGAGGGACACCATGTCTCGCTGCATTACAGCATCTGGGGCGACAAGGTCATCTCGACCACGCCGTTCTTCTTTGGCTCGAACCCAGCGGAAGTTCTGAACGGGCCGGACAAGGGCAAGCGCATCCTCGGCGACAGGGAGGACATTGCGCTGGAGCTGGTTAACGGGCTTAGTTCCGAGCAGCAGCGGCGCGCGGTCATCTATCCGGAAGCGCCCTACGACATCCTGACATACAACTCGTCCCGCGCCGTCTTCCCGCAGGAAGAGGGGTTGCCCGGCTCGCAGATGAACGGGTCACAGCGCGAGATGATGATGTCAATCATCAGCGAGTATGTCTCCACGATCCGTGACGATGTGGCGCAGGATAAGATGTCCGCGGTGCGCGAGCGGGGTCTTGACGACTTCTACTTCGCATGGGGCGGTGGCATGGAGCACTTCACGAAGCACTACTACCGCATTCACGGCGGCAACTTCGTCGTCGAGTACGACAATCGCCAGAACGATGCGAACCACATCCACTCCGTCCTGCGCGACGAGGAGAATGACTTCGCTAACGATGTGTTGCGCGAGCACCTGCTCCTCTATCACGTGCTATAGGCGGATGGCTGTCGACTAGAGGACAATTGGGGCTAATGTGGCGTGTGACGGCATGGGGCGGTTCTCGGACTGCCCCGTGTTCGCTTGTGAGGGGGTAGATAGATGCAACAGCAAAGCTTGACTCCCGAAGACGGCACACAGCAGCAAGAGCCTGACTGGGTACTGGCAACCTACGGGCAACGAGCAGGAGCGTGGGCGCTGGACTTCGCGGGGTTTGGTCTGCCCTTGATTCTGCTGATTCTTGGGATTGTGGTCTTAGTTTTCGGCCTCGTATTCTCTTCGGAGTTTTGGTTACTTGGAGCGCTCTTTAGCAGTGTGGGCGCTGCCGTGATGCTTGCGGTGCTTGTAGTCCTGATAGGCTACATAATTTGGTGGCTGTTCGCGCTGGGGCGAGGACAGACGCCGGGCAAGCAGATAGTGGGCATCCGCGTCATCAAGGACAACGGCGAGCCATCCGGTTGGGGCTATACATTCCTGCGCGAGTTCGTCATCAAGGCGCTGTTGGTGGGGTTCCTGTCTGATGCCACTTTCGGCATCGCAAGGCTGGTTGACTACCTTTGGCCGTAGGGCAGAGAAGATGCAGACGCTTCATGATAAACTGCTGGGCACTCTGGTTGTCCGCAATCGCTAGTAGAGCGCATCCTAACTATGCCTATGGACGCTCCCGACAATAACCTACACTTAGACACCAAGCAGCCATCGAACTCTCTTATTTTCTCCGCACGCCGCATCGTAACTTGGCGCGTCTTGCTGATTGCCGTGCTCGCGATTGCGGTCGGACTGCGCTTCTATGGGTTGTCGTGGGACGACGGCTTTTCGTACACGCCGCACCCTGACGAGCGCGCAATACTGGATAGGGTGATCGGCGTGTCACCGCCCGGCCTTGGCGAGATTGGGCTGCTTCTCGATGCCGACCTAAGCCCGTGGAATCCGCGCTGGTTCAACTACGGCAGCTTTCCGCTCTATGTGCTGAAGGTCGTCCAAATTGTTGGCAGCCCCTTCCTCGGCGATGATGTCAACGACATTCGTGTGCTGGGGCGAGCCGTGTCAGGCTTGGCGGATATCGCAACCATCCTAGTGGTGTACGGCATCGCTTCACTGGCGTTCGATCGCAGGACGGGCTTGCTTGCTGCGCTCCTGACTGCGCTTGCTGTCATACACATTCAGCTCAGCCACTTCTTCGCGGTGGATACACTCCAAGCGATGTTCGCTATCGCCGCGTTGTACTTCATGATCAGGGTGGCGCGTGAAGGCAGGATGCGCGACTCGCTGCTCGCGGGTGCTCTAGTCGGACTTGGGCTTGCGACTAAAGCGAGCCAACTACCGATAGTCGCACCGTTCGTCATCGCGCACCTGATGTTCGCCTTCGGCCTCAATGGGAAAGAAGCGACTGACAGGTTTAAGGAGCGACTCGAAACCGCAAGATGGGGACTTGTTGGCGGAGGCGCGGTTGCGGTCATCGCGCTGATGCTCGCGCAACCCTACACGCTGCTGGACTGGGGTACGTTCTTCAGCCATGTGAGCGAGCAATCGGAGATGATACGGGGCATACGCGACTACCCGTACACTCGTCAGTATGCGGACACGACACCGTATTGGTATCATGTACGTCAGCTTGCGGTCTGGGGGTATGGCTTGCCGCTGGGCATCGCGGCGTGGGCGGGGCTGCTGTACATATCGCTGCGAGGCATGCCCTGGAAGCTGGGCATAGCGTATCTGGTGGTTGGCTGGGCGCTGCCCGCGGCGATACTGCTTGTCTCGTATAGCACCATCGCCATAGTGGCTGCGGCGGGCATTTCGCTGCTTGCGTTGCTAGCCACGCTGCCGGCGCGCTCCAAGCACGCACAGCTCGAAGTTCTGCTGCTGTGCTGGGTGGTGCCGTACTTCCTGGTTACAGGCGCGTTCCATGTGAAATTTATGCGCTATATGCTGCCCATTGCGCCGCTGCTGACGCTCTTCGGCGCGCGTCTGCTGTGGGCACTGTGGGACTGCGCTGCTTCGCACAGGAAGACGCTGCGCCCGTTGGCGGGTGTCCTAATTGCCCTGGTGCTGGCGTCAACGGCGTTCTACGCACTCGCATATATCAACGGCGTGTATGGCAGCGTCCATACTGGAGTGCGGGCGAGCGAATGGCTGAACCGCGTTGCGCCTTATGGTGCGTTCGTGCTTAAGGAGCACTGGGAGGAGTCACTGCCGAACCTGCGCTCCGACTTTGAGATCTTCGACCTGCCCATGTATGAGGATGACCGAGCGGGCAAGACCGCGTTAATCGCCGACATGCTCTCCGACGCGGACTATCTTGTGTTCTTCAGCAATCGCTTGTACGGGACGATTTCGCGCCTGCCTGAGCGTTATCCCATCACGACCGAATACTATCGCCTGCTTTTTTCTGAGCGGCTTGGCTATACGCTGGCAAATGTGCGGACCTCTTATCCCGCGCTGTTCGGCGTGAGCTTAGTGGATGACACGCTCGGGCGTCCCGGGTTGCCTACTCTACCCTCGTTTCTCGCGCGCGAGCCCGCTCCGCTTGCGTTGAATCTGGGCTATGCCGATGAGAGCTTTTCGGTGTACGACCATCCGAAGGTGCTGATATTCCAGAATACGGGGCGGCTAGACGCGGAGGAGATACAGCGACTGATGGAGCAGGGCGCGCCCTCGCCAAAGGCTAGTTCATCGGGAGACGAGCCTGATCTGGGACTGGTGTACTCGGCGGAGGATGCGGCCATACAGCAGCGTGGCGGCACATGGACGGACATCGTACGGCCCGGTAGCTGGACGAACCGTATGCCTGCGCTGGCTTGGCTTGGCGCACTGGAACTCATCGCGCTGGTCACGCTGCCCCTGACTTTCGTCGTTTTCCGCCCGCTTGCGGATAGAGGGTACCTACTTGGCAAGGCGCTGGGGATATTGCTCGTCGGGCTGGTGGTCTGGCTGCTTGCAAGCCTGCAATGGATGGCGTTCTCTCGCGGTTCCATCGCGCTTGCGATTGTGATGATGGCTCTGGTGTCGATTGGCATCTTGGTATTCAGATGGAAGGAAATTATCGACTTTGTGCGGCGGCGCTGGGCAACGCTGCTGGTCGCCGAGCTGATATTCATCGCGGCATTCCTCGCGTTTGTGCTGGTGCGAATGGCTAATCCTGACCTATGGCATCCTTATCGCGGTGGGGAGAAGCCTATGGACTTCGCGTACCTTAACGCGGTGCTGCGGTCGACAATTATGCCGCCGTATGACCCGTGGTTCGGCGGCGGCTACCTCAACTACTACTATTGGGGGCAGTTCCTCACGGCGATGCTCATCAGGATGACCGGCATTGTGCCGACGACAGCATTCAACCTCGCCGTGCCGACATTCTTCGCTCTTACGGCAGGCGGTGTGTACAGCATCGTCTATAACCTCGTGAGGTCTGCCGGACGAAAGTTGGACGATAGCATCGGTATTCTTGGTACCGCGCCGCGCTGGTCGCCCGTCCTTGTGGGCTTGGTCGGCGTCGCCTTTGTGACGGTTCTGGGCAATCTGGACGGCGCGATACAGGTCGGGCATGGCGTTAAGAATGTGATACTTGGCCAGCCCTTCGGCGAGTTCGACTTCTGGCGAAGCAGCCGAATGATGCCGCCGGACCCGCCGGGGCATGAGATCACCGAGTTTCCGTTCTTCACGTTCCTGTTCGCGGACCTGCACGCGCACATGATGGCGATACCGTTCACGGTGCTTGTCGTGGGGCTGTCGCTCGCGGTTGTGCTAGCCGCCGCCAATCGAACAAAATCCACTTCTCGATTGGCGGGGAAAGCAGCCCACGTTCGCGGCATACTGCGCAGCAAACTGATGGATGTAGGTGTGCTGCGTCTCGCTATTCTTGGCGTCGCAGTCGGCTCTCTCGCCCCGCTGAACACCTGGGACCTGCCGACATACCTCATAGTCGCGGCGGCAGCGATACTGTTTGCCGAGTTCATTACGCATGGCGGCCTTGGATTGATAGTGCTGCTCAGGGCGGGCGTCAAGGCGGCGTTCATGGCGGTAGCGGGATTTGCGGCGTTCCTGCCGTACCACCTGGCGGGCGAGACCTTCTACAACAGCGTGCAGTCCACAACTAACTCAACGACACTGTGGCAGTTCCTTTCAATTTCGGGACTGTTCGTCTTCATCATCGGCACTTTCGCCGTGGATGAACTTGCGGGAGGCGCTCGCAGGCAGGGTGCGGCGTTGTGGCGCAGGTTCGGACGCCTGCAAGCCATACTCGATGGTGAGGAGGGTGAACCTGTCAGCATCCCGTGGCTTATCGTATTGATTGGCAGCGCATTGCTGCTGGGACTTGCATTGACGGCGGCGTTCACGGGGGTTGTGGGCAGCACGGTGCCTCTTGTCTTCGCGCTGGTCATGATGCTGGCTGTCGTTGGTGTGGGTGTGCTTCTAAAAGGCAGACCCGACGCCGCACAACTCGGTTTTGTGCTGATGCTGGCGCTGGTGTCGCTGTGCCTTGTCATCGGGCTGGACTTCCTGCGCGTGGAAGGTGACATAGACCGCCTGAACAGCATCTTCAAGTTCTACCTGCAGGTGTGGGTGATGCTGGGCATTGCATCCGCGTATTTGCTTTGGCGGCTGTTTCGGACGCAGCGGAGCTTCCTGCCTCGTATTGGGTCAATCAGACGGGGGTGGAAGGTCTCGCTTGCCGTGCTGGTGCTGAGTGCGGCAATATACCCGGTTTTGGGCACTCAGGACAGGCTGCGTGACAGGTTCGCGGGATATGTTACGCCGCTGACGCTGAATGGGGTGGCATTCATGGAAGGTACTGCTTACAGGGAGCAATCCGGAGATGTGATTGACCTTGCTTCAGACTACGAAGGTATTCGCTGGATGCAGATGAATGTCGAAGGTTCTCCGATTGTTCTAGAAGGTGTTACGCCGTCGTATCGCTGGGGCGGGCGCGTAGCGATGTACACGGGACTGCCGAGCGTCATCGGATGGCAATGGCATCAGGAGCAGCAGAGGTGGGGATACGCCTACGAAGTCGGACGCCGATTCAGTGATGTGGAGAGGATTTACTCGACTCAGGACAGCGAAGCAGCACTGGAGTTAATGCGGAAGTACGGTGTCGAGTATGTGTATCTGGGGCATCTGGAGCGCATCTACTTCCCGGGCGGAATGGACAAGTTCGAGGACGGATTGGTCGGCGCGCTGGAGAAGGTGTTCGATAATGGGGATACCGCGATATATTGGGTCAGGGGTGAAGGTTAGGCAGCATTTGGCAGTGTCTTGCCTGTGCTCTTTATCGATATACGCTGTCGCGCCTTCCCACTCTCAGTACAAGTACCGTCAATACGTCGTCATGGACATCGCACACGACTCGACAATCTCCCACTCGATACCGCCACAGCGTCCCTAATGGGCCCCTCAATGCTCTGCCAATAGTGCGAGGCTGGTTTGATGCCGCGACCCTGCGTTCCATGTAATTCACGATGCGCTGAGCCATACTTTTATCGAGTCTTCTCAACTGCCTTCGGGCCGTGTTCGTGTACTCAATCGTCCAGCCCAAGGTCTTTTCTCACATCGGAAGCAGAGTACACCTGTTCCTGACCTTGGCGAACACGCTCACGGACACCTGCAGCCAAGTAATAGTCTTCAAGATCTTCAAGACCACGCTCGATAATCTCTTGCAGGTAAAACTCCTTCGTGCGCCCTGTCTGAGAAGCCAGAAAGTCAAGACGCTTTTCGTCCTCGCGCGATAAATTGATTGAGGTCGCCATCGCTCGCCCTCGACTCAGTGATACATGAGTTCACTATAGCATACAGAACCTTAGTCTATGCTTGTCTAATCGGCTCGCCTTCGCTATCCTAGTCGTATTCTAGAAGAGGTGATTGACCACCATGACTACCGTTAAATACGCACTTGATGAGTTCATCTACGATATGTCCCAACTGGTTGATGAGCAGCCTGACCAAGGAACACTCTTCGACCGCGGCTCGTCTCACCTTGAGCGCCTGATAAACAACCGCGATGCGATCCCGGAGGAGTACAGCATTCCGATGCCGGGCAAGAACCACGGCACATACCTGTTGCACTACGGCGACAATGGCTTGCTGGTTACATCGGTCGTCTGGGGTCCTGGCGACCACATCGGCCCGCACGACCACTGCACCTGGGGCATGATTGGTGTCGTCGGCAACGGCATCACCGAGACGCGCTTCCGCCGCATGGACGATGGTGAGCGCGACGACTACGCCGTGCTGGAGCGTGACCGCGTCAACGTGGTTAAGCCGGGCGATGTGTCGCTGCTCATCCCGAAAGTAGACGAGATTCACCAGATGGACAACCACACGGACCGCCCGACGGTCGAGATTCATGTGTATGGTAACGACCTGCGGGGCCTGGAGCGCAGCAGCTACAATCTAGAGACTGGCGAAATCAGGCACTTCGCGACGACGAGTTTCAGCAACTGCTAATACCAGTAACAAATCTCAGTTGAAAGCTTTGCCTGAGTGAGGTGTATAGACCTGTGCCTACGACAATCTCTCCCCAATCCCTTGACGCTCTGCTAAAAGGCGATTCTCCGTTCGCGCTGATAGATGTGCGCGAGGCCGGCGAGTTCAACAACGCACACATTCCCGGCGCGAGCCTGATCTCGCGGCGCGACCTTGAGGCTCAAATTGCCGCCGCTGTGCCGCATGCCGCCACTCCGGTGGTGCTGTGCGATGATGATGCTCGCAGAGCGACTTTCGCCGCTGCCACTCTGGGGCGGCTCGGCTACTCCTATGTGTCCGTGTTGGACGGTGGCATCAACCTGTGGGTAACGCAGGAGTACCCGACGGAGTGGGGCGTGAATGTTCCGAGCAAGGACTTCGGGGAGAAGGTTGAGGTCGTGCATCATGTGCCTGAGATTGACGCCGTGGAGTTGCGTGAGCGCATTGATCGCGGCGATGAGCTTGTCATTCTGGACACGCGCACTCCTGAAGAGTACCAGCGCCTTTGCATTCCGGGCGGACGCAGCGTGCCAGGGGCCGAGCTTGCGCTACGAATCACCGACATCACGAAGGACCTGAGCGACGATGCTACGGTCGTAATAAACTGCGCGGGACGCACACGCAGCATCATCGGAACGCGGGTTTTGCAGCGCATGGGCTTGCCCAATGTCGTGGGATTGAAGAACGGCACTGCCGGCTGGTCGCTGGCAGGCTACTCGCTGGAATCAGGCGCAGACCGACTTGAACTGCCCTCCGTGTCAGAGGATGGCATCGCGACCGCAGAGGCCTACGCGGACCGCCTCGCAGAAGAGGACGGCGTTCGCTACCTGGATGCCGACAGCTTGCAGGAACTAATGGCGCGCCGCTCTGACGAGACGGTCTATCTCGTGGATGTGCGGACTTCCGAAGAGTATGCAGCAGGGCACATTCCCGGCTTCCGCTGGTTTGCGGGTGGCCAAGCGGTGCAGCGCTCGGATGAGGTAGCGGTCGTGAAGAACTGCCCCATCGTCTTCTGCTGCGACGGACGCGCCCGCGCAGCCATCACCGCATCGTGGTATAGGCAGATTGGGCACAAGGATGTGTACGCCGTGCATGGCGGTACGGGAGAATGGCAGCGCGCCGGACATTCTTTGGATCAAGGTCATTCTCAGATGCAGCCACTCGGACTGGACGAGGCGCAGAGCAAGGTTCGTGTTCTGTCTGCATCCGAGATGCCGTCTGCGTCCGAAGCTGCCATCATCTTCGTGGGCACGAGCCAGCAGTTCGCTGAGGCGCATGTCCCCGGCTCTCGCTGGGTGCCGCGTGGATGGCTTGAGACGCAGGTCGCCGACTTTGCGCCTGACAAGTCGGCGACCGTAGCCGTGACCTGTGTTGACGGCGGTGCCTCAACTTTCGCGGGGGCGACTCTCGCAGATGAAGACTACGCCGATGTCGCCGTACTGGAAGGCGGCGTGCGCGCATGGCGGCAGGCAGGGCATGGGATAGAACAGGGGCTTACTGGCGTAATGTCGACACCAGCCGATATCGTGCCTGCGGGCACCGATCGCGGATACGCGGACATGATGAACTACCTGCGGTGGGAGGAGGAACTCGGGAGGAAGTACGAGTCGTAACTCCGTTGGGATAAGCCTGAAATCTCGTCCATCTTGACCGCAGTCGAAGAACAAAGCCCTTTCATCTTCATCGATGATTAGGGTGGGAGAAACCGACAGACCGATAGACTGACATACTGAGGAACTCACCATGAAACTCGGAGCGATTACCAACTCATGGCGCGAACACCTTGAGAGCGAGAGCATCGAATCGCTTGTAGGACAGGCGGCAGTGCGCGGCACGATGCACATCGAATTGCGGCAGACTTGTCTCGGCGACTGCGAGACGGGCGAGGGTGATGACTGGCGACCGAACATCGGCAACCTGAAGGCACTGGTCGCGCAGCATCCCGATATGTCGTTCAATCTTGCGGTGGCGTATCCGTGTTTGTCGCAGGACGCGCAGCCCAAATCCGCGCTGTTCCAGTCGATGCTGGATGCCGCTGTTGCCGTGTCGCCGGATGCTCCACACCTGCGAATGGTGGATCCCGCGCGCTTCGATTCGCTGTGGGACAAGCCTGCGGACATTCCTGACACCGCGATGAGTATTGCGGCCTTAGTGCAGGAGGCCGCCGCGCGAGGGGTTACGCTCTCGATGGAGAACTCAGGGCAGCCCATCCGCAGCCTTGCGATGCTGGTGCAAGCCGTTAGAGACGCCTTGCCTGCCGAGCAGGGCGGATTGCTGGGACTTTGCCCTGACCCGACGAACCAGCTACGCATTGACGCCGACAGCGACCCCGTAGGAGAGGTTGAGGCACTGCCGGTGGACATGATTAAAATCGCGCACTTCAAGCAGACACGCGGCGGCACGGCAATTCCTACGGTGGACAGCGGCGATGTGGACTGCTCGCGCTTGATGAAGTCGCTTCAGGACAAGGAATACGCGGGCGCTGCAATCATGGAGATTCCGCCGCATGGGCAGGTCTTCGATAATCTGTCAGCAAGCTTCGCCTATCTCAATGCGTAGCGAGACCGGCAGGCTTGAACGGTTTTGTTGATGAGCAAGCCGCACTCTGACGCGAGCTTCATGCTAACTGAAAGCGGGCATAACCTCATCAACAAATAGCTTCATATCTTCCAAATCCTGGAAGCGCGGAAAAGTCAGGATCGAAAAATCGAATCCTAACTCGGCTAACTGCGAAAACTGCTCGCGCACTGCCGCAGGATCGCCCGCAACTGGTGGCTGCTCGCCGTGAAGCCGCTCTCCTGCCATCTCGATCGCCTTCCGGTGCGACCTGTCAATGAAGACGCGCACGTTCAGAGTCTTTCTTATATCGGAGAACTTGCGCCCCTCTTGTTCACAGTGTTGTTGTAGAACATTCAGCTTGTGGCGAAGCTGATCTGGGGGCCGTACAAGGTCGTTCCACCAGTCGGCATGACGCGCTACAACTCTCAAGGTGCGCCTTTCGCCCGCGCCGCCTATCATCAGGGTCGGCGGTGTCTGGGGGCGCGGCTCACAAAAGGCGTCCTCAATGCGGTAATGCTTGCCCTTGAAGTTAGCAGGAGAGTCTCTCCACATGGCCTTCATCACTTGCACACCCTCTTCCAGCATCTCCACACGCTCTCGCGGAGACGGGTACTCGAACCCGTATCTCCTGTACTCCGGCTCAAACCAGCCGGCGCCATAACCCAGAATAAGCCGTCCCGAACTCATCCATTGAAGGCTCGCCGCCATCTTCGCCATCAGCGACGGTTGCCTGAAGGAATTGCACATCACGATAGTTCCCAGTTTGGGTCCCGGGTATCTTGCCGCAACCCATGTCAAGTGCGTCCAGCACTCCATACGGAACTCGTCGTCATAGGAGAAATGGTCCGAAATCCACAAGGAGCCGAAGTTCTGCGACGCGATGTCTAGCGCGTTGTGGAGGTCGGACAGAAACTCGCGGGGTCTAATCACCTCGAAACCCCTATCCCCCGATGGGGGATGATAACCGAACTCCATCTTTGCCTCGGGCATATCTACTCTCCTGTGGCGGATGCGCCGAAATGATATTCGACAACCGGGGATACGTTTAAGCCGCGCCGATATCTGAGGTGCGCCAACAGGCGCAAAGAGAAAAATGTCAACAGTTTGGATAGTTGACGGCGACCTTCAACCTACGCCACGACTCGGTAGGCGATGCAGTTCACAATCTCAATCTTGAGAGGCGGTTGTGCGAGACCTGTGGTGCCGATGACCGCCCTGCATGGCGGGTTGGGGATGAACTCGCGGTACACCTCGTTCAGCAGCGGCCACTTGCTCATATCAGTCAGGAAGATGACAAGGGTCGTCACGCGGCTGTAGCTGGTTCCCGCTGCCTCTAGCGACATCTGCACATGGCGGAACGCGGCGCGGTACTGATCTTCGTCCGTGTCGCCGACAATCTCGCCGTCGAAGCCGGAAGGGGTGGTTCCCCTGACGAACACCTTCACGGCGCGAACCTTCAGCATTCGCAGCAGATCTTCCTCGAAGTAGTCGCCGTACAGCCCGATGCGGTATGAATCGAGCGATGTGGTCTGCTTGCGCCCGTCGGTGATGATCAAGTCCAGAAGGGCGTCACGATCCTCGAAGGACAGAGCGTTCGCCTCTTCGATACTCATCGCGTCCAATTGTGTCAGAGTGTAGCCCATGATTATGCGTCGTCCATAACTACGCGCCCGAACTTCCCTTGGCTGTACGCGAGCGCTTCGCCGTCGTTCACATCGATCCGCTCCACCGCGCCGATGAATACCGTATGGTCGCCCTCTACATGCTCATTCACCGTGCGGCAATCCATGGACGCGATGCTGCCGTCGATGAAAGCCGCGCCGCTATCCGTGTAGGTAAACGCGACATCGAAGTCGGCGTTGCGTGCCTCGGCGGGACCGGCGTAGTAGCTGGCGATCGCCTGCTGCTCTTGGCTGAGGATGTTGATGGCGAAGCGGCCCGCCTCCTTGATGAGCGGATATGAGTTGCGGTTGTGCCCGACGCAGACTAGCACCAGCAACGGATCAAGCGACACCGAGTTGATTCCATTCGCCGCCATGCCATGCACGCTGCCGTCCGGCTCTATCGATGTGACAACAGACACGCCTGTCGGATAACTGCCCCATGCCTTGAGAAATGCTTCTAGGCTGTCCATGCCTCACCTCACTTACTTCTGAATGCTTCTGGTAGGCCGATTATAGAATGGCAGGCGCAAGAATGAAAGACCTGCCGCTCTCCAATGCGAATAGCACATAGTCATGCGCCGCCCCTGCATATCCGTCCATCCCGTCAGTCAGTTAATCAGTTAAAATGAAGGTACAAACAATTCTTTATCCCGTCACATCTGTAAAAAGACTGAGGTAACCAATGCCTGACCTACGAGGACCGGACCGACAGCCCGCTTTTCTTGGCATCCCGACATACATTCACTCGCCGCTCGCGCTCTCGCAGGATGAGCTTGCAGAGATGCAGGCTGATGTCGCCGTCATTGGAGCGCCCGTCGATATGGGCGTGGTGAACCGCCCGGGAGCACGCTTCGGTCCGCGCGCCATCAGACAGGCAGGCTATGCAGGCAGTCCCAATGATACTTTCTACCACATGGAGTACGAGCTTTACCCCACTCAGGAGATTAGGGTGGTTGACTTCGGCGACGCCGTATGTCCACCAAGCTCGCTTGAGCTTAGCCATGAGGCGGTACGCCTGAAGACGATGCAGGCACTGCAGACGGGCGCGATTCCGCTCGTGCTGGGCGGCGACCACTCCATAACCTTGCCCGCAGCGACCGCAGTCGCACAACATCACGGCTACGGCAGGGTCGGCATGATACACTTCGACGCCCACGCCGACACTGGCGAGTCGGGCTATGGCGGCGTGCTCATCGCGCATGGAAGTCCGATGCGCCGTCTGCTGGAGAGTGGCGCTATTCCCGGACCTAACTTCATTCAGATAGGGCTGCGTGGCTACTGGCCCGATCGCCCTCTATTCGACTGGATGCGGGAGCAGGGCATGCGCTGGCACCTGATGGCAGAGATAGTGGAGCGCGGCTTCGAAGCTGTGCTGGAGGATGCCATAGCCGAGGCGCTCGACGGCCCCGAGGTCATATATCTGTCAGTGGACATAGATGTTCTTGACCCAGCGTTCGCTCCCGCAACCGGCACGCCTGAACCTGGTGGTATGACTTCCGCGCAGTTGCTAAAGGCGGTGCGAACTATCGTGTCGTCTGTCGAGCTTGTTGGCGCCGACATCGTGGAGGTCGCGCCTCACTATGAGGGTCCCGCAGCCATCACTGCGGAGGTCGCCAACCGCGTTGGACTTGAAATCATCAGTGCGCTCGCCCATCGTCGCACGCGCGCATGAGCGCCTTCTAACGCCCTAGTTTCCGCGCTGTTCACTAGAAGTAGATTTCCTATTTCAATCTAAGAACATTTGTATCTTTACGTTTGATTTCAGTATTGAAAAATGGTAAAATAAAGACAAGAAATACCTTGATGAAATCTGCCTTTTATTGTCCACTGTAATTGGGTGTTTATCCCATCGTTATCGCGTTTTTGGCGCACCTCACTCGATTGGTTTTATGCGTGCGAACTCATTGTCTTGTACGCTTGCGCCTTGCTTGCGGATGCACCTACCAATTTACGTAAATTTCTAGTCTTCGGCTCAACATGAGCCTAATCTTCAGGAGCAAAAATATGGCGACGGCTAAAGAAGTTGACATGTACACCGCCGATGATATTCAGGTGCTTGAGGGCATGGAAGCCGTGCGCAAGCGCCCCGGCATGTACATCGGAAGCACCGACCAGCGCGGACTTCACCACCTCATCTACGAGATTGTGGATAACGGCGTGGACGAGTTCATGGCAGGCTTCTCAACCCGTGTCTCCATACACATCCAGTCTGATGGCACGGTGCGGATTGAGGACGATGGGCGTGGCATCCCGGTGGATGTTCACCCCGCAACCGGCATGACGGCTGTGGAAACGGTCATGACTACTCTCCATGCGGGCGGCAAGTTCGGCGGCAAGGCGTATGCCGTCTCCGGCGGGCTGCACGGCGTAGGCGCATCCGTGGTCAACGCGCTCTCGGAGAGCCTTGAAGTCGAGGTGAGCCGAGATGGTCAGCTTTACAGGCAATTCTTCTCGCGCGGTCGTGGTCAGTCCGAACTCACATCCGAGTCGCTTCCAAGGGGCAGCCGCCGCAATACGGGCACTGCCGTCACCTTCATGCCTGATGTCGAGATATTCGAGGAGTTCGCCTACGACTTCGATGTGCTGCGCCAGCGCTTCAAGGAGATGGCATATCTGAACAAGGGACTGGAAATTTCATTTCGCAGCGACTGGCCCGCCCACGAAAGCCTCTGGCCGAACAACGAGGTGACCTACTATTTCGAGGGTGGTATTTCCAGCTTCGTGCGCAGCCTCAACCAGAAGCGCGCGGTCGTCCACGCTGATCCCATTTACGTGGAAAAGCAGATCGACAATACCATCGTCGAGGTGGCGATGCAGTACAATGACAGCTTCACAGAGTTCGTCCACTCTTTCGCCAACTGCATCAACACCATCGACGGGGGCTCGCACATCACCGGCTTCCGCAGCGCTCTGACGCGCATCGTCAACGACTATGGTCGCAAGCAGAACCTCATTAAGGATAACGAACCGAACCTCGCCGGCGAGGATGCGCGCGAGGGTTTGGCGGCGGTCATCAGCGTGAAGCTCACGGAGCCGCAGTTCGAAGGACAGACCAAGACGCGACTCGGCAATCCGGAGGTCAGGACGCAGGTCGAAAGCGTGGTCGCCGAGGCACTCCAGTATTACCTCGAAGACAATCCACAGGATGCCAAGCGCATCATAGAGAAGTGCCTCACCGCGCAGCGAGCGCGAGACGCAGCCCGCAAGGCGCGAGACCTCATCATCCGCAAGAACGCGATGGACGGTGGCGGTCTGCCCGGCAAGCTCGCCGACTGCTCCGAAAAGAACCCGAAGTTCTGCGAAATCTACCTTGTGGAGGGCGATTCGGCGGGCGGCACGGCGAAGATGGGGCGCGACCGCAGGACACAGGCGATTCTGCCGCTATGGGGCAAGATTCTGAACGTGGAGAAGGCGCGCGCCGACAAGATGCTCGCCCACGACGCGATACGCTCCATGATAACCGCCATCGGCGCAGGGCTTGACGACGACATCGACCTCAGCAAGCTACGATACCACCGAATCATCATCATGACCGACGCCGATGTGGACGGCTCGCATATTCGCACGCTGATTCTCACCTTCTTCTTCCGCCACATGAAGCCGCTCATCGAGCACGGGCATCTCTACATCGCGCAGCCGCCCCTGTACAAGATAAGCTCGGGTCGCCAATCGCACTACGCATACAGCGAGGGCGAGCGCGAGGGAATAATGACGCAGCTCAACGGGAGGCGCAACATCTACTTACAGCGCTACAAGGGCCTGGGCGAGATGAACGCCGAGCAGCTCTGGGAGACCACGATGGACCCGGAGAAGCGTACTCTCTTGCAGGTCGACATCGCTGACGCCGCTGGCGCCGACGACATGTTCTCCGTTCTTATGGGCAATGTAGTGGAGCCGCGCCGCAACTTCATTCAGGCGCATGCGCTTGAGGTGAAGAACCTTGATGTGTAACCTGTAATCCCGTCTAGGCGGGCGCAATGCACACATCCTGATATGTCCTGAAATCACATGTTTGCCGAAACACTAGGGCGTGTAGAGCTTCGACCGGCGTGTCACGCATCAGAAACCTAATAGACTTGTCAATGTTTCTTGATCGTTCTAATGCGAACGAAAGGATGACTTACTTCTATAGGGTCGCTATCCTTGCCGTCGTGTCGCACATTCTGATTGCCACGGGTTGCGCACTTGGGAATCAGGATTCGTTGCAGGTGCCAACCCCGACGCGTTCGCCTACATCCGTCATTTCCGCATCACCAACCTTCTCGAAATTAGTTCTGACGAGCACTCATACAGCCGTTCCCTCCACGAGTGTGCCGACTCGCACGCCCGAGGCCGTGTCCCAAGAAAGCAGTCAATCATCTCCTGCAACGGCATCGCCCACCGCTACGCCCCAGCCAACTTACACACCTGTTCCGCTCAAGCCCGTTCTCGTCACACCCATTCCTGAACCTACGCTCAGGCCCGTGCAGGTCTCACACACTCCAACCCATTTCCCCACAGTACCGCGCTGGGAGGATTTGAGATTTACGCAGGCGTTTAGTGGCGCCAGATTTCAGGGGGACAGTGGTCGCCCATTAGACATGCTGCCCTGGCCTGGCGGAGGCATGGCAGTGCTGAGTCGTCCGGGTTTGATCACCTTGATCGCTGAGGGAAGACAGCACACTCTACTTGATCTAGTCGATGCCACTCAGCAGAAAGGGGCTGAGGATGGTCTCCTAGGTATGGCGCTTTCGCCCAATTTTGATGAACTTCCCTTTCTCTATGTCTATTACTCTGTGCTAGACGAGGGCAAGACGCGATTATCGCGCTTCCCAGTGCACGACGATGTGGTAGTTCGGGAGGAGGAACTTGTCATACTGGATATACCGCAGCCGACCATGAGCTCCCACAACGGCGGCAGCGTTCTCTTTGGCCCCGACGGCATGCTTTATCTCAGTCTGGGCGACGGGGGTGGATACGACGGCTTTGAACTAGCGCAAGAACTGGATACACTCTTAGGCTCAATAATCCGTATTGATGTGCGGGAGATATCAGAAGAAATACCCTACAAGGTGCCGCCGGATAATCCCTTGATAGGCGTACCCGGCGCTATGCCGGAGATTTTCGCCTGGGGCTTTCGCAATCCATGGCGTATGAGTTTTGATCCAGACACCGCGACACTCTGGGTCGGCGATGTCGGCGGAGAGAGGCAAGAGGAAGTGAATATCGTCCGTCCGGGCGCTAACTACGGCTGGGGCATTTTCGAGGGCGAATTGTGCCATCATTACACTGATGAGTACTGCGCCGAGCATGCTGAATCCTTAACTGCGCCTGTGTTCGCATACGAACACGGAGGCGAGTCCGGCGGATGCGCGGTTATCGGTGGAGTTGTTTATCGTGGCTCTGCGATACCCTGGCTTGACGGTACATATCTATTCGGCGACCTCTGCGCCAATAAAATCTGGGCGTTGGAGGGCAGCGCCGAATCTGGTTGGCAGACACATGAAATTCATACAGGAGCACGGCTATTGACGTCATTTGCAATCGATAGCGCAGGTGAAGTATATCTACTGTTTCACGGAAACAATGCCATACTGAAACTCGTTGATTCTGCAGGCACATCTATAAGAGAATGAAACGAAAGCGGAAGAACATCGTTGCAGGTCTCCATCGCTGACGCCACTTGTGCCGCCGACATGTTCTCCGTTCTTATGGGCAACATAGTCGAGCCGGGCCGCAACTTTACTTAGGCGCATGTTCTTGAACTGCGGAATCTGAACATTTAAAGGATACGCTATGCTTCTTACGGATACGGACTTGGAAGATAAGTATTGGGCCGATGACTACCGAAGGTGGCATGCCGCCGAAGAAGTACTGATGTCTTTGGACAAGGAATTTGTTGGCAGTTTGTCTTCCAAGGGATGGATGCAAGAATACGATGCGGCCGCGGAACTGTACACTCGTTCTCTCTTCGAAAGTCTGGACGGGCTAGAGTTTGAGTTTCATCCTGTAGTGCAGGGTAAAACGCCGGATTTTCTGTTACGCAATTTGTCCGAAGATGTGGTAGCGGATGTTACGGTGCTGCACGGCGGAGCTATGTCAAAATCAGCAGAGCAACAAGACGACTATCTGCTTTTGAGACGGAAAGTAATGGACATTGATTCATCCATCTTTGTGGTAGAAGTATTCTCTACGGAAGGCAACAGATCATCCTATGGACAGGGTGGAGGTCAAGTAGCATTTAAGAGGATAGTGCGCCCTGTTCTTGAATGGGTTCGTAAGCAGGAAGAAACTTACCTCAAATCTCCCAGCGCATTGATATGGCAAAGGTCTTCATATCCCGGGAGCCTTTGCGTAATGGAACATTTTACGTTTAAGGAAGTTGACATTGACTTGCAATTCACCGTGTGCCTTTATCTGAAAGCAGAGGAGACGGAGGAGCAAAGGAAGATTTGGCAATATATGTATGATGGCGACATAGGTGTCGCTTCTGGGTTTATGGACGATACGGATAATAGGCTGGAAGAGGCTTTGAAGAAAAAGGTGTCATACTTGGAAGGATTTTCTCTCTCTCAGCAAGAAAAAAAACCTTCACCCTACATAATCATAGTCTTTAGTTCTAACTCGTTCTCGCCTGATAAAGAGGACATAGAGAAAGTGCTTTATGGACCTTCGACAGGGTACTCGCTAAATTCAGGTCCTCGGTTTGATAATTTGCGCCAATGGGAACTGCGTGCTCAAAAAGGGTTGCATTCTTACTCTGAAGGGATTTTTACGAATCGCAGGAAAGACTTACTGGCCGTACTGGTATGCAAAGGACACATCGCATATCCTGAATCTTGCGAGATGGCGATGTGGGCAAATCCCTATGCAAGCTATTTCAGTATCCCCCAGTCGCTGTTCCAATTGAGGACGTACACGCTCGATAGACAGATTGTCAGCACGCCACCAGCATAGAATTTTGTCTTTTTGAGGCTACGGCTTCCTACGCCCGCGCAGGCACGCCCTCCCTCTGCGCTACGACTCTGCCGTTCACCAGCACGATGCCGTCCTGGCAGTGGCACTCCACTCGCCCGCTGTCGAACTGCTCGTGGTACAGGTTCGCGTAGAGCCCGCCGTTCACGAGTAGTTCTTCGTGCGTTCCGCGCTCCACGATGCGCCCGCCGTCCACCGCGAATATCACGTCGGCGGACAGAATCGTGGATAGCCGGTGCGCTATGGCAATTGTCGTGCGGTCCTTCATCAGCGGCTCCAGCGCAGCCTGCACATACCGCTCGCTCGCCGAATCCAGCGCAGATGTGGCCTCATCCAGTATCAGGATGCGCGGGTCATGCAGTATCACGCGCGCGATGGACAATCGCTGCCTCTCGCCGCCGGATAGTCTGTAGCCCCGCTCGCCAACGATGGTGTCGTAGCCGTCGGAGAACTCCATGATGCGGTCGTGGATGAACGCGGCTTTGGCGGCGGCTTGCATCTGCTCCTCGGTGGCATCAGGATCGCCGTACATCAGATTCGCGCGCAGGGTGGCGTGGAACAGGTAGCTCTCCTGCGACACATACCCGATCAGCCGCGCCAGCGACGCCAAGCGGATGTCGCGCACATCCACACCGTCAATCTTCACCGCACCCTCCGTAACATCGTACAGGCGCGGTATCAGATAGGATATCGTCGTTTTGCCCGCCCCACTGGGTCCGACGAACGCCGCGAGTTGGCCAGGCGCAATCTCCAGGTTCACACCGTCCAGCGCAAGCCGCCCCGTGCCATTTGCAGACACACCGTTCAGGCGCTCTTCGGCGGACAGGCCATATTGCAGGCGCACATCCTCAAGCGTAATCTTGCCTGCGACCTCTTCGGGCGAGAGCGTGACCGCATCGTCAGCGTCCACAATCTCAGGCTTGATGTCCAAATAGCCGAATATGCGCTCGAACAGCGCGAGCGATCCTTGAAGTTCGACCGAGACCTGCAGCAGGCTACCAATCGGGAAAAACAGCCGCGCCTGCAGCGTGGTGAAGGCGATTATCGTGCCCGCCGACAGCCCTGAAGGTGCATTGTCCGATAGCAGGTAGCCCGCGATGAGGTAAATCAGAATCGGCGTCAGCGAGAAGAATATCTGGACGCTGGTGAAGAACGCGCGCCCCGTCATCTGCCGTTGAAGCGTCAGATCGGCAAGCTGCTGGTTCTCTTCATGGAAGCGCTCTATCTCGCGCTGCTGCTGTCCGAAGAGCTTGGAGAGCATCATGCCCGAAATGGAGAGCGTCTCCTGCGTTATGGCGCTGACCTCCGCCGCGGCTCTCTGTGTACGGGCTGATGCCGCGCGCCGCCGCGCCCCGACGAACTTCGAGATGAACGCGAATATCGGCACGGTAAACATGGACACTACCGTCAGCTCCCACGAAAGGATGAACATCGCAATCAGAGTACTGATGAATATCACGCTGTTGGAGAGCACATTGGACACCGTGCTGGAGACGACATTCTGCACGCCGCCCACGTCGTTCGCCACGCGCGACTGAATCTCGCCGGTGCGAGTGTCCGTGAAGAAGCTGATGGACAGCGTCTGCAGGTGCTCGTAGAGCCTGTCGCGCAGGTCGCGCATCACGCGCTGTCCCACTTCGTTCGTCAGGTACGTCTGCACGATGCCAAGACCGCCTGTCGCCACCGTGATTCCCGCCATCACGCCCACGAGCAGCCAGAGCAGGTCGAGATCGGGCGTGCCTGATGGTGAGAACAGCGCAGAGTCGAATACCACGCGAATGAGCAACGGGTTTACGACGCCCAGTCCTGCGGTAACCAAAATGAGCACTCCCACGACCGATACCTTGAACCAGTACGGCGCGAACGCGCTCACAATGCGGTGACCAAGCCCTTGGCTTGCCGCGATTTGTCTATTTTGACTGTCTTGCGCCATTCTCGTCCCTTACGGCGCTACGATGATGCGCCTCCCGTGGTCCAGTGCAGTCGAGAAATGCCGAGTGACTTTGATACCGATGATTCTTCGTTCCATCGACAACAGTCCTGTCCTACCCCCACATGCCGGTGCTGAAGTAGCGCTCGCCGATGTCGTTGAAGATGGTTACGATTTGCCCGCTGCGGTCGCGTCGCGCAATCTCGTATGCGCCCTGCACATAAGCGCCCGACGACTGCCCAGCGAACAGGCCGACGGCCGACAGCTTGTGCGACATCTCATAAGAGGCATCTACATCGATTTCAAGCATCTCGTCCACTACCGAAGAGTCGAAGGTGTCGGGGATGATGTGCCCCGCGCTCAGCGGCTTCAGCCCTTCCACGCCAGGCCACTCAGGCGGGTCGATGCTGATGACCTTGATGTCCGGGTTGTGCTCCTTCAGCCGCCGTCCGACGCCCGATATGGTGCCGCCTGTGCCTACGCCGCCGACGAAGTGCGTTATGTTCGGTGCCTGCCGCAGAATCTCCTCGGCCGTGGTGTCGTAGTGAGCCTGTGGGTTGTTCGGGTTGCTGTACTGGTCGCTGTAGTAATACTTGTCAGGCGACTTCTCGTAGCGCCGCTTCACCTCGTATAGCGCCTCGTCGTAGCCCAGCATGGGGTCGGTGAATATAATCTCCGCGCCGTGCGCGATGAGACGCTTCTTGCGCTCTTCGCTCGCGTTCTCCGGCATGACCAGCGTAACCTTGTAGCCCAGCACGGCTCCAATCATCGCGTAGGCTATGCCCGCATTGCCCGAAGTCGCGTCTATGATGGACTTCTCCTTGGTCAACTCGCCCGAAAGGATAGCCTCGCCCAACATCCGAAGCACGGGCCTGTCCTTGATGGAGCCGCCCGGGTTCAGGTGCTCATACTTCACATGTATCTCCGCATTGCCGATATCCAAATCGGCGTCAATCTTGACCATCGGCGTGTTTCCAATCGCCAGCAGCGGAGGATACTTGGCGATGAACTCCATAAACTCTTTTGACTCGGGCAAAATGTCATCCCTCACTTTAGATTGTTCTAAGAGTATATCTAGCCTGTTATGGTGCGTCCACTTTTAGGCTTCGGCCGACGACCAATGAACAACGGCACTGCAATCCAAATCTGCCTTGAATGCTATGTCAGCATTGGTTAGCATCGAATTATACTTGTAAGACTATTACGTCCTCTTGGTGAACTTATGGCAACCACCAACATTCCTGACAGCGCTTTCCAGCAGGTTGCAGAACTCCGCGAGCAGCTTAACCACCACAACTATCGCTACTACGTGCTGGACAGCCCGGAGATTAGTGACGCGCAGTACGACGAGCTGATGCGCGAACTGCGTGCCATCGAAGCGGAGCATCCGGAGCTTGTAACGCCCGATTCGCCTACGCAGCGAGTAGGCGCGGCGCCTGCGGAGGGCTTCACACAGGTGGCGCATCCGCGCCCGATGTTCAGCCTTGGCAACGCATTTAACGACGATGAGTTCATGGCCTGGCACCAGCGCGTTTCTGACTTGCTGGAGGGCGAAACGTTCGATATGGTCTGCGAGTTGAAGTACGACGGACTCGCCGTGGCACTCACCTACGAGGACGGCGTGTTCGTGCGCGGCGCGACTCGCGGCAACGGCACGGTAGGCGAGGATGTGACGCTCAACCTGCGTACTATCAAGAGCATTCCGTTGCGGCTGCTGAGTGATGATGTTCCTCAGAGACTAGAGGTGCGCGGCGAGGTTTATTTCCCAAAGTCGCTGTTCGCCAAGTTCAACGAAGAGCGCGCCGCTCGTGGCGAGCAGACATACGCCAACCCGCGCAACACGGCGGCAGGCTCATTGCGCCAGCTCGACTCGCGCAGCACCGCA
Source organism: Dehalococcoidia bacterium (assembly GCA_965221045.1). Taxonomy (GTDB): domain Bacteria; phylum Chloroflexota; class Dehalococcoidia; order Lucifugimonadales; family JADFKI01; genus Bin90. The sequence continues at coordinate 2,090,892 of OZ244863.1, forward strand.
GAGCGACCGCTAGACATCTTCATCTATTCGCTGGGGTACGCTGAGGGCGGCGACATGCCCGCCTATCACTGGGAGATGCTTCAATACCTAAAGCGGCTCGGCTTCAAGGTCAGCGCCGACAGCCGCCGCGTACAGACGCCCGAAGAGGCGATAGCCTTCTACAAGCACTGGGTAAAAAACGCAGAGGAAGACCTGGACGCCGCTGCGGACGGTGTGGTCGTGAAGGTGGACAACCTCGACTACCAGCGGCATCTTGGCGTCGTGGGCAGGGAGCCGCGCTGGGCGGTTGCCTATAAGTTTCCGGCGGTGCAGGAGATAACCCGGCTGCTGGACATTCGCGTCAACGTGGGCAGGACTGGCAGTATCAACCCTTACGCCGTGCTGGAACCTGTGAACATCGCCGGCGCGACTGTCAGGCAGGCTACGCTGCATAACGAGGACTACATCCGCGGCAAAGATCTGCTCATCGGCGACTGGGTGGTCGTCGAGAGGGCAGGGGAGGTCATCCCGCAGATCGTAAGCGTAATCGCCAAAGAACGCAAGCCTGCCGCTAATCTTTTCGGGAAGCTCATCCGCAAGCCCGTCTATTCCTATGATCGCATTGGAAGGCTCCGGCGCAGGCGGCGTGTCAAGGCGCCGACCAAACTGCGCTATGAAGATAGGCGCGAGTTCCGTATGCCTTCGTCTTGCCCAAGCTGCTCTGAGCCGGTCGTCAGCCCAGAAGACGAGGCGATGTCCTACTGCGTCAACGCATCGTGTCCCACTCAGCTTGTGCGCCTGCTGGAGCACTTTGTGAGCCGCAGCGCGATGGACATTGAGGGCATGGGCATCAAGTGGGGGGAATTACTGATAAAGCAGGCGCTGATTAAGGATGTTGCCGATCTCTACTACATTGAGTCGGAACATTTGGCGCGGCTGAATCTGCTGGATGTGATAGAGTCCGCAAAGGCCCGCCCATTCGCGGACGCCCTCGCTGCCAGCGGCATCCCGACCGTGGGCAAGAAGTCAGCCGGCATCATAGCCGAGCGGTTCAATAATATGGGTACTCTGTCCTGTGCAGACGAATTGAAGGAAGGAAAACTAAAGGGGGTCAGCGCGCGCACCGCGAAGGCAATGTTCACGCATTTCTCCGGGCTGCGCTCGCGATGGGATTTCACCGATCTAGGCTCGGAGTTTTTGAGGAACGGACTAATCACTGTGCAGTCTGACCTGTTCTATGTGGACAGAAAGCACCTGCTGGAACCTGAGACCCTGCGCGAGAAGAGCGTCTCGAACCTGCTGTCTGCCATTGAAGCCAGCAGGCAGCGTCCACTGTCGCGCGTTCTGGTTGCGCTCGGCATTCGGCACGTCGGTGGCGAGGTTGCAGAGTTGCTTGCGCGATCTTTTACCACCATCGACAACCTGATGAACGCGGATGAGGAAGCGCTTGTCGCCATTCCCACGATAGGACCGCGCATCGCCGAGAGCGTGGTGTCGTATTTCCAGAACGAAGCGAATCGTAATGTCGTGGAGAAGCTGCGCGCCGCCGGAGTTCGCCTCGAAGATGAACCCCGTGCCGTGCCGACCGAGCAGCCCTTCGTCGGTATGCGCTTTGTGGTAACTGGCAGGCTTGAACGTTTCAGCCGCTCCCAGATACAGGATCTGATAAAGCAGTACGGCGGCGCGGTCAGCGGCAGCGTTAGTAAGAATACGAACTATCTTGTGGCAGGCGAGGGCGGCGGTTCCAAGCTCGCGGACGCAGAGCGCCTCGAGGTCAAGGTGCTGACCGAGGACGAACTGCTGGCAATGCTGCCCGCCGAATAGCGCTGTGGACGCTCTTCAGGACGCCGAATCCGGCAACCAGCCCCATGGACGCGGGCCCCAGTCAGGCGAGAATGCCTCGCCGTCCTTGACGGTAACAACCGGCACTAGCGCCTTGTCGCCGCGCAACGTGTTGCCTTCCGTGTCGTTGAACAGCCAGTCGCCCGTCTCTTCTCGCAGCACGCTGATGTCGGCGGGCCTGCCCACTGCCAGCGAGCCAAGTGTGTCCTCCATGCCGAGCGCACTTGCCGGATTTGCGGTCGTCATGCGTATCGCATCTTCTAGCGAGAAGCCCAGCGCCATGAAGCGAGCCAGCATCTCGGTCATGCTATGCACGGTGTTCACACGTCCCGGCGGAGTCATATCCGTGCTGATACTGCGCGGTCGCACGCCCTGGTCGAGCGCAGCCCTCGCCACATTGAAGCTGAAGTTCTGCCGCCCGTGCGCCGTGTCCAGGAACACTCCCCGCGCCTGTGCCTCCAGTATTTCGGGTATGACCGTGCCACTGTTGTCGATTATGCGCCCAGGGTTGCCGCTGAACAGGTGAGTGATGATGTCGCCGCCTTCCAGTAAGGGCAGTAGTTGGCGCGTGATGGTCGGCTCGCTGCCGTCGCCGCCCGCGATGCTGCTGTCGCCGATATGCACCATCAGACGGACGCCGCCCTCGGTCGCAGCCTGCTTCGCCAGCCGCACCATCTCCACGCCCATACGCGGCACGCCGGGTCCGACGGCGCGAATCTTCACGCCCTGAATCAGTGGCCTGTTCGCTTGGATGACGCTCACTGTTTCTTCGACGTCGATGTCTTCGCGGCGCGAGGTGTCTGGCTGGTAGCTCAGGCCCACGCGCGAAATATGCAGCATGCAGAAGATGTTCGTCTTCGCTCGCGGCACGACATAGTTGGGGAATCCGCCGAATGTGTAGCAGCCTGCGCTGCCAGCGTCCAAGACGGTCGTTACGCCTGAGCGCACGCCCGCGAGGTCGGGGTTGATACCGTTCTGGTTGATGCCCTCGTACACATGCGTGTGCAGGTCGATCATCCCCGGAATGACGATGTTGCCGTCCACATTGATGACGCGGGACGCGCCAGACGGGTCGATGTCGGGCGCAACTGCCGATATGATGCCGTCCGTAACCGCGACATCCAGCTTCGCTCTGATGTCCTGCGACGGGTCGATGACCTCGCCGCCTTTTAGTAGCAAGTCTGTCATATCAGCCTCTTCCTGCATTCATTTCATAGTTGTGTGTGAACGGGCAATTGCCTGCGCCGTTATTCCTGCTGACGCAGGATTTCGCCGACCTCCAGCGTTATGTCCGGCAACAGCGTTGGCACTATCCGCTGCCCGCGTGAAAGTCGCCGCATGGAGCGGTATCTGACGGTCCCCGAGTCCAAATCGCTGAATGTGTCTATAAGCCCGTACACCAAGTTGACCTGCCAGACTTCGGGAACACCCGCCTGCGCGTACCTCGGGATCTTCACATTCCGGTCGTAATCGACGCTGCTGTCAGATACTTCGATGATTAGCAGCACATCTTTGGGCGTGGGGTGCGAGTTCGTGTAGAAGTCATCCCTGGGGAGCAGGATCGCCAAGTCAGGTTGGAATACGGTAAGTTCGTTCAACTTCACAGGACTTTGTACTCGTACGATGACACCTTCAAGAACTCGCCTGGAGAACTGGTAATTAAGTGCATCCACGCAGCCCGCGTGGTAACTCCCGATTGCTGCCATCTCTACAATCTCTCCGTCCACAAGTTCCACGCGGGCGTCTTCGCCGAATACGCCGGCTTCCGCCATCATGTAGTATTCCTTGACGCTGAACCGCCGCCTTGTCATAACCGTAGTCATCGCGCCCTCCCTCGTTTTGCATGCAGCCATTGCATCTACCTTACTATAACCTCAACACGCTGCACTAGATTATTCCCCATGCCCTGCATCGTCCACGGCTGTGCGGTGGGCTGTATGTTGCCTTCTTCGTCGGTGGCGCGGACGGACAGGAAGTGCCTGCCCGGCTTGGCATCCCAGCGATACGACCAGTTGCGCCACGCGAAGCGCCCCACCTGCTTGCCAATCTCGGCTTTCTGCCAACTCATTCCGTCGTCTGCGCTGACTTCGACTTTGGTCACGTCAAGCCTGCCTGCCCAAGCCTTGCCAGAGAGCGCAACTTCGCCCGTGTCCATAAGGCGCGTGCGCGTCATGAAGTCGGGTATGCCCGGCGGTATCATTAGCGCGCGCACCCGCATCGTGCTTACTGGCTCACCTGGATCGTCTGGCGAGTTCTTGTATCGGTATGTCTGCTCCATCTGGTAGCCGGTGAACGGCTCTGAGACCGCCTCGATGTTCTCAAGCCACTTCACGCTCGTCATGCCGTACCATCCGGGCACAACAAGGCGAATCGGGTAGCCGTGCTGCGGCTCCAGCGGCGCGCCGTTCATCTCATAGGCGAGCATCACCTCATCGCGCATAGCGTCGTCGATGGTCAGGCTGCGCTGGTAGAGCTGAGCCTCTCCGCCCTGCACGCCCTCGTCGCGTCCGGTGAACACAAGCTCGACCGCGCTCGAATCAACGCCCGCATCCTCTAGGATGCCGCGCAACGGCGTTCCAGTCCACTCTGCCGTGCCGATAGCCTCTAGTAGCCATGGCTGGCTCACCGGACGCGGGTTCAGCCGCGCCCTGCCGTTGCCCGCGCACTCCATCGTAACCGGCATCGTAACGCTTGGGCGCGCCTGGATGTCCGCCATGCTCAGGCTGATTGGATTTGCGACCAGCCCGCCAATATCCAGCCGCCAAGTATCTGCGTCTGCATCCGGAATGTCGAAGTGTATCAGCAGATAGTGCATGCCTGTCGGCGTGATGTCGTAGCGCAGCCCTTCGAGAGGCATGCCCCGATTGCGAAACGCAAGCGCAAGCTCCTCTTCGTAGTAGGTGTTCGTCTGGCTCAGCCCACTACCGTCGCCTACCGTGCGAAACAGCGATCTAAGGTCTTCCTGTGTCATGTCTCACCTGCGAATATCCATATATGCAGAGGGCGGCTCGCTTGAAGCAATGCCGCCCAATGTGTTCTTCGTTAGTTGTAGTGTGCTATCGCTCGATTGGCGCGCGCACTATGCTGCCGTACTCGGTCCACGAGCCGTCGTAGTTGGAGACATTGTCCAGACCCAGAAGCTGCGTCAGCACGAACCAAGTGTGAGACGAGCGCTCGCCGATGCGGCAATACGCGATGGTTGGCTTGGAGTTGTCAACCTTGCTTCCGTAGATGTCAATAAGCTCGTCCGCGGACTTGAATGCGCCGTCCGGAGCGACCGCAGTTGCCCATGGCACATTCGCAGCGCCGGGGATATGGCCGCCACGCTGTGCGCCCTCTTGCGGCAGGGCTGCGGGCGCGAGCAGTTCACCGCGAAACTCTTCGGGCGCGCGCACATCTACGAAGAAGGAGCTTCCGCTAGAGGCGGCGTTCAGCACTTCCTCGCGGAACGCTCGGATGCTGTTGTCCGGCTCTGTTGCGATGTATCGGACGGAATCTTGCGACACCGCATCAGTCGTCAGAGGGCGTCCCTCGGCCTCCCACTTGGCGCGTCCGCCGTCCATCAGCTTCACGCTCCCGTGACCGTACATCCGCATCTGCCAGAACGCCCACGCCGCAAACCAGTTGTTGTTATCGCCGTAAAGAATCACGGTTGTGTCGTTGCTTATGCCGGAGCCGCCCAATAGCTCCTCCATGTCCGACTTGGAGATGATGTCACGCGCGAGAGTGTCCTGGAGTTGTTCGGTCCAGTCCCAGCCTACTGCGCCCTCGATGTGTCCTTGGTCGTATGCGCTCGTGTCCACATCGACCTCGACGAGGCGCACGCCGTCATCGCCGCCGTGCTCCGCCACCCACTCGGTGCTTACCAGTGATTCAGGATGTGCATATTCAGCCATGAAAGACTCCTCCTAGAATATTTTTCAGGGTTTTCCGTATTAAATTAGCAGTAAAGGCACTTCTTTCAACTATGCCCCTGTTTATACAGAGACTATGTTGAGTTTATCACTATGCCTAATCGCTAGTCCAATGCGTTTAGCCGGGAATCTTTCGCAAGATTGCGCCAATTAGTGCCTCTACTATCGGCATAAGCAGGCGGTGTCTGGAGACTCTTCACAAAGGCATCTCAGCGCATCAGCCGATTCATGCTGGCATACCGTTCAGGGTCCAGGTCTTGCCCTGAGAGCGCAGGATGGTCCGGACCATAGCGGTGGCAGCGGAAAGTGGCGTTCGAGGATTCCTTTCTCTCCCCGCCCGCCGTTTCGCTGTAAACGAAAAGCGGGTTGATGTACTCCCACACGACTTCGCCGCGCGGCGTAACCTCGAATAAACGCCCCGGTGCGCCTTCGCAGATGAGCGTGTTGCCGTTGGGAAGGCGTTCGGCGCTGCTGATATGGTAGCTGTAAAATGATATGGTCGGCGCGCCCTTATACTCCCAATGGATTTCGTTGGTGGCAGGGTCAACTTCGACGATGCGCGAGTGACTGGCGCCGCGCCGATGTCCGCCGTTGTCGAAAATCAGCACGCGCCCGCTCCCCAGCCAGGTGGGATGATGCTGGTGGTAAATCTCACCCGGACCCCACTTCCACTTAAACGCTCCACTGGCGCGGTCAACTATGCCCACGGTGCTGGTCTGGCGGTAGCTGACCAACAGATCGCCATCCGAAGTAACATTCAGGGAGTTGCCGTGCGTCCACTCCCGGCGCGATTCCAGCGGGCAGATTACATCCTCGTTGACATCCAGGTGTTCCCACGACCGCCACTCGGAGACGGTCGCGCCGTCGGGTGTAACCTCGCGCACCACATCCCCCTGCATGCCGGGCGCGAATTCTTCATCGTAACCACCCTGCACTTGCGCCACGAGATCGTCGGACAGCGCCTCCCACAGCAGCAGCAGCGTATTGCCATTGGGCAGCCTCTCGTAGTCGTGGTGCAGCATCTTGTCGCGGTAAGCCCACACCACATTGCTGTCCCAGTCCAGTTCCAGCACGCTGGCGGACGAGCCACCCAGAGTCTCCACGCCGCCCGCGTCCTCCGGCGGGGATGTGCGGCAAAGCAGGTTGCCGTTGTCCAGCAGGTAGGCGTAGTGAATCCCCTCGTCCGAATGCCACCTGTGGACGACATCGCCGTTCATATCGATCAGGTAGGCATCATGCCCGCCCTGTGTGGTAGAGAACAGCGTGTAACCCGGATAGCTCGCCGCCGGTGTGTGATGAATCAGCCCAATCGGATGATGAATTGACCAGCCCATTTGTCGTCCTCCGCAGGTAGAATCAGGTTGAGTTGTTGCGGATTATAGCACGGAGGGAGGATGGCCAACCTAATCTATTCTGTCGTCTCGTTCCTCGTTTCTTAGTCCCCATCAACCCTTCTACGCCAAGCCATGAACGCCGTTGGCAGCAACGCAGCCAGACACAGAACCGCCGCCACTATGAAGAAGTCGCTGAACAGCGTCAGCCCTGCCTCGGTGAGTTGCTGCTGCACCTCCGCGATGCGAGTCTGGGCCTGTTGAGCTGTCTCGCCCGGCAGCGCGAACGGAGCTCCTATGCCTGCTATCAGCGCATCGAACCTGCCGGTTCCCCAAGCCGTCAGCGCCGCGATTCCAAGAGTCATTCCGATAACGCGCATTGTGGTTATCAGAGCTGCTGCTGCGCCACGCATATCATCGCCCACAGAGTTCGTGGCTGCCAGCGCGATGGGGGCAATTAGCAGCCCGAAGCCGAAGCCCGCAGTAGCAAGATGTACTGTAAGCCACGGATCCGAGATATTCAGATCCCACCCGCTCATCAGCCAGAAGCCGAGGGCGGCGAATAGCAGCCCCAGCATCGCGGGCGCACGATAGTCTATGCGCTGGCATGCTATTCCGCCCAGCACTGCGCCTATCGGTATCGCTGCGGTCATTCGCAGCAGCATTAGACCGCCACCGAGTGGCGATTCTCCCAACAGAGTGTTCGCCATCAACGGTATAGTTACCATGCCGATTATCAGTGCTCCACCGATGAGCAGGTGCGAGGCATTTGCCATGACTAATGCCTTTACTCGGAACATCGCGCGAGGAAGCAGAGGCTCTGCAGCGGTGCGTTGCCGCGCGATGAACAGGGCAAGCGATACTGCCGCAAGCGCGAACCACAGCGCCATAAGCGCGTCGAGGTCGTCTATTCGCGCTAATCCAAGGGTCAGTGCGGCGAGGCTTGCCGTAACGAGCGCGCCGCCAATGTAGTCCATCCTTGCGGGATAACGCGGGCTTTGCGGCAGTAGCACAAGCGTCAGAGCGATGATGATGGCGCATAGAGGGATGTTCAGCCAGAATACCCACTGCCACGCGAGATATTTCGTGATGACGCCGCCCCACAGCGGTCCTATGACGCCGCCCGCCTCGGCTGAAGCGCCTACCAGACCCAGCGGTGTGCCACGGCGTTCAGGCGGAAACAGATCGCCCACGATTGCGATTGCGATGGGCACGAGCGCGCCCGCTCCCAACGCCTGAAAGACCCGCAGCCCTATCAGCCAGTTGATGTCGGTTGCCAGCGCGACGCCTACCGAGCCGAGCATGAACAGCAACAGCGACCCGATGAAGGCGTTGCGATGCCCCCAGATATCAGAGAGCCTGCCGATGAGGGGCATTGCGGCGACGTAGCCAAGCAGGTAGCCTGTGATAATCCAGGATGTGTGGTCAAGCTCGGTGACCGTAAGCTTGAGGTCGAGCATTATTTCGGGCAGCACCGTAACCACGACCGTCTGGTCGTCCGCAGCCACGAACACCCCGGCGAATACCGCCGTCAGCGCTGCATAAGACCTAGCCCGTGAATTGCTCATCGCAAACCCCGTACATGGTGAGCGTGTCGAACCACATTCCCGCCATCCTGTACGTCGATGTTAGTTCCCCGGCGCGGCAATTTCTACCGGCTCGTCGAACTCCGACAGCGTTATTGTGCGCACAATCCCGTCCGCTTCCATGGGCGTGATGCGCCCCTCCAGCGTCGCCTTAGTCAGGTACAGGCTCGGCTTGACGATTGACAGGGTAACAGCCACAATGCTCTGCACCTCAGTGTCTCCGAATAGGGACGACAGCGCATCTGCGGTAAATGTGCCTCCTATGCGATATTCGGCGGCATCTTGCGATATGAGTGTGGCATCTTGCACTTGCGACAGAATCTCGGCGATGCCCTGCGAGGGATTGAAGAACTCCAGCGGGTTGATAGCAGACGCCGCATGCCATTCGCCTGACAGTGGATTGGTCATATAGACCTCATCGCCAATAGCGATAAGGCTGCCCTTTACCGCGAAACTGCCCGCTACGCCCACGAAGTCCAGCGCGAGCCTATCAGGATTCGCGACGCTGCCACTTGCCTCCGTGAGTGTCATGCCCTGAGCGAGCGGGGTGCCGCCCTCATCGCTATGTTCAATGCGAAATCGGAAGGACTTCAGCGCAGACATCGCCCGTCCGCAGTCGTCTAAGATCGCCTGTGGGTTGATAGGCGTAGGCGTTGCAGTCGGCACTGGTGTCGCTGCCGGAGAGGGATCGCTGCAAGCCTGCGCAAACAAAACTAACATCAACAGCAACGACAGCGTCAGCCATCGAATTAGCGCAGGCGTGGGCATGCTCACTCCAGTCCGAGCGCCTGGAATATCTCGAAGAACTGCGCCGTATTGCCCGGCTGATACCAGGGGATGCTGTGTATGATGCGCCCGCCCTTGTCCAGCACGAAAACTGCGCGAACCATGCTTCTGCCGTCATCGGTTAGAGTTCCGTAAGCGGCGGCGGTCTTCAGGTCGGCGTCGCTCGCAAGCGGGAAAGAGCATCGGCCGAGGGACTCGCTGAACGCGCGGTGCGATTCGATCGAGTCCGCGCTTATCGCTATGACCTGGGCGTCAAGCTCTTGGATGATGTCGTACTCGCCTTGCAGCGCGCTCAACATCTGCGCGCAGCCCGGAGTCTTGTCTTCCGTGTAGAATGCGAGCACAATTCGCTTGTCAGAGGCGACCGTGCTGAGCGTAATGTCGCCTGCTGTACTCGGCAGAGTAAAGTCGGGCGCAATGTCGCCTATCTTTGCCATCGGCGTCCCATCCTATCCTAATTCCGTTCGCCCTGATCCTGCCGAGGAGCTTGTTCGCAATAGATTAAGTGCACACGTCGCGCAAAGCGCAAAGACTCCACCCACTTGACGCGGATGGAGTCTTTGCAATTTAAGAGCCAGGGTGTGCTATGTGAGCGTTACGCCTTTGTTCCGAGCCTGCCCTCCCTGTAGAGCATCGCGCCACCACCTATGAGCAGCATCAGAGCCACGAACAGCATGATCTGCATCGCTGCGGGCACATAATTGTCGCCTGTCACAGGAGTTTCGGCTGCTGGCGGCGCCGCCGGTGCGGGCAGCGTGAATGTCGCCATCATCTGCGCCTGCATATAGGCGTCGCTTGCGCCGCCCATGCCGGATGCTTCGATGCCGTCCGCCGCTGCCATTAGCTTGCCGTTGACGATATTCAGCAGCGTCTTGGCAGTGTCAAGGTTGTCCTCTGCCGTTACAGCCGCTGCGTCCTCCTTCGCAGCCATAGCCCAAGCAGACACATTGCTACCGGATGCCATAACCATCTTGGAGTACATGCCGACCATTTCTTCGCCCGGCGCTGCCATAGCCGCAAAACCGGCGTGTTCAGAGGCGGCTGCCAGGGCTAGGATACCGCCCTCACCGTCAATAATTGCTACCGCCTCTTCCGTGCTTGCTTTCAAGGCGTTAATGCTGTCGGCAGCCTGCGCCTCGCTGACTTTCATCATCGCCATGCTAACTTGTGCTTGCAACTGTGACATGAAGCCCATATCGCTGCCCGGCGCTGCAACGACCAGATGGCGGATGTGTGTCATCGCGCCGCCGTCAACCATGTCGGAAAACGCTATCACGCCCGAAGGAGCGGAGTCATCGTCCGGTACGGGTTCGACAGTGATGACAGCCATGTCATACATTTCCAGCAGATTGCCACCATCCGGTGAAGTCCAAGAGTGGCTGATGCCGCCGCCGGGTACAACCGTCAGAATACCAGTGCTGACCTTGTCATCGGAGCCGCTGTTGACCAGCCAACCCTCGTAAGCCATACCGGCTTCCAGCATCGAAACGCCGGACATGGAGAAGGTGACCCTGTCGCTCATTGCGCCGGCGTCAGAAATGACGGCGGTGCCGGAGCCACTGTAAGAGTCCTCCGCCTGCGCAACCGCAAATGGCAGCGTCATCAATAGTATGAGACCTAGTGTTATCAGAAGCTTAGACATAGACATGCTAAGTGTCTTTCCTCCTTGCTTGATGTGATTCGAAGAACCTTGACCAATTACAAACATTACCACAACCTAGTGGAACATAATAGACTTTGTGAGTATAATTTTTGTTCTTTTATCAGATTTGTACAATACATTGTAGAGCGCACACGAAACCCAGTTTGCTGCCCGACGCTCATGATACCACACTGATATGTTTTGGTATATCTGCGTCACTTTGACCGCCGATATTATAACCCAATAATACGCTGCTAGACTACACTTTTGCGCGCGGATGCGCAACCGATAATCAAGGAAAACTATATGACCTCTTTGAGCTGATATCCAGCCGGATCGATGCGCGCACTCATGCGCCTACTTTGATTGGTTGCTTCGGGACATCCCCTGACAGTATCTGAGCAAGTAGCTCAGGCAGGCTGTGCGGCACGAATGTCTCGGTCTTCCTGTTAGCGATAAGCTCGGGGAGACTCCACCAGCGTTGTTCGTGAATATACTGCATTTCCAACTCGTCCGGCGCTGTCAGCACAGCCTCGAATGACGGCGCCCGCAGCAGGTAGTACCACTCGTCGGATTCTATCCATCTGTCTTCCCACTGCCAGGTGTGCCGCTGCGTCCAAATGCAAGGTCCCAACTCGGCGCGGTGTAGCCCTGTCTCCTCATACAGTTCGCGTAGCGCAGCATCCTCGCGCGTCTCATCAGGGTCAAGCCCGCCGCCCGGTGTAATCCACAGGCGTATGTCAGGCCGGTCCGGTGTGGTGACGCGCATTAGCAACACGCGATCGCTGTCGTCAATAAGCAACACCCTTGCCGCCGGTCGAAAGTCCGGCTTTTCCTTGCTCCCGTTCTCGTCGTTTCTCGGCATCGCTTCAGGCAACGCCTAGCCTGACTTCTTTCGCAACGCCGCCAGCACCTCGTTCATGCTTCCCGAGCGGAAGCCCTGCAGGTCGAGCGTTACATACGAATAGCCAATCTCGCGGAACTTGCGCACAACCTGTTCGCGTACCGCCTCATCCGTCAGTGTGATAAAGTCCTGCGGCTCGACCTCGATGCGCGCTACGGTGTCGTGGTGACGCACACGCAACTGGCGGATGCCAATGTCGTGCAGGTACTCTTCCGCCTGCGCGATGCGTGTCAGCGCCTCCACCGTGACCATTGAGCCGTATGGGATGCGCGACGACAGGCATGCCTGCGCCGGCTTGTCCCACGTGGGCAGGTCCATATCCTTCGACAGTTCGCGGATCTCAGGCTTGGACAGGTCCGCTTCCACCATTGGGCTGCGTACGCCGTACTGCTTCGCCGCGTTCAGTCCAGGCCGGAAGTCGCCCAGGTCGTCGGTGTTCGTGCCGTTGACGATGCTGTTCCAGCCCTCTTCCTCTGCGTAGCTGCTCAGATAGGTGTACAGCTCGTCCTTACAGAAGAAGCAGCGGTTGGGATTGTTCGCGGAGTAGTCCTCGCGCTCAACCTCGTGCGTCTCGACGATGCGGTGGTGGAAGCCCAGCCGCTCCGCAAGCTCAATAGCTTCCCTGAGTTCGGACGGCGCGAGGCTCGGCGACTTTGCGGTAACGGCGAGCGCCCTGTCGCCCAGCACGTCGTGCGCTGTGAACGCAAGAAACGCACTGTCAGTCCCGCCCGAATACGCCACAATCACCGATCCCATATCGGCAAGGATCGACTTCAGCGTATCCATCTTCTCTTCAATTGTTCTTGTAGCTTCAGCCTGCATCGCCATATCTATCTCCCAGTCCCTTCCCATAAGTTGGGGGAAGGTTAAAACCTCTCCTGAGCCTGCCGAAGGGATAATGGGCGGAGAAACTCCTCCTCCCATCCTGTCCATCGATGTCAGTTTGCGTCTTACTCCGCCATCAACGCCTCTACTATAGCGTGCATCTCATCCGAGTAGTGCTGATAAGACCTGTTCTGATACTGCAACAAACACTGCGATTCTTCGGTGTCGTACCAGTCCACCCAGCCAGGTGATTCACGGTAGTCCACATCCTCGAACGGCGCCCCCATGAAGCCGTAGAAGTCGCGCGCATAATCCTCACCGTGCATCTGCCACGTGGGTCCGCCCGCGATATTGAGCACCTTGTTTGCGGCTTCGGGTGCGCCTACTGAGGCGAACAGCGCGTCCACCACATCGTCCCGGTGCACCATCTCAACGCGCTGCTCTGCGACGAACGGCCACGGGCTTGGCGGCTCCATGAATGCGGGCACCATAATGCCCCCGATCCGCATCGCAATCCAGTTCAGTGACGACTCGCGCACCATACGCTCGCCGACAATCTTGCTGTCGGCGTAGATGTCGATGGCGGACTGCGAATGGTCCACCTGCACTGGTGGCTCTTCGTCCATAGTGTTGCCGTAGGTGCTGATGGACGATGTGAATATCAGCGTCGCGTCCGGCGCGCCCGCCTCCATCGCCTTGATGATATTCTCGGTGCCGCCCACATTCACGCCAAAGGTGCGGTCACGGTCGCGCTCGCTGTTCGGCGGCAGCAGCGCCGCCAGATGCACGACAGAACTCACGCTCTTGATGGCGTCCGCAACCTGCGCAGCGTCGGTGATGTCGCCCTTGACTATCTCGATTCCGTCCCTGTCTTCCAGTCCCTCAAAGTCCATGAAAGGCAGATCGAATATGCGAACGGTCTGTCCTGCCGCAACCAGCTTTTCCACCAGCATGCGGCCCACGCTTCCCGCGCCTCCCGTAACAAGAACCGCCCCACTCATGTGAGCGTCACTCCCTTCATGCCTGCCTTCTCGATCAGGTTCTGCGACGACGAGATGAGCGTCTCTATCGCCGTGCCGAAGCTGTCCCAATCCTCGGACTGACGCAGTGCAAGAGCTGATTCCGACTCGCGCACGACGGCGCGGGCTGCCGGTACGCTCGGCATCGTCTTGAAGAAGAATGTGTCGCTGATCTCGTCGAACTTCTCCAGTATTTCTACTATGGAAATCTCCCACGTATCGTTCACCGTACCGAGACCGTTGGCTATCTGCTGACAGTTAGTTATCGACTCCTCAAGGAGTTCCTGTCCGGACACTGGCATATTACTAAACCTCCGAGTGTTGTTTTTGCTTTGTGCGCTTCATGCCGCCTAGCTACGGCATTGAACTCTGTGCTTAAATCGCCTTCCAGCCATCGCAGGAATGGACACAATAACGCTTTCATATTGTGCCGTCCATTCGCGCGTGCGTCAACCCTGCCGCACAAGAGCCAAGCCGTAATTCCGCGCGCTTGAAACTTGCCGCTCAACCCAAAGGGGACGCTGCCCCGCTAGAAACAGCGTCCCCCCCGTTCTAATGCCTGTGGCTATGCGCCGTGATGCCTATTCGTCGTCGTCGGCCGGCTGAAGTTCCCTGATCTCCACTTCCTGGTGGTGACCGTTTGTCGAGTGGTCGTAGTGCCTCTTCACGCGGTCGAAGTCAACAACGTCGTTGCGCGCGAAGCCCTTGCCGTCGTGCCTGTCATACGGGAACGGCTGGAACTTCTCGAAGCGCTCCTTGAACCGCTGGCGGCTGGGCCTGCGGTCATACGGGAACTTGTGCTGTTCCGCACTCTGCGGCTCGACCTCGATCAGCGTGTAGTCGCGGCTGCCAAGACCGATCTCGTGACCAGTGTTGATGCTCGCAACCTCGCTCTGACCGTGGAAGGTCGCTGCGGCGGCTTCGAACTTGTTGTCGCCCGGATGGTGCGCTTCCATCATCTCGACCGCTGAGCCCGGCATGCCCGGCGACTCCTTCGCCTTGTCAACGCACGCCATGTCGATTGCGACGGCGTCCGTGCTGGCGAACACGCCCAGATGCGGTACTATCGGCACATCGGAGTGGTTGCCGCAGTCGCACTTCGGCGACACGTCGATAGCCAGGTTGATGTAGCCGACCTTGTCGCGGCCGACCGCCTTCTCAACGCCCAGGCAGGCGTCCGCGATGGCGACGTCAACGGCGTCGAAGTTGACGGGTGGGATTTCGGCGAGACCTCGCGGTCCCATAACGCCGAAGCAGCCCAGGCAGGTCGTGCAGCGTTCGCGGTCCCACTCAAGCTCGTCCTTCTCGTTGATGTGATACAGGTCAAACGGGCAGCAGTCCTCTAGAATCTCCCAGTCGGGCGTGTTCTCCTTGCCCTGGAAGCGTTCAGGATGGAATATCGCCGCCGCGCCATAGCCGTAGTTCGGATGTCCGCCCATGTGGACGTTCAGCTTGCCGCGCTTCGACTGTGCGCCGATGCCGAGGTTCTTCAGCGCGCCGCCGATGACGCCCATGCCGTGACCCTTGAAGTGGGTCAGCGCGATGAGTACGTCCGCCGCTGCGATCGCCTGCGCGACATACGCTTCCTTCAGCAGGTAGCCTTCAGGAATGTCAACGCGGAAGTCGCTCGTGCCGATGAAGCCGTCCGCGCAGATGAACGGGCAGCCCAGCGTCGCCGAGTTGTATCCGTTGCGCTCTGCCGTCAGCAGAATGTCCAACTCGCTGGAGCGCGAACCCCATGGCGAATAGGTGGAGGTCGTCGTGTCGCAGACGAACGGTCGTCCGCCCAGCTCCTTGATTCGGTCGGCGAGCGCCCGCGCATAGACGGGGCGCAGATACGCCGTGTTGTTCCACTCGCCGCAGTGAATCTTGATAGCCACAATATCGTTGGGCTTAATCATTTCATCAAGCCCGGCGGCATCAAACACCGTCGTCATCTTCGCGACGAGGCTAGTCTCCGTGGATTCCGAATGGGCATCCATATAGAAAACTTCGGATCTTGCCATATCTACCCTCCCAGTTAAATTCGGCTGAAGGGCAAGACGCCCCATTGCCATGCTAGATATAAATAATCAGTGTGAGATTAGCATCAAGCCTAGCCTTTTGTCAATTGACCATGTGGTGGATGTTTTCGCCATGCACGGCTAATTTGAGAATGCCCATTTTACAATGAAGGCGTTCGTAGTTACGATACACAATCAAGAGAATTGAGGAGGCAGAACTATGAGCAATACAGCTTTTGATCTGAGCGGTAAGTCGGCGGTCATCACGGGCGGAAATGGCGGCATCGGACTCGGCATAGCGGTTGGACTGGCGGATGCGGGCGCCGACATACTCGTTGCGGCGCGCAACAAGGCGAAGACCGACGCGGCGGTGAAGCAGCTTCAGGCGCTCGGCGTGCGCGCCGTCGGCACAACCACGAATGTGCAGCACGAGGATGAGGTCGCCGACATGGTGAAGCTGGCGCTCGATGAGTTCGGCAAGCTGGACATTCTTGTGAACAACGCGGGCATCGGCATCCGCAAAGCGCCGCAGGACTACACACTCGAAGACTGGAACCTGATCATGGACATCAACCTGACAGGCACATTCCTACCGTGCCGCGAGGCGTACCCGCACATGGCGGCGGCAGGCGGCGGAAAGATTATCAACATTGGCTCTATGACCTCCATCTTCGGGCACGACCTGGTGATGCCATATTCAGCCAGCAAGGGCGGCGTGGTGCAACTGACCAAGAGCCTTGCGACGGCGTGGGCGAAGGACAACATACGGGTCAACTCGATACTGCCGGGCTGGATAGAGACCGACCTGACCGAGCCGCTTCGAACTGAGGAGAGCTTCCGCGAACGGTACGAGCTTATTTCGGCGCGCATCCCGCACGGACGCTGGGGAACGCCCGACGACATGGCGGGCACGGCGGTGTTCCTTGCGGCCTCTGCGTCCGACTATGTTACAGGCGTGTCAATTCCGGTGGACGGCGGATATGTAGCGTTTTAAGTGTCAGGCGGTCAGTCAGTTGACTTGGGCGGCTTTGCCATTGTGTCAATCTCCGCCAGTCCCACCCTCTTGCGAGGGAAAGAAAGTATGCCGATCCTATTCTCTGCGCGTATTCGGTGCGTATTGAGAATGTTAAGTCATGGGCAGAGATCACGGGAACGGAAGGGTGCGCCTAACTCCCGTCGTCGTCAATCGGCGGATGCAGGTTGTGCCAGTCGGTCGTCTGCTCAAAGGCGTGTCCGATGCGACACAACATCGGTTCGGACAGGGACTTGCCTACGAATTGCAGGCTCAGGGGCAGCCCGTCACCGTTGAGTCCGCAAGGCAGCGATATCGTGGGCGCACCGTTGTAATCGTAGGGCACGGTGTAGCGTTGGAAGGACGTTCCCCTGTCTCCACTCATAGGGCCGTACATCTCTTCGGGAGTAATGGCGCGCGCCGGCCCCATCACGGATGGGCATGCGAGCGCGTCTATATCGTGGAAAGCGTCGCGGATAAGCCCGTTGAGTTCGGCGCGGCGGTTGTTGGCGGCAGCATAGTCGGCGCCGGTTACGCCCGCGCCCATATCTAGCCAGCCTCGGAACCAGAGGCCATAGTCTTCGCGGCGCGAGGGGTAGTTCTCCTTGTGCGCGGCGACGGCTTCTGCAGAGCAGAGCACAGGCCAGGCGGACAGGTAGCTGTCCACATCGGGCATCTGCACCGGCACGATTTCCGCGCCCAACTCTTCCATAACCTTGACGCCGGCGAGTACCGCAGCGGCAAGCTCGGGGTCAACGCCGTCGGTTGCGTACTTCTCGTCCAGCCCTATACGAATGCCTTTGACGCCGCCGTCAATGCCCTCGAGCATGTCGGGCACGGGCGCGGGTAGCGATGTAGGATCGCTGGGATCTTGTCCGGCGATAGCCTGAAGCGCTATGGCGGCGTCGGCTGAGCTGCGGGTGAGCGGGCCAACATGGTCGAGGGATTCGGCAAGGGCGAGCACTCCGTAACGGCTCACACGCCCCCATGTGGGCTTCAGTCCGACAGTGCCGCAGGCGGCGGCAGGAAAGCGTATGGAACCGCCCGTGTCGCTGCCCAGAGAGCCGAAGCACAGACCCGCTGCCGTTGCCACGCCCGAACCACTGGACGACGACCCAGCCCAATGCGCGGTGTTCCACGGGTTCAAGGGCAGGTTCAGCGCCGGGTTGTAGCCGCCCATCGCGCCTTCGGTGAGGTTCAGCTTGCCCAGCGGCACTGACCCGGCCGCATTGAGCCTGACGACCACCGTCGAATCGAATGACGGTATGTGGTCGGCGTACACCTTGCTGCCGCCCATAGTGCGAACGCCTTTGGTGAAGCAGAGGTCTTTGACGGCGAAGGGTACGCCGTGAAGGGGACCGCGATACTGCCCGGCCGCAATCTCGGCTTCGGCGGCTTTGGCGGCGGCCTCGGCGTGGTCTGCCATTACTGTGGCGTAGCTCTTGTACTTGCCGTCAAGGCTCTCGATGCGGCGTAGCATCGCATCCGTAACCTCCACCGGCGATGCTTGCCGCGCCTTGATGAGCGCCGCCAATTCACTGATGGTCTTGAAGTGCAGTGGTGTGTCAGTCATTTGTCGGCTCTCCTTGCATACATATACTGGCTTGCCACGCGCCTTTCGGAACGCTCAAGACAGGCTCAGGACAATAGGGGAAGGCTCTGTCCAATTATCAGGCGCTCTCTTTTACGAAGTCGGCGATGCGCTCGCCTATCATCATGGTGGTCACATTGATATTCGCGCGCACGCAGTCGGGCATGATTGATGCGTCCACAACACGCAAACCCTCCAAGCCATGCACCCTGCCGTACTGGTCAACGACCGCCATCGGGTCGTCTGCGGGACCCATCTTGTTCGTGCAAGATATGTGGTGGCCTGTCGTAACCTCGCTCATCATCCATGCGTCCAGCGCGTCGTCGGATTCCAACGCCTCGTCCGGTGGCTCGATGCGCTCTTCGATGATGTCTTTCCATGCCTCGTGCTCGCCTAACTTCGTGCAGATGCGAATGGCTTCGCGTACGCGCTCTCGGTCGAACTCCTCCTGGAAGTAGTTATAGTCGAGTTTCGGCTGCACGCTGGGGTCGTTGGATTGCAGCTTCAGCTCGCCTGCGCCTACGGCAAGATCGAGTCCGATAATCGTTCGAATGCCGATGGGAGCCATGCGATCTCCGCCACGGTCTATGCGACCGGTGGCAAAGATGTTCATATAGACGATCATGTCGTTTTCGAAGTCCGAGTTGCTTGCGGTGTAGCGCAGTCCGAACTGTATGCGCGGCCCGAATGTCTCAAGATCGTACTCCGGCTTCGTAGTCCAGGTTACATAGACGAGCGGATGGTCGCGCAGGTTCTGCCCCACGCCGGGCGCATCCTTGAGCACAGGAATGCCCACTTCGTTGAGATGGTCGGCAGGCCCGATGCCCGAAAGCATCAGAATCTGCGGCGAACCGACTGCGCCCGCGCTCAGGATGATCTCGCCGCCCTCGACCACGAACCGCTCGCCGCCGCTCTCCACATCCACGCCGGTCGCACGGTTGCCCTCGAAGACGATGCGATTAACCAGGCAGTTGGGGCGGATGGTCAGGTTGAGCCGATGCCGAGACAGGCTGAGATAGCCGAGGTTCGTGCTCCAGCGTATGCCCTCCGGGTTGTTCAGTGGCAGAGGCCCCACGCCGGTCGTGTCAGGCGCGTTATGGTCCGGGCAGTCTGCGAAGCCGTAGTCGAGGCAGGACTCATAGAACGCCTTGGACGCGCCGCGCCACTGCTCTTCCGGGAAGCGGTGGCAGATGATGGGCCCGTCCGTGCCGTGGTAGTCGTCGCTATAAGTGGTGTCCGTCTCCAGCTTGCGGAAGTACGGCAGCGAGTTCTCGAATGTCCACTCATCGTTGCCCCACGACGCCCAGCGGTCGTAGTCGTCCGGCACGCCGCGCAGGAAGATCTGGCCATTGATGGCACTGGATCCGCCCGTTACCTTGCCGCGCGGCACCAACATCGGCTGAGCCTGCTCGGTGGCGCGCGCCGTGAACTGCCAGTTGTGGTCGCTCGTCATGATGTCGGTCGCGGACGCATAGCCGTACTTGACTTCTTCAGGCAGGTCATCCAACTCAGCATAGTCCGGCCCCGCCTCAAGCAGCAGCACTGAGGTATAGGGGTCCTCCGTCAGCCGCGTCGCAAGTATCGCGCCCGCCGAGCCTGCTCCGATGATGACGTAGTCGTATTTCATGATGTCTCCTTGTTCAACTGACAGATGTGTGGGATAAGTTAGCTTAAGATGTGTGAGAGTATAGCAGGCTTTGTTGCTTATCTCCCATCTCTGATAAACTCCGCCACACGCTCGCCTATCACCATCGAAGTGGCGTTCGTGTTGGCGCGTATGCAGTCCGGCATCACGGACGCGTCGGCAACGCGCAAGCCTTCTATGCCATGCATCCTGGCGTACTGGTCAACGACCGCCATTGCGTCATCGGCGGGCCCCATCTTGCAGGTGCCGGATATGTGATGGCTGGTCCTGACATTCCGCATCATCCAGTCGTCTAGCGTCTGGTCGGATGCAAGGTCGGCGTCTGTAGGGAACTGCCGATCTTCTATCAGGTCTGCCAGCGAATCCTTCTTCGCAAGGTCGAGACAGATATGGACCGATTCGCGCATTCGATTGCGGTCGAACTCAGTCGCCAGCAGGTTGTAGTCGAGGAACGGCTGGATGCGAGGGCTGGTGGTTCTGAGAAGTATCTCCCCGGCAGATTCCGCGAGATAGATAGCAGAGATCATCCCGATGCCAATCGGCTCGACATTCGGATCCGTGTAGTAGAGGCTTCGCGTCGCATATGAGAATGGGTGTATGAGCATGTCGTTGCGGAGCGTCGAGCCCGCTGCCGTGTAGCGCAGCACGAACTGTATGCGTGGTGCAAGGCTGTCCTGCTCAAATTCGGGCTTGGTCCTCCATGTGAGCTGCACCTGCGGATGGTCGCGCAGGTTCTTGCCGACTCCGGGCGAGTTGTGGACAACGCCAATTCCCATGCTCTGAAGGTGCTCAGCAGGTCCGACGCCCGACAGCATCAGCAGATGCGGTGAGCCGATTGCCCCTGCCGAAAGGATAATTTCATCGCCATTTGCAGATTGCATCTCGCCGTCCGCTTCGTATTCCACACCGGTCGCCCTGGTGCCATCGAAGATGATCCGGCGCGCCAGCGCGCGCGACACGATGGTGAGGTTCGGGCGATCCCGCGCTTCGCTCAGGTAGCCGATATTGGTGCTCCAGCGAATGCGATTGGGATTGTTGAACGGGCAGGGACCTACGCCGGTAGAGTCAGGATCGTTGTGGTCGGGGCAGTCTGGGAAGCCGTATTCGCGGCTGGCTTGGTACCACGCCTGCTGGTCTGGAAGCCACTCGTCGGGCTTGTAGCGCCTGACTATGGTCGGCCCGTCAACGCCGTGGAAGTCGTCGGAGAAGTCAGTATCGGTCTCCATCCGCCGGAAGAATGGAATGAGCTTCTGGAAGTTCCACTCATCGTTGCCCCAGGACGCCCAGTCGTCGTAGTCCTCCGGCACGCCTCGCAAGAATATCTGGGCGTTCACGGCGGAAGAGCCGCCCGTAGTCTTGCCGCGCGGAACCAGCATTGGCGGAGCCTGAT
This sequence comes from Dehalococcoidia bacterium, assembly GCA_965221045.1. Lineage (GTDB taxonomy): Bacteria > Chloroflexota > Dehalococcoidia > Lucifugimonadales > JADFKI01 > Bin90. The sequence goes on from OZ244863.1 coordinate 2,112,361, forward strand.
CAGTTGATTTAGCAACGAAGTGCCAGCGATGCTCCGTGCCGAGCACATCTATCGCCGACTTGCCGTGTCCGTAGCCGTACTTCACATCGGCGGGCATCTCATCCAGATCGGGATAGTCGGGGCCTGCCTCCAGCAGCAAGACGCTGCGGTTCGGATCTTCGGTCAGGCGGCTGGCAATAATCGCCCCCGCCGAGCCAGCGCCCACCACGATGTGATCGTAATTCATCTCATGTCCCTCCGCACACGGTGCATAACATTGATGCACAGGATAATAGAGGGGATGAACCGCAGTGGCAAGCGGTATCAGGCGTCTCTAACGCAGCGAAAGCCGAGGTTGCCTGTCGAGCTGTCGGGTGTGTTCGAGGTGCGGGCTGCAACTCTGTATCGGTTGCAGTATGAGTCGTGGCAGAGATACGAGCCCCCGCGAATCGTCTTGGACGTCCCTGACGGCGGCCCCTGCGGGTTATCGCGCGGCCCATTAATGTGGAAGTTCGGGCTGAACCAGTCGCTCGTCCACTCCCAAGTATTGCCCGCGACATTGTACAAGCCGTAGCCGTTTGGCTCGTATGCGTCCACAGGCGCGGTGCCCTTGTAGCCGTCATCCGCGCTGTTGTCGTCAGGGAATGCGCCCTGCCAGATGTTGCACCGGTGTTCACCACCTGGCGTAAGCTCATCCCCCCATGCATATCGCTTCTGAGAAAGACCGCCGCGCGCGGCAAACTCCCACTCGGCTTCCGTAGGGAGGCGCTTGCCCGCCCACTGGCTGTAGGCAGTGGCGTCATTCCACGATATGTGCGTCGCGGGGTGGGTCCATCGCTGTTTGAGATTGGAGCCGGGCCCCTCCGGTCTGCGCCAGTACGCGCCGTTGATCACCCACCACCATGGCGCTTCGGCTGCGGCTTGCTCAGCGGTGCGGCGCGCTTTTGCGCCCACGAACATGTGAAAGACAAACGACCAGCCAAAGCGCTCTGCGTCCGTCCTGTAGCCGGTCTCTCTCGCGAACTGCTCAAACTCCGTGTTCGTCACGGCGCACGTATCGATGTAAAAAGAATTGACGTGCACACTACGCACCGGCCCCTCGCCGTCCGCAGGGAAGCCGCCGGGGTCTTCCGTGCCCATCATAAAATCGCCGCCGGGGACGAGCGCCATGCCTGTGACGCTGCCATTGGCTGCCTGCGCCACAGGAGCGGCAGCGGCACGGACTGGAGTCGAAGGCGTTGATGGCATGCGTGCTGCAGCGCAGCAGGGAGATGGTTGGTGTTGCATTGGGTTCACTATGATATCCATCAGAAGCAGTAACTCGAATCAATCAAATGAAAATCCGCGCAGGCCTTTGATCCTAATACTAAGTGTAGATTGCTGCCTTCTCGTCTTCTACTCCATCAGCGCCTGATAGGTGGCTATTTGGAACTCACGGCGCAGGGGATAGTACGAACTCGGCATGAACTGCGTAAGCAGGATGGCGACCAGGTCCTCGACCGGGTCTATCCAGAAGACGGTGCTTGCCGCGCCGCCCCATGAGTAGATGCCGTTGGAGCCGATGATGCCGTGCTGCGCGATGTCCATGACCACGCGAAAGCCGAGGCCGAACCCGCACCCCTTCGTGTCGGACGACATGCTCTGTCCGACGGCGAACGGCTTCAGGTCGTCCGCCAGATGGTTCGACCGCATCATCTCGACCGTCTTGGGCGCGAGCAGGCTTTCTTCGCCGAGTATCCCGCCGTTGAGCAGCATCTGGCAGAAGCTCATATAGTCCGATGCCGTAGATACGAGACCGCCGCCGCCGGAGAAGAGCGTGTGCGGCCTGGTCTGCCTGTTCACCATCGGGTTGTTGAGGGGCGCGATGCCGCCTCCGTTCATGGAAGCGCCGTACACCGTGGCGAGCCTGTCCAGATTCTCTTCGGATACATAGAAAGAAGTGTCCGTCATGCCCAGTGGCGAAAGAATCTTCTCTTGCAAGAACTTGTCGAAGGGCTGACCTGAGATGACTTCGACAAGGTATCCAAGCACATCGGTCGCGTTGCTGTACCGCCACTTGGTGCCGGGCTGGCTGACGAGTGGCAGCTTGCCGAGCTTCTCAGCCATCTCCTGCAATGTGCTGTCCGGATCGGTGATATTCGCTTTCCTGTACATCTCCTCGACTGGAGAATCCTGGTGGAAGCCGTAGCTCAGGCCGGAGGTGTGAGTGAGCAGGTGCCGGATACTAATAGGCTGCTGCTGCTCGACCAGGCGTATGCCTGTCTCGCTCATGCCGTCGTACACCTTCTGGCTGGCGAGTTCGGGGATGAACTTGCTGACGGGGTCGTCAAGCGAGAAGTGCCCTTCTTCGTACAGCATCATGACAGCGGCGCTTGTTATCGGCTTGGACATCGAGTAGATGCGGAATAGCGTGTCGCGCTCCACAGGCGTGCCGCTTTCTAGGTCGAGCACGCCGTAGGGCTGGAAGTGAAACACCTCGCCGCGCCGCGCGAGCATAGTCAACCCACTGGCGAGCTTGCCGTCATCTATGTAGCCTTGCATCATATCGTTGATGCGGCTGAGTCGTTGGGATGAGAAGCCGACTGATTCAGGTGTTACGCCATTCGTCATTTGCTGCTCCTTATTCTTTACATCTATGTACAGGATAGACAGGATGGGTATGGAATTATGCCACCCCGAGTTGCTCTGCCATTCGCAGCATTGCGCGGGCGGTCTGCTCGTGGGCGATGTCGACCATGTCGCCGCCGAAGGTTACGGCCGCGCCGCCGGTCTGGCGCATTTGCTCCATGGCGTCCACAAGACCGCGCCACTCGGCGATTTCCTCTGCCGATGGCGTGAATACCTCGTTGACGACCGGCACATGGTAGGGGTGGATGAGGCTCATGCCGTTGTAGCCGAGCCGCTTCAGTTCGCCGGCGTAGGTACGCAAGCCGTCGAGGTCGCGGATGTCGAACCAGCCGCCGGATACGGGGAACTGCACGCCTGCCGCGCGCGAATCCACCAGAACCTTGGAGCGGATGAACAGCGTCTCCATGCCCTCCGGCGTCCACTGGTAGCCGATGGAGCGCGCGGTGTCGCCGCCCTTGCCGCCGCTGCCGCCCATGTGCGCGATGCGGTCGGACGCCACAGCGATGTCGTAGGCGCTGCGGATGCCCTGCGCCGTCTCCAGTCCGGGGTCGATGAAAATCCTGCCCACTTCCGCGCCCGCCTTGCGCTCGAAGAATCGCAGCAGTACATCAACCTCCACCACATCGGCGGGGCACTGCACTTTGGGCAGCGTGATGCCATAGAGGTTCTTGCTGGTGATGGCTTCGAGGTCGAAGCCTGTCAGCCCCGTCTCCAGCGGATTGACGCGCACGAAGAGTGTCTGTGTTGCGCCAATCTCTTCGATCATCTTGCCGACGATTTGGCGCGCGGCGTCCTTCTCCTGCGGCGGCACCGAGTCTTCAAGGTCGAGGATGAGCGCGTCCGCGCCGTACTTGGGCGCCTTGCGTATCCAGTCCTCCTTGTTGCCCGGCACAAACAGCACCGAGCGCAGTGGTTTTGCGTCGAATTTCATGGCCTTGCTCCAGCTGTGTTCATCAGTTTCTCGGCTGGTAAGATTTACGGAATTGCTATATCACACCCTCTTCCTTCAGCCCCGCGATCTCATCATCCGACAGATTCAGAACGCCGCCGTAGATTTCCTTGTTGTGCATGCCGAGCGTGGGCGCGCCGTAGGGTTCGGGGAGTTCACCGCCGGAGAAGATGACGGGGAAGCCCGCGACGATGCCGGGCACGGGGTCTTCCATCTTGCCATGCCGCATTGGTAGCAGGCTGCGGCGGTCCCAGAAGTGCTTGTCGTTGATGGCCTCGTCAACGGTGCGAACCGCGCCGCACGGCACATCCGCAGCCTCGAAGCGTTCCAACGCCTCAGTGCGTGTGAGCTTCTCCACGCGCTTCTGTATCTCCGCGCGCGCCTCCACTACGTTCGCGGTGCGGCTGTGGAACTCCGCGAAGCGCGGGTCTTCGGCGAGTTCGGGCGAATCGAGCGCGTTGGCGAGACGCCTCCACTGGTCGTCGCTCGCCGCCGTGATGGTCAGCTCGCCGTCGCTGGTGCGGTACAGCCCCGTGGGACCGCCGCGCGTCGTGTTGCCCATTCGCAGCGGCAAGCCCATCTCAACATCGTCCTCTAGCGTATCCATCATCATGATGGAGGTCAGCGTGTCCATCATAGACACATCTAGATATTGGCCCTTGCCGGTGCGCTCCTTCTCGCGCAGCGCGGCCGTAATCGCATAGCAGGCGAACAGGGGAGTCACGAGGTCGCCGATGTAGAACCCAACACGAGTCGGCGGGCCGTCGGGATGTCCGTTTATCTCCATCAAGCCGCTCATGCCCTGAATCTGCGGATCGTGGGCGGGCCTGTCGGCGTACTCGCCGGTCTGCCCGTAGCCTGATATGGAGCAGTAGATGATGGACGGGTTGACGGCTGAAACATCCTTGTAGCCCAGTCCCATGCGCGTCAGCGAGCCGGGAGCGAGGTTCTCCAGCATCACATCGGACGACTTCGCAAGGTCGAGGAACATCTTGCGGCCCTGCGGATGCTTGAGGTTGAGCGTAACGCTCTTCACACCTTGGTTGCGCTTCAGGAAGCGCGTGGATATGTCGTCGGGCGTCTGCTGCTGCGGGTGCTTGCCTTCCGGTCCGATGAACGGCCCGTTGCCGCGCACCGGGTCGCCCTTGCCGGGCAGCTCGACCTTAATGACGTCAGCGCCCAGCCGCGCGAAGTTCATGCTTGCGTAAGGTCCGGCGAGAAAGCCCGTAACGGCGACTACTCGGATATCTTTGAGGGGTTGCATCTTGCCTCCAAGGAGTGAGTCATTGTTTCAGTCGGTTTATTTGCTGGTGGAAACACCTTCGTGGTATTTTACACCATTCTGATTATTGCGCTTGAAAGGCGGCACAAAGCATCAGGGCGAACGAATTGTATGATTACATCGTTCGCCCTGAACTTTTCCTAAGCGCGAGTTATAGCAGTCAGCTACGGTCGCTTCTGCGAAATCACTGCTCTAGCGCCTGAGCGAGAAGTATCGCCGATCCTCCTCCGGCGCGCCCGGTCCGCCGTTGTCAACGAGGACGAGCTTGCCAGAGTCGTCGCGTGTTACTACGAAGCAGATATTCCCGCGGCGTCCGTATGTATCATCAGGACGCTTGAGTGCGAAGTCAAACTTTATCCTCGTCTCAGGGATGCCTCCGCAATGGTTGGCGCCACTCCATCTATATGCGTTGCCGTCCGGAGGCGCGCCTTCGGCGGTCAACCTTAGCGATGCGTCGTATTCACTCCCATCGGTATTAGGACCTCTGACCTGGATGTCGATCAGCAGGTATTCGAATCCCCTCGGTGGCTTGTTGTTAAGATTATGTTCTTCGTCGATAATTTCCCAAGCATCGTTTGCCCAATATACTCTGTTCTCCCTGACCCTAAGAGTGAGTTCGTTTGCGTTCCGTAGGGTGTAATCCTCTCCGATAGGGACTGGCCTGTCCCAGGTGAGTCCAACTGGGTTTGGCGTCGCAGCAGGTGTCGGCGCGGGCGCTGGAGGAGGCGCGGGCGTGCTCGTAGGTTCGGGTACGGGCGTGCTTGTAGGTGGCGCGGGTGTAGGCTCAGGTTCAGGCGTGTTTGTCGGAGGTATGGGAGTCGGCTCAGGTTCAGGCGTGTTTGTCGGAGGTACGGGAGTCGGCTCAGGTTCGGGCGTGTTTGTTGGAGGTACGGGAGTCGGTTCAGGTTCCGGCGTGCTCGTGGGCGGTTCGGGCATCGGCGTGTTCGTCGGTTCGGGCTGTGCCTCAGCAGTTGCTTGCAAGCTCGCTGCCACGACAGTCGCCTGAACGCCTGCCTCAACAGTCGCCTGTACATCCGGAGTTGGCGGGGAAGGTTGGGTCGGTGCCGGCAGAGGCGGCGGACCAGGCGGCTCTTCACTGCTGCCACAGGCGAATACCAGCAACGAGAATGCTGCGACCATCGAGAGCGCGAAAAACTTCACCTGTTTGTCCTCCGATCAATGTAAAAGAATAGCAAAACAACTATACAACAGACGAAATGTGCTGTGGTATCAGACAAGTATCATTAAGTATTATTTCTCTTAGCATAAGCGTTGGTGATTGATCCCGCTGATGTTTGCCTCAGCCAACCTGGGCGATTGATGTGCTCCGTCGCGAGCAGTCTCTGCACATTCGCATCGACTAAACATTGTGATTATGCGCGTTCCGCAAACTCATCATGCGCGCGGTTGGTGACAGGGGCCACGGATGTACCCCGCACCGCTCCGCCCATACGTCGTATAGTGCAATCATCTCGTCGGCCTTGGGCGCGTTGGCTTCGACGAGGTTGTTCAGTTCTGTCCTGTCCTCGTCCATGTCGTACAGTTCCCAGTCGCCGCCGACTTCCGCGACCAGCTTCCAGTTTTCGATGCGGACGGCTCGGCTGCCCTCATGCTCCCAGTAGATAGGCAGATTGCGCTTCCACGCGCCCGTGTTGATGGCATCCAGAAAGCTGACACCCTCGATCGGCGTGATGGCATTGCCGTTCAGTTCGGTAGGATACTGCGCGCCCGCCGCTTCGATGCATGTGGCGGCGATGTCGGAAATATGCGTAGGTTCGTGGACAATGCCCGGCTCCTTGATACGCTCCGGCCAATTCACGATGAAGGGTGTGGATATGCCACCTTCGTGCGTCCAGCGCTTGAACAGGCGGAATGGGCTGTTGCTCGCATTCGCCCACGGCAGGTCGTAGCTCATGAATGTGTCGCCAGGTCCCGGGCGCTGCCCCACGATGTTGCCCATCTTGATTGGCGTGCCATCGGGGTTGGGGCTGGCGTACTGCGACGGCTCAGGCCGCTGAGTGTCTTCGGCAAGGAACTCGGCGCAGCCGCCGTTGTCCGACAGGAACATCACCAGCGTGTTCTCCTCCGCGCCCATCTCGCGCACCTTGTCGAGTATGCGCCCGATGCCCTGATCCATCCGATCTATCATCGCGGCGTAGGTCGCCATCTTCAGGTCTTCCCAGTCCTTGTTGCTCTCATCCTGCCAGGCACCCGCCGAGGCGTTGCGCGGCGAAATCTCCCACTTGTCGCTGAGAATGCCACTCGCCTTCAACTCTTCGTGGCGGTTGGTGCGGAGCGTATCCCATCCGTCGCGGTACTTCCCTTCGTAACGAGCTATGTCCTCTTCGTGCGCGTGAAGCGGCCAGTGCGGGGCGGTGTAGGTAACATGCAGGAAGAACGGCTTTTCATCCCCGCCGTTCGTGCTCGCGGCGTTGTTCGCTGCGGCGTTCTCGTCGAGCATCTTGACAGCGTTGTCCGTGATGGCGTCCGTGAAATAGTAGCCATTCGGGTCAAGCTCAATGAAGCGGTCGTCCTCCATCAGCAGGCGTGGGAAGTAGTAGTTGGCGCTGCCCGCCACGATGCCGTAGAAGCGGTCAAAGCCTCTCTGCGTGGGTATTGGATACTCAATGCCGCCTTTTAGTTCCTCCCATCGGCTGTCGTCGAGAAGGTTGTAGCGTCCGCCCACATGCCACTTGCCGCTCATATAGGTCGCATACCCGCCGGCGCGCAGCATATCCGCGATAGTGGCGCAGTTCTGATTCAGGTATCCCTGATAGGAGTCCGGCCCGAGCGCATCCATCATGTGCCCCACACCCGTCTGATGCGGATTGAGGCCCGTAAGCAGTGACGCCCGCGACGGGCAGCAGCGCGCCGAGTTGTACATCTGCGAAAAGCGCAGCCCGGACGCCGCGAGCCTGTCGAGATTAGGCGTGCGAATCTCGGAGCCGTAGCATCCAAGGTCCGAGTAGCCCATGTCGTCCGCAAGGATAAGGATGATGTTCGGTCGTGTCATTAAGGCACCTCAGTGATTAGGGTGTGTTGACATTTCATTTCAGCCAGATAAGTGTGCCTACAAAGTGTAGGAAACCAAGGTACATCTTCGCTAACTTGTCGAACCGGCTGAAAATATGTCGATAATGCTTCATCTTATTTATGTAACACTCAACCAGGTGACGCTCTCCGTATAGATGCTCATCGTATTGCAGTGGCTCTGTCCTGTTGGAACGAGGCGGTATCACAGGCGTGGCTCCCATCTCAACGATGCGCTCACGCAATCGCTGTGAGTCATATCCGCGGTCCGCTATCACATAGTCGCTCTCAATGCCGTCTATCAGTTCATCAGCCTGAGTGATGTCGTGTGCCTGACCCCCAGTGAGCGTGAATCTCAATGGATTGCCCAGAGCGTCAACACTCACATGCACCTTCGTGCTGAAGCCGCCTCGGCTTCTTCCCAGAGCCTGCGACTGCTGTCCCCCTTTTTATGCGGGGCACCCGCAGCACAGGGATGCGCACGCACTGTCGTGCTGTCTATTATCAGATGCTCCATATCCGGCTCTTTGGAGAAGTACAGATGCATCTTCTCCCAAACACCCTGCTCGCTCCATCTGGCAAAGCGCCTGTACACGCTGTACCACTTGCCGTATTCTGCCGGAAGCATCCTCCACGGAGCGCCTGACCTGCTCATCCACAGAACCCCTTCTATGAATCGTTTGCAGTCCCGCTCAGACTTGACATAGACGTTGGTCTCCTCTTTCAGGAAATCGCGAATCTTTGACCACTGGTCCAGAGTTAGTTTAGATGTTGACATGCTCCAAGTTTAATACAATTGTCAACACACCCTAGTTTGTTGTCATATCGCATTTAGATCAGTCAGTCTCTTGGCAGGCACCTTTTGTCATGCAGATACGGAGTCGGCACTTTAGGAAGTATCCGCAAGATGTCGTCAGGCGGTGTCCACAGGCCGAGCCTGCCCTTGCATGGTATCAGCGCCACCGGCTTGACATTCGTCAGCAGCCACGCATACGCGCCTTCGTAACGCGCGATGCATGCCGCGTCTTCGTCGGCTTCTTCCATCGGGCGGCATCCGTACAGCCAGGCCACCGCCACGATGCCGCCTGTCGGCAGGTCCGCGTATGGCCGCGCGCTTGCGTGTATTGCGAGCGGCCCTTGATAGCGCGTGCGCCAAGTGCGGGTCTCGATCGTCTTTCGCCCATCGGCTATCAGACTTGCCCACGGCTGTCGCAGCGATAAAGCTCTCATTCTTTTCGTGCGCGGCGTTCCATCTTTAATCGGGGCTCATCATACCAGCATTGGTGCGATGCGTGGGGACTATCCGCCGTCCGACAATAATGACTGCCATGCCCACTGCGACCCCACCAAGCAAGCCTACCAAGGTGCGAAAGGCAAACATGGCGATTGAGAATGAATCTTCGGGAGATGCCAACCCCAGGATGACATAGTGGAACGATAGGCTCGCTGCGGTTGCGGAGACCACCGCCCCAAGTACAACGCCTGTAGAAGTGAGCATATCTTTGGAGTGGTCCTGAACACGAGACCTGGCGACCGCAGCGACAATCGCACCGGTGCCCGCGCACGCAAGCAAGACCGGCAGGTGTGGCGATAAGTAAGTTGAGGAGAACGCCCCGCCCACGGGTGCGCCCCAGTCTGCAATAGGGATCGTTAATGCAGCGCCCATGACGATGGGCATCATGAACGCAATGGCTACGAGCGCGCCGGCAACTCCGCTTGGAAGAGGCGCTGCGAGCGAAAAGCTGCTTTTCAGCAGACCCGCGAGCGCTCCTATGAATACGGCGGCTGCAATAATTCCGCTGAATCTCGTCAGCAAAAACCCGTACTCGACATCATAAATCTGAAGCAGCGCTGAAAGCGCAACAAATGCAATCTGCGCCAGTGCAAGCAGAACTCCGACACTCAATCCAACAAGCGCGCCAAACACAAACCCATCGGCACGCTCCGGATCGAGCGCAAGTCGAATGTTCGCGCCTGCGAGCACGCCTATGACCGCGCCGACCAGAATCTCCGCAGCAGAGTTGAACTCGATCTGATAGCGCCAGACGCCATCGACATAGTTCTGAAAAATTTCGATGCTACCGTCGACAAGCGCAATCCAGAAGCCGCCAAGCATACCGATGCATACGGCAGCGGTTACGCTTTTGAGCATGGCATCACCCCCATGAGGCGAATTGACATGGACAGGGTTATGTAGGGTGAAGAATTGATAGAGGTGAAATTACGAAATAGCAGGATACCTGGTACAAATCCTTGGCTGTTACTGTTCATGGTTAGTCGAAGAGTATGTACGCTAACATGACAGACGCAGACATAAGTACAGCGCCAGCTATAACACCAGCCAGCAATATCTTGACGACATTTCTCCGCCTTCCCGCGTAATATTTCGAGGGTATTCCAACAAATAAACCGATGGTAGTGCATCCAAGTAGGATAATAACTACGATTATATTGAATATCGTAAAAAACAAACTGCGAGAGCCAATCACATCAGGGAAATTGCTCAGGGTATAAGAAAAGAGAGTTGAAATAGCCTTAGTAAACAGGTAGGCAACAAGTATAGCAGTGACAGTGCTCACAGAAGCCTTGAACGTCACCCCGTCAAATCTATTAGACATGTCGCGCCCGCCGACCACGGCCCCTACTATCGATCCTACGAAAACTCCTGTCATTGCTCCTCTACCTAATCGCAGTGCAATTATTAGGGCGTGTTCGCGCAATAAACCGCCAGAAAAGAGATCAAACGTCTTCCATGCCACAGAATCTATAAGCACCAGCACAGAAGCAACTATTATGCCGACAAGTGCGCCAGCAAGTGATCCCTTGATTACGCCAGTGCCCACGCCGGCAATTGTCCCGATGCGAACGCTTGTCATCTCTGACCTCTTCTATGGCTATTGCCAGTGGGATGTTCCCCATTCGTTGCGCGGCGAGAACTTCACTGCGTTAACGGTCAGAGCATTCCTAAGGTAAATTGAAAGGACAGGAAGTGGCGATATCAAACACCGCTTATCCTGTCCTTTCGTTCTTATCTCTAACTTCGCTTCTAAGTCGTTACCGCGCCAACCGATGCGGACGACACCAGCTTCGCGTACTTGGCGAGAACGCCCCGGTCGTAGTTCGGCGGCGGCGCCGTCCACTCTGCGCTGCGCTGCGCAAGTTCGTCTTCTGAGAGTTGCACACTGAGGTCTCGGGTCTCCGCATTGAAGGACACGATGTCGCCGTCTTGAAGCAGGGCGATGGGTCCGCCAACAGCCGCCTCCGGAGCCACATGTCCGATGCACGGGCCGCGCGATGCGCCGGAGAAGCGCCCGTCCGTCAGGAGCATTGTCGAGTCGCCAAGACCCGCGCCCATTATCGCGCCGGTCACCGCGAGCATCTCCTGCATGCCGGGTCCGCCCTTGGGTCCCTCGTAGCGCACCACGACCACATCGCCATCCTTGATTTCTCCGTTGACAATGGCGTCGAAAGCGGGGCGTTCACCGTTGAAGACGCGCGCAGGGCCCTCGTGCGCCGTGTGTTTTGTGCCTGATACTTTGATGACCGCACCTTCGGGGGCAAGGTTGCCCTTCAGGATTACGAGTCCGCCGGTCGGACTGCGCGGCGACGATATGGGATGTATGACGCGGCTGTCCGGCTCGGGGATGTCGAGGTCGTCGAGGTTCTCGGCGATGGTCTTGCCTGTGACGGTCAGGGCGTCGCCGTGCAGCAGTCCCGCGTCTAGCAGCTGCTTCATCACGACCGGCACGCCGCCCGACTTGTCCATGTCGGACATCACGAAGCGACCACTCGGACGCAGGTCAGTTATGTACGGGGTACGCCTGCTTATCTCATCGAAGTCGTCTATGTTCAACTCCACCTGCGCCTCGTGAGCAATGGCCAGCAGGTGCAGCACGGCGTTGGTAGAACCGCCCATCGCCATCACCACGGTTATGGCGTTCTCGAACGCCTCGCGCGTCATTATCCGGCGCGGCGTGATGCCTCTTTCGAGCAGGCTGTACAACAGCGCGCCGGACGAATGCGCTACATCCTCGTTCCGCAGGTCAATGGCAGGTATGGAAGCCGCTCCGGGTATGGACATGCCCATCGCCTCGATAGCGGAGGACATCGTGTTCGCCGTGAACATGCCGGCGCACGCCCCCTCGCCGGGGCAGGCTACGCGCTCCATTTCGAGCAGTTCTTCGAGCGTCATCACGCCTGTGGAGAACGCGCCGCATGCTTCGTACATGTCCTGTATGTTGATGTCCTGACCCATCCAGTTGCCGGGCAGGATTGCGCCACCATACACGAATATAGCCGGCACATCCAGACGCGCCATAGCCATCATCGCGCCGGGCATGTTCTTGTCGCAGGCGGCGACCACGATGAGACCGTCCATTCCCTCCCCGAAGGTTACGGTCTCTATCGAGTCTGCGATGACCTCACGGCTGACCAGCGACGCCTTCATCCCCTCGGTGCCCATTGAGATGCCGTCGCTGATGGTGATCGTGCCGAACATGAATGGAACGCTGTTGGCGTCCCGCAGGCCTTGCTTCACCTTCTTCGCGATGCGATCAAGATGCACATTGCAGGGTGTAACATCGCTCGCAAGATTTGCGACTGCAACGAAAGGCTTCTTGAAGTCGTCGTCCTGCAGCCCCACGGCGCGGAGCATCGAGCGGGCGGGTGCTCTGTCCGGCCCGTCCACTACGACATGGCTCTTGTGCCGCAGCATCGATATTGTTTCAGTTGCCATAACTAACTCTCTTCTCCTTCTCGTTGTTGTGTTAATAATTTAACAGGATACACAGGATAGTAACATGTTAATCCTGAAGTCTATGTTATCCAGATTATATGCAGTTGACGCGCTCGTAGAATTCGCTCGCCAACCTGATTGCCTCGGCTATCTCCTCGGGGCTGCGCACACGCCTAGTGTACCTGCCTGCCTGACTCGCCGCGCCCGCGCCTGCCGAGCTATCGAACTCGACCTCTATCGCTATGCGCTCCTTCACATTTTCCAACTCCTCCTCAGGTCTGGTGGAAAACAGCATCGCGTCGCACATTGCGAAGTGCGTCATCGATTCCATCTGCGAGTAGGTGAAGAACTTGTCGTAGTCGGACGGCTGATGCTCTATGCCTCCGATGGTCGATGTTGTATTCGCAAACGGAAGATATGCCATCGTTGCGACTACTACGAGTATCACTACAATCAGGGCAATGGCGAGCGGATGCCTGACGCCGAATCGCAGCAGTCGTCTTCCGCCGGGCGTTCTGGCAGGCTGCGGCGGTGGCTGCTGAGGCTCCGGGGCGATTTCAGCGTCCTTACCTCTTCCTGCAAGAGACCGATAGCCCAGAATGAACAGGCTTATGAGCCCGATCACCGCAAGAACGGCTGCAAATGGACGCAGTATGCCGATTTGGGATGCTCGTTTCATGCTGACAGATCCGTTGTTCAGATACTCAGTGAATGGACGATACCACGATACGAGCTACAAAGAAAATAGGGGTACGCATTGACGTACCCCTATTTTACCCAGATATGTGAGCGTGTGTTGATCTATTCGGGCTTGTGCTTTTCGATGAGCGCCACCGCTCTTTCGTCAAGGTCGGCGATAGACTTCCCTGCATCGTAGTATGCAATGCCGAGATCAACGTCGCGGTGGATCCTCTCGAAGTCGGGCTTGCCTTGCCATTCGCTTTTTAGCTCGGCGAACAGTGCTTCAATCTGTGGCCTTTTGAACATTTTCCCCTCTTGTTGGTAAGCTAGGGGCAACCACAAGGGCTGCCCCTACCAATCAAATCACCGCCAAAACTTTTACTCGTCGCCGCGCGTCGTGCCGCCCTCGTCGAGGATCTTCTTCAGCTCGACCGCGAAGTCCATGACCTCCTCAGTCGGAAGCATATCGTTCTCGAGCTTCTCCTTGAACTCCTCGAACAGCCACTCTTCTCTGCGGCCGTGCGGAATCTCGAAGAACTGGCGGTTGAACTGCGGCAGGCTGCCGGGCCCGAAGTAGCCCTTTTCAGGGATTTCGTAGCCTTCGAGGTTGTCAGTGCCTTTGCCGAGCACCTCGCCAGTGTCAACATAGTACTGCATGACTGAAGGTGCGCCGTATTTCTGGATCGGGCAGACCTTCATGCAGATGCCACAGCCATCGTAGCGAGCCATAACCGGTCGGCAGCGCTCGTAGATGAGCTTGTTCTTCTCAGCGCCGCGCCACCATACCTTTTCCTTGACCAGCGCACGACCCGGGCAGCGGTTCACGCAAACCTGGCAAATCTGGCAGAAGTTGTGCAGGCCGTAGTCAACCGGCTCATCGTAGGTTATCGGTGCATCGGTCGTAATCATCGCCAGGCGCGCCCTCGAACCGAAGTGCGGGGAGAGCAGCTGACCGTTTGCGCCGAGCTGACCCAGACCCGCCGCGACGAACATCGGAATATAGACGCCGCTGTTGTCGTTCGGGCTGTGAACCTGAGCGTGATAGCCGAGGCTGCGGATATAGTCCGCTAGGTCGAGCGCAAGCGCGCCCTCAATCTCGTATGTGCCGAAGTGGGCAAACTCAGCCTCAATGCTGGGGATGGTCTGCGTCTGGTAGTAGTCCTGCTCAAGCGCGAGGCAGATGGTGTGCTCGTACTTGACCCAGCGCTTCTTGCTCATGTAGGCGTACTTGTGGTCGAACTTCGTGAAGCCAACCTCGCCGAACCCAAGCTCTCGCGCCTTGAGGCGGATGACGGCGGTCATGTCCTTGCCGGCTTCAGGCGTCCCGGTCGGCTGAATGTCCCCGGTGAGCAAGGAGGCGTCCACGAGGGGCTGGTTAATCTCGTCGTGGCGCTCGCGATACTTCAGAACTTCCTCAGTATAGACCGTCCAGACCCAATCACGGTCCGCTGCCTTCTCAATGTTCTGCGACTCTACCGGATAGACCCGGCTATAGAAAGAGACATCCTCATCCCTCTTCGGGATGCCAGGTACGGTCGCCAGATCAATTGCGACAGGAATCTCTACATCGGGGTCTCCATGGAGTCTCCCCGGCCTCGTTACGACATGGCTTACGGTCTTTTTAGGAATTTCTTTAAGCATCTTTATCGACTACCTCCCGCAGAATTTTTGATGCTCAGGCGAGTTTACGCCTGTTTCAGACTTATGTCAAGATTGAATACTCAACATTTTTTAATGTAATCAATCGCACAAATTTCCACAAGACCTTTTCTAGCCCTGAACATAACATAATCCTCATTGCGTCTCCAAAGAGTTGAAGAGGATAATGCCGCATTAGGTGTATTCCGGAGCGCTCTGGCCAGGCTTCCAGACCTGACTTACCAGGAAAACCACACCGCCTATTGCGATCACGCTGACAAATGTTATCGAGCGGTCGACAACCGCAATCGACACCGCTTCGGGGCGTCCCAGGCTCAGAAGCAGCACGCCAATAATGCCCGACTCTACGAAGCCGACGCCGCCGGGTATCGGTATGGTGCTCAGGATTGCCGCGCTGAGCGCCGCGATGGCTACCAGCGCCAGTGGCACATCCAGCCCCAACGCCTGCACCACGAAAAACAGCCGCGCGACCTCCAGCATCCACGCTACGCCGCCCAGCGCAATGACCGTCGGCATCTGCTTCATGCTGCCTAGCGTCCCACTCTGAAAGCTATGAAACTCCGCCTCCATCCGCGAGGGCAGGAAGCGCGCGAAACGCCTTCCCCACATCTTCATCGCCAGCAGCGTGAACAGCGCCACTATGACGACTGCAAGTGTCAGCCATATCACAGTCTGCGCAATGTTCGACACCGATGTGGTCGAGAGCAGTAGGGCGCTCGCCACCAGGATAAGCAGCATGGAAGCCACATCCAGAACGCGCTCCGCAAGCACAGTGCCTAAACTCCAGGAGAAGCCACCCCCGCTGCCGCGCGCGAACAGCCACGCGCGATAGCCGTCGCCCATTCGCAACCAGGTGATGGAGTTGATGAACCACCCGATGAGGATATATGTCGAAGACGCCCGCACCGTCGGGACCTGACCGCGTGGCAGCGTATCGAGCTCGCCCGTATTCCGAGCCAGCATCCGCCAGCGCTGACCGCGCAGAATGAATGTCGCATAGTACAGCGCGAACGCCAGCGCGTAGAGCCAGATGTTCATGTGGGCTATCGTGCCGAAAATTGAGCGCCAGTCTGGATGGAATCGCGTTATCAGGAAATAGACGAATACGGCGAATAGCAAGAACATCAGCAGTGAAGGCAGTGAAAAGATGCGCCGCTTGATGAGCGTGGTGCCTCGCCTTTGTGCAGACGTCTCGTGGCGATCTTGTGAATCCGGTATTTGACTCATATTATGCGCTGTGGGCTCTGTAGGCTTTGTTCCCTGGCATTCGTAGGCGGAACATTGGCAAGAATAGCATAGCAGCCTAATTTACTTAAAATACTTAAGCGAGGCGCGTTTGGGTCAGGTCAAGGGGCGTTTCGCGGGCATTCCAGGGCGTCGGGGGTATCGTTCAGGCGTTGGGTGCTGCTTCTCAAGCACAACGAGAGCCCGTTCATCCAGTCCTGGTAGCGTCACCGGCAGCACCTCCCTCAGCCTGCCGCCCAGCGTCTCTATCGCCCCCTGCGCCTGCTCCAGTTCGTCGGCGATGTCCACCTTTTTGTGCATCACCACGATACCGCCCACTCGCACGAACGGCAACGTCAGTTCTGCGAGTGTCGCCACCTCCGCAACTGCCCTGGCAAGCGCCATATCGAACGCCTCGCGCATCTCTGCTTCATGTGCTAGCGTCTCCGCTCTGCCCGTGCGAACCGATATGTCTTTCAGTTCCAGGGTCTCGGACAGGTGCGCGAGGAATGCCGTCTTCTTCGCGGTCGCTTCAAGTAGCGTGCCGCGCATGCCCGGGAACGCCAATTTCAAAGGTAGTCCGGGAAAGCCTCCACCGCTTCCCACGTCAATGAATGAACCGGATTGAAGCATTTGGGGCGACAACGCCAGCGCCGCCGACAGCGAATCGAGGAAGTGCCGTGATTGTACCGCTTCCCACTCTGTAATCGAAGTCAGGTTAACTCGCTCATTCCAGCGCGCAAGCTCATCGCAGTATCTCACAAAGCGGCTCGTCTGTGTTTCGGACAGGCGTATGCCGAGCGCCTTCGCACCCGTCGCCAACAGGTCGGCCTGAATTTCTGCCGCTATTGCCATACAATGCCCTGCAATGGAATCCCAGCCATTAACATACTCTTAACACATCTGATGAACAAGACGAATAGCATAGCACTTTGAACTAAAGGAGATAAGGATATGCCTAACGAAAGCGGCAGGCTGGCCGGCAAGGTGGCGATTGTGACGGGCGCCGGCTCGCGCGGTCCCGGTGTGGGCACGGGCAAGGCGGCATCCACACTCTTTGCGAGAGAGGGAGCAAGCGTGCTGCTGGTTGACGCCGTGCCGGAGCGCGCTGAGGATACACGGGCATCCATCGAACAGGAAGGCGGTGTGGCGTCCGTGCTGCAAGCCGATGTCACATACGAAGCCGACTGCGCGCGTATAGCCGAGGAGGCCGTTGCCCGATACGGCAGGCTGGATATCCTGTTCAACAATGTGGGCATAGGTAGCCCCGGCACCGTGGTGGATGTGGAGCAGGAAGACTTCGACCGCGTTATGGCCACCAATATTCGCAGCATGGTCTTCACCAGCAAGTATGCAGTGCCGCGCATGGTGGAGTCCGGCGGCGGCTCCATAATCAACATATCCTCGATAGCGGGCATACGAGCCGGCAGCAGCGGCGCGAGCATCCCATACGCAATTTCCAAGGCCGGCGTCATCGCGCTCACGACGCAGATGTCCGTGCATCACGGGCGCGATGGCGTGCGCGTCAACTGCATTGCTCCGGGTCCGCTATACACCCCGATGGTGGCGGGCAGGCTGTCGGAGGAAGGGCGTGACCTGCGCCGCAGAAGCACTCCGCTCGGCACCGAGGGCAGCGCATGGGACATCGCCTGGGCTGCGCTATTCCTCGCCAGCGACGAATCTCGCTGGATTACAGGGGTAACCCTTCCCGTGGACGGCGGCGTCCTCGCCACCACCCCGCTCTCGATGCTGGAGCACCTGAAATAGATAGCGTGTCAGTTGATCAACCCGTCAGTATTTCGATGATTCAGTCAGTTGATGAATGTTGCGAATATCACCGACATGCCGATATACAGACATACTGATAAACTGACACTTCGACTTACCAAAACACTCTCGAAAGGGGAGACATAATGGCAACTTTCGTACTGGTTCACGGCTCTTTCCAAGGCGGTTGGATTTGGAAGCCCACGGCTGAGGTCCTGCGGAGTCAGGGGCATACGGTGTACGCGCCCTCGCTGGACGGCTGCGGCGAGCGCAGCAAGCTCATACGACCGGGCATCACCATCGCGGCGCAGGGGCAAGAGGTCGCGGACTTTCTGTTCTACGAGGACCTGAAGGACATCGTGCTGGTTGGCACGAGCACCGGCGGTCTGGTGATATGCAAGATTGCGGAGCTTGCTCGTGAGCGCATAAGCAGGGTTGCGTTCGTGGACGCTCTTGCGCCGCAGCCCGGCGAGCGCGTCAGCAATATCGTGCAGCGCGGCCCGAATGCCCCTCCGATTCCCACGACTGGACTGACTAGAGGGCCCACGCGCGAAGAGATGGAGAACCGCCACTTCGCGGACCTCGAGCCTGAGCTGCGCGCGTGGGCGGTTGACCGCGCCACACCGCACCCGGTCGAGGCGTCGGACGCGCCCGGTGAGTTGGACGCTTTCTGGGCGCAGGAGTGGCCGAACACTCGTGTCATTCGCTGCACCCTCAGCCAGAATCCGCCGGAAGCGCACCAGCGCCGCACCGCCGAGACGCTCAACGCCGACTGGCACGAGATGGAAGCCGGCCACTACCCAATGCTCAGCCACCCCGATGAACTGGTGGGCTTGCTCGTGTAGCGTGGTCCGTCGTGGATGGACAGGCCATTGGCGAGGGGCAGGTAAGCGATGACGATGACGAGCGCGGAATACAAGGAAGAGTGGCTGTTCAGCAACGCGTTGGTTGCCTTCGTGGGTGCGCTGATGCTGACGCAGCAATGGCAGGTGTCGGAAGGGGCTGTCACATTCTTCTTTATCCTTGAACTGCCCTAAGCTGTCGGATATGCAATCTTCCTGATAATCGCCGGATTCTTCGCGCTGTCATTCTTCCTGGCTGTGGCGAGCGTGATTCCAGTACTGCGGGACGTGGCGCTTCTCATAGGCAAGAAGGTGTCGTTCTAGGCAAGAAGGTGTCGTTCGCCCTCGACTCCGTCGTCTGGATTGGATTCATCCTGAGCTGGGCATCGGCAATCACCCAGCTTAACCTTAATCTATGGTGGGCTGAACTGCTGCTGTGGGGCGGCCTTGCCCTGATCGTCTTCATGCTGGTGAGGATGGTGTGAGGGTGGCGCGGTCGTAGGGCGTATTGGCGTTCTATGCTTCTGTGTCATTTAGGGGCTGCGGATTTTTAGGGGGATGGTGAGCTTGGGTGCGCGGATGTGGGCTGCGGAGTTGCGGCGCATGTCCTCGTCGAACTTCGCCTGCTCCTCTTTGCTCAGCGGCGGGTAGTAGTAGTCGACGGTCGGGTCAGGGTCGTTTGGGCCGTACTCCAAGTGTTCTGACAGCTCGGCGGGGGCGGATTCGTCGCCGTACTTTATGTAGTTGGCGTACTCCTTTTCAGCGGCTGCCATCGCGTCTTCGTCGTCGGCTGCGCGGGCTTCATCGTACTCTTTGATGAGGTCGGATATTCGCTCTTTATGGCGCGTTCGCTCGGCTTCTTCGTTCAGGTCGAGCGGATAGGCGTTGTTGTTGTAGGCGTCTATGTGTTCCCAAGTTATCGCGTCGTAGTTGAGGTCGTAGGCGCGGTGCAGGAGTTCTTTCGCTGCCGAAAGGCGGTGGGCGGGCAGCCAGTCGCCTTCTGCGTCGTCATTTTCGGCGATGCGTATTAGGAGTTCGGCGGCGGCGATGCCGTCGTTGGTCTTGTCGCGGACGAGCTTGGCAATGAGCGTGTTTAGTGGGTCGCGCTCGTCGATGTCTGCGGCAGGGTTGTAGGCTGTGGAGTTGCGGCGCGATGGGGCGGGTTCGCCGAAAGCGCGGCGCAAGAGTTCTTTCGCGGCTGCGAGGCGCTCGCGTGGTTTGACCGTCTGCCGCGGTTCGCCGCTGAATGGGTCTTGACGGAATTCGCCGCCGTTCATGATTTGGCAGAGGGCGTGGACTAGGTTTTCGCCGTCGTCCGTGCGGTTGCGGATGTAGCGGGCGACGGGGTAGGCGACGATGTCTCTGAGGGTGGGAGCGGGGGCCGACATCAATGAAGAGGATGATTCGTCCTCTGATTCATCATCCTTTTTTGGAGTGAAGGGTATGACATTGTTGTGGGCCTGCTGAGGGAAGCCGTATTTGGTGAGCAATTTGGCTGCGTCCATTCGGTGGCAGATTTTTATGGCATGGTCGGATGAGCCTTGCAGGGTGTCTGCCAGGAAGACGGCTATGGTATCGCCATCTTGTGTAAGTTGTGCGATTTTGGATTGTATGTTGTCTTGAATGCACATGGGTTTTCAGTTCACAGTCCACAGTTTTCAGTGGTCAGCCGGTCAGTGTTTCATAGACTTAACAGGATGTGCAGTATGGATAGGATTGTATGTTCTGGTCACTGAATATATGATACGTACGGGTGGTTGGGTTGTCAAGGGGATTTTGGAGGAGACGTCGGACTGGAGGGTGTGGTTTCAGGCGGCGGCGGGCAGCCGATTCTGGATTCCCGCTTGGGACATGGCGGCATCGCGCCGCCCGACGCCTACACGCCGCACTGACGCCGTTCCTTGCGGTGGCGAGCGTAATTCCCGTGCTTCGGAACGTAGCGCTTCTCATAGGCAAGAAGGTGTCGTTCGCCCTCGGCTTCGTCGTCTGTATAGGATTCATCCTGAGCTGGGCATCGGCAATCACCCAGCTTAACCTTGATCTATGGTGGGCTGAGCTGCTGCTGTGGGGCGGCCTAGCCCTGATCGTCTTCATGCTGGTGAGGATGGTGCTGAGGGTGGTGCGGTCGTAGAATTCGCTTGATGCCGGACATCATCGTCTTACGAGAAACACGGAGGCGTGCCTACCACTAGAGGTCATCAGCTGTGTGCTGCCAGGTGCTATCTTTCACCTGCCACACTTGCGAGAGCGGCCTTGAGCACCTGCATGCAAATCTCGGCAGTATGTCTGTCGGGGTTGAAGTCCGCCAACATCTGTTGATAGGGGTGGATGTAATTTCTGAAATCCCTTAGGCCATGGCCAAATTTCTTTACGTCTGGTTTCAGTAGTCCGATTTCATGCGCCACATTGATGAGCTCCGATAGAGACCACTCATGTAGGGGTTTTGGTTTGCCGTCTCTTTTGGGGCTGGCAGGGGACCGATTAAATACTTCAGGCTTTTTCTGAGCTACGCCAAGGAGAACAGCCTCAAGAACGCTCCCGCACAAGAAAATAACGGACAGATAGGCGCCATGATGCAAGCATAACTGTGCCTCTTCTAGTCTGAATGAAATGATTTCGGACACAGCGAAGTCCACCGGCAATTTCTGAACGTCTGGTATGTCGAACTGCTCCCTAAGAAACTCTTCGTCGGATATGAACGTCTTATTAGGCAGATCGCCACGAAGGCGGGCTACAACCTCGCGGCTCTTCTGGAGCGATAGGTCGTCCCTCTCTTGGTGACCTGAGTGGCAGAGAGCTTCATAGGTGTTAAGCATATCCAATAACACTTCACCTACAACAGCATCGGACTCTCTCTCCCAGAATGCGCGCATCTTGTTAGCTTTAGAAGTACCGTATGTCTGGTACTGGGCACTGTGTATATCTACATCAAACCGCCTGAAGAATTGTCCGAATCTCAGATCACTGAAATCAAGAACATACCCGCTGCCCATGTCGAGTATTTTCTCAATATATATCTTATCTGCGCCCGTGAGATCGCTCATGCAATGGCCTCCCCTTGATGACTTCCTCAATCGTAGCACTCCCGGAATAAGAAGGAAGTACATTGAAGGCAAATTACAGGAACAGTCTAAAGTGGGGTGCCGTCGTAGATCGAATTGTTAGAAGCAAAATGCTGTCTTCAGTAAGATGCTAGATGAAGTCCCAGAAGCCGTAACAGGAATGGCAATCTCTTCGCAGCCACGCAGGTTCGCCATGACTAAAACATCCGCGAGGTCAATTCGACTAAAAGCCTGCAACGACGAAGAATTCTTCGGATGTCTTGGAGAGATACCTATAACGCTAGCAGGAATGAACAGGAACTCACAGCCCATGTTCCTAGGATTGCCGCGCCGATGTGGTCTGTCAGGGAAGACGTCGATGGCACACGCGCCGTGGTCTCCGAACACTCTATCTTCCACGGCATCACGCCGCCCGACACCTATACTCCGCCGCGCTGACGGGCTTGCATCTATGGCAATTGTGATAGGATATGTGTGCAACGAGCAGTAGAAAGAACGACGCAATGATAAAGCATCTACTGGTGCAGATTGAGGAGCTGCCCGAGGGTGGCTTCATGGCTACCAGCGAAGACTTGCCCGACCTCATCGCCTATGCAGCAACCGCTTCGGAGGCTCTTGAAAATGCCAAGGATGTCGCGCAGAAGCTAGTCGATTCTTATCTGGAGCATGGCGATGCGCTTCCTCCGGCTTTCAGACCTTCCCACAGCACTCACAGAGAACTGATAACAGTGGCCGTCAATGGGTAGGTTGGCGGGATTCACTGCCAGGCAGGTCATTCGCAAACTTCGCAGAGCAGGCTTTGTCTTTGACCGCCAAGCCAAGGGCAGCCACGAGATATGGAGACATCCCGATACTAACCGTCGCGCAGTCGTCCCCGTTCATCCAGGCGACCTGCCGGAGGGACTTGTGCAGAGCATTATACGACGGGCGGGATTGACGACTGCCGAATTCTTGAGGCTTTAGTCGGCGAGGTTCAGCCCAGCCGTCGCCGTTCACGGTTGCGTATTGCGTACAGTGCCTCGTCTGCGCTCATCCGGCCCACAGGTCCGGAGGCATAGAGCGATCCCAGCACCGTGCCGCCTCGTCCCAGCAGCAACTCCGTGGGCTGCACGAATCCGCCGCGGTCCTTAGACCACCACGCGCCTAGCGGATCGGTATCCCCCTGTGTGACTCCGTAGGCTATCGGGAACTGCGCTCCGGAATCCTTCTGCATCTTCTGAGCGTGTTCAAGCGTGTCAACGCTCGCGGCGACCACACTGCATCCCAGCGCTTCAAGTTCCTCGCTGTTCTCCTGCCACTCGGCCAACTGCCGAACACAGTAGGGTCACCAGTGCCCTCGATAGAACAGCACAGCAAGGTAGCGCGATGGCATCTCTTTGGGCAGGCTTAGCGTTTCGCCGCTAATGAGGTTGAAAGTGAGCTTTGGGAGCCTGTCTCCCTGCTGAAGCTTCGACATATCTATATCAACCCCTCTGTGAACAGCGCTTTCCCGAATCTCACCTTGACGGGACGGCCTGCCAGATGTCTAGGGTGTGTTGACATTTTGACTTTCTTAGAAAGTCGGTGGAAATCAGCTCACGAAGGTGGCTGTATCCAAGGTACAACTGCCCCGCTCAACCCCTGTGGATTCCCGCCTGCGCGGGAATGACGAGAAATGTCAACAGGGCCTAGTTGTTGTCGTGTCCCTCGTCGATGTCCTCGTCGTCGTCGAAGTCCCCTTCTTCTTCGGACGGCTCCTCGAGGCGTCCACCGACCTCATACAGGAACTGCTCCACACCCGGCGCGAGGGAGATTGCCTCTTCCTCCTCCTCCGATTCCGGAGGCGCTGAGTAAGTGCGGTCGTAGTAGGTCTCAAGTTGCTGGATGAGCGCTCGCACCTCGGAGTTGTTCCGCACCGCGCGGTTTATCTCCGAGTACTGCTGCTCGCCCCGCGACTCGTCGGCAAGGGATTCTGGGAGATCATACATTGAGCACAGCACATTCATAAGCCTTGCTGCGCCCATGTGATCCTCGTCGAGCTGCACATACTGCGGCAGGTGCGCCATCAGGCTTACCGACGGCGTCTCCTGTTGTATCAGCGACTCATGCACCAGGTTGACGATGCTCGTGGGTCCCTGGTAGGTGCTCCCACGGGACGAGATCAGTCCTGTCGCCCGTCGCTCCTGCTCCCGTGTGAGGCTGCCCGTTATCAACACAGGCCGCGTGTGCGGCACCGAGTCATACATCCCACCAATTCGGCAGTATTCGGAAACGCCGAAGTGCTGCAAGAGATTAACGATCGCATCGCAATAGTCCTCGCCGAAGGCATGCGGCTCGCGGATGTGCAGGAAGAGGTAGTCGTGCTCGTCGCCGTGCGCGTAGTGAACGATCGTGTTGGGAGTCGTGAAAACGCGCCGCCCCTGCACCGTGCGCATTCGCGGGCGGTAGCGCGTATAGTCGAAGAACTTGCCGGGCTTTGCCAGCCGTCCCAACTCCTGCGCGCCTAAGTGTCGTTCCAGTCGGTTGAGAACCAGCGTGCCCACGCGCCCCACATCAACCCACGGTCGCAGCATTGCGATTGCGCGCACATTGCGCAGTTCCGGGACCGGCTCTCGTATTTCGAATTCTCCAATTCTCATTAGTCCATCCTGACAGAACATGTGAATTTGTTCAAGTGTAATCGAGTCATAAAGTCTAAATTTATCAGTTTTCAGCCCTCCGTCGCTAGGTTGCCAGCCGCTCACTCCGGATGAACGGCTGCGTTGAGTTGATAAGTGAAGCAATGGCGTTTTACAGGGACGGGTAGGATGGGTACGATATGGGTAACTCTGGATTATCAGGAGGTACAGCGATGGACGTTAGTGGAAAGATAGCAATCGTTACCGGCGGCGGGCGTGGCATCGGGCGTGGCATTTCGCTTGCCCTGGCGCGAAACGGCGCAGACATAGTGATCGCCGACATCATCGTGAAGAACGCGGAGGGAGTCGCGGACGAAATCAGGTCGCTTGGACGGCGCTCTCTCGCCGTGAGCCTCGATGTTTCAGACCAGGAATCCGTCGAGGAGATGACGGCGCGGACCATGGCCGAGTTCGGAGTAATCGACATACTCGTGAACAATGCGGGCGTCATTGGTGCGCAGGGCTGGGAGAGCCGTGAGACGCCGAATGAAGAGGACTGGGACTTCATCTTCGAGATAAATGTGAAGGGCATCGCGCGAGTTACCGACGCCATCTCCCCGCATATGAAGGAGCGCAGGTATGGCAAGATCATCAACATCGCTTCTATTGCCGGGCGTCAGGGCAGTTCGCGCAATCCGCCCTACAATGTCTCGAAGGCGGGCGTGATAAGCCTGACGCAGGGGCAGGCACAGGGGCTCGCCCCGCACAACATCAACGTGAACGCGATATGCCCCGGCTTGCTGTGGACGCCTATGTGGGAGCGCATCACCGCGCGCAACGCCATGACCCCGAATCCCGGAGAAAAGACCCCGCGCGAACTCTTCGAGGAAAATGTTCAGAGGACAATTCCCCTCGGCAGGGAGCAGACGCCCGACGACATCGGCAACCTCGCCGCCTTCCTGGCTTCCGAGTACGCCATGAACATAACAGGCCAGTCGATAAACGTCAGCGGCGGCCTGCACATGAACTAGGTTGGGAAGATTTAGAGGCGTGCTAAACTGATGGGTGCCACAGTAGGGCGAACGTGTGAGGAATTCAGCAAGTGCATATCGTCTTGGACGCAAATATAATAGTCAGGGAAGGCTTTGGTAATAACCTCCAATTTCGCACGTTGATATCCACCTTAGAGGTTTCCGGACATAACCTTTATGTTCCTAAACTCGTGATCGAAGAGGTGGTCGCCGAGTTCGAGCGAGTGTTTGAAGAAGGTGCTCGAGGATTTAGAATTCTTTCGAGACGCTTGAGAATAACTTTACCGGCGTCAGTTGATGCATTGGATAAGGAATCGGAGTCTGCTCAATTTCGCGGCAGGTTGGTCGCACAATTTGATGTCCCAAACTGCACGATTCTGGATTATCCAGAAACGCCACACGAAGAATTAGTTAGGAGAGCGACGGCGCGAGAAAGGCCCTTTAACGAAAAAGGAACGGGTTATCGGGATGCCCTGATCTGGGAAAGCGTTCTCGAATTGGCAACTGATGTAGATTCCGAAGTCGTACTTCTATCTAATGACAACGATTTTCGCGGCGGCGGAAGTGGACTTCACAATGACCTTGTCAGCCAGTTGGATAGTCGTGGATTATCGAGAGACAGAGTAATTCTCATTCGCTCATTGAAGAATTTCATGGACACTTATGTGCGCCCAACACCACAGCAGGAGGTTCAGCAGGAATGACTACATTGCTTACAGATTTTCTGGAGGAACCGAAAATCGCGGAAATTATTGGGCCAAATATTCAGGATACTTACGTAGGCGTAGAATGGGACCCTGAAGAATTAGGGCTTCCTATGGAGTATGAGACTCCGTATCTGACATCTGTAGATGAACTTACCGGGCTGAAAGTCGTTACTTCTCGAAAGATTACTGACAGCCAGTACATGGTCTGGACTGAAGCACATCTGACTTGCAACTTCGAGGTTTATATTTTCAAGCCAAACTTTCCGCTCTTCGAAGATGACCCTAGATTATTTATCATCAACCCTTTCTGGAACAAGCACTATATGCTTGCAGAGATTGACTTGTCATTCGATAGCGAGATTTCACTGCTTGTCGACATCCTTGACGGCGAAACGCCTAGCGTAGTAGGCGTACTTTCAATAACGCCGACAAACTTCGACAACGACCGTATCGAAGTGCCAACCCGTCGGCGCAGGAGTCGCCCCTGATATCATAGCGAATTTCCGAACCGCATGACACCACACGAAGACCTCACCATCACCGATGCCGACCAGCTCCACGACCTGCTACGCAACTCGGCGACCTTTATTCGCTGCATGTTCGACGACGCGGAGTTGCCCGAAATCGACGCCGAGCAACTGCACTTCGAGGATTGCTCCTTGCGCCGCGTCAACTTCTTCAATCTCGCCTGCGACGACCTCACCATCGAGAACTCGCGCCTGCAGGGCGCCCGCTTCGACAAAGCGGATATACGCGAGGCGAGGCTGCGAGGCTGCGAATTCACATCGGCGACCTTCCGAGAGGCCAGGCTGAACCTCAGCCGCATCGAGAACTGCGACATGAGCCTCTGCAACCTCGACGGCGCGAACCTGTTCGCCGCCGACCTGACGGGCTCGCGCTTCCGCACGGTTGACTTCAGCCAGGCCCGCATGGACGCCGTGACGATAGACAACGCCGACTTTAGCATGGCAACTGTGCGCTTCAAGCGCTTCGTGGACGGCAGACTCAAGGGTGTAAATTTCACTGAAACCGACCTGTCGGGCACCGACTTCAGCGGTACGGTGTTTGAGGGCTGCCACCTGACTGGCGCGGTTGTCACGGATCAGACGCGCTTTGACCGAGCCGACCTGTGCGGTGCGTACATCTCCGGTTCCGGCTTGGAGGTCGCAAGTCTGAAGGGCACAATAATGTCCACGCAGCAGGCGAGTACGCTTCTGTTCGAGAGATTCGGAATCGTGGTAACGGAATCCTGACAGAACGGGCAGCTTACCCAGAAACCACTCCCCTGCTCGGGCGGGGCAGAATAGGGGAGTGGCTGTATCCAGCCTATGATCCTGCCAATGCTCCTGTACGGCCCGCGCATCCGTGTTACTATTCCCAATCATGCACCTGTCGATCGAGGACCATATCGCAACCATCACGCTGGCCCGCCCAGATGCGGGCAACGCCATCGACGAGCAGACGGCGCAGCTTCTGCGTGACGCATGCGAGCGCGTTCGGCAAGACGACGATGTGCGTGTGTGTGTCATTACTGGAGATGGCACGGGTGACGGCGATTTTTGCGTTGGCACAGAGTTCCCGGGCGATTCGCCTATGCCGGACGAGTTCGCGCGCCTGCGTGTGAGCGAAGCCGTAGCCGCCATCGAGAAGCCAACCATTGCGCTCATCAACGGCGACGCCATAGATCAGGGTCTTGAGCTTGCGTTGGCATGCGACCTGCGCGTGGCGGCGTCGGACGCGCGGCTCGGACTGACGCACTTGGCGTCCGGCATCATTCCCTGGGACGGCGGCACTCAGCGCCTGCCCCGCGTCATCGGGCAGAGTCGCGCCACCGCTATGATACTCACATCGCGGTTGGTGGACGCTCAGGAAGCGATGGATATTGGACTGGTGAACCATGTCGCCGAGCGCGAAGAAGCAGCCGAATACGTCATGTCTCTCGCAACCACCATCGCCTCGCACGCACCCATAGCCGCACGCTATCTCAAAGAGACGCTGCTTAAAGGCTCGGACATGACGCTGGCACAGGGACTCGGCCTTGAAGCCGACCTCACCGTTATCCTGCAATCCACAGCCGACCGCGCCGATGGCATCGCATCGTTCCTTGAGCGGCGTCAGCCGAATTATCGGGGAGAGTGATTAGAGGCTGAAGTGAGATAGACTGATCAGGAAAGTGCAGTCCCGTCCATCCTGTCTGGCCTTGCCCGACTGATAGTCTGACGCACAGAAAGGTCGACGGGAGCGGCTACTTCCCTGGCGCTACTGCCTTCATCGTCGCTATGTGCGACTCCACATCCGGTTCGTTGAATACGAGGCGTATCTCGTCCACGCCTGCGTCGAAGAATGCCTGCATCTGCTCGCGGCACTCCTCCGGTGTCCCTATGATGGTCGTCGAGTCAACCATCTCGTTCGTCACCAGTGATGCTGCCACATCCCGCTCGCGGTTGAGATACGCCTGTCGAACCTCGTCGGATTGCGCGCCGAACCCGATTCGGTGCATGTACCGATGGTAGAACTCGCCCATCCCACCAATGTAGAAGGAAATGTGGGGGCGCTCGCGACGCCGGGCTTCGTCCACGTCGTCAGTAACATATATGGACACCTGCGGGCAGATGGCGATGTCGTCTAGCGACCGTCCCGCGGCTTGCGCGCCCTCTTCGATGTCCGCTATGAGCGGCTCCATGCGTGAGGGTGCAAGGAATATGGGTAGCCAGCCGTCCGCGACTTCGCCTGTGAGTCGCAGGCTCGGCTGAGTTAGCGACGCGATGTAAATGGGCAACTCTGAACGGTAAGGCTGAAACCGTATATGAAATCTCTGTAACTTGAAAAACTCGCCACTGTAATCCAGACGCTCGCCTGCCGCCGCCTTGCGGATGATGCTTATATATTCGCGCATGCGAGCCAACGGCTTGCGGAATTCCTCGCCGTGAAAGTCCTCGATGACCAGCCTGCCGCTTGCGCCAAGTCCCAGGAAGAAGCGCCCCTCGGACATCAGGTCCATATTGAGAGCGGTCATTGCCATGTTGGACGGGGAGCGCGCGAATACGGGCACGATGCCGGTGCCGATGCGAATTCGCTCGGTGACTGCCGCCACCTGCGCCAGCGACGTGAAGGCGTCCTCGCCCCACGCCTCGCCCATCGTGATGCAGCTGTAGCCAAGCTCATCGGCCAACTTCGCTAACTGTAGCGTGTCCTGCCAAGACCCCCCAGGAGCACGCAATCCTGCTATGCCTACTTTCATGAATTACCTCTTCCGCCCGCTGATCAATAAAACAAGAATGTTCTGTATTTTAGATATAATACTGATTATCAAACTGGCTAACTGAAACACCATAAACGCCTTGCGTATTGCCTTTTTACTTGGATAACCTCTGTTCACGATACACGAAATACGCCCGCGTGGTCTATGTGTCAGCTGCAAAAGCGCCATACGACACATTGGCCACAGCAATAGGTTAGAAAGGCGTTCAGACACGCCAATCAGGGGTAAACAGGAGGGGACATGAAACTTGTTCGCGCTCGGGTAACCGACTTCAAATCCATTGACGATTCCGGCTGGGTCGATATAGATGCCGTCACCTCGATGGTCGGCAAGAACGAGTCGGGCAAGACGGCATTTCTTGGCGCTCTGAAGCGGCTCAACCCCGTTGACGGCGGCCAGGAGTTCGAACTCAAGGACTTCCCTCGCAAGGGCTATGTCAGGTATCGGAGGCGCCATCCATCCGATCCCGCCACCGCCGTCACAGCGATAATGACGCTGTCAGAGGATGAGTTTGAACTGCTGGCGGAGCACATTGGGGACGGGGTCTTGCTTTCGGAGGAGATTACGGTCTCTAAGAACTACAAGAACGAACTTAGCTGGGATTTTGAGATGGACGAGAGCGCCATCGTCCAGTATTTGCTGAGCAGCGCTGAGTTGCCGCCCGAAATCACCAGCCATGCAGGCAGCGCCGGCAGCGTGAAGGAAATGCTCAGCCTGTTGGAGGCGCTGGATGTAAAGCCGGTTGCGGTTGGCAGGCTCATCACGCGGATGTACGAGCGATTCGGTGAGAAGTCCGCAAGGGAAGTAGTCGAAGAAGTTCTGTTCGCGATGATGCCGAAGTTCGTGTACTTTGACGAGTACAGCACCATGCGCGGCAGAATCTCCATGCAGGACATGAGCAGGCGCGTGCAGGCGGGTGATGAGTTCGATGAGTCGGACCGCACTTTCATGTCGTTGATATCGCTGGTGGGCGCCGACCTTGAGGACCTGCAGCATCAGACGAACTATGAATACATGAAGGCTGAGCTTGAATCGGCGTCTATCAGCATCTCCGACGAGATGTTCGAGTACTGGGCGCAGAATACGGAGCTCCGCGTTGAGTTCGACCTGTCGCCCGCCGACCCTAACGATGTGCCCCCACTTAACGAAGGTACAATCCTGCATGTCCGCATCTGGAACAACCGGCACCGTGTTTCGGTGCCTTTCGACGACCGATCGAAGGGCTTCGTCTGGTTCTTCTCGTTCCTGACATACTTCTCCAGCATCGAAGAGCAGGAGGATTGCGACCTTGTGTTGCTGCTGGACGAGCCGGGCTTGAACCTGCATGCTCTGGCACAGCACGACTTCCTGCGATTCATTGACGAGCGGCTCGCGCCCAAGCATCAGGTCATCTACACCACGCACTCGCCGTTCATGATTAACCTGAACCATCTCGATCGCATCCGCACGGTGCAGGACGTGGACGACAGGGGAACGGTAATCAGCTCCGACACCCTGAGCAATGACCAGGATACGATCTTCCCGCTGCAGGTAGCGCTCGGGCATGACCTGGCGCACATGCTTTTCCTCGCGCCGCATTGCCTCATGGTGAACTCGGCGTCGGACCTGATATACCTGCAGATACTGGGTGAGATTTGCGCCAGCAAGGGCTTCCAGCGCCTCGACCCGCGCTGGGTCGTCATTCCGGTGGGCAACGCCGACAATCTGCCAATGTTCGTATCGCTGCTCGGCGAGAGTTATGTCAGCGTCGCCGTGATGATGGATGTCACCCCGAAGAACAAGGCGAAGATGGAGTTGATCAACCAGAACAGCGTCATCCAGCGCAATACTCCGGTGAAGTGGGTGGAGGTGCAGAAAATCCGCACCGCAGACATCGAGGATATCCTCGATCCGTCTTTTTACCTGAAGCTGGTTAACGAGTCGTATGGGATGGAGTTGCGAGAGCCTGTGTCCATGAAGGCTATCTCGGCGAAGGACCCGCGCATCGTGCAACGACTTGAGAGATATTTCGAGATGGATAAGATTGCGGGCGGACACTTCGATTCGTACCGGCCCGCGGCGTGGCTGCTGGAAAACCACGCACGGCTGCGGCAGGAGATCAGTGACGAGGCAATCGAAAGCGCCGGGTCCATGTTCCAGCGTGTGAACAGTCTGCTTCCGCACGACGGATTCAACAACGGAATCGCGCCGCGCCGCCCGGTAAACGGCATCGCGAACGGCTCCAATGGCAGCACAGGAAAGACCAATGGCACCGCAGTCTATGGCAGGAAGCGTCCGACAGTGCCTTCATTCACACTCTAGGAGATAGTCTGGCACGCTCTAGGAGACACTTTGGGGCTGACAGCCTGACCGCGAAGGTTTAACATGGGATGGACAGGAACTACGAGAAGTTAACTCGTATCCTGTCCATCCTGCGTTATTGCGCTAATCCGGCGGATGAGCCAAAAGCAAGAGTGCCGAGTGATGCAGTCCGGCGTACAACTGAGTTATGACGGCGCGCTTCAGCGCGTAATGGGGCTTGCGGATTTCGAGCGCTCTACGCACAGCCCGGGCCATGCTGCGTTTCACCTGGAACGCATGACATTGCTGATGGAGCAACTCGATTGCGCCCACCTCGCCGTGCCAACCGTGCATGTGGCCGGCACAAAGGGCAAGGGCAGTACCTCCGCGATGATTGCCTCGATCCTGACGGCGCAGGGCTACAAGGTCGGGCTTTACACCTCACCGCACCTGCACAGCGCAACAGAGCGCATCCGCGTTAACGGACAGCCAATCAGCCAGCAGCAGTTTGCCGCCATCGTGGAGCGCATCTGGCCAACCGTCGAGCGGATAGGCAGTTCGGGAGGCTACGGCGGCGTAACCACCTTCGAGGCTATGACCGCAATGGCGTTCGTCCACTTTCGCGATATTGGCGCCGACTTCCAGGTCATGGAGGTCGGGCTAGGTGGGCGGCTCGACTCCACGAACATCGTGAAGCCGCGTGTGTGCGCCATTACCTCCATCAGTCTCGACCACACAGTAACCCTCGGCGACACAGTTGCCAAGATTGCCTTTGAGAAAGCCGGCATCATAAAGGAAGGCGTGCCGGTAATCGTCGCGCCACAGACCGACGAGGCGATGGCGGTAATAGCTGATGTCGCACAACAGCGCGGTGCGCCCCTGCTATCCGTGGCAGAGCGCTCTTCGTGGCAGAAGCGGCGCTTCGACATGTGCGGGCAAGTCTTCACGCTCACGAGCGCGGAAAGCGCATACGAACTGGAGACGCCGCTGCTTGGTGACTACCAGATGGAGAACGCCGCAACCGCTGTCGCCATCGCTGAAACACTCAGGAAGCAAGGGGTTGAGCTGGACGATGACAGCATCAGGCGAGGCGTCCGCGATGTGCATTGGCCAGCTCGCCTGCAGGTGCTCGCAACGCCCGAAAAGGGTGGCAAGCTCCTTGTCGTGGATGGCGCGCACAATCCCTACTCGATGGAACGGCTTGTTGAGGCGCTGCGGGAGCATTTCTCGTATGAGCGGCTCATTCTGATATTCGGCGCGCTCAGCGGTCATAGCGCGACAGGCATGCTACGCGCGTTGTTGCCGCTTTCGCCGGAAGTGCTTGCCACACATTCGCGGCATCCACGGTCGGCTTCGGGCGCGACCATAGCGAATGTGGCAACCGAGCTCGGACTGAAAATTGCGTTCACATCCGAGAATGTGGGCGAGGCGGCGCGAAGGGCGCTTGAAATGGCAAGCGAGAAAGACTTGGTGCTTGGCACGGGGTCGCTGTCCGTAGCCGCCGAAATCACGGAGGAAGTGCACAACATCCCGCCGGAGCTGTATCCCTACATGAGCATGCCTCGAAGATAGCTGAACTGAGTGGTTTCAGTCAGTCGATTAACCGCGGCGCCCGCCACACACTGCGCTGACAAGTGTACAATGTAATAGTGCACTTTGAATGCACAGGACGAAGTTCTGTAAATTCCCTCTCCTGCAAGTCATATATCCCTAGGAGAATGACAATGTATATCGGAAGAAGACGAGTCGTCGTTACAGGCATGGGCGCGGTTACGCCGCTGGGCGATTCGGTGGATGAATACTGGAAGAGCCTTGTGAAAGGCAAGTCCGGCATTGGACCCATGACTCTCGCGGACCCAACGGAGTACCCTTGCAAGGTCGCCGGCGAGATACCAGACTTCGACCCCGGCACGTACATCAACCCGCGGGAAGCGCGACGAATGGCTCGCTTTTCGCAGACGGCGGTGGCAGCCGCGGCGCTCGCCTTGGAGGATTCGGGCATCAACCTGTCCTCCGAAGACGAAGAGCGCATGGGCGTGGTCATGGGAAACGGCAACGGCGGCTTCCCGACCACTGAGGACAACGCGCGCACACTGTTCAAGCGCGGCGGCATGAAAGTCAGCCCTTACTTCATTCCGATGATACTGCCGAACATGGCGGCGGCGAATGTAAGTCGTCTGTTCGGGCTTAAGGGATACACTTCCACCGTGATAACGGCATGCGCGGCAGGCACGCAAGGCATAGGCGAGGCGGCGGAGGCGATTCGCAGAGGTGCGGCGGATGTAGTGCTTGGAGGTGGCTGCGAGGCTGGTATCTGCCAGCTTGGGCTTGGCGGCTTTAACGTCATCAAGGCGCTCAGTCGGAGCGAAGTGCCGCCTGAAAAGGCGAGCCGCCCGTTCGATGCCAATCGTGACGGCTTCGTGCCGGCAGAAGGCGCGGCGATTCTAATACTTGAAAGTCTGGAACATGCCCTGGGACGTGGCGCGGAAATCCTTGCCGAGGTCTCAGGCTATGGTGTGTCCTCGGACGCATTCCACGCGGTGCAGCCGGACGAGGACGGGGCCGGAGCCGCGCGCGCGATGCGCTGGGCTATAGAGGATGCGGGAATGCAGCCGTCCGACATCGACTACATCAACGCGCATGGCACATCCACGCCCAAGAACGACATGGTGGAGACGCTGG
Source organism: Dehalococcoidia bacterium (assembly GCA_965221045.1). GTDB lineage: Bacteria > Chloroflexota > Dehalococcoidia > Lucifugimonadales > JADFKI01 > Bin90. The sequence continues at coordinate 2,146,758 of OZ244863.1, forward strand.
CAATCAAGACGGTATTCGGCGAAGGCGCGTACGAAGTGCCCATTAGCTCCACGAAGTCAATGATAGGGCATGCGCTGGGCGGCGCAGGCGCGCTGGAGGCGGTCGCCTGCATCAAGACGATACGGGACGGCATCATCCATCCAACGATAAACTACGAAACCGCCGATCCCGACTGCGACCTTGACTATGTACCCAACAAGGCGCGAAAGGCGCAAATCAACACCGTCCTGTCGAACAGCTTCGGCTTCGGCGGGCAAAACGCCTGCGTGGTATTCAGGGCATTCGAGGAAAACTGATAGACAGTAATACACAGAAAGTAAAGCAACACCCGATTCCGATGGGTTGCGTTTCGATTCAGGTGATGGAATGTAGATTTCATCTTCATCCCTCGGCAATTTCAGGATAGGCTATGACCTGTCCTGAGCAAAGGTGGGAAGGGAGTTTACAAAATATCAGAAAAATGCTATCTGGAGCAATTGTACTATTGCTGCTAAGGTGGTATATTGAAGTTGCTCCGTTAGGAGTGTTTTGACTACGGCCCCGTTAGGGGCCTTTTTCTTTTTGGGAACTCTTATGGCTGAAACTTACGTTTGTTTCATTGATGTGGGCTATCTGCGAGCTGAAGGAGCCAAAGCGCTTGGTGCGAGGGCGAGAAATGTTCGTCCCGATGCAGAGAAGGTTGCGGAATGGGCCAGAAGTCTCCGCGGACTGAAGGCAGTCGATGCTCAGTTCCTGAGGGCCTATTGGTATGATGGCGCGTTTGACCCTTCGCATCCAGAGTACGCTGGGCAGAGACGGTTCTTTAACGCGATTGCACAGACGCCCGGAATTCAGTTGCGTCTAGGTCACATTGCTGAGCGCCAACATCGGCTGAGAAACCCTATACGCAGCGCACTCAGAAATTCAGCCACCTCTCTGGGCGTGGAACCTGATCAGTTACTTGAAGAGTTTGATCGAAACTGGACGTTCTACCCGGAGCGTCAACAGAAAGGTGTTGACACACTCATAGCCTTGGATATGGTGCGCCTTGCCAGCCGCTCAGTCTGCGAAACCATGGTTCTAATTGCAGGTGATAGGGACTTAGCTGAAGTTGTACGAACAGTTCAGGACTTCGGCATACGTGTGTTAATTGCGAGCCCGAACTGTGCAAGCATTGCTCAGGAGCTCGCCCAGCTTGCAGATCACATAATTGGCATATCTGCGGAATCTATTCTGCAAATCCGCGCCGATAGCTAAAGCCCACTCAAGGAAGAGTAGGTTCTAGTTGCTGACGGCTTCCTTCACCATGTCGTTAAGCATAAGTTGCATTGCCATGGTGTGGCTGCACTCTTCGCGGCTAGTGAAATAGTAGCAGGTGCAACTCCATTTGCCCGAATCGTAGGAAATTTCGTGGTCAGAATTGTCGCCTCGGAATGTCGCCTGACAGTTCATAAGCGTGACGCGCCCTTCCTGGGCGGCGTAATCCTTGGCTTTTTCCATTTTCCTTACGAGGCTCGAGTCCATAGAGTACCCTCCTACATGCTGACGGCTGCTGAACCGCCGCTTTCTCTACAACGCAGTTCGTGTTGATTCGCCCTAATTTTATCTTCTCGCGCTAGGCAGCGTCAATCTTGTTGGAAGACGTAATCGCCTTACACATGAAGTTTCCGGACGCTTTTCTCATAAGTCAATCGCGTATCGGTCTGTTCGATCAGTTTAAGCACAATTCGAGATTGCACTTCTCTCATACGGGGGCAATTACTTGTCATAGACGCGCTTGTGCCGTAATGTATAGTGCGGCTTTCTGTAACAGCCTACAATAGCGGACATGACAAGAAGTACCACAGTAAAGACGGAGGTTATCACGATGAGAGCAGCGCGAATTGCGGGCCCCAAGAGATTCGAGATTGAGGATGTGGATATTCCCAACATCATAGATGGCGAATGTCTCATCAAGCTGGAAACATGGTCGGTTTGCGGCAGCGACATACGTCACGCATACGGCCCCGTCCATCCTGAAGAAGAGTACCCAATGCGCGTCGGCGGTCCCTGCCACGAGGCAGCAGGCACAGTCGTCGAAAGTCGCTCGGACAAGTTCTCCGTCGGACAGCGCGTCATTGTGCTCCCCGGCCCCAGGACTGGCGGCGGACTCGTGGAGTACATCAACGGCGACGAAGGGCGCATGGCAGCCCTTCCCGACCACGGTGACTTGACTAGCTGGGTAATGTGCCAGCCGTCCGGCACGGTGCTCTACTCCTGCCAGCAGATGGGCACGATACTGGGCAAGAACGTGCTGGTTATGGGGCAAGGCTCCATCGGCCTGTCCTTCACCGCGATATGCGCCCGCGCAGGCGCGAGCAAGGTCATCGCCGCCGACCTGTTCGACTATCGGCTGGAGTTCTCTAAGCGATTCGGCGCGACCCATACCATCAACCCCTCGAAGGAAAATCTGGACGAGGCGGTGCTGGAGCTAACCGGCGGCGAAGGCGCAGACATCACCGTCGAGGCCGGAGGCTATGCCGAGACGCTAGAGGCGGCGCTGCGGCTGGTGAAGAACCTCGGCAAGACCATAATCTTCGGCATACAGGAGAACGCCTCCGAGGAGAGGGCGCGGCTGGACACATCGCTCTTCCTGCGAAAAGCTCCGACGATCATCCCCACGCAGGGCGCGACCAGCGGCGACGCCATCACGCACATCGAGAAGATGATTGAGCTGAAAGAGCGCGGCTGGTGGGACCCGGGTGAGATGGCAACGCACCTCATGCCCTTCGACGAAGTGCAGCGCGCCTACGACATGTACGAAGCTCGCGAGGATGAGGTCATCAAGTCGGTGATGACGCTGTAGTCAGACCCCGCCAGTCTAACAGGATAGAAGGATTGTAACGGATTTGGAGCGCCCCTTCATCGTAAAGGGTGGAGGGGCTTTTTGTGTGGTAGTGCCGATTTGGTAGAACGCCACGAAACGGCGAAAGAGGAATTTCATGGCAAATTGCGAGCATATCAACTGGCTGCTCGAAGGTGTCGAGAGTTGGAATCGCATAAGAAATCAGAGTGATTTCGCAGTAGACCTGAGTGGCGTAAACCTCTACCAAGCGTTTAGTTCAAACAACAAACTAGATAGCGAAATGCGTATTCCGCTTAACGGCGTGAACTTGGCAGGAAGCGACCTGCATCCCTGCAATCTTTCAGGCGCGGATTTATCCAATGCCAATCTAACGGATGCCAATTTAGCTAACGCTAATCTTTATAAGGCTCGTTTACCCCGCGCTCTACTATTACGCACCGATTTAACGGGGGCAAATCTAGATTCTGCATCTCTAATCAATGCAGACCTAACGGATACAGAACTCGTATGCGCCAGTTTGTTAAATGCCGCTATCGCGGGAGCACAGCCTTGGAAGGCAAATTTGTTCTCTGACGACGCGCGAAGCATGTCACCAGAGCGTTATCATAGCAATCTGGCTATTGTCCCAGACACGCGGGGGTTGCTAGAGCAGATAAATCTGCTTGAAAAACACCACCTTAGGGATTATCGCAATCGTGACATTTCCAACCAGAAAGTGGTTCTCTTCTTTCGCGGTGAACCAAAATGTGGATGGCAACTTCGTCCGTCTGTGATGCGACTTCCAAAGAAGAATCAGCCTGAAGTTAGCAAATGCGAAGGCGACCTTTTGCGCGAACTTATGACACGTCGCCCAGAGGAATTTCGCGGACTATCTTCCGCATTAGAGCAGTGGGTTCTTGCACAACATCACGGACTTCCTACGCGATTCCTCGATGTCACAATGAATCCGCTGGTAGCGCTTTTCAATGCCTGTAAAGACGACATGGACGCCGTTGGACGAATGCATATTTTCGCCGTGCCAGACGTGCTAGTTAAATCCTTTAGCAGCGATACCCTCAGTGTAGTGGCTAACCTAGCCAAACTGACGTGGCGCGAGCAAGAATTGCTAATGGGTAGCGAGAACGACGAAGCCGAAATAAACCTTGGAGATAATCTAAACCTGGCTGTGTTGAGGCTCTACCAGGGGATTCAACAGGATAAGTCGTACTTTGAGAGACGAATTGATGTGAGAGACTATTACAAAGTTTTCGTTGTTAAGCCGCAGCAATTTTCGGATCGAATTAGGGCACAAGCAGGGGCATTTCTTGTGTCTGCATTTCACAAAGAGATCGATAAGGATTCGATCGCAAGACTGCACGGGCAGCATCCGCCACCAATCTTTGCCCACTACAAGTTGCAGATACCAGGCAACCGCAAGGAGCATATTTTGAACGAGTTGCGGCTACTGAACATCACAAATGAAACGCTTTACCCAGGACTGGATTCGTCTGCAAATGCAGTGAAGGAAATGTATAGCCGTAGTTAGTCAGCTAGTGATACAGCAAACGACTTTGGCACATGTTAGATTAAGAACTTACCAAAGAGAATACTAGCATGCCGGAGCCTCACCTTATGTTCGGCATATTCAAAAGAACCGACTCCCAGAAACCCAATAGGAAAAAGCCGTTCCGGATGTCCGACGTCAGGAAGACGTACGACGTGATTCCGCAACCTAAAGGCGAGTTCAGGAATCTCTTCCAAGAGATGAGGGAGCGCAGCGCAGCTAAGCGGAAGCAAGCATCCGATAACAACGTTTGCACATGTAAATGCCATACCTGAACACGACGGGCAAGGCACCCCTTCCCAGAGCCGTCCCGCCCATCCTGCCATCCTACCTAGCTCCCACGCCCCGGATACAGCTTCACTATATCCTCCTGCGGCGGATAATACTTGCCTGGCGCAACGCCCTCAGCCTCTATCAGCCCCTTGATGTGCTCCTCGGCCCACTCGTGCTCCTCAACCCAGTCGATGACTTGCTCCACGATGCACTCCGGCACCACCACAACGCCGTCATCATCCGCAACGATAAGGTCGCCCGGACGCACTGCAACGCCTCCACAGCCGATGGTGACATTCGCCTCGAACGGGTCGATCTCGTCTGCGCCGCCCATCGGCGTCCTGCCGCCCGCGAATACCTTCAGCCCGTAGTCCGCAACGATAGCCAAGTCGCGTATCGATGCGTCCGTGACCAGTCCTGCCGCGCCCTGTATTTTCAGTTGCAGCAGTTTCACATCGCCGCCGATAGCAGCGTACTTCTTGCCCATGCCGTCTATGACTAGCACATCGCCCGGCTCGCACGAACCCATTGCCTGATACTCCGGCGAGTCCGCGCCGCGATGTGTTTCCTCCATAATGTCCTTGCGCGGCGGAACGAAGCGCAGCGTCTTTGCCCGCCCGACGAGCATGCCGCCCGGCGTGAACGCACGCACGTCGCGCATGAAGCACGGCTCGTAGCCGAAATGCCGCACCGCGCTGTACACCGTCGCCCCCGCGACATTCTTGTAACGTTCGATGATCTCCGGGGTGATTACACTGTCTGCCATATCAACTTCTCCTAGTAAGAATTTTGGCCAGTCTGATACTAACATGGCGCGCCGAAAGGATGCATGAAATAGTGCCGATCCCCATCCTTTACATCCCGTTCATCCACATTGCTGTTCCCTGTGGTAATATTAGCGGGTGCAAAAATCCAACCCAACCCAATATGAGGTGATACCCATGGTGACAATGCTGCCAAAGGAAGATTACAAGGTCGTCGGCACTCGCCCCGTGCGGCACGACGGCGTTGACAAGGTAACGGGACGCGCTCTCTATGGCGCCGACATGATCCTCGCCGGCCTGCTTCATGGCAAGGTGCTGCGCAGTCCGCACGCACACGCTCGCATCAAGTCCATCGATACCAGCAGGGCCGAGGCGCACCCCGATGTCAAGGCTGTCGTTACAGCCGCAGACCTCGCCCCGATGTCCCCGATTCCGCAGGTCGCTCGGCAGGGCGTCCCCATCGGCGAAAATATCCTCGCCAGAGACAAGGTGCTTTACAAGGGCCATCCCATCGCCGCAGTCGCAGCCGTCAACGCGCATGTTGCGGAAGAGGCGCTTGCGCTCATAGATGTTGAGTACGAGGTGCTGGCCAGCGTCTCCACAGTGCTGGAAGCGCTCAAGCCCGACGCGCCCGCGCTGCACGAGCACTGGATCGAGCGCGGAGGCGATGACTACATAGCTGCCAGCAAAAACATCGCCGACCACGAGCAGCATTCCCTCGGCGATATCGAGACAGGCTTCGCTGCCGCCGACCAGATATTCGAGCACGAGTACACCACGAAGACGGTGCATCAGGGCTACATCGAGCCGCACACCGCCACCGCTTTCTGGGCGGCGAACGGCGCGCCCAACGACCGCCTCACCATCTGGAGCAGCAGCCAGGGGCATTTCGGCATGCGCGACAGCACCGCCCAGGTGCTGGGCATTCCCAACTCCCAGATTAAAGTCGTGCCGATGGAAATCGGCGGCGGCTTCGGCGGCAAGACGCTCGCATACCTCGAAGCGGTTTCCGCAGCGCTGTCGAAGAAGACCGGCAAGCCCGTCAAGTCAACGATGACGCGCATAGAGGTGCTTGAAGCGTCCGGCCCCACCGCCGGCGGCCACCTGAAGTGCAAGATTGGCGTAACCAACGAGGGGCGCATCACCGCCGCACAGATTTACTTCGCATTCGAAGGAGGCGCATACCCCGGCGCGCCCCTGCCCGGCTCCTGCGCAGCCGTCTTCGCGCCCTACTTCATCGAGAATGTGCAAATCGACGGCTACGACATCATGACGAATAAGCCCAAGACTGCTGCCTACCGCGCGCCCGGCGCTCCGATAGTATGCTTCGCCTCCGAGAGCCTCATAGACGAGATCGCGCAGGCGCTTGATATGGACCCGGTGGACTTCCGCTTGCTCAACGTCGCCACTCCCGGCACGCGCAGGGCGGACGGCGTGGTGAACGGACCCATCGGTGCGAAAGAAACGATGGATGCTATCAAGGCGCACCCGCACTACAATGCCCCGCTTGAGGGTCCCAACCGCGGGCGCGGCGTCGCAATGGGCTTCTGCCGCAACAACTCCGGCATGGCATCTGCGATCGCAAATGTGCTATCCAACGGCAGCGTCAGCCTCATAGAGGGCAGCATGGACATCGGCGGCTCGCGCACAGCCATTGCTCAGATGTTCGCAGAGACGCTTGGACTGCCAATCGAGGATGTCATCCCCACCGTCGGCGACACCGACTCGATCGGCTTCACATCCACATCCGGTGGCAGCGGCGTCGCCTACAAGTCCGGCTTCGCAGCCTATGAAGCAGCGAACGATGTAAAGCGGCAGTTCATCCAACGCGCCGCGATGCTCTGGGAGGCAGACGAGGACCAGGTCGAGTACGTCGATGGGGGCCTGCGCCACAAGTCCGACACCGAACTCACCATGTCGTTCAAGGAGCTGGCAGCGCGCATGCCTGAGACCGGTGGTCCCATCGTGGGCAGGGCGAACCTGAACCCCGGTGGCTCCGCAGGCTCTTATGCCGCTAACATCGTGGACATCGAGGTGGATCCTGAGACCGGCAAGGTTGAGATTCTGCGCTACACCGCGTTCCAGGATGTGGGCGTCGCAGTGCACCCCAGCTACGTCGAAGGGCAGATTCAGGGCGGCACCGTGCAGGGCATCGGCTGGGCGCTCAACGAAGAGTATTACATGAGCGACGACGGTGCCATGCTCAACAGCAGTCTGCTCGACTACCGCATGCCAACCACGCTTGACCTACCGATGATTGACGCGGTCGTGCTGGAAGTGCCGAACCCGGCGCATCCCTTCGGCGTCAAGGGCGTCGGCGAGGCGAACATAGTCCCGCCGCTCGCCGCGCTCGCAAACGCCATCCACAGTGCGGTCGGCGTCCGCATGTACGACCTGCCCATGAACCCGCAGACCGTCACAAAGGCAGTAGCCGACAGCGAGTAGTGCGCATAATTCACATCTACACTTGAAGCAAGAATCGCCCCCGTCGAAGTTACTCGGCAGGGGCGATTTTGTTGTCTGTTTGACGATGGAGTCGGAGTCAGCCCGATACAGATTCGACCTTACATATCATATCACTGACCTCGCCTGAAGTTCCCTAGACACCCAAGGTGTGCCGCAACGCAGCATCAATTTCTGCCATCGGCAAGCTGCCTATCACACCTTCAATCTCCGACAACATCACGGTACCTAAGTGTCGGTCATCACCACTGAGTCGGTCGCCAAACCGAATTTATGCCATGCCGGAGTCGAAAGGATAACCGGCACACGGCTTGCGTGATTGGCGCGAAACATTCGGCTGGTAATCATCGCCACAATAATCTGAAATAGTCCGGTCTGAATATTGTCAGCTTGAATTATCAACGCAGGCCTCCGACTTGAAGTACGCAAGTCGGAGTGCGGAAACATCAATAAGACAACCTCACCTCTTCTGTATCTTTGACTCGTCGTAGTCGTCATAAACTGCCATCTCTGGTGATTCCCAGTCTTCTAAGAATGTTGACAGCCTTTGACGCAACGATGCCGCCTGCTCTTCGCTTATACCGCGCTGTCTTAAGTCTATGTCGCCTTGTTCCAAGAAGGTTACGATGACTTTTGTATCGTCCGGCAGGCCGTGTGGGGTCTCTGACAATTCTATCTTGCCATTGCTGTAGGTGCCTTCAACACTCTTTAACATAACCGCCTCCTCAACGCACACTAGCATGTATGCGGCTACACATGACACCGTGCGCACTACGTACTGCGCCCATCATCCTATCCACATCAGCCACGCCTACTGTTGCTGGGCGAAGCGACGATATATCTCCTCCTCGCTCAGGGTCTCGCGGGCGAACCACTGGTCTTCGATTACCTGACCCGCTTCCAAAATCTTGCCTATCACCTGTGTAGCGATGTCGATAATCTGCTGCGGCGTTTCGATATCCTCTATGGGCAGATCCTGTACCTCTAAGACAGCCTCGGTCAGAGCGCGCATCAGTTCCACCGGCGCGACCTGCGTCGCCGACAGCCGCGCCTTCAGCAGGCTCTGCAGCACTGACGACCCGGAGTTTCGCAACAGCAACTCCGCAGCGGCTTCTTCTCTCCGCACGACCGTTACTCCCAGCGAGCTTGCAAGGTCGCACAGGCAGTCCACCAGCGTATCGCAGCCGCCACCCTCACGTAGCGCCTGCTTGGCAGCAGTATCCATTCCACGTGCTACGCTCTCCGCCCGCTCCAGCCAGCGCCCAAGCCAGATGAGGTTATGCGCCCTCGCGTCCGTCAGCCAGTTATCCTTTGCAACGCTCAGCGATCGCGGCTCTGCCATGACTTGAATCACCTTTCAGCCTCCGAATTAATCATTTTCCCTAAAGTAGAGCAGGTCATGCGCTCTTTTCGGAAAGGATTTGAGGTAAGAAAATTTCACACTATCTTTACTGTACGCTTGTAGATGCGGCAAAGTGTTATCATTCCGTTAACTTTTCCGCGAATTCTTTATTCCGTTTATTGATGACAGCCATGGTCACGCAGATTTCGCATTCTCGATGAGGCTCATGGCGTCATCGAAAGACAAGCTCTCCAACGACGGCGTGACCTGTGCAACCACCACATCCAGCCAGCCCGTACCCTTCGAGACGAACGATCCCTCTATGGGCGACGCCTGGGTGTAGTCACGCCCGGCGGCGAACTTGACGAGGTCCATGCCTCTGGCTATGGGCTGCCCGCGCGTCGGATCGGACGGCAGCCAGCCAAGCGTCGGATGCAGAAATTCCAGCCACGCATGCGTCTCGCCCACCTGCCCGCTCATCAGGCCGCTGACATAGCGCGTAGGTATGCCCAGCGCCCGCAGCATCCCCATCGCCAGATGCGTCATGTCCTGGCAAACGCCCTGCCGCGTCTGCAGCACCTGTTCCGCTGTCGTGGCGACTGTCGTGCTGCCGCGAATGTAGGTGATATTCGAATACACCCAGCCGACCACGCTGTTCACGAATTCGAGCAACCCCTGACTGCCGTCCGCGACCTGCCGCGCGGCATCTGCCACCTTCTCCGGGTCCACCATCGGCGTCGGCGAAAGGAACTCATCCGCGCCGGCATCGTATGAAAGACCACTCATCGCCATCTCTTCGATTGCCCACGGCGGGCTGATGAGACGAACATTGCCAACGGCAAGGATGGTCAGTTCAGTGTGCGGAGCTGTGAGACGGACGCGGTGCGTGGGATTGCCCTGGCGGTCCATGTACTGCACCGGCCGCGCAGAAGGCACCGTTATGACAGACGAAGACATGGGCGTCTGGAATGCGTCCACGCATGCCGAGAGGCGCAGGAAGTTGTCGTTGAGGATGACAATATCGGTATAAATATAGCGGGCGCCGTAGGTGTAGCTGACCTGCAGGCCCGTATAGTTTATCGAACTACCCAGGTTGGCTTGCATAGACCACCCGATGAGTTATTCGTCACGCGATTGCCTGCCCGCGATACCCTCGTCAGCCCGCCGGGGAACGCAGTGGCTTCGCCGTGACCGTTCTGCACCGCATACACGCGCAGGTCTATGTAGCGCTCATCGAACTCGCCTGCCTCTTCGTCGTAGATGACATGCTGCGAGAAATCGATGGTGTCCTGCGCTATCATAGCGCGCGGGTTCTCGATTATCTGCCGCGCCAGCTGCGCGCGATAGCTCCCTCCAAGGTCCGGCATGATGAATACACCCAGACCGCCGTAGCCCTGTCGTGTCTTCAGCACCATGTTGTCAAGGTTTTCCAGCACATAGGCGCGGCTTGCCGGGTCGTCTAAGTCGTAGCTCACTGCCTGATCCAGAATCGGCTCTTCGCCAAGGTAGTGACGAATCATGTCCGGCACCCACAGGAACACCAGCTTGTCGTCCGCGACGCTCGTGCCCATGCCGTTCACCAGCACTACCTTGCCGTTCAGATATGCGTCCGTGAGGCCCGGCACGAATATCTCCAGGTCCTCCACGCGGCGGTAGATGAGATCAACATGCACGTCGCCGTCCAACGTCTTCATCCGTACATCGCCTTCGTAGCCGATGTACAGGTCGCTGCCCTCCACCAGCGGGATGTCCAGCAGCTCCGACAGGTAGCGATGCTCGAAGAACGCCGAGCCGAACTTGCTGTCGGTCAGCAGCGCGCATGTCGGCTCAGAATTGTCGCATAGTGAGGCGAACAGGTCGAGATAGGTATCCTTGATGTCGTAGGGCACGATGTCGTAGCCCTCGCGCAATTCAGGCATTACGGAGCTGGCAATTTCCAGCGACTTCAACTGATATGTGATGCCTGACGGTATCCGCAGGTTGTCTTCGAGAATGACATATCGCCCGTCGCTCTGCTGAACGAGGTCGATGCCGTAGATATGCGCGAACACATCCTTCGCCGGTCGAAAGCCTTGGTACTCCGGGTAGAAGAATTGGCAGGAATAGACCACATCGTCCGGCACGACTTCCTGCTTCCCCGTGTACAGGTCAAGCAGGAACAGGTTGAGCGCCTTCATTCTTTGCTCCACGCCCGCCTTGATGACCTGCCACTCGTCAATATCTATGAGGCGTGGAATCCAGTCTGACGGGACCGGGCGGAACTCCTTTGGGTCGAGCGCAAATGAGAAGGCATCCAGCGCCACCTCGTGCTTAGCCTGCCGCCAGCGCTGCCGCATGCCTTCGTCGCCCATACCGTCGAGCGCCGCCATAACGTCGGCGTAAAGGGGGCGCAGTTCGCCTGTGTCGGTGCGGTACTCGCTCACCGCAGCCTCGCTGTGTCCAGGTAAGTGCGCCATGATGGCTTCCTCCAGTCGCATCAAACGCTCTCGTAGGTCGTATAGCCCAACGAAAGCATTGCCATATTAACAGAATGTGATGTGCTAGGCGCATTGTGTGGAACGCCAAACATCAACATACATGATACATAAAACATGTTACATCCGTGTATCCTATTTTGAATCATGCATCAATATGGCGTGCTGATGTGCTTAGTTGGAGACCTTGTCCACGCGCGTACCGGCAATCAGGTCGTGAATCGTCCTGTGGTCCTCCCTGAATATGAAGAGGGAGTCAACGAGAAAGTATGCGCCGCCCGCGCCCGGCAGAATGTTTAGGAAGCTTATAATGACTGAGTTCACGATAGTTCTGAGCAGGATGAGACGCGCCCAGCCCGGATGCTGGCCCGTTACAGCGTCCACTATGCGAATCTTCATGATTATCTTCCCAATCGTCTGCCCGCGCGTTACAAGAAGCACGATCTGAACGATGAATATGACGAGGAACGCCAACAGCGTGAGAATAACCACTACCGCAAGCGCGCCAAAAAAGAACCCGGGATCGAAGTCTGCAAGGTCGGAAATCCCGACACCGGCTATTGCAATTCCGATAAACACGGCAACGACAATTACCGCGAAATAGATTAAGCCGTCGATAATCCATGCCACCAAGCGCTCCCAGGGACTCGCCAGTTCGCTCGCAGGCTCCTCCTCCGACATCCCATCTGAATCGTTAGGCCGATATGCCATCGCTGCCCCCTTTCCCAAAAGAAACCCAGAAGTATAGCAAGCAAAACTATACTTTGCACTTACAAGTGTCAAGATACTGGATTTATCTGCCGCTGTCGTCACCTTGCCAATACCTTACTGCTCAACCTGATGTATCATAGCCAGTAGCCAATGTCTAATATCCCGTCTATGCTGTATATCCGAACCGGATAACTGGAGAAGTCGCAATGACCACTTACAGATACTACCGTTGGGACGGCAGTCAGCAGGTGTTCAACATGGACGCCGACGACCTCATGAACTCCATCGCGGACGACATTCTTGAGCACGGCGACCCGGAGCGCGCGCTCCGCAGCCTGTTCCAGCGCGGCATCGACGACAACCAGGGACAGCACGCTCCCGGCCTGCGCGACCTGCTCGAACGCCTGCGCCAGCAGCGCCAGCAGCAACTCGAACGCTACAACCTCGACTCGGTGATGGACGACATCAAGGAGAAGTTGCAGGACGTCATCGACACCGAGCGCAAGGGCATCGAGGACCGCCTCCAGGACGCCGAGCAACAGCTTCAGGAAGCGGGCGATGCCGCCGATCACCTTCAAGCCCCGATGCAGATGCTGCAAGACCGCGCCCAGCGCAACACCGACGCCCTAGACTCCTTGCCCGAAAGTCCCGGCGGCCAGATTCAGCAGCTTCAGGACTATGACTTTATGGACTCGGAGGCGCGCGAGAAGTTCAACGAACTGCTTGAGTCGCTCAAGCAGCAGATGATGCAGAACTTCTTCCAGGACATGAAGCAGCAGCTCCAGGACATGTCGCCGCAGGACATGGAGGGCATCAAGAACATGATTGAAGCCCTCAACCAGATGCTGCGCGACCGCGCCATGGGCGAGGACCCGGACTTCGAGGGCTTCATGGAGCAGTACGGCGAATACTTCGACCCGAACCGCCCCGCAAGCCTAGACGAACTCATCGAGCAGCTCCAGCAGCAGATGGCTGCAATGCAGTCGCTCATGGAAAGCATGTCTCCCCAGATGCGCAGCGAGCTTGAATCCATGATGGGCGCAGCGATCGACCCACAGTTCATGGATGAACTAGCCGAACTCGCGGGCATGATGTACGACATGTTCCCCTTCGACGACATGGCAGGTGAATACCCGTTCATGGGCGAAGAGTCCATGACGCTTGACTCCGCGATGGAGCTTATGGGCGAACTGCGCGATATGGACCAGCTTGAGCAGCAAGTCCAGCAGGTCATGCGCAACGGCAACATCGAAGACCTCGACCTCGACAACGTTGAACAGATAATGGGCGAGGACGCCCGCCGCCAGCTTGAGCAGCTTCAAAGGCTGATCCAGCAGCTCGAAGAGGCAGGCTACCTCAAGCGCAAGGGCGACAGGCTGGAACTCACACCGCGCGGCATCCGCAAGCTCGCGCAGCAGGCGCTCCGAGAAGTCTTCTCAGAGCTGAAGAAGGACCGCATGGGACGCCACGAAATATACTCACGCGGCGACGGCGGCGAGCGCACCGGCGAGACCAAGCCCTATGAGTTCGGCGATCCCTTCGACATCGACCTGCACCGCACGCTGTTCAACTCCACGCTGCGCAACGGGCCCGGCACGCCGCTCCGCATCAGCCCGGAGGACTTCGAGGTTCATCACACCGAGCACATGACGCAGACGGCGACCGCCCTGCTCATAGACCAGAGCCGCTCGATGGGCATGTTCGGCAGCTTCGCCGCAGCCAAAAAGGTCGCGCTCGCCCTGTACTGGCTCATTCACAGCCAGTACCCACGCGACTACCTCCACATCATCGGCTTCTCAGACTACGGCATGGACATCGCTACCGACGACCTCGCAGACCTCACATGGAACGCTTGGGTCTCAGGCACGAACATGCAGCACGCGCTCATGCTGGCGCGCCATGCTCTGTCGAAGCAGAAGGTCGCCACCAAGCAGATAGTGATGATTACAGACGGCGAGCCAACCGCGCACCTTGAGCACGGTCGCGCCTACTTCAGCTACCCACCAAGCTGGCGCACCATCGAAGAGACGCTCAAAGAGGTCAAGCGCTGCACGCAGGAGAACATCACCATCAACACCTTCATGCTCGAAGCGAACTACTACCTGATGGACTTCATAGACAAGATGACTCGCATCAACAAGGGCCGCGCCTTCTACACCGACCCCAGCCAGCTCGGGCGATATGTGATGGTGGACTACCTCCGCAGCCAGCGCAAGCGCATCGCGTAACGACAAGCCAGTAATTCGGTCTGTCGGTATGTCAGTTCATAAGTGCGCGAGTCATTCGTCCCCTCTCCCCACAGTGGGAGAGGGCTAGGGTGAGGGGATGTTCTTCAACATAGCCCCCTTATAGCCCCCTAACCACCACGAACTCCCGCCCAACTGCTAAACTGGTGTATAGACTAAATATCGACTGGGAGGCAGTCATGACGAAGTGGTGGCTAATCGGCGCAGCAGTATTCCTAGCCGTGCTCCTGATCGCAAGCATCGTGCTCGCATTGACATCGAAAGAGGCCGAGTTCGCGCCCGGAACACCGGAGCACGCGGTGCAAAGTCTCCTCCGTTCCGTCGAGGCAGACGACATCGAGACTGCTTACGCGATGCTATCGCAGGAACTTCAGCAGAAATGCGAGCTTAAGAACTTCGCGGACGGCGGTAGATACCGCTCCGGAGACGACCGTGACATCCGCGCCACTTTACGCGCCACTAAGACAATTGACGATATAACCTTCGTAAATGTCGAGGTAACGCAGTTCTACGGCAGCGGTCCCTTTGACAGCGGCGAGTCATCCTACGACAGGCGCTTCGCCTTGAAGCAGGAAGGCGGCGAATGGAAGTTCACTGATTATCCCTGGCCTTACGACTACTGTCGCGAATCCGACGAGTAAGCGCGCCTCGAACCAAGTCTCTGTAATCCGCTCTATCTTGTCCATCTATGTAAATAATCCGGCTATGAAAGGTAACTATCCATGTCGGACTCCTTTCTTTTGGTCTTCGGTATCCTCGGATCGCTCATTCCTATTGTCATCATAGGGCTGATAATCTACGGCATCATCGTCTGGAGACGCCGCGCCTCTGCGAACTCTCAGGAGGCCGACCAAGATCCCGGCATTGGCACTGTGCGCCGCCTTTACTTCTACGTCGTCGCATTCGTATCCCTCATGATGACCGCAACCGGCGTCGTGATGCTCATCCAGTTCATACTGGAAAGTATCGCGGGCGGTGCGGTCATTTCTGACTCCACCGTAGGGCTTGCCGCCGGAGTTTCTTTGCTGATAGTGGGCGCACCGCTCTGGTTCTTTCACTGGCGATACATTCAGGGTGCCGTTGCGGAACAGCCCGTGGAGACGCGCTCCATCCTCCGCAAGCTCTACATCTACATCACGCTTGCCGTCGCAGGCAGCATAGCCATCTATACGGCTTATGATCTTCTTAACTGGATATTCGGAACGGAAGATTTCAATGGATACAGCATTGCCGCGGTCATAATCTGGAGCGTGGTATGGGTATTCCACTGGCTGATCGAAGAGCGAGAGGGGCAGCCCACACCCGAGACCATCGCAATTCGCCGCCTGTACATCTACATCGCGTCTCTGGTCGGGCTGATAATGCTCTCCCTAGGCGTTGGGCGCGTGCTCTACTTCATCCTTCTTGAAGGCTACAACGCCCTGGCCGCCACACCACTTCTTGGCGATGAATCAGGTCTGTGGCGTCCCACCCTGCGCGAGATGCTGTCGGTCGCAATCATCGGCGGTGGAGTTTGGGCGCTCCACTGGCTCTATATAGCGCGGCGCGACTACGACAGCGCGATACGGCAGGTTTATCTGTACATCTTCGCGATTCTTGGTGGCGTCATGACCACCCTGTCCGCGCTCGGAATCATCATCCACGAGATACTGGTTTGGGCGCTCGGAAGCGTCAGCGCAGACTCAACTGCTGAACACTTCGAGTTCCTGCCGGGGTCGGTCGCCACCCTGAGCGTCGGCGCGGCGTTGTGGGCATACCACTGGTACAGGGTCCGTCTTGAGGCGGATATGTCCCCAAGCACAACTCTGTCGGCTCGCAGAGTGTACACCTACATTCTCACGGCGATAGGAACCGGCACGCTCGCAGTCGCCATATTCATGCTCGTCGGCGCCGCCCTCAAGCTCATTCTTGCGAGCTTCGCCGATGTTGTCGTTGGTGGAGACCAATGGAAGCAGCCCCTCGCAAACATCATCACGCTCGCAGTTCTCGGTGGACCCCTCTGGGGATACTACTGGCGGAATATACAGCTTCGGATGCAGGCCGATAGCGACGACGAGATACTCGCGACATCGCGCCGCATCTTCATCTTCGCCGCACTGGGAGTGGGCGTGCTCGCGCTACTAGGCAGCGTCAGCGCCCTGCTGTTCATGTTCCTGCGCGACTTGCTGGAAGTCTCGCTCTCCCTCGATACCCTGAACGACATGACCGAGCCGATCGCCATCATCGCCGCAGCCGCAGCCTTCCTGCCATACTACTGGTCAGTCTATCGTCTGGACCAGGACGCCGCCCCGGAAATTGTGCCCGAAGATTCTCCCGTGATTTCGGAGCCTGTCGAGGGGCAAATGCCCCGCAAACCCGTAACGCTGCTCGCGGCCGACGACGCCAATGTACTGGCAGGACAAATTCAGGACGCCCTTGGCTACGGTATAGAGACGCTGCGCTGGGCAGATGCAGATGCCGTTATGCCTGCGCTCACCGAAGAATCAGCATCTCGACTAGCCGAGTCCATCGCAGACGCGCCTGGGCGCTACATCCTGCTTATCCCTGACGGGGACGGGCTGCGCGTCCTGTCGCACGACTAGCACTGAAAGCAAACCCGATAACGGCTGCTAAATGCCTGGCGGGCAGTGCTCGCAGTAGTTGACACGCCGCCAACCCTTGCCAATAATGAAATACAGGAGAGGAATTCGCCTCGATGCCGAATTGGGTACGTATAATATCGGTCGCCGTGTTCGCCGCCTCATTCGTTCTGGGCATGGGACTGGTATCGTGGTATGAAGTCTGGGAAGTACCCAACGATACGGCATTGGCGACACTCATCGCAATCGTTGTCAAAGGCGAAGCGGTCTCCGTAGTATCCGCCGCCTTTGCAGGTGTGATTGAAGGAGGTGCTTACATCGTGGTTATTGCATCCTACTTGGTTCAGAAGAGTCGCAGGGAAGGACGCGCAGAGGGACGCGCTGAAGCATATGCCGACGCTAGAAGGCAGCTGGCTGCCTACTACAAGCGCATGCAGGAAGCACGAGAACGCGGCGAAGAGTTCAACGAACCGCCTCCCACTTTCAGAGAAGATCAAGGCGAAGACTAACGCTCGACGGTACCTTTATCCCGCGGGAGGAGATGGCGGCACAGGCGTAATCGGCGGCACTTCCGGACCAGTCCCATTCTCCGAAGGGAACACCAGCTTCCGCACAGGGTAGTTGATCTCGATGCCCTCAGCCGTCAGACGCGAGTGAATCACCTTCACAAGATCGCTCGTCAGATAAAAGCTCCCCAGCCTATCCTTCGCTTGCACGAACACCCAGAAGCTGATATTCGAGTCCCCGAACTCATCGAACCCGAACCACGGCTCGCCATCGATCGCGTGCTCCGACTCCGTAACAAGCTCCTCCGCCGCCTCCTTCACCACGCTCTCCACCACCTCCAGGTCCGAGTCGTAGCTCACCCCGCAGTAAACCAGCACATTCATCGAAGGCTCAGGACTGTAGTAGTTTGTGACGATGCTGTTCGCCATCTGCGAATTCGGAATAATGACCAAATTATTGTACATAGAGCGTATCTTCGTGCTGCGCCATCCGACCTCCACCACATAGCCTGAGGGGCCGCCCTGCAGCTCGATATAGTCGCCGACATTCAGCTCACCTTCCGTGACGACATAGGTGCCCGCGAAGAAGTTGGCGAGCGTGGGCTGCACGGCAAGCGCCACCGCAAGGCCACCGATGCCGAGCCCCGCAAGTATCGGGCTTATGGGGATGTTCAGCACCGAGAGCGCCATCAGAAAGCCCAGTGAATAGACCAGCAGCGGCATGATGCGCTTCAGCGGCGGCAGCAGCCTGTCGTCCAGTTGCGTCTCCGTCGTCTGCGCCACGCTCTGGATATACCAGGTTAGAGAGGCGTCCAGAAGGTGGTATAGAAGATACGCGACCTCCGCGATGACCACCACCAGCCACGCGCGGCGTATCTGATCGTCAAAGCCCGTTATCAGGGAGTAGCGCGGGCTATCGAGATTAGTGAGGATTAGCAGCGCGAGGAACAGTCCGGACAGCGTGATGAACAGCACCACCGGCCCGCGCACCACATTCAGCAACTCTTCGTCCAGAGTGCCGGGTGTTCGACGCGCCACGCGCCCCAGGAACACCCGCATGAATATATTCGCAACACCGGCGGCAATCAGGAACGCCGCAAAAATCATTGCCGCGCTCAACGGTCCCGCCCACTCCCACTGGCTAATAAACGGTGGCAGCATCTATATCCTTTCCGTTCCTTCGACTACGCTCAGGACAGGCTCTGTCCATCAATGTCAATGTACCTATCATTTACTCCACAGTCACCAGATCGCGTATATTGTCAACGATCCCTATTCCGATGCCGTTCACATCCAGCAATCCGTCCACGCTCACAAAGTCCCCATTAGCCTCTCTGTAGCTCACGATTGCCTGCGCCCTCACATCGCCGATTCCTGGCAAGGTCTTCAGCATCTCCACATCCGCGCTGTTCAGGGCAACCTTTCCGTCGGCGCCCAGCCCGTTCTCAGCCGGCCTCGAATTGGCATTAAGACTCGACCCAGCCAACCCACCGGAGGGTAAAGCAACCTCTCCCTTCTCAGGAATGTGCCAATGGTCTTCGTCTTGGACGACCGCCGCTAGATTGATGGCAGTCAGGTCAGCCTCGGCGGTCGCGCCTCCGGCAGTCAGCAGCACATTCGCCAGTCTGCTGCCACCGTTTACAATATACACGCCCGGATTGACCACCGCTCCGCTAATGTACACTCCTACCCGTGTTTCAGAGGGCATTGGTGTGCTCGTTGGCGCAGGAGCAGCAGTTGGAGCGATCTCCACAACCTTGATCTCACCGGCCGATGCGCTTGGCCACACCGTCATCACTACCCCGCCCGCAATCGCAAGCACTATCAGCGCGCCCAGCACAATGTAAGTGAAGTTCAGATTCATTCCCGCCCCATCCACAATTCAAGCAGCACAAATATGACGCAACCGCGCTCCAAGTGTCAAGAGTAGCGAATCGTAGGTATGCCAAACGTTCAAGAATATTGCGTCTGGTGAGTTCATCAATCGCGTGGATTCCAACTCTTGTAGGAGTGACGATTCTTATTGGCCAACGCAATCCGAGGATGCCCTCTAAAGTTTTCGCTGGACGAATGCGCGTCGTGTTGGATACACTCTAGGGTGGACTTGCGAGACAACAAAATAGAGATTGTGGGGCAGACAAAGCAAAATGAGCATGATGGATAAGCAAGACGAAGAATTTTCACGCGGAATGGTGGTGGTCGCGCACGCGGACGACGCCGAATTTGGATGCTCAGGCACGGTGGCGAAGCTGTGCGCCGAGGGTTGGGAGATGGTATATGTGATGTGCACGGACGGCAGTAAGGGCAGCAGCGATCGCGAAATCACGCAGGCTGAGCTCGCCGCCATCCGCCGCGAAGAGCAGATAAACGCGGGCAGGGTGCTCGGATTGAAGGATGTCGTCTTCCTCGACTACGAGGACAGCCTGCTCCAGCCCACGCTGGAACTGCGCAAGGATATAGCCCGCGAAATTCGCCGCTACAAGCCGGATGTGCTGATTACGATGTACCCGATGCGCAGTCTCAACGGTGGCTGGGGCGTCGGTCATCCCGACCACATGGCGGCGGGCGAGGCTGCGCTGCAAGCCGTATTCCCCACGGCTCGCGACCACATGACATTCCCTGACCTTCTTGAGGCAGGCTTCGAGCCGCACAAGGTCGCCGAAGTCTGGATTATGGGTCATCCGGAACCCGACCACTACGTCGATGTCACAAAGCACATGGACACTTCAATCGCGGCTCTTATGGAGCACAAGACGCAGATGAACGGGCGCGACGAAGCGTGGGCGCGTGAGAGGATGGGACACTGGAAGCGCGAGCGCGCAAAGGGCAGGGGCATACAGCACGCCGAGGCTTTCAAGCGCATAGAGTTCCGCCGCTGATATGCGTTTGCGGTAACTACGCGCAACGGGCGCAGGATGCTAACATCCTGCGCCCGCGCTTTTCTCATATGGTCAGTATCAGTTTCGAATCCTGCTAAGGGCTGACCACCACGCTGCCCCAGCATATCAGTGCGTCGTCATTGCGGAGCGCGCAGGCATGGTCAGTCCCGCGGCTGAAATCAGTGAAGGGACCGCTCGCCGAGGGAGTGGGCTCGGGCGCAGGTTTCGCCTCCTCGCCCGCCTCGGTAACTTCCATTGTCAGCGTGAAGTCGCCGCCTTTCTCAATATCGGATGTCGTCGCCTCTATGGTGTATTCACCTGCTTCCAGATTATCGACCACTATGCGCGAGTTGTAGTCGACATACGGTGTGATGTCGTCGTTTAACGCTTCTATCGCTCCGCCCTTGCCCTCACCTTCCATCAGGTACAGGTATGTGTCCTTCTCAGAGGACAGATTTATGGTTAACTTTTTGCCTGCATCCAAGTTACGCCCTCTTGCTGCGATGCGCTCCCAAGAAGGCTTGCAGGCACATCCGCGCCTATATAACCATCGAACTCAGGACCCGGCGATGCGCCATTCTCCTGCAGAATATCTCGTAGATCATCCGCTTCGCCCGTCTCTGTCAGGAAGATTACGCCGACAGACCCTCCGCTATTCACGGGAGCGTTGGCGGCAGCCGCACTGTGGTAGCATGTCGGCAATTTCTTGCCAACCTGCCAAACACCGATAACTGACAACCATTGCGGAGGACAACAATGCAAAATGAACCTACCACCTTTCGCGTTGGCGACCCCGGCATCCGCGACATCTTCGGCGAAGCCCCGCGCATCCAGGCATGGCTCGATGTCGAAGTCGCCCTCGCGCAGGCGCAGGCGGAACTCGGAATCATCCCTGAATACGCCGCAGAGGAAATCGAACGAAAGGCGCGCTACGAAAACCTCGACATTGACAACATCCGCGAGGGCTTGGCGCGAACGGGCCATCCTCTGGTTCCTATGGTCTGGGAACTCGACCGCATCTGCGAAGGAGACGCGGGCGGCTACATCCACTGGGGTGCTACCACACAGAACATCACGCAGACGGGCAAGCTGCTCAACTTGCGCCGCGCGCACAGCGTCTTTCTGCGTCAACTCGCAGAATTGCTCGTCGAGCTTGCCGACCTAGCCGAATCCACCAAGGATGCCGCTCTCCCCGGGCGCACGCATGGGCAGCATGCCGTTCCCGCCACTTACGGTTACAAGGTCTCCGTGTGGATAGACGAACTCTGCCGTCATATCGAGCGACTGCGCGGGTGCGAGAGCCGCGTATTTGTCGCTATGCTCGGCGGCGGCGCGGGCACTCTCGGATCGCTCGGCGAGATCGGCTTGACGATCCAGGACGGCATCGCGGAGCGGCTCGGCATGGGTTCGATGTCCAATCCCAGCCGCACCATCAGCGACCACCTTGCCGAATACATAACGATCCTCGCCCTCCTCGCTGCCACTTGCAGCAAAATCGGCAGGGAAGTCTATACGCAAATGAAGCAGGAGTTCGGCGAAGTCGAGGAACCGGTACCAGAAGGCACAGTCGGCAGCAGTACCATGCCGCAGAAGCGCAACCCAAAACTTGCCCAGGACATCGTTGCCGGAGCCGCCCAGGTGCGGGCGCTCGTCCCCCTCGCGCTCGAAGCCATGCAAACCGAGCACGAAGCCGACCGCACAACCAGCGTCATGATGGACAAGGCGCTCAACGAAGCCTGTATTCTCACAGGCGACATTCTCCAGCGCATGGTCAACCTATTCGCGGGCATCCGCGTGTTCCCGGAGCGCATGCGTCAGAATCTGGACCTAAGTGGCGGCTTGATAATGTCCGAAGCGATAATGCTCGAACTCGGCAGGCAGATAGGGCGACAGCAGGCGCACGACGCCGTGTACGAAGCGGCGCAGGCGTCTTTTATTGAGGGCAGGCCCTTCGCCGAAACGCTCGCTGAAGAGACCGATGTCAGCGACCGTCTAACCGCTGAGCAGATTCAGGCATTGCTCGATCCCACCGCATATACTGGCGCGTGCAGTCTGTTCGCACAGCGCGGTGCGGCGCAAGCGCGTGAGGTCGCGAATTCTCTAAGCGAGTGAATTCCTAATGATGGCTAGACGCCATCAACTATGATGACGCTGCTGTTCGTGGAGTCGATTCGCATCTGCTTGGGACCCGCGTACTCATCGGATCCGTGCCACGCCTTTGCCTTTTCGAAGTTCTCGAACTCTATGATGACTGTGCGATGAGGTGTCCCTTCGCCTTCGACGACCTCGGATGCACCGCCGCGCACGATGTACTTGCCGCCATAAGCCTCGATGGTGGCCGGAACCAGCTTGCGATACTTCTCGAACAATTCCGCATCCGTTACTTCCACGTCCGCTATCACATAACCTGCCATTTAACTCTCCTTTACTCACGCTTTAACGCCGCTCTGTGATACCATTTTTGCCTGCTAAACATTAACACTACTGACGGATGCTCTGTCAACACAATGACGAGAAAGGGGCTGCGACGACGATGCTCGACTATTTTCAGATAACGGAGGCACTTTCGCCTGAGGACCGGCAAACGCAGACGGTGGCGCGTGACTTCCTGGAGGCTGAGGCGGCGGACGGAGTGCTGGATTGGTGGGAGAAAGGCGAGTTTCCGGAGCACCTTGTGCCCAAGATGGGCGAGATGGGCTTTCTTGGGGCGAATCTGCCGACTGAGTACGGCGCGAGCGGCGTCAGCAATGTCGCCTACGGGCTGATCATGTACGAGCTGGAGCGCATAGATTCGGGTTTTCGCAGCTTTGCCAGCGTGCAGGGCGCGCTTGTGATGTATCCGATATACCGCTATGGCTCTGAGGGGCAGAAGCGCACTTACCTGCCGCAGCTCGCCGCCGGGCAGATGATAGGCTGCTTCGGGCTGACCGAGCACGACGGCGGTTCCGACCCCGGCGCGATGAAGACGCGGGCGCGCAGGGATGGCGAGTCGTACATCCTCAACGGCGTGAAGATGTGGATCACCAACGGCAACATAGCGGACATAGCTATCATCTGGGCGAAAGACGATGATGATGTGGTTCGCGGATTTGTCGTGCCAACGGATACACCCGGCTTTCAGGCTAACCACATCAAGCACAAGATGAGCATGCGCGCATCGGTAACAAGCGAGCTAGTGATGGACGAAGTGCGAATACCTGCATCTCAGATGTTGCCGGAGACTCGTGGGCTGTCCGCGCCGCTATCGTGCCTGACGCAGGCGCGCTATGGCATCGCCTGGGGTGCTCTGGGTGCGTTGGAAGCAGTATATGAGGATGCGCTATCGTTCTCGCAACACCGTAGCACCTTCGACAAGCCCATTGCGTCAAGGCAACTGGTACAGACTAAGCTGGTCGATATGGTAACGGACCATACCAATGGGTTGCTTCTGGCATGGAGGCTTGGCGTACTGAAAGATGCTGGCACGATGCATCATACGCAGGTGTCGATGGCGAAGCGTAAGAATGTGCGTGTTGCCTTGAATGCCGCTCGAAGCGCGCGCGAGATTCTTGGAGGAAGCGGCATCACGCTCGAGCATCCCACCATACGGCACATGCTCAACCTGGAGACGGTGGACACTTACGAAGGCACACACGACGTGCACACGCTGATACTGGGACGGGACATCACGGGGCACAACGCGCTGGTGTGATCTGGTCTTACTTGGCGGCTAATAGGGTGAAATACCAGACAAGTATTGTTATCGACATCAGAAGGAT
Source organism: Dehalococcoidia bacterium (assembly GCA_965221045.1). Classification (GTDB taxonomy): domain Bacteria; phylum Chloroflexota; class Dehalococcoidia; order Lucifugimonadales; family JADFKI01; genus Bin90. The sequence continues at coordinate 2,171,120 of OZ244863.1, forward strand.
CATTACCGCCCGGAAGTAGCCGATGGCTATGATTCCGCCCAGCAGGTCCCTCGCAATGGTCAAGCAGAGCAGGATGGACCTCAGGTAGATGTAATCTACTGCGACTTTTAGCTCTTTAACCAAGTTGCCGCTTCCCTCACTGCCGCCCAGCCTGATGTTGAGTCCGATGTGGTGGAGCTGAGGGGACTCGAACCCCTTGCCTCTTCAATGCCATTGAAGCGCTCTCCCAGATGAGCTACAGCCCCACCTGCGCTATGGGGCCAGTGGATGGCCCCAACAGAGGTACGGATAAATATAGCAGACGGCTATGGTGTCCGCAAGGAATCGGGCAGGTTCCTGCTCTGTCGCGTGGGTGTATAATCGGCTAAAGGCTGCTTCACGGTCTTGTGTAGCGCTCATTGGAGGACATCCATTGAGCCAGGAAGGGAGGGCGCGGCTATGAGATTTGCGGCGTTTACTACAGTGGCGGAGTCGGCGGGAGAAGCTACCGATGCCACGGGATTGCTGGACAATCTTCGAAAGCAGACCATCCTCGCGGAGGAGTTGGGCTTCGAGGCTATGTGGCTTGGGGAGCATCACTTCGGGCCTTACGGAGCGGGCGACATACCTAACCCGATTCTGCTTGGGGCCGACCTGGCAGCCAGGACGTCACGAATTCGCATTGGCCAGATGGCGAACATAGCGCCGTGGTGGCATCCGATACGGCTGGCAGAGGATTTAGCCATTCTGGACAATATGAGCGGCGGTCGGGTCGATGTCGGTTTTGGCAGGGGGATCTGGCCGTATGAGGGGCCTCAGTTCCATCCTAACGCGGACCCGCGCAAAGACAAGGAAAACAGGGAGTTGTTCCGCGAAACGGTGGAGATCGTGCGGGAAATCTGGAAGAACGAGTATTTCTCGTACAACGGCACCAACTACTCTTTCCCTGCCGAAGACACGGTTTTCTCGCATCCTATGTATTCGCCGAATCCGAAGTGGCTAGATGGCGAGAAAGTGACGAAACTTCGTGTGACGCCGAGGCCATATCAAGAGCCGCATCCCCCAATTTGGATGACTGTATCCACCGACAACTCGGTTACAACGGCGGCTGAACTCGGGCTGAACGCCTGCTATTGGCAGCCGCCGGCGCTCAGGATCAGGCAGCGAATGGAACTTTACGCGGAGATCAGGTCCAGGCTGGAGGGCAGACAGTTCAGATTGGGGGAAGGTCAGGCGGTTATGCGAACCACCTATATCGCCTCTTCTATGGAGGAAGCACGGCGCGAGGCTGAAGAAGCCGTTATGTCGTCTTTCATATTCAACGACCCGTTTCGAGGCAGGCAGGTGTTCACGAATCCTGACGAGGTGCTAGACCCTGACGTGAAGCTGGACTGGGATTTCCTTGAACCTCGCACTCTGTTGGTCGGCTCTCCTGAAAATGTGATAGAGAAGATTGAGGAGCTGCAAGAGGTATGCAGCCTGGAATACCTTCTTGTCTCGTTTTCGCACACGGGTCTACCAGTGGGTAAATCGCTGCAGAACCTGGAGAACTTCGCTACGAAGGTCATGCCCCACTTCGCATGACATATGCATAGGCTATCCCATTTAATGCGCCAATTGCCGTCATCTCCGTGTGGGCGCAAGTCGCGCTCGTTGCAGTTCTTCGGTCGTAACTGACGGCTGTAAGAGCAGCTCATCGTACAGCGATTCGGGCGGCTCCAGGTCGCGCAGGGCGGGTAAGACTTGCTCGCCCATCAGCCGAATGGAACGCATCAGCTTTTCGTGCTCGATACCGCCGAACATCATCCAGTTGCTGATGTGCGTTGCGCCTGCGCTGGCTGCGCGCCGGAACTTCTCGATGACAGTCTTGGGGCTGCCGAAGTAGAGCCGATCGAGGAAGGCGTCGTCGTCCAACTCTCCGTCGAAGGGGCTTGCGTCAACATCGCCGTTAGTTACGTCGTGGCGGTTCAAGCCGCGCTGGGCGCGAGTCTGCCAGCGCACATAGGGCAGCGCTTCGAGCGCCTCTTCATCGGTGGGCGCAACGTGCGTCATGCACTGCAATGCGAGCGATGGGCGTTGCTTTGGCTTGCCGAGTGACTTGCGCGCTTGCACATACGTCGCGAGCTGCTTGCGGACTCCGTCCATTCCGAGCGCGCTTGACGACAATGGGAGCATGTCCAGCCGTGCCGCCAACTCCATGGACTCGACGCTTGTGCCTGAAATCCATAGCGGCGGGTGGGGCTTCTGCTTAGGCTTGGGGAATACGGTTACGGGGTTCTCTATCCGGACATACTCGCCGTCATAGGTGAACGATTCATCGGATGTCCACGCCTTCAGCAGCACTTCCAGCGTCTCCTGGAACTTGCCGCGCGATTCACTGAGGTCGCTTCCGAAACCCGCCATCTCATAGCCCTGGTAGCCCCTGCCGACGCCGCACATCAGCCTGCCGTCTATGAGATTATCGAGCACCGCCAGTTCTTCGGCGAGGGGCAACGGCTGCCAGACGGGTAGTATGACGGATGCCGTGCCTATCTTGATGCGCCGCGTGCGCTGGCCGATGTAGAGCGCCTGCATCAGCGGAGCGGGCGAGTTGCCGTAGTTCGTGAAGTGGTGCTCGGCGATGAGGCAGTAGTCGAAGCCGAGTTCCTCTGAGTATTGCACCTGCTGGACGCCCTCCTCGAAGAGCGTCTTCCAGTTTCGCATCGTGGGGTTGGGCCATTCCAGAAACAAGCCGAATTTCAATTCTTTGTCCTTTGCTGCGGTGTGATGTCCGATGTGGTTAGCGTTGTATATCCGGCAGGCATTAGCAGGTAGCCTGCGGCTAGTTGAATCGGCTCATGGTCTCGTCTATGCCCTCGGATAGCAGGCAAGCCACGGCATCGGCAGCGCGCTCAACCGCTTCATCAACGACCTTGCGGTCTTCAGGCTCCATTGGCCCTATGACATGCTCAATCTGTCCTGTGCCTTCGGGCGGTCTGCCTACGCCTATCCTGAGCCGAGGGAAGTCCTGCGAGCCTGTCGCTTCGATGACGGACTTGATGCCATTGTGTCCGCCTGCGCTGCCCCTGCTCCGCAGCCGCAGTTTGCCTGGCTGTAGGTTGATGTCATCGCAAACGACGAGCAGACTTTCGGAGGGGACTGCGTAGCGCGCCCTCAGGTAGCTGACTGCCGTGCCGCTGCGGTTCACGAATGTGCGCGGCTTGACCAGAACGACTTGGCGAGACTCGATGTCGCCTTCGCCGATGATGGCAGACCTGTGCCGCCGTTCAAGAGTGATGTCATGCTTCTTAGCCAGCGCGTCGATGCACCAGAAGCCGGCGTTGTGGCGGGTGCCGGCATATTCGGGACCGGGATTGCCTAAGCCGATAATGATGAGGGAGGGTGGTTCGGCGCGGTGGCTGTCGCGGCTGCCGCGTATGAATTGTAATAGATTGCGCATATAGGATATTTTACAACATTTGCGGATGGTGGGGCGTACCCGCATCAGCTAGCCGATAAGGGCATAATGACCGCCCCGCCCATGCTGCTGTGTCATACGCGGCAAAGCGTGATATTATGTACGGCAGTTCCACGATGATGGCGGAGCGAGTCGAATTTGACGCTGCTGCAAAGATATGGGTTGACGCCGGAAGAGATCGAGCGTCGCAGTCTTGAGATGGTGGAGGCCGCGATGCCGCCTACGCCGCATCTGACGCCGCATGAGCGGTATGTGCTTGGGCGCATTGTACGAGCAGAAGGCGAGCCGCAGATTGTGGACTCTGTGCGCTTCAGCGATTCTGCGGTGGAGCGGGGCATTGCGGCGCTGCGCGATGGGGCAACGATTGTTACGGATGTACGCATGGTGGAAGTGGGCACATCGAAGGCGCTGCTGAGGCGAGCGGGCAATCCGATCACGACTATGATTGACGCGCCAAGCGTTGCGGAGAGGGCGAAGCGGGAGGGCATCACTCGCTCGGCGGCTGCGATACGCGAACTGACGCCACAGATTGACGGGACGGTCGTTGCTGTGGGTAATGCTCCGACGGCATTACTGGCTTTGCTGGACAGCGTGGATGAGGGCAAGGCACAGCCCGCGCTGATTATCGGCATGCCGGTCGGCTTCGTAGCGTGCGCGGAAGCCAAGGATGAACTTGCCAAGCGTGCTGCGGCGCACATTACGATTCTGGGCAATCGCGGAGGAAGCAGCGCAGCGGCGGCAACGCTGAACGCGCTTCTGGCGCTGTCTATGGAAGATATTCTATGACTATGGCAAATGGATATAGCGACTTTGGCAACTCGGACAGTTCGTCCAATTCGGATTGGGGTGTGGTGTTGCTGGCTCATGGCAGTCAGCGCGGCAACCATACGATAGATGGCCTGCGCGAGATGGTGCAACGGCTGCAAGAGCGTCTCGGTGAGCGCAATGCGAAGGTCAAGATGGCCTGCCTTGAGTTCATACAGCCGGACCTGCCGCAAGCAGTCGGATCGCTGGTATCCGAGGGCCGCACTTCCATAACTGTGATGCCATTCCTGCTGGGGCAGGGAACGCATACCAACGATGACCTGGAAGAGGAGATAGCGCGCGCGCTGGAGGCGTATCCACAGGCGCGAATCAAGGCATCCGAGGTATTCGGCTCGGACCCGGCGCTGGTGGAGATTGTGGTGGAGCGGGTACATGAGCACAGCGCATCGCTGAATGGCAAATCAGGAAATGCTCCAAAGGGCGTAATGCTGGTCAAGGCGGGGACGCGCTCGGCTGCGGAGGACCATCTATGGCTGTACCAGATGGGACGCATGCTGGAGGAGCGGCTTGGCGCGGGCTACGCCGTGGCGGTGGCGCAGTCTCACTTCGGCTCTCCGACCATGGAAGAGGCTGCTGCCGAACTGGTGGAAAAGCAGGGTGTGTCTGCGGTTACATGCGTTCCCTACATCTTCTTCCCCGGCCTTATCCTTACGCGCAATATAATAGGCGGACTAGAGGCGTTAGGACAAAAATATCCGGATGTGGGATTTGAGGTTACGCCTACTCTGGGCGTCGAAGACGGCCTCGTGGAATTGACGGCGCGGCGTATCCTTGACGCATCACACGATTAGCGTGGTTCAAAATGACGAGGCGTGAGAGCGATTACAGCCGTCCGACCGTGAGGCGGCGCGGCATGCGAACGGGCTACACGACGGGCGCATGCGCGGCTGCGGCGGCTAAAGCCGCGACGATTGCACTGCTTAGCGGCGAACCCGTGCGCGAGGTTACCATTCGCCTGCCAATAGGCGAGGATGCCACATTTCAGATTCATCGCTGCGAGATTGACGGCGGCGATAACACGTCTGCCAGCGCACTTTGCTCGGTTATCAAGGATGGCGGCGACGATCCGGATGTTACATCGGGCGCGGAGATATGCGCGAGGGTATGGCGCGACGCCAATACTGAGAATGATGTGACTTTGCATGGCGGTGATGGCGTTGGCACGGTAACGAAGCCGGGCACGGGCATTCCTGTGGGCGATCCCTCGATAACTCGCGTGCCGCGCCGCCTGATTACGCAGTCTGTTCAGGGTGTAGCAGGCGGTCTGTCGTTTAACGTGGAAATCGCGGTCCCGGGTGGCGAGGAGATAGCTAAGAAGACGGACAATCCTCGCCTTGGCATTGTGGACGGTATATCCATTCTTGGCACGACGGGCGTGGTGCAGCCGTTTTCCACCGCCGCATGGCGAGCGAGCGTGAATGTGTCCATCGATGTTGCCGCTGCCAACGACCTAAAGCACATGGTCATTACCACCGGCACTCAGTCGGAGTTGTTCGCAAAGCACTGGCTGGGGCTGGAGGATATGGCGTATGTAAATGTGGGCATCTTCACTGGGGCGGCGCTGAAGCGATGCGTGCAGCGCGGGATTCCGCGCGCGACGCTAGTCGGAATGATAGGCAAGTTCTCCAAGATCGCGATGGGCAAGTTCGTAACGCATGTCGCGGGCAATAAGGTGGACCCGGTGTTTCTGGCGTCGCTAGCGGCGGAGTGCGGCGCGTCCGACAATGTGCAGGCGGAGATGCGCGATGCGGCGAGCGGGCGACACTTTCAGGAGATTGCGCTGGAGCGCGACGTTATGCAAGTGTTCGACCTTGTGTGCGAACGGGTCTGCGATGCTGCACAGCAGTATCTTGGCGACAGGGCCGGCGACCTGATTGTGGACTCCATATGCTTCGACTTCGAGGGTGGCATACTGGGCAAGGCGACCACCTCGACAGCTCCAATACCGCTTGTGGAAGCGGTGGCTTCCGATGACTAATGCCTCTGTTTCCGTCAATGCGAGAAGCGTAGATCGTCCGCTTGGTTTGCCGGATGACGCATTCGCGCAGAAGCGGCCGCACCGAGGGCTTATCACCAAGGCAGAAGTGCGCGCGGTGAGCCTGTATAAGCTGGGACTGCGGCGAGATAGCATCGTATGGGATGTGGGTGCGGGGAGTGGCTCAGTTGGGCTTGAGGCGGCGGTTATCGCGTCGGAGGGAATGGTGTACGCGGTGGAGCGTGATGCCGAGTGTCTTGATATGCTGCGCTTGAATGTCGAGCGGCTGGGTCCTGACAATGTTGTGGTCGTATCTGGCGAGGCGCCCAACGCTCTTGATGCGCTGCCCGCGCCGGACTGCGTGTTCGTGGGCGGGAGCGGTGGCAGGTTGGTGGACATCCTGGAGTGCGCTGTATCGCGGCTGAAAGCGGACGGGCGTATTGTGGTGAATCTTGCATCCATCGAGCGAGTTGTGCAGACACAGGCGTGCCTTGAATCGCTTGGATTTGACGCGGAGGTGACGATGATAAGCGCTTCGCGTGGCAAGTCACTGCCTGATGGCACGATGCGGCTTGAGGCGCAGAACCCAGTGTTCATCATCACAGGCAAGGGTGGACTGGATGAGTAGCGCAGGTGTGGGATGCCTCTATGGTGTGGGTGTGGGGCCGGGCGACCCAGAACTGATGACGCTGAAGGCAGTGCGGGTGCTGAAGGCGGTGCCGATTGTGTTCACGCCGCAAGCTTTGGGCAGCAAGGACAGCCTTGCGCTGACGGTGGCACGGAACTATGTCGATGAGTCAAGGCAGAAGTTGATATACGCCTCGTTCGTGATGGGTGGGACGTCCGACGATGTGTGGAGCGAGGCTGCGGAGCGTATCGTGGGCTATCTTTTGGGTGGTGAGGATGTCGCGTTTCTGACGCAGGGCGATCCGTTGCTGTATGGCTCGTTCATGTATGTGATGGTGAAGGTGCAGGCGGCGTATCCCACGATCCCGATAGAGGTGGTACCGGGCGTAACCTCAATTACGGCGGCGGCATCGCGGGCAAAGATGCCCCTTGTGTCGCACGGCGAGCGGCTGGCCGTACTGCCTGCGATGTACGGAATCGACGACCTGCGGGATGTGCTGGCGCGCAACGACACGGTGGTGCTGATGAAGGTAAATCGCGGGGCGATGGCTGTGGTGTCGAAACTGGAGGCGGACGGCGAACTGAGTCGCTGCGTGTTCGTGCGGCGGGCGACCACTCCACGCGAGCAGATTGCGTTCAGCTTGCGAGAGATTGCGCCTGAGGATACCGACTACTTCTCCATGCTGATATTGAGTGGCAAGAAGGGACAGGTTTGACATTGTGGAATGTACCAGAGGGAAAGGTGTACTTCATCGGGGGCGGTCCCGGGGATCCGGAGCTGCTGACGCTGAAGGCGAAGCGCATCATAGACTCGGCGGATGTGATTATCTACGCGGACTCTCTGGTGCATCCATCGGTGTGCGAGGGGGCTAAGGCGGGCGCTCAGGTTATCGGCAGCAAGACGCTGAACCTAGACGAAATCACTGAACTGATGGTGGGCGCGGCAACCGATGGCAAGCTGGTCGCGCGGGTGCAGAGCGGCGACCCGTCGATATACGGCGCGGTGCTGGAGCAGATGCGCTTACTTGAAACTGCGGGCGTGGAATATGAGATCGTGCCGGGCGTGAGCGCAGCGTTTGCGGCTGCCGCAGTGCTGAAGACGGAATTCACGGTGCCGGAGGTGTCGCAGACGGTGATATTCACACGGCTGGAGGGGCGCGTGGCGATGCCGTCAGGCGAGAAACTGCGCGACCTTGCGGTACACGGCTGTACGCTGGTGCTGTTCCTGAGCATTACACGCATCAACAAGGTCGTCAGAGAACTTAAGGCGGGCGCCTACACCAATGACACGCCGGTGGCAGTAGTGTATCGCGTGGGGTGGCCGGACCAACTGGTCATCACTGGGACGCTGGGTGACATCGCGCCGAAGGTGAAGCGCGCGGGGATTACGCTTCAGGCGCTGGTGCTGGTGGGCGCGGCATTCGACACCGACATACGGCGGATAGAAGCGGCGGGTGAGGCCGCGTCTTCGCACCTGTACTCGTCCGACTATACGCACCTTTACAGGCGCGCGGTTGAATTCTCTAAGAGCGATGCAGTGCATCAGGCCAAGAGTGAAGCCGTGCATCAGGGCAGTGGTGATGGCTGATGCTACGGCGATAGTCGCCATCTCGCGGCGGGGAGCGGCGATTGGAGCGCGGGTGCGTGATACGCTCAGTGGAGATACGGCGCTGTATGTGGAGCGGCGGTTTGCGGATGCGGTGGAAGGGGCTACGGCGTTCGACCTGCCGGTGCGCCCGCTTGTGGGGCGGCTGTTCAATGAGTACGAGCGGCTTGTGCTGATGATGCCCGTGGGAGCGGCGGTGCGATTGCTGGCGGCGCATATTGGGCACAAGCATACGGACGCGGCGGTGATTTGCGTTGACGATGCGGGGCGCTTTGCGGTGAGCCTGCTTTCAGGGCATGTGGGTGGCGGGGATGCGCTTACTGAGCGGGTTGCCGATGCGCTTGGCGCGACTGCGGTGATTACATCGGCGTCGCATGTGCTGGGGACGCTTGCGGTTGACCTGCTGGGCAGCGAGTTTGGCTGGCGTATCGAGGCGAGTTCAGCGATGGTTACGCGGGCGAGTGCGGCTGTGGTGAACGGCGAGCCGGTGGGGGTGTACCAGGATGCGGGTGAGCGCGATTGGTGGGATGCTGGCAAGCCGCTGCCGTCCAATGTGAACTTATGCGAGTCGGTGGATGCGCTGGCGCAGTTCGCGAATGTGCTGCTGATAAGCGACCGCGTGGATGTGTCCGACAGGGTTGTGCCGGCTGATCCTAAAACGCCCAATACGCCCAATACGCTGGTCATTTACAGGCCGCGCAGTCTGGTGGTGGGGATTGGGAGCAGGCGGGGAGTCGGTGTGGAAGAGGTGGAAGGGTTGCTGCGGGGGACATTCGCGGCAGAGCAGCTTGCGGTGGGGAGCGTTCGGCGCATCGCTACGGCGGAACTGAAGCGGGATGAGGCGGCGATAGGGCTGCTGGCGGAGCGGCTGGGAGTGCCGGTGCGTTACTACGGGGCGGATGAGCTGAACGGGATGCCGGGGCCTTCGGGGGCGTCGGAGTCGCAGCGGCTGCTGGGGGTTGTGGGGGTGGCGGAGCCGGCGGCGCTGCTGGCGTCGGGGGGCGATATCATTGTGCCGAAGGTGCGGTCGGCTGCTGCGACGCTGGCGGTTGCTCGGATAAATTACCCTCACCCTAACCCTCTCCCATAGGGAGAGGGGACATCCGTCTCGACACCCCCATCCTAGCCTTCCCCCATCGAGGGGGAAGGGATTTCAGGGCTAGTCCACGAGGAAGCGGCGGAGTTCGGTTAGCAGGAAGTCGGGGTTGTCGGAGGAGACGGGGTGACCGGAATCGGGGACTTCGAGGAACTGCATCGAAGGCTGCAACTCGCGCATGCGCGCCACGATTTCAGGCGACAGGAAGTCGCTCTCGGCGCCCTTGAGTTCGAGGATAGGGCAGCGGATTTGCGCCCACTTTTCCCAGAGCAGGGGGACTTCGTTTTTGCCGAAGCTGCCGTTAATCCAGAACATATCGGAGTCGTGCTTGGCGACGTACTTGCCTGCGTAGTTGAGGCGGAGGCCGTGCTCGGCGGTGTTGCGGTAGTATTCGGCTGAGGGGCGCGGGTTTGCCTGCATGCCCTGCTCGACATACTCGTCGATGCTGCGCCATCCGAGGGGTCGGCGGTTCATGCCGCCAATCTGCTTTTGCGCGGATGCTACGCTCATCTCGGGGCCGTAGTCGAGGCAGATCAGGTGCTTGAGGTGGGTGGGGTTGTCGCCGGCGTATGGGATGGCGTTGCGGGCGCCGAGAGATGCGCCGATGTAGTCGCAGGGGACGATGCCGATTGCTTCGGCGAACGCGGCGAGGTCTTCGGCGAATGCGGTTACGGCATAGCCATCGCGGGTGTGGGATGAGTCGCCGTGGCCGCGCTGGTCGATGGCGATGACGCGGAACTCGTGGCGCAGTTCGCGGGCGATGTGGTCCCAGTTGTGGGCGTTGCCGCCCTGGCCATGCACGAGCAGGAGGTTGCGCGTGGAGTCGCCGCCCCAGTCGAGGTAGTGGATGGTGAGTCCGTTGATGTCGATGTAGTGGTCGGTGGGTACGGCGGTCATTGTGTTCTCCTGGGGGTATTATGATGTGCTGGGTGGATGGGGTTTGTCACCCTCACCCTAGCCCTCTCCCAGAGGGAGAGGGGAGAATGCAAACCGCCTTGTGGAAGATGGCACAAGGCGGCGCTGATGAGACATTTAATTGATGAAGATCGAAGGGCGTGGTTAGCGGTTGCGGCGGCGGCGAATGCGGCGCAGGCTGCGCTGCTTGTCGAGGCGGGTCTGCTCGCCCTTGGTGCGGAAGAAGCGCCGATTGCGCAGTTCGCGCAGTATGCCGGAGCGCTGCATAGTTGTCTGGAAGCGCCTTAGCAGGCCTTCGGGGTCTTCGCCTTCGCGTAGGGTTACATAAGCCAAGTGTGTTTCCTCCGTGAGTAGGTGCAACAATAGGATAGGCGGCATTGCAGTATGCGCCTTTTGACGAAGTATAACACATGGGGCTGGATTCTGTCAGGCGGTCGTGTTGGAAAGTGCGCTGGATTTCTGCCTGCGCAGGGGGAGGGATTTTTTGCCCTCACCCTAATCCTCTCCCAAAGAGAGAGGGGACTTATGGGCTGCGGATTTTGACTGCATGGAGTTTGCCTGCGAGGGGATTGGGCAGGACGGGTACGCCTTCGTGGGCGGCGGCGTCCTTTATCCGCCTGAGTGTGTCGGAGTATTCCGCGTAGGCGGAAGGTGGTGGATGTGGCGGCTCTTTGGGGACTTCGCCTTTGGGTAAGTCGCCGGATTCGAGACGCGCTTCGTAGTCGAAGAGTGCCTGTTCTTCGGGGTTGAGAGGTTCGAAGTAGTAGTCCACTGACGGGTCGGGGTCGTTGCGGTCGTAGTCGTAGATGTTTTTGTCGTCGGTGTTGTTGGACTTGCTGATGGTCTCGTCGGCTGATTCGCTCAGGGGTAGGCTGTTGGACAGGGGCTCCGTCACCCCCATCCCTTCGGCAAGCTCAGGGCAGGCTCTAGCCTTCCCCCGTCGATGGGGAAGGGGGTTTTTGAGAATGCCCGCACTGCCCTCACCCTGGGGGAGAGGGGGCTTTGATGTTGCGGCCTCGTGGTCTTCTGGATTCCTGCTTTCGCGGGAATGACGGGAGCTTGAAGTGGCTGTGCCGCCTGATTCATTCCGGGGCAGGCTCTTGGACACCGGCTCCGTCACTCCTGTCCTAATCTTCCCGTATCGAGGGTGAAGGGACTTTGATGCGGCGGCTTCGCGGTCTTCTTCTTCTTTCATCTCTTTGGCGATGGCTTCGTAGTCGGTGTCGTCGTAGTTGTCGTAGTCGTCGATGGAGGTTGTGAAACCGGCTAGGGTCTTTTTCTGACCTACGGTGAGACGCGGGGATTGGTCGTCGCGCCAGTAGGCTTGGAGGTGCTCAGGCTTGATTGCTTCGTAGTTGGTGTCCCAGCCTCGGCGCAGAAGTTCCTGTGCCGCTGAAACCCGGTAATGGATGGTGAACTCTTCGTCGGGGTCGGGATTTGACATCACTTCCAAGAGGAAGCGGACGGTGTCGGTGCCGCGCTCGCTGTACTCTCGCATTCGCTTTGCAAGGTCGGTGTGCAGGGTGTCGTAGGCGTTTGCTTCGTCGGTGCTGTCTGAGAGTTTGCGGCGTGAGCCGAGGTCTCCGAAGCCTCGGCGCAGGAGTTCTCTTGCTGCTGCCATGCGGTCTGCGGGCTTGATGCAGAACTTCTTTGGCGTGAAGGGCCTGTCCCTGCCGGTCATTGTGTGAATGAGAAACTCTACGACGGTGTGACCTTCGGCTGTCTCGTGGCGTATGAGGTGGGCTATTTCGTAGTTGAGGATGTCGAGGTGGGTTACGGGGGCTGCAATCTCTTCTCCCCTCACCCTAGCCCTCTCCCCAGGGGAGAGGGGACTTTGAACGGGGGTTTCGTCGCCGCCCTGCCCCTCCCCGACTGGATTCCCGCCTGCGCGGGAAAGACGGTCAGAGGTGGTTTCGCAGTCGGCGTCGGGGAAGCCGTACTTGATTAGGTGCTTTGCCGCGTCCATGCGGTGGCAGACTTTGACGCCCGGGGTCTCGCCGCGCATTGTGTCGACGAGGAATGCGGCGATGGTGTCGCCTTCGTCGGTGCGGTCGATGATGTTCTGTTGGAGCTTTGTTGTGATGCACATTGGCGTTAGTCTTCAGCTATCAGTTCGCAGTTGTCAGTGATGTGATCCGATGGACTTGTTGCGAATATGCGTTCTTTTACGTTAGCTTCTATCATACGGACGGATGTTTGGGTTGTCAAGGGGGATTTCTACTACGATCAGCGGGCGCATTGGGTGGCACCGCTGGGTCTTGCCGATGTGACACATTAAACTTGTGTACAATTAATGTGACCACGCCGTCGGATTGGCTAGAATCCACTTAGGCCGTTGACATATTGCGTTTATGCTGATTTCATGATCGCTTACGAATGGATGACAAGGAGTCAAAATGTCGAACAGAGTGAAGATAATGATCAACAACGAAGAGCGCGAAGCTCTTGAGTTGAGCTTTGAGATTCCTCATATGGAACCTTGGAATGAGTACAATTTGTCTGATGGAGGTCGCGTTCGCCTTAAGACATATGTCAGAAAGGCCTTTCGGGTACTCGATGAAGAGGGTAATCCAAGTTTCACTCCGGAAGGCGATCCCTTTTACTGGGTTTCTTTCAATACTGACATAGTGGGGGCGAATTGAGGTTGTTGCTTATGAGAACCTTCCAGCAGGATAAAGGTGTACAGGAATCTGAAAAAGCTTCGAGCGATTCTAGCAGCCCGTCTATGCAACACTTACATGGGGGATATATCTCGTATAAAACTGCATTGGACTATTCGACTGACGAAGTAGGCGATATGTGGCCAGAGTCAGAATATCAGGACCTTCGGATTGCCCCCGGAGGACTACAAATCCTGGGCCGCGGAGTGGTGACACATCCTTTCACAGGTAGTTCCGAGATAGTACAAGTTTCTGGTAGTGGGGCGGCAACTCTTGTTGCAGATGTCAGACAGGGAATAATGATGGCTGACAATTGGAATGCGATTCAGACCCAGTGGGGCGGCTCCACTACAACACGAGCGCCTAATCAGATTGCATTTCTCCTCGCACTCTTGAGACGCCACGACAAAGTGCGCGTTGCCGAACTTATCGAACATTATTCTCACTTGCGGGACCAAGAACCCAATAGACCACCAATCACCATTGAGTCCTTGAGGTCCCTGGTCAGGTTCATGATCCAAGAACCAGATTTACTTCCTCCCATAATAGGCTCAGACCCTCAAGGATGTATGGAGATAGAGTGGCATCTTCGTGATAACGGTGATCCCAATAGTGTGTGGGGCAGAGGCAATGGCGTCGTGTCATTGAAATTTCTCGAGGCCGGTGACATTCAGTTCGTCGCATTATCTGGTCCCTTTAGAAGAGGACAGGGACGACTAAAGATACATGGCACGTCTGCGAGAAGCGAAATCATGGCTGATCTTGGTGAATTCGCACAGAGGGTGACCACCTCGTGACCACCTCTGGTTCTCCGATTCCTGATAGCGACAATGTGGCCAGATGGTGTAGTACCACAAGAGTGGATCAAGCGACGAACTGGCCAAAAGTCGAAGCCTTTTATCTAAGAGGGTGTTTCCAAAGGTTGCCTATGAAGGCGCCAAACGGCGCAACATAAGCTGAATCATCGCTATCTGTATCCAAGCCTCACTGCTGCTCACCAAGCACTCATAGTCCTTGCTTAACCGACGACATCGACCCAACCACGCCAATGTCCGCTCTACGACCCACCTGCGAGGCAATACCGCAAACTCACGTTTGCCACTCGGACGTCTCACTATCTCCAATTCCCAGCCTGTATGCTCCCTTACCCAGTCAACCAATTGGCCTGCATATCCACCATCTGCCCAGATGAGCCTTAGTTCACGGAATCGGCCAGCCAGTTTGTTCAGCAGCAGCCTAGCGCCATCCCTGTCTTGGATGTCCGCAGGATGCACCACCACTCCTAACAGCATTCCCATAGTATCCACGATTATGTGTCGCTTTCGTCCGAACACCTTCTTACCAGCGTCATAGCCACGAGGCCCCCTTTTTCTGTCGTCTTCACCGACTGGCTGTCTATAATGGCTGCCGTGGGCATTGCGCTCCTACCCTCACCTTCACGCACATTCGGTCGCATCGCATCGTGTACTCGTTCCCAGGTCCCATCTTCTGAGAAGCCTCGGAAGTATTTGTACACTGTTTGCCACGGCGGCAGATCGTGCGGTAGCATCCGCCAGGCGCATCCGGTGCGAAGCACATACAAAATGGCGTTGAGTATCTCTCTCAGTTCAACGGTGCGTGGTCTGCCTCCGGGTTTTGCCGCCGGTAGCAACGGCGACAGGAGTTCCCATTGTTCGTCCGTCAGATCGCTTGGGTATGTCTTGCGTTTCATCCGTAGATGTTAGTATATGTCTTATACTTTGGAAACACCCTCTAAAGGAGGACGAAGACTATCTGTCATTTAACTGGATCGAGTTCTGTGATTTAGACCGCGACACTGCCGTGAACGCTATCAGGAACTGTGTCCCGTTCCGAGTGACTGTTGGTGGTAGATTTGCAGTACTGAATGTTGGTGCCGTCATAGACTCTATTATTGAAGGGGGAGGTCTCTCCCCATCCGTTCGTTTCTGTCCCAAACCCGACAACCTATCTCATGTAGCTATTGACTGGGACAACATGTTAGAGAACCATCATATGGTAGCTGTTGAATTACTGACCTTAATCAACTCGGAGGACATTTTCCTCGGCAAGATTTCCTAGGTGCCTAAGTGACACTGATTTGCAATTCTCACTAGAATCTGTTTCTAATATGTAGGGAAGTTTGTGGCTGCGGTGGTGATTGGGGTGTGTTTCAATGGTTCGCGGCTGCTGAAGGGATGTGGGTTGTGTGGACATTTGCCATTTGTCCCTTGTCATTCCGAGTAAGGCGAGGAGTCTGAAGTCTGTGAATGGTTTATATGCAGCGATTTTAGATTTCTCACTGTGTTCGGAATGACAGAAGAAGAGAGTCGCTCGGAATAATAGATAAAGAGGGCCGTTAGGAATGACAGGGAAGGGGCACTGCGTTCAGGATGACAGGGGGAAGGAATGCTGCGTTCAGAATGGCAAGATTGACCTACTTTTCAGGTTCAAAACGCTTAGTGTATCAATTGTCAACAGAACCTGATTATGATGTGAATGACTTCGTGAGCATGCAGGATGGATGGATTAGGATTGGCTGATGGCAGCAGAACTTGATGGAATGCGGATTGCGACGCTTGAGGCGCGGATGACGGGCGCGCTTGCGAGTCTTATCAGCAAGCGAGGGGGTGAGCCGCTGAGCGCGCCTGCTTTGCGCGAGGCTCCGCTGGACTGCGCGGAGGATGTGCGCTACCTGCTGGATAAGCTGGAGAGTGAAGAACTGGATGTGGTGGTGTTCCAGACGGGGGTGGGCGCGAGGGCGCTGTTCAAGGAGGCGGACAGGCAGGGGGGCTTACCGTTTCTGCTGTCGGCGCTGCGTGGCGTTACGACGGTGTGTCGAGGTCCGAAGCCGACTGCTGCGCTGAAGCATGTGGATGTGCAGATATCCGCGGGTATTGCTGCGCCATATACGACGAAGGAGCTGCTGGAGGCTCTGACGGCGCTGCCGGTGCGGGGCAAGAGGCTGATGGCGCTGCAGTACGGTGAGCGCAACGCGGCGCTGATGGCTGCGCTGGGTGAGCAGTGCGAGACGGTGGACGAGCTGTGCCTGTACGAGTGGCAACTACCGGAGGACACCGCGCCGATGGTTTCGCTCGTAGATGAGCTGATGGATGGCAGGGTGGATGTGATCGTGTTTACGAGCCAGGTGCAGATTCGGCATCTGTACAAGGTGGCGGCGGCGAATGATGTGTCGGGGCGGGAATTGTCGGATGCGCTGAACACGCGGACTATCGTGTGCGCTGTGGGGCCGACGTGCGCTGCGGCGCTTGCGGATGTGGGGGTTGCGACGGATACGCAGCCGGAGTATCCGAAGATGGGGCACATGGTGAACGCGCTGGCGGAGTATGTGGGCGAGTTGTCGGCGGTGAGTTCACAGTAGTTAATTTTCGGTTAATCATTCGATATTGGTCGCCCCTGCTTCGTGGAATGCGAGGCGGGGGCGATTTTTTGTGCGCGGTGGTTGCTCTGGATTCTGCCTGATGTCATAAGGTTGGCTATATTTGCTATTGCATCTGTGCCGTATATCCTTTATACTATATATGTAGGACATAAATTATACATTATGCTGCGGCGTGAGTGCATGAGGCCAATAGCGTCTGTGGTGGAAAGGATGGATGATGGGAGTTACTATGATGCGATTCGGCGGATCGGGATCTATGAATATTGGGCGAAGTCGCACGAAGATATGGTTGGCGCTGCCTGTGCTGGCGCTGATGCTTGCTGCGATTGCGATGAGCGGGTTGCAGCATGGGACGGCTTATGCGGCAGAGGAATCTGCGATTGGCACTGATATGTCGCTGGGGACCGCAGATGGAGGCGCTGATTCGGTACCGAACGGCAGACCGATTGTCGCGGAGGTTCGGGGCAGGATGAAGGTGGTGTGGTCGGCGACTCTGACGGTTGGCGAGGCGTCACAAGACGGAACCACCATATTGGGCTACATCCCCGGCAGAAATGTTGACATAGGTGACCTGGATGATACGGAATTCAGCGATAGGGGCGTGGAATATGCGATTGATAGTCTTGTCCACAAGGAAGTGGGTAGTATCAATCAACTGGTCCTGGAGACGAGCGCCGGCCTGCCGGACGACCTGATTTTCGAGGTAGATGGCGAGCGGTACGCAATATCCGACGCGGACGCGCTGGGATTGCACGAGGACATTCAGGTGTGGTGGCTCGACTCAGGACTGGGCTGGAGCGACGGGGGGACGATGACGGTGAAGCTGATGCGCCCCAGACCGTACAATCCGTGCCGCGACGAGTAGGAGTAGATACATGCCGGCAAGTGTGCGGGTGGTGGATGTGTGGTGGTGACGGGTGCGGTGACGATGGATATGGGTGGAGTGGCGGAAGTGGCGGATTGATGAGAGAAGCGCATGAGCCGGCTTGCCGCCCCTGCTTCGTGGAGTGCGAGGCGGGGGCGGTGTTTTTGTGTGCTTATGACGCTCTGGCTTTGCCACTTTTGCGGGCTTGCCTTGAAATAACATCAAGGGACTTTTCGTGTTCGAGCGCGGCCCGAACAGATCTCAATGCGTCTTCCTTACGCAGCCTCTCGAGTGTTGAGCGGGAGATGCCGAAGCGTTGGAAGCCTAGCTCAGCAACTTGACTCTTTGTGTATCTATTGTCCTTAAGAATGTCTTCAACATCTTCTTTTCGTATGGATTCCAAATTTGGCGGAAGGATTGCTCTTAATTGTCTCTGAGGAACCCTACGGTTATTAGTGACCCTTGCTTCCTTAAGAGTGCTGTCTAACTCGTGGACTGGACAAACAGCGTATGGACGCAGAGCTTGAACCAACTGACGTAATCCTTCACTCAAATCGAGGTTACCAGTCTTATCTAATTCATTGAGTCTTGCCAAACTAGATAGATACCGAGAAATGTCCCTGACAAGTATTTGATCCTCACGGGCACCGAGCTCTGGCATTCTGTTCGGTTCAACTTGCACGTCTTTCATAAAGCATCAACCCTTTTTTTGATTTCGTCAGTTAGCGCTAAGAACTGCTTATCAATTTCTCGGTTGCCTATATTTTGTGTCCAGCTAGGAACACTTCTATCATAAACTGTGATGCCAGCAGATAAGGCTGCGGACACGCCTGTACCATGGCCAATATAAGGCGTCAATAAGTCATCCTCCCAACGTCTTTTCAGAGATTGGAGGTGACGTTCATGGTCGTTGGTGTAACCCCAAGCCGCGCTCTGTATACGAGTAATGGCTAGTCCAACAAGTTTAGTGTCGGGGACATATGCGGGGTGCACTTCTCCCATTGAAGAGAGTGCTTTCAACCTTGTATCAATTCCTGACGCCATCATATCACGGAGATGGGGTGCACCCCGCTCCATCACCGCCTCTGGCACCACAGGAATCACGTAACCGTGACTAGCGGCAATCGCATTCTGTGAAACTATCTTAGTGGCCGGCGGACAGTCAAATATTATGTAGTCGTACTCATTGTCAATGCCGGTTTCTTCAATCCAACGACACATGAGAGTTCTTTTGTTCCACTCTGAGTGAATGGCATTACCTTGGTGTGATGATGTTAGTTCAATCTCGGTATCATCCAAGTGAAGGCTTGCTGGGACGACATGCAGACCATCAGAATAGATATGACGACGTGTATTGGGATTCCATAAACTGCTATGTGCTGATGACTTGATGATTATTTCATCGCCGGGCAGTGTGGATGGATTGACGAAAGGCCGAAAAATTTCATCGACAGTATGGGTATTATCGACAGCTTCTTGCCATCTGGTCGCTCCTAAGCAAACAATAGACAGACTACTTTGGTGATCCATGTCTATCAATAGCACTCTTGCTTCATAAAATGCCGCAAGTCCAGTGCCGAGGTGGAATGCGAGAGTTGTTTTGCCGACGCCGCCCTTGAAATTAATGATACTTATTCGCTTTGCCAATATTGTATTCCTTGCGCTAACAAATTTGGAGTTGTAAGCCGATTGTATAGGACAGCTGGCCGGGCTTCTAGCCCGGCCTCTACCTGAAACTTTCGGCGTTGTCCTGGGGGTGGAAGTTGAGGACTTGCCAGGCGCGGGGGGTGTCGTAGATTTTCCAGGTGTTGTTGGAGGCGCCGTAGAAGATATCGAAGCCGATGTTCTGGGCGTCGATGCAGGCTTCGACCATTGCGGCGAGGTCTCGGTGGCTGAACCAGCTTACGAAGCTGCGGGCGTCTGTGCCGGGGCGGTCTTCGGGGCTGACGGTGCCAAGGCGGATGCAGATGACGCTGATGCCGTGGTCTTCCGTGAAGTAGCGGCCGAGGGCTTCGCCGAATATCTTGCTGACGGCGTAGGGGCCGTCGGGTCTGTCGGGCATGTCGTGGGTGATTAGCGGGACGTCGTTGGGGTCGAGGTCGCCGTAGTCGCCGTCGGCGATTGCCTTGTAGGGCTGGTCGCGCTCGTACATGCCGACGACGTGCATGGAGCTGAAGAAGATGATGCGGCTGACGCCTGCTTGTTTTGCTGCCTCGAAGACGTTGGCGGTGGCGATTACGTTGTCGGGCATGAGCAGGTCCCAGCCGATGTCGGGGGTGTGGCGCGGCTCGGCGGCGAGATGCACTACGACGTCCTTGCCCTCGAATGCAGGGGCGATGGCTTGAAGGTCGGTGAGGTCGACGGTGAGGGAGTCCAAGCCTTCGAGTGGGATGCGGTCGATGCCGCTAAACTCGTACTTGTCGCCGAGGTGGTCGCGTAGGACTTTGCCTATTCTGCCGCCGAATCCGGTTACTAAAACTTTCTTCTTGTCGGGCATTCTTTCCTCCAATATCAGATGATGGGGGTATCTTATCATTTGCGGACGAGGGCGCGGGCGGGGGCTGACAGGATGGGTGGTTTCTGCCCATGCGTTTTGGGTGTGTGGACTTTTTCGAATTGTCCCCTGTCATTCCGAGGGAAGCTAGGGATCTGAAGTCTGTGAATGGCGTATGTGCAGCGATTTTTAGATTCTTCACTTCGCTGCGCTTCGTTCAGAATGACAGGGGATGAAGGCGCTGGGTTCGGAATGACGGAATAAAAGGGCACTGCGTTCGGAATGACGGAATAAAGCTAACTTCCTCATGCTAGGGTGCGTGGACATTTCCCGTTTGTCCCCTGTCATTCCGAGGGAAGCTAGGGATCTGAAGTCTGTGAATGGCGTATGTGCAGCGATTTTTAGATTCTTCACTTCGCTGCGCTTCGTTCAGAATGACAGAGGGTGAAGGCGCTGGGTTCAGAATGACGGAATAAAAGGGCACTGCGTTCGGAATGATAGTGAAGGAGGCTTCGTTGAGAATGACGGAATAGACCTGCTTTTCAGGTCCAGAATGCTGTGTGCATTGAGTGTCATCAGAACCTAGTCTTCGGTATTGCCAAGGGTGTTGGTGTTGTATTCAATGTTGTGCTTGATTTCGACTTCACCCCCATCCTAACCTTCCCCCATCGAGGGGGAAGGGACAATATGGGTCATATCATCACGTGTCAACAGGGCCTAGCCTTCTCACAGAGGGAGAGGGGAAGCGAATGCGCTGGGGGTCAGACGCCGAGGGGCCAGAACCAGACTATTAGTGGAGTGGATACGGCGACGATGATGATGTCCAGCGGGAGGCCCATCCTCCAGTAGTCACCGAAGTGGTAGCCGCCGGGGCCCATCACGATGGTGTTGGACTGGTGGCCTATGGGAGACAGGAATGCAGAGGAGCCTCCGATGGCGACTGCCATGAGGAACGGGTCAACTGACGCTCCGATTGCTGCCGCAACGCCGAGTCCGACGGGCGCCATGAGGATCACGGCGGTGGCGTTGTTTATCCAGTCTGACAGAAGCATCGTGATGACAAGAACCACTGCGACCATACTCCACGGGGGCAGGGACTCGCCGAGGTCGGTTACGATTGAGGCGATGCGGAGCGCTCCGCCGGTTGTCTCCAAGGCTTCGCCCACCGGAATCATCGCGCCCAACAGGATGATGATGGGCCAGTTGACCGCCTGATACGCGGCCTGAAGTGAGAGGAAGCGGCTGACGAGCAGGAGGACGACCGCGCCCGGCAGGGATATGTGGATCGGGATGACGTTGAATATGGTCAGCAGGAGAGCGACTGCAAAAATGGCTATGGGAACCAGCAGGGGGCGGCGCTGCCCGACACCCAACTCGCGTTGAGCGAGAGGAAGCAGACCGAGTTGCGGCAGGGCTGCCTGCACGACCTCGGTCCTGCCCTGAAGCAGCAGCACATCGCCCACTTGCAGCACCAGCTGGCTGAGCCCTGTCACCAGCCTGTTGCCTCTTCTGGATATGCCAAGGAGATTGACCCCGAACGCGGGGTGCATGTGAATGTCTCGCACCGTGTTGCCATCCGCAACGCCGTTGCGCATCACTACCGCCTCAAGCAGCGTCACATCCTCGGACTCGACAGTCTGCACTACATCGGAGCGTATGTCCCTGAAGATTTCCAGTGCGAACCCGGTCTGGGTCATGAATGTTCTGAGGTCTTCCGGCGCGACCTCGATGATGAACACATCGCCCACATCGATAATCTGGTAGCTGGACGGGGCGCCGTAGCCCCTTTCCCTGTGAATAAGCCCTACGATCGCCACATCTTCCCCGGCGGACTCCTCAAGGTCTCGGACGAGCTTGCCCACGAACGGGGAGTTCTCAGTTGCGCGCACTTCCACCATGTAGTCCGCGATGTCGATTGCATCGGACAAGCTTGCCCGCGGTCGCCTGGAAGGGATGAGACGCCAGCCGACGAAGCAGATGAACAGCAGTCCGGAGATGGCGACCAACGCTCCGACCGGCGTAAAGTCGAACATGTGAAATGATTCGCCAACCACTTCCTGCCGAAAAGCGGAGATTATGATGTTGGGCGGAGTCCCTATCAGAGTGGTAAGTCCGCCCAGCAGAGAAGCGAAGGACAGGGGCATGAGATAGGGCGAATAGGGACGCTTTGCGCTGCTGGCGACCCTGATGGCAAGCGGCATCATCAGGCTGAGCGCCCCCACGTTGTTCATGAATGCGGACAGGACGGCTACCAGTCCTGACAACGAAAATACCTGTACGGTAAGACGCTTGCCTACGCGAGAATACCAGCCTTCCATGACATCGATGACGCCGGAGTTTTCGAGCACCTTGCTGAGTATAAGGACGGCTCCGACGGTTACGACCGCGGGGTGACCGAATCCATGAAAGGCAACGGACGCCGGAATGATACGCAAGGCCGTGAGGACCAGAAGCGCGCCGATGGCAACGATGTCGTAGCGTATCCTGCCCGTAATAAACAGCACGAGCGCGACGAGCAGTACGCCGAAAACGATTGCCTCATTCATGAAACTGCGGTAGTGTCTCCTGTTTGCACTTCAGATTGACGCAGATTTGAGCGTTCCAGCGCAACTGGGTCAAGGGACGCCTGTATGGAAATATGGTGGAGCATATTCCTGTAAAGGGTGAGGGAAGCGCGAAGGTGTGCTCTCATTAAAGCATGGGACAGAGAATGCACCGCTGCGGAATGTGCTTTGAGAATGCTAACCAATGTCCAAAATAAAGTCAAAAGATTTTGGTGGGAGGTGTGGTGTCATTTCATTATTGTTCTGCAGAAGCGCGCTTGCGTGTGTAATTCCGGGCGTAGCGGGGAATCTGGAGTTTGTGAATGGCGTATGGGCAACGAGTTTAGATTCTTCACTCCGCTACGCTGCGTTCAGAATGACAAGGGGAAGGGACGGTGCGTTTGGGGTGACAGGGGAGGGTGTTGCGTTCAGGATGACAGAATAGGCAAGCCTTCTTTGTTCAGACTTTACATACCCCCTCAGCCCTGAGGGGGAAGGGACAACATGGATGAAATCAGCACCGCCAATAGTGCCAGCGGCTGTGCGGCGCTAGATGAGGTTCTGGCGGTCGATGCGGGAGCCGGCTAGGAATACGTCGGCTACATGTCGCAGGTCGGCTAGGTCGTCGAGGGGGTTACCGTTGACTACGAGGACGTCTGCCTGCATGCCGGGGTCGAGCGTTCCCACGAGCGAGTCAATGCAGCAGGACCTTGCGGCGTCTCGGGTGGCGGATACGATGGCTTCCATGTTGGACATTCCCGCCATCGCGTGCGCCTCAATGTCGGTCTGGTAGTCGCCCATCGGGTAGTAGGACCACGCGGAGTCAGAGCCTGCTGCCATTACCACTCCGGCATCTCGCATGCGGGCGAAGTGGTCCATCCGCGCATCGGAGGTATGGCGGGCGGCGTCTAGCTCGGCTTGCTGTGCGGAGGTGAGGTCTTCCATGTCTTCGAGCATGCGGATTCGCGCCACGCCCTGCCCGAGCGTGGGGTTGACGAATACGCCTTGCTCGGCGATGCGCTCGGTGATGTCGGGGCGATAGGTGTCCGCGCCGTCGGGGTCTTTGTGGACGCCGTGGATGATGGTGTCGATTCCGGCGTCGAGGGAGTTGGCCATGCCCTGCGAGGAGGCGCAGTGCGCGGCGGCGTGCTTGCCGAAGCGGTGGGCTTCGTCGCAGATTGCGCGAAGTTCTTCAACGTTGAAGGACGGCCTGAGCGGGTGGCTGGTGCGGGTGCTGCCTCCTGTGGCGGTAATCTTGATGAAGTCCGCGCCCTCCTTGATGAGCTGGCGGATGGCTGCGCGGCACTCGTCCACGCCTGTCGCGGCGGTGCCGAAGTAGCTGAGGTGGCCGCCTATGATGGCGACGGGCCTGCCGGCGAGTATGAGGCGTGGAGCGGGGACGATGCCCAAATCGACTGCCTGTCGCAGCATGAAGGTGGTGCTGTTCTTCGCGCCGCAGTCTCGCAGCGTGGTTACGCCGGAGTAGAGGTGGCGGCGGGCGTTCTGCGCGGACTGAACGGTCAGCACCTCGTCGGGCAGGGTTACGAGCTCGTCGCCCGCTCGTCCGTCGCCGATGCCGTTCAGATGGACATGGGAGTCCACGAGGCCGGGCAGGATGGTAGCGTCGCCGTAGTCGATTTCCTGCACTGACGCGCCTTCGGGGGCGTGGACAGTCTCAGCCGTGCCTATCTGCCGGACGGTGCTGCCTTCGAGAAGGATTGCTGCTTGCTCTTGGACGGCTTCGGCGGCTGTGTCAATTAGGCGGGCGGCTTTCAGGATGGTGAACTGGGGGGCGGTTGGTGGCATGTTTTGGTCTCCGGACGGCTCTTGATGGGCGTGATCTATATTTGAGCGGGTGGCTGGCGGACTGCGGCGATGGAGTCTTCTGAGCCGCGTTCGATTTTGCGCCCTGCTAGGAATACGTCCTCGACATTCCAGAGGGCGTTGATGTCGTCTGCGGGGTTGCCCTGCACGACGAGGATGTCGGCTGCTTTGCTGCCTTCGAGGGTGCCGACTGTGTCCGATACGCCTAGCGCGTCCGCCGCCCAGCTTGTTACCGAGAGGACGCCCTGCATCGGGGAGTATCCGGAATGCACGAGCAGCTCGGTCTCATAGACGGTGTTGCCGAGCTGGTAGCTGCTCCAGGATGAGTCGGAGCCGGTGATGACCTTGACGCCCATGTCTATCATGCGGCGGGTGTGGTCGAGGCGGATGTCGAGGTTGGAGCGCGCGCCCTCAAGCTCGGACTGCTCGCTCGCAGTCAAGCCTTGCTCCTCCCGCTTGTGGGTGAGTGCCCATGCGGTGGCGCGGCTGACTTGCAGCGTGGGATTGACGAATGCGCCTTGCTGCCCGATACGCTCCGCGACATCCTCGCGGAATATATCGGAGCCGTCGGCTTCGCGATAATAGCAGTGGATGATCATGTCCACGCCAGCGTCAAGGGAGTTGGCTATTCCTGCCGTGGAAGATGAGTGTGTCGCGGTGAGCTTGCCGAACTTACGCGCTTCGTCGGTGACTGCCCTGAGCTCGTCCACATTGAAGGACGGCAGAGTCGGGAACGAGGTTCGCGTGGTTCCGCCGGTGGCGACTATCTTGATGTAGTCTGCGCCTTCCTTGATGAGCTGACGGGTGAGTGCGCGGGCATCGTTTGCGCCGGTGACCTCGCCGCCGAAGTATCCCATGTGCCCGCCGATGATGGCGACGGGGCGACCGCAGAGCACCATACGGGGGCCAATTGTAAGTCCCGCGTTGATAGCATCGCGCAGTCTGAACATGGTGACGTTCTTGGGGCCGTTCTCGCGGATTGTGGTTACGCCGGAGAATAGGCTGGCGCGGGCGTTTCTGGCAGACTGAAGGGTGAGTACCTCGTCGGGGAGTTGGGCGAGGTCGTCGCCGAGGCGTCCGTCTCCGAAGCCGTTGTGGTGCGTGTGGCAGTCCACCATGCCGGGCATGATGGTGCAGCCGGGGTAGTGGACGGTCTGCACGGCTGCGCCTTCGGGGGCACGGATGTCGGCGGCGCAGCCTATGGCGGCGATGGTGGAGCCTTCGAGCAGGATGGCGCCATTGTCGATGGGTGTGCCGCCTTTCGCGTCTATTACGCGGTCGGCGGTGAGGATGGTGAAGTGGGGGTTGGTGGGCATGGTGGGGGAGGGTCCTTTATGTCCTTAATCGGGTGTGACGTATCGGCGTCTGAAACCGTCTTTATACAAAAGTAGCCGGCGACACATGGAATCTTTCGGCAAGGGACCGAATTTGTCTGATCGTAAGCTCTTGTCTGCCATCGAGAATCCTCGACAGCGTATCCGAAGTTCCCAGTTCCGGTAAGTCATCCCGGCTAAGACCGTGTTCTTCCATCAAAAACTGAAGCGCCTCGATGCCATCGCATTCAGGAACTGGATAATGCTTTTCTTCATAGGCGTATATGACGGTGCCCAACGTATCGAGTAGGTCATAGAGCGGGTGCCGCTCATCAGTGCCTACTTCGTCAATCAGGGCATTCAGGCGCTCTATCGCAATGTCGTATTCATCTTCGTTACGAATTGACAGAATAGGTTGTACGGCAAGCCAATGAGCCTGAATGTCTTCCGTAAGTAGATTCATCTCTTCCACTCTCCTTCGTCGTATTCAGCATGAGTCGATACCTGCCGAATAAAGACTTTCCCACGATTGAAATGAATCACGACAACCAATCGATACTTGTTACCGCTGATGTTGAACACAATAAAGTCGTCCACTACGTCTGCGCTTCCGAATGTTGCGCGCAATTCCGCAAAATTACGGAAGTCGTTCTTATCTATGATTCTGAACCACCGCCTGAGCGGTGTTTCACTGTCGGGGTACTGCTCCCAGAACTCACGCAATGCTTTCTTGCTGATAATGTGCATGGATCAGATATTCACGCTGCATTATGGACATTCCTTCTACATCGAGATTGCGCCGCCGTCTATGACTAGCTCGGAGCCGGTTACGTAGGAGGAGTCGTCGGAGGCTAGGTAAAGGACGCCTTTGGCGATTTCGTCAACGGTGCCAAGGCGACGCATCGGAACGCGTTCGAGACGCGCTTCAAGACGGGCGGGGTCGCTCATTGCGGACTGAATCATGTCGGTGTCGATGGGGCCGGGGTGAACGGAGTTGCATCGTATGCCGTCAATGGCGTGCTGGGATGCGGTTACCTTGCTGAAGATGCGGACTGCGCCCTTGCTGGCCGCATAGGCAGGCTCCTGGTGCTGGCTCTGGCCGATGCCGGCGACGGATGAGATGTTGACGATGGAGCCGCCGCCTGCCTTTCGCATTTCGGGGATGGCATGCTTTGTGCCGAGGAAGACGCCCTTTGCGTTGACCTCGAAGATGCGGTCCCACTCGTCGGCGGTGCGGTCTTCGATGGCAGATTTCTGGATGACGATGGCGGCGTTGTTGACGAGGATGTCGAGCTTGCCGTACTTGCTGACGGCGGCTGCGACGGCGCTCTCCCAATCGGCTTCGCTGGTGACATCAAGGTGCAGGTAGAGGGCGTCGCCGCCGAGTTCGTTGATTTCGGCTTCGACCTGCTGCCCCTGTTCGTCAAGGATGTCGCCGAGGACGACTTTTGCGCCTTCCTGGGCGAAGAGGCGGGCTTCGGCTGCGCCCTGTCCGCGCGCGCCGCCGCTGATGAGGGCTATCTTGCCGTCGAGCTTACCCATAGTTCACCTCGCAATGGTTTGTCGGTGGTTTGGTCGGTCAGTTAGTGGGCGCGAAGGTAAATACATCCAGCGAAATGGATGCCTCCGGGGTTGCCTCTCCATTGACCATCACACGGATGCTCTCCGCAGTTTTGGCACTGAAGGACTCTTCTCCGCAACGAGCGCAGACTTGCGCAGGTATGTTTTTCACCAGCACGTATTTGCCATTAGTACGGAAGACTTCCTCGACAAGTGCACCCCTGCTTTCGTCTGCGAGGCACACGGCACACGAATACATGCTAACCGCCATTCAATTGTTGTGTACTTATCATCTCACGCTATGAAGGTTGTAACTTCGCCTTGTCGAATATCGGCGAAACACCAGGCGCGACTTCCGCAAAGATGTCCTCTACTGCCTGCTCCCATCGTGTGCGCGGCTTGCCTTCCCAATGTTTGAACACTTGCCCCTCACGATGTCGGCTCCCGTACTTCTCTACAGGTAGGCAAAATTCGGGGCATGTATCTCCGGGTGAATGGATTGTCGTTTTATACACAGGCAGAGTTTCCCAATATGCGATAATGGGGAAGCCTCTCTTTGGTTCAATACTAAACTGCGTTGCTAGAAAGCGACCATCATCCATCTTTAGGATGGTGTATCCTGGCAAGGGAGATTCGTCGCGCCACAGGAAAAAACAAGTCATGTTTGCGTCAGTAGCACCCAAATATCTCAGATGCTCGTGTTCTAGCTGGTCTTCACCGATGCCTTGAGCCTGTAGCCGCTTCAAATCCTCTTGCGTCTTCTCATCCGAATAGATGCAGCAGGGCAACTCCTGTTCCACCCAACCTATAGGCCGTGGTTTGCCGGCCGAAAGCCACTTGCATTGGTCTATCATGTCTTGGAGCATCGATCGACTGCTGAAGTCGGGGCGTGACTCCTTGTTCTCGCGCCACTTGCTTACATCTAATTCCAGTATCAGAGAAAAGCCGCCAAAATCCATGTCGTCAAAATAGCGTCTGCCCTTTTGAGATTTATTGGTAATCTCCACAACGAGCTTTATGCCGTCATTATCCGTCAAAATGATGTCGGGGCGGCGACCACCTATTCCGACTGGAAGAGGGTATTCGGTCTGCACTCTCTTGATGTGGAACTTTCTTGGCGGGGTGAAGCGTGGACTTTGAGCAGGCGGTAACTTAATCGTCTTACCGCCAGCGTCCGCGAAGACTTCTTTACCGAGTAGATGTAGCTGACTCTCTTTTATCACCATACGTATTCTCGCATCTCATAAAGGTAGGCGGGATTTCACCCCCATCCTAACCTTCCCCCATCGAGGGGGAAGGGACTCTTGGCTAGTATGTTTGGAGGTGGGGGATTTGGAGTTCAGTGCAGATTTCCTCGAACCAGCCGATGACTTCGGTGTGCAGGGGGGTGCCGTTGGCGCGGCGGTCCTGCTCTTCTTCGTACTCGGCGAGGCCGGGGTAGAGGACGCGCTCGCTGCCGGGTTCGGGCGGGGTCTCGCGCAGTGTGCGGAGCATCTGGTCCATATTGTTCTTGAAGGCGTCAACATCGGTGAATGAGGCGATGTTGTATGCGGCGAAGTAGTGCTTGTAGCCGCTTTCGAAGTATTCCTCGTCGAAGACTGCGGGGACTGAGCCGGACATGAAGGCGCAGAGGATGTCCACAATCATGAGGAAGCCGTAGCCCTTGTGTGAGCCATTTTCGCGCGTGCCACCCATTGGTAGCAGGCTGCCATAGTTGATACCCTCGCCACCGGGGACAGGCGTCTCTTCCATTATTGGGTTGCCCTCTTCGTCGGAAATCCAGCCGGGGAGCAGGTCTGAGCCGACTCTGCGAGCCAAGGAGAACTTGTTGCCGGCAATCTGTGATGTGGCGGCGTCGAAGAGCAGGGGGGCTTCCTTGTTGGCGGGCGCGGCGATGGAAATGGGGTTCGTGCCGAAGCGCCCTTCCGCGCCGAATGTGGGGAGGACGCCTCTGCCGGCTGAGGTGGCGCACATTCCGACCATGTCGTGCTGGGCGGCGTACATGGAGAAGTGACCGACCGCGCCGAGGTGTGCGCCGTTGTTCATGGTTACGATGCCCATGCCAACGTTGCGCGCCTTCTCGATTGCGATGTCCATAGCGCGCCTGCCGAGAACGACGCCAAGTCCTTTGTCGGCGTTGATGACGGCCGTGCCGGGTGTCTCGCGTTCGATGCGCCAGTTGGGTGTCGGGTTGACCTGCCCGCTGGTGTACTGGGAGACGTAGGCGCGGAGCATGTTGGAGACACCGTGAGTCTCGACGCCGCGCAGGTCGGTCATGGCGAGCACTTCGGACGCTTCGATTGCGTCAGATTCCGAGTTGCCCATCTTCTCAAATACCGCCCGTATAACCTCTTGCAGGGACTCGATAGGAACGCGCACTTCGTCTTTTTTGGGTACTTTGAATCGTTCGAGCATTTTTGACCTCACATGAAACTGACATCGACGGACAGGATGAATAGGATATTTGGCTTGTAATAATAGCAAAATTCGTTGGGACTTATCCTAACACGAAAGCGTGTTATAATTCTGCCCGTTGGTGAAGGGTAGCATGGATTCTATTCAGGTGAATGCATAGGATTCACCCCCATCCTAACCTTCCCCCATCAAGGGGGGAGGGACTTTTATACCACCCATAAAATGAACCGCTTTAGTGAAACAACAAGGCTAGTAGTGGTAATAATGCCACAAATAATAAGGAGGGCAACTCCCATGGGAGACAAAGGGCTTAGGGTCAGCTACGGGAAGTATGTTTATGAGCATGTGCCCGGATGGGGCAGCCTGCCGGACGGCTGGGAGTGGAACCATGCCGTTGGCGTTGCGGTGGACGGGCAGGACCGAATTTTCGTGTATAACCGCAGCGCGCATCCGATTATCGTGCTGGACACGGACGGCAATGTGATCAACCACTGGGGTGAGGGGCTGTTCGGCTCGGCGCACCACATCGAGGCGGGGCCCGACGGCAGCCTCTATACGACCGACATTGGCGACCACACGGTGCGAAAGTGGACGGCAGAGGGCGAGCTGCTGATGATGCTGGGCACGCCGAACGATCCGCCAGAGATGTTCAGTGGCGAGCCATTCAATCGGCCGACGGACATTGCTATAGCGGGGGACGGCTCGCTGTACATTTCCGACGGCTATGGCAACGCGCGGATTCACCATTTCACGGCGACGGGCGAGCTGATAAAGTCGTGGGGCGAGCCGGGCGAGGGTCCGGGACAGTTCCGCATTCCGCACAGCGTTTGCGTCAGCGCCGAGGGCCTCATCTATGTGGTGGACAGGGAGAATAGTCGCATACAAGTATTCACGCCGGACGGACAGTACCTGAGCGAATGGGGCGGTGTTCACAGGCCGGACCACATCGTGCAGGGGCCTGACGGCAATATGTTCGTTACGGACCTGGGCTTCCACCAAGGGCTGGGGCCTGACCAGCCCAGTCCGAATGCGCTGTCGCATCCGGCGGGGGTGAAGATTCTGACGCCAACGGGCCAGTGGCTTGGTGGCTGGGGCATGAGCTCGGACACGCCGGGCGACATTATCGCAGGGCATGCGGTTGCGATGGACTCGAAGGGCGACCTGTATGTGGGTGAGACGCTGGACGGGGCGAGGGTGCAGAAGTTCGCGCGGGTTGCGTAGCGGGGACTAACATCGATAGACGGGATGGGCAGGATTGGCGATTGGCTTGTCCTGCCCATTTTCTTTGCTTGCCCATCGGCACTGGATTCCCGCTTTCGCGAGAATGACGGGGAGTGGCGGCTGTCGTCACTTCATCTAACTTGGCAGCGTGCTACAGTCTTTTGCCGCTTATGAGTCCGAACACGAAGGAAAGTGAGGAGGAGCCTACAGTCCAAAGGCGTCCTACGGAATTAACGGTCATCGCAGCGGGACTGGTGGGATTAGCGTCCACATAGATGGACAGGGCAACGGCTCCAGCCAGAGACAGAATTGCCACGACTATGGCGAATCCTACGACCACCATAAAGATCCACGCCCCTGAGCGAGGCTCAGTCATCACGCTGGAGCCATACTTTACCAGTGCGGTAGTCAATCCAGACTGGTTGACCCGGATGGCGCAGGGACGACCAGATTATTCGCAGGGAGGCAATCACCCATGCGACGAATGGATGGCGCGCCGGTTCTAGTGCCGCAGCGGCGTCAGGATCGGTTTTCAGGTCGTCAAGTTCTCTTTCGCAAGAAGGGCATGTATTGGTGGTCTGAGACATAGCATCCTCCTTCCGGTATTACTCCGGTGGCTGCGAACAGATTCCATGATTGGGTAGTCTCTGCACAAGTCACTGCGTCTGTTCACTTGCCAACTATGTACCGGCATGCTAGCAGACTAAGAGTTTTATTGTCTAGGCGTAGAACTTTCGCCTTCAGCGAACAGTTACCGTCTAAGCAAGTTGCCGTTAGGT
Organism: Dehalococcoidia bacterium; assembly: GCA_965221045.1. Taxonomy (GTDB): domain Bacteria; phylum Chloroflexota; class Dehalococcoidia; order Lucifugimonadales; family JADFKI01; genus Bin90. The sequence goes on from OZ244863.1 coordinate 2,202,674, forward strand.
ATCAGCGGACGCGGTAGATGGCGGACTCGCCGTTGGGGTCGGTGAATACGAGGTCGGCGATGGCGTCGAACTTGGGTATGCCTTCGATGCCGTACTTGTCGCGCTCGCGCTGCCCGATGTACACGTAGTCTATGTCGTACTTGTAGAGGATGACTTGCGCTTCGGCAGGGTCGAGTGTGGTGTAGATGCGCTCGACTTCGGCTGTTCTGTCGTCGAAATACTTGTCGCGGAGGGCGCGCGAAACATCGGGCTTGTCGGCGTCGAATTTCTCCCAGCCGCCGCGCCATTGCTTCTGATGGCCTAGCCAGTTGACGATTGTGGGCAAGCCTGTGCTGCGCGAGACGAGTCCCCAATCGCTCCACTCGCCGACTGCCTCGACTATTGCGGCATCAGGCGGCGCGTTCTGCTTCAGCCACGCGATGGCGTCGTACTCTGCGGGTCTGTCCTGCTGCACGAATGACAAGCCGTCGAGGGTGGGGCCCGCGTAGGGTGTGTCGGGCTTGGTCTTGGCAGCGGCGAGAGGGTAGTAAAGCGAGCCTATCAGAAGCAGGACAAACGCTGCTGCCCAAGCATACGAGAATGTTGCGCGCCAGCCGGTCCTGCTCTGAATTGTGCTCAACCAGTAGTACACGGCGAAGGCGGATGCGGCGGCGAGCAGTATCCATGCCTGATAGTAGAGCTTGAAGACGGTGTTGCCGCGATTGTTGAAGAAGTCGCGGATGAACAGGAACTCCGAGCCTATGATGAGTCCCAAGCCGAGCACTGCGAGAATCGTTGCGAACAGTCTGCCGCCTTCGTTCTCCCGCCTTGCGAGATAGAGCGCGTTATAGACGCCGATTGCCACCAGCGCGGTGAGGGGGAGGATGCCGATGAAGCGGCCTATTACCTCTTCGACGCTGCCATCGCTGGGCAGGTAGGCGAGCGTCCATAGCAGCCAGGGGGCGAATGAGAGCGTGAGTGCCGTGAGTGTCTGTGTCGCCCAGTCGCGCTGGACGGTGGTCTGCCAGAATGTCGCCAGCAGGAAGGGCGTAACCGCTGTCAAGAACAATCCCCAGACGATGAACATGTGGATGGCGCGCGTGTGCGTGATGACGACTCCGATGCCGTTCACGCCGGCGTTGATGTCCAGCAGATAAGGGGAGTACATCAGGACGGCGAGCGCGAGAATTGCCAAGCCGACGGGGAAGAACGCAAGCGCGACAGACTGCGGAATGTCGCTGCCTTCGCGGTACGCTTTGAGCGCGAGTATGCCTATGAGCAGCGCGGCGAAGGTGGGCATGTCCCAGAGGTTGTTGAAGCCGAGGCCGCCGAGAACCAAGGCCGCCGTGAGCACGATGGCGTAGGGATAGACGCTGCGATAGTTGCGCCAGAAGTCCGAGGGGAGGCGGTAGATGTTGAGCGCGATGCCGATGAATAGCGCAATGAAGGGTATGGACATGACGTGCGGGTGCATGTCGCCTAGCAGGAAGCTGAAGAAGGGGAACTCCTGGATCGTATTGTCGATGAAGTGGACGCCGTCGAAGGTGTTGATGACGCGGCTGGCGTGGAACCACCACCAGAAATCGGGCGGCGTCCAACTCTGCGGAGGCGTGACGATGGGGCCGGGCAGGTCGTTGATGCGAATCCAGTCGTAGAAGCCCTGCGAACCCATGCCGTTGAGACGCATGAACTCCAGGACGCCTTCGAGGTTAGAGACGATGACGAGGAACAGGGCCGCGGCGATGCCGGCGATGATGGCAAGTTTTCTGTGTGTGCTATCGGCAAGGGCGGCACTTACGGATGCCCTAACCGTACTCATACTGTCTGTGCCAGCGACACCGCTGCGCGCCTTGTCCATGCGCACCATGTTGAAGACGATGCCGAAGATGCCCATTGCCGACATCGCGGGGATGAGCGCTAGGGCGAGGTTGTAGGAGATGTGGGACTGGATGGCGGAAATCTGGCTGAGCGCGCCCATCATCCAGTAGCCGAAGTAGTAGTAGCTGACCGGCTCGCCGCGCAGCCAGGGGTCTTCTGGGTGTCCGACCTGCGAGTTGATGGAGGCGCTGAGGAGGGCGAGGTCCATCGGCTGCTCGGTATGGTTGATGAAGGGGTCGTAGGAGCGGAAGAGCGTCCAGCCGATGAAGAAGACGAGGAAGATTGCCTCGGCGATGACGATGGTGCGCCACTCGCGAATGATGAAGTCGCGGAGGGCGTCGAAGTTGCGGTAGGCGATGTAAGCGGACAGCGCCGCCATGAGCAGCACGAGGGCGATTGCGATGGGCTGCACGGTGGGGATGTGGGCGAGTCCGAGTACCCAGAAGAGGTATGAGACGAGGAGAATGCCGAGGGGTTTGCTGAGGGTGAAGCCCCTGTCAGCAAGTCGTGGGAGGAGGTAGAAGGCGAGCGGGAATGCCGCCAGCCCGATGAGTTCTACGGTGATGAGCCATCGGAGGGCGTCGAGCATGAGGGGATTATACTATGGGTGGGGGTGGGGGTTGTAGGGGGTTAGGGAGTTGAGGTGCCGATGGGGATTGGAAATGCGTCAATCTTGGCACGTCTGTCGTTATCCAATTGACGTTCTCTATATTCCGGTTTGCCCGGCTCCAGCACTGTTTGAGTGCAGAGCATCGCTTGCTGAACATTCGGATAGTGGAACAATTCGGTACCTATTCCGATACTGAAAATGTTGTCATTGAAGCGAATGTGCCTGTCATGTCCGGGTCTTCTGAACCTATCGAAGTGGAACAAGCGCACCTCAATGCTCTTTATTCGGCCGCTGTTTAGTCCACTAGCTTTGACCTCTAATTGATTTCTTACTGAAGCAACTTCTGCATTGACATTATTGGGGTCCGGCGATGAGTATATTAGGATTTTGCACCCTTTCGAATCCCTTTCGAGGAAGTCCAACAGTCGGAGCAATCCTGAAATGTTGTTATTATTGTCGTCACGCACAGCGTAAGCATCAAAGATGACAATATTATCGGAGAACTCCGCGAATCGTTGGAACCGCTCTTGCCATAGGACCTCGACCGACTTGTTCATGCGAACAATATCGTCGTTCAAGTGCTCTGACCGCTGAAATCTGTCAGACTGGTCAATTTCGCATAACCTGATACCTTCAACATCGCCAAAGGGTCTGCTTTCACCTTCAGGTATATCCAGTTCCAAGGCGCGGGTCTCTTCCAAGACTGCGACTTCAAACTCGCTGTGATGAGCTAATTCGTTAGGCTCATTGATGTTCGTGAAGGTGAAGTCGTCGTCAAGTGATAATGAACAGCGATAGCGGCGGCGATACCTCACAATCTGTTCCCAAGTTCTCTGCCAGCGACTTCTAGGGCCAATGTCCAGATTATTGATTATGTCCATAATCGACGTATCGCGGAAGTCAGGATAAACAAGAACGCCAAATTTCTCCCACGCTTTGATCAGACGTTTGTTACAGGCCCGAGTTGTGGAGTTGTCGATAGCGTCAGGCTCGATAGCGAACTTTACCAGCATATTCAACCTTTGGTTGGCAATTAGTCCGCCGGATGCAACTGACGTTCAGGCTCAGCCATCAGTTCGTTGAAGCTCTCGTCGAAGAATCCCTGAGGCCACTCGTCAATGAAGTCGCCGTTCTCATCCATCCTCAGATGTATGATTGCGCTGCCTTCTGTGCTTTCGTCGTTGGGGTCAACGTAGAGGACGGAGATGTCTTCGGGTTTGATTTTGCCTTCGCGGATGCGACGTTGGAGGCGCAGGATAAGCAGCTCGCTGTGGGTTTCGACGATCCACTGCTTGTTACCTTCTCGCTTGTCAGCGATAGTATCAATCATCAGGTCGGCGATGTTTGCCTGAAGGCGTGGGTGGAGATGGATTTCGGGCTGCTCCACGCATAAGATCGAGCCTTTGTGCGAAGCGATGCCTTCGATGATTATGGGGAGCAGTTGGTTTATGCCGTAGCCTACATCAGCGAGGGTTACCTGTGTCTTAGTTCGCTTGTCGTTCAGGGCTATGGTGATGTATTCACCGGCAAGTGATGTTTCACCGAAGCGTAACACATCGAGTTCGTATGGAATCTCGAATAGCTCAAACCAACGATTTACCTCTTGCTTAACGGCCCACTGTATCGTTGTTCCAACCAAGCTGCCCCCAAAGAGTACATTTGCCGATAACTCCCCTTGTGAGCCAGTCCAACCCGTGAGCGAGTCATATTCCCTTGAGCGGCGGTAAATTCTTTGTGGAGCACTCCGTAAGGGGCCTAAGTAGTTGAGTGAATGCATATGGCGCTCGTAATCCTGAGGAATGTTTTCTGGCCTAAGTGCGAATACCTCGTTTGAGGACAACTCAGTTCGGTCCAATAACCGTCTAAGGTTTTCATCCACTGCTGTCCATCTTGCTTTGTCTCGCGCATTCAGTAGAGTTGACGTGCTATTTTGGGCTTCTACTATGTCACGCAGTTCGCCCGATTCATCCGCGCGGAGAAGTCTTTTGTCACATTCCTGACCTCTTATTTCTTGTAATTCGGGCAAGCAGAGCGTCGGTAAGTATTCAGACAAATATAGATTGGAAACCTTGAGTCCCCCAACGCCTAGAATGCTTATGGATACCGCATCTTTCTCATAGAATGGACCGCCGTTATGACCTAAGATGGTCCCGTAGCTGTCCATATCCAAAGAGGTTTCAAACAGCGCTTTGTCGTTATTGGATGAAGTGATCTTGTAACTTACTTCTGATACATGCGTAGTGCCGTCACGCTCTGAAAATGCCATTTCGATGCAAAATTTAGCGGAGTCATCGTCGATGTCCAAGTCTGTGTAAGTAAGGCTTAGACAGAGATTTCTATCATCAACATGTTTGTGGAGCAAAGATTGAAAGCTGTTCAGATCCACCAACTCGCCCCTGAGCACAAGTTCCCTCTTGTAATGTTCAAAGCGTTTGTTGTAGTCGGCTTGAAGCGACTGTTTCAGCAGCAGTAACGCTTGGATGATGGAAGATTTGCCGCCGGAGTTGGGGCCGTAGATTAGGGTGATTTTGGACAGGGGAGCTTCTTGCATTTCGTCGCCGAATGCTTTGAAGTTTCTTAGGCCTATGCCTGTGAGCATGGTGTGCCGTCCTGTGGGGCTTTGTTGCTTGTGATTCCGTTGAGCGTCAATATTATCAGAATCTGAAAGAATTGCTAGAGCAAACGGCTCGGCATGCTTCAAGCATGCCGAGCCGTTGAAATCTAAATCAGGTCTGTACTAACCAGCGTTGACCAGATTGTTTAGAGCCGCTATCTCTGGGGAGGTGGGGTCGGCGGTCTCCCATTGCTGGGCGACTTGCTTGAGGGTGTTCTGGGCGGTTTGGGTGTCGCCTGTGTTGGTCTTGGTGCGGGCGAGCCAGTAGCTGTCGCGCACGGAGGAGCGACGGTTGAGGCGCTCTCGGAGCAGGTCTTCGGCTTTGTCGTACTGTTCGGCGCGGATGTATGACTCCAGCAGGGTGTCCTCGAAGACTTCGCGCTGGGCGTGGCTTCCGCCGACTCGGGCGAGCTGCGGGAATACGGGTTCCAAGTATCGCGCTGCGTCTTCGTAGCGGTCGTCGGCGAATGCGCCGATGCCTTTGACGAGGGGCAGGGTGACTTCCTTTGCGAGTGCGTCTCCCTGTCCGGCGAGGTCGCGCAGGCGGGCCTTGACGCTGTTCAGGCGCTCTTCGTCTCCGCTGGCGGCGAATGCGAGTGCGGCGTGGGCGTCTCGGAATGCGGGACCGGGTGTGGTTGCTGCGGGGGATGCCTGCTCGCTGATTTCTTCGATGGGGTAGGGCGGGTTGCAGTTGCCGTACATTCGCAGCCGCCACATGAGCGATGTGCTGTCCATAAGCGAGTTCGCGCTCTTCTCCACTACGGTCGGGCGGATGATGTCTTCGTAGAGCTTGACGGCGTCGGAGTATTTCCCCTGCGCCAGTTCGAAGAGCGCCTGGTGCCAGGAGAGGTGGATGTGGAAGGGGGCGCGGCTGTCGTAGCCCTTGAGCCAGTTGCCGAGGAAGTCGCCGCCGTCAACTGCGTTGCCTTTTTCGAAATATACATGGGCGACGGAGTGGGAGGCGTGACCGCTTGTGGGACGTGCGGCAAGGGAGCGCTCGGCGAGGGATAGTGCTTCGTCGAGGCGTCCTGTCTCGTGGTGGGCGAAGGCGTACTGGCCGAGGAATGCCCAGTCGTCGCCGTAGCTAGGCTCCAGCTTCTGCAGCATGGCGTAAAGCTCTTCGGGGAAGTTCTGGACTCCTGCACCGCTGCATCCGAGCAGGTAGAGGCGGTTGGCGACGCGCATCATCACGGCGTCGCGCGGGAATTCGTCGAGGTGCTCAAGGGTGACGGCGAGGGATTTGGGGCCTTGACCGTTGGTGAAGAGCGCGACGCCCTCGACATGCTGCTGCTCGCGGCGGGTTGCGCTTCTGACGAGCTGCTGGGCTTTGGCTACGCTTGCCTTGGCGTCTGCTGCCGCACCGCGGAGCATCTGCATCATGGACAATCCGGCGTAGGCGAGCGCGAAGCCTTCGTCTGCCTCTATCGCTTGCTGAAAACACTGCTCGGTGCCGTAACCCTGTTCGAGCAGCAGGTCAACGCCTTCGACATAGTGCTCGGCTGCTGCCGTGGATGTTGTGCTTATGGCGAGTCCGTAGCGGTCTCGGATTGTGGCTGTGGCTGTCATGGTGTGCCTCCTTTTCATCGTCGTCATCGATATGTGATCTGTGTAATGAAATTGGATTCCTGCGGACCGAATGAAACTTCATCTGGAGCGGTAAATCTCGCTACGATGATTCACAAAGTGAACCACTATCTTTCGTTCCGACCTGTGATAAGTGTACAAGGCGCGGTAATCACCGATTCGCAGTCTGAACATGCTTCGGAATTGCCCGGTCAATGCTGTATGGGGGACTGCTTCGGCATTATCGGCCATCCAGTGCAACTTATCACGAATCCTGCGTTTTGTACCATCGTCCAAACGAGACATGTCGGCGATGGCGGTGGGGGTGAATTCCAGTTCATACGGCACTAGGAAAGTCCAAGTAGTCGATCAGCTTCTTCCGCAGATATAGTCGGCTGTCCGGCTTCTACCGCCTTTATTGACGCTTCCAATTTCAATGCGAAGTCTTCGCGCAGTTCCAAGCCCTCATCAGGGTCTTCCACGAAATTATGCAAGGTTTCTATTACGGCTTCGCGGATGATTGCTCGGAGTTCGTCAGTGGTCAGATCCGATACTTTCTGTTGTACCATAATCGTGTACTCCTCTTGGGATGATTGCTGCCAGATTATCATGCATTCTGCTGCCTGTCAGCGGTCAGTCTTGAGAATCGGCGAAGAGGCTTTCGACGAAGGATTCGGGGTCGAAGGGGGCCAGGTCGTCGGGTTGTTCGCCGGTGCCGATGAAGAGGACGGGGAGGTCGAGTTCGTCGGCGATGGCGAAGACTACGCCGCCCTTTGATGAGCTGTCCACCTTGGCCAGCAGGACACCTTCGCAATCGACTGCTTCGGTGAAGGCACGCGCCTGAAACAGGCCGTTCTGGCCGGTTGTGGCGTCGATGGTGAGCAGGACGCGCTGGGAGTCAACGCCTTGACGCGAGAGGACGCGCTGCATTTTCTTCAACTCTTCCATGAGGTTGAACTTGGTGTGCAGGCGGCCTGCTGTGTCGATGATGACGACATCGACGTTGCGCGCGCGGGCGGCTTGCAGTGTGTCGAATGCGACTGCGCTGGGGTCTGCGCCCTGCCGGTGGGCGATGACGTCAACATCTAAGCGCTCGCCCCAGACCTGAATCTGGTCGATGGCGGCGGCGCGGAATGTGTCGGCTGCGCCGATGAGCACGCTCTTGCCCTCCTCCTGATAGAGCTTGGTCAGCTTGGCGATGCTGGTGGTCTTGCCGACGCCGTTGATGCCGACCATGAGGATCACTAGGGGCTTTTCATCGACTTCGAGCGCCTGGTTGGTGTCCTTGAAGTCAACGAGGTAGAGCATCTCTCCTTTGAGCAGGGCGAGGGCGTCCTGCGGGTCTGAGACGCGGCGGTCGCGGATTTGGTCGCGCAGACGCTCAATCAGCTTGAAGGTCGTTGCCACGCCGACGTCTGCGGAGATGAGCAGCTCTTCGAGTTCGTCCCAGAGGGCGTCGTCGATGTTTTGGCGGCGGAATAGGCCCGTCATCTGTCCGAAGAAGGTCTGGCGGGAGCGCCTGACGGCTTGTTCGGTCTTTGTCTTGTTTTCAGTTGTGGAGCGGCGGAAGAATTTCAGCATTTTTTGTGAACGGGTTACCTACATTCGAGTACGGGATGGTATTTTTCCCCTCACCCCAAACCCTCTCCCTAAGGGAGAGGGGATTTAGCAGGGAAGGGACATTAGGATGGGGAGATTTTGACGATTACGCGTTGGTCGTTGGGATCGCGGCCTTCGAATTCGTCTGTGCCGACGTATTTCCTGGCTAGGGAGTTGATGTGCTCGATCGCGCCTTCATGCGCGAACTCGACGACACGGCCGCGAATCGTAACCTGCTCGTAGGGGTTTTCAGCGTTGAGTATGGCGACTGCCACGCGCGGGTCGCGGCGGAGGTTGTTCGTCTTGACGCGCCCCTCTGAGGTGTTGAAGCGGACATGCTCGCCGTCGGTGTCAACCCATACGGCGGTAGCCTGCGGAGAGCCGTCGGGCATTATGGTGGCGATGATTGCCAGGTTCTTGCCTTCGCTCAGCAGCCTGATAGCGTCTGCGCTTAGTTTGCTCATGGGTAAATTCCTCCTTGTTTGCCACTTCTAGCAGAGTATCGGTTGGGGGCGCTTTAGCCTGTAATACAGATGCACTTCAACAGATACCCTTCAGCTAAAGATTAACATCAAGGGCAGAGCCTAACAAGTTGAACATGGCAACGAGGACAGAAGGGGGGAAGGAGACAGGGGATGTGGAGGAATTGGAAATGAGGATGCGGCGTAACGAAGATGGGAGCAGCCGAAAGGCTGCTCCCACTTACTTTTATATCCGATGAAATCTAGCCGATGAAACCCGGGTACTCGCTGCGCATAATGTTGCGGTAGTCCTTGCGAGCCTCGTCAAAATTGGGGCCATTCCCGCCTCTGCCCTTCTGGACATTCAGGAGATAGGAGTCGAACCCGGTGCGATGGCTGCGGATTCCCCTAATGGAGCCTACGAATTTGTCAAACATGTGCAACCTCCTTGCTTTCAAGGTCTGCATTTTGTCCGTTCTGTCCTGCCATTGTTAGCAGGTTTCTGCGGTACATATTCATTTTAGTAGGGCAACTCCATTACATGAAGACATATTGCCTGATATAATATATCTATCTGAACAATGTACATCTAGGCTAGAGACACTGCTGGAGGACTTTCGAACAATGGAGATTCGGGAACTGAGGAGTTTCAGCACGGCGGCGCGCATGCGCAGCATATCGAAGGCGGCACGGGAACTTGGCCTGGGACAGCCTACGGTTACTACGCATATAAAGAAGCTAGAAGAAGAACTGGGAATGGTGTTGTTCGATCGGGTGAAGCGTCCGATACAGCTCACCCTTGCGGGGAAGAGGCTTTCGGACCTGGTCATGCCGCTCGTGGAGGGCATAGACTCGTTGCCTTCTATGACGGCGCTGGCGGAAGAGCGGGGACCGGTGCATATTGCGTCCACGCCCGACATTATTCCGCATACGCTCATTCGCGTGGTGCGCGTGTTCCTCAACCGCTACCCGCGCGTACATCTGCGGATACGCTCGGGCACGCGAGCCGAAGTGCTTCAGATGGTGGAGGACGGCGATGTTGATCTTGGGATTGTGCAGCACTCGGAGAAGCGGGAGTCGCTTGAATTTCAGGGGCTGTTCCTGTACGAGCGGGTGCTGATAACGCCGCTCGACCATCCCTTGCTTAAAGAGCCGCTGCATTCGCTTGACCAGATTGCGGAGTGGCCTCTAATCCTGATGGGGCGAGGCACATACACGCGCCAGATCCTAGAGGACGAGTTTCGGCGGCGGGGCGTTGACTACGACATCATGGTCGAGTTGGACAGCATGGATATGATAAAGCGCTATGTGGAGCTTGGCATGGGCGTTTCGGTGGGGCCGCGCCTGACCATAGAGCCGGAGGACTCTCAGCGCGTGGGCGTCATCAGCCTGGCGAACTTCCTGCCCGTCGATCAGGCGGGGATTGTTACGCTGAAGGGCAAGACCGTTTCCACGCCGACAGGCAACTTTATCTCTGTGATGCAGGATGTGCTGGCGCCTGCGGGTTCGAGGCGGTGATGCAGAAGGTGGTTCGGCGAGGTCACTGCGAACGGGGTTGAGACCAGCGCGAACAAGAGGACAGGGCTTCAGTTTACGGTGTCGGGCGAGTCTTTTATGCCGACGAGTTCGGCGGTAACCACGATGCGATGGTCATAGACGAGACGCGGTACGCAGGTGACAAGCGTAATCTGCGCCAGTTCCGAAGGGTATAGTTCCAGTTCGTCCTGATGCACTACTTCGGTGCGTATTGTTTTGTATAGAAATGCGCGCCCGTCTCCGCTCTCCAGCTCGACGAATACGTCGTCGCCATCGCGCAGCAGGTCGGGGATTTCCGGCAGTCGCTGGAAAACATTGCCCTCGCCCCTGATGGGGCTTTCCAGATGTCCGAAGAACCATGCGTTGCCGATTTCGCCGGGGTTGGGGGACTGCGGTATGTGTCCGACCACGTGCTTGGGCGTCTCATAGGCTCTGCTGTCGCCGAGGTTCAGTATCGCGAGCTCCTTTGTCTCGGAATCGACATCAATGAGCGGGATGGTGATTCGGCTTGTGAGCGCGCCCTGACCTCTCCGCACAGCGCCATCGGACGCTGATACGGCGCGAAAGCCGTCAGGCAAGTCTATGCCCGGGTTTGCCGGGCTGTATGTGTACGGCTCGCCTCCGGACCATAGGGGCTGCGCCCAGAACTTCGGGTGTATGTGAGTAGCCGGGTAAAGCGAAGTGTAGCTCGAGGCTGGGAGAGTTGGGGGCTCCTGGCTAGCAGGAGTTGCCTGATTCGTAGGCTGTGATGGGGGTGGGGGAGCCACCGCTTCAGGTTTGGGGGCGGCAATTTTTGTGAAAGCGGGCAGCTCCTTGCTTTGCGTTTTGGCGGAGCCGCCGGTTAACTGAACTGTCGGCGGAGACATATCTGTTGAAGTAGCAAGTGGCGTTGAAATAGTGCGTGGTGGCTGTGTGGGCTGCGCGACGACGTAGTTGAGGTCATCGAGTTGCGCGCGCGCGCTTGCAGAGTAAGCGTAGTAGCCGCTGATGAGAGTCAGCAAGAGCGCCCCTGCCAACACCATTGCTATGCCAAGAGTCTTGCCCGGCCTAAACTTGCTTCGCCTCTGCCGAGGTGGGGATCCGTACAAATGAGAGTCGCCGTTCATGCGCGCAGTACCGCTACCTTAAGGGTGGAGCATATTGCATATTAGGATTATATCGCAGGCGTGCATTGCAGGGGTATATCGCAGGCGTGCATTGCAGGGGTATATCGCAGGGGTAGATTGCAGGGGTTACGGGGGGGGGGTAAACGAAAAATACGCCTGATAACAGGCGCAAGGGAACTACCAATCGTTTGGCAAGTCTTAAAATTACAGCTAAGGAAGCAGCAAAAAGCCTATCTTGCGCGCGGGATGTGCGATGCGCCGTTGGCTATAGGTTCGTTCAAGTACACGTCGCCGTTGCGAATCTTGAGGTTGAATCCACAATCAGGGTTGCTGCATACCCAAGCCTTGTAATGGATTGGTGCCCCCTGGCTTCCGAAATCGGACAGGGGGAGCAAGCTGCCCTCGGGACATACTCTGCATTCCGGCCAAGTCTGTTGCACGGCGCCCTCCTCATTCTACCTACACGACTTATATGACCGATTTATAACTGGTACAGTATATCACTATATTGAATATCTAAACAAGTACTTGTGATTGGTATTTATTATATGACACAGGTGTATCACTAAAGGGGCCGAGCATGGGCCCGAGCATCAGGCAGAATGAGGGTCACTAAGCGGTTTGTAGGCGATGCGTTCATGGACCGTGCCGTCCGGTCGCAATGTGCTTTTCATCAGGCTGATGCCGTTTACGGCGATTGCCTGATCTGCTGGCGGCGGCAGTGCGGTGAGGGCGTCCGCTGCGCGGTGTCTGTCGGTTCCTGGCGCTCTGTGGTGTATCCTTCCGATGGTCAGGTGTGGGTTGAAGGAGTGCCTTTCGGCGGGGAATCCGATTTCTATCAGCGCCTCGTCCATATCGGCTTGCAGCAGACTGAGCCGTTGAAGGCGACCTTCAACGCCAAGCCAGAGCACGCGCACACGGTTAGCGCTGGGGAATGCGCCCGGCGTGCCGAGCGTGAGGCTGAAAGGTGTATGCAAGGCAGCGACGGTAGTCATTGCTTCCTCAACCTGCGGGACCCGGGCAGCATCGATGTCGCCGAGGAACTTGAGCGTGAGGTGAACGCCTTCGGGACGCACGAGTCGCAGACTGTCGATTTGCCGGTGGCGAAGTTCGTCAATGGCAGCTGTGATGTGCCGCTTTACTTCGTCGTCGAGTTCGATGGCGACGAAGGTGCGGATGGTGTCGTTTCCACTAGCTCTCAAGTGTCATCCCCTTTGAGTTGGCGGCGCAGGTCGCGCAGTGCTTCATACCAGCCTACGAGCGTATCCAGGGAGTAGGCGGCGTTTGCTGGGCTGGGGTTTGGCACCAGGAATACGCGGGAGCGTCCGATGGTGTGTGGCTGCAAGCCCAGTTCTAAGGATGATGCGCTAATGCCTTCAGCGTATCTCAGGTAGCTACGATACGCTACTGCGCCGTGGAAGCATACGATCAGCGGCTCGAAGCGTTCCAGCTTCGCCTTCAGCACAGGCGCCCACTCGCGATAGTCGGCGGCGCGCAAGTCGGACGCCCCTCTTGTCGGACGCTTCACGATGTCGGTCATGCCGATGCTCTGTTCCAGCATCTTGTAGTCTGTGTTGGCGTCAAGAGGCTCGGTGAGCAGGCCGGAGCGGTTGATGGCTCGCCAGAAGCGGTTGCGCGGCGTGGCGAAGTAGTGGCCGACTTCGACCGAATACAGGCTTGGGTTCAAGCCAACCAGCACGATGTCCAAATCCGACTTCAGGTGGTCGTGAAGGGTGTTCAGGGTTTCTGTCTGCGGTTTCATATGATAATGGGCTGTCATTTTGCAGGATCGCGTGTCAGTAGGGCAGTTGGGTATCGGGATGCTCCTGGAAGTAGCGCATCTGGCGCACACTGAAGTCCTCCTGAAGCTGTATGGTGAGACCGCCGTCAACGACAAGCGCATGGCCTGTTATGAAGGACGCTTCATCGGAGCAGAGGAACGAGACGGCATTGGCGATGTCCAGCGGCACGCCCGTGCGCCTCACGGGGTACTGGTCCTCGAAGTAGCGTAGTCCGGAGGGGTTTGCGTCCCAGCGTTCCTTCTGTCGCTCGGTAACGATGTGACCGGGGCAGATAGCGTTTACGCGGATGCCGTCCGGCCCGAAGTCTATCGCCATCTGCTTAGTGACGCCGATGACGGCGGACTTGCCCGCTTCGTAGATGAGTTTTTGGGGCGCCATGAGCAGGCCGTGTACTGAGGAGATGTTGACGATGCTGCCGCCACCGCTTGCTCGCATGTGCGGCACGGCATACTTGGCGGCGAGAAAGTGCGCCTTTACGAGCGTCGCCATACCCGCATCCCACGCATCCTCACTCACTGCAATAGCGTCCCCGTCCGATTCGTCCGTGGGGCTGAAGGCGTTGTTCACGAGGATATCGAGCCTTCCCCAGTGGTCGATGGCCATCTGTACCATGGCGGCAATTTCCTCGTGCCGTCCTACGTTTGTGGAGGTTACTTCGGCTGTGCCTCCCGCGCCGCGTATGGTCTCGGCGTTGGCTTGCGCTTCCGCAGTATTGATGTCGGCGATGAGCACGCTGGCGCCATGCTCGGCGAGAAGACGCGCCGACGCGCCGCCGATTCCGGCAGCGCCGCCCGTTACAATCGCCACTTTGCCTGCAAATTTTTTCATCCTTGAACCTCCGATTTGGGGCTAGCCGTATTGATAATCTGATTTTACTGGGATTGTAATGCTTTGAGCGGTGGACTGAAAGGGATGCGCTCTTTGCGAAGTGGTTGTCTGCTAGAATAGCGATAATCCCAATGTGGAATGGCCAAATGTGGAGTGGCCAAATACGGAGTGCCAAGATTGTCAGGTGGCGCGGCGCGTCAGAAGGAAGAGGGAACGCTATGAAGTGGAGTTCGGCTATATCCGAGGGGACGACGCTTGCCGAAGCGTTCGAAGAGTGCGCGTCGAGACTGGAGAACGAACTTGGCGATCTGGCGCCGCATATGGTCGTTGCCTTCGTGTCGCCCCACTACGCTCCTGACTATGAGACGCTGACTGGGCTTGCAGCGGAGCGTTTCGGCGATGCGCTGCTTGTGGGGTGCAGCGGGGGCGGAGTGATTGGCGCGGCGACCGAGGTGGAGAACAGGCCCGGTCTGGCTCTTACGGCGGCACACCTACCCGGTGTACGCCTGACGCCGTTTCACATTCAGTACGGCGCATTGCCGGACGGGGATGCGCCGCCGGATGAGTGGGGATCGCTCGTGGATACGCCCGTGGGTTCGGAGGTGGACTTCCTCATCCTTGCAGACCCGTTCAGTATGCAGGGCGAGCAGCTGCTGATGGGACTGGATTACGCCTTTCCGAGCAGAGCGAAGATTGGCGGTCTGGCGAGCGGCGCGCACCATGAGGGTGGCAACGCGCTGTATCTTGGGAGTGAGACGCATACCAGCGGAGTTGTGGGTGTAGCCTTCGAGGGGGATGTTCAGATAGATACCGTGGTCGCACAGGGCTGCCGTCCTATCGGCGACCTGATGCACATCACGTCGTCTCGGCGCAACATTTTGCTGGAGGTGGACGGGCGTACGCCGTTCGAGATTCTGAAAGAGATATTCCTGACTCTCGATGAGCGCGACCGCGAGCTGGCGCAGCACTCGCTGTTCCTCGGTGTGGTGATGGATGAGTTGAACGACGCTCCGCAGTTGGGGGATTTCCTGATACGCAACATAGTGGGAGTGGACGCACAGAGGGGGGCGCTTGCGGTGGGGGAGATGCTGAAAGAGGGACAGACGGTGCAGTTCCACCTGCGCGACGCGGAAACTTCGTCACAGGACCTTAGCGCGATGCTGGGGCAGTATGTATCGGGGCTTCCTGACGGCGGGCAGTCTGAGGCGGGCGCGCTGTTGTTCCAGTGTCTTGGGCGAGGCTCGTACCTGTATGGCAGACCGGACCACGACACGAGCATGTTCACGGATGTCGTGGGCGCCGTGCCACTGACGGGCTTCTTCTGCAACGGTGAGATTGGGCAGGTGGGCGATGCGACATTCCTGCACGGGTACACGAGCTCGTTTGGGATTTTTCGGCCGAAGGCCAATTAGATTCTAAGTAGCCGCGCGGCGTTTCCACCTTGTACGGCTTCGCGTTCGTGTGGGGTGAGCGATGATGCGGCGATTTCGTTGAGCAGGCGGCGGGGGCGCAGCAGGGCGTAGTCGCTGCCGAAGAGTACCTTGTCTGCGCCGACGAGTGATGATACTGCCGAATAGACCTGCGGGTTGTAGAGGAAGGGCGATGCGGCGGTGTCGAAATAGACGTTGCGCAGCGCGGTGGCGACCTCGGGCATGAGGGCGTAGAAGGGCAGACCGCCGCCCCAGTGGGCGCATACGATTGTCGCGTCCGGGAAGCTGCTGATGAAGCGCATCAGGACCTGCGGGCTTACGGTTCCCTTGCCGGTGTACTGGTGGCCTACGGGTTCGGAAGAGTGGGTGGTTACGATGAGGCGGCGTTCCTGGGCGACCACCATTAGTCCTGCCATCGTACTCTTGTCCGCGAGATCGAAGCCCTGTGTATCCGGGTGCAGTTCGCCGATGCCGCGTAGTCCTGCATCGGCGCAGCGCTCTGCTTCCCGCGCTGCCCTGTCGCCCCACGCGGGATTGATACCCGCAAAGCCCACTATACGCGCCTGCCAGCGACTTGTCGCCTCGATGATGTAGTCGTTAGCCTCACGCGCTGCGCCGTAGTCGGACCAGCCTATGCCCATCGCTACGGATACATCAACGCCGTCTTCGTCCATCGTGGCAATCAGGTCTTCGGCGGACGCGATGCGCGCCCTGGGGTCGGCGTATAGCGCGCCGAATGTCCTGTCACGCTGTGCGTAGTGTTCGCGGCGCTCACGCATCTCCGGTGGGAAGATGTGGGTGTGGAAGTCGATAATCATTGGGATAATCATTGGACAGGGGGACCAATATCTATGGATAGAGTGGACAAGATGGACGGGGTGGAGTTGATCGGAGGGTAGATCGACAGGCTCGCCAAGAACAGGTTAGATTGGCACTCAGTTCAAAGGCAACATCACTGATTGCCGGAAACAGGCGAGATGTTATTGAATTTTGCGGAAGTGTGGGTATGCGAAGGCGAATGTGAGCGTGAGGGCAGTCAGCACGAACCCGCTTATGCTAAGCGACTGCGGAGTGCCGACTACCTCCGCGAACTCGCCGAATGGGATTGCGCCGATGGGCATCAGCCCGAAAGTCATCATGAACAGGCTCATGACGCGCCCGCGCTTCTCGGGGTCGGCGTATATCTGGGACAGAGTCATGTTCAGTGACATGTACAGTGAGCTAAGCAACCCGTAAACAATCAGGAAAAATATCGCTGAGACGAATTCGGCGGCGAACGCCACGCCAATGATGGAAAGCCCCCAGAATGTGCTGATGACCAGCAGAATCATCCCTCGCCCGCTGAGGTTGCGCATTGAAGCCAGCCCCAGCGTACCGAAAAGAGCACCGATACCCATCACCGCCATGAGGTAGCCGAGGTCGAATGAGGTTACATTCAATGCTTCGCGCGCCCATGCGGGCATTAGCGCAAAGAGGGTGAAGCCGAAGAGGGCGGGCAGGAACGCCATGATTATCAACCCGCGCAGTGTCGGATCACCGAGGGCGTAGCGCAAGCCTTCTTTGATGTCGGCCATAACGCTCTTGCGCGCTGAGGCCGGCATGACGACGGTGTTCTTGAGGCGCACGACCGAAAGCGCAGAGAATACATACACGATGGAGACGATATAGAAGACCAGCGCCGTGCTGAAGAAGGCGATGAGAATGCCGGCAAGCGCGGGGCCGAATGCGCGTGTCAGGTTCATCGAAGTGTTGTTCAGCGCAACGGCGTTCATAACGCGGTCGCGCGGCACAATCTCGGAGATGATTGCCTGACGACTGGGCATGTTGAGCGCGAACATGGAGCCGTTGAGCACGCCAAGAACCATGAGCGCGCCGAGCCATATAGTGCCGGTGGCGTCCATCAGGCCCACGATGAGCGTGAGGGCGGCGTTGCCTAACTGGCTGCCGATGATAAGGTATTTCTTGGGTATTCTGTCGGAGAGCGCACCGCCGAGGAGCGAGACGATTGCCATTGGCGCGGCGAACGATACCATTGCCCAGGTGAGCGCGGACGGCGAGTCGTTCTCCAGTCGAAGTACAAGCCAGCCGCGAGTGATCATCTGCATGTTCATTGCGGTGAACGATGCGAACGAGCCGATCCAAATCCATCGAAAGTCGGTTAGCATCAGGATTTCGATGATTGGCGACTGCTTTAATTTCGCCGTAAACGGTACCGGGGGTGTGGGCGCGGCAGTTGCGGGCGCCCTCAATGTGCTCTGTGCCAAGTCCGATCCTCAGTTATGGCGGCACGTATGCAGAGCGCAATGCCACCACATGTTATCCAAGCAGAAGATAGCATTGCGCTCCTTTGCAGTCAATTGTTTCGGAATTCCGGCCGCGTCTCAACTACGGTGGTTGGGAATGCGCTTTGCAGCCCTGCGCGTCATGGTATTTGCTATCCTTTGGAGTAGCAGGGCGTTATAAAGGAGGGTGGCACCGATAGGGAAGGCACTCCCATCAGTAACCCTTGTCAATGCCGGATGGTTTCAGGAGTTCGCCGGTTTCCGAGGATTAGGTTGTGTGGACTGTCCCCCGTCATTCCGAGTGAAGCGAGGAATCTGAAGTCTATGAATGGCGTATGTGCAACGATTTTAGCAACTGTGTTGAAATAGGTTTGGATTATCAATGGGTATTGGGGCTTATGGAGCGCTGGGCATCCCAGGATGCTCGATCCCTCAGCATTGCGTTGAGTATGATCAGCAACTTTCGCATACAGGCCACCAGCGCAACCTTGCCGCTCTTTCCGGCTGCCCTCAGCCGCTCGTAGAAGTCTCTTATCACGGGGTTATGCCTTCTTGCGCTCATCGCCGCCATATACAACGCACTCCTCACTTGCGCTCGCCCTCCCCAAGTGCTTCGCCTTCCCCTGTATGCTCCACTGTCCCTGTTGAGCGGAGCCACTCCCACCAGCGCGGCTATCTGCTTTCCTTTGAGCTTGCCCAGCTCAGGCAGCGCACCCAGAAGTGTGAAGCAGGAGACAGATCCTATGCCGGGAACTTCCCTGAGTAGCCGCGCTTTCTCCAGCCAGAGCGGACTTTCCTTGATGAGCTTCTCTATCTCTCGGTCTATGTCCTCTATCTCCTGATTGAGGAAGTCTATGTGCTTTCGGATGCGCTGACGCACGGCGGCTGCGGCTCGCGCAAGACGGTTGGATTCTGCGGTTCTTATGTCTATGAGCTGCCGCCTGCGGGTCATAAGCGCTCTAAGATGCTGTTCCTGAGCGTCCGGCAACGTGCGCGGCTCAGGTCTCAGTGCAGAGCCGAAGCGCGCTATCACTTCGGCGTCTATCGCATCCGTCTTGGCGAGCCTGCCCAATGAGCGCGCGAAGTCCCTTATCTGCCTGGGGTTCATCACCACAGTGGGTATCCCCGAAAGCGCGCACTCTGCGGCAAGCGCAGATTCAAGACCGCCTGTTGCTTCCATCACTATCAGGCTCGCTTCCATCTCCTTCGCAAGCTCCACCAATTCACCTATGCCCGAAGCGTCGTTTGCGAACCGCTGCGCTCGGTCTTCGGGCAGAATGTGAATGTCGAGAGACTTGCCGCTAATGTCGATTCCGATTACGATGTCTGTGCTCATAGTGTCCCTATCTTGCAGGTGCGGATTTGGTTGACCCTGGCAACTGTTCGGGCTTTGATGAGCTCGGGTGCGGCGGCGATTGCTAAAACACGGTCTCTCTGGACCAAGATTCTTACGGCCTGCCGCACCCCTCAACTCCCGCACTGTATCACTTTCCCATCACACAAGATTCTTCACTCCGCTCCGCTCCGTTCAGAATGACATAATAAACTTACTTTACAGGTTCAAAACGCTTTGTGTACCAGATGTCAGCAGAACCTAGCCGCTGACTTCGTGAAACTTGACACTAATTCGCATTTCTCGCTACAATTCTACTTTAGTGTAAGGGCAAATGCGCCGCTGCGGAGGTGAAAAGGATGTATTTCAATGTCTCGCAGCTGCTGAAGGAAATGGGTGGTGCTTTCCGCACCTACGATGTGAATGATTTTGCCAGCCTTGTAGATGGCGCGCCTATGACGCCCATCTCGGGAGTGGTGAAGATGATGAGGACGGATGCAGGTATCTGGGTTAGCGCGCAACTGACTACATACGTGGACTGTGAATGCAGTCGCTGTGTCGCCGATATGGAACAGTTCGTGCGTATGGAGATAGAAGAGGAGTATCTGCCGGAAGTCGATGTCAATACGGGCGCGAGGCTTAACTTCCCCGACGCGATGGCCGAGAACTTCTATATAGATCAGACGCACATGCTCGACATGAGCGAGGCGATAAGGCAGTACTTCGGTTTCAGCATGCCCTTTAAGCCTGTGTGCAGCGATGAATGCAAGGGATTGTGCTTGACTTGCGGCGCTGACCTCAACGATACTAGCTGTTCCTGCGACAATGTTATCAGGGATTCGAGATGGGGTCCGCTTCTGGCATTTGCATTGCCTAATGAGCCACACTACAATTGATAGGTGTGTTGATACATCTGCTGACATATTTGCCAAATTACAAGTGCCAAATTACAAGGCTTAAAATACAAGGCTCTTCCCACACGACGGTGGGATGTGATTGGAAACTAAGGACGGAAGATGCCACCACTGCCAAAGAAAAAACACTCAAAGGGACGCCAAGGGGGACGCTCGGCGCACTTCGGGATGACGCCAATGACACTGGCGGAATGCCCGCAGTGCCGCGCGGCGCGGATGCCTCACAGGGCTTGCCCATCCTGCGGTTACTACAACGGTCGCAACGTCGCAACCGGCTCCAACGCCGACTGATTATGCCTGCAACGGCCAACAGCGATGGAGGGATGTAAGTGAAACATCCCTTGATGCTGTTCATTCCGTTGCACTGAGTCCGTTGCTGCCGAAGGGCCGGACGGCTCGAATACTGAATCATTGCACACAGGAGATAGACCTATGACTCTCAGCTTCATGCCGCAGACGCAAGGCGCGAAGGTAGGCTACCTGTTCCCCGGTCAGGGCGCACAGGCTGTTGGGATGGGGAAGCAACTCTATGATGAGTCGCCCGCTGCGCGCGAGGTGTTTCATCAGGTTGACATGGCTCTTGAGCGCTCCCTCTCAACTATCTTGTTCGACGGGCCGGAAGACGACCTGCGGCAGACTATAAACGCACAGCCCGGCATAATGGCTGTGAGCCTTGCATGCATCAAGACGATGGAAGAGCGCCTCGGCGACGATATGCCGCAGCCGGTGGTGACAGCGGGGCACAGCCTCGGCGAATATACGGCGCTGGCGGTATCGGGCGTGCTGGACATCGGTGATACGGCGAAGCTGGTGCAGCGTCGCGGCGAACTGATGCAGGTTGCATGCGACGAGAACCCCGGCACGATGGCCGCTATCATCGGGCTGGACGAGATGACCCTGGAGGAGATTGCCGTCGAGACTGGCACTTATGTCTCCAACATCAATACTGCAGAGCAGATAGTCATAAGCGGCGACATTATGGGGGTTGCGCGAGCCTGCGACCTCGCTACCGCTCGTGGCGCGAAGAAAGCCGTTCCTCTGCGCGTTGGCGGCGCGTTCCACTCCGGTCTGATGGAGCCGGCGCGCGCAGGACTGATTGAAGCCATCAACAGCGTGAAGTTCCACGATCCTCAGATTCCCATTGTTGGCAACTGCAGCGCTCAGCCTCTTACAACTGCTGAAGAGGTGCAGCGAGAGCTCATTTCCCAGATATGCAGCTGCGTGCAGTGGAAGCGGACTGTGGACTACATGGTAGATTCCGGCGTGAACGATTTCATCGAGATCGGCCCGGGCAGGGCGCTTTCCGGCATGGTCAAGCGCATTTCGCGGCGCTCGCAGATTACGAGCGTTGGCGACCTCGAATCCATACTCAGTCTCGGTAGGAATTAGGTCTGTGCCGGACGCCGCGACGCTTCAGTCGCATGCTCAGGCGGACGCCTACGCCAAGGCGGATTCCAGCGCGGTGGTTGGGCGTCGGCGCACACGCGCCATTGTATTGCAGTCCCTCTATGAAGCCGATACCGTCGAGCATATCGCGACAGAGGTGTTGGATGTGCGACTGGCTGAGACTGCGATATCCAAGTGGGACGAGGCATTTGCGCGCGCAATGCTTGACGGTATATTTGCAAATGCCACGGAAATAGATAAGATAATTGCGGAGTTTGCCCCCGGATGGCCCATTGGCCAGATGGCGGTGGTGGACAGGAATATCCTGCGAATGGCGATATATGAGATAATGGTCTCGGAGGATACGCCGCCGAGAGTGGCGGTGAACGAGGCGGTGGAGCTGGCTAAGGCTTTTGGCGGGGACAGCGCGCCGCGGTTCATCAACGGCGTTCTGGGGAGCGTGATGGCGGCGGCGAGTCGGATTCACACTGAACAACTCGAAACACTTACGAACTGACAACCCTGGAGGTAACAGAAGTGGCAACCCTAATGGAGCGCGTGCAGGAAATTGTCGCTGACAAGCTCAGCGTGGATGAGTCCGAAGTGGTGGCGGGAGCGTCTTTCATGGAGGACCTGAACGCCGACTCGCTCGACCTCGTGGAGCTTATCATGGCGTTCGAGGAAGAGTTCAGCGATGGAGCTACGACCATCGAGATCTCGGACGAGGATGCTGAGGGCATCACTACGGTGCAGCTGGCGATCGACTACCTGAGAGCAAACGGCGTAAGCGACGACTAGGCTCGCCATCGCAATCGAATAGAGCCAGCGAAAAACGAGCGAATATAGCCGACTTGTATGGACAGGATGTAAGGGATATGCTGTTGGAGCAATTCCCGGTCATCCTGTCTATTCGTGTTTAATTCAAGGAGGGTAACGATGAGAGCAGCCGTTTACAAGGGAGAGCGTGTCCTCGAGGTCGAGGAGATTCCGACGCCTACGGCGGGCGCAGGCGAGGTGGTGGTTCGGGTGAGGTACTGCGCGGTGTGCGGGACGGATGTGCATGCGTTCATGTACGATGTGGCGCCGCCGGGCACGGTGATGGGGCACGAATACTGCGGCACCGTTACTGAAGTCGGCGAGGGCGTGACGCGCTGGCAGGTCGGCGATCGCGTGGTTGGCGGCGGCGGCAATCCTCCGCCGGGGTATGTGCCGAGCGGCCCGCGCAACGACCCGCGCTACAACTATCGCACGATGGGCTTTCCGGAGGGCGCGAAGACGCGTGCATACGCGGAGTATGTGCAGCTAGAGGACTGGGAGCCGATGCCAATACCGGACGGCGTATCCGATGAAGAAGCTGCGCTTGCTGAGCCGTGCGCGGTGACGGTGCATGCTGTGCGGCTGTCGCAGATAAAGCTGGGGGATCGCGTGCTGGTGATGGGCGCGGGGCCGATCGGGCTGTTCTGCATGCAGACTGCAAGGGCGGCGGGTGCGACATCGGTGTTCGTGTCGGAGCCTGCACCTGCGAGGGCAGAGGCGGCGCGACTTTTGGGAGCGGATGCGGTGATCAACCCGTTCACGGAGAATGTGGAAGAGCGCCTTGTGGAGTTGACGGACGGCGTGGGGCCGGACATCGTGTTCGAGTGCGCGGCGGTGCCAAATCCGTCAACGCTCGACAGTGCGCTGAACATCGTAAAACGTGGCGGCCAGGTGGTGCTGGTGGCTATCGCGTGGGAGCCGACGCCGCTGGTTACGCCGGACTGGATGGCGCGCGAGGTGAAGTTGCAAGCATCGTTCGGCACACAGCCGGAGGACTGGCGCGTAGCGCTGGAGCTGATGCGCGCGGGACTGGTGAATGTGGAGCCTATGATTGGCGAAACGAACTTCCTGCCGCTGGACGATATACAGGGTGCGTTTGAGTCGCTGATGAAGCCGTCCGGACAGGTGCAGATGGTGGTGCGGCTGTAGGAATTCACACGGATGCGCGGTATGGACAGGATGAGGGGATTAAGCGCGCGAAAGGGACTTTTGCAATCGTCTTCGCAGGTCATTTTGCGTCGAGGTAGGCTTGGAGGATGACGGCTGCGGCGGCTGAGTCGGTGCGGCCTTTGTCGCGGGTGTTCGATGTGCTCGACTGGGTGAGCATGCGGTCGGCCTGGACGGATGAGAGGCGCTCGTCGGTGTGGGTGATGGGGATGTTTGTGCGCTCTGACAGGGCTTGGGCGAAGTCGAGCGTGATGCGTGCCTGCGCTCCGATGCGGCCGGACATCAGGTAGGGTATGCCGACGAGAATCTCGGCGGTCTCGTGCTGTTCAGCGAGGGCAAGCACAGCGTCTATTGCGGCTTCGGTTTCAGGTGTGCTGCGGTCGATGGTCGTGAGGGGCGATGCAAGAATGCTCAGCGGGTCGCTGAGGGCGACGCCGATGCGTCTGTCGCCTACGTCGAGGGCGAGTATCCTCACGAAGCGGTCTTCTGGCGGACGATGTCGGCTGCGCCTGCGATGGCCTCGTCGAGCTTGTCAGCGTTGCGACCGCCTGCCTGCGCCATGTCGGGGCGTCCGCCGCCACCACCGCCGATAATCCTGCCAAGATCACGGGCGTAGTCGCGGGCGTCCGCGCCGCCGTCAACGAGGTCGCGCGTGATGCCCACGCTGATTGTGGGCCTGTCGTTGATGACCGCGCCCAGGACCACTATGCCGCTGCCCATCTTGTCGCGGAGCCAGTCGCTTATCTCACGCATCGAGTCGGAATTGGACGCCTCGGTGCGCGCCGACAGGACGGATACGCCGTTGATGTCCTGCTTTGAGTCGAGGAGAATCTCGGCGGCTTGCAGGCTGTTCTGCCGTTCAAGAGTCGCCAACTGCCTCCGCAGGTCGTCGTTTTCGTCCTGGATTCGCTGAACTGCGTTTCCAAGTTCGGGCAGGGTGGTGTTCAGCAGGCTCGCCAAGCCGCTCTCCCTATTGAAGCGATCCCAGACAAGGCGCTCCGCTGCCCTGCCGCTGACGGCTTCGAGGCGGCGCATTCCCGCGCCGATGCTGGATTCGCCGAGGATATAGACGCTGCCGACCTCGCCGGTGTGATGCACATGCGTGCCGCCACAGACCTCGAAGCTGAAGGTGTCGCCGTTGGCAATCTCGATGAGGCGCACGCGCTCGCCGTAGCGGTCGCCGAAGAACGCCAGCGCGCCACGCTGTATGGCAGACGAATAGGTGTCTTCGTCGCGGTGGACGCTGGAGTTCTGTCGAATCTTTTCGTTGACGAGGTGCTGCACCTTCCAAAGTTCTTCGTCTGTTACGGGCTGCACATGGGAGAAGTCGAAACGCAGCCTGTCGGGGGCGACAAGCGAGCCTGCCTGCCGCACATGGGGACCTAGCACCTCGCGCAGCGCGGCGTGAAGCATGTGCGTGGCGGTGTGATTTCGCGCGGTGTCCTCGCGGCGCATCGGGTCAATATCGGCCTGCACGGTGTCGCCCAAGCGTACAGTGCCTTCGCTGACCTTGCCGAAGTGCATGATGACATCGGGCATTACGGCTTGCGTGTCGTGGATTTCGATGACACCGTCGGGTCCTGTGAGCGTGCCGGCGTCTCCAATCTGGCCGCCGCCCTCGGCGTAGAAGGGTGTTTGCACAAGCACGATCTCCACGCTCTGGCCTGCCCTAGCCTCGCCGCCGACTTCATCTTCGGCGATTAGCCCTACGATGGGAGATGAGGCGCTGATCTGCTCGTAGCCGAGGAACTGGGTTGCACCCACGCCGAGGCTCTCATACTGGCGAATCTTGATGCGCTCCTCGCCGAACTGGGCGGATGCCCTGCCGCGCTGCCGCTGCGCTTCCATCTCGCGCTCGAAGCCTTCAGTGTCCACAGTGACGCCCTGCTCGGCAGCGATTTCCTGGGTCATTTCGACGGGGAAGCCGTAGGTGTCCCAGAGCAGGAACGCTTCTGCACCAGATACCCTGCTTACAATATCCCGTAACCTATTCAACGCAGCAAAATCGCGACGCCACAAGGACGCGACAAAATTGTCATCCGTCAATGGCTGGGTCAAGTTCCTATGCACCGCTGACCTAACAATTGGATGAACCCTGTTCTCAGTTTCTTGATTGATCCAATCGACAAAAGCACCGTGGTTCTGTTGATAATGCTGGCGGAAATTGGGGTTGTCTAAACGCGAAGCGAGTTCTTGTGCCAGCCTTCTTCTGACAGAAACGATGCCACGCCCCTCCTCAGCCAGCAATATCAGCCCTCTATCCAGACTCTGAGAGAAGCGCTCTTCCTCCAGCCTGAGCACGGTCAGGATGAAGTCGCGGTTGTTGACCAGCTCCGGATAGACCTTGCCCATCTTCTCGATGGTGGCATCGGCAACTTCGCCTAGGAAGTTGCCCTCGATGCCGAGCCGCCGGGCATAACGGATTGCGCGGCGGATGACGCGGCGCAGCACATAACCGCGCCCTTCGTTGCCGGGCACCACGCCATCCGCGATAAGGAAGGTAACGCTGCGTCCGTGCTCGGCGACCACGCGGATCGCGTAGGTGTCGTCGGGGTTGTCGTAGCTCTTGCCGCTGACGCGCTCGACGGCGGCGATGATAGGCGTGAACAGGTCGGTCTCATACGCTGTATCGACGTCCTGCAAGATTCGCACGAGGCGCTCGAAGCCCATGCCGGTGTCCACGCTGGGGGCGGGCAGGTTGGTGCGGGTGCCGTCGAGGTGGTGGTAATACTGCATGAATACGAGGTTCCAGAGCTCGACGTAGCGGTCGCAGACGACGCCGTCTGCCATGACGTTGGTGCAGTTGGGGGCGCAGTTTTCCTGCAGGCAGCCGTACTCTGCGCCGTAGTCGTAGTGAAGCTCGCTGCAGGGGCCGCAGGGGCCTTCGGCGCCGGCGGGTCCCCACCAGTTTTCATCGTCGCCGTAGCTATAGACGCGATCGGCAGGGATGCCCTTTGCCTCCCACAAGCCTCGTGTCTCTTCGTCCGAGTCGTGTATTGCTGCGGCGAACTTGTGCAGAGGCAAGCCGTAACCCTCTGTTACAAGCTCAACAGCGAAATCGACAGCGTTGCTCTTGAAGTAGTCACCGAAGCTGAAGTTGCCCAGCATTTCGAAGAGTGTGTTGTGCGTGGCGTCGCCGACCTCTTCAATGTCGGGAGTGCGGAAGCACTTCTGCGATGTGGTGGCTCGCTTACTGGGCGGCTCTGCCTCGCCTGTGAAGTAGGGCTTAAATTGCACCATGCCTGCGCTCGTCAGCAGCAGCGTGGGGTCGCCGACCGGAATGAGCGATGAACTCGCCATCCTGCTGTGTCCCCGCGCCTCGAAGTAGCTGAGGAACTTTTCTCGTATTTCGTCGCCGCTCATGAAATCTGGCATGGATGTACCCCGATTGAAGATGATGAACAATTTTAGCATGGATGGGTGGGATAGACAGGGATTTTCTTGACTATGCCCTGTATCCACCTGCTTCGCGGTGGGCGGCTGCGATGCGGTGGATGCCTTCCGCGAGCGTGTCAGGTTCGTAGAGGGCGAAGGCGAGGCGGATGGCGTTGTTCAGTATGACAAGGGCAACTTGGTCGGACGGCGACCACATCTTCGACTATCAGAGAGCGACCAAGCGCCTTGAGCGCGCGCTCGACTTGGCTGATGTGGGAGAAACGATTGGGGTTGAGCAGCCTTTGGACGGCGTTTTCGGGCATCTCCAACTTGGCCGCGAGGTCTGCGTCGGTTATGCCCTGTTCACGCATGGCTGTGTAGAGGGTGAGCTTCGCCGCAACGATGAGCGGCACAGCGATAAGCACTTGTCCGTCGGCGAGAGGGCCGGGAGTCGGTAGGTCTTCGCTCCCGTCAACGTAGAAGCTCAAGGCGACAGCCAAACAGTCCTCTGCCATATCCAAAGCCTCTTGCCAAGACCAGCCGCCTGTGATCGCTTCAGGAACATCAGGGAAAGTTACTACATAGGCTTCTCTGCCCGTAGCCTTTGCCTCTTCATCATCCAAAACGATGTCGCACGGGAAAGCATATCGCATAGCCTGGAACTCCTCACGATCAATTTCGAGCTGTCTGAGCATTGCAGCAAAAGTACGTCGGGGAATTTCGCCTTGCTGTACGATTGTGCTGCGGTCGCCAACGGTGAGCTTGCCATGGCTGCCCTTGCCGCGAGTCGGGTCGAAGTCGAAGCTCAACCTATTCCTGCGGGCATACCGTCGGGCGCGCCTGACAAACTCCCTGCCGTTCATTCGTCCATGATAGCACAGGGCTCCGCAATTTCTTGGAGCAGGAGAGGTAAGAGCCTCTCGAGGATCTCTGTGTTCACTTAGCTGTGAGTCCCTGCAGGTCTCTGTGCGCGGCTGCGATGCGGCGGATGCCTTCTGCGAGCATGTCGGGTTCGTAGAGGGCGAAGGCGAGGCGGATGGCGTTCGTGAACGCACCTTGGGCGGAGAAGGCGGTGCCGGGGCGATAGTTGACGCCGTGTTCCTGCGCTATGGGAAGGAGCGCGTCCGTGTTCGTGCCGTCGTTGAAGGTTAGCCAGAAGAAGTAGCCGCCGCCGGGTGCTGTGAAGTCAACCACATCGCCGAGGTGCTTTCGCAGGGCTGCGGTCATTGCGGATACGCGCTCGCCGTAGGTGCTGCGGAGGATTGCGATGTTGTCCTGGAGCATGCCTTGCTCTAAGACGGCGTGAACTAGCGTGGATGTGAAGTGGTTCAGGCCGCCGCCGCTTATGGTGAGGCCTGCGGTGGCGAAGCGCTGTATCACAGACGGACGCGCCTGAAGCCATCCTGTTCGCAGGCCGGGGCCTAGTATCTTCGAGAATGAGCCGAGCGAGATAACGCAGCCATCGTCGGAGGTGTCGAAGGACGCGATTGGTGGGGGTGGTGGCTTGCCGTAGTGTAGCAGGTTATAAACCTCGTCGGCGAGCACGAGAAAGCCGTGCTGCTGCGCCAGTTTGACGAGCTTGCTGCGTCGGTCGGCTGGAAGCACGCTGCCGCTGGGGTTCTGGTAGGTGGGAATGATGTAGAGCATCTTCGGCGTTTGCACGGACCGGTCTGCGAGCATCGCTTCGAGCGCGTCCATGCGCAGTCCGTCGCCGTCGGTGGGCACGCCTACGACTTTCAGTCCGTGATCCTCGAAGATGCTTTGTATCAGGTAGTAGGTCGGCTCTTCGACGAATACGGTGTCGCCCGTCTGAGTGAACAGGGTGGTGGTGTGGTCAATCGCTTGCGACGCGCCTGCCGTTAGGAACAGTTCTTGGGGCGAGACTGGTGAGGTATAGGAGTCCTGCGCGGACAGGAACTCTGCGAGTGAGTGGAGCAGGGGGCCGTAGCCCTGGGTCGCTCCGTACTGGAGCGGGATCGGCGCGCCATCTACGAGGACGATGTCTGTCGCACGGCGCAGCATGTCGGTCGGGTGAAGGCGTGGTGATGGGTGCCCCCAGCCGAGGTCGATGACGCCCTCGGGGATGGAGATCAGTAGGGATGGCAGCAGAGCCTCGGCGCTGTTCAAGACTATGAGACGGGCCCAAGCCCCGCTTCTCGGCGGGCGTCGTTGATGTGGTCACGGATGCGCATTTCCAGCGGGGCGATCTCGTAGCCGATGTCGGCGAGCATGCGGCTGTTGTCAACGAGGTAGATGTGCGGCACTTTGCGCTCGCCGGTTGTGATATGGGCGTCGGGAATGATGCTGCGCACGATGTCTGCCATGTCGCCGATGTTGCACAGGTGACCGCCGCTGATATAGACGGGATGGTTCAGGTTCTCGGCGAGGGCGGCGCGCACGAATATCTGCGCTGCGTCTTCGGCGTGAATCATAGGCGAGAGTTCATCGGGGTCAAAGGGCAAGTCTATTGGCTCACCGACTGCGGGAAGCGAGATCATGAGTCCGCCGATCATGCCTGTCATGCCGGTTACGCGGCCGTGCCCGAAGACGGTGCAGATGCGAATGCCGCGCAGGTCGAGGCTGTAGAGGTCGCGGTAGCGGGCTGCTGCGAAGTCGTTGACTGCCTTGGTCATGCCATAGACGTTGTGGGGCGCGGACAGGTCGTCTTCGTTGACGGGTCTGTCGCCGAAGGTCTCCTGCACGCCATAGACTGCTATGGAGCTTGCATAGACGACACGCTCGATGCCGCACCAGCGTGCCGCCTCGAAGACGTTGTTCGTGCCGCCGATGTTGACCTGCATGCTGAAGTGAGGGTGGTCTTCGGTGTCGGGTGGCAGGAGCGCGGCCATGTGGATGATTCGCGTTACGCCGTGGGTGTTGCAGGCTTCGAGAATCTGGGGAAGCTGGGTTACATCGCCGCGATAGTAGGTTACGCCAGCCTGCTGAGGTGGTGGTGGCGCGAGGTCGAAGCTGACGACCTCCTCGCCGCGGTCGGTTAGCTCGCGGACGATGCGCCTGCCGATGAAGCCTGTGCCGCCGGTGACCATTATTGACATGTTCTCACCTAGATCTGAATTTACTTACAGCGCCTGCCAGTAGCGACGACCGTTGGAGCGGATGACCTTGCCGAAGTGCTGGTCGGGGTGGAAGTGACCGGCTGCTATGACATAGTCTTCGTCTTCGGCGCGCTGCAGTAGGGAGTGACGGCTGCGTCGACTGTCGGGCTTGCTGGTATCTACACCGGCGCACCAGTCGGGTTCCTGAATCTGCACGTTGCTGTGTATGGCGTCGCCGACTATCATCGCGCGCTCGCCCTGTGAACTGATGAGGATGACCTGATGGCCCGGGGTGTGGCCCGGGGTGTCCAGTGTGGTCATCTCTTCGGTAATCTGGTGGCCCTCGTCGACGAGGTCCATGAGGCCTAGCTTCTCCAGAGGTATTACGCTGTCGCGGACCTGAGGCGAGTAGGCGAGGTGCTCCGGCTGCGTGAAGTGCTCCCAGTCGAGGCGCGGAACAAGGTAGCGCGCGTTGGGGAAATACGGCTTGGGCGAGTCGCCGCTGTGATCTATGTTCCAGCCCACATGGTCGCCGTGCAGATGCGTATGCGCCACGATGTCGATGTCCTCGGGGCTTGCGCCCTGCGCGCGGATGGCGTTCAGGAGGTCGCCCCTGACGTTGCCACGGTCGGCATGGGGACCGGGGCCCATGCCGGTGTCCACCATCACAGTCTTGCCCATCGAGCGCACAAAGAAGTGGCCGTAGTAGAGCTGTATCTGCCCGTCTTCGAGGATGTCTTTGTACGGCTCCCAGTCTGCTGCGGTTACGCCCTCGAAGAAGGCGTCGGGCGGTCGCGCAGGCGGGATCATGTCCAGCGCGAATACTATCTCGGCGTTGCCCACTCTGATACGGTCAGCCATGAAATCACTCCATAAATTTCACATTGATGGACATAATAGACAGGATGACGAAGGAGAATACACCCCCATCCTAACCTTCCCCCATCAAGGGGGAAGGGACTTTAGTTGCCTGTCTATCGGTGTTGGTTCCTGTTACGGCTTGGCGTTTTCCATCAGGATGGTCACGCCCATGTCGATGTACTTGCTGCGCAGGGCGGGATCGTAGCTGCGGAAGGAGACGCGGGTGGTGCTGCCCTCAAGCTGGGTGAGTACGTGCTTCACGCAGTCGTCCACGCTCTGGAATGGGTGCTTGGGATGCTTCTCGATGTCGCCGAGAAGGTCGTTTGGTCCCCAGGTGAGGCAGTCCACACCTTCCATTGCGAGCAGGCGGGCGTTGCTGGTTGCGAGTATGGACTCCATTTGCAGGCATAGCCAGCCATGGCTATTCCACCACTCGGCGTACTCAAGCCTGTCCTCGCGTCCCTGTACCTTCCAGCGGGCTGCGCCGCCCCAGCTTCGCTTGCCGAACTGCGGGTAGTAGAAGTAGTCCACGGCTTCCTGCGCAACAGACAGTTCTTCGACCTGCGGCACTTCGATACCTGCGGGCCCGAGGTCAACCAGGTTGCCGATGAGGTATGCATGGCGGGTGTGCTTGATGCGGAACTGCACGGGGATGTCGAGCTCGGCGGCGTTGGCGCAGAACTGCACGAGCGTTTCCTCGTTGAATGGGCCGTGCTGGCTGTCGGTGTGGATGAAGGCGTAGTCGTCTTTGCCGAGGATGTCCTCCATCAGGCTCTTTGAGGCGTTGAGCGGCGCGGCCACACCGATGAGTATCTCACCGTCTCGTATTCGCTGCTTCATGTCTGCGCTGTTGGGCATGCTTTGTCCTCCGTGTGCTGAAAATGATTTGGCATATCATATCAGACGGACGGCGGACATGGATGAATTGACGGAATGGCTACTTCGTGCGGAAGGCGGCGAAGGCGAGGGTTGCCCAAGCGGCCATGAGGGAGATGCCGCCGATGGGGGCGATTGCGCCGAAGATGCCGATACCGGTGAGCGCGAGGATGTAGAGGCTGCCGCTGAAGAGCACTGTGCCAAGCGTGAAGAGCGCGGCGGCGATGGTGAGGGCGCGAGTCTGCCAGTGAATGGAGAGAATGCCGGTGACGAGGAGTGCGAGCGCGTGGTACATCTGGAAGCGGGCGGCGGTCTCGAAGGTGTGGAGTGCGCCAGCGTCAAGTGTGTTGCGGAGTGCGTGTGTGCCTGCTGCGCCCGCGATGACGGCGAGGAGGCCAAGGATGGCGGCGCTGGCGATGATGATTGCGGGTCGTGTCATGGTCTTGAGGCGGCGAAGTTCTCGACCTTGATTTGCGCGGCTTGTTCGCGCGCATGCCAGAGATCGTAAGCCATCTGCATTGCGAGCCAAGTTTCCGGTGACGAACCAAACGCCTGAGAAAGACGCAGTGCCATATCCACGGTTACACCAGTCTTTTCATCGATGAGATCGGAGAGGGATTGGTGAGTTACTCCCAACCCTTCGGCTGCCCTCGATACCGTCAAGTCCAAAGGTTCGAGGCATTCAAACTTCACGATTTCACCCGGATGGGGCGGATTGCTCATTGGCATTGCGATGTCTCCTCAGTGGTAGTCGGTGTAATCGACATCGACGGCGTCTCCGTGTTCGTTGAATCTGAAAGTTACGCGCCAATTCCCTGATACCGAAACGGCATAGTGTCCTCTGAGCCCTCCGGTCAGGGATTGAAGACGGAACCCGGGTATGTCCATGTCCCTAGGAGTGCGGCTTCTGTCAAGCACGCCGAGAATACGTTTTAACTTTCGCAAATGCTCCAGAGTCACTCGGCGGTCATTACCATTGTACAGCGATTCAAGCCTGCGATTCCTGAACGACACGATCATACAGATAATCTATGTAGATGGTGTGTTGTCCGTCAAGTACCAGTTTACACAAGTACGAGTTAAAACTAGCGCCGCGAGCGTCTGCGCCATGCTAGCCAGGCGAGTGAGGCTATTAAGCCGAAGGCTGACAAGTCGATATGTCCCCGCACATAGCCGAATGGCAACTCGCATCCGCTGGGTGGCACGAGGTCGGGTCTGGATTTGGGTACGGGTGAGCTTGAGCCGGGTTCCGGTGAACTGCCTTCTCCTAATGTTGCAAAGTCGTCTCTAGCGTTGTCAGAAAGTTTGGTTCGACTGCAAAGAAGAACATCCACGCCATTCCATGCATAAACGATGTAACTCTTTCCTTCGATGAAGTCGAAGCCGCAGCTTGCTCCGCTTAATGGCGTCGTGATGAACATGGTCTCGTAGGAGTGACCTTTCCAGACGGCGCTGACCTTGAAGGCGACGACACGGGGGTCGGTTGAGTTGTATCCGCCTGGTGGAAGTCCACTTACGGCGACGACCTTGCCGGCGAAGACTGCCTCAGACTTGGCTAGGGCTTCCTGCGGAGACGGAGGGGGCACACACGAGCAGGCATGGGTTTGGTCGGTGGAGGCGTGAATTGCGGCGGCAACGAGAAGGACTGTCAGTGCAAGCAATGTGGCTACGCGCAACATTGTATTTTCCCTTCCCGAGTTGCGCACGGCGCATCTAATCTTGACACCACCACGCTCTGGGTTCACAATTTCTGGCAATGTCTGATGATTGTAGCAGACGCGCGAAATGGCGATTCGGAAAGGAACAGTGACATGACTATGATGCCGGCGGCGGTTGCGACGGGGCTGCGAGAACTGCGCTGTGATGAAGTGCCGATTCCTGCAATGGAACCGGGGCATGCGTTGGTGAAGACGATGCTAGGCTCGATATGTGGGAGCGACCTGCATATCGTGTACATGGGCTGGAACGCGCATGAGTTTCCGCTGCCGCACGGGTATCCGGGGCATGAGGGCGTGGGCGAGGTGGTTGATCCGGGCGACACTTCGTTTGAAGAGGGGGACCTGGTGTTGACCGCGCCGAATATCTGGAAGTCGAAGGTTTTCGCGGGCTATCAGATGATTGAGGAGCAGTTTCTGCTGAAGCTGCCTAAGGATGTGCCGCCGGCACACCTGCTGATGGCGCAGCAACTGGGCACGGTGGTGTTCGGGGCGCGCAAGCTGCCGCCGCTGCTGGGCAAGACGGTCGCGGTGCTGGGTCAGGGTTCGGTCGGGCTGTTCCATGACTTCATGCTGCGACGCCTGGGAGCACATCGTATTATCGCGGTTGAACCTGTGGAGGCTCGGCGAGAGCACGGCGCGCGCATGGGAGTTGACCACGCGATAGATGTTACGGGCAACCGGGCGACTGACGCGGTGCTGGACCTGACGGACGGCGAGGGCGCGGATGTGGTCATCGAGGCGTGCGGCAGCGTGGAGACGCTGAACCAGACGCTGAAGATGGTCAAGCCACTCGGCACGGTTGCGGTGTTCGGGCTGCCGCCGACGATGGAGCGTATACCGTTCGACTGGGACACCTTCTTCCGCAAGCGCCTTGACCTCTATACGACTTTCGGGGCGCAGGATGAGCCGGGACTGCCGGCGTTCCAACTTGCGACTGATTTCATCACGAAGGGTGAGATAGACATGGCGCCGTTCGTGACGCACCAGTTCCCGGTGGAGCGGGTGCAGGAGGCGTTTGACCTTGCGGAGTCGCGTGAGGACGGCGCGCTGAAGGTGTCGATGACTTTCTAGGTGGCAGGGGTGTTCTCATCCCCATCCTAGCCCTCCCCTTCGAGGGGGAAGGGGTATAGGTTGCATTCGTCAGGCATCGTCGGCGGTGAGCATGGATATGCCCATCGCGCCCAATAGGAGAGGCAATGCAGCATCGATGATAATCCATGTCATCGAGACCACATCCGTTCCTACGGTGGCGTATGCGGGGCTGATCTGGTTGAACCAGTTCCAGAAGAACATAATGCCCACGAAGATGATGCCGTAGAAGACTATATTTGCTCCCAGGAACTCTCGAGTGATGGTTGCGCCACCGCTGCCGTCAACATCGCGCTTGCGGATGTAGGCGAATAT
This sequence comes from Dehalococcoidia bacterium, assembly GCA_965221045.1. GTDB lineage: Bacteria > Chloroflexota > Dehalococcoidia > Lucifugimonadales > JADFKI01 > Bin90. The sequence goes on from OZ244863.1 coordinate 2,237,268, forward strand.
CACGGTTAGGACGATGGCGACCGCAATTATTGGGTCGAGGATGTTCCAGAGCGGGGCGTAGGGCTGTGCATCGCTTGTGGTGTGGTAGAGCGGCTCGACTATGGTGTGGAGTGCAACCACCACTCCGACCACGATTAGGAAGACGCCCACTGCTCGCTTGAGAATGTCCAAGGTTACCGCTCCTTTCGTCCGCCTTCATCCAACTAATGACTTTTAACTGCACAATTTGCTAGTCGTCTTTGCCGCCGCGCAGCAGGAAAATGCCGAGCGCGCCCCAGAGCAGAGGCGCTACAGTGTCCACGATAATCCAGACTATGTTATGGTCGGTGTCCTGAGGGTCGGCATCGACAAGCAGGTCGAACCAGTTCCAGAAGAAGAGCATCGCCATTGCGACGAAGCCGTAGAACAGCAGGTTTGCTTCGAAGTATCGGCGCGTGACTATGCGGTCTAGTCCGGCGGATTCGAGGCTGCGCTTTCGCAGGTAGGCGAATATGACGCCGAGCACAAGTGCCAGTGCCATGAGGTAGTCGAGTTCTCCCCACAGGAGGGGCAATACCTCAAGCTGGTCAACTACGAAGTAGATTCCGACAATCGCTGCTGTAAGCAGCAGCAGCGCTCCAACTAAGCGATTAAGTATTTGCATCAGGTCCTCACTTCCCCAACCTTCATCTTTTGCTTCATCGGCTCAACTGGACTATTCCTGATAGCGGGGATGCCAGCCGGGACCTGCCCAGGTGGTTATCTTGCGCGGCGTGATGCGGATGTAGGCGCGGGGCATGTGCTGGGTCTCCTCGTAGTATTGCGTGCCCTCTTCCTCGCCGCGATAGCGCACTGCCCAGTGCTTCCAGTCGCCCATCCAAGCGCCGTCAACTAGTTCCGCCGTGCCCTCGACGATGACACGAGTGTAGGGCGCGTCGCAGGTGTCTATGCAGAAGGACACCCGCTCGTCGTCGCGGATGTGCGCCACCCAGTTTGCCGTGCGCCTGCCGGCGACATAGAATGCCTCGCCATCGTAGTCGTACCAGATGGGCGCGACATAGGGCCAGCCTTCTGAGGTGAGCGTCGCCAGCTTCATAAGGTGCGCTCCGGAGGTGAGAAAGTCGTTGAGTTGCTGATTGGTCAGTCGGGGCATAAGATACTCCGTGAAATGGGGATTCCGGTCGCTTGATGGTCAGTATATCAGTTGGTCGGTAAGGGCGGCATTTCCGTCAAGCCGAGGGAAAGAAAATCACCCCCATCCTAGCCTTCCTCCATCGAGGGGAAAGGAACTTTACGCTTACGAACTCTGCGAAAGGAAGATGCTATGAGTGAGTTGCATGAACTTGGCGTGGTCGAGACGGCGCAGGGGATACAGAGCGGCGCGCTGTCTGCGGTGGAGCTGATGGAGGCGTTGCTTGCGCGGTGCGATGCGCTGGAGGGAGCGCTGAAGGTATGGGTTACGCTGGACGGCGATGCTGCGCTTGCTGCTGCGCGAGAGCGGGACCGGGAGCTTGCGAGTGAGGGACCGCGCGGGCCGCTTCATGGCGTGCCGGTGGGTATCAAGGACATCTACTTCACGCGGGGGGTGCTGACGACGAGCGGCTCGACGATATACGCGGAGTTCGTGCCGGACTTTGACGCGACTACCGTTGCGCTACTGAAGCAGGCGGGCGCGATAATCATGGGCAAGACGGTTACTACAGAGTTCGCGTGCGGGGATCCGTCGCCGACCGTTAGTCCTTGGAACGCGGCGCATACGCCGGGCGGATCGAGCAGCGGTTCTGCTGTGGGCGCGGCGGTGGGTATGTTTCCGGCGGCACTCGGATCGCAGACAGGCGGTTCAATCGTGCGTCCGTCTTCATACAATGGGATCGTGGGGCTTAAGCCGACATTTGGGCGCGTGAGCCGATATGGCGTGTATCCGGTGTCCGAGTCGCTTGATACGATGGGGCCGATGACGCGCAGCGTTGCGGACGCGGCGCTGATGCTGAATGCGCTGGCGGGGCACGACATCAACGACCCGGACTCGTCGGAGCGTCCCACCACCGATTATCTGCAGGCGGCGCAGTCGCAGATTAAGCCGCCGCGCATTGGGCTGGTGCGGCAGTTCTTCATGGAGCAGTGCGACGACGAGACGCGCGCGAACACGGAGTCGGCAGTCGAGAAGTTGCGCGATGCGGGTGCTATCGTGGAAGAGGTGTCGCTGCCGGTGGACTTCGACGCGGCGCTGCTGGGGCAACGCACGCTGATGTCGGTCGAGGGGGCGCAGGTGCATGAGAGCAATTTTGCCGTGCGAGCGGATGATTTTTCGTCGAATGTGCACGGACTGATCGAGCAAGGGCTGGCGACACCCGCGCTGACATACCTGAAGGCGAAGCACTTGCAGCGCGAGTTCAGGCGTGAAGTGCAGGCGGCGATTCGGGGCTATGACGCGCTGATTATGCCAACTACGCCCGCGCCCGCGCCGCCAAGCCGCGAGACGACGGGCGATCCGAAGTTTCAGTCGCCGTGGACATTCGGCGGATTCCCTGAGATTACGCTGCCGTCGGGGTTGAGTGAGGGCGGGATGCCTATGGGCGTGCAGCTAGTCGCGGGGCATTTCGATGAGGCGGGTCTGCTTGCGGCGGCGGCGTGGTGCGAGGGAGCGATGGGGGTGAGGTTGACGCCGATGGCGCCTAACGTCTAGGTGCGTACTCGGCGAGGTGCTGGCGTAGCAGGACGCGGGCGCGGTGGAGGCGGGACTTGAGCGATGATACAGTAATGTCTAGCGCTTCGGCTGCTTCCGCGCTGGAGAGGCCGGCGACATCTCGGAGCACGACGACGGCGCGAAGTTCGGGCTGGAGACGCGCGATGCCCTCCTGTATCTTCGCACCTAGCTCGGAGTTAATCGTGGACGGCTCCGGGGAGTCTTCCCAGCTTGGTACTTCCAGGTTCTCGATGCCGACCCAACGCAACTCGCGTGCGCGCTTTTCGCGTCTGATGCGCATTAGCGCGGCGTTTACGGTGATGCGGTAGAGCCATGTTGTGACGCGGGACTCGCCGCGAAATCGAGCGAATGCGCGGTATGCCGACAGGAAGGCGTCCTGCGCGACCTCTTCGGCGTCGTGCGGGTTGCCCATCATCTTGTAGGCGACGTTGTACACGAAGCTCGAGTACATCTCAACGATGTCGTCGAACTCCATCGGCGTCGGGTCGCTCTGTGCTGTCTCGTCTTGGTTAGTCATATCTTATATCTCTTGCATCCAATTGTAAGTGAGAGCATCCAATAAGTAAAAGTCTATCGGCTTGCGCCATGTAGGTTTGCTGATATACTTGCACTTGGCTAGAGGTAGAGCGCTAGGCGTAGAAAATGATGATGTCCCTGAAGTCTCGCATATTAAGATTACTTGGGCGCAGTGCGCTGCCGCAGCCCTGCGAAGAGGCGCGCAATCACTCGTCAGACTACATCGATGGGGAGATTGACTCGGCGCTGGAGCAGAAGATCCGCGCGCACCTAGGCGACTGCCCGTTGTGCGAGGCGTTCTTCCGCACACTGCGCGAGACGATAGCCGTACTGCGAGGCATGTCAACGCAGGCTGTGCCCGCGGGCTTTGCCGAGCGCGTAAGGAATAACATTCATCGTGCCTGAACCAGTGCGCTCTCATTCCTTCAGCGATCCCAAGACAAGCTCTAACCTTCCCTTTCAAGAGAAAAGAGACCAAATTGTGTCATGAAGATAGCTGTTTGCATTAAGCAGGTGCCGGTGGTCTCGTTGCTGAAGTTCGACAATGAGACGCGGCGGGTCGTGCGCGATGGCGTGCCGAGCGAAGTCAATCCCTTCGATGTGCTTGGGATGTCGCTTGCGGTCAATCTGAAACAGGATCATGACGCTGAGGTGGTGGTCTATACGATGGGGCCGCCGCAAGCACGAGACGCGCTGGTGCAGTGCCTTGCGATGGGAGCGGACAGCGCGGTGCACCTCAACGACCGCGCGTTCGCGGGCAGCGATACGCTGGCAACGGCGCGCGCGCTTGCTCTTGCGCTGGCGCGAGACGAGTACGACCTGATTATCTGCGGGCGCAACAGCGTTGATGCGGAGACGGGGCAGGTGGGCGCCGAGATAGCGGAGATGCTCGATCTGCCACAGGTGAGTGGCGTGCGGCATCTCGAACTTGACGCATCTGACGATGGCGCGGCACTTGTCGCGGAGCGCATTACAGACGAGGGGCATGATGTTGTGCGATGTGCGCTGCCGGCGCTCATCACGGTTACTGAGGATGTCGCGCCTGAGATATATCCTCGGCGGGCGGAACGGCAGGCTGCGCTGGAGAAGCCCGTTACCACGTTGACCGCTGCAGATCTGAGCGATGATCTGTCGGTGTTCGGCACGGAAGGATCGCCGACATGGGTGAGCGAGATATATTCCATAGAGCCTGAGCGCGACGGCATAGTGGCGCGGGACAAGCCGATGGAAGAGGCGGTTGCGGAGCTGATGGCGTATCTCAGCAGTCGTGGGATGTTCGATGGCGGCGGCGGCGATGATGCGGCTGACGCGGCCGTTGAGCGCGGGGCGCGGCGTGAGCGTGGGCAATTGGGAGCAATCTGGGTGGTGGCTGAGACGCTTGGCGGCGAGTTGCGTCCAATTACACTGGAACTGCTGGGTCGCTCGCGCGAGATCGCGGACATGCTGGATACGAGCGTAGAGGCTGTGCTGCTGGGTGATGAGGCAAAGCAGCACGCGGGCGCTCTGACGGCATACGGCGCGGACATGGTGCTGCTGGCGCAGGATGATCGGCTGGCGAACTATGAGGTGTCTCAGTACACGGGAGTGCTGGCGGACGCGATTCGTGAGCATCGGCCGTATGCGGTGCTACTCGGCTCGACAGTGATCGGCAGGGAACTTGCGGCGCGACTCGCGGGCAGGCTGTCCCTGGGGCTGACGGGGGACTGCATCGGGCTTGAGGTGGACGATGAGGGACGGCTGGTGCAGCTGAAGCCCGCGTTTGGTGGCAACATAGTCGCGCCGATACTTTCTAACACGAAGCCGTACATGGCGACGGTGAGACCGGGGCTGCTGACGCCGGTGTCGCCTGACGAAAGCATCGACCCTATTGTGCAGCATATACCACTGGATTCGCTGGGGGAGGCGCGCGTACAGACCATTGAGCGCGTTGTGGATGAGTCGGCTGAGGGCGCGGAACTTGACAGCGCGGATACAATAGTGGGCGTGGGCAAGGGCATCGGCGGGCCGGAGAACCTGCCGCTGCTTCGGGAGCTTGCGGATGCGCTGGATGCGCCGCTTGGGGCGACGAGGGACATAACTGAACTGGGCTGGCTGCCGCGCCAATACCAGATTGGGCTGTCCGGCAAGTCGGTGTCGCCGAACCTGTATGTCGCCGTAGCGTTGAGTGGCGTGTTCAACCATACGGTGGGCATAGGCAAGGCGGGCACGGTGGTCGCCATAAACAGCAGCGCGCGCGCTCCGATATTCAAGGCGGCGGATTTCGGCATAGTGGGAGATTATGTCGAAGTTGTGCCGGAGTTTATCAGGGCGATGAAGGCGCGTAGTGATAGATAGGATTGATGGGGCAATATATCACCCCCCATCCTAACCTTCCCGCATCGAGGGGGAAGGAACAGAGTAGGTTTGATAGCGAGAAAGGGAGAAGATTATGGCAGACACGACGGTTACGACACGGAAGAATGGGCCCTACCTTGTGCAGGGCGGTATAAAGATTGTTGACGCGGACGGCAACGAGATTTCGATTGACGGCGATGGCGACATGGTGTTCCTTTGCCGCTGCGGGGATTCCGCAAACAAGCCGTTCTGCGACGGGACGCACCGACAGGTCGGGTTCGAGGCGTAGGTTCAAGGGCTGACATCAATGTGTAGAATGGAGAGGATTTATAATCCTCTCCATTTGTTTGATACGCTTTAACTTCTTATGTCTCTTGACAAGCCCATCATAGTTATTGGCGGCGGCCCTGCGGGTTCGTGCGTCAGCGCGTTGCTCGTTCGCATGGGGCACGAAGTCATCCTGCTGGAGCGAGAGCGCTTCCCGCGCGCGCATGTCGGCGAGTCGCTGCTTCCCGGAAGCATTCCCATTCTGGACAACCTCGGTGTGATGGACGAGGTGCGTCGCGCCGCCTTCGTAGTCAAGCCCGGCGCAACAATGATCTGGGGGGTTGAACGCGAACCCTGGAGTTGGTATTTCAGGGAAACACACGCCAGCAATCCCCATTCCTACCAAGTCTGGCGTCCCGACTTCGACGCCATCCTGCTAAACAACGCTCGTCGTACCGGCGTGGACGTGCGCGAAGGCTGGCAAGCCACACAGGTCGTGTTTGACGACAAAGGCGCTGCCGCTGCCGTTCGCTGCCGTCCGGCAGATGATTTGTCCGAAGAAATCGAGCTGCCAGCCCGATACGTGGTGGATGCGAGCGGGCAGAGCGGTGTGCTTTCGCGGCAGCTTGGTCTGCGGGAGTGGGACGATTTCTTCCGCAATCTTGCGGTGTACGGCTACTACCGGGGCGGCAAGGGCCTGCCGACGCCCGACGAGGGAAACATCCTCATCGAATCCCAGCCTGATGGCTGGCTGTGGCACATCCCTTTGCGCGAAGGGTGGGCGAGTGTCGGCGCGGTGGTGGATGCAGAAGTCGGTCAGCAGGGCGTCCGCGAACTCGGCGCCCGCCGCTTCCTGGAATCACAGGTCGCCGCCGCCCCTTATCTTGCCGGGCTATTGGAGTCTGCCACTTTGTTATCCGGTCCGGAGGTGGTGCGGGACTGGTCATATCGCTGCCAATCGCTGAGCGGTCCCGGCTATATTTTGGTCGGGGATGCCGGCTGTTTCATCGATCCTCTATTTTCGTCCGGCGTCCACCTTGCTTTGACCTATGCCGCCCTTGCGTCCGTGGTTGTCGCCTCCGCATTGGAAGACCCTACAATCGCCGTTCCCGCAGGCAAGATGTACGAGCAGATGTATTACAAGGAGTATGGGCATTTCCGCGAGCTGGCGCGCCTATTCTATTCCAGCAACCGCACTGCTGACTCGTACTTCTGGGAGGCGCGGAGGCTGCTGGATGACGATCCTTCGCTTACGCCCCGGCAGTCGTTCATACAACTGGTAGCCGGGCAACCTGCGCGAGGCTATGAGCGTGTCGCGCTTTCGAGAGGGCTTCCACCGTCCGCGTTCGGCGACAGCGTTGCCGCGGTTGAGTCGGAGCGACAGCGCCGCCGGGAGCAGGGCTTGCAGCCTGATATCCCATTGCGATTGGCTGATGGAGTACGCTTGCAGCGGCAGCCTGTCCTTGCCGAAGAGCGTTTCGTGTGGGGTGTGGGCCTGGTTACGGACGCGCATCCGGAGGGCATTCCATGCAGCGCGCTTGTATCGCAGTTGCTGAGCCGACTGGATGGTGAGGGAACGGCTTCGGATGCGATTGCATCGTTGTGCAAGGGTATGGAGCCGAGCATGGCGATGCAGGTGGAGCGGGCTGCGGCGGAGGCGCTGGAGTTGCTCTATGTGGATGGGGCGATTGCGACTTAGGGTTGTGCCCGTGGTAACGACCACACCGCGCTATGGCTCTGGGTTCCCACCTGCGCGGGAATGATGGCAAATGTGACTAACTGCCTTGCTCTTTGGAGTAGGCGGACTGGTCGTAGGCGCCTTCCTCTTCGGCTTCGATGTACTTGGAAGGGCACTTCACCAGGACGTTCTGGCTGTCGAACACGCCGTCGGCGCGGTAGGCGCCTTCGAGGATAATCTCGGAGTGGGGGTTGAAGAACAGGTCGGGGAGGACGCCATCGTAGCTTGAAGCGATGACATGCGTCTGATCGTCTTTGTCCGTTAGGGTAAAGTGCGCCATTGTGGAGCCGTCCGGACGCACGAATGAGTCCTCGACAAGGCTACCGTTGACGCGCACCAGCTTTCCCTCCGGCGTGGGACCGAGCGAGGTTAGTTCGCTGACGGTGTAGGAGTACACGGTTGCGCTCAGCAGCGTCATGTACACGCCGTAGCCTAGCACGCCGAGTAGTACGACTGTAGCGACGATGACTTTGCCCTTGGAGGCAAATATGCCGCCGGGTTCTTCTATGATTTCGGGTTGTGTATAGTCTTCGGTCATTGTATTCAACAGCGATTAAAGCCGTCAGTCGTCGCTGTCCATTCTAGCATCAAGTGCGCGCTTGAGGGTGTCGATTTCGTGCTGCATTTCGCGCTGTCTGCGGGACATGAAGAATACATAGGCGAAGAATGCTGCCCAAGTGATGGCATAGACGGCGAAGAGCCAGGGTAGTTCGGCTTCGCCGCGCTGCTGCTGCGCGGGAACTTCGGCGGCGATGGGCGCGGATGGCTCGTCATAGGCATAGACGACCGCTGCTGCGCCGGGTAGAAGCACAACTGCGAGAATGATGATGGTTGCTGCTGCGATTGCGATGCGTTTCAAGGTTCGTCTCCGAGCAGGGCTTACAAGATACACAGGGTGGACAGGATATAGCGTGTCAGAGGCGAGTGGCGAAGGCCTGATGCAGGCTGTCGAGGGCGGATTCGGCGCGGCGCAGGTGGAAGCGTTCGACCAGCAGATGGATGTAGAAGATGGTGAAGGTTATTACGGCTACGAGCAGTGTGGTGTAAATCTTGTTGGAGCCGATTTCGTCGCTGTCGCTTGCGACAGGGCCGACGTTGAGTTCGGGGTGGGCGGAACTCCACCAGACAGTCGCCATGTAAATGATGGGAGCGTCTATCGCGCCGAAGAGGGCGATGACGGATGCGAAGCGAGCGCTCTGCGAGCCTTTGGGGGCGTATGCGCGTACCATCAGGTAGCCAACGAATATGAACCAGAGTACAAGAGTGGTGGTGAGCTTGGCGTCCCATGTCCACCACCAGCCGAGGTCGCCGCGCGCCCAGATAACGCCGGTAACGAGGATGAGGCTTGCGAATATGACGCCTATCTCCGCAGTAGAGTAGGCAAGGTCGTCCCACCACTGGTTGCCGGTAATGAGATGTGCGATGCTGGCGACTGCCACTACGATAATGGAGAGCATGCCGAGCCAGCCAAGAGGCACGTGGAAATAGAAGATGCGCTGGGATACGCCGAGGTTAAGCTCGGTGGGCACCCAGAGGAAGACCATGTAGAGCGTCACCAGCATGAGCGCGGCGCTGGTTATCAGCAGTCCGTTGCGAACTAGCATTTCGCAACGGATATGTCAATGAGTTTCATGTGTGTAATATATCACAAGCCTTGTGAGTTTGTAAGAATTTCTAGATGTCGCCATGTTGCCTAGACCAGGGCTGATGTGGATAGCAATGACTTCTTTGCACCTATCTATCTTTGATGGTATTTCCATCCCGCAACCCTCTACTTTCAAGGAAGAAAGGCCAAAGAAGAAAGGCGACCGTTCCGATGATGAGGAAATGGCGGATTGTGTGGTGTGGGTCAATTCCTTTTATTCAGTTTATCCGTTATAATTGCGCTGCGTAGCAGAGCGCCAGCAACGGGAGGCGTGCCATGACAACCGAAGATTATTCGTTCTCGAAGTTCTCTCAGAACACCTTCTATGAAGGGCTGAACGCTCAGCTCGTGGATATGGCTGACCTCAGCAGGGATAAGCGCATTGTGGACCTTGCATGCGGCACGGGAGGCGTGACGGATCTGATTGTGGGGCGCCTGAACGACGCCCGCGAGTCGGTGGTCATTGCAGTTGACCACTCGGCGAGTGCGCTGAAGCAGGCGATGGAGAATTTGAAGGACAGGCGCGATGCCGCTATTCAGTTCGTCCACAGCCAGGTCGAGGGGCTGTCCGGTTCGCTCAAAGAATCGGTGGACACGGTCGTATTCTGCAACGCAATTCACTACATCCCAGACAAGGACGCGCTGCTGGACGACATCGCCAAGTCGCTGAACCCTGGCGGCAAATTCGCCTTCAACACATCGTTTTACGAGGGCAGCCATCCGCCGGAGAGCGAGGTGTTCTACCGCAAATGGATGTTCAAGTCGATCCGTACGCTGCGGCGCGATTATGGCTTGAGGCCGAGCAGGACGGAGAAGGTGGAGTCTCGCAAGCAGCTTACGGTTGAGCAGTACCACGAGCTTCTTGAGAAGCATGGAATGACCATCGTGCGGCAGAATATAGAGACGGTGCAGGTGCCTATCGAGGGCTGGCTGGACATCAGCGGCTTCCAGGACTTCATCGAAGGGACGCTGCCGGGCGTGCCGCTGAAGGAGGCGAGCGAGGCGCTCCAATCCGGTGTGCGGCAGACGTTCGACGAGATGGAGATCACGCACGTGCCGCGAAGCTGGCTCGGTGTAATCGCTGTGCGCTCGTAGCAAGCAAGTCAGTATTTCGGTTAGTCGATCGGTCAGTGAACGCTGAACCGACAGGGCTAAACATGCTACATAAGGCGCTGGCTTCTTATGACTAATTCCCCTCTGTGGCTTACTGATGGCGATGTCGAACGTCTGCTGACTGTCGAGGAAGCCGTGCCCGTGGTGGAGGCGGTGCTGAAGCAGCAGGCGGCTGGCACTGCTACGAACCTGCCGCGCGGACACACGATTGCGGGGCCGGGCGTGATGCTGGCGCACATGACGGCTGCGCTGCACGAGCAGGGTGTGTTCGGCTTCAAGGTGTACTCCATTGTTGACGGCGCTTATCGCTTCTTCGTGCTTCTGTATAGCGTTGCGACTGGGGACCTGCTTGCCGTGATAGAGGCGAATCAACTCGGACGGAGGCGAACGGGCGCGGCTTCGGGGGTGAGCGCGAAGTACATGGCGCGTGAGGACTCTGCGGAGGTGGGGATACTTGGCAGCGGGTTTCAGGCGGGCGCGCAGCTAGAGGCGATATGCAGCGTGCGTCCGATTGAGCAAGTGCGCGTGTACAGCCGAAACGCAGAGAACCGTAGTGGTTTTGCGCGTGTAATGACGGAGAGGCTTGGCATCGAGGTGCGGGCGGCGGTTACGCCACGTGAGGTGGTGGAGTCCGCGGATATCCTTGTTACGATTACGAACTCACCGAAGCCTGTGTTCCATGGCGGGTGGCTTCGGCCGGGTACGCATATCTGCGCTGTGGGCGGCGCGAACGAGTATGTTACGGAATTGGATGATACTACGATTCAGCGTGCCGACTTCATCGCCGTGGACAGCATCGCACAGGCAAGGATAGAGTGCGGTGAATTGTTGATGCCGACCTCGCGGGGACTGCTGCTCTGGGAGCAGTTGAGCGAGTTGTGGCAGGTGGTTGGCGGCGCGAAGGCGGGCAGACGCGGCGATGACGACATTACGCTGTTCAAATCTCTTGGCATGGCGATGTGGGATGTCGCGGCGGCTAAGGTGGTGTATGAGAGGTATGTCGGTTAGGGCTAGCATCGATGTGTGAAATAGACAGGATAGGGATTTACCAGTGAATACTATTAGGGCTATAACGCCGTTGGACGGACGATACGCGACTCAAGTGAGTGGGCTTGCGGAACATCTGTCGGAGTGGGCGCTCATCAAGCGGCGCGTACAGGTGGAAGTCGAGTGGCTGCTGGAGATGGCGGGTTGCGCGGACATTACGGATATGCGCGCGTTGACGAGCGCGGAACAAGCGCTTCTGCGCGGATTGGTCGAAGAGTTCGACGATGACGCCGCGATGCAAGTGAAGCGGATCGAGCGCACGACGAACCACGATGTGAAGGCGGTGGAGTATTACATCCGAGAGAAGCTCGCGGGCACTTCGATGGAGGATGTGTGCGAGTGGGTGCATTTCTGCTGTACATCGGAGGACATCAACAACCTGTCGCATGCGCTGATGGTCAAGGGTGCGCTGGAGGAGGAGTGGCTGCCGCAGGCGAGAGCGCTGGTGGATAGTGTTGCGGCACTTGCAGACGCGAATGCGGATACGGCGCTGCTGGCGCGAACGCACGGGCAGGCGGCATCGCCGACGACGCTGGGCAAGGAGCTGGCGGTGTTCGTGTATCGCTGGCGGCGGCAGATTTGGCAGATCGAAAACGCTGAGTACCTGGGGAAGTTCAACGGGGCGGTGGGGAGCTACAACGCGCATGCTATCGCGTATCCGAATGCGGACTGGCATGGGATTGCGCGCGGCTTCGTGGAGCGGCTGGGGCTGACGCACAATCCGCTGACGACGCAGATTGAGCCTCACGACTATCTGGCGGAGATATTCCACGCGCTTATACGGTTCAACACGGTGATGCTGGACTACGACCGCGATATGTGGTCTTACATATCGCTGGGAGTGTTCAGGCAGAAGGCGGTTGAGGGCGAGGTCGGCTCTTCGACGATGCCGCATAAGGTGAATCCCATCAACTTCGAGAACTCGGAGGCGAATGTGGGGATAAGCAGCGCGCTGCTAGAGCACCTGGCGACGAAACTACCGGTGTCGCGTTTGCAGCGCGACCTGACGGACTCATCGGCGCTGCGGAACCTGGGGCCGGCGATTGGGCACAGCCTAGTGGGGCTGAAGGCTGCGATGCGCGGCTTGCGGCAAGTTGCGGTGGATGAGGACCTGCTCGCCGCTGAGCTTGACGACGCATGGGAGGTGCTTGCGGAGGCGGTGCAGACGGTGATGCGAAAGCAGGGCGCGGGCGACGCATACGAGATGCTGAGGGGGTTCACGCGAGGGCGCAGCGTTACCGGAGATGATATGCGCGCGTTCGTTGGCGGATTGGAGCTGCCTCCGGACGATAAGAAGCGTCTGATGGCACTGACGCCTGCAGGCTATACGGGGATTGCGGGGGAGTTGGTGGTGAGGATGGATGGGTAGGATAAGTGGTGTCGGATGGTCATGGCCGTTCGTGTTAGACTGTGCGTAGAGGCTGGCATGTTTCAGGAGGTTGGCTCGTGGCAAGGAAAATAACTATTGCAGTGCCGGATGATATGGTGGTGGAACTGGAGGCATTGGCACGGGACAAAGCGATTTCCGTTGAAGAAGCATTCCTCGAAGCAGCGAAGAAGTATGTCTTTGTTCATAAGTTCCGCACAGTTGCCGATCAAATGACTGCTAAAGCTGAGGAACAGGGGATTTATTCTGAGCAGGACGTGTTTGATCGCGTTTCGTGAAGACAACGGGAGATTGAGTTATGAAGAAGACAATCGCCATTACAGTGCCGGAGGATATGGCATCTGATTTGGAAGAAATGGCGCTTGAAGAAGGATGCGCGGATGAAGAAGTAGTCTTGGATGTGCTCAGGAGGCACCTCCTTATCCGTCGCATTCGCCTGATGCGAGAAGAGATGATACCTAAAGCTCGAAAGCAGGGCATATTCACCGATCAGGACGTGTTTGACCGTGTGTCATGAAGGTTGTCCTAGACACAAACATCCTTGTTTCCGCGTTCATTGTTGACGGGGTGTGCAGCAGGCTTCTGGATGATTGTATATCGAACCGCCGAATTACTATTATCCTTTCGATGAGCATTCTGAATGAGTTCAGAAATACACTTACTGGTAAGTTCGGACATGGAAGCGAGGAAATTAGGGCGCGGGTAGGAGCGCTTCTTGAAGCGTCTGAAATCGTCGAGCCTGAGACCTTCGAAACGCAGATTTGCCGGGACCCGGATGACGATGCGATTCTTGGCACGGCAGTTGCAGGTGATGCTGCCTGCATCGTAACGGGCGACAACGACCTACTTGTGCTGGAGCGATTTGGCGATGTGGACATCGTATCGCCGTCGGAGTTCGCGCGGTATGAGGCGGAGCGCATATAGAGCTTGGAAGGAGAGTGAGCCTATTGTCTAGCGGGACTGAAGGTGGGGTCCTTGCTCACATCCCTTTAGTGGGGCGTAGGGGCGGCTTCGGACTGGTTTCGGTTGCGCTTGGATTGGCTTTGCTGCTGCTGGTGTTGACGGCCGCTGGTGTAGAGGCGGACGGCAGGGCGAAGGACTTCGTGGGGAGCGGCTCGGGCACTTCCCAGATAGTCAACCCTGAGGAGTGCGACTCGACTGGCAGGTGCCGCGTGGAACTGGAGGGCGAATTCGACGCGGGTGAGATGGGCTCAGGCACGGTGAGATTCATTTTCCACGACGACTGGTCGGGGGTGACGGGGCAGCATGGGTCGTGCAGCGCCCCGGCTGAGGGCGAGACAAATTTCATTTGGGAGACCCCGGAAGGCGACGGGCTGGTGATGACCCAGACGCTGGGGTTCGTGTGCCCTTCGGTGGCTGGCGACTCCTGGCTTTGGAAGCGAGTGCTTAGGATTGTGGAGGGTACGGGCAAGTTCGATGGCGTCAGCGGGTCGGTCTTCGTATCGGGGACTAGGACGGTGGAGACGGGCGAGGAGACTTGGACATTCGACGGCGGCATCGCTTTCCCTAGGGAGGAGTCGCAGCGAGACGGGTGTTTCAGGGCATATTTCATCGGCGACCTGATTGTTATACCGCCGAGGGACATGCCTCCGCCGGTCGCGCCCAGCCTTTCGTTCTGGCTGTGCGGTGACGATGTTTCCCTGCAGGGGCCGAATCCGCGTGAAGGTTACGAGATTTTCAATCCACGCGAATGACGGCTTGATGCTCCAGGAGTGGGGCTAGGGTGGCTTCGTATCTCTACGATTCCATCTGCCTTTGCAGGTACATTTGCTTTCGGCGCTCGGCCTCTTCCCTGCCTGACCGGAGCAGTCCACGGACATCGACGTCCTGCACGGCAGGCTCGTAAGCGGGGTGATTTCTCGAACCAAGCGCCACCCAGTAGCGCGAGCCGTCCTTGCTTCTGCCAAGATATTCCTCGTCTATGAGCAGACGGCGCAGACGCACATGGCTAAGGCGGCGAAGGGTGCCTCCAACGTCAGCCAGCCATGTCTTCAGCTCTTGATTCACCTCTTCTTCCGTGTACTCTGCCTTCAGGTCAAGGGTCAGAGTGATGCCCTTCGACAGGATGTGCCGGTCCCTGGTCTTGCGGGGCACACCTCTCAGGCCGCTTCTGACGCATAGCTCGACGAGGCGCTCGGTGAACTCTTTCTGAGTGATGGTGTTCATCGTCTTCTACAACGCTGTGCCGTAGATGCGCTCCGGCACCACAACGACAACGGCTCGCCTGTCTTCAACCATTGCGCGGTCGTAGTCGTCCCAGTCTGGGTGCTCGCCGGAGATGGAGCGATAGACGTCACGGAATGCCTGCCTGAGCTCATCGGCGTCGGTGTTGTCGGCGGCCATGACGCGCGCGCTGCCCTCCAGCACTACGAAGCCCCACCAGCTATCGTGCGAGACGAGCAGGGAGGAGCGCGGGTCGCGCCGCAGGTTGGCGAGCTTTGCGCGGTCCTCGGTGGTGGTGAACGCCGCGCCGTCGCCGTATGGTCCCACGCTGACGATGCTGAGCTGCGCCGCTCCGCTACGCCGAAATGTGCTTAGGACGGCTTTGTCGTTGTTGGCGATGAAGTCTTTGATGTTGTCTGGCAGCATTTTCTTTCCTCCATGTCTAGAGGTGTTGTGTAATCGTGAGTCGCGGTTTCTCGTCGGCCCGCAACCCGAATCAACTATGTCGTGAGGTCTATTTCGTACAGATCGTAGTGCGAATGGTACATGCCGAGGCTCTTGTAGGTTTGCTGGGCGATGGTGTTGGTGCGCTCGACGTAGAGGCGTATGCTGCAGATGTCACTGCGGCCTTCAGTCATGCCGAGTATGTGGTCGTACATCGCGCGATAGACGCCCCTGCGCCGCCACGTGGCATCTACATAGACGCTTTGAATCCACCAGTGAGTAGCGTTGCTCCAGTCGCTCCATTCGTAAGTCATGAGCAGGCTTCCGACGACCTTCTGTGGCGCGTCGTCGTCATCGGCGCTTGCCACTGCGACGATGTAGAAGCCCTTCTGCGGATCGTCGAACACGGCGGTTATACCCTGCCGAATGGTGGAGGCGTCGAGCGTTCTGCCCTCGGTCTCGATCGCCATCGCCTGCTGGAACTCGACGATGCGTTCTATGTCTGCTCGGATTGCGTCGCGTATGCTTATGTTCATAATGGCATTCAGTTTAAGATAAGCGCGTTGTATTGGAAAGGCTTTGAAGGGCTTGAAAGGGGCATACGGGATTATGGACACATTCGAGATGGCTGACCTGATAGCGGCGCGTGAGGAACTTGGTGAGCGCTACCTGGAGTTTTTCACGGCGGAAACCGGGACATTGAGCCTGGGGCTGTATGTGCTGCCTGCCGGGGACACGGACCCACAGCAGCCGCATACGGAGGATGAAATCTATTATGTGGTGAACGGGTCGGCGCGCTTGCAGGTGGGCGATGAGGACAGGGAGGTGAAGGCCGGTACGGTCATATTCGTGGAGACGGACGCGCCGCATCGGTTTCACTCGATTACTGAGACGCTGACGTTGCTGGTGGCGTTCGCGCCGCCGAGACGGTCGCGAGCCGGGAGCTAACAGGATGGGGAGGATGAAGACCATTAGATTCGAGGTGTTCCGCAGAACCTGTCTATCGTTCTCAACCATGTTAAAATGCGCCTTGCAATTGCTTTTCTTGACGAGGTGCTTGAGCGTATGGCGATAAACAAGGTTTTTGCGTCTTTCGACGAGGCGGTGGCGGATATTCCCGATGGCGCGACGCTGATGATAGACGGCTTTGCGGGGCCGGGCGGCACGCCGCAGAATCTGATTCGGGCGCTGCGCGACCACGGGGCAAAAGACCTGACGATTATCAGCAATACGGCGGGGCTTGCGAGCGTCATTGGCTTCGGCACCATTCCGGGTGACCGTCCAATCGACATCGGCATTCTCGTGGACAACGAGCAGATCAAGAAGGTGGTGGCGTCGTTCCCGGTGTCGCCGTCGCCGTCTCGCCCTACTTCTTATGAGCGCGCGTACCGCGAGGGCAAGGTGGAGCTTGAGCTTGTGCCGCAGGGGACGCTTGCGGAGCGCATTCGCATCGGAGGCGCGGGCATACCGGCGTTCTATACGCCGACGGGCGCGGGAACGCTGCTTGCTGAGGGCAAGGAGACGCGCGATTTCGACGGGAAACCACATGTGCTGGAGTATGCGCTGAAGGCGGACTTCGCGCTGCTGCGGGCGCACAAGGGCGACCCTATGGGCAATATCGTGTATCGCGGCACATCGCGCAACTTCAACGGAGTTATGGCGACTGCGGCGCGGACGACGATCATGGAAGTAGATGAGGTGGTTGAAGTCGGCGAAATCGACGGGCATGGCGTTCATACACCCGCCATCTATGTGAACCGTATCGTCAAGATTTAGGAAGGGCTTCCAGCATGGAATGGGTACTCACCATACTGATAGTAGCGGCTATATGGTGGGTAATAAAGAAATTCACCACCCCTTCAGACTACACGGATGCCAAGGGCAGGAACCGTTGTGGTAGATGCAAGAAGATAGTGTACGGCGATGGGGAGAGCGCTCATAGCGCAGCAGAGAACGCGATGAGTAGAGGCACATATCTGCGAGCATATTACGAAGGTAGATGCGGTAATTGGCATCTGACTTCTCAACAGCCGCGCTACTGACAGGATGAAATACTGACTGATATACTGATGCACTGAAAGACTAAATGACTGGAGGGAGTTAAACTATGAAACTGGTATTTTTTGACGACTTCAAGCTGGGCGCCGTAAAGGGCGATAATGTGGTTGACCTGTCGGCTGCTGCGGAGCATATCCCGCATGTGTCGCCGCAGGATATTCTGTCGGGGCTGATTGCCGACTTCGACACGCATAAGTCTCACTTGGAGGAAGCGATAAGCGTGAGCGACGGCGTGCCGCTATCCAGTGTGCGGCTGCGCTCACCTGCGCCGCGACCTATCAACATCGCTTGCATGGCAGTGAATTACATGGAGAACGGCACACGCTCCGAGCCTGCGCCCATAAATGCGTTCAACAAGTCGCCTAACGGCGTTATCGGCGACGGCGACACCATTCTGATTCCGGATGTGCCTTCGTCGATTTTCGAGCACGAGGCGGAATTGGGGATTGTCATCAGCAAGCATGCGTGGCAGGTCAAGGCGGAGGACGCCTACGACTACATCTTCGGCTATCTGAACTTCATCGATGTGTCGGCGCGGGGCGTGCCTGCGTTCTACCAGATGAAGTCGCGCGAGACGTTCGCGCCGATGGGACCATACTTGGTCACCGCCGACGAGATTGCGGACCCGCAGAGCCTTCCCGTGAAGCTGTGGGTGAATGACCGGCTTTGCCAGGACTTCAACACGGATGACATGGCGCACAAGATTCCGCGAGTCATCGAGTGGATTACATCGGTCCATTCGCTGGAGCCGGGCGATGTGGTGGCGACGGGCACGAATCACTTCGGACTGAGCGCGATTCAGGACGGCGACACGATCGACATGGAGACAGAAGGCCTTGGCAGGCTGCACCTGCAAGTGCAGGACGACCTGAAGCGCACCTGGGGCCGCGAGACGCGCCACGAGTGGGAATCTGCGGGGAACGAGGGCACGACGCCGCAGTTGACGGGGAAGTATGCGTAGGGGCTAATTCACAGGATGGACAGGATGAAGGGGATAGAGTATCCGTGTGTCCTGTCCATCCAGGCTAGACGGAGCCATTGCCATTGTCGATATTTTGTTAGCAGGCATTGATGTGGATCACATAGCCGCTTCCCCCTTGATGGGCAAACAAGGGTAGGTAAAATGCCCAAAGCGTCCACAAATAAGGGACCCAAGTCCCTTCCCTCTTGATGAGGGGAGGTTAGGATGGGGGTGAGGCTATGTCCAGACAGCCACAACGTGATTGGCGTTCAGAGCTAGGCCGGCATGAGGCCAGAGCCGCCCATGAAGTTTTTAGCGACCAGATGTCTCTGTTCAGGCTACTCCTTCGCGTGATCACACTACCTTTCTGGTTGCCATTCTATCTGCTCAAGGTCATAAGGCGTCGTAGAGAGCTGAGGACGTTCGTCTCAGAGAAGGTTAGAAACAGGCTTGTGAATGAATCTCTAAGCCGTGAAATTGCAATTGCTTGGGTAGGGGAGCATCCACAGGAATACCCTTATGGGGAGTATGATCCGGGCTTCCGTAAGTTACACCTGAATGTTAAGGGCATGATTGAGCGCAACAGACGCTAGCAGCGTAGCAAGGGCAACGCTTCATTGTCGTCATTATCATTGCAGTCTGATGGTGTAGAGCGCACATCGCCGCGGGGATGGGCGGTGTTGCTGCTATCGCACTTGCAGTTGAGTAGCCTGCGCCTGTCATCGTTCGTGTTGGGCGTGTTCCTGCCGTTCATAACGCAGGACCTCGCGCTGACTCCGCTGCAAGTGGGGATGCTGCAAGGTGTGTGGTGGGTGACGGCGGCGGTTGCGGTACTGCCTTTTGGTGTGTGGTTCTCGCGCTATCGTCCGGTGGCGGTAACTCAGGTGTCGATGTGGATTGTGGCGCCGCTGCTCTTGTTACAGGGGTTTGCGAACGGCTTTTTGATGCTGTTCGTGCGCGGTTCTTGGCGGTGCTGTTCCATTCGCTTACGATTGCGGTGCGTCCCTTGCTGTTTCAGCAGTGGGCTGCGAGGCGGCAGTACGCGCTGATCAATGCCGTGGGGCTTTCGCAGCATAGTCTGCTGCTTGCCATTGCGGTGAGTACGGGGGCGCTGCTGATTGTCGCGCTTGGGAGCTGGCGCAGCGCGTACTACTTGCAGGCGGGGTTTGTGGCTCTGCAGGCAGTCGCCTTCATGATCGCGGCGCGGGAGAGCAGGGCACCCGTGCAGGATATGAGCGATGCGCTGCGGAATCAGCCGACAAGCCCGCTTGTGGCCCTGCGAAAGTACAGGCAGGGCTGGTCGGTGGCGATAGTGATGTTTTCGCTGGCGTCAGTGTGGACGGGCATCGTGACCTTCCTGCCCACGTTGCTGCTGGAAGACAGAGGGATTGATATAACGCTGGGCGGGCCCCTGCTTGGTTTCCTGTACTATGCCTTGATACCGGGCGCGCTTGCCGGTGGATGTGTCAATCGCAAGTTTCACAACAGGCGGATACTGCTGGCTGTGCCTGCGGCGCTGAATGTGCTGCTTGCACTTGCGATTGTGCTGACGACCGACACGGTGTTGCTGGCGCTTGCAATCACGGCGCTGGGGTTGGTGTGGGTGGCGGTGCCTGCGATGGAGAT
Source organism: Dehalococcoidia bacterium (assembly GCA_965221045.1). GTDB lineage: Bacteria > Chloroflexota > Dehalococcoidia > Lucifugimonadales > JADFKI01 > Bin90. The sequence goes on from OZ244863.1 coordinate 2,257,274, forward strand.
GCTGCCGTTCGAGTTCGAGGGCATACTGCCGCGCGAGGTGGCGGCGGTTAGCGCGCTGGTGTCCATGTTCGCGGGACTGGGGTTTGCGGCAGGGCCGATGATTGTGGGTGCGGTGGCGGAGTTTAGTGGTTCGCTGTTGGCGGGGCTTGTGGTGATGGCGGTGTTCTCTGGCGTTGGCGTCGTTGCCGGGTTGATGTATCCTGTACGTCAGGCGGCTTGAAACCGCTTGGCATTATGATATGGAGCTTTACTCAATGGCAGGAACGGTAGAAAAATACAGGCTGGACAGGGAAATCATCGCTATGCGCGTCGCTAAGGAATTGCAGGACGGCGATGTGGTTAATCTGGGCATCGGCATACCTTCGCTGTGCTCTCAGTTCGTGCCGGAGGGGCGTGATGTGCTGTACCACAGCGAGAGCGGCGTGCTGAACTTCGGCCCGGTGGCGGAGGAGGGCGATGAGGATGTTGACCTGACGAATGCGAGTGGGCATTTCCTGGCGTGGTATCCGGGGATGTCGTTCTTTCACTCGGCGGACGCATTCGCCATGATTCGCGGCGGGCACATAGATGTGACGGTGCTGGGCGCGCTGCAAGTATCGGCGTCCGGCGACCTTGCGAACTGGATGCTGCCGGAACGCGGCGTGGGCAATGTTGGCGGCGCGATGGATCTGGCTGTGGGCGCAAGGCGCGTCATAGTTGCAATGGAGCACACGGACCGCAGCGGTCAGTCGAAGGTGGTGCAGGAGTGCAGCTACCCACTGACTGGCAAGGGGTGCGTTGACCTGATAGTTACGGACATCGCCGTGATGGAGGTGGCAGAGGAAGGGTTGGTGCTGCGCGAGGTCGCGCCTGGCTGGTCTGCGGAAGAGGTGCAGGCCGAGACGGACGCGACGCTTATAGTATCGCCAGAGGTGCAGGAGATCGAACTGTAAAGCCACACGTGTGATGCCTGTTTTGAATGTTGCTGCCAATAGATGCAGGCAAAGTTACACGATGCTGAAGGTCGAACCTCTGTCGCCCTTGCTGACCTCGATGCGGACGGGGAAGGCTTCTTTCATCTGGTCGATGTGTGTTATGACGATAATCTTCTCGAACTCGTCTTGAATCGACTGGATGGCTTCGGTCAGGCGTTCCTGGCCGCTGCGGTCCTGCGAGCCGAAGCCCTCGTCTATGAATAGCACGGGCAGCGGCGCGCCTGAGCGACGGGCAAGCAGGCGGGAGAGCGCGATGCGGAGGGAGAAGTTGATGCGAAATGCCTCGCCGCCGCTGAATGTCAGGTAGTCTCGGGTGCCTAGCTCGTCGGCGATGCGTATCTCAAGCTGCTCGGATGTGCTCTCGTCAAGCTCCAGCTTCAGGTGCATGCGGTTCTCGGTGATGCGTCCCAGAATTTCGTTGGCATCGTCTTGCAGCTGAGGTATGGCGCTCTCGATGACGAGCGCCTGGATGCCGTTCTTGCCGAATGCGAGGGTCAGCTCGTCGTAGATGCCCTTATCGCGGGCTAGGCCCCTGTGCTTTTGCTCCAGAGCGTGTATCTGTGTTTCCATCTCCTCGCAGCGGCTGATGTTGTTCTCAAGAACGCCGCGGTCAATCCCCGCCTGACGCAATTCGCTCTCCAACTGCTCGCTGCTACGCATGGCTTCTTCAAGTTCCGCCGTGAGCAACGGCAGTGATTCTATGTCTTGTTTCAGCGTGTTCATGCGCTCGGCAGCGGCGTCTATATCGGCCTGCCGCTCGGCGAGTATCCGGCGGCCTGTCTGCAGTGACTCGCTGATGCCGGGTAGGTTGGCTTGGGCTTCGTTGAGCGCGTGGTGGGCAGCGTCGAACCTGCGCAGTGAGGCGACTTGCTGGCGAACTTGCTGGTGCGCTTCGGCGTCGTAGTCCAAGGCTGCGATGGTGGTGTTCAGGTCGGCAAGCTCATTGCGCTCGTCCTGAGCGAATGCCTTGTCGCGCAAAGTGCGTTCCGCTTCTGCAAGTGCTTCGGATGCCTGCCGCAAGTCTTGCTGGGCTTGAAGTGAATCTTGCTCGTCACGCTTCAGGTTCGCCTCGTCTGTGGCGAGTGCGCGACCATCTGCCCTGTGCCGCGCCTCCATAGACGTCAGAGTCTTGGTTGCTGCCTTGTGCTCGCTCGTGAGCGTGTCTATCCTGGTGCGGTTGTCGTTGAACGATGTCCTGCTCGCTACGCCGATGCGCTGGTATTCGGCACGCAGATGTTGCTGACCGTCAGTGCCGAGCTGCTGGCTGCAGAGCGGGCAGGTGGTGTCGCCTTGCTCAAGCATGTCGAACTTTTGGCGGGTGTCCTGCATCTGCTCCCGCAGGCGCTCGCTGTCTTGAGTCAGGGCTTGGATGCGAGCGGTAATTTCGTCGGTGTTCTTACGCTGTTGCTCAATTATTTCGGCCTGCTTGTTGAGAGCGGCATGCCGTTTGTGCATTGATGCCTGCTGCTCACGAATTGTGGGTAGGCGTTTTGCGCGGGGTTCCAGTTCGGTGGATATGCGGCGCTGCAATGTCTGTCGCGTGGAGGCGAGGCGTTCTTCCTGACGCGCGATTGACTGCGAGAGTGCAGCATGTCGCGCGTCAAGGCAGCTCTTCTCGGATAGGGCGATGTCCAGCCTGCCGAGCTCCGTCTGGGCGGATTGCAGAGCATCGTAGCCACTTAGTATCTGGGGTGCGTCGGCGATGGTGGCTTCGTAGGCGGCAACGCGCTTCTCGTCAGCGCTGATCTGCCGCTGCAGACGGATGGTGTCTGCCTGCGCGGATTGCGCGCGCTGCTGAAGCTCGGCGAACTCGGACTGAAGCGTCTGGAGTCGTTGCGCTTCGCCGCGAAGTTTTTCAACACGCTTGCGCCGCGCCTCGACTTGGGGCGCAACGTCCGCGATGCGGGCGTTCACCTTTGCGAGGCGTTCCTGGTATTCGGGCTTCCGTGCTGTCTCCTCGGAATGCAGGTTGATCGCGGTGAGCGCCTGCTGTATCTCGGCTTGGATACGGCGGCTGCGCGCGTTGGCGTCCTCCGAAAGGCGCTGGTAGTAGGACAGGTCAAGCACTTCGGCGAGGCACTTCTTGCGCTCTGTGGGCGTGCTGGTCGTGAACAGGTCTGCCTGACCCTGCGCCAGATATGCGGTGTTGACGAAGGTCTTGAAATCCATATTGAGGATTTCGCTGATGCGGGCGCTGGTCTCCCGGACGGTGTTGCGGCTGATGGAGCGAAAGGCTTCGCCTTCATCGTCGGTCGCAATCTGCAACTCAAGAGTAGTCTTGCTAGTGCGCCCGTGCGTGCTGACGGTGTGCCTGCGAATGACGCGATATTGCTGTTCTCCAGCCTTGAAGTCCAACTCCACGCTCATGTCTGTCTGCCCCATATGCACTAGGTCGGCGATTCGGAGCGCGTTGATTGTGCCCGTGCCTGTCGGGGTGGCGCGGGCTATGCCCCAAAGCGCCCAGGTCATGGCGTCGAGGAGCGCGGTCTTGCCGTGCCCGTTGTCCCCGCAGAGGCAGGCGACATGGATGCTCTCGAAGTGCAGTGCGGGCACATCGTCGCGGTAGCACATGAAGTTCTTGACGCTGAGTCTGAGGGGGATCAAGGGTGTGCCTCATTGCTTTTATTTTCGACTGGTGATGGTAGGAGGATAGCACATCAACGTTGGGCATGATTGGTCAAGAACATGGAGGTCTGCACGACTCAACTACGGAGTGGTATCCTGTCTATACCAGACCGCGCAAGAGGTGAGGCGACTTGGTACTTTCCGAAATAGCTATAGAATTTCCCGTCAACGAAATTGAATCGTTCTGCAAGAAATGGGACATCGTTGAGATGTCCTTATTCGGTTCGGTGCTTCGCGGCGACTTTGCGCCTGCCAGCGATGTTGATGTGCTGATCACTTTCGCAGACGGCGCAAGGCATGGACTTTTTGATATGGTGAGAATGCGAGGCGGACTTGAGAAGATTCTGCGGCGCAAGGTGGACTTAGTGAGCAGGAGAGCAGTAGAAGTCAGTAAGAACAAGATACGGCGCGAGGCTATATTGAGTTCGGCGAAGGTCATATATGCAGAAGGATGACGCGCTTCTGTACGATGTTCTTGAATCTGCGCGGCTTGCCGTATCCTATGTTCAAGACAGTTCAATAGATGATTTCCTCGCAAATACACAACTTCAGGATGCCGTGATTCGACGCATTGAAATCATTGGCGAGGCGGCTAGGCACATTTCAGAACAGACCAGAGCATCATTTCCCAACTTGCCTTGGGTTGACATGGCAGACATGCGCAACTTTCTGATACATCAATACGGCGAAGTTGATGCACATGTGGTATGGGATACCGTCAAGATTGACTTACCACCATTGATCGCAGAGTTGGAGAGCATCGCAGATCGTGAATAAGGACTTCTAATCTGCTCAGATTGGCATCAATTTCACTTAAGATTGCTTCCGATATTCTGGCAGGGGCTTGATGTTGTAGTTGGCGGCGCCTCCTATGAGGCTTTCTACGGCTGCGCGGGCGGTGTCCAGGGATGTGAAGCAGGGGATGCGCTGGTCAACGGCTGCGCGGCGAATCTCGAAGCCGTCTTCAAGGGATTCGCGGTCGCCCTCGATGGTGTTCACGACTGCTGATACGGTGCCATCGGCGATGATGTCCACGGTGTTGGGACGCTCGCCGGTTTGCGCCTTGGGAATGGCGAAGGCGTCTATGCCAAGTCCGCGAATCATGCCTGCCGTGCCAGCGGTGGCGAACAGGCCGTAGCCCGCTTCGGCTAGCTGGCGAATCATCGGCACGGCGTCAGCCTTGTCTCGGTCGGCGATGGTGAGCAGGATGGATCCTTTCTCAGGGAGCATCATGCCAGACGCTATCAGCGCCTTGGCGACGGCAGAGGAGAAGTTGGTGTCGATGCCCATGACTTCGCCCGTCGATTTCATCTCAGGACCGAGATACGTGTCCACGCCGGAGAGCTTGGACATGGAGAAGACGGGCGCTTTCACAGCCACGAGCTTCTGCCGCTTCCATAAGCCGCCCTCGTAGCCTGCTTCGGTTATGCTCTTGCCGAGCATCGCCTTTATCGCAAGGCGAATCATCGGCACGCCTGTTACCTTCGAGATGAAGGGGATGGTGCGGCTTGCGCGCGGGTTGACCTCTATGACGAATACTTGCGTGTCTTGATTGCCGCCGTCTTGGTTTGTCGCTGGGCTTCGATATGCCGCGCCGCCAATGACCACATATTGGATGTTCATCAAACCCTTGACTTGAAGCTCACGTCCGATGCGTGTGGTGTAGTCCACGATGGTGTCAACCTCGGCTTCGGTGAGGGTCAGGCCGGGGTAAATCGCCATGGAGTCGCCGCTGTGAACGCCGGCGCGCTCCACATGTTCCATGATGCCGGGTATGAGCACATTCTCGCCGTCACACACGGCGTCCACCTCGACCTCGCGGCCCTCGAAATACTTGTCGATGAGTACGCGCCTGCCCATGCCCGCCTCGAACGCGTGGGTCATGTAGCGCACGAGCTCGGTGGCGTTCTGCACAATCTCCATCGCCCTGCCGCCGAGCACATAGCTGGGACGCACGAGCACGGGATAACCTACGCGCTGCGCGACGTTGAGCGCTTGTTCGAGGCTGCTGACGGCCGCGCCGGGTGGGTTGGGAATGCCCGTTCTCGCGAGGAACTCCTCGAAGAGGTGGCGGTCGGATGCGATGTCGATGGAGCGCGCGGAAGAGCCGAGTATGGGCATCTCCACGCTGTCGAGAGTCTGCGAGAGGTTGATAGCCGTCTGGCCGCCGAACTGCACGATGGAGGGCGGGAAGTCAAGCTCCGTGCCATCTCCGGCAACTGCTTCATTCTCAAGGATGTCCAGCAGGCTCTCCTCGTCGAGCGGCTCGAAGTAGAGGCGCTCGCTGGTGTCGAAGTCGGTGGATACCGTCTCCGGGTTGGAGTTCACCATGATGCTGGAGACGCCCTCTTCGCCGAGCGCCCAGGCGGCATGAACGGAGCAGTAGTCGAACTCGATGCCCTGCCCGATGCGGATGGGGCCGCTGCCGACGACAAGCGCCTTGGCCGATGTTATGGGTGTGGCTTCGTTCTCCTGCTCGTAGGTGCTGTAAAAGTAAGGCGTGTGCGCCTCGAACTCGGCGGCGCAGGTGTCCACCATCTTATAGACGGGGCGTAGATTCCACTGGTGGCGCAGGTCGCGTACTTGCTGTGGGGTGCGATCTGTCAACTCGCCGATTTTCTCATCGGAGAAGCCGAGACGCTTGGCTCGCCAAAGCATATCGGTGTCGAGGTGCGAGGACAGCAGTTCCTTTTCCATCAGAGCGATGTTCTGGAAGGCGCGGGTGAACCAGGGGTCGATGCCGGTTTTGCGGGATAGCGCTTCAGGGCTCACGCCGCGCCGCAGGGTGTAGAGCAGCGCCCAGAGACGTTCGTCGTTGGGGTGCAGTGGCAGGCGCGCTTTGTCCAAGCCTTCCAGCGATAGGGCGGGAATATCTGCGCTATCCGTTTCGGACGAATCTGCCAAGCACCATCCGGAGTCTTCCCAGAGGATGTCGCGGTTGGTGATTTCGAGTGAGCGCACGGCTTTCTGGAACGCCGCCTCGAATGAGCGGTCGATCGCCATGACCTCGCCAGTGGCTTTCATCTGCGTGTTGATAGAGCGGTCGCCTGCGGGGAACTTGTCGAAGGGCCAGCGCGGAATCTTGACCACGCAGTAGTCGAGCGCAGGCTCGAACGCGGCGAGGGTCTGCTGCGTGACGGCATTAGGGATCTCGTCGAGGCGCTTGCCGACTGCAATCTTGGCTGCCACGCGGGCGATAGGGTAGCCGGTCGCCTTGCTCGCGAGGGCCGAGCTGCGGCTGACGCGCGGGTTGACCTCGATGATGTAGTATTCGTTGTCCTTGCCGCCACCATCTGGTAGGGTCTTGCCAACGACATCGCCTGCCGCGAGCGCCATCTGAATGTTGCAGCCGCCTTCGATGCCGAGAGCGCGGATGATTTTCAGGCTGACGGAGCGTAGGAGCTGGTACTCTTTATCGGAAAGCGTCTGGCTGGGGGCGACCACGATGCTATCGCCGGTGTGGACGCCCATCGGGTCGATATTCTCCATGTTGCAGATGGTGATGCAGTTGTCGGCGGCGTCTCGCATCACCTCGTACTCAATCTCCTTCCAGCCGATGAGGGAGCGTTCCAGAAGAATCTGGTTAATGGGGCTTGCGGCGAGTCCGCTTGCGACGATGGTACTGAACTCGTCGAGCGTGGTAGCGATGCCGCCGCCCGTGCCGCCAAGCGTGTATGCCGGGCGTATGACCAAGGGCAGATTTAGCGTCTTCAGCGCCTCGTGAGCCTCTTCCATGGACTCGACGATTTCGCTGGGCAGTACAGGCTCGCCGATGTCGGACAGCAACTGCCGGAACAGCTCGCGGTCCTCGGCGTTGCGGATGGTCTGCAAGGGCGTGCCGAGAAGACGCACGTTGTACTCGTCGAGTACGCCTGCATCCGCTAGTTCCACGGCTAGGTTCAGCCCTGTCTGTCCGCCGAGCGTGGGCAGGATGCCGTCGGGACGCTCGGCAGCGATGATGCGTGTGAGCACCTCGACGGTGAGCGGCTCGATATAGACGACATCGGCGATATCCTCGTCGGTCATAATCGTGGCAGGGTTGGAGTTCACCAGCACGGTGATGACGCCCTCTTCGCGCAGCGCCTTGCATGCCTGCGTGCCGGCGTAGTCAAACTCAGCCGCCTGCCCGATGATGATGGGGCCGGAGCCGATGACGAGGACTTTCTGGGGTTTGGTATTCACTGTCTTATTACTTCCTCTATCTCGACCGTAATCTTTACGCCCTTCAGTTCGTACTCTTCCGACCACACACTTTCCGCGCCAATCATCTCGTAAACTAGGGCGTCAATTAATCGCTTCGGATTATCAGCGCTGATGTCGTCCTCACTGCCGCTCCAGAGAACAACTCCCTTGTTTAGCATTCTGGCGCGACCGTTTTCGAATTCGTAGGATGCTTTCAGTGTTAGCTTGTTCTCGTTGACCATTGCGTTTTCCAGAACCTCTCAGTCCTCATCATCTGTCACATCTAGGACGACGCCGTTTCCGAGTTGGCTCTCCGCTCCCTCGTGAATGCAATTATCATCAAAATAATGCACACGCCAACCAGTATCAGGGCCAGATAGTAGAAGGCAGCAAATAGCGACGTGGTATCCGTAGAGACCAATCCAAATATGAGAAGAAGAGACACTACAAGAAAGCCAAGAGATGTCTTCAATGCGACTCTTGCCAATCCTCCGCCGACATACAGGAATATCGCGCTTACAATTGCAAAAGCCCCCGCGGATTGGACATCGGACGAAGTGGATGTGGTGCCATCATCATTTTCTTCAATCTCGAATGCCTCCTCAAAAGTTGTTGCTGCTGTTCCAAACACGAACCCAGCACATCCTCCGAAAAGAAGCATTGTTGCGGCAATTAAACCAAGTATCAGCGTCGTAGTTCGCAATACAGCCCCTCGCTTTATTTGTCATATCGTCTGAATTGCTTGCTCTTCAACCTCATGCCTGCCCAATCCCCTTCGCACTCAGGTAGTCAGCCATCTTGTCCGGGAAGTTCACGGTTGCCCCGTCTGCACCTACATCGACGGCGTGTCGCATCAGGTCTTCGTTGAACAGGCCGTGGCATCGCACGACGAACCCTTCGGCGTGAAGCCTGTCCACTAGTTCCTGAGTCGTCAGGTCGGCGCGCGGGCAAATCTGCGCGAGTCCGAGTTCTTTCGACTGTTCGATGATTGAGTCGTCCCATCCGCCACTGCCCATCGGAACAAGCCATCCCTTGGACAGCGTGGAGTCATAGGCTGCCGACTCTTCAAGCCATTCTTTCTGGAACGAAGTTATGGCAACGCTGTCCGTCAGGCCGTATCCGCGAACCATGTCTATTGTGCGGCGTGCGAGTCCGCCTGCAATCTCGCGCTGCTTTATCTCGATGTGGAAATATAGCCTGCCCTTGTAGTGTTCCAGTGTCTCGTCTAGAGAGCGTATCGGCTCGCCTTTATACTCTGAACTGAACCAAGAGCCGGCGTCCAGCGCGCGAAGCTGGTCCAGGGTGAAGTCCGCAACACGCCCACTGCCGTTGGTTGTCCTGTCCACAGTGTCATCGTGGATGATCACGATATGGTCGTCACTGGTCAGGTGGACATCAAGCTCGATGTGATTGGTGCCCATAGCCAGCGCCTTGTCATACGCGGCGAAGGTGTTTTCCGGTGCGTATGATGAGGCGCCGCGATGCGCGATATTCATAAACTTTGGCATAAACTTCGGCATTGTCTATTGGCCCTCCGAATCGTTTATCATCTCCATGAAGCGGTCGAACATGTACTCGTTGTCGAGGGGGCCGGGGGACGCTTCGGAGTGGTACTGAATCGTTATTACGGGCAGAGACTTGTGGCGCAAGCCCTCGACGGTGTTGTCGTTGAGGTTCATGTGACTGACCTCTACTTCCTGGGGCAGCGTGTCGGCATCGACCGCATAGCCGTGATTCTGCGCCGTGATATGCACGAGGCCGGTCTGCAAGTCCCTGACCGGGTGGTTCGCGCCGCGATGCCCGAATTTGAGCTTGAATGTGCCGCCGCCGACCGCGCGCCCGACTACCTGATTGCCGAGGCAGATGCCGAAGACTGGTAGCCTGCCGAGCAGCCCTTTCGTCGTCTCCACAGCGTAGTCGAGCAGTTCAGGGTCGCCGGGCCCGGGGGAGAGCATCACACCGTCCGGATTGCGGTCGAGGATATCCTGCGCTGACGCGGTGGCAGGCATAGCGATGACCTCGCAGCCGCGAGAACGCAGCATGCGCAGGATGTTGTACTTCAATCCAAAGTCGCTGACGAGGACGCGCCGCGTGGTTTCGGGCGCGGGCTTCTGCCACAGTGGACTGTCCCAGTCGTATGCGCTTTTGGTCGTGACCTGCCGCACGAAGTCGAGATCGCCGTAGGCGGGGATTTCCTCAAGGCGGGCGAGCGTGGCCTCGGGTGATTCGTCAACGCCGATCGCGCCCATCATGACGCCCTGAGTCCGCAGCCTGCGCGTGATGGCGCGCGTATCGACGCCGCTGATACCTGCGATGCCCTCGGACTGCAGGTAGGCATCGAGCGTCATATCGCTCATGGAGTGGCTGGGGCGCAGGCTGTGCTCGCGCACGACGAATCCGGAGACTTGCACGCGGCGCGATTCGATGTCGCGCGAGTTGATGCCGTAGTTCCCCATGAGCGGATATGTGGGCACGACAATCTGCCCGGCGAACGACGGGTCGGTGAGCATCTCCTGATAGCCGGTCATCGAGGTGGCGAAGACGACCTCGCCGTGCGCGGAGGTTTGTGCGCCGAACGCATAGCCGCGGTACGTGGAGCCGTCTTCAAGGACTAGGTGGGCGGGTTTGGGTTTTGTCATAGCTACTTTGGAACTCCGAGTTGTTAGGTTTATGAGTCATCCGTGATTAGCAAATTAAGTTGCGAATCACTTTAAGGTGTTTGTGATAAATAAATCGTTTAGTGAGTCACGCTTGATTTACAAACGCAATTGTGAGTTATGAAATGCTTAAAGTAATTCGTAAATTGAACTTACACCTCATATCAGTCGTTGAATGATGATGTCTGCACTTCCCCAATTAGCTGGTCAAACAAGAAAATAGCTGGGCGCTGGCCGCTACTCCGGATGAGAATCTGAAGTACATCATCTTGAGAAAGTTTATTAAGTATTCTAGTTGCGGTCGGTCTTGGAATGTTAGCCAAGCCTGCAAACTGGCTGACTGTAAACAGAGGCTGAGAGAATATCGTATCCAAGATTTGAATCGCGTATGGGGAACGCGTGCTTTCAGTCACTTTTACTTTCATTTCGTCATACAGATTCAAGATGCTTTAAGCTCTGTCAGTATTGGCAGAAGCCTGTTTAGCAATAGCCTCAAGGAAGAATTGTATCCAGCCCAACCAGTCGCCTTCAGCCGTAATTGCAAGGAGTTTATCCCGATATTCTGTATCATTCTTGTCGAGATATTCGCTCAGATAGAAGGTGGGGCTAGATAGCATCTTCTTTTCGTACAGGAAGAGCGGTATGAGAATCCGCCCTACTCTTCCGTTGCCGTCCAAGAACGGATGGATGATCTCGAACTGTGCGTGAACTATAGCAAGTTGTACAAGTCTGTCCTCTTCGTCGAAGTGAATGTACTTTTCAAAATTGTCCAGATGCTCCATTAAGTGCTCAGGAGCAGGAGGGACGAACCTAGCATTTTCTATTGTGGATCCAGGGCGACCGATGTGATTTTGTATCCCACGGAACTCTCCTCGTGCCTTGTCGCGTCCTCGAACACTATCGAGCAAAGTGAAGTGGACATCTCGAAAGAGATTGAGAGACAGAGGTCGCTTCTCTAGCAGTTCAACTGCCATTTCCATTGCTATTCGATAGTTCAATATCTCCTGAATATCGTCCCTTCTCTGAATTCCGATACTCTCCTGGTTCGGTGTCGCCTGAAACTCTAAAACTTCTGTTAGATTTGCTTGTGTACCTTCTATTCTTGACGAAAGCACTGCTTCTTGTGTTGTCATTGGCGAGAGCAAGAGGGACGGATTTGGGATGGACTGCAAAACGCCATCGTATCGGGCGAGTCCAGCATTGGCCTGTCCTATTAGTCTGACCAGCGAACCCCACTCAATATCGCCCAACGGAAGCGAATCTGGCACAAAAGGTTTTACCATAAGCCAACCACCTTCCCACCAACCAGCGTAGCATGCACTTTCCCTCGCAGGGTTGCGCCTTGGAGGGGGGTGTTCTTGCCTTTTGAGGCGAAATGCGCGGTGTCCACTATCCACTCGGTATCGGGGTCGATGATGGTGATGTCGGCGGGCGCGCCTTGCTTCAGTGTGCCGATGTCGGTTCGGTGCAGAAATCGGGCTGGTGCTAGAGTCATCTTCTCGATGAGCAGGGGGAGGTCGATTGCGCCGGTATGCACGAGGGACATGAGCTGTCCGAGCGCGGTCTCCAACGTGCTGATGCCGAATGCTGCCTCGTGGAAGGTGCATTCCTTGTCGGTGCGGTTGTGCGGCGCGTGGTCGGTGGCGATGAGGTCTATGACGCCATCGCGCAAGCCCTGAATCATGGCTTCCATATCAGCTTGCTCGCGCAGCGGCGGGTTGACCTTGGCGGTGGTGTCGTAGGCGGCTGAAGTGAGCGGCGCGTAGGCTCCTGAGCCGTTACTGCCATCGGCGGTCCTGCCGAGAATTGCTTCATCGGTCAGCGTCAGGTGGTGTGGCGTAACCTCGGCGGTTACATTCGTCATGCCTCGATCTTTGGCACGGCGCACGAGTTCAAGCGCGCCCGCAGTGCTCAGGTGCGCCACATGGTAGCGACCGCCGGTGAGTTCGGCGAGGTTGATGTCGCGCGCTACCATGATGTCCTCGGCAGAGTTGGGGATGCCCTTGATGCCGAGTCGGTTGGATATCCAGCCTTCGTTCATCGAACCGCCGTGGAAAAGCGAGGGTTCTTCGCAGTGGTTGATGATGGGCAGCCCCAACGCGGAACTGTAGCTGAGAGCTTGTCGCATGATGTTGGAGTTTACGACCGGGTTGCCGTCGTCACTGAAGCCAATTGCGCCAGCTTCGGCAAGCTCCCCCATCTCTGCAAGCTCGGCGCCCTTGCTCTGCTTAGTGACGCAGCCGATTGGCAGCACACGCACCGCAGCCTCGTCTCGGGCCTTGCGCAGCACATATTCCAGCGTTGACGCTGTGTCCATCGTAGGGTTCGTGTTAGGCATGGCGCAGACTGTGGTGAATCCGCCGCGCGCCGCCGCCAGCGTGCCCGTCGCGATGGTCTCCTTGTCCTCGAAGCCCGGCTCGCGCAGGTGGCAGTGGACATCGATGAAGCCGGGCGAGACGACCATTCCGGTAGCGTCTATGACCTCGGCGTGTTCGGGCGGATTGATGTGCGGAGCCATGCCGCTCACAACGTCGTCCGCAACCAGCAGGTCGTTGATGCCGTCAATGCCCTGCGACGGGTCTATTACCCTGCCGCCCTTGATTAGCAACATCACTCATCACCTCCATTCTGCTCGTCCACGGTCATACTCCGCACTTTGCGCATTATCGCGTTCACGTGCGGATGCACGGGCACATCGGGGCCGCCATCCCACCATGCGAACTCCACGACTATCGGGTCATGCGCGATGTCCACATCGCCGTCAGCCTGTACGCTGAACACATGGTGGTGGTTGTACTTGCGTCGTGGGTGAACAGGTACTGCACGGCAGTTGCGGTCAGCGTTGTCTCCTCCCGGAGTTCGCGCTCAATGGCAACCTCAGGCGATTCGCCTTCGTCAATGCCGCCGCCGGGTAGCATGAACGCAGGTCTCCACTTGTCGCGCACCAGCAGCACGCGGCCATCGCGTTCAACGATGGCGGTTGCTCTCTGGCGTGGTGTTTCGTTCACTTACTTCTTCCTTTCTTGTTCAATCGTTATTCTGGCAGGTACGTGTAGTGCTTTTCGATTATCCCACTCGTGGTGTGATGGCCGCGTATAGTAGAGCCATTCGTACTGCGACGCCATTTGTGACCTGCTCCTCGATGACCGCCTGCGCGCCGTGCGCCACTTCGGGGTCGATTTCGATGCCCTCGTTCATGGGACCTGGGTGCATGACTAGCGCATTCGGCTTGGCGTGTCCCATGCGACGCGGCGTGATGCCGTACATCCGCGAGTATTCGCGCAGCGTGGGCAGGTGTCCGGCGCGCTGCCGCTCCGTTTGCAGGCGTAGCGCCATCACCACATCGGCGTCCTCAAGCGCGCGTTCCACATTCGTTTCGATTCGCACGCCACTGAGGGGATGCTCCAATGAGCCGTTGCCGTTGCTCGTTATGCCGCCGAGGAAGTCGGTTGGAATCAGTGTGGGCGGGGCGCACAGAGTCACTTCCGCTCCCATCTTCGTCAGGCCCCAGAGGTTGGAGCGCGCCACGCGACTGTATAGCAGGTCGCCCACGATGACCACTTTCAGCCCTTCCACCTTGCCGAAGTGCGACTTGATGGTGAACAGGTCGAGCAGCGCCTGCGTGGGGTGCGCGTGCGTGCCGTCGCCCGCGTTGATGACGGCGGAGTTCAGGAAGCGCGATAGGAAGTGCGGCGCGCCCGAATGCGGGTGGCGTATCACGATGATGTCGGCATTCATCGCCTGCAATGTGAGGGCGGTGTTGTACAGAGACTCGCCCTTCTCCACGCTGCTTCCTCCACCGGAGACATTGATGACATCGGCGCTGAGAATCTTGCCCGCCTGCTCGAATGATACGCGTGTGCGGGTGCTAGCCTCGTAGAAGAGCGTGATGACCGTCTTGCCGCGCAGCGTGGGCACCTTTTTGATGTCGCGTTGCAATACCTCGCGCATTATATCGGTGTTTTGCAGGACGAGATCGATTTCCTCGCGCGTGAAGTCGTCGAGGTCGAGGATATGCCGGGGCGCGGTAGGCCGGGTACCGTTCGTGGGGAATGGTGGCGCTTGCCTCTCGGGTCTGCGGCGGCTGGTAGTCGTCATCAGTCGTCCTCCCTCAGTAGCGCAATCTGGTCGATGCCGTCAATCTCGCTCATATAGACCTGCACCGACTCCCCGCGTGAGGTCGGCACGTTCTTGCCCACATAGTCGGGGCGAATGGGCAGTTCGCGGTGTCCCCTGTCAACGAGGCTGGCGAGCTGGATCTCGCGGGGGCGTCCGAAGTCGTTGAGGGCGTCCATGGCGGCGCGGATGGTGCGCCCTGTGTAAAGCACATCGTCCACCAGAATGACGCAGCGGCCATGCACGCCCGACGGGATGCTGGTGTGCATGAGAGGGCGTCCGCGCTCGGCGATGTCGTCGCGGTACAGGCCGACGTCCAGCTCGCCCACCGGCACATCCGCGCCCTCGAATTGCCGTATGAACGCTGCGATGCGCTTCGCCAGCCAGACGCCCCTCGTCTGTATGCCGACCAGCACTAGGCCGTCAACGCCGCCGTTGCGCTCCAGTATCTCGTGCGAGATACGCACCAGCGCGCGTCGGATTTCGTCCGCGCCCATAATGCTGCGCTCCATCGCGCTGCCGTTCTCCGCCAAGGAAGCCTCCAACAAAAAACCTCTTGCGTACTGGCAAGAGGTTAAGCAATAGCAAGGTGCGCTTGTGGGCGCACAATCACGGCTATGCTTTTGTTCCCTTGCCAGCCTCTCGGGACTGAGTTAAAGGGGTTATCATTATCTGATTGTCTCGTCTATTGTACAGGGTCTAGGACAGCCGCTTCAAGCGACATGAGCGCACATCTGCACAGGATATTCTCCGAATTGGCTGTTCAAACAGTTCTTGTTATCAAGGTAAGTACCCCACCGCGCCTTGACTCCCTTTCGCGCAAGCCACTAGAATAGCCCGAAATACCATATGTGCATTGAACCGTATGATGTGGCAGGGAGCGGTGTATTGGCTGACCTGATTGAAATGGAGTCGATGGGGGGAGTTGTAGCGCGGGATCGCAGAGGTGATCTGGAAATCGTCGTTTGTGGCTTCGACGCTCAGCCGGGACATATCGTCTGGGGGTTGCCGAAGGGTACTCCGGAGGACGGTGAGACGCGCGAACAGACTGCTCTGCGCGAGGTGAGCGAAGAGACGGGCTTGCAGGTCAGAATCGATGAGTTCGTGGAAAGCATCGACTACTGCTTCGAGCGGTACGGCGATGGTGTTCCCTGCCATAAGGTAGTGCATTTCTACCTGATGAGCGCGAACGGCGGCGATCTGTCCCTACACGACCATGAGTTTGACTATGTTCACTGGCTTGCAGCATCAGAAGTGATGAGAACTCTGACTTACGAAAATGAGGTTCAAGTTGTTAAAAATGCCCTTTACCTTATCTCGCAAAAAGCCCGAGCCGACTGAGCCCATGTCGCTTGAGAGCAAAAAGGTTGTGCTTCGAGAGAAACGCATCGAAGACTCTCTTGACGATTACACCTGGCGTGTTGACGATGAGCTTGCTAAGCTGGATGCTACCCGGCCGCTCAATATGGCGTACAACGACTTTCTGCGCTACTCGCAGGAAGAGATTGACTTCCCTAGCTCGCGCTCCAAGCGCTTCGGCATAGACGATCTCACCGGCAAGCACATCGGCAACTGCATGTACTACGATATAGACACGCGCCGCCACGAGACCGAGCTAGGCATAATGATTGGCGATCGCGCGTATTGGAGCAAGGGCTACGGCACCGACGCCGTGGACACGCTGTTGAAGTATATCTTCACGCAGACGAATATGAAGCGCGTCTATCTGCACACGCTAGACTGGAACCAGCGCGCGCAGAAGTCCTTCGGCAAGTCGGGCTTTCGGCAGATCAAGCAAGTGCGCAAGCGCGGCTTGGACTTCATCCAGATGGAGATACTACGCCCCGAATGGGAGGAGATTTACGGCTCGAACGGGAATTAGGCCTGAGCCGACGTATGCAAATCTTCCGTAACTTTCAGGGGAGGCAGGTAAGATTTACCAATGAGCGTTTAGACCATATTCTTGAAAGTCACGAGGATATGGAACCATTGATCTTCGCTATACGCGAGACTTTGGAATTACCTGACGCAGTTATCCAGTCAAACACCAACAGGAATGCTCATCTCTAATACAGGGAATATACTGAAACCCATGCTGGCGACAAATATATATGTGTTGTGGTTATAATGTTGGAGAATGATGCGTTCATCGCATCCGCTTATCTTAGAGAGCAAGTCAGAGAAGGCACTGTCATATGGGAAAAGAGGCAATAAGACTCTGGTACGACTCGGAGGCAGATTTCCTTGAAGTCGTGTTTGAAAAAGGCAAGGGTGTTGCGTATGACACCGAAGACGAGCGCGTCGAGATCCGCCTTGACGCAGACGGGAACGTGCTCAGCTTTCATGTGCTTGGTCTCAAGTCCATTTCCGGCTCTCCTCTGAACATTGAACTTATTCCCAAAGAGACCAAGCAGCCTGTCCACCCCTCATAAATCGTCCTAGACTCCGAACCTGTCTCCCACCTTCAAGCCGACAGCTTCGATCCACTCTGTCGCGTTGACTTTGCGGTCGCGGCCCTGCTGCACTCTGCCCACGAATATGGAGCCGCCATTGGCTGCGATGCGGAAGCCATCATCTGTGATTTCCGTGACTTCGCCGGGCGCACCGCCTGCTTCGCCATCTGTCCTGCTCGCTCGGAAGAAGCTCATGCCCATCTCGCCGTAGGTCGTGCCTGCGCCGGGGCTGGGGTCGCCGCCGCGAATCATGTTGTAAACTTCGCCGACCGGCTTGTCCCAGTCGATGATTAAATCGCCTGCACGGCACCAGCCTTCGTAGGTGGCATTATCGTGATTTTGCTCGACGCGCGGCGCGTTGCCTACCTTCACCATATCCACCGCCTCCACCATCGCGTCCACGCCCATCGGGAATAGCCTGCCGAAATAGACCGAGCCGAGCGTGTCGTCAGGGCTTATCGGCGTTTCCATTTGCAGCAGGATTGGGCCTGTGTCCAGTCCCTTGTCGGGCCAGAATATCGTTAGCCCCGTCTTCTCGTCACCTTGAATGATGGGCCAGTTGATGGAGCTCGGGCCGCGGTGCAGCGGGAGCAGCGACGGGTGATACTGTATCGTGCCTTGCGTGGGCGCTTCCAGAATGGCGTCCGGCACGATGTCCGTAACGAACGCCATCACGCACAGGTCGGCGTTCAGCGCCTTGAATGCGTCTATGCAGTCCTGGTTGCGCATGCGGCGGAATTGCAGCACTGGGATGTCGTGTCCTTCGGCGGCGGTCTTTATGGGGTCTGCGGGCCTGCCTTCCCTGTCGGGCGGGCAGAACACGCCAACGATGTTCTCCCCGTGCTCCGCGAGAGCGTTCAGCACGCTCTCCCCAAATGCCGCCTGTCCGATAAGCGCGATACGAAAGTCTTCAGCCATGTGGGTATGCCTCCGGTTAGTCAGTCTTCCAGTATTTCCGTTGTCCGTATCTAAGTATGTCAGTTATATCACCAAAAGCATCTGAACGGCAACGAACCCGTATCCTATCCGCCCCGGTTGACTTCCGTCCTATCTAAATACTTACATACTGACTAACCGACAGACCAAAACCCTGATATACTTCCCCGCGATGCTCAAAGCCATACAAGCACTTCGCCCCAAGCCGCTGCCTATATACGCCGGCTGGTGGGTCATATCCGCCCCATTCCTCGCCGCAATGCTTACCGTTGGGTCAGGTCAGTACGCTTTTGGGCTGCTGATCGAGCCGCTGGAGCAGGAGTTCGGCTGGACGCGCACTCAGATCAACTTCTCGCTGTCATTCACAGCGGTTGGCAGCTTCATCGCGCCGTACCTTGGCTATGTCATGGACAGGCACGGCGCGAAGAGTATTCTCGTAGTCTCCATGCTGCTCATAGTCGTCAGCTACCTGCTGCGCCCGCTGATGACGGAGCTTTGGCACTGGTACGCGCTTAGCTTCGTGCAGTACGCGGGCTTCGCGGGCGCGTCCATTCTGCCCGCAGGTAGGCTGGTGGGCATCTGGTTCGCCCGCTCACGCGGCAGAGTGATGGGCATCACGCTGATGGGCAACAATTTCGGGGGCATGACTTTTCCACATCTCACCACGCTCGCGCTGGGGATGTCGTGGCATTGGGCGTTCGTTAACGTGTCCCCGTGGCAGGGCACTTATCTGCTGTTCGGAGTAATAGGCGCGCTGATGACCGTGTACGCGCTAATAGTGGTGCGCGAGTTCCCGACGCGTGCCCAGGTACGTCGTGAATATGACGGGGATGACGGCGCCCCGAGCGATGCTCCAGTCGTGCTGACAGGCTGGTCGCTGAAAGAGGCGGCGCGCACGAAGGCGTTCTACGCCATGACGCTGGCAGTCATGCTTGGTTCTTTCACATACACCGCGGTACTGACGCAGGTCGCGGCTCACCTGACGGGAGAGGGTGTTTCACCCGGGTCGGCGGCAATAGCGTTGAGCCTGCTCGCGGGATGTGGGATGACCGGCAAGTTCCTGATGGGATTGCTTGCAGACCACATAACGGCGCGCTACGCCCTTATGATAGACTTGCTGGGACAATCGGGCTTCCTCACCCTGCTGACTTTCTTTGCTGGACTATCTATCCCGCTTGTATGGCTGTTCCCCAGCGCGACGCTTTCGATGTTCTGGATATTCATAGGGTGTTTCGGATTCTTCCTTGGCGCGTTCGGCGCGCTGTTCCCACTCATCGTGCAGGATGCATTTGGCATAAGGCACTACGGTAGTATCATGGGCGTTATGAGCATAACGATGGGGGTGTCCTCGTTCCTTGGTCCAATTCTCGCAGGCTGGTCGTTCGACAGCACGGGAAGCTACCGCTTTGCCTTCCTGCTGGTCGCCGCGCTGTTCTTCACCGGCGCGATGGCGTTGACGCAGGCGGGCAAGCCGGCCCGCAGTGAGCAGTCTAGCGGGAGCTAACATCGATGAACGGGATGGACAGGATAGGGTTTGGCGCGGTGATGCCTGTTGAGGATGTGGTCTATACCATTAGGCGTGCGTAATCGTATAATGTACGCTGGCTAATTCATAATGTAGAGTCAGTATCGTCAATTGTCGATTGAACAAGAGATACAAATTAAGGAGGGTGCAGGATGCAGGTTATAAGGAAGGGACAGAATGACCCGGAAGACCGTAGCGCCGCGCCGATTTTCTACGGCGGCAAGGTTTCGGGAGAGGCGATTGTCGGCGGCGGCATGAGCGGCGACTTCAACTTCAACAAGGTGAGTTTCTTCAACGGTGCGAAGAATCACTTCCACGTCCACACGAGCGACCAGGTTCTGTTCGTGTTGAGCGGCAAGGGCTATGTGGCGACGGAATCGGAGCAGGTCGAGGTTGAAGAGGGCGACACAGCACTGATACCGGCAGGTGAGAAGCACTGGCACGGCGCAGTGGACGGCGAGGACTTTTCGCACATATCACTGACGCATCCCGAGAGCCAGACGACGGTGTATGCCGATTAGGGATTAGGCTACGGCGGTCGGTTATGACGGCGGTGCGATGGCGTCGTCGGCAAGCTGACCGCTTACTGCTGACTGTCCTCGATAGCGTCTTCGATCGCTTGCCGGTACGCTTCGTAGTCGCCACTGACACGGTTGCCATTGACGAACACGGAGGGTGTGCTGTCGATGCCGCGCTCCATGCCGTCAAGTTGGCTTGCCTTGACCCGCTCGAAGGCGCGACCACTTTCCATGCACTCCTGGAACATTGTGGAGTCCATGTTCAGACTTTGTGCGGTGCCCTGAAGCCAAGAGTATGCAAAGGCGTTCTGTCTCGCGTCCAGCCAATTGTCGAAGATGGCGTCGTGGAACTCCCAGAACTTATCCTGTTCCGCAGCGCATTCGGTTCCCATTGCTGCGATTATCGATTCCTCACTGATGACGATGAAATGACGGTAGGCGAAGCGCACTTTGCCTGACTCTACGAACTCCTCGATTATCTGTCGCCCTGGCCCGAGGGCGAATGTGCGGCAGTGCGGTCATTGGAAGTCCGAGAACTCCACGACTGTGACCGGAGCGTTGGTGTCGCCCAGCAACTGCGCGTAGGCTTCATCTGCAGGGTCCGGCTCATCTGCGGTATCAGATTCTGTGTCGCTGTCATCGCTGTCTGTGCTCATTGCGGCAGTCTGCTCGACAGTGCCAACGAAGTCCAGCTCCAAGCGTATAGTGTCCCCGACGCTGACGACTACTGCCACTCTGGGCTTGTCCATTCCGAATTGTTCGAAGTTGATGTCAATTACCGCGAGACCAGTGATGCTGTCGCCGAATTCTGCTGTGACATCCCAGGTTACGGGGCGAGTCTGGTCGCGTATGGTGAGGTCGCCGCTGATAGTGAACTCTACTTCTCCGCCGGCTTCGCTCAAAGGAGATGGGAGACCCTCGGCGGAGGTGGGGCGGAAGATTATCTCGGGGTAGTTTGCGGTCTGCAGAGTTTGCTCGCGCACATAGCGGTCGCGGCGGTCATTGTCGGTCTTGAGTGTGCCCGCCTGAATGACAATGCTGCTTTCGTCAGCAACGATGGCACCGTCGGCGTCGAACACGATGCGCCCGACAACCTCGCTCGTTTCGCCGGTGGCGACCTTGAAGCCTTGGCTCGCCAGCACTTCTTCCACCATATAGCGGGCAACGGTGCCCTCGCCGAGAACGAACGCGGTCGCACTCTGAGTTGCCTCGGAGGGTGCTGTGGGCGCTGCGGCTGTGGATGCGGGCGTAGGAGCGGGTGCTGTTGTTGCTGTGGGGATGGGCGCAACGGTCGCCGTTGGCTCTACGGTTGCTGCGGGTGGTGGTGGAGTCGGAACGGCTACTGCTGCTGTGGGAATGGGAGTCGGCTGTGGTTCGGGTTGCTGTGAACAGGCTATGAGGGTTGCCGCCAATATGATGGCGAGGACTGCGCCGTAAGTTATACGGCTGGGGTGGAAGGGCATTGCGATTTAACTCCAGTGGGTTGGTTTGCTTTCAATGGATGAATACAGGATAGCATAGCGGAAAGGGGCGAACATGGATGGGCGAAGGTGAAGAGGCTGAGGGCATGTCTATATGTCCTAGCTATCCAAGGACATCATTCAGAGAAGAAGCGAGCGAGTTCGTCACGCTCAAAGGTGGGCAGCGGTCGTTCAGAGCTGCCTGATATGAGAAGCAAGCCTTCTGATTTCGGTGTGACGCTGCCGATTATGCTGGCAGGGATGCCCTCCTGACCGAGCGCGGAGACTAAGCGCTCCGCTTCGGAGTGTGGCAGCGTGGCGAGCAGCGCGCCGGATGCGATGAGGCCGAGCGGGTCGAGCGAGAGCGCGTCACAGATGGTGCGGCACTCGGGCAGGATAGGTATGCGGTCGGCGTCAACGGCAAGCCCCACGCTCGCCGCGGTGGCAAGTTCTAGCAGCGCGCCTGCCACGCCGCCCTCGGTCGGGTCGTGCATCGCATTTACGGCTGCAGTATTGCGGGCGATCCGCGCGGCTTTGAAGACACTTATGCCCGGCGTGAACAAGAACGACTTCGCCCGCTCAATGATTGTCCGAGACACGCCCTTTGCCGTTAGCGTGTCCTCCGCCTCCCGCGCGAGTATTGATGCGCCCTCGATTGCGATGCCCTGCGTGAGCACGATGCTGTCGCCGACCTGCGCGCCGGAAGTCAGCACTACTTCGTCTTTCGCCACCTCGCCGAGCATCGCGCCCATGGCGATTGGGCGTGGTAGGTCGTATGTGATCTCGGTGTGGCCGCCGATGAGCGTTATGCCAAGCGAGTCGCACGCCTCCAGCAGCTGGGCGAAAATCGTCTCGGTCTGCGCTTCGGTCGTACCTTCGGGCAGAAGCAGTGTCGCCATCAACCAGCGCGGCGTTGCGCCCATCACGGCGAGGTCATTGGCATTGACCTGCACCAGATACCATCCGATAAGGTCGGTGGCGAATGTTATAGGGTCTGTCTTAGCAACTAGGTAGCGATCTCCCATGTCGATTAGCGCCGCGTCCTCGCCGGTACGCGCGCCTAGCACGACGCGCGGATCGCGCACATCTATGTCGGACAGCAGCCGGGAGAGCAGGTCAATGGGAAGCTTGCCAGGAAGCATAATAGTTCTTCAGTGTGTCGGTTCGTCAGTGGCTGGGCAATAAGGTAACATAAAACACTGGGTAAGCAGGATGCCGATACACCGAGAAACTGAAATATTTAATCATTGGAGCGCTATGATCACCGCCGTTTTCTTTGACCTGTACAACACGCTGGCGGGGTTTCGTCCCTCGCGCTATGAGATACAGTCCGAAGCACTTGAGGACTTCGGCATCAGCGTAACGCCGGAGGGAATTCTGCGGGGCTACTACCTCGCAGACGCCTTCATGTCCGAGCAAAACGCCACGAAGCCGGTGCGGAGTCTCAGTCGTGACGAAAATAGGATGTTTTTCGCCGAGTACGAGAGGCGCGTGCTGCGCGGGGCGGGCGTGGAGGTGTCGCAAGAACAGGCATGGCAGATCTGGCGCCGCATCCGCAAGATTGACTACGGCCTTGCCCTGTTCGACGACACCATACCGGCGCTGAATGCGTGCAGGCAAATGGGGTTGACGGTCGGGCTTATCAGCAACATGAACCAGAGTGGCGACGAACTTGCGGATAGCATGGGACTTCTGCCCTACATCGACCTCTCGATTACATCGCATGAGGTGGGCGCGGAAAAGCCCAATCAGCTGATCTTCGAGCGCGCATTGGAGCGCGCAGGGGCGCGGCCCGAACGCGCAGTGCATGTGGGCGACCAGATTACTTCGGACATTGCGGGCGCCGTGAATGCGGGCATCAACGCCGTGCTGCTGGACAGGGATGGCAACCACAAGGGCTATACGGCACAGCCGCGAATCACTGGGCTAGAGGAGCTTCCGGCGCTGCTGGAGCGATTTCAGTCCTAGGCGTTCTACCGAAGGTCATCTATATGTGTGGGGGACAGACGGGCAGGATTGTTGCCTGTGGCATCCTGCTTATTCGTACACATAATGGCTAGAAGTCGTCATCTGCCTTGCGCCTGCGGCGCTTGCCCACGACCTCCACGGTCTCTCCAGCGACTATGGGGGACATGTAAGTCTCTCGCTTTTGCGCCTTTTTCTTGGGCTTCTTTGCCTCACGCTTAGGGACGCTTCCTTTTGGCATAACTTCCTCCTCCCTAATTGGTGTTGGCCTGTCTGTCGTTTAAGTTGTACAGCCAGATATTCAGAGTTTAGACGAGATTCGATGATATGTAAAGGAACGATTGAGAGCCGGCATCGTTTCGCTCGTAGCAATTCCGAGGTGTCGGAGCAGACAATTAAAGCCCTTGACCGTTCTAACGTTGCACTGCCAGACACAGTTTTAGGAGTGTTTATCGTGTTCAGATGGCAGACGAATGGACTGACCCTCTCGCTATCCGAAGCTAAAAGGAGG
Source organism: Dehalococcoidia bacterium (assembly GCA_965221045.1). GTDB lineage: Bacteria > Chloroflexota > Dehalococcoidia > Lucifugimonadales > JADFKI01 > Bin90. The sequence continues at coordinate 2,281,196 of OZ244863.1, forward strand.
CGGCTGCGTGCCGTCGATATCCGTGAAGCCGTAATCTTGAGCTAGTTCGCCGGTCTTGTACGCACCGCCGTTTCGCTCCATCAAGGCTGAATCGGAGGCTAGAGCGACTACAGCGCGTCCGGCGTAACGTGGCGATTCCGAATTCGTAAGCTCTTCGGCGGACGCGAAGCGCTTAACGCGCTCGGTGCGCGTCAAGCCGGGATAGATGGCTAAGGCGGCGATGCCGTGCTGCCGAAGCTCCAGCGCCATTGCGAACGCCATGCGATCGACTGCCGCCTTGGCGACGTCGTACATCACCTGTCCGCGATACTTGCCTTCGTCACCCGATGATATGTTCACGATAAGCCCCTGTTTACGCGGGATCATCAGGGACGCGGCGAGACGACTTGCGGTGTAGTGGGCGCGGACGCCTGCATCGAACATTAGCTCCCAGCGCCACATCGGTTGCTCCCAGAATGGAGCGACGAAATTCGCGGCGTCGAAGTCCTCATATCCGCCCCAGACATTGTTCACCAGGATGTCCAACTGCCCTTGCTCGCGGCGTATGCGCTCGAAAAGCGCTAATACAGCGTCGTCGCGTGTGTGGTCGCAGAGCACGGGGATGCCGATGCCGCCGGACTGCGTTACTAGCGCTGAGGTGCCGTTCACAGTGCCGCCCAGGTCTTCCGTAGTCGCGTCATCGGTCGCGCTGCGGCCAGTTACATAAACGGTCGCGCCTGCAACTCCAAGCTCGTGGGCTATGCCGCGTCCGACACCTCGGCTTGCGCCTGTTACAAGGGCGACTTTGCCCTGCAAATCGGTCATATCAACTCCTTATCGCAGCCATTCAGAAGATTCGCCTTGTTGACACTAGATTATGCCAGACTACAATAAGCCTATCTTACTCAGTATGGGAGGCAATAAATGATTACGAAGTTCGACAGCCTGTACGCCGGGCATGTGGATATGGACGATGTCGGCTATGCGGGAACAGCGGTGAACGACCGACTGTTCGACAATAACCATCTGGCGAGCGTGTATGCCAAAACGGACGCCATTGCCAAGACGATGGACGCCAACGGCTATAACACCTTCTGGCTTGCGGAGCATCATTTCCAGCCGGAGGGGTATGAGTGCATCCCGAATGTGCTGATGAGCGCGTTGCATCTGGCGCACATCACGGAGCGGCTGAATATCGGCTGCGGCTTCAATATCGCACCGATGTGGCATCCACTGCGTCTTGCTGAGGACTACGCGACGGCGGACATCCTGACGGGCGGGCGCGTGATATTCGGCGTCGGGCGCGGTTACCATAGCCGCGAAATCGAGACATTCGGCTCGCCGCTGTTCGACCAGGGGGGCAACCGAGACCTGTTTGAGGAGCAGGTGGACATCATATTCAAGGCGTTTAACGAGGCATCGTTCTCTCACCATGGGAAGAACTACACCATCCCGCCGAGCGTGCCGTATCGTGGCTACCAATTGGAGGAAATTTCGCTTGTGCCGCGTCCACTGCGCCTGCCGGTGGAGTGCTGGCAGCCGATACAGAGCGCGACACCGCGCGGGCTGGACTTCATGGCAAAGCACGGCATCAAGGGCATCATAGGCGGCGGCGTAGCAGAGGGCGGCGCGATGCACCGTGTTGTGGAGGCGTTCTGCGACGCATACGCGCGCAAGGGCGAGGACTTGGAACTCGGCGAGAACCTGAGCTTCGGCTTCCACTTCTACCTGTCCGAGAGCAAGGAGAAGGCGACGCGCGAGGCCGCCGCGCTGTTCGAGGAGAACCTGAAGATGTTCGGCCCGCTGCGGCTGGTGCGCGCCCTTAGCGAAGAGCAGATTGAGGCGATGAGCGACCCGAAGCGCGCGCCTACCTTCGACCTGCCGCGCATCGAGGGCGCGGTCGAGACAGGCGGTTTCCTGTGCGGCACACCGGAAGAGGTTACGGAGCATCTCAAGCGCGTGGAAGAGGCGTACCCTGGGTTGGACAGAATTAGCGTCAGCCAGCCGGTTGGCACGCCGGAAGCGGTCATCACTGAGCAGCTGGAGTGGTTCGCGGAAGAGGTCATGCCGGCTTTCTCGGCGAAGGTGGCGGAGCCTGTGCCGGGGGATGATTAGTGATAGCAAGCAGGGCGGCAATCCTGTAAGTAGGTAAGGCTGCGTGTCGGCTATACTGGACATGCGGCTGACTGAAGCCGCCCAATTCATGCGTGTCAAAGGCGGGAATATGGAAAAGAAGAAGCACACCTACAAGGCTGTTATTCGCCACGATCCGGAAGAGTATTACGACTATGTGGAATGGGTGAGTGGCAAACCCAAGACGAACGTGCCGCTTGAGGTTGAAATCAGCGTGTGGGAAGAAGACGGAGATGAACCACAGACTAACAAGGAACGGCGCGCGAAAGCGGCAGCGGCGTTGAGAGAGATAGCCAAGAGAGGGGGAGTTCCCGAAATACCGGACCCCGTGGCTTGGCAGCGGGAGATCCGCAAAGACCGGCCACTGCCCGGGCGCGAGCTATGATACTTCTGGACAGCAACATCGTCATTTACTCTGCAGAACCTGAGTATGCCGACTTGCAGCAACTCGTTGAAGAACAAGACACGGCTGTCTCAATCGCAAGCTATATTGAAGTCTTGGGCTTTCGAAGACTGGATGACTATCGAAAGCGCTTTTTTGAAGAGTTCTTTCGATCCATCGAAGTAATACACCTGACTACCGAAATCGCGGACCGGGCTATTGGATTGCGTCAACAGCGCAGAATAGAACTCGGTGACGCTATCATAGCTGCAACCGCCTTAGTACATAGCATTCCGCTATTGACACGCAACATCGGAGATTTTCGGTGGGTAGAGAATCTTGATGTTCATGATCCTTTGGCTCAAGAAAGCTAATATCTGATTACTAGCAACTGATCACTGGCAACAGACAAGGAGATTGACACTATGGTGAACAAGAAGGGGAGCGCCCTGCTGATGGTGTGGGCGGAGTTGCCTGCGGACAAGGAGGACGACTTCAATGGCTGGTACAACGAGGAGCACCTGGCGGAGCGGCTTGCCATACCGGGTGTGCTGAGCGCGGCGCGGTACGAGTCGGATTCGCCGGGCGCGCCCAAGCATCTGGCTATGTATGAACTGGAGAACATCGGCGTGATGACCTCTGATGCGTACCTGAGCGTGCGCGGCAACGCCACTGAGTGGACGAAACGGGCATCGCCTGAGGTTATTGGCACCACGTACATCCGCAACACCTACGAGCAGATATTTCCCGCCGATGTGACGGACGACGTGGCGCAGAGCGGGATGGCGCCTGTGCTGCAAATCGGACGCATGACGGTGCCGCCGGAGCTGGATGCGGAGTGGAACGAGTGGTACAACAGCGTCTATGTGCCGAACTACATGAAGGTGCCGGGCTGCATACGCGGCAGGCGCTATCGCGCGGTTGTAGGCGAGCCCGCATACAGCACTGTTTATGAGCTGGAGGACCCAGACGTTTCCAAGACTGACGAGTGGCTGCGCCAGCGCGCGATAGACCCCCGCAATGAACGCTGGCAAAATACGATGGAGCACGCGGTTGGGTCGCCGGGCGTGTGGGTGAAGACTTTTGAGTTGGGGTAACTGACATCGCTGGACGGGACAGAAAAGATGGCTTAATGGCGGAATCAATGAAAATGGAGGCGCACCGATGACTACCAATGGACATCAGACACATATCTACATAGGGATCGCGGGTGAGGGCGACGCTATCGGGCAGGGCGGTATGATTCGACGGACTGCGGGGGATTCGGAATGGCAGAGCATTGCCAAGGGCCTGCCGGAGAATCCGCAGGTGCGGGCGCTGGCGATTCATCCCGACAACCCTGCAGTCATCTTTGCCGGCACGCAGGACGGGCCGTACCGCAGCGACGACCGAGGGGAGCACTGGGAGGCATTGGACGCGCCGAAAGCCGATGTCTGGTCGCTGGCGTTCCGCCCGGGCAATCCCGATGTGTTGTACGCAGGGTATGAGCCTTGCGGTGTTGCGCGCTCTGAGGACGGCGGCGCGACATGGCAGCAGATGGACACGAGCCGGGTAAAATACCCGGATGTTACGACTTACATGCCTCCGCTGGGCAAGCGCGTCATCGGCCTCTGCGCTGATCCTTCCGAGCCTGACGACATCTATGGCGCGGTCGAGGTTGGCGGGCTGATCGCGAGCAGGGACGGCGGCGAGTCGTGGGACTCGCTGACGGACGGGCTGTACCGCGACAACCACACCGTTGACCTGCACGGCGTTCAGGTGAGCGCGGCCGCGCCCGGTACGGTGTTCATCATCGCGCAGGTGGCGATGTTCCGCAGCCGCAATAAGGGCCGCAACTGGGAGCATATCCGCTTCGGCGAGATGTTCCCCGGCGGCTCGTACTGCCGGGGCCTGCTGGTCTCACCGGACGATCCTGAGACGATATACCTCGCGGCAGGCGCAGGCGGTGGCGGCGCGCCATCCGACACTCAGGAGGCAGGTGCGCTCTTCCGCAGCCGAGACACGGGCGAGAACTGGGAGCGGCTGGACATCGGCGATGAACCGCCGGGGCGCATGTTCCAGGTGGCGATAGACCCACGGGCGCCGGACAATCTGTTCTGCACCACGAACTACGGGCACTTCTTCGCCAGCGCTGACGGCGGCGATAGCTGGACGGGAGAAAAGATACCGCTGGACTTGCAGCGCGGCTACCATGTGTATCCCATGGTGAGCGGCTGATTCTGAGCACAACAGAGAATATATCGAACAAGGAGAATGGCGATGGCTGATCGGACTCCCACAATAGACTCACAAGTGCATGCCTACGAGCGCAACAGCCCTGAGCGTCCCTGGCAGGGATTCCTTGACGGTCCCGATGAGGTTACCGGCGACGATATGGTGGCGGCAATGGACGCGGTCGGTGTGGACGGCGCTCTGCTCGTCTCGCCGTACTCCATGTATCGCTTCGACGCCAGCTACGCGCTTGAGGTCTATGCGAAGCATCCGGGCAGGTTCGGCATAATCAGGCCCTTCGACCCGGAATCGGAGACGATAGCCGATGACATGGCAGAATGGACCGGCACACCCGGTGTTGTGGGCGCGCGCATCATGCTTACTTACGGGGAGTACGACGGTGACCACCCCGGCCTTCACGCCATACTTGCCGCTGCGGGTCAGGCAGGCGTTCCGGTGAACATTATGGCTGCGGGTCATCTGCCGATATTCCGCGAACTGGCTCGCCGCAATCCTGGTACGCAGATTGTGATAGACCATGTGGGACTCGCCCAGCCGCGCCATCCACCCGCGCCGCCGGAGCCGTTCGCGGAACTGGATAGTGTGCTGGCGATGGCAGAGTTCGACAATGTAGCCATCAAGATTTCCGGCGCCTGCACGCTGGCGCATGAGCCGTTTCCCTACCCGGACATTTGGGAGCCGCTGGGCAGAATGTTCGAGGCATTCGGCTTCGAGCGGTGCTTGTGGGGCACAGACTGGACGCGGGCATCGAATGTGTTGACCTACGAGCAGGGCGTCGAGGCGTTCCGCGTTACCGACACACTTTCGGACTCCGAGCGCGCCATGCTGATGGGCGGGGCGCTGACAAAGGTTTATGGCTGGTCGCCGGATACCGGCGGGTAGGTTAGCGTCGAGACGACCGAGGACTCAGCGGCATCGAAACGGCGGGGCGCGTTAGGACAACTAGATTTCGTGCCCCTGCGCCGTGAGGACAATCATTTCCACGACTTCGTCGCTGGCTATGGAGCCTATAAACTCGCCCGTCTCGGCGTCGTTCACGGGCAGAACGGAAATCGAGTGATCGGTCATTCGCTGTAGCACATCCTCCACGTAATCGTCGGGTGTGGCGTGCGGCTCTTCCAGTTCCCGGATCACGCTGCCGAGCGTGGTTTTCCCCCAATCGCTATGCGGCAAGTAGCGCAGCAGAGGCACTGAAACTATGCCCGCAAACTCTCCTTCGTTTACGACCACGTAGTCGTGCTGTCCCGTCAGCAGCCAGTTGTCCACGAATGCCTGCACCGTAATTGACTGCTGTGGATGGCTGCGGGAAGTGTCGAGGACATCCTGCACTCTGATGCCTTCCAGCCCGAAGCGAACCAACGACGGCGGAATGCTACTTCCGTTAATGAAGTCTCCTTCCGTGTGACCAGATCGCCTTAATGCGAAAGTTATGCCAATTGGCGACAGCAGGATGTAGGCGAACATTACCAGTACAAGCAGAGAAAATATTCCTGCGCTGATTGCGCCCAAATGCACCAGCAGGAGAAGCAGCGCGATCTCAGCCACGCCCTTCGCCATGAGACCGGCTGCTACTGCCAAAGGAGCATCTAATCGAGACATGTAGGCTTCGGCAAAGGCTGCCACGAATTTGCCTGTAAGAGGCAAAAATACGAGCGCCAGTATCGTCGCCACAGGCAGCGAGGGGAAGTCAAAGGTCAGGTTCAAACCGGCAGACGCGAAGAACAATGGGACGAAAAGACCTTCAACCGAGCCCCGCAACCCCGGCATTAAGTCGCGTCGCACCTAGTAGGGCAGGGTTGAAAGCGCGGCGCCGAATAGCAGTGCGCCAAGGGAACCGTGAAGGCCGGCCCCTTCCGCGCCCACGACCACAAGGAAGAGTCCGCCCAGCAGCAAACCGAAAGACAGATGTGGCACATCCAGGATGCCCTGCAACAATACGATTAGCTTGCGAAGGATCGTGGCGGAGATGACCCAAGTCGCCGCAGCAAATAAGAAAATCTCACCTATGATCCTCGCCACATCGGTCAGATTCATCTCATAAAGGTGCGCTTCAGTGCCGCCGTGTTCAATGATGGCAAATCCAACGACGAACAGGGCGAGTAGTTCCGCAATGATCACGGCAGTGAACATCTGCACTCCCACTGTCTCCGTGAGGCGCCCCTCGTCAATTAGCACCCTGGCGACAACGCCGAGGCTTGACAGGGACAACACACCTGCTAGTCCCAATGCCTGGGTGAATTCCAGGTTCAGTCCCAGATCGAAGGGGAAGTCGGTTGTGACTGCCAAAGACACCAGCAGCGATATGGTCACGGACAGCACGGCAGCGAGGAAAAGGCGACCGCGTACCGCCGACAAGAATCCTCGAATGTCCAACTCCTCCAAGCCGATGAGGAAGAAGAAGATGAAAATACCGATGCTCAGGACAATCTCGATTTCGGTTCCCGTCTTGACCAATCCGGTTACGGGGCCGAGGATAACGCCGGTAGTGGCCTAGGCGATGATCGAATTCAGGCCGAACCGCTTGAATACGCCTTCGACCAGCTTAGCGACGACGATCATCGCACCAATGGCAAAGAGGGATTCGTGGAGTTCCAAAGCGAAGCGTCCTGCCTAGGCTTTTATACTTTTCTGCGACAACTGTTTAATGGAATGATAAGCCAGTGACTATGCGAAAGCCATAGGAATCATAGCTAGTTTGCAGAGAACAGGCCGCGGTGGAGCTTGGGCGCGGGTTGGAGGATCAGGGCAGTGCGCCCTCCTTGCGGAATACCTCCGCCAATTTTGCGACCCCTTCCCAAATATCATCTACTGAGGGGAGCGCGAAGCAGAGCCGGATGTAGTTGGCGGCTGCCTCCGGATCGGCGGACCAGTCCGGACCCGGATTGAATGCGATGCCTTCTTTGAGTGCCGGGGCGACCAGGTTGCGTGTATCGACTCCTTCGGGGAACTTGAGCCAGAGGTACATCCCGCCCCTGGGTATTTCGAACTCTACATTCGGCCCGAATGACTCGAGGAGTGCGCTGCTGAGGGCGTCGCGCTTGCGTTCCAATGCCCCACGCAGGTCGTGGATGTGCTCGTCATAGTGGTTTGTGAAGAAGTCGCCCACTATGAGTTGGTCCATTACGCCGCTGCCGGCGTCGGCTTTGGCTGAAATGAACCGGCTCAATATCTCCCACGGGGCGACCATGTACCCGAGGCGCATGGCTGGGCCAAGGTTCTTTGAGAATGAGCCTATGTGCAGCACCCTGTTTGTGTCGTCCAGCGCCTTGATTGCAGGCTCGTACTCGTCCTCGAATACGAGGTCGGCGTAGCATTCGTCCTCGAAGATCGGGACTCCGTACTCGGCGCTTAGCTCGAGCATCCGATGACGGCGCTCCATGCTCATCACAGAGCCGTTGGGATTTTGCAGGGTTGGGATTGTGTAGATGTACTTGGGCTGGATGCCCTTGCCCCGCAGGTCTTCGAGTATCTCCTCCAGGTGGTCCATCCGAATGCCGTCATCGTCAATCTTCACGGCGACGAAGTTTACGTTGCGGCGTCTCAGGAAGTTCAGCGCGCCGGAGAAGCTGAATTCTTCGATGATGACCGTATCGCCCTCTTCGAGCAGTACATCGTTGATTATCTGGATGCCCTGTCCGGAGCCTGAGGTAATCAGAACTTCGTCCACCGTTATCTCGATGCCGCGATGGGTTCTGAGCTTGTCAACGACGAACTGGCGCAGCGGGAGAATGCCCTGCGGACCGTCGAAGCTATACATGGAAATGTACCTTGGGTCGCCACTGAACACATTCGCAGCAGCCTCGATGAACCCCTCCAAAGGCACTGAGTCAGGGTCGCTGTGACCGCCGATGAAGTTGTACTTCGGGTGGCCTTCCCACTGAGCCGGAGGAGCCGGAAGGTCCTTATTGAAGAGCATCGAGTAATCCAAGGCATTGCTGGTCATGGGGTGGTCCTCCAATGGTATTTGTGCGTACCTATGCGCTGGCAATCAAGCGCCGATGGGATGGTAGCATTGTGTGGTGGTGGTTGTCTAACGGGGGCAACGCCCGTTTATTGAAGGACGGTTGTGAAAATGCGGCTCAAGGGCCTACGGGAAAGTCACTCAATGCTTTGCCTTGCAGCAGTTCCAGAATACTCCTTGGGTCCAATTCGTCGTCCTTGAGGCGCTGAGCGATTACTCCTCGCAAATGCTCATTCCGTGTGCTGGCGGCTTCGGTCCTAAGTGACCTCATCGTGGACGCCACCTTTCGTCCAAGTTGGCGGACTGTGGACAAGTCGAGGACATACAGTGATTCAGTTTGCGGTCGAGCATCGGAAGATATAGTCGTGCGATCAGAGAGAATCACTGAAAACATCGGTGTCGAACCTGGAGTGTCTAATTCGCTTGTTATCCACCTCAAGTGTCCCTGAGCTTGCCGCGCAGTACTTAACGAAATCTGATAGTCGGGTTGCTCGCCGCTCTTGGCTTCGAACGCCACTGAAACTTCCTCGGCGAATGGCCACACTCCGTCCGGCACTCCGGTTCCGGTGGGGCGTTTTGCATCAAGTCCTAGCCACAATCCCAACTTCTCCAACCCTTGTTCAAAAGGTGTAGATTCACTGTTATCCAACCAATCAACCATCTCTTGTGCCTGTTTTTCGAATTCACCTCCAACAACTCCGACTTCACGGATCGCCCTTTCTATTAATTCCGCAGAGGCAAGCAGCAGTGAATCAGCAAGTGGCTCTTCATCGACTTCTATTTCGGCTAACCGCGAGGCCTCTACAAACCAGGTTGCAGTTGGCGATGCAGAGCAAGCGCCGCTGAACATACCGCGAGCAACATCACCCAGATGCGAAGATTTATCAACCTCCATAGATATTGCGGCTGCACTCCCCGCCAAGTAGTACCACCAAGCTCTATAATCGGCGAGATCATTGCCTCCTAGGCGGTCGGCACATGACTGGGCCTTTTCGAGTGCCCTCTTGTAATTGCCGACCCACATGGCGGCAGCGTAGTCTATTTCGTCCTGAACGTTTGTCATCAAGACCTGTGCTGCTTCGTCCTCCACCTGGGAGTAGGAATCTCGCTCCTCACGAATCCACGAATCTACCTCCTCCCATCCCGGGTCTTTCATCAGGAATGCCTGAGCCTGACTGACTAATTCCCCAGGCCACGTCACTTGTGAAGCATCCAGCCCATATTGAATCTCGGCTTGAATCTCTGGATGAAACCCTGATCTGTTCTCGCTTTTGATGCAAAAGTCCAATATCTTGGGACCTGTCATAATCACAACTGCGTGGTCGGTTGCGTTGCGAGTACATCTCCCTAATGCCTGAGTTAGCCTTGTTCTTATGCGGTCTCTGAGAAGTGAATGAACTCCGAGCCGGTTTAACAGAAAGGCTTCTTGAGCGTTTGTAGCTCCAGGTAAGCCGCAAATCCATTCAAAATGACAGTCGTCACCCGGCAAGTCAATTCCATCGTACCTATTGCTTAGGACTAAGGCTGCATGATCTTGACTCAGAAAGGGTTGGAGGGAATTTTCAATATCTGTAGCTGTGGTTATAGCCGGGCTTGGCGACAAGCTCGTTAACTCGCCAATTACCGAATTTGCAGTGTATCTATTAGGAGTCAAGATAAGTGAACGTGTGGGATCTCCCGCCAAAGTAATCCCCACTTTATTGGCAGCTTCAGATGGCAGGGCGATATCTGGAAACAGAATAAAACGGCGGCCTGTTCCCTCTCTTTCCCAGTTATCTGGAACGGGCAACCTTTCGATCCTCTTGATACCAGTGATCCTTTCTAATTCCCCGCCTTCTCCAAGAGTTGCCGACATATAAATTCGTTGACGGGCAGACGCGAACGGTGGATGGACGAATGTGGGTGGCGTCATGGGCCTTATTGAGATGGTTGGCCAAGTAATAAACACGTGGCAAGCAGCCAGATGGTCACGGATCATCCGCCAAGGGTAGCGTAAGTCCGTCTCTACAAGAGATGAATCTAGAAAGTCTCGGAGCTGTCCAACCCTTCTGTGAAGGACCGGGGACGGTACCTTGCCGCACTGCGACCGGGCTGTTGGCGTCGATTCGTCCTTGAGATTCCATAACTGAGCACCAGGAATCACGTCGCCGAACAGATCAAGCAAGTCGAAATATAGGTCGCGATTATCATGCCGGTTTACTTCTAGATTCCACAACGATGCGATGAAATCCTCACTCGCGTGCGCGTCGTCAAGGATCAGCACATTTGCAGAATCGATCCGTGGGTTTGTGTTGAATATTGCAGAATAAGTAGTAACAGCAATTGCTGAAGAATCGTTGAATGCGTTGATGTCCTCTGGAGCGTACTCATTCTGCCGCCCCACCAAGACTCGAGCATCAATCGAGTATTCACTGGCTAATGCCCCCACCTGGTGAGCCAATTGGCGATTCGGGCAGAGATACGCAACTCTCTCTTCCTTAGTTTGTCGGACGAATTCTCCGATAAGCAGACCGATAAGGGTCTTCCCAGTTCCAGTCGGCAACTCTAAAGCCAAATCTGAAGTTTCTACGTGCTCGGAATACCAACTTCGCAATACATCAGCCTGGTGTGACCACAGAAATTGAACATTAGAGGATCGTCCGCTGAGGCTGCTGAAAAGGCTCTCGGGATCAGAAGGCTTGCTCCCCCTTCTCGGAGGAATTCGAAATGGAGACATATCAGATTGGCTCATTAGTCAAGAACTCCTAAGATCAACCGAAATTGATTCTACGTCAGTAGTTGCTTCGCTACCACCCCTTCAGGATGGGTAGGACTTCCTTGGCGAAGAGCTTCAGGCTTCGCTCCGCAATTGGGAGCGGAATGCCGCCGAATCGGAAGGCGACGTTCAACTCGAAATCGCCCACAATTGCCCTGCGTTCCTCAAGGCCTCTGAGAATCTTGTCAGGTGTGCCCCAACTTGCCGCCTTCATGAAGCCTTCGACCGCTCCTTCGAGTCCGGCCGAACGTGCGATTTCAGCCTTTTCCTGATAGGCGTTGTAGCCCTTGATGGACTTGAAGTGGTCGCCAAGGAATTCGTAGTGGTAGAAGTTGCTCTCGACGAATTTGCCCTGATATTGACGCGCTTCTTCCTCGCACTGTTCAAGATCAGTGCCGCATATAGCGAATTCGGTGAGCAACAGATTAGGCGGCTCCGTGCCGTGAAATTCGCGGTGCAATGCGCGGCCTCGCTCGATGCCCGGCATCCGCATTTCCCAGGGACGGTCTGCGAACATAATAATGTGCGCGCCAAGTTTGGTTGCCGAGAGAACAGACTCGTCACTCGCGGCGACGGCGTAAATGCGCCCGTCGAATGAATGCTGCGGCCGGGGCCGTATCTCTGTGCGGGGCTGTTTGTAGTATGTCCCGTTGCCCTCTATGAAGCCTGTCTTTAGAGCCTTCGTAATCATCGGCGCCGCTTCGTCGAAGCGCTCCCGCGATTCGTCCATGCTGATGCCAAATGTCTCGAATTCGCGCCGCGCCAGACCTCTGCCGAACCCCAACCGAAGGCGACCACCGCTCAACATGTCGAGAACGGCAGCGTTTTCCGCCACGCGTAGGGGGTTGTGCCAGGGAAGTATCACGGCTGCCGTCCCCACGTCAATGCCGGGATGCCTTGCCGCAAGGTGGGTCATCAACTGGAGATTGTCGGGCACGAAGGAATAGTCGTTGAAATGGTGCTCTGCGGACCATAGGCAGTTGAAGCCCGAATCAGCCGCGATTTCGGCAAGCCGCAATTCTTCTTCCCACATCTGACCGTCGGAGCCGTCTTCCCAGCCGTAGCTGGAGAAGATCATCATCATTCCGACATCCATCTGAATACTCCTTCCGGTTCAATCAAGTTGAACGGGTGTGTAAGGCGTGGAGCGTTAGAAGCTCGGCTTTACAGGATAGGGTGTCAACTGGAGTTCGTGGGTCCAGCAGGACTTGTCCTGTGTGTGCAAGTAGTAGAACGCGTCGGCGATCTTGACGGGATTTATCAGCAGTTCAGGGTTCTGCTGGGAGCGCGGCATTGCCCGCGTACCGGGAGAGTCGATGGTGCCGTCGATGACCACGTTGGCGACATGGACTCCGAATTCGGAATACTCTTCGGTCAGCGCCTGCGCGAGCGTCCGCATCAGCACCCTCGGGTAGTAGAGCGACTGTCCGGTGTACCGCTTTTTCCCCCGCAGTGACGACGAGTTGTTGGAAATCAGGAATGAGCCTTCGCCTCGCTCGCGCATGGAGGGCAGCACCTCTTTGGCGACCAAGAAGGGGCCGCTGCTGGATATGTGCTGTGCGGTCTCGAACATCTCGAAGGGGATGTGCTCCAGCAGTTCTTTTTCCGGAGGGAGGTCGCGTCCCTCAAGATAGCCTGCGTTGTAAACGAGGACATCCGGGTCGCCTGCCTGCTTCCGAATCTGGGCGAACGCATTGGATATGGAGTCTCGGTCCGCGAGATCAAGCTCGACGACGATGCTCTCGCCGCCTTGTTCCCCGATCGCTGCCTGCAGAGCGGCGGCGTTCCCGGCATTGCGAGTGGTCAGGACGGTGAGAAAGCCTTCTTGTGCAAATTTCTGGGCGATGGCTCCGCCTACACCCCAGCGCACTCCGACGGGCAGATCACTGTCGTCGAGGTCTGTGCCGTGGATTAACCGAGTGTTGCGGCCGTCCGACTGCCATTTGGATGTCGCGCCAATGACGACTGCGACTTGTTTTCGCGTGGTGTTCATGTGGGGTTCCTTTCGTGGAAGTTTCGGCTGATGTAGTCATTGAGAATTTCGCCTGCTGGTGGCGATCAAGTCCGTGCGAGGAGCATCATAACATGGGAGTAGTCAGCACACGGGAGCAGTCAGCGGATTGCGACGCCAACATATTCCGGTCGGTTGGGTAGTGCAAGGGATGGTGGAGCTGAGGGGACTCGAACCCCTTACCTCCTGCTTGCAAAGCAGGCGTTATTCAGGCCATATTCGCATAAATATTCTGAAAATTGACCCGACACATGTTTAACAATTTAGTCGCTCATAGCAAAATGATTTTGTAGCGACCCAATTTTCGTTTTTGAGCAGCAAAAAGGAGGAAACGTGCTATTTAGAACACTTAATCGACCTTGAGGAGGGTAAATGAAAACGATAGAAGCCGTCGATCTTTTTATCGAAAGTAGGATACTCAGAGGATCCACCGCCAAGACCATTGAAGGCTACAAATGGGCTCTGGACAAAATGAAAAATAGCTTTCCGGATGAGCTGCCCTTAACGTCGAGAGACATAACCAGCATGGCGAAAGTGAACGCTTACCTTGCACCTGAATCCCAAAAGGACTTATTCACCAGACTTCGCACGTTTTGGCGTTGGACAGAAGAAGAAGGAATAGCACCGAACCTGATGAAGAACTTTTATATTCCACGAACACGCAGGAAGTTGCCTCGTACCCTTTCCGACGCCCAGGTTCACCAGCTATTTAGCGCAGTTGAGAGCGAGCGAGACTATGCTGTATTGGCTGTGCTGCTAGACACGGGCATACGCGTTGGCGAGTTGGCATCATTGACACGCGAGAGCCTGCACGAGAGCCTGCACGAGAGTAAAATCCATGTAGAAGGCAAAACTGGTGAGCGGGTCGTACCTGTTAGTCCCGGAGTCATGAGACTACTTAAGAAGCAGGGTGATCGTAGGGGCCCCTGGATTGGCCACAAGGGCCGCTTGTCAAGATGGGGCCTGCAAAGCGTGGTGCGTCGAACTATGCGAAGAGCGGGCTTTGATGTGCCCAAGATCGGTCCCCATACGCTCCGGCACACCTTCGGAGTTAAGTACATTCGCAATGGAGGCGATGTCTTCAGCCTCCAGAAAATCTTGGGGCACGCCAAGGTGGAAACGACAATGATTTACGTCGACATGTCAAACTCCGTCGTGGCAAGCCAGCACCGAAAATTCTCCCCTATGAGAGACCTGACGGCGCAAGATACATCGGTGGCCATACGGAGATACGGCAGAGGCTATTCAACCTAGCTCTGCTCACAGTTACTCCCCCAGGGTCGATCCATTCGTTTGCTAGACGAATTTAGCTCACAGATGAGTGGACAGGGGATCACAGCGACCCTACCTCACACCCCAGCCGATCCATTCGTTTGCTAGAAGCAATACAGCTCGCGGATGAGTGGACAGGGGATCACACCGATCCTTCCTCACAGATCACACCTCAAATCCCCTTTGCAAATTCCCCTTCATTCCTCACAGTACACTTTCTCTTCTGGACGCGCAGCCATAGCAGACCCTCAACGCCGTCTCACTGTGGCAGTTTCACCTCCGCCCGTATAGTTCATGTATTCTCGATTGTAAGCGCCAGTGTCCTTTGAAGTCTGCAGGCTCGGCGGGTCCGGCAACTTCATGTCCGGCCATCGTCCTCTGCTATGCTGGATATTATGTCCGACTGTTCTCTTTACAGACTCGGATTGAAGACCGGCGCGAACCTTCGTCGACAAGCTGTATGGATTGGCCGCCATGAGATTGATGTGGGGAGACTACGATCCCAAGACACACGCTTTAGCTAAAGCCGAACTCGTAAGCAAGTTGGTTGACGAAGACACAGAGACGATGACAGAGGCAATGCGACGCCTTGGAATCGCGGGAGAGGACGAACTGCTTCCTTTTCTCGCAGACAGTCTTGTCCATTTCAATGGTCACATCAGGTCGGCCGCAGCGCGCGTGCTGGTGCACATGGGTGACGACAGCATCCTGTTCCACTTCATCGACGCCCTCGTGGACCCGGTCCATAATGCGTCCCAATTAGCGGCATGGGCCATTCTGGCGTTTGACGACTCCCCTCCGCTGGTACGTCATATGCAGCGTTGCCTGCGACGCCAACACGGTGATGAGTCCCTGGTCAACATCGACTCGATCGAGGCGCTGGCACAGCTTGGCGACGAGCGCGCCATTCCCTGTCTGATTGAGGCGTTGAACGCCGGAGATGACAGAGTGTTCGAGGCGGCCCTGAAAACGCTTGGCACATTCGGCATCGAGTGTGATGAAAACACGCCTATTGAATCTCTCAGGCAAGCGTGGCGGAGAAGAAGAGACAATCTGTCAGGGCCGGCACTGGAGCCCATCTACGGCGACAAGGCACCTAGCGGCCAGGAAGGAGGGCAGCCGTCGATTATGAAAGAGGAGAAGACTGTCAACGTCAGGCTTGAGGACCTTTGCAAGATAGGTGAAGCTGTCCGGACGATGATGCACGATCTGGACAATGGCAAGTTAAAGTACCTGGACATCGAGATCCGCAAGATTCACGAGGTAGTAGAGAAGTGGGTTGCCGACGAAGACGTGCTTGGAAGTTGCGGTCACGGACATGGGTGCCGTGTGTGTCAGGAGCTTGGCCGCTCGTGAGAGTCCGATTGTCCTCGCAACCAGCCCAGAAGTACTCGAATGAAGGCACCTTGAAGCAGGACCTTGAGGATACAGGTTAGGATTAGCCATAGCATGCTGTACAATCCATCCCAAAGTTTCAGACGCTCAATGGCAATAAAGGAAGGATTGATGGATGGTCCAGCCAGAGCATGAACACACCCTGAACGTGTGGCTTGCCGACCTTCTGCGTAAGAACCACGGGATCGACGCCCGGCAAGAGCAGAGACAAGCCGGTGGTGGATGGATGGATGTAGAAGTCCATATCGGTCCTGTCAAGATCGCGCTCGAAGCCGAGCAGGGGCAGAGCGCCGCAAAGAAACGCGAGGCCATCGGGGATGCAGACAGGAAGTTAAAGAGAAGGAACGCGGACTGCGCCATTGCAATCTGTTATCCAGATGGCATAGCCAACCAGGAAGAGATAGCTGATAGCCGCATGCTCTGGACTATACGGAATCCGGCCAATCTTGTACCTGCTGCTAGAGCGCGATGGTCTGATGCCGATCTCAGCGAGATGGCTTCCATCATCAAGCTCGCTCCTATGCAGTTAGGTAATCCAGACCTCGCGGCTGTGGCCCTGTCCGCAAGCCTAGATAGGGCTGTTGGGCGATTGAGTGAAGCTCAGAAGCGCGAAATCGCCCGGTCACTTGACCTCCCACAAGGCAAATCAACTAGATTGGCGGGACAATCCGGCAGTCTATGGAACCAAGCCGCAAAAAGGGCGATGCTTGTAGTGACTACTGCCATGATGTTTCACTCGCGGCTCGATTCCCACCGCAACGAACTCCGGCCAGAGTTCGATAGCCGGCAGCCCGAGGGGACTCCATTCGTCGGCGCTTGGCCGCCTATGATGGCGCAGCAGTGCGTCAGGGACACCGATCCAATAGGAGCTTTTGATGGGGCTTGGGACCTGTGGCTTGCGGTTGACTACAAGCCTATATTTGCGACGGCGCAAAGCGCATTAAATGGATGTCCACATGATTCAGCATTCACCGCGGCAATTCGGGAAACGGGTGAAGCTGCCCTTACACTTACCAGGGACATAAGCGGATTACGGCATGACTTGCTGGGGCGAATCTTCCATACTGTACTGGACACCGCACGCTACGACGGGTCATTCTACACGACGACCGCAGCAGCGACGTTACTGGCGTCTCTCGCTATAACGGATGATATGTGTGACTGGAGCGACCCTGAGTCTATCGCGGGGTTTAGGATCACTGATCCGGCGTGTGGCACTGGAACATTGCTCATGGCTGCTGCGGAGCGCATTCGGGACCTGTCCCCGGACTCTCGTGACGATAACACGATGGCACAGGCGCTCATTGAAGAGGTGATGTCCGGCTACGATGTCAATCTTACTGCGACCCACATGGCTGCGACCACTCTTGGATTGCTCTCTCCAACGACCCGCTTCAAGAATATGAAGATAGGACGAGCCTTTCTTGGAGTGGACGATACTGGTGACGCCTATCTCGGTTCACTGGAGTTCCTTGACCAGCAACCCAAGATGATGGCCTGGCCGGGTGCGGTGCAGGCCGTCTCTCAGATAGAGAGCGGAGAACGGATGGCACACGCCGACCCTGCGGACATCGTGATAATGAATCCGCCGTTTACCCGTGACAGCCTGCGACACGACCAGTTCAGCAGAGCGGACGAAAGGAAGATCAAGGCGCGGGAGAAGCAGCTATTTGCCAATAAGCCTGTCCATTTGTCCGGCAACTCGGCTGGCTTCATCGTCTTAGCGGATTTCATCCGTAAACGTGAACAGGGCACAATCGCGGCGATTCTTCCGTTGGTCACGACGACGAACGCTTCCGCGCGCGACATACGTCGCTTTCTGGGCAGAGACTATCACGTCGAAACGATTATCGTTTCACACGACCCTGGGCGCATCTACTTCTCAGAAAATACCAGTATCGGGGAGATATTGATCGTTTGCCGGCTATGGACAGATTCAAGCCAGCCGAAGCCACCAACTCGTGTCGTAAAGCTCGTCGTCAACCCATCAACTCCCACGGGCGCGGTTAGTGTCGCTCAGGCTATCGCAAATGATTCACTTGGTGAAATGGGCACGGTGCAGGAATGGCCCTCAAGTAGGATAGCAAGTGGCGACTGGGGCGCTGTGCAATTCCTGTCTCCATATCTCTGCCAACAGTTTGTCGAGCTAAAGGAGGGGCGACTGTTCGGCGTCGTGCCATTGAGTAGTCTTGCTGCTGTCGGGCCAGCAGGGCAAAGAATCCGTGATGCCTTCGTAAAAGCGTCGTTGCCTGATGCGGAAGCAAGAGTGGCTTTATGGCAGCACAACTCGGAAGTAGCTCAGTCGATGTCGGCCAAGCCGGACACCCACATAACGGCCAAGCCAGCGAAGGTACATTTGGCGAAGAAATACTGGGAGCAGCGAGGGAGATTGCTGCTGCCGACACGAGTGAGACTCAATACTGTCAGAACGCTGGCTGTCAGGCTGGATAATCCAGTGGTAGGGTCGGCATGGGTGCCTTGCCGGCCGAGTTTAAGTGAAGACGATGTCGAATTAGCAGAGAAAGCGCTGTGTGTCTATCTGAATTCGACGATTGGGATACTGGCCCTCCTGGGCAATCGGAGTATTAGAGTTCCATCCTATTCCCAGTTCTCATTAGACGATCTCAGAAATTTGATAGTCCCTGGGCTTGACGAAAAGGAGTCAGAATCGCTTCGACTACTATCCGGAGCCTATGACTCTAATTCAGAGGCTTCGTTTCTCCCATTGCAGCAGATGGATTCTTGCAATACACGTAGAGCACTCGACGACGCGGTATGTACGGCTCTGGGTCTGGACACCGAGCTAGTGTCCACTGTGCGGCGGCATCTTGCCGCGGAGCCGTCTGTAACTGGAAAGCGGTATTCGCTAACCGGATAATCGAACTGACTTGACCTAATCCGGAGACATGGCTTTTGAGCACTGACCCCAACACTGCAAAGACAGTTCTGACCTGGCAGGATCTTGAGGAGATCGGCGCCGGCGACGGAGTACCGACTGAGTGCGAAGCCTGCGGCAAGCCTGGCACGCCTCGTCAGCAGTTTCAACACATGGGCGTTGTGATTTGCTACATCTGCGCAGAGGAGCGCGTTGACGAGCTGCGGTCAGAGGGGAGCTGGGCCTAGCCGATTTGCGCCGGTTTCACACCGATCGGCGCGAAAACCGTTGTAGCCGAAGGAATCATTCGGAAAGGTCATTGAATGACCGCGAAGACGCCCGGCGCTCGATCACAGATGCTATCCCGAGTGTTGCCCCCTCTAGCGGCTGCCTGAGATACTCGCCAGGGCAGCCTTAAGAACCTGAAAACAGATCGTGGCGGTGTGTTTATCAGGCCTAAAGCCGGACTCTATCTGCTTATGTGGATGAATGAAGTTCCGGAAATCGCGCAGTTGGTGGCTTAGCACCTTCACGTCATATTCTAGCAGTCCTATTTCGTGAGCCGAGTCAATCAGGTCAGACAAGTGCCAATTGCTAAATCTTTTGACCTTGCCGTTTTCTTTCGGGCTGGACTGTGACTGGTTGAACACTTTTGGGTTATTCTCAGCTGCGCCCAATAGAACTGCTTCCAAAATACTTCCGCTTAGGAGAACGACTGAGAGATAAGCTCCTTGGGAAAAACACAGCTGCACCTCATCCAATCGTTCTTGAATTATTGTTGAAATGGGTGCTGAAACTGGTAACTTATCAAGGCTAGGGACCTCGAACTCTTTGCTAAGAAATTCATCCTTGTAGTCCGTTACTGCGGACGATTTGGTCCACAATCTGAAGTCATACCCAATCACCGCTTGCTTACCTTCAACATTTGGCCAGACGTCTTCAATCGCACTCCAGATTAATCCACTATCTTCGCTTGAGAGAGCTAATAGCTGGTCATATGCGGAAATTGGTGCATAGACAGCCGCATGTACCAGATCTGTAATGGTGTCATGTTGCAGACTGAAGCCCATATCGAGGTATTCAAACTCGATACTTGCTTCTGCTAATAAGTCCGCAATATCCTGCCGCTTTCTATGGATGAGCAAGTCACATACAGGATTCAAGGATTCCAAATCTACACTCCTAAGTGAAGGTTAGTTACAGTTCACCCCTATGCTCAGGGAACCATCGCCAAGCTCCCCGATGGGTCCGGCACAAGCTCCAGATAGACTAGCGTGGTCTGGATCGAACTGTGCCCCAGCCAGCGCGACAAGTAGTTGAGGGGTATCCCGTTCATCAGCAGGTGCCGGGCGTAGCTGTGACGGAAGGTGTGAGTGCCGACCTCGCGGCCCAGCGGTATCGCGCCGAGCTGCTCGGCTCTATGCACCGCCCTCTGCACCCAGCGCCAGGCCGTCGTCCTGTGTGCATCGATGATGCGCCCTTCCGAGAGGCTGCCATACGATAGAGTCGTCGAGAACGCAGCCCCCAGCTCCGGATGAACGGGCACGACCCTGGCCTTCCTACCCTTGCCGGATCGCACCCTGAGCGTCGGCCGCTCGGTTTCGAGCGAGAGGTCAGCGACTTCTAGCGCCAGGGCCTCAGAGACTCGCAGACCGGCTCGCCACTGCTCCAGCATCAGAAGACGCGCCCTGGGATCGTCCGCGGCCCTGATGATGGCGTTGACCTCACCTGCTTCGAGGTACTCAGGCAGTTTCTTTACCTGGAGCTCCTGCGTGGTTCGCTTCGGATGTAGTCCGCGCGGCCTGCGCCGGCGAGCGACTGCCGTAGTAGTCATATTTCCCCCGTTCACTCTCTGCAACACTCTCTCCGATATATTGTTGCATATCGGGCCTAGGTTGTCAGGTTTAAGGAGAGGTCTCAGGTAGGCAGGGCGCGGCCGGATGCAACAAAAGGGGGCAAAATGTTGCATCCAGAATTCGCGACTACGCGCCTTCCCGATTCAGGATGTTCTGCACGGGGGCGCGCTCAGGAAACACATGCTCATAGATCTCAACAGCCCGTTGCGGCGACCGTCGAGATTGCCTTCCGAAGAGCCCATCATAGCCCGCTCCCCACTCGATAGCCCACCTGCCCTTGGAAGACATTTCGACCGAATCACCGAGGTGGTGTTTCAACGCTATCATTGCAAGCATCGCCATCTTGTCAAAGGGCCTGCGACGAGTTGTGCAATCGAACCACCACGCATTGCTGCGATGGATGCTCTCCAGAGGTCTTCCCGACCTGAAATCCATCCAAAAGCCGCCGGCAGTGGCTTCGTTCAGATAAGATCCGCCTGAAAAGCAGTCGAGTGGGCAAGGCGCAGTGTCCTGCGGACCGTATCCGGAGCATGTGCAACTGCCATTCACACCGTTGAAGATAATGCGGTCGTGTTCAACAATCGGTAGGGTGTTGGGTCTGCCCCAGGGACCCACGAGACTGATTTCCACTCGCCTGATGAGCGTCCTTACGTCTGTGGCGGCGGCAGCGAATGCGTCTCGGTTGAAGTCCTTGTCTAGATATATAGCATGCCCGTAGCCCATCGCGTTAGCTCCGTTTTGTGACTCATCAGGCAGCCATAATACCATGTAGCTTTGTACAAAATCTCTAGTTTGCACAGAAATGGGTACTTGAGGTTACAGTTTGCACAAAAAGTAGCGATGCCGCTCAGAGTGCGAACCGTCTGATACCAGTTCGCTTTACTTACGACACAACAGGGATGACTGGACCACCTACGTTGTTAAATAAAGAACCCCGCCGGCAGGATGCCTTGCGGGGCCTTGATCTCAGGCTGTCTTATTGAATTGTGCCGGTCTTAGTCGCCAACCGCTTCACTGACGCTCTCTTCTTCGGATGCCTCGGCAACCAGCTCTTCCATCCCTTCCTTGAATCCCGGTATGGCTACTGCCAACGCGCCCCTGATGAAAGAGATGTCGTTCTCCATGCGGCGCTGGCGTTCGTCAATGGCCTTTATGTCCGACTTCAGCTCAGATATGTCCGACTTCATGTCCGACTTCAGCTCAGATATGTCCGACTTCATCTCAGTCTTCGCGGCTTTGATGTCGGACCTCAACCACAACATGGTTCCGATCACCACGCCGATGACGGTGATGAAGCCTATCATGATGCCGACTAATGCGACGACTGCGTATATATCAATCATTTTCGTTCTCCTATCCCTTTATGATATGTCAGGTGGGTCTTGTTGACAATCGCTGTGGTTTTCACCTCTTTTGTGTCGTAAGTAAAACGAACTGGTATGAGTACGAGGCACAGCTTCAGTCGAGTGACGGATTACAATAGCTTGGCTACGGCGCGTGCCCATTCGCAGGTAATATATTATCTTTCAACAAGGAGAGGCTATGCCCAGAATCAACACGGATAACCTCACGCGAAGCGTCAATACATTGCAGCTTGCTTTCGAAGGTCTGCGCGAACAGGAGCCTGGCGAGCTTATATATGACGTGTACCGAGGCGCGTGCTTGAACGAGTTTCAGGTGGTGATTGAGCTTACCGCAACGCTGCTGCGAAGGCGGCTCAGGCCGTATTTCGCAACGGTCAGGCAGGTGAGTGATCTCACCTTCAGACAGGTCTTCCGAGAGGCTGCAAGGCTGCACCTGATCTCACTGAACGAGTGCCGCAAGTGGCTGAATTACAGGGACCATCACAACACGATTGCCCACCGCTACGGCAGGGAGTTTGCGGAGGAGGCGCTCACGGTGCTGCCGCCCCTCATAGAAGACGCCAGGCGCATCGCCGAGGTGATAGGAGCTGAAACTGATGAGTAATGACCTGCATCTCCCCCCAGATTATCGCGCACAGGTGGACAACATAATCAGTCGAAAATCGCCTGAGATAGAGGTATGGGCTTACGGTAGTCGCGTTGACGGCTCCAATCACGACGCCAGCGACCTTGACCTTGTGCTTCGGACTCCCGACCTGACGCCTGTGAGCGTCAATGTCATATCCAGGCTACGCGAGGCGTTCGATGAATCAGACCTACCCATTATCGTGGACATTCACGACTGGGCGCGACTACCCGAGGCATACCACGAAGAGATCGAGCACAGCTACTACGTGCTGGCTCAGCCTGAGTAACGAAGCCGAAACAGGAGTACAGAAGGGCGAGGGTTAAAAACCGTCGCCCTTCTTGCGTTTCAGGCCATACGTCGGCGCGTCGCTGGCCGCCATTTTGAGCGGTCAGGACCACGTTCGCCAATCTGCTATTGAAAACTGCGCCATCGGCGAGAACTTGTGATGCTGCTCAGCAACCAAGGTCATGTTCATGCTCGCGTAAATCATGGTGCTCTGTACCTTGCTGTGGCCGAGGATGGTCTGAAGGGTAGAAACGTCGCCGCCGTTCAGGAGATATTGCACCGCGAAGGTATGGCGTAGCGTGTGGGGCCCGAGCTTCGGGGGACGGAAGCCAGCCTGACGCATGTTCCTGCGAACGATTTGCTGCATACCTGATGTGCTCAGCTGCGTGCCTCCGTTCACGGAGCACCATACCAGCTCGTCTTCTCCCTGTGCCGAAACGAGATCAAGCACGTCAGGCGTCACGGGAATCATCCGGTCGCCGGTCTTGCCAGAGACAACTATTCCTCTTGGCTTGATGGATCGCCTCGTTATGGATGCCAGCTCGCCGACGCGCATGCCGGTGTCGAGCAGCAGCACAATTGCGGCATAGTCACGCTCGCACCCCGCCGATTCAAGGAGTTTGGCCGTGTCGTCCGGAGTGAGAGTCCGAGGAAGCTTGGTCCTTCTGGGTGGGGCAGGGATGCGGGCCATGAAGTTCTCCGCGATGCCTTCATCCTCGACCCATATCCAGAATGTCCGCAGCTTTCGCCAAAGACCCTGGAGAGAATCGGAGGCAAGGTTGGAATGCCTCTCCAGCACCTGATACATGTCCCGACGCGAGCCTGGCAGCTCGTCAGGAAAGACCTTCAGCATCTTACCCAGTGCCCACTGATATGTGCTTATCGTATTTGGCGTCAGCCCAAGAGCACGCCGCGACATCAGGAACATCTCAATAGCTTCTGCAGTACGCATAAAAACTCCAACTCAGATTCACACTTACTCCCACCGATAAAGTCATCAGCTGCCCAAAGTGCGAGAAGGATCTGGTTGGCGCTTTTATTCAGTTTACAGGACAGACGATGTGGACTGCAAGCATCTCTCGATACCGAAGATAGAGGGATCCAGGCGAAATTGGCGAAGGGTTTTTTGCGTGTGCCAACCTCAGCACAACTTGGGTCAATTCAGACCCGGATTCAGCACGAAGTTGGCCCGTCGGAGTGCTAAAGCCGTGCCAAACATACTTATTCGGAGAGGTGTCGCGTATGCCAAAAGGACAGTCGAGGCGGATTCCTGTCTATGTTCAGCCTCCCATGTACGACGCGATTGACAGTGCCGTCGAAGCATCCGGAAAGCTGAGGCAGGAGTGGATCAGGGAAGCGCTGGCATCTGCAATCGAGCCGGATACTTCTGGTCCAGATGGCGAAAGTATGCTGGACGTTCATCTCCAGGCTGCGCTGAAAGACAACGCACGACTAGAGGAGGCATTGACGGACGCTCGCCAGAGTAAAGACCGGCTTGAAACCCTGCTGGTGCAGTCGCAGTCTATCGTAAGCCGGATGTCGTACGCCCTGCCGGCGCCTGTCGAATCGTCAGATGAACGTCCCTGGTGGTTCTTCTGGTCGCGTGCTTAGGTGAAGGCAACTATCGCCGGTGCTAGAACGCAAAAAAGAGCCAATTCCTCCGGCCCAACACCACGGGAACAGATCGCATAATACCAGAACGCAAAAGAGACCCAATGCGTCAACTGCCGCATGCCCCACAACGCAAAAAAGATGTCCTTCACCATGAGAAAGTTCCCACCTCCAATCTGATGGGGACAAAAAGGGGCGGGCTCATGTAAGCTCGCCCCTTTTATTCTATGCCTCGCGGGTCCCGACCTTGCGGCCCTGCTCCACGAGTTGCGTAAGCTCCTCGTATGTGGCGTCGTCCAGCGACCTGCCGTACTTCTTCTCGAAGCTCTTGTACAACTGCTCACACGGCGCATTGTGCTTTGCGCCGAGGCTGATGTACTCATTCAGGAGCTGCTCCCTCGTGGGACCGGACGCGCGGGCGTCGGACGGCCAATCGTCGTCAGCGCCCGGGTAGCTCTCATCGTAGCCATCCGCGCCGTAGCCACCACCGCCGCCCGCGTAGGAAGCCGTTTCCCGCGTCGACGGCGTCTCGCTCTCTTCACGAGGCGTGTAGTCGCAGTAGCCGCTCTCGGTGCTGGTGTCCTTGTGGGCGCAGAAGTAACCGTCACCCCTCTTGCTAGGACGCACATGCGACCCCGCTCCGTGCTTGGGGCAGGCAGGACCGCTCGCCGCGCTGCTATCGCCACGGCTGTCGCCGCCGTACAGGCTGTTGCCGAACTGCTTGCCCAGCACTCGAAGCGCCCTCTTGATGCCGTCAGAGATCGCACCCTTGCGCGCCTTCTCGTGCATCCCGAGCATCATCTTTGACTGCGTACCCTCGTTGATCGTGTCCACCTCACCGAAACCCTCGTCGCTGGAGATGAACCTGCCGTACACGTAAATGGCGACGCGCGCCGTGTAGTATTCGTGTACCTCTTTGATCTCCCCCGTACCCGGGACAGTTATGTTGATATGGTGCAGCGTCGGGCCTTCCAGCACGCGAGGACCCCAGTTCGCGGGCTTGAAGATGCGATTGGCATTCGAGATCGCGGTGTGCGTCTCGATGTAGGACAACCTCTTGCCGCCCGGCCCCTCGTAGCTCTTGACCAAGCTGGGGTCAAGAGCCTTGTCCAGCTCTGCGAGGACCTCCTCCGACAGAAAATCCATGTCCAACCCGTGGTCGTTATTCTGTTCAGTCACGTGACATCACCTTTCTAAATATGAACTTCAAGCACCGGCAACATCGAGAGTTACCGGAAACGTCTCAAGCCGAACGCCACGCAGCGCCCAGCTAATCGCTTACAACCATTTCCAATAGCGATGAGATGGGTTGCGACTCCAGAAACATGTCGTTGAGCATGTCCCAGAATCCCCATCCCGCCGCCGCCGATAGCAATCCTAGAACCACCAGGCAGGTCGGAAGACTCTGCGCCAGCACAATTAGGATTGACTTTGAGAAATCCTGTATCTGCCGTTTGGCAATATCCATCGCTTATCGTCCTGCCAGCCCTGGATTCAGGGCGCGGAAGTTCGCGGCCGCAATGCCGTTGAAGGTCTCGTCGTCCGCTCCGTGTCCAAATCCGCTGTACAATCTGACAGGCTCGTCAGGCGCGAAGAACACGACTCGATCCGCGTCACTGATCCGCCCTGTCCGCCGCATTTCCTTGAGTCTTCGGTATAGGTTTAGATCAACCGGTTCCTGGTTCTGGTACTGTGCTATCATTGAATCCTCTCCTCTTATGGTTTTGCGTGTCGCAGCGCAGACGTAAGAGAAACCCCTCTCAGCGTCGGCATGTTGAGAGGGGCCTTTCCTTTTCGGCCCGGGCCTCTCCCGTGCTGATTTACGGCAAGGCACCGCCGTCCTTTGTGGACAGCGATGCCTTCCGTTCCTTTCCGACCTTGGGGCGTCCCCCGTTGTTTGTTGCGGCAAGGCAGCCCTTCTTTCTACCGATAGGACTGCCTTCCTTCTTCATGTATTTCGGCAGGGCACCGCCGTCCTTTGTGCACAGCGATGCCTTCCGAACCCTTTCCGGCTTGGGGCGTCCCCCGTATGTAATTTGGCAAGGCAGCCCTTCTTTCTACCGATAAGGCTGCCTGCCCCGTAGTCATTTCTGGTTAGGCGACCCGCCGCTTCGGCCTGATGTTTAGGCGATTGCTGCTGTTCTCGATAACCACCTGCTCCCGGATCTGTGGCGGAACCATCTCGTTGAACGCCTTGAGATCGATGTCCAGCTTCGGGGACTCCGACCGCTTCAGCACATAGGTCACACCTTCCACATCAACCTCGAGCTCGAAGTCCTCCGTGGCGATCATGTGCGCCTTCAGCGCGTTAGACGCTGCAGTTTTTGCCTTCACCGCGGGCGAGCTCGACTTGGGTGCCGACGCGTTCGACTCCACCCAGATCTGTATCTGCTCGTTCAGCTCGTCGTCGGAAAGCCCGGTCTCGCCTGTCTTCGGGGGGACTTCTGCGTTTCCGCAGAGCGTCCTGAACGGGCAGGACTGGCACTTGAAGTGTCCCTGCGGCAACTCAGGCTCTGGAATACCGCCCTGGCGCACCATTTGGCTTATCTCGTCGACCCGCTGCATGGCCGTCTTGTAGGCTTCCTCCACGCGCTCGGCAGGTATCCGCTCGGCGCGGTACTCGCCGCTGTCGCGGGCCATCGTGACGACCACTACGGCCTGAACCTCTCCTTGCAACGCCATGCTGTACAGCGACGCCTGCTCCACAGCCTCCGGGTGAGTCCTCTCCACGCCAGCGTCCCATGCGTAGTTCGCCGCGCTCACGGAGCGTGTCTTGATCTCCGCAATCGCGAGCCTACCGTCAGTGAGGACAGGATGTGTCGCCACGCCGTCAGGATGTCCTGTTAGGATCACCCTGCCATGCGGCAACTCCACGAAACCCTCGTCCGTGATCTCCCAGCCGTCTTCGCGCATCAGCTCCTTTACCAGCGGCTCAAGCCTCTTGCCCATCTCCATCAGCGCACGGTTGCGCGCCGGCACCTCGTCGGACGGCTCAATCTCCTGCACCTCGTAGGCGAGCCTGCGAAGGCACTGGCGAATAGCCGACATCCTCAGCTCCATGCTCACGACAGCCCTGATATTCGGGCGGTCATAAGAGGTGTCGCGCTCCGCAGAGGGCGCCAACCCGTTCCTCTCGACCTTCGCGGTCTCCCTGTTGTTTTTCTCGGGCAATGTCGTCAGCACATCAGCCATGTCCACGTCCTTCCTCGGACCGTACAGGATGTCCATGTCGGCCTCTACTTGCTTCATCTCCTGGGTAGCCAGCATCTCGCTATCACCTTTCTGTCCCATCGGGGCAATTCTTCAGTAACTAAAAGAGGGCTCCCGAGGCGAATTGCCCGGGAGTCCTCACTGTTTAGAAAATTCTGATTATGCGATTCTGTTGCGTATCTCCGATTCCGACAACTCCGACCTGCGCCGCTGCGCCTCAGCCATCCGTCGCTGGTACAGCGCGTCCTCCGCCTCCTTCGCCGTGTTGACGAGCTTCTCGAGCGTCTGCCTCTTTACAGGCACCATCTTGGTGTGAGTCCAGGGCCTTCCGACCATACCCAGGCAGCGCACGCAGTTACCCCGATAGGAAGGGCGTGGCTGGTCGTCCGACTTCCTGACCGACCTGGCCCAGATCATCCTGTTCTGCTGCTTGCAGCTGAAGCAGTGGGCGGTCTCCGGAGCCTCGAAGACGAGCTTGCGCTCGGAGAGTCCGCCGTGGGTCTCGCGCCGAATCTTCATGCTGCCCGCGCGAGTCATGATGTTGCCGCACTCGGGGCAGTCGGCAATCGTCATTGTGCGCCCGTCCATCAGGATCTCGTCCATTGCGGAAGCGTTTATCTTGCGCCGGCAGTCCTACTTGCCCGTATTGCGGCAGGAGATGCAGTAGAAGTCCGTGCTGACCTCCAAGCGGAAGCGGGGCTCGCTGGACACCTGCGTGTCGCCGCGCCTGCTGTTCTTGACGTTGACCCTGTTCTCATCAGCGTCAAGGAAGCGCACCGAGTAGATGCCCTTGATGGCAAGGTCAATATGCCTGCCCGCCATCGCGGAGAGGCGGTCGATCTCGGCCCTCTCCTGAATAGCCTCGCCGGTCAGCGTGACTATGGAGACGTAGCCCTGCGGGTTGTCGTCCATCGCCATCTGGAGCATCGAGAGAGCCTGCGAGGCGTAGTCCTCGACGACCGCAATGGTGTCGCCGTAGGAGCCGATGCCCAGCGCGAGGCAGTCGCCGCTACCCTCGTTGACCTCCGCCTGACCGATGTAAGCCAGGTCGAAAACCTTCGCCGTCTTGATCTGCTTGTTCATGTGGGTTGTCCCTTTCCCGGCGCTTTGCGCCGAACTCAAAATAAAAAAGCCCGATGGCGAATTTGCCATCGAGCTTCAATAAGTAATCTGAACTGTTATGCGGCCTGGTACGCCTTCGCGTGCCTTCTGCGCTTAGGTTCCTTGTCACAATTCGGCAGCCTGCATACCCACATCGAGACTGTCTCACCCGCATTGCGGCGCCTGTTTGTCCGGCTGTTCACCTGCTTCTGCGTCCAGGGTTCTGGCTCGATCGTGCCGTCGGCATGTCTGATGTGAAAGTGGTCGGTGTAAAAGTGGCTTCCGTTAGTCATGGGCCTATGCGCCTCTGACTCGGGTTGAGCTTCGCGCCTGAGCTTAAGCAGGCGGTTGCTCTTGGATTCACCGGGGCCATATTTCACCCTGCTGGGGCCGCGATAGGCTTGGTTGTCGCGCCTGCGGGCAGGTTCGGCCGTGCATTGTGGGTCCTTGCAGACAGCCCTTCGGGCCTCTTCCCCGTCAATCCTGCGGTTTCTCGCGATGCGATCCACCTGGGCGGCCGTGTACGCCTCTGTCTCCGCGCCTTCAGGCGTGCGGATGTGAAAATGATCGCTGTAGAATCCGCCGTCCGCATTGAGGTCGTACTTAGGATCGTCTTCGCTGTCCCTGCCGATGACCCTAACAAGCGCCGTGTTCTTGGGAATGCCGTACTCTTCGTACAGTTCCTTGATGCGCTCTTCGTCAGATCTGTAGGCGGCCCGCCACTTCTCAACGACCGTGGCCTTCGAGCACCTCTCCATTTCAGTTGGCATACCTGCAGGAGTGACCATCGTGTCGATCACGTCGACCCACTTGTAGAATTCGGAAGCGGTCAGTCCTGGCATTTCCATCGGGTCATATGGCCGGTCTTCGGCGCTGTCGGCGGTGCAAGCGTCCTTCTCGGCGCGGCACAGGTCGCAGATCGTGGAGACCTCTTCTGGTGACATCGCATACTGGCAGACCGAGCACCTCGGCGTCTTAGTTATCGGCATCTGGATCAAAGTCATTGTTCTCTCTCCTTCTTATGGTTCTGAAGTGGTCATGAAACGAGAAAAAGCCCCTGACAGAAATCTCTGTCAGGAGCTTTGCATAATGGATTAGCAGGTTGTCAGGCTTGCCTTGGCTAAGCCGCTTCCTGCTCCAAGGGCATTTCTTCTACGTTGCGGCCGTTTTCGGCATTGGTTCCCGCTGCCCTGTTCAGGAACTCTACGACCTTCGCGGTGACAGTCAGGCTTGCCCTGTCCTCGCCGGTCTTCGTCTTCCACAGCTCCACACCTACGTGAGATCCTCTGACCTCGACCTTCGAGCCTTTAGTCAGGTGCTTGGCGCACGCTTCCGCCCTCCCGTTCCAGGTGGTGACGGCAAGCCACGTCGTGACCTTCTGCGCCGTGCCCTCGGCATCTAACTTGCGCTCATTCACCGCTATCTCGAAATTGGTGACGGCCAATCCCTTCGGCGTTTGTTTCGCGTCCGGATCGGCACGGAGGTTGCCCTTCGCGCTGACCCACAGGTGCGTGGCCGTGTCCCTGATAGCTCCGAGGAACTTGAACTCACGAACCCTAACGACTATCGGGACCTGAAACTGGCCAGCTCTGTTCCTGTACGGCCGTATCGACAGATCGCCGCGGATGTAAAGCCCCTCGTATTCGCCGAGCACTCTCGTCAGGGTCGCAGAATCCTTACCGAAAGCCTCGCAGAGGACGAGGTGATCGCCGCTGTCGGTCATGCCCTTCACAAACGCTCTGAATCGACAGGCCTTTACGCCATCCGGCAGTGTGTGCGTGGTTACCTCGCCTCTAGCTATGGCAATTAAGTGAGTCTCTATCATGTCTGTACCTTCCTTTCTTCAAAGCTCGTTTTACACGTAAATCTCCGTGAACATGGACGCAAAAAAGCCCCCGCATGGTGGATTGCCTTGCGAGGGCTGCGGATTCGTTGTTGTCTTGTTCTTGCCGTCAGTTGCTATTTCGTCGCTCACCTCCTCGGGTGCTCTCTGCTGTTTTCTCGTATGTGTCCCTGTCCGGTTCGATGAAGATCTGCGCCTCGTCAACCTGCTGCTCTTCGATGCTGTAACTAAAGACTGGAGTGAGTGAGTCAACGCCGTGGATGTGGCCCAGCGTGACAGCTGACTTTCAAGTACGATGAATCTCTGATCTACGAATTGCGCCGGGCGTTTATCGATGCCGTCCAGGGCCTTGAATATGGGATTGTCGTCTTACTCGAGTCTTTCCGATAGCGGGAATATTGGTCTTATACCAATTCGCTTTACTTATGACACAAAAGAGGCACCAGCGGATGCGACAGGGCAAACCCGCTGGGACGCGTGCCACCTTTGTTGTGGCGAGGGCGCTGCGATTGGTTGACCGTCTCCACGTGGACGGCTGAATGTGACACCTTTATGGATGTTGCGTAATGCGGATTGTCCCTCCACGGCTTACGGTTATTATCGCTCGCATTTCCAACTCTCGTTGATGGCGTGTAATTACCATAGACATCAAGTAGATGCGTTGTGGAGTCCGAGTGTCAGGAAGTCGAACCAAACCGGCATGGCGGAGGCCGTGGAAAAATACTAACTCACCGAAATCGGTGTCGATCGTTACAAGAACGCGATTATCTCTGACTGACAGATCTAGTATCGCTCTGTCTCCTGGGTCGGGTCCAAGTTGGCGAATTTCGATGACATCGTGTCCGTTGCGGCGTAGCCAATCCGCGATTTGTTGTCCCGCGGAGCTGTCAATTAGAAATCTCATACGCTTTCAACCGTCACCGCATCAATCGAATCTCCGGATATGACAGCGTGTGCGTAGGCGATGCATGCACGAATGTCTTCGGGTTCCAAGTCGGGGTAATCGTCAAGGAGTTCTGCCTGGTCGGCGCCCTGTGCCATCAGGCTGAGAATCAGTTCTACGGAAATCCGTATATTCCTGATGGTAGGCTTTCCGCCAAGTGTGTTCTGGTTCGCCGTTATCCGGCTAAGAAGTTCAGTGTCACTCATTGTGTAATTGCTCCTTCTGGTTTCTGGTATTCGTGCCAGTTGAGTTCTAATGTGTCAATTTGAGTCGTCGAACCGCTTTCTTGGAGTATCCGCAATTGGGCCTTTAAGCGCAAGCCTGACGGCGCGTCACAGGGGTGGTTGCGTCGGGGACGTGGGGTTTGCAACCCCGTGGCATTCACGTCACCTCTTTTGTGTCATAAGTAAAGCGAATTGGTATTAGGCTCAATGCGCCTGTCGTCGCAACTGCAATTGCCGAAATGGAATCAGTGGATGAGTGCCAGGCAAGGAGAGTTGTTCGGAGACGCATTGAGGGAGAGGCAAGAATAGGCGTCACGATACGCACCGCGCAGCTTACGTTGAAGGCAGTGTTATTAAGAAAGGGAATAATGTTCAGGGGGATCCGTTGAAAGAGGGGGTGGTGCGCTAGTGGTGCGATGTGGTGCGCTAGTGGTGCGATGGTGGTGCGATGTGGTGCGATGTACGATTTAGCAGTCTATACTGCGGCGCAAGGGGAAGTGTGAGGAACTGGGCAGGACACAATAAAGACCATCGCTGGTCTTTCAACTCTTGAAAGTGCGATGGTCAGAGGCTTTTGAATTGTGTCTGCGCTGGTCCGGTCGGACCTTTTGCAAGCGCACCAGGCATCGGAAGCGTAGGCTTTTGGGCAAGGAATGTGGCGAAGCCACCTCGTCTTAAACCCTAATTACCCGTAACCGGAGAAAATATACCGGTTGAACCGATAACGACTGCTCAGAAGCTGCAGGCGTTCTAGGAGGGTTGTGATAGATAGATACACTATTATTATCTCACGGGATTTAGGCAAGTCAATAGTTTGCGCCGAAAAAGTGCGGAAATTGCTCTGAAATTGGACATATTGCTCAGAAAACAGCATATTATTACGAAAACCAGCGCACCAACGCCGGCATCTGTGCTTTACACAAGCCTGTCAGTCCTACCTCCTATCGGACGCGTCAGCGCACGCGCGATGTGGACTGCGGACGGTGAGTGTGGTGCGTGAAAAGGAGACGCGGCGCTTGCAGTCCGCCCAGCGGCGCGGATCGCTAGTAGGGTCGGATGATCGCCCTTGGTGGCGACTGAGCGTTTGTCAGTACCTGGGAGCAGTGCATCAGCAGCCTACGGTCTGAGCTGCCACAAAAAGAGGTCGAGCTTTTTCGTGTCCGTGAAATGCTTAAATTTCGGGAGAGCCTCATCGAATCTCTGCGACCATCCTTGGAATTCATCGGTCAGGACAATCTGCCCGACTAGTTCCTCGATCAATGAGTACGCCTGGATCGTCCTTTCAATTTTGCGGGGAGCTTTCATAGAAGCGTAAGGTTCCTTCACATTCAGGTTCTGTCGGACATACTTGTCCCAGACGGGTTTATCCGGTCTGACAGTGGCGACCAACTTGGAGCAGTAGGATGCCTCGACCTGTTGCATGTCGTCGTGCCGAGCATCACAATAAACTTGCTGGAGCACATCGGCAAATTCGACATCGCTGTTCATCTTCTCTTGTTCCATTATCTGAAAGAATACGTCACACCAGGCGTCGTCCCGCCTCACCTTGTAAAACGCCTTAAACTTCGACTGGTAGAGACGGTCCGCGCCGACATCGGCTCTCATTAGCGAACGCTGGAGATAGCTGTAATCAACCAGTCCATTGAATCTTTTCCTTAGTCCCTGTATTACCTGAGGCGCATCGTGCGCAAGGTTATGACGCAAGCGCCTTACAGTTCGCTCGCTTTCCTGCACCATTCTACTCGGCTCCTATTGTTAGTTTTTCAGCATCTGTAAACGGCAATGGACATTTGCCACGTTTGCCTGCGTGTCCGCAGTGGATAATAACAGATATCCTATGAGCTTATCGCTCCGTCCAACTCGCGCGGCGTCCTGAAAGTCTTCAGACGTATTCCTTGTGCCTGCACTGCCGCTGTCGTCATCAGTTGGCGGCGCCGTTCCAACGAATGCGGCGTCGTGTAGCCTGGCTTTACGGGCGAATCCGTTGCGGCACGGCCCCCGACAGACCACGCCACGCAGCTCCAAGCGCCTGCGGTGGGGCAGCCAGTCAATACGCTGTCCCACGGCCTCGCAAAGCACGGGCAGGACGGCTCGCTGATGCAGTCAGAGCGAGAAGCCACGCAGACGCGCAGTGCTGAGGACATCGGCGCGCCCTCGAATGCCGCACGGACACGCAGCCATGCAAACAGCGGCCGCACAAGCAAGAACGCAGGCGGCGCGAGCATCAGGCGGAGTCGCACACTTGACAACCAGGGGCGAATCAGAAGTATTCGCCCCTTCCCCTGACGCGAGAATCATCCCGCCACACGGACGCCTACGAGCCACAGCGCGACGGATTGCGGCTTTTTAGATACCCCTGTTGTCCAGAAACCGCCCAGAAACGCCCCTCACGCCGCTCAGGGACAGCTCGCAGCACGCGGGCCGGGCACAGATACCGACACGACTCCAGCCTTCATCCCATCAAGAGCCTCCACGCCACGAGCCGATAAGGGAGCATCCGACCGCTCCCGCCGCATCGCCAGTACCGCACACACACCAGACGGTCAGTCCCGCAGAGCAGTGCGGGCGCAGACACCGACAGCCCGCCATTCCCGATAGGGGAGTGAAGTCCCGCTACGCCACCCTGCCAACCCCGCTGGAAAGCCCATCCTAGCCTACTGACGCAGCCGTGAAGCCTCAACTGAGGAAGAACCCCCATACCAAGCGCCTAAATGCCGCTCAGGGGCACAGGACGGGCACCGCGGCACACACGCACAGCACACCACGAACCCCACACGACACCGACAAACCCGCCCGCACACCGTCCGAGGCGCACAGCACGGTCAACACGACGCCAACACGACACACCGCGCGCCGTAACAGCCGCCCTCTCTTCCAACAACTCGCTCTCTTGCTACCAGCCGCCCTCTCTTCCCGCGACCCGTCCCTCGCCTCCGCTCAGTCGGCGCAAGCCTCTTACCACCTCACAGCCCCACCGCATCAACACACGCCTTTTATGTACGGGTTTCCCTCTTTTCCCTTACACCTCACATCGCACCAAATCGCACCACCCTAACCACAACCCCAAACTCAAATTCTCCATCGCACCACCCCATCGCACCACCCTTGCAATGCCTTCACGCTGGGCTAAATGGCTTACGCACCACATCGCACCACTTGTCTTATATTGTGTACAGGTTAGGGTGGTGCGCACGCACCACCCATCGCACCACAACATCCGTTCTATCGTTTCAGCAGACATGAAAAAGGTTGCGGCAGACTCTCAGCCGATGGCTGCGAGCGAGACCTTCCCGCGCTCCATGTGCCACGGCATCTGCCAAGCAGTTCCGATCGCGCCGACCTCCGACAGAACATCCATGCTGGACACAATGACGGGCAATGGTCGACGAACGGCGCGCCGCGCAAACACGACGAAGCGACTTGCCGTTCCAGAGTCCGGAAAGACCATCAGCACCACAGCTTGCCTTCTATCGAAGTCGCCACGAGTGCTCATCGCTCCAAAGTAGTTCACGTACCGCTCCAGTTTTTCGTCCATGCGCGCAGGGATGTTCGCTCTCTGTTCGTATTCCACCATGAAGGCCATCCGCCTCCCTCGGTAAGAGATCTCACATGTCCCGTCAGGGCGCACCCTTCGAGGACGGAAGTTGTACTGGAAGGTACGGTCCCAACGATGGGGCGGCAACAAGTCAGTCAACTCCCAGTCCTTCGCTTCACGGCAGCCCTTCGCCAGCATCGCCACGAAATCATTCATCCCGTCGCTGTGCTTCAGTTCGTTCGCCAGAACCCTGAGCTTCGTGCCAACCATCTCATATCCCTGTACGGCAAGTTCCGGTGTGCCGGCCCCATCCTCCCGAATACTCCAGTGTTTCATCAGCTCTCCGAGCCTGCGCCGATCCAAGCGCCCCAGGTAGCGAAGTCCCTCTTGGCTGACACACATTCTCGTACCATTCACCTGTCGCATCTCCGGCGTCTCGCCAATCCGCAGATTGAATACCAGCCCTTTTTTCACCATTGGCGTTCTGAAGTTCATCAGGCGCCCTTCCGACACCGCCATCACATCCGCCAACTGGTCAATCCGCATCAGCGGCCAGTCGAAGAGCACACGCAACAGACGCCTCTCCTGCCTGCTCATCTCAGTTGACATCAAATCGGCCGCATCGAATTTTTCCTCAACCCGCGAAGCCGGCAGGCGTTCCCGCACGCGAGCTCGCGCATGAAGGCCGAGGTCAAACCGGCGCCTCACCACCTCATCCACAACGTCAATCGTGGTCTGCCCATCCTCACGAGCACTGGAACGCCACACAGCCGAACCATAGGGAGTCCCAATCAGATCGTCCTCAACCGCCATGTGCAGTCTTATCGCCCTGCCCCTCAGCTCCTCGGCGATCCGCTGGACTACTAGCCTTCCAGTCACCACAAGCAGAACATTCGGCAGCCTGCGCTCCCTCTGCCCGTTATAAACTGTGCCAAGCCTGCTACGCATCGCCTTCCATGACATGGTGGGACCGAATCTGATTAGCCCCAGCGTCCGCCCGCCCCCCGTAGTCATCAGGCCGTCCAACGCACCGGAGCTGAACCAGCGCCACTTCGCCTCACACCCTTGCGCCTTCGACACCTCACTCACAACTCGATAGAAGGGCACAATGCCGTCCAGTCGACGCAAAAGCGACCGCTGCCATTGAAGCGAAACCGGCATCTTGTGCAGCAGCTCCTCCGCACTGCAGCCAAGATACCGGCACACGTTGAGCACGCCGCGCCATGTGAGATAATATCTCTTCGCTCGCACGCCCGTCCCCTCCGCATTAGGCACGTAAGCGATTAGCTCTTCAATCAGCATCTTACGGAGACTTTGTTGCACCTCGTCAGGCTGCATGCCGAGGCAATCCGCAAGCTCACGGTCTGTCGCGAACGGCATCTCGGCGACTTTAGCCAGCAAGTGCAGGAGATGGTCGTCAACGGCATTACTCACTATCATGGTCGTAATCGAGGCATTCGTAGTCTTCCTCCGTGGGAAGTCCGCCAGGTCCAAAAATCTCCTCTTGCGGCGGCACGTCCAACCGGCAGACGAAGTTGGGGCGGCATCCGCCGTATTCCTCGTCCTTGCTGTTCACGCCGGGTGGTATCCATGTCCAGGACGTTGGCTCTCCGGCCACTGTCTCGACTCCCGGACCGCAGACGATCTCTGTGCCGGACTGGAAAGTTCCTATTCTCCCGATTACTTGCCCCTCTGGGTAATAGTCGGGCGGGTCGGACCGGCCGGGTCTGGGCGTTGGCTCGACGTAAATGAGCTCCTCGTAGGTCTTATCGAACGTTGCCGTCGAAGGCTCGAAGAAGAAGGTCTGCGAGAAGGTGTATGTTACGTCAGAGCTCGGATCCGTTGGCTCGTACTGCCTCGCGGTTTCATCTACACGGTAGTGATCAGGGTAATACTCGAACTCCGCATATCCCCTGTTTGTGCTGCAGCTGCAACTGCAAGTGCCATTGTTACAACTGCCACCTGACTTCGAGCAGCCGCAGTAAGTTATGTGCGTTACAAGCAGCTGCGCGTAAAAGTCTATCGGTTGATAGACGGGCCGCTTCACGGTGATGATGTGTTCCACTTCCACTTGCAGTTGAAATCTTGCCGAATCCAACTCCGTTCCAATGGTTTTTGGCTCGTAAGGAGCTGATCCCATATCCACATTAAACTTAGCGACATTGGGATTTCCCGAATCGTAATCGGCATCCCCCTCCAGAGGCACTATGAAACTGCCGAGATTCGCGCCCCCACCGTCAAGCACATGCACAGTCGCCCGATTAGAGACGTTTTCCGGCACGAGCGTTTGCACGATTGGCCGTACTGCTATTTCAAAATCGGCATTACCCTGCGCGAAGACAATAGTCTCAGGCAATCCCACACTCGCCGATCTAAACGCATCTTCGAGCGGGCACACCCTTACCAGACCGGCAACCCGTCGTCCGGCCCGTCCATCAAAGTAGTCTGGGGTACCCGCATCAT
Organism: Dehalococcoidia bacterium; assembly: GCA_965221045.1. Classification (GTDB taxonomy): domain Bacteria; phylum Chloroflexota; class Dehalococcoidia; order Lucifugimonadales; family JADFKI01; genus Bin90. Next base: position 2,319,254 of record OZ244863.1, read on the forward strand.
CCGGGTATTCCGACTGAATGCCGATGCTAAGTAGTTCCAAACCTCTGGGGTCGCAGATCTCGGCGGCATTTAATAGCTCTGCGCCCCCGTTTTCAAGTTTCTGCTCCAGCTTGAATAGAGAAGGCCCGGGAAATGGCAGCATCGCTCCCTTGATAGCCATCGCCCCCTTGTTACGCCTTATATCCTCCCAATTAATCGAAATGTCAGGCTTTGTAATGCTGAACTCGTCGCCGATTCCGTCTGTGGCAAAAGCGACGTCAATTACGGAGGCCATTCGACAGCGATTGCTATGCTGACGGAAGAAATATGCTTCTGTCATTTCCCTATAGACGTACTGCCCGTTCTCTAGCTCCACGTCACAGAATGGACGTAGCTGTTGATAGTCCCAAAGATAAACACTCTCAAAAACGACTTCCTGGCCAGCGTGGATTCCCCTTGTCGGCGCTATCGGCGCCGTGTCAGGCGACCCAGGCGGACCGCCTGATGCGTATCGTACTGCCGGCTTGGTCGACGTGCCATGCGCTTTCCGTTCGGTCACGGACTGAATTGACTCGCTGACTCGCGGTCCAGCTGATCGTAGGGGAGCGGCGCTCCGGACCCTGATGGTCGCAGCGTACCCGCCCTCATCACGCGGAGAGGCAAGATCAACCACTATCGACTGCAAATACACTCGCCTCCCCAGGTAGTTATCAAAAGCCTGCGCATTGACCTTGTCTAATTTGCATCCGTAACTCATTAGCAGGCCCATCAAGATGCTGACGACAGAAACGGTTGCGAGCGCACGACTAGCCACTGGTGTACCTTCCATTCCGATACCGAAAGTGCAGATAATCTTCAGAGCACCGAGAACATTCGGTGGCAGAACGCTGTCGGAATCGTTTCCGACTTCCACACAAGCAGGTGTCTTACGCTTGCTCTTGATTCCGTCGCCAGCTTCACTCATGGCTTATACCTCCCTCGAATACCAGTTCACTCCGCGTAGAGAGCCATTTGCTCCCTTCGCTCGCACTCATAGCACCGACGTGGTGGTGGTACGTCCCCCAAGTTCGAGACGCTCCAGCATCCTGCTTTCAGCCCGTTCGATTCCAGACCGTCGGGATATATATATTTGACGTGATTCCGCCAGTGCTCGTTCTCATACGTCTTATACTCCCAGCGGTAGAGCACCACGTACCACCCGAGCTCCCGCCAATTCTCCTTGGACTCCCAGTCATACGACTTCCAGAAGCCATCAGAATCGTCTACATATCTCTCGTGATTGAGGGCGTGCTCGGCCAGTAGTTTCTCTTCGTCTCTGCCAAGTGCCTGAAATCCGAGTTCGTCTGACCAGACAGCCAGGGGCATCTTCTCGGGCTTACACTGCATTTCCTTGCCGTAGAAGTCGTAAGCCTCTCCCATTACGACGCTCATGTACTGCAAAATGTCTACCGGCAGTCGAGTGTGCCGCCGCTTGGTGTCGCCGGGCTGGGTAAAGAGCATGCTCTCACCACGCACGCCAGGGGGCATCGCGTGCTGGGTATCAGTGGCAGGATTGGTCCCCCATGGCACAGGCAACGGGTCCGTAGCTTTCCATTTAATGTAGCGATCCAAGCGCACGCAATGTGCCGGCTCCCCACTGTCAGGCTCTATCCAGATGTAAAGTTTCGCGTTTTTCCGGTTGAAAGTTGGATTGGCTTGATCGAAGCGGTTGCCCACAATGGGCCCACATTCAACTTCCATTCGAATTGCCTTGCCTTCGTTGTCGAGCCTAAAGGCTGAGATCTTCTCGCCGGCAGGCGTGATATGTATGCGGAACGGAAAACCTCTGACGTCGAACCCATGCCAATTTATCGAGTTCAGCTCAGCCGTCCTCTCTGGATCGGACCAGACACTCTCAGTCGGCACGCTTGTCGGCTCTGGCGTCGGGGTCGGCGTGTACCGCTCAGCGTTGTACAGGCTTGAGCATGGCAGACCGTCGCGGTCCGGATCCATGCGGTGCGGATCTGAGTACGGCCCACCCTCACTGAGAAAGAAGTTGTTCGCGTCCGCCCATGTGTCGAAGTCGCCGCAATCCTTGTCTGACACGCTTGCCGTAGCAGTGGGAACGGGCGTGTCCGATGCCAGCGGGAAACCTGTCTGTTCGATGCCGCTGTCACCCTGGGAGTTGCAGGCGATGCCGTCGTCATCTGTGTCCAGCGAGTAGCGGTCGACGAATGGGCCGTCGTTGTCGAGATAGAACTGCTGCGCCTCCTGCGGGCTTCCGAAGCTCCCGCAGTGAACGTTCGCCGGCTGGGTTGTTGCAGGTGTCTCGACTGCCGCGGTAGCAGGCGTGGCCGTTGCGTCTGCGGCCTGAGCGACGGCTGGCGCGATTGAAGCGGCTGGCGCTGGCGTGGCCGTGACTGTGACGTGTATTGGCGCAGGTATACGTCCTGAATACGGCGTAGCTGAGGGCGCAGGCCTGGTTGCCGCAACTCTCTGTCCCGCGGCACTCCCTTGTTCCTCCTGCTGGGCCGAAGCAGCCGGCACAGTTGCCGCAGGAGCAGGCTCCTCCGAGCCGGACTCGCCGCAGGCCATCACGACAACTGCAGCGATACTGATGAGAGCGATTGCAAAAATTGGTCGAAAATTCATTTAACTTTCCCTTTGGTGTTCCTTTTGCCGGTCGCTTCAGAGAAAGCCCATGTTCCCTGTCGCATTTTTCGCAGAAATGTCTGCCTGCAAAACCATCACATTTTCTGCGTTCACCCTGGCTACAAGCGCTTTCTCGACGGCTGTGCGCCTGCAGAGCAGAAATACCTCCACGCCGCGCTCACGCAGCCCGTCGATCAGACGGGCAAGTTCTGGCTCTGCAGAGCAGAGCACAAGTGCCGACGTTGTCGTTGGGTTCAGGCAGAAAGAGCGGACGTCGTTCCTGATGAAACGAACCATATCGCGCGCCTTGCCGTTACCTCCCTGTCTCCAGCCGTCAAGTTTCCCAAGACGCCCGGCCAGCCCCCTCTTTTCTTCCGGCGCATAAACGCGCTTGACGATCTTCACGTCAGATCCGAGCCATTGCCGTGTGGCTGCGTCAAGCCTTCCGATGAACGTCCTTAACTCAGATGGCGTCACCTCGAAGTTGTTCAGATCAAGTACAACGACTGCCCGGCAGACCCTTTCAGATCCCATAAACCCCATCCTCCAGGCGTACCACCTTGGCTCCCACGCGCTCGGCTCGCAGCGCAAATCCCAGTTCGAGCCTACTTGTTCCGACGATCAGGACCTGCACACCGGCTTCGCTGAGCTGTCTGAATGCCGAGTCAAGCTTTCCGTTATTTGTGACCAGCACCGCGGCATTCCTCGCCTGCTTCGCAGCCGTCTCGCGTACACACCAGTCAACGGCCTGCTTGCTGATAGTTCTGCTCCAGTCCCGCGGAGAGCTTCTCCCCATGTGCCGTGGCCGTCGCCACGCCCTCATCTTCCCTCCGACCCTGAGGCGTTTCAGTTGCTCCTGAAACTCCTGATTTCTACTGTCAACGTAGAGACGATAGAGCTCGGCATCCCACTCCGTGCCGCACTCGGCACTCACGATCTGCGCCAGTCGCCTGTCGGCTTCGAGCAGCTCGCTCGTAGGCAGGCCGAGCGAATCCCACACCAGGGCGACGAAGAGGCGCCTGATTGGGACTCCTCGTTTCAGCTCTCCGTCGTAAAGTCGAGACGGCATTATCTCTCCCTTACGCTCGGCGGCACGAATTCCTCCTCAAACAGAAATTCGGACAGCCCGATTTGGCCTCTGAGAACGCTTTCGTCCCAGAACCTCACGGTCTCGGGGACACCGACAACCACCATTGCGATAACGGTCGCTGCACCGGCCGCGAGATATATCGCTACAAAGGCTGCCAGCACAGTCTTCGCGATTTTCATGCCGTTTTCGCTCCGTTCAAGAGATCTACTCCTTGACAGCACAACCGCGAGGCACCCGACGGTTATATAAAAGGGCGATAAGACGACGGCGACGACGGCAAAGAATACGAACGCTTTGTCTAGTATCTCAAACATTTTGGTCAAGCTCCTTACATCTGGCTACGCAAGTTCGGACCCTGAGAGCGCAATCTACTCTGATCGTCATACGCCCCTTGCGGTTCCTCTTGCCTAGCCAGCCTTTCACGCACCGTCCCCGCCCCCGACGCTATGCCCCGGCCCAAGTCCCGAGCCTCTCCGCCTGCTCTTCTGAGCTCATCCCCTACGCTTGGCTCTTGCCTCACATGAGTCATGCCCGCGGACTCCGCGCGTCGCCCCATCACATCGTTGAACCGCCTCTCACCGAGTTCGTTATACAGCTGTGTTTCTCCCCCGGTAGCCATCCTTCGCGCAGATTCGTCTTGCACCAGCACTCCGTCACCAACGAACTGTCTCGAAGCCCCCGCCACTCGCTCGAACTTCTCCGAACCCACCGTCATAATCGCCGCGGCCTCCGCAGGGGTGGCGCTTCGCATACCCGAATCACTCTCCGACCGGTCGTCAATAATCCATGGAAGATTAGTCGAAGGGTCTGTCTCCTTCGACAACCTGATCTCCGCTCCCATCGTGTGCCGGAACGCCTCATCGTCTCCCATCGCCTGTCGCACATCCCTCTCGTCACTCGCCATTTCAACGAATCTGCCACTCGTATTCATCCATGAGCCCTCGCCCTTATAGCTGATAGACCGTCCTGCCGACTGCTCGAACTCGTCGCCAAGAATATCTCTGGCCCGCATCCCGTCCATACTCTCCGGCGAAACCCTGCCCGTCCTCACATCACGTACTGATGGGCGCACATTTGCACTCAACTCATCCCCGAACCCACCGGCGAACCCTTCTCCAAACGCACCCGCCCGCTCCCTGAAACTAGGACGCGGCGCCCGCGGCGCCCGCGGCTCCCTCGACAGGTCCGGCGCTTCTCGCGGCTCTCTTGCCGGCCCACGCACACTCTCGACATTAGACCTCTGCGGTGCGAACAGACTGTTGAACCTATCACCACCAATCGCTCGAACTAGGCTGCGCTCGCTCGCTGAGGCAGTCCGTGTTCTCCCGCCTTCCACAACTCGAACGCGATTGCCCCACTCAATAGCCCTTGGCTGCGTCAGCCTTGCCTGCGTATATCCCTCCTGTCCCATGACAGACCGAGCAGTATCAATGTCTCCTACACGGCCTCCGGGCGGCTCAGACCCCCCGAATACCGCGTTGAACCGCCCAACGCCCATCTCGTCAATCAGTTGCCTCTCATGCCCCGCCACGGCTCGCACTTGCCCACCATCGCTGACGTACTGACTGTTAAGAGCCTTCAGCCCAGCGTTCTGACTTGCGCCGAACGCGCCAGGCCCCATCAGCTCACGGGCACGCTCCGCATCTCCCACCTGCGGACCCATAACCCCTGGAGCAGCTTCCTGCGGCCCCTTGACTGCTGGATCCGCTTCCTGTGAAACAAGGCCCTGCGAAGCCCCTCCTCCCGAGCGACGATTCATCATCTCGTTGAACCCGCCAACACCAATCCTTCCAATCAGCGATCGCTCAGGAGGTGTCACTGGACGCTCAACGCCGTTCGCACCCATAACCCTGTTGCCGTGGAGAGAGCTGATCTCCGGGGCCGCCAACGCATTGTTGAACCTATCCACGCCCATATCCTGTATCGCAGTCCGCTCCAACTCATTAGCACTCCAAGATTTCCCACCCGCAGTCAAGGTGTCTTCGCTCTCAGCCTGAGTGCCATCCCTACGCGCCCTGCTAAACCAATCCTCCCCAAGACCTTGCCTCATCCGCCGACTGTCGGAATACTGCTGGGCATCAGCCGGAGTAGCCGGCGACGAACTCCCAACCGCGCTACTGGCCGCACCACTACCCTCACCGCCACCACCCATGCCACGCCCTCCACCAAGTATCCTGTTGAAACCGCCGATGCCCATTTCGGATATCAGCGCCCTCTCTTGTGGAGTAGTATCCCTCGTTCGCATCCCCTCCTGGATAGAGCCAGGATTGACCGCCCGCATATTCCCCTGAGTCCATGCGTTGTCCAGATACGGCTGTCCCATCACTGCCGACACTCTGCCGGCATCACCCACGCCCGCCGACCGTGGCGGAATAACGCTCTGTCCACTGGGAGCCGCAGGCCCCGGTCCTGGTCCCTGTCCTGGTCCCTGGCCCGGTCCTGGCCCCCGCCCACTCACCCTGACGCCACCGCCACCATCGCCGTCTCCAAAATCGCCGCTCTCACCCGGACCCGTCGAACTCTGCACCGAACCTCCACCCCCACCACCAGGGTCGCCGCTCTGCACACTTTGCGCCGCCGAACCAGCTCCGCGCCCTACCGGGTTCATGAAGTTACGCACTCCCCGTCCCAGTCCCCCCACCACACTTGACCTCACTGTGTCACCGGCAGAAACAGCGGCCATTATGCCCCTCGCAGGCCCCGGCAAGTTACTCATCATGGCTCCAGCGCCACCAGCACCACCGCCTCCTCCGCCTCCAAACATACCCATCATCCGACCGCCCATACCACCACCGCCCATGCCGAAAGTCATCGCCAGCGCCCCTAGCGCAGCCATTGTGAAAACACTCTGGAAGCCCGTATAAATTCCGCCTCCACCGAGCATTCCCGGAATCTTCGTCGTCAGGTACGCGGCCATTGCGCCAAGGGCAAGCGCCCATATCATTTGAACGGGCAGCAGAGACTGCAAGGCACTGGGGAAAGAACCGGTATCGAAGACAATCCCAACAGGCGTGGCCCCCCGTATCATCCAAGTAGCCATCGCAAAGCACACCAGCTGCAAGAAGTGAGTCGCGAGCGCAATTCCAAACTGCTGCACCCACTTACGTCCCCAACCCGACGTCTCAGGCAGAGCCCACATGATCATCCCAAGCGGCGAGATGATAATCAGAAGGTTTATCAGAACGATCCGCAGCACAAACTGGCCTATCATGATCAGCAGGAACATCGCATACGCTAACATCAGCGTCATAATCAGCAGGTTTGTCATGAGTTTCAGTGCCAGTTGCAAAATCCCGCCAAGCGGCACAAATGACAATGCGAAGCCCGAAGCGGACCGCAGAACAATCGCCAGAACTGCCTGCCCCAACGTCAAAGTGATGTCTGCAGGAGTCACCCTCATCGTCGCGGCGACATAGCGAGACACCCCATCCGCCAGGTCCACACAGAGACTGCACCACCAGTAAGAGGTCACGGCCGCTAGGATAGCCAGCGCGAGCCTCGGCACCAGCTCGCGCCAGTCCGCCATGCCCCTCTGGTTGCCGAGGAAGCTACGAAGTATCTGAGTGAAGCTCGCCCATGCAACTATCAGCACCAGCACCGCGACCATGACGTTCATCATGGCTGACCACCCAAGACGAACTATGCCACGCTCATAGGTCAACTTCGCGGGCGTGCCTGTAAGAAGCCCTGTGAAGGTTGTCACGCCGCCACCCGACACCTGAGCAGGCGGCGCCAATCCCATCTTGTGCAGCGCGATTTTCGGAGCCAGCGTCACATGGCTCAGCCTGGAAGAGACATTCGAGCCAAAACCTGACCCCGCTGAAGCGTCGGGTTGTCGGCCTGTCAGGTCCAGTCGATCAGTCGGGTCCCGTCCGTCAAACAGCTGACGGACATACGAGTCTCTCTTGTCGTCCGGGTATATCGGCGGCAGCCCGACTATCGCCCTGCGTTCGTTCACATCTATGTACGCGGCGCTCCTTATCTCCTCCATCTCTTCTTCAGGTGTTAGTGCCGGCCTCTTACAGTTGCCGTTGCCATTGGGCTTGCTCGGGTCGTCGTGGTTCTCCACATGGTCGTCGTCCGCGGTAATCGCCCCGTCACCGTTAGAGTCATACCTGTCCAGCGCTTCGATCTGACTAGGCTCCATCGTCCTTAACGTCACGACGCACATACCACCCTGTATACTCTGTGCCCCGCCTTCGATCACGAAGGTCATAGCCTGTTCAATCCAATATGTGGGCGTCAGGATACGCAGCAGCTTGTCCCACCACTGGCCGCCGATCTTCGCTATGACCTCGAATGTGAACTCGTGGATGAAGTTAGTCGGAGCGCCGTCGAACGGAATAACCTCAAATATCAGCGCGTAGTCCTGTTCCGCGACCATCGGCCTGATTTCCTCGGTGCCAACCCGCTCCTTCTTGTTACTGAACTCGATCGTGTAACGGTATGCCGTGGCCGTTACGGTTTCAGCAGGAATGGGGATAGCATTTCCGTTATGGTCCAGAACAGGATCGCCAATACGGGCCTTCAACACTCCGTCTTCATAAACGTCGGCCATGTGCCTCTCGTACTCAATGTCGCCAAGAAACACCCACTCCACATCGTCGAATTTGTCCCGAACATCCACGTCACCGTCCGCCCCTACCACCTGTACTCCAAAGCGATCCAATACATGCCAGTCAATTCTCACCGGAATACAGTTCGTGATGACCAGAGCCTCGAAGCCGCCGCTTCCCTGACGCTTTACCAGGTCTTCCGGCAGCGTGTTGAAGTTGTCATTGAGCACGCCCACCTTCATCGTGTCGTCGCAGGCTCCAAGCCCGGACTCAGTGGGTGGCGTCTCCTCTATCGGAGGTGCCTGGGCATGCGCGTACCGCGGAAGCGCGACGGCGAAAAGTAGCAGCAGGCCGCAGAGCAGTGCAGTACCCGCCAGAAGCTTCGGCAGGCTCCTACGCAAAAAGGCTCTGCTGGCAAATCGCGAGATCTGCCAGCAGAGCCCCTGGTTGTGGCTAGATTTTTCTGCGCTCATCAACCCGTCCTATGAACGCACTGGAGGCGTATTCGCCCCCCGTTGCGATCTATGCTGCTTTCATGTTTTCGACCCAGACTTCGAGGTTGCGGTCCATAACGTAAATCTTGGAATTCTTATGACCGGGCAACACCTCCGTGAGTGCCCAGCGCAAGATCCAGAGATTTTTCCCCTCCTCCTCCATCGCGGTCCATGTGGACTCCAGTCCGAATGCGAACTCGTCACGTTCCTGGTCGAATGAAATGGGCATGATGTACTCAGCCACCCATTTGCCGCCCTCACCGCATTTCTCTATGTGAGGCTCCATCTCAATCCACATCCACGCAGCTACCGGCTCGGCACCGTTGCAGCACAGCCAGATCATCCGTATAGCCTGGTGTACTTCAGGCGGCAATTCTTCGTTTCTGCCTTCTCGCACATCCTCGTCCTGACCGAGTTTGTATGCGATCTGGAACGAATCCAGAACATATTCATACGTCATAGTCGGCGGGCTCTTCGAGCCGAGATACTTTTTGGACCACTCGCTGAGGTCACGAGCTATCCGCAATACGGCGACCTGCGGATCCTCTTCCGGAACCCACACATCGGTACGCCCGCCTCTTGCCCAGTTTTCTCGCTTCTGTACCATCATCTGACCTCTCAACTAACAGACTGCCGCCTAATACCGAGTCTTTTTGACTCCCCACGCATTGAGACATTCCGCGGCCTGTTTGGGAAATTTTCTGGATGTGAACCCGCGCTGAAGGGAATCTTCCAGCACTCTCAGCATGTATGAAACCCAGTCTCGCTCGGAGCTCCTTGCCGCTTCCTCCGCTGCATATGAAACGAACTCGTCGGGGATTTCGCCCGGATGCCGTTTTCTCCAGTCAGCTTCCATCGCCGCGACCCGTGCAACCTCCGCCTCCCTCAAGGGGCGCGCCCCGACCTCCTTCAGCACACGCTCGACCGAAACTAACAGTTCGCTCCTAAGGGCGACCGTCGCCTTTCGTGTCTCCTTACCCCTGTTCCCCTCCGAAGCCTCAGGCGGCTTGTCACCTTCCTGACCTAGCACCTTCAGCACCATCTGGAGCCGTTCTACAGAGACATTTAACTTCCTGATGTAGGACATAATCGCTTCCTTGGGCAGGGTTAGGAGTCTCGCGAACTCGGGGTCGTCGAGGTGCTTGTCCAAGACCGCCCTTTCTGAGTCGGATAGAAACTCGTCGGATTTCTCCGTCTCGGCGGCCTCATCATCGCGCAGTTCGTCGTCCACAGGCGCGCTGGGTTCGGGGCTCACACTTTCCGCCGCCTCTTCGGCGTTTACGGCGGCGTCGGGCGTGTCTGCAGGCACGTCGTCAGCTGATTCAAGGGTTTCCAAACCGATTAGTGGCAGCTGCCCAGTGTGAAGTACGAGATCGAGATTCATTGCCCAGATGGATCGCTCACAATACTGGTTGAGACTGCGTTCCTTGAGCGTCAGGAGGCCGAGCTTGTGGAGAAGCGTGACATAGTTGCGAAAGGTCGCGAAGGTGATACTCAGGTATCGGGCGACGAGCGACTCTACAATATAAAATTCGCCATTGCGGAGCTGAAAGCCGGTGTATGCGGAGACTAGAACCCAGAGTGCAACGCGCTGGGCGTTGGTGAGTCCTGTCTGAAGCGATACCCACTCGCGCGGGTGTAGAGGCTCGGCTAGCCGAGTTAAGACCGGTGAAGTGGACGCGGAAGGCCGCGTCTTTTCTAGAGTTGAAGTTGCCATCCCGTGGTCACATTAGGTTAGGCGATCTGGTTAGCATGAAAAACATAACGGCGATCTTTGGCGCTGTCAACCCTGAAATGAGACATGAAAAAAGGGCGCATCCAACTCGGATGCGCCCTTAATTTAGTGTCGGGAAGGGGGGCCAGCGCGATAGGAAATTGTTGCTAACCAAATTACCCTAATGCGCATAGCGTGGTTATTCAGCTCACGCCGCGCCAGCCTACCCCACGATGTAAATGCCGCCCGTAGCGGCGGGAATTAAATTGTAGTCAGGTCGAATTCGCTCCTATCGGTGAAGCCCGGAGACCACCACCTGGCATCTCTGCTCGATTTTGCCCGCTGCTGCTAGGGGCATTCTTAGAGTTAGATATATAAGTTTCTTATAAGGTAAGTGCTATCACAAAACTCGTGCTACCACGATTCAGAGACTGTGCCAGCACGAAACTTGTGACGGCATGCCGGAACAGTCTTTGTGACGGCAGATCCTTGTCATTCATCCTGTTTTGCATACAGACTAAATCACTTCTAATACTTGTGCCAACTCGCTTGTTCCAAACATCTCCAGAGCCCTACAAGTTCGGTACTCGCTAAGTTCTTGGTGGAGCTGAGGGGACTCGAACCCCTTACCTCCTGCTTGCAAAGCAGGCGCTCTCCCAGATGAGCTACAGCCCCACGAGGAACCGGGCGGGTGTCGTCGGCCGTCAGGTTGGCAAACGGCGCGGACAAAATAATAGGGCTGGTTACTGTTGAAACCGGCCCCACTTTGCGCTCTTGTAAGAGCACCTTAACCGCTGGATAGTGGAAGGGAACAAAAAGTTTAGCAAAAGTTTGTGTTTGCATCTAAATGTGCAGTAGGTTGTCTTAGGGAGGTGATCCGGGTTTTCGAGGAGCTCCTCTCAGTTGCCTGAGATCCGACTCAACTCTCCGTCCATTTCACCCCGTCTACTGACCGACCTAGGATGTTCCGTTCCCGTTGGCCTGAACCGACAGGGAAGGAATACTCCCTAGAAAGGAGGTGATCCAGCCGCACCTTCCGGTACAGCTACCTTGTTACGACTTCGTCCCAGTCACCAGTCCCACCCTCGGCGCCTGCCTCCTTGCGGTTAGCCCAGCGACTTCAAGTGTTACCGACTTCCATGACGTGACGGGCGGTGTGTACAATCCCCGGGAACGTATTCACCGCAGTGTGCTGACCTGCGATTACTAGCGACTCCGCGTTCATGCAGGCGGGTTTCAGCCTGCAATTCCAACTGGGGCCAGATTTTTGGGATTAGCTCCGACTCGCGCCATCGCGACCCTCTGTTCTGACCATTGTAGCGTGTGTGTAGCCCTGGGCGTAAGAGCCGTGCCGACTTGACCTCGTCCCCACCTTCCTCTCCCCTTTTAGGAGCAGTCTCGCTAGACATAGTAACTAACGACGAGGGTTGCGCTCGTTGCGGGACTTAACCCAACACCTCACGGCACGAGCTGACGACAGCCATGCAACATCTGTGCACTTGTCTCGAAAGAAGACCCGCTTTCACGGGCTGTCAAGTGCATGTCAAGCCCAGGTAAGGTTCTTCGCTTATCATCGAATTAAACCACACGCTCCGCCGCTTGTGCGGGGACCCGTCAATTCCTTTGAGTTTTAGCCTTGCGGCCGTACTCCCCAGGCGGGATACTTATCGCGTTAACTCCGACACGGGAGGGGTCGATACCCCCCATATCTAGTATCCATCGTTTAGGGCGTGGACTACCCGGGTATCTAATCCGGTTTGCTCCCCACGCTTTCGTGTCTCAGCGTCAGGCACAGCCCAGAAAGCCGCCTTCGCCTCTGGTGTTCCTCCGGGTATCTACGCATTCCACCACTACTCCCGGAATTCCGCTTTCCTCTGCTGCCCTCAAGCTTGCCAGTTTCCCATGACCGCTCCCAGTTGAGCCGGGAGATTTCACATGAGACTTAACATGCCGCCTACACACCCTTTACGCCCAGTAAATCCGGACAACGCTTGCATCCTACGTATTACCGCGGCTGCTGGCACGTAGTTAGCCGATGCTTATTCCTGTGGTACCGTCCTATCTCTTCCCACAGAAAAGGGGTTTACAACCCTAAGGCCTTCTTCCCCCACGCGGTGTCGCTGCGTCAGGCTTTCGCCCATTGCGCAAGATTCCCTGCTGCTGCCTCCCGTAGGAGTGGGGGCCGTGTCTCAGTCCCCCTCTGACCGATCATGCTCTCACATCGGTTACCCGTCTTCGGCTTGGTGGGCCATTACCCCGCCAACTACCTGATAGGCCGCAAGCTCCTCCCAGAGCGGTCGAAACCTTTCTTCATATAGCCTTGACCATATGAACGTACGGGGTATTAGACCGGATTTCTCCGGATTATCCCCCGCTCCGGGGCAGATCACTTACGTGTTACTCAGCCGTCTGCCACTAGCTCCGGGGCCGAAACCCCTTTGCCCGTTCGACTTGCATGCATTAGGCGCACCGCCAGCGTTCGTCCTGAGCCAGGATCAAACTCTAAACGTTATGTGTGTTCTCTTCCACTATCCAGTTGTTAAGGTGCCTTTCCAATTGCGTAAAGAATAGATTACACCAGCAATTGCCCTCAGTCAAGGGAATTTGGCGTGGATTTCAGATGTTTAGAGAAAAACCGCCTTTAAGCCCTCTCTTGCGCCCTGAGCGGGTTCAGGCTGTGCAGTCGGACCCGTTGCTTATGCCTCCAGTTCAGCCAGTATGCCCCGCACGTAGTTCACGCTGCGCCTGTCTTTGTAGAGCTGGTCGCCCGTGTTCGCGCCCTCGATGGCAAGGTAGCCGTCGTAGCCCGCCTCCACCATCGCGGATATTGCGAAGCGATAGTCTATATCGCCGTCGGGCAGTGGCACGCGGATGTAGTACGAGTGATCAATCTCTGGAATATTCACGCGGTTCAGGGCTTTGCAGTGCCAGTATTTGGAGTGCGCCGCCAGCTCGGAAATGCACTGCTCCATCGTCTCTTCGGGCACATCGTAGTTCCACAACACATTGCCGAGGTCGGGGTTGGCATGCACGAAGGGGCTGTCAGCGAGTTCCAGCAGGTGCAGCGTTGACCAGCTATTGTCGGCGATGGAGTGCTGATGCACCTCGACGGTGATGTCGATGCCGTTGTCGCCGGCCATCGCCCCAACCTCGTGCAGGGTGCGAGCCGTGCGGACGAAGTCTTCTTCGCTCGCCATCTGGCTGGAGCCGTGCGACTGAGGCGCGCCGGACGGTCCGGTGTCCAGTTCGCGATTTGGCGGCGGGCCGCTGAGCGCAGTGTTCACGACCTCAGCGCCGAGCAATGATGCAATCTCTACGGACTTTTCGAGTCGCTTGCGATTGTGCTCCGCGGTCTGCGGGTAGCAGAGGGCGCCGCCCGCGCGTATGGCGACACAAGGCGTGCCTTCGTCGTCGAGCCGCTGCTTCAACTCCTTCACGTCGCTCTTCTTGGCGTCGATGCCACCGAAACTGTCCAGGCCAAGCTCGATGCCGTCGAAGCCGATATCGCGCACCTTGCCGAGATAGTCGGGCAGCGCGCGCTCGTCGGGGAGCGCCCAGGCCGCGCCTGCCTCGAATGGGTAGTATGTGCTGCGGCGGAATGCGTATGCGATTTTCATTGTTACGGAAGCCTCCTAATCGCCAAATATAGACATATTATTCTGATGCGCCTAGCAGATAGCCAACAGTAAGACCATTCTTTCGCACCCATTCTTTTACTTCCCTATCCGTGTCGGAGCGAATGCGGTCAATTTCGCTGTCTGGCGAAGAACTCCATCTATTCCAATCCATTAGGCGTCCAATAATCCTCCGCATATCCTCAAGGTTCTTTTCGCTAAGGTCCCTATAGAACGGACGAGACCTCTCATCTTGGTCAAAAATGTCTAACTTCACGCATATCGCGTCCTTTACTAACTCTGACCAAGCTTTCATGAATCTCGCTCTAATAAATCGCTCTAGCTTGAGTTGTGTACCGTTGTTCTTGGAGGCCTTTGGATTCCACTCACTTAGTGCCAAATCGTCTAACATATTCATCAGATTTATAATGTTCTGAACTTCGATATCGCGTCTGTAAGCGTCCGTTGTCATGTCATCATTGACTGCCTCACGATGAAGAAATGAGGCGAATATCGAATTGGCAAGGGCATTTGTGCTGATCGGAGTATTCGCCGTCGAGCGATTCGTGAATGATACGAGTCGAGACAATTTATTGCTTTCGTCCCTTATGATTGAGTCATACAGAAAGCTTAGGAATCGTCTCTTGACTTGAGCCAGCGTTAGGTTGTCCTTGCTACGAAGGTGTTCTAGGAATCCAACTTCGCTCTTTACCTTCCCGTCTTCCAAGTTCTTGTAGTCATCAAAGTCGCTTCCAAACTGCGTCCCTAACTTCAATACCATGATTGATGAGTAAAAGCGGGTCTGAGAGAAATTATCGTGCGCAGATATGTTAGTCTGATTTAACAGACGTACGTCAGGTTCAATATAGACTTTGCACTCAATTTCCCTCCCGTCATTCCAGAGGATTGCAGCAGCTTTGTGTTGACCATCAAATAGGCGTATCCTCCCATCGACGACCCTTCCCAGTGATGGCTAGAGAACTGGGTGACTTTGGAAGTGTTGAAAAAGTCCGAAAACCTTATTGGAAATCAAGTATCTTGGTTGAAGCCCAATGGAATAGTCACGGTCGTCATCGCTGTCAAGTAGTTTTATTGGAAGAGTTGCGTAGAAGTATTTCCAGCCGGTAACCGGGCAGTGGAAGACCGGATAACTCTCAGATGTGTTGGGAGATTCGATAGTTACTACGTCATTGCCTTCTCGAATGTACACCGGCAATGCAAAGTCATCAATGCTGCCTTCTGATTTCATGAAGTAGAGCAGGTCATGAAGGGTGAGTTTGTCTCCTTTACCGAAGAACTCATCGATACGCAATTTCGTGCGATAGTCGAATAGGGATAACCTGCCTTTAGCCCGATTGTGCTCCCTGCACATAGGAGCAATGTTGTTAATCTCCGTTATTCCACCCGATGAAAATGCTTTAATGTGATCAAATTCTACACGATCACTTTCTGCTATTTGATGACCTGTTGCGAAGCAAACGCGCCCATGCTGATCAATAACTCTCTCTTCTTCGTCCGCATTCAATTTTCTCAAGGTTCTGACCATAATTTCCCTCCGCTGTGGGGCTTATTTCCGACGCAGACGCCAAGCAATGCACGAGAGTTCAAGATTATAAGGGTCAAGGAACGCTGACTCTACCTCATCGTCTACGGCTTGCCTACCCCTCCAGCCCCAAAGCCCCCACCGCCATATCGACAATGTACCCGCGCTGATGGCCAGCGATGAGGTCGCGCGCTCAGTTACTCGTCATCTGATGACGGCTGATCATCAACATCATCTCCATTAACTTCGGCGTCAATCCGCTCACGCTCAAGGGCGCGGCCCAGCTCGATTCCCTCTTTTCGCCCCAAATCGATGAGCCCCTGCTCGCGCTTTATCCTGCGTTCTTCAAGTTTTCTCTCTACCCAGTTGGATATGACCATCGTAAGCCGTCCTCTTTCTGCGAGCAGGCTGATAGAAAAGGCGCGTTATTCCTCGTTGTCCGGCGGCTCGTCAATGTCATCGCCGTTGGCCTCGGCTGCAATCCTCTCACGCTCGTAAGCCCGTCCCTGTTCAAATCCTTCTGCACGGATGGCCTCTTCTCGCCTTAGCCTGCGTTCTTCAAGTTTTCTCTCTACCCAGTTGGATATGACCATCGTAAGCCGTCCTCCTTCTGCGAAGATGTACGATGTTGAAGCGGACAGAATGGGTATGGTTCCCGCTCTGCCAAATATGTTCATCAGGGTTTCGGCGCCGGTATCTTGCGTTGCCACCGCCGTTTCATACCAGACTACCAACGACAATCCAGCGATAAACTGAATTGTGAATAGCAGAAAGTAGGCAGTCAGCCACCCCTCGGATACACTCCATACAGACGCTCGTCTCGGACTTTCACCTCTATCGCTTTCGGTTCTTGCCAATCGTATCCTTTCCGCCCCATATTCTTGAAAATAGACTGTCAGGCGGCAGATGCGTCCAATTCCGAACTCATCTGCGCCTTAGCCACTCACTACTCCTCCAGCCCGAACGCGCCCACGGCCATGTCCACGATGTAGCGGCTGATGGTCAGGGATGAGGTCGCGCCCGGCGACGGCGCGCTCAGCACGTGGATCGCGTTCTCGGTCTCGGATATGGCGAAGTCTTGCAGAAGGTTGCCGTCACGGTCCACAGCCTGCGCGCGGACGCCTGCGCCCGGCTCGCCGAGATCGTCCATCTCGATTGAGGGCACGAGTGTTTGCAGCGACTTCAGGAACAGCGACTTTCGCAGCGAGCGGTGCTGTTCGTCCAAGCCGCTCTTCCAGTGGGACATGGACATCTTCCAGAAGCCGGGGTATGTGAATGTGCCTAGCGTGTCGCTGAGGCTGAAGCTGGTCTTGGTGTAGCCCTCGCGCGCGAAGGCGAGCACGGCGTTGGGTCCTGCCTCCACACTGCCTGTGACGCGCTTGGTGAAGTGTACGCCGAGGAAGGGCAGGCTCGGGTTGGGCACGGGGTATATCAGGCTGCGAACCAGGTACTGGCGCTCGGGTTTTATCGAGAAGTATTCGCCGCGGAAGGGTATGATGCGCAGACCCGGCTCCCCGCCCATCATTCGCGCCACCTGATCGGCTTGCAGTCCGGCACAGTTGATGACGTGCCTCGCGGCAATCTCGCCGCGCGAGGTCTCCATGTACATCTGCCCGTCGCGCCGCGTAATGCCGTGAACAGCAGTGTTGAGGAACAGGTCGCCGCCGTTCTCGCCGAACTCGGTGGCATACGCTTGCGACACCTCCTTGAAGTCGATTATGCCCGTGTTGGGCGAGAAGATCGCCTGAACTCCGGCTGCATAAGGCTCAAGCTCGGCGAGCCGCTCTTTGCCGACCATCTCCAAGCCTTCTGCGCCATTGGCGGTGCCACGCTCGTACAAGTCTTGCAGGCGCGGCACTTCTTCGTCGTTAATGGCGACGATGACCTTGCCGCACATCTCGTACTCGATGCCGCGTTCATCGCAGAACTGGCGCAGCAGCTTGCCGCCGATTGAGCAGAAGTTCGCCTTCTGCGAACCGGGCGCGTAGTATATGCCGGCGTGGATGACGCCGCTGTTGTGCCCGGTCTGATGCTGCGCGACCTCTCCATCTTTTTCCAGCACGATTATCTTGTAGCGCGGGTATTCCTGCGCGAGTCGCATGGCGGTTGCAAGCCCGATAATACCCGCTCCAATTACTGCAATGTCATATCCTTGAAAGTTCATAATCTCTCCGTCGGCGCCGTTTTTAGGGTATGGGTATACGCTATGATACGGGATTGTAACATAGTGGTGAGAGTATTCTGTGTGCAGACATTCTCGCCCCATTTTTGCCTTCTCCCGTCGAAGTGCAGGGAGTTTGTAAACTCGGATTTGCAAACTATACTCGCCGTGTTAGGCTTTCAACGTAGAGAACGATACAGACGGTAAAGGACGGATGACATGGCAGCGCAATACTCGGCAATCATCGTGGGTGGCGGGCATAACGGGCTGGTAGCGGCGAACTATCTCGCGCGCAAGGGCAATAGCGTGCTCGTGCTGGAGCGACGCGACTTCGTCGGCGGCGCGTGCATCACAGAGGAGCTGTTTCCCGGTTTCCGAGTCTCAAGCTGTTCTTATATCTGTCATATGCTGCAGGAGAAGGTCATAAACGACCTTGAGCTTCGCAAGCACGGGCTTGAGATATACGAGATGGACCCGGTGAGCTTTAGTCCGCTGCCTGGAGGCGAGCATCTGCTGCGCTGGCACGATGACGAGCGCACTGCGGAGAGCATAGCCCGCATCTCGCCTGCGGACGGCGCGCGTTACCATGACTGGGTGGCGTTCTGGGAGCAGGCAGGAGGCATCATCCAGCGGTACTTCCTGACAGACCCTCCCACGCTCGCCGAGGTCGCCGCCGATGTGCGCGGCACGCCTGAAGAAGCCATATTCGAGCGCATGCTCACCGGCAGCATGAAGGACCTTGTGGAGGAGTACTTCGAGTCGCCTCTGGTGCGAGCCTGCTTCATAGACGCGCAGGACGCAGGCGATGTTCGCGCTCCAGGAAGCATCATGGCTGTAGGATACATCCGCAGCGACATACTCACGCCCGACGAGAATTTCGGCATTCCGAAAGGCGGCATGGGGGCAATTACCCAGGCGATGGCGCGCTCTGCGGAGGCGCAGGGCGTGGAGATTCGCCTCAATGCCGAGGTGCAACAGATACTTACGAACAGTGGCAGGGCGAACGGCGTGCTGCTGGCGAACGGGGAGCGCATCCACGCGGATGCTGTGCTATCGAACGCCGACCCCAAGCGCACCTTCCTGTCGCTGATGGAAGCTGACGAAGTGCCTCCGGCGCTGCTGACGGACATACGTCGCGCCAAGACGAACGCATCGTACCTGAAGTTCCACTGCGCTCTGAGCGAACTGCCGGACTTCTCGGCGTACTTGGGGCAAGACTACGATCCTAAGGCGCTGGCGTACACCCGCATCTGCCCATCGGTCGAATACTTCGAGCAGAATTGGGATGAAGTCAAGAGTGGGAGGCCGTCGAGCTGCCCGGTGATGTTCATTCAGATTCCGACCGTGTATGACGACACGCTGACGCCGCCGGGCAAGCATGTGATGTCTGTCTGGTCGATGTATGCGCCCGTACAACTGCGCGAAGGTACATGGCAGGACGCGAAGCAGGCTGTAGGTGAGCACCTGATCGACACGATAGCGCAGTACGCGCCGAACTTCCGAGATGTGATGCTCGACTGGGAGCTTTTCACGCCGGTTGAACTTGAGGAGCGTGTAGGGCTGACAGACGGCAACATCCGCCACCTCGACATCACCTCGGAGCAGATGTTCACGGGACGCCCTAGTCGCAGTCTTGCTGGTTACCGTACGCCAATCGAAGGGCTGTACATGTGCGGCGCGGGCGCGCATCCCGGCGGCGAAGTTACGGGCGCGCCGGGGCACAACGCGGCGCACACCCTGCTGCGCGACTGGGAGCAGATTACATAGGTTTTGCGGCGAAATTGGGATGTGCGATAGAATAGGATTCGCGTCTCAGCACACTCGATTCAGTGAGTCGAAGTGGTGCTGGTCTTCCCTGCAAATCGTCACCCAATGAACCAACATCAACCCTATCTATACGGAGTACATAAGCATGACCACCACCGACATACACTTTATGACCGCCGTCGAACTGGCTCAGCGCATACGCAGCGGGGAACTCTCCTGCGTGGAGGTGATGCAGGCGCACCTGGCGCAGATTGACCGCGTGAATCCGAAGGTCAACGCCATCGTAACTTATCATCCGGAGCAGGCGCTGGAATGCGCAAAGGCTGCGGACGCCGCGTTGGCGCAAGGCGATGACATCGGTCCGCTGCATGGCTTGCCTGTGGCGCACAAGGACCTCGTTGACACCGCAGGGGTGCGAACCACCTACGGCTCGCCCATATACGCCGAGCACATTCCGCAGCAGGATGCGCTTATGGTCGAGCGGCTGAAGGAAGCAGGCGCAATTTCCGTGGGCAAGACGAACACGCCGGAGTTTGGCGCAGGCTCACAGACTTTTAATAAGGTCTTCGGCGCGACGCTGAACCCATACGACCTGACAAAGACCTGCGGCGGCAGCAGTGGTGGCGCCGCAGTTGCACTCTCATGCGGCATGGTGCCTATCGCGGACGGGAGCGACCTCGGTGGCTCTCTTAGAAACCCCTCAAATTTCTGCAATATCGTGGGGTTCCGGACAGCGGTCGGGCGCGTACCCGTCTGGCCGTCACAGATGCCCTGGTCACTGCTGTCGGTGCAGGGGCCTATGGCTCGGACAGTGCAGGACACCGCTCTGATGCTCAGCGCCATCGCAGGACCCGATGCGCGCTCGCCCATTGCTTTGACGGACGTAGGTGAGTCCTTCAATCCGCTAATGCACTCGCTGGAGCGCGACTTCGATGGCGTTCGTATAGCGTGGAGCAGCGACATGGGCGGTCTGCCCGTTGACCGGCGCATTGTGTCAGTCATCGAGAGTCAGCGTGGCACATTCGGGGAACTAGGCTGCGACTTAGACGAAGCGTGTCCCGATTTCAGCGATGCCAACGAGGTTTTTATGGTGTCGCGAGCCGCCGGCATGGTCGCTACTCGCGCGGAAATGCTGAATACGTACCGCGATCAGATTAAGGACACGGTGATATGGAATATTGAAGAGGGCTTAAAGCTCACTGCGGCCGATGTGGGCATCGCGGAGGTCAAGCGCGCCGCTCTCTACGAGAGAGTTCGCAAGTTTATGGAGACCTATGAGTTCATGGTCTTCCCGGTCAGCCAGCATCCTCCTTTCGATGTAACTCAGCCGTACCTCACAGAGGTCAATGGTGTGCAGATGGAGACATATATCGACTGGATGCGCTCCTGCTACTACATAACCGCGACTGGGCATCCCGCCATCTCGGTGCCGTGCGGCTTCACTGACGAAGGCTTACCCGTGGGCGTGCAGATAGTCGGGCGGCATCAGAGTGAGTTCAGCGTGCTGCAATTGGCTTATGCCTTCCAGCAGGCGACAGGCTTCTGGAAGCAGAGGCCTGTCGTTGCTGTGTAGAGAGTACTACCTGCTTAGAGCCATCTGATTTACACGCATTCACTTGGGCAATATTTCTACGAGGGACGGATAATGACGGAAATCCTCTGCTATGACGACAGCTACCTGCGCGAGTTCGACGCCACTGTTATCGACACCGCGCCTAAGGGCGTTGTGCTCGACCGCACGGCGTTCTACCCGGGCGGCGGTGGTCAGCCCGCGGACAGCGGCGCGCTCATCGCAGGCGAGGCGTCATACGCGGTCAAGCGCCTTTTGCGGCAGGACGGCAAACTGGTGCATGAGATTGATGGCGACCTGCCGCCTGTCGGCGCAAGCGTGCATGGCGAGCTAGATTGGGATCGCCGATACCTGCTGATGCGCACGCACACGGCGCTGCACATCCTCTGTGGAGTGGTATGGCGCGACTATGGCGCACAGGTTACCGGGGGTAACATGCAGCCCGGGAGCGCACGCATGGACTTCGAGCTTGAAAATATGTCTGCTGACTTCGCCGAGCGCATGGAGACTCTGGTGAATGAAGAGGTGCAGGCGGCGCGTGGCATAGAAATCAAGACTCTGCCTCGGGAAGAAGCCTTCAGCATCCCAGACCTGATACGCACCAAGATAAACTTGCTGCCGCCCGCAATCACCGAGATTCGCACTGTCAACATCACGGGTCTTGACCTGCAGGCGGATGGCGGAACGCATGTCGCCAACACCAGTGAAGTGGGCGCAATCAGCGTTGTCGGGCACGAGAGCAAGGGACGTATCAACAAGCGTCTTCGAATCCGCCTTGACGCTTGATATGAGGCGCAAGCCACCGCCTTATATCAGAAATCAGCGCATAATTGCTTAGTTTGTCGTAGAACAAGTTCTGTTTCCTGATAAGATAGTAGGTAAGGCGTTAGTTTATTACGCCTCCATCACATCAGGGAGATTGCCATGACCGACCTAATGCGGTATTCGGAACTTGTCATTCGGCAGCAGGTTGAGCAGTTAGAGATATTCACGCCGTTCGAGACTGCAAATCGCTACAGCATTCACACATCCGACGGCGCGCAGTTGATGTACGCGTACGAGGAGTCAGGCAACATGAGCCGCCAGTTCGCGGGATCGCACCGCGCACTGTCCATGCATGTCGTGGACGGCAACAACAACTCTGTGCTGAATGCAAGCCGCGACTTCTTCTGGCTCCGCTCCCACCTGCGGGTCAGCGTGGATGGCAGTCAGATCGGCACGCTGAATCGCCTATTCGGATTGGGGCGCAAGTTCTCGCTTGTAGACGCTAGTGAGCGCGAAATCACCCAAATAACCAGTGGGCTATTCCGCCCGCACACCTTCATAGCCAAGAACGCGAGTGGCGGCGAAATGGCGCGCGTAACCAAGCAGTGGAGCGGATTCGGCCGCGAGATGTTCACTGACGCCGACACCTTTGTTGTGCAGTTCACAGACGGCAGCACGGACCAGGAGTTTCGCCTGCTGATGCTCGCCTCTGCCTTCGCCATTGACCTGGACTTCTTCGAGGGCAACAACGACTAAGGTGCGATGATACTAGCCTCGCAAGGCATCCACTGACTGTACAGTCCGCTTATTCTGTCATTCTTCACTTCGATCTTCTGCGTTAAGAATCTGAAGTTCTTAAGTCCTGCATGTGTGAGGATCTCACGTCCGTCGTTCTGCCCAGAATAAGATTTGAAGTGGAACGATGCTGGAATTTCGAGAGAACTTGGCCGTGGAAGGTACAGTAATCAGGGGAAGGTGTGGCGCGTACCTCGACAAGGTCAGGACGAGCAGGTGGCGTGAACAGGATGGGTAGTATGATGATCAGTCCGGGAATTCAGAGCGTCATCTTCGATTTCGACTACACACTCGCAGACTCGTCTGAGGGCGTAATTGAGTGCGCGAACTATGCACTTGGGCGGCTGGGTCTGCCTGCTGCTTCCGATGATGCGATACGCCATACGATAGGGCTGTCACTGCCCAACACGCTGACGGCACTGGCGGGTGATGAATATGCGGGGCATGGTGAAGAGTTTATGCGGATATTCTTGGATATGGCTGAAAAGATGATGCCCGACGCTACGGCAATTTTGGATTTCGTGCCGTCGCTGGCGGATACGCTTCTGGGACATGGCATGACGCTGGGTATCGTGTCGTCGGGGAGGCGGTGGCGCATCTCGCGGGTACTGCGACGGGAAGGTTTAGATGGGCAGTTCAAGGTTATCGTGGGCGTTGAGGATGTGGAGACGCCGCGGCGAGCGGGCGTGCGCTTCGTGGCGGCGCTGTCGGGCGTTACCGAGCGGGAGGCGTTTGCGGAGTATGAGCCGGTGATGGCGCTGGGGAGTGCTGGGGAACTGCCGACTGCACTAGGAATCAACACGGGCTGTCTATAAAGAAGGACTCGGGCCAGTGGGTTGGCAGCGAAAATCTGCAAACGTCAACAGCAGAATAGCCCTTACATGCATGCCATTCCTATGTTAGCATCGGCTGAATAGGCTTTACTTTATACCTACGGTTTGGTTGAGAGACATAGGTACCATGTCTGACAACACCCTTCCGAAGCATGCCAGAGCCGTCGTCGTTGGCGCGGGCATCGTAGGTTGCAGCGTTGCCTATCACCTCACCAAGCTCGGCTGGCGTGATCTTGTCGTGGTCGAGCAGGGGCCGCTGTTCGAGACGGGCGGCTCGACGTCCCACGCGCCGGGTCTCGTTTTCCAGATCAACCCCTCTAAGACTATGGCTGAGTTCGCGCGTTACACGGTTGAACTGTGGAACGGAATGCAGGTCGGAGGCGAGCCGTGCGCGAAGAATGTTGGCAGCCTCGAAGTGGCGTGGACGCCTGAGCGCCTTGCCGACCTTAAGCGCAAGGCAGGCTACGGGATGAGCTGGGGCATTGAGGGGCATGTAATCAGCCCTAGCGAGGCGCGCGAGTTCATTCCGATGCTGTCGGAGTGCATTCTTGGTGCGCTGTATGTGCCGTCCGACATCCAGACGAAGGCAACGCGGCCCGCAGAGGCGATGGCGCAAGAAGCAGAGCGCAACGGCGCAAGTTTCTACGGCGGCGTGAAGGTTACGGGCTTCGGGATCGATGGTGGGCGGATTACCGCGGTGCAGACCTCGCACGGGGATATCAGGACCGAACTCGTCATTGCATGCGCGGGCATCTGGGCGCCGAAGATTGGCGGGTATGCGGGGGTGCCCATTCCGCTATCGCCTATGGAGCACCTTTATGCCGTCACCACTCCACTTGAAGGACTTGCGGGCGCGACGGAAGAGATAACGCAACCTCTTATGCGGCACCAGGATGCGGCGATGTACTTCCGGCAGGTTGGGGAGTCTTACGGCATAGGGTCGTACAACCACGAACCACTTCTGGTGGACGCCGAGGACATTCTCGACCACGAGGACGCGCCGATTGCGCCTGCGGAGACTGAGTTCACGCCAAAGCATTTCGAGAGGGCTGCGGCTGCGGCTGGTGAATTGCTGCCCGGCCTGAAGGGCGTGGGGCTGACGCGCAAGTTCAACGGCATGTTCTCGTTCACGACTGACGGCTTTCCGGTGCTGGGCGAATCGCCGCAGGTTCGGGGGTTCTGGTCGGCGCAGGCGGTGTGGATTACGCAGGCGGGAGGCGTGGGCAAGGCGGTCGCCGAATGGATCGTGAACGGTGAGCCAACGACCGACCTGCGGGAGTGCGATATTCGGCGCTTCCATCCTCACGCATACACGCGCCCTTATGTGAAGGCGCGCGCGGCGCAACAGTACCGTGAAGTCTATGACATCATCCACCCGCTCCAACAGATGGAGAATCCGCGAAACCTGCGACTGACGCCGTTCTTCGCCCGGCAGCAGGAACTGGGCGGCGTATTCTTCGAGAACGCGGGCTGGGAGCGTCCGCAGTGGTACGACTCGAACGAAGGGTTGCTAGATTCGCTGACGGTTACGGGCGAGACGCGCACAGGCTGGGAGGCGCGGGAGTGGTCGCCTGCGGTGGCTGCTGAGCATGTCGCCACACGGGAGCGAGTTGCGATGTTCGACATGACGCCGTTCGCCAAGTTTGAGGTGACGGGGCCGGGTGCGCTTGGCGCGCTGCAACGCCTCGCCACGAATCAGATGAACAAGCCAGATGGCAGCATCACCTACACTTCGATGGTCACGCCGAGCGGCGGCATTAAGTGCGACCTCACCGTCACTCGGCTGGCCGAAGAGCGCTTCATGATTGTGACTGGCGGCGCGATGGGGCTGCACGACCTTGCGTGGATAGAGGCGCATCTGCTTGCGGACGGCTCGGCGAGAGTCGATGATGTGTCGGCAGCTCTGTGCTGTATCGGCTTGTGGGGACCCAGTGCGCGAGACCTGTTGAGCCGGGTTTGTGATGACGACCTGAGCAATGAGGGTTTCCCGTACATGAGGGCGAAGCGGCTAGCGATTGGCGAAGTGCCCGCGCTTGCGCTGCGTATCTCGTATGTGGGGGAGCTGGGCTGGGAGATATACGCGCCGTCCGAACAGGGACTGCGGCTGTGGGACATTCTCTGGGAGGCGGGTCAGCCGCTTGGCGTAGTCGCGGCAGGCGGGGGAGCGTTCGACTCTATGCGGCTGGAGAAGGGCTACCGGCTGTGGGGCAACGACATACACACGGAGTACAGCCCATACGAGGCAGGCATCGGCTTCGCGGTGAGGATGCGGAAGGGCGATTTCATAGGAAGGGATGCGCTGAGGCAGATTCGCGCGGAGGGGGTGGGGCGGAAGTTGTGCTGCATGACGCTGGATGATGCGGAAGCGGTGGTGATGGGCAAAGAGCCGATTGTCGATGGCGATGGCGTGCTGGGCTATGTGACGAGCGCGAATTACGGGCATTCGATCGGCAGGGGCATCGCGTACGGCTACCTGCCGACGGAGTACGCGGATGTGGGAACGAAGGTTGATGTGGTGTATTTCGGGGAGCGGCTTGGGGCGACGGTTGCAAAAGAACCTCTGTACGACCCGGACGGCAGCAAGATGAAGGTGTGAACTCCAAGCGAAACGTAAACCGACGTTGGCATAGGGAGTCCGCTGACGACCCAACTGCCACGTTCCGGAAATCGCGGATTCCAACCTGTTAAAGCGTTGTCTTACTTACCCAAGAACGTGTGGTTCTTGCCACAGACGGAGGAGTCAGATGGTCAAGCGATTGAGTCATACGGTAAAAAGACCCGGCAGGCTCCCTGGAGACCCTGATGTAGAGATTCCGGTTGCCGAAGATTTGGCCTCAGTCCCCGGTGTTCCGCAGAACCCGGTGGATGTGGCTTTCTATAGCAGGGAGTATCCGCTGGAGACACAGGCGATAGAGAAGTCCGCCGACCGGCAGTGGGCATTGGCAACGCAGTCGAAGGACTTCGACGAATTCAGAGAGGGGCATGACGAGCGCATGAAGCCGATGTTCGAGGCTGCGCTGGTTTCCGGCGAGGTCGAGCCTACGGGGACGCCCGTGCCCGGCGAGGACCTCACGGACAACATCCGGCGGCTGGCGAGAGAGATGGGCTTCGGCGAGGTGGGCTTCACCCGGTACGACCGGCGCTACACTTTCGGCGGCAAGAAGCGCTGGGCGAAGTATGAACATGCCATCTGCCTTGCGATGGAGCAGGACTATATCAAGACTCAGGCCGGGCCCAGCCCAGATTCTGATATCGCGCGCTTTGAGACCTACGAAGTGGAGCAGGAGCTCTGTCTGAAGCTGTGCGACTACCTGAGGTCGAGAGGCTACCACGCGCAGGTTCACGATGGCAGCGATTGCAGTGGGCCGTACATTCCCCTGTTCGTTGCGGCCGGACTGGGACAGCTAGGCGCGAACGGTCAACTCCTGTCGCCGCATTTCGGCTCGCGGTCGCGGCTGATGCTTGTAACGACCGACGCCCCGGTCACCTACGACGAGCCGGTTGACTACGGCATCCATAAGTTCTGCCAGCAGTGCCAGGTGTGCGTCAATCGATACCCGGGACGAGCGATTCCACGAGACAAGGTCTGGTGGAGAGGAGTCGAGCGGAACAAGCTCATATACGACCGCTGCCGCCCTGTGATGGTTACCTACCACGGCTGCGCGGTCTGCATGATCGTCTGTCCGATCCAGAGGTATGGGATGAAGCCGGTCATGGAGCATTATGTGGGGACTGGGGAGGTGCTTGGCAAGGGCAGCGAAAACCTGGAGGGATACTCACTCAAGGGGAAGGGGTACTTCGGTGCCGGCGAGCTGCCGCAGTTCAGTCGGGACTTCTTCGAGATCCCACAGGGCCGCGAGGAAGACTGGCTGTTCGAGAAGTTCAAGGAGCGGCTGAACGCGACCGGCGTGCCCAGCGAATCCGAGCTTGTGGACTTTGCGAACGATGTCATGGAGGTCTTGGAGAAAGGAGAGACGACCTTCGATGTAGCCTAATACCGGGGTAAGCATGGATGGACAGGGCTATTGCAGCGAGAGAGAAGGAGGCGCGTAGAGTTTAGGGAGCGTTATTTATCCGCGTTGGTGTGTCATTTTGAATTGGTGATAGAGCCATATAACGGAGGTTCTAAAGTGGCGCAAACTCTGGTTATCGACGGTCTTAAGCGGCGTAAATTGCCGATCAACCTCCGACAGAGCGGAAACAGCGACGCCCAGATGCTGATTTCCACTCGCATCAGGAAGTCCCCGTGGTGGCATCTTTCAAAGGCTGCCGGCTGCTGGGCATATACGACTTACAACCACATGTACCACCCGCGCGCATATATCAAACCGGAGGACGGGGGGCTCCTAGAGGAGTACAAGTATCTGACCGAGCATGTCAGCATGTGGGACGTGGCAGTTGAACGGCAGATTCAGGTTAAGGGTCCTGACGCCGCGGACTTCGTGAACTACATCATTACGCGGGATGTGCATACAATGCTGCCTACGATGCGGGCGCGGTATGTAATTCTGTGCAACCAGTACGGTGGCGTCATCAACGACCCCGTGCTGCTACGCGTGGCGGAGGATGAGTTCTGGTTCAGCATCTCGGACTCGGACCTGCTGTTGTGGGCGCAAGGAGTGAATCATGCGGGCAGGTTCAATGTGAGCATCAACGAGATCGATGTGTCGCCTGTGCAGATACAGGGGCCGAAGTCGGTGGACTTGATGGAGAAGATGTTCGGTGAGCAGATCAGAGCTATCCCGTACTACGGGCTGCTGAGGGCGACACTGAACGGGCGCGAGGTTACGATCTCCCGCACGGGGTTCTCTGCTGAGGTGGGGTTCGAGATATACCTGCACGACGCGATGCTGTACGCGGATGATGTGTGGCCGCACATCCTGGAGCAGGGCGAGGAGTTCAACCTGCGTGTCATAGCACCGAGCCACATCAGGCGGCTGGAGGCGGGCATTCTGTCTTACGGGCAGGACATGGACATCGAAAACAACCCGTTCGAGGTTCGGCTGGGCTGGCAGGTTGACCTGAGCAAGGACGACTTCGTGGGTAAGAAGGCGCTGGCGAAAATCAAGGAAGAGAGAGTGCAGCAGCGACTCGTGGGCTTGAAGGTCGGTGGCGAGCCGATTAGCTGGTACAACGAGAGCTTCTATCTCGTCAAGGACTGCGACTCAGGGGATGATGTGGGCTATGTTACCAGCGCGTTCTGGTCGCCGAGTATGGGGTCGAACATTGCGTTTGCGGTGATGCCGCGCTCGCACTGGAGGCAGGGCACCGGTGTCAAGGTGGAGTTGCCTGCGGACGGTATTGTGGACGCGGAGGTAGTGCGGGTGCCGTTCTTCGACCCGACGAAGGAAATGCCTAAGACAGCCTTGTAAAGAAATTGTAAGCCTCAATTGAAGTTGAACGAAAAGGCCCTGCATGTCAGGGTCTTTTCTTTTGCTGAACTCACTTGGGAAGCATAGAGTGGGAGTTAGTTTCTGGCGCGATTTGCTATTGTTTCCGATTGATATAACATGGGCGTGTAAGAAACAGAACATCGTAATGGAGTAGGTAAATGAGCTTTGAGAATGTGAGCCTCTTTCCGTTTACGGCGGAGGTGAATGAGGACGACCACCTTGTGATTGGCGGGTGCGATGTGGTCGGTCTGGCGGCGGAGTTCGGGACCCCGCTGTATGTGTTCGACGAGGATACCCTGCGGGGGATGTGCCGCGAGTTCAGGACGGAGTTCGGGACGCGCTACCCGAATAGCCGAGTCGCATACGCATCGAAGGCGTTCGTGAATCCGGCGATCGCGCGAATCGTTGCCGAAGAGGGTTTGGGTCTGGATGTGGTGTCGGGGGGCGAGCTTGCGGTGGCGCGAGCTGCGGATGTGCCGCCGGACACCATATATTTTCATGGGAATAACAAGACGCCGGAGGAGCTGGAGTTCGCTCTGGACTATGGCATCGGGCAGATTGTGGTGGACAGCTTTCATGAACTGGAAGTGCTGGATGCCATCGCGGGCGAGCGGGGCGTAAGACAGGACATTATGTTGCGTCTGTCTCCGGGCATTGACGCTCATACCCATGAGAAGACGACTACGGGGATTCTGGACAGCAAGTTCGGGTTTTCGATAGAGACTGGGGATGCCGCGAAGGCGATACGGCAGGCGATGTCGGCGGCAAACCTTGACCTGGTGGGCATACATTTTCACCTGGGGTCGCCGATATTTGAGCTTGAGCCGTATGAGTTGGGCGTCGAGGTGGTACTGAACTATTTGACGCAGTTCAAGGAAGAGGGGCTCCGACTGGAGATATTCAGCCCAGGCGGTGGATTCGCCATCGGGTATGTTCGCAGCGAGCCCCCTCCTCAGATTGCTGAGTACGCCGAGTCAATCACGAAGTACACCTCGCGGCTGTGCGAGGAACTGGGCTTTGGGACGCCGTTGCTGGTAGTGGAGCCGGGTCGATCAATCGTGGGACGCGCTGGTGTTGCTCTGTACACAGTAGGGGGTATCAAGGACATCCCGACGGTACGGAAGTATGTGTCGCTGGACGGCGGGATGGGGGACAACATTCGACCCGCGATATACGGCTCGGAATATGAGGCTGTGCTGGCGAGCAGGATGTCTGCTCCGCCTGCCGAGGTGGTTACGCTGGCAGGGAAATACTGCGAGTCGGGCGATGTGCTGGTCAAGGACATCACGATGCCAGTGGTGGAGCCGGGAGACATCATCGCCATTCCGTCGTCGGGGGCTTATGCGCCATCGATGGCGAGCAACTACAACCTGAACGGCAGACCCGCAATCGTGATGGCGAAAGATGGGGACGCGCGGCTGATTCGGAGGCGGGAGACTTATGCTGACATGATGATGGCGGATGTGTTTTAGGTGTCAGGCATCAGCCGTCAGGATTCGGGGGCGGGGCTAACACCACGAGCATGAATAAGGTATAGACTCACGAGAGCAGACGGGAGGCTCGGTACTATGACCGACACGAACGAGATTATTTACGCATCGGCGAGAACTATGGCGCGGGCGATTCAGGACAAGGAAGTGTCTGCGGTGGAACTGGTGGAGGCGCACCTGGCGCGGATCGAGGAAGTGAACCCTACGATCAACGCAGTTGTGAAGCTTGCGGCGGAACGGGCACGCGCAGAGGCGGCTGAAGCGGACGCCGCACTTGCCAGAGGCGAGAGCAAGGGTGCGCTTCATGGCGTGCCTTTCACGCTGAAGGATTCGATTGACACCGAGGGCATCATCACGACGGGCGGGACTTTGGGGCGGTCTGAGTTCGTGCCTGATGCTGATGCGACGGTTGCGGCACGGCTGAGAGCTGCGGGCGGCATACTTCTGGGCAAGTCGAATACGCCGGAGCTTACGCTTGCCGCCGAGACGGATAACCTTGTGTACGGGCGGACGAACAACCCGTTCAACGTGGATCGTACGACCGGGGGTAGCAGCGGCGGCGCGGGAGCTATCGTGTGCTGCGGGGGTGCGGCGTTCGACATCGGCAGCGATACGGGCGGGAGTGTGCGCTATCCGGCACACTTCTGCGGCATCGCGGGGCTGAAGCCGAACTCCGGGCGCGTGCCACGCACCGGCCATATCGTGTCGCACAGCATGGGCGCGGTCGATTCGCTGACGCAGAACGGGCCGATGGCGCGGTATGTGGAGGACCTGGCGCTTCTCCTGCCTATTATATCGGGGCCGGACTGGAGCGATCCGTTTATCGTACCGATGCCTCTAGGTGATCCTGCGGATGTCGATTTAGGTGGTCTGCGCGTATGCTTCTACACAGACAATGGCATACGCACGCCGACGGCGGAGACGGTAGCGGCTGTGCGGATGGCGGCTGATGCGCTTGCTGACGCAGGATGCTCGGTGGAAGAGGATGTGCCATCCGTCATTGCCGAGAACCCGAACATATCAAATGAGCTATCGGGAGGCGACGGCAGGGCGTGGACGAATCGGCTGCTTGAGAAGTGGGGCACGACGGAGACTTTCCCCTATCTGACGCGGCGAATAGCGAGATCGCAGGACGATATGGTGTCTGTGGGCGACTTTACCGCGAGGCTGGAGCATGTTGACGGTTTCCGCAGCGCAATGCTGGGCTTCATGCAGGACTACGATGTCATCATCTGCCCGGTTGCGGCATTTGCTGCGCTCCCGCATGGGGAGTCACTGAAGGACGAGAACCAGCCGGGCATGAGCTACGCGGCGACATACAACATCACGGGCTGGCCCTCGACGGTGATTCGGGGCGGCACATCGCCGGAAGGCCTGCCGATTGGAGTGCAGGCGGTTGCCCGACCATGGCGCGAAGACGTATCGCTGGCGGTGGCGCAGTACCTCGAAGGCGTACTTGGTGGCTGGCAGAAGCCGCCGATTTAGAAACGGACATCCTTGCACGGGATTGGCAGGATGGTTCGGCAAACTCACCACGCACGGTAATTCGGAATAGTTCGGGGAGGGCGATAATGGACAACATCATCTACGCATCGGCGAAATCTATGGCGCAGGCTGTTCGGGACAAGGAAGTGTCGGCGTTGGAGTTGGTGGATGCGCATCTGGGACGCATCGAAGAGGTGAATTCGGCGCTGAACGCGGTGGTGCAGCTTGCGGCGGAGCGAGCACGGGCGGAGGCGGTTGAAGCGGATGCTGCCCTTGCTCGCGGTGAAAGGAAGGGCGCGCTGCATGGGGTGCCGTTTACGCTGAAGGACTCGATTGATACCGAGGGCATCATCACTACCGGCGGCACGCTGGGTCGTAAGGACTTTGTGCCGGATGCGGATGCGACGGTGACGGCGCGGCTGCGGGCTGCGGGCGGCATCCTGCTGGGGAAGACGAATACGCCTGAACTTACATACGCAGGCGAGACGGACAACCTGGTGTATGGGCGGACGAATAATCCGTTCGACTTGAGCCGTGCCCCCGGCGGCAGCAGCGGCGGCGCGGCGGCTATCGTGTGCTGCGGGGGAGCGGCATTCGACATCGGCAGTGACACGGGCGGCAGCGTGCGCGGACCGGCTCACTACTGCGGCATTACGGGAATAAAGCCGAACTCTGGGCGCGTGCCGCGCACCGGGCATATCGTGCCGCATAGCTTCGGCGCGGTCGATTCGCTGACACAGAACGGGCCAATGGCGCGGTATGTGGAGGATCTTGCGCTCATCCTGTCTATCATATCCGGTCCGGACTGGGACGATCCACACATTGTTCCGATGCCACTTGGCAATCCAGCGGACGTGGACATCAGCGGGCTGCGAGTAGCCTTCTACACGGACAACGGCTTGCGTGTACCCACTGATGAGATTGTCGCAGCGGTGCGGTCGGCCGCCAATGCCCTCGCGGACGCGGGCTGCTTGGTTGAAGAGGACCTGCCGCGAGCAATTCCGGACAATCCTGACATAAACAACCAGCTGAGCCAAGGCGACGGCCAGGCCGGAGCACGCAGACTGCTGGCGAAGTATGGCACGACCGAGACTCATGAGTGGATGACGCGACTTCTGGAGAAGGCGAGCGAGAACATGGTCTCCGTGGGCGAGTACACGGCAACTCTGGAGCAGGTAGATGCCTACCGCAGCGCCATGCTTGGCTTCATGGAGAACTACGATGTCATCGTGTGCCCTGTGTCTGCGTTCGCCGCACTGCCCCATGGTGAATCGATGACAGACGAAAATCGATCGGGTATAAACTATACCGCTACTTACAACATCACGGGCTGGCCTTCGACTGTAGTTCGCGGCGGCACATCGCCGGATGGCCTACCTATCGGAGTGCAGGTGGTTGCGCGTCCGTGGCGAGAGGATGTGTCGCTGGCGGTGGCGCAGTATCTCGAAGGCGTGCTCGGCGGATGGCAGAAGCCGCCGATGTAGGTATAGCCGACATGGATGGACAGGACGGCAGGGACACATATTGACTCAGAGAAAGTGAGGCTCAACTCTATGACCGACACTAACGACATTATCTACGCATCGGCTAGGACTATGGCACAGGCAATTCAGGACAAGGAAGTGTCGGCGGTGGAACTGGTGGAGGCGCATCTGGCGCGTATTGACGAGGTGAATCCTGCGTTGAATGCGGTGGTGCAACTTGCGGCTGAGCGGGCAAGAGCTGAGGCGGTGGAAGCGGATGCTGCCCTTGCTCGCGGTGAGAGCTTGGGCGCTCTGCATGGCGTGCCGTTCACACTGAAGGACTCCATAGACACCGAGGGCGTCATCACGACGGGCGGCACGCTTGGTCGTAAGGACTTTGTGCCGGATGCGGATGCGACGGTGACGGCGCGGCTTCGGGCTTCGGGCGGCATTCTGCTGGGCAAGACGAATACGCCTGAACTCACATTCGCAGGCGAGACGGACAACCTTGTGTATGGACGGACGAATAATCCCTTCAATTTGGAGCGCGCACCCGGCGGCAGCAGCGGCGGCGCGGGCGCTATCGTGTGCTGTGGTGGCGCTGCGTTCGACATCGGCAGCGACACGGGAGGCAGCGTGCGCGGTCCGGCGCACTACTGCGGCATTACGGGAATAAAGCCGAACTCTGGACGCGTGCCGCGCACTGGGCATATCGTGCCGCATGGTCTTGGCGCGTTGGACTCGCTGACGCAGAACGGGCCGATGGCGCGCTATGTGGAAGACCTTGCGCTCATCATGCCAATCATATCAGGACCTGATTGGAGCGACCCGTTCATAGCGCCTGTGCCACTTGGCAATCCCACAGATGTCGATTTAAGCGGGCTGCGGGTCTGCTTCTACACGGACAACGGCGTGCGAACCCCGACTGCGGAGATAATGGCGGCAGTGAGAGGAGCAGCCTCGGCGCTTGACGACGTGTGCGTGTCGGTCGAGGAGGACTTGCCCCGCGCCATACCGGAGAATCCTGGCATATCCGACATGCTGCGTCAAGGAGACGGCCAGGCTGGAGCGCACCGGATGCTGGCGAAGTATGGCACGACCGAAACGCATGAATGGATGACGCGACAGTTGAAGAAGGCGAGCGAAGTCATAGTTCCCGTAGGCGAGTACACGGCGATTCTGGAGCAGGTGGACGCCTATCGCAGCGCGATGCTGAGTTTCATGCAGAACTATGATGTAATCATCTGTCCGGTATCGTCGTTTGCTGCGCTGCCGCACGGCGAATCCATGATGGACAAGAACCGGGCCGGAATGAACTATACGGCGACATACAACATCACGGGCTGGCCTTCGACCGTAGTGCGCGGCGGCACATCGCCGGATGGCCTGCCTATCGGTGTGCAGGTGGTGGCGCGTCCGTGGCGGGAGGATGTGTCGCTTGCGGTGGCGCAGTACCTTGAGGGAGCGCTTGGCGGGTGGCAGCGACCACCGATGTAGGGTGGCTGTCAGGGATGAGCGAGATCGAAGGGGTAAGAGTTATAGATGAGATTGTCGATTGGTCTTGTCTTTGTCTTTGCGCTTATCGTTCTGGCGGCGGCGCTCCTACCCGCAGGATTGATCGGCGGCGAAAGCGTCAGCGCTCAGACGACGATTGACTACGACATCGACGGCGATGGTCTCATCGAAATCACCTACCTGGAGCAGCTGGATGCAACGCGCTTGTATGCCGATTATGAGGAATACATAGAATACTACGAAGATTACTTGAAATATGGCGAAGAAGGCGAAGAGAACTCAGCTTCAGAACCCCAGTACGACATCTTCATATCCGCATTCCCCAGTCCCATGAAGAGCCTGGGATGCCCAGACTTCTGTGAGGGCTTTGAACTGGCGCGAAGCCTGGACTTCGATAGCCGGGGCAGCTACGCGTCGGGGGAAGTCAAGCGCGAGTGGACAAGAGGGAACGGGTGGCTACCTATAGGCACCCGACATGGAGGCTTCAATGCGGTCTTAGAGGGCAACGGTCATACCATCCGCAATTTGTTCATCAGGCGAGGCGGTTCCACTTACATTGATCCGACAGGCCTGATCGGCGTTGTGCGCAGTAGATCCCATATTCGTGGGATTGGATTGGTGTCAGTAGATGTAAGGGCTGGCAACCACGTCGGTGGGTTGGCAGGGCGGAACGAGGGTACAATCAGCGAAAGCTATGCTACCGGGGATGTATCGGGAGGGGCGGATGTTGGTGGACTGGTTGGAATGAACAATGGGAGCATCGTTTTGAGCCATGCGGTTGCCAAAGTATCCGGCAATAGTTCTATTGGCGGGCTTGTCGGCGGCGGCGGCATAGACAGCATAATCAACGCCAGTTACGCTTCCGGCAGCGTGTCGGGGAAGGGTTACGTTGGCGGGCTAATCGGAAATAACAACGACAACAGTAGAGTCTTTGCGAGTTACGCCATCGGGAGAGTGAGCGGAAAAGACTCTACAGGCGGGCTGGTCGGAGTAAATCACGGTATAGTCAGAGCCTCTTATGCTACCGGCAGTGTGTCAAGTGAACATTTCACGGGCGGACTGGCTGGGAACAACGAAGGGAGTGTCATCGTGAGCTACGCGACCGGTAGAGTGAGCGGGAAAGCAGTTACCGGTGGGTTAGTTGGTGGGAACGGAGGCAACATTTTCGCCAGTTACTCCACAGGCAGAGTGTCGGGAGATGACAGGATAGGTGGACTGGTCGGAGCCAACGGCGGCGACATCGATGAAAGCTACTGGGATACGGAAACCTCTCGCACCTTCGTTGGGGTTGGCACGGATGACCGCAATGAGGACGGCAAGATTAGGAGCAGGGACGACGAGTCTGAGACACGCGGTGCCGATGGGCGCAAGACCGGCCCATTGCAGTCGCCCACTGACTATACAGGCATATACAGAAACTGGAATTTGGATGTCGATAACGAGGATGGTGATTTCAATGAGCGGACAGGTAGAGATGACTATTGGGATTTCGGCACCTCAAGGGATTACCCGCTGCTGAAGGCTGACTTCGACAGCGACGGCATACCGAACTGGTGGGAATTCGGCAGACAGCATGGAAGCAGACCTACACCGACGCCCACGCCCACTCCGACTGCTACTGCCACGCCCTCGCCAACGCATACACCGACCGTAACAGCGACACCCACGAATACGGCGACTCCGACGGTAACTCCTACACCCACTCATACTTCAACGGCGACATCTACGCCCACGCCGACAGCTACACCTACGCCCACATTCACTGCTACGTCTACAACTACCCATACGCCGACACCAACAGATACGGCCACACCTACGACCACTCCAACAGCCACGCCCGTAGTCATCGTGGTAACGGCAACTCCGGGATTGCCTACGCAGACTCCTATCGTCGTGGTGGTTACGGAAGTGCCACGGACGGCTACACCTGCGTCTGCCGAGACGCCTGTGCCACCTACTGCACCCGGTGGCGGATGCCGGTTCACGGTCAGTATGCCGCTGGGAACTGCTGCTGCTAATCTGCTGCTGCTGGTTACGCCTCTGGGACTTCTTGGGGGAATGAGATATGTGAGCAGGTGGAGAAATGGCTGACACCTACTTACGTTGCCTCTCCCGAGTCCCCCTTCCAATGGAGTGTCCGTGGTGCGAGGATGTGCCTCTGGCTGTGATGCAGTACCTTGAGGGAGCGCTTGGTGGGTGGCAGAGACCGCCGATGTAGGGTGGAGCTGGGTGTGCCTGACATCGATGAACAGGGTAAAGGGGATGGGATTCATTGATGAGATTGTGGATGGGAACGGCTTTTGGCTCGGCGCTTATCGTTCTGGCGGCGGCGCTCCTACCCGCAGGATTGATCGGCGGCGAAAGCGTCAGCGCTCAGACGGCTGTTGATTACGATAGCGACGGCGACGGTCTCATCGAAATCACCTACCTGGAGCAGCTGGATGCAATGCGCTGGGACCCGTTTGGTGTGGGTATCGCGGATGACGGCCATGCCTGGGAAGTGTACGAAGCCGCGTTTCCCGAGGCGGCGAATACTATGGGCTGCGAAGGGTTCTGCTTGGGATATGAGCTAACCAGAAATCTGGATTTCAATAGCGACGGCAGCTACGCCTCGGGTGTGGTGAACAAAGATTGGACCACCGGCGCCGGCTGGATGCCCATTTACAGCGATCGCAGTGGTTTCAACGCTACATTTGAGGGTAACGGCTTCACAATCGCCAATCTGTACATCAAGCGGCGCGGAGCCTCTGACACTGGCAGCACCGGCTTGTTCGGATTTACCCGTAGTGAGTTCGCCCATATACGCCGGATAGGTCTGATCTCGGTGGATGTCCGGGGGGAAAGCAGAGTAGGTGGGTTGGTCGGGCATAACGAGGGTAGGATAACCGAGAGCTATGTCTCAGGCAGGGTGCAAGGAGACAAGGATGTTGGAGGCTTGGTCGGACATCACTTCGGCGAAATCAGGAATAGTCATTCGTCGGGAAAGGTAAGTGGGAGCACGAACGTGGGCGGCCTCGTCGGGACTATCAGTGGAAATTCACCGGTTACCCTCAGTTTTTCGAATGCTTATGTGACAGGGATTGACTTAACCGGTGGACTGGCTGGGGTGAACTATGCCGGTCCCATAGTCCATTGCTACGCCACTGGCAGGGTGACGGGAAGGACAGACATCGGCGGACTAGTCGGACGCAATTGGGGCGCCGTCTCTGCTACGTACGCCACCGGCAGTGTATCCGGCGTACATATAACGGGTGGATTGATTGGGGCAAACGAAGGCACACTCATTGCAAGCTACTCCACGGGGAGAACGAGGGGGAAATATCTTTCCGGTGGCCTGATTGGCGCAAATGGCGGCACCTTATTCGCCGTCTATTCCACAGCGAGAACGTCGGGAGAACGAGCGACTGGCGGTCTGGTAGGCATCAACGACGGCACCATCATCGAAAGCTTCTGGGACATCGAAAAATCGGATACGTCGGTAGGCGTAGGCGCGGACGACCGCAATAGGGACGGCAGAGTGGGCAGCGGCGACATCGGGAGGCACACACTTGGAGTGAAGGGGCGCAGAACGCGACAATTACGGTCGCCAACGGGCTATACGGGCATCTACATCGACTGGGATAGAGATTTCGACAATGCAGACGGGGACTTCGACGAGAGTACGGGTGGAGAAGATTTCTGGGACTTCGGCACTTCGGGGAACTATCCACTGCTAAAGGCTGATTCCGACGGTGACGGTATCGCCAACTGGTGGGAGTTCGGCAGACAGCATGGGCGCAGGATAGCGCCGACGCGCACACCAACGCCGACTGCCAGTGCCACACCCACTGCAACCAACACACCGACAGTCAGCCCAACGCCAACGAATACGGCTACACCAACACTGACACTGACACCGACGCCGACCATTACTGCGACGCGCACACCAAATCCGACGAGCACGGCTACGGCTACTGCGACATTCACGCCTACAAGTACGCCCACTCATACGACGACGCCAACCGCTACTAGCACTCCGACACCCGCTTCCACAGCCACACCTGTGATCATAGTGGTGACGGCGACACCGGGGCCGCCACCGCCTACTCAGACGCCGTTTGTCGTGGTGGTTACGGCAATTCCGCCGACAAGTACACCTTCGCCTGCTGCGACGACTGCTCCGCTTACTGATTCGGGTGGTGGATGTGGGTTCGCTGCGGATGTGCCGCTAGGAACGGCTGCCGCAAATTTGCTGCTGATGGTGCTGCCGCTGGGTGTGCTTGGAGGCGTGAAGTGTGTGAGGAAGAGAAGATAAAGCTCCTATTCAGATAGCCTGACTGATTTGCCTCCTGAATGGAACTTCGCCGAATACCTTCACAACCTAAAACCTGCGAGGGAGTGTGGTACTATGTGCGGAAGTTAACTAGGAGGCACACTTATGACATCCCAAGTCGGCATTTCAATGGCGCTACCAGCCTATACCGTTGACCCCGCATTCGTCGCTCGACGCGCCGAAGAGCTCGGATTCGAGTCAATCTGGTTCGCCGAACATCCCATCCTGCCCGTCGAGTCCGACAGCCCGTTTCCGGGGTCTGACGACGGCATTATACCGTGGACATACGCGCACTTCACCGATCCGTATATTGCGCTGGCGCGCGCCTCCGCGGTCACGACGGACCTGAAGCTCGGCACGGGAATCACGCTCATCACGGAGCGCAACCCGCTTGTGCTTGCCAAGGCTATCGCCGCGCTGGACTTTTACAGCGGCGGCCGCTTCCTGTTCGGCATCGGCACGGGCTGGCACCGTGAGGAGACTGAGTTGATGGGCGGCGACTTCGACCACCGCTGGACGCAGGCACGTGAGGCTGCGCTTGCGCTCAAGGCACTGTGGACCGAGGACGAGGCGGAGTTCCATGGCAAATACTACGACTTCCCGCCAGTGCAATGCTACCCAAAGCCCGCGCAAGACCCGCACCCGCCGATTCTGCTGGGCGGCATGGCGAGGAACGTGCTGCGGCGCGTTGCCCGCTGGGGCGACGGCTGGCTGCCGAACCGCGTGACGCCGGAGCAGGTGCACGAGGGTCGTCTCATGCTCGACACGCTCGCTGCCGAGTACGACCGAGACCCCGCCGCGCTGACCATCAACATCTACGGACAGCCGCCTGAGCGCGACCTGGTGGAGTCTTACCTGGAAGCGGGTGCGAACCGTGTCATCGTGCGCCTGGAACTCTGCGAGTCTGAGGAAGCGATGGAAGAGGAATTGGGGCGCGTTGCTGCTGCCGTCTTGTAACTAACAGGATGGACAGGATACATAGGATAGAATCTGCTCTATCCAGTTAGTAAAGGAAAGGGAAAAAGACATGAAACTTGCGCTGCAATACGAGATGCAGAGGCCCTCGCTGGACGATCATCTGGTGCTTCAGGAGACGATGGAGCAGTGCATCCTCGCTGACGAGGTGGGCTTCGACTACCTATGGTTCGTGGAGCACCACTTCTTGACGGGCTTCTCGGCGTCGCCTTGTCCGGACCTCGTGTACGCCGCGCTTAGTCAGCGCACGAAGCAGATTCGGCTGGGGCTTGGCGTGGTCATCCTACCCTATCACCATCCCAACCGCGTAGCCGAGCGCGTGGCAATGCTCGACCACCTGTCAGAAGGGCGCGTGGATTTCGGCACCGGTCGCTCCGCGCCATACGAGCTGACGGGCATGGGCATAGACCCGCGCGACAGCCGCGAGATGTGGGAGGAGTCGCTGTCGATGGTGCCGGATATCTGGCAGACCGACTTGTATTCATACGAGGGCAAGTACTGGCAGGTGCCGGAGCGCCAGATACTGCCGAAGCCCTACCAGGACCCGCACCCGCCTATCTGGGTCGCTGCGCTCCAGCCTTCGACCTACGAGATTGCTGCCTCGAAGGGCATCGGCGTGCTGTCGTTCGGTTCGAGCGCGCCGTCGTCGCTTGAGCCGCATGTCAAGGCGTACCGTGAGAATGTGAAGAAGGCGAAGCCGGTCGGGGCGTTCATCAACGACCAGTGGGCAAGCTCCACGCTCGGCGTGTGCCTGGAGGATGACCGCGAGGCGAAGGAGATGGGCGCGCAGTCGCTGAAGAACTTCTTCGGTCCGGACAGGCCATACGTGCAGGGGCAGAAGGATGTATATGCCCAGCTACTCGATAAGTGGGGCGGCGTGCCTGACCACCTGAAGGCGAATTTCTCGCGCTATGTCGAAGATGTAGAAAAGCCGGACGAGGCAAAGGAAGACGTCCTTGATTACTCGGGCGGGAGCGCCATCGCGCACCAGATTTGGAGCGACCTTGACGCAGACACCTTGTGCGACCGCGCGGTGGTTATTGCGGGCAACCCGGACAGCTGCATCGAGGCGCTGAAGAAGCACGAAGCCATTGGCATCGACCAGATGATGATTATGATGCAGACGGAGACCGTTCCTCACGAGAAGGTGATGGAGTCGATCGAACTCTTCGGCAAGTATGTCATCCCGGAGTTCAAGAAGCGTTAATCCGACCGTTTAGTGGCATAGGAAAGGCAGCCGTCAGTGAATTTCTGACGGCTGCCTTTCAGTTGTGCCTGCTTTATTCAATCGAGACTCCCCTGTATCCTAATCGTTCATGATTTCTGTCACGGTGGACCTGGTGATGGTATCGAATCGGCGCTCGGTGGTTGAGGTGAACAGAGAGACTCGCATGATACGCGTTTCAGTGTTGATGCGGAGCGCCAGAGCATCCATGACACTATTGTATATATCGAGCGCAGCCTCGAGAGAGACCTGCCGCTTCCAGTGCTCCTGCCAGGGGCCAGGGTTCACCGCGCTGATGTGGGGCAGACTCACGAGCTCCGCCATGAGGTCTTCGGCTGTCGAACTCAACGCTTCAAAGTCCTCTACACTGTCATAGCCGTCAATGCCCCTGTTGCGGAACATCACTAACTCATACAGGAGCATCCACCAGTATATGGCGGCGAGGTGCTGCGCGTTGAGGCGCTTGCGATGTCTCTTCAGCCCCCACTCCAGCATTCTGTCGTCGTTCTGCACGAAGAGTTGCGCCACGGTGTCTGCGGCCCCATCGCAGCATGCCATCCAGAGCGCAGCGCGCTTGCGGTCGAGCTGCTCCGCGCCGAACTCCAAAGAGATGGTGCGCAACACATCGATGTCGGAGCGCAGTCTTGACTTGGGGAACCGGGGCAGCCTCAGCCTCATGTGTTCCTTCCCTCCTATGCGATGCGACATTGAATGGCCGCACAGACGGCATGAGTTCTTGGTCGCTTATCCTATCATCATCGTGTACAACCTGTTAGCCTTCGCTCCTTCTGAGGTTGACGGGCTGAGGTTGATGGGCTGAGGCTGAAGGGTGGTTCGACAGGCTCATGATGAGCGGGTTTTTCTTTCGGAGAGATTGGGGGTTAGGGGCTGCGGTTGCGGTTGCGTTCGCGCTTGAGGCGGCGCTCTTCTCTTTCGAGTCGCCTGTCATCCTGCGCGACGGGCGAATAGCTCTGCTCCAGCCTCCACGCTCGGTCTGCCCTTGCCTTGCGCTCCGCTGTCTCCGCCGCTCGCTCCAGTATCTCCTGCTCCCTTGCCCACGCCTCACGCTGCTCCTCTGTCGGCGGCGTGTGGCTCTGGATGACGTCCGGATGGTCTTCATCCAGGTCCTTGCAGACGCAGAGGCAGTCGGGGTGGCAGGGGGCGTAGAACATCATGAAGTCAGGGTCGGGCTGCGCGGGGTTGCCAAATCCCCAGTGAAGCAGGACCTTTGCCGCTTCTATCCTGTCGCGAGTCCTTGCATCCGAGTCGTTGCCTTCCAGAATCTCGAGCAGGATTCTTACCAT
This sequence comes from Dehalococcoidia bacterium, assembly GCA_965221045.1. Lineage (GTDB taxonomy): Bacteria > Chloroflexota > Dehalococcoidia > Lucifugimonadales > JADFKI01 > Bin90. Next base: position 2,361,928 of record OZ244863.1, read on the forward strand.
GCTGGCGCCGCCCTCTGAGTCAACGCGGATGCGAGCGACGAGTTTCTTGTTCACCTTCTCGTGTTCAGGGCTGAGTGGCTGCTGGGTGGGCTGTGAGCCATCCTGCGGTTGTGCTGACACATCACCCCCATCCCAACCTTCCCCCATCGAGGGGGAAGGGGTTTTCTTGCCTGGGGCGCCGGAGCTGCCGAGGGCTTCCCTGGCTTCCTCGAAGCCGAGTCTGAGTAGGATGCGCGCCGACTGGAGGCGGTGAGAGGGTTTCCCGTCGGGGTCCTCGCCGTTCATGATGGAGACGAGGTTGCGGATGATGGTTCTGCCGCCCTGCGTCTCTTCGAGTACGATGCGCTGGATGCGCTGAAGGGTATCTATGGGGATGTGCTGCGTATCTGCATCCCGTTGCTGGTGTATGGCTTCAATCATCTGTTCTGATTATAGGCACGAATGTGTGGGTTGTCAAGGGTAAAGGGACCTTTGCATATTTCTGGCATCTTGCCACGCCCTTGACCGCGCAATGAAGGCGAATTATTATGCACAGGCAGTTGGCACAGCAATTGGCACAGGCAATTGGCGGTGGCAGTCTGACACTGGTAGTCATACACGACGGTCATGACTGTGCGACGCGTGAAAGCGGTGGGTGTTCTGGGAATGAATCTCAGGTCTTACATACGAGACATTGCGGACTTTCCGACGCCGGGCATTCTGTTCCGCGATATTACGCCGCTGCTTTCGGACGCTTCCGCGCTGAAATATGCGGTTGACCGCATGTTAGAGTTGTGTGAGCCACTGAGCTCCGATGTAATTGTGAGTGTGGAGGCCAGGGGTTTCCTGCTGGCGGCGCCGCTGGCGTATCGCATGGGCAAGCCGCTGGTTCCTGTGCGTAAGCAGGGCAAGTTGCCGTATAAGACGCACAGAGTCAGTTATCAGCTCGAATATGGCACGGACACGCTGGAGATACACCGCGACGGCATAGGCGAGGGTCAGCGCGCGCTGATTGTGGATGACCTGCTTGCGACGGGAGGCACTGTCGGCGCGACAGCGGAATTGATACGCGAGTGTGGTGCGCAAGTCGCCGGTTACGCCTTCCTTATCGAGCTAGCCGAGCTGAACGGCAGGAAGAGTTTGTGCGGAGAAGAGGTGGTGTCGTTGATTACGTACGACTAAACTCCGGTGCGGAGAGCCTTTGACTGTAGAACGAGAGAGTGATTTGCCCGTCGCCGCCAATGCAGCGTGCGGGAATGAAAGGGAGTGTTCCAATGACAACGGATGTGAACATCGATGGTCTTATAGCGGGAGTGGAGGAGGTTGTGGGCAAGGGCCTCGCCTATGTCAGGGCAAATGCCGAGTCCGAAGTAAAGATAGACATCTGGACTCCTCGCGAGGTGCTGTGCCACTGGATATACTGGCATGCCGCCACAGCCGAGGGTATGGAGACCGCAGCTTCGGGCGATGGCCCACACCACATCTATGCCGATACCGACGAGATGAATGCAAGAAGTGTTGGACGCAAGTCCGGCTGGAGTGTGGAACGGCTCTCCGAGGAGATGGAAGAGCTTCAGTCTCGGCTGGTTGCGGCGGCGCGCGCGATGCCCGATCCCAACGTCGTAGTTGTAATGCGAGGCGATGGCAGCGGAGCGACCGGAGTGGAGCGGCTGGAGACTATTGTCGGCCACTGGAATGCGCACCTGGAAGAGATGGCTGAAGCCGCGTCTGCTTAGAGTACGAGCAGCATCCTCATTGCGTTTGGCGTTGATGAGTGGAGCAGGACCTGCCTCCCTTCAGCGATAGCTTGCAACTTCGTCCAGGAATTGGATTACTACGCCGCAGCATATAATCAATTGTGCATGTGGTTGTGTATGCGTTGCGTGGTATGAGTAGCACCCTTTGCCTTTTCCGCTGTTTTTGATGGCAGAATTGACAAAGGGTGTGGCTGTTTGTCATCATGCGTCTCATAGGGGCACGCGGTTCACTGGGTAGGCTTGGGGACGTGGTGGGTTGGCTACCGAACCGCCGATCATCCCTTGATTCCGCACTGGACCAGAAATGCCGGCTACATTTGTAGTTGCGCTCCGAGGCTGCGTAGGGAGGAAATATGGTTTATCGCACCAATGTCAGTTACATAAGCCACTTCCTGCGCGAGGTGGATATGTTCAGCGGTCTGTCGGAGCGAAATCTGGACCGCATCGCATCGTTGTGCGAAGAGTACACTTTCGCGCCCGAAGAACATCTGGGCATGCAGGATGAGCACGGAACAAACCTGTATGTCATACGAGACGGGGAGATAAGGGTAAGCGTAGGTTCGCAGGATACGGGCGTGGTTGTGCGGACGGTGCGAGAGAAGGAAACATTTCCCATTGCGGTGCTGATGGAGCCGCCGCTGCTGGTTACGACTACGCAGGCGGTTACAGAGGTCAATGCGTATGTGATACCGCGGGTCAGGCTGATGGAGTTGTGCGAGCTTGAGCCTGAAATCGGTATGCATATTTACAGGGCAAGCTGCGGTATCATAATGAACCGCTATCGTTACACACTTGCAATGCTATCGGACAATGTGGGACATCTGACACGGCTGAACCCTGTTTGGCGCGGCGCTGAGGTATAGATTAGACAGAGTTAAAGATTGATAGGGGCAGTCGGCAATCCCCGAATGACGCGCGGAGATGAACTTAGTCAGACTAAATCAATGACGGATGCTGGCGAAAATAAGGGTAAAAAGGGATTGAAGATGAATGGGAGGAACCTGACAGGAGGTGCATCATGACGGTTATTGCGTTAGGCGGACTAACAGGCGCAGGCGCCAGGACGATGGGCCCCGCACTCGCAGAGAGAATGGGAGCCGACTATGTTGACCGTCTCATACTGACCAACGTGGCGCGGCATGTGGGCGCGACAGTAGAAGCGCTCCACCAGCGCGAAGAGCGCCCCCCTACACGCGGCGAACGCTTCACTCGCTTTTTGCAGAGGGTGCTGGAGCGCTCCGCCGTTACCGGAGCGGGCGGCGACCCGTACTTCGGGCCCGGAGTGGCGGCGTTCCTGACGGAAGAGTACGAAGACCTGCCCGAGCCGACGGTTACGCGTGGACACGAACTTGAGGACGAGAAGTACATCGAAGGAGTGCAGCTCGCAATCAATGATATGGCGACCGATGAGAATATCGTTATGGTCGGGCGCGGCTGCTACTACATTCTGAAAGACGCGCCGAATGTGCTGCGGGTGGGCATAGAGGCTCACATAGACGACCGTATCGCGACGATCGCCGAGCGTGAGCGTCTCAGCCTCGATGAAGCAGCCAGTACGGTGGTGGCGCGGGATCAGGCGCGGCTGTACTTCTTCAACCGCTTCTTCGACATAGAAGACCCAGACGCGCCGGAGTTCTTCCATTTCGTGATTAACACCAGCCTGATTGGGCAGGAGTATGGCATCAAGATGATTCTTGACGCCGCAGATGCCCTGCGCAGTGGGGACTTGAAATAGGGCTGAAGCCTGTTTCCTACGATAAGAAGATTCGCAAGGATGCGGTTGCGCTTATGGCGTCCTTTGGCTAGAATAGCGCACATACTTGAAAGGTCCTTTACCTTTCCGGTATTTGTTGGCAATGCCGTTAGAGTGAATTGCCAACTTAGTGGGCGATTAGCCCTTGCTTGCGCAAGAGTGGGTTCCATGACGAGAGTACCCTAACCCTAGCGCCAAGCGTCAATTAAACGGGCAGCGTTGGAGCGCCCATCAGGGAGGCGAGTCTATGGCACTATTAGAGGTAAATGACCTCGCTACCTACTTCTTCACGCAGGAAGGCGTAGTGAAGGCGGTGGACGGCATCAGCTACGAGCTTGCAGAAGGCGAAGTGCTCGGAGTCGTGGGCGAGAGCGGCTGCGGCAAGAGCGTCAGCGCGCTTTCGATTATGCGCCTCGTGGCGAACCCGCCGGGCAGAACGGTCGCAGGAGAGGTCATATTCGAGGGCGAAGACCTGCTTCAGATGGACGACTCGGAGATGCGCAGCATCCGGGGCAACAAGATAGCGATGGTCTTCCAGGAACCGATGACCTCGCTCAACCCTGTGCTGACGATAGGCCGCCAGCTCACCGAGACCCTTGAGTTGCATTTGAACATGAGCAAAGATCAATCGCATGATCGGGCAGCGGAATTGCTGCAACTTGTGGGCATTCCGGACGCAGAGAACCGGCTGAAGGATTATCCCCACCAGTTCAGTGGCGGCATGCGCCAGCGCGTGATGATCGCAATGGCGTTGAGCTGCAATCCACGCCTCATTATCGCGGACGAGCCAACGACCGCGCTGGATGTTACGATTCAGGCGCAGATACTGGAGCTGATGCAGGACCTTGCGGCGCAGTTCGGCACGGCGATGATTATCATCACGCACAACCTCGGCGTGGTCGCGCGTTACGCGCACCGCGTCATCGTGATGTACGCGGGCAAGATAATCGAAACAGGCGACGCACGAGAGATTTATGGAAATCCCAGCCATCCGTACACGATGGGATTGCTGGCTTCAGTGCCGCGACTGGACGAAACTACGCGTACCCGACTGGAGGCGATCGAGGGGTTACCGCCAAGCCTCGTGAACATGCCTGGGGGCTGCTCCTTCGCGCCACGCTGCAGCTTCGCTTACGAGAGGTGTCTTGAAGAGGAGCCTGTGCTCGTTGATGTCATCGAGGGACATAACGCAGCCTGCTGGCGAGCGGCCGAACTGCAACAGACGATTCGCGCCTAGAATTGGGAGATTTTCGATGACAACACAGGCCAGAAATGCAAACGACAATGAAGTCCTGCTGGAAGTGCGGAATCTTAAGATGTACTTCCCTGTGACATCGGGTATCTTCTTCCAGCGCAAGGTTGCGGATGTCAAGGCTGTTGACGATGTTAGCTTCTTCATACGCAGAGGCGAGACGCTGGGACTGGTGGGCGAGAGCGGATGCGGGAAGACTACCACCGGACGCTGCATCTTGCAGCTTTACAAGCCGACCGAGGGCGATATCATCTTTGAGGGCGAGGACCTGAACGCGCTGGATGGCAGGGCGATGCGCGAGATGCGGCGCAAGGTGCAGGTCATCTTCCAGGACCCGTATGGCTCACTGAACCCGCGCATGACCTGTGGCGACATCGTGGGAGAGCCGCTCATCGTGCATAAGCTCACCTCGTCCAAGCAGGAGTACCGCGACCGCGTTACCGAACTCTTGCAGACGGTAGGACTCAATCCGTATATGGCGGACCGCTACCCACACGAATTCAGCGGCGGGCAGCGCCAGCGCATCGGCATAGCGCGCGCGCTGGCGGTCAACCCTACTTTCATCGTTTGCGACGAGCCAGTCTCCGCGTTGGATGTGTCCATTCAGGCGCAGGTAATCAACCTGCTGGAAGACCTGCAAGACCAGTTCGGGCTGACATACTTGTTCATCGCGCACGACCTGTCCGTTGTGCGGCACATTAGCGACCGCATCGCGGTGATGTACCTTGGCCATATCGTCGAGATTGCCGACCGCAACGAGCTGTACGAGAACCCGCTGCACCCATACACTAGGGCGCTACTCTCGGCAGTGCCGATTCCCGACCCTGTCGTGGAGCAGCAGCGCGAGCGCATCATCCTGACGGGTGACGTGCCCAGCCCGATGAACCCTCCTCCCGGCTGCGTATTCCACACGCGCTGCCCGGACATGATCGGCGACTGCCAGCTCGAAGTGCCGCGGCTGCGAGAGGTGTTGCCCGACCACTGGGTATCGTGCATCCGCGTGGAGGGCTACGACACGGCTCCGTCGCTTTAGCCCACAATACACATAGTCATCATAAGGGGAGCACTCAGCGAGTGCCCCCTTATTCTTTGTCCTGCCATATTCATTTCATCTATGATGGCCCTCGTTATAATGTGGTACATTATCCTCACTATGACGGGAGGATACGCTTATGCTTGAATATAAATCTAATATGGTTCTGTCCAACGAAGAGTTCAGGGTTGTGGGTTCGCGGCCTGTGCGCCATGACGGCGTGGACAAGGTTACGGGACGTGCGCGCTACGCCGCCGACACCGCGATGCCGGGCTTGCTTTATGGAAAGATTGTGCGCAGCCCGCATGCTCACGCACGCATTCGGAGCATCGACGCGAGCCGCGCGCTTGCACTGCCGGGCGTGTATGCGGTGGTTACGGCTGAGGATTTCCCGGAGGCGTCCGCAGAGTTTGCGGACCAGGAAGAGGGCGCGGCGGTCAATTACGGCTTCTTCAGCCGCAACATTATGGCGCGCGAGAAGGGGCTGTATATGGGCCATGCGGTCGCAGCAGTGGCGGCGACAACCCAGCATCTTGCAGAGGAAGCGGCGGAACTCATTGATGTGGACTACGAGGTGCTGAATCCGGTGTTAACCGCCGATGACGCGATGGCTGACGACGCGCCCATCCTGCACGAGCGTCTGCTCACGATGGCAAGTCCCGCATTCCGCTCGGGCGGCTACGGCGACAGCGACGAGCAGACCAATGTCGCCAACCACTTTGTCTTTGACGACGGCGATGTGGAGCAAGGCTTCGCGGAAGCGGATGTCATTGTGGAGCGGGAGTTCCACACGAAGGCGGTGCATCAGGGCTACATCGAACCTCACTCCGCCACAGCGTTCTGGAACGGCGACGGCAAGCTGACCGTCTGGTGCAGCACTCAGCAGCTTTTCGCCGTGCGCGATCACATCTCCGCAGTGCTCAACATTCCCCTATCGAATGTGCAAGTCATACCGATGGAGATTGGTGGCGGATTCGGAGGCAAGGGAATGGGCGGGATGTACCTGGAGCCTGTTGTATCTTTGCTGTCGCGCAAGACAGGCAAGCCCGTGAAACTCGCCATGAGCCGTAAGGAAGTGTTCGAGGGTTCCGGCCCGACATCGGCGGCGCACATCACGGTAAAGATGGGCGCCACGAAGGACGGCAGGCTTACGGCTGCGTCCGCATCGCTCGTATATGAGGCGGGGGCGTTCCCCGGCTCGCCCGTGCCTTCCGGCTGCCGCACGATGCTCGCGCCGTATGTCATTCCAAACGCGCATGTCGAAGGCTTCGATGTTGTCGTGAACACTCAGAAGTCGGCTGCCTACCGCGCCCCCGGTTCACCGGTAGCGGCATACGCGGCAGAGTCGGTCGTGGATGAACTTGCCAACAAGCTTGGCATCGACCCTATCGAGTTCCGCCTGCTGAACGCGGCCAAAGAGGGCACACGCCAGCCCACGGGTCCCGTATTCAGGCGCATCGGCAATGTGGAAATGCTGGAGGCGGCGCGTGACCACGACCACTATCAGACGCCAATCGAGGGCAAATTCAGAGGCAGAGGCGTCGCGAGCGGCGCGTGGTTTAACGGCAGTGGACCGGCAAGCGCTGTCGCGAGCGTCAATCCGGACGGCTCGGTCAGCCTCATCGAAGGTTCGCCGGACATCGGCGGAAGCCGCGCGGTGATGGCGATCCATGTCGCCGAAGTGCTGGGCATCAACGTTGAGGATGTGAAGCCCGCCGTAGTGGATACCGACTCTGTTGGCTACTGCTCAGGCGCGGGCGGCAGCGGTGTTACCTTCAAGACGGGCAGGGCGTGCTACGAGGCGGCGCAGGATGTGAAGCGCCAGATGATCGAGCGCGCGGCGCGCATCTGGGATATAGACGCCGACGATGTGGAGTACGATGCGGACGACGCGGTGCTGCGCCACAAGCAGGACGGCGAACTTTCGATGACTTTTCCCGGACTCGCACGTCAGCTCAACGGCACGGGCGGTCCGATAGTGGGACGTGCGACCGTGAATCCAGGCGGCGTTGGAAATGCCTTTGCGATGCACATCGTGGATGTGGAGGTTGACCCTGAGACCGGCAAGGTGGACATACTGCGGTACACGGCATTGCAGGATGTGGGGAAGGCAATGCACCCAAGCTACGTGGAGGGGCAGATGCAGGGCGGTGCAGTGCAGGGCATCGGCTGGGCGCTGAATGAAGAGTACTACTTCGACGATGACGGACGCATGTTGAATTCGTCATTCCTCGACTACCGCATGCCGGTGTCGCTCGATGTTCCTATGATAGACACGGTGATCATCGAAGTCGCCAATCCAGGGCATCCGTATGGGGTGCGCGGCGTTGGCGAGGCCTGCATCGTGCCGCCGATGGCAGCAATTTCGAACGCAATCAGTAACGCGATAGGCGTGCGGATGACTGAGCTGCCGATGTCCCCGGCGAAGGTTGTCGCTGCGCTGTCGAAGAACGGCGCATAGCTTTATTGCGATAAGTTGCCCTTCAACAGGCTCAGGGCGGATGGATTTGTCGTTAAATCCAGTCTGTCATGAGCCTGTCGAATATCATTTGTGAATCTAATCGGACCCGGAATAGGAACATACTCTTAAGGATTTGCATGAATGAAATACTATAGTCTGATTGGCGTGGACGGCGGCACCAGCTTGGCGGTGGAGGCGCGCGAAGGCGTGCTTGCCGACCTGACATCGGTGCATCATGACTTGGAGGCGCTTGAGGATCTTGCGCTGGCTTCGACGCTGTCTGGCCAGAGCATTGACGCGCTTGCGCAGCGAATCATGGACGGTGGCAACCCAGAGCAACACAGCCTCGCTGAGATTATGAGCGGCGAGAGTGATGTCGTGCTTGACATGCCCTTCGAGCCTCCAGAGGTCTGGGCGGCTGGCGTTACCTACAAGACGAGCGAAATGGAACGCCGCAGGGAGAGCGGCACTCCGGATGTATATTCGATGGTGTATAGCGCTCCGAGGCCCGAAGTATTCTTCAAGGCGACACCCGAGCGCTGCGTCGGCCCGTTTGACTCGGTGGGCATACGCGAGGACTCGGACTGGAATGTGCCAGAGCCTGAGCTTGCCTTCGTGCTGTATGGTGGCGCGATAGTCGGCTACACAATCGGGAACGATATGAGCAGCCGCCAGATCGAGGGCGAGAACCCGCTGTACCTGCCTCAGGCGAAGGTTTTCAACCGCTGCTGCTCCATTGGGCCGTGCTTCGTGACGGCGGAGTCGCTCGACGACCCACACGGCCTCGATGTGACCTGCACTATCACGCGCGCCGGCGAAGAGGTGTTCAGCGGCAGCACGAACACCTCGCAGATGGCGCGAACATGTCAGGAACTTGCCGACTGGCTGCAAAAACACAACGATATGCCGAATATGACCGCAGTATTGACAGGCACATCCATTGTTCCGCCGCCAGATTTCACGCTCCAGGAAGGCGACAGTGTGAGCATGACGATAGAGGGCATCGGCACGCTGGTGAACGATGTCGTAGTGGTGTAGTGGGTGGTGTGGCAACCGCGCAAGCTGGAGCTAGCCATCGGGTCAATTCCGGCGAGTTGAAGGAGTCAATACTATGGCTGTGGAAGAGCTGAAGTCGAAGAACGAATGGGAAGAGCACTTAGAGAAACTGAGGAACATGCCGCCTGAAGAAAAGGAAGCGTATCTTGCTCGCAAGTTTGAGGAAGGGCAACGCCAGGCAAGAGGAATTTTGGGGAAACGTGCCGAGCCGACTATGACTCGCGATGAACTCAGAGAAATGCTCGGCAAGAAATATCCCGGGCTGTCTCTGAGTGAACAGATTATCAAAGACAGGAGGGCCGGGCTGTAGATGCCGGTTTTCTATCTGGATGCGTCAGCTATTGCGAAAATGTATCTTCCCGATGAGCAAGGTGTTGATTTTGTAGTTCAGCTTCTTGGCTCACGGCTATCATGTGATGTGTTCGTCACTTCCACTTTGTCTATTGTCGAAGTTAAGTCAGCCATATCTCGTAGAATTGATAGCCCAGGCGATAAAGAGTCCCTTCTGGAAGCATACGACAGAGATGTGCAGGAAATATTCAATCTAGTAACTGTAAGTGACGAAATTATCCAAGGGGCCGGCTTGGTTGTCGAACAACATAGATTACGCGCCGGAGATGCAATTCATCTGGCAACGGCATTGGACATTGCAGCTTCCTTTTCGCGGGTTTTCATGGTTCCCGCCGATACCGAACTGCTCGAAGCGTCCGAGGCGGCCGGCATCGGCGCGCTCGACCCGCAGACGGATGATGCTGTGAGCAGTTTGCTCGAACTCAGAGGTCACTAAGCTGAGCGCGTTGACACATCCATACGCCAATAGTAACCTCTGCCCCAACACACCAAGGATTTAGACTGTACAGATTGCCGACAGGAGAATAGAAGCATGTGCACATACGTGATACAGAAATCGGATATTACGGGCAGCGGTAAGGGGACGCCGGGCTGGATTCCGATAACGGAGGCTCGGGTCTATTACGACCACCCGTACCACATGACGACCGACCACACGTTGAACATCGACTTCGTGAATCCTGACCAGGGGCTTGGCGCGCGCGTAGCGGTCGAGCTGACGGCGAAGTCGGCGCGAGCGCTTGTGGACGACATTCTCGCCGCTTTGGAAGAAGGCAACGCCGCGCACCTGGCCGATTGACCGCAACACGCGGCAGATTGCGAACGATTCCATCCCCTTGACATGCTCAGGGCGAACGGGGGCCTTAACCGACATAGACGGACAGGATGGGTAGGATGTGCCACCCTTCCCCTCTGGATTCCTGCCCCTGGCACCGCAGGGGTGACGTTCTTTCGCAAGAAGACGATTTTGCCCTCACCCTAACCCTCTCCCTCAGGGAGAGGGACTTTGTTGCTAGGATTTAGGGGCTGAGGCTGCGTTCGCGTTCGCGCTTTTTGCGGAGTTCTTCTCTTTCGAGGCGCCTTTCCTCAACTGTATCCGGGGAGTGGTACTGCTGGAGCTTCCAGTCTTTGTCTGCCCTGGCTTTCTGTGCCGCTTTCAGCTCCGCCGATTCCGCTGCGCGCTCCATCATCTCCGCCTCCCTTGCCCACTGCTCGCGCTGCTCGTCGGTGGGAGGGGTGTGCGCCTTGACTACCTCCGGGTGGTCTTCGGGGAGGTCCTTGCATACGCACAGGCAGTCGGGGTGGCAGGGCGCGTAGTACATCATGAACTCAGGGTCGGGCTGGGCGGGGTTGTCGAAGCAGAGGTGCAATAGCACCTTTGCCGCCTCGATCCTGTCGCGGACCCTGGCCGCAGGCTCGTTGCCTTCGACGACATCTATGAGGAACTTGACCATAGATGTGCCGTCGCCGGTATCGACGCGGATGTGCCGGACGAGCTTCTTGTTTAGCTTTACCTGATCGGGGTTGATGTTGGATTGCTGTGGGTCAGAGGTGTTACCCTCACCCCAGCCCTCTCCCAGAGGGAGAGGGGGTTCCAGCGACGCCGGCGCGTCCTTCCTGCCCTGCTTGTGGATGCTGCCGAGTGTGGCGCGCGCGTCCTCGAAGCCGAGCTTCAGCAGGAGCTTAGCGGCTTCGAGCTGGTGCCAGGGGGTGCTGCCGGGCGCGTCGCCTTCCATGATGGAGACGACGCTGCGGACGATGCGCCTGCCGCCCTGAGTTTCATCAAGGACGATGCGCTGTACGGACTCCCGCAGCCTCTGGTGCGCGTCCTGTTCTGATGTAGTCTGGTGCAGTTGAGTGACCATAGTGAAGTCATGATAGCACAGATGTTTGGGTTGTCAAGGGGAATGTGGCATCGATGGACAGGATTTGAGGATGGCGGGATTGTACGCAAGCTAAGCTCCTCTGCTCATTCTATCGGTTATAATTGGGTTGCCAAGTAAAGTGCTATTGGGAGGAGTGTCATGGCTGACGTAACCGAATTGCCTACCGATATGGATAATTCAGCCCAACCGAGCGAAGAAGACTTTACTGAACACCAAGACGCCGAAACCATAATTGCGGCCTGGGGCGGTGTTGAATGCGTGCGGACTGTGCTTGAAGACCATCAGGCAATGTCCGGCGAGTTCTGGGCTGCGTACGCATCTTTACTGGAGCAGCATCCTGACAAGTGGATAGCGTGGGGCAAAGAGGGAGTAGTCGGCGTGTCGGACTCTCAGGATGGCCTGCTTCTTGAGATGAAATCCAAAAACCTTACCGCCAAAGATGTGATGGTGGAATATCTCGATACTGACCCCAAGGTCTATATCCTGTGATAGTGGGCGGGTTCGATGTTCGGGGAAGACCTTATATCCAAGGGGTAGTCGCAATACCGCGATTGAACATATCGGGGCCTGTAATGTTTCTGTTAGACACCGGCGCCGATTCTACATGCCTGCACTCGAAGGATTCGACCAATCTGGAGATTCCGCGCGAAAGACTGGGCAACCTTGCAGAAGTTGGCGGCATCGGAGGCGGCGCGGAATACTTCAATGAGGATGCCACCATATATTTCTCAGACGATGATCGCATCGTTGGATACGACATAGCCATCGGCATAGCGTCTTCTGCGACAGGCGGGCTGCCTGCGTTGCTGGGGCGCGACATCTTCGACAACTGGCATATTGAATACGAGCGAAGACGTGGAATGTTGCAGTGCATTGTACGGACAGCAGACCATTTGCTGGCAGGCTGAGGTCTTTCTGTCCAGCAACACCCGAAGCAGACGACACTGGCGCGAATAAGCCCCCGTTGAGCGGGGGCTTTCTGCGTTGCTTGTAGATGCTGCCGAGATGGCTTGTGCGTTCTCGAAGCCGAGTTTCAGGATTCGAGCAAAAAGCCCTAGGGAATGGATGTAGCAATGCAATACCCGATCAAGCCAAAATTAGGGGGAACCCCACTAGTCCGACTAATAGCTTTCCAAGTTCGTCCGGATGAATCGCAAGTTCTTTGGCTACTTGAGGCACCGTGACTCCTCGTCTTTGTAACGCCTCAAACACCTTCCCCAGCACCTGAGAAGTCTCTCTATCTATTGACAAGGGTTCGTCTGTACGATAGTTGAGCTTACCAATTTCGACAAAAGTGCGACTGTACTGATGCCTAGTCAACAGACCTAATTGATGTAGACGATAAGTCAGGTTTGAGACTGATACTTTCCAGTAAAATTTATGCTCAATAATCTGATCCAACGAAGGGCTCCGCTCGACTCGTGAAAGTACGCTTCCTCGGGGCATTAAGAAGGCTGCGCCAAATAATTGTGCTTCCCTTTCCGCCTCTCGGTCTCGCTGGGAGCCACTTCTGGAATGAAGGACTAAGTGACCCAATTCGTGCGCGGCATCCATTCTGCTGCGCTCAGCAGACTTTCGCGTATTCAAGAATATGAGGGGTGTCTCGCCACGCCATAGTGAAAAAGCATCTACAGTCAAAGTGTCTTCCGCAAGTGAAAACACTCGGACCCCATGTAGCTCAAGTAGATGCACGATGTTCCTTATTGGACGCTGTCTTAGCCCCCAGATCTCTCTAACTTCCATTGCGGCGACCTCTGGTTCAGCCTTCTCATACTTTGGAATAGTCGGCGCGGGAAGTGTAAAATGTCTTTCGATCCAATCAGCGAGGCACACTCCGAGAGTGCCTGCGGCAATTGCTTGGTCACGTTGTCTAGCCGTTAGCTTACTCAGCGCGCGGAAGCTGGGACCATCTTCGGGAATTTCGTCAAGTTCGTCTCCGTAAAAGAATTCGACCGGAAAATTTAGCGTCTTAGCAAACTTGTACACGGTTTCCTGGTCTGGCTCGCGCTCGCTCCTGAAGTACCCAGCCAAACTCCTCACGGATATGCCAACTTCTTGTGATAGCGAGAGTTTAGTCATTCCTCTCCGACGACGTGCCAAATTGAGCCTGTCCGGATTGAATCTGTCTTGTGACACAGGATCTAAAGCGCTTTCTCAATGACTGGGACGTCAATATCATCATCAGGCTCTTCATCTTGCGGCGGAGCGTGTAATGAAGAACGTAACGTCCCAGCGTATGGCGTCAGAATAATTCGCTCATACCAATCAGAGATATGATTGTCGGGAAAAGCAATAGGCAAGGAAAGTTCGCCAGTCACTACTCCAGCTTCTACGTCAATACGGTGCAAAAGGAAGTAAGTTACGAGAGGTTTGAGCTTCCAATGGTTGTCTAGCAGAAAGAAATGTGGTCGCAGTCCGAGGGCAGCTTGGTTATTGTTCACGACTTGGCGTGTTCTCTTTCGCTCTCCTTTCGGAATTGCAGAACTGTTCTTAGGGAATACGAGGTGATTACCAGTGGCGTCGTTGCCTGACATCACCGCAATGCACCATTCTTCATCAGGGTGCACCATTATCGCGAAATTGCCCGGCTCCCTTCTAATCCAATCTTCCTGATGTAGTTGCTCACCCAATGACTGGTGCATGGCGTCCCATGGGCCTATACCCCTGATCGCCCTTGTGTTATGTTCGGTAAGACTAGTCTTATAGTCAAGACCAGCCTGTAGAGTCCTTCTGAGGTGTGCTTGGCTTAATCCTAATTCGAAAAGTCTGTCATCGACTTCTTGACGACGAAATAGAGTCCTGCGGCAGAAATCCATAGACTGTCAACACCTCAGATAGGATGTACACTGGATCGTGTATACATCTTATCTTAAGTCTGCATTGCATGTTTTGTCAACTGCATGCAGAAAAGAAAACATGCAATACACTTGGCGTGAGCGTGCTTGCACCGTCCCTTGGAGTATTGGATGTCGACGTAACGATGTATATTCAATTGCGAAATTCTGCGAGTTTTATCATTCCAGAATTCGCTTCCTGTTGCCCAAACTGCACTAGTCGACTCAAACGATGCGCCTTCTGAATACAAGAAACTATTGTCCGAAGTCGTGTCGCCCCTCACCCCAACCCCTTCATCGCCACTGTGTGGTCCCACGGGACTACCCACTCGTCTTTGATTTCCATGCCGAAGCCGGGGGCGTCGGATGGGATGACGTAGCCGTCCTCGGGCATGGGCATGCCGGGTATGGGGCAGACTTCCTCCAGGGGGACGCCGGGGTCGGAGCCCATCCAGAACTCTGCCATTGGGGATTCGGGCATTGCGATGCCGAAGTGCTGACCGTAGGGTGTGCGGGCGCCGGTGTGGGCGCGTTTTATGTTTATGAAGTTTATCTCAATTTACTTGTCGAATCAATGAATGTCGCGCCAGCCGTTACATCTCCGCATCCGTTTCTCGATAGGGTCAGTAGAGTGCATTGGACGGATGGGGGATGGTATGATTATGGGCAGAAATTGAAGTATCCAATTTGACAGGAGGACTGGCAGACAATGACGAAGTATGCGCGGTATGAACATGAGGGCGGCGTCTCTTACGGGATTGTGGAGGGGGAGGATGTGCATGAGATTTCGGCGGCGCCTTACGAGGAGTACGAGCGGACTGGTGAGTCGGCAGCGCTGTCCGATGTGAGGCTGCTTGCGCCGGTGATGCCGGGGAAGATTATCGCTATCGGACGGAACTATGTGAGCCACCTAGCGCATTCGGCTTCACTGGTGGGCGGCGACATAGAGCTGCCTAAGGTGCCGGAGCCGTTCTTCAAGACGCCTTCGTCGGTGGTGGGGCCCAACGACCCTATCGTGATTCCGCGAGAGGCGATCGAAGAGGGCGTGCTGGTGGAGGAAGAGGCGGAACTCACACTGGTTATCGGGAAGCAGTGCCGGCGGGCGACACAGGAGAATGCGCTGGATTTCGTGCTGGGTGTTACATGCGGCAATGATGTGAGCGCGCGAAACTGGCAGCGCGGGGACCTGTCGTGGTGGCGGGCGAAGTCGAGCGATACTTTCAGCCCGATTGGGCCGTACATCGTGACGGGGCTTGACCCGGACAACCTGCTGTTGACGGGGCGGATAAACGGCGAGGTTATTCAGCAGTCGGGTACGGATGACCTGGCACACAACTGCCGACGCATCATTGAGTTCGTGAGCAGCGTGCTTACGCTGGAGCCGGGCGATGTGATCATGACGGGGACGCCGGGCGAGCCGGGCGAGATTAAGCGCGGCGATGTGGTGGAGGTGGAGCTTGAGGGCGTGGGTGTGCTGAGCAACCCGGTGATTGCGGAGGAATAAGGGACGGAACTAGCAGGATGGGGGATTGGGGGGTGTGTCGTGGTTGACAATGAGGGGTACCATTGCTATTCTGGGAATTGGCTGGGAGGACCGCGAAGGCCTACTGGTTCGCTAGAGATTTTTCTCTGCTCGGCCGCAAATAAGTAACTGGGTGTGTTTATCGGCTTGAATTAGATGTATCTATTGTACTTGGATGAATCAGGGACTCAGTCGAGCGCCCGCCATTTTATTTTGGCGGGCGTTGTTGTGCATGAAAGCAACATTTACTGGGCAAAAGAGCAACTTAACAGATTGCAAGGAGAACACTTTCCTAGTAATGAAGGACCTGTTCGATTTCACGCAGCGCCTTTGAGAACGAAGGACGGCGATAGAGTTGAGTCTCCATTTGACGAGCTGACTGCACAAATGCGTTTGCAATTGTTGGATGAATTGTACCAGGTCGCTAATGAAATATATGGAACTTTCTTTGCGGTCGTAATAGAGAAAGATTACCTCAGCGAACCACAAGACCCTTACGAACGCGCCCTTGAAGAGATTCTGTCTCGCTTCGACCACTTCATTGGACGGATGTACAATGAACGCAATGAAAGAGATAGAGGGCTGATTGTCATTGCCGATTCCAGCTATCGTGAACGCTTGGAGTGGTTTGCTCACCAACTAACATCTGAGGGAACTCGTTGGGGTGAATTGCACGCTATAGATGACATACCATTTTTCACGCTGTCACGGAACAGTCGCTTGCTGCAAATTGCGGACCTGATTGCGAACACGGTTTATGGCAGGTATGAAGCCAGCCACGCTAGAGAGTTTGATCGCATGTTGCCCAAATTCGATCAGGATGATTCTGGCAGGATTCATGGGCTAGTTCATTTTTGCAAAGATAGAAACCTCTGTTACCTTCCCTGTTGCTTGTCCAGAAGAACTTCCTCAAGTTAAGTCGGACAACCCTCCTTTCCACTGTGCTTCTGTTCTTCTATATGAATCAATGTCTCTAGCCCAGGACGTTGCCGATGGTGAGCCAGTAGAAGACGATGTATGTGCCGGCGATAAGCATGAGCCATGTGCCTACGGACTGCATGTAGGGCATTACTTTGCGCATGCCGCCGACCATCGCTCCCTTGAACAGCGCCATGCCGAGTGTGAGTGTGATGATGACGGTTCCCATTCCGACGGCGTAGAGGATGAATTGGGCGAATGCTGTCCAGATGCTTGCGGCTGCGAAGGATGAGCCGACTACGGCGAGAAATATGGGAAGGGTGCAGCTAAGGGATGCTAGTCCGTATGCCAGCCCGAAGATGAAGTAACCGCGTATATTTGCCTGTCCGGGGTTGCCGAACTTTTCTGCCATCTGCTGGGCGAGCGCGGTGTAGAGCTTGCCGCCGCCTAGCAGCCAGGCGCCTGCAATGGTTAGCAGGATGCCTACACCGAGTCCGATCCAGGGGAGGACGCTGCCGACTACGGAGCGTGCGCCGAGGCCGATGACTGCGCCTGCGGCTGCGAAGAGCAAGATGAAGCCGACGGTCACGGAGCCGCCGATGAGGAGCGCCTTGCCAATGTGTGCGATGAACGATGGGTTGTCTTCGTCGCCGACGCCGAGGTAGAGGCCCATGTATGCTGGTAGCATCGCGAAGCCGCAGGGGTTGAATGCGGCTGCGAGTCCCGCGCCGAATGCGAAGCCGAGCGGGGCGATGACGCTGAGGCCGCCGAGCTGCCGCGCCGCACCGCCGGAGAGAGATTCGACGAAGAAGTTGATGCCGTCAATGTCGCTCTCGCCGCGCACGATGAGGGCGCCGATGACTGCGATCGCGAGCGCGACGGTCGCCGCGGCTATGGGCAGGATGACAGTGCGGGAGAATCCTGGTGAGGTCTGTGCTTCGGTGTATGTGGTGCTCTCGTTCATGTGCTGTCCTCGCGGCGTGTCGGTTATTTGGTAATTCGGTGCATCAGTCGGTGCATCAGTATGTATTGCGATTGTCATAGTATCGTATTCATGGCATTCATTATATTGGATGCAAGACGGGCAAATGGGATTTGCGGTTGTCAGTCGCTGGCTGGATGGCATACGATAAGCGGGTTAAACAGGATAGGGATTGTCGGGAATCGAGGGCTTATGACGACGAATTCACTGCATAGAGCTACTGAGGATATCGGGATGGAGGATGTGGAACTGATGCCGCTGGCGCAAAGGGAGCTGCCGTTGCGGTTCGAGAATTATCAGCCGTCTCGGGAGTCCGCGCTGGACAACGAAACGATGGCGATGCACGGGTTTCCGGGGAGCGACGCAGGACGCTTTCGCGGCGTGGGACGCATCGGGGGCTATATGCGCGAGTTCGTATCGGTGGTGCCGTCGTTCGGGACGGACGGGGTGGACTTCATGGTTGCGACCGTGGCGCACCTGTTCGAGACACCAGGCGCTGTGCGTAACTGGATGCACGATGTGTTTCTGAAGGATTTCGAGACGAATGTGGGCTTGGACATCGGGGAGAGGCAGATGCTTCTCGGCGTGGAGCGGCTGGAGCCGGACGGATTTTTCGATGAGGCGGTCGCGCTGAAGGCGCTGCACAACGACAACGACAGGCTGATTTCAGTTACAATCGTGGACTTTCGGGTGGGTCGCGTGCTGGGTGTGGCGTTCGTGGGGACGCTTGGAGACCATGTGCGACTGGATGAAGCTACGGAGCTTGCGGTGGCGCTGGAGCAGCGAATCGTGAGCGTAGCGCTGGGGTAGGGAGCGCTCACTACACAGGGCTGTCTGTCAATATATTGGCACAGAAAATTTGAAGTGAAAGCTGCGTTTTGAATGGCAGTGTATTTTTTGAAATGGGTTCAAAAGGGTTGACACTTTTGGCGGCGTTGTGATAGTTTTCACCAGTATTTTCTATGGTATGCGTTGTACCCAAAGGCTACATGGATTTCCGCTCTCTGCTCCAAGGCGGGGCCATGCTTCGCTGGAGTAACGAGATAGGCGGCAGGAGTCCCACAGGGTAGGGCGCAGGAGATTTCATCGGGGTCTTCTTCCCTAGGGAGAAGGCGCATTGCAGAGGCAAGCATTCTATGGAACCAGCCCCTCTTGGCGCGCTTCAATGGAGCGAACTGGGCAGTATGCTGTTCGCGCTGTGGATGGTGGTTATATTCATAGTGCTGTTCGCGGCGAATATGCTTGTGGGTCATAATCTGCTTCCGTCGTTCATCGCGTCGGGGCATGTGCCTGAGTCACTTCAGAAGGCGCGGCTACTTTTTTATGCGTTTGCGATCACGTGCTTCGCGATTGCGATGTATTTCCTCTACAGCACGATTGTGCAGGGGGATGTGCTGCGCAGTTTCTGGGCGGACTATTGGATATAATTTGACATTGATTTACGGGACGCGGGCGACATACACCTCCATCCCAACCTTCCACTCTGATGTGGAAGGAGCTAAAGATAGGTTAGTTTGATTTGATACCAGGCGATTTTCAGATCTCCAAACCGACGCGGAAGCAGCTTATCAAGCATGGTACGCTGGGCGTTATAACACTAGCGTTTCTAGTTGTTGCGGCGTTGGCTCTGACTTTTGTGATATCGGCGTGGCTGGGCAGGCCGGTGGTCTTCGGGTATTCCGAGGGTCCGGACCAGCCGATCGCGTTCCCGCATCCCACACATGTCGAAGACCTTGGGATGGACTGCACTTTCTGTCATCGCAATGTTACCGAGGGCGCGGCGGCGACGATACCGTCGGCCGGACTGTGCCTGACCTGTCACCAGGTTGTGGGCGACGACCTGCCGGAGATAGAGAAGCTGCGCGAGATGGTCGTGGAGAACGAGCGCCCGATAGACTGGGTGCGAGTGCATAGAGTTCCGGACCATGTGCATTTCGTACATGAGGCGCATATCAGATTCTTCTCGGAGCGGGACGGCATCGCGGAGACGGCAGTGTGCGCTACTTGTCATGGCGATGTAGGGTCGATGGAAAAAGTTGAGCAAGTGCGCGCGCTGAAGATGGGCGACTGCGTAAATTGCCACCGGGATAACGGAGCGCCCACAGACTGCACGACTTGCCATTATTAAGATTCGTTGCAGATTGAATTCCTGCATTCACAGGAATGGCGAAGTAAAGACTCAGAAAATACGAAGGAACAATCGGCACTTCTGAAGGCTGACAAGAGAAGATGGCTTTAACGCGAAGACAATTCCTTACACTTGCCGGGGGGTCGGCGGCTGGAGCAATACTGTTCCAGGCGTGCGGCGTTCCGGAGGATGAGCTTCTGGTGCAGGCGCCGGTAGAGATGCCGGAGGACCTGGTAACAGGGCGCGACAACTGGTATGCAACGCTTTGCCGTCAGTGCGCGACGAGCGAGGGCATAGTGGTGCGTGTAATGGAGGGTCGCGCGAAGAAGGTCGAGGGGAATGTCGATTATCCGATAAACCGCGGGGCGCACAGCGCACGCTGCGAGGGCGGCTTGCAAGCGCTGTACCATCCCGACAGAATACGCGGACCGATGGTGCGCGTGGGCGAGCGTGGCGCAAAGCAGTTCCGCGAGGTGAGCTGGGAGGATGCGATTGGGCGTCTGACATTTGCGCTTGAGAATATCAAGTCGAATGGGCGCGAATCGTCGGTCGTGCTGGCGACGGATCCCATCAACGCGCATCTCGACATGGTGGTGGACGCATTCACATCGGCTTACGGCGCGAGGCGAATGACATACCAGCCACTGGAGCAGACTACGGTCAAGGCGGCGATTCGGCAGGTGTTCGGTCAGGATACGATGCCGGACTTCGATATTGCGAACGCTTCTGCGGTTCTCTCTTTCGGGGCGGACTTCCTTAATACTTGGGTGTCGCCGGTGCGGTATGGGCGCGGCTATGGCGAATTCCGCGATGCCGACCATGACAGAGGCACATTCATACATGTAGATTCGCGCTTCTCGATGAGTGGAGCGAATGCGGATACTTGGGTGTATGTGAAGCCGGGCATGGAAGGAATGTTGGCACTGAGCATCGCGCAGGTCATCATCGCAGACGGACTGGCTGATGCGGGCGCGGCGGATGCGCTGACGGCGGGCTTCGACATAAATGCGTTCTCTCCGGAGGCGGTTGCGTCAAGCACAGGTGTGAGCGCGGAGAAAATTCGCGCGGTGGCTCACGACTTTGCGAGTCATCGGCCTGCGGTTGCTTTCGGCGGAGGGTCAGCAGCGGCGCACACGAACGGATTGTTCAATCTTGCGGCAATCTATTCACTGAACTATCTCGTGGGCAGCGTGAACAGTGAAGGCGGGGTTGTGTTCAATCCCGGCGCTGCGATAAGCGAGCTTTCCGCTGCGAAGAGCGGTTCTCCGTTCTCCGAGTGGCACCGATTGGCAGACGAGATGTCTCGTGGCGAGCTTCAGATGCTGATGGTGCGCGGTGTGGACCCTGTTTACGGTCTGCCGGACGCGGTCGGCTTCGAGCGCGCCGCCTACAATGTGCCTTACATCGTGAGTTTCTCGGATGTGTTGGACGACACGACTGCGATTGCAGACCTGGTACTGCCACAGCACAACTACCTAGAAGACTGGGGCAGTGATGTGCCGGACCCGGCGCCGGGCTATCAGGTTATTGGATTCCAGCAGCCTGTGGTGAGGCCGTTCTTCGAGCCTCGCGGCGATCAACTCGGTACACGGGGCTTTGCGGATGTGCTTCTTGCGACGGCTCAAGGTCTTGAAATTGACCTCGGACTGCCGGGCGAGACATACCGAGAGATACTGCAAGACGGCGCGATGAAGCTGTACGAATCTGGCAACGGCTCGGTGAAAGCAGCGAATTTCAATGCATTCTGGCACGGCGTGCTTCAGCGTGGCGGCTGGTGGGATACATCGGCGCGCATGAACGGTGGAACGCCGACACCTTCGCGGCTGATGGACGCGGCAGAGCCTTCGTTCACGACGGGTGAGTTCTACCTGATTCCGTTCGAGTCCACGGGTCTGAGCGACGGCCGTGGTGCTGCATTGCCCTGGATGCAGGCGACGCCTGATCCCATTTCGACCGCCGTGTGGCGAACCTGGGTGGAAATTAATCACCGGGTCGCCGAGGAGCGCGGGATAAGCGAGGGCGATGTTATCAGCATCGAGTCGCAGAACGGACGAATCGAGGCTCTGGCATATCCGAGCCCTGCGGTGCCGCCTGATACGGTGTGCGTACCTGTGGGTCAGGGACATGCGTCGGGCGGTCGGTACGCGGAACGCCGGGGGGCGAATGTGTATTCGATCCTGTCGCCGAACATTGACGGCGAGACTGGCGCGCTGGCATGGGCGTCGACGAAAGTAAATATCCAGAAGACGGGCGAGTGGATTCGCCTGCCTAAGTTCGAGAACACAGTTTCGGAGTTCCCTACGGACGAGCACCAGCATGTGATCAAGCTTACGCCGGTGGACGGCGATGGGGAGCACTAAACGGAATCTGACATTGATGGACAGGATGGGAAGGATTTTGATATCAACCCCATCCGAGCCTTCCCCCGTCTAGGCGGAAGGGGCAGTGAATAGGCTCTAACCTTTCCTTGTTAAAGGGGGAATGGACTGATTGAGGAGCGAAGTATGGCGGATGTACAGTGGGGCATGGTGGTTGACATAGACAAGTGCACGGGCTGTCAAGCCTGCGTTGTCGCCTGCCAGTCCGAGAATAATGTGCCGATAAATGAGGAAGCGCACTTCAACCAGCGCCGCGCAATCGAGTGGATTCGCGTGGAGCGGTACTGGGAGGGCGAGTTCCCGGATGTAAAGGCGCGGTTCATACCGCTGTTCTGCCAGCAGTGCGGCGACGCGCCGTGCGAGCCGGTGTGCCCGGTGTACGCGACGTACCACAACAGCGAGGGGCTGAATGTGCAGGTGTATAACCGCTGCATCGGAACGCGGTTCTGCGCGAACAACTGCCCTTACCAGGTGAGGTTCTTCAATTTCTGGGAGCCTGCGTGGCCTGAGACGCTGAAAAACCAGCTCAATCCGGATGTAACGGTTCGCAGCCGAGGCATCATGGAGAAGTGCACCTTCTGCGTGCAGCGCATTCGTCGCAGTTCGCGGGAAGCAGACAAGGAAGGCGAGGAGCTTCAGGACGGGGACAGGGCGCTGAATCCGGCGTGCGTGAACGCATGCCCGACCGAGGCGCTTATGTTCGGCGACCTGAACAATCCGGAGTCGAAGGTGGCGAAGAAGGCAGAAAAGGAACTGCGAGGGACGACACCTGCGCGTAAGGGCGGGCGTGGCTACCATCTGCTGGACGAGTTCGGGACGCACCCGAAGGTCGTTTATCTGAAGAAGTATGACAAGGACGCTGAGGAAGCGCATGGCTAGTTCTGATAGTCATAATAGCGCCGCTCAAAACGGCGCTGGCCATAATGGCCATCACGGGCCGCGCGAGGGGCTGTATGTGCCTTTCACGAATCAAGGCGATGTGGTGCGAGACCTGATAGGCAAGCATGACAAGCCCAGCGACAAGTGGTGGAGCGGTGTCGCGGCGGCCGCGATCTTGCTGGTGCTGGGCATTATCGGGTTCGCGATGCGGATGTCGGGAGATGTCAGCGACCGCATCGTGTGGGGCTACTTCGCGATGATGTTCGCGTTCGTGCTGACGACGGCGCAGGCAGCACCGATGGTGGCAATCGCGCCGCGTATCGCCAACGGCCACTGGCGGCGTCCGATCTCGCGCGCTGCTGAGATATGGACTGCGGTCGGGCTGTTCAACATGATTCTGCTCATCCCGATGCTGTGGATATTGCCGCCGCTGACGGATGGACGGCGCAGTCTGTGGTTCTGGGACGGCGAGGACCCGTTCTTCAGCAGGGTGCCGGTGTATTCGCCGCACATCTGGGCAACGCTTGCGATGCTAGGTCTGGTGGTTACAGGAGTAATGCTGCTGTGGCTTTCGGCGACACCGGACCTTGCGCTTATACGTGACAACGGACCTGACGGATGGCGCAAACGCTGGGCGACGAAACTGTCGAGGAACTGGATCGGAACGACGGCGCAATGGAATATGCTGCATCACAGAATGGGCATACTGGGCGCGTTCTACTTCATGATGCTGATATTCGTGCATTTCCTGATTTCGGTTGACTTCCTGATTGCGCTGGTGCCGGGCTGGATCGATGCGCTGTATCCGATTACGCATGCGGCGAACGCACTTCAGGCGGGCGTTGCGACAGTCATCCTGACTATGATTGTGCTGCGGCAGTGGGGCGGATACAAGGACTACATCACACTGGAGCAGTTCTGGGGCGTGAGCAAGTTGCTGTTCGCGCTGTCACTGCTGTGGTTCTGGTTCTGGTTCTCCAGCTTCAATGTGCTGTGGTACGGCAAGAAGCCGAATGAACTGGGATCGCTGGAACTGCTGATGGTGGGGCCGTACCTGCCAGTGTTTATCTCGGTGTTCGTGCTGTGCTTTGCGGCGCCGCTGTTGGTGATGATGTGGAATCCGGTGCGTAAGAGCATCTGGGGTCCTACGATAATGTCGGTCTCCGTTCTGCTGGGGACATTGCTCGACAGGCTGCGGCTGTATGTCTCGGCGTACTCCGCACATGTCGAGCGGATAATAGACGATAATCTGACCCATCATGCTATTCACCTGGACGAGAGCGGAAGATTACCACTGGCGCTTCGCAGAATGCATGCGCCGGACATTCCGGACATCTTGATGATTCTGGGCGTGATTGGCGGCTGCGTGCTGGTGTACTTGCTATTCGCGCGGCTGATACCGCCGATAAACATCTGGGAGCAGAAGGAGCTGATGCTCTACAAGATGCACAAGACCTATCATCGGACGCAGGTGCTGGTGCTGGGTAAGCCAAGGTAGTCTAATATCGATGGACAGGATAGAGGGGATAATTTCACCCCCATCCTAACCTTCCCTGATGAGGGGAAGGAACTAACATAGGGCGGCAGATGCAAGAACTAATATATAAGGATCAGAAAGAAGTAAACCGCGACCTGCTTGCGGGCGTTCTGGGAACGCCAAAGTGGTGGTTTGGCGCGGTGGGCTTCCTGCTGCTTGTCATCTGCACGGGTCTGGCCGCATACGGCTATGAGATAAACAAGGGCGTGGGCGTAGCGGGTTTGAACCGCCCGGTGCTTTGGGGCTTCTACATTACGAACTTCGTGTTCTGGATCGGAATCAGCCACGCGGGGATTATGATTTCGGCGATACTGCGCCTGACTCAGGCCGAGTGGCGGCGTCCGGTTACGCGCGCGGCCGAGGTGATGACGATATTCTCGCTGGTCGCGGCGTTGTCGAACATCATGTTCCACGTGGGGCGTCCGTGGCGTCTATTCTGGGTGTATCCATACGACTTTTCGCGGGGGATATTCATGAATGTGCGCTCGCCGTTCGTGTGGGATCCGAGCGCGGTGATGACCTATCTCATCGGTAGCACGCTGTTCGTGTTCGTGGCGCTAATACCTGACCTTGCTGTGGTGCGGGACAGGGCTACGGGCAAGTATGCGCCGAAGATATATGCAATCCTATGCCTCGGCTGGCGGGGAACGCCGCGCCAGTGGCGCTTGCAGGGGATAGCGGGCATACTGCTGTCCGCGCTGGTGCTACCGGTGTTCGTTTCGGTGCATAGCATCGTGTCGTGGGACTTCGCGGTCGCCATCGGCGTGGAAGGCTGGCACTCGACGATATTCGCGCCGTACTTCATCATCGGAGCTATTCACTCCGGCGTGTCGGCGGTTGCGATGATAATGGCGCTTGTCGTGTGGATGTGGAAGGTTGGGGATTACATTCGGCCGGACCACTTCGACGCGATTGGCAGGTTGCTGATTGTCGTGGCGGTGACCTGGTTCTTCTTCTTCTTCATAGAGTGGATATTTGCGCTATACACACTGGAACCGCCGGAAATAGCACTGCGCGAGCTTCAGGTGTTCGAAGGGCCGTACTGGTGGCTATTCGTGATATTCCTGCTGACGGCA
Source organism: Dehalococcoidia bacterium (assembly GCA_965221045.1). Classification (GTDB taxonomy): domain Bacteria; phylum Chloroflexota; class Dehalococcoidia; order Lucifugimonadales; family JADFKI01; genus Bin90. The sequence continues at coordinate 2,387,710 of OZ244863.1, forward strand.
TTCTTCATACCTGTGCCGATGTGGCTGTTCAAGAGTGTTCGGCGTAGTCCGAAGTGGATGTTCATCACGACGGTGCTGGTGAATATCGGAATGTGGATGGAGCGCTTCCTGATTATCGTACCGGGACTTGCGCGGCGCACACCGTTTACTTTCGACTGGGGGAGCTACCATCCGAGTATCATTGAAATTCTGATTGTGGCGGAGACGTTTGCCTTCGTATCGCTAGGCATGCTGCTATTCGCCAAGTTCTTCCCGCTGGTACCGATCTTCGATGTGAAAGAGGGCATGGTGTTCAAGGATGAAATGAAAATTGGCAGGAGGATTGTGCCGGCGAGCATACGAGAGACGCCGTAAGGCGGGGTTAGCATCGATGGACGAGGGCGAATGGGATATGATTTTCTCACCCTCATCCCAACCTTTCCCCATCAAGGGGTAGTTGGCAATTTGATTCGATAAGTCTGAAGAGGCGAGTTATGGCAAAGAGAAGCGTGTTGGGACTGTTCCCGGAAGAGCAGGTTGACACAGCTGCGGACGCGATGGAAGCGTTGGCGTCTGCGGGATACACGGACAGCGAGTACGAGGTACTGACGGGGACTCCATATCCGGAAGGAACTTTCGGGGAGGCTGAGCCTGTACACAAGCTGTTCCGGTGGCCGCTGATGGGCGCAACCTGCGGCTTTGTGGTCGGCTTGTTGGTAACTGCCGGCTCGCAGCTGGCGTATCCGCTGGTTACGGGCGGCAAGCCTGTGCTGTCCATTCCGCCGATGGCTATTATCATGTACGAAGGTACGATGCTGGGCGCGATTATTTTTGCAGTGATAGGCATCATAATAGAATCGCGGCTGCCGCGTTTATTCATGGGCGCATACGACACCCGTATTACCGAAGGCTACATCGGCGTTACCGTAACGGCGGATGAGGGCCGTATGGCTGACGCGGAGAAGGTGCTGCGTGATTCGGGCGCAGAGGATATTAAACGAGGTTGGGAGAGCAACTAGCAGATGAGTAACTCTTCCTTAAAGGCGATGACCGGTCGCCAGATTAAGGCTCGCAGGCTTGCCGGGCGGACGGCGCTGATATTAATGGCGGCATTGCTGACGGTTGCCGCGCTGGGCTGCTATAACATCAGGACGGGTCGTGTGGATGTCGGCGGCGCGATCAGCTTCAAGCTGCCGGCGTTTACGCAGACGGGCCCGCACGCAGTGGACATATTCACGGAGATGCACTTCCAGCCGTCTTACCGGACGCAGGAAGGGCCGCGTATTCTGCCGCCGCCGGACTCTGTGCCGATTACGGGCAAAGAGGTCGAGTACAAGAGCGTTGAAGAGTACCAGGCGATGGAGATTCCGTCAGGGATCGCGTCAGAAAGTGAAACCCTGAGCACGGCACGGCATACTTATGAGACGAACTGTATGGTGTGCCATGGCTCCGCCTTGCGGGGCGAGGACGGCGATGCGACGATTCTGCCTTACCTGGCGAATTCTTCGGGTGCGCGTCCGCGTAATTTGGTAGATGTGAAGCTCAGCAGCGATGGTGAGCAGATAAAGGGCGCGGCGAGCGACGACACCACAGACGGCGAGATATATGCGTGGATTACTTACGGCGGGCAGGCCGGATTCGCTTCAGCACTGCGCGACAGGCCTACGACCTCGTGGATGCCCCAGTTCGGACGTCTGCTGAGCGAGGAAGAGCGCTGGGAGTTGGTGATGCTCATCAGGGCTGAGCAGGCTAGGTAGCTTCCCTAACTACAACATAATCTGACACACACAAATCCCTTCTCCTGTGATTGGAGAGGGGATTTTCTTTTGTATGAGGACGCTTCGGGCCGTCTTGCGACAAAGATCAGCGGGACGAATGTCCTGACTGAAATCGCTGCATTGAATTTGCCTTGCCGCCTTGCTGTCACGGGTTGACTGTGATGCTGCCCCAGCATATAACTTTACCGTCAGAGCGTATGGCGCAGGTGTGGGTTTCGCCGCTGGAGATGGCGGTGTATGTGCCGGTAGTGGGTGGCGACGCCTGGTCGTGCTCGTTGTCGCCCCAGCAGAGAATCGAGCCCGCCGTCTTGTGGAGAGCGCAGGAGTGCCTGCCGCCGCTGCTCACTGTGATGCCTATGTCGGGCGGGGGCTGTGGTGTAGTGGCAGCACCGGGCGTGCTGGTGGGAGTCACTGTAGGGCTTGGCGCTGGCGTTAAAGTAGGGGTGGGAGTAGGCGTGTAGGTCTGCGTGGCGGTAGGTGTATGAGTTGCTGTTGGGCTGGGTGTGGGAGTTGATGTTGCGGTTGGCGTGGATGTCGCGGTGGCGGTAGGAGTTGCTGTGGGACTGGGCGTGTGTGTCGGTGTGGGCGTAGGCGTGGCGGCCGGCGGCGCGGGCAGATGTGCGAAGCCGTGTCCATAGCTGTTGTTGGGCTTCGTGCCCCGACTCAGCGCGTTTGTCTTGAGGTATGAGGCTATACTCGATGGGCTTCGGGAAGGATAGCGCTGCTTGACGAGTGCGGCTAGGCCGGCAATGTGAGGCGCGGCGAAGCTGGTGCCATAAACAGTCTCTCCGTAAGACGCAGTGGCAATGCCGCTTACGCCCATAATGTCGGGCTTGATTGTGCCGTCGGGAAGGGGGCCACGACTACTGCTCACAAAGTAGGCGTTTGTGTTAAACCAGGGTGACGCGCCCACCGCGAGGGCACCTGATCTTTTGGTTTCCGCCGGATTGCCAAGGGCGTGGCTCTCAGTGGTGCGCTCAAGGCTCTCGCCGCTGAACGACTGGAGCTGTACCCAGCCTGGGAAAGCGCCATTCTGGTGCTTGATGCGCAGGCAATATGTCCCGCTGGTGGAAGGCGTGTAAAAGATGGATTCGAAGGGATCATCGCCTGAGCCTCCGGACTGCTTGTCTTCGCTGAATGTGACGATATTCATGCTTGTGTCAAGCAGGTATAAGTCCAGATCCATAGTCGCGCCGCGCCATGTTCCCTGCCATCGAAGCTGGGCGACGAATCTCTCGTTGGCACTGAGCGAAACGGAGTTGCATTCATCGCCAGTGACGAAATCGAGTTCGCCGTCTTTGTCGGGATCAGAGAAGCTCCCGAACCAGGTGGCCCGCGCATCGTTACCTGCTGCGACCGTGAAAACGCTGCCGCCCGATACGCCAGTATTGACGCTCCTGAGCGGGCTATCGGTGTATGGAGAAGTGCCATTTCCGGGGCCGTCCCACAGCCAGTGCACGGAAGTATTGATTACATCCACGCCCAGCGAGACCATCCACTGCACGGCGCTTCTGACCGTGCCTTTCGAAACTACTCGCGATATGTAATAGGAAGCACCGGGAGCGGTCTCGTAGAGGACTTCCGTTACCGCGGTGCCGTGTGGGCCGTCGGACGCACAGCTTGAGAGCAGGTTGGACGATGAAATGCTGCTCGTGTAGCACCTTGCCTGCACAGAGGATGGGAGCTCGGAACCCTGAAGGCCGCCGAATCCCTGAAACTCCAGGTCGATGACGCCCACCTTGACGCCTTGTCCCCTGTATCCGGCGCTGTGCCACGCTCTCGCGCCGTGTGCAGTAGCGCCCTGTCCTCCGACGCTGAACTGGGCCGGCTGCGGCGGGACGATGGGCTTTACGACGATTACGCCGGGCAGTTCGGATGCGAGGGCGAGCAAGGATACAGGTACTTCGGCTTCGATGAAGTGCTCGTCCTCTAGTGGTTCGCGCGCGGGGATGTCATTTGCCTGTAGGTAGTCCCAGACGTCGCGGACGTACTCCTCTTCGATATGGAATGTTACTGCGACGGACTGCTCGCGATGCAGGGGCGCTTGTTTTGCGGCGGCTCTGGCTGTGAGCGCGCCGTTCTCGTACTGCCTGACTATCTCATTGAGGAGATAGGCCATGCCGTCGTATTTTGGCGGATGGAGCTTGCCCTCGAGGGGCGGGACCTGCTCGTTTCGCGGCTCGATTTCCTGCTTGGGCGTAGGCGTAGGCGTGGGAGCGCCTTCCTGCTGGGCGTGGGCGCTTGGCTGTCGCGAGCCCGCAATAAGGGCAACGAACAGCATTGCCGAAGCGATGATGGCGAGAGATAGAGGCAGAATACGGTTCATAATTGAAGGGAAGAAATGAGGATTTTACTGCACTAATTGTGCAGATCCGATTGTATTATATCCAAATCGGTCAAGTAGTGGCGATGGGCGGCGTTGCCGCACGGAGGTGTGCCGGCGATCAGCAATTAAGCCGCATTGGACTGTGTTGCTGAGGTCCTGTGATACAATTACGGTGTCTTTATGCAACAGGATTTTCACTCCTTTGATGGATTCAGAAACACAGTGAGGGCCAATGATGGTGAGCGGCAGCAGCCTCGAAACCGCATATACGATAGATACTTCGAGCATCAAGTTCGGGCCGGGTGTTACGCGCGAGGTCGGGTACGAGATGCGCCGACTCGGCGCGCGAGGCGTTATGGTGGTCACTGACCCGCGGATGGCAAGCAGCGAAGCCGTGGCGATTACGCTGGAATCCCTGCGGGACGAGGCAATCGACGCGGTGCTGTTCGACAGGGTGAGCGTAGAACCGACGGATGTGTCGTTCAAGGAGGCGATTGCGTTCGCTACCGAAGGTGCATTCGACGGATTCGTGGCCGTTGGCGGCGGCTCGAGCATAGATACTGCAAAGGCTGCGAACCTGTATGCGACCTACCCTGCTGACTTCCTTGCTTATGTGAACGCGCCCATCGGCGAGGGACGTCCTGTGCCAGGACCACTGAAGCCTCTTATTGCGATTCCCACGACATCGGGGACGGGAAGCGAGACGACAGGGGTTGCGATTTTCGACCTGCTGGAGTTGGAAGCAAAGACGGGAATCGCGCACAGGGCGCTGCGCCCGGTGATGGGCATTGTTGATCCGCTTCACTCACGGACGCTGCCGAGCCAAGTGGTAGCTTGCAGCGGCTTCGATGTGCTGTGCCACGGGCTGGAGTCGTACACGGCGTTGCCGTTTACCGAGCGTGATGCGCCGGAGAATCCAGGTCTGCGTCCGTCTTACCAAGGGGCGAACCCGATAAGTGATGTGTGGGCGACGCGAGCCATCGAGATGGTGGCAGCGAATATGGTGCGGGCATACGATGATGCGGAGGATGTAGAGGCGCGCAGCCAGATGATGCTTGCGGCGACATTCGCGGGTGTGGGATTCGGGAATGCGGGTTGTCATTTGCCGCACGGGATGTCATATCCTGTGTCTGGAATGGTGAAGGAGTTCTGTCCGGATGGGTATCCACAGGACGCACCGCTTGTGCCGCATGGGATGTCGGTGATACTGAACGCGCCTGCGGTGTTCCGTTTCACAGCCCCGACAAATCCACAGCGGCACATGCATGCGGCGCGTCTGATGGGGCTGGATGTGCGCGGAGCGAGCCCTGAGGACGCTGGCGAGTTGCTGGCGGACGCGATTGTGGCGCTGATGCGGCGACTGAATGTGCCGAACGGACTGAGCGCGATAGGCTATTCGGAGGACGACTTGGGCAGGCTGGTAGAGGGGACGCTTCCGCAGCATAGGGTGGTGAAGCTGTCGCCGCGTCCGGCAGGCGCTGAGGAACTTCGAGGGCTGTTCAGGGACTCAATGACGCTGTGGTAGTTGATGTAGCTACTCCGACAGGCTGAGCGGGTGGGCTTGATATTCTCAGCCACACCCCAATAGGCGCTTGCGTGTGGCTTTTAAGATTTCCTTGTGGGAGTCCTTGCAGCATTTGTGCTCTGGGTCCAGGTTCCGCAGGAATGACGATTCTGATAACCGACGCGCGCTAAGAATACCGATGCTCTGGGTGAATTGACATAGTGATGTCGGATTGAATAAGATAATGGTTAGTAAGAATGCGTAAGGAGGCTTGAGTGTTGACTTCTGGAGCGGCAGAAACAACGACGATACAGGAAGCCTTGGACATGTATGTCCGAAGCCTCAAAACGGGCGGCAGGTCCAAAAGCAGGTCCAGCAGCAGCAATAAGCCAATCGACCACAAAGCCCTCTACCAGTTTGTACAATACTTTTCCCCAGACGCCTCTCTTCAGAAGCTGACGCCCTCCGACATCGGCACATACGCCGAAAGTGTCAATGGCACAGGAACGACTCCCCAGGCAACCGGGCAGCTTCAGGCGGTCAAGGATTTTCTTGCATACGCTAAGAAGAGCGAAGGTCTTACCGAAGAGAATCTTGCACGATATGTTCGCATTCGCAAGACACGCAGCCGCTCCGGCGCTACCGTGGTTTCCAGCGAGTCTCAGCCTATCGAACTGACATCCGAGGGGCACACGCAATTGGTTAGCCAGCGCGAGCGGCTATTAGTTGAAAGCGAGTCGCTCGTAGTGGAAATACGCAGGGCCCGTGCGGATGGTGATGTAACGGAGAACTCGCCGCTGGATGCGGCGCGCGAGGAGCAAGGGCGAGTCGAGGCGCGAATCAAGGAGATAACGGCGACGCTGGAGAAATCTGTCATTATCGAAGAGGGACAGGTACGGGACAGCAAGGTGGTGAAGATTGGCGCGCGAGTCGAGGTCAGGGAACTCGTCAGCGGCGGCGAACCTAAGATTTACACGCTTGTGAACAAGACAGAGGCGAATCCACTGGAGCTTCGTATATCAGATGATTCTCCGATGGGCAAAGCGCTATTAGGGAAGCGGGTCGGTCAGAAGGTGCCGGTCGTTACACCGCGCGGCAAGCTGAGTTACGAAGTCATCAGCATCGCCTAGCTTATTCTCCGTGCATATCCGACAATGCGAGTGATCGTATTGCACAGTCTGCGGTTTAGTGCATCTTGCTCTAATTCTCATGCATCCTGCAAAGATCAACTAATTGCCTCCATACCTTCACGCCTGCACCAATAACCCATTGCATAGTATCTCTCTGCGTTCTGCAACAATTGAATTGGAGTAGCATTCCTTGACCACCAATGCATCTAACGGCAAACTCTGGGTTTCGATGATATTGCTTGCGGGTGTGGGTATTCCCGGGGTGATAATCCGATTTGGAGGCCTCCACCTCGACCCCGCGCTGGAAGCCCTGATATTCGGCGTGGGGATAATCGGCGCGGCGTTCCTGCTGTCTTGGGCTGCTGAGGTGGCGCAGTTGGATGTGTCGGCGTCGTTCGCAATCGCGATACTTGCGCTCATTGCGGTGATGCCGGAGTACATGGTGGAGGCAGTGCTTGCCTGGGACGCGGGCGAGTCTTACAGGCAGCTGGCGGTAGCCCAGGGTGAAGTGACGAAGGAAATGTCGCTTGCCGCCGCGAATGTAACCGGCGCGAACCGCCTGCTCATTGGCATTGGCTGGTCGGCCGTGATTATCATCTTCTGGCTCAAGCGGCGCAGCGGGTTCGACATGCGCGGGCTGCTGAAGCTGGAACTGCCGATGCTGGTGGTTGCCACACTGCTGACGATACTCGTCGCGTTCTCCAAGGCGATACCGATATGGCTTGCCGTGGTCTTCATTGGCGCGTACATCTTCTACCTTTGGCGGAGTTCCACACAGGAATCGGAGGAGCCGGACCTGCTGGGCGCCGCGGCGATGATAGCCGCCTTCAAGCCCCTGTATAGACGCCTGTGGGTGCTGGGACTGTTCATATACAGCGCGGGGGTTATCCTGATAGCTGCGGAGCCGTTCGTACACGGGCTGAGGGCAACGGGCGAGGCGCTGGGCATCAGCGAGTTTCTGCTGATACAGTGGCTTGCGCCGCTTGCGTCCGAGTCGCCGGAGATAATCGTGGCGGTGCTGTTCGCCTTGCGCGCGAACCCGAACGACGGCCTGACGACGCTCATATCGTCGCAGGTGAACCAGTTGACGCTGCTTGTGGGAAGCATCGTGGTGGTGTTCAGCATTTCATCGGGGCAGTTGCTGAGCTTCCCGCTTGACTATTTCGAGCCCGGCAACTTCCTGTCACGGCTGACCAGTCCCTTCGGATTGCAGTCGAGCGAGTTCCTGCTGACGGCGGCGGCTTCCACGTTTGCGATTCTGCTGATCTCAACGCGCATCATCAAGTTATGGCACGGGATTGCGCTGTTGGGGATATTCGTGGCGTACATGACGACGCTTCTGTTCTTCCCGGGCATATTCGGCGGCATTGACGATGTGGAGAATGTACCGCTGCGGATGTGGGCTTCTATCATAGTCTTCGGTCTTGCCGTGGTGCTGGTGGCTGTGAACTGGAGGCGTGTGGTGTATGTGCTCAGGGGAGTGCCTCATCCTGACGGAGTTGAGGGCTGACGGGAAGGATGGGATTTTCGCGCCAATATAGTGCACGATAATCCTGTTACATTGTCCTGATGTCTGCCACGGATAAACTTCTGAAGGCGGATGACGTGTTGCTGCTGTATGGTCGGGGAATTTGCGGCAAACTGATCCGAGGTGAGCACTGTGCCTGCCGAACTCAGCCTGTGCTGTGCTCGCGTTTTCTTTGAATATGCCTGCTGAAAGCGTTATGCTGTTAAGCAGGTATTTTTGCATTATTTGCATTAAATAATATCTAGCAGCAGCATACGCGCGGGGTGTGAACATAATGGCAACACTGGCTATGGAGGCGGACACCAGAGAGCTCGTTGAGGAGCTGCGGCGCAGCGTAACGGGCGAGGTGCGCTTCGATAAGATGACGCGCATGCTATATAGCACGGATGCGAGTATCTACCAGATCGAGCCCGTGGGTGTGGTGCTGCCAAAGAGCGCCGATGATGTGATCGCGGTGCTGGAGACCGCTCATCGCTATAACCTGCCAGTGCTGCCTCGCGGCGGTGGCACGAGCCTTGCCGGACAGACGGTTGCGAATGCGATCGTGATGGACTTCTCGCGTCACATGCGGGATGTGCTGGAAGTGAACGAGGAAGAGGGGTGGGTGCGAGCGCAGCCGGGCATCATCCTCGACGAGCTGAATCACAAGATCGCGTCGAGTGGGATGTTCTTCACGCCTGATCCTAGCACGAGCAGCCGGGGCAATGTGGGCGGAGCGCTGGGGAATAACTCGTGCGGCGCGCACTCCATCATTTGGGGCAAGACGGTTGACAATGTGGAGTCGCTGGATGTGGTGCTGTCCAACGGGGACCGAGCGCACTTCGGGCCGCTGGACGGGGCGCAACTTGAGGCTAGGATGCGCGACGAGAGCCTTGAAGGGGACATCTACCGCAAGCTGTTCGGAATAGGCGAGGTGCATCGTAATGAGATCCTGGCGCGGTATCCGAAGATTCAGCGTCGGGTGTCGGGCTACAATCTCGACGAGTTCGTTGGCGGCAGCGACTTCAATATGGCACGCTTTGTGGTCGGGTCAGAGGGCACCCTGGTCACCATCACTGAGGCGAAGCTGAAACTGGTCGAGAAGCCGAAACTGCGAGCCCTGTCGGTCATTCACTTCAACGACCTGATCGAATCCATGGAAGCCACCGTCGCAACGCTGGAGATGGATCCGGCTGCTGTGGAACTCATCGGCAGCATGATCATTCGGCAGGCGAGGAGCAACCTGGCGTACTCGCGGATGACGGACTTCATCGAGGGCGACCCGGAGGCGCTGCTGGTGGTGGAGGTGATCGCGGACAGCGAGCCTGAACTGATGGCGAAACTGGAGCGGCTGGAGGCGCGCGTGAAGCGCGAGGGTATGGGATACGCGATGCCACGACTCATCAAGCCCGCCGACCAGGCGAAGGTGTGGGATGTACGGAAAGCCGGGCTGGGTCTGATGATGAATGTGCCAGGGGATGCGAAGCCGCTGCCATTCGTAGAGGATACGGCGGTATCGCCGGAGAAGCTGCCGCAGTTCGTGAAGCGGTTCGACGAGATTGTGCGGGCGCACGGCACCGAGGCAGGGTACTACGGGCACGCGAGCGTGGGCTGCCTGCATATCAGGCCGCTGATTAATCTGAAGGAGAGCGAAGGCGTCTCCAAGATGGTGTCCATATCAGACGAGATAAGCGACCTCGTGCTGGAGTACGGCGGGTCGTTGAGCGGCGAGCACGGGGACGGGCTTGTTCGCAGTCCGTACAACGAGAAGATGTTCGGCAGCCAGATATATGACGCCTTCCGGGATGTGAAGCGGGCGTTCGATCCGGACGGCATTATGAATCCTGGCAAGATCGTGGATTCGCCGCCGATGACTAACAGCCTGCGAATCAGCCCGCAGTACAAACCGATAGAGATCGAGACGGCCTTCGCGTACAAGGAAGAGGGCAGCTTCGCGCACGCGATAGAGATGTGCAACGGTCAGGGCGCGTGCCGCAAGGTGCTGGGTGGGACGATGTGCCCGTCGTACATGGTGACGCGCGATGAGGAGCATTCGACGCGAGGGCGGGCGAATGCGCTGCGAGGGGCGATGTCTGGGGCGCTGCCGCACGAGTCGCTGACAAGCGAGCGGATGATGGCGGTGATGGACCTGTGTCTCGAATGCAAGGGGTGCAAGGCGGAGTGCCCGTCGAATGTGGATATGGCCAAGCTGAAGTATGAGTTTATGGACAAGTACAAGAAGAAGAACGGGTACTCACTGCGGGACAGGCTGATGGGCGATGTGGCGTTCTTCAACAAGCTGGCGTCGCCGCTGGCGCCGCTGACGAACCTGCCGCTGAAATCCGCAATCGGCAAGGAGATTCTGGAGCGGTACGCGGGCATCGACAAGCGGCGGGAGCTGCCGATGCTGGCGAGCCAGACTTTCAGGCAGTGGTTCAGGGCGTCGGGCGGGTCACCTGCATCGGACGCTAAGCACGGCACGGTAGTGCTGTTCCCAGATACTTTCACGAACTACAACCATCCGGAGCTGGGGATTGCGGCGGTGAAGGTGCTGCGGCATCTGGGATACCGTGTGGTTCTACCGGAGGTGGGATGTTGCGGGCGCCCGATGCTGTCGAAGGGGTTCATGGACAAGGCGAAAGCGAGCGCGCGGGCGAATGTCGAAAGCGTATATCCGCTCATTGAGCAGGGCGCAAAGCTGGTGGGTCTTGAGCCGAGCTGCGTGCTGAGTTTCAGCGACGAGTACGAGGACCTGCTGGGTGGCGATGCGAAAGCTAAAGCGATTGCCGAGAACACGATGCTGATCGAGGAGTTTCTGCTGTACGCGCAGGAGGATCGTGGCGCTGTGCCGGAGTACACGCGACCTCCGGGAAAGGTGCTGTTCCACGGGCATTGCCATCAGAAGGCGCTGGTGGGCACGCGGGCTGCGATGCAGGTGCTGAACGCGATACCGGGCTGCGAGGCGACGGAGATACAGACGGGGTGCTGCGGGATGGCAGGGTCGTTCGGGCTGGAGAAGGAGCACTACGACATCTCCATGAGCATCGGGGAGATGGCGCTGTTCCCAGCGGTGCGGGCTCAGCAACAGCAGGGCGAGTTCGAGCTTGTTATGGAGGGGGTGTCGTGCCGCCAGCAGGTTGAGCACGGTACGGGGAAGAAGGCGAAGCACCTAGTGGAATTGCTGGCGGATGCGATTTAGATATCTGTTAGATTCGTGGAGTCCTCAATGGGTTCCGTTCGCCTGTGATTAGTGCTGCAGGTAGTGTTGGGAGGTTACTGATTGAAGAGGCTTTGGTATGAGTCTAAACCAAGGTGAATATGAAGCAATTATCGCCGATGAAGCTAAAGTCATTGGAGGCGACATTGCATGGGCAACCGACCCTTATACTCAGGCCCAGAGCTTCAGGGTCGAGATCGACTCAGAATATCCGATATTCGTCAACGGCTGGTACAATCCTCTTTCTGGGAAATTGTCCTATGCTATTATCCATCGAAGCGTAGGGCGCATTTACGGACTGGATCTTGGTGCAGAACACCATAACCCGGACAGGCAACCTGTTGGCGAGAAGCACAAGAACTATTGGCGAGAAGGCTACCGCGACAAGTGGGGGCTTACGTTCCCGAGGACATAACTGAGCCGTGGACTCGTCCTGTGGCGGTTTGGGAGCAGTTCTGCTCCGAGGCAAACCTGAGACATTCTGGATCGATGAGTTCGCCTAGCGTCCAAACGGAGATGCCGCTATGAATTCCATCGACATTTGCACCTTTCTTGGTAGAAGCTTGTCGCCGCTGTTCGAGTGTTCATTAGCACCCATGGAAGGTGTCCGGGTCAGGACTCCAATGATGTATCCCGATGGGGGAATCGTGGACGTATTCGTTTTGGAGCGCAGCGACGGATTCACCGTTACCGATTTCGGTGACGCGCTGGGTTGGCTTCATCTGCAATCTGTGAGTCGCAGCCGAAGCAGGAGACAGCAGTTGCTAATCGAAGATGTGTGTCAGACTCTCGGCGTGCAGTTATACAGAGGTCAATTGATGCTCCGCGACATAAGGACAGAAGAACTAGGTGATGCCGTGATTCGCTTAGGGCAAGCGGTAGTGCGTGTATCGGATGTCTGGTTTACCATGCGCAGCCAATCTCTCCTTACAACAGCCGAAGAAGTTGAGGAGTGGCTAAACGAAAGGCAGATTCCTCATCAGCGCGAAGTGAAGGTGCGCGGCAGGTCGAATCAAGACTGGACTATCGACTTTCGAACGGAGACTACCCATGCGTCGCTTGTGTTCTTGCTTGGTACCGGCACCCGCGGTGCAGCACGTCGTATCACAGAACATGTTCTGGCAGGATGCGTTGATTTGAGTCACCTAAAGACGTCCCAACCAAGTCTAACGTTCGTGTCTCTTTTTGATGATACTCAGGATGTCTGGCGAGAACAAGATTTTCGACTAGTGGCGGACCACTCCGAGATAGCGTATTGGTCTCGCCCAGATACCCTGGAGCGCGTATTGATTGCACCATAACTTTCTGTTCCAAAGCTGACTGCACGAGTTGATGGCTATGCCCGCTAAGCACTGAAGCCAGAACAGCGCGAAGAACCCTCCGATCATTTCGGGGATAATGGACGAAATGGGGACTCTTTGCGCTAGGGAATCGCGATCGAGGCTTACTAAGACCTATTGTGCCAACGCCAAAATTCAGCTGCTAGCATAATAGCATAACGTTCATGCATAGTCAGAAATATGTCTATGGTTCCAAGGGTAGGAGTGCAAAGGGTCTAGCCTAGCACTTCGAGCAGGGCGTCTTCCAGTTCTTCGATGGGTGCGAAGCCTTCGAAGCGCCGGTGGATGGTGCCGTCAGAGTTGACTACGAACGACCATTCTGTGCTGGGCAGATTCCATTCAAGGACGGTCGGAGACACGCGGGCGCGATTCAGGTCGCCCTGGATTTCGTCTGGGTTGTCGAAGAAGTCCACGTGGATGAAGTTCGCCTTGCCCTTGTACTTGTCCTTTAGTTCGCTGAGGACATCAACCTGTGGGCCGCAGACGGCATTGGTGCAGAATGCGGGGCTTGCTATCACGATGACGGTTGGCGTGCCGGACTGCACGGCGTCTGCGATGCTTATCTGGTAGAGGTCGGTGTCCTGGAGCGAGCCGGTCGTCAACTCTTCGATGCTGTGCGTGGCAAGCGTCTTATTGGCGCTCGCAGTTGCGGGCGCGCCGTTGGCGGGCGCTGCGGTCTGATCGGGGACATCGAAGCGGAGCTCAGCGCGGAGGGTGTTCGCATCCTCGTCGAGGACTGCGATCTCCAAGCCCCAATCGCCGGGCGCATCGAACTGCAGCTGCGCCGCATAGAGGCCGCGTGTGCCGAGCGGGAAGGGCCGGAACAGGGCGACGGCGGTATCGCGCATTTCGCCTTCGGCCGCGCCGTCCGGGTAGTAGTACGATGTGAGCGTGGCTATGGGTGAGCGCACGAGTCCTTTTTTGGAAGTGAGGACAACAGCGACACGCTGCTCACCTACGCCCAGGTCCGGCGTGGCGAAGATTGCCTGCAGGCCGTCGGGTGACACGGGTCCCTTGATGAGCTCGACTTCGGTGAACTGTGCGCCTTCGCCGCCTTCTGGTGCGGCTTGCTCTGACGGGCCCTGCTCCTGCTGACAGGCAATTGTTGCCAGCAGGAGCAGGGCTGCGAGTGTCAGGGTTATGATGTGTCGCTTGAAAGTCATTCTATTCATTCCTTAGACAAGCCTAGGACATGCTCCGTCCATCGATGTTCAGCCAATCTCAGCCACCGTTAGTCGGGCCGGTTTGGGCGGGTTCGCCGCCGTCGTATGCGCCGAATGTGTAGGCGAAGAGTGAGAACTCAGGCGAGTTGGAGCTGAGCTTGAGCTCGTGGCTCTCGTACTTGGGCAGGTTGACGACGTGGTACATTCGGGCTGAATCGACGACGATGTAGCCGTTGCCGTCAGCGTCGAACATTACGTCCGTGCCTGCTGCGTCCGGGGTGATGGGCTCGTCATTGAGCGTTACGCGCACCTGGTATTCGCCGCCGTTGACGGGGGCCATGACTGCGTTGACGCTGGTCGCACTGAACTTTAGAGCTAGGTAGTCCTCATAACCCTCGGTTTCGCGGGCGTGTATCAGACGTTCAGCGTCGTTACGCCATAGTCCTTGCAGGTAGAGGAAGTGGTTCTTGTGCTCGCCGGGGTCGTTGTAGAAAACCTCGGCGTTCTCTTCCTCGTAATACTCCTCGTGTAGGACGTAGGGCGCTGATGACAACAGCGCGCCGTAGTTGCGCTCGAAGCCTGCATAAATCTCGCGGGTCAGACCGGTCTCTTGGTCGGTCGAGCGCAGGTCGATGGCGTGGCGCGGCTCCGGGATAGTGCTGGCGGACACGTCGCTGAGGTCAACGCCTGCCTCTTCGAGCAAGCCGCGAATCCAGAGTTCGGTCTCTTCGTATGCGCCTTCACCGAAGTGCGTGTAGCGAATATAGCCGTCTTTGTCCACGAGGTACTTGGCGGGCCAGTAGCGGTTGTCGAAGGCGCGCCATGTCTTGAAGTCGTTGTCCTGCGCGATGGGCCACTTCAGTCCGAAGCCCTCGGTGGCTTCGATTACATTGTCGCGGTCCTTCTCGAAGTCAAACTCGGGTGTGTGGACGCCGACGATGACGAGGCCCTTGTCGGCGTACTTCTCATGCCACGCCTTGAGGAAGGGCAATGTGCGGATGCAGTTGACGCAGGTGTATGTCCAGAAGTCCACGAGGACGACTTTGCCGCGCTGCTCCTCGAAGGTGATCGGCTCTGAGTTGATCCAGCTGGCGATGCCGCGAATTTCTGGAACGGTCTTTTCGTCGCCGGTCGTGGGTGTGACGATGGACGCGTGTGCGGACGCCTGCGGCTCGGCAGTGGCGACAGGCTTGGATGGCACTGTGGTCGCCGTTGCTGCGGGCGGCTGCGTAGGTGGGACGCTGGTCGCGGTGGCGGCTTGCGCTTGCTGTGGCGCGGGTGCAGCGGGAACAGCGTTCGTTTGCTGCGTCTGTGCTGCGGGTGCTTCGGTCGTCCGCGGCGCTGATCCTGAGCAAGCGGCGAAGACGAAGGCGGCTGCGAGCAGCAGTGCGATTGTCGTGATGCCTATGCGAATGGTCTTCATTGTGGGCACTCCTGTTGTTTGGTCTGTTTGGGTTACCCCAGTTGCAATACATTGGTTTTGAGGGATTCGTTTGGTTAGATGCTATTGTGTGGGGAAGGATTTTTGGAACTAAAATTGATACGGGATGGAGGGGATGGGGTTCTTACAAAGGGAACATTTCTCAACTTGCTACTATTGGCAACGGAAGGTTATGATTCAGGGCAATCGACCGTTTCGAGTGTTGCTAGGCTAACATAGTGTCTTCTTCTGGATGCGGAGAAATAGCAGTGTCCCTTTACAAATTCCATCGCACTAAAACAGAAGGGGCTGATAGAGGAATATCTCTATGAGTAATCTCAATATCGCTAACCGCACTCTAGGCATCATGGACAATCTGTCGTTCCTAAGAAGCCTAAACAACGAGTGTATTGACCTGATTGCTATTGACCCTCCTTTCGCTGCTAATGAGACATTCACCGGAAGACCAAGGCCGCCTATCAGCGAGGCCGAATATACCGAAGAAATCGCGTTGTCACGGGTTCACGGTGTTGATCACAACGAAGGGCGTGGAACTACCCGCGTAAGGGACATCTGGAGTTGGAACGATGATATTCACCCCAGTTGGAAGTACTCAATAGAGGATGAATACCCTGGAGTATTCGCGGTAATCCAAGCAGTGGAAGTTTGCGCTTCCGAAAATGAAGCGGCGTATATTTGCTATATGGCGACTAGGATGATTGAGTGTCATCGAGTGCTGAAACCGACGGGTAGCCTGTATTTGCATTGTGATGATCACGCCGACAGCTACCTACGAATGCTGATGGACGCCATTTTTCAAGCCGACAATTTCAGAAATGAGATTACTTGGAATCGTAGTGGTGGAAGGTCAGACTCCAAGAAATGGGGAAGGGTTTCTGACCGAATTCTGAGATGGACCCAATAAATCGGACAGGTGGCTAAGAGAGAGTCGCGCTCCTAGAATAATGGAAGAAGAGGAGCAGGAAAATGAAGCAGAGCAGGAAGAAGCACAGTCCGGGGTTCAAGGCCAAGGTGGCGTTGGCCGCGCTCCGTGGAGAAGAGACCGTTGCCCAGTTGGCCAGCCGGTTTGAAGTTCATCCCACGCAGATTCATACTTGGAAGAAGGCCCTGATCGAGGGAGCGCCCGAGGTCTTCGGTAGTGGGAGTGCAAAGGCGGACAGGGATCAGGAAGCGCTGACTGCGCATCTGTACCAGCAGATTGGTCAGCTCAAGGTGGAGCGGGATTTTCTGTCAGGGAAGTCCGGGCTATGAGTCGGCGCAGGCGTCTGGCTATGGTGGATCGAGGACACCCGAAGCTCTCTGTAGTGAAGCAGTGTCGTCTGTTGCGGCTCAGCCGTTCCTCGGTATACTACCGACCGGCGCCGGCTAAGCCTGCGGACCTGGAGCTTATGGCCGGGATGGACCGGCAGTATCTGAAGACTCCCTATTATGGTTCTCGCAGGATGACGGCCTGGCTGCGGACCCAGGGATACCTGGTCAACCGCAAGAGGGTGCAGAGACTGATGCGGGCAATGGGACTGGAAGCGATCTACCGCAAGCCCAATACCAGCAAGCCTGCGCCGGAGCACAGGATATACCCTTACCTGCTGAAGGGAGTGACAGTCGATCGGGTCAATCAGGTCTGGGCGGCGGACATCACCTACCTGCCCATGTCCCGGGGATTCCTATACCTGGTGGCCATTATGGACTGGCACAGCCGCTACGTGCTGGCCTGGAAGCTCTCCAACACTCTGGAGGTGGACTTCTGCATCGATGCCCTGAAAGAAGCCCTGAGCAAAGGACAGCCGGAGATCTTCAACACCGACCAGGGAAGCCAGTTCACCAGTGATGCCTTCAGTGGGCTGCTGCTGGAGCGGGGGATCAAGATCAGCATGGATGGCAAGGGCAGATACCTGGACAACATCTTTGTGGAGCGTTTGTGGCGGAGCGTGAAGTACGAGGAGGTATATCTGAAAGCTTATAGCAACGGAAGTGAAGCGAGGAGAGGAATTGACGCTTATCTGGAGTTGTACAATCGGGAGCGGCCACACCAGTCTCTGGGCTATCGAACTCCGGCCCAGGTGTTCGCGTCGGGAAGGTTGCTCAGGTGTTTACCAGACCAGGCATCAGCCTTATCATCTCGTGAGGTAGCAACAGACTTTACAGCGGGAGTCTCTCTTAACTTAGCCCCTTCGCTGTCCTAACTGTGGGGTCCACTCCATTCTATATTACACGAAGAGTTCTAATTTCACATGGAATCAGCAGTATCAGCCACATGATCCTGCTTATGTCCGTAGGAGCTATCGATACGATGACAATGATGGTCGAGGGCTTTACAGGAAATTGCCGCTACATGCAGCAGGACTTAGGGCTGGCGAATCTGGAGCAATGTGGAATGGCTACGCTCCGAATTTGCATAATAGGCATTGGGCAACTCCGAGCAGGGGCGCAATGCACAGATACATAATTGAGCATGATCTGATTCCGAATTGGCCAGATGCTTATCCTTCAGTTCATGACCGGCTTGAGGCGCTAGACAATTGCGGACTGATGATACATTCTGATGCCTACTTGCCCGAAATCAAGACTTACCTTGCTGCTACTAATGGCGTTGCCGCAACAGATTTTGTTGCTGACATCTCTATGACTTCTGGTAATGAGAAGACAGGATATGCTACACAAAAACCACTTGCCCTTTATGAGCGCATTATCAAGGCTTCATCTAATCCCGGGGATGTTGTGCTTGACATATTTGCTGGGTGTGCCACAACTGCGGTTGCAGCCGAACGCTTGGAGCGTCAGTGGCTCGCCTGCGACATAGCGTATCGTTCCTGGACGATGCTCAAGCGTAGATTCTACCTAAACGGCATAATGCTGGACGGCACAACCGACGCAACAAGAGACGCTCTAGCTTCAGTGAATAAAGGTAGGGCGTTTCAGGAGCCGTTTCAGTTCACTACAAGCCACATCTTAGGACCCAATGAACTTCCCTCCCGTGATGATGTTGATTCGCAACCACATCATGAATTGGGCCAAGCAAGACGCAGACAGAGATCTACTCAGTCGGCTTCATGGTCGGGGCGCATACCCAAAAATGAAGCGAAGCAGTTGCTGATAGACAAGTTCGGCCCTGTATGTTGGGGTTGCGGTTATGAGCCTCGTCGTCCAAATCGCAGTATTGATGATACGCTGCTAGAAGTTGACCACATTCGTGCTCGAAACGCCGCAGAGGGGACTCAGGGCAATGACGAACTTTATAATCTCGCTTTGCTGCATCGTACTTGCAACCTGACTAAGCGTAACCGACTCACATTGGAAGAACTAAGGACTCACAACGCTCATCACGGATTACTATATGTTAGTACAACAGGCGAACTCGTTGACCTGTACGAAGCTACCATGTTCGCGGCGGAGCAAATCGCAACCCATGCAGCAACACATATTGAGCAAACTGAATTGGTATAGGTACGCAGAAACGCATTTTGCACGTCTGTAACTCGTGTACCATCACTCTTCGCTCAATCGCTGGCTAAATGGCCGAACTCAAACACGGAACTAACTATGAAGTACAAGAGAGGGTTGACATGAAGGTTGGGTTTATTGGCGTTGGGTTTATGGGGCGGCACATGGCGCGGAATATCGCGGCGGGCGGATTTGAGATGACGGTGTTCGATATACGCAAGGAAGCCGCCGAAGAGCTGCTGTCTATGGGCGCGACATGGGCGGAAAGTCCTGCCGCCGTTGCCGCCGCGAGCGATGTGGTATTCACCTCGCTGCCGCGTCCGCAGGATGTGGAGGAGGTTGCGCTTGGCGAGGGCGGCATTCTGAGCGGCGCTGGCGCTGGCACGGTGTATTTTGATCTGAGCACGACCGACCCGGATACTATCTATCGCATTAGCGCGGCTGGGGAGAGTGCGGGTGTTACGGTGCTGGATGCGCCGGTGAGCGGCGGCGTGGGCGGCGCGGAGGCTGGGACGCTGTGCGTGATGGTGGGCGGCGACGAAGATGCCTATCTGCGCTGCAAGCCAGTGCTGGACAGGATCGGGGACAAGGTGATGCGCTGCGGCGACCTGGGTTCAGGCGCGATATGCAAGATCGTGAACAATCTTATCGGGCTGAGCGTGGGCGTGCTGCTGTCGGAGGCGTTCAGCCTGGGCGTGAAGGCGGGCGTTGACGCGCAGACGCTGTTTGACGCTGTGAAGGGAAGCTCGGGGAATACGCAGAGCATGCAGGGATTCCCGTCGGGGCTGTTCGTGGGGAACTTCGAGCCAGGCTTTCAGCTAGACCTTGCGGCGAAGGATGTCGGGCTGGCGACGGATATGGGGCGGCGGCTGCGCGTGCCGATGGAAATGTCGAATATAGCGCAGCAGCGTTACATTGCCGGGCAGAACAAAGGCTGGGGCAGGGAAGCGTCCGGGGCGGTCGCAAAGGTACAGGAAGAGCGGGCGGGGGTTGAGATTCGAACGACTACGGACGAGGGCTAACATGGATGTATGGGATGGGGAGGATTTTGATACATCTCCCCCATCCCCTGCCTTCGCAAGGGCAGGCTCTAACCTTCCCCCATCGAGGAGGAAGTGAGTGAAAGGATAGTATGTTCCAAAAGAGTACGCTGGGAAATGGGATGCGGGTGGTGACGAGCGAGATGCCGCATACAAGGTCGGTGAGTATGTGCATGTTCGTGGGCGTGGGTTCGCGGTATGAGACGGACGAAGAGGCGGGGCTATCGCACTTCCTGGAGCACATGGTGTTCAAGGGGACGAAGGTGCGCCCGGAGCCGCAGCAGATCAGCACGGCTATCGAGAGCGTGGGCGGCGTGATCAACGCAGCGACGGAGCACGAGCTGACGGTCTATTGGTGCAAGGTGGCGCAGCCGTACTTCGAGGACAGCCTCGCTCTGCTGTTCGACATTCTTCGCAACTCGCTGTACGAACCAGATGACATCGAGAAGGAGCGGCATGTCATCTTCGAGGAGCTGGCGATGATAAACGACTATCCCAGCTACAAGGTTGAGGCGCTGATTGACGAGATGCTGTGGCCGGGGCATCCGCTGGGACGGGACATCGGGGGGACGCGTGCGAGCGTCGGCGGCATAACACGCGAGATGATGCTGGACTATGTTTCGGCGTACTACACGCCGGACAACATCGTGGTGAGCGTGGCGGGTAATGTGTCGCATGAGGATGTTGTGGCGCAGGTGGAGCGGCTGTCCTGCGGCTGGGAGGCAGGCGGATATTCCAAGTCAGGTGAGCGCAGGGCGCTCAAAGAGTGGACGCCTTACAGGGGCGGTCAGAGTGAGGCTCAGTCACATGTGGAATATCGCAAGACGGAGCAGGCGCATCTGTCGGTCGCTCTGCCGGGAGTATCGCTGACACATCCGCAGCGGTATGCGCTCGACCTTCTGAGTGTGGCGCTGGGCGAGGGCATGAGCAGTCGCCTGTTCGTGGAGGTGCGCGAGAAGCGCGGGCTTGCCTACGATGTCCACAGCGAGGTTAGCCACTTCTCGGACACTGGGGCGATTGTCGTGTCGGCGGGCGTGGACCCGAAGCGCGTTTATGATGCCGTGGAGACGATACTGGAGCAGGTGGGCGCGATGCGCGACGGTGTGCCGGAGGACGAACTGGAGAAGGCGAAGCGGTTGAGTTCAGGAAGATTGATGCTGCGAATGGAGGATACGCGGGCTGTCGCAAACTGGATGGGGCAGTCGGAGATGCTGCTTGGGGAGATCGCGCACGTTGACGATGTGATCGAACAGGTGAACGCGGTGACGACGGACGATGTACATTGCCTTGCGAACGATGTGCTGGTTTCGGAGCGGTTGAATATCGCGGTGGTGGGGCCTTGCCGGGGGCACCGGCGAGTACGGCGGATGCTGAAGCTATAGTCTTTCAGCCTGTCAGTGCGTCAGAGGTTCGACAGGCTCACGAGGAACGGGTGAGGCATTTCTTCGAGTCTCGTCATTCCCGCGAAGGCGGGAATCCAGAGAATCTATGATGGTTCCTTGCGTATATATTCTATCAAGCAAGCGCAACGGCACCCTGTATATTGGCGTGACATCGGATCTAGTTCAACGAGTGTGGCAGCACAAGAATGATTTGGTAGATGGATTTACCAAGCGCTATGGTGTGCATAACCTTGTTTGGTATGAGGTCCACGACACGATGGAGAGTGCCATTACCAGGGAGAAAGCTCTGAAGAGATGGAATCGGGCTTGGAAGTTAAGATTGATTGAAAAGAGTAATCCATCGTGGCGGGACTTGTACTCAGAGATAGTCTGAGCGAATGCACGCACTGGATTCCCGCCTGCGCGGGAATGACGAAGGAAGGATGCGGGAGTGACAACAGGGGCGCCGGAATGACAGTGATGGGCGCAATGACTGGGGCAGACAACATAGGGATGACGGATTGGACATGCCTTTAGTGTGGAATAGTAGGTGTAACGATGGCAATGCAGATGTATGTCACACTTTCAGCAGAGGATCGGATTGCGCGGTATGAGGTGGATGAGGGGACGGGCGCGCTGACGCATGTCGGGGATGTGCGGACGGCTGCTCGACCTGCGCCGCTTGCGGTGAATCCTGCGGGGGACAGGATGTATGTGGGCTGCCGAGATGAGATTGCGATTTCGAGCTACGCTATTGGCGATGGCGGAGCGCTGACACATATTGGCGATGCGGCGGTGGATAACGACCCGTGCTACCTGGCGACGGATCGCAGCGGTCGGTTTCTGCTTTCGGCGTACTATGAGGGCGGTAGGTGCGCGGTACATGCCATAGGAGACGACGGTGCGGCTACTGCGCCTCCGGTGGAGTGGCTGGCTACGGCGAAGGGCGCGCACTCCATGCAGACCGATGCGTCGAACAGGTTTGCGTTCGTGCCGCATATATCGGGCGGCACGGGGCCGAACGCGATATATCAGTTCAGGTTCGATGCGGAGACGGGGCATATTACGCCGAATACCCCGGCGCGGGTTGAGATGGACGGGGAGCTTGGACCGCGCCACTTCTGCTTCCATCCCAGCAAGGACATCCTTTATTTCTCGGATGAGCAGGGTTGCAGCGTGACGGGGTACAACTTCGATGCCGACAACGGTACCCTGAGCGCGTTTCAGACTATATCGACGCTGCCGGAAGGGTTTGCGGAGCGCAATAGCTGCTCGCAGATACAGATTGCGCCGTCGGGAGAGTTTCTGTACGCGCCGAACCGGGGGCACAACAGCATCGCGTGCTTCAGCGTGGATGCGGAGAGCGGAGCGTTGACGGCTATCGGGCATGCGCCAAGCGAGGCTGTGCCGCGCGCGTTCAGCATCGATCCGAGCGGGCGGTATCTGTATGCGGCGGGACTGGATACGGGGCGGCTTGCGGCGTACCGGATCGAGGGGGATGGGACGCTGACGCGGTTTGCGACTTATGAGGTCGGCGCAGGACCGATGTGGGTGCTGATTATCGAGAACTAACAGGATGGACAGGATTTTGTTCTCTCCACACTCTGAATTGACAAGTACAGCTCCACAGAAGAACATTCTGATCATTGCAGGTCCAAATGGTGCGGGCAAGACGACTTTCGCAAGGAACTATCTGCTCAACGAGGCAGATGACCCGACTTTTATCAATGCTGATATGATTGCGGAAGGGTTGAACCCGTTTCAACCGGAACGCTCGGCGTTCGCGGCAGGCAGGATAATGCTTCGTATGATAGACGAGTATGTCCGGCGCGGTGAGAGTTTCGCCTTCGAGACGACGCTAAGTGGTCGAAGTTACGCTCGGTCGATTCCGGAGTGGCAAGCAGAAGGTTATTGGATCACGCTATGTTTCTTGCTTCTACCAACACCTGAAATGGCTGTATCTCGTGTTCGCAACCGAGTGCGTGAGGGCGGACATCACGTGGATGAAGAAGTGGTACGTCGTCGGTTCGATGCGGGCTGGCGAAATTTTGAAAACTTGTATCGAATCATCGTGGATGAGTGGATACTATACGACTCATCCCAAGAAACCCCGAGGATTGTTACAAGAGGGAGAAGTTATGGACAAGCAGAGTCAGAAACGAAAGATTCCCACAGATAAAGAGAGAGACGCGTACTTTGCAGGAATCGACGCAGCGATGCGACGCGCGGCTATCGAAGCACGCCGCCGCGCGATAGAGACGACAGGTTCGGTTCCAACCTGGAGAGATGGCAAGATAGTTTATGATACTGAGGTGTAACATTTCAGTTGATATTGCTTTCCAGTCTTCTAGGTGCAGCGTATGGAGCAAGGTTGAGTAAAGTGGCATTGGCACTATCATTAGCGCATATCGGCGCTGCTACATCTAGTCATTGTCCAATTGCATTGGACGGCTCAAGTTGGTAATCTGTAACTGTGAATCTCATGGGCGCAGCGAGCGGTTAAAAGGCGGTGCACAATGCAGGTAGTCTTCAATGAAGCGGTCAAGCAGCTTGGGAGCGATACGCCCGTAGTTGTCGCTACGGTGATAGGTACGAAGGGTTCGACGCCGCAGAAGCCGGGATCGAAGCTGCTGGTGCGGAGCGACGGAAGCGGCGTGGGCACGCTGGGCGGCGGATGCGTGGAGGGAGATATCTGGTTTGCCGCGAGCGAGCTGCTGAAGAGCGGCGGAACTGCTGAGTACCGCGAATACCAGCTCAATGAAGACCTTGCCGCCGAGGACGGGCTGGTGTGCGGCGGGACGATGTTCTTCCTGATCGATCCTGTGTATGAGCCGGGCGAGTACCTGGACTTTGCCAAGGAGATCGAGGACGCGTACACGGGTGGCAGCCCCGTCGCGCTTGCAAGCCTGATACGAGGCGGAAGCGGTTCCCCTGCTACCATCGGCGCGAAGATGTTCATCAGGCACGACGGCACTACGGTCGGTTCGCTGGGCAATTCGGAGCTGGACGAGAGCGCGATGAGTGAGGCGTTCGAGTTGATGGTTCACGGCAAGAATAAGTATGTCGTAACCGGAAGCGGCGCGGAGTATTTCATCGAGGCTTACACGACCCCGCCACAACTGGTGCTGTGCGGTGGCGGGCATGTCTCTAAGTCGATTGCGCCCCTCGCGAAGACACTCGGCTTCCGCGTTTTCGTCACGGACGACAGACAAGAGTTCGCCAACGCTGATCGATTCCCGGAGGCGGACATCATCATCGCCAAGAAGCCGGAAGAAGCACTGGGCGAGCTGCCAATCAACCCGAATACCTTCATCATCGTCGCAACGCGCGGGCATCGCTATGACAATGTCGCGCTTGCCGCAGCCGCCAGGACTTCCGCGAAGTATGTCGGCTTGCTGGGGAGCAAGCGCAAGATTATCCTCATCTACGAAGACCTGATGCGGATGGGCATATCAAATGAGCGAATACGAGAATTGCGCGCGCCCGTTGGTTTGGACATCGGGGCGCGAACTCCCGAAGAGATTGCAGTGAGCATCATGTCCGAAGTGTTGATGTTCCGGCTGGGCGGCACTGGCAGCGTGATGAAGCTCGAAGAGCGTCTGATGGGTCGCATCGAGGAGAAGCACGGCGCTGCCGCTGTGGTCGCAGACTAGGCGATGCCCGGAGTCTCAGCCATTCTGACAGCAGCGGGCGAATCCCGTCGTATGGGGCGGCCCAAGCCGTTGTTGCCTTGGCGCGGCACAACCCTCGTGGAGCACCAGATAAGAGCTTTGTTCAATGCCGGCGTCTCTGAAGTCGTGGTTGTTGTGGGGCATGAGGCGGATGCAGTCTCAGCGCAGATATCAGGCACAGGCGCGCGCTGCATGGTGAACCCCGACTACCTCCAGGGCAAGACGACCTCCATCAAGGCTGGGCTGAAGGCCATTAGCGGGGATGCGGACGCCATCTTGCTGCTTGCGGTTGACCAACCGCGCACCGAATTCATCATCGCAGCCGTCGTGGAAGCGCATGCTACGGGTGACTCGCTGATAACCTCGCCCCGCTACGAAGGGCACGGCGGGCATCCACTGATATTTGCGGCGTCTTTGCGTGACGAGCTTGCGCGCATCAGCGAGGAGAAGCAGGGGATACGCGAGGTGTTTCTGGCACACCGCGACAGTGTGCAGGAGTATGTCATAGGCGACCCGATGATACGGCTGGATCTGAATACACCTGATGCTTATGAGGACGCGCTGTGGCGGTATGGGACTTAACATCGATGGACAGGATGGAGGGGATGGGTAGGATTGGAAGGATAAGAAATAATTTTCGACTGGTGAGATATGAGCAGCAAAAAAACCTTCGATGGCGCAGATAAAATCTACACGGCCGCCGACGAGTGGGTGAAGCGAGCGCTCCGATCCGATGACTCGCTATTCACGCCAGGCAAATCTATTTGGTCGCGTGAACTTCTAAGCGAACTCCACATACGCTTTTTGGACAGGCCAGACGAATCTTCCAGATCATTCCTCGTCAAGTTACAAGAGCAACTGGCTGATAGTTCGCACGAAGTTTATCAGTTGATGGCGGAAGTGCTGTATGTCCACTTCCTTCACATCTGGCGCACGACGATGGGAAAAAACGCTAAAGTGGAACGCATCAACCAAGTGCTGGAGTGGTCAGACGTGACCATAGCGATGCCCGACCACTTGTACGACGCCCTGACACATGGAATAGCCGCTTCTATGAGTTTCAACCTATTGCGTCCCTACCATGTCGGCTTCCTCATTGAGTTCGTCGAACAGTGGAAAGCGCAATCCCAAGACAAGCGTGCCAGCTTACTAAACGATCCTTGGGCATTCAAGGATTTCGTAACAGGGATGAGTTTTAGTAGCCTACTGCTTACAAATAATCGAGATACTCCCAACACTCAGCGCGAGGCGTTGCTTCATCTGGTCTTTCCTGATGACTTCGAAGGAATCGTTAGCAGCGTTTGGAAAAGCAAAATCGCCAATGCGGATGCGTTTGCGCGCTTTGTAACGGAACCGATTGACGATGTTGACCGCAAAATCCAACAGATTCGTCAAGGTCTTGAGCGTGAATTAGGCAGGGATTTTGATTTCTATGACATACGCAATCGATGGCAGAACGGGTCTCAGTCAGAAAATGATGAACCATCAACCAAATCGGATGACTCACATGAAGAAGATGATAAACATACGCTCACACTTGCGGACCTCGCCAACGACCTAACCCTCCCCATCGAGTTCCTCCAAGAAACCCAAACCCTGCTAGACGACAAGCAGCAGGTCATCTTCCAGGGGCCGCCTGGGACGGGCAAGACTTATGTGGCGCGGGAGCTGGCGGCGTTTCTGGCAGGCTCGAAGGAGCGGGTTACGCTGGTGCAGTTCCACCCGACTTATTCTTATGAGGACTTCGTTCGGGGATATCGACCGACGCTTGTGAACGGGCAGGCGGGATTTACGCTGCGTGATGGGCCACTGGTGCGGGCTGCGAATGCGGCGAATCGAGACAAGGACACTAAGCATTTCCTCATCATTGACGAAATTAACAGAGGTAATCTCGCCGGCGTATTTGGCGAGCTGTACTTCTTGCTGGAGTACCGCGATGAGGAAATCTCGCTCCAGTATTCGGAAGAGGACGAAAAGTTTTCACTGCCGGATAACTTGTACATCATCGGGACGATGAACACTGCCGACCGTTCCATCGCTTTGGTGGATCTGGCGCTGCGCCGCCGCTTCTACTTCGTGGAATTTCACCCGGATGATGAACCCATTGACGGGCTGCTGCGTCGCTGGTTGCACACGAATGGACTTGGCGGCATGGATTGGGTTGCGAATGTGGTTGACCGCGCCAACGAACTGCTGCGCGATGACCGCCACGCCGCCATTGGACCGAGCTACTTCATGAAGGATGACTTGGACGAAGCCGCCGTCGAACGCATCTGGAAGCACAGCGTCTTGCCGTATATTGAGGAACGTCTATTTGGACAAGACGGTCGGCTTGGCGAGTTTCAACTGGACATGCTACGTGGCAGAGCGCAGGATGACAGTGGCAATGCGGAGAATGAAGCTACCGTCGCCAGCGAGTCCGACACTGAGAGCGACAGCGGCGGCGAATAGCGATGCGCCAAATCGACCTGCAAGAGTATCAGGACAGCAAACCGTATGCTCTGGCCGTCGTCGAGCGCGACGCATTGTCCTCCGGAAAATTGTCGATCACCATTACGCCGGTTCAGGGCGAAAGCGATAAGTACACCCTCAAGCCCTCTTCGACTGTCGGCGCGTTGGAAATCGGCGACTTGTCTGTTCTGATACAGCCGAAGATTGGTATTCCGAAACTGCTGTCGCTGGCGTGCTACACGATGGGGATGTACAAGCCGCAAGATACACGTCTGTTCGACTTTGCGGAGGATGAGACGCTGCCGGATACACTGGCACTCGCGCTTGCAGGGGCGGGGAGACGGGCGTTTTCGCGCGGGCTGTTACACGGATACCGCAGGCGAGAAGAGGCGTTGCACACCATTCGCGGACGCGCCAGGTTCGCCGAGCAGACACAGCGCAGGTTCGGCATACCCCTGCCCGTCGAGGTGAGATACGATGAATTCACCGATGACATTCTGGCGAACCGCTTGGTGAAGGCTGCCGTATTTCGGCTTGGTGCGATGCGCTTGTGGTCGCAGGAGGCGCGCAGAGGGCTTGGCTGGATTGCGGGCATTGTGGACGGCGTGTCGTTGAATGAGTTTGCACCGAACGATGTACCGGAGGTTTCATTCGACCGTCTCAACGAACATTACCGGGGCGTCGTCGGACTGGCGCGGCTCGTCTTGCAGCACAGCGCGTTTGAGGCGGGGCGCGGACAGGTTCGCGCGTCCGGCTTTCTGATGGACATGAACAAGGTATTCCAAGAGTTCGTTACAGTGGCGTTGCGCGAGGCATTGAGCTTGTCGGAGCGCGTGTTTCTGGAAAGGCGCATTCCAAGTCTCGATGTGGATGGCAATGTGGGACTAAGGCCTGGAGTGGACCCCACAGTTAGGACAGCGAAGGGGCTAAGTTAAGAGAGACTCCCGCTGTAAAGTCTGTTGCTACCTCACGAGATGATAAGGCTGATGCCTGGTCTGGTAAACACCTGAGCAACCTTCCCGACGCGAACACCTGGGCCGGAGTTCGATAGCCCAGAGACTGGTGTGGCCGCTCCCGATTGTACAACTCCAGA
The DNA here is from genome assembly GCA_965221045.1 of Dehalococcoidia bacterium. Lineage (GTDB taxonomy): Bacteria > Chloroflexota > Dehalococcoidia > Lucifugimonadales > JADFKI01 > Bin90. The sequence continues at coordinate 2,416,173 of OZ244863.1, forward strand.
TAAGCGTCAATTCCTCTCCTCGCTTCACTTCCGTTGCTATAAGCTTTCAGATATACCTCCTCGTACTTCACGCTCCGCCACAAACGCTCCACAAAGATGTTGTCCAGGTATCTGCCCTTGCCATCCATGCTGATCTTGATCCCCCGCTCCAGCAGCAGCCCACTGAAGGCATCACTGGTGAACTGGCTTCCCTGGTCGGTGTTGAAGATCTCCGGCTGTCCTTTGCTCAGGGCTTCTTTCAGGGCATCGATGCAGAAGTCCACCTCCAGAGTGTTGGAGAGCTTCCAGGCCAGCACGTAGCGGCTGTGCCAGTCCATAATGGCCACCAGGTATAGGAATCCCCGGGACATGGGCAGGTAGGTGATGTCCGCCGCCCAGACCTGATTGACCCGATCGACTGTCACTCCCTTCAGCAGGTAAGGGTATATCCTGTGCTCCGGCGCAGGCTTGCTGGTATTGGGCTTGCGGTAGATCGCTTCCAGTCCCATTGCCCGCATCAGTCTCTGCACCCTCTTGCGGTTGACCAGGTATCCCTGGGTCCGCAGCCAGGCCGTCATCCTGCGAGAACCATAATAGGGAGTCTTCAGATACTGCCGGTCCATCCCGGCCATAAGCTCCAGGTCCGCAGGCTTAGCCGGCGCCGGTCGGTAGTATACCGAGGAACGGCTGAGCCGCAACAGACGACACTGCTTCACTACAGAGAGCTTCGGGTGTCCTCGATCCACCATAGCCAGACGCCTGCGCCGACTCATAGCCCGGACTTCCCTGACAGAAAATCCCGCTCCACCTTGAGCTGACCAATCTGCTGGTACAGATGCGCAGTCAGCGCTTCCTGATCCCTGTCCGCCTTTGCACTCCCACTACCGAAGACCTCGGGCGCTCCCTCGATCAGGGCCTTCTTCCAAGTATGAATCTGCGTGGGATGAACTTCAAACCGGCTGGCCAACTGGGCAACGGTCTCTTCTCCACGGAGCGCGGCCAACGCCACCTTGGCCTTGAACCCCGGACTGTGCTTCTTCCTGCTCTGCTTCATTTTCCTGCTCCTCTTCTTCCATTATTCTAGGAGCGCGACTCTCTCTTAGCCACCTGTCCGATTTATTGGGTCCATCTCAGCCCGACCTGACATGGTGGGACGGCGGCAATTGCGTATTCGTAGGCGATGCCAAATATAAGAGCATAACAGGAGATCGCCGCGTGCCTGCCGACCTGTATCAACTGCTCGCCTACGCCACCGCGCTGAATCTGCCAGGCGGTATGCTCATCTATGCTGAGGGTGAAGCAGAACGGGCAAATCACGAAGTCAGGCACTCAGGCAAGAGACTTGAGGTTGTAACGCTCGACTTGTCCGGCACGCTTGACGAGGTGCTAACTCAAGTTGACGCCCTTGCAACAAAGATCGCCTTGTTACGCGACGAGGCACGAGGATTGCGGCGCGCTGCGTGAAATCAGGAGACTTCGCTCCAGTCATTCCATGCTTGTTCGAGGCTCGCCTGGGTTGCGGTGTATTTCTTACCGAGTCGTGTTATTTCAGCGACGTTCTGGCGCTCGGTGGCTGATTCAAGCGCTGCGTTAATTTCGGCGAGCTGCGCTTCCAGATTGCCTATCAGCGCTTCGTAGTCCCTGACGACGGCTTGCTTCGCGCGCTGCCTTGCGCCTGCGGTGCGGCGTTGCTTGTTCGACTGCCTGCTGCGGGGACTGGGCACCGCTGGGGATGCAGGTGTCTGCCGCTGCGTTGCGGGTTGCCTGCCGCGAATCCACTCCTCGAAGCCTCCCTTGAACAGGCGCGCTTCGCCGTCTTCGACTATCCAGAGCTGGGTTGCGAGCAGTGAAATCAGGCGGCGGTCGTGGGAGACGAATATCAGGGTGCCGCTGTAGGTCTGGAGCGCGGCTTCAAGCGCCTCTCTGCTAGGAATGTCTAGGTGGGTTGTCGGCTCGTCGAGGATGAGCATGTTCGGCTCGGTGATTAGCAGGCGCGCGAGGGCGAGGCGGCTGCGCTCTCCGCCGCTGAGCGCGGATGTGGACTTGAACACATCGTCGCCCCTGAACAGGAAGCGAGCGAGGTAGTTTCGGGCTTCGGGAATGCGCAGGTTGCGGGCGTCTATCAGGGCATCCATGACCGTAGAGCGCTGCGGCAGGTCTGTGCTGCCCTGCGAATAGTAGCCCGGCTCCACATTGTATCCGAGGCTTGCGCTGCCAGTGATTGGCGGCGTCTCTCCCAGCAGCGTCTTTATGAGCGTAGTCTTGCCGATGCCGTTGTTGCCGATGATAGCGGTGCGCGAGCCGCGTTCGAGTTGCGCGTCGGCTACGGCCAGGAGTTGCACGCCATGCCCGTTCTGCTGGTATCCGACGGCGAGCTTGCTGGTTCTGATGGCAACCTGGCCGGTACGGAATGTGCTGACGCTTCCGAGGTAGATTGCATCGTTGGTTTGTGGTTTGTCGATGCGCTCAAGGCGTTGGAGGCGAGTTGCGCGCCCACGCGCTTCTCGCGCCCGCTGGCCTGCGCGGTATCTGCGGATGAACGACTCTTCGCGCTCGATGTACTCCTGCTGTCGCTCGTACTCGATGAGCTGGCGTCGCTGCTGCTCTTCCTTGAGGACGCGGTACTTGGTGAAGTTGCCGGGGAAGGACTGGAGCCTGCCGTTGTCGATTTCCAGTATGCGGTTCGCCACCTTGTCGAGGAAGTAGCGGTCGTGAGATACGACCATGAAGCCGCCTGTGAAGCTGGAAAGAAAGTCTTCGAGCCAGTCCAGCCCGCGAAAGTCTAGGTAGTTAGTAGGCTCGTCAAGGATAAGGAAGTCGGGGTCTGAGAGGAGCGCCCGGGCGAGCGCGGCGCGTGTACGCTCACCGCCGCTTGCGTCCGCCGCGGGGGTTGCACGTGTCTCTTCGGGCAGTCCCACGCCATCAAGGACGCGCTCCATGCGGTGCTCGTATTCGTAGCCGCCAAGCGCCTCGAACTCTCGCAGTAGGGCATCGTAGCGGCGCTCGGCGTCACGGCGGGCTGTGCCTTCGGCGACCTGTATGTCGAGGGCGCTGGACGCGAGTTCGTCTTCGATTTCGCGGAGGCGGGCGAAGGCTTGCATCACCTCGTCGTGGATGGTGCCATCCGTGGCTTGCGCGGGCCTCTGCGGCACGTAGCCAAGCCGAATGCCGCGCTGCCAAGTGATAGTGCCTGCGTTGGCTTCGAGTTCGCCGGCCAGGATGCGAATCAGCGAGGTCTTGCCCGCGCCGTTTGGCCCGACAATGCCGATGCGGTCACGCTCGTCGATCTGAAGGTCAACACCAGCGAAGATTTCGACTTCGCCGAACAGGAGGGCTAGGTTGGAGGCGGTGAGGATGGGCATGGGGTTGGATCTAAAGAGTTGATGCTCGCGTCGTAACCAATAATTGCGTAAGCATGATAGCATTCCTCACCGTGAATTGCCCTTGACTCGACACTTTGGCTGTTCTCATATTTCATAGAAAGACGTAGAATATGCACACAATATGCGTATGTTATGTGTATAATATGCACAGATGCCTAAGTTGCCGACAGCAATGGAGAGCGGGATTTCTCAACTAGCATCATAACCCGATCTCGTTGGAGGGTTGATATGGTTCAGACAGTTGACAATACGAACGATGTATTGAACGCAGTTTTTGGTGACGCAGAAGAGCGTCAGAGGCTAGCCGCCGCTTGGGAAAGTTTGCCCAAGAATCAGCCACTACCTGATACCCCTGAAGTGCGTCAGATGTTGCTTGACATGCTTATCGGTATGTACGGAGGAACCTTGAAGGAGTTGGAGAAGAACTAACTTCTATCAAGTCTGTCTTCTTGATAATCAAGAAAGCCCCTCAACTCCAGAGGGGCTTTCTTCATGAGAGGGAAAAGTTCTTATGGGAAACGGCGGAGACATCGGAAACATCTGGTTTCCGGACATAGAGTTTGTAGAAGAGATCGTCAGCCGTATGGTTCCAGTGTTATTTGCAAAATACGAAGATGGCGTGCCGGACTTTCAATATCTTGGAGGTTCACAGGGGCGTGGTCTTTTGGAGTCGGCGCTAGCTCAACCGCGGCAAACATTTTCAGGGGAATATCTCTATTCGTCTATACCATCCATGGCAGCTACGCTGATCTGGTCTATTACTAAGAACCATCCCTTCAACGACGGAAACAAACGCGCCGCCTTGACGACAGGAATAACGTTCTTGGCTTTCAATGGATACATACTTCTTGCAGGACAACGTGAAGCCAAGAATCTGTGCCTGAATGTGGCCGCAAGCGAGTCGAATATTAATAAGGAATATGTATCTGACTGGATTAGCGAGCGAATAGTTAGGTTCGATGAAGTCGGTCAACCGAATTTCACAAGAAACGAGAAACTGATTAAGTATGCACAAGTTGCTTCTTCTGATGAGATACGTGCGCTTAAATGTGCATTTGAAGTAATGCAGCAGATTTTGACGAATTGATGGTTGAGTTGACGATACGTCGCTATGCGTCTGCGGGAGGCGCTACACCCCCGCTAAGTCCCGCGCTTCTTCCAGTAGCAGGCGCACATCTTCGGGGGATTCGGCTTCGGCGTAGATGCGGAGGAGGGGTTCTGTGCCGGAGAAGCGGATTAGCGCCCAGTAGCCGCCGCTGAGCAGGTAGCGGAAGCCGTCCTGAGTGTCCACTTGCTCTACATGCTTGCCTGCGATGGATGATGGGGCGGTACTTTGCAGGCGTGCTATGATGGCGTTTCGCTGGCTTTCGTCAAAGTGCAGGTCGAGACGGTCGTAGTGGTGGGGGCCTACTTGGTCCTCCAACTCGCCGAGCAGTTCGGCGATGCCCATGTCGGTTTTGACCATCATGTCGAGCAGCATTAGGCCGCTGAGGATGCCGTCGCGCTCGGGAACATTACCTTGGAATGCGTAGCCGCCGCTCTCTTCGCCCGCGATAAGGGCTTCTTCGCTCATCATTACGGGACCGAGGTACTTGAAGCCGACGGGCGTCTCATGCACTGGCACATCGTAGATTGCGCCGATCTTGTCTATCATGCTGGTCATAGTGATGGAGCGCACGAGGGGGCCGCGCCTGCCTAGGGTATCGAGCTGGTGCATGCAGAGCAGGGCAAAGGTTTGCAGGGTTGTGAGGAACTGGGCATCGTCGTCTACAACGCCAAGTCGGTCGGCATCGCCGTCGGTTGCGAAGCCGATGTCGGCGGTTCTGTCGGAGACCTCGTTGATAAGAGGCAGGAGGTTGTGTGCGAGCGGCTCGGGCTGCGCCATGCCGGGGAAGGCGGGGTTGGGTTCGCCGCGAATTTCGATGACACGGGTGGAGCCGCCAGAGAGAAGGTCGGCGAGATAGCCCGCGCCCGCGCCGTGCATGGAGTCCACGACGATGTCCAAGCCAGCGTTGCGGATTGCCGCCAAGTCCACGAGTGATGCGACGTGGTTGAGGTAGTCGGGCGCGGGATCGAAGTATTCTAGTAGTCCGCTTGCGATCCCCTGCTGAAGCGGTATGCGCTGGACGCTGCCTGACGATTCGGCGGCGGCGATACGCGATTCGAGTTCCTCGACGATTTCAGGTGATGCGCTGCCACCGTAGTCGGGCTTGTACTTGAAGCCGTTGTATGTGGCGGGGTTGTGGCTCGCGGTGATGACCGCGCCTGCGCCTGCGTCCTTGGCGACTAGATTGTAGGCTATGACAGGTGTTGGCGCCGCTCTGTCGCATAGCAAGGTTGGTATGCCGTTTGCGGCGGTTACCTCGGCTACGGCTGCTGCGAACTCTGCGGATGCAAAGCGCGTGTCATAGCCAACGACGAAGCCGCGAAAGGCGAGGCTGTGGTACTTCATCAGGTCGGCTGCACCCTGGGCGCAGAGGCGCACGTTGTCGAAGGTGTAGTCTTCGGCGATGATTGCTCGCCAGCCGTCTGTTCCGAATTTTATGGGCATTCTTGCTCTAACCTAACAGGATGTACAGGATAGATGAGATGACTGCCCTTACCCACCCCCCATCCTAACCTTCCCCCATCAAGGGGGAAGGGACTTTGTTGCGCTTCCTCCATTGAAATGGAATGGTTTCTGATTTATTGGGCGGCTCTGCGAAGTAGATCGGCTTTGTCGGTGAGCTCCCAGGGGAGGTCTAGGTCGTCGCGACCGAAATGTCCGTAGGTGGCGGTCTGCTTGTATATTGGACGGCGCAGTTTGAGATCGCGGATGATTCCGCCGGGCGTCAGGTCAAAGTTGTCCTTGATCAGCGCTTCTATCTTTTCGTCCGCTATCTTCCCGCTGCCGAAAGTTTCTATGGATATGGAAGTCGGCTCACGCTTGCCGATGGCGTAAGAGACTATAACTTCCATCCTGTCGGCGAGGCCCGCTGCAACGACATTCTTTGCCACATAACGCGCAGCATAAGCGGCGGAACGATCAACCTTTGTGGGATCCTTGCCGGAGAAGGCGCCGCCGCCATGTCTTGCGAAGCCGCCGTAGGTATCCACGAGAATCTTGCGTCCCGTGAGGCCGGTGTCGCCTACGGGACCTCCGGTTACGAAGCGGCCTGAAGGGTTAATCCAATACTGCGTATTCTCGTCGAGCAGTTCGGCGGGGATGATTGCCTTTGCCGCGTGCTCTATCAAGTCGCGGGCGATGACATCCTGGCTCACATCTTCGCTGTGCTGCGTGCTCATAATGACGGTGTGGACGCGCTTGGGAACGCCGTACTCGTACTCGACGGTTACCTGCGACTTGCCGTCGGGACGCAGGTATGGCAAGGTCTTGTCCTTGCGAAGTTGCGCCATGCGCTGGCAGAGCTTGTGCGAGAGGGATATGGGCAGGGGCATGAGTTCGGGCGTCTCGTTGCATGCGAACCCGACCATCATGCCCTGGTCGCCCGCGCCGACCGATTCGAGGTCGTCGTAGTCGCCGCTGCCGTCGCGCACTTCAAGGGCGCGGTCAACGCCGTGCATAATGTCCTGGGACTGCTCATGGACAGAGACGGCGATGCCGCAGGACTGGTAATCGAAGCCGTATCGGGAGTCGATGTAGCCGGCGTCGCGGATGGTTGTGCGTACGATAGCAGCGATGTCCACATAGGTGCTGGTGGTAATCTCGCCCATGACGACGACAAGGCCCGTCGTCGTACAGACCTCGCAGGCGACGCGCGCCCTGGGGTCGTCGGCGATGATGGCGTCAAGAACTGCGTCAGAAATCTGGTCGCAGAGCTTATCCGGGTGTCCCTCTGTTACCGATTCTGAAGTGAACAGGTATGAGGCGGAGTCTGTAAAGGTGTGGCTCAATTTTCTTCTCCCTGAGATTTCTGTGCTAACAGGATGTATATGATGATTGGGCTTATGGTTGGGCTATGCCCAGGCTTTCGATGCGCTCCTGCGTGAGGGTGATGAGTTTGGCTCTGCCCTCGGCAATGAGCTTGTCCTGCGTCAGGGTCGCGGTTACGGACATTTCTCTGTCGGCGCTCTCTTCGAGGCGCGCTGTGGCGGTGATGCGCTCGCCGATCTTCGCGGGTCTGCGGAAGCTAGTGTGCATGCTCCGCATCATCGCGATAGTGCCGTTGCGGTATGCGAAGTTTTCCATCACCTCGTATAGCAATGTCGTTATGATGCCCCCATGCACTATGTCGGGCCAGCCCTCGTGTTCGTCGCCGGGCGTGAACTCGGTTACGACTGCATCGCCGATGCGCCGATATTGCAGGCGCAGCCCGATGGGGTTGTCCGCGCCGCAACCGAAGCAGTTTGGGTACTGCTTCGGTTCTGTATGTTCTTTGAGAAGGGTGTTCAAGTTCCTACTTCCCAGCTTCCGAGGTACTCTTCCTGCTCTGCCGTAAGCGTGTCGATGGTGATACCCATGGAAAGCAATTTCAGGCGTCCGACTTCTTCGTCAATGTCGCGTGGCACGTCGTACACCTGCGGCTTGAGCGAGTGCGCGAACTGCGCAAGGTACTCGGCTGAGAGGGCTTGGTCGGCGAAGCTCATGTCCATGACAGCGGAAGGGTGCCCCTCGGCGGCCGCGAGGTTTATGAGGCGACCTTCGGCCAGAAGGTTGAGACGCCTTCCGTCTCCCATGAGATACTCCTCAACGAATGGGCGCACTTCCTGCTTGCCGTCTGCGAGTTCTTCAAGCGCGGGGATGTCGATCTCCACGTTGAAATGGCCGCTGTTGGCGAGAATTGCACCGTCTTTCATCACCTCGATGTGCTGGCGTCCGACGGCCTTGATGCCGCCGGTGAGCGTTATGAAGATGTCGCCGATCTTCGCTGCGTTGTCCATGCTCATGACCTGATGGCCGTCCATAGCGGCTTCGAGAGCGCGGATAGGGTTGATCTCGGTTACGACTGTCTGCGCGCCCATGCCGCGAGCGCGGAGGGCGACGCCGCGTCCACACCAGCCGTAGCCGGCGAGGACCACCGTCTTGCCCGCCCAGAGGATGTTGGTGGCTCGGGTGATTCCGTCGAGGGTGCTCTGGCCCGTGCCGTATCGGTTGTCGAAGAAGTGCTTGGTGTCGGCGTCATTGACGGCGATGATCGGGTACTTGAGCTTGCCCGCTTCGGCAAGACTGCGAAGGCGGATGACGCCTGTTGTGGTCTCTTCCGACCCGCCGATGAGCCCATCGAGGGCGTCGGTGCGGTTGGAGTGAAGCGTCGCTACGAGGTCTGCGCCGTCGTCCATCGTGATGTGGGGCTTGGTGTCGAGGGCGGAGTTGATGTGCGAGTAGTAGGTCTCGCTGTCCTCGCCCTTGATGGCGAAGGTGGGTATGCCGTACTCGTGAACTAGCGCGGCTGCCACATCGTCCTGCGTGCTGAGCGGGTTGCTGGCGCAGATGGCGGTTTCGGCGCCGCCGTCCTGGAGCGTGAGCAGCAGGTTGGCGGTCTCACTGGTTACATGCAGGCAAGCGGCTACGCGCAAGCCTGTGAGCGGCTTTTCCTTTGCGAAGCGCTCGCGTATCTGGCGCAGCACGGTCATCTCGCGCGCCGCCCAGTGGATGCGGCGGACACCGTCGGATGCAAGTGAGGGGTCTGCGATATGCCCCTTGGTGGGTTGTGTGGTCAATCTATCCTCCTCTTGGATGCAAGGGATTATTTTGATATGCGGTTAAAAAGTGAATTGCCGTCTTGCAATGGAGCAAAGGTGGTGAGTTGAGTGAAGGCGCGGTAGCGGTCTTCGATGTCTTGCATGCTTAGCGTTAACACCTTGTCCACACTGAAGTCCTGTACGCAGAACGATCCCATTACTGAGCCGAGCACTGCTGCGCGGCGGTAGCCGTCGGGTGTCCTGTCGCCGGTGGCGGCGATGTAGCCGATGAAGCCTGACGCGAATGTGTCGCCCGCACCGGTGGGGTCAACGACATGGTCGAGCGGGAATGCGGGCGCGGAGAATACGGTGTCGCCGCTGAAGACCAGAACGCCATGCGCCCCCTGCTTTACGACGACCGCGCTGGGACCCATCGCCATGATGCGCCGAGCTGCGGTTACGAGGTTGCCCTCGCATGCGAAGTCTCGCGCCTCACCTTCGTCCATGAAGAGCACATCGGCGCTGCTGGTGACCTTGTTGAGCGCGTCGCGCTTGCCGTCAATCCAGAAGTTCATAGAATCGAGTGCGACAAGGTTGGGACGCTGCTCCATCTGGTTTAGCACATCTAACTGAAGCTCAGGGTCTATGTTGGCAAGGAACAGGTATGGGCAGCGGCGCTGCTCGGCGTTGAGCTTAGGCGAGAACTCGGCGAAGACGTTGAGCTGAGTATCCAGCGTGGTGCGGGCATTGAGGTCGGCTGAGTAGTATTCGCCTGCCCAGCGGAATGTCTTGCCTTTCTGCCGCTGCAAGCCGCTTATATCGACGCCGCGCGAGCGCAGGAGTTCGATGTGACGCTCCTGAAAGTCTTCGCCAATGATGGCGACGAGGCTGACGGGCGCAAAGCGGCTGATGCCGACAGAGAAGTATGTCGCCGAACCGCCAAGCGAGTCCTCTCGACTGCCGGCTGGCGTGGTAACTGAGTCGTAGGCGACCGAGCCGACGACGAGTACGGTCATATCTTGTCCTTTGTTCTTTCGGACTGACAGAATGGGCAGTGTAAGTTGGATTGGCGAGTTATTCGTCCGCGCCGTAGCTGGTGGGCTTGCCCGCCTCGATCCATGCAGGAGTGCCTGCTTCGATGTTGTAGAGGCGCTCTGAGTCGAAGCCCATTGCGGCTGCCATCTCGGCGGCGAGTCCGCTGCGGACGCCGATGGCGCAGATGAACAGCAGATCCTTGTCCTGTGGAAGCTCGTCTATACGGCCAAGCAGAGTGTCCACGTGGATGAAGAGCGCGCCCTTGACATGGCCTTCTGCGTATTCGTTCAACGCTCGCACGTCAACGACGACCGAGTCGCCGGATGCCTGCATTTCTGCGGCTTCATCAATGCTGATGCGGTAGTAGGGTTCGCCCGGGTTCTGGGTAGGCATTATTTCCTCCGTGACTGGTAATTTTTGGTTTGACTTGCTATTTCGTCGTGTAGGCGAGGATTCAATTCACCCCCAGCCTAACCTTCTCCCATCTAGTGGGAAGGTACTCTTACTCAAAATGGGCAAAAAAATACTTCTCTGATGAGAGAAGTTTGTGATGCTTGCTGCTCTCATCTCCGAGCCATTTCAGGCTCTCCGGATTTAGCACCGATTCACGCGCCGCATGACGCGAAAAGGTTGCCGGGCTTCACAGGGCCGGTCCCTCAGCCACTCTTGATAAGAGATTATGTATTTAATTGTTAAGCACAATAATCGTACAAGACGACTATGGGCGTGTCAAGAAAAATGCAAGATATAACATTTATGCGTGGGGCATGCGGATTAAAGAGTTGGCTGACCTATCAGCAGTCTCAGAGCGAACGGAAGGGAGTTCGCTATTGCAGCCTGCCGTAATGGGGGAGGGCGTCGCCGAGCAGCGGGCGAGCGTAGTCAAGGAATGACTGCGTGACGAAGTGATTGGCGGGGTCCATGTAGTCGGGGGGCATGCGCTTGACTTTGCTGCCGACTGCCGCGAGGGAAGCTGTGCCAGTCGTGCAATCGTATTCTTCGCCGGACGCGCGCTCCAGAGTGATGATGATGTCACGCTCGCCTGCGATGGCACTGCGGACGGCGGCGCGTCCTGCCATCTCTGCCTCTTGCGCGTCTGAGTGGGATACGCAAGCCATCATGGAGCGCTGTATGGTGCCGGGCTTCTCATAGCGGGTTCGCACGCCGAGCCGCCCACTTACAAGCGCGGCGAGATACCTCGAAGGGCCGTCGTAGTATGGGTGACCGAAGTCGTCCACATGCCACGGGTCTCCCTGTTCGCCGATGGGCGTGCCCTCGGGTGTGCGGATGTTCTCTGCGATCACGGCGACCGCGAAGCCGTACTTGCGATAGGCGTCTTCGATGCAGTCGAGGAAGCGTGTCTCGTCTAACGGGAGTTCGGGGACGCCAATGAAGTGCGGGGCGTCTCGCTCGTCGCGCTTTGCAAATGCGGATGCGGCCGCGAGCCAGCCTGCGTCCCTGCCCATGACTTCGATGATGGTGATTGGCGCGGCGATGCCCATGGATTCGGCGTCTCGTCCCGCGCCCATAGTGGCGAGCGCGACGAAGCGGGCTGCGCTGCCGTAGCCGGGGCTGTGGTCGGTGAGTACGAGGTCGTTGTCGATGGTTTTGGGCACATTGATGACGCTGAGGGGCAGACCTGCCGCTTCCGCCGCCTGCCCGACGCTGTGGCCGGTGGTCGCGGAGTCGTTGCCGCCGATGATGAACCAGCAGCCGATGTTGTGTTTGCGAAGCGTGTCCAGGATCGGCTGCACATCCTCGTCGTGCAGCTTGCGGCGGGTGGAACCGAGCACGGCGCCAGGCGTCTGGGCGATGCGCCGCCATTCATCGGCGGGTGTGCGGCGCAGGTCTATCAGGTCGCTGCTGAGGACGCCTTCCATGCCGTAGCGCGCGCCGTATATTTCGCCGAATTCGCCGGAGTGCGACAGGGCTTCCTGTACGACTCCGAACAGGCTGCGGTTGAGGACGGGCGTGCAGCCGCCGGACTGCATTATCAGTACGTTCTGGTTCATAGATTTTGGCGCAGGCTGACGGAGTACTTTAGATATTAGGTATCATTTAGTTTAGCAGTTTAACACCAATTTATGGCCTTTCCCACCCAGGGGGAAGCGACTTCTATGTTAGGGCCATTCGAGTGTGCTGCCGTCGTAGATGGCGTCCAGGAAATCTGCGTTGAAGGCTTCGTTGTAGTCGAATGGCTTGGGCAGGGCTTCGTGCGCAGTGAGGTGGTCGTAGAGCGCCTGCCACTGCTCCGGTGACATCTGCCCCAAGCCGCGCTCGTCAGTCAGGGGACTAACAGCGTCGGCAAGTTCGGTATCGAGCATGTATCGTTGGTGCGCAGGGTCTTCTTCGGGAGCGTACTTGAGGACTATTTCGACCGCCTCGTCGCGGTTGGCCTGTGCGTATTCGAGCGCCTTCATCGTTGCCTTGAGGAAGCGTTCGACCTTATCGGAGTCTGAATTCGCAAGCTCCTCGCGGGTGATGTAGGTCAAGCCAAGGCTCGGCACGCCGAAGTCTGCGGGGTCCCACAGAGTTACATCAAAGCCCATGCGCCTTACCGTATCCGGCTCGTTGGACTTGAAGACGGCAAGGAGGTCAACCTGTCCCTCAGTGAGCACGCGCGGATCGAAGCCGACGCGGACCTCCTGTACCTCGCCGCGATCAACCTGCTGGGACTCGACAATGGCGAGATAGTCGGGTGGAATCGAGACCTTGTAGCCGAAAGTTCTGCCCTCCCAGTCGTTGGGCGTGGCAATGCCGCTGTCTTTGAGCGCGAGGAAGCCCTGCTGTCCGCGCTGTCCGAATAGGGCAAAGGCGACGATGGGCAGACCCGGGTCTGCGCGGCGCTTTAGTACGGATGCGGCGTCGGCGGTGGTGAAATCGACATCGCCGGACATAAGAAGTTGGAGGTGCTCGCCGCTGGATGCGTGGCGTATCTCCACATCAAGCCCTTGCTCCTCGAAGTAGCCCTTTTCCTGCGCGATGTAGGCGGCCGCGAAGGGCAGATTCGCCTGCGGCTTGTAGCCTGCCATGAAGACGACCTTTTCGGGTTCGGGTGGCGCGCATGCCGCTGCCCCGACAATTAGCAGGGCTGCGAGGGCTATGAGGTTGAATAGCGTAAGTTTGGATACCGAGTGCAATGTCCTGTTGTCCGTTTCTGAATAGTTTGGCGAAACAAGGCTGTTACAATCTTGATCAGTCTCGACTGTGATTGACCATCAACAACCGGATTTAAGACTAGGCTATGCGGATTGATAAATCAAACATTTCGGTGTCCTGCTCAAGATGCTCCACTTCGGGTCTCGACCGGCAACTCGATGTCGCTCTGACAGTGCGGGCAGACAACGGCTCTTGGCGAAATGTACTCATCACACAGAGGGCATGGATCACGTCCTGCAAGCAGATGTCGTTTCTGTTCTTCTTCGAGCGTCCTGTGTATGACAATTGCATGAGCCAGGGCGATTGGGCCAAGAAAGAGTCCGTAGAAGAACCAGCCAAAAGGTGAGTAGCCTTTGGAGTCGGCTATTATCGTAACAATGACTGCGAATGTAAGAAGTATCACAATGATGAAGAGAAATAAGACTATGATTTCCATATATTCCTCCACAGCCTGGTGCAATTATGCGCGTCAGAAGCCCATCGTCGAATCATGCCAGAAGAGCATTTTGCGTTCTATGTATGCGGTGATGATGGTGAGGGCAATGCCAAGAAAGGCGAGGACCAGGATTGCGGAGAAGAGCGTGGGCATGTCGAGGTTGTTGTGCGCGACGATGATGACGCTGCCTAGGCCTCTGTCGCCGCTGAACCACTCGCCGACGACCGCGCCGATGACAGATAGGGGAATGGATATGCGGAACGCGGCGAACAGGTAGGGCAGCGAGCTAGGCAGTCGCAGCTTCAGGTATGTCTCCGTGCGCGAGGCGTGCAGCGAGCGGAAGAAGTCTAGCGCTCCGGGGTTGATGGCGCGCAAGCCGACCATGGCGTTGACGAGTACGGGGAAGAATGTTATCAGGCTTGCTATCAGCACTTTGGGAAGCGAGCCGAAGCCGAACCAGATTACGAATAGGGGCGCGACTGCGACGATGGGCGTAACCTTGACGAGAATGGCAATAGGCAGCAGGCTGCGCTCCAGGAAGCGCGAGTGCGCCATTAGGGTTGCGCCTGTGAACGCCACCGCAGCGCCGAGCGCGAAGCCTGCCAGCGCCTCGGCTAGCGTGATGCCTCCGTGCAGCGCGAAGAAACCGAAGTCTCCGGCAAGCCGGGTAATTACCGCGGATGGCGCAGGCACGATGTACACGGGTATGGCGGCGGCGCGCACCCAAGCCTCCCATGCTACGACGGCCATGCCCAGTGCGATAGCGGGCGGCAGGATGTAGCTGACGGCTATGGCAGGGGGCGAGAGGCGCGAGCGACGGGCCTCCGGCGATCCGTCCGCAGCCTGCTTATCCGTGCTTTCAGCCGACGGGCGTTGCAGCGGCGACCCCACTCGAAAGCGCATCTTTGATCCTATATGTGTACTCCAAGAAGCGGTCTGATCGCTCCACTTCTTGCAGGCGTGGTCTTGGAATGTCTATCGCGATGTCGTCAGCGACCTCGCCGGGTCTCGCTGACAGCACAACTACTCTGTCCGACAGCACCACCGCTTCAGGTATGCTGTGCGTCACGAAGATGACGGTCGGCCTCTGCCGTTCCCAGAGACGCAGCAGTTCGTAGCGCATCTCTTCGCGGGTCATCTCGTCGAGGGCACTTAGAGGTTCATCCATAAGAAGCAGGCCCGGGCTGATTGCGAGCGCTCTTGCGAACGCCACACGCTGGCGCATGCCGCCTGAGAGTTGGTGCGGGTAGTAGTCCGTGAATTCGGCGAGGCCCACGGCGCTGAGTGTCTGCTCGGCAAGGGCGGACGAATCAGTCGCAGCGGTGCCGGAATTCAATTGAAATGGCAGGCGCACATTCTCGAGCGCGGTACGCCATGGGAGCAGGGCAGCGTCCTGCGACACAAAGCCGATGCCCTTGCGCCGTTGCAACTCCCTGGGTTGGACGCCGGAGAGCTCGATGCTTCCGGAGGTTGCGTCGGTCAAGCCGCCGATGGCGCGCAGCAGTGTAGTCTTGCCGCAGCCGCTAGGTCCTATCAGCGAGACGAACTCGGACGTCGCTACTTCTAGGCTCACATCGCGCAGGACTTCCAGGTTGCCTGCCTCGGTTTCGTAGCGGTGGCTGAGTTGGTTGACCGATATGCTCGTGATGGGACGCGCTCCGTATGGCTTGAATTGTTTGCTCGGTGTTCAATAGTAGCATAGGAAGTTATCAGTGGTCAGTCATCAGATTTCAACAGGTAGGTTCAACAGGTAGATCGGCGCAATCAACAATGCCTAGCGGGAATTAAAGAGAAAAGGTGACATTTCGAAGGGTGCGTTGCGATTGGAGCGGAAAGTGTAGATAATTGGGGCGAATAGAGACTGCTGAAGGAAGCATCTAATTGAATTAGGGAGCAGACCATTGAGTACACTTGCGAGTATTTTGAATCCACAGAGCGCCACTGACATGGCGATAAGCGTCCCGGGCGGCGCAGAGGTGACATACGCCGAGTTCGGCGATGAGATTGAACGCGTCGCCGAATTGCTTGCGGGCGCGGGAGTGCAGCCCGGCAAAGCGGTGTCCATCGTGCTGCCCAACAGTCTGGAGTTCATGGTCGTGTTTCTGGCAGTAGCGCGGGCGGGCGCAATCGCCGCGCCGCTGAACTCCGCGTACACGACTGACGAGTTCACGTTCTACATGGAGGACGCAGAAGCGCAGCTCGCTATACTACCGCTTGGCGAACACGCGGCGCGCGAAGCCGCGGCGCAGCTAGGCGTTCCGACAATCGAAGCATCGCTGGACGATTCTGGTCGTACTTCACTATCAAAGGGCGGCGATACTCTGACCGCACGGCGGGATGCGCCTGCGCCGTCACCCGACGATGTGGCGCTGTTCCTGCACACTTCTGGAACTACGAGCCGTCCTAAGGGAGTGCCGCTTACGCATGGCAACCTTGCGTCGTCAATCAAGAACATCAGCGATACATACAGACTGACGCCCGACGATATTGCTATGGTGGTGATGCCACTGTTCCATGTGCATGGGCTCATTGGGGTGTCGCTGTCAACGCTGAGCACTGGCGGCTCGCTGGTGGTGCCACCTCGGTTCAGCGCAAGCCGGTTCTGGGGCGAGCAAAAGGACAGCGGTGCGACATGGTACTCAGCCGTGCCGACGATTCACCAGATTTTGCTGGCGCGCGCGGACGAAGACGGCGCGCCACACAGCAGTTTCAGGCTCATCAGGTCTTGCTCATCGGCGCTTGCGCCTGCGGTGTTCGAGCAATTGGAGGCGCGGTTCGGCGCGCCGGTGCTGGAAGCATACGGAATGACAGAGGCGTCGCATCAGATGTCGTCGAACCTGCTGCCGCCGGGCGACCGGATGCCGGGCACAGTGGGCAAAGGCACAGGCGTTGACATTGGCATCATGGACGACGACGGCAATCTTGTCGGCGCAGGCGGGCTCGCGGAAGTGGTCATCAGGGGCGCGAATGTTACGCATGGCTACCACAACAATCCGGATGCGAATGCGGAGGCGTTCACGAATGGCTGGTTCCGCACGGGCGACCAGGGCTTTCTCGATGCAGACGGCACGCTCACGCTGACAGGCCGCCTCAAGGAGTTGATAAATCGCGGCGGTGAGAAGATTTCGCCGCTGGAGGTTGACGCTGCGTTGCTGGGGCATCCAGCGGTTGCTGAGGCGGTGTGCTTCGGCGTGCCTCACACAATGTACGGAGAGGCAGTACAAGCTGCGGTGGTGGTCTCTGCGAATACGGATGAGGATGCGATACGCGCCTATTGCGGCGAGCACCTTGCAGGCTTCAAGGTGCCGGACCGCGTGTACATAATCGATACGATGCCGCGCACGGCGACTGGCAAGATACAGCGCCGACACATCGCTGCAATGTTCAACGAGGCGCCGGCGCAGTAGGCGTTAAGCTGCTTTGTCCGTTAATTCTGCGGTCTTGTTGAATAGTAGGCCGTCTTCGCTCGCGTCCACGCGCACTGTGTCGCCTGCGGTGTAATCGCCCGCGATGATACCCCTGGACAGCGGGTTTTCGATGTGCTGCTGTATGGCGCGGCGCAGTGGTCGCGCTCCGTATGTCCGGCCGAAGCCCGCTTCGGCAAGCCAGTCCTTGGCAGCGTCTGTCAGTGCGATTGCCACATCGTGTTCGGTCAGCCGCGATTCGACGTCGCGCAGCATCAGCTCGACGATGTGCCGCACCTGCTCCGATGTGAGCGAATCGAAAACGATGGTGTCGTCCAGCCTGTTCAGGAACTCGGGCCGGAAAGTGCGGCGTAGCGCCTCTTCCACGGACGCTTGCAGGCGCGCCGATTCTCCCTGTTGGCTGCCAGTCACAAATCCCGCTGTGCGGCGGCTTGCCTCCGAAGTGCCGAGGTTGCTGGTCATGATGACTAGCGTGTTGCGGAAATCGACCGTTCTGCCGTGCCCGTCAGTCAGTCGCCCATCCTCGAGGATCTGCAGGAGCGTGTTGAATACATCAGGATGCGCCTTTTCGATTTCGTCGAACAAGATGACGCGGAAGGGACGACGGCGCACAGCCTCAGTGAGCTGCCCGCCCTCGTCGTAGCCGACATAGCCGGGCGGCGCGCCGATGAGCCGCGAGACGGTGTGCCTCTCGATGTACTCGGACATGTCCAGGCGCACCATGTTCTGCTCGTCGTCGAAAAGGTATTCGGCGAGGGCGCGAGCGAGCTCGGTCTTGCCCACCCCGGTCGGTCCAAGGAATATGAAGCTTCCGATGGGCCGGTTGGGATCTTTCAGTCCTGCGCGGGCGCGGCGAATGGCGTCCGACACCGCGGTGATGGCGGCGTCTTGCCCAACGACACGGTTGTGCAGCCGCTCCTCCATGTGCAGAAGCTTTTCGGCCTCGCCTTCCAGCAGGCGGTCAACGGGTATGCCCGTCCAGATTGCGATGAGCCTGCCGATGTCTTCCGCATGCACCACATTGTGGTCTTTCGTTCCCATGCGCCCGGTGAGTTTGTCACGCTCTGTGTCGAACTCGGCTTGGAGGCGTAACCGATCGGAGCGCAATTCTGCGGCGCGCTCGTAGTCTGCCATCTCAGCGGCGGCGGCTTCCTCGTCTTCGAGGTGGCGTAGGCGGTGCTCTGCGTCCTTGAGATGCGGGGGAAGCATCTGCGCGTCTATGCGGAGCTTGCTCGCGGCTTCGTCTATGAGGTCAACCGCCTTGTCGGGCAGCAGCCTGTCGGATATGTAGCGCGCGCTTAAGCGGACGGCAGCAGCAAGAGCGTCATCTTCGATATGAACCTTGTGGTGCGCCTCGTAGCGCGGACGCAGCGCCGTGAGCATCTCGATTGCTGTCTCCTCGTCCGGTTCTTCCACCAGCACGGGCTGGAAGCGGCGCTCCAAGGCGGCGTCCCGCTCGATGTACTTGCGGTACTCATCCTCGGTGGTCGCGCCCATCGCTTGCAGTTCGCCGCGAGCGAGCGCAGGTTTCATCATGTTGCTTGCATCGACCGCACCCTCCGACGCGCCCGCGCCGACGACGGTATGAATCTCGTCGATGAACAGGATAATCTCGCGTTGCGCCTGCCGCACCTCGTCGAGTACAGCTTTGAGGCGTTCCTCGAACTCGCCGCGGAACTTCGCGCCCGCGACAAGCCCGCCCATATCGAGGGCGAGCACACGGCGGTCCTTGAGTTCAGCCGGCACATCGCCTGCGACGATGCGCTGTGCTAAGCCCTCTGCGATGGCCGTCTTGCCGACGCCTGCGCCGCCGATCAGCACGGGGTTGTTCTTAGTGCGGCGAATGAGCGTCTGCATCACGCGGGCGACTTCGCTGTCGCGCCCGACGATGGGGTCGAGCTTGCCGTTCTTGGCAAGCTGGGTCAGATCGATGGTGAACCTGTCCAGCGAGCGGTAGCGGCTTTCGGCTTGTGGGTCGGTCACGCGATGCCCGCCGCGTACCTTCTGGAGCGCCTGATAGACGGCTTCCTGCGTAATGCCGTGCTCGGCGAGCAGGCGTGCGGCGGCGTCCTGCGCGTCCTGCGTCAGAGCGATCAGGAGGTGCTCTGCGCTGATGTAGTCGTCCTGCAGGCGCTCGGCTTCCGCCTTTGCGCTGTACAGCAGGCGGCCTACTCGCGGGGTCTGGTATATCTGGTTGGATGGATGGCTCGACTTGGGCGACTGCTCCGGAAAGGCGTGCAGGCGCTGGCGAAGCTGCGGGATGTCGGCGCCAATCTCGGCGAGTACATCGGCGGGAACGCCCTGCTGCTGTTCGAGCAGCGCCATAAGCACATGTTCGGCGTCCCACTGCGAGTGGAGATAACGCTGTACAATCTGCTGGGATTCGTGCAAGACTTGTCTGGCTGCGTCTGTGAATTCGTCAGGTCTCAGAACCATGTCATTGTCCTCACATAACAAAATCGAATTGCCTTTTGAAGCAATGTTCTACACACAAGTATAGCAGTAGAGTTGATATGATACAACTCAAGAACTATAATTACTTGTGTGTGGGCTGAAGACAAGAACGCTTTGTTACAATTGAACGCATGAATATGCCGTTTGATAAAGCAAAGCGACTGAGACTCAAATTCGCGCATTCACCTCTTTTGTTGCTGGCGTTATTGTGCGTGATCATTCCCTCGGCAATCGCCTGTGGCTCGTCGCCGACCGCTGCTCCGACAATCGTGCCTGCGCCCACTCCCGAGACACTGCGCCTCGCCCTCGCGTCCAGCGATCTTGCTGTGGGCATCAATCGCGTCGTGTTCGGCGTAATAGACGATGGCGTGGGGCCAGTCAGCGATGCGGATGTTGTTATTTCCACTTTCTATCTGCCCGCAACCGGCGGGCAGGAGGGGCCGGTGGAGACGGTGAATGCCGTGTTCCAGGCGTGGCCCGTTTCACCGCGCGGCGTATTCACCGCGCAGTTGCAGTTCGACCGCCCCGGTGAGTGGGGCATCGGCGCAGTGGTTACTGATGGGGAAGGCATCGAGCGTAAGGCGTCCGCGCGTGTGCGAGTGGGCGAATCGAGCGCCACGCCCGCGATTGGTGCGACTGCCCCGCGCAGCGTGAGCAAGACGCTGGCGGATGTTGGCGGCCTTGAGCAGATTACGACCGACTTCGAGCCTGACGCCGGTTTATATGCCATGACCATCGCGGAGGCGCTGGATGCGGACAAGCCACTGCTGGTGGTGTTCTCGACGCCCGCGTACTGCCAGACGGCGACATGCGGGCCTCAACTCGGGGTTGTGAAGGAGCTGAAGGCGGAGTATGGGGACAGGATGAACTTCATACACATCGAAGTCTATGACAATCCGCACGAGATTGAGGGCGACCTGAGCAAAGCCGTCATATCGCCGACGGCTGAGGAGTGGGGGCTGCCCAGTGAGCCGTGGACTTTCGTTGTGGACGGTGATGGCATAATACGCGCCAAGTTCGAGGCATTCACGACGCAGGACGAATTGGAGGCGGCGCTGCAGGACGTGGCAGGTTAGCCCTATGCTATAATTGCGACAGTACGATGAGATACACAGCGTTTGTCAGAGGCTTCAGCGCGTTCATTGCGCTTACGGCGGTCGTGGCGCTGATTGCGCCGCTGGCAGGCCCCGTCTTAGACCACCACTTCGCCGAACGCCAGCCCGACCACCTCCACTTTGGCGCGCCCGGCGAGCATAATCACACCTTCGAATCGTCGTATCACATGCACAACCACGCTTCGTCGACGCCCGCCGCCGGTGGCCTCCCCATTGCCCTATACAAGAGCGACGGCGGCGTTGCTGCAACGCTTGTAGCATCTCCCGTCAATGTAGATGCCACATCGTTGCGCCAATACCAGCCCACGTCCGTATTCATCCTCCCCGCGCCTCTCATCGTCGTGGCACGGCAGCACATCCCGAATCCACCCGACAAGCCTCCAGATCCTCTCCTGTAGCTTCCTGCCGATATTCCCTTTCATCCGTTGGACGCAGCGTGAGGTTTGCCGACATTGCCATATAACGTGGTTCGACTCGCCATCATTGGCGCAGTTCTGCTGGGCATTGCAGCAGCCTCAGTCGTACATTTCACTGCATCGCAGGCTTATGCCAACGGGCGTGTCGTGGAGTTCGACCGACAGATCGTAGGTCCGTATGAGATTGCGCTCGGTAAGATTCCGCCTTCGCCTATTGTGGGTAACCTGTACCTGTCGATTCTTCTCACCGAAGTGGAGTCCAAAGCTCCGGTGCTGGGCGCAGAGGTAGTTGTATCTGCGACAGGCCCGCCCATTGAAGGTGAAGCAAGTCCGATGAGGGTCGGGCCGGAGATAGGGCCGATAATCGTTAATCCCGACCCGGACCCGCAGAACTACGCTGGCTACTACGACACTGAGCAGCCGATTGTGCTGGACAGGTCCGGATGGTGGACATTCGCCGTGAACGTGGACAGCCCGGACGCAGGTAAGGCGAGTGCACAGTTCCTTGTGAATGTAACGACGCCTAATCCCCTCATCGGCATCATTACGCTGGTCGCGCTGCTTGCGTTCATCATAGTCGTGGCGCTGGCAATCCGGATGTATCTGAGGGAAAGACGCAGGAGCAAATCTTCGTGACGCAATTCGCTTGCAGTTAAGAATGATTAGGAGAATGCTCTTGCTAAAGAAACTCATACCCCCAGTAGCAGCGGTCCTTCTGCTAACGCTGTGTGCGGCTGTTGCTGCTGCACACGAGCATCGGAACGTTCACGAGTACAACTTCGTAGTCGGATTTATACAAGAGCCCGCATTTGAGGGGCTGCTGAACGCCGTGTCGGTGCGAATCACCAAGATGCCTGAAGCCGAAGGCCACGGTAACGAGATGCATGGAGAATCGGAAGAAGATGAAGAGGATGACGAGAATGATGAAATGTCCATGAGCATGGCAGGGCATGGACACGACGGGATACCCGTGGAGGGACTAGAATCCACACTCGCGGTGGAGGTTACCCATGTGTCGAGCGGCATCACGCGTCAGATGGCGTTGGAGCCCGTCCGCGCTGATGCCGGGCATTACACCGCATACTTTATATCCCCACCGCGACCGGGCAGTACATATTCCGCTTCGTCGGCAGCATCGAAGGTCAGACAATCGACGAAACTTTCGAGTCTGGGCCTGGGCGTTCCGCCGACATCGAGCCTGCTACCGCCCTCCAGTTCCCTGAGAGCGCGGCATCGGCAAGGGAAATTGAGGCTGCGGTCAGGGGTGCGCTCGACTCCGCGCAGCAGGCGCAAGACGTGGCCCTGAATGTTGAGGCGACTGCAAGCACCGCGCAAGGCAGCGCTGCTACGGCAACGACTCTGGCAATAGCCGGCATTGTCGTGGGCGCGGTCGGAATCGTGGTTGGCAGTATAGGCGCGGTCGCAGCGTTCCGCAGAAAGAATTAACAGGATTACTAGGATAGGCAGGATTTCTATCCTTGCGTCCTGTCTATCCTGTACATTATCAGCATGAAATTGTTGCTCTCATTGGCATTGGCGTGGGCCTTCGCGCTTGTGGTTCAGTCGCAAGTCGCAGAGGCGCACGCCAATGTGGTGCGCTCCGAGCCGCCCGCGAACTCCACTCTTGGCGCATCGCCCGACCGCATCACCTTATGGTTCACAGAGCCGATGGAGGCGCGCTTCAGCGAGATACAGGCGCTGAATAGCGCAGGCGCGCGAGTGGACAGCGAAGACAGTAGGGTTGACGCCAACGACTTGACCGTGATGTCCGTCAGCCTTCCGCCGCTGCCTGATGGCACATACACTGTCGCATGGCGCAACCTGTCGACCATTGACGGGCATACGCTACGGGGAGCGTTCGCCTTCTCCATAGGGGAGCCTATTTCCGAGACGGCTGCGGAGCACGGTCTTGATGTTCCCCTCTTTCAGTCGCCCGAAGAACCGTTCATACGCTGGCTGGTACTGCTAAGCGCACTTGCGCTCACGGGCGGCCTTGTATTCGAGTTGCTGGTATCCGGTCCCGTGCTGATAGCGGCAGGTACGCGCTCGCCGCTGGGCAGGCTGCGTCCTCGTTTGCGCTCGCGCTCACAGCGGCTGTTGTGGTTTGCCCTAATCATGCTTCTCGCCGCGTCAGGCGCGCAACTGCTTATGCAGGCGGCAACACTGTTTGAAGTACCATCATTGGAAGCGGCAGGCGCGCCCGCAATGGAGGTGCTCCAAACGACCGAATGGGGCAGGATGTGGCTGTGGCGAGCAGGTCTCGCTGTGCTGGTCGGTGCGCTGTTCCTGCTACCGCTTATCGTGCGCTTCCGCCGCGCGCCGCGTCAGGACCGACTGGTTACCATCATCCTCTGGCTTGCGCTCATCGCATCGCTCGGCATATTGCTTACGATTAGCATGACGAGCCATGCGGCCGCAACCATAGGAATAGCTCGATTTGCGCTCATCAACGATATGGTGCACCTTACAGCCGCCGCGGTATGGGTGGGTGGCTTGATGCACCTCATCGCCGGAACGCCTCTGTTTATCGGCGGGATATCGGAATCGCCGCGCCGTCATGCGCTCTCACGGCTGGTGCGCCGCTTCTCTGCCGCCGCCGTGCTCAGCGTTGTCGTGCTGATAATAACGGGCGTGTACAGCGCGTGGGCGCAGGTGACTGAGTTTGCTGCGCTCGATACGCCATACGGCACTGCACTGATCGTAAAAGTTGCGGTGATTGCCGTCCTGCTTCTGGTAGCCGCGGTCAACCTGATATGGGTAAGACCGCGACTGCGCGGAAGCAGCACAGCCGCACGGTGGCTGCGCCGCACCGTGATCGCTGAGGTCGCGCTTGCCGTAATGGTAATCCTTGCCGTCGGCTTCCTCACCGTACTCGAACCGGCGCGTCAAGTGGCGTCCCGCGTCCTTGCTCTTCAGCAGCAGGAATTGACCTTCAAGGACACCGTGGAGGGCGCTGATGTAACGCTGACAATCGAGCCTGCGCGCGTGGGTGCGAATACCTTCACCGCCAGGCTGGCGGATCGCTTTGGCGAGCCAATAGACGACGCCACCGATGTGCGCCTGCGCGTGTCGTATCACAAAGCAGACTTTGGCGAGGAATCAGTTCCGATGGTGAACATTGGCGGCGGCGGATATGTGCTGTCTGACAGAACAATCAGCATTGTGGGTGCATATCAGGCAGAATTGCTTGTGCAGCGCCCCGACGCTTTCGACGCTCGCACCGCCTTCCACTTCGAGATAGGCTTAGGCGGCGCGGGTGGCAGCGCGGCAATCACGCCGGATGCGGCAAGGGGCGGGCTGTATCTCGGTATCTTGCTTGCAGTGCTTGGCCTCGTGTTCCTCGGCGCGGGCGTACCGATGGGCGGCTGGTATAATCGTGCGGGCGCGCTGACAATGGCTTGCGGCGCCCTAGGATTCATAGCGGGCGCGTGGTTTCTCATAGGCGCTCAGGGCGCTTCTGAGGTGCAGGCGACAGTGAGCAATCCAATCGCGCCTACCTCCGACTCCCTTGCGGCGGGGCAGGTCGTATATGAGCGGTACTGCCAGACTTGCCACGGCGTGAACGGACACGGCGACGGACCAGGTGCTGCAGGTTTGGAGCCGCCGCCTGCAGACCTCACCGTTCATGCACCTCATCATGGCGACGCCCACATGTTCGGCTTCATCAGCAACGGCATCGAAGGCACGGCGATGGTCGGACTTGGGGAGAGCCTCACAGACGACGAGATTTGGCATGTCATCAACTTCGTTCGCGCGCAAGCGGAAGAACAGAACTCGCAGAGATTAGACCAAGGAATGAAAGCCGCCCATTGACATCTATGAAGAAAACTCTGATAGTGCTGTCTGTCCTGTCAGCCCCCGTGCTGGCGGCAAGCCCCGTGTACGCCCATGCCTTCGGGCAGCGATACGACCTTCCCATACCGCTCAGCTACTTCATGGCAGGTGCGGCGGCGACCGTTGCCCTGTCATTCGTGATCATCGGCCTGTTTCTAAAGGGCGGCAGTGCGGCATACCGATACCCGCGATTCAACTTGCTCGCCCTGCCCGGCACAGCCCTGACATCCCGAATCAAGTCAGGCGTCGCGCGCGTCCTGTCGGTCCTGCTGCTTCTGCTGGTAATCGCGACATCCTTCGTCGGCACTGACAACGCGCTGGAAAACTTCTCACCCACCTTCGTCTGGATAATCTGGTGGGTCGGCATGGGCTACATCTCCGCGCTATTCGGCAACCTGTGGATGCTGATAAATCCCTGGAAGGCGCTGTTCGAGTGGGCGGAGTGGCCGCTGGCGCGCGTGGGAGTCGGCATGCCCGCGCCGCGTCCATACCCCGACGGCTGGGACGCTATGCCCGCGCTGCTCGCGTTCCTCGCCTTCGTCTGGCTGGAAAATGTGTATCCAGGCTCCATCGTACCCCGCTATCTCGGCGCCATCGTCATCGTCTATTCGCTGTACACGCTCGGCGGTATGCTCGTCTTCGGCAAGCATTTCTGGCTGCGGTACGGCGATCCGTTCGCCGTGCTGTTCGGCATATTCGCTCGATTCTCGCCGACTGAGGTGCGCGTGGTCGGCGGCGGCTGCGGCGACTGCGAACTGGACTGTGACACGGACAACCCAGTTGACGACTGCGTGGACTGCTACGCGTGCTACGAGCGCGCGGATGCGGCGCGGCGGCAGTTCAACCTGCGTCCATGGGCAACTGGGCTGGCATCGATCGGGCGAGTGTCGTGGCAGGTTTGCGCTTTCGTCGTGCTCACGCTCGCCGCCGTAACATTCGACGGCTTTCAGGAGACCACGAACTGGCTCGGAGTGCAGACGATCGGACTGCGGCTGCTGGGTCCGGGCGGCGTCAGCGTGGTGGACACGTTTGGCGTCGTGCTGATACCGTTGCTCTTCTTCGGCATATACCTGCTCTTCTGCATCGGCATACGTGCGCTGTCGGGCGAGCGTGCATCGCTGTCCGAGGTGGCGCGTGCCTATGTCTTCTCGTTGGTGCCGATCGCGCTCGCATACAATATGGCGCACTTCATGTCGCTGCTGCTAGTGCAGGGGCAGCTCATCATCCCGCTAGCGTCCGACCCGTTCGGCTTCGGCTGGGACATCTTTGGATCTGCGGGCTATCGCATAGACCCCACGTTGATAAGCACCAAGTTCGCGTGGATCGTCTCGGTAAGCGCGATAGTCGTGGGGCACATCGTATCGGTGTATATCGCTCACACCATAGCCGTCAGGCGCACGCCAACCCACGCGCTGGCCCTACGTGGGCAGTACCCGATGCTCGCGCTGATGGTCTTCTACACCGCAGTCAGCCTGTGGATAATCGCACAGCCTATCGTGGCGCAGTAGGAATCCGCGCTCTTTGGTCATGTCAGGCCGTTCCCGCTAAGAAACCGCATTGCTTTTACTACGGCGTGCGCCTTATACTGAACATGCGCTTGACGCCCTTGCAACGGACTATCGAGCGGAGTTGACTATGAACGGTGATACCCCTCGGCATCCCAATTCTACTGTTGCTCCCCAAGACGACTACCCGCGAGAGGCTTGCGGCATCGTCGGTATATACTCCGAAGGCGAGGATGTTGCCCGCCACGTATTCTTCGGCCTTTACGCTTTGCAGCATCGCGGGCAGGAGAGCGCTGGCATCGCCTCCAGCACCGGGGACGGCATCAATCTCAGGGTCTCAATGGGACTCGTCGGTCAGGCATTCCAGGAAGAGGACATCGCCCGGCTTCCGGGGCACATCGCCATCGGGCACACGCGCTACTCTACAACCGGCAGCAGCGTAATCGACAACGCCCAGCCAATTTGCTCAGTCAGCACGGCTGTCAATCTCGCGCTCGCGCACAACGGCAACGTCATTAACGCCTTAGATCTGAAACAGGAACTCTCGCTCTGGGGCTGCGAATTCAACGGCAGTAACGACTCCGAGATTATCGCTCACCTGCTAGCGAACGCCCCCGGGCTGGACTGGCAAGAGCGCATCGCTTACTGCATGCGCAGACTTCAGGGTGCATACTCGCTGACCGTGATGACGCCGACCGAGCTTATCGGCATCCGCGACCCGCTCGGCGTGCGCCCCCTTTGCATTGGCAAGTTCGGCAACGGCTGGGTGCTGGCGTCCGAGTCCTGTGCCTTCGACCACATCGGCGCAGAGTTCATCCGCGATGTGGAGCCGGGCGAAGCCGTTCTGATAGACGCTGACGGCATTCGCACCATATACAAGCGCCTGGCGGATAACGGGCGTGTATCCGCCGGATGCGTGTTCGAGTATATTTACTTCGCCAGACCGGACAGCGTGATAGAGGGCAGGTTGGTACATTCGGCGCGCGCCGCAATGGGCGCTGCGCTCTCCAATGAGTTCCCCATTGACGCCGATCTTGTTATCGGCGTGCCTGATTCCGCAACCGCTGCTGCGGTCGGCTACTCGCAGGAGTCCGGCATCCCTTACGCTGAAGGACTGGTGAAGAACCGCTATGTCGGGCGCACCTTCATCCAGCCGGACCAGCAGCTGCGCGACCTCGGCGTTCGTCTTAAGCTCAACGTGCTGCCTGAGATTATCAGAGGCAAGCGCATTGTCGTCGTGGACGACAGCATAGTTCGCGGCACGACAACTCCGCATGTTGTCAACCTGCTGCGGCGTGGCGGCGCGCGCGAGGTGCATCTGCGAATATGCGCCCCGCCAATCGTCTCGACCTGTCACTTCGGCGTTGACATGGCGACAAAATCGGAACTCATCGCCGCCAACATGACAGTTGACGACATCCGCGATTACGTGGGCGCGGACTCGATCGGCTTCCTCAGCCACGAAGCACTCGTGCGCTCAGTCGGCTTGCAGCGCAACACACTTTGCATGGCATGCTTCACTGGCGACTATCCAATTCCGGTCCAGCTCGAAATGGACAAGCTCGCGCTCGAAGTGTAGCTTCGTCATATTTGACTTGGTACGAATGGCGATGTCGCAGATCGGTCAGGACAAGCAGGACAAGAAACTCCGGCTTGGTGCGCTCGCCTCGCACGGCGGCACCAACCTTCAGGCAATCATGGACGCCTGCAAGCGCGGCGATCTCAATGCGGAAGTCTGCGTAGTCATCAGCAACAACTCCGGTTCGCGCGCGCTCGGACGCGCACGCAGCGAAGGGATACCGGCATTTCACCTGAGTTCTATAACGCATCCAAAGTCGCTTGACGACGAGATATGCAGAACGTTAGAAGAACATAATGCGGACTTGGTGCTTCTCGCGGGCTACATGCGACTTCTAGGGCCCGCGACCCTTGCTCGATACAGGGGTCGTATTTTCAACAGCCATCCGGCGCTGCTGCCCAAGTTTGGCGGCAAGGGTATGTACGGCAGCAATGTCCATCAGGCGGTCTTGGACGCAGGAGAAAGCGTAACCGGCGTAACTATCCACCATGTTGATGACCAATACGACCACGGCGCGACCCTCGCCCAGTGCGAAGTCCCCGTATTGCCTAACGACACGCTTGAGGCCCTCGAAGAACGTGTCAAAGAGCGCGAGCGCCGCTTCTGGGTCGAAACTCTATCATCTCTGTCTTGTCCATCCCGTTAGTTAGAGTAAAGAGGCTAGACTTTGGAGCAACTGACCTATAAAGATGCCGGCGTCAACCTCGATGCCGCGCAGGACATCAAAGACCGAATCAAGTCCCTCGTAGCCCCCACTCACGGCGCGCAGGTGCTCGGAGGCGTGGGCGGCTTCGGCGCGCTTTATCAGCTCAGCGGATATGCAGACCCCGTGCTCGTATCCAGCACCGACGGCGTGGGCACCAAGCTCAAGCTAGCCATCATGATGGACCGCTATGACACCGTCGGCGAAGACCTCGTGAATGCCTGCATCAACGACATCATCGTCTGCGGCGCGCAGCCACTATTCTTTCTTGATTACCTCGCCGTGGCCGCTCTTGAATCCGATGTCGTCGAAGCGTTGATAGCGGGCATGGCGCGCGCCTGCGAACAGGCAGAATGCGCCCTGATCGGCGGAGAGACTGCTCAGATGCCCGGCTTATACGCGGACGGTGACTTCGATATGGCCGGCTTCGTAGTCGGTGCAGTCGAGCGCGATAACATACTCGACGGCAGCGCCATCCGCCCCGGCGATACCATCATAGGCATCCCTTCCAATGGCCTGCACACCAACGGCTACTCCCTGGTGCGTCACGCGTTAGGACTTGATGACGACCCGTCTCTGCTGAACGAAGTCGTCCCTGAACTTGGTGAGGATGTAACGCTTGGCGACGCGCTCCTGCTGCCGCACCCGTCCTATGTGGACGCCGTTCGACCTGTGCTGCCAATGCTCAAAGGCATGGCGCACATCACCGGCGGCGGCATCGTCGAAAACATCCCGCGCATCCTCCCTGAAGGCACAGCCGCCCACTTCGACTCATCCGCATGGCGCGTGCCTCCCATATTCACGCTGCTGCAAGAACGTGCCGCCATCTCCCGCGACGAGATGTACCGCGTCTTCAACATGGGCATCGGTATGGCGCTCGTGTGCGATCCGTCGCATGCTGACGCCGTGCTCGTAGCAGTGCCGTACGCTAAAGTGGTCGGCGAGGTGCGACCCTACACCAACGGCGACCGCGTCAGTATCGTATAATTCGTAGGTTGAGAATCACGACTAGACAGAAAAGGACACAATAAATGAGAGCGCTCCTCAGCGTGTACGACAAGACTGGACTCACAGATTTTGCCCGCGCCCTGCACGACAGCGGATACGCGCTCGTCAGCACTGGTGGCACTCAAGCCGCCATCGCCAATGCCGGCATTCCTGTGCAGCACGTCGAGGACTTGACCGGCTTCCCGGAGATTCTGGACGGTCGTGTGAAGTCGCTGCATCCCGCTATCTACGGCGGCATACTCGCGCGGCGCGACATCGCCGAGCACAACGCACAACTTGCAGAGCATGGCATCGGCACAATTGATGTAGTCGCATCCAACCTATACCCGTTTGTTGACACAGTTAGCCGCCCGGACGCCACTCTCATTGATGCACTGGAGAACATCGACATTGGTGGCCCCACGATGATTCGCGGTGCCGCCAAGAACTTCCCGCATGTAATCGTAGTCGTTGACCCCGCCGACTACGTCTGGATAGCCGAGCGTCTTGCGGCTGGCGAAGACCTGACTCAAGATGAGCGCCGCTCTCTCGCACGCAAGGCGTTTCAGCATGTCGCGCTCTACGACACGACCATATCGCAGTACCTCGGCGAAGACGCGCTGGAACTCGACGAGACCACTTTCGGATTCAGTCGTCTATCCACCCTGCGCTATGGCGAAAACCCGCACCAGCAGGCAGGCTTATACGCCGCGCCCCTATCGAGCGGCGGCATCGTGCGCGCCAAACGGCTTCATGGCATAGACATGTCTTACACCAACTACCTCGACGCAGACGCCGCATGGCGCGTGGTCGCCGACTTCGATCAGCACGCCGCAACCGTCATCAAGCATACGAACCCCTGCGGTCTCGCCGTCCACGATGACCAGCCGACAGCCTATCAGCGAGCCTTGGAGGGCGATTCCGTATCCGCCTATGGTGGCATCGTCGCCTTCAACCGCACGCTCACCGCTGCGACCGCGCGGGCAATGCGCGGCGTCCTGTTCGACATTATCATCGCCCCGGCTTACGAAGAGGCGGCGCTTGATGTACTGCGCCGACGCCGACGCACACGCCTGCTCGAAGTGCAGCCCGCATCCGGTCCGCAGGAATGCTTGGACGTGCGCCTCGTATCCGGCGGCGCGCTCGTGCAGCAGACCGACGACATCGCCGAATCCCCCACCAACTGGAAGGTCGTTACCGAGCGCCGGCCCACCGATGCCGAACTTGCTGACCTCGCCTTCGCGTGGAAGGCGGCAAAGCACATCAAGTCCAACACCATCGTGCTTGCAAAGGACAACACCTTGGTCGGCATGGGCGCCGGGCAGCCCAACCGCGTGGTCAGCGTTCACCTTGCCCTGCGCATCGCAGAGGACAAGGCAAAGGGCAGCGTTCTCGCATCCGACGCCTTCTTCCCATTCGCCGACAACATCGAAATGGCGGCATCCGGCGGCATCACCGCCATAGCCGAGCCCGGCGGCTCCATCCGTGACGATGAGGTAATCGCCGCCGCCAATGAACATAACATCGCAATGCTCTTCACCGGAACACGGCACTTCCGGCATTAAGTGCCCAATGACTGAAAAATCCGACAATACATGACCCAAAAATCACTTGACATAGTAATTCCGGTGCTAAACGAGGAGCGCGCCCTCCCACCGAGCATCAAGACGCTCCACGCGCACCTCAGTGCCCACTTCACCGACTTCGGCTGGCGCATCGTCATAGCCGACAACGGTTCTGAAGACGCCACTTCCGAAGTGTCGCAGCGCCTTTCGCGTGAGTTCCCCGGCGTCTCCCCATTCCGCCTTGAAGAGCGCGGGCGCGGATTGGCACTCCGAACCGCCTGGCTCGCCTCCAAAGCCGATATCGTGGCCTACATGGATGTTGACCTGTCCACCGATCTCGCAGCCTTGCAACCGCTCGTTGGCGCAATTGCCGAGCAGGAGTACGACATCGCCATCGGCTCGCGCCTAATCAGGGGCGCGCGCGTCGAGCGCAGGCCGCTCAGGCGAGAAATCACATCACGGGGGTATAGCTTCCTGTTCCGTTCGATGTTCTTCACCGGCTTTCGGGACGCCCAGTGCGGCTTCAAGGCGATCAGTCGCCGCGCCGTCAATGAACTCGTTCCGCTGATAGAGAACAACCACTGGTTCTTCGACACCGAACTGCTCATCATTGCCGAAGCCAACGGCTTCGCGATCCGCGAAATCCCCGTTCACTGGACCGACGACCCGGACACTCGCGTCAAGATACTCGGCACAGCCATCGAGGATGTCAAGGGACTGCTGCGACTGCGCTTCGGCGGCGTCCCAAAATGCTGAAGTTGCAACTCAGAAATAGACACTCGTCGTCTCGCAGAGATTAGAGCTATCCTCGCTACCCTTCATAGCATTGATGTGTTACTGCCTGAGGGCGTACTTGAACTACACCGCTTCAATGACATATATTGCAGACGGGAATTTCAGGAGCAGTCGTATAGATACGCTGCGGAGGGAAGTGCCTAAGATATGGTAAGATCGCGGCCGTTTGAAAACAGCGCCCCACATTCTGAGTGGCGGGATGCCCTTGATGAAGAAGGCATAGATGTGCTCCTGGTGGAGCGCGCGGCGGACATGGACGCCCTCGATGCCTCAGAACTGCCTCATATTGCGCTGCTGAACCTCTCGACGCTGTCCATCACTGCCGTCAAGGCCTTCATCGAGCGGTGTGACTCGCTGAAGCTGCCCGTCATTGCGCTGGTCTCGCCAGATATGCTCCTAGACTTCGACCTGCGGCTTGGCGTGAGCGACTTCGTGGTCAGCCCGCCTGAAACGGACGAAATAGTTACGCGCGTCAAGCTCACGCTGCACCGCAACCGCCACGAGGACGGCGACGAAGTAATACGCGCCGGCAGCCTCGTCATCAATCCGTCCACCTACGAGGTATCCCTGCGGGGCAAGCGCGTCAATCTGCGCTTCAAGGAGTACGAGCTGCTGCGGCTTCTGGCGACGAATCCGGGACGCGTGTATTCGCGGGAGGCGCTGCTCAGCAGTATCTGGGGGTACGACTACTTCGGCGGCACGCGCACGGTGGATGTGCATATACGGCGGCTCAGAAGCAAGATCGAAGACGCGGAGCATCCGTATATCGAGACAATCTGGAATGTGGGGTACCGCTTCAGGGATTTCAGTCAACAGGGGTAATCGGACGCCGACATCGATATGCAGGATGGGAAGGATAGGTAGGGGTGTTGCATCCTGAATATCCTAACCATCCTGTAACTTTTTTCGAGATTACATAGATAAAAGAGGAGGAATAACAATGGCACAGGAACGCATCGTATATCTGAACGGAGAGATGGTGCCTGAGAGCGAGGCAAAGATATCAGTGCGGGACAGGGGGTTTGTGTACGGGGATGCTGTGTTCGACACTACACGCACATTCAACGGCAGGATATTCAAGCTGCAGGACCACCTCGACCGCTTCTTCAACTCGCTGAAGTACCTGCGAATGGAGCGGGTCCTGACCAAGCAGGAGTTCGCGGACATCACGATGCAGGTGCTTGCGGCGAACCTGCCGCTGCTGGACGAGGGCGGCGACTACTGGGTTACGCAGCGCATCACGCGGGGCGTTCCCGGCGGCAGTCCGACGGTGCTGGTGGAGTGCGTACCGCTGCCGTTCGCGCAGCGAGCGAAGTTCTACCGCGACGGCATGCCTGTAATCGTCCCGTCGATACGCCGCACGCCGCCGGAGGCGATGAGTCCGCGCGCGAAGATGCACAACTACATCAACCTAGTGCTGGCGACGCAGGAGGTTGAGGCGCAGAACCCTGACGCCTGGCCCATCCTTCTGGACATGAGTGGAAACCTGTGCGAGGGCCCGGGCGCGAACATCTTCCTCGTGAAAGACGGCGCCGTGCTGACCCCGCGCGAGCAGTATGTGCTGGCGGGCATCAGCCGCGAGACGGCGATAGACATGGCGCACGAGCTGAACATCACGGTAAAGGAAGCTGACCTCGACCTGTACGATGCCTACACGGCGGACGAGGCGTTCATCACATCCACCAGCTTCTGCATCGTGCCAGTATCGTCCTTTAACGGCAATGTAATAGGCGACGCAGCGATACCGGGACCTGTGACTCAGCGGCTGACGCAGGCGTATAGCGGGCTTGTGGGAGTTGATATCCCGGGGCAGTATCTGTCACGGTTGTAGGCTGCAAGTATTCGCAAGAATGCAGCTGTGAAAATACACCCGCTGGAAGTGAAACTATGGCGGTTGATTGGCGAATATGCGAAGAGAATTGGGAAAACTCCTAATCTGGGTATTGGGAATAGGTTCACTTTTCTCCCTCCTAGCTTGGTGCATTACGTTAATTTCAGATACCAGTTACGTGGACTCGGCTGGCGCCGTACACGCCATTGGCATCCTGGTCACGGTCTGTGTAGGTGGTGTATTCGCATATCAGAGATTACAAATATTCAGGTCATTTGAACCTCACTTAACGATTTCCCACAGTATTCGCCATAGATTTATTGGTGACAGCTACGTGCATATCGACGTCACGGCAACCTTGCACAACAGTTCAAAGGTCCAAGTAGAATTACGTGAAGGTTACTTCCTGTTGCAATTGATAGCGCCTGAAACTGATGAACATATTGAGGATCTTTATGCTCAGGTGTTTGTAGAGAGGGAATACGAAGATATACGTTGGACAACGCTTGAAAGTTTCGACAGGCATTGGAACCCAGGGGAACTGGTAGTCGAACCGGGAGAGTCACACCCTGAAACTCATGAATTCATAGTGTCCAGAGATGTAGAATCCGTTATGATATACACATACTTCTATGATCAACGATTCGCTCAGGACAGTGATTACGAAAGAGGCTGGTTAGCATCTACAGTCTATGACATTGCAAAGATAAAATAATTCATGCGAAAGTGCATGGGAGGGATTCGATGTCGTTTAAGGGACAGACGCGTAGCAGAGTCATCAAGAAGGGAACAGCTCCAAAGAATGCCCCTCCGAAGGCGGATACCTCAGGAAAACCACCGGGTGCTTCTAAGCCGCAGAAGAAGTCTTAATTTTCAGATAGAGGAAAAATCAAGTGCCAACAGAAGAGGACGATTACAGAAACGTGAACCCAGAAGTCTTCAATGCGATAGTCGAAATCTCTGAGGATGCTGGTATTTTCACTAATGGTGCGGCACCAAAGACTGCGCCTCCTAAGGCGGAGGTTTCTCGCAAGCCTCCAGGCTCAAGTATTGCTCCTAGCGGGTTAGCGCCAGATAATCAATAGGCATCACACCCACACCCCGCTTGTTCCGCCCTCCACATCCTCATCCTGCCCAAACACCCCCTGCCGCGCAAACGCCAATCCCCACACATTCGCCGCGCCTGCGTCCTTCAGCGCGTCGGCGCACGCCGACATTGTGCTGCCGGTGGTTACCACATCGTCTATCAGCATATAGCGTCGCCCCTCAATGTCCGATGGACACTCGAAGGCGTCGGCGATGTTACTGTGGCGGTCGCCTGGTGATTCCATGCTGACTTGCGGCGGCGTGTTGCGAGTGCGGCACAAGGCTGTGGTATCAACCGGCACGCCGGTGAGTTGGCTGAGGTGCTGCGCCATCAGCTCCGACTGGTTGAAGCCCCGATTGCGCTCGCGGCGCGGATGTAACGGCACGGGGCAGTAGGCGTCAACTGGATAGGGGTTGCGCTCCAAGTAAGCGGCGAGGAGGCGGGCGACATACGGTACGGCGATTCTCACATTGCGGTACTTGAGGTCGTGGATGATGCTGCGGGCGCTGTCACGGAACTCGTAGGGCGCTCGCACGCTGTCGAACGCCGGGGCGCTGCGCCTGCACGATTCGCATAACTGTGGAACTCGCGGGCTGGCGCAGAGGAAGCAGAAAGGCTTTTGCAGCGTTGGTAGGTCGGTTTCGCAATTGGCGCATAGATAGCTGCCCTCGCGCCGGCAGACCACACAGTACTCAGGTAGTACGAGGTCCAGTAGTGCGAGGGACGTTCTTTTCAGCAGATGCGCGACAGGGCGCAAGTCGATGCTCTCTATACCCGGACGAACTTGGAGACCCGCTCGCCCTGCCCGATCTCGGTTACATAGATGCTGCCCTTGGAGTCAACGCAAATGCCGTGCCCGCCGATGACGCTGCCTGCAGCCGCGCCCTCGTCGCTGCCTCGCCAGCGCGATAGCAGTTCGCCGTCGAGCGTCCAGATGCTGACGCCGGTGCCCGCGCCCTGCTCTACGACATAGATAATACTGTCGTGAATCCAGAGGTCGCCGGGCGCTTCCAGGTCTGTCCACTCCTCGAGGAAGTTGCCCTCGCCGTCGAATATCTGGATGCGGTTGTTCTCGCGGTCGCAGATTATGACGCGACCGCGCTCATCGACCCAGATGTTGTGCAGCAGGGCGAACTCGCCGGGGCCTGTGCCCTGCTTGCCCCAGGACAGCAGCAACTCGCCGTCCGCGCTGAACTTGTGGGCGCGGTGGCCGCCGTAGCCGTCGGAGACGAACATATTGCCGTCAGGCGCAATGGCGAGACCGGAGGGCATATTGAATGGCATTCCTTGGAACGAAGGCGATGGCGCGAGCTTCTCGCCGAGCGTGCGAATCTCCTCGCCGCCGGGGGTGTACTCGGTTGCGATATGGAAGTCGCGGTCCACGAGCCACACATTATCGTTCGGCGCGATGTATATGCCGTGCGGGTTGGCCGAGAATGTGCCTTCTCCCCACGACGAAATGAAGTTGCCGTCGGTGTCCCAAATTGTCAGGGGGTGCGCACCCCTGCTGAATATGTAAACCTCATCCTTGGAGTTCACCGCCCCGTCGGATGCTGCGCCGAACGCCCAGTATTTGGGCATGTTCGGCCACTCCGGAACTCGTTCATACTGATAGTTGCCTGAGCCTACGGTTGCCATGTTTCTCTCCTCTTGATTTCAAAGCGTGTCAAGTAATTTTAGGGCGTGTATTCACCCGATTTCGTGCGCCTGATTGTATGTGTGCGAGGGCGGGTTAGTCAACGAGACGGCTTGATGCGGTCGGCCTTCGCGGTGGCTTACGCATTGCGTCCGGCGCTTCGGGCAACTCGTCGGCTTCAAACCATTCACCACTATCAACGGCAGCAAGAACCTGCGCCTGTTCTGCTTGGGCGACGATAGTAGATTCCAATACCCATAGCAGTTCCAAAAGCTCGGCAGTGAAGTGTGGCGGCCATGCAGTTGGGCGTATGCGGTCTAGGGGCGATGATTTGCGCCCTGCGCCATCCCGCATACGGTATTTGAGCCAAGACTGAACGACCTTCAGCCCTGAAACCTGAAACTCATAGACTTTAGGAGTTACGGGCGCAAACTGACCTGCACCCACATGTAGCGTATTGCTGGCGGCGTCATAGTCAAAAGATTCAGGAAAGTCCTTTGCAGTCATCGGCACGGCGGTAGTGCATCGAGCTTCGCCTTGTGGTATCTGCCCACGCTGATAGCCGTCCGGTATGTAGCGTTCCCCGTAGGTATGCAGCCACAACAGCCGAGCGCCTATATCACGAACTTTGCCGAATAGTTCGCCGTCTTTCGTCAATGGCAGCCGCACTTCGCGTGTTGCCAGTTCTTCGTAGTAACGCTCAGTGTAATCCGGATGTGCCATAATGCCGTATAGGTATGCGGCAAAATCCTGCGGTATAACCTCATACCCGTAAGCGTTGCCTAGGATGTCCAGTAGTTTAGGCAGGATGTTGGTTTCATTGGTGTCGGCTGTGCGATACAAGGGCAACACTGACTTTGAGCCATAAGAACCCCTGAAATTGTGAAGGTCAGGGAGTAAGGATGAAGCTGTAAGTGCAGGTCCTGAATCAATTGGTGTCGAGAACAAACTTGACAGATATATCTGTCGTTCGCTGTGTGAGCGCCACAATGTCGGACCTGGTCTGTCCAATAGTCGGGCATCACCAAATATGAATTGTCTATCCAATGTTCGGTAAGTAAAGCGAACGGTTTCTGGAGCTGGACTTTGTTCTGTAAGATTTATAACGGGTGATAGTCGTTCATTAGATGGTGGTAGCTGAACTGCCGCCTCATGTACCTTACGACCCGTCGGTGAATTCTTGAACAATCTTGCCCTGTCATTCTGTTTGGCTTGAAGCAGCGTCCGCAATCGTTCATTAAGTGTCGCTGTTTCGGGCGCGATTACCCATGTACGCCCCGCCTTGACACCGGATTGCTGCCATGGCATTAGGTCTGTTAGCAAAGGCCATCTAAAGTAATCACCAGTTCCCGCAGGCATGAATGGCGCTTGCCAATTATCGGGGCAGTCTTGCCAATCAACTTTGCTGAATTCGGTTATGGCATCTAGCGCCGCCAATTTCTCGTCGCGAGTTCCCTCTATGCGGGCATAATGCACCTTTGCCGGCTCAGAGGACGCTTTGCGCTGTGTTCGGCATGCGACGGCAATGGCGACGGGCGTCTGTATGTCAAAGACATTCTCACTTTTACGCGGACCCCTTATTTCGCCACCTATGTCGAGTATCCATATCTCATCGCAGACACGTCGCATGTGCTCGCGCATACCAGCGAATGCGTTGCCATTCAGATAACTTGACGCGGTAATGAAACTGACTACGCCCGGCCCGCTTGCGGCGTCCTGCTCGAACACTTTCCACAACGCCCAGCGCCAGAAATAGACATACAGGTTGTACATGTTTTTGAGATGCATGCCATGTCCGGCCGCTTGCGCGGGTTCAAGGAAGTCGTTCAAGATAGGGCGGTCATCAGTGTTATCTTCGCCGTAGCGTACCCATCCGCCAGATACATCAATCGCAGCTGTACGGTCATAGGGAGGATTGCCGATGCAAACCAGAACATCTATATCCTTTTTTACGCGCAACGCCGCTTCCTGCTGACGCGCGAGTTCCCGTTCTATGAAAAGTCCTCCCTGTGGCGGATGTCGCTCAGGACTTTCAAGCGTATCCGTAAGGTAGATTTGCGCTCCACCGCCAGACAGTTCTGGGTTATATTCACGCAAGGTTTCAGTAACACGCAAGTCCGTAACGGCATACGGCCCGACCATGAATTCAAACCCGTACAAATTGTTTGCTAGTTGGCTTGCATAGCCAGCGACTGCCCCTTGACCATAGCGATTGGCTATCCCCCGAAGGCTATGTTCGATGATGCCTAGTAGATATGTTCCGGTGCCGGTAGCCGGATCCAAGGTCATTACGCTAGTGTCGGCAAATCCTTGTGTCTTACCGAGCCGATTTACAAGCAAGTCGTCAACCAAACGAACCTGAGTGCGCACAACTTCCACTGGCGTATAGTACACTCCCGCATTCTTACGCAGCTTGGCGTCATATTCGGCAAGAAAATCCTCATAGAAATACAGCCAAGGGTCGGCTTCTGAAGAGAAAGCGGCGGACGGCACAGCGCCAATCAGTCGCAAAAGTGCGTTCAGTCCCGCGTTCAGCTCGCTTTGCATCTCGTCGTCGGCAAGCGCGCTCAGCGTCGCAGACAACAATCTATGCTCATCTCTCAGTGCGCGACGCGCGTTGTCAAAGCTCAGTTGTTGCCTCGTACCATTGCCCGCACCTTGGATACGGGCAAGCAGCAAGGCAAAGGTTACCGTTTGAGCATAGGCGTCGGCGAACTGTTCGTTTTTGGCATTGGGGAACAGCATCTCGCGCCATGTTGCCGCAATGCTGTTAAGTGGCGAAGCATCATCTGACATCGCTTCAAGGACATCATCGCGCAGGAACTTGCACAGCGGTGCCAACTGCTTGGCAAACTCACGCAAGTTGACCCCGCCCTGTGCGTTGAAAGGAATAATCGGCTGCCAGTCAAGGAAGTTAACTAGCAGTCCGAATAATTCATTAGCAGACTGCGCTGCGACGGCGTCGCGTCCATCAACTGACACATCGCCGCGCATCCGCACGATGTTGCCTTCACGCTCGCCGCGTCGATACAATGCCCAAGCGTTGCCATCAGTGTAGACTACATTGGGGAGTTGCGTGAAGCGATCAAATTGCTCTCGGTCATGTCCAGTGAATCGTCGGCGCAAAACACCTTTGCCAGGAGCTTTCAGTTCTGCGTAACCGCTCAAAAGGCTGCCTTTCATGATGCCGAAATCGGGCTTGCCAATGCGGTTTTGCAACAACGTTTCGCCGACGCAGACAACATCTTGCCCCCTTTCGGTGCCGACGAACTTCATCAAGGTTTCAAAAGGGGCGCGGAGTTGCTCTTCGCTTTCGCCAGTGACGATACCTCTCGACTTCGCTGTTACTTCTTCTGCGAAATCTTGCAGTGCGCCATAGATGTTATTGGATGTTGACATGCTTTGTTCCCGAGTGCCTATAATCTGTTTCGACCAACCAAGATTCTATTGATGACTGGCAGCATAGTCAACGCCCTGATACAATCCGCACGAATTACAGGCGAGGAAGAAATACCGAGGAACTCAGATGCCCGACATTACTAAAGAGCAAGTCCATGAACTGACACGCATCGCCGGCTTCCAAGTGGACGATACACGCGCTGAAAGCATCGCGGCGCGGCTGGCATCAGTGCTTGAGGCGCTGGATGAGATTCCGTTGGATGCACTGGCATCCGTGGAACCGGCGATTACCTTTGCGCCTTATGAGGCTTCCGATGAGTAATACCGAACTGCACTTCAAGCCGATCATCGAGCAGGCGGCGATGCTGCGCGTCGGCGATGTTTCACCTGTGGAGCTAACGTCGGCATATCTGGATCGCATCGAGGCGCTTAACGGCGAACTGGGAG
The DNA here is from genome assembly GCA_965221045.1 of Dehalococcoidia bacterium. Taxonomy (GTDB): domain Bacteria; phylum Chloroflexota; class Dehalococcoidia; order Lucifugimonadales; family JADFKI01; genus Bin90. The sequence continues at coordinate 2,456,565 of OZ244863.1, forward strand.
CGTATATCACGGTGATGGGCGAGCAGGCGATGGCGCAGGCTCGGCAAGCGGAATCGGAGATGCAGGCGGGCGAGGACAAGGGCGCGCTGCACGGCATTCCGGTCGGTATCAAGGACATCATATATACCGAGGGAGTTCTGACATCGGGCGGGTCTAAGGTGCTGGCGGACTTTGTGCCGGATGCGGATTCGACGATTGTGCGCAGGCTGGATGCTGCGGGCGCAGTGCTACTCGGCAAGCTGAACCTCAGCGAGTTCGCCATCGGCGGGACGATCGATCACCCCTTCGGAACTCCGCGCAATCCGTGGAATATGGACCACACTGCGGGCGGGTCTAGCAGTGGATCAGGGATAGCAACGGCAGGAGGTCTGTGTGCTGGCGCGCTTGGATCGGACACGGGCGGTAGCGTGCGCGGACCTGCGGGTTTCTGTGGCATCGTTGGCCTGCGTCCAACTTACGGCAGGGTTACGCGGCAAGGCGTGCTGCCGATGTGCTGGTCTATGGACACTGTTGGACCGATGACTCGTACGGTCGCGGACTGCGCCCTGATGCTGAATGCCATCGCAGGCAGGGATGCGCTGGACGCGACTTCAAGCGATGCGTCTGTGCCGGACTATTCCGCGACGCTCGATGGCGGCGTGAGCGGGCTGCGGATAGGTCTGCCGACTGAGATGTTCGAATACGAGGGACTCGCTGCGGATGTGCGCGATTCGGTGATGCGCGCCGTGAGTGTGCTGGGGGAGCAGGGCGCAACGGCAGAGGAAATATCGCTGCCTCTGTCTGCGAATAGCGGCGCGGTGTTCATCGGCACGGCTGATGTGGATTGCGCGACGTATCATGCTGACTGGCTGCGGACCCGGGGCGACGACTACGACTGGAGCACGCGCACTCGTCTGGAGTCGGCGTCCCTCGTGCCTGCGTGGGCATACCTGCGCGCCCAACGAGCCAGAGAGTTGATTCGCCGCGAGCTGATTGCTGAGCTGGACAAGTATGACATCATCATTCTTCCAACCGGACCTGTTGCCGCGCCGACAATAGAGGCTTCGACCGGCAGGCCGGGCGGCTACTACCAGGGCAGGCTCGATCTTGGACGGCGGCGATACACTAGTCCTGCTGCACTAGCGGGGCTGCCCGCTCTGTCCATACCGAGCGGCTTCTCGGATGCCGGGCTGCCCATCGGGATGCAGATCATCGGCAGGGCGTTCGATGAGGCGACACTGTTTCGCGTGGGACAGGCTTATGAGACGGCGACCGAGTGGCATACTCAGCATCCGGCGGTGTGAAGTTCCCGCTTTAACCTTGTCAATGCCTTTGAGTACGCTTATCATCTTCATGCAGGCTTTGTCACGCTTCTCCTAGCATTGGCTTGCCTGCGTAATCTAGTCGGGGTGTAGCGCAGCGGGAGCGCGCCTGCTTTGGGAGCAGGAGGTCGCCGGTTCAATCCCGGCCACCCCGACCACAGCCTCGCCGCCCGCCGCCCTCCCCCTAGGAGACTTGCCTTGACTACCATTGACCAACAGACGCGGCGGCGCACGACGCGACTTGGGCTTACGGCGCTTGACGAGGACCGAGCCTGCCCGGGTTACGTACTATTCACGCCGAATTTCGGTTCAGGCGAGCCGCGGCTCATCGACCTGCGGGTCAACACCGTTCACAGGTGGCAAATGCCGTATCCGCCGGGGTTCTGGGGCTATCTGCTGCCCAACGGCAATCTATTCTACGGCGGTAAGGTAACGGACGATGGCCCGCTGCCGTTCCCGTTCTGGGCAATCCTCAAGGGCGGCGCGATTCTCGAAGCCGATTGGCAGGGCAACGTGTTGTGGGAGCACAAGGACCCCATGCACCACCACGACGCGCGGCGCACGGAGTCAGGCGGCACAATCTATCTCGGACTTTACCGCGTGCCCACCGAGTTCGCGGCACAAGTGAAGGGCGGAATACCAGTGGACGGCGACGACGAAATGTGGGCTGATGAGATTGTAGAGGTGGACGCGGCTGGAAATCGAGTGTGGTCGTGGCGCGCCCACGAGCATCTTGATGTGGAAACGGAGATCCTTACGTTCAACGATCCGCGTGAGAACTGGACGCACGGGAATACCATCGTGCCACTGCCGGGAGACCGCGTGATGGTTAGCTTCAGGAGCATTTCGACAGTTGGTATCATCGATAAGGCGACGGGGGTTTTCGAGTGGAAACTCGGTGGTGATGTGCTGGCGCAGCAGCATGACCCATCTATGCTGGACAATGGCAATGTGCTCATCTTCGACAACGGCACCCATAGGCGCGACAATGCCTTCACCTACTCTCGCGTGATTGAGGTTGACCCGTCAACGAACGAAATCGTCTGGGAATACCAGGACAGGCCCTCGCTCAATTTTCACAGCAACATAATCTCCGGCGCGCGTCGCCTGCCGAACGGGAATACGATAATTACGGAAGGTTTCTTCGGGCGAATGTTCCAGGTAACGCCGGAAGGCGAGGTCGTCTGGGAGTACATCAACCCCGAGTTCGCCGTCGATCCTGGATTCGGCGAAGTCAACGCCGTCTTTCGAGCGGAGCACTACATGCCTGGGGAGATTCCGCAGTTGTAAATGGCGCCGTCTAATGTGCTGCGGACTACTCTTCCGGTACGTCGATGCCGTCTGGGATGTGGATAAAGCTAGCTCTCTTCTCCCAGAGGTCAACGCTGTGCAGGCGTAGGCTTACTGTCGCGCCGGGCAGTATAGCATCGGGCAGGCGGGCGCGCACTCGGAAGGGATAGTCCGCCAGTTCGAGCATGGCTGAGCGACGCGGCTGGTTTTCGAGCACGACGGCCCTGAACAAGGAAGCCTCCTCATCGTCCTGCGCCTTTTCCATACGCAGCTTGAAGAACTTCAATAGCCAGTAGCGGCGGCGCTCATCTTCCAGCTTGCCCATCGCTCGAATCTGCATGTCGGCACGACCCGCGACACTGGTAATGTCCTCCACGCTGTAAAGCGGTTCGCCGGCGCTGAGGTAATTTGTTATCTGGCGTTGCATCACCATGTCGGGGTAGCGGCGCAACGGCGATGTCGCCTGTATGTACGCCGACACGCCGAGACCACCATGCGGCGCGGGTGCAGTGCGTGTATCGGCGGGAGCGAAGCGGCGCATCATAAGATACTGGCGCAAGGGACCATCTTCGCCGATCTCCACACCCGACGGTAATCCCACGCCAAGGTCGCTGAGGTCGGGCGCGGACTGTGAACGATAGGCTGCGGGAATTTCGTTGTCGCGGCAGAATGACGCCAGCAGCGAGTTGCACATCACCATGCACTCGGCGACCATCTGGCGCGCGGGCGAGGTGCGCTCTACGACCTTGACCTGCACATCGTTGGACGACACGACCTTGATGAGCATTTCAGAGCGATCGATGTTGACTGCGCCTGCGGCTTCGCGCTGCTGCTTCAACGCTTCGGTCAGCGTGTGCAGGTTTGCCAGCAGGTCGTGATAAGGTTCGTCAGCGTCCGAGATTGCCGCATCGGCTTCATCGTAAGACAGGGCAGCGTCGCTGACGATGACCGATGGCTTGACCTCGTAGCGTAGTATCTCGCCGTCAGCGCCGATGTCTGCAAGGAGGCTGAGCGCAGCACGGCGCTTGCCCGCTTCTAGGCTGCCCTTGTCGTGCGATACGACCGTCGGCAGGATCGGTATCTTGCGATCGGGAATGTAGAGCGTTGCCATGCGGCGGTTCGCCTCTTCATCAAGGACACTGTCTTGTGGAATGAGCGCACCGGCATCCGTGATGTGGACCCCAAGTCGAAATCTCTCCGCTCCGCCGCCCTCGTCGTCTAGCCGTTCCAGCGACAGGGCATCGTCTCGGTCCTGCGTGTCCGCGTCGTCGATGGTGATGGTGGGCAGGGCGGTCAGGTCGATTCGATTGGCGTCGCTAAGCAGTTCGGCTTCACTTACGGACTCTGCCATGGCGAGCGCTTCATCCGAGAATGCCTCAACGATCTCGTCTCGCACGAGTTCAAGCGGCTCATCTTCGGCGAACTCACCGCAGGACACAAGCACATCGAAGGCAAGGCGCTGGAGATTGCCGGTCTTCCGCTCCATCTTGTTCAGGAATGCCTTGACTAGCGCGCTGCGAGTGTAGTCGTCGCCGAATGCAGCAAATACTCGGATACTGTCAATAAGCATCTGCTGGTGCGATGTAAGCGTGGGCGGTAGTTCCCCGCGCTCCAAGCAGGCGAGAAGGGCGTCTGCTTCCTCGGATTGCTGCGCCTGTCGCCTTCGACGCGTAAGCGTCTCCTCAACGGCGGTTGGCGCGCGTGGTGTGTAGCCCGCCTTGCCATCCTCGAAGTAGAGGGTGTCCTTATCTAAGCACAATAGTAGGGCGACTTGCTGTACTGCTGCTGCATCCACGCCCCAGTACAGCTCACTCAGGTCCTCGAAGGGTAGGGCGGTCTGATCATCACTGACGACTTCCCATAGTTCGGCGATGTCAACTGTGTCGGCGATTTCCTCGCTCTGCCGGCGGAAGTTCGCTACTTCTTCATCGTCTTCCGCGAATATCTGCGTAGCAAATATGATGCGCTCAGTTGGCAGGCGCGCTTCCTTCTTGCGGCGTATTGCAACGCGTACGCGTGAGGTGTCCACATCGACCACCCGAGCAATGGTGATGCCCCCACTCATCCGCGTCGCTACGAGTTCGCCCGGCTTCATGCTCTGCTTCCGCCCTTCCCTTCCTGTTCATCCGTGCGCGTGTCCACTATTCGAGGTCCGCCAACTTGGGCAGCACTTCTTCCTTCAGCAGCGTCATCGAGCGCGTCCACTTGTCCTTGGGCTGCCACTCGTGTCCCATCGCCAGCAGCACGCCGAAGCCTCCGACTTCCTCATAGATAGCGCGGATCTTGTCCGCCACCTCGTCGGGGCTGCCCACGACCCAGATGTTGTCCACTAGATATTCTGCCGTGACATCTTCATCAGGCATGTCGGGGTCAGTCTTCATCAGACCGAGCTGCCCCATATGCGACAGGAGGGGTTTGAAATACTGGTTGAAGTCGCGGGCGAAGACGCCTTCAAGCATGTCCTTGCGCGCCTGTTCGGTGGTTTCAGCGACATAGACCTCGCGAGCGATGCGCCATGTGGCACGGTCAGCCGTGCGACCGGAACGCTCTGCGCCCTCGCTTACGCTGTCCCAGTGGGTCGCAAGCTGATGCACGGGAACCAGGTTGATGCTCATGGGAATCCAACCGCGCTCTCCCGCGAGATAGAGCGTCTCCGACTTCGGCGACACACCGGCGACCCCAATGGGCGGGTGAGGCATCTGGTACGGCTTCAGGTGAAAGGCAAGGCCGACCTCTTCCACGGGTTCGGGGATGGTAAAGCGCCAGTACTTATGCTCATAGACACCGGGTTCAGGATCGTTCCATATCTTCAGGATGGTTTCCACGGAGTCGCGCGCCATGCCTCGATGCTCGCCCGATTCAGGGTCGAAGCCGAACACGGTGAAGTCGCCGACGAAGCCGCCTGATCCGACCCCCCACATGAAACGTCCCCGCGCCATCTGGTCGAGTTGCGCGATGCGGTGGGCAATCATGAACGGGTTGTGGTTCGGCATGCAGGTTACGCCGGTGCCCAGCCGAATGTTCTTCGTCTTACCGAGCGCGTTCGCAATGAACAGGTCAGGCGCGGGAATATTCTCCCACACTGAGGTGAAGTGCTCGCCTATCCACGCCTCGCTGTATCCGAGTTCGTCGAGGACTACGAGCTGCTCAAGGTCGTCCTGCAATGTCTGCGCTATGTCTGTATCGGGTGGGTGCAGGGGCATCGTAAAGTAGCCGAGTTCCATGAGAGGGACCTCCCTGAAATTTCTTCACGCTATCTATATTCTATCGTCGATTGAGTATGCCGTTACACTGTCCAGCCTTTGAGAAAGACGGTCTTCCGCGGTTTCTAAATCATACTGACTTTGCAGTCCCATCCAGAACTCGGCGCTGTTTCCAAAGAAGCGAGAGAACAGTAGGGCGGTTTCAGCCGTAATAGAGCGCCTTCCGTGGACGATGGCATGAATGCGGCGTGTATCGACGCCGATGGATTTTGCCAAACGATATTGAGTTACTCCCAACGGAAGGAGGAACTCCTCGTTGAGGATTTCGCCTGGATGAATAGGGTATAGTTTCTCTGTCCCGGACTCCGCTTTGGTAGCCATGACTCCCTCAATTCGCCGTACCTTCTCAATGGTAGTCAACTATCTCTACCTGATAGGCGTCTCCGTCCCTCCATGTGAAGCATATTCTCCACTGATTGTTGACGCGGATGCTGTACTGCCCTTCTCTATTTCCAGAAAGAGCCTCTAATCGATTGCCCGGGGGAATTCTCAGGTCACTAATATCCCTAGCGTTGTTCAGAATCATCAACTTGCTCTGGGCGCGGCGCTGAATTTCGAAAGGGAACTTTCTGACACGCCGACGTTCTGACACCGCCCGGGTGTCCGTGTTTCGGTAACTTCGTATCACAAGCGAATGATAGTACGGCGCACCACTAGCGTCAATGACTGACTGCTTCCCTCGCAAGCCAATGCTCAAAGCTGTCGGAGAGGGCGAACCAGCTTGCCTCGATGATGTTCTCGGACGATCCGACTGTGCTCCATGTGCGATGCCCATCTGTGGATTCGATGAGAACGCGCACCACCGAGCCCGTGCCGCTGCCCTGGTCAACGACGCGTACCTTGTAGTCAAGCAGACGCACGACTTGCAGGTCAGGGTAGAATTGCTCCAGCGCTTTTCGCAGGGCGTGGTCGAGTGCATTGACGGGGCCGTTGCCCTCCGCGGCTGTGTGCATCACCTCGTCGTCAACGCGCACCTTCAGCATCACTTGCGAGCTGATATCGTCTGCGCGGGCATTGTCTGAGCGCTTCTCTACCATGGAGACGAAATCGACCAGTGAGAATGGCGGTGTATAGTCCGGTTGCATGCGTCGCACCAGCAACTCGAATGACGCTTCGGCACCCTCGTACTGAAAGCCCTTGTTCTCGCGGTTCTTTATCTCTTCCAGAAGTTGGCGCGCCTGCGCCTGCGTCAATTCAGCGTCGGGGCAGACCTCGCGCGCCTTCCAGAGGATGTTGCCGCGTCCGGACAGGTCGGAGACAAGCACCCGCTTATCGTTGTCGATGCTGCGTGGCTGTATGTGCTGGTAGCTGTGCTCGACCTTTGAGACGGCGGAGGCGTGCAGACCGCCCTTGTGCGCGAATGCGCTGCTGCCAACATACGGTTGAGAGTTGAGCGTAGGCATGTTGGCGACTTCCGCAACATAGCGGCTTGCTTCCGTAAGCGATGCGAGTTGCTCATCGCTTACGCACTCGATTCCCAGCTTGAGCTTTAGGTTGGCGATCAGGGAGACGAGGTTGGCGTTGCCGCAGCGTTCGCCGTAGCCGTTCATCGTGCCCTGCACCTGCGTCACGCCGGCGCGCACTGCTGCGAGGGCGCCCGCGACAGCCATGTCAGCATCGTTGTGCGTGTGGATGCCGAGTTCGACGCCGGTGCGCTGACGTACCTGATGCACGATGGTTGATATTTCGTCAGGCATCATGCCGCCATTGGTGTCGCAGAGCACCACGCACTCTGCGCCTGCGACTTCTGCGGCTTGCACTGCCTGAATAGCGTAGTGGCCGTTCGCCCTGTAGCCGTCGAAGAAGTGTTCGGCGTCAAAGAATACGCGCCTTCCGCTCTCCACAAGAAACGCCACCGAGTCGGAAATCATGGCAAGATTTTCTTCGAGCGATGTTTCCAGCACCCGCGTAACATGCAGGTCCCAACACTTCCCAACGAGGGTGACAACGCTGGTATCGGCTTCAAGTAGCGCGGCGAGGTTGGCGTCCTCTGCGGCGCTGATGTTGGCTCGGCGGGTGCTGCCGAACGCGGTGAGAGTGGCACTGCAAAGGGTCATTGACTTGGCGCGCTCGAAGAACTCGGCGTCGCGTGGATTCGAGCCGGGCCAGCCGCCCTCAATGTAGTGAACTCCTAGCTCGTCAAGACGTTGGCAGATGGCGAGCTTATCTGAAACAGAAAGCGATATGCCTTCGCCCTGAGTGCCGTCCCGCAGCGTGGTATCGTAGAGAGTCAGAGTTGACACTTCGGTTGTACTCCTCGGTCAGTCGTTCGGTATATCAGTAATACGGTTAGTCAGTGTCCTGGCAATTGGGCAAAGAAAAACGCCCGTCCACTATTGAATGTAGGGACGGGCGTTCAATTTCCTGCTGTGGAATTGATGGCTCGCGGTACCACCCTGCTTCACTGGCGCGACGACAAGCCGCGCGATGCGCTCTGTAGAGTACGTGTTCATACTCCCGCCCTGCTAACGTCGGGCGAATCCGTCGCAGCCTACTCTCTCATTCCCTTATATTGGACCATACTTTCGGGACAAGATTTTCGGTGCGCGGCTCGGGAGGGATTTTCGGAGGCTATCCTGTGCGTCTGCTCTCACCTTGCGACTTGTGGGTGAACCCGACTCGCCGCTTCAGACTCGCTGTGCCGGATGTGCGCCTCTTACTCGTCTCCGTCGTAGCCTTTAGCTATGATTGTAAAAGTTCTCACAAACCAGATTAGCGGTAGTTCGAGTACGCTGTCAAGGAATTACCTGCACTGACTTAGTCGTGACCTCTACTGCGTCCCTCCCCGTCATTGTCATTGCCGCTGCGCCACCTGAAGAAGAACCGCTGCGGCGAGAAGCCGTCAGAATCGTCCCGTCCGATGCTAGGCATTCTGTCGAAGCCATGACGCCTGAGTATAGAATGCACCAAGAGCGAGAACTCGCCCTGAGCTACGTACTGAACTTCGCTTGTGCCGTCAGGGAGAGTAACTTCGACGACCATGGTGGTTGCATCCGCGGTCAGGTCCGAAAGGCTTGCTTCGCCCTCCGCGGTGTCTGTCGCTATCTTGGTGTCGGCGTCAATCGTGAAGGATAGGGTTTCGGAATCGTCGCGCAGCAGCAGGTCGAATGTGCCTGCACTTGCGTCGATGTTCTGCGCTGTTCCCACAGCCTTACGCACGGTCTTTACGCCGTCATCAGTCATGTAGCGCGTGTCCGACAGGACAAGCCGCTCGTCGGTCTTGCTGAAGAAGCCGAACTTATTATAGCCGCCGCGCTTGCCACCCCTGCCTTCGTGTCCCGAAGCCTCATATTCGCCGGCTGTGACGCTGATGTCCATACTTGAGCCGTCTCGCACCACGCTGAATACGATGACATCGCTGGGCGAATGCTCGTGCACTATTCTCACCACATCGCGGGGTCCGCCAACAGACTCGCCGTCTAAGGCGGTGATGATGTCGTCCACTTCTAGGTTGCCGTCCGCCGCGCTGCCCTCCACGACGCGGACTATCAGCGCGCCGTCTGTCGCGCTGTCTTCCTGAACTGAGGTCACCGCAATGCCGATGTATGGCTTGCCAGTTGATTCGCTCTGCTGTGCGCTGATCCCATCGTCGTCGAATACTCCGCGCTGCTCGGAGTGCGACTTGGCGCTCGCCTCAGTAGTGTTGACTCGCGCCGCCACTAAACCCGCCGTGGCGAGAATCGCCACAACGAGGAAGCCTCCTAGTAACTTCTTCTTCATTACTGCTCTCCGTTCTCTCTTGCTGCATATCGTGTTGCCTACAGAGTGAGCCGCTCAAGGAATTAAACGGAGGAGAGACATGGAAAGTTAGCAGAGTGAGTAGTCCGAGAAGATGGCTGAGATGGTTGTCGAACGAGGATGCTCAGTCGGCGATGGCGAATTCCTGCTCCGCGATGTCGCCGCTTTCCATGATGCGGAATGCGCGGATCTGGGGGTTGGCTTTATCTTCCAGCGACACGAGGATGTAGTAGATGTCGTCTCCGAGCCAGCCGCTCTGCTGCGCCATGCGCACATCGGTCGGAGAGGGATACGCGGGGCTGTGGGTGTGTGAGTGGTAGAACGCAGTTATATCCCATTCGTTCGCGTCGGCATCGCGCATTGCGTTGAGCATCTCCTGCGGTTCCATCACATAGCGATATGGGCTTGGAGTGGCGTTGGCAATTCGGTACAGCTTCGCCACCGAGCCGTTCCTGCCCGCTAATATGCCGCAACATTCGTTGGGGTCCTCCATCTGTGAGTGGGCAATCATGTCGTTGGCGAACGCTTCTGGTATGGTCAGCAATGCGATGCTCCTTTTACACATGCGGGTCTGCGGTGTCTGTTCGGTATTGAGAATATCACCAAGTAGGCTAACATGTGGATATTCCGTATGAAAGGGATAGGCATACATGATTGATTCGCAAGCTGCCAATGGCGCGCTCGTAGGTGTGCGCGTTCTGGACTTCTCACGGATATGGGCGGGCCCACATGCGACGAAGCTGCTTGCTGACCTGGGCGCTGAGGTCATCAAGGTGGAGTCGGTACGGGCTTGGGATCCGCACCGAATGATTGTCGGCTCGGGCAACCTGCCGGACGGCGAGCGCGGCGCAGATCCGTGGAATCGCAGCGGCTGGTTCAACACGCTACATATGAGCAAGCTGGGCATCACTGCCGAGATGCGCAATCCGAAAGGCAAGGCGCTCATCGAGGAGCTGGTAAGCATCAGCGATGTGGTAGTCGAGAACTTCCGGGCGGGACTGATGGAGCGGCGCGGACTTGGCTACGATGTGCTGAGATCAATCCGTCCGGATGTCATCATGGTTTCGATGCCCGCGTTTGGCAGTGTAGGGCCGTGGAAGGACTTCATTCAGTACGGCATCGGGCAGGAGCAGCTAGGCGGCATCTCGGCGATGAACGGCTATCGCGGCGAAGACGCGCCGGTGAAGTCGGGAGTGAACTTCGGCGATCCCATCAGTGGAGCGCATGCGGCTGGCGCGGTGCTGTCTGCGCTGTGGAGTCGTAGGCGAACAGGGACGGGCTGCTTCATAGATGTGTCACAGCTGGAATCGGCGATAATGACCATCGGCGAGCATCTGCTAGGCTTTCAGATGAACGGGAGGCGCGCTGAGAATCGAGGCAATCGGCATCCCGTGTACGCACCGCACGGAGCTTATCCCTGCTATGGCGAAGACGAGTGGATTACGATCGCCGTTGCCGACGACGCGGAGTGGCAGCGTCTATGCGCCGCTATGGACATGCCTCAGTTGACGACGCACTCGGAATACTGCGACATCCTCGCGCGTCATCGCAACCACGACGCGCTGGACGCGCTCATATCGTGGTGGACTCATGACAAGCCCGCTGCCGATGTGATGCGCATGCTTCAGGACGCGGGCGTATCTGCTACGCCTGTAATGACAGGTGAGGCAATCTTCAACGACCCGCAATATCAAGAGCGCAGCTTGCTGGAGTTTGTTGATCACCCTTCCTGCGGGCCGTACTTCATGCCGGGCGCTGCGTGGAAAATGTCGAAGACGCCGCCGGGAGTGCGCTGGCACGCGCCGCGCTTAGGCGAGCATAACGAGCAGGTCTTCGGCGAACTGCTGGGTATGGACGCGGACACGATTGCCGCGCTGGAGGCCGATGGTGTGAGCGGGACAGCACCGCAGACGGGCTAGTGCCTGAAATAGCCGGTTAGGGCGCGACTGGATTTGCGTACAACTCAAGCCGCGGCATGAGATTGGACTCGTCGGAATCGGCAGGCGCGGTGGATGTGGCTATCGCCAGGATGACCCTACATCGAAAAATCCGCCCTGCACAGCGTGTAAGCGATTGCTCTACAGGGCGGAGTGATGACGTTGAAAGGAATGCCGCCGATTAACGGTCGCTGACTTCCACCTAGCCCACGCGCTCGAATATAGTCGCCACGCCCTGACCGCCGCCGACGCACATTGTCACCAAGCCAAGCTCATGGTCGCGCAAGCCTATCTCTTCCATGAGCTTCACTGTCATGATAGCGCCGGTTGCGCCGATGGGGTGGCCCAGGCTGATGCCGCTGCCGTTGACATTGGTCTTGTCGATGTCCATGTTGAGTTCGCGCATGCAGTAGAGCGCCTGCGAAGCGAACGCTTCGTTCAGCTCGATCAGGTCTATGTCTTCTATGCTCATGCCGGACTTGTTCAACGCCTTTCGCACAGCGGGAACGGGTCCTGTGCCCATAATGGCGGGCTCGACTCCGGCGACACCGCGCGTATGCCAGCGCAGTTTTGGCTGTATGCCTAGCTCTGCTGCCTTCGTCGCGGACATGATGACCACTGCGGCAGCGCCGTCGTTGATGCTGGAGGCGTTGCCGGCGGTGACGCTCCCGTCTCGCTTGAATACGGGACGCAGCGACGCCAGACGTTCAATCGTGGTGTCTGCGCGGGGTCCTTCATCCTGTGAAACGACCACAGGATCGCCACGACGCTGGGGAACGCTGACATCAACTATCTGCTCGCTAAAGCGTCCGCCCGCTATGGCGGCGGCGGCGCGCTGGTGGCTGATGAGCGCCAGTTCGTCCTGGTCCTCACGGCTGACCTCGAAGCGCTCCGCGACATTCTCCGCCGTTATGCCCATGTGGTAGCGGTTGACCGGGCAGCCAAGCCCCTCGGTCAGGCCGTCTCGCATTGTCGCGTCGCCCATTCGCAAGCCGTCGAAGCGCGCCTGATAGCCGAGCAGGTACGGCGTCTGGCTCATGTTCTCCATGCCGCCGGCGACTGCGATGTCAACCTCGCCCGTGCGGACGAGCTGTGCCGCCATGTTGATGGCTTCCAGCCCGGATGAGCACTGGCGATTGATGGCGATCGTAGGTGTCTCCTGCGGGATACCTGCCTTGAGCGAGGACAGCCTTGCGGCGTAGCCGGCTTCGGTCGCCTGCAATGCGTTGCCCATCACGACCTCTTCGACCTGCTCGGGTCTGATCCCTGCGCGCTCCAGCGCAGCCTTGATCGCCTCTGCGCCTAGATCGGGCGCTGCGACATCCTTGAACGCGCCTCCGAACCTACCCACGGCCGTCCTTGCTCCACTGACGATTACTGCATCTTGAAGTTCCATTGTTCTATCTCCTTGAAGATAATTGCGTTATATCAAGCAGTTTTCAATGAGTGAGATGGCGACTGGCGACCGCCCATTCTCTACTCCGCAGTGCGCCCGCCGTCTATGATCACTTCGCTTCCGGTCACGAACGACGACTCATCGGATGCGAGATAGAGCACACCATAGGCGACTTCTTCCGGCCTGCCGTAGCGGCCGAGAGGGATGTCCTCGGGTCTTCTGCCACCTTCTACCGACGTAGATGACGCAAGCATGTCGGTTTCAATCGGTCCGGGATGCACTGAGTTCACGCGAATGTTCTCGCCCGCGTACTGTATCGCCGCTGCCTTGGTGAATATCCTCACCGCGCCCTTAGAGGCGTGGTAGGCGGTGTTGCGCTCGCTGCCCGTGATGCCCGCGCCAGACGATATGTTTACGATGGAGCCGCCGCCAGCCTTTCGCATTTCGGCGATGACGCTCTTCGTGCCGAGGAACGTGCCCTTGGCATTCACGTCCATCACCTCGTCCCAAATTTCCTCGGTGGTTTCTAGCAAGCCTTGAACTCGGAGAATGGCAGCGTTGTTCACGAGGATGTCCACTTTGCCGAACCGCTCGACCGCGGCTTTGACGGCGCTTAGCCAACTCGCTTCGTCGGTTACATCAAGCCTGACGAAGAGCGCCTCGCCACCTGCCTCGCCAATCTCGGCGGCGACTTTGTTGCCCTCTTCTTCGAGCAGATCGCCGATCATGACCTTTGCGCCCTCGCGGGCGAACATTCGCGCTTCCGCAGCGCCCATTCCACGCGCGCCGCCGCTAATAATCGCAACCTTGCCTTCCAGCCTCATGACGCCTCCCTTCGGTACAATCAGGGTGATATGGCAAACAGTATCACCGCCCCTTTGCATCGTCAACTTGGAAACGACAAGTCAGGATTGACACGGGGGCTAATATGGTTGAGTAGTTTTAAGAGGAATGTAAAGGGTTACAATTATGGAATACACGATATACTTCGCGGGAGAGTTGTTCGACCACAAGCACCTGATAGGAAACGCGCTATTGGCGGCGCATATCGAACGCCTGTCGAACGGGCGGTATCGTTGCGTGCTGCCGCAAGACCTGGAGCAGACTGACTCGCGAGCGGTCGATATACGCAACCAGGATCTCATAGGCGTTGCGACCTGCGACTTAGCGCTCTTCAATTTTGACGGCTCGGATCTGGACTCCGGCACCGTGGTTGAGTTCGTGTACGCCAAGCTGCTGGATATTCCCGCGGTGATACTGCGCACCGACTTTCGCGGCGGAGGCGACCAGGACACAGACGGTGACGCATGGAACCTGATGGCTTCCTTTTACCCGCGCACCCGCAATGTAACACTGAACGCGATGGCGTGGTATCAGGAAGAGCGCCGCGAATCGGACATGGCGGCGGATGCGGGAGCGCGCTACTGCGACAGGATTGCGCGGGCCGTTCTGGATGCGCTGGACGCGGTGAGAGCGGAATCGCCGCAGCTTGGCGCTGCACCTGACGGCGTTGAGCATCTGTATCGCTGGGCGCTGAGCTTTCCGGGCAGCGGGCTTGCGGAGCGCATGGCTGCCAATGATTCCTTGGAGAATGCGGTGCATAGACTGGTTGGAGACAAGCTGGCGAAAGGGCTTTTGGGCTAATGTCGGCGACGAACCAGCAGGAATTAGGAGGCAGTTCCACCACTATGGCAGAATCATACACGATATACTTCGCGGGGCAGCTTTTCGACCACAAGCATCTTGCGGGCAACGCACTGCTGGCGTCTTACATCGACAGCGATTCGCAGGGGCGGTATCGATGTATATTGCCGCAGAACCTTGAACAGCGGGGCATAGGCCCGATGGGGATACGCGATCAGGACTTGCGCACGGTGATGGAGTGCGACCTTGCGCTGTTCAATTTCGACGGCTCGGAATTGCCTCCGGGCGCGGTAGTGGAGTACATGTACGCCAAAATGCTGGACATCCCTGCGGTGATACTCCGCACCGACTTTCGCGGCGGCGGCGATCAGAATGCCGAGGACGACCCTTGGAACCTGATGGCGTCGTTCTACCCGCGCACTCGTATCCTGCATCTCGACGGCATGCAGTGGTATCAGGATGCGCTGGCGCTGGGCGGAGACGCAACACAGGTCTCCGCTCGCTTTCAGCGGCGGATTGCAAAAGAGGTTATTGAACTGTTGGACGAAGTTCGGAGCGTCGCGCCCATCATTGAGGGTAGGCGGGCAGGTGCGGAAATCACATACCGCTGGGCGGTGCGGCTCGCGGGCGGCAGGCTCGCGCAGCTTATCTCGGGAGATGGATCCCTGGATGATGCCGTGCATCGGATTGTGTCTGAAAAATTTGCGAAGGGGCTACTGTGCTAAAGTTAAGGGGCACTTGCAGAAATGAGGAGACAGCTTAAAAGACTATGACCATGCAGTACACCATCTACTTTGCCGGGCCCCTATTCGACCACAAAATTCTTCAGGGTAATGCCTTGCTGGCGTCGCACATCGAGAACGTTTCGCAAGGACGTTACCGCTGCGTCCTTCCTCAGAACCTAGAGCAGCGGGGAGTTTCGTCGCTTGAAATACGCGACCAGAATCTGCGGGCGCTGATGCAGTGTGATTTGGCGCTATTCAATTTTGACGGGTCGGACCTGGACTCAGGCACGGTCGCCGAGTACATGTACGCCAAGACGCTGGATATTCCCTCGGTAATTCTGCGCACCGACTTCCGATACGGTGGAGACCAGGAGCCGGAAGGGAATCCTTGGAACCTGATGGTTTCATTCTATCCGCGCACTTTCGCCTTGCATCTCGATGCTATGCAGCGATATACGGACGCTTTTTCCGAGGGTGGCAGCGCCCAGGAAGTATCCGCCCGTATTCAACAGCGGATTGCGACAGAGGTAGTGGGTTTGCTCGACACTGTGCGGGAAGACGCGCCTGTCCTGCAAGGCGGAAAAGCAGCCATCGCGAATATATATAGCTGGGCGCTTCAACTCGCCGCCGGCAGTCTGGCGGATCTGGCGTCGGACGAACGATTTGTGAGACGTGTCGTTGAGCGCAAAATCGAGATGGGGCTGTTGAGCGAAGACTAACCTTGGCGGAAGATTAGTCGCCTCTGTAACCACGCCTGCTGCCCAGCTTTTCCAGATATTGCCTGATCATCAGGGCTGCGGCTGCGCCTTCACCAACCGCGCTGGCTACCTGCTTTGTGCTTCCCGCACGGGCGTCGCCAGCGGCGAATATACCTTCTACGCTCGTCTGCATGTTGTCGAAAGTGCGAACGAAGCCCCAGTCGTCTAGTTCAACCAGGTTGGACAGGAAGCCTGTGTTAGGGTCCAGCCCGATGAAGACGAACACCGCGCCGGGGTGAATCTCTTCAGTAGCGTTGCTTTTGCCGTCCTTCACCACCACGCCGGAGAGCCTGAGTTCTCCCAGAAACTCGTGAACCGTAGTGTTGAAGCGCAACTCCATCTTTGGGTGATTTGCGGCTTTCTCCTGCAGAACCTGACTCGCGCGAAGGCTGTCGCCCCTGACGAGCAGCGTTACTTTCTCGGCGAAGCGCGTCAGGAACAAGCCTTCTTCGAGGGCGCTGTTGCCGCCGCCGATGACGACCATCTGCTCCCCCTTGTAGAATGGCCCGTCGCAGGTGGCGCAGAAGTGAATTCCCGCGCCTATAAAGTCCTCTTCGCCGGACACATTCAGCCTGCGATAGCGCGTTCCCACGGAGAGAAGCAGAGCCATCGCGCCGTATTCATCGCCCGACTCGGTGATGACGGTTCGGTAGCTGCCGTCCGCGCGTACTTCTGCGATCGTCTGAGCCGGCAGCATCTCGGCGCCGAATCGCTCCGCGTGAGCGCGCATGTCGTCGGCAAGGCGCGCGCCCTCTACGCCCTCCGGAAAGCCGAGATAATTATCAATGCGCTCTGTTACGCTCGCCTGTCCGCCGATTGCGCTGCTCTCCACAACAAGCGTCTCGATTCCCTCGCGCGCGGCATACAGCGCAGTTGACAGTCCGGCAGGGCCACCACCAACCACGATCAAGTCATAGAAGTCACGGCGCGCTTTCGGTTGTATGCCAAGCTTGGCGGCAAGTTCGGCGTTTGAAGGCTCGACCAACAGCGATCCGTCCTCAAATATGATGGTAGGGATGATCTGCTTGCCGTCGTTGACCTGCTGCACGTAGACGCGCGCGTCCTCGTTCCGGTCGATGTCTATCCATTTGTAGCGCACGCGCTGCTCGCCAAGAAACTGCTTCGCGCGTGTGCAGTCAGGGCACCACGGCGCTCCATACACGGTGATGTTCGCCTCTGTCATCCCTCCACCTCCAAGACTTCGCATTTGCTTCGATTGAAAAGGGAACCAGTAAGGAAAGGCCTTATTTGTCTGATCCCTCTATTTCAACATAGCATAACTTCCGCTTGCCCCCATAGTTGTTAGGTAGGAATGCCTAATTTGAGGCTATCTGCCGTGCATTCTAGGATATTTGAAACCCTAAAAGCGGTTGACGCGACATAAGGTTTTTCCCAATAATTGAACACAAATTAGACTTTTTCTAATCTGTTTCTGAAATTGTGTTATCCTTCAGGCAAGTGATATTGCTGAGGGCATAACGTTGACCCATCGGCGGCGATCCGCAGCCGACCAAGGAGCATCCATGAAAATCAGAGTATTCGTAGCCCTCGCCCTTACGATATTCTTAGCGGCGTTCTTTGTCGCATGTGACGACGGCAGCACGCAGCCGGAACTGCCGGTGACAGCGCAGAACCAGGTGACGCCTGCGCCGACGGCCGTACCGCCTACGAATACGCCCGTGCCGCCTACGAACACACCCGTACCTCCGACAAATACGCCCGTGCCACCTACGAACACACCCGTACCTCCGACAAATACGCCCGTGCCGCCTACAAACACGCCCGTGCCTCCGACTGCGACGCCAGAGCCTACTGCTACTCCTGAACCGACCGCTACGCCTACTCCCGAGCCTACCGCCACACCTGAACCAACTGCCACACCTGAACCAACTGCCACACCTGAACCAACTGCCACACCTGAACCAACTGCCACACCAGAGCCGACAGCCACGCCTACGCCAATCCCGCCATGCACCGTAATCGCGCCTGGTGCAGACCTCCGGAAGTGCCACTTCGAAAACAGGAACTTCAGCGGGCTCAACCTCACTGGTGCTGACCTTTCTGGCGCTAACCTCGTTGGTGCGACACTGACAGACACGATCCTGATTGACGTCAAGCTGGTCGGCGCCAATCTAACCGGCGCTCGTCTGGAAGCCTCGGATCTCAGCGGTGCCGACCTCAGCGGTGCCGACCTTCGTCACGCCAGATTCAAGGATGCCAACTTGGATAAAGTGTTAGTAGTCGGGACGCAGTTCAGGTCTGGCACAAGGGGAGACGACGGCTCAATGTTCCGCGGCGCGATATTGACCCATATAGTCTTCGATCCCGGGCTGAAGCTCACGCAAGTCGGGTTCATCAATGCTGACCTGTCTTACTCCCATTTCGTAGATGTGGACCTTCAGCACGCCGACCTTAGGAACACAACTGTTAATGAGACGGACTTCAGCGGTGCGGATCTCAGGAATGCCAAGATGAAGAGTCTAAAGCTCAACCAGGCAACCGTAGACTCTAAGACCAAATTTGAGGAAGCCGACCTGAGTAAAGCGGACCTCTCCGGGATGAAACTCTCAGGCGTGGATTTTGAGAAAGTGGACTTTGAGGGCGCGGACCTGTCAGAAGGCGAATTCGAAGACGGCAGATGGGATGAAGCGAATCTCGAGGGGGCGGACCTGAACGATGCTGAATTTACTGATGTTGACTTCAATGAGGCCAACTTCAAGAATGCGAACTTAGAAGACGTGGACTTTGACGACTGCGACCTCAAAGGAGCAGAGGATATGGATAAGGCCAAGAGCGTCCACGAAGTCAACTGGGATAACACGACCTGCCCGGACGGTGTAGAGGGCGATTGCTACAACGAAAATCGTCTCAGGCCATAGGTCATCTCTAAGAGTTCCGAAGAATATCAGCGCTATTTCGTCGAGTATTTCTCGTCATTACACGGATGGCGGTTGAGCAACCAACGCTCAACCGCCGTTATGCGTTCATGACCTGCTGAAACGTGCTGCCGATTTCGCCGGGGCCGGGGACTATGGCGACGCCCGCTGCGGCGAGCGCCTTCTCCTTTTCTTCGGCGCGGGCGGCTCTGCCGGTGATGACTGCGCCGGCGTGTCCCATGCGCTTGCCCGGCGGGGCGCTGCGTCCGGCTATGAACGCTGCCATGGGCTTGTTGAAGTCGCTGCTTATGTATTCCGCCGCTTCCTGTTCCCTAGTTCCGCCAATCTCGCCAATCATCACAACGCCGTCCGTTTCGTCGTCGTCGTTGAACATCTTGAGCATGTCCACGAAGGACGAGCCGTTGACAGGATCGCCTCCGATGCCAACGCATGATGACTGGCCGATGCCGAGCGTGGTGAGCTGGCTTACGGCCTCGTAGGTGAGCGTGCCGCTGCGCGATACGACGCCTATCCTCCCGGGCGCATGGATATTGCCGGGCATAATCCCCACTTTGACATTGGCGCCGGGTGTAATCATGCCGGGGCAGTTGGGGCCGATGAGCGTTACGGGCTTGTCCCGTATGTACCGCTTTACGGAGATGGTATCCATAATCGGGATACCTTCTGTGATGCAGGCGATGGTAGGGATGCCCGCGTCAATCGACTCCACAATGGCATCGGCGGCGAAGGGCGGCGGCACGAATATGAGAGCGCAGTTCGCCTGCGTTTGCTCGACGGCCTGCCTGACGGTGTTGAAGACAGGCACGTCGCCGTCGAATACCTGCCCGCCGCGCCCCGGTGTCACGCCTGCCACCAGGTTCGCGCCGTACTCTCGGCAGCGCAGGGCGTGGAAGCTGCCTTCCCTGCCGGTGATGCCCTGCACCATCAGGCGCGTATTTTCATCAACAAGGATTCCCATTGGTTGGATGTGTCCTTTCAGTTAATCGTATTGTCGGATACGCTGACAACATCTGCCCGGTTCTTATTCAGGCGATTGCTCATAGTTAATCTGCCAGTTTATGCCGAACCTATCCGTGCAATAGCCGAAGTACGAACCCCAAAACATGTCTGCCATGGGCATGGCTACTGAACCACCCTCGGACAGGCTGCCGAATAGTCTGTTGGCTTCATCCTTGCTCTCGGGGCTGACACTGATGGAAATGTTGGTGCCAAGGACATGTGACCCTTCAAAGATTGATGGAGTGTCGCTTCCCATCAGGACGCTGTCGCCGATTGGGAAGGAAACATGCATAATATTGTCCATCTCATCTTCCGGTATGCTCATATCCGGCGGGCCGTTGCGGAATGTCTCCAAGATAGCGAACTCTCCGCCGAACACGGAGCGGTAGAACTCGAATGCCTCTCTGCAATTCCCTTTGAAGTTTATGTAGGTGTTGAGCATTATTTGTCCCTGAAAACCTGAATGTGAAGCGAATCTTGGTCAAGCAAGTCCAAACCGATCCATTTGCGAGATCAGTCTGTTGTTATCTGGGATGATGTTAAAATCGCCGCCCCTGACATGTTAGAGAGACGGCGATTTGCTTCAATGGTTTACGGCATATACTGGTCGATGCCAACTGTGGACGCACCTTCGCCGGTGGGCATCACCAGCGTCTTGGCGCGGTCTGCGCCCACTACGACGATGAACCAGCGGTCAACGTCTTCCAGCAGCGGTACCTCAATGTCGAGCCGTTCCTGCTCGGTTCTGTCCTTCAGCCACTGCCACTGCTTCCCCACGCGAGCGTCGTCTATGGGCATGTATTGAATCTGCTTGCCCAAGCTCGTGTTGGCGTGGAAGTGGATGAACTGCTTCGCCTCTTGCTTGGAGAAGCCCTCCCCGCCAACAGGTCGTGCGACATCCGGCGGCATGAAGATGAGGCGCTCGCCCGTGTGCCTCGCGCCGAGTCCGCGAGTGCCGAATGTGCTGCCGTAGGCGAGGGTCTTCAGAAGGCCCTCTGCGGAGGTGTTGCCCTGGTCCTGCACATCGAGTTCGCCGTCCGTGATGAAAACGCTGACAGCGCTCTCGTCCGCGCGGAAGCCTTGATCCACATGGAACGGCTGCCACGGGCTCATCTCTTCGTTTTCCGCGATGCAGTGGACGAACTTGCGCGTGGTGCCGATGGTGTCCATGTCCATCTGACCGGGATACCAGTAACCGAGGTTGCGCAGGCACAACGAGAATGCGCGCCCTATAGTGATGTTGACTTCGTTGTCGCGTCCGGGACCAAGCCCTGAGCGTGGATTGATGCCGAGTTCCTTTGCGATGGGGCCGTTGACGACCAGCATGGGCGCATGTGGGCTGGTGGACATCAGCAGCGACTTGCCGCCGTGCTCGCCAACCTCTGACAGCGCCTTAACTGCGGCGATGATGACGGGCATCTGCTCAGGCTTTGCGCCTGCCATCGCAGCGTTGATTGCAATCTTCTCCACAGTTGCCAGCCCAAAGCCGGGTGGCATGTCGCACACGAGGTCATGCCGATCGAGGCCAGTGCCTTCGACAAGGTTCGCGACCGCCTCTTCTGTCGGCGGATGCAGAACCAGAGAGTCGCCCCAGTCGCGTATAAGCCACTGCTCGTTCATCCTGAGAATGGCGTCCCAGCGATCGTCGCCCTCGAAGCGCTCCACGGTGGTCGCGGTGTCGCGTTCTCTGCGCCCGTGAGCCTTGTCAACGGTCAGCACCTCGATTATGTCGTCTATGACCGCTTCGGTCTGGCTGACGCACAGCTCCGGCGCGAGGTTACGGTATATGCGAGGCACGATGACGAACTGCAGGTCCGGCATGGCAAAGGCTCGCGAGCTTGCAATAGCGTCCTCTTCAAAGCGCCCGGATACGATTGGAATGGCGGGCTTACCCGTCTTCTCAATCTCGATCATGTCGTGGACCATCCACGACGCGCACGTCCCTCAATCCGCTGTGGCGCCGATGACGACGTCACACTCCTTCGCTGCCTGCTGCACTATGGGCGGCGGCGCAGGATAGTTGCCGCCAGTGTAGAAGTTGACCTTCACGTTGCTGAAGCGTTCTTGCAGCATCTCGCCGGTGCGGTTCAGGGCAAGATCACCGCCGTGCGTGCCGGACCAGATCAGCCCAACGGTCTTGTTGTCCAGCGTTTGCGGACGCTCACTTATGGTCAGTGAGTTTATCAGGCCCCGCTGTTGGCCGATTGGGTTTAGAACTTCGAGCAGGTGCATAACAGCCTCCTTTGTACTGGTTGGTTATTGACGATTACGAGAAGTTTTGAGGCTTGCCATCGGGTTCGGGAGGAGGTTCGTCAAAGGGTTCACCCTTTCGCGCCGCTTCGATGCGTCGAGCGTTCCACGCGCTCCATTTCGCATACATCTGATCTGCACCTTCAGCCTTACCTTCAGCCCTTATCTTTCCGCGAAGATTCGGTAAAAGCACCATTAGGAACCTCCCGATATCCACCAGAACTGCGCTTGTTAGAAATCAAAGCGGAATAAATCCGCTCGTCTTCAGTCCTATTGGCACTATACAAGTACTGAAATCGGCAGTGGTGCAATTGTCCCTCTCTGCCAAGACTATGAGTGTTCCCCACAGGGCAATCTGTGCAATTAATATCCAGAAATAGAATGGTCGAAGTTCGCGCAGGATACTGAGTATATCCTCGCGCTCATCGCCGGATCTGTCATCATCTCCCATAGTAACCTTATTTGCAGACGGAGATATTCGCTTGTGTCTGTACGCCACTCGCATCCCGTACCGCCGCCGCCGCGCCGCTCAGGTCGTCCACCAGCGTTACATCAAGGCTCGACTCGGATAGGATACGGCGTCCTTCATCTGCATTTGTGCCGAGCATGCGCACTACCATCGGGCGAATGTTGTGGGGTGCGCCTTCGGCTGCCATGAGGAAGCCGCGCGCCGCAACATCGCATCGCAGTATCCCGCCGAATATATTCACCAGCACTAGCTCAACCGACCTATCCGCAAGCACGATGTTGAGCGCTTGGGCGACCTTGTCTTCGTCCGCGCCGCCGCCGATGTCCAGGAAGTTGGCAGGCTTTGCGCCGCCGGATAGCACAACATCCATCGTCGCCATAGCCAAGCCTGCGCCGTTGACGATGCAGCCCACGCTGCCGTCGAGCTTCACATAGTTTATGTCGTACTTGCGCGCCTCGACTTCACCGGCGTCTTCCTGCTCCGCGTCGTAGAACTCGTTGAGGTCGTTGTGGCGGAAAATCGCGTCGTCGTCGAAGTTGAGCTTGGCGTCCACAGCCAGCACACGCCCGTCGCCGGTGATGACCAGCGGGTTGATTTCCGCTAGTGAGCAGTCGTTCTCCTGAAATGCGCGGCAAAGGTTTTCGATGAGAGTCGCAACCGGTCGGACAAGCGCGCTATCAAGGTTCAGCCCGTAGGCGATGCCCCTTCCCTGAAATGGCTGAAAACCTAGTACGGGGTCAACCACTGCGCGCAGGATTTTCTCAGGACTGCTGTCGGCGACCTCCTCGATTTCCATGCCACCGGCCTCGCTTGCGATGACGACCACACCCTCGGCAGCGCCGTCTATAACTACGCCGAGATACAATTCTTTAGCGACGTCTATCGCCTCTTCAACGAGCACCTTGCGTACGGGAACGCCTTCAGGGCCAGTCTGGAATGTGACCAGATTTGTGCCGAGAATGGAATCTGAGAACTCTGCCGCCTCAGTGGGCGAAGATACCAGCCTGACGCCGCCCGCCATGCCTCGTCCACCGGCATGCACCTGAGCCTTGACTATGGCGCGTCCACCGAGCGACTCAACCAGATTCGCAGCCTCCTCCGGAGTGGTTGCGACACCGCCGCTTGGGACGGGCACGCCGTATTCACTCAGAATCTGCTTCGCCTGATACTCATGAATTTTCATCTATTGCTGCTCCGTATCGACATTTGTAGCACGGGTGTAGCGTGGGGCATCATCTCCAGATATGGCGGAGGGGACAGGATTCGAACCTGCGGTAGCTTTCACTACTCCTGTTTTCAAGACAGGTGCCTTCAGCCGCTCGGCCACCCCTCCGCAATAGCATTCGGACCAGCCCAACCCGCACGCCCAATTATAGCGCAAATGGCACAAGGCCTGCCCATCTTGTTGATACAAGCGTTGAGTTCTGCGAAACTTTACTGAACTGTTTTAATATTTTATCTTCAAGAAAAGGATGCAAGCCGAATAACTATGCAACAAATCTCCCTGTTAGCCGATCGCCTGGTCAACAAGGCGTCCTTTGAATACACCATCATCGCGCTTATATTGTTGAACGGCGTGTTCTTGGGCTTAGGAACTTCCCCTGTTCTGGCGCAACAGTATGGCGATCTGCTCCATCTGGGAAACCAGATCGTATTGGGAGTGTTTATTGTCGAGGCGCTTCTGAAGATGATTGCCTTGGCGCCTCGCGTGGACATGTACTTCCGCGACGGTTGGAATGTGTTTGACTTCCTCGTGATAGTTTTCTCGCTGATTCCGGCGACTGGCGAATTTGCGATGGTGGCGCGGCTGGCACGGCTGCTGCGAGTACTGCGCCTGATTTCGGCAATCAGGGAACTACGCCTGATCGTAGCGGCACTCGTGCGTTCCATTCCAAGCGTGGGCCATGTCATGCTGCTGATGAGCATCATAGTTTATATCTACGCGATTATCGGCTATCAGCTCTTCCATGAACACGATCCAATGCACTGGCGCAGCTTGGGCATATCGGTGCTGACTCTGTTCAACATCATCACGCTCGAAGGCTGGACGGTCGTCATGGACAACGCGATGCAGCTGCATTCGTGGGCGTGGGTGTATTTCGTCAGCTTTGTCGTGGCAGGAACTTTCGTCGTAATAAATCTGTTCATTGCCATCATCATCAACAATCTGGACGAAGCGAAGGCTGAACGCTTGAGAGAGCTGGAACCGCCCGTGTCCAGAGCGGAACTGCTGCGTGAACTCCGCACGACGCGGGACGCGCTGCGTCGTCTGGAGCAACGGCTGGAAGTGGACAATCAGGATACGCCTGCCGAGAAGGACGACTGAAAACCCTCAATCGCCTTGTTTGAGACTAAGGCTAAAGCCGAGGATTGTAAAAGAACTCGACATCGTCAGCGAAAGGCTTCGTATATGCTTCCGAGCCGACGAGTCCGAGTTGCCCTCTACCCGTGACATTCTGCTTAGTGCCGTCCATTACCTCGTCAACATAGCGCGCGTACCAAGTTTCAAGTTCCTCGCGCAGCGCCTCCACTCTGCCTGCATACGCCGGGTTGTCAACGATGTTGGCGGCCTCCATCGGGTCGCCGCCTAGGTCGTATAGTTCATTCGGTCCCTCTGGGTATCGATGCACATACTTCCAGTTGCGCGTGCGAATCATGCGCGTGGGCCCGTACTCGTCGAACACGAACACCGGCGTGCCGTCGCCGAGTGACTCGCCGCGCAGCACTGGCGAGAAGTCGCGTCCAGGCAGAGAGTCAGCGCGCGGGTTGTCCACTCCCGTATAGCCAAGCAGGGTCGGCATCACATCGTACTGGCTGAGCAAGCGGTCGCAAACGAGGTCTTGCGGCACGCTGCCGGGCATGGATGCCAGCGCGGGGATTTTCACGGCGGTATCGTACATGTTCGGCGGATATGTGCCGTTACCCTTGCCCCATATACCGTGATGTCCCATATTCATGCCGTTGTCTGCCATGAACATGATTAGCGTGTTCTCGCGCAGCCCGTTTGCCTCTAGCCAGTCGAGCAGCCGTCCGATGTTGCGGTCCATCTCGGTTACGGCTGCGAAGTAGCCGCTGAGCGCAATCCTGCGATTCTCAGGCGTGTCACCAAGCGTTGCAGCCACAGGCTCTTTAGCAAGCTGGTCGGGGTGGATCGCCTCAACCGGCAGCGAGTCGAGGGCACAGCAGTCATGGAAGTCGTCGAATACAACATCGGGATGCTCCTCGCGCCCCCAGGGAGCGTGCGGCGCAGTATAATGCACGTTCAGCGAGAAGGGCGCATCAGACCCAGTCTGCGCCGCTAAAAACTCCAATGCGTTGTCCGTTATGACATCCGTAACATACTCGTCGGGCTGGTAGCGTTCGCCATTCACAATCATCGGCGCTTCGTAGTATTTTCCGCCGCCCGCCGCATGCACATTCCAGTACGAGAAGCCCGCGCGCTGCAAAGCCGCGTGCCCAATATGCCACTTGCCGCTCAGCCCGCATTCATATCCGTCCCGCGCAAGAAGCTCGATGTAGGTCGGCTGCCCCGCGATGTAGTCTATCTCTAGGCCGTCGCCGGGCAGAAAGGTAGCGTTGCCCGCGCGAAGGAAGTCCTGAACGCCGTGTTGCGAGGGTATGCGCCCTGTCAGGATGGAAGCACGCGCGGGAGAGCACACGGGCGAAGCGCAGAAGAAGTTGTCGAATCGAATACCCGTCGCCGAAAGCCTGTCAAGATTGGGCGTGACCATCTCCTCGTTGCCCGCGCATCGCATCGCCCAAGCCCCCTGGTCGTCGCTCAGTATAAACAGGATGTTAGCTCGACTTTGTACATCAGAGTAATCGAAGCAAGCAGATATACAGACGCTCAGGCTGCGTAGGCAAGGGAATCCACAAGACGATTGAATAGAGGCAGAGGGACTTTCGCCACATCAGACTCGGACGGGGATGTGGATAAAGTCTGAGAAGCAAACCACAGGTGCCGGCGCACCAGCGCGATCGCATCGATGAAGGTGGGCTCACACTTGGCATACCAGGCGCACGAACGCAGGGCAACCGGGCGTTCCTGCCGCAGCAACCCGGCGGCGAGAGTAACCCAGGAGAACAGTCCCAGCAGCAAAGGCGTGGTGCGAGAGATAGCCTTGTCGGACCACTGGCGCTGAGTCTCTACTCCAAGGTGGGCGCGTACCTCCTGGAAGGTGACCTCGATGCGCCAGCGCAGTAGAAACCATTGGACGATCTGAAGGGGATCGGCCTCAGTATCGGTGCAGACCAGTGCCTGAGTCCTCATCTGGCAGAGCGGGTCTCTGATCAGCACCCATCTGATGTGTACGGGAGGTCGTCCCCAGCGATACCAGACTGCGGTCTCGGATGTAATCTCCAGTGTGCGCGCCGGTCCGTCCTTCCAGGGCACAGATACCCGGGTCCAGGACACATCGGGGTTGTCCAGGAGTTCGATGGGAGAGGGCAGTCGCTGTCCCTTCAGGCGTGGTCTACCTATCTGACCGGGCATTCTGGGTGGAGCGGGCTCGAAGAGCGCAGCATCAAGCCTGAGTCCGCTGATGAAGGTGACTGGCTGGCGCAGGGACTGGCAGCTGTGCAGGAGTTCGAGCGCTGCGTATCCCCTGTCGGCCACGACGACTATGCGCCGGTCTGGCAGCCAGCGGCGCAGTTGGATAATCATCTGTCGTGCCCAATCTGTGATCTTCTTGTGTGGGCGTCCCACCTTCTGATGATAGCTCTCTGCCGGAGCCAGTGCAGTCATAACGGGCAGTGCCCACGTGCGATTCGCCCAGGGGATATGCGCCAGCCACATCAGGCTGACCCAGCGCAGTCCGCTCGCCCTCACCAGGTGGGACTCGCTTGAGCGCACGGCGTCTCGGAACACTCCCTTGGCGCTGATGCGACTGCCGCGTCTGCGTTCCAGCGTCTCGTCTATCCCGAACACCAGTGGTTCCCCATCTTGAGCGAGATGCTCAACTAGGAGCATAAGCAAGACACGGCTCATCTGCAGCGGGGACCAGACAGCTCGGTTGAGCACCTGATGATACTTCGCGAAGCCGGCATCGTCGCTGAGACCCATTACGCGCAGGGCTGACGTGACGGTGCGCTTGCGCGGGGCGAGGATGGCGCCGACGAGCAGTAGTTGCGCCTTTGACCAGGTTCTATCTCGAAAGAGAGTTGAGAATGGTCGGAGTACGGATATAATGGCATCGGGCAGGGTGAGCATAACCGGACCTTCTTGATGGGGT
Source organism: Dehalococcoidia bacterium (assembly GCA_965221045.1). Taxonomy (GTDB): domain Bacteria; phylum Chloroflexota; class Dehalococcoidia; order Lucifugimonadales; family JADFKI01; genus Bin90. Next base: position 2,484,463 of record OZ244863.1, read on the forward strand.
GGTTCGGTCATCTTACCCTGTTCTTATATCTTGTCTATACTCCGTATGAAATGTGCAAAGTCGAGGTTAGGTCGTGCGGGATTCTTGCTTGCCATAAGAATCGCTCCTCAGATTTAATTTCAGAGTATAGTCCTAGGCATTTGCCGGAAACGCCAGTATCGTCAGATCGCTGAACTCCGCGTCTTCCTCCGCCAGTGACGCCAGCGTATATTCGCTTATGCTCTCCTCTGGTAGCGAAAGCCTTTGCAGCGTCCAAAGCGGTGTGTCTGCCTTGATGCCCTCTTCAAGCAACTTAGCGGCAATTGTCGCTGGCATCAGGTCGAATGGACGGGGCAGCACGATGAGGTTGCGCCTGCGGTTTCGCAGCATCTCCGCGAGTTCGCGCAGCCCCTCTTCATGTCCGTCCCGGGCGTGCAGAGTGATGAACATCGAGGTCTCCATCGTAAGTCCGAGCCGTGCGCACGCCACCTGCACTGAGCTGATACCGGGAATAAGCTCCACATCGGCGCGCCTCCGCACACGGTCAAGCAACTCCTTGGACGAGAAGTTCAGGTCCCCCCAGGCGCACACCACGCACCTCTTGCCCGCCTCGGCATGCGCCGCGAGTCGTTCCAGCACATCCTCCTGGTCTCGGTAGCGCATGGGCATAGATTCGCCGCTAATCCATCGTCGGACCGGGCCCAGCACCGTCTCGAACCCTGCAACATAGTCGGCGTTGCTGATTACCTCCTGCGCCTTCAGCGTCAGCAGGTCGGGGTCTCCAGGACCTACGCCTACGATGGTTATCTTTGCCACAGGGATGCCTCCTGCAAATCTGAAATGTCTATGTGTACAACGCCGCCACCCACGATGCGCCGGTTCATTATTCTCTGTATGCCGAATAAATTCTCCCACGCTTGGGACACAGCATTCTCCGCAAGCGCGACGTCGTCCTCGAATAGCAAGCCCAATACCGTGCCGCTGTGCGCCGCATTGACGCCTACCGCGCCAACATCACGGGCAAGTTGCAGCACGGCATCCAGTTGCGGCTTGTAGAGCAGATGCTGGTTGGCAACTGCGCTGCGTGTCGCGCCCGCGCCGATGTCGGCCGCGCTGGCATTGCGAACGCCCTGCTCGATAAGCGCCAATGCCTCACTTAACTGTGGCTGCAGGCATTTCAGAGTGGCATCTCTGTTCACTCCATTGAACGCAAGCGTGTCAACACCACCGCCAAAGTCGAGCACCACCACGCGCATGGGCGGCGGCGCTCCAAGCGTCTTGGCAATGCTGCCCCGCTTATGGTCAAGGATTGCGATGCCCGGCAGCATTACGCCGTCGCTTGGCTCTATCAATAACGCGATTTGAGCTATCTGCGTGGGCGGCATATCCGGTTCCATTCCCAACGCCGTCGCAGTTGCCGCAATCGCCGCTGATACATCGGCTGTGCTGCTCGCCATGCCCTTGCCGCGCGGCAGCGGGCTTGACAAGCTCAGTCGTGCATCCACGTCGCGCGTGCCGAAATGCGCCAGCGTCAACTCTACGGCTTGTCTTGATTTCGGTGCATCCACAGGCGCGTCGACTCTACCGCTGCCGGGCGAGAGTGCGACTGTCGCAGTGGAGTACATGTCGATGGGGCAGCTCACCAGAAAGTAGCCGTCGTCAAGCATGCCTTGCGCCAGTTCGCCGCAACTGCCTGGAGCGCGTGCCGTCGCCTTTGCGACCGCCTTTGTCGTTTGTGTCATTCGTTATGCCGTGTCCATTTCGCTGAGATGTTGCGCGCCGAGAGCCTTCAGCTCCAGCGCAAGCCCAGCCGCCATAAGATACACTTTGTCGGCGCGTGATGCTACCAGCGAGTTCACGCGACCTAGCGCATCCCGGTAGGCGCGCCCCAGCGATGATGACGGCACTATGCCCAATCCAACTTCGTTGGTAACAATTATCCAGCGGGCGCTTGAGGCTTCGCAGACCTCAATCAGCCCCCGTGCCGCGTCAGTCATTCTTACTTCTGCGTCCCCTTGGCCCTCATAGAGCAGCAACAGATTGCTGACCCACATCGTCAGGCAGTCCACGATAATCGTGTCGTAAGCGGAGGCCTGGCCGGTCGTCTTGTCGCGGATTGCTTCGGCTAGGCTGCGCGGCTCTTCAAGCGTATCCCAATCGTCAGGGCGACTGCTGCGGTGCGCTGATATTCGGCGTGCCATGTCATCATCCAGCGCCTCAGCCGTAGCGACGAACAGCACACGCTCGCCCGCCAAAGCCAGTCGTTCCGCAAACGCGCTCTTGCCTGAGCGCGCGCCGCCCGTTATCAGGATGAGTTCTGACACCATGCCCGCCATCTATATACTGATGTCTGTTCCGATATTGGCACTGCGACTGTCGAGGCCTGCCATCTCGTAGATAGTTTCCATATCCACGCTCCGCCGCACAAGGTCCGCCAGCTTGTCGTACTCCGCATCAAGGTCCAGAATTGCGCTCTCATGCAGACTGACACCCTTGCGCCGCGCCAGATTCATCAGCAGGGAATGGCGCAGGTTGTGGTTGTGGAACAGTCCATGCATGTAAGTGCCCAGCGTAAGCCCATCGTCGTCGAGCGAGCCGTCCGGAGAGTCGGTCAAACTGCCCGACCGCTCCGTAATGCGAAATGGCGCGCCCGCATCGCCGTAAGTCTGTCCCATGTGTATCTCGTAGCCGGTGATTATTCCATCGCTGCTGCCCGCAAGTAGTCCTTTTCGCGATGCTACTCTGCCGCGCACCTGATGCGTTGTTTTGGTCGCGGCAAACGTGGTCGTAAGCGGCAGTAATCCCAGGCCTCGCGTTTCCGGGCTATGGGATTCAACACCATCAGGATCAAGAATGCGCTCGCCCATCATCTGGTATCCGCCGCAGATTCCGATAACAGGGGTTCCCGCGCGTCGTAGAGCGGTTACAGAGTCGGCGATACCACTCTGTCGCATCCATTCCAGGTCGGCAACGGTCGTCTTGGAACCGGGCAGGATTATCAGGTCTGGCACGCCCAGATCGTCTCTATTACTTATGAAGCGCAGGCGTACTCTTGGCTCTCGCAGCAGCGGGTCAAAGTCGTCGAAGTTTGCGATGTGCGGCAATCGAACTACTGCTATGTTAAGACTCTCGTCGTAGCTGGTGTCCGGCTGCGACTGCGTAGTGTCCAACCCGAGCGAATCCTCCTCAGGGATGTGAATGTCGTCAAACCATGGTACTACTCCCGCAACGCCGACTCCGGTTCGCTCCCGCAGCATATCGAACCCAGAATCCAGCAGCGATGGGTCGCCACGGAACTTGTTAATGACGAACGCCTTCACCAGTTCCTGTTCCTCGGGTTCGAGGAGCACCATTGTGCCAACCAGCGATGCGAAGACGCCGCCTCGGTCTATGTCGCCAACGATGATGACAGGGGCGTTAGCGTAGCGCGCCACGCGCATGTTCACAATCTCGTGCTCTTTGAGGTTAATCTCCGCAGGGCTGCCCGCGCCCTCGATGACTACGATGTCGTACTGCGCCCGCAGAGTGTCCAGCGCCCGTGTAACAAGAGGCCACAGCCGTAGCTTCATCTCGTAGTATTCGCGCGCGGATGCTACGGCCATCGGCTTGCCCATTACCACTACCTGCGACTTGCGATGCCCTTCCGGCTTGAGCAGGATAGGGTTCATCTCGACTGTGGGGGCGACTCTCGCCGCTTCCGCCTGCACCGCCTGTGCCCTGCCGAACTCGCCGCCGTCCGGCGTAACGAACGAGTTGAGTGACATATTCTGCGCCTTGAACGGCGCAACCCTCAACCCGTCTTGCGCGAAGATGCGACACAGCGCCGTCGCCATCAATGACTTGCCGGCGTGTGACGTGGTGCCTTGCACCATCAGCACCTTGCCCATATTCTTACTGTCCGTCGGCAAAGACATCCTTTATCACATCTCCCAGATGGCTCGTGTCATTCAGCAGTTCCAGAGCCGCGCCCCCGTCGAAGGTATTCACCATCGTGATACTGCAATTCGACAAGCGCAGCCGCCACATGTACTCAGCAGGCATACCCATCAGGGCCACGATAAGCCCCCGCAGCGAGCCGCCATGTGCCGCAACCAAGATGTTCCCCTGGCTGTCCGCGTGGCGCTCAATCAGCTCGTCAGCTGTCGCTTTCATGCGGGCGTAAAGCTGAATATCGCTCTCGCCGCCGGGCGGCGCAAACTCAATATCCTCGTCGAAGAGCCGCCGGAACATCGAGGGGTGGCTGCGCTCGACTTCCTCAAAGGTCAACCCTTCCCACTCGCCAAAAGCTTTCTCACGCAGCGACTTCATTTTGGTGAAGGGCATATCTCTGCCGTCCATGATGGCTTCGGCGGTGTGTACCACGCGCTGGAGGTCGCTCGAATAGGCGGCCTCGAACTCCAGTGGTGCGAGTCGCGTTCCGGTAAGAGCTGCCTGTGCGCGTCCTCTTGCGTTCAAAGGCGTATCCGACTGTCCCTGCGCGCGCCCTTCATCGTTCCATGTCGTTTCCCCGTGCCTTACCAGAAACCATTTGCTGTTCATGAATTCTGCTCCAATATGTTACGTAGTGCGGCGACCAGTCGTTTGCAGTCATCCATCTTTCTTATGCCGATCCTGATGTGTTGCGGCAGTCCAAATGAAGTGCAATCCCGCACACCGATGCGATACTGTGTCAATAAGGTACGCTGCAGCGCGCGGGCGTCGCCCACTTCCACAAGTACAAAGTTTGCGGTGGGCGGGTTGTAATGCAGCCCCAGCGCATCCAGTTCAGCCATGATGTAGCGCCTTGCGACTTGCACAGCCTTCCGCCCGTTATTCACATGATCCTCGTCAGCAAGAGCCGCAATTCCCGCTGCCTGCGCCAGAGCGTTCACGCTCCAACTGTGCTGCTGCCCCCGGACACGCTCGACGACATTGGGCGGCGCAAGCATATAGCCAAGCCGCAGCGCCGTCAACGCGTAGTCCTTCGTCATCGAGCGCAGTAACGCGACATTGCCCAAATCAAGCAAAGGCAGCGAGTTCCAGCGCGCATCGACGAATGGCAGATACGCCTCGTCCAGCAGCAAGAGCGAGTGGTCGGGTAGGGCGCATGCTATCTGCCGCACATCTTCTTTGCTCAGATAGTGCCCTGTCGGATTGTTCGGGTTGCAGAGGAAGACCACCGAGGGCGATTGCTTCGCAATAAGCCTTGCGGCGTCTGCGATATCCCACGTGAACCAGTTCGTCTCGCCAGCAACTATGCTGACCATTTGCGCGTTCTGCGTGGCGCACGCCGCTTCGAACTCCCCAAACGTCGGCGCAAAGATTACAGCACTATCGTCGGCATCAAGATACGCCCGCGCAGTCAGATGAATCAGCTCCGTTGAACCGTTGCCGACCAGAATATGCGAATCGGAAACGCCAAGCCGGGACGCCAGAGTCTCCCGCAAATCCGTGCATTCGGTATCAGGGTACGCGGCGAGGTCAACGCTGCTCATCGCCTCAATCACACGTTGCGGCGCGCCCAGCGGATTGATGCTCGCACTGAAGTCGAGCACATCTTCGGGACGCAACCCAAGCAAGCGCAATTCGGCGATGTTCGTGCCGCCATGTACGGGACGTGTCATGACCCTGTCCTACTTTTTGCGCGGAATAATCAAAATTATGACCAAGCCGATAATTCCCAACACCGCTCCCAGTATAAACCCAAGAAAGCCATTCAGTCCCTTCCGCGATGCAACAATTGCGGACGTACTCCCAAAGACTATTGGGAAGAACAAGACGAGGGCGAAAATAATTATTAGCTCCAGAGGTCCTATTCCTCTAGCAAAAGGCATAATCCTCCCCTTTCAGTGAACAAAACGTCCTCCACACTTATGCTAGACCCACCGCCGCAATAACCCCCACAGCCACAACCACGCCCAGCGCCGCCACGACATACATCAGCCGTGCCGCCTTCCCAATGTCCGACGCGACCGGCTCGTCGTATTCGCTGCCTATGCAGTAGTGCCCCGACTTCTCCAGCGCCACACCGAGCAGCCCGGCAGCAGCCGCAATAGTCCAGCCCGCGTTTGGGCTTGCCGTGATGCGATGCTCACGCAGCGCAGTACGCCAACCCTGCCTCGCGCTGCATCCTGCAGTAACTATTCCAGCCAGCAGCAGCAGGCTAGTGGCAATACGTGCCGGAATCAGGTTGAGTAGATCGTCCAGTCTCGCGGACGTTTTGCCAAGATACTCGTATTTACCCCGATAGCCTATCATGCTGTCCAGCGTGTTCACTGCGCGATAGGCGAACGCGCCCGGCAGACCAAGCAGCGCAAACGCGATCCAGGGCGCGATGAAGCTGTCAGTCGTATTCTCAGAGACTGATTCTATCGCTGCTGCCGCGACCAGTGGTTCGGACAGCGCAGCGGTGTCCCTGCTCACCAGACTCCTGAGACTTTGCCGCGCATCCGAAATATCTGCGCTTTCGATGCTGCGCTGCGTGTCACGAGCCGCCCGTCCAAGCCCCCGCACCGCGAAGGTCGTCTTCAGCAGAATAGCGCACCCAATCAGAAAAGGGATGTCGCCAATCTCGCGCAGCCCGATTGCCGCAAGCCACGCCACACCGCCGAACAATACGGGCACCGATACCGCCATACCTGCGCCAATCACCAGCGCCGCCTTATCGCCGCACCCCTCTGTTAGCCGCTCCATCCACGAGATAACTTTACCCATCCATGCGACGGGGTGAAAAACATTCGGTGGCTCCGGAAGCGCAATGTCCAGCGCAATCGCAAGCAGCAACACGCCAGCGTTGATCTGCCAGTCAGGGTGCCAAGGCAGCCACCAAGTCATTGCATAACTGACCATATTGCTTCAATCAACGGCGAGTATAACGTGAAGGGCGCGGCTGCCATCAGCATCAGTACCATCAGAAGGACCACTACCTCTGTCATTTCGTTCACCGCACCGTATATGTCGCCGGTTACGCCGCCGAGCAGTCGCGTTGCCCACGCTCCGGTGCCCCATGCCACAGCGCATGCCGCCGCGAGAAGTACGAGGCCGACCATACCGGCCAGCGCAACGCTCACGATCAGCGTGAACGCGAGGCCGAGTATCAGCTGCCACCTAACACGCCTCTCGCCATCACCGAAGAAGGCGGTCCCAAGCCCGTTACTTCGGACATAAGGATACAGCTCCATCGTCAGCAGCATCGCCCAGCGCGAGAGGCACGGGAACAGAAGCAGCATCGGTATTCTGACCGACCATCCTTCGGGTGGCAGTTCCAAGATTCCAGGTGGCGGCACCGGAATTGCGGGCGGTAGTCCCGCGATTGTCAACACCTTTATCAGCAAAAGGCACACGACGCCGATGACCGCAAACGCTCCCACATTCGGGTCGCGCAGTATCGCCAGCCGCCGTTCGCGGTCAAATCCACCCAGCAGCGCATCGCAGGAGTCCATGAAGCCGTCGAGATGCAGCGCGCGCGTCAGTACAACCAGTATTACCACCAGGAGTACCGACCATAGCAGAATTGTATAGTTGAGGAATACAGGATAGGTCACCGGGAGGGGCGCATACCCGTACCACCCGGAAGATCCCGCTTGCAGCATCAGCATCCTAAGGATCTCAAGACTGGCAAGTATCAATCCCAGCAGCAGCCCCACAAGTGGAAACCAACCCCGCGCTGAAACCAAAGAACCGGGCGCGCCGGAAGGCGCAAGTGGCAGGATGGTCAGGAAGCCGATGGCAGACCGCAGTCCGTTCATCATTGTCCTATTGGCGCTTCAACCTCGTTGTCGTCTCGGTCCGACACGCCCGCCTCGCCGAAGGTCGCCATCTCACTTAGGCATGCCGCCGCAGCCTCCACGATGGGCATCGCAAGCACCGCGCCGCTACCCTCGCCAAGCCGCATGTCAAGCTCCAACAAAGGCAGCAGCTTGAGGTACGACAGCACTATCCCATGCCCCTTTTCGGCGGAGCGGTGTGACGCAATCATATAGTCGCGCGCAGTCGGGCAAAGCGCCTGTGCGATGAGCATCGCCGCGCCGGAAATGAAGCCATCCACGATGATCGCTCGCCGCATGCTTGCCGCGCCCAGCGCCACACCAGCAAGCACACCAATCTCGAATCCGCCAACCTTCGCCAGCACTTCCAGCCCATCCGACACGTCCGGCGCGTTTACGTCCAGCGCGCGCTGCACGACCGCCGCCTTTTGCGCTATTTCCTCGGCATTGCGGCCTGTGCCCGCCCCCGTCGTTTCCTGTGGAGACTCACCCGTGAAGGCAGCTGTTATAGCGCTTGAAGCAGTCGTGTTGCCGATGCCCATCTCACCGGCGGCGATCAGGTCTGCGCCCGCTTCTGCCGCTTCAATTGCGACGTTGATGCCAGCCAGAACGCTCTGTTCCGCCTGTTCACGCGACATTGCAGGCCCCTCACTGATATCAGCCGTGCCCTTGCCAATGCGAACCGAGCGAAGTTCGGGATGGTCCGGCAGGTCAGCCGCGACGCCGGCATCGACGATAATCTGCCGCGCCCCCAACAGCCTGGAGATCACGCTCACCGCAGCGCCGCCCGACAAGAAGTTGAGCACCATCTGAGCCGTAACTTCCTGTGGATACGCCGTTACGCCCTGGGCTACCACACCGTGATCGCCAGCCGCGACAATAACGGCCTTGCCTTCGATAGCGGGACGCTCATTGCCGAATATGCCCGCAAGCTGCACCGACACATCCTCAAGCCGACCTAGACTTCCGGGCGGCTTCGTCAGATTACCCTGACGACTTTGAGCGCGCCGCATCGCACCCGCGTCCGCAGGCTGTATCGACGCTATCACGTCCGCAAGTGTCCGACCCATTTCATCCATTCTTTCGGCGATATTCAAGACAAGCACCATTTATAGATGCTATGACGATTCGTACTCAATCTCCAGCTTGGAGCCTTGATTGCTCGCGGGCGTGTACACCACGCGGCTCTCGTATGCTCCCTGCTTCTTCCACAACTTCCACATTGCATCGCAAGTCATGCGCATATACATCTTCCGCGATGTAACCACGCTCGCATGCAGCTCCTTCGCTGTAATGCGCCGGCTTTCCGCGCCGCTCTCACGCGCCTCGCCAAGCATGCTCACAAGCGCATTGTCAAAGTCCTCGTCATAGTATTCGTACTGTTCTACCATCGCTCAACCTGCGCTAACTACTAACTACTGATAACTTAGAACTCTAAGCCCGGCTGCGCCTTGATCCCTTGCTCTCGATACGGATGCTTTATCTCCCGCATCTCCGTTACCAGGTCCGCGAACTCAATAAGCTCATCCGGAGCATATCTGCCAGTGATAATGACATGCAGCATGTGCGGCTTCTGCTTCAGCGTCTCAATTACATCTTCGACCGGAATCCAGCCGTAGTGCAGTGGATAGGTGAACTCGTCCAGGATGATGACATCGTGCTCGCCTGACAGGATGGCGCGCTTGCAGTTTTCCCACTGCGCGCGTCCGAGCTCCTGCGTGCTATCCATATTCTTGGTGCGCCACGTGAAGCCATCGCCCATCGCGCTCATTGGGATGCCCAGCTTATCGGCGGCGCGGCTCTCGCCGAAGCGCGACCCTGTATGCTTCAGGAACTGGAACATCTCCACGCGCATGTCCCGGCCCCACGCGCGGAACAGCACCCCCAGCGCCGCCGTCGTCTTGCCTTTGCCGTTGCCCGTGTTCACGACGACCAAGCCCTTCTTGATGCGCGGACCCTTTACGGGTTGGTGCTCTCGTGTCGTGTCAGTTTCGTTCGCGGCGGCGGAATCAGTGGTCATAGTTGCCTCCGAGTGTTAGTCTGTCAGCCTCTTGTGGCAAGTTGGTCTCTTTTCAGCAGATACGCGAACCCCACCGCCATCAATCCCCAGGTCAGCAGGTGTCCGATCAGAGATACGTTGTTGAACTGCAGAAATAAGCCTGCGGGCACCTCAACGGGATCAGGGTTGCCCGGCACAAGCCAGAATATGAACAGCAAGAAGCCGCAATACACCAGCCCTGCTAGAGCATACAGAAGATGCCGCGTCGTCTCCGATTCAACGCCGCTGTTGATCTCGTTAAGAGCCAGAATCACGCCAGCAACTCCAAGCGCCGACAGGATGTAGAAGAGCAACTGAAATCCCTGGCGGAATACGAGGGAATCCTCGCTTCCCACACCCGGAGGCATGAACGGGAACTTCACTGAGACCAGGAAAGACAGCGCCCAGAACCCCAGCAATCCCGCAATTAGGGCCATCGCAATAGGCTTGCAGTCGGGAACTGCCCAGCGCAGCAGTCCGTAAGTGCCAGCGAACACGAGCCCAAATATCGCGCCTAACACGCCCATGCCAACTGCCAGACCGACACGCTGCGCTCCGAGAGAAACCAGGGGAGGCTCGTCTTCTGTCGGTGCGCCTGCGGGCAATGCCGCGGCGGCGCGCTCCTCTTCAAGCACAATCGCGCGCTCAATGATTGGTACGGTGAAGATGTTGTGGTACACACCCACAATCAGCCCTGCCACAATCCCCACCAGCACAGCGCGTATGATCGTCCGCTGCATACCAAGCCTCCATTATTCAGTTGTCGGCCATCAGTATCGAGTAAAACTTAAGACTGATAACCGATAACTGAATACTGAAAACTGTTTAGTGGCACATCAGCGCGACGTGCCGCGCATGGTGGAAGAACTCGTGCGCATAGTTCATCACCAGGCCCTTGTCCCCAATGAACGCCGCTGCATGGACGCCGCCGTCAACATAGCCCATTGCATACAGCAGCAGCGCCGCGCCGCCAATCCACGGAGCCAGCCCCATTGCCTTGCGAGACAGGATCCCGCTCTCTCTTGCCACTGTGGTCATTTCTGTACCATCCTTTCGCGTATCGAAGAAATATTCTGTACTTCCTCGCGGATTCTATCATGTAACCGTATCATTATCACGCAGTAGCGTCTCGTCCGTCCCGATGCTCATGATACCGATCATAAGTGTTAGCCCTGCACTTCGTCTTGCGCGTACCGCACCGCCTTTCGTATCGCGTCTGCCCGCAGTTCAGTAAGCGGGATATACTCTCCGCCGAGCGCATCTGCAACACGCTCCACAAGCCCGAAACGGTTTGAGCGCGGCGCGGGGTCGAGCACGATGGAATGCACCTTGTCCTGCCGCAGCTCCTCGGATATTCTCAGCGCGTCGGCGTAAGGGTCGCCGTTGCCGGACATTCCGACATTCGCGCGGCAGTCCGACACTATGACAAGGAGTGGAGGCGTGTCAGGGCTGCGTTGTCGCTGCTGCCTGATGAGTCGCTGCGCGTCTACGAGCGCCTGTGCCAATGGCGTCCTGCCCCCAGTTGGCAGGTTGTCGAGACGTTGCTGTGCCAGCTTGGGACTGCCCGTTGGCGGCAACACCACCTCCGATTTCGTGCCTCGGAACGCAATCATCGCTACGCGGTCGCGCCGCTGATATGCGTCCATTAGCAGCGATATGACCGCTCCCTTTGCGGCAACCATACGCTGTTGCGCACCCATAGAGCCACTCGAATCCACTAGGACCACCACAAGGTTGCCCACGCGCGACTCACGCACCTTCTGCCGCAGGTCCCAAGCCTCGACTTTGAGCGCAAGGCTGCCGTCCGTGAACCCTCCGCGTCGAAGCTGGAACGGAGATGCAGCGCGAACGGTAGCATCCACCGCAAGGTCCGTAACCTTGCCATCCGGCATCGCCGCGCCCACATAGCGTCCGCGATGGTCGCGCACACGGCTTACCGTGCGCCTGCCATGACTCGCCCGCGCCCGCTTGTCCAACGCATCAAGGTTCACCGGCTTCACCTGAAACGACTCCCCCGTGCTGAACACATCCTCGTCCGCACCCGAATCCGGCCGCTCTTCGTCCTGCGGTGCTTCCGGCGGCGTTACATCGCCCATATCCGGTTGTGGCGCATCCGGCGGAGTAGAGTTCAGGATGTCTTGTGCCATCTCTTGTAGCTGTTCGCTGTTCATATCCGGGTCGTCAAACGGCTGCCTCCGCATTCGGTGCATCAGCGCCATTTCCGCCACCCTGAGCACATCGTCGACTATTACGCTCGTCCTTCCCTCATAGGCGGCAAGCGTCTGCGCCGCCTTGTATATCACGATATCCGCGCGCAGCCCGTCAACCTCATGCTCGGCGCACAGCCGCGCAATGAATATCAGGATGCCGTCTTCAACCGTCACTGACGGCAGTAAGGTTTTAGCGTCCGCGATGCGCTCGCGCTCCGTTGCTTCCGTATCAGCCCATCCATCCTGGAATGCTCCGGGATTGCTTTCGTATGCAATGCGTCGCCGAATGACATCCGCCCGCCGCTCGGCGTCTCGGATGTGGTCGATCTCCACCGCCAGCCCGAAGCGATCAATGAACTGCGGGCGCAGATCGCCTTCCTCCGGGTTCATTGTGCCGATCAGAAGGAACTGCGCCGGATGTGAGAACGATATGCCCTCACGCTCCACGAAGTTTCGGCCCATAGCTGCCGAGTCCAGCAGCACATCCACCACATGGTCGTTGAGCAGGTTGACCTCGTCGATGTAGAGGATGCCCCGATGCGCCGATGCAAGCAGGCCCGGCTCGAAGCGACGGTTTCCCTCGCGTATCGCGGCTTCGATGTCAAGCGTTCCGACTACCGCCTCTTCGGTCGCGCTCACAGGTAATTCCACCAGCCGCACCTGCCGTTCGACAGTGCGTCGTTGACCACCCGCGCAGAACTCGCAGCCAGCGAACGGCGCGTCCGGCGCGCAGCTATATGGGCAGCCCGTAACTACGCCAATCTCCGGCAGGAGCGCCGCAAGCGACCGCGCCGCCGTGGACTTCGCTGTGCCCTTCTCGCCCCGAATCAGCACGCCGCCAATCGCCGGATTGATGGCGTTCAGAATCAGCGCCAGTTTCATCCGTTCCTGCCCGACAATCGCGCTGAATGGGAAAATCGCCTCACTCATCTATTCAAGCCATCCCCGCTTTTCCATTATCTCTCTCACTCGTCCATCGAAAACCTGCTCGAATTTGACTAGATAATCAAATATCCAGTCCCATATCTCTTCAAATTCATCATCCGAGTATATGGGATGGTTTTCGGGCTTCTTTCTGGCTACATTTATGTTCCTGTTGCCTTTGCCCCATATCATTTTAGCGTCCTTAACCCTCTCTATCCCCAACTCCTTCTCCATTTGCTTCGTTCGCCTTTTGTTCCTACGCAAAGCATTGAAAACACGAGCCTTCATGCGCTTATCATTCATATCCATAAAGACTCTGGGATCGTTTTCGATGCCGGCGTTATAAGTCAGCCCCGGTACTGATTTGGAATCGAATTGTTGTATCCAGACTCTAACCTTCCGAGTATCAGTGAATCCCCTGTCTTGCATCTCGTCCACCAATGTCTGAAATACCCCCTGCTTGTCGCTGACTGAATCTGTCACTCTCGCTGGTAACTCAATAATCGCCTCTTTCGACTGTGCAGTAGGACTAACCACAGGGACAAATTTAGGAACGCGGATGGACTTGCCAATAGCAATCGCACTCACCTCTACACCATAGACTTCGATTTTCTTCCGTGTCCAGCGGTTCAGCCAATTCAAAGTAGTGCGATGTTCATCCTTGAAACTATCCGTTATCCAAATAAGGGTACTGGCATCGTGCCATGCTGCGTAGGTGAGTATCTGGCCAAGGTGTCTATGATCAGCTACTCCCAGTTGATTCTCGATAGCGACCTTTGCACCAATACCATCAGTCGCTAGTATGTCCAACAAGAGACCGCCGGACCGCATCTCTGTTCCCACTAGGTTGAGGTCTAAGCCTAACGCTTCCCCAAGCAGTTCGAGGTTCTTAGCAAGCCATGGCGTGAAGTTCTGCGCCTCATTGGGCCAAACCTCTCGGACGGGTACTTTTTCCAACATATCTCACTTGTCTTGTGCATCCATGTCAGTTATCCCATTCCGTTAAGCCCCCGAAGGAACTTCTGGACATGGGGCAGCACAAGATCGCTGCGTTCCATCGCCTGGGAGTGGTCTAAGTCCGGCAGGGAAACCCACGTAACGTTGGGCATGTGCTTCACGCACTCCTCGGCGCCAACGTGCAGGCCATCAGCGTCGCCCGCGTACACCAGACAGGGCATAGTCATAGTCGGCAGAACGTGGGATAGGTCAGGGCGGTTCTTGAGTCCCAAAGATGCGCCTATGATGGCTTGAGGGTCGTTTGCGAGCAACTGAGCCTTCCGCTCGGATGAGATGGGCTCGCCACTGCTCTCCATATCAGCAACGTATCCCTCCATTCCACCGGACTTGATGCGCTCCACCCTGGAGTCTAGCCCTATGGCATCCAGTGGATATGGGTGCATTCCTCCGATGATGAGGGAGTGGAATCGGTCGGCAAAGGACTCGGCAATGCCGAAGCCTATGCTGCCGCCCATGGAGTAGCCCATGTAGTGGGCCTTGTCGATGTTTTCGGCATCTAGCACAGCGATAACATCAGAAGCCATTAGCTTCTGATCGTAAGCTTCGGCGCCGTAGATCTTGTCGCTGTCGCCATGACCGCGAGCGTCGATTATCAGAAGCCTGTAGTCGTTCTTCAGCGCATCGACAAATCCGAAGGAATACCAGCGCATAATGCTGCTGGTAAGTCCATGCTGAAGGACCAGGGGCGTCCCCTCACCCTCGACGTGGTAGTGTATTCGAACTCCGTTGTTATCTGCGTAAGGCATTGCGATATCTACACTCCCACTTTCTGATTGACTCGTTTCAGGAACTTCTTTAGATGGGGCAGGACCTTGTGGCTGCTCTTGTTCATCTGCCCGTGATCCATCCCTGGCACCGAAAGAAACTCAGCATTTGGCATTTGCTCCGCGCAACGCTTGATGTCCTCGTACATGGTGTCATCCTCGCCTACATACACAAAGCATGGCATGGTCATTGTCGGGATGATGTCGGAGTTGTCCAGGCGATCTTTGGTCAGGGCATGCAGAGCCTTCAAGTCGTTAGCCTGCTTGCGAACCCTGTACCAGTCGGATTCCGCAGACTCCGACTCTCCTGCCATGGAAAGCTTTAGATATGCCGCCATGCTCCTGGTGAAGGGCCTGCGCGTTGCCGCCATGCTGCGCTCGTAGGGATGCGCTGCGCCTATGACCAGCGCGTTCAATCGCTCCGATGCATACTTTGCCAGACCAAAGCCGATGAAACCGCCCATAGAGTAGCCTAAGTAGTTTGCCCTTTCTATGCCAAGCTCATCCAGCACGCCAACCACGTCGGACACGGAGATTTCCAGCCCGTAGCTGTCCGCGTCGTGGGGCTTGTCGCTGTACCCGTGCCCACGATGGTCTATCAGGATAATCTGGTAGTCGTCTTTAAAACCGCCGACCCATCCGTTCTCGTACCAGTCTCCCACCGAGCCAGATGTGCCGTGCATCAGCACAAGGGGCGTTCCCTTGCCATCCATCTGGTAGTGTATTCGAACTCCGTTGTTGTCAAAGTAAGGCATCTGTATTCACCTGTTTCCGGCCTGTTTCTGGGAAGAAGGCGTCCGCTTACACTTCCTGTCGCTCTTCAAGCAGCGCTTCGGTTCGCAGGTAAACCCGCCGCAGCTCGTTCAGCATCTCCTCCGGCGGCTCCTCCCACATCTGCCTGTCCGCCGCCTCCATCAGCCGCTCCGCAATCGCGCGCAGCGCCCAAGGATTGCTCTGCTCGAAGAACTGCTGCATCTTCGGGTCGAGCGCATATCGCTCCGTAACTTCCTGGTACATCCAGTCGTCTATTATCTGCGCCGTTGCGTCATACCCAAAAATGTAATCAACAGTCGCCGCAAGCTCGAACGCGCCCTTATACCCGTGCCGCTTCATCGAGTCCATCCACTTGGGGTTAACCACACGCGAGCGGAACACGCGCCGCGCCTCTTCTTTAAGGTCGCGCGTCCTCAGCAGCGACGGGTCCGACGAGTCGCCGAAGAACTGGCGCG
Organism: Dehalococcoidia bacterium; assembly: GCA_965221045.1. Classification (GTDB taxonomy): domain Bacteria; phylum Chloroflexota; class Dehalococcoidia; order Lucifugimonadales; family JADFKI01; genus Bin90. Next base: position 2,500,369 of record OZ244863.1, read on the forward strand.
GATTCTCGCCCGCCAGCGCCCGCACGGTGGCGATCATCCCGCCGTGGAACTGCATATAGTCGTCCGAGTCGAATATGTCGTGCTCGCGGTTGTCCTGGTTTTTCGTCGCAACATCGATCGCCGCGAACCGCTGACGGAACTCACGCACCGCGCTCACGCCGTGCTGCCGCCTGCCGTAAGCGTACGAACCCCACGCGGTATAGACATTCGCCAGGTCTTCGTCGGACTGCCAGCTCCCGTCGTCTATCGCCTGTAGTATGCCCGCACCGTAGCTGCCCGGCTTGCTCCCGAATATCCTGAACAGCGACTCCGATTCCGCTTCTTCCGTGTCCACCCCGCTTGCGCGCTTCTCTGAAACTTCAGCAGCGTAGTGCTTCATCACGAAGTTCTGCTCTTCCGGTTCGTCAAGCGCGGCGACCCTGTGAAAGGCGTCATCCATCATCACAATAAGATTCTGGAAAGCATCGCGGAAGAACCCGCTTATCCGCACCGTAACATCGACACGCGGTCGTCCAAGCTCTTCCAGCGGTATCACTTCCAGACCGTTCACCCGCCTGCTCTCTTCCTGCCAAGTCGGGCGCACACCGATAAGCGCCAGAATCTGCGAGATGTCGTCCCCATGCGTCCGCATCGCCGAAGTGCCCCATACGCTGATGCCCACCGACTCCGGATATTCGCCCTCGTCCGTCAGATAGCGTTCCACCAGCGAGTCGGCAAGCTCCTTGCCAATCTGCCACGAAGTCTCTGACGGGATACTGCGCGGGTCCATCGAGTAGAAGTTGCGCCCCGTCGGCAGCACACCCGCCATCCCCCGCGTGGGCGCGCCCGCAGGCCCCGGCGAAATAAATCGCCCGTCGAATCCACGCAGCAGCGCGTCAATCTCGTCGGTCGTCTTTGTCAGCGCCGGATAGATGCGCTCGCACACGTACCGCAGCACATCAGGCACATCTCCGCCATCGCCAATCATTTCCTCAACGATGCGCTCGATGTTATCGCTGTCGAATGACGTGTCTGCGAGCCGCTCATACATCAGGTGCGCCATCGCCTCCAGCCGCTCCACAACATCGCCCGCACTGCGTATTGGCTCACTCCCATTCGCGCTAAATAGCGCATCGGGCAGCTCATCAGCATTAACCGCCGCGCTTCTGTCTCTCATCAACGCCGCATAATTAACTCCCAGCGCATCTCCAATCGCATGCCGCAGCCCCGGCACATCTCCATTGTTAAGCCGGGTCAGCGCGAGCAGCAGTCCAATTAGCATCTCGGACTCCGGCGCCTCTCCCAGAGTGTGCAGTCCGTCCCGTATCTGCGCGTCCTTCAGCTCGCAGATGTAGCCGTCGATATGCAGGATGAAGTCGTCGAAGTTGTCGGGTATCTCATCCACGCCCAGGTCTTCGTTCAGCCGCGCCCGCTGCACCACCTCCCATATTTGCTGTCGCAGCATCGGAAGCTTCTGCGGGTCCATCCCCTGCGCACGCGCGTACTCGTCCATCAGCTGCTCACAGCGCGTGATGTCGCCGTAGCTGTCGGCGGTCGTCATCGCAGGCACTAGATGATCAATGATGACTGCGTGTGTCCGCCGCTTCGCCTGCGTGCCCTCGCCCGGATTGTTGATGATGAACGGATAGAAGTGCGGCATGTCCTGCAGGCATATCTCCGGCAGGCACGACCGCGACAGCCCCACGCCCTTGCCCGGCGTCCACTCCAGCGTGCCATGCTTGCCCAGATGCACCACCGCATCAGCTCCGAAGCCGTTCCGCAGCCACCGATAGAACGCTATGTAGTGATGTGTCGGCATAAGCTCCGGGCTGTGGTATATGGCAATGGGATTTTCGCCGAACCCGCGTGGCGGCTGTATCCCTATGAAAACATTGCCGAGCCGCAACCCTGCCATGAACAGATGCCCGTCATCCATATATGCAGTTCCCGGCGGCTCACCCCAGTCGGCTATCATGGAATCCTGCACATCTTGGGGTATCCCATTGAACTGCGCCTTGTACTCAGCAGCAGAAACGCGCCCCTCGGCATTTCGCATCTGTTCCGGTGTCAGGAAGTCGGCGTCGTAAGTGCAGCGATCTATCAGCCGCCGCATCAGCTCATCGCCGTCCTCCGGAATGTCCTCGACGGTGTACCCGGCATCGCGCATCGCGTTCAGCAGGTTAATTGCCGATGCCGGCGTATCTAGCCCTACGGCATTTCCCAGACGCGATGCCTTTGTCGGATAGTTGCTCAGCACAATCGCAATCTTGCGCTCAGACGCCGGAGTATGCGCCATCCGAGCATAGCGAGCCGCCAGCCCTGCAACTGCCTCAGTCTGCTCGACGTTCGGCACATACCGCCGCAATTCTCCACCGCCCACTGATGCCCCGTTCGTGCTGAGCCTGTCTGAGGACATGTCGGACGCACCGTTCTGCGGCACAACTTCCTTGAACGAAACAGGCACCGTGATGATGCGCCCGTCCAGTTCAGGCAATGCCACATTCATAGCGATGTCAAGCGGACTCAGCCCGATGCCCCGCTCGTCCCACATCGCCTGTGGCTCGGTCGACACGATTGCTTGCAAGATTGGCACATCTAGCTGTTCCAGCACTCGAATGTCCCAGTTCGCATCTGCCCGGTCTTCATTTGTAACATTGTTCGATTGCAGACCCGGATGGTGGCTCATGGCAAAGCTCTGAGTGCAAACCACAACATCCACCGCAGCATTGCCGTCAGGGTCCATCAGATACTTGCGGAATACTGCGCCGTCATCCTCGCGCAGGCTGGAGCAGAACACAGGCAGCGCGTTGCACCCTTGCCGTTCAAGCGCATCCACCATCGCGTCCACGAACTCAAGATTCTGGCTGACCCAGTGAGCGCGGTAGAATAGCAGCGCAGCTGTGGGCTTATCTGTGTCGCAGTGCAGCCTGCGATATTCGTCGAGAGGGACGGCGTCCAGACTGCCTGCACGGTACACGCCATCCTGCGGCAGAGGCACTGGCGGCTCATATCCGTGTTCGCTGCCCAGTGCCTCGTCGCTCAGGAATTGCAGCAAGTTGCACAGGTTGGCAACGCCGCCATGATTCAGATACTCAAACGCAGTCTGCGCCACAATAGCAGGCGTGGTTGAACGCCGTTCAAACACCGCATCGCGCACCGGCTCGCCAGAGCAGGCCACCAATGGGATGCCCAGCCGCCTGCACTCCGATTCCAGGGTGCCGAAGTGTTCGCCCATCGCCTTGTCGCCACCCAGAAGCCGCGCCAGCACAAGACTCGCATTCGGCAGCGTATCGCGCGCAAACCTCTCGAACGCGCCTTCTTCCTGCACCAGCGCAAATGGATTCACCGCGAGCGTGTTGGCCAAGCCCTCAGGCAGCGCCGCCTTCGCGCGCTCCAGCGTCAAAATGTCCGTATCCGAAGTAGTTAGAAATACAATCATCTGCTACAGAATCTTTATCTTTTCCATCCATGTCGTCCGACGCAAAAGAAAACGCCCCGACACCATCAAGGTCGGAGCGTAGCAAAACCTGAATCCGCGCTGCATAAGTGCAGGCATGGAAGCGCTCCCACCGGCGAGAAGCCAACTTCCAACGCACAAGACAGGTATCCTGACTCGCGGCTAATCACGCTTGCGGCGCCTTCCCGGTCACTTCACATTAGCAAACCAGTGGCACTGCCGCAACGCTAACCGCTCACAGTGGCGCGGCCGTGGGGGACTCGCACCCCCTTCCCTGCGAACCTGCGCGTTAGATATTGAACTGCTATTAAAGTGCCTATAAACCCATGCGCCAATCTATCATTGCCACTTTGGGGTGTCAATCCTTTCGCATTCCAATACGTCCACAGATGGGAATTTCAATCAGGATTCTACACTTCGCGCAAATCCAATACCCCGGCGCTGCCCAGAGCATCTGCGTCATCGTCATCGGGACCGGTCGGTGGCCCTATGCGCCGCTTGCCGCTCCACTCTTCGATTGCGACCGCCACCAGCGCCGTCACGCCCAGGTCCGCCGATGGCGGCGCGTTGTAGTCGCTGCCAACCATGCGTCCCGGAAAGTACCGCTGCACCATAGCGTCGAACAACCCGAACTTCTCGTCTTCGTCCATAACTTCGCGCCCCTTGCCGAACAGCACCACGCTCCGATAGTTCATCAAGTGGTTCATCGCCTTGCGCGAATACACCAGCCCGTCCGTCAGCGTAACCGTCACGCACACCGGCGCGCCGCGCGCCAGCACCTCCATCGCGCGGCTGCGAATCGAGCCATGCAGATAAATCTTCTCCGGCGTATCCTTGTCATAGTGATACGACAGCGGTATCACAAGAGGCAGCTCGTCTTCCACAAACCCCACATGCGCCACAACACCCTGCGAAAGTATCTCCGCAGACTGCTCAGGCACCGCTCGCTCAGGATGATTGCGTATCCTTGTCCGCTCAGTTTGTTGCACTGCAAACCTCCAGAAATAGCAAAGCCCCGACTCATTCCAGCCGGGGCTTTGTCTCCAATTTCAAACCTTGATTGATACGAATGGATAGGAAAGTCTGATCGTATCCGTCCTGTACGTCTTCGTAGCACCCGCTATGCCACAGGCTCCTGCACCACATCCGCCAGCTTGTCATACGCCTCTCGAAGCAGCTCTTCCGTCTCCTCCCAGCCGATGCATGCGTCCGTAACTGACACGCCATACTCCAGTTCCGCGAGGGCTCCGCTGAGACTCTGGCTGCCCGCATTCAGGTTGCTCTCCAGCATGCAGCCGATGATGTCGTCGTTCCCTGCGATGCGCTGCTCGATAATGGAGTTCAGCGCGATGTTCTGCCGCGTATGGTCCTTGTTGGAGTTGCCGTGGCTGCAATCTACCAGCAGCCGCGATGGCACGTCCGCCTTGCTCAGCAGTTCCTGAGCCGCAGCAATGGACTCCGAGCCGAAGTTCGGGCCGCTCTTGCCGCCGCGCAGCACCAGGTGACCGTAAGGGTTGCCGTTCGTATGCACGATGCAAGTCTGACCGAAGTGGTCTATGCCGAGAAAAGCGTGCTCAGACTGCGCTGAAATCATCGCATCCACCGCTATCTGCGCGTCCCCATCCGTGCCGTTCTTGAAGCCCACTGGCATGCTCAGTCCACTTGCCATCTGACGGTGTGTCTGGCTCTCAGTCGTGCGCGCCCCGACTGCCGCCCAAGACACAAGCCCCGCAAGGTACTGCGGCACGATGGGATCAAGGAACTCAGTCGCCGTATAGATGCCCATCTCGCCAATCTTCAGCAGCAGCCGTCGGGCGCGTCGCAGCCCTTCGCCGATGTCGAAGGTATCGTTGAGATACGGGTCATAAATCATCCCCTTCCAGCCGACGGTCGTGCGCGGCTTCTCGAAGTACACCCGCATCACAATGAGCATGCGGTCGCTGTATTCGTCCTGAAGCGCCTTCAGCCTATGCGCGTACTCCAGCCCCGCCTCCTCGTCGTGTACCGAGCACGGCCCCGTGATAACCAGGAACCGCGGGTCTTCGCCCCGCAGCACCGCCTGAATCTGCCGCCTGCCTTCCAGCACCACCGCCTCCACATCCGCCGTCAGCGGAAGTTCTTCGACAAGCCCAACGGGGCTAATCAGCGCTTCGGTGCTTGCGATGTTCACATCCCTTGCCGGTGATGGTTGCATTGTGGTTGCCTCCCTTTCCTTGTTCTGTGCGTCTTCTGCTCTGTTCAATTCTGCTGCCAAGCCGCCTAATCTGTAGATTGATGCCTTCTCGCATTTCCCTTATGCAAACAAAAACCCCAGTCCGTTGTCGGCTGGGGTTTGAGAGTGCTGTTATTCTATCGCCCTGCGTCGGATTTCTAAGACGCGTCACCTCTGCCGACTGTATTTGTGTCGGTAAAGTAATAATAATCGTAGAACCATACAGCGCCTGCGTTATTCATCTTGCAGTGAGTATCACATACCAGAAATAAGCGTGTCAATAGTTTGTCCATTCAATTCAGCGATGTTAATCCAACCTTAATCGAACGCCGTCTCCGACTCGCTTGCGCCCGGCCTGTTCGGTGGCACGAAGTGGTCCGCGAGGTACACGCTATACCAGCGACCCGCCTCCATCGTCTCCACTACCGCGCGGATGTCGTCCCACCTCGTCAGGTAGCAGCTCACTGGCGCACCAAACTTAGTCATCTACTACTCCAATCCCCGTATCCTGTAAATCCTGTTAGCCTCGTCCCGTTCCTACTCGACGATGCGCCCCTTCAGCACATCCTCGTCCAGCTCAATTCCCAGCCCCGGACCAGTCGGCGGAATGATCACCCCGTTCTCGAACACAATCGGCTCTTTGAAGATAATCTTGTGCAGCGGTCCCTGGTTCGCCTCCTGTATCAGGAAGTTCGGCGAGCAGGTGTCTATCTGTATTGCAGCCGCAGCGGCGATTGGCCCGCAGTACATGTGCGGCGCGATCATCGCGTAGTGCGCCTCCGCGATCGCCGCTATCTTCTTTGCCTCTAATATACCCCCGCACTGCCCGACATCCAGCTGAATAATCTGCGCAGCCTTCTTCTCGATGAGTTGCGAGAACTCGTACTTCGTAACCAGCCGCTCCCCGCTTGCGATAGGAATGCTCGTGTGCGCTGCCACCCGCGCCATCTCGTCGATGTTCTCCGGCGGCACAGGCTCCTCGAACCAAAACGGATGGTACGGCTCAAGGATCTTCGCCACTCGAATTGCGCTGTATGTCGTCAGCTGACCGTGCGTTCCGATGCCCACCTCCAGCTTGTTGCCCACGGCATCGCGGATACTCTCGAATATCTTCGCCGCGTGCTCGATTTCAGGCAGCGAAATGTCGCGCGGGATAGGGTAGGTCGGCATGAATGGGTCAATCTTGCACGCCGAGTTGCCTTCTTCAAGTAGCTGCGCCGCCACCTCGCCAGCAGCTTCCGGGTTGTCCTTGAACGACCCGCCCGGCATGTACGCGTATGCACGCAGCGTCTCGTGGTACTTGCCGCCCAGCAGGTTGTAGATAGGCTGCCCCGCCGCCTTGCCCGCGATGTCCCACAGCGCCATGTCGATCGCGCTCAACACAGGCGTCGCATGCAGACTGGGGTGTCGGTAGTCGTGCCGCGAGGCGTACATCCTGTCCCATATCTTCTCGATGTTGAACGGGTTCTCCCCGACAACATACTGCTCAACCATCTCCTCAATCAGGCTGATCTGCGACTTCAGATCGCCCAGCCTGCGCGAGTAAGTGCTGCCTGTAATGCGCTCCCCAAGCCCCGAAATCCCCTCATCCGTGTGCAGCTCCAGCCAGAGCAGATACCGCCCCCCGATGTACGGCGGCTCATTCTCAACGACCATAGTCCGAAAGTCTGTTACCTTCAATGTGTGCCTCCATTTAAGAGCCTTGTTAGGTTCTCGAGTTCAATATAAGGTTGTAGTGCATTTGTACGGAATGTGGAGTATCTAGAAAATACTGCAAACAACTTTGGGACGGGAACAATGATACTAGACTATGTCGATAGATTGGAACTTCAAGACGAAGATTTAGAGCGATACTTTAATGAAATACGTTCTCTGAATTATCTCTCGCAAGGTCTAAGTTTTCTTGATGCTCAGGTTCAGAAAATAGAGGCGACAGTAATTGAGAAATTACCAAAGAATCTCCAGGTTTCTATGTTCGGAAACCATCCCGATTTGGCAGAAGTCCCACAGGACCTTATCGCCTGTGCGTTTCACTGGTATTCGGTAACAGCCTGCAATTATGTCAAACTCATCGGTTGGATGGCTTACGGGGGTGATAGCTACCAAGCAAGCGAGTATGTGCGTCAAGTGCTGCCAGAGGTTCATGTTTGGCGGAACAAGATAGGCGCCCATCTTGCACGAATTAGCCCAAGAAAAGAGGATACGCCTGCGGATCTGGCGCAAAGTGTCATATTCCCTATTTCCTTCTTTGACGACGCATTCTACTCAAACCAACTTAAGCTAACCATTAGATCTGAAAATCAGACGACTTCCAGCCGGAATGACATGACTTGGAGTTTGACCGGCGTCCACCGACAATTGACCTTGCGCTATTGGCCTAACCAAGCCAGTTAAATCAGCGCTGGGTGCTCCCACACTCCGCCACAAACCGCCTCGCCATCTCAGGCCGGCTTCCCATGTGTACATGGATATAAGACGCCCATAAGTTGCCGCGCCGAAAGCCCTCGATGCGCCCGTCCTGGCTGCGAACCGTGTACGCAGCCTGCTCAGCGGATGCCGGGCTGTCCGCGACCGACCAGTGGAATTCGTGCCCACGCACCTGATCGCCCTTCGCCAGCGGTGCGCCATCCGCCAGCGCCTCCACCTCACGGTAGCCCAGCGTCAGCCGCCCTTTACTCATCGAGGACTTCGCAGGGATCAGCCCCACCATGCGATGTGCCTCTCCCTCAAAGTCGATAAGCGACTCGCCCAGATACATCAGCCCGCCACACTCAGCGTATATCCTTCGCCCATCCAAATGAGCATCGCGGACTGATTGCTTCATGGATGTATTGTCAGCGAGTTCTCGCGCAAAAAGCTCAGGGAAGCCGCCGCCGATATACACGCCGCCAATGCCGTCGGGCAGGGCAGCATCCTCAAGCGGGCTGAACGGAACAATCTCAGCGCCCCAAGCCTCCAGCAGGTCCAGCGAGTCTTGATAGTAGAAGTTGAACGCCTTGTCCTGCGCCACCGCTATTAGTGCCCTGCGTGGCTGAGGTTCAGTCGGGAAAGCGGTCGGTACAACGCTTGGAGTATCCGCACACCGCGCGACTTCAAGCAAGCGGTCGAGGTCTATCGTCTGCTCCACCTGTTCGGTGAGCTTGTCGAACCACTCTTCGACCACCACGCCCTCGATGGTCGGGATAAGCCCAAGATGGCGCTCAGGCACGCGCAAATCGTCGCGTCGCGGCATGTAGCCAAGCACCGGCAGTCCCGTCGCATCCTCTATCGGCGGTTTGCAGAACTCTAGGTGGCGCGGACTGCCCACGCCGTTGAGGATGACGCCAGCGATGTTCACCGACGGATCGAACTGCTGGAAGCCCAGCACCTCGGCGGCGATGCTGCGCGCTACTCTCGCCGCGCTTGCAATCAGCACCACCGGCGCGCGCAGCAGCTTGGCGACCTCGGCAGTGGATCCCTGCTCCGTCAGGTTGGCGTGCCCGTCGTACAGCCCCATCACGCCCTCGACCACCGCGACATCGCTTAACTGCGTCGCCCTGCCGTAGAATTCCAGCACCGTGTCGTGCGACAGCAGCCATGTGTCCAAATTGCGGCTAGGCACGCCACAAGCCATTAGATGATAGGACGGGTCTATGTAATCAGGCCCGCACTTGAACGGCTGCACGCGCAGTCCGTGCCGCGCCAGTGCCCCCATAATGCCGGTGGCAATGGTCGTCTTGCCCACGCCGCTGCGCGTGCCCGCAAGCACGAAGGCGGGTGTCATGACAGTACCCTCATCCAGTCTATCCTTGCGAATTCATGTAGCCGCGCGGCGTAACCATGCGACCGCCGTTAATATACGTCGTGGAATTGCCGATAATCAGCGTGGTGAACATATCTATGCTGTCGAAGTGTAATTCAAGCTCGCCAAGCGTGGTCAGCATAGCCTTTTCGTCAGGGCGGCATGCGTTTCGCACGATGCCGACAGGAGTATCGGCGCTGCGATGCTCCAAGACGATGCTGCGCGCCTCCACAATCTGCCTACGCCGCCGCTTGCTGCGCGGGTTGTACAGCGCAATCACGAAGTCGCCATATGCCGCCGCGTCCAGCCGCTTGCGTATCGTCTCCCACGGTGTCATCAGGTCGCTCAGGCTAATCGCGCAGAAGTCTTGCATCAGAGGCGCTCCAAGCACGGATGCCGCAGCCTGCGCCGCAGACACCGCGGGCACAACCTCGACTTTCGGATGCTCACCGTCCCAGCCATTTGCGGCAAGATGCTCGAACACAGGTCCCGCCATGCCATACACGCCGATGTCGCCGGACGAAATGACGCCAACCGACATGCCAGCGCTTGCAAGTTCGGCAGCTTTGGCGGCGCGCTCCATCTCCTTGCCCAGTGGCATTGAGACGACCTGCTTGCCTTCCACAAGGTCGCGCACCTGCTCTATATAGCCGTCATAGCCCACCACGACATCGCAGCGCTCCAGGGCACCCGCAGCGGCAGGCGTCAGTAGTGCGCGGTCTCCCGGCCCCAGCCCAATGAGGTGGATCTTGCCTCCACTCATAAACATCCCTTCCGAGTCCTGTTCCCGTTCGTGATAAGCCTGTCAAACCACAACATCCTATCAGCCCTCATCCAACTCACCCGATTCATAAGCGGCGGTGCGAGCATCTAAATCTTCGCGCGTAACCATGCCTTGGTCGAGCAGTAGCCTCTCAAGCGATGCCAGCCAGCGTTCATAATACAGGGACGCGTTTTCATCTCGCGGCGCGGACGCAATCTCCTCGGCAAGTCTGCCCTGAAACTCGCCCCACTCGTATGCACCGCCCTCGTTCAGCGCAACCGCAATCCCAAATGCTCGTCCCTCCCACGGTGCGGCGAACACCAACTCGCCGTTGCTGCGCGGCAGGGCAAGCTCCCCCTGCATATCCGCAATCTGACCGCTCGGCTCTGTGCTCATATCGCCCGTCCTAAGCCGTCGGCATCGGCGTCTTGACTTGCGCCACGCCAATCATGCTGTCCCGCGTTACCAGCGCAGCAAGCGCATCCGCGTCCATATTCTTCGTGTCCTCCGGTCGCTCCGGCAATACCATATATCGAATATCCGAGTTGCTGTCCCACACACGCACCTCCACCGATTCGTCCAGCGCCAGCCCGAACTCCTGCAGCATGGCTCGCGGCTCTATGACCACCCTCGCCCTGTAAGCATCCGACTTGTACCAGCGCGGCGGCAGGCCCAGCACGGGCCAGGGGTAGCAAGAGCAAAGCGTGCATACGACCACATTGTGAACCGTCGGTGTGTTCTCCAGCACGATAATCTCCGCACCCTGCGCGCCGAAGAAACCCAGTTCTGCGATCGCCGCCGTCCCGTCCTCCAGCAGACGCCTTTTGTATTCCGCGTCCGTCCAAGCGCGCACCACTACCTTCGCGCCGTTCAACGGCCCGATGTCCTGCTCATATGCTTGCACCCGCACGTCTATCGCATCGGTCGAAAGCAAGCCCTTCTCTATAAGCAATGACTCTATTGCCTTAGTTCGCAGCGCAGCGTAAGACTGCGGCTCAGGATGATGCTCACCGTTATGGTCATGATTCCCGCTCATTGCTGCTCTCCCTATGCTGTGCCTATCCCGCCGCTTCCATCCAGCATTCCCACATGTCGATGAAGAGACTCTGATTAGCCTCTGCATTCTCGCCCCACAGTTCGCTCGCCTCGAATATCACGCTGTACACATGCTGAGGGCTATTGTCCGCTATCGTAGGCTCGTCCTGAAACCCCTGCGCTCCGTATATTCGCGCAATCACGCCGCGCTTGCCCCGTACATATCGCGGCAGCCGCGTATGCCCGACAGGATGAATGTTACGCACCACAATTGCGTCGCCAACGGCAAAGCGCGAAGGCGATGCGGCCTGCTGTTCGAGAGGCTGTGGCTGAAAGATGCGCCGCCGCACACGCTCCGCAAGTCCTGCATCGTTTCGCCGCGCCACTTCGGCGGACGGGTCATCGCTGAATTGGCGAGTCCTAGCATCCAACTCCTCTGCCGTTAGCAATCCCTTATTAAGTAGCGCCGCCTCCAGCGCGAGCATCCACTTCTCGTAGTAGCTTGATGCAAGATAGTGCGCCGGCGGGATGTTCTCGATATAGTGGCGCGAGCCATACGGTCCATAGACATCGTGCTCCTCCCGGATGCCCGTAACTATGCCATACACGCGCCCTTCCCAGTCTTCGTGGAACACCGGCTCGTCTGCCTCGATTTCGATGGGCCCAAAACCGTGCATCCCGCCCATATCGTGTACGCCGTTCATATCAGGCAACCCTTTCACTTTCGCTTAAGGCAAGCTATCGCTTCCACACCAGCATTATCGCCCATACCTGCATTCTACTCAACAGCACAAGCCTCAGTCCCCAGGTACTGCCGAACTTTTGGCCACGACCTTCCGCGGCGGAGGCGTAGCCAGCACCAGCAGCGCCGAGCAGATCATCAGGCCAACGCCAACCCACCACATGCTGTCATAAGAGCCTCTCCAATCGTGCGCATAGCCGGCTAAGGGCGCGCCGATGCCGCCCACAAGCAGGTTTATCGGCATAGCGAATCCGCGAATTGCTCCCACATTTTCGCGCCCGAAGTAGTCGGCCCAGATGAAGTTCTGCAGGAACATCATGCCGCCGATACCCAGGCCGAATATCGCCATCGAGCTGAACATGGTGAAATCATCCGCTGCGTATATAGTCATGACGCTTGCGATCGCCAGCAGCGAGAAGCCAACCGCGCCAAGCAGACGAACAGGGAAGCGCGCGACCAGAATGCCGAATGTAAACGAAGCCGCGCCCGCGCACACAGCGTCGAACGCAGTGGCGTAAGCAATCAGCGTCGTGTCGAAGCCCCGGTCTGCAAAGTCCGCGATGCGATGCACTCCCACTGTGCCCGTCGCGAGCGAGACCATGCTGAACACGGCTACGAGGGTCCAGAAAACAGGCGAGTGTGTCGCCTCAGACACCGTCCACGACACCTCATCTTGTGTCTGAGGCACAGGCTGCGATTCGCCCGTGTCATCGCTCGCGGGCGCATGGATGGGATCGCCGTCTGGAAGCAGCCCCATGTCCTCCGGCTGTCGCCTGACGAATATGGCTGCGAGAGGAGCGATGACACCCACGCCCATCGCCGCCAGCACTATCCACGCGGTCTTCCAGCCCCACATGTCGATGAATATCTGCGTCAGCGGCACAAAGACCATCGCGCCGATTGGTATGCCCAGCGCCATGTATGATATTGCCCTGCCGCGCCCGCGCACGAACCACTTGAGCACAGGCACCGAAGTTACCAGCGCGCCCGGACCACTCAAGCCCACAAGTCCCATAACGCCGAACAGGGCTACCATCATCCATGCGTCGTTCGCGTCATTCATAAATGCGAGCCCGACCATCGCACAGCCGGTAACGATGACGGCGACTGGCAGCATAATGCGCGAGCCGTAGCGGTCTATGAGCCAGCCAACTGCCGGGCTGGTGAACGAACTGGATACCTGCCGTGAAGTCTGCGCCCATCCGAACCACGAGCGCCCGATGCCCAGCGTGTCGCCCATCGGCTTGATGAACAAGCCAAAATTGAGCGAACCCATCGCCATACTCACCGCGCCCGACATCGCCATCACGAACACGATAACCCAGCCGTAATAGAGCCCCTTCTTCATGCCGTCGTCTGTTGTGCTTCTGCTCTTTCTGATGCTTCGCACCTCCGGCGAGTCGTCTCGGCATGCCTTGCCGCCCGCAGCGCTCTCTAATGTGGAATATAGGTCCTGTCTATTCCTGGTCTGGTCGAACGATGTGCGCTACGGCGACTTTGCCTAAATCTCTGCCTTTACTGGCAATGCCGTTATGTTATAATCGCGCCAATCCTGATAATGCCGGAAACTGCCTTCCCTGACTAGCGCAGAATGACAGTCAAGGAGCGGCTTTTTCCAATAATGTGGCGAATGCCGCACTCACATTAGCATAGATTAGCCACCGATGACACGACAACATATAAAGGAGGCATTCACTATGGTTGTGGAGACTAAGAGAGACCTTGAGATGATGGCGCACCTGATGCGACGAGCAGGGTTCGGCGCAACCCGTTCCCAGCTTGAGGCACTTGAAGCGAAGGGCTACGATGCCGTAGTCGATGAATTGCTCGACGCCCCCGAAAACGCCCCCTGGCTGGGCGATTACATGGTGCGCCGCTTCCACCACGAGCAGTCCGGCATGATGGGTCCCCGTGCATCCGGCGAGAACTGGCTCTACCGCATGGTCACCTCGGAAGCGCAACTTCAGGAAAAGATGTGCCTCTTCTGGCACGGCATCTTCGCCACAGGCTATCCGAAGGTCATCCATGGCAAGGTCCTCTGGAACCAGATTCGCATGTTCCGCAAGCACGGCCTGGGCAACTTCAAGGACATGCTGGTCGAACTATCGAAAGACCCGGCGATGATTGTCTGGCTGGACAACTACGACAACCATAACGGCGCAATCAATGAGAACTACGGACGCGAACTGCTGGAACTATTCAGCTTGGGCGTGGGCCACTACTCGGAGGACGACATACAGGAAGCCTCGCGCGCCTTTACTGGTTGGACGATTGGCAACACCGAGTACATGGTGCTGCGCTCCGAGCGCGACTCCGACTGGCCTTATGGCAGAATCTCCTGGCACTTCGACTACCGCCCTGAAGACCACGACGAAGGCGAGAAGACCTTCCTCGGACAGACCGGCAACTTCAATGGCGAGGACATCGTCGAGATTATCTGCCAGCAGGAGGCGACAGCGCAGTTCATCGCGCGCCACATGTACCACTTCTTCGTCGCCGACGAGCCGCCCGTACCCGCCTGGCCATACACGCCGCCGCGCGACGCCGAGGCGATTGACACGCTGGTAAAGGCATACTATGACGGCGGCTACGACATTCAAGAGATGCTGCGCGCACTCTTCACATCCGATTTCTTCAAGGACGAGAGCATTCGATACGAAAAGGTGAAAAGTCCCGCCGAACTCGTGGCGGGCGTCCTGCGGCTCACGGGCGAATTCGACAGGCCGCGCCGCGAAATCATGGACAGGGCATTGCAGATGACCTTCATGGGGCAGATGCTCAACAACCCTCCCAGTGTGGAAGGTTGGCATCAGGGCATGGAATGGGTGGATACCGGCACTCTTGTCGAGCGCATAAACTTCGCATCCGAGCAGTTCGGCGACGCGAATAAGCCCGGCGTAAAAGCCATGATTGACGGCGTTATGGCGGACGAATACGCAACCTCGCCCGCGCGCATCGTTGACACATGCCTGGATCAGCTTGGCGTCATCGAAGTTTCCGATGAGACGCGCGAGGTGCTGGAGCGATTCGCCGAGCAGACGGGCGAAGAGCGCACCCGCGACAAGGTCGCCAATCTGCTGCGCCTCACCACCGCCACTCAGGAGTTTCAGCGAAATTAACGAGTCTTCGGCTATCAGTGGTCAGTCGGTGCTGCTCTAATAGTCTGCATTCGCTGGTTAATGATAACTGCCTGCTTAAAACTTGAGGTTGAGCAATGACCACAACTACAACAACTCAGCTCCTACAATACGACCGCACCCTTGGCCTGTCCGTGATGGAAGGCCGTGGCTTCTACTACCCGGCAGACACGGTAGTAGGCGATAACGGACGCCTGTACGTCGTCAACCGCTCCCTCGAAAGCGTTGACCGGGGCGTGCGGGTTACCGTCTGCGACTTAGACAGCGAATACTACGGCACATTCGGCGCTTACGGCGAAGGCGACGGGGAGTTCATCTGGCTGACTTCGGGCGCGAAGGACAACGAAGGGAACATCTTTCTGAGCGATGAGTACCTGCACCGCGTAACAGCCTTCGATGCCGAAGGAAACTTCCTGCGCGTCTGGGGAACGCACGGCAGCAATGAGGGAGAACTCGACGGACCCTGCGGCATCGCCTTCGACGCAGACGACAACCTCTATATCAGCGACACCTACAACAACCGTGTGCAGAAATTCTCGCCCACCGGCGTCTTTCTCGCCACAATAGGAGTGGGCATGCTGTCCATGCCCTGGGGCGTAACCGTCGCCCCAAGTGGCGACATATATGTCGCTGACTGGGGCAACGACCGCATCGCCCGCTTCTCCTCGGATGGCGAGTTCGAGGCGTCCTACGGAGAGCCGGGACGAGGCGAGGGCCAACTCGTCAAGCCCGCCAGCGTCGCCGTGGACGCAAGCGGCAATGTGTACGTCGCCGACTGGGGCAACGAGCGCGTGCAGGCGTTCGACGACGAGGGCAACTTCGTCCAGCTTCTGCGCGGCGAGGCAACTCTTTCCCCTTGGGCAGTCAACTTCCTGAGCATCAACAGCGAGGAAGGCGAAGCGCGCTCTAGGGCAGACCTTGAGCGCGACATAGACTTCTTCGACCCCGACGACCCGCACGAGGTATCCTCGCACATTGAGAAATACTTCTGGGCTCCCATGTCCGTAACCCTTGACGGCAAAGGCAGGCTGTTCGTAACCGAAAGCAACCGCCACCGCGTACAGGTGTATCATCTCATTTAGCGGAGACACTGCAATGGAACTGGTTGAACTAATAACTCAAGCCCCATGGCGCGAGGCGGTCACCTACCGCGAAACATGGCCGCACGAGTATGTCGTCATCAAGAAGGACAAGCAGGAAGAACTGTTTAACGCCGTGTGCAAGCGATTCTGTGCCGGCGAAGGCGTTGACGGCAAATTCTTCAGCATGAAGA
The DNA here is from genome assembly GCA_965221045.1 of Dehalococcoidia bacterium. GTDB lineage: Bacteria > Chloroflexota > Dehalococcoidia > Lucifugimonadales > JADFKI01 > Bin90. The sequence continues at coordinate 2,516,748 of OZ244863.1, forward strand.
ACAGATACCTATTCATTGGCGACTACAAGTATTGGCTGATGACGCCCTGCACCGAGATAGACCTTGAGAAAGACGACTATGTGCTGAACCGTGCCCTGATATACCGCGACCGCCGCGACTTTCTCATAAAGGACGGCGATGATGGTAGGCGCGACAAGGAGCTTGACTGGAGATTCGGCATTTCGCCTAGTAGATACTATACGGGAGACGAAGTGCCTGTGAAGCAGGTCTGGATGCATGAAGAGCGAGACTTCACGCCTTGGCTCGCCAAGCACCTCCCATCACTGGGCGAGTCGCTGGGCATGAAGCTCGAACTGGTGCAGAAGGAAGCAGAAGTTGGTCACTTTAGGGTTGATATTCTCGCCGAAGATACGATACGCGGTGCACTCGTCGTCATTGAGAATCAACTGGAATGGACTGACCACGATCATCTCGGCAAGGTCCTAACCTATGCCGGCTGGCATAACGCTAATGCACTGATCTGGGTAGCGCCTACCTTTTATGAAGAACATCGCTCGGCGCTCGACTGGCTCAATCGCTGGACGCCAGAGGTCATTCAGGTCTTTGGCGTGGAACAGCGAACTACGGAAAGGGGAGAGTCCGAAGCCCATGTTGAGTTTATTCCTGTGGTGTACCCTGCTTCTTGGTCAAAGAATCAAGAAGGCGTCCCCATACCTGTGAAGATTCAAAGCACTATATTGCGCGAGTTCTTTCAGGCATTGGTCGACGACTTGAGCAGCAGCGATTTTGTACATTACCATCGGGTTGCGACAAGAAATGCTCATTCCTTCCCGTCGGGACTTCCGGGGATAAATTACTCCGCAAGCTTTGAAGGTGATTTCGCTTGGGTGTACATCCCAGGTTGGCCTTCAAGAAACAATCAGATACTGAACAAGTTTCGTAATGACCCCGATATAGAAGCGAAACTGGCTTTGCCATCTGGGACACATATCATCAGACGGACAGGAGCGAAAAGCTTAGGCGTGTACACGAAGGCATCAACATACGACTCCGAAGAAAAACTGGACGAGATAAGACAGTGGATGTTCGACTACCTCCTCAAGTTCAAGAAAGTCTTCAACCCGCGTATGGAAAAGATAATCTCTGAGTTGGAGAACGCCGAAAGTTAGCAGTCGCAGTGCAGCAGAAATGGATCAAAAGGTATTCTCAACGTGCGTTGGTATTGATGATAGACTGATGTCAGCAGAGTGCAAATCTTGTGTAGTGTAGGTGTACAGATGGCCAGACAGAGGACATACCGAGACGATATGCAGTGTCCGCGCTGCGGCTCCAACTGGCTGCCCAAGTATGGACGCTCGCGCGGCGAGCAGACCTATCGATGCGGACAGTGTCTGTACCACTTCATACCGGACACAAAGCGTCCCCACGCGTCGGAGAAAGTGAAGAGTCTGGTATTGGAGTTGTACATAGAGGGTCTGGGGTTTTCGGCGATCAGCCGAGTGCTGAGGGTAAAGTTGGAGACGGTTTATAGCTGGGTCAAAAAAAGTCCGCGCGGCGTTCGGACTGCTGCGTGAGTTGACGCGGCAGCGTGGTCTGCTGCGGGGTGGACAAGGCGCTGCGAAGGTCAAATCGTTCGATGAGATGTGGACTTATGTGGGGTCTAGGCGCAAGGGCAAGCGGCGCTCTGTGTGGGTATGGACGGCGGTTGTGGAGGAGGTTGACGGCAGCAGGTGGGTGGACTTTGAGGTGGGAGACCGCAGCGAGGCTACCTTTTTGAAGTTGTATGAGCGTCTGCCCGACGCGGAGTGTTATCGCAGCGATGCGTATAGGGTGTATGAGTGGCTGCCGCGCAACAGGCACAAGGTTGGCAAGGGTAGTGAGGTGAACAGGAACGAGGGTTTGCACTCTGTGTTGAGGGGTAAACTGAAGAGACTGATGCGAAAGACGAAAGGCTACTCCAAGAGTGTGGAGATGCTGCGGGATTCTATTGCATTGGTCTGCCTGCGGATGGGGTAAATCCAATACCAATACATACTGAGAATACCGATCAAAACCACCACTTGACGAAACCCGAAAAGTAAGCGATTATACGAGCAATGAAAAAGAGCAGGGCATCAAGAACCTAATAGGAGAGGAACCATGGCGACTAACGGCAACGGTCATCACGACAAGACGGTGGTAGTCTTGCAGCTTTCGGGCGGCAACGATGCCCTGAACACGGTCATTCCGTACAACGACGGGCAGTATTACGACAACAGGCCCTTCGTCAACATCCCGCAGGACAAGGTGCTTAAGCTTGACGACAAGCTCGGCGTCAACCCCGCGCTAGCTCCCATCAAGGAGCTTTGGGATGAGGGCAAGGTCGCGCTCATCAACGGCGTTGGCTACCCGAGCCCCAACCGCTCGCACTTCCGCTCGATGGATGTGTGGCATACCGCCGAGAGCGAGCAGGTCGGCGAAGACGGCTGGCTCGGCAGGGCTATTCGCGAACTCGACCCGAAGGCGGAAAACGTGCTCACCGGCGTCAACTTCGGTCGCGGCCTTCCGCGAGCGCTGTACGCCAAGGGCGTGCCGGTCGCTTCGGTAGGCAATCTTGAAACATACGGACTGTTCCCCGACATCAAGGACGAAGCCGCGCGCAACCTCGCGCTCGAAGCATTCACCCAGATGTACGGCGGCAGTGGGCGCGATATCATCGCCAACTTTATCTCGCAGACGGGCACGGACGCACTCAAGGGCGCGGACGTACTGCGAGTCGCCCCGCAGCGCTATTCCTCCAGCATCGAGTACGCTGACAATCCCATCGCCGTAAACATGAAGTCCATCGCGCAGGTGATGACCGCGGGCCTCGGCACGCGCGTCTACTACACGCAGCACGGTAGCTTCGACACACACGCATCCGAGCTGACGACCCACGCCAAGCTCTGGCAGGATGTGTCCGGCGCAGTCGGCGACTTCATGGATGACATGAAAGAGCACGACATGGACAAGGACGTCGTGGTGCTGCTCTTCTCCGAGTTCGGCAGGCGCATCAAGGACAACGGCGCTGGCACCGACCACGGCTCAGGAGGCATCTCGTTCGTGATTGGCGGCGATGTCAACGGCGGCATGTACGGCGACTTCCCCTCGCTCGATGACGACAAGCAGTCGGAAGGCGACATGCACTTCACCAACGACTTCCGCAGCACCTACTCGACCATCGCGGACCGCTGGCTTGGCCTCGATCCCGTCCAGACCACTAACGGCCTGTACGAGCAGTTCGACTTCGTCTCGAAGTAACCTCTACTCCACATAGACAGATTGGGGATGACCGCTCATTGGCGGCCATCCCCATTTCTTTGGTCCTTATAAACCGCACAGAACGGTTTGCCGCACTACGACACCGCCGGCCTCTTGTCCGCCCAGGGCATCGCGCGCTCAAACGCTGCAGACGCCGCTATGACCGTCGCCTCATCGCCCTTACGCCCCACGATGTGTAGGCCGACAGGCATGCCGTCCGATGAGAAACCGCATGGCACGCTTGCGGCGGGATGCCCGATAGTATTGATGGGGTGCGTGAACGGCACAAAGCTCCAGCCCTTGCGATTGGCATTCGCCTTGCCGCCTATTACGTGCGGGTACTCCTGCACCGGGAACGCAGTTGTCGCCATCGTAGGGGAGAGCAGCAGGTCGTAGTCGTCGAACACATCGGCGAACTGGTTCATCATGCGATCGCGCGCGCCCATAGCCTTGATGAAATCGCCCGCGCTGTACTCCTTGCCGTCCTCGATAGCCATCCGCCCGTACCAAGTCAACGGATCGGAAGGATCATCCAGCAAATGCCCCTGCGTGAGGAATACATTGGCGCAGAAGAACACCCACCATGTCTCAAACGGGCTTTCCAGCGCCAGATTGCTATCCTCCAACGTGCAACCCAAGCCCTCGAACACTCGCGCCGCGCTCGCACTCACCTCGACGACTTCCGCGTCAACGCCCGCATAGCCGTAATCCGAACTCCACGCGATACGCAGCCCGCTGATGTCCGCATCCAGCGCGCCGACGAAGTCAGGCACGGGCGCGCGCAGCGATGACGAATCGCGCGGGTCGTAGCCCGCCAGCGCCTGAAGCAGGATCGCCGAGTCTTTGACCGTGCGCGACATCGGACCCTGCTGGCTGGTGATATTCACCAGCGGCGCTGCCGGTGGAACACCGCTGAAGCTGGAGACGCGCCCCTGGGTGGGCTTGATGCCGTAGATGCCGCAGAAGCTGGCAGGTATGCGTATCGAGCCGCCCCCGTCGCCCCCCGTGCCTAGCGAGCAAAGCCCGGCTGCAACCGCCGCGCCCGCGCCGCCGCTGGACGCCCCCGATGTGCGCTCCGTGTTCCATGGGTTGCGACAGTCGTCACCTAGGCGGTTCTCGTTCGCGCCCAGCAAGCCGAATTCCGGCGTATTCGTCTTGCCCAATATGATTGCGCCTGTCTCTTTCACGCGCTCCACCACGGCAGAGTCCGCCGCGGGTACATTGTCCTTGTAGGCGAGCGAACCCAGTGTGGCCCGCACACCCTTCATCATCTGCAAGTCCTTGATGGATATGGGAACGCCGTGCAGCGAACCGAGCGCATCGCCGCGCATCACGGCCTCCTCAGCAGCCCGTGCCGATTCCATTGCCTCGTCCTTCGTCAGCGTGAGGTACGAATTCAGCTGCGAATCAAGTCGTTCTATTCGATCATAGTAGAGTTGAGTGACTTCAACAGGCGACACCTGCTTGCCGGCAATCAGCGCGGCAAGTTCGTATGATGGAACGAAGGCAAGATTTTCGTCGATGTTCGGCATGGGGCAACTCCTTTGATGCTGATGGAATGTCTCGGGCTATCTTACCCCATAAAGTCGCTGCAGTTAAGACACCGGCGGCCTCTTCTCTGCCCACGGCATCGCTCGTTCGAATGTCGCCGATGCTGCGAGCACCGTCTCCTCGTCTCCCATGCGTCCCACGATATGCAAGCCAATGGGCATGCCGTCCGACGAAAAACCGCACGGTACGCTCGCCGCAGTATGCCCGATGGCGTTGATCGGGTATGTGAACGGCAGGTAGCCGAAGAAGGGGTCAACCTCCTGCCCGCCAATGGTTGTGGGATGCTGCTCTATCTCGAACGCGGGTACCGCCATCGTTGGCGACAGCAGCAGGTCGTGGCTCTCGAAGAAGGCATCAAACTGCGCCTTCAACCCGACTATCGCGCCAAGCGCTCTGGCGTAGTCAGCGGCGGTGAGCGTCGCCCCATGCTCCATCGCCTCGCGGAAGTAGTCCGTCAGCTCGTCAGGCCGTTCATGCAGCAGGTAGCCCGAGGAGGCGTATGTGTTTGACGCGAATATTATGCGGAACGGCTCTTGCGGCGATTCGATAGCGAAGCCGCCATCGCTGACCGAGCAGCCCATACCTTCAAACACTCGCGCCGCGCTGCTGCACAAATCCACGACTTCTGGATCAACGGCAGCGTATCCGAAATCGGGGCTCCACCCAATTGTCAAGCCGCTGATGTCGCGGTCAAGCGCGGCAAGGTAGTCCCCCGGTGTATCACGCAGTGACCCCGGGTCCCTCGCATCCCAACCGGCTAGTTCCTGCAGCAGGATTGCAGCATCGCGCACCGTGCGCGTGATGGGCCCCGACTGCCCAAGCTGATTAACGACGATAGGTGCGTTGCGTCCGCCATAACGAGGTACACGGCCCTGAGTTGGCTTGATACCGTATAGCCCACAGAAGCTGGCGGGTATGCGAATGGATCCGCCCCCATCGCTGCCGGTCGATATGGCGGATAGACCTGCTGCCAGGCCTGCAGCCGCGCCACCGCTCGAACCGCCAGGCGTGCGTGCCGTATTCCACGGGTTGCGGCACGGGTCGCCGAGCAGATTCTCCGTCGTGCCCCTGTGCCCGAACTCGGGTGTGTTCGTCTTGCCCAATATAATTGCGCCCGCAGCCTTGACGCGCTCCACCACAATCGAGTCCTCATCAGGGATACGGTCTTTGAACGGGAGCGAGCCACTCGTGGAGCGGATGCCCTTCGACATTTCCAGGTCCTTGATGGATATTGGAATGCCGTGCAGCGCGCCAAGCGCATCGCCGCGCATCACGGCATCCTCGGCGTCCCTTGCAGCCTGCATGGCTTCGTCTCGGCATAGCGTAAGGTAGGCGTTGAGTTGCGAGTCAAGCCTGTCGATGCGGTCGTAGTATAAAGCTGTCAGCTCTACGGGTGACACCTGCTTGTCGCCGATGAGCGCGCGAAGTTCAGATGCGGGTGCGAAGGCAAGGCTCTCGTCTATGCTAGGCATGATTTTGTTCTCCTGCGGTCTTCTACTGAAATTGTTGCCGACTAATAGTGTTGGTCGAGAAGAATTATGTTACCATCGGGATCTTTCAGCGAAGCGCTGCATGGCCCGGATGTCGTCATATCAGCCTCATAGTCAAACTCAATGCTTTGTTCCTTCAGACTCGCCTGAATTGGGCGAAGGTCTTTTGGGTTGAAGGTCAGGATGTTCATATCGAACATACCTTGAAACAGGCCGATTGTCGCGCTTTCATTTTGAAGAATCCGCCACTTCTCTGTCTCGGAGTCCGCAAACGCCTCGTTCAGATGACCTCCATCTATAACTTTGAAGCCGAACTTCTCGTAAAAGTCCAGAGACTTCTCCATATCCTTAACCGCCAGGCTAACCGAAAAAGTTCCAAGTTCCAATTCTGCATCCTCTCTGTGTATTCATGCGCCCTGCACAACGTGAAAGCGGCGCGCCTAAGACTTGCGCGGAAACGCTGCCGCAAGTTCCCCGTCCAATCCATTTGTAGGCGAAGCCATTTTCATGCAATTCGCGGGGATTCTTGGCATTTCCTGCCATCGAATAAGAGCCAGGGCCGTCCTGTCAAGTGGGAAATGTCTGCGAAGTTGGCGTCAACTATATCATCCCACTCGGTCATCAGCACAAGGCCTTGCGCGTCCTCAACACACGTCATTATGTCATCGCTAATCCACGCACCCGAATGAGTTCAATAGACGGCGCTTCGCGCTCATCGTCGGTGTCCGGATTTAATGCCAGACTCTGAGATTCTGCATCGCAATCAGGTGTTATGAAGCGGATCCTGCCCTCGCGCTGCGAGTAGATCATTAGGCTCGACAAATCTGGCTCGCAATTCACTTGCCGGATTCTACGTCTCCGTCTCCTGTTTACCGACAGCGTACTTGATGAGAATACTTGCCTATGATGACTAGGGTGTGTTGACAATTGTATTAAACTTGGAGCATGTCAACATCTAAACTAACTCTGGGCCAGTGGTCAAAGATACTCGATTTCCTGAAAGAGGAGACCAACGTCTATGTCAAGTCTGAGCGGGACTGCAAACGATTCATAGAAGGGGTTCTGTGGATGAGCAGGTCAGGCGCTCCGTGGAGGATGCTTCCGGCAGAATACGGCAAGTGGTACAGCGTGTACAGGCGCTTTGCCAGATGGAGCGAGCAGGGTGTTTGGGAGAAGATGCATCTGTACTTCTCCAAAGAGCCGGATATGGAGCATCTGATAATAGACAGCACGACAGTGCGTGCGCATCCCTGTGCTGCGGGTGCCCCGCATAAAAAGGGGGACAGCAGTCGCAGGCTCTGGGAAGAAGCCGAGGCGGCTTCAGCACGAAGGTGCATGTGAGTGTTGACGCTCTGGGCAATCCATTGAGATTCACGCTCACTGGGGGTCAGGCACACGACATCACTCAGGCTGATGAACTGATAGACGGCATTGAGAGCGACTATGTGATAGCGGACCGCGGATATGACTCACAGCGATTGCGTGAGCGCATCGTTGAGATGGGAGCCACGCCTGTGATACCGCCTCGTTCCAACAGGACAGAGCCACTGCAATACGATGAGCATCTATACGGAGAGCGTCACCTGGTTGAGTGTTACATAAATAAGATGAAGCATTATCGACATATTTTCAGCCGGTTCGACAAGTTAGCGAAGATGTACCTTGGTTTCCTACACTTTGTAGGCACACTTATCTGGCTGAAATGAAATGTCAACACACCCTAATACACCTATGCTTTTGCGGCAGTTTGTCAGATAATGAATAATGACTTAACGCAAAGTCATTATTTTACCCATCTTCGATCGACGGCCTGTTCAACTGCGCGAGATACATTAGGGATCGTTTGAGCTTTCCCGACACGATAGGAGTGCGGCTTATCTATACGCCCAATGCAGATTTGGCAAAAGAGAATCAGCCATCGCCGGATAAGATCCGCGACCTTGTTGTAGTTGCCCATCGCGGCGGCAGGTTCGATGAGCCAAACACCCTCATAAACTTCAAGAAGGCAATCAACTATGCTCAGCTGAACCCCGACATAAGATGCATGATCGAGCTGGATGTGCACCAGTGCAAAGCTGGTCCTGGGAGTGAATCCGGCGAACTTGTGGTCATACACGACGGCTCTGTAAACGCCACCACATTTGGCAAAGGCAGAGTGCGCGACTTTACCCTGAAGAAACTGCAACAACTAAGGATCAAGCCGTCAGGTTGCGAAAAAAGTCCTTCAGAGTTCACTGATGTCGAACGCGGCTCTGGCATCCTGCTTCTTCCGGTGCGCGAAGAAGATCTGAGGATTCCCTCCCTTCAAGAAGTCCTTGACCTTGTCGATAGAGTGAACGAGTCTCGCCTTCTAAGCGGGGTTCCACTGATCGGTGTAGGAGTTGACTTCACCCACGCTGCAAGCAAGATAAGCTTATTCAAGGATCATCTCCTGCATCCTTTGCTCGAACAAGTGAGACCCGGGAGCCAGCTCAATAAGGTCTTGCCACCCCAATCCCTGCTCAACCGGCTTGCGTACGAGATATGCTCGCGCAACGGCCCGACGCCTATTCAGGTCATATCGCAGGGCATACACGGGCGCCGAAACCTCTGCATGCTGATGGAGATTATGGAGAAGTCCGAAGACGACCTCAGCATAGCGTTTCAGGCTTCTACATCTCTGTTCCCCGCAGACAGCAAGGACATAAAGACCACGGTGGGAATGGGAGATGAAAAGCTACGCGGTCTGATACAAGACAAGCGCTTCACCATCAACTACAACCACAGGTGGGATCGGCTCGCCCACAACCTCCAGCGTTTCACCGGATTCAACATTCGCAACCCCTATGCTCTGTTGCCCGGCAAGTTCGCAGTATCCAATAGAGAGGCAATGGCAAAGGCTCAAGCGGAAGGCATCCTGACCGGCTTCTGGACTGTGAATAACTCAGACGCTATCAGGAATGTTATAGTCTGGGGAGCTGATATGGTAACCACCGATTACCCGCAGCGCGCCGCGGCAATAATCCGTGAACTCTCACATCATGACTCCATGACCCGCGCGGAAGTCCTCACCCCTTCCCCAGCCGTATCCTCAGCCGCGATTTTCGCTTCTGACTAGATGGATTGCACCCATGGCTGATGCGTCAGCCGTTATTGTTTCCTTACAGGTTGATGTCGTGTATCATTCCGACTTTGAGCAGGCTACCCCCAACAGACTCAGCACATAAGAAGCCTGCGCTATCGCCCACCTGAGCAGGGAAGTTACCCTCGGAAACAGAATACGGACATGTCCGCGAAAATCCTCATCGTAACTGACGCTTGGCATCCGCAAGTCAACGGTGTTGTGCGCACAATCGACACCATAGGAAGCCACCTATCGCGGTTCGGACACAATGTCACGATGATTACTCCCGACCAGTTCTTCGGTGTGCCATGTCCAACATACCCGGACATTAGTCTTGGGCTTAACATCTGGCCCAAGCTGGGCAGGATGATCGACAGGCTGCAGCCGGAGTACATATTCCTTCCAACTGAAGGACCGCTCGGAGTGGCAGCCCGCTTGCACTGCAAGTCCCGCAAGCTGCACTTCACCACCAACTACAACACCAAGTTTCCCGAATACATTCGGCTGCGCTTCGGAATCCCCGAAAAATGGACATACGGCTGGCTGCGATGGTTCCATGCTCCCGCCGACTATCTGCTGGTAACAACCGCAACTATGCAAGATGAGCTGGCAGAGCAAGGCTTCAAGAACCTTCGTATTTGGTCCAGAGGTGTTGACGCGGACCTGTTCCGACCGAGTTGCGAACCTGTATTCGACGGGTTTGAGCGTCCAATCTGGCTCTATGTGGGAAGGATAGCTGTCGAGAAAAACTTGGACGCCTTCCTCTCGATGAACATCGAAGGCACCAAGGTTCTCGTCGGCGCGGGTCCGTCATTGGGGGAGTTGAAGCGAAAGTATCCCGACGCCGTGTTTGTCGGAGAAAAGCACGGCGAAGAGCTCGCGCGGCACTACGCGGCGGCCGATGTTTTCGTGTTCCCCAGCAAGACGGACACATTCGGCTTGGTGATGATAGAGGCGCTCGCCAGCGGAACGCCCGTGGCGGCATACCCGGTTACAGGCCCGGTCGATGTCATCACAAGCGATAAGGTAGGCATTCTCGACGCCGATCTGAGGCAGGCTGCTTTGGGCGCGCTCTCCCTCAGCAGTGACGACTGCCGCGAGTTCGCGCTTGGGTTCTCATGGGAAAACTGCGCCCATGCTCTTGAGCAGTATTTGGTCTCCAATCGCTGGAACTAGGCAATACTCATCCCATCGCCTACCTCTCCGTATTCTGCCCGTTTGTGATATTATCGCAACGGCATAAAACCATTAAATCAGAGAGGCTTAGTGCGATGAAAATTACCAACATCGAAACTTTTATTGTGGACGCGGGCTGGCGGCCTTGGATGTTCGTCAAAGTCGAGACCGACGAAGGTATTACCGGCTGGGGCGAGTGCAGCGACGGCCGTTCCCCACACGGCATCGAAGGCACGATACGCGACATGAAGCCGCTGCTCATAGGGCAGGACCCGCGCGCCTTCGAGATGCGCTTCCAGGACATGTACCGCATCACGCGCCAGAGTCCCGGCGGCATCGCGGCGAAGGCAATCGCGGGACTGGACTGCGCCTTCATCGACATCAAGGCAAAGGCGTTAGGCATTTCGGTCGTTGAGCTTTTCGGCGGCCCCACGCGCGAAAAGGTGCGCATCTATTGGTCCCATTGCGGTAGCTCGCGTGTGCGCCATCACGACATACTCGGAGTGCCGCCCATTGATTCCTGGCAGTCCATTACGGATCTGGGGCATGAGGTCAAGGACCGAGGCTTCACGGCGCTGAAGACCAACATCATCTTGCCGGGCCAGAGCGCAACATTCGGCGGCGGCTTCAGCGGCGGCACTGGCTCCACCGACCAGGTAGCCCCCAAGTGGCTCATCCCGCATGTCGAGAAGCTCATCGGCACATTCAGAGATGCAGTCGGCGACGACATCGACATCAATCTCGACCTCAACTTCCACTTCAAGACCGAAGGCGCGCTGCGAATCGCCAAGGTGCTGGAGCAGTTCGACATGCTCTGGCTCGAAATCGACATGTACGAGCCAAAGAGCCTGCGCCAGATCAAGGACTCCACGACCACGCGCATCTGCACCGGCGAGAACCTCTTCTACATGCGCGACTTCATCCCATACTTCGAGAACCACTCGGCGGACATGTTTATGATAGACGTTCCATGGAACGGCTTCAGCCAGTCCAAGAAAATTGGCGACCTAGCCGAGGTCTATCAGCACAACGTCGCGCCGCACAACTACTACAGCCACCTATCCAGCTTCGTCAGCGCGAGCCTCTGCGCCACGCTGCCGAATGTCCGCATCATGGAAATCGACATCGACGACATCCCCTGGAAAGACGACCTGACAACCACGCAGCCTGAAATAATCGACGGCTACATGTCCGTTCCAACCGCACCCGGCTGGGGCGCCGACATCAACGAAGAAGTAGCCCTAGCCCACCCCTGGAACGAGAACAGCCTCTCCGAAGTCCAGACCCAAGGCTACAAGGTACCGGTCCGGTAACAGCAAAACCCACACGATCCAGTGAAACTGAAAAGGGCGTCCACAATGGACGCCCTTTTGCATAGTTGACGTTCGTCTAATTGAGAATGGTAATCAAGATGTTGACCACTACGCCAGAGAATGTAATCGCCAGGCCAAAACCGAGCGCATACATCATCCGAGTCAGGCGAACTTCCAAGTCTTTGTGGTCGGCCTTCGTTGCTAAGCTACAAAGCAGTATTCCATTTCCCACAGCGCTCTACCCTGTATAAGCGTACTTCTTCGCCACATCCTCCCGCAGTTCCGTGCCCCAGCCGGGACCCGTCGGAATCTTCATCATACCGTTGTTCACCTCCGGCAGCACCGTAAACAGTTCCTCGCGCCACGGCGCCTGCACTGGATCGCTCTCGCTTATCCGCACATTGTTGACCGAGGCGCACAGGTTCATCGTCTGGAAGTTGGACAGGTGGCTGTTGTAGTTATGCGGCGCGACATTGATGTCGAACAGCTCCGCCATGTTCGCCGCCCTGCGCGCCGGTATGAAGCCCTGCCACTGCACATCCAGCTTCATGAAGTCCATCGAGCGGTTCTGCAGCAGTTCAAGATAGTTCAGTGGGCCCAACTTCTGCTCACCTGAGCATATCGGGGTACGTGTGGCGTTCTTCACCATGCGCAGACTCTCGGCGTCGAGGTTGTCAATCTCCATCCACATCAGGTCATACGGCTCAAGCGCCTGCCCCAGCCGTATCTGTGCTTCCGCCTTGAAGTTCACATTCACATCAAGGCAGATGTGAGCGTCCGGTCCCGCCTCTTCGCGCATCGCCGAAATCTGCCTCACGGCAGCATTCTGCAGGTCGCGGCTCAGCACCTGGTCGTGCGGACCCGTCGTCCCCTGGCTTATCGTGCGGAACGGATCCCCGGGAATCTGGATGTTCGTCTTCACCGTATCGTAGCCCGCATCGAGCGCCATGCGCATCAATGCCTTAATGTCGTCGTAGTTCCGGAGCGGCTCTCTACCTAATGCCTTGTAGTTCGTTGACTGGAAGGACACAAGGTGGGACCAGTACACCTTCTGCTCCGAGCGCGTGGGACCACCGACAAGCTCGTGAACGGGAACACCCATCGCCTTACCCTTCACATCCCAGAGCGCCAGCTCGATGCCCGCGATAGCCATCCAGGTAGCACCGCCATACGCTGAGCGTGATGAGCGCACCATGTTCGTGTAGTGCTGCTCGACGCTTCGAGGGTCCTTGCCGATGATATGGCGCGAAAGATCTTCTACAAGACCCTGCAAGCCCTTCGCCAGATCGCCCACGCCGAACTCCGAATATCCTGTGATGCCCTCGTCGGTGCGTACTGCGCAATACATCCATGGTCTGCCCAGCGACTTAACAAGAAAAGTATCGATTCCAGTAACTTTCAATTCTCTTTCTCCTTACGTTAGTTGGTCGGTTAATCGGCAAGTATATCATCGACGGCATGACGGCGAGATCAAATCGACTTCGGCAACTCACGACCGCAAGCGAAATCTCTGATAGCGTCCGCAATCGCGCCCGGCCTCTCCATGTACATGTTGTGTCCCGTGTTCTCGATTGTCAGACGATGGAAGTCTGTGATGCCGTCCGGTACTTGATGCAATTCTTCTATTTGTGTGCGATGCCTGCTGCTTCTGATGAACAGGACAGGCAAGCCCAGCTCTGCGAACACAGGCTTCAGGTCCACATGGTCGCCGTCGCGGTCCTTCCAGTTGAAGGTGTACGAAGACCACTTCATATCGTACAAGCCGTCCTCGCGCCGGTATGCCTCATGCGCCACGACATCGCGCAGCACCTCCGGGTGCCAATTCGCCGTCGCCCGATGCTGGCCCAGGTAATCGTGCAGCTCATCGCGGCTCTTCCATGTCGTGCGTACCGCATGCTCCCTGCCAGCGACCATGCGATGAAAGCGCTCGTCCACAACCACCATCGGCTCCATCAGCGCAAGCCGCGAGAACACGCCCGGATGCTTCTGCGCGCATAGCGACATCACCACGCCGCCCGTCGAGTGCGCCACGCCTATAATATCTCGCAGACCCAGCGACTCGCAGAACGCTGCAAGATCGTCCACACGCTCCGCAAAGCGGTAGCCTTGCGGCGTCCAATCGCTATCCCCATGCCCGCGCGCGTCCAGCGCAATCACGCGATAGTCGCCCTTGAGCCTGCACGATACGGCATCCCAGCTTCGGCTTGTTCGCATGTCGCCATGGAACAGCAGCATCGTCGGTCCGTCGCCGCCCCAGTCAACATAGCTCAGATGGATGCCTTCAACTCTTACGCAATGGCTTGTTGGCACTGTCAAGAGGCCTCCTGTGTTCCTCTCATGTTGGTGAGGATTTATGTGAGTTGGTGCAGTTCATTCAAGATGCAAAAGGCATGACACCATCGGCTCTACGCCAACGCCAACTCTTCCAGAATAGCCGGAATCCCTTCCTTCTCTTCGTCAGTCAGCGGGCGCAGCGGACGCGATACCGTGTCGTCGTCAATAACACCCATGTGCTTTAGCGCAGACTTCATGCCCGCGAAGCTCGCAGCATTCGCGCCGCCGCCCTTCGCCAGTCCTGCAATCTTCCCGGCCGCCATGATTGTGGCATTGCTCTTGTGCACGGTATCGGCGTCTCCGGCTTCGCCAGCCTCCCAGCCTGCAGCCGATGCAGCAGGAATGAGGTTCGCTATCCCTGGAATGACGCCCTGCACACCGACCGAGCCAGCCGTGGTGATGCGGAACGCCGTGCCCAGGAAGCGCAGCAGCGATATACCGCCCTGTTCGCACATCAGATTTAGCTGTGCAAGCAGTTCGCCCGCGCCTGAACTATCCTTGACACCAACGACCGCACCCTCGCCTGCGAGTGTCGCCACAGTTCCGGGCGCCACAGCAGTCTTGACCGTCTGTGGTATGTTGTACACCCAGAGCGGCGTACCAACCCGCGCGCTGATGTGTCGGTAGTGGTCAAGGATTTCGTCCTGCGCGTTCGGATAGTAGTACGGCGGTGTAACGGCAACGCCATCCATCCCCATCTCCTGCACCTCAAGCGCCATATTGATGGATAGCTGAGTGCTAGCGCCCGACACATTGGCGATGACCGGCACGCGCCCGTTCACCTCGTCAACGACAGCGTCCATGCTCACAAGTCGCTCTTTATCCGAAAGGTTGGCGAACTCGCCCGTCGTGCCGGATACCCAGATCCCATGCACTCCGTTATCTATGAGATAGTTCACCAGTCTTCGCAGCGACGCGACATCCACGCTCTCGTCCGACTTCAGCGGCGTTAGTATGGGCACTACGACGCCTTTGATCTGCTTGTCTGCCATTTGAAACTCCTTCTTTCAGATGTTTGCCCTGTATAAGTAGTGTTTACAACATAATGAACGGAGGCCATCCTTCACCTTCCGGGACTTTCTCCAATTTCTGCGTAACCCGATTTACCTTCATCCGAAGGCTTTGCAGCAATTCGTAGCCAATTAGGGGCAGCGGGGACACTATTACTGCAGCCGGGGCGCGGTCGTCGCCTATCCGCACCGACGCGGAGTAGGTATCGCTTTCCATTACACCCAGCCCAGTCATCAATCTATACCTGCCGCCCGGAATCTTGTACAAACCAAGCGCCTCTATATCCTCAAGCGGCAAGCCCACAAAATTAGAGCCTGTATCGACCAGAAACTCAAAGCGCCTGACTCCGTTTTCACCTGTTACGACCGCTTCCACCGTCGTTCGTCCCATATTACGCCTCTCCCAGAATTGTCGGCGACTCTATCACTCACGGCGAATGCTTCTGTTCGCGGTTCCGTCAATTTATTATATACACCAGTTAAGCAAACAGAACGGGCCGACGCACCATATCTCGGTGTCATCGGCCCGTCCGTATTTGCCTTGGCTTGCAGCAATGAGCGGTGCTAGGCTCCGCCTCCGATGGCGGGCAGAAAATGCACCTCGCTGTTTTCGTTCACCCTCTCTATCATCCCCAGCGTCGTAACTTCGCCATCAACCGCGACGGATATGTTCGGCTTCACGCGATCGTCTTCAACAAGCCGCGCCTTAACGCCCGGATACATGCCGTCCAGGTTATTGATAATCTGGCGCACAGTGGAACCTTCCACGTGCACCTGCTTTTCCCCGTCGGTCAGGCTTTGCATCAGAGAGGGTATGAATACATTTGCCATAGGACTAGCTCTGCTTCCAGGACTCCTCCATAATCGCCACTGGGCTCATCGGAAGCCGCTCCATGCGGATGCCCGTCGCGCTATGGACTGCGTTGGCGATTGCCGGTGTTGGCGGCACGATGTTCGCCTCGCCCACACCGCGCACCCCGAAGGGATGGTCGCTCGCCACTTCCACGATAACCGTGTCGATCATCGGCAGGTCGAGGCTGGTGGGCATGCGATAGTCCAGCAGCGTCGAGTTCGCCATCGTGCCGTCATCGGTCATGTAATACTCTTCGTTCAGTGCCCAGCCGATACCCTGCACGCTGCCACCCTGCATCTGTCCTTCGACATAGCTCGGGTGGATCGCCTTGCCGGCATCCTGCACGACCGTGAAGCGCGTAACTTCCGTCTTGCCCGTCTGGGGGTCAACCTCAACGTCGACGATGTTGCCCGCGAACGAGCCGCCGCCTGCGCCCATGCCGCCATACCCGCCGCTGGCAGCGCCAACGATGGAACCGCCGGTGCTGGCAAGCTGCCCTGCAAGCTCGGCGAAGCTCATGTTCAACTCAGGGTCGGATATTGACTGGAATACGCCCTCTTTCAGTTCTACCGAGTCGGCGTCCACATCCCAGATAGTAGCAGCGCGTGCAACCATCTTCTCTTTGACATCCAACGCAGCATCATAAGCGGCCCAGCCTGTGGCGTATGTGGTACGGCTGCCACCCGTTACGGCGGTGTAGCCCACCGAGTCGGTGTCCACGACCGTCGGGCGAACGCTCTCGGCAGCAATGCCCAGCACTTCTGCAGCTTGCATAGAAATAGACGCGCGGCTGCCGCCGATGTCAGTCGAGCCTTCGATCAGCGTGATAGTGCCGTCCGCGTTAACGGCGATGTTGACAGCGGAGTCGAAGCCGATATTAAACCAGTAGCCGACCGCAACGCCTCGTCCCTGGTTCTCACCAAGCGGTGCGCTGTAATGCGGGTGGTTCTTCATTGCCTCAAGTACCTCCACGCAGCCGACGCGCGGGAATACCATGCCGTCGGGCCGGCGTGTGCCCTCCGAAGCGGCGTTCTTCAAACGTAAATCGAGCGGGTCCATCCCGAGCGTTTGCGCTAACTCGTCCACCACCTGTTCGCAGGCAAATGCGGCGTTCGGTGCGCCCGGCGCCCGGTATGCCGCGGTCTTGGGCTTGTTTACGACCACATCGTAGCCGTCGATTACCGCGTTCTCCACATCGTAAACGGCGAACACGCACATCGCGCCCGCGCCCACCGGCGAACCGGCGAAAGCACCCGCTTCGTACGCGAGGTACGCCTGCATAGCAGTGATGGTGCCGTCGTTCTTCGCACCGATCTTGACCTTCATGTTGGAGCCGCAGGTCGGGCCTGACGCCTCGAACACATCTGCGCGGCTCATAACAATCTTGACCGCCCTGCCGCTCTTCTTAGAGAGCATCGCAGCGACCGGCTCGAGGTATACGGGAATCTTGCCACCGAAGCCGCCGCCGATCTCCATCGGCGTAACGCGCACCTGAGACACAGGTAGGTGTAGCACCTCTGCGGTGGCGTCTCGCGCGGTGAACGCACCCTGCGTGCTGCACCAGATATGCAGCCTGCCGTCCGTGTTCCAGATCGCGCTTGCCGCGTGGGGCTCGATATAGCCCTGGTGCACCGTTACCGTGTCGAACTCTCGCTCAACGACGACGTCCGCATCGGCGAAGCCCTTTTCGACGTCACCTTTAACATGCTGGAAGTGCTCTGCCACATTGCTCGGCTTGTCCTCAATCGTCTCGCCAAGCTCGTTCGTCCTCATGCTCTCGTGGAGGATTGCGGCGCCCTCGGCCATGCCCTGCGGAGCGGTCATAATAGAGGGAAGCACTTCGTACTCCACATCAATGAGCTTGACCGCTTCTTCAGCCACATGGGGATTTGTCGCCGCGACTGCTGCGATTGCATGCCCCTTGTACAGCGCCTTGTGCCGAGCAAGAATGTTCGACTGCAGGTCGTGAAGAGTCGTGACCTCTTCGCCCAGGTCCAGCGCAGCATCCTCGACCTGTGGGAAATCTGCAAAAGTTACGATGGCGAGTACGCCGGTCAGCGCCTCTGCCTTGCTTGTATCAATGGACTTGATGTTCGCGTGGGCATGGGGGCTTCGCAGGATATTGCCGTGAAGCATCCCGGCCGTGTCGAAGTCTGCGCCGTACAGCGCGCGTCCCGTTACCTTGTCTGCGCCATCAGGTCGTACAGGTCGCGTGCCGACGACATTGAAGTCAACACTCGACAAAACTACATTGCTTTCGTATTCGACAGTCGTCATGCGCTCACCTCCTGCATCCGGGCCGCGGCATCCTGAACTGCGCGCACAATCTTGTCGTAGCCTGTGCAGCGGCACAGATTGTTCGCCAGCCAGAAGCGAATCTCGTGTTCAGTCGGGTCTGGGTTGTGGTCGAGCAGAGCCTTCGTCGCCACTATGAAGCCCGGCGTGCAAATGCCGCACTGCAGCGCAGCATTCTCAAGGTAAGCCTGCTGCACTGGATGAAGTTCACTGCCTATGGCAATGCCTTCGATGGTGGTAATGTCACTTCCCTCAGCCTCTACGCCTAGCACGAGGCAGGATGTAACGATCCTGCCGTCCATCTCAACCGTGCATGCGCCGCAGTTGCCGTCGTTGCAGCCTTCCTTGGAACCGGTCAGGCCGATGACATCACGCAGGCATTCGAGCAGGCTCTGTCGCGGCTCAGCGAGGAAGTCCACACTATCGCCGTTGATTCTCGTCTGTACATAAGTCTTTCCGGGCATTAAGCATTCTCCTTAGCTCGGTCAATCGCAATCTGGAGCGAGCGCCTTGTGAGCACATCGCAAAGGTGCTTTCTGTATTCAATCGTGCCGCGCATGTCCGTAATGGGAATCGCAGCGTCCTTAGCAATCTGTCCCGCCTCTGCCAGAGTCTCTTCGTTGGCAGGCTTGCCTGCTATGGCATCGCCTATTGCCGAAACATAAAGCGGAGTGGGCGCAACAGCGGCGAGCGCAACGCGCGCCGACTTGATGTTGCCGTTGTCAAGCACTACGGAAGTGCCCGCGCCGGCGACCGCGATGTCCATCTCGTTGCGCGGGATGAAGCGCATGTAGTTCGCGCCAAAACCGCTTGACGGCGCCGGGAAGCTGATTGACACTAGCATCTCGCCGCGACCAAGTACATTTCTGCCAGGCCCCGTGCAGAAGTCCTCTACCGCTACATGCCGGTGACCACCGGGACCCTCTATATGGGCGACCGCGCTGTGCGCGATCATCGCCGGAATGGAGTCACCGCTGGGCGTGGCGTTGCAGAGGTTGCCGCCGAACGACGCCCTGCCCTGAATCTGCGTGCCACCGATAAGGGTTGCAGCGTCTATAAGTCCGGGGTATGCGCGCGATATCGCCGCATTGCCATACATCCTGTAGCAAGGAACAGCCGCGCCGAGAGTAAGACCCCCTTCAGGGTCGTATGTAATCTCGTTCAGCTCGGGAATGTTCTTGCCGTCCACGACGACGTTTACGTCATCGAACCTGCCTCCCCGTAATTGGACCAGCAGGTCGGTCCCTCCCGCCAAAACGCGTGCCTTACCGTCCGCGTCATTTAGCAGGTCAACCGCTTCTCTAACCGAGTGGGGACTGGCGAAATCTATCCAGTGCAATATCCCACCTCCTTTCTAATTTTTCCTCGAATTCCTTCTATTTGTTGAGTTTATAAGGGCATAATCCCACAAACGGAGTAAGTATATCAGACCTTGTTTTGTTCAACAACAATCCTGTGGTTTCAACAGCATGTTTTCTGAGTGGTGAACCAGAGTGTCTCAGCCCGTCAACAACCCCTGCGAGAGGATCACGGTTCCTGAGTCCCCCAAGTCTCAATGCTGCTGATATTGACCGAGATGAAGCTATGGCAGACCCTAAGTCGCAAGGACAGATAGGGATGCTTGTGCTAAAATTGCTCCCGAACAAATTACTTGGCTGTGTTAGAGAAAAAGGAGACGATCATGGGCAATGGCGGCATCGTTGGCGCAGGAGTTCTCCTGATTATCATAGGGCTACTTCTATTGACAGGCATCCTGCAAGCCTTGCTTACAGTGGTCGGATGGATTGCCATTATTGCAGGCGTCATCGTAGGCGTCATCGGCTTGGTAAGCATGATTAAGGGCGGCAATAGAGGCTACTAAAGAGGCTACTGAGTTTTATAGGAAACGCCCTGCGTGTGCTATGCCCGCGTGTGCTATGCAATTTGTTCGGTTGACACATCGCTAGACCAGATTGGCAGCGCCCAATGGAAAACCGAAGACAAGAGCTAGAACGACGACGGTGCGACCTTGCCGAACGCCGCATAGAGCAGGACGCCCGCCGAAAGGCGCTTGACGAACGGAAACATCTCTATCAGCAAGAGGTCCATCTGGAAGAAGAAGAGCAGCGGCTCGTTGAAGAAGACGAACGGCTGCTTCAGGAGCACGAACGGCTCGATCATCTCGAGCTTGGACTGGAATACGAAGAGAATGAGGCCGCAGGCGCGGAGGAAACTGAAGCATCCTACTCCTCTGCGATTCACGCCGTACTCGTCGCAATCGGGGCTGTCGTAATTCTCTTTGCCGCGCTCTCGTGGTTTAGCGCCTTGGGGAACATCTTTGGTATCGCCGGATTCGCTTGCCTCGTAGTTGCAATTTGGAAAGCGTTCAAGGACGAAGACCGCAGCGTTGACAACCTCAAGATATTCCTTGGCGGGATTGCTTTCTTCTGGGGAGGCGCGCTCCTGATTGCGCTATGTGGCGCAATCAGCGACATTCGATTCCCTAGTTTCCTCAGCTTTTTGAACTTCCTGAGCCTCTTGGGG
This sequence comes from Dehalococcoidia bacterium, assembly GCA_965221045.1. Classification (GTDB taxonomy): domain Bacteria; phylum Chloroflexota; class Dehalococcoidia; order Lucifugimonadales; family JADFKI01; genus Bin90. Next base: position 2,537,636 of record OZ244863.1, read on the forward strand.
AACGGCATTCTGATAATCTCGGGCATAACCGTATGTATATTCGGATTATCGAGCGCATTCAAGCAAAGGAGCCACAAGGAAGTTCAATAAGAATCGTGATATAGTTAGCGTGATAACGGACAGGCAGGCGAGTTAGAAAAAGAGGTGATGTATGGGCATACTCTCCCGAATGTCAACGGTGGTGAAATCCAAGATGAACCGCATTCTCGACAATGCGGAAAACCCCAATGAAACGCTGGACTACGCCTACGAGAAGCAGATGGAAACTCTGCGGGACGTGAAGCGCGGCGTGGTGGAAATGGTAACCGCGAAACGCAGGCTTCAACTCCAGGAGTCGAAGGTGAAGGACAACGTTGTCAAGCTCGATGGGCAGGCAAGGCAGGCGATGGCCGCAGGCCGCGAAGACCTAGCCAGACTCGCCTTGCAGCGCAAACAGGCGTCGCTTATGGAGCTTCAAGGCCTTGACACCCAGATAGCTGACTTGGAGATTGAGCAGGAGAAGCTCACCCAGGCTGAACAGCGCATGCAGGCGAAGGTCGCGGCATTCCGCACTCGCAAGGAAGTCGTCAAGGCGCAGTACAACGCGGCTCAGGCACAGGTCCGCATCGGTTCCGCGCTATCGGGCATTTCAGAGGAGATGGGCGACGTCTCCCTAGCTATCGAGCGCGCAGAAACCAAAACAGAAACCATGCGAGCCCGCGCCGGCGCAATCGACGAACTGGCCGAACTTGGTGTTCTCGACGACATCACCGGAACCAGCGGAGACCCCCTCAGTAGGGAGCTTTCTCAGTTGATGGCAGAGCAAAACGTGGAAGACGAGCTTGCCTCGCTGAAAGGCGAACTGCCGTCAGGAGAAAAGCAGGCGCTTCCCGAATCCTCATCATAGAGGTGATTCGGATGTTGAAGCCGAACTCGCCGCTTTGCGCGGCAAGTAGGATGACGCCTAGTGGAAGGTGACAACTTATGATTGTACGAATACTCACGGAAGGGCAATACAACTTGCCCGGCGCGTATATCGACGACCTGAACGCCATCGACAACGATCTTGTTGAAGTGGTCGCAGCCGAGGACGAAGAGGCGTTCGCTCGCGTCCTGAAGCAAATGCTTGATCTGGTGCGTGAGCATGGAAGCCCTGTCCCCATCGAAGAACTCGTTGAATCCGACCTCGTCCTGCCCGAACCCGACATAACGCTGGTCGAGGCGGAGGAGATGTTCGTCGGCGAAGGCCTCGTGCCAGGGTAGATACTATGTCCCTTCCCCATTGATGGGGGAAGGCTAGGATGGGGGTGGAAAGTCTGTCCACATCTATCCCTGACGACTAGCAACTTCCTAAAATGGAATCCCCCACAGCGCGTACCAGTTCTCAAGGCTGCGCTCAACGGGCATTTTCTCCTCTTCCATAACGACGCTCAACCGCATCTCGGATGTGTTGTCCCGCGTCTGTGGGCCAGTCAGCACCATGGGGTAGAAGTTGCCGCGCTTGTAATTGTAAATCCAGTACGCCTGCTTCCCTTCGTACTCCATGCCGAACACCGCTGCGAGCAGTCTATCCGCGAACCCGTGGTCCACAACGGTTTCGCTTATCATGTGAATCGTGGTGACAAGGTCCTCGTAGTCGCGGTCGTCCAGCACTGCCCAGCGGGTGCCATAGGTATCGTCAACCACTTTGAACTGCGTTCCAGTTGAGGTCTCGCTCACGGCAAGGAGCGACCTGATCTCCTCGTCGAGATTCTCGAAGAATGACGAATCGACGGGGTTGAACACGATGCCCGCCTTGTTCGTGCGGTGCAAGTCCATCCTGCCGCTAAGTGAAATCTCCGCCGTGATAACGGAAAAAAACTCCTCCCGCTGCGGCTTCTTGAGCTTGTTCCGTCCGAACAGCATACTGAATAAACCCACGACGGCGCCTCCAAATCAGTCCATAGTCCCTTCCCCCTTGATGGGGGAAGCTTAGGATGGGGGTGAAAAATCCTGTATATCGATGTCAGCCCCTCTAGCTACTCCGCTCCATGCTGCGCTGCATATCCTGAAGTCGCTCGATCCGCTCTTCGACCTTCGGGTGGCTGGAGAACATGGTCGCTATCGTATTGCCCTTGAGCGCCGGAATGATGAAGAATGCGCTCGCATGCTCCACTTTCCGCAGGTCCTTCTCAGGTATCCGATACATGTCGTTGCTGATCTTCTGCAACGCTGACGCGAGTTGCAAGGGCGAGCCTGTGATGACTGCGCCGCCCCTGTCCGCCGCGAACTCCCGGTATCGCGACAGCGTCATAATGAGCATCTGGCTGACGAAATACACAATGATGGTGCCCACATACACTGCGAGTAAGATTAACATGAGCTGGCCCCCTCCCTCTCGCCGGCCGCCGCCAAGTCCACCACCACCAAATCCGCCAAACAGCGTTATCCAGAACAGCATCTGCAGCAGGAAGCCCGCCGCAATCACGATGATGCTCGCCCAGGTCAGTACCATCACATCCCGGTTCTTCACATGCGCCAGTTCATGACCTAGCACCGCTTCCAACTCGCGCTCGTTGAGCCGATTCAACAGCCCTCTCGTAACGGCTATGACCGCGTTCTTCGGGTTGCGCCCAGTAGCGAACGCGTTGGGCACGTGCGTCTCCATGACCGCAATCTTCTTCGGCTTCGGCATATCCGCGATCGCCACCAGCCTCTCGATTATGCCATGCAGACGCGGCTCTTCCTCTGCCGTGACCACTCGCGCCCCCGTAGTCGCAAGCACCAGCTTGTCGGACATGAAATACTGGAAAAAAGCCATCGCGACGGCGATTATCAGCACCAGCTCCCAGGGCAATCCTGCCATCATGAGCAGACCGAGAAAGAACACATAGACCACCGCGAGCATCATCATCGTGATTCCCATGCGGAAGGTCAGCTCCAAGTCTCGACCATAATTCCTTTGTCTCATCTCATCCTCCTGCGTGTACCTTTCTACATTATACATAAAGTTACACGCGGGCACGCTCCGCACAGGTAAACGCCGCGCTAACACGATGGCATCAATCCTTTCCCCTTAATCGGTGAAGGCTAGAGCCTGCCCTGAGCCAGTCAAAGGGATGGGGGTGAAATCGCCATTCCGCCATTCCATAAACCGAATGAAAACGCTCCCCAACCGTATGGATGGTGTTCATCTGCAAGCGCCCACCTGATACCATGAGCGACACAACCCGAAACTCTAACAAGGCACGAGTGCAAGGCAATGGCGGCAAACTGGCAGACCATCGGACACGACAGCGCAGTCAGCACGCTCACGCGAAGCATGGCGAGCGGGCGTATGGCGCATGCCTGGCTGCTCGCGGGCCCCCCGCGCGTCGGCAAGATGACCCTCGCGCTCGACCTGGCGCGCCTCGTGAACTGCACCACAGATGATACAGAGAGCAGACCATGCGCCGAATGCCGCCAGTGCCGGCGCATCACCAACTCGCTGCACGCGGACCTGCGAGTCATTTCGCGGGGCGGCGGCGATGGTAGCACATCGAGGCGCACTGCCATTAGCGTGGAGCAGGTCCGCGAGTTGCAGCGTGATGCCGTGCTGAAGCCTTATGAGGGTCGCTACCGCGTCTTCATCATCGAGGACGCCGAAAACTTCACGCAGGAAGCAGCCAACGCGCTGCTGAAAATGCTGGAAGAGCCGCCCGCGGATGTCATATTCGCGCTCCTTGCGTCCGAAGTCCGCGAAAACACCGTGGACGAGTCGGCAGGCTATATCACATACACACCCGAGCATGAGCAAGACAGAATCACCGCGCTGCTGGAAGCCGTGCCGCAGGTCGGTGGCATACTGCCCACAATCCTGTCGCGCTGCCAGACACTCGAACTGCGCCCGCTCCCCGCCGCGCTGGTGCAGAGCGAAATTGATAGCCGCTTCGACTTGCCGTCTCACGACGTGACCGAAATTGCCCGATTGTCAGGCGGCAGGCTCGGCTGGGCGCTGCAAGCCGCCGCGGAGCCGCAGATGCTCGCCCGTCGAAGTGAACGTCTGGACGAGATCGAATCTACGCTGTCAGGCGGACTTGACGACAAATTCGCGTACGCCGAAAATCAGGCGGCAGCTTTCTCTCGCAGCCGCAATGCCGTATATGAAGAATTGCAGCTCTGGCTAGGCTGGTGGCGCGATGTTCTCGTCATCCGCGAGGGCAACGATGACCTCGCCGTCAACCTATCCCGGCTGGACGCTCTGAAGTCGGCGGCGTCAGAATGCACATCTGCTCAGGTGGTCGCCGCTATCCGTGCCATTCAGGAGACAACCGCGATGCTGGAGAGCAATGTGAACCCCAGACTGTGCATCGAAGGTATGATGCTGCGTATGCCGCAGATCGAATTTCGGCACTCGGAATTGCAGCAACCAGGCCCATGAATTGGAGGTAAGAATGCCCACACTAACAGGCGTGCAAATCAGACCGTCCGACAAGGTGCAATACTTCGATGCCAACGACCTTAACCTCAGGGCAGGGGAGCGCGTCATAGTGGAGACTTGGGACGGCGAACATGAAGGCGTAGTCGTCATCGCGCCTGACCAGCTACTCCGCTCCGACCTGCGCGGTCCCCTGAACCCCGTCCTCCGCAAGGCGACGCCCGAATAATGCAGTCAGCCCTCTCACTGCAAATAGTGAGAGGGCTGACTTCTAATACCGGCCTAATTCAAGATACTGTTCTGCTAATCGTCGCTATCCGTGTCGCCGTCCTCCGTCATCTCGTCAAGCGGCAACTGCTGCTCATCAGACGCTTCGTTGGCATCCCCAAGTTCGGCATTAGCGGCACCGTTCCTTTGCGCGTTTGCTGTGCCGTTCCTGCTCTCGGCAGCTGGCTTCGATGCCTCAGCTTTACCCTTGCCGTTAGACTTGCCCGTCGCGCTCGTGCCGCTATCAAGATCACTGACGCATGCGATGGACGACACGGCGTCACCCTTTGCGAGGCGCATAATGATGACCCCGCTGGCCTTCCTGCCGATAGTGGTTGAGATTTCAGATAGGTTAGTACGCTGCACCTGCGCTTGTTCGGAAACTAGGTAGAGTTCTTTGCTGTCGTCCACAACCTCAGCTACCGCAACCGGACCAGTCTTGCGCGGTTGAATGTCGAAGGTCAATATACCCTTGCCGCCCCTACCTTGCCGTCTGTACTTGTCCACTGCCGTAAGCTTCCCAAAGCCCTTTCTGCTGATGACTAGCAAGCGGCTGTCGCTATTGTGCAAGATAATAGCCATTCCGACAACGCGGTCATCCTGACTTAGTTTCCTCTTGCCGATTTCGCTGCCCTTCTTTTGCAGGCGCATTCCTAATACGCCACCTGCATTTCGCTGTCTTTGTGGCGCATCCTCCACTGCGAACCGAATAGACATCCCCTGCTGCGACACCATCACCACATCGTCTTCCGCCTTTGCAAGGCACGCGCCCACCAGTTCGTCAGCAGGCCCGCCGTTCATGTTCATGATAATCAGACCCGATGGGCGGATATTGCCGATGCTGCTCAATGCGATGCGCTTGATCTTGCCGTTGCGCGTCCCCAGCATCAGGAAAGTGTCGTCATGATCCAGGCTGTCCACCGCCACCACCGCACTCACCGTCTCGTTCGCGGCTAGCTGAACCACATTCACCACAGGCACGCCCCGCGTATTGCGCGAAGTGTCCGGACGCAACTCGAAGACCGTTAGCTTGTGAACCCGCCCTCGGTTCGTGAAGAAAAGCAACGTGTCGTGCGTGTCCGCGACCAGAAGGTGCTTTACAGGGTCGTCCTCTCGCGTGGTCATGCTCACCACGCCCTTGCCGCCTCGATGCTGATTGCGGTATGTGTTCGCCGGAATGCGCTTGATGTATCCCCCTTGGCTCAGCGTAACCACAACCTGCTCATGCGCCTCAAGCTCGGCGCGGCTTATGTCGTGCGCGTCTAGGCTGATGTCCGTCCTTCGGTCCTCGCCAAACTTGCGCCTGAGCGCCCGCGTCTCCTTCTTTATCTCGAGCATTATCTTATTCTCATCGCCGAGAAGCTCTTCCAGACCCTGTATCGTCGTCTGAATCTGCGCGTACTCCTCTTCAAGGCGCTCCCGCTCAAGCGTCGAGATGCGACGAAGCTGCATGTCCAGTATCGCCTGCGACTGTGGTTCGTCCAGGCTGAACCGCGTCATAAGCGCATCCCGCGCAGAAGGCGTATCCGCGGCCCCGCGTATAATCGCAATCACTTCGTCTAGGTTGCTGACCGCAATTCGCAGACCGGCAAGGATGTGCGCCCGTTGTCTCGCCTTCTCAAGCTGGAACTCAGCACGCCGCCGCACGACCTCGCGCCGGAAGTCTATGAAGGATAGCAGGGCGACCTTCAGCGTTATCGTGCGAGGCATGCCTTCGACCAGCGCGAGCATGTTCGCCGAGAACGAGCTTTGCATCGGCGTCAGCTTGTACAGGTTGTTCATCACAACCATAGGCTGAGTGCCCGTGCGAAGCTCAATGACCACGCGCATCCCCTCGCGGTCCGACTCGTCGCGCACCTCCGATATGCCTTGAAGCCGCTTGTCCTTCGTCAGGTTTGCGATCTTCTCCACCAGCGCAGCCTTGTTCACCTGGTAAGGCAATTCCGACACGATAATCTGCATGCGGTTGGAACGGCTCATCGGCGCGATTTCAGCCTTGGCGCGCACGATAATTTGCCCGCGCCCCGTCGAATACGCATTGCGAATGCCTTCACGCCCCATAATTGTCCCGCCTGTCGGGAAGTCCGGACCCTGCACATGCTTCAGCAGGTCTTCCACCGTCGCATCCGGGTGATCGACGAGATGAATGACAGCATTGCAAATCTCGGTCGGATTGTGCGGCGGTATGTTCGTCGCCATGCCCACCGCAATGCCGGCCGCGCCGTTGATCATCAGGTTTGGCAGACGCGAGGGAAGCACCACAGGCTCGCGCAGCGTGCCGTCGAAGTTGTCGATGTAGTCAACGGTGTTCTCGTCGATATTTACAAGCATCTCTTCGGCAACCGCCTGCATACGCGCCTCCGTATAGCGCATCGCCGCCGGCGGGTCGTTGTCCACGCTGCCGAAGTTCCCCTGTCCGTCAACAAGCGGCAGGCGCATCGTGAAGTCTTGCGCCATTCGCACCATCGCCTCGTACACCGAGTCGTTGTTATGCGGATGATACTTGCCCAGCACCTCACCCACGAGCCGCGCGCTCTTCTTGTACCCCTGCCCGGGCCGCATGCCCAGTTCCTCCATTGCGTAGAGGATGCGCCGCTGTACGGGCTTCAAGCCGTCGCGCACATCGGGCAGCGCCCGCGACACGATTACGCTCATCGCATAGTCGAGGTACGAAGTACGCATCTCTTCTTCGATATGCGTTGGCTTGATGAAGCCATAATCAGTCTTATAGGTCGTCATCAAAACTCTCCTGTCTTTCGCGGCAGCGCCTCTTTAGGCGACAGTGATTCTTCTAACGGCAGCGCTCGCTTCGGGATGTCAGAATTACAGCATTACGACCGCATCAAGTCGGTCCGGAAGCAGCGATTATTGAAGTAGCCAGGCGGCATGGTATTGCGGCCCATGCCCAACCTAACCCCAACCTAATCTTAATAGCATAATTGAACTTATTATAACATGGGATTGAAGGTTCTAATGTGAGAACTTGGCCGCATCCATGCGCTCCCCAGCGCGTTCGAGAAGCGACTGAAACAGGCGGTCGAAGTGCGGAGGAACTTCCATGCGACGCTCAGGTCGGAACTGCACCCCGATGATCCACCTATGCCGCGAGCTTTCCAGCGCCTCTATTACGCCGTCCTCCAGCGAATACGCCGACGCCAGCAGCCAAGACGATTTCTGCGCTTCCCGAATCCCATTGCTGTGACGGCTGTTCACGCGCACGAACCCGCCCGATCCGACCACTGCCGCCAATCTGCTACCCGGCGCGATGTAGATGTGGTGATAAGCCGAAGCCACTCCGCCATCCTCGCCAACATCCGCATGCTCTGCGATCCGAATCGAAGCCTTGCCCCCGAACGCAATGTTGAGCAACCGCATGCCCTCACCAATCGCATAGATGGGCAGATCGTCATCGATCGCCGCGCACACAAGCACAACAGCCGCATCGCCCGCGCCAGCATCATCACAGCAAACGAGCGCGTCAATGAGCCGCAATGAGACATCAGGCGCCGTTCCGTCAGACGCATCTATCCGCAGTGCCCGCCCGCCAAGCCGTTCTACGGAAGCGGCGCATACCCGCGCATTCTCATCTGACAATGCCACTATGCCGATTAGGGGCCCAATTGAGGGCCCGATTGTGGGCCCGTTTGAAGGCCGGTTTGAAGGTATATTCGTTGCCAAAAGTGCCTTACTTCAGAAAGCGCCGAAAGCGATTCTTCATCCTGTTGACGGTGCACCACCTGATACTTCTTCGGATATTGTTTCTCACCTTGTTCGCGCTCTGCCTGACCCCTCCCTGCGTCTGCCTCCACTCCTCATACCGCACGCGCTTCTCCTGCTCATGCTCCGTGTGCATTTCCTGCATGAGCACGAGACGGTCGTACTGAGCGCGTCTGTCCGGCGCAGACAGAATCTGATTCGCCTCGTTTATCTCTTTGAAGCGCGCATCCGCACCGAGTTCCCTGTTCACATCCGGATGGTACGCCTTCGCCAGCCTGCGATACGCTCTTTTGATGTCATCTTGGCTGGCATCGAGATCCACACCAAGAACATCATAGTAACTTCGCTTCTCGTCAGACATATCCAATCCGCCGCCCCTTACCCGTGGAACTTCGGCTGCCGCCGCTCGCGAAACGCTGTCAGAGCCTCTTTGTGCGCGTCCGTAAACCGCGACTCTCTCAGCGTCTCCGACTCCCGTCGCAACACCAGCGACAGGTCCTTCTCCATGTAATTCTCGTGGATAAGCCGCTTCACCTTCGCCAGATGCCAGTCAGGATTGTCCGCAATCTCCTGCGCCACCGCCACCGCATCGTCAAGCAAAGTCTCAGCAGGACACACATGGTTCACGAAGCCCGCATCCTTCGCCTCCTGCGCCGTGATGAACTTGCCTGTCAGCATATATTCCAGCGCGCGCCCCAGTCCGACCAGATTTACGAGAAAGTGCGTGCTGCCGTACTCCGGCGTAACGCCGATGCGCAGGAAGCGGAAGGATATGCGCGCGTCATCGGCGGCGAGCCGCACATCACAGGATAAGGGCAGCGTGATTCCCATTCCGACGGCGATGCCGTTGAGCGCGCAGACGATGGGCTTGGACTCGCGGGCGAGGTCAACCCAGCTGATGTCGGACGCTCTCGCCGGCGCTTGCTGCGCCCCTCCGCCACGCACAAAGTCCTCGAAGCCGCCCACATCCGCCCCCGCAGAGAACGCCCGCCCTGCGCCCGTGAGCACCATCGCCCCAATCCCATCGTCAGCATTCCACGCTCTTACCTGAGCCTGAATCTCCGACTGCATCACCCCCGTAAACGCATTCAGCCTCTCCGGCCGGTTCAGCGTAATAATCCCAACACGCCCCCGCACCTCAGTCAGTATCTGCTCGTGCGCCATGCCAAAGCCCCTCCGAAAATCCAACCAGAACACCCCCTATGATAACATAGCGGTCAGCTTCCCAATGAAGCCTGACGATGATCGATTTAAGGACTCCACATGAAAATCACCGACGTCAAAGCCGTCTATCCCAAGTACCAGCACCTAGCCCCATCCTGGCGCACGCACTTCTGGCAAATCGTGGTGCGCGTGGACACGGACGCGGGCGTGACGGGCTACGGCTATGGCGGCGGCGGCGTTGCGGGAGTGGCCGTCGTCAACGGCCACCTGCGCGACCACCTTATCGGACGCGAGATTGAGAGCGTCGCCGACATCCAGGCGACTTACGACATGCTGTACATGGAGTCGCTCCCCTACGGTCGCAAAGGTCTTGGCGTCATGGCGCTCTCCGGCATAGACCTAGCCCTCTACGACCTGCTTGGCAAGGCGCGCGACCTGCCAGTCTGCGCCCTGCTCACCGACACCCCCAAAAAGGGCATACGCGCCTACGCCACCGGCGAGGATGCCCAGCAATACCGCAACCTCGGCTATACCGCCAACAAGTTCGGCCACCGCTGGACAGGCAGCGATGCCGACTACGACACCGCAGTTCGGTCAGCTTCCCACGTGCGCGAAGTCTTCGGCGAAGACGCGCTCGTCATGGTGGACGTGTACATGTCCTGGAACTCCGAAGTCACGCTCGAAATGGCAGGGCGTCTTGCGGACTACAACCTCTACTGGTTCGAGGACGTCCTCACGCCCGACGACCTCGACGGGCAGGCCGCGCTCATAGAAGATGTGAAGCCCACCCTCATAGCAGGCGGCGAGCACGAGTTCACGCATCACGGCTTCGATGCAATCGCCCGGGCTGGCGCAATGGACCTGTGGCAGCCTGACATCACATGGTGCGGCGGCATCACCGAAGGCATGCGGATAGTAGAGATAGCCGAGCAGTACGGAATACCCGTCGCACCACACAGAGGCGGCGAAGTCTGGGGATTGCACTTGATTGCCGGCTCAGCCTGTGCCGACCTCGCCGAGTATCACTCAGACCACATCCGAGACGAGCGCGACATCCTTTGGCTCGACGAACCCGCCCCCGTTGACGGCTACATCTCGCCATTTGACAGACCCGGCTTCGGCGTCACCCTGAACGAAGCAATGCTCTAACCAGAAGCGGGCGTCTCGCAAGAGAGGTACGGTTACAGCAATCTTAGTAGAATAGTTACACCAATGCCGAGTATGGTAACGCCTACTCCCAATATGGCTATCAACAGTCCAAACATGACATTAAACCGGAAGTTCATGTCAGACCGAAGGTCGTCGAAACGTGCGTTCATGTCAGAACGCATACTATCAAGACGTCCTTGCATATCAGAACGCATTTCGTCGAATCGCGCATTCATGTCAGAACGCATATCGCTGAGCCGTGCGCTCATCCCCGACTGTTCGCCTTCCAACCTGCTGACTCTCTCTTCCACGACCATGCCCACCCCTCGCATAAAAGTTGCCCTTCTATGAATTATATCATCTTACGGAATGAAAGTCCCCTCGGCAAGGTCAACCCATTTCCCCATCCTTCATAAACTCCCGCATCACGCTCGTCGCAAATGAACCCTTCGGCAGCGTGAACTCCACCACATAGCCGTCCTCCGCAGGCTTGACTGTTGCATCATCCAGCCGTATTCGACTGATCCGCCGCGCCCCCGGAATGCCTCGGAACTGTCCATACTCAAGCCCGAACTCCGACAGCACCCGCAATTCAAACTCACCCGCATCGCCACCACTAACACGCGCCTTCTTGCCGAACAAAGGCAGCGCAGCGCTAATCTCCATACGGCGCACTCGCTCAGATTCCGCAGCGCCATCCTCCACTACAAACATCCCACCCGTGTCGTGCTTCTGCGCCCTGTCACCAGCAAGCACGGCACCAAACAGCCCATGCTCCATCCGAATCTTCAGTAGCCAGTTGAACAGGTGCGATTGCAGCGCCGACTGATAGAACCGCTGCATCCTGCGGTCAACGCGCATCTTCTCGCCTCTGATGAGGCGCAGCCCGTCAATGATGTTCGTGTTGAAGCTTCCGAACCTCTGCGGCCCGAAGTAGTTTGGCACACCGACCCCACGAAGATGCGCCAGCACATCCTCTGCAACCGTCTGCCAGTCGTCGCGTGGATTACGCACCCGCACACTGAAGCGATTGCCGCGCAGATGCCCCAACCCCAGCTTGTTGCGGTGCAGCGATGTCTCCAAGACCGTCAACCCTTCAACATCCCCCATCGACTCAAACGCAGTTGCATATTCCGCGGGCACACTTATCCACTGCCGCGCCACCGCGTACTTGTCCTTCTGCCCGGCAAATCCCACCGCTCTGCGCGGCACGCCCGCCCCCGCAAGTGCGGTCACGACATCCATCGTAGTAAGCTCGCGTTTCTCGATGAACGCATAAGCGTGTGCCCCCGCGCCACTCGGCAGGTAGCTCGGTATCTCCTCCACCACGAAGTCGGCAATATCCTCGCGCAAATTGCCGCCGGTCCCGGGCATCTCCGCGCTCGCGGCAGGCAGGACGTCCCACGAAAAGCGCAAACGCTCATCGTCGAAGTCCATCTCCTTCTTAGAATCAATCGTCATGTCGTTTGCCATCACTTAACGCGGTATGTCCAAAACTGGAAATAAACATCCGGCTCGCCCTTCGGCATTCCCAGGAACTTGTCTGTAACCTCAACAAGCTCCCATTTACCTTGTGACTCCAGCAACTCCTGCCTCTCTCGAAAGCCGTTCTGCTCATAAACATCCGGGCGCAGCGTGAACGCGACCACGCCACCCGGCTTAGTGACGCGCACCAGTTCGTCGAGCGAGTGCGCGGGCGCATGTCCTAGCGTCAACACTCCTACGCCGATGACTGCATCGTAGTTGTCCGTCTCGAACCCAAGCGTCTCTCCCATCGTCATCTGATGGAAATCGCAGTAAACATTCTTAGCCCGCGCCTCTTCCAGCATCCCCATCGACATGTCCATCGCCTCAATGTCCGAATATCCCAGCCTGTTCAACTCAACGCCTACCAGCCCCGTGCCTGCGCCCGCATCAAGCACCTTCGCATCCTTGTTCACGAAGCGAGCAAAAGTCTCCGCCGCCATGCGCGGCATCACATACCCAAAATCGCCTTCAATATTGTTGTCGTACTCATTCGCCCATTCGTCGTACCGCTCTTCGAGTTCCCTGTTGTTCTCGGACGCATAGACCCACTGCACCCTGTCTTCGCTGCTAATAGTGCTGCCCATAATTAGATTCGCCTTTCACATCTGGCTCAATTCCTTCACGAAATATACTAACATGACGCTCAGTTCCGAATCGCTGGGATGGACATTTCGGAGCCTTCTTGTTTATACTCACGCGGGCAAAACACAAGAAACATAGATTTTACATCTATGTGGGAGGGATCGACCTTGGAGCAAGGAAACATTTCGTGGATGCTTGTGTCCTCCGCGCTGGTACTGTTCATGACACCGGGGCTGGCGCTTTTCTACGCAGGACTTGCGCGCAGCAAGAACGCATCCACCACCATAATGCACAGCCTCATGAGTATGGCGATCATCGGCGTTGTCTGGGTCCTGTGGGGCTACACAATCGCCTTCGGACCCTCCGTTGGCGGCCTGTTCGGTGACTTTAGCTTCTTCGGGCTCAGCGGCGTCAGTTCTGAAGTCGGACCCGACGGCGGTATCCCACCAATGCTGTTCATGACGTTCCAGGGCATGTTCGCAATCATCGCCCCAGCCATACTCACAGGCGCATTCGCCGAGCGCATGAAGTTCAGCGCCTACGTCCTCTTTATGATTCTCTGGGTAACTCTCGTTTACGCGCCCGTAGCCCACTGGGTATGGGCTGAGGGCGGCTGGATATTCAATCTCGGCGCTCTGGACTTCGCCGGAGGAAACGTCGTCCACATCACATCCGGAGTTGGCGCCCTCGCCGCTGCACTGATAGTCGGCAGGCGTATGGGATTCGGCACCGAACCCATGGAGTCCCACAATGTCCCCATGGTCGTGCTAGGCACCGGCATGCTCTGGTTCGGCTGGTTCGGATTCAACGCAGGATCTGCCCTCGCCGCAGACAGCACCGCGATCAACGCCTTTGTCGTCACGAACACGGCGGCGGCGGCCGGCGCTATCGGCTGGACGACATTCACGCGGATAAAGGACGGCAAGCCCTCGGTCATCGGCGCTGCGTCCGGCGCGGTCGCAGGACTTGTAGCGATAACGCCGGCAGCAGGCTTCGTAGGCCCAATGCCAGCAATCATCATCGGACTCGTTGGCGGCGTCCTTTGCGCAGTTGCTGCCCGATTCCTGGTCAACCTGAAACTGGATGACGCGCTGTCCGTGTGGGGCGTTCACGGCATCGGAGGCACTTGGGGCGGCATCGCCACAGGACTGTTCGTCGGCATAGGCTTTGGTTCGCTCGATGTCCCGCGTATTCAGCAAATTGGCATCCAGCTGATCTCCATCGTTGCAACATGGGGATGGGCATTCGCGGTAACGGCAATTATCCTGCTCGCGCTCAAGTACACCATCGGCTTGCGCGTCCCCGAAGACAGCGAAGCGATCGGTCTTGACATCGCAGAGCACGAAGAACCTGCGTATAGGTTCTAGTAGTACGAGCTCGGCGTCCGCTCTATTGGCGTCTGCTCTATTATTATCAAAAATTCACTCCCTTCCCTTTCTAACGGGAAGGGCTAGAATGAGGGTACTCAATCCCTCGTAGTTGATCCTTGCCCTTTTGGCATGGGGAGGTGAGCCATGAAGAAAATCGAAGCAATCATCAGACCGGAGAAACTCACCATAGTGAAGTTTATGCTTGGCGAGGCAGGCTTTTACGGACTGAATGCTACTCACGTAACGGGACGCGGTGGACAGCGTGGCATTGTCCATACTGGACGCGCCGGGCAGACAATTACCGTGGACATGCTGCCCAAGATGAAGCTGGAATTAGTAGTCAAGGATTCGGACGTGGACACGGTTGTTGACATAATCGTCGAGTCCGCGCGCACCGGCGAAATCGGCGATGGCAAAATATTCATCCACCCGATAGAGGACACCATACGCGTCCGCACAGGCGAGCGCGGCGACGCAGCCGTCTAATCGCTTCACAAAGTTCCTTCCCCCTCGATGGGGGAAGGTTAGGATGGGGGTGAAAATCCTTATCCATCCCGTCCATCGATGTTAGCCCGCCGGAGACGATGCAATGAAAATCACCGCCATCGAATGCCTCATACTCGACCGCAGCTTCCCCTTCGTTCTCGTCCATACCGACGAAGGTCTCGTAGGAATAGGGGAGTGCTTCCGACGCCAGCCTTCCGTCATTAAGGCGCTGATTGACGACCTGCTCACGCCTGCGCTCATTGGCAAAAACCCAACCGACACCGCTGTCCGTTTTGACGACATGCAGCGAGCCGCGAGTGCCTATGAAATGGGCGGCGCGGTCTGGTGCGCCATCGCGGGCTTGGATATCGCCCTCTGGGACCTCAAGGGCAAGGCGCTCGGACAGCCCATAGCCAACCTGCTCGGCGGCATGAAGCGCGACAAGATTCGCATGTACGCAAGCTCCATGCGCCGCGACTTGACCCCACTTGAAGAAGGGCAGAGGGCAGCGTCCTTCGTTGAACAGGGCTACTCCGGCTACAAGCTGCACAGCGCGGTCCCCGGCGCAATAGACGATGCGAGGGACTACACCATCGCCACCGTCACAGAAGTGCGCGCCGCAGTTGGCGACGATATAGACATCCTCGTGGATGTTAACGGCGCATACTCTGTCCACCACGCCATGGAAATCGGCAAGGCGCTCGAATCGCTCGGCGTATTTCACTTCGAAGAGCCGCGCCCCCACTACGACCTCGAAGGTCTGGCTACCATCGCGGACGCGCTCGACATTCCCATCGCCGCCGGCGAGATGATTTACACCCAGTACGAGTACCGCGACCTCATCCTCAGGGGCAAGGTGGACATCATCCAGCCCGACATTGTTAAGGCGCCGGGCTTCACAGAGTTCCAGAAGATTGCCGAACTGTGCAGAGCGTTCGGCAAGCCCATCACCGTCCACAACACGCAGCCAATCCTGAGCACCGTAGCGCACCTGCATTTCTGCGCTGCCTATGCCGACATAGTGCCCTACTCGCAGGAATACAACATCGAGCCAATCTCCATCAGAGACGAGATTTCCGTCCTGAAAGAGCCGCTGCAAGTCAAGGACGGCTACCTCGCAGTGCCAACCGGCCCCGGACTAGGCGTCGAACTCGACGAGGAAGCCCTGAAACAATTGGCTGCTCGCTGATTTCGGCTTGCCCTGTGACTCACAATCGCAATACGCGGATGGTTCCGTGCGCTTTCATGCCTATTCGCTTGTGCTACAATGACCTCCATAGGCGCTGAAAGCAGCATTCGGGAGGCGCAATGACCACAACGACTACAGGCATACTTCCATACAGGCTGCAACTGGAGGAGGGCGAACGGCTGGGCGCTCTCGACGACCCCGGCCCCTTGCCTGAAGGCATGCACCAAAACCCCACTCTCTTATACGCGGCAAATGCACTCATATCCCGCTTACGCGAACTGCCCGGTGTGTTCGTGGACTTCAACACCTTCGTCTATTACGACCGCACGAACAGAAACCGCCGCGTATCACCCGACCTCTATGTGGCGCTTGGAGTGGACACGGTCGCTATCCGCGAGCGACACGGCTACCTGATATGGGAGGTGGGCAAGCCGCCCGACTTTGTGCTCGAAATTGCCTCCGAAAGCACCGCGAGGTACGACTGCATCGGAAAGCGAGACCTGTACGCTTCATTAGGCGTTGGCGAATACTGGCGCTATGATTCCACGGGCGGCGACTTTTACGGCACGCCTCTCGTCGGAGAACAGCTTGTTGGTGGCGAATATCGCCCCTTTGAAGTCCATACGACCTCTGATGGAGAAATCTGGGCGCACAGTCCCGTTCTTAACGTCGACATCTACTGGGGAGATGACAGGCTGCGAGTGTACGATCCGGACAGCCGTTCATTCATGCCCGGCACGGAAGGGTACATATTCCGGCATCAATTATTACAGGAATATGAGAAGACCGGAGATTTGCTGACCGCAGCTCAAGCCGTGTACGAATCAGAACGCGCCGTGCGGCTACGCAACGAGAACGCGCTCATACGCGAGAATCAGCGGCTTCGTGAGCAGTTGCGCCACCAAGATTCTGAGTAACGCCGTCAACGCTCACAGCGGAGGCGCTCCATACCTGCCACGAAAGTTAGTCGCCTGCTCATAAGCGTACGCAATTCTCAGCATCGTCTCCTCGCTCAGCGCAGGCCCCATAATCTGCAAGCCCACCGGAAGCCCGTCCGACATACCCGCCGGAACGGATATGCCCGGTATTCCAGCGATATTCGCTGGAATAGTCAGGATGTCGTTCAGGTACATCTGCAAGGGATCGGCAGTCTTCTCGCCTAGCTTGAACGCAACCGTCGGTGAAGTCGGCATCACCACCGCGTCAAACCGCGTGAACACCTGCTCGAACTCGCGCCGAATCAGCGTCCTCACGCGCTGCGCCTGCACGTAGTACGCGTCGTAGTACCCCGCCGACAGCGCGTAAGTACCCAGCATTATGCGCCGCTTCACCTCTGGCCCAAAGCCAAATTGCCGCGTCTTCTCCAGCGCGTCCCACACGCTGTCAGCATCTTGTGCCGAGAAGCCGTACTTCACGCCGTCATACCGTGCCAGGTTCGCCGACGCCTCCGATGGCGCGATGATGTAGTACACCGCCAGTGCGTGCCGCGTGCTCGGCAGCGATGTCTCTTCCACCTCGGCTCCAAGCAACCGCATCACATCGATGGCCTCTCGTACCGCGCCTTCCACGCCCGCTTCCAGCCCCTCGCCGAAGTACTCCACCGGCACCCCAATGCGAAGACCCTTCAGGTCCTCCACCAGCGCCTGCGTATAATCAGGCACATCCACGCTCAGTGAAGTCGAATCGTTCGGGTCATTCCCCGCGATCGCGCTCAGCGTGATCGCGCAGTCCCTTACATCCTTCGTCAGCGGCCCAATCTGGTCCAGCGAGCTTGCGAACGCCACAAGCCCGAACCTACTCACCAGCCCATAAGTCGGCTTCATGCCCACGATGCCGCACAGCGATGCCGGCTGCCGTATGCTCCCCCCCGTGTCCGACCCCAGCGCGAACATGCACTCATCCGCCGCCACCGCAGCGGCAGGTCCTCCGCTGCTCCCGCCCGGCACACGGTCCAGTGCCCACGGGTTGTGCGTGGGGTGAAATGCGGAGTTCTCATTCGACGATCCCATGGCGAACTCATCAAGATTGCCCTTACCCACCAGCACCGCCCCTTGCTCATACAGCCTGTTGGTTACGGTTGCGTCATAAGGCGGCACAAAGTTCTCCAGCATGCGCGACGAGCAAGTCGTTCGCACACCCTTGGTCACCATGTTGTCCTTCAAAACCATCGGGACGCCCGTCAGCGGCTGCACATCTCCGGCAGCGATACGCGTGTCCGCCTGCTCCGCCTGCCGCATCGCAAGTTCGTCGGTCACGGTCACGAACGCCTTCACGCTGTCCTCAACCTGCGAAATCCGCTCGAGCACCGCAGTCGTCAGTTCGACCGATGTTACCTCGCCGCCATCTAGCAGCGTTCTCGCCTCATGCGCCGTTAGCCCCGCCAATTCCATCTTGCTCATATTCTCCCGTTCGTGGTGAGCATGTCGTGTCACCAAATCCTTTGCCGCCCATCCCATCCATCCATGTCAGCCCCGGCTACTCCAGCACAGCCTTGACGCGAATCAGGTCGTCCTGCCGATTAGGCGCATTCGCAAGCGCATCCTCTCGCGCAAACGACGGACGCGCCGCATCCTCACGCATCACCGACAGCAGATCGACCGAGTGTCCCGTCGGCTCCAGGTCCCCCGTATCCACACTGCTAAGAGCCTCAAACTGCTCCAGAATGTCGGAAAGCTGCCCCCGCATCTCCTCTACCTCATCGTCCTCCATCCCAATACGCGCCAGCAGCGCGATATGCCGCACCTCTTCCGTCGTAAGTCGCGTACTCTCTTCCATCAAGCCATATCCTCTTTGCTCTTGGCAATAATCAGTCTGTTTGCTTGTCAAACACCAACCGCAAGTGTAACAAAGGCAGCAGCGCGCGTTCAACAAAAACGAATGGACAGGATGGACAGGATGGGGAGAGTGACATCCTGCCCATCCTGGATATCCTGTTAATTCACGCCCTACCGGCTATACCCCGAAGCCCGCTTAGGGATGTCCCGCGCTATATGCTCCATCAGGAACGAGAAATCCCGGTACGCCGCCAATTCCCCGATGTGCCTGTCCAGCGATTGCAGATCGTTCTTCAGCATCGCAATATCGTCATGCACATCATACGGCGCGTCCGGGTACGGCAGGCTGCTGTACCTGTCCGACGCCAGCGCAACCAGCGCCCCTAACTGTAGCAGCGCGCCATCTCGGTCGTTCGGCGCATCATTGTACTGCGCCAGTATCTGCGCGTGCTGACGGTTCGCCTCGTTGACCACCGGCGTAACCCAGCGCACTTCCACATCGCCCAGGTTCAGCACATCGCCCCGCGCCGCGTAGTCCACCAGTTCCAGCTCATAGAACACCGTCGTCGCCGCGCCCGAAGGTATCTCCGCGAACTCCTTGCGCGCCTGTGTGAAATTCTCGTCCGCCGTAATGCGATTCTCATAGCCTATGATCCGCCACGACTCCACAACCTCCGGGTTCCACGTAACCTGTGCCCGCGTCTGGTCCGCAAACGGTATCGACAGCGCAAGCCAGTTCTCACGGCTGAACGTCGCGCGCGCCTGTCCCGTGTCGTTCAGGTAGCGGTACCAGCCGTTGCCGTGCTGCGCCAGCTCCTCTAGCAAGTAGTCGTTGTAGTTCTCGATTCCAACGCCGATCGTGATGAGACGCAGCGGGTTCGCGTTGTCATAGTCGCCCGCCGACTCCCGGTCCCCCACTGACTCCAAAATTGCGAACGGATTCGTCGCGTCCACATTCGCCACGCCGTCCGACATCAGGATTACATAGTTGTGCGCGTCAGTACGCTCGCGCCGAGCCTCATGCGCCAGTCTGACGCCAAGGTCCAGACCCGACTGCACATTAGTCGAGCCGTGCGGCTCCAGCCTGTCGATAGACCTTCTGACATCTCTGCTGTCCGGCCTTTCGTGCTCCACGGTTAGTCTGTCGATTACATCTTCCGTAAAGTGAACCACCGCTATTCGGTCGTCTCCGCTCAGGCTCTTGCGAATGCTCTCCGCAGCCTCGCGCGCAATATCCACCCTGTCGCCGTCCGCCATAGATCCCGACGCGTCCAGCACCAGCGTAACATTCAGAGGCCTGCCGTCATCGCGCAGCTCAGGCGCTTGGAAGCCGACCCGCGCCAGCGCCTTGTCGTCATCCAGCGGATGCGGCATTAAATCGGTATGCACCGCGAAACTATCATCCCTCGACGGCTGCGCGTAGTTGTAGTTGAATGCGTTGACCCACTCCTCTGAGCGCACCGAGTCAGGCTCCACATCATAGCCCGACCGCGCCCAGTTCAGTGCCAAGTGGTACGACGTGCGGTCCGTATCAAGGCTGAATGTCGAAACGCTATCCTCAGATGTATAAACGAACGGAGTCCGCTCATAGTCCTCAAAAGTCGTCGCACCGGGTTGTCCACCACGAGGACCTACCCCCGACTGTGACTGCGCGACCTGACTACCCTGACTCTGCCCCGACAACTTCTGCAATTGCGGTACTGCTGCCGGCGCAGCGGGTGCGGCAGGGGCAGCGGCGGCTTGCGCTGGCGCTGCCGTGGCGGCTTGTAGTGCCTGAGTGATCGAAGCTGCTGCCGGCTGTGCGCCCGCAGGTGCAGGTGCAGCCGGTGCGGGCTTAGACAAAGCAGCCGGCGCGGAAGTCGGAGCGGCAGCCGGCATAGCGCGCTGAGCTCGCGGCGCCACTGCAGGTGCGGGCATGGCAGGCGCAGCCGGTGCTTGCGGAGCAGCAGACGCAGGTGCCTCCGCAGCCGAGCCACCACACCCCACAACCGCCAATCCAAGCGCCAGTGCTAGAGTAATCGCCGTCAGATTCTTCAACTTATTTCTCATGTCAATCAACCTCCACTTCGCTGTCTTCACAAGTCAGAGACTTGCCGATATACCCCTACAACGATGCGGTTTCCACTTTTGTTCCCCGATTCCACACCAATTTCCATCCAATTTTCGTAATCTTGCAATTCCCGTCCTGTCCGTCCTGTCCATCCATGCCAGTCCTCCTGCTTTGACATCAACCGCCATTCCCCTCTAACATCTGCACAATCGGCACGCATTAACGTGCAGATTTCGAGAAAGCACCTATTGAACTAAGATTGACATGGAGGACAAGCAATGAAAGTCGAACAGATTGCGGAACTGCTAAACGCGCAGGACAAGCGCGTATCCGTTGCAGAAGCGGATACATGCGGGCTGATGGGATACTTGCTGAGCACCGTACCCGGCAGCTCACGCTGGTTTCCCGGCGGCGTCATCGCCTATACCGGCGGGCTGAAACAGTCCGTCCTCGGCGTCCCCGACGAAATCTATGAGGGTAAGGGCAGCGTCAGCCCCGAAGTTGCGATTGCTATGGCAGCAGGCGCGCGCGACCTCACATCAACTGACTACGCCATATCCGTAACAGGCGTTGCGGGACCCACAGGCGGACGCCCCGGCATACCCATCGGTACCTTCTACGTTGGGCTTGCAGGCCCCGACGGCCTTGAAGTAGCCGAGCGCATCGAGACAGGCATCACGGACCGTGACGAAAACAAGCGCGCGGCAGCGCAGGCAGCATTCGACCTGCTAGGCAAGCATCTTCAGGGGTAAGTGAGTAGAAATGGAAGTGGCTCTCAGGCGGGCAGAATAGTTGCAATATCAGTCCCTTCCCCCTTGATGGGGGAAGGTTAGGATGGGGGTGTAGGAAAATTTGCCCGCTCGTGATTAGTCAACCGTGAAGCAGCGAATCATCAGGCTGAAATCACATACCCATTGTCCAGTTCCAGCAATGCGCGCATCCTGTTCACGAAAAGGAACTTCTTGCAGTCAAGCTCAATGGCCTTGAGGTGCGGAGCGATGACATCGGCAATAAGAACTTCGACGCCCTCTTGCACCAGCTTCTGATAACGAGCCGTATTGCGCTTGCCGATATAGGTGTCAACTGACACCTCCATATACCGCGCCGATCAGGTTGACACGCAGACAAGGTCCACGGCGACTCGCCCGCCCTTGTTGGCAATGTGCGCCTGCGCCCTTTCGCTTAATGTGACTCTCACAGCCTGTCGCCTCTTGCCTTTACTCGCGCGCATTAAAGGCGCGTATTGAAGGAACTTAAGGGATATTCCTCCCAGCTCACAAACGGAGGAATGATGCGATGATGATATAATCAGGCATGAGCCGCGTCAAGCAGCGATGCATCCACTTCACAAAGACAACCTCGACCCGTTAAACAGATTCGGAGAACGCCTAATGGTATCCATCTCATACGACAAGTTCACCCTGCCCAACGGCTTGGATGTAATCCTGCACGAAGACCACTCACTGCCCGTAACCGCAGTCAACGTCTGGTATCATGTCGGCTCAAAGAACGAGGAGCCGGGACGCACAGGTTTCGCCCACCTCTTCGAGCATGTGATGTTCGAAGGCTCGAAGCACCACAAGAGTAGCTTCTTCGACCCGCTGCAAAAGGTCGGCGCGAACCTTAACGGCTCCACCACGCCCGACAGGACGAACTACTGGGAAAATGTGCCCTCCAACTACCTCGAACTTGCCCTATGGCTCGAATCCGACAGGATGGGCTTCCTCCTCGACGCCCTTGACCAGAAGGCTTTCGACATCCAACGCGATGTGGTCAAGAACGAGCGTCGCCAGAGCTACGAAAACCGTCCCTACGGCATGGCTTACCTGACTCTACAGCCGACCGTATTCCCGCCGCCGCACCCCTACAACTGGCCTACGATAGGCTCACAGGAAGACTTGGACGCCGCCGACTTGGAAGACATCAAGAACTTCTTCCGCAAGTTCTACGCACCCTCCAACGCCAGCATCGCAGTCGCAGGAGACATAGACCCCGACAGCACTCGCCGCCTTATTGAGCGCTACTTCGGCGACCTACCGCCGGGTCCCCCCATCAACCGCGTCCGCCGCATGGACTCCGAGTTGAACGGCAGCGTCTCCCTCGTGCTGCGTGACCGAGTTCAGCTTTCTAGGCTGTATTTAGTCTGGCCCACCGCCCCCGCATTCGACGAACACCAGCCCGCCCTGGAAGTCCTCTCCGCAATCCTCGGCGACGGCAAGAGCAGCAGGCTCTACCGCAGCCTCGTCTATGACCGCCAGATTGCCCGCGACGTCAGCGTATATCATTACGGTCAGGAGATCGCAGGCGAGTTCTTCATTCAGGTTACGGCGAACGCTGGGCAGAGCCTCGAAGAGATAGAGGCGATTGTGCGGCAGGAACTGGACGCCATACGCCAATCCGGCCCAGACGACCATGAATTGCAGCGCGCCAAGAACCGCATCGAAAGCCAGCATGTGCGCCAACTTGAACGTGTCGGCGGCTTCGGCGGACGCGCCGACCAGCTCAACCACTACAACACCTACACAGGCGATCCGTCCCGCATCAACACCGACTTGGACCGCTACCTGGCAGTCACGGCTGACGACGTGCGCCGCGTCGCCAACACTGCGCTCGGCGAAAATATGGTCAGGCTCACGGTGCTGCCGGAAGACCAACTCTCCGCAGCAGCCACAGCCCTCGACCGCACGGCGATGCCTGACGCCGCTCCTGAGAGTGCCTTCAGCCCGCCCGTGCCCACGCGCGCCACGCTCTCCAACGGCATGAATGTCGTGCTGCTGGAAAAGCCGGGCTTGCCCGTAGTCGCGCAGGGTCTGTTCCTTCGCGCCGGGGGCATCACTGACCCCGCCGACAAGCCCGGCATATCAAGCCTCACTGCCGCGATGCTCACCGAGGGCACCGCCACGCGCACCAGCCAGCAGATTTCGGACGAGATGGAGTTCCTCGGAGCGCAGTTGCGCGCCGGCGCATCCCGCGAGTTCACCACGCTCGCCGCCGAGACGCTCACCGCGCACTGGCAGCGCGCGCTGGAAATCATGGCAGACGTGGCGCAGAACGCCACCTTCCCCGAGCAGGAGTTCGACCGCGTGCGCAGCGAGCGCCTCACGGACCTCAGTCGCATCGCAGACAGCGCGCAGGCAATCGCCGGGCGTGCCTCACAGGCGCTGATCTTCGGCGCGGGCACTCGCTACGGGCATCCCATCTCCGGCACGGAGGCGGCGGTCAAGGCATTCACCCGCGACGACCTCGCCAACCACCACGCGGCGAACTACGCGCCCGAAGACGCCACCCTCATTCTCGTCGGCGACATCAGCCGAGACGAGGCAATCAAGCAGGCAGAAGTTGCATTCGGCGGCTGGCAGCAAAGCCCTTCGCCCGTCGCAAGCGCAGTGGCGGACAGCGAATCTGCGGACAGCGCGACCACCATATACCTCGCCGACAAGCCCGGCGCGCCTCAGTCCGTCATCCGCGCGGGCTACCTGACGATTCCGCGCCATCATCCCGACTACCTCGCGCTCAACCTGCTCAACTACATTCTAGGTGGGCAGTTCTCAGCGCGCCTCAACATGAACTTACGCCAGGACAAAGGCTACAGCTACGGCTACATGTCCGGCATAGAATGGCTCACGCAGTCATCGGCGCTCACCGCAGGAGGCTCCGTTCAAACGGAAGTAACCAAGGAGTCCGTAGCCGAAACCATCAAGGAGTTTGAGGAAATTCGCAACTCTCGCCCCGTCTCCGATGAAGAATTCGCAGACGCCGTTGGCGGTATCCTGCGCGGCTTGCCAAGCCAGTTCGAGACGCATGGACAAGTGTTGAACCAGCTCGTGCGGCTCATCGCATTCGACCTGCCCGACGACTACCTCACCAACTACGCCGCCGAAGTATCCAAGCTAACGCTGTCAGACATTCACAGAGTCGCAGACGAGCACATCAAGAGCGCTGCCCTCAAAATCATAGTCGCCGGAGACGCCGCCACAATCGAACCCGCCCTCCGCGAACTAAACATCCCCATAGTCCGCATCGACTACGAAGGCGCGGAATTGGACTAGGGCTGCTTGCCGTTTCCTTGCTCAGCTTTCATCGCTTGCCGCAGCGCATCATGCACACGCTGCCGCCAGGTATCCAAGCCGCCCGCACGGTAGTACGCCACCACATCGGGGTCTATCCAGACCGCAATGTGGTCTTCTTCGTCGCGGGTAAGCGTCTTCTTTTTCTTGACGCCTCCATTGCGTTGCCAACGTTCTACGAACTCCGGCATAACCTCGCCGGCAGGGCGCGAATACTTGAACAATTCCGCGGTCATCTCAAAATCGTCAGGGTCTTCGGCGATGGCTGCCATGATAGCTGCGTCCTCTTCAGCGGTTGGCCAGATTGTGCCGGGCTTAAGCTTGGGCATACTCTCTCATCTCCCTCGGACTTGCCTTTCGTATGCTAATGATGCGTTTCCTGTCACCGCGAATTGTGTAGATGACACGATGAAGACGACTACCGATATAGCCGGTAGCAGCATAGCGAATTTCTCCATAGCGGTCACTTTCTTCCGCATGGGCGGTTTCCCACTCAAATTCGTTGACAGCCGCGAAATCGATTCTGTGCTTGGCTACGTTAGAGAGGCGTTTCGATTCGTCCCATTCGTAATCGTTCATCAGCGTATTGACGATACGCCGCTTGTCAGCTATGTGCTAGGGCTTTGCATCATTGTCCTGTTCAGCGCGCATCGCCTGACGCAGCGTATCGTTCAACCTCTCCCGCCAGTCTTCCATCCCCCTCGCTTGGTAATACTCCACTATATCGCGGTCTATCCAGATTGCGACATTCTCATTAGGCGGAGGCCACGGCTTTTCAGCATAAATGCGATCCATCTCGGCTCTGATCGCCTCGGCGTTTGGTCCTAATACTTTCAAGGCTTCAGCCAAGCCCGTATCGATAGCGGTATCCTCGCTGAGCGTTGGGTGGGTGTCATCGTTGAGTTCACGCATATCTTCCTGCCCTACTTGCATTTGACTATACTATATCGTACACATAGTCCACGGACTGTCAACGAAAGCGTCACACCGAATACCCAAGAGGAAAATACATGCAAAAACCCTACCGCCTCCGCCTCATGGACACCTACCGCAACCTCTTCTACACGCCCATCTACACAGCTGTCTCAGGCGGCTTCCTCTACGCCGAAGGCCTCGATGTCATGTTCGGCACCGTCCCCGCCGACCGTCCTCCGCTCGACACGCTGCGTCAGGGCGAAGTTGACATCATCCAGACAGGCATCAGTCGCAGTCTCATGGCACTTGACGACGGCGACGAAGACGCGCCCCTCCACATCGCCGAGATCAACCAACGCGACGGCTTCTTCCTCGTCAGCAACACCCCCACCGACAACTGGCAGTGGTCCGACCTCGAAGGCGCAACTCTCATCCCCATCGGCTTCACCCCCGTCCCGCTCACATCCCTCACCGCGGCCCTCCACAAGCACAGCGTTGACATCGACAGCATCACCATGCTCAAAGGCCTATCAGCCGAGGACGCCCTCGCAGCATTCCGCCGCGGCGACGCCGACTACATCCACATGCCCAACCCCCAGGCGCAGACGCTCATCGAAGACGGCGCAGGCTACCTCGCCGCATCCCTCGGCAGCGAGCACGGCTACCTCTGCTACAGCTCATTCGCCGCAACCCCCGCCTTCATCGACCAGCAGCCCGAAGTCGTCCACCGCTTCGTGCGCGGCTTCTACAAGGCGCAGCAGTGGCTCGCCGCTACCGCCCCGGAGATCGTCGCCGAGCGCGTCAAGCCCTTCTTCCCAGGCGTCTCTGATTCTGTGCTGCAAGCCAGTATCGCCCGCTACAAGTCCCTCGAAATCTGGCCCGACACACCTGACATCGGCACCGACGGCTACGCCGCAATGCGCCAGGTCCTCATCGACGGCGGCCTCGTCAAGGCACATCACCCCTACGAGCGCCTCGTCCGCCCCGAGTTCGCACAGCAGGCGATGACCGAATGAGAATCCCCGTCAAAATAGCGGACATTCAGCAGATTTCGCCCACCGTGAAGTCATTCACCCTAGCCATCCGTGGCCAGACATTCGTCTTCTTGCCCGGCCAGTGGATCGACTGCTTCATCGACATAGACGGCAAAACCGAAGTCGCCGGCTACTCCATCACATCCTCACCCACCGAAGACGGCTGGTTCTCCATCGCCGTCAAGCTCGTCGGCGACAGCGCCGTTACCGACTACCTGCACGATAGCGCGGCCGTAGGCGATAGCCTCATCGTAGAAGGCGGGCAGGGCGACTTCCACTACGCCGGCAACGACTCACACCCACTCGCCCTCATCGCAGGCGGCATCGGCATCACCCCCATCGCTAGCATCATCCGCTTCATCGACAAGTCCGCGCTCCAAGTCCCTGCAACCCTCGTGTACAGCGCCAGCACCCCATCCGAACTGCTCTTCCGTGAAGAATTCGAGGCAATGGTAGCCCGCAATCCCCATTTCCGCGCCCGCTTCAGCGTAACCCGCCCCCACAGCGAACCCTGGAGCGGTCGCACCGGAAGAGTAGACGCCACTACCCTGCAAGACGCCGGAATAGACGCCAACACCTTCTGCTACATATGCGGCCCCCCAGAAATGATTAGAGCTATGCTGTCCGCATTAAAAGAAATAGGCGTCCCAGCGGAACGCCTACAATTCGAGCAATGGTGGTAGGGCAAGAAGGTAACCTAAACCTCCCACGCGCTCCGGTAGTCCAGCTTATCGTCGCCCGTGCAGATGAATAGGTCACCCGCAGGCACCGTGCGATCCTGATTGCGGCAGCCGAATTTAGCAGTGCAGCGGCTCTGCGCGTTCTTGTACGGGCATCGCCACTGCGACACCTCCGTCACCGTGTCCGACATTCCCCGAAATATCGCGTCCAGCCGCGACATACTCGCCCTGTAACGCGCCTTATCTACACCCTGCTCGTTTGCCATATCAGTATGAGCGCCTCAATACAACGACTCACCTAGCTCAACGGGTTGACGATTACTATCAGCAAGAGAACGACTATTGTGACCAGTCCACTAATTAACGCAACCAGCAAACCCACCAGAAGCCTATGTAAGCCCCTGACAGCCTCGTTGGTCTGCTGAATAGCCCTGTCGGTTCGTTCAAATCCCGATTCGATAGTCCTGTCAAGCCTATCGAATCCTGACCGCATTTCGACACTCAGCTCTTCTAGCCGCTTATCGAACTGCTCGCTTCTTCCTTCTTGCCGACCAACTCGTTCTTCCAGTGTTGCCATAAGGCATCTGTCTCACACATAACTATTCTGGTCGGCTTAATTATATCACATTCTGCCCTAATCCGAACCCGCCACAGGTACCGACTCTACTTCCTCTTCCACTTCCTCAGCCTCTCCCGCACCCATAAACCGCTTGGCCATATCAACGCACTCCATCGCATTCTCGCCATAGCCGTCCGCGCCCATATCGTCCGCGAACTCCAGACGCACCGGCGCCCCTCCGACCATGATGCGCACCGTATCGCGAAGCCCGTACTCTTCGAACGCCTCGATCGTCCTGCCCATATTCGGCATCGTGGTCGTCAGCAGAGCTGACATCCCCAGTATCTGCGCCTCATGCTCCATCACGGCGTCAATGAACTCGTCCGGCTTCGTGTCCACGCCAAGGTCGTGAACGATGAACCCCGCGCCCCGCAGCATCATGATGCACAGGTTCTTGCCGATGTCGTGCAGGTCGCCCTTCACCGTGCCCATCACGATAGTACCTACCGGCTCGATGCCCGACGCCGACAAGATAGGCTCGAGATACACCATGCCCGCCTTCATCGCGCGCGCCGCTACCAGCACCTCCGGCACGAAGATGATATTGTCTCGGAACTTGATGCCCACAATAGCCATCCCCGAAATAAGCCCATCGTCCAGCACATCGTTCGCCGAATACCCCTCGGCGAGCGCCTCCTGCACCAGCCTGTCAACCTCAAAATGAGCCCCCGTGATGAGGTTGTACGCGATGTCGTGCATCAACGGGGTCGTCTCCTCGAACAGTCCCCGTATGTGCTTGATCTCGAACGGCTTGGTAACCCACTGCAATTCCTGCTCCAAGCCTTCGTTATGAATGGGCATCGCTCTACACCTCAACTAAGGTAATGTCTCATTTTTCGTGTATTCAATTGATTTTATCAGGTAGCAATCAAGCCGTCAGCTATCCGCGACACGAGATAGTTTGAAAAGTCCCTTCCCCCTCGATGGGGGAAGGTTAGGATGGGGGTGAGAAATCTTCTTCACTCTATACTATCCATCCTGTCCATCGACGTTAGTCATGCTCCCCATGCCATTCCTTCACCGCCCTCGGAATCTCCAGCAAATTCTCCAGCTTCGTCGCCAGCGGTATCGCGCACTCCGGCGCCACCAATTGCACCCCCGCGTCCAGGCACTTCCGCACCTCCTCGCGCACCTCCGCGGGCCCCCGCGCGTAAAGCGTCTCCGGATTATTGATGTTCCCCACAAGCCGAATGCCGCCGTCCACCGCATCCATCGCCGCCTGTGGATCGTTCTTAGAATCGAAGTGGAACGCCGCCATACCCGTCTGCGCGATGTAAGGCATCCTGTCCAGCGTATTGCCGCAGATGTGCAGAATCAGCGGCACATCCAGCCGTGATTCCATCTCCTTGTGGATTTCTAGCAGGAACCGCCGGTAGTATTCACCGCTCACAAGGTCGCCTGTAGCGTGGTCCGGAAACGTCAGCGCATCAGCGCCCGCGTCAATCTGCGCCTGACCGAACAGCACCGAGATTTCCTTCAACTCGTCGAGACAGCGCATCGTCATATCCGGATCGTCAACCGTCATCAGCAAGAAAGTCTCCACGCCGAAAACATGGTACGCCAGCGTCCACGGCCCCATCGTCTTGCCGATGATGGCAACCTCGTCGCCGAACTCCTCCTTCAGCAGGCTTATCGAGCGCGTGATTGTGATATTGTCCGGATGCTCCAGGAACCCCGGCGGAATTTTTATGTCCTCAACACCCTTCCAGATAGGATTAGCCATCCGCACAGTCGGCCAGTTATCCTTCTCCTCCCACTGCATCTCGCAGCCCAGCGCCGCCGACTCCTGGATGATAGTGAAATACGGCATAATCGCGTCAAAGCCCAGTTCCGTATGGCCCGTAGCCGCCAGCCGCGCCGCAAGCTCAGGATCGCGGCAGGCATCCGGAAAAGGCGCATCCACCATATCCATAAGCTCCACCGTCGCCACATTAGTCGGATTAGCGACAGGCGTCCTATCAACCGGCAACCCCGCCAGCGCATTCATTACCCGCTCCCGCGGCGTCATAGTCTCAACCAATGTCATAAGGAGCCTCCTTGTCAAAAATTACAGAAATTCAGGTTCGCTGTCGGGCCTGATTTTGACAACCTGCCCGGGCCTGATAATGGGTAGGACTTCGCTCACTTGCGGAACTAACGGTATCATATCTTTCAGGCTGTCCGAGCGAGGATAGATAATTATGATTGGTATCTCCTCCGCAGTGATACGCCGCTGCTCTGGTATGCTCTGGTCGCGTGTAATGAAGATATCGAATTCTTGCCGCGCCAGCGCTATTAGGCTGCCATTGCCAATGCTTTTCCATCCCATGTAGTCAACTGTACGAGCATCATGTTCCGGGAAATGATGTCTTAGCCGGACATCCAAACACTCATCTATCAGCAGTTTCATAGGCAACGTTTTCCAAAGCGCATTTCGCTAGGGTAAGAGCTTCCACAGCTTGCTCTCGGCTTACCGTTGGATAGCCTTCAAGAAATTCATCTATGTTCTCTCCGGATGCCAGTAGCCCAAAAAGGATGTCAATCGGCACACGCGTGCCTTTGAATATGGGCGTGCCGCTGACAATCTCCCTGTTGCTGTGGATGACGCCGTTCGTATCCACGCGCTCCCGCAGCGCAGCCAACGCCTGATGCATACTCACTTGCGGAAAGTCTTCAAGGAAGGCGTACAAGTTATGCACTTCGTCCGTGTAGTGAAACAGGTACTTTATAGGCACATCCGTGCCTTCAAAGACGGGGCCGCCGCTCAGGGCGTCCGCCATCCCGTCGATCTCAATATGCGGCGGTATGATGTCGCCCGGGTTGAACACGGTCGTCTTCGTCGGCGAAATCATGATTATTTGTGTTTTCGCCCTCTTGGGTTTTGCTTGCGCCATGAGATTGCTCCTTGCGTTGTTTGCGTCAATCCACCAGCTCCGCCAACCTAGGCCCAAACACTTCCTTGAACTTCTCGTATTTTCGGAGCATCCAGTTCTGATATTCGTCCCATTCTTCTTGCTCCTGATAGACATCGCCAACTCGTCGAATTGCTATTCGGCTTCCTTGATTACCCCACTTAGCATTCCAGACAACTTCGTCCTCCACCTTCGCTTCGATTAGAATTTCTTCAATGTCTCGTATATCTTGCTCCAAACGCTCGAACCGTTTCGCATTCCAAGCGCCATCTTTGGTATTGTTTATTAGTATCTCAAAATAGGGCGTGCCGTCGGTGTGCCAAAATGCGTTATAAGTTATGCCATCAACGGGTCTATCTTGACTGGCATACTCTATGACTCGATATGGATGGTCGCTAATCCGCCATTTTCTATGAGAATAACGTTCCCTCAATTTTTCCAGGAACATTTCCTGGAATTGCCGATTTTTCAATTGTTCGTCAGTGGGAGGAACAATTATCGTTTTACTTTCAGCAGGCGGACCTGATACAAGGTTGAAGTTGACTGCGGGAAGGGAGTCACCAATCTTCAGAAGCTCCACTTCGAGACCAAAGAACTGGGTATCCTCTCCCGTTCTTTGGTTCAGCAAATCTAATGCTTTCCTGTGCTCATCGGTGAAGCTCTCAGCAACCCATATTGCCGCGTAAGCGTCATAACCTGCTGCGTAAGTGAGTAGTTTGCCAAGGTGGTCATGATTAGTATCGCCGTACTGGTTCTCAATAACTACATACTTGCCACTATCTGAATCGCGGGCAAGGATGTCCAGAGAGTATTTGCCCACAGAAGCTTCCGTCTTCACATGTTCGATGCTCAAATCAATCACTTCGCTAAGAAGCGATATATTCTCCGCCAACCAAGGCGTGAAATCAGATGCTTCATATTGCCAAACCTGTTTGATACCAACTTTCTCCATCTTCGCCAGTTTCTGTAACATTGCCATTATCAGTTCTCCAACCGCTCCGCCAGCACACGCAGCGCCAACGCCTGCACCTTGACCACGGCTTCTTCAGGCGTCGCACCGTACACCAACGAGCCCGGAATCTCCATCACCTCAGCAATCCAGCGGCCTTCCTCTTCTAATTCGGTTTCTATGGTGAATGTCGTCGCCATTCCTTGCCTTCCTCTATCCTCCCCATCGATGTCAGTGCAGCCTACGTCGGCGAGAACCCCAGCGTCCCAGTCGTCATCTGCCCTCGCAGCGCCTCGGCAGCCATCATCCCTTCCACGCTAGATATGTTCCGCGAGTACGGCATCAGCAGCCGCATCAGCGCATCGTGCCGCTCCCCACATGGGAAAGCCACCTCCACATCCCCCACCTTTTCCATCTCGCCATAGCGCAGGAACCCCGCCACCACCATCCGCAGCCGCACCGCCGGATTCGGCGCATCCCCCTCTGCCGACACCGAGTACACATAGGCGTCATCCTGCGCAGCACCCGATACCTTGATGGTCAGCGGCGACCGCGAGTCCCTGATAGCCATCTCACCCTGCGGCGGCGCGAAGTCCGGCGCCTTCCCCACAGCCTGGCTCATCAGGAACTTGATAGCCCTCTCATGCAGCTCCCCGCACGCGAAGCGCACCTGGTTCGTCGTACCTTCCACCGCCTCCACGCCGCCAAGCGTAACCAGTTGATCGCGTATCTGTTCAATGCGCGCCGAGACCCCCGCCTTGCTGCTGAAAGTCCAGATAGTACACACACCGTCCTTCATGTACAGCCCCACGCTGATATTCTCGAAGTTCGGGTCCATCGACACCAGCTCAAGGCAATTCCCGTACTTCTCAATCACATCCACCGCCCGCAGTCGCGTTCCCATATCAACCATAATCAAGCACCTCGAATAAGTTTCAAGCCCTTCGGTTCAGTCCCCTCTCCCTCTGGGAGAGGGTTAGGGTGAGGGCGACCCACATAAAGTCAAATTACAACTAACACTGACTTCCCGACCTACTGACGAACTGACTTACCAACCGCCTCAACCAGCGCCCTGATATGCGCCGGCGTCGTCCCGCAGCACCCTCCGATGATATTCACGCCCACATCGTGCGCCATCACCTTGAACCGCTCCGCCATGTACTCCGGCGTCTCCGGATACACAATCTCGCCCCCAATCGGCGACGGAATCCCCGCATTCGAGTGAATCAGCAAGTAGCCGTCCGTAGCCGCCCGCAGCTCCCGCGCAAGCTCCAGCATCACATCGATGCCATTCCCGCAGTTCGCCCCCACGATGTCCGCGCCAGCCTCATGCAGCCTGCTAACCGCCTCGGCAGGTCGCGTCCCCATCATCGTGAAGAACCCGCGAGGCCCCTTGTCGAAGAACATCGTGGATATCACCACCAGGTCAGTGTTCTCCTTCGCAGCCCGCACCGCTATCGTCGCCTCGTTGACATCGATCATCGTCTCGATGTCCACTGCATCCACGCCACCCTCCGCAAGCGCCGTTATCTGCTCCGCGAACGCGTCATAAGCCTGCGATTCCGTCAGCGGCTCATCCCGCAGCGGATCGTCCAGCACCTCGCCCGTCGGCCCCACAGACCCAACCACGAAGCATCCCTCAGGTGCCTGGCTGCGCGCATGCTCAGCAGCAAGCCTGTTGAACTCCGCCGCCCTGTCCTGAAAGCCGTAATGCTTCTGCCTCAGGCTAGTCCCGCCAAAAGTATTCGTCAGCACCATCTGTGAACCCGCGTCGAAGTACGCCTTCGCCATCCCCTGCACAACCTCCGGATGGCTCACATTCCACTCTTCGGGATCGCCGTCCCCAAGCCCCTGCTGCTGAAGGTAGCTCCCCGTCGCGCCGTCCGAGATAATCAGCTCGCCCCTCGCTAGCCGCTCCAGTATCGTAGGTGCTTGCGTTTCGCTCTGTGTCATTCCACTCTTACCTTCCAAATGTCGCTGCCCAATGTCTCTAAGTTGTTAGTTCTCATCAATCCAATGATCGACTCCTTCCGGCCGCGCATCCCGCTCACCCGCGTTCTGCAGGTCTCGTATCCTCGCCACGAAGTCCGTCGGAAACCCCTCGTTGAACCGCGCCGCCACAGCCTCCGCCGCATCCTGCGCCACTCCCTCGACATCGCCGTATTCGTGCCACTCCCACGCCATCAGGTAGTCGTCGCTGCCCATGCTCCCATCGAACATCGCTATCGCGTCCACCCCCTGCTGAAAGCGCGCATCCAGCGGCACGCCAACCGGCGGCGCACCCGCATCCTGCGCCTGAACCTGCACCGGAATCTCCTTCCAGTACATCACCCGAACCTTAGCCATATTCTATGCCTAACTCCCGGACAACTACGTCAATATCGGCTGGAACGAATAGACAATTATAAACGATTCGCTCATGGATTAAATCGCCACGAACTGACCGCTGAAAGCTGACACCTGATCGCTAAAACAACCCATCCCGCCCTGGATCCATCCCCATAAAGAACCGACCCGCCGTATCGTAGTGCGTCAGCCGCCCCTGCACCTGCTGATTGATCACATGCACATCCTGGAACCGACGCTGCACCGGATTGCTCTCGAATATCGCCGACGATCCGCACATCGTATACGCGATATCCACCACATCCGCCGCCTTCCGATTCGCATGCGTGCTCGCCAGCCGCATGTGTACCAGTTGGCTCATCGCCAGTGGCTCCCCCGCCGACACCGTCTTCCACACAGCGCCCGCAGCCTCGCGCAGGAACGCCCGCGCCGAATGCCATATAGCCTCTGCCTCGCCCACCTGCCGCTGTGTCGTTGACCAGTCCCGCAGCAGCGGCGTAGCGGGATCCAAATTACCCGGCACCTTGCGATTCGCAAGCTCCTTCGCCGCGTCCAGCGCAGCCCTCGCTGCCCCCATCGCAACCGTCCCAAACCCTGACGCGAAAAGCAGTGAAGTCGGTATGCGATAAACGGCCCCGTCTTCGCGTGGCGCAGTGCCCGGGTTATACATTCGGTGCTTCGGAATAAACAAGCCGTCAGCCTCGAACCCCCAGCTCGCTGTCCCGCGCAGCCCGTTCACCTGCCAGTTGTTCACCATTTCCACTTCGTCTTTTGGAATCAGCAGTATCCGCATATCATCTCTGGATACCATTTCGGCAGGACTCGCCCTGATGTCGTCCGTATCCTGAATAGGCGTCAGCGCAGCGATCCAAGTCGCATGATCGCTCCCGCTGCTGAAGTTCCACCGCCCGCTCAGGCTGTACCCGCCGTCAACCTCGATCGCCCTTGACCGCGACATCGGCGGCCCATTCGTAATCACGGCGCGAGGGTTGCTGTATATCTCCTCTCGCGTCTTGTCGTTCATCCGTGTGGAGTTCGTTGCGAAGACATTATTCTGGTTGAAAGACCAGCCCACGCTGCCGTCAGCCTCGGCGATAATCTGCACGATCCGCAGAAAGTCAGGATGGTCTAGCTGCGCGCCACCAAGATTGCGCGGCATCAGCAGGCGAAAGAACCCCGCATCGGCAATCTCATCAGAGACATCAGTCGGTATCTTGCGCTGCTCATTAATGCGGTCCGTATTCGCCGCAATCAGCGCAGCCAGTTCCCGCGCCTTATCGATGTAATACTCGGTGTCCCGCTCATTCGCAATCATCGTATCGCCGATCTCCATTCCAATTACAGAACCCGCTCATGCGTTGCCTACCGAAGAATAAACCTTTGTGTGGTTTTGTGCCCTTTGTGGCTATTCCGCTCTAAATCCCCAGCAGCCCTTCAACATTCTTGTACAGAATCGCTTCCTTCTCTTCCTCCGTCAGGCTCTCCAACCCCATCAGCCACGCCACCGGCCAGTCAATCGCCATGTCGAACGGCCAGTCCGTGCCGAAAAGCACCCGCTCCACGCCCACTAGGTCTATTAGTATCCGCAGCGCCAGCTCGTCATGCGTCAGGCAGTCGTAATAGAAGCTGCTCAGATATTCGCTCGGCGGCTTGTCGATATGCGTCCGCGCCTCCGAGCGCACCTGCCAGCCCCTGTCCATCCTGCCAATGCCGTAGCACACATACCCGCCCGCATGCGACAGGCATATCCGCAAGTCCGGATGCCTGTCCATCACACCACCGAACACAAACGACGCGAATGTAACCGTGCGATCGGCGAGATTGCCGATAGTATTCGGCAGGTGATACTTCGAAGAGCGAGGGTTGACAATTGTCGGCCCTCCCTGATGTATCAGAAGCACCGCGCCAAGCTGCTCCGCCGCGGCCCATAACGGCGCAAACGACGGGTCATCGTATGTCTTCCCGTTCACATGGTCGCCGATCATCGCGCCCTTCAGCCCCAGTTGAGTAACTGCGCGCTCAAGCTCAGCCACTGATGCGCCGACGTCCTGCATCGGCAGATTTGCGAGACCTGAAAAGCGGGTAGGGTGGTCCTTCGTCAACTGCGACACATAGTCGTTCGCCTCACGAGACATATTAGTTATCGTCTCGGCGTCCTTGTCATAGTTATAAAAGTAGGCGTTCGTGGACAGCACATGCACATCCACACCAAGCGAGTCCATGTCGGCAAGCCGCTGCTCAGGCGACCACGCCGTTTTCGGGTTGTAGTTGTACATACCACCGGCGTCCGCCATCGTCCCGTACCAGTCCTCGCCCTTCTCCGCGGCTCGCAAAAATCCTTCCGGCGTAATATGCGCATGAATATCTATACTTCTCGTCAATTCATCCTCTCCTAGGTATTCGGTGTCCAATGGTCCGTCATTCCTGCGAAGGAAGGAATCCACTCACTAAAAGCCTATGTCGGATTATGGAACCTTCAGGCTGCCGCTGCTTCTGTAGCCGCTGCTTCTTTTGAATGTCCCGGGTCGAAAAGCCTGACCGCTAGCGTTCAATCAGCATAGGCTTTAGATACGCGACCCAGGGATCCTTTCCCCCGTCCCCTCTGATGCTCTCTATCAGTTCCGAGACTTCATTACCATGGCGGTCTGCTATCGACTCCCCTGCAACCGATTCCAATGAAGCGCCGCCCGACAATTCCATTAGGGCGCCACGCAGCATCTCCACGTATTCCACAGTCTCCCGCATCGCCGCCTCACGGTCTTGACGCCCCCTGATGTTTTCCAACCGTTCAAGCCAGTCAATCCCACGTTCTACTTCTTCGAATGGGTCTTCGTTTCCTAGTATAGTGGTCATTTTTCGACGTCCTCCCGCCTGCAGTCTGCACGCCTCCGAATCCCACCGTTGGCGAATTGTACCATAAGCGCAACCTCACCCATTTCATGTCGAACAGCCGTCCAACCCCATCATATTTACCCTTGACATCCCAAACATCCGTCCGTATGATGAATATCAATGAGTACAACCGTTCGCTGCAGTGGGAGAGCATCCCACAATTTGTGAATTCTGTGCCTTTTGTGGCTATCACACCTGAGACTTGAATATGTGCATCCCGACCAAACTACAACAGAACATTGTCAGCCTCACCAAGGATGGACACGCCATCGCACAATTCCTTTTCAACACAATGCAAGGCGAAACACCCGGCGTCAAAGTCTGCCATCGCATGGACGCAGCAAAGCACCTTATCAAGTTCGGCTTCAACGAAGCAAACTCCGTTCGCCCTGAGCCTGTCGAAGGGCCTGCCGAGGAACAACACCGCCCAACTGTAAACTCAGAACTGAAAACTGAAAACTCCCCCGTAACCCACCTAAACATCATCAACTACGAAATAGCACACCTCATCCGCCACGAAACAGCCGAAGGTCACACCGTCGTCAACTTCCTCATGGACACAATGACCGGCAGAGACAGGCCATTCACACCCAAGAAGTTCTGTATCAAGCCCGCAGACCGTATGGCAGCCGCAAGAGAACTCCTGCGTCGCGGCTTCGGAGACCTCGGCTCAAGGCGCAAGCAGTCAGACAGCAACGACGAAGCAAACGCCTACGACACCCTGCACACAGACCTAGCCAAGCGAATGCGCGAGTACAGCGAACGCGGCACCGACACCGTCCGTTTCCTGCTCGAAGTAATGTCAGACCCCGACCCTGAACTAGAGTTCACCATCCACCACCGTATGTCAGCGGCACAGGAACTCCTGCGCCGAGGCTGGGACACCAACTACGACCAGATCAAGCCCGACCACCTGACGGACTACTGGCGCGACAAGGGCAGCACGCGCCTCTCCATAGGCCAGAAGAAGACCCAAGCCGGTCTCTCAACCTCCATAGACGACTACGACAACTACGACGACACCGACTACGAAGCCATAGCCAAAGAGATCAGAGAAGAAGAAGACCGAGACGACAACTCAAAGCCGCTTCGTTTCCAAGAGACCGTCCCATCTTCTCGCCATCCCTCCGAAAGCAGGAATCCAGAAGACCGCCAAGCCGCCACTCCTGCCGCAAAGCTCCCTCTCCCTCAGGGAGAGGGCTGGGGTGAGGGCAGCAACGAAAGCCCCTCTTCATCGAAATCAACTCCCGCACAAGCAAAGTATCGCCGCATAGACGTAAAACCAGAAAAGAACATCTACGACTACGGCCCCAACGACCCCGACCCAACCGTGGACTACTACTTCGAACCCCTCAGCCCCGAAGAGCAGGGGAAGTTCGACAAGGAAGACAGACGCGAACACGGCCTGACCGAAGATGAAATCGCGGATCTCTCAGGCACACCCACGCAAAAAGCCAAATCAGACTCGCTCAAGAAGCTCGCCCAAGCCGCCGCAGCCCACAACACCCCCATCCACCCCAACCCGCTCGCCCCCAAGCGCAACACCCCCACCATCCGCAGCCCCTAACCTCAAAGTCCCTTCCCCCTTGATGGGGGAAGAGCCTGCCCCCAGCGAAGGCGGGGGTTAGGATGGGGGTGAAGTCGAAATCAAACGCAATGTTGAATGCAACTTAACCACCTATTGGCAATGCTCTAACTGACAGATTATCCTTCTATCCCTCGCCTTGACTTTACTCAAAGCCAATGTCAGACTAGGGCAGATATTTCTGCTCTAAGCCGACTTTGCCACTGCGGATAATCCGGACTATCCCTTGCCCTGTTTCAAATGCCCTGCTTCCTATGATAATAGACATTCATACCCACACCTACCCCACCTCCGATGACAGCACGCTCACTCCCGAGGAACTGATTGCCAAGGCAAAGCGAATAGGCCTCGACGGCGTCTGTATCACCGACCACGATAGGTTCTGGGACCCCAAAGACATTCATGCCCTGTCACGCAAGCACGACTATCTCGTGCTACCTGGCTGTGAAGTGACCACCGAAGAGGGCCATCTCTTGGTCTATGGCTTGAAGGAGTATATATTCGGCATGCACAAGGCAACCTATGTCAAGGAACTTGTTGATGACGCAGGCGGTGCCATGGTGGTCGCCCACCCGTACCGCCGCTTCTACCGCAAGCAGGCTCACACTAGCGACGAAGCCTATCAGGAGATGCTCACCAGGGCATCACGCAATAAGGTCTTCGGCTTCATAGACGCCGTCGAGATCTTCAACGGTCGCGGCTCCGACGAAGAAAATCACTTCGCGGGCGACCTCGCCGACTGGTTTGGCCTGAACGCCACTGGCGCAAGCGATGCCCATAGCCTGGCACAGGTCGGCACATACGCCACCAACTTCCAGCAGCCCGTGCGCAGCCTCGAAGACTTCATCGCCGAGCTGAAGGCGGGCAGGTTCAGCCCCTTATCCCTGCGCAGCCCGGCCGCTGCACTTGCGCGCGCATAACCCAATTCCAAGCGGATTGATGGTGTACCATGCCAACCCATCTTCTTGAAATCAAAGACCTACACACCTACTTCTTCAGCAAGGACGGTGTCAACAAGGCAGTCAACGGCGTCTCTCTCGCTCTCGAAGAAGACTCCATACTCGGCGTCGTAGGCGAGAGCGGCTCCGGAAAAACCGTGACCGCCCTCTCCGTGCTTCAGCTCGTGCCATTCCCCGGCGAGATCGTCAAGGGCAGCATTACCTACAACGGCCGTGAACTGCTGGGCATGACCTCCGAGGAGATCCGCCACATCCGCGGTAAGGAGATCTCCCTGATATTCCAGGATGCAGGCGCGGCGCTGAACCCCGTCATTCCCATCGGCAAGCAGGTCGAGGAAATAGTCCTTGAGCACACGGACCTCGGTGGCAGGCGCGCCCGCGCCCTCGCGATAGAACTGCTCGGTCAGATGGGCATTCCCGATGCCAAGAATATGCTCAACCGCTACCCGTTCCAGCTCAGCGGTGGCATGGCGCAGCGCGTTCTCCTGGCAATCGGCGTCGCACTCAAGCCGAAGGTGCTCATCGCCGACGAGCCTACTTCCAACCTCGACGTAACCCTGCAAGCCGAGATTCTGCACCGCCTCAGCCAACTCCGAGAAGAGAACCACTCCGCGATTATGCTCATCACCCACGACCTTGGTGTCGTTGCTCAGATGACTCAGACAGTGGCGGTCATGTACGGCGGTACGATCGTCGAATACACAGACACCAAGTCGCTATTTGCAAAGCCCCTTCACCCCTACACTTGGGCGCTGTTCCAGGCGATACCCCGCTTGGACACCGGGCAGCAGTCACTAAACCCCATACGCGGCGCGCCGCCCAAGATGATTGACGCCCCTGACAGATGCCCATTCCTGGAGCGCTGTGGCAAAGCCGTCAACCAGTGTCGGACCCTGTCCGCTCCCCCGCTAGTGGAGGTCGAGCCGAACCACCGCCTGGCCTGCTACAACCCAATCGTGTACGTCTAACTGCTATCGCGTTATTCCATCCACGGCATGAATTGACGCCATTCGTCCTCGATCTGCCGGTGGTGGAAGATATAATAAGGATTTGGACGTGGCGCGGCAGGCGTGGTCAGCAGCCTCATATTCGCCTCACGCGGCGTGAAGCCTGCCTTCCTGTGGTTGCACGGGGTGCACGCGCTGACAACATTCTCCCAGACATGAGCTCCCTTGCGTGAGCGCGGTACGATGTGGTCTAGAGTCAGATTCTTGGATTTCATGCCGCAGTACTGGCATCGAAAGCCGTCCCGATAGAACACGGCGCGACGCGACAGTCTCCGCCTCACGAGAGGCCTCTTCACCATATAGATGAGCCGTATCACGGACGGAACAGGCACGCGCCGGGACACGGTGGCAATGTGCTCCTCCCCATCAATGAGTGTCTCCGCCTTGCCCCGCCCCAGCAGCACAATCGCTCGCCGCGCGTTACATACGTTCAGAGGTTGATAATTCTGGTTCAGCACCAGCACAGGATTGTTTATTGACATTATCAGCCCCGCTCAATGTTTAGGTGTTAACGCCGCTTCGACTTAAAGCTTTCTCTCCAATAAATCCAACGATTCCGCAAAAACAGGGGATATGAATCCGAATGCGTTCAATGGCAGTGCATCGGTTTCCTCGACGAAAATCCTTACTACCGCAGACTCTGTAAGTGCGCGCTCCAGCCCATCACGCACATCTCCGCTTGCACCGGGCATATTGGCGTTCTCCAGGGGCACATTATAGGCGAATCTGGCAAGTCCGAGTATCAATACCGCGGCGAGCGCACCCCCCAGTATGACACCAAGCAACAACCCGCCCACGCGGTCAACCAGTGAAGATGCTCCAAGAGTAACTATGCCCATTGACCTTCGCAATATCTTCCACGCGAACTGAATGACTCCCACCGTCAGCGCAATCACTATTACATACACGGCAACTATGACGCTTGTGCTACCCCATCCGAAATTACCGCCGATAAGCCCTAGAGCGTAGGCAATTTGGCTTGCGAACAGCCACCCCGCAATCAAGGCAAAGGCATTGACCGCAGCGCCAATCAGCCCAATGCGAAACCCGCGCAGCGCACCAATGACCACAAGACCAATCAACACTATATCAAGCCAGTTCATCACTCACGATTTTATCATAGGACTGACTGCCTAACATGGGTAAGTGTTGATTCCAGATACACCACGTAAGCATGGCACGCGGGCAATTTCCAATTCTAGGCAAAAAGCAGAACGGGAGCAGCGCACCAGTCGCTGCTCCCGTTCGATGAGTCCATATCACTCTAGGCTATTAACGTGATGCCTGTGGTGGAACCGGATTAACTAGCCCGTTCCCCAGGGAAATCGGGAGCAACTCGTCTAGCTCGTCCAGAGTCCAACGGTTGTTTTTGTGAATGCTGCGAATTACGTGCCGTGGCGAGTAAAGAGTTGCGGGCCAACCGCTCGTACCGACTACTTGCCCAGTAATCTGGCAATTCTCTGACGAGAGATACACTGCCTTAGGAGCATTGTTCTCAGGCGCCCGCGCCTCAGGCGGTCCCATAATCGGCGCACCCTGCGTCGTCAGTGTAGCGCCAACAGACGCTGCAGCTGCCTGACGCTGTGTCTGCCTAAGTTGCTGCGTGCTCTCTGGTATAGTCTCGGTCATGCGAGTCGCCCCGCCCGGATAAACTGCGTTTACCTTGATGCCGTGCTCGTGAAGCTCACGCGAGAGCGCCCGCGTAAAGCCCACCATTCCTTCTTTGGCTGCTGCGTAATTCGCCTGCCCGGATGCGCCCATGCCGGAGCCGGAAGAGAACAGCACAATTCTGCCGTACCCTTGGTTAATCATATGTGGTACGGCGTGACGCACCATGTTGTATGCTCCGTAGAGATGCACCTGCAATACGGCGTCCCATTCCGCTTCAGTCATGTTAAACACCATCCGGTCGCGCAAGATACCGGCTACGTGGTTCACCACGTCGATGCGACCGAAGTTGTCGATAGCCGTCTGTACTACCTTGCCAGCGGACTCGTGGTCTGCAACCGAATCGAAGTTGGCCACTGCGGTACCACCGCGAGCCTCGATCTCTGCCACTACCTGAGAAGCGGGAGCGTCAGAGCCTCCCACACCGTCAACACCCCCGCCGAGGTCGTTAACGACGACGGATGCGCCTTCCTCTGCCAGAAGCATTGCTACACCTCGACCGATCCCCCGGCCGGCGCCAGTAACAATCGCTACTCGCCCTTCAAGTCTCTTGCCCATACTTGTTTCCTTTCTCAGCTTGTTACCGTGAA
The DNA here is from genome assembly GCA_965221045.1 of Dehalococcoidia bacterium. Lineage (GTDB taxonomy): Bacteria > Chloroflexota > Dehalococcoidia > Lucifugimonadales > JADFKI01 > Bin90. The sequence goes on from OZ244863.1 coordinate 2,580,488, forward strand.
ATGTGATTAAATGCGGGCTAGAGGCCCTTGCCAAAAATCTTCGGGACCAGCACATCCATCTCGTCCATTGTGAAAGTGCCCCACTTATGAATAGCGTTTGCAATTTCGGGGTTGGAATACAGGTATATGCTGCCACCACGCACGCCAAACACATTGCAGTTCACATTCGGCGCAGCATAAGTGGTGAGATACACTGCCAACGGAGCGACATTCGCGGGGTCGTCCGGGCTGCCTTCACCCTCCCACTCGGAGACGGGCGGGGACTGGCCTATGCCTGCGCGCTCTGCCGGTGTGGGTGACGGTCCCTGCACTACGCGGAACTCTTCCACTGAGCCAGGGAATAACCGAGTTTCCACCAGCGGAGAGATGGCGTTGCAGGTAACACCATAACGGCCCAGGTCCCTGCCGACTGTGCGCGTCAGTCCGATAATTGCTTCTGACGCTGCCGCATAGTTCGAGCGACCTATGTCACCTAGGCCGGCATCGGAAGTGAAGTTGACTACACGCCCGCTGCGCTGCTGTCTGAACAGTATGGCCGCGAACTTAGTTGGCGAGAACACGCCCTTCACATTGTACCGGATGACTCGATCCCAATCGTCCGGAGTCATGCGATAGATCATGCGGTCTTGCAATACGCCCACGCTGTTGACGAGGACATCCACCTGACCAAAGTTGTCCACAGCCGACCGGATGACGGCTTCGCCACCGTCCATTGTAGCGACGTTGTCGTAGTTGGCGACAGCGCTGCCGCCGGCTGCCTTGATTGCCTCAACGGTGCTGTCGGCGAGGTCTTGCGACGAGCCGCTACCGTCAGTATCGCAGCCGAGGTCGTTGACTACGACTGACGCGCCTTCCTCCGCGAGCAGCAGTGCTGTTGCCCTGCCTATTCCGCGGCCCGCGCCTGTTACAACCGCTGTTTTGCCTTCTAAGCGGTTTCCCATGTATTCCACCTCCGTACTGACTAGAATTTTTTGCGCTCAAGTTGTAATTGGTCGAATCAGATCGAACCCGAACCGCTAGTTTGCCCTTCGCGGTGGTCCATCAAGGGCGACAAAATCTTAACAATCCGTTAATGCAAATGAACCACTTGTTACAGATTAAACCGCGCGCAACATGATACCTTATCGGCGCATGTTTGAAAAGTTTCTCACAATCCTGTTCTACACATAGGAAGGATAGTCGTCGGCGTCTTCGCTGTATCCATGCAGGAGGCAAATTAAATTGATTCACCAGAACTTTGAGTGCGAATTCTATTTCATCAGACACGGTCAATCTGAGTCCAACGCCATGCCGGACCGAACATCCTTGAACGCGGATTCTTCGCTTACACGTAGAGGTTTCGCTCAGGCACGTCTTCTTGGAGAGAGGCTTAAGCAAGATGGCATCACCTTCGACAAGGTGTATTGCTCCAGCCTTGTCCGTACCGTTCAGACAACCCAGACCATGCTGGACGCAATGGGTGAGGCAAACAAGGATTTTGCCCGCGTGGAGGCTATTGTCGAGCAGAAGACAACGGGCTGGAGAGGCTTGCGTACGGATGACTTGCTGACGCCTGAGCTGCTCGCGTATATGCGGGCGAAGGCCAGTCACTTTGTCCCACCGCAGGGCGAGTCGCACCGAATGGTGCAGCGCCGCTACGCCAACTGGCTAGAGGATGAAATACTGTACAACGCCGACCTCACCAGTGTCCCACAATCTCTTCAGATAGCCATCATTGGACATGGCGCCGCTACGCGCTGCATCCTACACTACATACTCGGCTTCGACGAGCAGTTCATCTGGAAGACGGTATTGGAGAATACATCCATATGTCGCTTCAGGTTCAATCGAGAAGGCTGGTTTCCCGTCTGCATAAATGACACAGCACACCTACGCGGCGCGAATCTTCCTGAATAGCGGAGGGGGTGAGCATAACACTCTCAGGAATGAACGGGGTCCTATGAAATGGCGGGGAAGAAAATTGGAGCGGAAGACGGGGCTCGAACCCGCGACCTCATCCTTGGCAAGGATGTGCTCTACCAACTGAGCTACTTCCGCCCGCTGCGAACCTTGCGCGCCGGCCAGCGGGTGCCGACGACTTGGCTGGTGCCGAGGGTCAGAATCGAACTGACGACACCAGCATTTTCAGTGCTGTGCTCTACCTACTGAGCTACCTCGGCCGTCTAAACATGTTAATAACAGCTCAGCGCAGTGTCAAGTTGAATGTTGCATAACTGAAGGCATACGACCTCGCTTCTGCATTGACAGTTCTGCTGCCATATTTCAGAACACTCAGCCATGTAGTCCATCAAGATTAAGGCTTTCGACTCGCGCTTTCTTGAAGCGCTATTGTTAGTGTAGAATAGGCTCTTGATAGAAAACACAGAAACATGTCTTGGCGTGATCGCGCAAGCGATACGATAGGGTGAATGCGGCTCTCCGTTTTGAGGTGTTGGATTGGCAGATTATGATGTGGTTGTTATTGGCGCGGGTCCTGGCGGCTATGTCGCGGCGATTCGCGCAGCGCAGCTTGGTTTGAGCACTGCGGTTATCGAGGACGATAACGTTGGTGGAGTGTGCTTGAACTGGGGCTGCATTCCAAGCAAGTCGCTGTTGCGAAATGCCGAAGTTTTAGAGTTGGTGAAGAATGCCGGCGAATACGGCATCAGTGTCGGCGATGTTACCTTCGATTACGGTTTGGCGATTGATCGCAGCCGCCAGGTCGTGAGGCGACTCACCGGTGGTGTGGGTTCGTTGCTGAGAAAAAACGGAGTAGAGCATATCAGCGGACGCGGCATCCTGCAAAGTGCGAATACCATCGCAATCGACGGGGCAGATCGCGCCATCAGCGCAGACAATATCATGGTTGCCACTGGCGCGCGCGCCAGGCATATCCCCGGAATCCCCGTTGATGGCGAAACTGTGCTCACATCCCGCGAAGCGATCGTGCTGCGTGAGGTTCCTGAGCGAGTTGTTATAGTTGGCGGCGGCGCGATCGGCGTCGAATTCGCTGACATCTACCATTCCTATGGCGCAGAGGTTATGATAATCGAGATGCTGCCCAGGCTGGTTCCGCTGGAAGACGAGGAGATTAGCCAACAATTGGAGCGAGTCTTCCGTCATCGTGGCATCGGATTTAAGACAGGAGCGATGGTTGGTGGTGTCGCTGTGAGCGAAGGCACCGCCGCTGTAACGGTAACTGATGCTGATGGGTCAGTGAGCGAGATTGAGTGCGACAAGGTTCTGGTCGCGATAGGCGTACAGGGCAACACTGAAGATATTGGGCTTGAAGTAGCCGGTGTCAATACGGAGCGCGGATACATCACAGTGGATGATGAAATGCGTACCAACGTGCCGGGTGTATTTGCTATTGGAGACGTAACCGGAAAGTTGCCTCTCGCCCATGTGGCATCTGCTCAGGGTGTTATCGCGGCAGAGGTGATTGCTGGCATGAACCCGATGTCGCTGGACTATTCCCTGATGCCACGCGCGACATACTGCAGGCCGCAGATTGCGAGCTTTGGTTTAACCGAACAGCAGGCAATCGACGCAGGATACTCCTTCAAAGTGGGACGGTTCCCCATGGCGGCAAGCGGGAAGGCTCTTGCAATGGGTGAGCCGAACGGCATGGTCAAACTGGTTGTGGACAGCGAAGTAGGGGAGTTGCTGGGCGCGCATATCATAGGCCCAGAGGCGACCGAGCTGCTCGGCGAGGTCGGACTATCGCGCCTCCTTGAGGGCACAACTACTGAATTGGGATGGCTTGTGCATCCACACCCTACTATTTCGGAAACGATTAAAGAGGCGGCTCTAGCAGTTGAGGGCGAAGCCATTCACATATAGGCCGACCTAACTACGCGAAAGAGCAACAAGAGGTGAATTGCCAAAGTGGAATCGACACTTAACAAGCGGCGACTAGCCGAATTTTACAGGCAGATGCTGCTGATTAGACGATTCGAGGAAGCGTGCGGGCGCCTTTACATGCAAGGCAAGATTCGCGGCTTTCTGCACCTCTACATTGGTGAAGAAGCCATCGCAGTCGGTGCTATATCTGCGCTCCGTCCCGACGATTACGTTATCGGTCACTACCGCGACCATGGTCATGCCATCGCTAAGGGAATGGACCCAAAAATTGCGATGGCGGAGCTGTGCGGCAAGTCAACGGGAAGCAGTGGAGGCAAGGGCGGCTCAATGCACCTTTTCGATGTTGAAAGGCACTTCATGGGCGGCCACGCCATTGTAGGAGGGCAGATGCCCATAGCGGCAGGACTTGCACTGTCAAGCAAGTACAAGAAGGAAGACCTTGTTACCTTGTGCTTCTTTGGCGATGGCGCCGTCAACCAGGGCGAGTTCCATGAGACGCTGAATCTCGCTTCGGTGTGGAAGTTGCCCATACTGTTTCTGCTTGAGAACAACCTCTACGGCATGGGTACTCATGTTGACCGCACTCACGCGGGCGGCAGGCACATTTACGAAGTGGCGAGTGCGTATGACATTCCCGGCGTCCAGATAGACGGTATGGATGTTCTTGGTGTCAACGAGTGCGTTTCAGAGGCTGTCAAGTCCATCCGAAAGGGTGAGGGGCCGCGCTTCATAGAGGCGATGTGCTATCGCTATCGTGGTCACTCCATGGCGGATCCCACGATGTACCGAGAACGAGATGAGGCTCAAGAACTAGGGATCAAGGACCCGATAGACAGTCTGAAGAACTTCATGATTCAGTTCGATGTCGCGGGTGAAGAGGAACTCGCCAAAATTGCAGCCAAAGTGGACGAGCAAGTCAATGAAGCCGTGCAGTTCGCAGAGGATAGTCCTGCGCCTGATATGGACGCGATGTACACAAATGTTTACGCATAGATGTGGGGTGAGACATGACTGAGATGATTCTCAGGGAGGCCGTCACCAAAGCGCTCCGTGAGGCGCTGGAGGACGACCGCGTCTTTATAATGGGTGAGGACATTGGCGCCTATGGCGGCGCCTACGCCGTAACTCGCGGCTTCCTCGATGAATTTGGTCCTGAGCGCATAATGGATACGCCGATATCCGAGTCAGTCATCGTGGGCGCGGGAGTCGGATCAGCATTGGCTGGCCTGAGGCCCATCGTCGAGTTGATGACCATCAACTTCAGCCTTGTCGCGATCGACCAGATTGTGAACCACGCCGCGAAGCTCAGGTACATGTCTGATGGTCAATTCTCGGTTCCGCTTGTCATACGCACGGTTACTGGTGGCGGAGGTCAGCTTGCCGCAACCCATTCTCAGAGCTTCGAGAACTGGTACGCTTCTGTCCCAGGGTTGAAGGTCGCCGTGCCGGCAACACCTTACGATGCTCTGGGATTGTTCCGCGCCGCGATGAAGGACGATAATCCCATTTTATTTGCAGAACACTCCCTGCTGTATGGCATGCGTGGCGAAGTACCCGATGAATGGTATGAGATTCCATTTGGTCAAGCGGACATCAAACGAAAAGGCAATGATGTGACAATCGTTGCGTACTCTCGCATGACTCATGTGGCTCTACAAGCTGCTGCGATGCTTGAGGAGAAAGGCAGACAAGCGGAAGTCATTGACCTTCGCACACTGCGACCATGGGACAAGGAAACAGTGTTAGAATCCGTTCGTAAGACGAACCGTGTCGTTGTTGTCGAGGAGACTTGGAAAACTGGTGGCTTCAGCGGTGAGATTGCCAGCACTATACAGGAAGAAGCATTCGATGACCTCGACGGCCCAGTTGCGCGGGTGGGAGGCCTAGATGTGCCGGCGCCTTATAACGGCACTCTTGAGGCGGCGGCGATTCCGAATTCAGAGAGGATCATCAAGGCCTTATCGGACAACTACGGCATCTGATGGTACGCGGGTTGTGCCTTGCGTAGCGTTGCAGCGCGAGCGCCAAAGTGACCAACTTGAAAGCTATCCAGTAGTTGCAGCCTTGCTTGGACTCTCACCTTATGCAGAAGCATAGCTCTGATATACCTTGATGTTGATCTTCCCACACTTTAATCTTCAGTCATGAGATTTACTGTAACAGGGGGTGTCGATTGGCAACCGAACTGACTATGCCGCAGATGGGCTATGACATGCAGGAAGGCACTGTCTTGCGGTGGCTGAAGGGTGAGGGAGACGCGGTGGCGAACGGCGAACCCATCGCTGAAATAGAGACCGACAAGGCGGTAGTCGAGTTCGAGTCTTACGCTGAGGGTGTACTCCACCGAATAATCGTTCCCGCTGGCACAACTGTCCCGGTGGGCGAACCTATCGCGTTAGTCGGCGCGCAGGATGAGACTTTCGACGCCGTTTACGGCACTGCGTCGGACGAAGGGCCTACCATTCCCGTCGATGTTGATGCGGACGAGGCGACACCAAGCGCTGCAATTCCCATGCCTCCCGCTAGCAGCGATATTGCCACGGAAGAGTTACATGTCGCGGAGCTGGAACCAGAGGTGGAAGAACCACCCTTAGCGGCATCCCCTTTGCGCGCATCGCCCATAGCGCGCCGTATCGCCGATGAGCGTGGCATCGACATCACGAAAGTGCAGGGCACTGGTCCGGGTGGACGCGTTGTCAAAGACGATGTCCTCGAATACCAAGAACCTGAGCCAGTGGAACCTGAAATAATGGAGGAGCCCGAGCCGGAAGAGGTAGAAGCCGTTGAAGTAGAGGCTGCTATTGAGGCTGAAGTTGAACTGGCGTCAGAAGAGGAGTTGGAGGACGAACCTGAGCCGGGGGCGATGGCCATCGAAGAACAGCCCGCCGCCGAGGTCGCACAAGAGGAAGCTGCGGACGATGCCATGCAGCTCTCGAGAATGCGACAGCAGATCGCTAGGGTCACGGTGCGCAGCAAGCAAGAGAAGCCGCACTTCTATGTAACCTCGGAAGTAGATATGACCGAGGCAATGGTCCTGCGCCAGCAGATAAACAGGACGCTGGAGGGCGAGGGCGTGCGCGTGACCGTCAACGACCTCATCATCAAGGCGTGCGCCGACGCGCTGAAGAAGCACCCCAAGTTCAACGCCTTCCTTGACGGCGATGTTATACGTCCGAACGATAATGTGAACATCGGTATTGCCATGGCGGTTGAAGAAGGGTTGCTGATGCCCGCCATCATGGGCTGCGAGCAGATGCCACTGAAGGCGCTTGCCCTCGCGAGCAAAGACCTCGCGGACCGCGCGCAGAACGGTACGCTGCGCCCCGACGAATACACGGGCGGTACATTTGGCGTCAGCAATCTCGGGATGTTCGACGTGAGCACATTCGTTGCCATCATACAGCCTCCTCAGACCGCCATCTTGGCGGTTGGCACTGTCGCCAAGCGAGCAGTCGTAAGAGACGATGAAATCGTGATTCGGCAGACTATGAATGCCACAATTTCAGCCGACCACCGCGTGGTGGATGGCGCAGAAGGCGCGCAGTTCCTCATGGAAGTGAAGAACGCACTCGAAAATCCATTGAGCCTTGTACTTTGATCTGTGATAGTCAATAGAAGCCGACGGGTCGTGTAAGACGCTCGTCGGCTTTTGCTTTTATAGGCTCTGAAATCTCCTTTATCCGCACTGACACTCCGCCTTAGTCTTTTGGCACGTTATCCAACTAAGAGGATTCTGCAAAAGTGAGTACCATCATTACGCAGCCGAAAGCCTATCTGGTTACGAAGCCCTCGGTGGATTGGGAGCAGGTTGCTGCGTTCCTTGCGGATGAGGGTGTGCCCGGCATCCCAGACAGCATCCGGGCCGGCGAGGACGAGTCTGCCGCCATAGCGGAGATTTCCGCGAGACTGTGCTACATGAGCTACGGCAGGGGCAGACGCGACATCGCTGACTTTATCAATAATCTGCTGCGCTTTAAGGACGGAAGCGTGTTTGAGCATATCAACTACGGCTTCGTGTTCACGGGGGTGTCGCGCTCGCTGACGCATGAACTGGTGCGTCACCGCGCGGGCTTCGCATACAGCCAGCGCAGCCAGCGATATGTGGACGAGAGCGGCAGCAGGTTCGTCGCGCCACCAGTGCTTGCCGACGCTGCCGGCGACGAGGTTCAGGCTGTCTTCGAAGCGGCGATTGAAAGCGCGGCGAAGGGCTATGATGAACTGGTCAAGGCGCTGGAGTCTGCCATACCCCGCGAGCGGTTCAAGCTTGCAACTGACCACCGCAAGGCAATCCGGCAGGCGGCGCGCGCGGTTCTGCCAAATGCAACCGAGACCAAGATATTCGTTACCGCCAACGTGCGGGCGTGGCGGCACTTCATCGAAATGCGAGGCAGCGCCTTCGCCGATGTGGAAATACGCAGACTTGCTATAATGGTGTTAGAAGCACTGGAAGTCGAAGCGCCGCTGCTGTTCGGGGACTTTACGACAGAGGCACTGCCCGACGGCTCAAAAACGGCGACTCCGAAGTACTCCAAGGTCTGATTTTGGGTTTTCGAATCGCTTATATGGTAGGTGGGAGGTGTGCGGATGTTCACTCGTAAGCGCATAATCATTGCGGCTGTAGTCATCATAGGCATTCCGGCACTGGCGGTGGCATGGTGGCTGCTGTCTCCGCTATTCATCAGCTCGACTGTCGATGAGGAGTTTCCACTCGCGGCCAATGCTGTCGTTCCTGCCGACATGACGATGGAAGAGGCCGAGCAAGCCATGGTCCAGGCGGCAAGCAGGTTCAACACTTACGAAGAGCAAGTGCCTGAAGAAATGGCGATGCCGGACGACTCCACCAAGATGGACGCTTCGGTCGTGAAGGTCAGGTCGGGCAGCTTCCAGGGTGCCGACAGCTTCCACAAGGGCAGCGGCACCGCGACGATTTACCGCAGCGCGGACGGTAAGAACCTGCTGCGGCTGGAGGAATTCAGCGTTACCAATGGGCCGGATTTGCATGTGCTGCTTGTTCCCAATCCGGACCCGCAGGGGCGCGGTGATGTCGAAGGGTACATCGGTCTGGGCAAGCTGAAGGGCAACCTGGGCAACCAGAATTATTTCCTGCCGGACGGCGATGACGGATCCGGATATGGCAGCGTGGTCATATACTGCATGCCGTTCCATGTTGTGTTCAGCGTGGCTACGCTTAACTAGCCGACACTTTCCGATGCCCTTATGGGCGTGTGACCTGCGACAGGGTCAGGGCTGACGGCTTTTGCTTTTTTGCTTGCCTCCTTCAGGATTAGCGTTGTGCCCAAGTGCCGGTTTCTACCGCGATCAAGAAATCCTGGACGCTGCGGTTGAAGAGGTCCGGCTCTTCGAGGTTGATGGCGTGTCCGGACTGCGGGAACATCACGAGGCCGGATGTAGAGATGCAGTGCTTCATGAAGATGCTTGGCTCGATGCATGGGTCGTCCTCGTCGCCGAGCATTATGAGCGAGGGTATTGTGAGCGCACGCATTTCTTCTTCGATTGCGAAGACGGGCGGGCGCTTGCCCTGCACGCCTCTGAAGGTTAGCGCGGAGCCGAGGCCGGAGTGCGAGAGGAACTGGTCGGCGAACTCGCGGTATCCACGGGGGTCTTTGCGGCGGAGTTGAACGCGTGCCTCACCGCTCGCGTAGTCATCCATTGAGGACATGCCTCGTTCCTCCATCGCGCGCGAGCGTTGGAATACGTTATCTCGCCAGGCATCCACATCAGTTGAACCTGATCCCGCAGCAGCAATGATCAGAGACTTTGCCAAGTGCGGGTGTGCCAGCCCGAAGTTCAGGGCGAGCGAGCCTCCCATTGACAAGCCGCAGATGTGGGCGGACTCGATGCCTAGGTGTTCGAGCAAGCCGCGCAGGTCTTCGACCGCTATATCCTGTGAATAGGCGTCTTCGTCAGTGGGCACATCCGATGGCGGGTATCCTCTTGCGTTGTAGGTGATGACGCGGTAGTAGCGCGAGAAGTAGCGCACCTGCGGCTCCCATGAGCGGAAATCGCCCGCGAATTCATGCGCCAAGATGAGCGGAAAGCCCTCGCCGGTGGATTCGTAGTAAAGTTGTATGCCGTTCACTGGAGCTTTTGGCATGTACGCCACCCCCTTATAGCTAATGGATGCGCGCAAGTATAATCGGGGATGGTGACGCGGGCAAGTAGGTTGAGCGGCGGCAACCAGCCTCCAAGTGTCGGACTGACGGGGCTATTGATGACTAGGAATTATGGCGCTCTACCTTACCTCTTTTTCCATCATGGCGGTGCGCGCTCTTGGTCGTCGACCGGCTGGGCGCGGATGTATGTGAAGGCGGGCTTGCTGATGGACGGGTCGGGCGCGGGCTTATCGTGTTCGCGTCTGTCTTCCTCGTCGAATTTTGCCTGATCGTCCTTGCTCAGGGGTTCGTAGTAGTAGTCGATTGTTGGGTCGGGGTCGTTGGGGCCGTAGTCGTAGATGTTCTTTTCTGCTTTGATGTCTATGCGGCGGTACTTTGCCTCTGCTCGGAGGGCGGCTCGCTCGTCGCCCTTGTCCATCGCTTCCTTGAACTCTTCGATGATTGCCTTGCGGTCGGCGGGTTCGTTCTCTGATTTACTCAGGGGCAGGCTTTTCTGCAGAGTCGGGGTGTACGGCGTGTTGTCTGACATGGATGGAGGAGATGCAGGGGAGTTTTCGTTGCCCTCACCCCAACCCTCTCCCTGGGGGAGAGGGAGCATTGTGGCTACGGCTTGCTGGTCTTCTGGATTCCTGCTTTCGGAGGAATGGCGAGAAGATGGGACGGTCTCTTGGAAACGAAGAGGCTTTGAGTTGTCGTCTCGGTCTTCTTCTTCTCTCATCTCTTGGGCTATGGCTTCGTAGTCGGTGTCGTCGTAGTTGTCGTAGTCGTCGATGGAGGTTGAGAGACCGGCCTGGGTCTTTTTCTGGCCTACGGAGAGACGCGTGCTGTCCTTGTCTTGCCAGTAGTCCTGAAGGTGCTTCGGCTTGATGTTGTCGTAGTTGGTGTCCCAGCCACGGCGGAGTAGCTCTTGTGCTGCGGACATACGGTGATGGATGGTGAACTCTAGGTCAGGGTCGGAATCAGACATCACTTCCAAGAGGAAGCGGATGGTGTCGGCTCCGCGCTCGCTGTACTCTCGCATTCGCCTGGCGAGGTCGGTGTGCAGGGTGTCGTAGGCGTTTGCTTCGTCGGTGGTGTCTGACTGCTTGCGGCGTGAGCCGAGGTCTCCGAAGCCGCGGCGCAGGAGTTCTCTTGCTGCTGCCATGCGGTCTGCGGGCTTGATGCAGAACTTCTTGGGTGTGAATGGCCGGTCTCTGCCGCCCATGATGTGAATGAGAAACTCTACGACGGTGTGACCTTCTGCTGTCTCGTGGCGTATGAGGTGGGCTATTTGGTAGTTTAGGATGTCGATGTGGGTTACTTGCACTGGATTGGCTGCAGGGGGTGTCCCCTCGCCCTGCCCCTCTGGATTCCTGCCTGCGCGGGAATGACGATCAAGGATGGATGGCTGGTCGTTTGGGAAGCCGTGCTTGATGAGTTGCTTGGCGGCTTCGAGGCGGTGGTTGACTTTGACGCCGGGGGTCTTGCCCAGCATTGTTTCCGTGAGGAAGCGGGCGATCATGTCGCCGCTGCCTGTGCGCTTGTGGATTTTGTGTTGTATGGCGCTTGGGATGCACATGTTACGTTTCCGGTGTCAGTTCATAGTCTTCAGGCTGATAGCCACAAAAGGCACAAAAGTCACAGAATTATGTGATGCTGTGCCGACTAGCGAACACTTGTACTTGTTGAAGTTCATGGTAGCACGAATGTTTGTGTTGTCAAGGGGAAAGGCGGGCGGTATTGCTGTTGCATTCAACATTGTGCTTGATTTCGACTTCACCCCCATCCCCTGCGAAGGCAGGGGATGGCTCTAACCTTCCCCATCGAGGGGGAAGGGACAATATGGCTCACATCAACATGTGTCAACAGAAGCAGGCGGGCGATGTGGGATTAGGTTGTGTGGATGTTTTCTGTCATTTCGAGGGCAGGGAGGAATATGAAACCGGAGATTGCCGCCTGTACAGCGATTTTTAGATTCTTCACTCCGCTGCGCTGCGTTCAGAATGACGGAATAAACATGCGCTGCGTTCGGAAGGGCAGAGTGAACATGCGCTGCGTTCGCATTGACAGAATAGACATACTTCTCGGGGGTGAAGGGCGGGTGGTCTGGGTTGGTGGCGCAGGCGTAGGCTTTGAATGGATTAGGGGCGGCGTAGCGGTTGGCCGGTGCGGTAGGTGGCTACGCGCCAGAGCCATTCAGCGGGACCGAACAGGAATCGGCTTAGCCACGCCTGTGACCACCAGAGCTGCAGTGTCCAGACTGAGAAGACGAAGAGCAGGATTGCCGCGCGATTTACGCCGCTCACATCGCCGAGCAGCATTGTGAGTATGAGAATACCCAGTATGGTCTGTGTCAGGTAGTTGGTAAGCGCCATTCTGCCGACGGCGCGCAGGCGATGCTTGAGCCAATTGTCTGCGCTGTTATTCCAGAGGATGATGAGGCTCATGTAACCAAGCGATGCGGGGATCGTGCCGAGGGTATTGGGAATCTGGCCAATGAATGCAACCTCGCGTGAGTAGTCGTTCAACGCGGTTAAGATGACGCCGAGTGCGGCTAGTGGCAGTCCCACGGAGAGACCGACGATTGCCGTACTGCGGTATATCTTCTCCGGCATGCCTCCGTTTATGAAGCCGGTGCGATATAGTCCTGCGCCTATGAGTATCAGGCCCAGACCGCGCAGGAAGTAGCCGATTAGGATGGGAATACCTATCCAGTCCTCAGTTTCGATCTCCCCAAGTGTCCAGATGCCGGCAAGGGAAGTGCCGGTTGTGCCGGCGATATACTGTGCGAGCAGTGCAAAGGCGACGGATAGCGCGAATACGACAACACCCACTGAGATTAGCGCCTTGTCCGACAATTTGCGCAAGGTAATCAGGAAGACCGATGAGATAGCGTACACCATCAGCACGTCCCCGTCCCACAGCATGAAATGCAGGACGCCGATTAGAAGCAGCAGCGTGTTGCGCCACATGTTCAGTGCAACAGCCCGCCTGCCTCTCGCGGCGGCCCGGTCAATGAAGAGAATCATTCCAGCGCCGAAGAGCAGCGAGAAGAGCCCCATGAACTTCTGGTCGATGAAAATCTCGCCGAATATGCCTACCGTCCAATCCAACCAGATCTCGGAGCCGCCCGCGCTCAAGTTCAGGTATGGTGGCAGACCGAACTTGAACGATACGCCGTTCATCAGCAGAATTCCGAGCACGGCGACGCCGCGTATGAGGTCGAGGCTGGTTATTCGCGCGGATTCGCGTACAGGGCCCGACTCCGTAGTGGGCTGTCCGGCGGTCATTCGGTTTCTCCTCAAGAGCGTATCTGCGATCAATCTACCATATTCGGCTATCACATTCGGCTAACATATTCGGCCACAGAAATAGGCGACCGTATTCGGCGCGTATAAGGAAAAACCCCGGGCAGATGCCCGAGGTTTGAGTTAGTTGCTATTGAAAAATGGGCTATCTGCGGTAGCCCCCTCTTTCGCGGTCTCTGCCACCACGATCGCGTCCACCACGATCCCTGCCACCACGATCATTGCGTCCTCTGCCGCCATCGCGCCTGTAACCGCCTGTGCGCTGCGGACGTCCGCCGCCTACCGGATCTCTGCCTGCAGGGTCAATCTCTTCGTCGGTGAGGAGTGCGCGGCGCGAGAGGTTGACTCGTCCGAGGTCGTCGATCTGAATAACCGCAACTGTGAGTTCCTGACCGATCTCCACGGTCTCGCCTACGGACGGAACACGCTCTTCCGAGAGCTCGCTGATGTGCACAAGGCCATCTTTGCCGGGGAGGATGTTAACGAATGCGCCGAAGTCCATTATGCGGGCTACCGTGCCGGTGAATATGTCGCCGACCTTGACCTCGCGGGTCAGGTCGTCAACCATCTGCACAGCCTTCTGAGCGGCGGCGCCGTCAGGAGAGCCGATGACAACTGTGCCGTCATCTTGTATGTCGATGGTCGCGCCCGTCTCTTCGGTGATGGCGCGTATCGTCTTTCCGCCTGGACCTATCACTGTGCCTATCTTGTCCACAGGCACGCGAATTTGCAGCATGCGCGGAGCGAACAGGCTGAGGTCCTCGCGAGTGTCGCTTATTGTCTCGCGCATGTGGTCGAGGATGAAGAGGCGCGCTTCCTTAGCCTGCTCAAGCGCGTCCCGCACGACATCGAAGCTAATGCTGTTCACCTTGATGTCAAGCTGAATTGCCGTGATGCCTTCGCGCGTACCAGCGACCTTGAAGTCCATGTCGCCGATATGGTCTTCCATACCCTGAATGTCGGTGATGGTGACATACTCGCCGTCACCGCCATCTATGAGTCCGACTGAGATGCCTGCGACCGGCGACTTTATGGGTACGCCGGCGTCCATCAGCGCAAGAGTGCCTGCGCAGACGCTCGCCATCGATGTGCTGCCGTTCGAGCCGAGTGCCTCGCAGACAATTCGCAGCGTGTATGGGAAATCTTCCTGGCTTGGCAGGACAGGTGCGATGGCGCGTTCTGCGAGCGCGCCGTGTCCGATCTCGCGTCGTCCCGGCGAACCGATGCGCCGCACTTCGCCCACCGAATAGGGCGGGAAGTTGTAGTGCAGCATAAAGCGCTTGGTTTCTTCAGGCGTAAGGGTGTCTAGTCGCTGTGCGTCGCCGACTGAGCCGAGCGTTGCGACGCCAAGAATCTGCGTCTCGCCGCGATTGAACAGGCCGCTGCCGTGCGCTCGAGGCAACAACCCTACGGCACTAGACAGGGATCGTATCTCGCGCCTGTCGCGTCCGTCGGGGCGTTTGCCGCCTGATAGCACGTTCTGTTTGAAGGCATGCTCAAGCTGCACCTCGAAGGCATCGCGCAGGTGGTTGGCCTCGTACTCTTCGCCAAGATCGTCCGCGACCTTTGCGCGCAGTACGTCCAGTCTCTCGTCTAGGTCTGCCTTGCCTGTGGACGAAGCGAATGCGTCCGTCACACCACTGCCGAGGATGCGCGCAAGCTCATCGTCAAGCACCGAGGGATAGGCGAAAGATTCATAGTCCTGCGACTTGGGCTTGCCGATGGCTTCCACCATGCCATCCTGAAAGTCGATGAGTCCGAGGTTGACTTCGTGCGCGAGCTCGATGGCGTCGAAAACGACCTCTTCAGGAAGTTCGTTTGCGCCTGCTTCCATCATCGTCACGCCCTCGCGTGAGCTTGACACGACGAGATCAAGATCGCTCTCGTCAATCTGGGCGTAGGAGGGATTCACGACGAGTTTGCCGCCGATGTAGCCGATGCGCGTGGCGGCGATGGGGCCGGTGAAGGGAATGTCGGAAATGCTGAGCGCCGCCGATGCAGCGGTCATGACCATAGTCTCGAAGGGCATTTCCATGTCGAGGGAGAGTGGCGTTGCGACGACCTGCACTTCGTTGCGGAAGTCGTTGGGGAATAGCGGGCGGAGCTGCCTGTCGGTCAAGCGCGCCATAAGGATTCCATGTGTGCTTGGGCGGCCTTCGCGCCTGAAGAAGCTTCCGGGGATTTTGCCTCTGGAGTAGAGGCGCTCTTCCACATCAATGGTTAGTGGGAAGAAATCGATGCCAGAGCGAGGTTTGGACATCGTTGCGGTAACGAGCAGGGCGCAGTCGCCTTGCTTCACCAAGATGGAGCCGTTGGCTTGGAGAGCCAATTGGCCGCTCTCCATGATGAGCGTGCCGGATTCATAGACGTGTTCGAACGAGTTTAGCATAAGATACCTCCACGGGGAACGTGAGAAAAAGAGGGACAGCTCTAACTAGAGTGTTAGAGCTACCTTCTCAGACCGAGCTTGGCAATTAGCGCTCTGTAACGGCCTACGTCTTCCCTGTTGAGGTATCGAAGCAATCTCCGCCTGCGACCAACCATTTTCAACAGGCCGCGGCGTGTGGACTCGTCGTGCTTGTGGATCCTGAGGTGTTCGGTGAGTTGGAGTATGCGGGTCGTCAGGACTCCCACCTGAAGTTCTATGGAGCCTGAGTCGTTCTCGTGGGTGCGATGCTCTGCAATTACGGCTTGCTTTTCAGCCTTATTCAATCCCTTCTCCCGGGAATTCCCCTGTCTTATTTAGATATTCCTTCTTCTCACTAGCAGTTTAGCATAGAGCGAATAACGCACGCAATGAATTGGTGTCCCTTTGAGGCGAGCATGAGGCGCAATGCAATGTGCCTCCTCATCCATCGGACCCAGTCCAGGACCTGCCTAATTGTCAGTCCGTAAGCGAGGCTAGGAAATCAGTAACCGCGCTTTGGAATCCGGAGGGGCTGTCGCCCATGACGAGGTGTCCTGCGCCCTCGATGGTCGCTATGCGGCTGTTGGGAATGGCCTGGTGCATCCTGTCGGCGGTGTCCATTGCGACGATGTCGCTCGCGCCGCCGCGAACCAGCAGGGTCGGGCATTGCAGCGACTCGATATAGCCCCAGAGGCGCTTCTCGGTCTCTGGATCGCTGCCCATGCGCCGTCCGGGCCTGCGGAGCGCCCTGTCATACTTCCAGGTCCACTTGCCGCTGGGCAGCTCCTTGATGTTATGCATGATGCTGCCGCGCACCTGCTGGGGGTCGCGGCGCGGGTTGTACTGCAGCACACGCTCGACGAAGGCATCAACCGAGTCGAGTTCATCGTCCTGCTGCACGAAGCTGCGGATATTCTGCGTGCCTTGCTGCATATTCTGCGGCGCTGCGTCAACGACGACAAGCGCCTTGACATAGTCCGGGTTGCTCGCGGCGAATGTGAAGGAGTTTCTGCCTCCCATTGACAGCCCCATAAGCACAAACTGGTCCAATCCAAGTTGCTCGACCACGCCCGAAATGTCCTTCTGCTGAGTCTCAGGGGAGTAGTCGCCGTCGGACGCCCAGTCGCTGTCGCCGTGTCCGCGCTGGTCAAGCACTATAACGCGGTAATTGTCGCTGAAGCCGAGCGCGACGAAGTCCCACGAATGGCAGGTCTGCGCGAAGCCGTGAAGGAGCAGCATTGGCGGATTGTCCGGGTTGCCCCATTCGAGGTAGTGAAAGCGCATGCCGTTGGCATTGACGAACTTGTCCTGCGGGGCGTTTTCGTTGGTGAACTTGACGCCCATAGCGCGCGCGGCGTCGTAAAGTGATAGAGCCTGTTTGCTTGCCTGCGAAGTCAACGGTCCATTCCTCCGATTGCCTTAAGCCGAGTGAGCGGCATTCAAATCAATGCGCCAAATCATACACTACACGGCAAGTATTTCAAATATGTCCGTGAATCGTTTTTGTCTTGTGATATAATCGCATCCAAGGAGATTTACGATGTCAGAGTACGCTATATTGCTCACGGCGTTGCTCACATCGGTCGCGGTTGTCGGCGGCCTTATCTTGGGCGCGATTTACTTCTTCTACAATGCTATCAAGTCCGATATTACGCTGTTGAGGTCGGACATCGCAGCCGTTGACGCCAAGGTGGACCGAGTGCGCGTGGAACTCGACGCCAAGATTGAGCGCGAGGTTAACGGCTTGCGCTCTGAGATGCAGGAAGGGTTTGCGAGACTTGATGCCAAACTTGACACTAAGGCTGACAACTTGGACGCCAAGATTGACACCAAGACTGATGACCTGCACGCTAAACTGGACGCCAAGATTGAGCGCGAGGTTAGCAGCCTGCGGTCAGACTTGGGCGGCAGGATAGACGCGAATACTCAGAAGCTGGCCGAACTTGCCACCGAAGTGCAGGTTCACCTTCGCACCCACCATCTTATGCGTGAAATTGAGCGCCTCAACGCGCCGCCGGAGTCCCAGTCGGAAGAAGAGCAAGTGGTGGAAGAGGCGAACCCGGCGATTTAACTTACATCCCCCGGGCGACGCGTGTGCCAATCGGTCGCCTGCTCGTAGGCGTAGGCGACCTGAAGCGCGAGGGCGTCCTCGAACGGGCGAGCGGCAA
Source organism: Dehalococcoidia bacterium (assembly GCA_965221045.1). Classification (GTDB taxonomy): domain Bacteria; phylum Chloroflexota; class Dehalococcoidia; order Lucifugimonadales; family JADFKI01; genus Bin90. The sequence goes on from OZ244863.1 coordinate 2,598,327, forward strand.
GCTGCACGCCGATTGGCAGCCCTTCGGAGCTGAATCCGCAGGGGACTGATATTGTCGGTATGCCACAGATGTTGTGCGGGCGCGTCAGGCGCGGCATAAGCGCCAGCTTCGCCTCTGTGACTCCTCCGACCTCGACGACATTCTCGCCTATTCTGGGCGCAGGAACTGCGTTAGTGGGCGCGAGCAGGATGTCGTAGGTCTTCATCGCCTCCGCAATGGCGCGGTTGAACTCGGTGCGGGCGCGCTGTGCAGCGATGTAGCTGACCGCCGGGGTCATAGCGCCCTCTTGGAGGCGTCCGCGCACGTCGGAGCCGAAGTCGTCCGGGCGTTCGCGCAGGTTGTCGAGGTGTATCTCCGCCGCTTCCGTGAGCAGGATAGCGCCGGATATGCTTATGGAGTCGTTGAGCGCGGGAATGGAGCATTCCTCGACTTGCGCGCCTAGACCTTCAAGCGTTCGTGCCGCTTGCTGGACGGCTGCGCGCACTTCATCGTCAATCATGTCGTAGAAGTAGTCCTGCGGCACACCAATCCGCAAGCCGGAAATTTCCTGACCGAGCAAGCGAGTGAAGTCCTCGTCGGGTCGGTTGGCGCAGGATTGGTCGCGTTCGTCGTAGCCAGCAATGACATTCATGACGATTGCATTGTCTGTGACGGTGCGCGTCATCGGACCTACCGTGTCGAGGCTGTTAGACAGTGGGAATACGCCGCGTCTGCTGACTCTGCCGAAGGTGGGCTTCAGCCCTACGATGCCGCAGGCGGACGACGGGATACGCACTGAGCCGCCGGTGTCGCTGCCGAGCGCCGCCATGCACTGTCCCGAAGAGACGGCAGCGCCGGAGCCGCCGCTTGAACCGCCCGTGATGCGCGTGGTATCCCAGGGGTTGCGCGCGGGTCCGTGATGCGGATTTTCGCTTGTTGCGCCGAGCGCGAACTCGTGCATTTGCAGCTTGCCGAGCAGGATAGCGCCGGCGTCGAGGAATCGCTCCGTTACTGCGGCGTCATAGTCCGGAATGAAGTCGCCCATGATTTTGGAGCCGACGGTCGTGCGAATGCCTTTCGTGTAGTACAGGTCCTTCAAGCCAATGGGTATGCCGTGTAGCGGACCGAGATAGCCGCCGCCTTGTATTGCTGACTCGGCGCCCGCCGCCGCTGATCTTGACTCGTCCGCAAGCAGGGTGACGAACGAATTCAGGCGCTCGTCCGTCTGCTCGATGCGCTCAAGGTGCGCCTCGACAAGTTCGACCGGGGAAAGCTGCCCGGATTCGATTAGAGATGCGGCGTCGCTTACCGTAAGGTAGTGTAGTTCGTTGGTTTGCATTCGTGTCTCCCAGTGTGCAGCGCTAGCCAGTACGGGCTAATACTGTGGCGAGTAATTAGTGGTGGGCATGATTCATTTCACCCCCATCCTAACCTTCCCCCATCAAGGGGGAAGGAACGAGATTAACGGCAATTATGCCCAGCCCTAGAGTTATGCCCAGCCCTAGAGTAATTGAGCAGATTGGGCGCGTCAGTCTCCGGAGGGCGCTGTCGGCTGAGCCTGCTGTCGTCCTGCCGCCATAACCTGCTCCACCTGATTGAGTAGCGTGCTGATGTTCCTCACCTGCCGGTTTAGCATCGCAGGTCCTACCGCAAAGGCTATCACGGCAACGCCGCCTATGATGACTGCCATGGGCGCGCCCAGGTAGTTGGCTATCCAGTTTCCCTGCATCCCGCCAAGCGGCATTATGCTCCATGTCATTCCGTAAAAGCCCATCACGCGACCCCGCATACTGTTCGGCACCATCATTTGCAGCGAACTCATTATGGAAATCATGTAGATGGAGTTGAATATGCCGATGAACAGCATTATGGCCATTACCAGGTAGTATGAGGGGTACACCTGCGATGTCAGGCCGAATAGCAGCAGAGCGACGCCGAACGCCACCGCGCCGCCTATCAGCATCAGCCCTTTCTGTCGGAAGTTGCCGATTGAGCCTAGCAGCATCGTGGTAACCAACGCGCCCACGCCGCCCACTCCCATCAGTATCCCCTGGCCGTCCGCGCCGACTTTCAGGATTTCCACCGCGAAGATGGGCATCATGAAGATATATGCCATGCCGAAGAAGCTGTTGAAGAAGGTCATTCCGATGAGGAACGAGAAGACGGAGTTGCCCGCGATGAACTTCATGCCGTCGAGCAGGTCACGTGCCGCATTGCCGCTGCCGCCGCGCGGAATCTCAGGCAGCTTGAGAGCGGCGATGACTACCGCCATAGTGACGAAGCCCGCGCCCGAGATGAAGAACGAAGTCGAGGTGCCCAGATAAGCTATGATAAAGCCCGCGAAAGCCGGCGCCACTATTCGCGTGCCCTGCCAGATGGCGGCGTTGAGCGATACGGCGCTCATCATCACCGAGCGATCGATGAGATGCGGATACAATGCCTGTCGCGCGGGTTGATCGAAAGCGTTCACCGCCCCCGCAAAAAACGCGATGAGCAGGAGGTAGTAGATATGCAGCACATCGAACATCGTCATCAGCGCAAGGATGAAGATGAGAGACGCAGTTACGAGTTGGCAGGCGATGATGAGTCTGCGCTTGTCGAACATGTCCGCGAAGACGCCACCGAACAGGTTCAGGGCAATCGCGGGCAGCGCGTTCACTGCGGCGACATAGCCCAGGAATAGAGGCGACTTCGTAAGCTCGTAGGTTACCCAGAGTATGCCGAAGGTGAGCATCTGGAAGCCGCTGACGGATGCCAGTGTCCCAAACCAATATGTGCGATACGCCGGGTAGCGCAGCGCCGGAGGCACTCTACGGCTCGCCGCTTCCTTGAAGCGAATTACCCGACTGACGCCAAGCGCTTGCTCTGCCAAATCTTCCTCCGAGCCGCCCAAATTGATCGTCTTGACTTTGGCGTCTTGACTCAGGCCTTGAGCGGAATCCTTCCCCATGTAACCGAGTCGGGGTTGTCGGCGAGGTTCTTGTCGCGAATTAGCTGCCGAATGTTCAGCAGGGTCTCATTAACTTCGTTCGTCACATAAACCCAATCGGGTTCTTCCGGGAACCAGTAGGGGGAAGTTATGCGTACCACCTTGTGCTCAGTGGGATTCAGGTATATGCCGAACTTGGATATGTACGGTAGCATCTGTACCTCTAAACAATAGCACTAAACATGACAGCACTAAATTAGCATACGAATTGATTATCTTCAATGGGGAACTGGGTGAACCGGGCGAGCCGGGCAACTATACCTGTTCGCGCCGAGGTTTCTAATCAGGAAATTGACGTTATTTGATGTCCCTCAACTACTCGACGGTGACAGACTTTGCGAGATTGCGCGGCTGATCAACATCGCAGCCCCGCTCGACCGCGATGTAATATGCCAGGAGCTGCATCGGTATCGCATTCAGGATCGGGGTGATGTTCGCCGACGCCTTGGGTATCCAAATTACCTCGTCAGCCTTTTCGCTGATGTGTTTATCACCTTCGGCCGCAACGGCGACTACGCTTCCCCTGCGCGCTTTCACTTCGTTCACGTTGCTCAGCATCTTCTCATAAAGGTCATCTTGCGGAACAAGGGCAACTACGGGCATCTTTCTGTCTATGAGGGAAATCGGGCCGTGCTTCATCTCGCCAGCGGGATAACCCTCCGCGTGGATGTAGCTTATCTCCTTGAGCTTGAGCGCGCCTTCCATTGCGAGGGGATAGTTCTTTCCGCGCCCGAGGAAAAGGAAATTGGCGCGCCTGCCGTATTTTAGCGCCAGACGCTCATACTGCGACTGATCGGACAAGAGCTGCCCAATCATCTCGGGGAGGTGCAATAGCTCCTGCACTATATTCGCCAGCCGTTCTTCACTTAAGTAGCCCCGCTTGACTCCAAGATACGCTGCAAGCGCGTATAGCGTCACAAGTGAGCAGACAAAGGTTTTCGTTCCGGCGACACTGATTTCAAGTCCAGCGCGAATAGGCAGCACGCCGTCGGCTACGCGCGTTGACTGCGTACCCTCGTAGTTGCACAGGGTCAGCTGTAGCGCGCCGCGACTCTTTGCCAGGTCCATCGCGCCTAAGGTATCTGCGGTCTCGCCGGATTGGGATATGGAGATTACCAGCGTATTTTCGTCCAGTACGGCATCGCGGTAGCGGAACTCGGACGAGTTGTCCACTTCGCAAGCCAAGCCGGCGAGCGACTCGATCCACATGCGTCCGACCATGCCGGCGTGCAGGCTCGTGCCCATGCCAATGATGATCGCGCGATTGAAGCTTCTGATCCGGTCATCGGAGAAGGGGAAGTCCGGCAGGGTGATGCCCGGCGGATCGAACTGAACACGTCCTCGCAGCGTGTCCAGTACTGCGTCGGGCTGCTCATGGATCTCCTTGAGCATGAAATGCTTGTACTCGCCTTTTGTCGCAGTAAGGGCGCCGTAGGAGACACGCGCGGTGGATTTCTTCACTGCGGAGCCGTCTATGCGCGTGTATTGCACTCGTTTCCGGGTAACCGTCGCCATCTCGCCAACGGCGAGGTAGGCAACGGTTCGGACGTGAGGAAGCAGGGCGGCGATGTCGCTGGCGAGCAGCATTTCGCTCTCACCATAGCCGATAACGATGCCGCCGGCGTTGCCGAGCTTGAATGAGACTATCTTGTCAGGCTCCTTGCGCGATAGAACGACGACGGCATTCGCGCCATCAATGCGGGATGCCGCGGCGCGCGCCGCCTCTTCCAGCGAGCAGCCGTTCTTCATGTAGGATTCTATGAGATGCGGGATGCATTCCGCGTCCGTCTGCGAGTTGAATATGTGCCCTTCGTCGGCGAGTTCCCGCTTCAGATCGAGGTAGTTCTCGAATATGCCGTTGTGCACGACCATTATGTCCCCGGAGCAGTCGGTGTGCGGGTGAGCGTTGAAGTCGGTCGGCCCTCCGTGGGTCGCCCAGCGAGTATGCCCAACGCCGCTGCTGCCGTCGGGCAGCCCGTTGCTGAGGATGCTTCTGAGCTTTGAGAGCTTGCCTGCCGATTTGAAGAGCTGCGGCACGCCGTCTGCGTCCAGCACCGCGATGCCAGCGCTGTCGTAGCCGCGATACTCGAGTGCGCCAAGACCCTCCAGAATTATCGGGGCTGCCGCTCGGTCGCCAATGTATCCAATGATGCCGCACATAATTTCACCTGCGCCAGGTCACCTGCGCTGCGCTGCGCCATCTATACCAGCGCCGCTGCGATATACGCCACGAATTTCTTCCGGGAGCTGCATCGCCACGCGCTGCATAATCATATCCGAGATTGAGTCGAGGAGTTCCCTGCTCGGCCTGCCTTCGATCATGGGGACGGAAAATACCTGCCCGATGTTCACGGTAATCTTGCCTGTGGGGTTGAGGACGCGCAACCATGTGCCAAGCCTGTGAGTGCCGACGATGCCGACCGGCAGGATGGACGCCTGGGACTGGAGGGCAATCTGCGCGATGCCGGGCTTTGCTTTCATCATGCCGTTGCGTGAACGGGTGCCTTCCGGAAAGAGCACAACCGGCTTTCCCGCCCTGAGCTGGCTGATTACCCATCGGTAGGCGCGGATGTCGCCCCCTTCGCGGTTTACGGGGAAGGCACCGTATGAACTCAAGAACCAGGTGATGATATGGCCCATGAAAAGGTCGGACTTGGCAAGGAAGTACACCCGGCGAGGTATGCTTGCGCTAAGAAGAGGCGGGTCGAAATTGCTCTGGTGGTTGGCAATGATGATGAGCGGGCCCATCGGGGGCACATTCTCCGCGCCATTGACCGACCAATCGGCGAACAAGCGCATCACCAGTCGCTGCATTAGTAGGCAGATTCGATAAACCAAGTCGGTCAGCATTGCGGCACCTCAGAGAGAATCTGACACACCACCTCTTCAATCGTCAGGTGGTCGCTGCAGATTACGAGCGCGTCGTCGGCGGGGCGTAGCGGGGAGTCGTCGCGCTCGCTGTCAATTTTGTCGCGGCGTTGCAGCGCTGCCAAGACTTGTCGAGTGTCGATAGTCTCCTGGCGCTGCTGCATTTCGGCGGCACGCCTTGCGGCGCGCACTTCTGCCGATGCAGTCAGGAAGATCTTGACGCCGGCGTCCGGCAGTACGACCGTGCCGATGTCGCGTCCGCACATCACAATTGAGCCATCAGAGGCTATGGCGCGCTGCTGCGCCACGAGCGCCGCACGCACGCCGCTAACGGCGGAGACGGCTGATACGCTTGCATCGACTTCCGCGAGCCTGAGACGGGGCGTAATGTCGTCGCCGTTCAGCAATAATCTGTCGCCATTCGAATTCGCTACGAGTCGCATATCGGCGTATGCCGCCAAAGAGGACAGTTTACACGCATCATCAGCGGCGACACCTTGTTGAATCGATGCCAATGTAATGGCCCGATACATCGCGCCGGTATCGAGGAAGCGAATGCGGAGCCTGCGCGCGACCTCTCTGCCGATGACGGACTTGCCGGATGCGGCGGGCCCGTCTATCGCCAATGTCAGAGTACACTCGTAGTCCGCATTCAATTGGCTGCTGTTCCTTGCGATGTTTGAAGTAGATGCACGAATTGATTATAGGATGGACGGCTGTCATCGGGCAAGGAGCAGCGGGGCCGGGGCTGCGATTGAAGTGGGCAGGGCAATCACTTTCGCATCGGTATTCCGTCTGATATACTTGTGAGGCTTGTGCTTTTGGGAACAAGGTCGTGGAGTGTGGCCTTTTCTTATTGCGGAGGCGACAGGGCCGGAGGCAACAGGCGGGGCAGATTATCGACGCCCGCTCTAGGTGCCAAAGGGAATCCCAATTCCAATACTGGTCAATGCTAAATACAGGAGTGAAGGCATGCCTGCCTACGCCGTCTTAGGCGCTCAATGGGGAGACGAAGGAAAAGGTAAGATAATCGATGTGCTGGCGCGTGACGCCGACATTGTCGCGAGATTTTCCGGCGGAAATAACGCCGGACATACCGTGGTCAACGAGGATGGCGAGTTCAGCTTCCATCTGGTCCCGTGTGGTGTATTCTGGCCCAAGACAATCAATGTCATTGGCAACGGAGTTGTCGTTGATCCGGATGTGCTGCTCGACGAGATAGACAGTCTCCGTGAGCGGGGTATCGACATTGACGGCAGGCTTGTCGTCAGTGACCGCGCACACATCATAATGCCTTATCACGTAGCTCTTGACATGCTTGCCGAGCAGGCGCGGGGAAACAGCGCCATTGGCACAACGGGCAAGGGCATAGGGCCTACATACGCCGATAAGGCAGCGCGCACCGGCATTCGAGCGGCAGACCTGCTTGATGTGGAGGCACTGCTTCCGCGACTTGAGCGCATTCTTGAGCACACGAACGCCGTCATCACCAAGGTTTATGGCGGCTCTCCTGTGTCCAAAGAAGAGGTCTTCGACAAGTGCCGCAACTGGGCGGAGCGGATGGCTCCGATAATCGCCCCGGTCGAAAAGATTATTCACACCGCGCTCAAAGCCAACAAGAACGTTCTTCTCGAGGGCGCTCAGGGGGCGTTGCTAGACCTTGACCATGGCACATATCCGTTTGTTACATCATCGAACCCAACTGTGGGTGGCGCTTGTATCGGGCTCGGCATGTCACCTATACATATCGCCGGCATTACGGGAGTGTTCAAGGCGTACTCGACGCGAGTCGGTGGCGGTCCCTTGCCCACGGAGCTACTCGACGATACCGGCGAATACATCCGTGACCTTGCTCAGGAGTTCGGCGTAACGACGGGCAGGCCTCGCCGTGTGGGCTGGTTCGACGGCGTGGCGGCACGTTACAGCGTGGAGGTGAACGGCTACACTTCTGCAATACTCACTCGCCTTGATGTGCTTGACAGCTTCGATTCTGTGAAGATATGCACGCACTACGAACTTGACGGCAATGTTGTGGACGAGTTCCCCGGCGGATTGGCCGCGCTGGAACGCTGCAAGCCCATCTACGAGGAGATGCCCGGCTGGGACAGCCCCACCGCGAGCATCACCAACTTCGAGCAGCTCCCAACTGAAGCGCACAACTATGTGGAGCGCCTGCAAGAGGTCATCGGCTGCAACATTGACCTGATTTCCACGGGCCCCCATCGGCATGAGACGATTGTGGTTAGGCCGGTGATCAATGTGGCTTCGGCGTAAGTCCTGATTCGCGCCAGAGTTTTGAAAGTTCTACTGCTGGTCTGAAGAGAACCAAGTCAGCCAAATAAGGAAACCCCGACCTGAGAATGGTCGGGGTTTCTGCTATCTGCAAACTTTGCGAAGTGAACGCTTAGTCGTCGCCTCCGACTGCAACGGGCAGTCTCAGGTCGATATTGTACCGCGACACGACCGCGTCAAGCGTCGCTGCAGTGCCCTCATCCGGCGGAATGAGCGGCAGGCGCGGCTGCCCGACATTAAAGCCTACTTTGCCCACGCAGTATTTCACCGGGATGGGGTTAGTAACGACGAACAGTATCTTGAAGAGTTCAAAGAGGCGCAGGTGTTCGGCAGCCGCGCTTTCTATGTCGCCTTCCAAAATCAGGCCCATCATCGTCTTTATCTGGCTGCCGACGAGGTGCGATGCCACGCTGACGATGCCGTAGCCGCCCGAGCACATTATCGGGAAAGTCTCGTCGTCGTTTCCGCTCCACACCTTGAAGTCGTCGTCGGTGTCGCGGATTATCTTCGTAATCTGCACAGGGTCGCTGCTGGCTTCCTTCGTGCCTACAATGTTGTCGATGTGGCTGAGGCGCACGGTGGTCTCGTCGGTCATATTCAGGGCGGTGCGGCTCGGCACATTGTATAGCACGCAGGGCAGACTGACGTTTTCCGCTATCGTCTTGAAGTGCTGGTACAGTCCTTCCTGTGGCGGCTTATTATATGACGGAACCGTCATAAGTATGCCGTCAACGCCCAGCGCCTCGGCTTCCTTGCTCAGGGCGATGCCTTCTGCCGTATTGTAGCCGGTCGTGCCCGCGATAATCGCAGCGCGGTCGCCGACAGCCTTCTTGGTCGCCTCGTACATTCCCAACTTCTCATCGAAAGAGAGTGTGGGAGTCTCGCCCGTCGTACCGGTAATCACAAGACCGTCGCTGCCGGAATCCACGAGGGCGGATGCAAGGCGTCCTGCCTCGTCGAAGTCCACTGCGCCATCTTCATCGAAGGGCGTAATCATTGCGGTTATGAGTCTGCCTAGTTCTACCATTGTTGAGCCTCCTTGAGTGGGAAATTCGCAGCGCTTACTTTCTTACAGAGTCGCGCCTAGCGACTTACGGCGGACTGTCTCGGCAGCAGGTTGCGCTCCACAACTTCCTCTGCGATCTGCAACGCATTGGTTGCCGCTCCCTTGCGCAGGTTATCGGTTACGACCCACATTGCGATGCCGTTGGGATGCGATACATCCTGTCGGATGCGCCCGACAAATACCTCGTCGCGGCCTGCCGCCTCGATGGGCATAGGATACACATTAGCAAGCGGGTCGTCCACCACCTTGACGCCGGGGAAATCGGCAAGAATCTCGCGCACTTCCCCGGGGCTGATGGGATTCTCGAACTCTATGTGGAGCGCCTCGCTGTGGCTGAGCATTACGGGCACTCGCACGCATGTCGCCGATACCGCGATGTCCGGCGCGTGGAGAATCTTGCGAGTCTCGTTCACCATCTTCATTTCTTCGTTCGTGTAGCCATTTTCGAGGAACGGCTCGATGTGGGGCAGGGCGTTAAAGGCGATCGGGTGCGGGTAGGCCTGGGGTGTCAGATCGTGGTGGGTGAGGCTGTCGTCATTCGTCAACTGCTTTGACTGCACGCGCAACTCTTCGACGGCCGCCGCTCCCGTGCCGGAGACCGACTGGTATGTGTCGGCGATGACGCGCCTGACGGGGTTGACTTCCATAAGGGGCTTGAGCACCATCACGAGCGGAGTCGTGGAGCAGTTGGGGATGGAGATGATGCCCCTGTGGTTTTCCACATCCTTGCCGTTGACCTCCGGAACGACCAAAGGCACATTGGGGTCCATTCGAAACGCGGAACTATCGTCGATGACGACCGCGCCTTGCTCTGCCGCTACGGGCGCGAGCGCGCGGCTGACATCGCCACTCGCGGAGATGAACACGAAGTCAACTTCACTGAACAACTGCGGAGTCGCCATTTCGACCGCAATCTCTTCACCCATGCACTTCAACTTCTTACCGACCGAGCGCTCCGAAGCGCACAGACGGATATCAGATACGGGGAAATTGCGTTCTTCGAGCACATCCAAAAAGACGCGCCCCACCGCGCCCGTTGCGCCAACTACTGCGATGCTGCAAGCGTCCACTATGACCTCAACCTCCAGTGAGATATTGTCCTAAACAACCCAGTCATGATAACTGTTTCACTGAGCCAAATCTAGAAATAATATCCGATATTCCGATAGTGCGCAGTGAGAATCATAGGCCCATTATCTTGTCGAGGCCTATCGTCAGGCCTTTGCGGTTGACGACCTCGTTGATGGCGAGCACGACGCCGGGCATGAAGCTCTCGCGGTTGACCGAGTCGTGGCGGATGGTGAATGTCTGGCCCAACGCGCCGAACACGAGCTCGTGGTGCGCCACGCGCCCCGGCATTCGCGCGCTGTGGACGCTGATGCCCTCGTGTGTCGCGCCGCGCGCGCCGACTATCAGCTCTTTCTCCGATTGAGGCGCGATGAATCCACCCGGCTTTCCCTCCAGGGCGGCGTTGGCGATGGCAAGCGCAGTGCCGGAAGGCGAGTCTATCTTGGCTTCGTGGTGCATCTCGGTCAGGTCGGCGTAGTCGAAGAAGCGTGACGCCTGCTTTGCCAGGTGAATCATCAGCACGGCGCCCATAGCAAAATTGGGCGCGATGATAGCGCCGATTTCGTGCTCGTTGGCAAGGCTCTCTGCCTCCTGATATATGGCTTCCGTTATGCCTGTGGAACCGATGACGACATTCACTCCGCGAGGAGCTGCGGCTCGGAGCACGGATGCCGCGCCCTCTGCGCTCGTGAAGTCAACGACAACATCCGCGCCGTCCAGCACATCCCCAAGCGAGCCTGAAATTGGTATCTCGCCAAGTCCGTCGGGCAGCGCTATTGTGCCCTGAGTCGCTGTAATGTCGGCTGCTCCGACAGGTTGCATGCCCAGAGTGTTGGTTACTGTTTCCAGCACCTGCTGTCCCATCTTGCCCATGACGCCGTGTACGACAACATTAATAGTCATTGTGCGAACTCCCTATGTAGGATTGCATCAATTTAACACAAGGTGTCTGGAATCAGCAATTGGAGCTCGATGGGAGCGTGCCCGACATTCGCCTGCGTCATGCGGCAAGCGATGTGGTGTGTCGGATGGATAGGCTGGATAGGCGCAGTGCGGCGAGGAGTACGGATGCAGCAGATATGACCTTGGAATGACCCCTCTTGGCGGATCGCGGTATCTGCAAGCCGAAAATATAGATGTTATATGTCGCTGGGCTGTCATAAGATTGACCGGACGGATTATTATAGATTGACAGACTAAGTTGGTACGACAGCAAGTTGGTTGGGGGATGAGTTCCCATGCAGCATTCGAACGGCAGCTACGACGCGGTTGTTGTGGGGTCGGGGCCGAACGGGCTTGCGGCGGCGATAACGCTGGCGCAGGCGGGCCACAGTGTGCAGGTGCTGGAGGCGTCCGATACGCCGGGCGGTGGCGCGCGCACCTCAGAACTGACTCTACCCGGCTTTCGGCACGATGTGTGCTCCGCACTGCACCCGCTGGCGGTGGGTTCGCCGTTCCTCAGCACGCTTCCTCTGGAGGAGCACGGGCTGGAGTGGATTCACCCACGCTATCCGGTGGCGCATCCACTGGACGACGGGAGCGCGGCTTTGCTGGAGCGTGATGTGGATGAGACTGCCGTGGCGTTGGATGCGGATGCTAGGGCGTATCGTAGGGTGATGTTGCCGCTTGTGCGGGACTGGGAAACGATCGCCAGAGGAGTTATGGGGCCGCTTCGGCTGCCGCGCAACCCGATTGCGATGGGGAGATTTGGGTTGCGGGCGATGCGCTCGGCGCGTGGGTTTGCAAGAGGCTGGCTGCGAACAGAGCGCGGGCGGGCGTTGTTTGCGGGCATTGCGGCGCACTCGGTTACGCCGCTGGAGTTCAGGGGATCGGCTGCTGCGGGGCTTATGCTGCAGATCGCCGGGCATGCGGTCGGGTGGCCGCTGCCGCGCGGAGGAGCGCAGAGCATCACCGACGCGATGGTGTCGTACTTGGAATCACTGGGCGGTGAGGTCGTTACGGGTGTCAGGGTGGAATCGCTGGAGGAACTGCCGGGCGTCGGAGTTGCGCTGCTGGACGTGGGAGCGCGACAACTGGCGAGCATCGCAGGCGACGGGCTGCCGCAACGATACAGGCGCAGGCTGGAGGCTTTTCGCTATGGTCCTGGGGTGTTCAAGATGGACTGGGCGCTTGAGGGGCCGATACCGTGGTCGGCGCTGGATTGCTCGTTCGCGGGGACGGTGCATGTGGGCGGGACGCTGGAGGAAATTGCGGCGGCAGAAGCGGCAGTCTGGCGCGGCGAACATCCAGAACGGCCTTTTGTGCTTGTTGCGCAGCCTAGCATGTTCGATGATACGCGTGCGCCTCAACTCAGGCATGTGGCGTGGGCGTACTGCCATGTGCCGAATGGGTCGGACTTCGATATGACGGAGCGCATCGAGAATCAGATTGAGCGGTTTGCGCCCGGATTCAGGGAGCGAATACTGGCTCGGAGTGTGATGAAGACGTCGGATATCGAAGATTACAACGCAAATTATGTGGGCGGGGACATCGCTGGTGGCGCGAATACCTTGCGGCAATTGTTCGCGCGACCGGTGTCGGTGTTTAAGCCTTACAGGACGCCGATCGAGGGAGTGTACCTGTGTTCGGCTTCGACTCCGCCGGGTGCGGGCGTGCATGGCATGTGTGGATATTGGGCGGCGCTTGACGCGCTGAAGTGGCTGCGAACTCACTGACATAGGGTGAAGGATTCATCTGAATCGACGGACCGCACACGGTGGTGAGTCCTTGGTTGCATGGCTATTGCATGACTGGCGGCATAGGCGGGGTTGAAGAGGATTGGCTTACGGGCGAACGCTTCAGGCAGCGCGATGCCAAACATCACTTGGAAGAGTCTTAAGGCATCTCCAGCCCGTGTTTTTCGAGCAGCGCTTCATCAGCGAGGATTTTCTGTGTAGGCGCGTCTGCTACGACCTTTCCGCCGTCCATGATCACTGAGCGCGGGAATATATCCTTCACCATGTGCATGTCGTGGGTGGTGACGAGGATGGTCTGCTCCAGACGGTCGAGGAGGTGGATGAGTCCGCGCCGCGCACGTGGGTCTAGGCCGGCGGACGGCTCGTCGAGCGCGAGAACCTGCGGGTGCATGGCTAACACGGTCGCGATGGCGGCGCGCTTTTTTTCACCGCCGCTCAGATGAAAGGGCATTCTGTCGCCGTAGTCTTCCAGCCCAACCTGCGACAAGGCTTCACTTACGCGGGCTTCCACGTCATCGCTGGGCAAACCCATGTAAATGGGGCCGAATGCGACGTCGTCATACACGCTGGGCGAAAAGAGCTGGTCGTCCGGGTCCTGAAAGACGACGCCGACAAGAGCGCGTATCTCCTGCAAGCCGCGCTTGTCGCCTTCCCGAACTTCTCGCCCCAGGATAGTTACATCGCCGCTCCCCGCGTGCAGCAGGCCGTTGAGGTGCAGCAGCAGGGTTGACTTGCCCGCGCCGTTTGGACCGAGGATTGCGACCTTCTCGCCGGGCTGGACGCACAGGTCGACGCCGCGCAGGGCAGGGCGCCCGTCGGGGTACGCAAACTCCAGATGATTTACGGAGACGGCGGAGATTTGGTCGCTTGCGCTCTGCATTTACAGCACCATCCTTTATAGCACCGTCCGGGCTGCCACTGCGACGGCAACGAACAGGCAAAGAGAGGCGACGAGAAGAAGTATCGGACCTCGTTCAAGCGAATCCACGCGCGACTGGCGCAGCGTACCGTCATATCCTCTCGCGAGCATTGCCATGTAGATGCGCTCGCTGCGGTCGAGCGTGCGGATGAACAGCGAGCCCGCCATGCCTCCGGCTGACTTGGCCCGCCATACGAGTGAACCGCCGGACTTGGGTCCGATGGCGGCGCTGCGGGCGGTTCGGGCGCGCATGAGGCTTTGCGCCTCGTCCACAAGCACGAAGAGATAGCGGTACATAAGCATGACGATAGCGACGAGGATTGCGGGTACGCGCAATGCTCGCAGCGCCTCAAGCAGGCGCAACGGCGGAGTCGTAGTCGTAAGCACAACGGCGGCGGTTACGGACGCCCAAGACTTCAGCAGGACGCTTATGAAAAAGTCCAGACCTTCCCTTGTGCCCGTGAGCGTGAAGAGTGTGAGGTCAAGTTCAAACAGGGGTAATCCCGGCTTAGTGAACACCGTGGGGAGGGCAATCAGGATGAAGGGTATCGCCACGAGCGAGCGCAGGAATACGCGAAGCAGCCCTACGCGCGATATGCCAGCCGCCAGCCACACCAGCGCCAGCATAGCGGCGAATCCAATCCACTTGCCCGGCGGTATAGATGTAGTCGCGAATATGAAGCCCAGCGCCATTACAAGCTTGATGCGGGCGTCGGCGCTGTGAAACCAGCTGCTGCCTTCTAGGTAGCGATCAAGTAATCCGGCGGCAGTCGTCATCGGTCGTTATTCGTGCGCCAGACTCGCGCGCCGACGATGACGATAAAGCGTGAACAGGCCATATAAGCTGCCTGCGACCATGACATAAACAACCGTAACGCCGATGATGCCTGCCAGAATTGTTGCGAGAGCCTCATTCTGAATGCCCGGCACGACATAATCGGCGATGATGGCATAAGGCGCGCCCTGCGCTCGCTCTATAAATCCGGAATCTTCGGCGACGCGCTCCAAGCCGTCGGGCGACCTGGATGCCAATGGCGCGAGAAGCGTGACTGCTACTGCAACGATATATCCCAGCACCCACCATCGAACGCCAAAACTTCTTTCGGCAGTCGCTCCAGTTTCCATACCTGTATGGGAATCTGCCGACTTTGCGGGCGCTTGCAGCAAAGCAGGGCGAGCAGCATGAATGAACGACAGCGCGAACACGGTTATCAGCCCTTCGCCTATGCCTATTAGCATGTGAACGCCCGTCATCGCGGGGAGCGCAAGCGCGAGAGGAGTCGTGCCGCTCATACCTAGCATAAGAGCGGTGGACGCGGCGGCTATGACGACCGACACCCATGCGGCAATGAAACCGCCTATCATCAGGTGCTTGAAACTCGTGCCAAGTTTACGGAATACCCAGTATGCTCCGTAGCCCGCGAGCACGCTCATAATTGACATGTTCAGGAGGTTGATGCCAAGCACCACAAGGCCGCCATCCTGAAACAACAGGGCCTGCAAGCCAACAACCGCCGTCATGACAAGTATAGCTGCCCAAGGTCCCAGTATAATGGCGGCAAGCGCGCCTCCGATCAGATGACCGGAAGTGCCTCCCGCGACGGGGAAGTTGAGCATCTGCGCCGCGAAGATGAACGCTGCCATCACGCCCATCATGGGAACGATGCGCTCGTTGATGTTCTTGTTCGTCTGCCTAATGGCGATACCGATGAACACCGCCGCAGCTACATATCCTGCTACTGCAACTGGCAGACTGAAGAAGCCGTCGGGGGCGTGCAAAGGAAGAGGAAGACTGTCGCCAGGAAAGGGCAGACTTATGCTTAACGTCATTTCGAACGCTCCGTCATATCGAACAATCCCGTCGAATCAGGAAGAAAAAAAGCTCGCGCATTAATTTTAATGTTGCTGAGTTGCAAATGTCAATTAGTTGCAATAACAAATTAGACGCATATACCACATCAGGCATAATCGGCTGAATTGAGATGACGGGGAGCAGCATGAATAGCTTGATGTTAAACTCTAGGACACTCTGCGAGTGGGGGTTACGGGCACACTGATTACTTCGAGCGTTATTCATACTGGGCACGCTAGGCATACTAGGCAAACTAGGATTCACGGAGAAAACTTGCCGTGAGCAGCGCGGACGGCGAGTCAAAACGTAAGCGCGGCATGTTCTACGGCTGGTGGATTGTCATTGCGGGCGGGCTGGGCATGTCCATCACCGCGGGCATCAACTTCCACGGCTTCGGCAACTTCATAATTCCGCTGACCAACGAGTTCGGCTGGAATCGTACGACCATATCCGGCCTGTTCTCGCTGGCGCGAATGGAGTCGGGCCTGCTTGGTCCCCTTGAGGGTTGGCTGGTGGATCGCGTCGGTCCTCGCCGCCTGATGATCGTCGGTATCCCTCTCATGGGCGTTGGCTATATACTAATGAGCCGCGTTAACTCGCTGGCGGCGTTTTTCTTCGTGTATATCTTCGCCATCACGCTCGGCAACAGCCTGGGCATGAGCACACCGATGGCAGCGTCAGTAGCGAACTGGTTCAACAGAAAGCGCGGGCTGGCATTCGGCATTATGTGGTCCGGGGTCGGGCTGGGCGGTTTCTTTGTCCCCGCAGTGGGTTGGCTGATAGCTGCCTACAACTGGCGCATTGCGTCTATTGTCATTGGCGTGTTCATCATAGTGATGGGCATTCCCATAGCCGCGCTTATGCGGCACAGGCCCGAACCTTACGGATATATGCCGGACGGAGAGGAACCTGATACGGATGATGAGACGGGCGAAGTTCGCAGACGTCAGCAGCCAGACCTGTCACAGGACTTCACGGCGAGGGAAGCCCTGATGACATCGAGTTTCTGGTATCTTACCCTCTCGATTGCGGCGCGCTCGCTGGTGAGCGGCGGCGTGGGCTTGCACCTTGTGCCATACTTCGTGGACCTGGGCGCGTCAGATGTGTTCGCCGCGACGCTCGCGGGCGCGGTAGGTGTCTTAAGCATACCCGGAAGGTTCGGGCTGAGCGCAGTTAGCGACTATCTCAACCGCCGCTATGTGATGGCGGTGTCGCTATTTCTCATGACAATAGCCATTGTGTTCATGGCGAGAGCCACGAGCGTGACGCAGGTGTTGCCGTTCCTGGTGCTGTATGCGGCCGCGCAGGGAGGCATTTCGGTCATTCCGCAGTCACTCATTGCCGAGTACTTCGGGCGGAGGGCATACGCGACGATACAGGGATTCCGCGGCACGATTCAGATGGTTGGGATCATAATTGGCCCGCTGGTGTCTGGCTATGTGTTCGACACCACGGGGAATTATGAGTGGGCGTTCATGGGATTCGGCGCGGCGTCAATGGTATCGCTGGGGCTGGTGCTGCTTATGAGGCCGCCGAAGAGACCTCATCGAGCGGGGCAGCGACGCTAGCGGGGCGAGTAGGCAAATTGTCGAATCTCGACCTTTTCCAACGCATCCTGCACCAGCTCATCAACGGGCAGCAGGGATTCCAGGCGGTCCACTACCCTGGGGCTACCCTTCGTAACCGGATGGCGCGGCACAAACAGGGAGCAGCAATCCTGATCCGGGATGATGGATATAGGGAATGTGCCAATCTGCCGCGCGATGTCAACGATGTCATTCTTGTTCGAGCCGATTAGCGGGCGAAGTATGGGCATCTGCGCCGCCGCATCCACTATGGCGATGTTTTCCAATGTCTGAGACGCAACCTGCGCCAGACTCTCGCCGGTCACCAGCGCCGCTATGCCCTGCTGCAGCGCCAGCGCCTCGGCTATGCGCACCATGAACCGCCTGTACAGGACGACTCTATACGGCGGCGGGACCTCTACGATGATGCGCTGCTGCACACCGGCAAAGGGCACGAGGAACAGCTCGGCATCGTACTGGTAGCGCGTCAGAATTTCGGCTAATTCCGCTGCTTTCTCGATGGAGGATGAATCCACCAGCGGGTGGCTGTGGAAGTGGACGAGTTTCACACGGCTGCCGCGCCGCATCATCTGCCATGCGGCGACCGGCGAGTCTATGCCGCCTGACATAAGCGCCATTGTCGTGCCGCTGGAGTCGACCGGCATGCCGCCGGGTCCCTGGATGGGGTCGAAGTAGACGAGCATACCGTCATTCACCACATCGATGAAGACTTCCAAGTCTGCGCCCTTCAGGCGTACCTTTGCGCCGGTAAGCTCTTCCACGAAAGAGCCCATCTCGCGGTTGATCGCGTCGGACTTTATGGGGAAGCGCTTGTTAGACCGATGCGCCGTGATGCGGAAGGTATCGAATTGGTGCGTCTTTAGCTCGGAGCGGAGCAGCTCTTTTACGGCGTCCAGATCGGCGGCGACCTTGTATGCGAGGTAGAACTTGGCGACGCCCATGCAGTCGCCGACACGCTGGCGCACCGTGTCCCAGTCGGCGTCTTCGCGCAGGGCGAGGCATATCATCAAGTGCTGTTGCCAGACGCGCTCTACGCCTGTGCCCTTGATGGCGCGGCGCAGGTTGCTCGCCAGACGCCGAATGAACATAGGGCGGTTATTGCCCTTTAGCGCGGGCTCATGGAACTTTACGACTACCAGACGCTTAGCTTTCATAAGCAGCATTTTAGCGCAGTTGCCGAAATGCTGCCACGAATTGACCTAAGAGTGAGGCGCGCCGGTAGCTGCTCTACTCTCCGTAATATCCGGAGCCGAATATCAAGCTGTCGTGCCTGATGACCCAGGAGCGCTTTGTTTCTTCCGCGTCTGTTGCGGGATTTACCCAAGCGTATTCAACCCAGTGTCCGGCCTCTGTCGCCTTCGCCAACTCTTTGCCCCACTCATAGCCGTCTTGACCAACAAGGTCTTTGATGTCGGTGCCCACCAATGACGGTGACGGGGCGTGGGAGAGGAACAGATCGTCCTCATCTACGATGTAGATGTACCATTGACCATCAACGCTGTCCGCAGTGTTGTAGTAGGCGATGGTGGCATCGCGCCCGTCGGACTTGTAGCGGCTTATCGCGCCGTTCACCAGATACTTGGTGTACTCGGCGGGTTCGGTGTACCAGCCGGAGCCGAAGAGCAGGCCGTCGTGCTCCATAAGCCAAGTATGCTTCGACTCCAGTGCATCGGTCGCGGGATTTACGAAGACATAAGATACCAACCTGCCCTCGTCGGTTACGGTTGCGAACGCCTCGCCATAAGCGTAGCCGGTGGCATCTATCCTCTCCGGCGGGTCTATATTCACCAGCTCAGGGCGCGCGCCGTTGGCAAGAGTACGAAGGTCGTCCGCCTGCAGGATGAAGACATACCATTGTCCGTCCACGCTTTCGGGCGTGTTGTAGTAGTCGATGGTGGCGTCTCTACCTTCGCCGTTATAGCGCGTTATAGCCCGATCAACCAGCGAACGCGCATACGTCGAGGGGTCATCTTCCAACGACACGTCGCGCTCGTACCAGCCTGAGCCGAATATCAGGTTCTCGTGGCGCACGGTCCAGGCGCGCTTGCGCTGGTAGTTGAAGTCGTCTGCAGGGTTCTGATATACAAAGTCAATCCACTTGCCGGCTTCGTCCACCGTTACGAACTCAGCGCCGTAATTCTTTCCGGTTATGTCCGTTCCCAGCGTGCCCCTGATGTCCATACCTATGTTGCCCGGGAATGCAGGATTCACGATTACTTCGTAGTTTTCGTCGAGCACGAAGAGGTACAGGTCTCCGTTTACGCTCGCCATAGTGCTGTAGTAGTCGAGCGTCGCCTGGCGTCCCTGTGAGTTGTAGCGGCGTAACGCTTCTTCAACGTAAGCCTGCGTATATGAGGGGGCGACGGCTTTTTCCAGCCAGTCCAGGCGCGAAAGGGCGTCGTCGAGTTCCGTTGATCCGCCTGATGATACTGCGCCCTGAAGTTCCATCAGTTGGGCGCGGAGTGCGCCTAACTCGGTGTTGATTGCGTCCGTGGACTCGTCGCTATCAGAGATTGCGTCACGTATGTCCGCGAGAGATGCGGCGATGCCAATTATGTTCTCGTTGTTGCCGGCGTCGTTGTCCACGAGACTATTGAGTTCGGCCAGGTTGGACTGGTTGTCCCTGACTGCCGCCCTCAGTTCGGTGTCGTCATAACGATCATCCCGCGAAGCCAGGCTGCGGAGATCGTCCACGTCCGCGGTCAACTTTGCGGCATCGGCGGCTTCCTGCTGGCGGGCGTCGGCGACTTCTACATGCAGGTCGCCGACCTGGGTTGTAAGCCATTCTATCCGGGTATTCTGCGCCGATTCGCTTGCCACGAGGCTGCGAACAGATTCCGCAGTGCCCTCATCAATATCATCACCGCCAGATGCGTTGAACGCCAACACCAGGGCAATCACCGCTATGACGACCGCAGGGATGCCAAGGGCCATGCTTACGATTGTTGTTTTCTCCATCTCACGCCTCCAATGCAGTCAGAACTGCCAGCATCCGAATGGTATTAAGGATCAAAACCATTCAATACAATCAGGTTAGCGCACTAGTGTTTGGTCTAACAACTAGTTTATGAGACAGAAATTGTTCATTTATTGTGGCCTTGGCAGATATTGTGGTTTGGGCGGAACTAGGCCGACAGGCCGTGCCTCGGATTGGGGTGAGTAAGCACGGCGGTGTTCACGAGGTTGTCGGGCATCTGCCCCTGCAGAACAGAGGCAACTTCTCCG
This sequence comes from Dehalococcoidia bacterium, assembly GCA_965221045.1. GTDB lineage: Bacteria > Chloroflexota > Dehalococcoidia > Lucifugimonadales > JADFKI01 > Bin90. Next base: position 2,618,867 of record OZ244863.1, read on the forward strand.
GCAGCGCGCTCTTCGAGTTCCAGGACAGCTTCCTGCGAGAAGAATGCTACATGCGGAGTGACAAGCACATTGTCCAGCTTCAGCAGCCTGTAGTCCGGCGACGGATGGGCGTCCACCAGCACATCCAGCCCAGCGCCGCCGATGCTGCCGGACTGAAGGGCGGCGTATAGGGCTTCCTCGTCGATCAGCGGGCCGCGAGCGCAGTTAATCAGGAAGGAGTCGTCTTTCATGAGAGCCAGCTCCGCCTCGCCGATGAGGTTCTCGGTATCCGGCGTCAGCGGGGAGTGGAGCGTAACGAAGTCTGATTCCCGTAGGAGCGTTTCCATGTCGACGGAGCGGGCGCCCGCCTCGGATGCCTGCTCAGCGGAGATGTAAGGATCGTAGGTCAGGACATCGAAGCCGAACGCCAGCGCCTTCGCGCACACGGCCCTGCCTATCCTGCCGAGGCCAACAACGCCTAGTTTCTTGCCGCGCAGCCGCATAATTCGCATCGTAAGCGGTACGCTGCCCCAGCCCGCGCCCTTGACCGAGTTGTCGAAGAAGGATATGCGGCGATTCCAGTCGAGCAACAGCCCCATAACATGGTCGGATACTTCATCTACGCAGTAGTCGGGGACGTAGGTGACGGCGATACCAAGCTCGGTTGCGGTGTCCACCGCGATGTTGTCGACACCTACGCCGTAGCGTCCGATGACGACGCAATTCTCAGCGGCGCGCACAACCTTGTCCGTAACCTGCGCGAAGCAGGTCAGTATGCCGTCAACATCTTTTGCAAGTGCGGCGAGAGTGTCTTCTTCACCGTCGGGCGCTACGACAAGCTCAGCGCCGATCTTCGCCAGAACTGCGCGCTCCGGTTCGACCGAGGGCCAGACATAATCGGTTACGAGAACTTTGAATGGCATTGTGTCCTCCTAAGTTATCTCCGTATTCATGGGATTGAACATGCATCCTTCTACGAAGATGTTAAAGAAATCGGGAGTGGTTTCGAGTTCAATATGCTGTATTGACTGCACCAACTGCTCCATGCGGGCGCGCAGCTTGCCGGAGAGCAGCATGATTGTCGCTCCTTCGAGCGATGCGTTGCCTACCTTGACGATTCGCTCTTCCGGGAGATTTGCGACGAAGCCGATGTTGACCGCGTTTGCCACATTGATGTAGTTTGCAAAACCGCCCGCTAAATACAACTTCGAGATGCCCTCAAGTGGGACACCATAGTTTCGCAGCACAATGTACTGTCCGGAATAGTTGGCAGATTTCGCCTGAGCAAGGGCGCTGATGTCAGCCCGTGACAGCGACATTCCGGTATCGGGCACGAAGGGGAATTCGCGTTCACCGTTATTGAACGCGCCCAATTCGTTCATCTTGCCGGTGCGACGAAGTTCGGACAGCAAATCCACCAGTCCAGAACCGCAGATGCCCTGCGGTGGGGCATCGCTGATGGTGCGATAGGCGACATTGTCTTCACTGAGAGCTACGCTTTCGACCGCACCGTCATAGCCGGGCATGCCGTAGCGCACCTGACCTCCTTCAAATGCGGGACCCGCCGGACACGAAGCGGACATGAGCCGGTGCCTGTTGCCCAGCACCACCTCTGTGTTCGTGCCCACATCCACCAGCATCACGACTTCTTCTTCCTCATCTATTCCGACCGCAAGCATGTCGGCGGCGACATCCGCGCCCACATGCGAGCCGATGAGGGGCCCGCCGTACACATTCGCATTGGGGAAGACGCGCAGTCCGATGTCAGACGCCTTTACATTGAGCGCCGTCGTCTCGCGCCTGCCATCAAGCATTTCGAGTTCTGTGAGCGATTTGTAGGGACGTTCACCTATCGGCTGCACATCGAAGCCGAAGAATATATCGCGCATGGTGGAGTTGCCGACTACGACTATTTCATAGATGCGCCTGCGATGAAACTTCAGTCGTCGGCAGAGGTCGCCTATCTCGAAGTTGACGGCAGAAAGCATTACCTGTTGCAATTCGCCCGGATAGTCACCGCCGTCATAAGAGATGCGGTGCATTATGTCGCTGCCGCCGAATCGCTGAGGGTTCTCGAACGACGCGGTGCCCAGTATATCTCCGGACTCGAGATCGAGGAGATTCAGCACGACAGTCGTGGTGCCAACATCAATCGCGACACCGTACACCTGCCCGCGATAGTCGTCAATGCGCGTGTCGCCGAAGAACACGCCGTCACCGATGCGCTTCGTCAGGGGATCTATATCAATGTCGCGGCGCACTGAGCGCGTCAGAATTCGCGGCTGGCGGCGCAGCACCGCGAACTCTACATCCGTATCGGCATCAACGATGGTCGCCTGGCACGCGAGTCGGTAGTCCTCCCGCAGGAACGCCTCCGCTTCCGTAAGAGGGGAGAGCGCGTCGATGCCGCGCTTGATCTCGACGATGCACTCGTGGCACTCTCCCGTTCTGCCGCAAGATGTGGGCACGCGCACGCTTAGGGCGTCAGCATAGTCAAATATGCTTCTGCCAACAGTGGATTGCAAAGTGCGACCGTCGTAGTTTAATGGAGCCATGCAAATATCTTATCACGAAGAAGTGGCGCGGCGAGACAGGGAATTCTCAAGTAATTCGGCTTTTGGCCCGCTGTGGAGAATCCGCGGAATCATCTTGCGGCGCGGCTATGGAGGTTGTTTATCAAGGCGGCAAATGCTATACTGCAACACGAAAGACTTGTCGAGAGCCTTGTGCATCGGCGGGCGCGGAATATGTGCTTTGTGGGAAGTGGGCTAGTCCCACTTTCTTTGTTACATGGGACTGACGAAAAGCGGTATCAGGAGGTGGTTGCAGTATGAAGAGCGATTTTATCGTCGCCTTAACACAGCTCGCCGCAGAGCGCGGCCTTCCCAAAGAGACTGTGCTTTCCGCCATTGAAGATGCGTTGGTCTCAGCCTACAGGAAGGACAGCATCGCCGATGGTCAGAACATCACCGTGAAGCTGGATCCCGGCTCAGGTGATGTAACGGTGAATATCCTGAAGACCGTCGTGGACGATGTCATCAATGACAAGGCGGAGATTACGCTGCCGGACGCCCAGGAAATTGTTCAGGACGCTGAAATTGGTGATGTCATCACCACAGAAAGCCTGCCGCACATTCCGGGCCGCATTGCAGCGCAAACTGCCAAGCAGGTGGTGATGCAGCGACTACGCGACGCAGAGCGGGAGATCGTGTTCAAGCAATTCGAGGACAAAGAGGGCGAGGTCTTCCTGGTTACGCTCCAGAAGATTGAGCCGCGCCACATTACGGTTGACCTGGGGCGATCCGAAGCCATTATGCCCATCAGCGAGCAGGTGCCATCTGAGCGCTATCGCAGCAATACCAAGATGCGCGTGCTTCTCAAGTCAGTGGAGCGCACCCTTAGGGGACCAGAGCTTATCGTCTCCCGCGCCGATAACACGCTGCTCAGGCGGCTTTTCGAAATGGAAGTGCCTGAGATTTTCACCGGTGCGGTTGAAATCGAAGCGATCGCTAGGGAACCCGGTTCGCGCAGCAAGGTTGCCGTGCGCGCCCGTCAAGACGGCGTGGACCCTGTCGGCTCATGCGTGGGGCTACGCGGTGTACGAATACAGAACATCGTCAACGAACTGCACGGCGAGAAAATTGATGTCGTGGAGTGGAACAAGGAAATCCCCATTTTTATTGCCAATGCGCTCAGTCCTGCGCAGGTGATGAAAGTAGAACTGAACCTTGACGACGGAACTGCAATGGCAGTTGTACCTGATAGGCAACTTTCCCTCGCAATCGGACGGGAAGGCCAGAACGCCAGACTCGCCGCTCGATTGACCGGCTGGAAAGTGGATATCAAGAGCGACGTCGAGTACCAGGTCGAATTTCAGGAGCGCACCAGGCTTCAAGAAGAAGCCAGGGCCGCTGCCGCCGCTATCGCAGCCGCGGAGGCTGAGATCGAAGAAGCGCAGGCAGCCGCAGCTGTTGTCGCGGAGGAAGTTGCGGTTGAACCCGAATCTGCGCCCAGTGATGTGGAAGTGGAGGCTGAGCCCGTTCCGATTGCTGCTGAAGTTGACCAGATGGCAGAGACCATCGTGGCAGACCCCGTCGTCGTAGAAGCGATTGCGGATGAGGCGATTGCGGTTGGATTGACGGAAGTTGTCGAAGATGCCGTGCCGATGGCAGCCGAGCTTCAACCCGTGGATACCGCTGTTACGGATGACGTAGTTGAGACTGAACTTGCCGAACCCGTCGCCGAAGTGGAAGTCGTCGCGGAGCCGGAGGCGGTCGTCGAGGTAGTAGAGCCTATACCGATCCTTGAGCCCGTTTCGAAGAGTGTCCAGGCGGCAAAAGAGGAACAAGTGACTTCTCTGCGGGACTTGCCGGAGGATATCTGGCAGGTGCGGCGCGCTCGCGTTCGCAGATCCGCACAGTCGGACGCAGACGCACCGGGCCGCATACGCTTTGCGGAGGACATCGCCGGATTGCGTGGTGGGGTAACCGCATCACGCCGCGGCCGAAGGCGAGACGACCCTCAGGCCCCCGGTGGAGCAAATGCAAATGCACGAGGCGGTGGCGGAAGGCGGCGTAGGGTAGGCAAGAGGCGACGCTAGTAGATGAATGCCAGAAGGCGACATGTTCCGCTGCGGAGCTGCGTTGCTTGCAGGACCAAAACGGCTAAAAGAGAGTTGCTGCGCATCGTTGCCAAGCCCGAGGGAGGCATCGTATTTGACGCGGGCGGAAAGCTCTCCGGCAGGGGGGCTTATGTGTGCTCAACCTGCGCCGACAGCTCCGAAAACATCAGAAAAGGTCGGCTGGAACATACACTTCGCACAGGCATTGCCGACGCTCAGTGGTGCGAAGTCCTGGCAGATATGCAGTCACATTTTGACTCGCCGGCGGGCTGACGAGATCCAAGCGCCAGTCCTAAGAAGGCGCATTTTAGGGGGTGCCTATGACTAACAGAACAAACGCCACGGAGTTGCAGGACCAGTACAACGGCACTTCCGGGCAGGACGAGTACGAAGACTATTACGATGACGACTACGAGCTGGAACCGCTGGAGGTTCCACTTGCTATAGCTGTGCATGACCTTGCTGAGCTGATGGAGACAACTCCTGTTGAGGTTATCAAGGAGTTCATGCGCGGTGGCTATATGTTCTCGATCAACGAGGTTGTCGGACACGACCTGGTTGTGGGGATTGCACCGTCTTTCGGATTTGAAGTTCTGCCCCTCGAAGCAGAGAGCGGCGCAGGTTCCATTGTGCCGTCAACTGATGACGTCGATCCCGCCTTGCTCGAAGATCGTCCTCCTGTTGTTACCATCCTGGGACACGTTGACCACGGCAAAACGACCTTGCTGGACACAATCCGCAAGACCAACGTCGTAGATGGCGAAGCAGGTGGCATTACGCAGCACATAGGGGCGTATCAGGTTACCTACGACGGCAATCTGATCACGTTCCTGGACACGCCGGGGCACGAAGCGTTTACGGCGATGCGGGCGCGGGGGGCGCAAGTGACCGACATCGCGGTACTTGTCATTGCCGCGGACGACGGCATCATGCCGCAGACCGAGGAGGCGATCAACCATGTGAAGGCTGCGGAGGTTCCCATCGTCGTAGCAATAAACAAGGTTGACCGGCCCGAAGCCGATCCTGAGCGTGTGAAGCGCCAGCTTGCTGAGCGCAACCTACTCGTCGAAGATTGGGGCGGTGATGTCATCGCGCTGCCCGTGTCGGCGCTAACGGGCGACGGCGTGAATGATCTGCTTGACAACCTTGCGATCGTCGCAGAGGTCAGCGAGCTTAAGGCTAATGTCGGTAGGCAAGCCAGGGGTGTAGTTGTCGAGGCTCGAATAGACCGCAGCCGAGGAACAGTCGCAACCGTTCTGGTGCAAGCCGGAAAGCTGCATGTCGGGGACAATATCGTCGTCGGTAATCTTCGTGGGCGCATTCGCGCGATGCAAGCGGACAGCGGGGAGCCCGTGGAAACGGCAACTCCATCGCAGCCTGTCGAGATTCTGGGCATCAGAGGCGTACCTGAGGCGGGCGACATCCTGGAGGTCGCCAAGGACGAGCGATCCGCGCGTCAGCTTGCCGAGGCACGTATTCGCCAGTCAGAGATTAAGCGAGCCGCAGGTCCAACCATGGAAGATGTGCATACTCGCATCGCCGCGGGTGAAGTCAAGGCGCTCAACCTGATAATCAAGACCGACGTGCAGGGCACCGTCGAGGCTGTCAAGGGCGCGCTGAACGGGCTGAACACAGAGCAGAGCAGAGTCAACATTGTTCATATTGCGAGCGGCGCAATCACCGAGAGCGATGTGCTGCTTGGGATGGCGTCTAAGGCGATCATCGTTGGCTTCAACACCGAGCCGGGGCAGGGCGCGATGGCACTCGCCAATCAGGAAGGCGTAGAGATTCGCCATTATAATATCATCTATAACCTTCTTGAGGATGTGGAACTCGCGCTCACGGGCCTGCTCGAACCCGTTTACAGGGATGTAACTGAGGGGCATGCCACCATCCGAGCTATCTTCGGTGTGGGCAGACGCTTGAAGGTCGCAGGCTTCTATGTGAATGACGGCCAAATCCAGCGGAGTTCTACGATACATGTGCTGCGCGGCGGGCAGAATATCTACAAGGGCTCAATCTCCAGCCTCAAGCACTTTAAGGACGATGTGCGCGAGGTCAATATCGGCTTCGAGGGCGGTCTGATGCTCGAAGGCTTCAACGGTTTTGAAGAAGGCGACATTCTTGAGGCTCACCGCTCGGAGCGCGTTCGCTAGCTGAGTTTAGCGCCCTCCCCGCATGCCGCTTCCCTATTGGGGTCTACGGTGAGGGCGAGCACTCTCCGCAGATACCACTTGCAACCAAAGGTTGAGGTCCCCGCATGTCTCGTCGGATTGAACGCGTCAATATGCTTGTGCGCCAAGAGATCAGCCAAATCATGGCTGTCGAGATGAACGATCCGCGCCTGTCGACCCTCATAAGCATTACAGAAGTGCGTACATCATCTGATCTTCGACGCGCCAAGGTCTATTTCAGCGTGCTGGGCGACGAAAATACCAAGCAGAATGTGCTCGCCGTCATGGAGAGCGCGGGGGGATTCATTCATCGCACAATGAAGCGCAACCTGAAGCTCAAGTTCGCTCCTGTCCTGTCGTTTGAACTCGACGAATCGATAGAGCAGGGCACCGAAATGCTCGATCTGATCAGCCGCAATGCGCCAAGGGACATCTCTGAAGAAGAGATTAGCTGATGGCGAATTCGCAACAGCCGAGAATCGATGGCATCCTGAACATCGACAAGCCGTATGGCATAACTTCGATGGATGTCGTGCGCCGCCTGAAGCGAGCATCAGGGCAGCGGCGTGTAGGTCACGGCGGCACGCTTGATCCAATCGCCACGGGCGTCTTACCGATTTGCTTTGGGCAGGCGACGCGCCTGATGGAGAATGTGGTGGGAGGCTCCAAGACCTATCTCGCAACCGTTAAGCTAGGTGCATCTACGGACACATACGACGCGCTTGGCGAGATAACTGAACGGGGCGACACTTCCGGCATTACTCCTGGCGATGTGGAGCGCGCAGTCCGGGCGTTTGCCGGAGAGATCCAACAGGTGCCGCCAATGTACTGCGCGCTTAAGCGTGATGGCAAGCGTCTTTACGACTTGGCGCGAGCCGGCGTCGAGGTCGAGCGCGAACCCCGCTCGGTTGTGGTGCATGACATCGCCTTGAAGGATTGGGCGCCCCCTGTGGCAAAGATTCAGGTGGACTGCGGCAAGGGCTTTTACATGCGCTCCCTTGCGTACGACCTCGGGCAGACATTGGGCTGCGGCGGTCATCTGAAGACGCTTGCCCGCCTGAGTAGCGGCATATTCACGGTCTCGGATGCTCTGTCCCTCGATGAAGCCGAGGAGCGCTTCGCCGACGGGAGCTGGCGTGAAGTCATTCACTCGCCGGACGCGGTTCTGGGTGAAATGCGCGCCCTGATCGTGGGCAACCGCCTCGAGGAAATGATACGCAACGGCCGCGCGTTCACCGAAGGGGGCGCGTCTTCGCAAGCGCAGTCCGGGGAACGCTGCCGCGTCTATACAACAGACGGGCGCTTCCTTGCGATTGTGATTTTCGACGCCGAACTGCGGCAATGGCGGCCTGACAAGGTGTTTGCGCTGAGTTATCCTGACGGGGGCTAACAGGATGGGGAGGATTCCCCCTCCTCACGCCTCTGGATTGCCGCGCTTGCCGATGGGATTTTGCCCTCACCCTAACCCTCTCCCAGGGGGAGAGGGGACTTATTTGGCTAGGGGTCGTGGTCGTTCCTGCGCCAACGGAAGGCGTTGAAGTCTATGGTCTTGTGCGGGTTGAGGCGGGTCAGGTATTCGGTGTATCGGGCGATGTAGGCGTCCAGTTCGTCGCTGTCGTGGATGAACATCTCTTTGGCAGGGGCGCGTGTGGCGGCTTTCTCGCGCGCTTCCCCTATCAGCACATTGCCCTTGCAGTCGTGCAGCCGGTCTTCGCACGAGCAGGGATATGAAGACATCCGGTAGTATGGGGGTCCGTGCAGGCTGAACTCGACGGCTTCTTCACGGCGACGGCGGCGCTCTTCTTCGACCGGGTCGGGCGCAGGTTCTGCTTCGGCTTCATCTTCGATGTCTTCGTCTTCGGGGGTGTAGTCGAAGCCGCGATGCAGCAGTTCTTTGGCTGCTGACAGTCTGTGGCAGGGCTTGAAGTCGTCCAGTTCGCCTTGCATGACCTGCACAAGGAATCTGACTGTGGTTCTGCCGTTATCGGTTTCTTCGAGGGCTATTTGGGCGAGTTCGGAGCGTATGCGGTTGTTCGCGCTACGGGATTCGCTCTGGGAGTTGCGCTTGGCGGCGCGCTGCGCTGCCGCGCTGTTGATGATGCCCTGGGCTTGCTCGAAGCCGAGCTTGACCAGCAGCCTCGCGGCGTCGAGTCTGTGGCAGGGCTGGAATTCTAGGAGATCGCCGTTCATCGCGGAGACGAGGAAGCGGACGATTAGCCTGCCGTCTTGAGTTTCTTGTGTGATGATGCCTGAAAGGTCAGGCATGGTGGTTTCAGCAATCATTTGTTCTGATTATATAGGTGGCGGGTTGGGTTGTCAAGGGGGAGAATCTAACATGGATGGAGGGGATGTTTTCCCTCCTCACGCCTCTGGATTCCCGCGTGCGCGGGAATGACGGGATTCTTCACCGCCATCAAGGGGGACGGGATTCTTAGTGACAGGTAATCACCGGGTCAGCAACTCCCCCACCACTTCCTCCACGCGCTTACCCTCTTTCGACGAGCGCAGCCACTTTCGCAGCTCGCGACGCGCTATCGTTACGCTCACGTCGTAGCCGCGCTCACCGCGCACACGAGCGAGTTCACGCGCCGCGCCCTCTGACGCCGACTTGCCCGCGTCCGATATATCCGCATGCAGGGCGTTGTCGGCGTCGTATTCGGGGATGGACAGCTTCCATAGGTGCTTGTGCAAATGTCGCGCTCCAAATTGTCCTTTAGGCATTAATGGCTTTGCGGCTTCTCGTAGTGCATTGCTGTTGATTATTGCCAGCATATAGTAGGCTTCCTCAATGTTTTTGCAAGTAACCCAATAGAGCGTGCTGTCAACTAAGGCATCAGTATCTTCAAGCAACCCAGCAGTTGGAATACCTGCATCCGTATACATTATTCGCACAGTCCTGTTGCCTGTATCGCGCTGCCAAGCAAGTTGGGACGACAGCTTACCGTAGTAATCCAACTGTCCAACCAGGTCCAGATTATTAGCGCGAGCCTTATTGTCCTCCCAAAACTGATTGACTGTCCGCCAGCGTCCACGCATACGCCGCTCCAACCCTCCAAGTCTGATGCCTCTAGCGCCTCTTTTGCTTCTGGGCAACTCATACTCGCCATGCTTGAGAGGCAGAACCGCATTCAAAGGCTTCAGCGTCGTATAAGGCACGACCGTTTCACCGAGATGCACATCAAACACATGCCGCGTTTCTATCGTCTGTTCCGTAATGATTGTGAGGTCAAGGTCTCTCCATGGCGGCTTATCCTGCGAGCCACGGCGCGGATTTACCGTCAAGGTGTTCGACGCCCTGATAACGGCTGTACTTTCGGTTTCCTGAACGAAGAACAGGCAGCGAGGAACTATGACCGCACCTTGTAGCGCATGTGCGCCATAGGGAGAATTGCCTTCGATTCCTGCATTAGAGGTTATGGTCAATCTCTCAATATCATCCGTGCCTGTCTTACCTAACCAGAGTTCCACTTCACCTTCAAGCGGCATTGCCTTGCCCACCAGCCCGAGGTTCTCTGCGAATACCACGGACGCCGGCACAGGAAAGAAGTCGTTAGGTTCCAGCCGTTCCAAGTCCCAAGCAGTCTTGAAGCCGAAGTTGACGGAGAGCGTGCGCGTTCCCTGACTTGTGCGCCATGCGCCTGTGCGCCACTTGCTGTATTGCCCCGCCTGCAACGCGCTGTGCGGCAGCACCATTCCGATGACGCCGCCCTCTCGCAGGTACAGGTCAATGCTCCGAGCGAAGAACAGACCCGCGACATCCTGATGCGTGGCGTACCTGCCGCCCGCCCAGATGCCGTAGGCGCTTCTGCTTTGCCGCTCAAGTTCCGTTCGCAGAACATCTATGGTCTGGTTGTAGTTTATCCATGGTGGGTTGCCGATAATCACATCCACCTTCGAGCGGGAGAGCGCCACCGGGCGCACCATGTTGCGCGTATAGTATGCCCATATATGATCGCGTCCGTCGGAGTGTAGCCGCTGAAGCGTGGTAATAGTGTCCTGAAGCATTTCCCGCTCGCCTGCGTCGTTGATGTGGTTATCATTTAGCGCAAGGAAAGGGTCTTCTCCGCTCTCAATGTACTCCGCGATGTCGCCCATGAGCGCGTCAAAGTTCTCCGGGCGCTCCACGAGACTCATAGGAAACTTCAACTCGGTGTTCTCCTGATCGTTCACCTGGACCGCAATCTCGTGCTCGGCGAACATATCCCCGGAGCGAAAGCGCAATTGCAACGAATCACCCAAGTATATCGGCACTGTTACCGAAGTGTAATTGACGACTTTGGTAATGACGGACCTTGCTGCAAGAACATAAGTAGCGCGCGCCAGATGCACCGCGACCGGGTGTACATCGATGCCCATGACAGAATCCCGCAACTTGCCGAACACCTCCGAGGGCTGCATCCGTGCCTCGGTTGCGGCATCAATGAAGTTGCTTATCGCCTCGGCGATGAATGTGCCCGAGCCGCAGGCGGGGTCGAGTACGCGCCGGTTCAGTGGGTCGGTTACCAGCTCGCGCGTCATGGCTTTCGCAAGCCACTGCGGGGTGTAGTATTCGCCAAGCGTTTTACGCTCGTCGGGCGGGACGACCGTCTCGTAAAGTATTGCGCCTACGTCCTTGGGTATGTCGCTTGCTTGCCAGTCGAATCGCGCGACGCGACGCGCAATCGCCGCAAGCAGCGGCAAGCCGCCTACCTCGGCGGGCCAGGCGAAAAAGTTCGACTCTATAACCCCTTGCAAGCCCGTGTCGCTGCGGAACTTACGCCCATAGACCAGATCACGAGGCTCGGTTTCCGCTAGAGCGCGGATGTCTATGCCGAATGAAGCCTGCACGACCATTCCAACCACAGCCGTCAGATATGTATGGCGCACGAAAAGGTCGTCCATCTGGGCGTCGTCGCTGGCGATTTCGCCCAATGCGGCACGCAGCAGGTCATGCCACAGCCGCCGCTTTACTTTAATGGTCTCGTATTGCGTCGAAGCCTTATAGAGCCTCCGCAGAGTGTCTATGTCTCGATGATAAGCGGGACTGTCAGGTCCAAGGTATCTTTCGATTTTGCCGCGTACAGGTGGTATGCCATCAAGCGAGACCATGGCTGTATCGCGCAGCCACTCATACAGCGGAAGCCAGCCGTCGGAGTCGTGCAGCGTAAAGCCGTAAGGCGGGGTTGTCCTGACTGCGCCCGCGCCGGGCCAGCGCAGCAGCCAATGCTTGCCGTCCGTGAGAATGCCGGTGCGGATGCCCTTGCCTTCATTCGCGGACAGCGCGAGGTAGTCGTCGATTTGCCGCACATACTCCGGGTCCGGGTCAAAGCCAGCACGCATGTTGCCGATCCTGCGCTTGACCTCGATGAAAGTGTCCAGCGCGGTAAGGTCGACGGCGCGGCGCGAGGTGTCCGATGGCGGGTTTTCCTCGACGATTTCATCGGACTTGGCGAGCTGCGTGTCGATGAGGAAGTCGCGCACCGCGCTGGTGATGTTCGCTTCCGCCTCGCCGCGCTCGTGCCGCAGCAGGATGGTGGCGGCGAGTTTCTTGAACTTCGGATCGTTGATGTCGGGTATCATGAATCAAGTCTATCACTCATCTATTTCTTGCGCTAACGAGAAAATTGCATTAGTACAGTTTAGCCGGCGATAGGCAAGCGTCTTCACCCCCATCCTAACCTTCCCCCGTCAAGGGGGAAGGGACTAATGCAATTTTCTCGCTAACACTTGACCGCCCGCCTTTGCAGCCATAGAATAGTTAGTTGCAGTCAAGTTTGGCTTGGCGATTGAGCGACTACTGAAGACATCCGCGAGAATACCATGTATGCAATTGTGAACACAGGCGGCAAGCAGTATCGGGTGGAGCCGGGCGATACGGTGCGCGTGGAGTCCTTGCCGGGCGACCGCGGCGACCTGATTGAGCTTGAAGATGTGCGCCTACTGTCGGACGACGATGGAGGGGTAACCGTCGGCGCGCCCAACGTTGATGGCGCGAAGGTTACGGCTGAGGTCGTGGCACAAGGACGGGGCAAGAAGGTCATCGTCTTCAAGTACAAGGCGAAGACTCGCTACCGCAGGAAGCAGGGTCACCGACAGAACTTCACCGAACTGCGCGTGACCGACATTTCATATAACAAGGATTAAGGGGTAGGTGAGATGGCACATAAGAAAGGCGGCGGCAGCACACGCAACGGACGAGACAGTAATTCCAAGAGGTTGGGCGTGAAGCGCTACGACACTGAGTTAGTTACGGCAGGCACCATCATTGTGCGGCAGCGCGGCACTCGCATCCATCCCGGCAACAACGTCGGCCTGGGTAGAGACCACACGCTTTACGCTCTCATTGACGGCAAGGTCAAGTTCGAGCACAAGACCCGCGACAAGAAGCGCGCGAGCGTGTACGCCTAATTTGGCAAAACGCACGGGCGTAAGCGATGGAGGAAATAGCGAAGTGAAACCGGACATTCATCCGACATACTATCCCGAAGCGCAGGCGGTATGTTCCTGCGGTTCGATTTACACAACCGGCTCGACGAAGCCCAATTTTCGGGTGGAGATATGCAATAAGTGCCACCCGTTTTTCACAGGGGAGCAGCGCATCATCGACACTGAGGGGCGTGTGGAGCGCCTGATGCGCCGGTTCAACTTGCAGCAGCAGTAACACAAGGTATCGGAAAGACACAGCACATCATTCGCAGGGGTGGGTACGCTCACCCCTGCTTTTCGTTATCATAGGGGAATAATGAGCACAGACCAGACGCCTACCTACGGCGGCCAGGCCGTCATTGAAGGTGTGATGATTCGAGGACAGCGCAACATCGCCGTCGCGGTGCGCCGTCCCGACGGCAGCATTGCGACGATGTGCCACCCGCTCACGCCGCTTTTCATGGGCAGGCTGCGGCGCACACCCCTAGTGCGTGGCGTCATTGCGATGGCTGAGACTCTGACGCTCGGCATGCGCGCGCTGAGCTACTCCGCCAATGTTGCGGCTGAAGCCGAGGGCGAGGAAATAGGCAAAGGTTCGATGGCAGTCATGATGCTGGTATCCCTGAGCATCGCCATCGGCATCTTCTTCCTGGTGCCAGTGCTTGCAAGCGACCGGCTGGAAGGGCTTCTAGGTTCGAGTCTTTTGGCGAACATCGCGGAAGGTATCATTCGGCTCGCGCTGTTCCTCGGCTACATCCTGCTCATAAGTCGCATGGACGACATACGGCGCGTGTTCATGTATCACGGCGCGGAGCACATGACCGTTCACGCGCAGGAGCGCGGGGACCCGCTGGAAGTGGAGCACATCCGCAAGTATCCGACGGCGCACCCGCGCTGTGGCACGGCATTCCTGCTGGTCGTGATGGTGGTGGCGATCGTCGCCTTCATCTTCGTCGGGCGCGAACCCTTCTGGTGGCTGATCGTGTCTCGAGTCGTACTGGTCCCGTTCATAGCAGCGGTGAGCTACGAAGTCATACGCTTTAGCGGACGGCATGCCGACAATCCGCTAGTAGGCCTTATTACTGCTCCAAGCCTCGCGCTTCAGTCGCTCACCACACGGCAGCCTGACGACGACCAGATAGAAATCGCAATCACAGCTATGGAGCAGGCGCAGGCAGCGGACAGCGCTCCAGAACTTGCAGAGTCTTCACTGTAACGACTGCAACCAGCGGCCCTAATCCGGTAGGGGGCAGTTGTCTGGTAAGTGTCCGCGCACGCAGGCCTATCCTGCGCGCTCTCGCAGCACTTCCCATACATCTTCGGGTCTCGCTCCTGACGCCGACAACAGCACCAGCGCGTGGTAGAACAAGTCCGCCATTTCTTCAACGACCTGTTCTCCATCGCCTTTGACGCCCGCAATCGCTGCTTCCCCCGCCTCCTCTATCACCTTTTGCGCGATACGGGCAGCGCCACCCTCGAATAAGCTGGTAGTGTAGCTCCCCTGCGGCATGGCTTGCTTGCGATCCTGAATCGTGGCGAAGAGGTCCTCCAGGACGCCGGGCCCCGTGTCCTCGCGGAAAAACTCCGGGAAATCCTCAATTGGCGTGAAGAAGCAGTTGGATTCGCCCGTATGGCAGATGGGCCCGTCAGGCTCTACCTGCAAGATCAGCGTGTCACCGTCGCAATCTACCGCTGCGGATTTCACGCGCATGTAGTTGCCCGAGACCTCGCCCTTGTGCCACAGGTCCGAGCGGCTGCGGCTGAAGAACCAGACTTCGCCGCCTTCCAGGGTGCGCTTGAGTGAGCCGGGGTTCATGTACCCCAGCATCAGCACTTCGCCAGTGTTCACATTCTGCGCGATTGCGGGCACCAAGCCCTTTTCGTCCAATTTCACTTCTGCCATGTCATTCACCTAGCTTAATTCTTAATCCGCAACGATGCTGGGTCGAATCGGTATATCTCTGCCAGACAGATATTCCTTGACCACAGGAATCGGATATGTACCGTAGTGGAAAATACTCGCGGCAAGCACCGCATCGGCTTTGCCCTCGGCGAGCGCGTCATAGAGATGATGCGGTTCGCCCGCGCCGCCGCTTGCGATCAGCGGTATCGTGACGCTCTCGGATATGGCGCGAAGCAGTTCGAGGTCGTAGCCCGTCTGCTGACCGTCAGTGTCCATGCTGGTGACCAGCAGTTCGCCGGCTCCAAGCTCAGCTACCTTCCCAGCCCACTTCACGGCGTCGATGCCCATCGGTGTGCGGCCGCCATGCACATATACGTGCCAGCCGGAATTCTCATCCAGCGAGATGTCATTGGCGACTTCTTCTGTCAAACCTTTCGCAACCTGAAAGTTGATTTCACCTATCTCGTCTTCGGGTGTGACACGCTTGGCGTCGATAGCCACCACGATGCACTGTGCGCCGAAGAATGCTGATGCCTCCGCTACGAGGGCGGGATCGCTGACGGCGGCCGTGTTGAGCGACGCCTTGTCCGCTCCAGCTTCCAGCATGCGGCGCACATCCGCTACGTTGCGCAACCCGCCGCCCACCGTCAGAGGTATGAACACCTCTTCCGACACCTGCTTCACCACGTCAACGATGATGTCACGGTCGTCTGAGCTTGCGGTGATGTCAAGGAAGACCAACTCGTCGGCTCCCTGCTTGTCGTAGAAGCGCGCGAGATCCGCGGGGTCGCCGGCGTCTCGTATGTTCACGAAACTAACGCCCTTGACGACTCTGCCTTTGTCGATGTCCAGGCACGGAATTATCCGCTTTGTCAGCATTTTCTGTCCAAGCTCCGTTTGCTTGTGATGCGCTTAGTGGCGCTCGACCGACAGCGCCTCGCCTTCTATACCAGGCCCCTCGTCGGAGTTCACAACACCTTGGTAAGCGTTCCGCAACGCCTTGCGGATACGGGCAGGCACATGCTTTGCCACATGTTTAATTTCAACGCCGATAGGGTCGGGGACTTCATTAGGATCGTACCTATCCGGCTGCCAATAACCCACAAAGTCGCCATTTATTGTTACCATTTCAAGGTCGTCGGTCGTATCGCCAATCAGCCATTTATCTGACGCTTCATCAAAGCCTTTGTTGAACCAAGACGCAGCCCCCATAATGGTTACGGCCACTATGTCGCATCCGCCATCCGTCCCCATATCCAGCATGACACCGGGATCATCTTCCAGAGAAGCCCCGTCCTTTGCGCGCTCACCATACGAAAGGTATAGAAGGTCGTCTTGCTTCTCATATACGGCTTTCATTGCTTTCCTCCAAGTTCTGATACTTCATAGTAAAGTATTCACGCTGCCCGGTTCTCCAAGATTTGGTTGCATTTCTGTCAGGATGTACAGTAACTATTCTTGCATCATCCATAGAAATCACCACCTTCATTAAACGTCCTAATTCAGAGATTTAAGCAAAATGCACATAGGTCGGTTCCCTATCGGGTTTATTTTCAATGCCCCGCAATACCCAATTGTCCAGCGCATACGCTACCTGAGCTTCCGTAATGTGTCGCTCTTGCATTTTGACGATAGAATGTTCGGTCAACTGCCGGGTGCGCCCACCGGCCGTTACGCTAGTCCTCGATTCATACGCGGACATGGATGACACGGAGCCAAGCCTTGCTCACATTCCTCAATTGCTGATAGCCGCAATCGCCTCGCGCAGGTTGATGTCACCCGTGTATATTGCCCTGCCGACGATCGCAGCTTCGGCGCCAAGTTTCGCCAGCCGTTGCAGATGTGCCACGGTTGCAATGCCACCGGCCGCAATCAGCCGTATGTTGCCCTGGTTGACGAGCGCGCTGACGCCATCGAAGTTCGGCTCGGTCAGCGTGCCGTCGCGAGATATATCCGTGTATAGGAATCGCTTTACGCCCAGCGCTGCCATGTCTGCCACGAGGTCGGTTGCGAGCGCATCGCTGCCCTGCAACCAGCCGTGGAGCGCTACGCGTCCATCCTTCGCATCAACGCTCACTATTACTCGCTCGTTCCCGATTTCGTTCAGCATCGTGCTAATCAGGTCTGCATCCTCAACCGCTGCCGTACCCAGCATAATTCTGCTGACACCCGAGTCAATCGCCGTGCGCGCGGTATTGAGGTCGCGGATGCCGCCTCCCAGATGAACGGGAACGCCCGCAGCAGATGATATGCGCTCTACGGCTGCTAAGTTCGCCGGGCTCCCGTCGCGTGCGCCATCAAGGTCAACGATGTGCAGCCTCGTTGCGCCCATGTCCACCCAGCGCAATGCGGTTTCAAGCGGATCGTCAGAATAGACCGTCTCCTGTGCGTAGTCGCCCTGGTACAGCCTGACGCACTTGCCGCCGCGCAGGTCTATTGCCGGGATTACCTCCATGCCGCTGCCTTCCTGTTCGCATCAACGAGTGTCAAGAAATTACGGTACAGCCGCAGTCCGACCGCGCCGCTCTTCTCCGGGTGGAACTGCACGGCTGCCACATTGTCCCATGCGACCGCGCTGCAGAAGTCAATGCCGTAGTTCGTGACGCCCGCGACTATGTCCTTGTCCTCGGGGTCGGCATAGTAGCTATGCACGAAGTAGAAGTAGGAGTCGTTCGGGATTCCCTCGAAAACGGGATGTTGTATCGACAGGGAGACGCTGTTCCAGCCCATGTGCGGAATCTTCAGACCAACCTGCTCCGTTTTTTTGGGAGGCAGGCGCTTCGTGCTGCCCTTCAGGATCGCCAGGCACGGCTCCTCGCCCTCCTCCGAGGACTCCAGCAGGAGCTGTAGTCCAAGGCATACACCGAGAAAGGGCTTGCCGCTGTCAATCGAGTGCCTGATGATTTCGAAGAGGCCGCGCTCACGGATGCTGAGCATGGAGGCGTCGCACGCGCCCTGCCCCGGAAAAACAACGCCGTCAGCGGCGATTATGTCCTTTGCGTCCGCCGTAATTCGCGCTGACGCTCCGCATTCTTCCAGTGCCTTCTGCACGCTGCGTAGATTGCCGGCCTTGTAGTCAATTATTGCTATACTTGGCGCTATGCTCGGCTGCATCGGCTTCTACCCCTCATCCAGCCGAGTCCCGGTCACGATGTCCATCGGAAGCGCCCTATCCTCGAAGCGGGCAAGCATAAATAGCAGGTCGGCAAGGCGGTTCACATAGCGCAGCAGCTCTATATTCGGCAGTAAGTCCTGCTGATCCAGCCCCACAATGCTGCGCTCAGCCGCCCGCAGCGAACTGCGAGCCAGATCGAGCGCACCCGACGCCGCCGATGCCCCGGGAATGATGAACTTGGGCGGCAGTTCCACCTGCGCGCTCAGCTCGTCTATCAGCGTCTCCAAGTCGTCCACATTCTCCGCAGTAATGGCGTGGAAGTTGGACTTGTAATGCTCGTAGTTCTCGATGTCTGTGGCAAGTTCGCCGCTGAGGGTGAACATCTCGCGCTGCACCTGAAGCAGAATCTCCTTGACGCGGGCGTCCTGAGACAGCGCGCGCGCAAGACCCATCGCGGATGTGGCAAAGTCGGCCTCGCCGTATGCAACGCAGCGCGGGTCGTTCTTCGGTACGCGCCCGCCGAAGAGCAAGCCCGTCTCACCCGCATCGCCCGACTTGGTGTATATTTTCATCGTCATGCTTATGCCCCTAACTCGTGAACGCCGAGACAAGCGCATTATATCAGCAATGCTCTGCTACTTATACAGATACAACTTGGCGCAGATACAACTCTGCACAAATATAACCTTGCCCAAAAGAGCCGGACACCCGGCGGCATTGCGCCGAGCGTCCGGCTAGAGCTTTTTTACTGCGCGTGGAGGGCTTAGCCTTCCTTAATCTCCAGGCGTCGTGCCTTGACCGCTTCAACCTTGGGGAAGGTCAATGTGAGGACGCCGTGCTGGCTGTAAAATACTATCGTCTTCCCAAGTTATGAGTCTATGCAACTCATATAGGGTGACTGTTTATATTATATGTATGGTGCGTATATGTATCAATATAATTATTGATAGAAATCTTAGATTTGCGATTTTCTGAGTTGCACATATGTTAAAATGAAATATGTAGCGAACGACTTAGAGAAGGATCCGTCAGATGGCAAGAGATTACTACGAAGTGCTGGGCGTACCACGCAGCGCGGATGAGAAGGAGATACGCAGCGCCTTCAGGAAGATGGCAAGGCAGTACCATCCGGACCTCAATCCCGGCGACGAATCTGCCGAGCGCAAGTTCAAAGAAATTAACGAAGCCAACGATGTTCTGTCCGACTCCGACAAGCGCGCCAAGTACAACCGCCACGGCGACAACTGGATGCACGCCGACCGCATCGAAGCGCAGGGCGGCGCTGGCTCGCCATTCGGCGGCGGGTCCGGGCGGCGCACACGCGTCGAGTACGGCTTCGGCGACCTCGACGACCTGCTCGGCGGCTTCGGCGACGCCTTCGGTGGGGCATCGCCATACGGAGCAGGCACTCGCACGCACACGCGGCGGCACAGTCGCCCCGGTCGCGCGAACCACCACGACGTACCCGTAACCATCACGCTTGAAGAGGCGTTCCGAGGCACAAAGCGAATGGTCAATGTACCCACGAATGATGGCGGCAGCCGTCGCATCGAAGTCAGCATCCCTCCCGCCGTGGACAATGGCTCGCGCGTCCACATCTCACTCGACGACGGCGCGCAGGTCTTCCTCGTCGTCAGCGTGGGAACCCACCCGCGTTTCAAACGCGAAGGCGACAACCTGTACGCCGACATCGCGGTGCCGTTCGAGGACGCCCTGCTGGGAGGCGAGGTCGAGTTCACATCGCTGAAGGGCAGGCTTGCCCTGAAGGTCCCGTCCGCCAGCGGCGACGGCAGGCGCATACGCATTCAGGGGCACGGCATGCCGATGCGCGAGTCGCCGTCGGCTAATGGCGACTTGTATCTGACGGTGAAGCCGCAGATGCCGACCTCGCTCAGCGACGACGAAAGGGCGTCGCTGGAAGAGTTCAAACGCCTGCGGATTGCGAACGGCAAGCGAAGCTAACCCATTCGAGGCTAACATTATGCAGCAGAACGAATTAACTCTTGCTCACGACGAACCGGTATTCATAATCAGCGTTGCGGCGCGAATGCTAGGTGTGCAGACGCAGACGTTGCGTTACTATGAGCGGCAGGGGCTCATCGAGCCAGCCCGCACCGGCGGCAACCAGCGCGTCTTCTCCCGCGCCGACGTCGAGCGCGTCCGACGTATCCGCGGACTCATGGACGACCTGGGCGTCAACTTAGCGGGCGTCGAGGTCATCCTGAAGCTGCTCGACAGGCTTAGCGCCTCTGACAAGGAGATACAGCGCCTTTCGGACGAAAACGCCCGTCTGCGCGCCCTGCTGCGCGGAGACGCTCACAGTTCAAGTTGAAGCCCATACTGCCCAGTGCTATAATTCGAGAGGTTGGGAGTAACAATCGGCAGCCAACATCAACCCCGCGCAGCGCGAATTAGACACTTCGCCCGCCACAAGTTTCACAGGACGGAGGAACCCCCGCAGATGATCCAGACCGAAGAACGAACCCAAGCCCTAACACCCTATCAGGTGCAGCGATACAGCAGGCACATCATCATGCCCCAGGTCGGCAGCGTCGGCCAGCGCAAGATGCTCAATTCCAAGGTGCTTATAATAGGCGCGGGCGGTCTTGGCTCACCCGTATCCATCTATCTCACACTTGCGGGCGTCGGCACAATCGGCATCGTCGATTTCGACACTGTTGATGTCACCAACCTTCAGCGCCAAATTCTGCACCAGAATGACGACATCGGCAGGCCCAAGGCGAAGTCCGCTTACGAGACCCTCAAGAGGTACAATCCCGATGTGAATGTGCAGATTCACGAAGAGCCCATAACCTCCGAAAACGCCTTCGACATCATTCCCGAGTACGACATCATCATCAACGGCGCGGACAACTTCCCCGCCCGCTACCTCGTCAACGACGCCGCCTACCTCAGCAATAAGCCGCTCGTGGACGGCAGCATCCTGCTCTTTGACGGGCAGGCGACCGTGTACATGCCGGGACAGGGCTGCTACCGTTGCCTCTTCCCCACTCCGCCGCCTCCGGGCGAAGTGCCGAGCTGCGCCGAGGCTGGCGTTCTCGGTATGCTCCCTGGTATGGTCGGCAGCATTCAGGCAGCCGAGACAGCCAAGTTGATACTGGGCGTTGGCGAATCCCTCACCGGTAGGTTGCTGCTCATTGACGCGCTGGATATGTCCTTCCGCACTGTGAAGATACGGCGCAACCCCAACTGCCCGCTTTGCGGAGATGAGGCAACCATTACCGAACTTATCGACTACGAGGCATTCTGCGGGGTTCCTGTGCTTACCGCGGGATAACGGTTTGAACGCCCAGCCAACAAAATAATAGCCTGAAATGCACTACACCTGTGGGGCGTTTCAGGCTATTATGTATTTGACGGCGATAAAGTTATCCCTTACCCGACATAAAGCGCAGGCGATGTCCCAGTCTCCAACTACAGACTGCTGACTAGGGTGCAGTGGGGGAACAACATGACGACCCAGGAAGAGACGGAAGTTACGTCTCAAATGCTTGCATCCGATAGCGTTGCGAAAATACCTTCTGACTACGTGCAAACCTACGATGTTGTTCGGGCCGTCAATCCGGAGTTGGTGGACAAATACATAGCGCACACGCTCATCGGAGACCCCGAAGCCGACGCGCTAATAGAGCAACTCGCGCCTCTGGGACAGCAAGAGTCGGGTCGGTTTATCCGGGCAGCCATGGATAACCCTAGTGATAGCGCGCTGCGCGATGCGCCGCCTTTGCTGCTGGAATTTTTCAAGGGCATAGAAGCTCCGCCCGATTGGGTTGACTTCAACGCCTTCATTCCGGGAATCCGCATGTTTCATCGGAACTCACGACTTGTTCTGGCGTCATTCGTGGGAGGCGCTCTGGTAGAGGGATTCACGACGAATATCGCTAAATCCTTCACTTTAACCGGGCGTGTGCGTGACAGGGGTGTCAGACGCTTGGGGCAGAATAATCGCCACATGCTGGAGATATTCATGCCTTCGGGTCTGGCAAGGGAAGGCGATGGCTGGAAATTGTCTGTTCGTATTCGCCTGGCTCACGCACAGGCAAGACGATTGCTGGACGAATCGGATGAATGGGATGCCGAGGCGTGGGGCGTGCCGCTTCACTCGGCTCACATGGCCTACGCGCTCACCAATTTTTCGGCCAGGGTGCTTAGACATATGAAAAGCCTGGGTGCCTCGTACACCGACGAGGAGGCCGAAAGTTTCATGGCCGTCTGGCGCTATTCGGGCCTCCTGATGGGCATTCCCGAGGCACTCTTGTTCAAGGACCTAGCAGATGCCGAAGCGATTTTCGACATTGGTCAGATGTGTGAACCTTTTGGCGGCGACGAATCCATCGTTATGATGAATGCGCTGGTGAACTCGGCTCCGCTGGTTATCGGCATCACCGAACCATACGAGCGCAGAAAACTCGTCTCCTTTATCTACAAGGTCTCACGCGCGCTTGTCGGTGACAACCTGGCTGACCAGGCGAGATTCCCATCGGCTTTGACCTTTGCGGTGTTACCCTGGTTTCGCACTCAGGAGCGTTACTATCAGGCTTTGCACAAGTTCTTTCCAAACTACGCTCCGATCAACAATTTCACTAATTTCACGAACATACTGCAGGGCTCAACCTTCGACGAAGCGGGTATCACCTACAGGCTGCCTGACCATGTATATGCAGAGGAATCCAGCGAATACTAGGACAGGCGGCGGATTAATGCAGCCAAGGCCTTTCAAAGCTGGAATTCCCAACCATTTAGGTCAGTAATTTCGCAAACTTCAGCGACTTGCTCGAATCCTCTATCTCTGATGAGGCAGGCATCAGCTACCGAGTCCCCTACGATGTGCATGCAGGGGAGTCCGGTCAATGGTCAACTCCTCGAACCGATTCTATGCTCCTATTCTCTGGATTCTTACGCAGGATGAGCCGGTTGCTCGAATGGTCCCTTTGTTCTGCCCTTTTTTGCGTTCATGATAAACTTGTCTGCCCCGACGGCTGAACACCTGAACGTTTCTGTCGCTGTTGCTGCTTTTCAACGCTGAATCCATCGCGGCTTGGGATGCTGCATGTTAATGTTTTGTGAACGAATTTTAGCAAAAGTATTGACACCTGCAAGTATGCGTAAGATACTGAATTCCCAATGTTTGGGAACGCTCAAATTCATTTGAGCGGGTTTATGTGGAAGTACCCTAAAGGGGTTGGAGGTGTATATGCAGGAACAAGAGGCTCAACCCGGAATTTTTGGTGGCATCTTGGAAAAATACGCAGACGAGTTCTGGCTGCTATTCCGCGTCATCTTCGCGATATTGGTGTTTTTGCACGGAATCCAGAAGGCGTTCCTGCTGTGGGGCTTTCCCGCTGGAGCGAATCCCGGCGGACTTGGCGCCCTCTTGGACATCGCCGGGTGGGTGGAGCTTATCTCGGCGCTGCTAATCGGGTTCGGCATCCTGACGAGACTAGGCGCGGGCGCGATATGCATAACCATGATTGTCGCTTACTTTGGCATACATGCGCGGCTTAGTCCAGTATGGCCCTGGCCGCACCTGTATCCTGATCCAGGAGGCTTCGCGGCGCACGGCGGCGAGGTTACGATACTCTGGTTTATCGTCGCGGGCATCATCGGCGTAATCGGCGGCGGCAAGTACGCTCTCGATCGCAAGATCTTCAAGAAGGAAATGCTCTAGTCCGCTGATAGGATTGGGAAGACAAGCCAAACATAGTTGCTGTATAGTCAATAGGGACTGGCATCGTGATTCCAGTCCCTATTGTTATGTTTGATGTAACGGCAATTCCTACTGAGAAGACAGTGTGCTATGGCTTTGAACCGCAGATTGATAGTGGTATCCAACCGCGTCCCGCCCAGTTCCGCATTCGAGAATCAAGGCAGGGGCGAAGCATCGGTGGGTGGCCTCGTGACGGCGGTGCGAGCCGCGATGGAGCAGAGCGGCGGCTTGTGGTTCGGCTGGAGCGGCAGAAGCAGCCGCCGCAGGGTGACCACAGGCCCCACAGTCAAGGTCTTCGGACGAATACAACTCGCAACTATGGACCTGTCCGAAGAGGAAGTGAGCCTCTACTACCTCGGTTTTTCGAACCGAACGCTATGGCCGCTCCTGCACAGTTTCCCGATGCGCGTTGTCATACGTCATGACAGCTACCGCGCATACCGCCGCATCAATCAGCGCTTCGCCCAGGCGCTGTTGCCTTTTCTGAGATCCGATGACCTTGTATGGGTGCAGGACTTTCACCTATTCCACCTTGGGCATGAACTGCGCCGTTTGGGATGGCAGGGCAAGTTGGGCTTCTTTCTGCATGTGCCCTTCCCTTCGGCGGATGTATTCAGCATACTGCCCTGGGCGGGCGAAGTTCTGGAGGCGCTGCTGCAATACGACCTCGTGGGGGTGCACGAGCAACGCTACATGCGCAACCTGATAGATTCTCTGGATGTAGAACTTGGCGGCGAATCGAACGGCGCCGACTATTGCTACCGCGGCAAGAGGGCTCGGCTGGGGGTGTTCCCAATCGGCATAGACCCCGATGCATTCAGGCCGAGTGAGTACAGGAATACGCACACCCTCTCCGATGAACTGTCGTTGGCGAATGTACCCGATCGCAAGCTGATTCTCGGAGTTGACCGCCTGGACTACACCAAGGGCATCCCGCATCGCCTCCGCATATTCGAACGGCTACTGGAACGGCACCCAAACCTTGGCGGCAAAATTCTGTATGTCCAGATTTCATCGCCGTCGAGAACCCGCGTGCCGGAGTATGTGCAGGAGAAGGATCAGGTCGAGCGTCTGGTCGGGCAGATTAACGGACGCTTCTCCGAGGCCGGCTGGGTGCCTATCCGGTACCTCTACCGCTCCTACGCCCAAATCGAACTGGCAGGCTTCTATCACGACACCGATGTCTGCCTTGTAACGCCCCTGAGGGACGGCATGAACCTCGTCGCCAAAGAGTTTGTGGCGGCGCAAAGCGATGACTCGCCCGGTGTGCTGGTATTGTCCCGCTTCGCAGGCGCTGCAAGCGCGATGAAAGACGCTGTAATCGTCAATCCGTACGACATCGAAGGTACGGCCGAAGCCACATACCGCGCGCTCCGGATGCCGGTCGGGGAGCGGCGGCGGCGCAACCGCAGTCTTCAGTCCGTCGTTAAGCGGGATTCGTCGCAGAACTGGAGCGATACATTCTGCGCCACATTGCAAAGCATCTGATATTCAGCGACATAGGTGTCGATTAGGGAATATCCAGAAATATCGGCGCGAGCAAGTTGTCCACCGGCACATAGTCGTCCGTGAGCAGGATGTTTCGCTTGAGGCCGAGCCAGTCATCGAGTTCGTCCTGCGGCATCAACACCAGCTCAGGATCGCCGCGCTGCTCGGCATGGCTCGCAAAAAAGACATCCGCATAGGTGAACGGCTGCAACGCGCCCGCCACAACGAAGGTGAAGCGATTGTCGCTCTCGAAGTCCTTGCTGTCCGCAAACAGATAGACATGCGGGAAGGATGCCCTCAGTGTGGTAACTACGGCGCGCAGGAAGCCTCCGCTGTGAAACTTGTCCACGACGTTCACAACATAAATGCCGTCTTCCGTCAGCAGCCGCTTGACCTGTTCGTTGAACTCCATCGTCGTAAGATGGTACGGCACTAATACGTCGTTGAATGCATCGCCCACAACGATGTCATAGGTGCCCGGTTCCAGTTCCGGTATCTTCATTCGCGCGTCCTGGTTGTGCGTGATGATGCGAGTGTCGCGCGGCATCCCCAGGTATTCGTGCGCAACCCTTGTAACCGCCGGGTCAATTTCGATGACCTCCTGGCGGCTTTCCGGATAAGCCAATTCCAAGAAGCGAGGCATCGAGTAGCCGCCACCGCCGATGTAGAGCGCGCTGAACTGCGGCTTGGAATACCCGACCATCGTGGAGATGTCCGCGAATATCTTCTCATAGCCGTATACGAAGAAAGTCGGGTCGTCCAAATCGACATAGCTGTGTATAAGCCTGTCCAGCGTGAGTGTTCGCACCTTCCGACCTTCTATCTCGCGTTCCCTGACCTTGATGCAGAAGTAGTTGCTTTCCACCTGGCACTCTGATTCGAGTGAATCCCCGGCGATGCCCATGCCAGCGATGCCCGCGAAGAGTACCAACGCTACGGCGCCAACGACACGCATCCGCCACAGGCTGCCGAACACGATTGCCATGAGAACCAGGAACACGGCAACCCCAAGCAGTATCGGGCGCGTCCCAATCCACTGGATCAGCACGAAACCTGTGATGAACACGCCGAAGATGCTGCCCGCGGTGGAAAGGGCGTATATCTTGCCGACTACATTGCCGGTCTGTGCGAGGCTTCGCAGCCGGAGCTTGATGACTACGGGCGTGACCATTCCCAGGATGACGCTGGGGACAAGGAATAGCGTGGATGTGATGAGCACGATGCGCGGCAGGACATGTAGCGCGTCGTACAGCCCAGACACCAGCGCGAGCATCGGCAGGACCGCAAGGCTGGTCAGCCCGGCTCCCAACAGGATGATGCCAAGCGTCTTGGGAGAGGGGTATTTGTCCGCCAAGACGCCGCCAAGATAGTTGCCGAGGCTGATGCCCGCCAGCACAACGCCGATAATGCTGGTCCATGTGAAAAGCGATACGCCCACCATCGGGGCGAGAAGGCGAGAAGCGACAATCTCGATGATCAGTCCGCACGCGCTCGCCGAGAATACGACAAAATAGGGCGCTATTCCCGCTGCGATGCGTCGCATTCAGCCTCCAAATTCAATGCCGTACCGCTATCGGGTGTGCGGGTTAAGTACATCATTCAGCGAGTCGCCGAGCAGGTTCCACGCAAGTACAAGCGACCAAGCCACGGCTCCTGGCGCTATCAGCATCCACGGCACTTCACGCAGCGCACTGAGACTGCCTGCTTGCAGCAACATCTGGCCTAAGCTAGGACGCGGCGGTTGTATCCCAAGTCCGAGCCAGCTGAGGATTATTTCCGTGCCGATTAGCGCACCCATCCCTGCCGAGACGCTGACGACGATAATGCTGATGACATTCGGCAGCAGGTGAACGAACATCACGCGAGCGGTCCCTGCTCCCGCGGCCCGCGCCGCCTCTACGTACGGCGTCTGCTTGAGTACAAGCACCTGTCCTCTGACAAGGCGTGCCATACCTACCCAGCCAAAGGAGACCAGCGCCAGCGACACCGTGAAATAGTCCACCACGCCGGAGCGCACTATGCCGTCTATGCCGATGTTATCCTCCACCCAGCGCGCCCATGCTGTGAGGCTGGGCCTGAGCGCATACGCGAGGATTATCACAAGCAATATGTCTGGGAATGAGGCAAACAACTCCCCCGTCCTCATGATAAGGCCGTCAACTTTACTGCTGGAGTACCCTGATATCAACCCCAAAGTGATGCCGATTAGCAGACCACCCGTCGCCATCACGACGAGCGTAATGATGACCGTGTTCTGAATGCCCCACAGCACGCGAGTGAACACATCACGCCCGCCAAAATCGGTGCCTGCCCAGTGTTCCCAGCTTGGCGGTTTGCGGATTGCGGTGAAATCGGTCTCGGAGTAATCATAAGGAGCGATGAGCGGCGCGAAGATGCCCGCAATATATATGACTAAGAGCACCGCCATGCAGAATAAGGCAATCTTCTTGCGCACCAGGCGCTCCATTGCACGCCTGAGATGACCTTTGCGTTCGCCCTGTATCTCTGCGGCTTCAGCGACTTCCGTCAACGCCATTAGATGAGTCCTCTCGGTTAATCAGCTGTCCAGCAGCGGAAAGCCAAATGAGTATCCGCGACCGCGACCAATCTGTTCGACAAATTGACTAACCGACATATCGTTAAACCTGTTTATTGATACCGTATCCGTGGGTCTATGAATGCGTATGTTATATCTGCCAGCAGGTTTGCCAGCACAAACGCGGACGAACCAATGATTCCCATAGTCATTATGATTGGCTCGTCGCGGTTAAATATGGAGTCGATAGTGAAGTGCCCTACGCCCGGAATGCCGAGTATGAACTCTACGATGAAACTGGTAACGAACATCCCTGCCAGCACGAATGCCATAAGTGTAACGATGGGTATCATGGCGTTCTTCAACACATGCCGAACATCTACGGTGACGCTCGAAAGCCCCTTGGCCTTCGCAGTGCGTATGAAGTCCTGGCCCAGTACATCGAGAGTGCTCGCACGCATGAATCGCGCCAGTCCCGCTACGCCGGGAATACCCAGCGTAATTGCGGGTGTTATTATTCGGAGGTCGAAGAAGCCGCCCCATCCGGAGCACGGTACGAGCTGGAGCTTCAGGCACAGCCCCCACAGCGTGAGCGGTATGCTGATCATGATCGGGATGGACATCAGAACTAGCGCAATCGTAACCACGGCCGGGTCTTGCCATGTGCCTTGCCGATGAGCGATGAAGAATCCGAGAGGCAGACCTATCGACAGGCTCACAATCAACGCGGCGAGATTGACTTGGAACGACACCCACATTTTCGGGAAAAGCAGCTCCGACACGGGACGACCGCGGAAGCGGTAGCTCTCTCCGAAATCGCCATGCAGTACGCCCCACATGTATGTCACATACTGCACACCGAAAGGCCTATCCAGCCCCAGCTGCTTGCGCAACTGCTCAGCCGCCGCCTCCTCGTAACGCATACCAAGAGCGACCTCGACGGGGTCTCCCGGTCCAAGTCGCACCAGCGTGAATGTAACCAAGCTGGTTGCGATAATCAGCACAGGGAGCCAAAGCAGACGCCGCGCTATGTACACCCACATGGAAAACCTCAGTCCGTCAATTCACAGGTGTGTCTGAAGCCATCTTCTGCCAGGAAAGGGGGTCAGTGGTCAGCGCAAGCATAACCCGCAGCGCATTGTTATGCAACGCAGGCAGTTCGTTCATCCACTCACGTCAACCGACTGACTGACACACATATTCTGTCGCTACCAGTTGCGATGCACCAGAATTCGGGAGCGGTCAGCCTCGCTGAGATGCGGCTCAATCTTGCGGTCAAACTCCGCAATCGTCTCCTCGACAGTGGCTTCGCTTGTGTCAAGAGTAATCTTGTGTCGCAGCGTGGAGTTGGCGACGGCCTCTTCGTATCGCCGCAGCACTTCCGGGATGTCCTCCACGCTCAGCGGGCTATGTCTCCGCGGCTCCGCCTCCATGCGCTGCGCGATGACCTCAGCAGAGGCCTTCACATGCACCAGCACCATATCGGGAGCGAACCGTATAATCGAGCCTTCCACCTGCTGAGACACTGTCTTGCGGTCGTGCTCTTGATGATCCGCACCGTATCCGAAGTACATCGGGCTGTACACCGAGTCGTCGATGTGCAGTCCGATAGACATCCAGTCCGGCCCGTTCCATGAGTTCGCCTGTATGTGATAGTAGAGGCTGTGACGCTGAGTCATCTCCCTGAGCACGGGACTGAGCGCAAGCACTTGCTGCCGTTCTTCCTCGGTCATATCCGGCTGCGGATGGCCAGAAGTGTGCGGCAGCTTCCAGTGGTCGTGAATTAGCGGAAACCGCGCCCCGATGTTCTCCGCCATCCAGTCGTCTATGGCGAACGCCAATGTGCTTGTGCCCGTATATTCGCATCCCGCTAAGATGAGTCGCATCCTTGTCCTCCTATCAAACGCTCAAAGGAAAGTTCCGTTCGTGGTGAACTTGTCGGACCTTGCGCCCATAGACAGGCTCAGAACGAACGGAACTATTCCACTTAAAGTCTAGTTGTCGTAATCGAAGTACACATATCGAAACTTCGGCACGGTCATAGGCATAAGCCTGTAGTCCTTGATGTGTGGCTTGATAAGGACATGGCCCTCTCCTTCGTACCACAGCGGCACCCACGCGGCATCGTCTATAATCAGCTGCTCCGCCTGGTTGTACAGGGCTACCCGCTTGCTGCCATCTCGCTCCGTGTTCGCCGCTTTCAGCAAGGCATCAACGTCCGGATTCGAATAGGCACCGTGGTTGGTTTCGCTGTCCGTGTGGAACAGGATGTCAAGAAAGTCCTGGGGGTCGGGATAGTCTGCTTGCCAGCCCAGTAAAAATATCTGGAACTTGCGTTGGTTCAGGTCTTGCAGGTATGTTGCCCACTCGACCTGCTGTATCTCCACCTCCACGCCAAGGGTGGTCTCCCACATCTCAAGGATAACTTGGGTACCTATGCCGACATCGCCGCCCGTGCCGGACACCGAGAGCACGATTCGCGGGCGTGTCGCCGGATCAGCGTACTTGGACATCGCTAATTCCGCCTTAGCCGCCTCTTCGTCAAACTTCAGCCCTTCAATACTGTCGGTGTATCCTGGGAAGCCCGGAGGCAATATGCCGTATGCCGGCTCTATCAAGCCCGCATAAACCTCATTAGCGATGAGTTCCTTGTCGATGGCGAAGTTCAGCGCGCGCCTGAAATGCACGTCGTCGAACGGAGGCTCATTGACATTGAATCCGACGTACGAGGTACTGAGGCGCGGCGGCACAACTTTCAGCTCGGCGGAGAGAGGTTCGTTCGGGTCCTGAAGCCGCTCCAAATCGAGTATGCCCACGCTCGTGATGTCTATCTCGTCGTTCTCGTACAGAGCCATCGCCTGCCCGCCCGCGAGATTGAACACCACCTGGTCAATATACGCAGGCTCGCGGTAGAAGTTGTCGTTGCGCTCCAGAATAAGGTGTTCGCCAATCTTGTACTCTTTCAGCATGAACGGTCCAGTGGAGTTGGGGCTGTCAGTCCAATTCTGGCCGCCTGACTCGACGTTGCTCCGGTCAACGACGAATGCCGTCGGATAGGTGAGCTTGGCAAGGAAGTACACCTTGGGTGCGTCTATCGTAATCTCCAGGGTGCCATCGTCGATAGCCTTGACACCGCTTATCTCGGTCGCCTCGCCGTCCAGAACTTGCGTTACGCCAACGATGTCGCTGAGGTATGTTCGCGCGACCGGCGAAGCCAGTGCGGGGTCTGCGGCTCGGTTGAGCGAATATACGAAGTCCTGTGCAGTAACAGACTTGCCGTCCGCAAATTTGGCGTCGGGTAGCAGGTGGAAGGTATAGACCATGCCGTCGTCGCTTATCTCCCACCTATCCGCAATGTCCGGCACAATCTGCAAGTCTGTGTTCAGAGTTACGAGGCCGCTGAACACCTCTCCGATGATGAATGCTGATGTAGTGTCGGATGTCTTGTGCGGGTCAAGCGTGGGCGGATCTCTGAAAAGTCTCGTCATCACGCCGCCCATGGGCTTGTCCCTTTCCATCGTAGTTTCCGCCTTGGCTACTTGCGGCACCGCCGTAGGAGGCGCGGACTGAACAGGGATGCTTGTTGCCGCGGCGCTCTGCGATGCGGCGGCTTGTGCGGGGGCAGTCGTGGCTTCCGCAGTGGGTGTCGCCTCGGCCGTCTCGCTCTGGGCCGCAGCCGCAGGCGCTTCAGGCTCTTCGATTTCGGGTTGGCTCGAGCCGCAAGCCAGAGCAAAAATCGCTATCAACAGTATTGGGATCAAAAACAGTTTTCTCATCTCACACCTCTGTGCGTAGATTTCTCTTCCCATTGAGCAGGGTTTAAGATGCCCCCTCAGTTAATGGGATGGTTTTTCGTCATTTCCGATTTTGGTCGTCAGCCATGCCTTGATTAAATCGTCGAGTTCGCCATCCAGCACGGCGTCAACATCTGATGTGTCGTATCCGGTACGGTGGTCCTTCACCATCTTGTACGGGTGAAGCACATAGCTCCGAATCTGGTTGCCCCACTCCGGGGACACATGATCGCCCTTGAGCTTCGCCATTTGGCGAGCTTTCTCAGCCATCTCGCGCTCCACCAGACGCGACATCAGGATTCGCATCGCAATCTCGCGGTTCTGGTGCTGTGAGCGCTCGTTCTGGCAACTCACGCGAATGCCCGTAGGAAGGTGCGTTATCCGCACGGCGGTCGAGTTCTTCTGTACATTCTGCCCGCCATGCCCACCGGCGCGAAACACATCAATTCGCAGGTCATCAGGGTTGATCGTTACATCAACACCCTCTTCCACTTCCGGCAGCACTTCCAAGAGCGCAAAAGATGTGTGCCTCGCATGGTCGGAGTCGAAGGGCGACATTCGTACAAGCCGATGTACGCCCCGTTCCGCCTGTAGATACCCATAAGCGAACCTGCCCGACACCTGAAACACCGCGCTCTTGATGCCTGCCTCATCGCCCACCGACACGTCCAGGACGTCGCGCTTGAATTTGCGCTGCTCCGCCCACCGTAAGTACATCCGCATCAGCATGCTCGCCCAGTCCTGCGACTCCACGCCGCCGGCGCCCGCGTGAAGTGCCACGATTGCATTGCGCTCGTCATAAGGACCGGACAGCGTCAGATCGAACTCCAACTCACCTAGCGTACTCAGTATCTGCGCGAGTTCCTGAACTAAGGTGTCCAGGAGCGAATCGTCGCTCTCATCGATGGATAGCAAGAGTAACTCTTCCAAAGAATCCGCCTGACTTGCGAGAGTTCGCCAGTCCTCAACCCTTCCTTTCAGGTCGGACAGGCGCTGCATCTTGTGCTGAGCTATCTCGGGTACATCCCAGAAACCTAGCGCCGTCGCCTCTTCTTCTAGTGCGACTATTTCCTTTTCATCTGTCGGCAGGTCAAAGCCGCACCAGTAGTTCTGCAATTCTGCTTTTCACACCCGCAATCTGACTTTTTATATCCTGCATTACTTAGCGACCTCGCGAGTTGCCATCTGACTACTGAAACGCGCTTACCTGAAGAAGGGTTAGCACTCAGAGTTATCCTGGCAGTTTCTTTTCATATTTGCGCGCTGCAGGGCGAGCTGCACTTTACTCAGTTTGCCCTTGGATTCGCGCTGCGGATGATTATATCAGTGTACCATTTAGTTATAAACTAAAACTCATACTGCCAAATGCAATGTAGTGAGACTGTGTCATTGCGCGCACACAATGCTTCAGCTGGGATGGACTTGTTGGCGCGGGATGGCATACGATGTACAATCCTGACCTGGCCAACTCCAGCGATTTTGCAAACATTGGACTAGATTGCATATCAGTGACTGCCTGCAGCGAGGTAACGCAATGCTCGACTTGCTCATAAGAAACGGACTAATCATCGACGGCACCGGCAACCCGGGCTTCTACGGCGCGGTCGGTGTCGAAGGGGATGAGATTCGCATATTTCGCGGCGACCTGAGTGGCGTTGAAGCCGCGCGCACGATAGATGCCACTGAGCATGTGGTCTCCCCCGGCTTCATCGACATGCATTCACACGCAGGGCTTGTCATACTGTCAGAGCCTGAGCACCATCCGAAAGTTCGGCAGGGCATCACCACCGAGCTAATCGGCGTTGACGGCAACTCTTACGCGCCGTTCCACAGCCACGATGACTTCCTAGACTTCGTCGCGCTCAACGCAGGGCTTGACGGCGATCCGCCGCTGCCCGGCAGATGGTCAACTGTGGAGCAGTACCTTGAGATGTTCGACAGAAAGACGGCGGTGAATATCGCATACATCCTAGGTAACTCCCCGGTGCGTATCAATACCATAGGCTGGGATGACAGACCCGCGACGGCTGCTGAAATCGAGGATATGAAGGCGATCATACGCGAGGCTATGGAGGAGGGAGCCATCGGGCTATCCACAGGGCTGGACTATCCTCCCGGAGGCTACGCGGATACGGATGAGCTTGTCGCGCTGAGCGAACTCGTTGCAGATCTGGGCGGGTTCTACCATACTCATGTACGCTACCGTCTCGGCGACCGATACCTTGACCCCTTCCGCGAGGCGCTTGAGATCGGCGTGCGCAGCCGTATTCCCGTTCACATCACGCATTTCTACCAGCGCGCTCCAAGCACCGGAGGCGGGCAGGGACTGATCAATCTCGTGGAAGATGCCGCAGGGAGCGGTCAGGATGTGACGTTCGACAGCTACCCTTATGTCTTCGGCAGCACTCGCCTGCTGATAATGGTGCCCGATTGGGCGCATGACGGCGGGGTGGCTCCCTTGAAGGAAGCGCTTGCATCGGAGGACGCACGCAAACGCCTTCGGCAGGAGATGCAGCCACGTGGTCCATCCTGGGACAATGTATGGCTCACATACTTTAAGAGACCGCAGAACCATGTGTACGAGGGCTTGTCCGTAGAGGCTATTGCAGCCCTGCGCGGCCAGCACCCCGTCGATGCGATATGCGACCTGCTGCTCGAAGAAGACCTGCAGACCTGCTATGTTTCCGACGGCGCGAACGGCAATACGCTGCCCGCCTTCGTGAGCCACCCGCTATCCATGGTCGGGAGCGACGCAGTGCTGCTTGGTGATTTCCCCAGCCCGCGCACTTACGGCTGCTTCCCCGTCATTCTCGCTGAGTATGTGCGCGAAGAGAACCAGATGGCACTGCCGGAAGCGATACGCAAGATGACCTCATTCCCCGCGCAGCGGCTTGGCTTGTCCGACCGAGGCATACTGCGCGACGGCATGAAGGCGGACATAACCATATTTCATCCCAACAATGTGAAAGCGCCTGCCACGCGCACTGAACCCAAGCAGTTCCCCATCGGCATCGAATATGTCATCGTTAACGGGACGGTGGTGGTGGATGGCGGCGAGCACACCGGCGTTCTGCCGGGCCGCAGTGTCGGACGGTAGCGCGAAAGCGCACTGCAATGCATCCGCATTTGAACATTGAAGACGCACTCCGCAGCCTGCCGTCACAGTGGGGCGATGACCCCTTGTTGTACAATGACGCTGTGTTGAAGGAGACCGGCAGGAAGATCGTCATCCTGGATGACGATGTGATGGGTACGCAGAGCGTCTATAACATCGCAGTCCTTATGGACTGGTCAGTGGATGCGCTGCGCACGGAGCTTGAATCCGACTCGCGCGCCTTCTTCGTTGTCACAAATGCGCGCACGATGCCCGAATCGCAGGCAAGGGCGGTAAATTCATTCATCGTTCGGAATCTGTGCGAAGCGGCTCGCCAGGCAGGCGTGGACTTTTCGATCGTCAGCCGACTGGATTCGACCCTGCGCGGACATTTCCCAGCAGAGATGGAGGCAATCGAAGCTGCCTTGCCTCAAAAGCCTGATGGCTGGATTGTCGCCCCACTATTCCTCGAGGGCGGTCGCTACACCTTAGGCGACACGCAGTATGTTGCCGATGGGCAGTCGCTCATTCCCGTAGGTGATACCGAGTTCGCCCGTGATCCCACGTTCGCGTTCGCATCCTCAGACCTGCGCCAGTGGGTCGAAGAAAAAACCGCAGGCAAAGTGCCCGCCTGCTCGGTCGCAAGCGTGTCCATTGAAGACCTGCGGCTCGGCGGTCCACCGCGAGTCTTTGACATTCTGTCTGAGCTGCCCAAAGGCGGCGTATGTGTCGTGAATGGCGCAAGCAACAGGGACATGGAAGTGTTCGTTCAAGGCATCCTGCAAGTCGAGGCCACTGGCAAGCGTTTCCTGTTCCGAGCGGCGGCATCGTTCATCAAGGCGCTGCTGGGACAATCAGGGCGCGCACTGCTCATTCCCTCAGAGATGAAAATGGAAGACAGCGGCGGCGCGCTCATCGTAGTTGGATCGCATGTGCCCCGGACTACAGTGCAGTTGAACCACCTGCTGAAAAGCTCTGATGCGGTCGGCATAGAGGCGAATGTAGCTCAACTGCTTTCCGAGGGCACACGCCAGGCAGAAATAGACCGGGCTGCGCGCGCAGCTGAGAAAGCTCTGCATGCAGGGAACAACGCCGTCATCTACACTAGCCGCACATTTGTAGGAGGGAGCAGTCCCGACCACAGCCTTGCGATCGGCCATCAGACTTCGCAGGCACTCTCCGAGATAGTAGGCGGCATCGGTGTACGGCCGCGCTGCATGATCGTTAAGGGCGGCGCAACATCGTACGCGATTGCCACCAAAGCCCTCAATGTACAGCGCGCATGGTCGCCTGGACAGGCTGCGCCCGGAGTGCCAGCGTGGATACTGGGCGAAGAGACGCTTCATCCTGGAATGCCCTGCATCATCTTCCCCGGCAACGTGGGCGGTGAGAACGGTCTCACGGAGCTCGTGACGAGGCTGGACGGCAGATGAGACGAAGGCCGCCGCGACCGCAACGGGTGAGGCGAAGGCCGGGTACGCGCACTACGACTGATGCGCAAACTACCCATGGTGCGCGCACTACACCCAGTGCGCGCAGTTCCCGACCTGGTCCCGCTCCCGTGCAACGCTACGAGGTCGAGACAGTCAGTGGGCTGGAAGAGTACGCTCGCCGCGAGATCAGGCGGCGACTGGGCAAGGCTGCGCAAATCGTTGGCACCCAAATTGAAGGGCGTGTCTCACTTCAATACAACGGTAGTATCCGCCGTTTCGACGAGTTCAGGACAGCCGTTGCGGTTCACAGGGTAGAAGAATTCGCCGTGCCGGGCCCCCGCGCGCTGCTTGGGCACCAGCATCTGACGCGCCTGCTTGCCGCAATCCAATCAGTCCTCGACGCACGTACCGGCGCCGCATTCCAGACTTTTCGCATAGCGGCGGCAGGCGCAGGTTCACGTGTTTTCATGCGACTGCGACAGGAGATCGCCGACGCCACCGGACTTCAGCAGGCCGAGGGTGCCGCCCATCTGCAAATTTCCGTGCGGCGATCTACCGCCGAAGAAGAGGGCTGGCAGGCGCTCATACGCACAAGTCCGATGCCCCTGTCAGCGCGCAGGTGGCGCGTCTGCGACATGCCGGGCGCGCTTAACGGCGCAGTCGCAAGCGCCATGGTGTCGCTCACGGGTACGCGCCCCACCGAGCGCATGCTCAACCTTTGCTGCGGCTCCGGCACACTGGTGATCGAACGTCTGGGCATGGGCGCCGCCACAAGCGTTACAGGTGTGGACATCAGCGCGTCCGCGCTGCAATGCGCCGATGCAAACCTGCGCGCCGCCGGGCATCGCTCCTCTGTGTCCCTTGTTCAAGCGGACTGCGCCCGCCTGCCCATACCTGACGCATCCGTTGACACTATTAACGCAGACCTACCTTACGGCATGCTCAGGAACGATAGCGGAGACATCGCATCCCTGTACCACTCCGCGCTCGCGGAATCCGCGAGAGTCGCTGCTGCGGAGGCTTCGATGGTCTTGATCACAACACGCAGACGCGCGCTGCTTGCCGCCCTCGCAGGGGTTCCCAGCTGGAACTTGCTCACCGAGATCCCTATCAGTATCCCCCATAGCCGTGGGTACATCACGCCCCAGATTTACCTGCTCAGGCGCGGCAAAGGCGTTACCAGTCGGCTATAATTCTTCCAGAGTGTTTTAGTTTTAGCCCATGAGCGGGTATTGGTCATTTGTCAGAACTTTGCGACGAGTTCCAGACCGACCGATTTCTTGAAGCACTTATTTGCTGAAAGGCTGAAAACTCCAGAAGGCGGACGATATGAAGCAACTCACGCTACAACCAATTCGCGGCGTTCAGGGCGAGATACGATTGCCCGGCTCAAAGAGCATGTCCAACCGGGTCCTTCTGCTGGCGGCTCTGGCGGAAGGCACAACACAGGTTCGCAATCTGCTGGAAAGCGACGATACCAGCCACATGCTGAACGCCCTTAGCATACTCGGAGCAGGCATCAAGTACTCTGATGATGGCGCATACTGCGAGGTAAAGGGACTGGGCGGGGCGTTTCCCGAGAGCGAGGCAACGCTGTTTCTGGGTAACTCCGGCACTACGATGCGCTCCCTGTGCGCCGCAATTTGTGCAGGAAAGGGACGTTACACCCTGACCGGCGAACCTCGCATGCTGGAGCGTCCCATTGGCGACCTCGTTGATGCGCTGCGGCAGGTCGGCGCGCAGATTGAGTACACGGGAGCCGAAGGGTGTCCGCCCCTCGACATCACTGCATGCGGACTTGCGGGCGGCACAGTCAGCATCCGTGGCAACATATCCAGTCAGTACCTCACTGGTATGCTTATGGCGGCGCCGATGTCCCTCGCGCCTCTGACTATCGAGGTCGAAGGAGAGCTGGTATCCAAGCCATACATCGATATGACCATTGATGTGATGCGTCGCTTCGGAATCGAAGTGGAGCGCAACGGCTACGAGTGGTTCCGACTCCCCGGCAATCAAGCCTTCAGATCGCCCGGCAGCATTCTTGTCGAAGGCGATGCATCATCAGCCTCCTACTTCCTTTCGGCGGGCGCGATCGGCGGCGGCACCGTTCGCGTCAATGGCGTAGGCGACGACAGCATTCAGGGGGACGTCGCGCACGCGAAAGTGCTTGAGCAGATGGGCGCCAATGTGTCGAGCGGACCGGACTGGATTGAGATTTCGCGCGGCGAACTGACTGGGATTGACGCTGATCTTAACCACATCCCGGATGCGGCAATGACTGTCGCGGTAACGGCTCTCTTTGCCAAGGGCAAGACGACCATCCGCAATGTACATAACTGGCGCGTCAAGGAGACCGACCGTCTTTCAGCTATGGCAACGGAGCTGCGGAAAGTGGGGGCGAGTGTTGTTGAGGGTGAGGACTACATCGAGATTACGCCGCCGCAGAAAATCCAACCCGCTGTCATAGACACCTACAACGACCATCGCATGGCTATGTGCTTCTCGCTGGCGGCTCTTGGTGATGCCAGCATCACTATCAACGATCCTGACACCGTGTCTAAGACATTCCCCGACTATTTCGAACGCCTGCAGGACATATGCCGTTCATAAGCGACCGTCTTGGTCGCGACCTGTTTTTTTCGGCGCTCTATAACGATGAACATGATTGCCGTCAAGCCCAAAATTGCGATCAGCGAAAATATCACTATGCTTGTGGACGGGAACTTAGTCGTATCGGCGCGCAATTCCACAGTCTGATGATTGAAATCCGGCTCCGCTGCTGACGATACCGTAGCAGGTGATACCGCATTGGCATCAACGCTAAGTATCATTGGCTTGGAAGGGTCCACGGGAAAGATTCGCACCGCCACCGGCACGGCAAACGGCCTATTGTTTGACTCCGGCGCCAGTGCAATTGCCAACGACAATGTACGAGTTGCGAGCGCAACCGGAGCCATACCGCTGATGGGCGAGGGCGTTGGAGTTGAGGTCGGCGGCGATGTTGCAGTCGGTTCGGGCGATGCAGTCGGTAGCGCGGTTGGCGTGTGAGCCGCAGGTGTCAGCGTTGCCGTCGGCTCAGGCGAAAATGTCGGAGTAGGTAGCGGGGACTGCGTCGATGTCGCTGTCATTGTAATTGTGGGCGTTAGCGTGAGAGTCGCGGTCGGCGCAGGTGTGGGTGATGCGGTCAATGTGGGGGTTGCAGACTTCGTCGCATTTGGGGTGCGGGTTGCGGTTGCCGTTCTGGTTGGGGTCGGTGTCTTGGTCCTGGTTGGTGTAGGTGTAGGGGTAGGAGTGTATGTCGGCGTTGGCGTGAAGGTCGGTGTTGCCGTCGTGGTATGGGTCGGAGTGAATGTGGGTGTTGGCGTAGGATAGTTTATCGTGAAATGCACCCTCTCGCTCGTCGTCGGGCCGCGCGAATCTCGATATTCAACAGAGAACTGAGCCGTGTAATTTCCATTTGCCGGCTTATCACTGTTCGGAGTCCACAGCACGTCAACTAAGATTGTTCCACCGGTTGCGGCGCCTTTATACACCAATGGAAACGGTGTTGCGATATTGTCGAATCTGACGCTTCCGACAATCGTGCCAACAACGCCCGACATCCCTGACACATCAAACTCGCCGACTGTCAATGGCAGATCGACATCGAAGCTCTGAGGTCCGGTGACTCTCAAAGTGGCCTCATCCAGCGCGGCTCGTTCTCTGGTATCAAATAAGAGAGTCGCCTGAAATTCAACCTGCCGGTCCTGATCTGTCGGAGTTAGTCCGGTGCTCAACCGAACATCTAGATTTGGAGTTAGGCTGTGCGCCGTTCGATCTACGTTAAGCAAGAGCAAAACTGCGAGCGCCAACGGTACTAATATCAAGATGATATTCGACTTGACCAATGTAAATAGCCAGAACCTTCTAAATGGGCGAATGCTAAGAAGATACTAGATATTATCATATTAAATAATATTAGGTAATAGGCTCAGCAATTACTGATCAGGTGATCAACGACAGCTATTCTGGCCGGTCAGGCCCTTGTAAAAGTCGTTCTTGAAACTGTCGTCCTCGTGCCTTGTCGGTTCGGTAACTGGGCGGGTCGAACTTCAGTGTGACCGAGTGATGCACGATCCTGCCTATGGCAGCAGCCGTCACGATGGGGTTGGCGCACACCTTCTCCCATTCTAGAAGACCCGGGTTGGATGTGACGTCCAGCGAGCGGCGCTCGCACCGTTCGGCTATCAGGGTGAACGGCGCATCTGACTCTTCATCTCCCTGAGGCAGGTAGCCGAGGCGTCTATCAGCAGCAGGTCGAAGTTGTCCAACTTGCGCAGCACCGGCGAGCGGCTTATGCCAGTTGCGGCATAACGGCCTCGCCGAATAGTTGCATCGATTCCTTGACCTCTTCGTTGGTCAGGCGACCGCGACGATTAAATTCGAGGATGCACTGTGCCATTCCTGAGAGGTCTTTGCGGAGATTTCGCAGTTGTTCTACGCAGCCGTCGGGATCGTCATAGATAGAGTACTTCAGAGCATCCTGAAAACTCCATGTCGCCCAGCCACCAACGCCACTAGTGAAGCTGTGTCGGGATGTGCCTATGGAGGATGCGGTGGCGTCAGGAACCGTATTCACGATGTCTTCGTCGCGCCAGTTGCGCCCCATGAGCTTGTGCGCCTTCTCTCTCGTTTCCGCTACGAAGAAGGAAATGTTCACATGAAACGGCTGAGGATGGGATGAAGATTCAGTGTTCTTCGCATTCTCGAAGTCCCGCAGACGGTCGATCATGCGAGGCATAGGCTGACTCAGAGTAGTCCCGATTACGCCAAGCCCCATGCTCGCGGCGTAAGGAAAAGTCTCGTCGCTGTTTGCCGCAAGCAGCAATGGCGGATGTGGCTGCTGTACGGGCTTGGGCATTACAAGCAGGTCGTCCATGTCCCAGTACTCGCCTTTGAAGTTCGCGCGCTCCTGAGTCCATGCCGCTTTCAGCAGCCCTATTCCTTCCGCAACGCGTCCGCGACTCTCTTCGCTACTTATGTCCGCCGCCTGCCCAAACGCCTGACCGGCAGGCGCACCCCAACGTCCTCCAAGGCACAGGTCAAGTCTGCCATTCGTAAGTATGTCACATGTCGCAGCCTGAGTTGCCATGTGTATTGGGTGGTGGAGCGGAAACTGTGCCGCCAGTGTGCCAAAACGGATCTGAGAGGTGTGCTGCGCTGCTGCCGAGGCCACCATCAGCGGATTCGACATAGGCCTCCCCGGGAAAAAGACCGATTCGGCAAGCCAGGCCGATTCGAATCCGAGCTTGTCCGCCAATGTTATCTGCTCGATGGTCTCCCAGTGGCGGCGTGCCACAGAAGAACCTAAGTAGCCGGGAACCTGCCAGAATGCTCCAAATCGCAAGTGACTAAACCTTTCGCTTGTTGCTATAACCGGATGTAAGCTCGCCACTTGGCTGCCAGAGGCAACGGCGTCTCCTATTGTGGCAGCCTGATGTTCAGGCACTCCTCGACCAGTACGTCCGTAACTACTTCTATGCGGTCGTCCCAGCCGCACATTTCCAGAAGGCGCTCAAGCGTGTAGTTTCCCCAGCGCGTCTGGTCCGCAGTTGGCCTGCCACCCATGACCAGAGTGGCTATGTTGGCGTTAGTCAGAGCGCCGCAGCACATCGGACATGGCTCGAAGGTAGTGTAAAGAGTCGCACCCGACATATCATCAGTGCCTAGGACCGAAGCTGCTTCGCGCAGAGCGACAGTCTCGGCGTGGGCCGTCGGGTCGTGCGTGGTGGGTACGAGGTTGCGTCCTCGTGCAACCAGTTCGCCGTCCATCACTATCACAGAGCCGACTCCGACATTTCCTTCGTCAGCAGCCCTCTGCGCCTCTTCGAGCGCAATTCTCATAAACTGTTCATGTTCCAAGGTCACAGCCTGCCTTCCTAAGACTTGAACTCAAGCCTGTGTATCTATTGAGGAAAACCTGAATGGGATTCTGGATCGGTTGCCAACGTCAAAAGCCTGTTGTTGGAGGGCTGCATTGGCACTCCCGGATGTTGAATCTGAGCAAATCACAGATAAGGGATATTCACGCCATTCTCTCTGTCAACCTCGATTGCGGGCGCAACCAGAGGCAGCTCGATGATCATCTCGGTGTACTGCCCAGCCTCTGAATCTACACGGATCGATCCTCCGTGCTGCCGTACTATGTCATTGGATATTGCCAGTCCTAACCCGGTTCCCTTGTCCGTGGGCTTAGTGGTGAAGAACGGATTGAATATTTTATCGATAACATCTGGGGGCATACCACTCCCATTATCTTTGATGCAAATTTCCACCCGCTCCTCTTCCTTGCGTGTAGAAATCCATAACGTTGGCATGTATGATTCGTCGTCCTTTGCCTCTTCTTGAAGCGCGCGCCGTTTTTCGTCAGTGGCGTAGCAGGCATTGCCGACCATATTCAGAAAGACTCGGCCCAGGTCTCTGGGCACTACCTCTATCTCACCCATATTCGGGTCGAGGTCTTGCTGAAGGTCGAGCTGGAAGCTTGTGTCGAGCGCCCTTGCGCTATGGTAGGCAAGTCTGGCGTGTTCGTCCAGCAGGTTGTTGATGTCGGTTGGACGCTGCTCGCCAGTATCCCTGCCCATCATCAGCATGTCGTTGACAATGCGGTTCGCGCGGTCGCCATGCGTGCGAATGCGTTGGAGGTTGCTTGTGAGATCACCCGATATTTCCTGAATATACTCCTTGTCTTCCTCGCTTATGTTCTCTCCGGCGTCGATGATGACTTCTTCGAGTTCGGTCAGAAGTTCCTCGGACGCTTCAGAGAAGTTCTTAACGAAATTAAGAGGATTCCGTATCTCGTGAGCGACACCGGCAGTAAGCTCACCCAATGCCGCCAATTTTTCGCGCACTACTATCTGGTCCTGAGCGCGCTCCAGATCCGCAAGTACACGCTCCAACTCCCCGTTCTTGCCTTGCAATTCCTCTGCGAGTTGCTCAACCAAGTTGAGACGCTGCGCCTCGATGGAACTACGGCGAAATACTTCCAGGGCTGTTGCCATGTCTGCGACCTCGTCTCGCCCGCTCATCTCCACCTTCGCCTCCAGGTCGCCGTCTGCCATTTGCTGCATCCAGTTGGAAAGCATCTGGAGGCGACGCAATAGTAGGCGCCCGACGAATAGCCACGCGATGAGCAGAGCGCCGATGACGCTAATCGCGCTGATTGCGAGCAAGAGCGTGCGACCGGTCAGAATTGCTTGGGTTGAAGCCAGCGTAGCGCCTTCCGCCCTCGCGCGGGAGGCGCCCACAAGCGCGTCAACCTCTTCGACAAGTTCAACGGTTACACCTCGGTTGAGAGCGAGTAAGTCTTGCTGGTGCTGTTTGATTTGGAGCTGCCTCTCAAGCAGGTCAAAACCGTTGCTTCCCCCGGTTCCCAGTTCCCGCAGCCGAGAGATTAGAGGGGTTATCTCGCTACCGATTTGCGTATCTTCAAGAGCCGATAGGTTGCGATCCAAGCTGCCGGAAGCGGATTCAAAGCGTTCACGAAGGGGTTCGATTAAAGGTGCGGATGAGATAGAGAATGCGCTTTCCAGTATCTGATTCGCTGTGGTGGCGTCCCTGTGAAGGCTGGACAGATTGCGATATCGGGCAAGTTCTGACTCTGAAAAATGCTCTTCGCGTGCAGAACGCGGCTCTTCCTGACTCATGTAACCTGTCATCGTATAGAATAGCTGATCATCGACGACTGGAACCATAATGTTATCTATCTGCTCACGCAACTCCGTAAGCTCAGCTCGCAGTGCATCTTTCTGCTCATTCAGCACGAATATCTCAGACATTCCTGTTTCGATGGCGTCGATGCGGACCGTTAGCGCATCCACATGGGCGCGAATGCGATCAGAGCGCCCGCTTTCTTCGCTGCTGTACTGAGAGTCTTCGTTGTCTCCCCGGCCACCTATACCGGGAATCTTAGCAAACTGAGCGCTGCTGATTGAGGGCACTCCTGAATTCTGAGAACTGAAGCCCAAGAGAATGGTTAACTGCTTTTGAAGTGCGTCGTGCGCTTCGTCAATTCCGGCGGAGACGGCGGCGAGTTCATCGGGCGTTGTGGCTGCCGTGAGTCTTGGAGCGGCGTTCACCAGCGTACCGCTATGCTGCGCAATTCCGAAAGCGGCCACTACTTCCGGGACGCTTCTTTCGTTCACCTGTCTCTGAGCTTCTCCTACACTGTTGAAGGAAAACCAGCCGACGAGACTTGCGGCAACCGTCAGGAATACGGCTCCACCGATACCTACATAGAGTTGCGTGGAGATTCGAAAGCGCCTTTCGAGAAGTCGCTTGAAGGGCGTGAACACAATCCTTGAAATGATCGGAAATCTCCAATTCCCTAATTATCGCGGCCCAGTTGTTCTACTGGTCTATACTTGCCATCGTCCCCGATAACTGTCAGAAAGACCTCATTTGACCCTTGGTTATCATTTCCGTAGCGGAGCGTGAATCCGTCTATATCAATATAGTCA
The DNA here is from genome assembly GCA_965221045.1 of Dehalococcoidia bacterium. Lineage (GTDB taxonomy): Bacteria > Chloroflexota > Dehalococcoidia > Lucifugimonadales > JADFKI01 > Bin90. The sequence continues at coordinate 2,663,635 of OZ244863.1, forward strand.
GTGTAATTCAGGATTTCGAGAAAACAAGTCCTATCGACTTCCTGGCCGCATCCGCGCAATCCTTCGATTGCCAGACGACCAGCCAGATAGCCTTCGAACGAGACAAATCCCGGAACTGCTTCAGGGTCATATGCCGACAGAGCCGTAGTGTATGACGAAACGATTCGCTGTGAGTCATCCGTCGGGAACGGCACAACTTGAGTCACATATACGCCAGCCCCGTCAGGTCCGAGCTCTCTTGCGAGAGCGTTGCTCCCCACGAAGGAAACCGTCATAAATATGGGGTCTATGCCAGTATGTCTTGCCCAGGACACCAACTCCGCCACCGGCTCGTATGCGCCAATCATGATTACCGCTTCCGGATTGCCCTGGTTCAGATCAAGCAATGCCGCCTTTATCGCCGTGGTGTTGCGTGGATAAAGTCCGATAGACGCGGGTTTGAGGTCGCGCCGGTCAAGTGCGAAGAGAACGCCACGGTAGCCAGCGCGCCCGTAAGAGTCGTCTTGGAATAGAACTCCGATGCGAGTAATGCCGAGGTCATCTATTAGCCGGGCGACCATTTCTTCGGTCTCCTGATAATAGGAAGCCCGCAAGTTGATGATGTTCTGCCAGTCATCATTGCGGAGGAACTCGGCGCCCGTGAACGGCGCGATAAATGGAATGCCCGCATCCGCTGCGACCGGGGCGGCTGAGCGTGATGTAGGTGTGCCAACCTCTCCTATGAGGGCGAAGACCTCTTCCTGCTCGATGAGCCTCAAGGTATTGTTGACTGCCGCCTCCGGTTCATACGCGTCATCGAAGGAAATGAGCTCTAGCACTCGTCCGTGCACGCCACCACTTTCATTGACCTCGTGGAACGCTGCCCGAATGCCGAGTCTCATGTTGGTGCCAAGTTCGCGCGCTGGTCCACTGAAGGCAGCCGATTGGCCGAACAGGATACGGTCGTCAAACACTCCATTTGTCTGCCCGGCTTGAGCAAGAGAGTCGCTAATAGATGGAGTCGGTCGAGTCTCCTGGGAGGCAGACGCGGGTGTGGAACTATTGACTTCGTTCGCAGCCGGTTCCGACTGTGAGCACGCCAATGTGCTTGTAAATGCCAAGGAAAGAAGAACACCGGCGGCCCCAATCCCCAAAGTGGTCAGTGGAGCCGGGAGTTTCACATCTCCCTCCTCTTTACAAGTGTAAGGTGGTTTTTTTCCTGGTCTCGCTTGTAGTGCAGTTCATCCATCATAGTCTTCACCAGGTGGATACCTAAGCCACCGACGGGCCGCTCTTCAATTTCAGCCTCCACATCAGGTAAAGGCGCATCTTGAAGCATATTGAATGGTGGGCCGTTGTCAATGATCTCAACGGTTATAGCCTGTTCCTCGGACGTGATGATGATTTCAAACTCGCCGGATTGACCGCGATAAGCGTGGTTGATGACGTTCAGACCCAACTCCTCGACTACGAGGTTGGTTGTAAAAAATAGGTCGGACGGCCATTCTTCCTGACGGCTAAGTGACTCGATCTCATCATTGATGCGGTCTAGTGCGTCAGGCGATGCTTCGATCTTTAACGATAATTTTGCGGTCAATCGGGAGTCTCACTTCGGCGTAGGGTTAAGCATGTTATATCGTCGGATTGCGCGGCGCCGTCTGCAAACGTATTCACAGCCTCAAATACTTTGTGCGCTGCTTCATTCGCGTCCTTGGGCGCGCGGTTGGAGAAGACCTTGCGCAGTCGCTCTATGCCGAACAGCTCGCCTTCTCCATTCATTGCCTCCGTTACACCATCGGTGTAGAGGACAAGTGTTTCCCCGTGGTCAAGGACTACGGAATTCTGCCCGTATGCGAGGTCGGAGACTATCCCGAGCGCGATTCCGCCTGTCAATGGAAGCAGTTCAGAACTACCATCGGGATGAACTAAAAGAGGTGCATCATGTCCGCCGCTGGCATAGGTAAACTCGCCGGTCTCAGGATCGTACACCGCGTACAACACTGTGACGAACATCTGCGTTTCGTTGTACTCGTGGAGCAGGGCATTCACCTCTCCGAGAACTGTTGCCGGCTCGGGACTGCTGATTGCGGCGCCCTTCATCCAAGTACGGCTTGACATCATAAAGAGCGCGGCAGGAACACCCTTGTCCGACACATCCGCAATTGCGAGTCCAACACGGTTGCCCTCCAATCGCACGACGTCGAAAAAGTCGCCTCCCACATTCCTTGCAGGTTCCATACTGGCATAAATCTGGTAGTCGTCTCTGCTTGGAAACACTGTGGGAAGAATAGACTGCTGTATGCCGCTTGCCACATCGAGCTCATTTTGCAACGCTACAAGCTTATCATGTGAGGAAAGCGCTTCTCGCCACTCTTCCATGTGGCGCAAAGTTCGCTCGATAGTGACCCTCAAATCTCCAAAATCAAGAGGCTTAGTGACAAAATCGAAAGCTCCACGGTTCATGGCGGTGCGGATGTTCTTCTTGTCTCCGTACGCAGAAACAATGATTGAGCGTATATTCGGGTTAATCTCCGATATTTGCTCCAGGAGCGTGAGGCCATCCATCTGAGGCATGTTGATGTCTGAGATGACCATGTCGATGTCTTCATCTTTGTTGAGAAGTTCTACGGCTTCCACACCGTTATGAGCAAATACGAACTTGTACATGCGTGAGCGTATGTCCCGTCGCATACGCTGAAGAACAAGAGGTTCGACGTCAGGTTCGTCGTCGACCACAAGTATCTTGTAAGTGCCCTGCTTCACACAAATCCTCCTATGAAGCGATTGGCAACCTCAATGCTGTACGCCAATCTAGCACCTCAAAAAAATTCTAGCCACTAAATTGCCCTTACAGGCGAAGTTTCGCTAAAGATATTCCCGATTGCGCTTCGCTCAGCTGCTGAGGGCGCCGAGGGCATCCGCACGAGTGGCATGCACTGGAATTATCTTATCGAAACCACTAATCTCGAAGACCTCGCGTATCTGCTCGGAGAGTGAGCAAACCGCAAATTTAGAATTCTGTCGTTGGAGCGCGCGCGCAGTAAGCAGAATTACCCGAAGACCAGCACTGCTGATATACGAGAGCTGATCGCAATCAAGAATTACGATACGGTCCGCATCACTTATCGCAGCTTCAAGTGCCTGCTGGAATTCGCTAGCGTTAGTTCCATCTACGCGGTCTTCCGCCATTGCAACCAGGGTGTCGCCATCTCTTTCTATGGTAACTTTCACTGATACCGTCTCCTTGCATTGCAGGTAGCCGAAATTCGGCTATTTCAAGTCCAACTCACATTTTACAGCATAATAAAGTAATTGCAAAACTCAACAGTACAGTCACAATGCTTCCCTAATTGCTGCCAAAAGCGAAACAAAGAGGAATGTGGACTGGCACATTGATACCATACTACATCTACATAATGTTGTATCTGACACACACACTCTCAGAACAAAATAAGATTTTGCACTCCAATCAACACAAATGTCCAACTAAGATTTGGGCAGCGACTCGACAAACTTTTATATACGATCTATCACGAAAACTTAAGATGTGACGGCTTCTAGTTATATTGCTCGAAACTAGGCTCCAGCCCCAGTGCTCATACTTCGCTTGGTTAAGCCAGCGATCTGTGGTGTTAACCTCTTGGAACGCCATCGGTAGAGTAGTCGAAATACGAATCGCTCACGAGTTGGTGTAGCTCCCGGCAGTGCGCGTCTACCTGTTGCAGTATAGCTCTGTGATCCTCTTGGTCAGGCCATTCGTAGCGGACAAGGGAGCTCAACCGCTCCAGCAGTTGTTGAGCGGCGTCGCTGGAAAGCGCATCCGGACCCGGACCGATGCCTGCGATTTCAGCCTGCGCCATATCGAGTGAGCGAATAAGTGAACCTGGCAGCAGAATGTCCGTGGCAAGTAAGTCGAGCGCCTGCTTGGGCCGCACTTCCACGCCGTACCGCCGATTGTATGCCTCGAGAGCATGGTACATCCGTAGCAAGGTCGTCCAGTCTCCATCAGAATCCTCCTCGCTCGTATTATCAATTTCAATCTGCGTGAGAAGCAGGGCACAAAGGAACTGGGCGCGCTCGATGACCTGGCCTAGCTGCATGAACTGCCATCCTTCATCCCGATACATGGTGTCTGCCGCTACTCCGGAGAATGTATCTATTTCTGCGACTACGCCTGAATAGAAACTCTCGGGCGATGCCGTCCATATATCCTGTATTGCGACTTCCTGGACCCGAAGGTAAGCCAAGTTCAGGCTAGCCCACATCTCGTAGCTGATGCATTGACGCATTTGTCGAGCATTTTCTCGCCCAGCCGCGAAGCAGCTCCACACCGAATCCGGATTTGTTCTTTCAAAGGTGAGGTCATCTGCGAGTGTGTAGGAATCGGCAAGCATATAGTCGTCGTTGTCCAACATGACAATGCCGCCTATCGGTGGATGCCTTCCCACACTCGAGTAAATGCGATTCCAACCTAGATGAATCTCACGAATGGGCCGGTCAACCAGGGCCTCCGACTGAAGCCTTAACAGACGGCAAAGGTGCTTTGCCCGCTCCAAGTAGCGGCTCATCCAGTAGAGGCCATGTGCGCTACGAGCGAGCATTAAGATCAACTCTCTTCGTCATCGTCTTCTTCGGGCATAAGCACAAATTCGGGGTAGGATTCAAGCCCTAACTCACCGGAGTCCAGCCCCATGCGCTCCACAGTGCGCGACACTCGCACACTGAACGCCATATCGAGCGCCTTCCACAGCACCCATGAGACTGCGAATACAAACGCTCCGACCGCCAGCACTCCAATCAACTGAACAAGAATTTGACCACCACTTATAGCTACGGCCAATGTTCCCCATATTCCGGCAAACAAGTGTGCAGGAATCGCCCCAACTACGTCGTCTAGTTTGAGCTTTTCCAAGAGTTTCACTGCCAGCACTAAGACTATTCCCCCCACAGCTCCAATTATGATTGCCCAGTGGTGGTCAACTAGATCAGGAGCAGCGGTGACTGACACAAGACCTGCTATTGCTCCGTTCAATCCTGCGATCAAGTCCATCCTTCCAAGTATTGGGCGTGATACAGCAAGAGCGGCCATTACGCCCGCTGCCGCCGCCAGATTGGTGTTGACCATTACGATGCTCATCGCTACCACATCCGCAGCGCTACCCAATGCCAATTGCGAGCCTGCGTTGAAGCCGAACCAGCCGAACCACAAAATGAACACGCCGAGTGTTACTACCAGTACGTTTGACGGTGGTGTCGCCCTTACAGTACCGTCGCGGCGGAACTTGCCGAGCCTGGGTCCGACTACGAGAACGCCTGCAAGAGCCGCCCATCCGCCTGTGCTGTGCACTATGGTCGAACCGGCAAAGTCTTTGAATCCCATCTGATCAAGCCAGCCGCCACCCCATGTCCATGCTCCTACGACAGGGTAGATGAAAGCGGTCAGGATCAGGGTGAAGAGGAAGAATGGCCACATCTTGACCCGCTCAGCCAGCGTGCCGGATACGATGGAGGCGGCAGTCGCAACGAAGACCATCTGGAAGAACCAGTCCGACATGGTGGAGTAACCGCTCTCGACAACGGCTGCGGTTGCAGATTGGTCACCTCCGAGCAATGCAATCTCATCTGCTGAAGAGCCATACAGGAGATTGAATGAGCCGATGAAGCCTCCAACAATGTCAACGTACATCAGGTTATAACCGACAATGAAGTACGCCAGCCCTGCGATTGAGTAAATGCCGATGTTCTTCAGGCAGATGGTGGAGGCGTTCTTTGTACGCACCGAGCCCGATTCGAGCATGGTGAAGCCCGCGCACATCCACATGACCAGCGCGCCCCAAATGAGAAATGAAAAAGTGTTGAAGACGAACTTTGTTTCGTCGTCAACTCCTGCTGCGTAGGCTAAGTTCGGTCTGACGAATAGGCAGACAACTGATACGGATATCAATGCCGCCAGTACCGCAAACCTGTAGCGCGAAAAGACGTTTGCGAATGTCCTCATGGCTGAATTCTCTCCTACACTCAATGACCATTAAGTGAATAGCCCTTAGCATTTATCGAACTTGTATGTTGGCGACTTGTTCAGTCAGTTTTCCACGACCCACAGGTCCTTACCGCCACCTCCTTGGCTTGAGTTCACCACCAAACCACTACGTGTCAGAGCGAAGCGGCAGAAAGCGCAGGGCACTATGCGTGTCTCTTGTCCGTGCAGCACAAACGGGCGCAGGTCAACATGCCGAGGCTCAATTCGTCCGTCTATGAAGCAGGGCGATTGCGACAGCGCCAAGGTAGGCTGCGAAATGAAGTCCGCGGGATTAGCCCGCACCTGTTTGGCGTATTCGTCTCGCTCTTTGACCGACGCCTGAACGCCGACGAGCATGCCATATCCGCCGGACTCACCCACGCGCTTCACCACCAGCTCGTGCAGATTGTCAAGTGTGTACTCTAATTCCTCAGGCCGTCGGCACAGGTATGTTTCCACATTGGCCAGAAGAAAGAGGCTCTTCGCTCAGGTAGTATCGAATCATATCGGGCACGAACGCGTACACGCTCTTGTCATCGGCGACGCCCGTGCCCGGAGCATTTACTACCGTCACATTGCCGTGCTTATAGGCATCTATCAGCCCCGGAACACCGAGCATGGAGTCAGGTCTGAATACGAGGGGGTCAATAAAATCGTCGTCGTCGCGGCGATAGATGATGTCCACGCGTCGCAGGCCTTTGGTCGTGCGCATATAAACGAAGCCATTGTCCACCAGTAGGTCTTGCCCTTGCACCAGTTCGGCGCCGATCTCGCCGGACAGGAACATATGCTCATAGAAGGCGGAATTATATACGCCGGGAGTTAGTAGGGCGATAGTCGGATCGGATCGACCGTCCGGAGCCAGCTCGCATAGTGTCTCAAGCAGAACTCTCCCGTAGCGCTCTACCTCTCGAACTCGCGAGCGGCGATATAGGCGCCGCAAACTCGTTTTCACCACCTTGCGGTTCGCTATCATGTATGAAACACCGGAAGGTACTCGAAGATTGTATTCGAGCACCATGAACCCATCGTTTGTACGCACTATGTCGGAGCCGCATATGGAAACCCACGCGCCGTAGGGAGCTGAGAAGCCGGACATCTCGGCGCGATATTGAGGGCACTCGCGCACTACATCGGCCGGGATTGCACCGTCATGGACAATTCGCGATACCCCGTAGAGGTCCTTGCTGCGGGATTGACCGTACACATCTTCCAGAAATAGATTCAAGGCTTTGATGCGCTGGGTCAAGCCACTCTCTATGCTCTGCCAATCTGATGCGGGCATAATTCGTGGCACGCAGTCAATGGGAATAATTCGTTCCTCGGCCTCCTCATTCCCATAAACGGTAAAAGTGATGCCCTCGTTGGAAAATGAACGGGAAACTCGTTCTTGAATAGCGTAGCGTTCTTCTGAGGAGAATTCATGCAAAGTCTGATAAAGCTGAGCGCAATGCTCACGAGGTGTTCCGTCAGGAAGAAACACTTCGTCGTAGATGGAGTCATCAAGGCTGTAAGCGTCAAATTCCATCTCAGCCGCTCAGATGAGTTACCCAATTTCCTTGGTCTAAAAGAAGTGCAACTTAACAGTCTCGCTACCGGAGATGTCGTCATTCCGTTCTTTCACATGGGGCGGAATGAACCGAGGCGGCGGAGGTCGTCAATTTGCTTCAATTGAGTCTTCAGCCGTATTGTTCGCGCATATTATCATGTTATTATGAATCATGTAATACGCTGTGATACCGGTAGCATTCTTAGTCCGGCACGGTGCTGGAGTGTATAAATGGGGAGGATAATGCTGAGATTTGCTGAGGAAACCATTCTGTTGCTGCTCAACGACGGAGACGGAAGGTTTGCGCGTGTGCCCAAGTGGTCATTGGACTACGCGCTCGCCGGTGGAGTGCTGATGGACCTGGCGCTGGAAAACCGAATCGACACAGACCTTGAAGGTTTGATTTTGATTGATGATACGCCGACAGGAGACGCCCTGCTTGACCCAACGCTTGCCGACATCGTTGCCGGCAAGGAGCGTACTACCAATTTCTGGCTGGAGCACACAGCTGACAGCGCGGACTCCATCCGCGAACAGGCGCTGAAGAGACTTATTGATCAGGGTATTCTTGAAGTTCAGGACGACCGCTTCCTCTGGGTGTTCCGCTCTAGGCGATACCCGTCCATCGATGGCACTGCGGAGCGCGAGGTGAAGCTGCGAATTATGGGCGTGCTTTTCAGCGACGAAATTCCGAGCCCGCGCGATGTCGTTATCATCTGTCTGGCGGATGCGTGCGGCATATTCAAGGGATTGCTATCCAGCCGGGAGTTGGACAATGTGGGTGAGCGCATAGACCAGGTGCGCAGGCTCGACCTCATCGGTCAGGCATTGTCCAAGGGCATCCGTGACATCGAGATGTCAATCGCCGCTTCCGTGCAGCCGCACGCCTATTAGTCGACAACTGCCCAAAAGGGGCTAGCTGATTTGTCAAGCATTTAGAACCGCCCTCTAACGTTCAACTTGGATGTTGGAGGGCGGTTTCATGTGTATTGGTCGGCTTGTCATAGTAAGGCATGTTCGGCTCAGGACACTATCAGCCCTTCTTGGGGAGTCGTCCAGGGCAGATTATAGACAAATGCAATCTGCGGCGCGCGCGGTATCGGCATTTCTCCGAAGGGCACGTCTATGACCACCGGCGCATTGCGTTCCAGGGCTAGCGGAATAAGCGTTTCCAGCTCCATTGGGTCTTCCGCTCTCATTCCAACTGCGCCGAATGATTCGGCGAACTTGACGAAGTCCGGGTTGTGTAGGTCGGTCCCGTAAGTTCCTTGAAAAAACTCGTCGAGGTCGCGCGCGACGTTGCCGTATGAGTCGTTCCTGAAAACTACGGTGACGAGGTTAATGCCGTACTTGACAGCCGTGGATAGTTCGGATGCGTTGAACATGAATCCGCCGTCTCCGGTCACGCACAGCACAGGACGGTCGGGCTTTGCGACTTTTACTCCTAGAGCAGTCGGAAATCCATAGCCTAGGTTGAACGAGTAGCCGGAATCAATGTATGTTTTAGGTTGGTTCACCCGATAGTGAGTGCGAGCGTAGTAGCCGAACTGCGTAACATCCCAGACTATGAAGGCGTCTTCCGGGATGCCCTTCTGCATCGCCTCCATAACTGGATACTGAGGCTCCCTGAGCCTGATGTCGTAGTAGGCAATCAGACTGCGCGCGGCGGCGACGGCCTCGGCGGGTGAAGGGTGTTCTCCCGCTCCCGCCTCGACCAGGTAGGGAATCAATGCCTCTATCGTAGCTCTGGCGTCACCGTGTAGTGGAATGGTGTTTGACTGAATTCTTGTGAGCTCGCCGTCGTCTATGTTGATATTTACCAGCGTGGACGACTCGCCGGCAGGATTGCCCAGCGAAAAGCGCGCCCCGATTCCTATCACTACATCGGCTGACTGCATCACTTCGTAAAGCTGGTTCATCTCCTGCATCTCGCCGCGAGGGCTGAAACAGGAGCCGTAAGACAAGGGATGGCTGTCCGGTATGGTTCCTTTGCCACCGCTGGAAGTAACGACAGGTATGTTCGTCGCCTCTGCCAACCTGATGAGAGCTTCTTCCGCGTCTGAGCGCGCGACTCCCCCACCGGCGTATATTAGTGGGAGACGAGAGTGCGCGATGACTTGAGCGGCTTCGCGGAGGTCTTCAGGGCTCGGCACAATACGTGAAATGCGAGCAGGGTTTCGCAGTACGACCTCCTCTTGCTACACCCCTGCCTCCGGCGGTATCTCAACCAGTGTAGGACGAGGACGCCCCGTGCGCATCTGCCTGAACGCCTCGAATACCGCATCAGGGATTTCTCGGGGCCTCATAGCAAGCCGCTGCCACTTCGTCACGCCGCGCACAGCGCCTGGTTGGTCTGGGATCTCATGCACAGCGCCGAGGCCTTTGCCGATTGCGCCACGCGGAATCTGGCCCGCGATGAGGAGCACAGGCGTAGAGCGTGAGAAGGCATTAGTCAGGCCGGCTGCGGCGTTATAAAGCCCCGCACCCGGAACCACGAGTGCGACTCCCGGCTTTCCGGATGCGCGGGCATATCCATCGGCCATGTATGTCGTCGCCTGTTCATGCCGAGTAGATATCATGCGAATACTTGGCTCGTCCCGCAGACCTGCCACAATACCGTATATCTGTATGCCCGGGATTCCGAAAACGACCTCTACGCCTTCATTTGCCAGAGACTTCGCTAGAGCTTCACCGCCAATCATCTTGGCCATCGGTATTTCTCCTTTTCCTCTCATGGAAGAATTATGAGAGGACAGTTCACAACTGCGGCATGGCTGATTCAGATCACCTCTGATTCCATGTGTGTTAGTTCCTCGCCAACGGCTTCAATTTCTATCTGCGTTACTCTGACACATGCTCTTGTAGAACGATGATTGCACGTTGCCATCCTTGAAGCTCAAAGTCGCACGCTTACTTAAAGCGATTGATTGAGTTAAAATGTGCTGCAATTTGAGCGTTGATGGCCAAAATTACGATCATGACTGACTAAAGCAGAGCTGGGTAAAGGGTTTGTTATTGAGGGCATCATGGGGACGAATGACTTCATGACTATCTGCAATTGGAGAGCGACTTGCTGGAATTGACGGATACGCAGGGTGGAAACGGCGCTTTATCCGATCTTCGCGTTCTGGATTTTACGCACTACATCGCTGGGCCTTATGCGACGAAGTTGCTGGCGGATCACGGTGCGGATGTGTTGAAAGTCGAAAGAATTGGGGACGGCGACGGCGCTCGACGCATCGGTCCATTCCCCGGTGATGTGCCTCATCCTGAGAAGAGCGGCATGTTTCTCCACCTCAACACCAACAAACGCAGTATCACGCTGAATCTGAAGTCCCAGCAGGCTCAGTCCATCGTGAAGCAGTTAGTTGAGGAAGTTGATGTAGTGGTGGAGAGCTTCCTCCCCGGTCAGATGGCGAAGTTTGGACTGGATTATGACACGCTTCGTGTAATCAATCCGCAGCTAGTAATGACTTCGATCTCCAACTTCGGGCAGACCGGCCCATATCGGGACCTCAGGACATCTGACCTCATCATCTATGGAATGGGCGGGGAGATGTACTCGACCGGACTTGAAGACCGCGAGCCCCTAAAACTAGGCGAAAACCTTGTTTTATATCAGGCTGGCGCGATTGCTGCGACTGCCACAATGGGCGCGGTATTCGCGGATGACGGCCAGCATGTGGATGTGTCTCTGATGGAGACGCAGGTTGGGTCGATCGACCGTAGGATGAGCATGCTGTTGGCATACCAGTACAATGGCGAAATCTCCAAGCGCAGCGCTACAGCCACTGCGGGCGGTTATCCCAACGGCGTTTTTATCTGCCTCGACGGCTATGTGCAGATTGCGGGGGGACGTAACTACTTCGACCGCGTTGTGGCTATGATGGGCGCCCCCGATGTGCTGCTTGAAGAACGCTGGTACGCTCCTGAAGCGCAGTATGACCCTGAACTTGAGGACGAATTCAACGCGTACTTCATTTCCTGGTGTCTGGAACGAACCAAGCAGGAAATCTGGCAACTGGCTCAGGAATCGCACGTGCTGAGCGCACCGATAAACACAACATCAGACCTTGTGGACGATACACAGTTTCGGCAGAGGGGAGCTTTCGCAGAGTTCGACCATCCTGTCGCTGGAACGCTGTTATATCCCGGAAGACCGTTTGTAATGAGCGAGTCGCCTTGGAGCATTCGGCGACCCGCGCCGCTGCTAGGGCAGCACACGGATGAGGTGCTGGGCGCGCTCGGATATTCTGACGCAGACATTGCCGCGCTTCGAGCTCAGGGCGTCATATAGCGACGGGAGATGTGCAGCATGGCAAGATTGCCGCTCGAAGGCATTAGAATTCTGGATATGACAGTCGTCTGGGCGGGCACGTACTGCGCCACTCTCCTCGCGGACCTGGGCGCGGAGGTTATCCGCCTCGAATCCATAAAGCGTTTGCCGCCCATCACGCGCGGCTATATACCCTTCCCGCCAAAAGAAGCTATAGAGGGGCTGCCTGCGTTCGTCGCGGCGATGCCCGGACGAGAACCCGGCAAGCGTCCCTGGAATCGCTACCCTCTCTTCAATGCGCATGGTCGCAACAAGCTGGGAATTACTGTTGACCTGACACAGCCGTCAGGCATGGACATCTTTGAGCGTCTCGTAGCAGTAAGCGATGCCTTTGTAGAGAACAACGTTACCGAGACGATGGATAAGCTGGGCATATCTTACGAAATGATGCGAAAGATCAATCCGCGTATCATCATGCTTCGCATGCCCGCCTACGGGAACAGCGGCGCATACCGCGACCATCGTTCGCTCGGAGTGCATATGGAAGGCGTGATCGGCCATACGATATTGCGCGGCTACGAGGATATGGACCAGTCCTCCAGCACCAATGTGTTCGCGGCCGACGCCGCAGGTGGAGCGCAGGGCGCATTTGCCATGTTAGCGGCCCTCCACTTTCGCAAACGAACGGGCAAGGGGCAGCTAATCGAACTCGCTCAGGCGGAAAACATGATCGCTTACACAGGTCGCTTCTTCATGGACTACTCGATGAACGAGCGCAATAGCAGCACAATTGGAAATCGCCACACAAGCGCAATTCAGGGATGCTACCCATGCGCCGGAGATGACCGATGGGTGAACATTACTCTTTTCGATACTGCCGATTGGAACGCATTCTGCGGTGCAATCGGCAGCCCGGAATGGACGCGCGATGAACGGTTTAAGACTCATTCCAGCCGCTATGAGAATCAGCGGACGTTGGATGCTCTAATCTCCGAGTGGACTCGCCAGCGTGGGCATTATGAAGTAATGCACCAACTTCAGGCGGCGGGTGTAGCTGCCGGACCCATTATGGACCAGAGGGACGCCTTCGCCGACCCGCATCTCCAAGAGCGAGGTATTTTCGAGGAGGTGTATCACGAAGATGTGGGCGGCTCGCACCTTTATGTGGGTGCGCCCTACAAGATGTCCGATATGCCTATCAAGATAAGACGGGGCCCGGTGCGACTGGGCGAAGACAATGAGTATGTCTATAAGCAGGTGCTGGGCGTGAGCGACGAGGAGTATGCTGAACTGGAGCGCATGGGACACATCGGCATGGACTTCCCGCCGGATGAAGAATAGCTGGAGCGACCTACGGTCAATTATGCGACAGGCGGAATCACGCCCTCGGCGCGCAGGGCATCAATTTCCTCTACCTCGTATCCCAGTTCGAGTAGTGCCGCCTCGGTCTCCTCGCCGAATATAGGTGCTTCCCCCAGAATCGGTTGTGTCTTGCTAAGGCGAGGCGAAACTCCGGCATGGATTACCTCACCTAGTAGAGGGTTGACCTCTTCCACGATAAGCCCTTGTTCTCGTGGGTAGTCGTCGGACAAGATGTGGGCAACTTGGTCATTCCTGACTGCATTTAATCCGACAGAGTGCAGTTCAGTCAGCCAATCCTCCAAATTACTCTGAGCAAATATCGCGCCAAGTTCCTCCGACAGAAGAGAGTCGTTCCTTTTCCTTCGCTCATCTTCCGAAAACTCTTCGCGCTCTGACAGATGGGCGAATGCGTCGAGGCTTACGATTGCCTGCCAGTCGGCATCAGCGATTGCGAACCAGCCATCAGATGCCTCGTACAGTCCATTTAGAGCATCGGACCTCCGTGCCTCGGTCCCTTCTACCTCGTTGCGCTTGTAGCCGTCGTGATCAACGAGATAAGGCGATGAGAATGTAGAGCCGGTCTGCGCCAGCGAAGTATGCACGAACTGTCCCTTACCCGTCCTACGCCGCTGCAACAGGGCTAGCATTACGGCATAAGCGCCCATTAAGCCAGTGCCATAGTCGTTGAAGGTATAGGGCGAGTGGATTGGCTCTGAGTCTCGCCCACCATTTCGAATCTGCACGCCCGTGGCGGCCTGAGCGTTCTGCTCGTAGCCTGGGCGGTTCGCCCACGCGCCTTCCTGACCGAAGGCGTTGATTGCGAGATACACGATGTCCGGCTTGCGCTGCCGTATCTGTTCGTAGCCGATGCCCAGTCGCTCGGCCACGCCTTTGCGGAAACCGCCTAAAATGACGTCGGCGGAGTCCACAAGCCGATAGAACACTTCAGAGCCGGCCGGCTTTGTGATGTCGAGGCAGATGCTGCGCTTTCCTCTGCCGACATCGTGCAGTTGCCTGTCGGTCGGCGGTCTAAACCAGCTGTCTATCTTGATGACCTCTGCGCCATACTCGGCAAGCGTTCTTCCGCAGGTGGGTCCCGCAAGTATGATGCATAGGTCAAGCACCCTGATTCCGCTTAGCGGCATGCTCATTCGTGACTCCTCACTTCGATATGGCTGATCCAACGGCGCGCAAACTCAATGGCAATATTACATCATGCTCGGCTTGTTGGTCAGCAAGCAGTCTCGTCAGCAAGCAGTCTAGTATCATGGCATCGGCAGTAACAGCCTTCCGTTATGTGCTTGCCTGCCATACAAGGGGTTGCGTATAATAGGCACCAGCTAACAGCATTGAAATTGGAGGGTATTGAAGAGTATGGACAACAAGGAGCAAAACCGGATTTCGCGCAGGAACTTCCTGATGGGCATTCCGGTGGGCATCGCGGGCGTAGTGGCATTCAATGCCATCGGCAACAGGCTGTTCAAGCGCAATACCGCGCAATACCCCAAGTTTCCCGAGGGCTCAATCTTTACTCCAGCCGATGACCGTCGCACGGACGCATAGCGCTCCTGCCTGCGTCCATTAGGGCGCATCAATTCACAACGGTGACAAAGAAGCCTCGCGCTGAGAATCAGGCGAGGCTTCTTGCATAGTCGTTATTGTATATTCAGTATATGATAGCCCAAATTAGGAGGAGCGGAAGAGGAGCAGAACATGAAAGTGCTGATGACAGACGCCCACCTGGGTGAAGGCTTCGTTGAACAACTGCAAGCTGAGTTTCCGCAGGTTGAGTTCATTACGGCCACGAAAATCGAGGAACAGTTTCGAGAAGCGCCGGATGCCGATGTGATTTGCGGCTGGCCTGATAGTCCGGATGTGGTAGAGGCCGCATCACGACTGCGCTGGATACACTGCCCCGGTACTGGCATCGACAAGATAATGGCGGAGATGCCGACACTCGCAGACAGCGATGTGGTGCTGACCAACGCACGCGGCCCACATGCCAATCCCATGGCCGATCATGTGCTCTGGATGATGCTATCTCTGTCCCACAGGGGTAGAGAGATGGCGGAAGACCAGCGTTTGAGCCGATGGGAGGCAGAAAAGTATTCACACGCGTTCGTGGAGCTTTCGGGGAGCACAATGGGCATCCTTGCGTTGGGTGATATCGGCAAGGCAATCGCCCGGCGCGCCTACGGATTCGATATTGACGTGTACGCTGCGGACATCAACCCTGTTACACCGCCGCCACAGGTCAGGGAAGTGTGGGGAATGGAGCGCCTGGACGAACTTATGCAAATGTGTGATTGGTTCGTAGTGACTGCTCCGCTTACTGCGGAGACGCACGGGATGATAGACCGTCGGCGCATCGGGCTGATGAAGCCGTCGTCATATCTCATCGTGATCTCACGGGGCGGCATCGTGGACGAAGACGCACTTGCCGATGCTTTGCGTGAAGGCCGAATTGCTGGGGCGGGTATTGACGCAACCGCTATTGAACCACTGCCGCAGGAAAGCCCTTTATGGGAACTCGACAACGTGGTCCTGTCGCCGCATGCATCCGCTCTGACACCGGAGATGTATGAAGGGAGGCGGCAAATATTCCGCGAGAACATGCGCCGCTTTCTTGGCAATGAGCCTTTTCTGTATGTGTGCGACAAGCGTGCGGGGTTCTGATGCGCGTACTCATCGCAGACCGATTTTCTGAAGATGCACGCGCAAGCCTGCATGCCGATGGAATTGAAGTTTGCTACGCGCCGGATGCGCGGGACGATGCGCTCACTCAGGCAATTGCCGACACTCATGCGGATGTGCTTGTGGTCAGAAGTACGCGCGTCACCTCTGAGATGCTGCGAGCGGGGCGGCTTGCTCTGGTGATACGCGCGGGCGCCGGCTTCAACACCATCGACGTGGAAACCGCCAAATCGCTCGGCATCTTTGTTGCTAATTGCCCGGGCAAGAACTCCAACGCAGTCGTAGAAATCGCATTCGGCTTGATTATTGCGCTGGACAGGCAAATCACTGCGAACTCTGCAGACTTGCGGCGTGGAGTCTGGCGCAAGGCGTCATACAGCAGCGCGCGTGGGCTCGCGGGTAGCACGCTCGGTTTGGTCGGTGTGGGACGCATCGGTCGGGCCATGATTCCAAGAGCCAAGGCTTTTGGCATATCCGTCATAGGCTGGAGCCGCTCGCTGACCTATGATGCCGCCGCCGAGCTGGGGATAGAACGCAGATCTTCACCCGTTGAGGTTGCAAAAGCCTCTGACATAGTTAGCGTGCATGTATCATTGACTGAGGATACGCGGGTGCTCGCTGGGCGCGCCTTCTTCGATGCGATGCGGGAAGGCACAATCTTCATTAACACATCCCGAGCCGAAGTTGTGGATGAAGACGCTTTGGCCTGGGCAGTACAGGAGCGTGGGATCAAGGCCGGACTTGATGTCTTCGAGGGCGAACCGTCATCAGGAACCGGCACAATTGACAATCCACTGTTCGCGCTTGAGGGCGTAGTTGGCACACACCACATAGGCGGTCAGACATCCGAGGCGCAGCGCGCAATCGCCGAAGAGACAGTGCGTATCATTCGGGAATTCCGAGCAACCGGAACGCCACCTAACCTGGTCGGGTGATGGCCTAGCTCTCCGCGGCTACCTCAGCATCAAGGAAGTTCAAAATTGCCTGCGCCAACTCCTCCGGCTTGTGATACCCGATGTCATGGACGGTCTCCGGTATCCACTGTACGCGGCAGTTCGGGATGCCATCCGCAGCGAGCTGCACCATTCGCCTGCGGTTGAGCGCAAATTCGGTGTTGGCGCGCTCCGGGGATGGACCGGCAGGCACAATCAGCGAAGGACACTCAATTTTCGACCAAGCGTCTGATGCGGGATCGTCCCACATCGCGCGAATTACCTGCGCCTGATTTTCCGGACGCAATATGTCATAAATCTGCTCGTCGCTCTCGTAAACCATCGTCTGCACGATGCGCTCCACCTCATCGTTCCAGCACATCGCAAGCTGCCCGCCGATTCGCTCCAGAAACTCGGCGCGTGAGCCGGACACATTGCGCGGGGAAAGCCTATGGCTGAACGCTTCCCAAGAGGTCCCCGGCAGCATCTGAGGGCTGAAGAATCCGCCGTCAATCATGACAAGTGCACTGACGCGCTCCGGGAAGTGCGCCGCAGTGCTTACCGCTACATTACCGCCCCAAGAGTGCCCGAATACGATAGCTTTCTCGATTCCTAGCACATCCAGCAGTCCTATCGCATCAGACGCGACAGAATGCCAATCGTAGCCGCTGGTCGCCTGCGTTGTCTGTCCGTGGCCGCGCTGGTCTGGGGCAATGATGTGAAAGCGATCGCTCAACATGGGAGCCACGATGTCGTACCAGTGCGCCGACGATGCCAGCCCATGCAGTGCAAGCACAGGCATGCCATCACCGCCCCAGTCGACGTATCGCATTCGGAGGTCGCGCACATCCGCCCATCCCTCAACCGGCTTTATTGTCATATCGCAAATCTCCCCATGGCAAGTCCATTTCTGGATTCTCTAAGTCACTCCGTAGAGGCAATCGGCTTGAAGGTCTGCGGGAAGTCCGGGTCGAAATGGACATATGCGTCCTCGCTGCCTATGTTGTGACGAACACCATCACGGTAAAGCCAATAGTCCATCACAGTGCGCCACGTCTCGCGGTTAACCAGCCCACTCGCAATCCTCTCAAGCGAGAGATTGCGATAAGTATGCTCCGGGAACCACCATCGATGCTTAACCCTTTGGCCGTCTGTGTACAGCCCTTGCAGCGACGGTTCAACCGCTTCCTGGTTGCTTGAATGCACGAGCAACACCGCGGCAGTCGGCGACTTATCTGCAAAGACTTCGCCCTCAATGCTCCTATAACTGGCATGGTAGCGGCTGCTGTCACGCAGATACCATGCCCAGGGCCATGTGAACCCGCTAGTATCATCAACATCCACGGAGATGCCGTTGTCTTCGCCCGCATAGCCGTCAGCCCTTCGGAACTCTTCGGCAAGCAGCCGTATGTCTGGCGAAGTCTGCGTGTAAACCAGCATTTCTACGGGCACATCTCCATGACTGTACGCGGCCATGCCGGATGCGCGCACGGTCAGCAAAAGCAGCACTAGCACGGTAGGAATCGCCGCGATCTTTGCTATTTGCGCGATCCCCTCGCGGCGTGCCAAATATAGACCTCCGCCGACGAGAGTCACAATCGCCAGCGCTGCAACAATTCCGACTGCAACCCCGTTCTCATCGTCACCGGTGCCCGCAAGCGCAAGCGTGTAAATCGCAGCTATGAGTACAGGAACGCCAGCGACAATAGACAAGCCCTGCAAGGATAGCATTTTGCGCCAATCAATGCCTGATGCCACATCACCCAGAAATTTGCCGGCAAGGACGATAAGCGGCAAGGTGATGTTCACGAGCAGCCAGGGCATCTTTTCGCTCGCTATCGTGAACAGCAACAGCGTCATACCACACCAGTACAGAAGGAATAGCGTGAACGCGTCCGCCTGTCTTCTAATCCAGTAGTACACCGCGGCGACGATAGCCAGCGCCAATGGCAGAAACTCATAGAGCGGTGTAATGACAAAGTAGTAGTACCATGGCTGGTTGCCCCGGGCTACATCCTGCTGGGCTATCCAATAGCCCAGACCGCGCCACATTCCTGACTCGATTCCTCCTAAGTTCGTGAAGAATGTGGAGTACGAAAGCACCCAGATAGCATAGAAAATGCCGGCGGCAATCAGCCATACCTTCTGGTCCCATAGGAAACCGACAGCAACCGACACGCCCATGAGGGTAACCATTATCAGCGAAGCAATAAGAATAGCTCCGCCTGTCGGCGATCCAACCGCTCCATTGCCATCGTGAGCAACAAATGTCAGGTTAGACCAGCTTAGTAGCGCCGTGTCCTGGAATATGCCGATAGCCGCCGACCACATTGGCAGGGACAGCGTCATAAGGATCAGCAGAAACGCAACAGGTCCCCGCAACGACGACAAGCTCTTGCCCTGATTCCAAAACGCCGATATTAAGCGGCCAATGGCAGCGACAGTCGTGGTTTCGGCGATGCGGATGTCTGCTTTTTCCAAGATGCGTGGGACATTCCGATATAGTACCCACAGCGTGAGAAAGAGGCCGAGCAGTGCGGTGATGAGATAAGAGGTTTCCTTACTTGCGAATGCAAGCGCAAGAAGCGCGGCTGCGATATAGACATAGCGGTGTTTGCCTTCGTCTATGTAGCGCCACATGCAGATGACAAGACCCAATACCCATACAGCCATCAGAATGTCATTGCGCGCGAAGCGGCTGAAGTACAATAGCGCAGGCGAAAAGGCGAGCATGACAGAAGTGAAGAGCGCGCCGAGCCTGCCGAGTCTGCTGCGAAAGAACATCGGCAGAGCCACAAGCGTAGTACCGGCTATGGCATAAAGCAGGCGGGAAGTGTAATCGCTGTCACCGAATATAAAGAATATGGCAGCGTTTGCTTCGAACTGAAGAGGCCCGTGCATCAGTGGATCGTGTCTGAAGCCCTGACCTTCCGCAAGTTGCCATGAGTAGAATGAGTGAAGGCTTTCGTCGTGGTGTACCGCCCGCTGGCCGAGGTCCCACAGGCGCATCGCAGCCGCGATTACCAGCAATGTGCCGTATGCGACAATCTCCCACAACAGCAACTGAACACCCGCAGATGTGCCGGCAGCACTCTTGAAACTTTGGGCTAGTGCGCCGAAAAGCGGTATTCCAGAAGCAGGGCGGAAGGACGGCGCAGTTCTTTGAGCAACCTCGTTCTTCATAAACTTATGAAAAGTATGGAATCTACTGGATTAAGGAAATTACAAGCGATGTGCCTCGTATAAACAGATTAGCGTGCATGTCATTATAGCGCAACGAGATAGCGCAATGAGCTTGCCAATTCGCACTTACCATTCGCGAGGATGCACGGGAGAAATGTGTCCAATTCGCTGGGCATCCAGTTGACATTGTTAACGAAGATGCTGCCCCACAGCGGTGATGGTGCCTACAGCAGCGCCGATAGTCGCTCCTCCGCGGGCTCCCGTTACGAAAGCCGCGCCGGGCAGATCAATGGGACAGACCGCGCATATCAACATGGCCGCCAGCCAGGTTGATGCGCTGGCGGGATTCCCTAACGAAGCTGGGTACAATCCCCAATGGGTGAACGTCAGCTTGGGACTTGCCGAAACGCTCTTCGTCAGAGAGGGTGACAACTTGATGGCTCCTCAGACAGCTGAGTCATTCCAGGTTGACCCTGACCTGAAGGGAGTTACCTTCAAACTCAAGGAAGGCGTATCCTTCAATTCTCCGGTGGGAGTGTCCGAGGACTTTGGTGAGATGACCGCCCACGACTGGGTGTGGTTCCCGAATGACGCCAATCCGACTCTCAATGTGAACTCAACATTCCGCATTGGCGGCGACCTGGCCGCCGCATTTGGAGAGGCGACGGTCATTGATGACTATACCTTCAGGATGGACGCAGCAGAGGGCGTGGTGATTGGCGCCTTCAACTTGGAAGATTCCATCAGTGAGTATGGCAAAGGGCCGGGCGTCTATAGCAAGAATGCGTATGACACGATGGGAAAGGAGTGGATGAAGCAGAATCTGGTGAGCACGGGGCCTTTCATCATTGAGGAACGGGTGCCGCAGAATCGAGCTAATCTGCAAGCTCTGACAGAACACCACAAGCATCCGGCGCACATTGCAAGTTTCACAAGGATTCATGTGCCCGAAACGGCAAGCCGGATCGCTATGATACAGTCGAAACAGGCGGACATAGCTGAACTTGACCCGGTGTTCGCAGACCAAATAGAAGCCGAGGGCTTCAGGTACATGGTTCCGCAGCCCAAGTGGATAACCGCTTCCTATATGTGGTCTGGCAACCTCTGGGAGCAGACGCATGCTCGCACGGGTGAAGCTCTTGATCCTGCGCCCTGGGACGCACCTTCGAATATTGTGGACTATCCTTGGATAGGCAACCCATGGTGCGAAATGGACAAGCCTTGCCAGTACGAAGACACAGATAACCCACCCGGTATGAGCGACATGGAGCAGGCGCGTCTAGTGCGCTGGGCGCTGTCCTATGCACTTGACCGCGAAGGCATCGTGGACGGCATCCTTAACGGATATGGCGCCGGCATGCCATCCGAATACATGGGCCCGAACTTTGGCGGATGGGATCCCGGTAGGAAAATAACAAACACTGCATCTGACGCGATTATGGCGAAATACGGCTTCGGTGACAGCGAAATGTACCCAAGCTACAATGTTGCGTCTCCGATGGCGAACTTCCCCTGGCCGTGGGACATCCCCTTCCAGCCGTCTTTCGCGGAAGAGATTCTGGACATAGCAGGCTATCCGCGGGGTCCGAACGGCGTGCGGTTTGAGATTTCCACGAACATCTACCGCGCTGAGATTGGAGATGTCTCCTTTGACATAGGCGACCTTACCGCCGGGCTGTGGGAGGGGATAGGCGTGAAGACCACAATTCTGAATGAGGACTACGGCTCGGTGGTTTCGGCCAGGTTCAGGGAGCCACACAGATTTGGCCGACTTTGAAGAACGGCGCTGTTGACGACGCAACCTGGCCCGCCCACTGGCCCCTGCCTCTGGTTGACTCCAGCTTGTCGCGTCCGGGTTGGGGCGCAGGCTTCGAGTCGCGCTTCTTGGCGGATATGCACAATATGACCAAACTGGAACAGGACAGGGCGTCAGCCATCGAACAGCACATGGATGTGGTCGATTGGACGATTTACTGGCACTTGTACTCCGGAGTCGTGGAAGTGCGCGATATCATATTTAGCAAGATGGGCGCTACCATCCAGTTGGCCGTCGGAGGATGGGTTTTCGCTATCCTGGTAGGCGTGCCACTGGGGGTCGCAGCTGCCACCAGCAGGGGAACTTTATGGGACTATCTCAGCCGGGGGTTTGCGCTATTCGGGCAGGCGCTGCCGCAGTTCTGGACAGGCATTATGGCGATTTTCTTATTCGCCGTTCTGCTCCAGTGGCTTCCTGCCGGCACACGTGGCGATGATTCGGGGTTTCACGTCAAGTATTACATACTGCCGTCCATCGTGTTGGGATGGCCCGCTGCCGCAGGCATCATGCGGCTCACCCGATCGGCGATGCTCGAGGTGTTGGATTCGGAGTTCGTAAAGCTTGCGCGCGCCAAGGGGCTTGGCAGGTTTCAGGTCATCTGGAAGCATGCCCTGAAGAACGCGCTGATACCGCCCCTGACATCTGCCCTTCTGTTGATGGCGGGCTACTTGAACGGCGCGCTGGTAGTGGAGACGGTATTCTCGTGGCCCGGCATAGGCTGGATAGCGTTGAACAAAGCCGTCTATGACAACGACTTCCCCTTGTTGCAGGGGACGGTGTTCGTGTTCATACTCTTCTACCTCTTCTTCGCGGTGGTAGCGGATATTCTCTATGCGATGATAGACCCGCGCATTAGGTACTCTTAGGCAGGTGCAAGGAACACAATGGAATTAGTTGGGACGACGGCTCATCCGCCTGTCATAAGGCAATTTGCCGCAGTCTGGGGCTTTATCAGGCGCTGGCCGGTGATACCGCTGCCGTGATCGTGGTGCTGATTATATTGGGTATATTCGGCCCGCAGATCGCGCCTCACGATGCGGTGCTTTCCGACGCCCGCAGCAGGCATATACCGCCTGTCGGATTAGAGATTTGCCTGGGCGTAAAGTGCAAGACCGGAAGCTGGACGAATCCATTGGGCACCGACCATGTTGGTCGAGATGTGCTCAGTCGCATCATCGTCGGCTCGCGTATTTCGCTGATAGTCGCCACCATTTCCCTGGGCGTCGGGCTGTTGGTGGGCACGAGCGTGGGTATGATAAGCGGCTACATAGGCGGCATATTCGACGAAATCGTTACCCGCATCGTGGATATATGGCTTGCGCTGCCGTTCCTTATGGTTGCTCTTCTCGCAGTGCTGATATTCGGGCAGAGCCTGGGCGTCGTGTTTGTGCTGCTCGCCGTGCTCTCGTGGGTTGGCTTTGTGAGGATTGTGCGAGCGCAGACCTTGCAGCTCAAGGAGATGGACTTTGTTTCGCTGGCGAAGATAGCGGGGGCGTCACCCACGCGAATCATTCTCAGGCATGTTCTGCCCGGCGTGATTAACTCTGCCATAGTGGTGGCGACGCTGAATGTGGGCAACCTGATTCTGGCGGAGGCGACGCTCAGCTTCCTGGGGGCGGGCATTCCGCCGCCCACGCCTGCCTGGGGCGTGCTGATTTCCGAAGGGCGACAGTATGTGTCCACCGCGTGGTGGCAGACGGCATTCCCTGGGGTCGGCATCTTCATGGTCGTTATGTCGCTGAACTTCCTGGGCGACTGGGCGAGAGACCGGTTCGACCCGCGGCTGCGCCAGCTCATGTAGTAGTCGTGGGGCGGCTTGCCAAGTATTCGTGAGGGGCAACCGTAGAGGTTGCCCCTGTCTTTTGGCTTAGATCATGGAGTAGCTTTGGCCGCCGTCGACGACGATGCAGGAGCCGGTGATGAGGTCGGCGCGCTCGGAGGCGAGGAAGGCGACGAGATCGCCGACGGGCTCGGGCCAGCCGAACCTGCCGAGGGGGAGGTTGCGGGAGATGAAGTCTGCGACGACTTCGGGGGGGTTGTCGCTCTGGAAGCGTTCCCATGAGCCTTCGGGGTGGGAGATGGAGCCGGGGGCGATGCTGTTGACGAGGACGCCGTCGGTTACGAGGCTGATGGCGGCGTGCTTGGTGGCGCTGATGAGGGCGGACTTTGCTGCCATGTAGGAGAGGTTGCCGCCGTATTCTCTGCCGTAGATGGAGGCGATGTTGATGATGCGGCCCCACTGCTGCTGGCGCATGTGGGGGATGACTGCGCGCATGAGCTGAAAGCTGCCGAAGAGGTTGAGGTCGAAGGCTGCCTTGAAGTCTTCGAGGGGGAGGTCGGCGATGTCCTGGCGGGCGCGGGAGCCGCCGGCGTTGTTGACTAGGATGTCGATGGGGCCGAGTCCCTCAACGACCGCCTGGGCGAGAGGGGGCATGGCGTCGATATCGG
The DNA here is from genome assembly GCA_965221045.1 of Dehalococcoidia bacterium. Taxonomy (GTDB): domain Bacteria; phylum Chloroflexota; class Dehalococcoidia; order Lucifugimonadales; family JADFKI01; genus Bin90. The sequence continues at coordinate 2,687,893 of OZ244863.1, forward strand.
TGACATCGGCGACTACGCCCTGGGCGCGGACTCCGAGGGCTTCAAGCTCGGCGACGGTGCCGTCGAGGGTTGATTGAGTGCGACCGCAGATGGCGACATTCACGCCTTCGCGGGCGAGCGAGAGGGCGGCGACTTTGCCTAGTCCGCGGCTACCGCCGGTTACGAGCGCCACTTTGCCTTGTATTCCCAAGTCCATAACTAGCGTCCTCCGTGTGAGTTTGTGCGCGTGGAGTTCACGCGGCACAAGGCTAACACGGGGAGCGCGGAATGTGTAGTGGCGGTCAGCCGTCAGGGGACGGGAATAGCCACAGAATGCACAGAAGACACAAAAGGGGGCAGGTTAGGGGCTGCGGATGGTGGGGTTTTTGCGCTTGGCGGCGAGCGGGTTGGGGAGGATGGGGGTGTTGTGGGCGGCGGCGGTTTGGGCGAGCTGCACTAGCGGGTCCGACATGCCGCGCGGGGCGGGCATGCTTGAATAGTCCGCGATCTCTTCTTCGGTCAGGCCGTGTTCGCGTCTGTCTTCTTTGTCGAACTTTACCTGCTCTTCGGGGTTTAGGGGTTCGAAGTAGTAGTCAACGGTTGGGTCGGGGTCTTTTGGGCCGTAGTCGTAGATGTTCTTTTCTGGTTTTACGTCTATGCGGCGGTACTTTGCCTTTGCGCGGAGGGCGGCTCGCTCGTCGCCCTTGTGCATTGCTTCCTTGAACTCTTTGATGATGGCTTTGTCGTGTTCATTGACGGTGGTTGCCTTGTTCGGGAGCGGGCTTTGTGCGGGACTCTTCACCCCCATCCTAACCTTCCCCCGTCGAGGGGGAAGGGAATTATTAGATCCCTCACCCCAGCCCTCTCCCTGGGGGAGAGGGGGCTTTGTGGAAGGACTGGCGGCTCGGCGGTCTTCTAGATTCCTGCTTTCGGAGGAATGGCGAGAAGATGGGACGGTCTCTTGGAAACGAAGGGGCTTTGAGTTGTTGTCTCGGTCTTCTTCTTCTCTGATCTCTTTGGCTATGGCTTCGTAATCCACATCGTCGTAGTTGTCGTAGTCGTCGATGGTGGTTGAGAGGCCGGCTTGGGTCTTCTTCTGGCCTATGGACAGACGCGTGCTTTTTTCGTCGCGCCAGTAGTCTTGGAGGTGCTTAGGCTTGATGGCGTCGTAGTTGGTGTCCCAGCCACGGCGCAGGAGTTCTTGTGCCGCTGACATACGGTGATGGATGGTGAACTCTAGGTCAGGGTTGGAGTCTGACATCACTTCCAAGAGGAAGCGGACGGTGTCGGTGCCGCGCTCGCTGTACTCTCGCATTCGCCTGGCGAGGTCGGTGTGCAGAGTGTCGTAGGCGTTTGCTTCGTCGGTGATGTCTGACTGCCTGCGGCGTGAGCCGAGGTCTCCGAAGCCGCGTCGCAGGAGTTCTCTTGCGGCTGCCATGCGGTCTGCGGGCTTTATCCTGAACTTCTTGGGTGTGAATGGCCTGTCCTTGCCGGTCATTATGTGGATGAGGAAGTTGACGATGGTGTGACCATCGGCGGTCTCGTGGCGGGTTAGGTGGGCTATTTCGTAGTTGAGGATGTCTAGGTGGGAGACTGGCTTTGCAATCTCTGTTTCCCTCACCCTAGCCCTCTCCCTGAGGGAGAGGGGACTTTGGACGGGGGTTTCGTCCTCGCCCTGCTCTTCCCCGACTGGATTCCCGCCTGCGCGGGAAAGACGGTCAGAGGTGGTTTCGCAGTCGGCGTCGGGGAAGCCGTAGCGGATTAGGTGCTTGGCGGCTTCGAGGCGGTGGTTGACTTTGACGCCGGGGGTCTTGCCCTGCATTGTTTCCGTGAGGAAGCGCGCGATGTGTTCACCGTCTTTGGTGAAACTGATGATGTTCTGTTGTAGTTTTATGGGGATGCACATAGGCTTTAGTTTTCAGTTCCAGTTCACAGTTGTCAGTCTGATAGCCACAAAGGGCACAGAGGTCACAGAATCGCGTGCCGCCGTGCCCGACGGCGAACGGTTGTACTTATTTAGTTCTATGATACGCACAGACATTTGGGTTGTCAAGGGCGGAGGGAAAGATCAGACGGAATTTGCGAGGTTCGGCTTAGAGCGGAATGTGGATGGAGGGGTGGGAAGTCAGCCAATGTATGGCGTCATTCTGGGAGTTGCCTCGCATAGCAATGCTGCTACTGGTAATCTGGGTGAGTAAGGGTTCCTTTTGTTAAGCGGTCCAGCTATCTTCTTACGGGTTTAGAGATACCAGTTTGGAGGAGAAATAATGGCCAAGTTCAGACAAGGTGATTTAGTAAGGATTGTGGAGTACGACTACCCCGCGTTTCTAGGATTCGAAGGCGCTGTCACCAAAGTTCACGAGTCTAACGGAGGGGATTCCGGGCCGACGCTGGAGGGGAGCGACGAAATGGGATACGACACCGGCGTTGCCCATTACGACGTGCAGATCGATATGCTGAATGCGCCATTGAGCGGGATTCCTGAAGATGATCTTGAATTGGCTTGAGGGGGATTGGGATAGGATGGCAGCGATGTGGACTTTGGAATTGGCGGGCGCTAGAGGGTGTGCTGATTCGCATGCCCTTTTCGTACTTGGATTTGGCTGTGGAATCGGTGATCACAAAGGTTCCTTTTCTATATCGAGTGGCGAGACACACTGCTAGTATTGAGTTGATGAAATCCAAATGGAAAGATCTCAGATGGAATGCATTACTTGGCCACTGGCAAAAAGCATTAACTCTCTTGGCCTGTTACTTGACATCGTTGGTGTGGTCTTGCTGTTCCGCTACGGATTGCCGCCAGAAGGGGTTAGTAGAACTGGTGCCCAACTCCTTAGTGTGGGGATCAGTCCAGAAGTGCAAGAGAAAGCCAAGCGTTATGTTCGCTTCTCTTGGGCCGCATTGATCTTCCTTGTAATGGGGTTTGTTTTGCAGATAGTCAGCAACTTTCTCTATTGACCAACTTGTGAAATGCCATAACCAATGCCTTTTCTCATCTAGTTCCGTCCCATTACCCTTTCATTTCGCAACATGCCACTTCCACCTTAGGCTCTACGTTAATTCATTTGAAATGTGTCGAGGACAAAGCCACTAAGCAGGGGGCGAATTGTGGACTACCGGGACAATTTCGCTCATCTTCTTCGGCACATGACCAGGGAGTTAGCCTCTGACTGCGAGCACTCTTGCCCAGTGAGATACCATGAAAGTGGCAGCACTACCTGGGATCATGACCGAGAAGGCAACTACAAAGGGCCCTCATTAGAGTTCTTGTTCGCCGCCTTGAAGGAGATGGGATATATAGCGGGGGTCAGTACTTTGCCAGGCTACGAGGAGTATTTCCCCACCACTTCAGGTATTGAATATCTGGAAAAATACAAGCATCCTGAAAGGGTCTGGCTAAAGGAGAACTGGTTTGCAGTGACAGTAGCGATGGCAACTCTGACCGTCGCTGTCGCCAGCATATTTTTCAAATAAATGGTTGTTTCTGTGTTTTCTTTCATCTTCTCTGTGCTGACCGTCGTAGTAGTTCTGTCAGGAGTCGCTGTCCCAACCCCTGACAGAACTACGCCCGATGATTCTTTACAGGCCAAAGCACCAGGGGCCATCAGCGAAATCGCTGGGACACCTGACGTCCTGATTTCGATCACAGACGAAATACCCACCAAAGGGATCAAGGAGTTTAAGGGTTTGATATCGGTTTCTCGGACATCGACTGGGGGCCTTCCAGAGGAAGCGATTTCGGCGTTTAGGCAGGAAGCGCGTATTATCGGAGCCAACGGTGTGATCAATTTCAGGCTCGTGGTAGATTCCGGACCCTCACCCAATCGATTGTTTATACTTTATGGAAACGCGGTGCTTGTCGAATAATTCGGTATGTTCTACCGCTTTCGTTAATCGGTCCTTTTATCAATCGTTTCTGGTGCGGGTAACCTGGCCATTCAGAGTGGCGTCGGCAAGGCAGAGCCAGCAGATGGGCTGTTCCCTGTGGTTGTAGAAGACATTCTTCTTCACTACTGCATCTCCACACCACAGACAGACACGTAGGCATGCCTCTTGCGGTTTGTTGGCTGTTTCGGAAGTCATGTTCGGTCCTTTCTCGTTCGCGTGGCGGTTGGCGGGGCGAATGGTTTGCTTTGGGTTAGCTGCGATTACCACCATGGGCAGATTGGCATTATGTAGATGCTGTCGTCGATGTCGATGTCTTCGGCTAGATCCGCTTCGACTTCCGCAGCTGTCTCTGAGTGTTGCGGGACAGTTGGCTCGCTGCCGCTATGAATGGTGAAAAGGCCGGGGAGGTCAAGGGCGATGTCCATTAGCGGAACTGTCATCCGCCTGAATGCGGCTGATATGCCGAAATGCGGGTTGATGAGTCTGCTAATCATTGTCGTTCCTTTCGTTTGTGATGCCTTACCAGAGCTGAATTGATGTTTGTCGAATTAGCCGCCACACTTACCGGCGAGGACATGTCAGGAATCAGTGTCCGGCGCTGATGTCCTCGCCCTGATCGGGGTTGATGCCGCCGGGTGGCTGGATTTCCTGCTGCGGTTGGGCTTAGGGGTGATTTAGTCGCCGCCACCGCTAGTACGCTGTGTGGGCGTCCTGGTCATCGAGGCCGTGGTACATGGGATTGACCTGAATTGTCGTGCCGGAATACTCTTTCCAGCGGCCGATGTTGCGGGCTGTGAAGGCTGAGGCGATGCAGGCGCAGAGCGAAGTGATGGTGAACAGGGCTAACATAACGACCAGCGCCGGCAGCGACATAAGCAGGTAGGGGTTGGTTCCTCCGAAGATGCGGGTTGCCAGTGCATTGATTCGCGCGGTTGCGGCTTTCATTGTGTCGCCCTCCGAGTTACATGTGACCTTATGTTGCTATGCGCTTATATTAACGCACTGATATATAAGTGTCAACATATCTTGGAAGGACTTTTTAGAGGGGTTTATATATGCGATGTTTCGGCACATTTGTCTGAGCGGGGAGGTTTCTCTTGACGCGCGGGGGTGTGTCGCCTAGTATTCTGGTGATGTTTATTGACCTTCATACACACTCGGTTTCCTCGGACGATTCGCGGGCTACGGTGGAGCAGTACGTGAAATGGGTGGGCGTGCTGCGGCGCAAGGGCTACCGCATGGACGGGTTCGTGCTGACTGAGCATCGCAAGTTTGACTTCGATAAGGATTACGGCGCGCTCGGCTCGGAGAGCGGCGTGCTGGTGCTGAAGGGGTCGGAGCTTGATACGAACTGCGGGCATTTTCTGGTGTATGGGGTTACGGAGGAACTGACGAGCCGCATCGATTTCGGGGATGTGCAGATGGACGCGGCGGAACTGGTGCGGAATGCGGAGGAGTGCGGGGCGATTGCAGTGCCGGCGCATCCGGGCAGGTTCGGCATCGGGTTCTGCGAGTATGTGGGTGAGGCTGCAGGGTTCGAGGGCGTGCGCGTGGTGGAGGGGCTGAACGGGAGCAACAGGCCGGGTGAGCAGGAGCGGGCGGATGCGCTTATCGGCGAGCGGGAGTACCTGGGCACCGGAGGCAGCGACGCGCATGTGGTGAGCGCGATCGGGAGCTGCATGACGCGGTTCGATGGCGAGGTGCGGAGCGAGGCGGACCTTGTGGAGTTGCTGCGGAGCGGGAGATTCCGGGCGGTTCTGCTGGATGACGCGAAGGACTCGTAAGACGGTAACGATGCGCTAAGTGCTCACCCCCATCCTAACCTCCGCCTTCGCTGGGGGCAGGCTCTTCCCCCATCAAGGGGGAAGGAAATTTGGAACTGATGCGAATAACGAGCGATATTGAAAAGGAATGGAAGTGCAATGACTACGGACGAGGGAATCAACTACGACAGGAGCTTTCTGGGCAAGGAGTTTCCGATCGGGACTTTCGAGATAAGCCGCGAGATGATGCTGGAGTTCTCGCAGGCGTCGGGCGAGGTGAATCCGATATATGTGGATGAGGCCCGGGCTGCGGAGTCGGAGTATGGGAGCATCATCGCGCCGCCGACGTTCTGCAACCTGTTCGTGAACGGGGGCGAGAAGCCGGACATCAAGCTGGAGTTCGGGGACATCGGGTTCTTCGCGGGGCAGGCTATCGAGAGCATTGCGCCGATACGTCCGGGTGATACGGTTGAGGTTACTTCGCGGCTGAAAGAGGTGTACGCGAAGACGGGACGATCGGGGAAGATGGTGTTCGCGGTGTGGGAGACGAAGTTCGACAACCAGGACGGGGAGACGGTGGCGCTGGTGGATGAGTCGTATGTGAGGCGGAATAGCAGGCGGGCAGGCTAACGTCGATATAGAGGATGAAGGGGATGTTTTCACCCCCATCCTAGCCTTCCTCCATCGAGGCGGAAGGGACTTTGTGTGTGTGGGAGTGAGATGACGGAACTCTATTACGACGATGTTGAGATCGGGGATGATATAGGGCCGCAGGAGCGGGTGGTGAATGTGGACCAGGTGCGGCGGTTTCTGAGCGTGCGCGGTGGGACGCCTGTGGATAGCAGGTTCACGAGCGACGAGTATGCGAAGGGCGAGGGGCTCGCGGGCGCGATCGTGCCGGGGGCGATGAACATCACTATCCTGTCGCAGCTGCTGACGGGGTGGGCGGATACGGTGCGGCTGAGGAAGCTGGATGTGGTGTTTCGTGGGATGGTGCCGCACAACAGGCCGCTGACGCTGAGCGGGATCATCACTGACAAGGATGTTGTGGAGGGCGAGCCGCGCCTGGAGTGCGATGTGTTCCTTCAGAATGAAGAGGGGACGCGGCTGGTGATAGGGAATGCGATTGTTGTGCTGCCGATGCGGGGCGACGAGGGCTGACGTGGATGGATGTGATGGAGTGGGTTTTTTATCCCCCATCCTTTCGGCAGGCTCAGGACAGGCTTTAACCTTCCCCATCGAGGGGGAGGGGACTTCGCACTATCCAATAGGAATGACGGGTAGCTAGGTTGGGTGTACGTTTCCCGTTAGACTCTTGTCATTCTGGGCGAAGTGGGGAATCTGAATTCTGTGAATGGCGTATGTGCAACGATTTTTAGCAACTGTGTTGAAATAGGTTTGGATTATCAATGGGTATTGGGGCTTATGGAGCGCTGGGCATCCCAGGATGCTCGATCCCTCAGCATTGCGTTGAGTATGATCAGCAACTTTCGCATACAGGCCACCAGCGCAACCTTGCCGCTCTTTCCGGCTGCCCTCAGCCGCTCGTAGAAGTCTCTTATCACGGGGTTATGCCTTCTTGCGCTCATCGCCGCCATATACAACGCACTCCTCACTTGCGCTCGCCCTCCCCAAGTGCTTCGCCTTCCCCTGTATGCTCCACTGTCCCTGTTGAGCGGAGCCACTCCCACCAGCGCGGCTATCTGCTTTCCTTTGAGCTTGCCCAGCTCAGGCAGCGCACCCAGAAGTGTGAAGCAGGAGACAGATCCTATGCCGGGAACTTCCCTGAGTAGCCGCGCTTTCTCCAGCCAGAGCGGACTTTCCTTGATGAGCTTCTCTATCTCTCGGTCTATGTCCTCTATCTCCTGATTGAGGAAGTCTATGTGCTTTCGGATGCGCTGACGCACGGCGGCTGCGGCTCGCGCAAGACGGTTGGATTCTGCGGTTCTTATGTCTATGAGCTGCCGCCTGCGGGTCATAAGCGCTCTAAGATGCTGTTCCTGAGCGTCCGGCAACGTGCGCGGCTCAGGTCTCAGTGCAGAGCCGAAGCGCGCTATCACTTCGGCGTCTATCGCATCCGTCTTGGCGAGCCTGCCCAATGAGCGCGCGAAGTCCCTTATCTGCCTGGGGTTCATCACCACAGTGGGTATCCCCGAAAGCGCGCACTCTGCGGCAAGCGCAGATTCAAGACCGCCTGTTGCTTCCATCACTATCAGGCTCGCTTCCATCTCCTTCGCAAGCTCCACCAATTCACCTATGCCCGAAGCGTCGTTTGCGAACCGCTGCGCTCGGTCTTCGGGCAGAATGTGAATGTCGAGAGACTTGCCGCTAATGTCGATTCCGATTACGATGTCTGTGCTCATAGTGTCCCTATCTTGCAGGTGCGGATTTGGTTGACCCTGGCAACTGTTCGGGCTTTGATGAGCTCGGGTGCGGCGGCGATTGCTAAAACACGGTCTCTCTGGACCAAGATTCTTACGGCCTGCCGCACCCCTCAACTCCCGCACTGTATCACTTTCCCATCACACAAGATTCTTCACTCCGCTGCGCTGCGTTCAGAATGACAAGTAAACTGCGCTCGATTCAGAATGACGGTGTAAACCTACTTTTCAGGTCTAAGACGCTTTGCGTATCGAATGTCATCAGTGCCTAGCTTTATTTCGTGTTGTACGCAGACTGTTCTCACAGAGTCAGCTAATCACTGTACTCCGGCTTCACGTCGACAAACTTTGCCAACTTGCGCCCTTTGCTGATCTCAGTGTGGTAGCTGTTTGTGTCTTTAAGTTGAGCTTGCCTCGCAATTACTGTGCTGGGGATGTTACCAAGTTGACGGGCATACTTGATAGCAAATAGGTGAATCATCGCCACTTCTTCACCTTTGGCGGCACCGTAATACATCTCCTTCAGCCTTTCGACTAACTGGTCAATGTCCATAGATAACACTCCTTCCTATCGTGGTCGCTGTTGTATTTCTATGCTTAAGCATAAGCTTATGCTACACCAACAAGTTGTACTTGTCAAGGCTTCTAGGGCAACTTCAGTAGGTAGCAATTTAATACCCTTTTCGTCATCCCACTCACTCTGTGCCTCTTTGTCCCTGCGCCCATCTAGTGGGCCATCATGCCGCCGCCGTCGATGTTGATGGACTGGCCGTGAATCCAGGATGCGGCTTCGGTGCATAGGTAGGCGACGAATGCGCCAACTTCTTCGTCTGTGCCGGTCCTGCGGATGGGCAAGTTGTCAGCAATCGACTGCCAGGCCTCACCTCTGCCCACGTCGTCAACGCGTGAGGTATCTACTGCGCCGGGGCATATACAGTTGACGTTGATGTTGTGGGGACCGAGTTCGTGCGCCATGGATTGGGTCATGCCGACCTGCGCGAAGCAGGCGGTGCTGTACGCCAGATTGTTGGCGCTGCCGGTCTTGCCTGAGCCTGACGAGATGTTGACTATCTTGCCTCCGCCCTGCGCTATCATCGGCTCTATGACTGCCTTTGTGCAGAGGTATGTGCCTGTTATCTTGACGTCGAGAACCCTCTGGAAGATGTCCTGCTGAAGTTCGGTGATGGGAACGCGGTCGGGGCCTCGGGCGTATGCGGCGTTGTTGACAAGGATGTCTATTCTGCCGAATTCCGCGATGGTGCGCTCGACCATCTGCTGCACGCTGGTGGCGTCGGCGACATCGACAATTAGAGGCAGGGCGCGTGTGCCCTCGGCGCGGACCTGCTCGGCGGTGCTTTCGATGTCGCGCCAGCCGACGGCCTTCTCATCGGGCGGGTAACGGTCGGGGTTGCGTCCTGTGCCGGTTACGACGACATTCGCGCCGAGACGGGCGAACGCGATTGCCGCGCCTCTGCCGATTCCGCGCAGACGGCCCGCGCCGGTTACTATTGCTACTTTGCCGTCGAGTTCTGGGCCATCGTGTTCGGGCATGGTTTTCACTCCAAAGTGTTTGATCGGTTAGAACCCTCTGTATATTCTTCGCAGACGAGAGAATATGAGGAGAGTGATTACGAGGGGTGGCAGGAATGTCGTTATAAATATTACCAGAACGAGCATCCCGGAACTGAAAATATCGTTGGAACCAATGCCGGCGAGCTCTAATACATCAAACGCGAGTGAGTACAAGGAATCGAAAGGGATTGAGGAGACATAATAGATGAGCAGAAAGATAGCGGCGGATGCAGTCCACCTGCGGCGGCGTTTCTCGATGATGTATGCCAGAACGTGCCGTAGGCGCGCTTCACACTCGGCGCATTCGCTTTGCAGCGATTGGGGAGCGGAATCCACAGAGTCAATTCTGTCTGGGCAACCGGTCATCAAGCATTCCTTACGGGCGGGTCAGGGGAGGGAGTTGCTCTTCGGTTTGATCGGGGTGAGTGCTCGTTCAATCGGTTTCGGACTTGCCCGCGAGTTGTTGGGGCTGAATGTAGCTCAGGTAAGCTCTCCTCAGCCGCATGAATATCAAGGAGGTGACAATCAGCGAAGGTATAAGGCTCGTTAGGGATTGCAGCAGACCGAGCATTTCCAAGGAGATGGGAATGTCTTGAGAAACGATAAATCCTATGAGCAGGCCAAATGGCACGGATATCACGAATGTTACGAGGATTCGGGTTAGGGAGTATATGAGCAGGAACACGGCGGTGAACGCAATCAACCTACGATGGCGTCGGGCGCAGATATAGGCAAATACTCGCCGCAGTCCGGCCTCACTTTGGGCGGCTTCGATTGTGGGCGATCGTGGAATGTTTTCCGGGGAATTGGAGTCTGCGGGGGGTGTCGTCAATGAGCATTCCTTTCGAGTGGGTTTCCGGAGCTACTGGCTTCTGTTGTCGAGTGGATTGGTCAGCGAGTGCTGTAAATCTTGCGCAATTTCAGAAGTATGAGCACGGTAATCGCTAATGGAACAAGCCTAGAGGCATACCCATAAAATACCAGCGCTGCCGCCATGTTGGGAAAGCTTATGCCTAATGAAGAGAAAGGTGGAAAAGAAAGGTGAATGAGTACGAGAGCACAGTTGCGAGCGCGGCGTAGATGATCGAAAAAATCAATGCGTAGGCGATCCATCTTCGATAGGGTTTCTCGGACAGGTACGCGAGTATGCGTAGCAGGCCTGCCTCGAAATCGCTCGGGGGCGGCTCTGAAATAGTGGCCGTGGGGTCGGAGCAGTCGGTGGGTGTCGTCATAGGATCTGGTTCTTTCCGATGAGGCGAGGGAGTATGCGGAGGGCGGCCTGGTGATATTCGGGGCCGGCGTGGCTGGCGCAGGCTTCGGAGAGGAGGATGGGTCTGATGCCGTTCTCGAAGAGGCCTATGGCGCAGGCTGAGACGCAGGCGTCAGTGTCAATGCCGCAGATTGCGACTTCTTCGATGCCTTTGCTGCGGAGGTCATCGAGGAAGGCCGGTGTGACGCAGGTGTACACATGCTTGTCGATGACAATCACACCATCAACCGGCTGAAAGGCTAGTGGTACATCATCGGAGGATGCGTAGAAGCGATGCCAGTCGAGGAGCTTTCGGTATGGGGAACCCTCGGTGTTTATGAAGCGGGTGGCATAGACATGCGCGTACTGCTTCTGAAGCGCCTCGACTTTGGGCACGATGTGGCGGGTGGCGTCATTGACGAAGCCGTTCTGAACATCGACGATTAGCAACGCCTTGTTGGAGTTTTCCACTTGTTACTCCGAGCGATTCCACTGTGCCATTCCGAGCGCAGCGCAGAATCTGAAGTCTGTGAATGGCGTAGTGGCAATGATTTCAGATTCTTCACTCCGCTGCGCTGCGTTCAGAATGACAGGGAAAGGACGCGGCGTTCAGAATGACGGGATAATCGCACTTCTCAAATCTAAAATGTTTTGCGTATCAAATGTCAACGGAGCTTAGTGTTCGGTATTGCCAGAAGGTGTTGGTGTTGTATCCAACATTGTGCTTGATTTGGACTTCACCCCCATCCCCTGCCTTCGCAGGGGCAGGCTCTAACCTTCCCCCATCAAGGGGGAAGGGACAATATGTCTCACATCAACACGTGTCAACAGAGCCTAGTGTTCCATTACGGAGCCGCCGTTGATGTTGATGGACTGGCCGTGAATCCAGGCTGCGGCGTCGGAGCAGAGATATGCGATGAATGCGCCCACCTCGTCGTCGGTGCCGTTTCTGCGGATTGGCGTGTTTGCTGCCATCTCGATCCAGCGGCTTTCGCGGGGGATGTCGTCCATACGGTGAGTATCTACCGCGCCGGGGCAGACGCAGTTGACATTGATGCCGTGCGGTCCAAGCTCGTGCGCCATGGACTGGGTCATGCCGACCAGCGCGAAGTTGGAGGCGTTGTAAGCGAGTGTGTTGGCGCTGCCGCGCTTTCCTGCGGTCGAGGAGATATTAACTATCTTGCCTCCGCCGGCTTCAATCAGGTGCGGAATTGCCGCCTTGGTGCAGAGATATGTGCCGGTTATCTTGATGTCCACGACGCGCTGGAAGATTTCCTGTGGCAGATCGAGGATGGGCACGCGGTCGGGGCCGCGGGCGTAGGCGGCGTTGTTGATGAGTACATCAAGCCTGCCGAACTCTTCAATGGTTCGGTCGATCATCATCTGTATATCGTCGGCGCTGGAGACATCGACCGTGAGCGTGAGGGCGCGCGTGCCCTGCTCGCGGATCTGGTCTGCGGTGCTTTCGACGTCGCGCCAGCCGACTGCCTTCTCATCGGGAGGGTAGCGGTCCGGGCTGCGTCCGGTGCCGGTCACTACGACATCCGCACCCATGCGGGCGAGTTCTACGGCTGCTGCCCTGCCAATGCCTCTGAGGCGCCCTGCGCCAGTTACGATTGCGACTTTTCCGTCAAGGTCACCCATGTATTCTGTCCCTCCTTCTATCGATGTTAATTGGCGATGTTAGTTTGCCATGTTAACTGGCGATGTTAGTTTGCCATGTTAACTGGCGATGTTAGTTTGCCATGTTAATTGGCGATTATTCTAAGGCGGCAATCGAGTGACTGCCGATGCCAAGAGAGTATATCGCTGAGCGTGATGTCTGTAAATGCGGAGGTCAGGCTTCTCTGTTTGCGGCATCAAGCCTGTCAACGAGCCAGCCTTTGAGCATGGCTTGAAGTTCGTCGTCGCATTCGGCCAGACTGTGCTCTGCGCCGGGAATTATGACCATTTCCTTCGGCTCGTTGGCCCAATCGTAGATCTGCTCGGAGCAGCTCGGCGGCAGACGCGTATCGGCGCCGCCGTGAACGAGCAACAGGGGCCGGGGCGATACCGCGCCCGCGTTTTTTGCTCCGTAGGTCTGCGGGGAGAGGGAGACCACGGCCTTCACAAGGGGACTGAGCGGAGCGGCTGCTATGACGACCGCACCACCGAATGAGTGGCCTACGAGCGCCACGTCGGTGTGTCCGGTGGCGCTGAGGAACGACAAGCCTGCCATGGTGTCGAGGACGCACTCGGTCATGACGTTGGGCAGGCGGTAATCGATGCGAATGGAGGTGATTTCGTCCTTCAGCTCTTCCGCGAGCCTGCCGTAGATGCCGTTTGCGGGACCGTCGAATCCGCCACGCGCGCCCCAGACGTAGAGTATCGCCTTTGTTGTGCGATGTTCGGGATCGGCGCTGTTATGGACAAGGATGTGGATGTCGCCGCGCGTGGTATGGAGCAGTACGCCATGCCCGGTCTGGCCGGGCGGGGGATGCCAGCGGCTGACGTCTTCTATATGTATGGCGAGATCTTCGTTGTCGGTAGTCATTTGGTTTTTCAGTTAGTCAGTATGTAAGTTTTTGGTGTCCTTCGACAGGCTCAGGACGAACGAATTCTAGCACACATCGCTTTGGCAATTTCCCCATCCCCTTGGCTGCGCTCAGGGCAGGCTCTAACCCTCCCTCCTTCAGAAGGAAGAGTGACAACTAATCGTCGCCTGTGGGGGCTGCGGCGGGAGTGGCCTGCGCCTGGGTTTCGGTGTATGGCTTGTGGAACATGGCGATTATGCCGCCTGTGAGCATGGTCAGGACGACCAGCATCGCGGCGGTCTTGAAGCCTTCGAGGTAGAAGGGGCCGACCTGCTCTGCGGTCAGAAGAGCGATTCCGGCAGGAAGCACCATAGCGAGCGCGGTGGCGGATACGGTCGAACCCATCGCGTGTCCGAGTTCGCGGGTGGTTTCGAGCATGCCGGATGCGAAGCCGCGATGACGCAGGGGCAGCGAACTCATTATCATGGCGTTGTTGACCGGATTGAAGAAGGCCGTGCCGAATGATATTGGCAGCATGAGCAACGGAATGTACCAGATGGGTACGCCACCGCCAATGGATACTGCCGGTATGTCCAAGCCGCCGAGCGACAAGCCTCCTACGGAGACGCCGCCGATGAAGACGCCAAGCAGTAGGAAGCCGGTGGCTATGCTGACCATCGAGGCGGGGCGCAGGAACTTGGGCTGGTACTTGTCGTAAATCCAGCCGGCCGTGAATGTCATAACGAGGCCGATAATCTGGTTGGGGAGCAGCACGAGCGGCACCCATATCGGACTCTTGTTGTAGCCAAGCTCCACTATGATGGGCACGAGGGTCATGGTCGCCAGCATGGAGAAGTGGAAGGTTACATTGGAGACTAGGGACAGGGAGAAATACTTGTGCTTGAAGTGCTGCAAGTCCACGAGTGGGTTGTTCATACGGCGTTCAAGCAGTATGAACGCGCCGAGAAGCACGAAGGAGAGCGCGTACATGCCGATGTGATATTGAGAGCCCTGGGAGCTTGTGAACGACTCTTCGCCGCCATGCAGGTGCGCGCCTGCAAGCAGGAAGATGACGGAGGTTACGACGAGCATAATGCCGCCGGGGATGTCAACCGGAGCAGTGTTTATGCGCGGCTCGTCCTTTAGCATGAGGAGCATCGGCCTGGAAACTGCGATGGCGATGATGCCCATCGGCACGAAAGTCAGGAATACAAGCCGCCAGCTGAGGTATTGAAGGAACAGCGCGAATATCGCGAGACCGATAAGCGTTCCGAAGCGCGCGCCCACTATGGGGACGGAGAACGCCCTGCCGCGCTCTTCGGGCGGGTATGCGGCTGCGAGGATGGCGTTGGCGTTGCCCATGATGAGGGCGGAACCGATGCCGGTGAGTCCGCGCCAGATAATGACCTGTAACAGGGATGAGGAGACGGCTATGAGAATGGAGCCGAGCGTGGATAGCACAAGGCCGATGAAGAAGACGCGGGCGTGCCCGTACTTGTCGCCGAGCCTTGCGCCGAGCATGACGAAAGCGCCCAGCGTGAGGAGGTAGATGACGACCATCCACGCGGCATCGTCAACTCCGCGGTCGAAGTGTCTGGCGAGGGTGGGCAGGGAAAGGGCGACGGGCAGACTGGAGAGCTGCACGAGCATGTATGCGGATGAGAGGGCGATGAGAACGGCGCGACGCTCGGGCGTAGTGACCAAGGGGGCAAGAGCGCCTAGCTTCATGGCGTTTGAATCTCCCTTCGCTCGCCAGCCGTGCCTTCGTATCTTAGTTATGTTCTAATTCGGCAACTATATCACCGCGCGGGTGGTTTGCATAGCGAAAGTTCGCCGCAAACGGGGAATGTGGGGCTAGCGCCGATAGATGTGACGGAAGGGATATTCTTGATAGTCCACTCGGCAAGTGCGCGTTGTGCTGGGGTTGGATGTGGGTTAAAATGCGGAGGGGAATGAGTGAGATACTTTGTATTGCGGAACTGCATAATTGAAGTTGCCGCGTGGGGCTTTGAACATGTACGGGCATCAAGAGATTTAAGGAGCGGCGTATGTCAACGAATGATACTGCTTTGATAGCGCACCTGATGAGGCGCGCGGGTTTTGGGGCGCGATACGATGAGATTGAGGCGCTGGCGGAACAGGGGTATGACGCGACTGTTGACTGGCTGCTGAATCCGGTGGGCGAGCCGGAGACGGATGACGACATCACGCTGCGGTTTACGCCGATGCATGTGGACCCGCAGGGGTTCGTGGGGCCTGCGAGTCGCTGGCTGTACCGCATCCTTAATACGCGCCGGCCGCTGGAAGAGAAGATGACACTGTTCTGGCATTGCGTTCTGGCGACAGGATTCTCGAAGCTGAACTCCGGGACGGCGATGTGGCGTCACTACGAGATGCTGCATGCTCATGCGATGGGGAACTTCCGGGAGCTGCTGCTTCAGATTTCCAAAGACCCGGCGATGATTTACTGGCTGGACAACTGCGACAATCACGACGGCACGCCTAACGAGAACTATGGACGCGAGCTGATGGAGCTGTTCTCGATGGGCATCGGGAACTACAGCGAGGACGATGTGAAGATGGCGGCTCGTGCGTTCACGGGGTGGACATACACCGACCCACTGCCGCGCGTGCCGCACCTGTTCTATCACCCGAACTTCGAGTATCGCGATTGGGACCATGACGACAGCGAGAAGTCCTTCCTCGGCGAGACGGGGAACTTCAACGGCGAGGACATCATAGACATCATCGTGAAGCAGCCTGCGACGGGGCAGTTTATCGGGAGGCACCTGTACAACTTCTTCGTTGCGGACGAGCCGCAGATTCCGGCCTGGCCATACACGCCGCCGAACGATCCGGACGCGGTGAATACGCTGGCACAGGCGTATATCGATTCGGGCTATGAGATGCGCTCGGTGCTGGAGACGCTGTTCAAGTCGGACTTCTTCAAGGAGGCGCGCTTCAAGAAGGTGAAGAGCCCTTTGGAGCTTGTATCCAATACGGTGCGAATGACAGGCGACTACAACTTGGAGATGGGCACATTCCCGAAGCATGGGCTGACAGGACTTGCTAATGCGGTTGGTTTCATGGGTCAGCAGGTGTTCAATCCGCCGAGCGTGGAGGGGTGGCACACCGGCAAGGAGTGGATTGACAGCGGCGCGCTGGTGCAGCGAGTGAACTTCGCGGCAGAGCAGGTGGGTGATGCCAACATGCCTGGGGTGCGGCTCATATTGGACCGCCTCGCAACCGATGAGGCGAGTTTGTCGCCTAGTGGCTTCGTGGATGGCTGCCTGCGTCTGATGGGCAACATCGAGCTGGAATCGGACACGCATGAGGCTCTTGTACAGCATGTTGCGGGCAATGGGGCGCTGCGAGCGGACTCGTCGGAGGATCGAGGCAGGTTCGATGGGCGAGCGACGGAGATGATGCAGCTCATCGTGGCTACGCCGGAGTATCAGTCTGAATAGTCAGCCAAGGGACGGGAGCTAAACATCGATAGACAGGATGGACGGGATATATTCACCCCCATCCTAACTTGCCCCCATCAAGGGGGAAGGGACATAGTACGGAGGACGAAAACATGGCGACGCAAGAGAAGGATACGGTTCTGGTTGTGCTGCAGTTGGGCGGCGGGAATGATTTCATGCACACGGTCGTGCCTTACGGCAATCCGCTGTACTACGACTTCCGGCGGACGGTGAATGTGCCACAGGACAGGGTGCTGCCGATTGACGACAACTTCGGCTTCCATCCGCACCTGGGGGCTATCAAGCCGATGTGGGATGCGGGCGACATGGCGATTGTGGCGGGCGTGGGGTATCCGAACCCGAACCGATCGCACTTTCGCTCGATGGACATCTGGCACACATGCGAGCCGGATAAGGTGGCGACGGAGGGGTGGCTTGGCAGGGCGGTGCGCGATCTGGACCCTAACAAGGAAAATGTGCTGACGGCGGTGAACTTCGGCAACGGGCTGCCGCGCGCGATGGTAATGCCGGGCGTGCCGGTAACATCGGTGTCGCAGCTTGAGTCGTACGGGCTGCTAAGCAACATGGAGGCGGAATCGCAGCGGAGCGCGGCGCTGGATGTGTTCCAGAAGATTTACGGACAGGCAATCGGCAGCGGGCCTGTGAACGACTACATCCGGCAGACGGGGCTGGACGCGATGAAGGGGGCGGACATTATCAGGGTGGCGCCGGAGCGGTACTCGTCAACGATTGAGTACGCTGACAACTCCATCGCGCAGGCGCTTAGAGGCGCGGCGCAGGTGCATCTTGCAGACCTAGGGACGCGGGTGTTCTACACACAGTACGGCGGGTTCGATGTGCATGCGAACGAGGTGGAGACGCAGAACAAGCTGTGGTTGGATGTGTCGGGCGCGATTTCGGACTTCTTCGCGGACCTGCGCGAGCACGACGCATCGGAGAATGTGGTGATGCTGGTGTTCACGGAGTTTGGGCGGCGTGTGCGGGACAATGGCAACGGCACGGACCACGGCTCAGGCGGCGGCTCGTTCCTGATTGGCGACCGAGTGAAGGGCGGCATGTACGCGGAGTACCCGTCGCTGGCGCCGGAAATGCAGATTGACGGCGACCTGCGGTTCAATTACGACTATCGCGGGCTGTATTCCAGCATCCTCGATCAGTGGCTGGGGCTGGACGCCGCGCCTATTGTTGATGGGACTTACGAGCAGATTTCGTTCTTGGAGTAGGCGATCATCCGTTATACTTGAAGACGAAGAGGCTTGAAAACGAAGAAGGTTTTGACATGGCAGTAGTGCCTGAACATGAGCATGCCGATATTTCATACTTGCTGGGCTTGCTTACCGGAAAAGTCAGCAGCATCGAAAAGTTGCTCTACACGCTGGTGGGCATTGGAGGCGCGATACTGGTCGCGGTGATTGGCGGAATTATAGCGTTGCTATGGAGATTGGGTGGGTGAAGCATGACGACGACAGAGAAGACGAAGCAGCAGGTCTATATTCGGGTGGGGCATCACTATCTGAAGACGATAGGGTCGCACGGCGTGCTTGGGGGACGGAGCTTCGAGTTGCCGGTGGATACGGCGTTCAACTCGAAGGGGCTGATATATGTGGCGGGGCGGGCGGAGACTACGCCGCGCGTTACCATCATCGACATTGACGAGAACTTCCATGGGGAGTTCGGCACTCCCGGCATAGGCGGCGATGGGCAGCTTCGCTGGCCGGGTGGCATTGCCATCGACAGCGCGGACCGGGTGTATATCACCGAGCAACACACGCAGAAGATGAACGTGTACGACGAGTCGGGCAGCCTAATTACGAGATGGGGCAGGTATGGCAGCGAGCGCGGCGAGTTCAAGGAGCCGACCGGCATTGTGTTCGACAACGAGGATAACATGTACCTCGCGGACGCTGGGAACCATCGCGTTCAGAAGTTTTCTTCCGACGGCAAATTCATCATGACTTTCGGCACGCACGGCAGCGGCGAGGGTGAATTCAACATGCCCTGGGGCATCGCGCTGGACGGCGAAGGCAATGTGTTTGTGTCCGACTGGGGCAATAATCGCGTTCAGAAGTTTACGGCGGACGGCGAGTTCATCATGGAGTTTGGTGAGGCGGGTGATGGTAACGGGCAGTTCCGCAGGCCATCGGGCGTGTCGGTTGACCGGGGCGGCGACATATATGTTGCGGACTGGGGGAACGACCGCGTGCAGGTGTTCGACCCGAAGGGCGTGTATCAGCTGAAGTTCACGGGGGACGCATCGCTGTCGAAGTGGGGGCTGGAGATTATCCTAGGCAGTCCGGACTTCGCACGGGAGCGGCATCGTGCGACGCTGGAGCCTGAGCGGAACCTGTGGCGTCCGAATTCGGTGCAAGTTGACTCTGAGGACCGCATCGTTATCACAGATACGAGCCGCCACCGCTTGCAGATATATCAGAAGGAGTCGGTCGCGGTGGACGCGGACTGGCTGGACCTGGAGAACCCGAAGCGGGAGTTGCAGTTTAGGTAGGGGACGGCGTTTCAAGTCTGGGAAGCTAATCTCAATTATGACAGCCCTGTCGAGCTCCGTATGTCCGGTGCTACGATAGGGCTGAATGCTGTTGGTAGGCAGTCCGGTTGGGACGATTTCTGGGGGAACGGGGCGGCAACGTGTTGTTCGTGGTTGCGCCGCTGGCTATAATTGGGGTAGTTAGACTTTGCAGAGGACTGAATAAGTAATAGCAGTTCGCGTGGTTTTTATATGGCTATGACGCAGGCGAACCACTATGCGCATACGAGAAACGGGATACTGCCGCATACGGAGGCGCGGCAGTATGATGTCGCGGCTTTTCGGGATGTGAATTACAGCGCGTACCGGGCAGAACTGCGCGAGCTTCGCTTGCAACTGCTGATGATGCAGGAGTGGGTGGTGCAGCAGGGGCTGCGGGTGGCGGTGGTGCTGGAGGGGCGAGACGCGGCGGGGAAGGGTTCGACGGCGTCGGGGATTACGCATTATCTGAATCCGAAGTCGGCGCAGGTGATTACGCAGGGCGTGCCGAGTCCGAAGCAGATGCGGAACTGGCTTGGGACTTATAACAGGCTGATGCCGGAGCCGGGGAATATCACGATTTTCGACCGCTCGTGGTACTCGCGGGCGATTGTGCAGCCTGCGCTGGGGTTCTGCTCGATGCGGCAGTACAGCTACTTCATGACGCATGTGAATGACTGGGAGCGGCGGCTAAGTGACGAGGGAGTGTCGCTGCTGAAGGTGTATCTATCGGTGTCGCAGGAGGCGCAGGACTTGCGCTTTCGGATAAGGCAAGACAGCGACTTGCAGTACTGGAAGTATTCGCCGACTGATCGCAGGGTTGCGGAGCGGTGGCAGATGCTGACATACTTCAAGGAGCGCATGTTTGCGGTTACTTCGACTGACTACGCGCCGTGGGTGATTATCGATTCCGACAATAAGCACCAGGCGCGGCTGAACGCGATACACTACATCCTGAACAGCTTCGAGTACGAGGGGAAGGACCTGAACCTGAAGGCGATGGAGGGGCACGCGGAGCGGAGCGACAGGCCGCGGAATGTGGTTGTGGATGGGGTGCTTTTCAGGGAAATGACGCCGGAGCAGGTATCGGTGCTCGAACGGATAATGATACATGTCTAGCAGTGAACTGCCACAGATGGCTGCCGCCGGGGGGCTTGTGCTCTGCGGCGGCCATGCACTACTAATTCGCAAGCACGGTCAGTGGGACATCCCCAAGGGGAAGCGCAAGAAGAAGGAAAGGGTGGAGAAGTGCGCCCTGCGCGAGGTGACGGAGGAGACGGGACTGGACAAGGAACTGCTGACGATTCGACGACCTCTCTGCCAGTCGAGCTACATCACTTACTATTCGAGCAGGGCGGTGAACAAGACGGTGGACTGGTTCGTGATGGACTACGCGGGTAGGCTTGAGGACAGGCTGATGCCGGACCTGTCGGAGAACATCGACCTGTGTGTTTGGGTGCCGCTGGACGAGCTGCTGGACAGGATGCAGACGGCGCGGACATATCTGCGGGGTGAAGTAACGAGGGCGATCGATGAGGCGATAGGGGCGGCGGCACTGGTGTGATGGTGTGCTAACCGGATACACGAGATGGATTGGATAGAAAGAGGGGCTGACGTAATCTGAGTCAGCCCCTCTCCCTTTTGTATTGCTGCCGTTGCTATTCGTTGCTGTGGAGGCTTGCGCGCATTTGCTGCCATGCCTGGCGGGCTTCTTCGACCGAGCCTTCATCTTCGATGGTGGTGATGTCTCCGGGGTCCTGGTCTAGCACGACTGCCTTGAATACGCGGCGCATTATCTTGCCGCTTCGGGTCTTGGGGAGCAGGTCAACGAAATTTATCTCGCTGATGACGGCTATGGGGCCAAGTTCGCGGCGCACCGCCTGAAGCAGTTCTCCCTTGAGTTCATCGGAGGGAGAGTAGTCGTTCCTCAGCACGACGAAGGCTGATATGACCTCGCCACGCAGTTCGTCAGGGCGTCCGGTTACGCCTGCTTCTGCGACCGCCGGATGTGTGAGGAACGCGGATTCGACCTCGATTGTGCCAAGACGGTGGGCTGCAATATTGATGATTTCATCGGCGCGGCCGGCGAACCAGATATAGCCGTCCTCGTCCATGTGGGCGGAGTCGCCGGTGAAGTAGACCTGCTGGTCTGGTATGCGGCCCCAGTAGTCGTCGCCATAGCGGTCGTGTTCTCCCCAGAGGGTCGGCGTGAGGCTGGGGAACGGTCGCGTGATGACAAGGATGCCCTTTTCCCCAGTGGCGCAGGGCTCGCCTTCAGGTGTCATGATGGCGGCTTCGATGCCGGGCATGGGCGTTCCGCTGGAGCCGGGCTTGATGGGGAGCATCGCCAAGCCGTATGGGTTGCCGACAAGGGGGCCGCCGGTCTCGGTCTGCCAGTAGTGGTCGATGACCGGAATTCTGTCTTCGAGCGCCTCGTTCTGCAGCCAGTCCCACGCGGGCGGGTTCAGCACCTCTCCTGCGCAGAAGACGCGCTCCAGCGAAGGCAGTTTTGTCTTGGGCTTGCCCTCGTCGCCATAGCGCATGAGCAGACGCACTGCGGTGGGCGAGGTGAACATGCCGGTTACTCCGAACTCGTCGGTTATCTGCCAGATGGCATCGGGCGTAGGGTGGTTGATTGCGCCCTCGAAGGCGATAGTAGTTGCGCCCGCCAGAAGAGGCGCATAGACGATGTAAGAGTGCCCGACGACCCAGCCGATGTCGGAGGTTGACCACCAGATATCGGTGTCGCGGAGACCGAAGCACCACTTGCCCATGCTGTGTATGCCGACCTGATAGCCGCCGTGGGCGTGGACGACGAGCTTGGGCTTGGCGGTGGTGCCGGATGTGGCGAGGATGTAGGCGGGTTCGTTGGACTCCATTTCGACGTGGCTGCCGTCGTTACCTGCACCCTGCGCGAGGAAGTCGTTCCAGTCAACATCGCGCTCCGGGGTCATGGAAGTGCCCGGGTCCCGCCTGAGCACCACGACGTGCTCGACGGATTCGCCGCCGATTTCCATGGAGGCGTCAACGATGTGCTTGAGGGGGATGTCGCGTCCTGCGCGGTAGGTGATGTCTGTGGCGAAGACGAGCCGTGAGCCGCTAGCCTGAATGCGGTCGCCGAGCGCACCTGCGCCGAAGCCCGCGAAGACGACGCTGTGGATAGCGCCGATGCGAACTGTGGCGAGCATGAGCATGATTGCCTCGGCGCTGATGGGCATGTAGATGGTGATGCGGTCGCCCTTTTCGATGCCCATGCCGCGCAGGGCGGCTGCGATGCGCTCGACCTCATGCTTGAGCTGTGAGTAGGTGAAAACCTGCCGCTCGCCGCGCTCGTTGGCATAGACGAGGGCTGCGTGGCCGCCCCAGCCGCGATTGACATGGTGGTCAATGCAGTTGTAGGCGAGGTTGGTCTTCGCGCCGCTGAACCATCGAAAGGAGGGAGGCTGCCAGTCGAATACCTCGTCCCACTTGCGGAACCACGGAAGGCCCTCGGCGGCACGCTCCCAGAAAGCATCGGGGTCTTCGGATGCTTCGCGGCGCAATCTGTTTGCGATAGGGTTGACTGTCTGCATTATGTCCCCTTTGCTTGTCAATTATCTGTATCGTAAATGGAATCGGGCTCAGAGTAGCCTGACAGAAACTGCTGAACGGTCAATTCTGACCATACATCTCTTGGATAACGTGACATCTCAGCGCCGTAGGCAATTGCTGCGTGAATATCACTCTTTTCCAGGTAGGGATATTCTGCGATGATGTCCGTAGTTGTCACTCCATCGGCGAGAAGGTCGAGTATGAGAGACACCCATATTCGCGTTCCCTTTATGCATGGCTTTCCAAAGCATACATTGGGGGCGATGGATATGCGTTTCAGCAGTGGGTTCATCGCGGTCTCCTCATGACCAGTTCATGCGAATGCGCTTAAGAGTCCGGTATATCAAGGTATTGTAACTTCTCGGAATGGCGTCAGTGCGCCAATGTTCAAGCCCTCGCCGGGCGTGAACGACTTTGCCTTGAGCGCTTCTATCAGGTCGGACTCGTGTCGAATATCGCCATCGAAGATAGTAGTGCACTTGCCAATGCCGTGTGAGGAGTGGGCGTCGCTGCCGCCGCTGCCCTTGAATCCGAGATGCCGCGCGACGTCGAGCGTGAACAGGTTCTCCTGGTCGGTGTTGCTGCCGTTGGCGACCTCTACATCATCCACAAGCTCGAAGAGGGGATGCTTGGACGCCGCAGTCGCCGTATCCGGGCGGTTGCCGTTGAAGTTCTTGAAGAGCAGGTTTACGTTGTAGGGCGGACGGTTGAAGAAGTTGCGAAATGGATGCGCCGCGAGCATCACGCCCCCGGCGGCGTCAACAGCCTTGCGAAGGCTCGCTGCGGTGTGCATACCGTCAATATATCGGTGCAGCCCGAAGACCAGGATATGCCCCATGTCGGTGTTGACTTCGAGCGCCCTGATGACTGTAAGACCGGAGTCCTTGAATACGCTTGCCAACTCTTGCTCTTCCCAGCCGCCGGAGTGTTCGGTGAGGCAAACGCCGTCAAGTCCTATGCGCTGGGCTTCCTCTATCAACTGCGCTGGGCTTAGTCCACTGTCGCTGCTGCCGCGAACAGTGTGAAGGTGCATATCGAATACTGCCAAATACTTTCTCTCTTACTGCGTTGTCGCTTCTGGTGGTGAGGTTGCGGGGTGTCTGCGATGCACGCCGCCCTTCGGATTCTAGCCTTGAATGCGCCGCTGGGTCAATTGGAGCGCTTCAGGTGGCGAAGTAGGGAAGGAACCAGCCAAAGATTGCGACGAATAGAGCCGTGATGCTTAGCACTCCGACAAGCATGCGGCGAAATAGGATTGCGAGTGGCGTAGCGAGCATGATTGCCATGAAAAGGATCGCGAGCGTGTATGCCATGTTGGGGCTGCCGATACCCGCGCCGGGCGCTTGCTCAAGGCTAACTCGGTATAGCAGGGCGAGTATGCCGCCAATGACCGCCCATGTCGGGTATGACACGGCGACTATGCCCATCGCGAGCGTCATGGGAGGGTATTTCTCCATTACAGGCATCATCTGCTCGCGGCGGTTCTTCAGCACGAGAAACAGGCTGATCATTGAGACGGTGATGAAGACGGATGCCATCAGCATGCCGAGCACAGCGCCGTCTATGAATCTTTCGAGCAACATTATTTAACCTGCTACCAATTCCCGTAATTCCGCAATGTCCTTTTTCGTATTCTATGGCCGCATGCTATGGCTGGATTGCGGATACGAGGTGCGCGTTCATGCCGTGCTTGTGGCGCAGCAGAAGGTGGATGGCGGTGCCGATTTCGCGGCGCGGCATGAGCGCGTAGATGGAGGGCCCGCTGCCGGATACGTGGATTTCGCGCGCGCCAAGCTCAGTGAAGGTGTTCCAGCATTGTTCCAGTCCGGGGTAGGCATCGAAAGCCACATCGTCGAATGCGTTGAACAGGAACTGCGCGGGCACATCGCCGCCGCCACGTATGCGCGCTTCGAGCTTGCGTGTCAGGAAGCCCCTGGTGTGGTTAGAGGGCGTGAGCATGCGGTAGAGCGCTGCGGTCTTGCTGGGTACCTCGCCGGTGTGCCGTACATCTGGAGTGAGTACGACGAGCCATTCTACGTCGGCGGGAGGCAGGCGACGGATGCGCTCTCCTCTGCCGAGCGCGATGGCGGTGCCGCCCTGCAAGAGGAAGGGCACGTCGGAGCCGAGTTGCGCGGCGAGGGTTTCAAGCTGGGTGTGAGTTATGCCAAGCTGCCAGAGATCGTTGAGGCCACGGAGAGTTGCCGCGGCGTCGCTGCTGCCTCCGCCAAGCCCCGCCGACACGGGTATTGCCTTGTCGATGGCGATGTGGGCGCCGCCGTTGTAGCCGCACTCTTGCTGCAACAACTGAGCCGCTCTGTATGCCAGATTGTCGGGTGATTGCAGGCTAGGATCATCGCAGGTGAGGGTGATGTCATCGGCGGGCGTGAGGCGCACAGTATCGTGCAGGTCGATGGTCTGCATAATGGTTGCGACCTCGTGATAGCCGTCGTCTCGGCGCCCGAGCACTTCCAGAGTGAGGTTGATTTTTGCGTACGCCTTAAGGGACAGCATGCGTATCAGGATAGCGCAGCCGCCAAGCAGCGTAAAGGCTGCCCCAATCGACGAGGCTGAGCGTTTGCGGCCGGCGTCTGGCGTCAATGCTTGCGTCAGACAGCAACGCTTCTGCATCAATGCGCGGGATGGACAGGCCCTGCTGCAAGCAGTTGTGGATCTGCTTGCGCGGGGCGGAGAAGCCGGCGCGCACTAGCGTGAAGAAGGCATCAATGGAGTCGATGGGAAGGGCAGGCCGCGGGAACACGTCGATGCGAACGACGGCTGATGTCACCTTGGGCGCAGGACGGAATGCGCGTGGGGGTACGGAAGTGACTATGCGCGGCTTGCCATAGAGTTGCGTTGCTACGGAGAGCAGCGACATGTCGCCGGGTGCGGCGGTCATGGTGCGGGCGACCTCGCGCTGAACCATTATGACCATCAGAGTAGGCTTGTGTTCGGCTTCGAGGAAGCGGCGCACGATGGGTTGGGCGGCGTAGTACGGCAGGTTGGCGATGAGCTTGTAAGGCGCATGAGGCGGGGCGATAGTGGATATGTCGATTTCGCGGGCGTCGGCGTGGATGACGCGGACATGAGGTTGTGAGGCGAATTCTGTGGTGAGGGCGGCGGCAAGGTTGTCGTCGAGTTCGATGGCGGTGAGGCTTGCGGCGTATTCGGCGAGCGGGCGGGTGAGGGTGCCGCGACCTGGGCCGATTTCAAGTACGGCGTCTTCGGGCGTCAGTTCGGCGGCGGCGATGATGCGGGTTACGATGCGGCGATCAACGAGGAAGTTCTGGCCGAGGGATTTTTTGGCGGGGCTGTGGTGGCGCATAGTATGATGCTTGGGAAATGAGAGTTACGCGTTAAGCATCTCCAAGGGGAAGAGACGCTGTTCAACGGGATCAACTCCGAAAAGAAGTCCCTCAATTGCATACGCTCCCAGCAGGATTGGTGAACCCTCTTCGCCGAAGGTTACTTGAGTGAATTCTTCTTGTCCATTAACTCGTATCCAAGTTCGTCCTATGTTCATGCGTTTGATGCTTCCGTCACCGAATCGGAAGTTCTGGCTTCTTGTCGGCGAGACGCCCAATTCGTGCAAAATTGACGCGGGCACAGATGTGAAGAATGCGCCGGTATCCACAAGCGCGTCGGTGGTAATCCAGCGTCCGCGCTGCTGATCACCGATGTCCATTTGCACGTTAAAGCATCCCATTGGTGTGAGTCCTTCGCAGAGTAGATGGAGTAGGTCGTGCACCTCAATTCGATTCTCACCCGAGAGCGTAGCCACAGCGACGGCTCAAATCAGGCGACCCTGCGGCACCCGGAAGACACCACTTACCGCTGCTTCCTTCCAGACCTGACGGGGTTCACGGCTTTCCGCCGCGCAGGACCCAACTATCAACGCCGACCAACTGGGGTTAGAGGCTCCGAATGACAAACCTCCGAGAGGAGTTCAGCCTCGCTAGAGCGGATTGCGAGTACAGGGCACCGCTATCTCCCCGCTTAGCACGACCATGGATTCATGGTAGGCGCATCGATGTGGCGTGTCAACGGAGATAGCAGCGGATCACTGGCAGCTTGGCAGTTTAGCGGGCCACCAACAATGGACAAGACGAACTGGGGACAAGACGAACTGGAATCAGCGGCTGACCTTGAGGATGCTGAGGAAGGCTTCCTGCGGGATTTCGACGCTGCCGACACGCTTCATGCGCTTTTTGCCCTCAGCCTGCTTCTGGAGGAGCTTGCGCTTGCGGGTCACATCGCCGCCGTAGCACTTGGCGAGGACATCCTTACGCAGCGCACGGATGGTCTCGCGGGCGATGATTTTCCTACCGATTGCGGCTTGCACGGGCACTTCGAAGAGCTGCCTGGGGATGAGTTCGCGCAACTTCTTCACAAGCTCGCGTCCCTGGTAGTAGGCGTTGTCGCGGTGAGTGATAATCGAGAGCGCGTCCACCGGCTCGCTGTTCACGAGGATGTCCACCTTGGCGAGCCTGCCTGAGCGATAGCCCGACAAAGAGTAGTCCATAGATGCGTAGCCTTGGGTATTCGCCTTGAGGTTGTCGTAGAAGTCGATGAGCACCTCGGCGAGGGGGACATTAAACTCCATGAGCACGCGCGGCGTGGAGTGCGTCCCTTCCTGCTGCAAGTATTCCATGCGCTTGTACTCGCCCCGCCGGGTTCGCACCAGTTCAATGACGGGACCGATGTAGTTTGCGGGCGCGATGATGCTGAGATCAAGCCAAGGCTCCTGGATTTCGTCTATTCGGGACGAATCCGGCAGGTGCGCTGGGCTGTCTATCTGCAATATCTCGCCGTCGGTCATAAGCACTTCGTAGGCGACACTCGGGGATGTGGCGAGCAGGTTCAGATCATACTCCCGTTCCAAGCGTTCCTGCACGATATCCATGTGGAGCAAGCCCAGGAAGCCGCAGCGAAAGCCTGAGCCGAGCGCGACGGAGTTTTCGGGCTCGAAGCTGAGAGCGGCGTCGTTGAGCTGGAGCTTCTCCAGGGCAACACGCATATCGAGGTAGTCTTCGCCGTCTGCGGGGTAAAGGCCCGCGAAGACCATAGGCTTGAACGGCTGGTAGCCCTTGAGCGGCTCGGAGGCGGCAGGGTTGGCAAGGGTCACGGTGTCACCGACGGGGGCGTCGCCCACGCTCTTCAGGCCGGTTGCTATGTATCCGACTTCACCGACGCTTAATCGCTCAATGCTAGTCGGTGCGGGCGCGAAGACGCCCACTTCCAGCACCTCACTCACGCTGCCGTTGGACATTATCTTGACTCGGCTGCCTGAGGGCACCTGCCCGTCCATGACGCGAACATAGGCTATCGCGCCTTTGTACGGGTCGTACTTGGAGTCGAAGATAAGCGCGCGCAGGGGCGAGTCAGGGCTACCGGTGGGCGGCGGCACACGCTGCACTATGGCTTCGAGGATTTCGGGAATGCCGGTGCCGTCCTTGGCGGAGACGAAGACTATCTCATCGTCGGTGAAGCCGAACGCCTGTTGTACTTCTTGGGCTACGCGCTCAGGCTCTGCCACATCAAGGTCTATCTTGTTGATGACCGGGATAATCTCAAGGTCGTTTTCGAGCGCGAGATAGACATTGGCCAGCGTTTGTGCCTGTATGCCCTGAGAGGCGTCCACGACCAGAAGCGCGCCCTCACAGGCGGCGAGGCTGCGCGATACCTCGTAGGAGAAGTCCACATGGCCGGGCGTGTCTATGAGATTGAGCTGGTAGTCCTGCCCGTCCGCGCCCTTGTAAGCGAGGCGAACGGCTTGCGCCTTGATGGTGATGCCGCGCTCTCGTTCGAGGTCCATGCTGTCGAGGAGTTGCTCAACCATTTCACGCTCATCAACGGCGCCGGTTTGTTGCATGAGGCGGTCGGCGAGCGTGGATTTGCCATGATCTATATGGGCGATGATGCAGAAGTTGCGGACGTGCTGTGCGTTCATAGGTTTATATTAGCATTCGTGCGGACGATGGTCTATCTATAATGGCCTTTCTATAAATGGTTCAAGGGTCTGACGGCATTGAAGAATGTGCCAATATTGAGCCGATGAGAGAGGCAGGGAGGGGTCAATGATGCGGGGTATGGGGAATATGCCTCTGTGGGACAATTTATTGACTTTTCAAATTTGCTTGACTACCATTAGAAGCTGCTGAATGTGGAATTTCTTATGGGACAATTTTCCGCGACATCACCTTGTAGGTAGGTCTTCAGAGGCTAAAGCAAAGTTCGGTGGCGATAGTCGCAGGCATATAATTTTGGAGGGAACAGATGAAAAATAAGGCCTTTTGGCTTCTGGGACTGGTCGCAATAGCGGCCATGGCACTGGCGGCTTGCGGCAGCGCAGAGGAGGCACCGGCGGCGGCACCTGCCGCTCCGGCAGCGCCCGCACCCGCGGCACCCGCGCCACAGGCAGCCGCACCGACAGCGGCTCCGGCCGCGGTGCAGCCGACTCCTGCACCCGCAATTCCCACAGAGCAGTCGGCGGTAACCATTACTGTGGTGTTCGACAATGTGGGTACGCCGCAGTTCCGAAATGTGAAGGGCACCTGGCCTGATGTGCTGTTCCACGGCTTCTTCGGTTTCCAGGAACCGCTACTTGGCTGGGAGCCTACCTACGACGACCAGGGCAACCCTATCCGCTCGGTGGGCGAGGCTTGCCACGCGGGGTATGTCGCCACCGGCTGGGAGTGGGAGCTTCCGTCTAAGGACGGCGGCACGGTTACGATGGATGGCAAGGCGCTCGAAAATTTTGACGACGCAGATCTGTCGGATATCACGAAACAGGGACTTATCAGGGTCTTTATCCGCGACGATATCGACTTTTATCGCGCCGAGGGCGGCGAGCTTATCAGGATGGGCCCGCTGACCGCCGAGGACGTAGCCTGGTCGTTCAACGACGCAGGCGCTGAGAACACAAACTCGGCGCACTCGAACTCCTCGCAGGCGTATGAGTACTATAAGCCCTGGCGCGCAGAGAGCGACTTTGTCGCGGTTGCAGAGAACCGGGCATTCCGCTCAGACGGACTGCAGGACGCTTCTTCTATTTGCCAGGACGCCATCTGGATTCAGTCCAAGAGCTACAACGACGAGTTGGAAGCGGCAGGCAATGAAGACGGGTCCTTTGGATTCCCGCACGGCTCGGGACCGTTCGTAGTGCACGAGTGGCTGCCGGCAGAGCGGATCGAGGCGGAGTCGCGCATCGACCACTGGAAGCAGAGTCCGTCGTTCCAGAGGATCATATTCATACAGGCAAACGAGGCACAGCAGCGTTCCGCTATGCTCCAGACAGGAGCAGCCGATATCGCCATGGCGTCTATCCAGGATGTCGGGCGGCTGGAAGACGACGGTTTCAAGTTCCACGAGGGCCTTGACGCTATCAACGGCAACTTCTACTATTTCGCCGGTAACAACTGGTCGTTCAAGTACCCGCCGAACTCCACACTTGGCGAAACTGACCTTTCGGGCCAGCCGGTTATGCGCAAGGGCTTCCTGCCCACCGATAAGTATCCTTGGATCGGCGATCCACGACTGGAATGCGTGGGCATCGACCGCAGTGATCCCGCCATTCAGGACACACCTGGCGCAGGCTGCGAGGTTGCCAACTTCAGTTTCGAGTTCGACGGCTTCGATTCACGCTTCACTGACGACTCGGTCGGCTTCGACTACACCGATACTGATAGGTTCTCCTACGAGACACCTTCAATGCTGAAGGCTAAGGCGTTCCGCAAGGCGCTGGCATTTGCGATCGACCGCGAGCTAATCGCGGCATCGGTTACGGGCGGCTATGGGGGCGCAGTATATGGTGGGGCATTCCCCGGTCAGACGCTGCACCAGACGCATCCTGAGTACAAGGATCGCTGGAGCTACGCATTCGACCCGGACAAGGCAAAGGAATACCTCGTGGAGTCCGGAGTGGTACCTGGCTTTGAGTTCGAGTTCTTCTGCTCGCAGGGCAACGGCACATCGCTTGAAGTCTGCGAAGCTGTAGTTGGACAGTTTAAAGAGAATCTTGGCCTTGAGCCGTACATAGACAGCACGCAGTATTCATCGCGGCGCCCGACAATGCTGGGCCGCGAGTTACACGTGCCGTGGATGACGCGCTGGGGCCCGACAAGCAAGCATGGCAGGCTCGGCGAGGGCGGCGGTACTCTCCCAGGTGGCGGTCTGTGGCCGCTCCCGGCCGGTGGCTGGAACCCGTCCATTGAGGACAACCGCTGGTGGCAGAACAGGGAAGATACTCGCGTTCAGAAGAAGGCTTCGGAAGATAATCTCGCTTCCCGCGAAGCAATCCTTGACTGGGCGTATGACATGACCCTCTCCACAGGCACGGTAGAGGTACCTGTTCTCATCGGGTTCAACCCGGACACCGTCCAGAGCTGGAACCTTGCTCCATATGAGCTTCCCAACTCGTTCGAGACGATCGTACCGGCCGGGAACTAACCCTTCCCGAGACAATTGAATTTTACGGCTAACTGAAAAATTAGACGCGGCGTCCCGCTTCCTGTATGGCAGGGCGGGACGCCGCAAGGCAATATATCCATCCATATCACAGGTTCCTGCATCCTGAGGAATCATGGGTTACACGGTTACTCCGGAGCGCGAAATCAATGAAAGTCTTCATTCTGAGGCGACTGCTCTTCCTGGTGTTTGCGATTTTCGCAGCCACTCTGGTCGTGTTCGCGCTCTCCCGACTGCAAGGCGACCCGCGCAACGTGATGCTCAATGTGGGTTATGTGTCACCGGAGCAGTGGGAGGCCTGGGGCAAGCAGTTCCACCTCGACAAGCCAGTGATAGTGCAGTACGCCATCTGGATAGGCAAGGGCTTTTTCCAGGGGGATTTCGGCGATTCTCTGAAGACTGGCAAGCCGGTAATGCAGATGGTCGCGGGCTTCGCACCCGCCAGTTTGCAATTAGGGCTGTCCGCCGTACTATTCGTGCTGCTCACAGGTATCCCTCTCGGCATACTGTCAGCAGTCAAGCGTGGGACTATATGGGATGTCTTTGGCAGGACATTCGCCGTATTTGGTCAGGCCCTGCCCCCATTCTGGCTGGGCATAATGCTGATACTGATATTCTCAGTGACGCTCGACTGGCTTCCATCCGGTACACGCGGGCATGACGCGACTAACTTCTATGAACGCTTGAAGTATTTCCCGATGCCGGCAGTAACGCTGGGATGGCTGGCATCAGCCGGATTGATGCGCTTGGTGCGGTCTTCCATGCTTGAGGTGCTTGACTCCGAATTCGTGAAACTGGCGCGCGCTAAGGGCGTCAGCTCGAATAAGGTCATCTGGAAGCATGCATTCAGGAACGCGCTGATACCGCCGCTGACATTCGCGGGGCTTATCTTGGTCGGCTTCATCGGAGGCACGGTCGTTACTGAAACCGTGTTCGCATGGCCTGGGCTTGGACAGATGACTTACACATCCATCATCAACAACGACTTCCCCTTGATGACGGGGGCAGTTCTCGTATTCACGCTGCTCTATGTGTTTGCGATTTTTGTGATTGACATCTTGTACGCATTCATAGATCCGCGCATACGATATTCATGAGAACCTGGCTGAGGACCTGGCATTGACCACACCAGTACAACATATGAACATCGCTGACCTTGAGGCCAGCAATAGAGAGTCAACACTCAACCGAACCTTCTATGTGTTCCGGCGTTGGCCCCTTATCCCGATAATTATACTTTCCGTTCTTGGTCTGTGCGCGATTTTTTCGCCGCAGATTGCACCTTACGATCCCGAACAGGACCAACTGCGCGCGGTGCTTGGGTCGCCTGCATGGTATCCGGCGTGCGAAGAGGGCCAGCTTACGAACAAGTTCCAGACCTGTAACACCAATGGAATTCCATTGGGGCAGAAAGGGGAGATATATCACTTCGTCATAGGAGCAGACCAGCTTGGGCGCGATCTATTAAGCAGGATAATCTTCGGGGCACGGCTGTCGCTCAGCCTCGCTGCCATCGCCATCGCAATCGGTACGTTTTTCGGCACCACCGTCGGACTGGTAGCGGGCTTCTACGGCGGCCTCATTGACGAGAGCATTATGCGCGTGGTTGATGTCTTCAACGCTATACCGTACATTCTGCTCGCGATTGCGCTGGTGTTCGTGCTGGGGCAGAGCTTTTGGGTGGTCGCGTTCGTGCTTGCGCTGGGCTCGTGGGCGGGCATAGCGCGGCTGGTGCGCGGGCAGACTTTGCAAGTGCGAAACTTCGACTTCATCGCGCTTGCGACTATCGCGGGCGCATCGACCTTCCGCATTATGACGAAGCACCTGTTGCCTGCGGTCGCCAACACGGTGGTTGTGGCGACCACGCTTCAGGTCGGCAACACCATCCTTTCCGAGAGCATCCTGTCCTTCCTCGGAGCGGGGGTTCCCCCTCCGACTCCATCTTGGGGCGCTGACATATCCAATGGCAGGGAATATCTAGGCTCTGCGTGGTGGGTGGCGTTCTTCCCGGGAATGGCAATCTTCCTGACCGTGCTGTCCTTCAACTTCATTGGCGACTGGCTGCGCGACCGCTGGGACCCGCGCCTACGCCAGATTTAGCCGTCACGGCCAGATTATCGCTGTGGCAATGAGACTGCTGGAAGAGATATACAGCATTCGCTACCCAATTATGTGGGTGCTCTTCATCGGCGGCGCTATCCTTCTCGTTCTGATAGGTTCGGGCGTGCGTGTGCCGGGGCTGGAGCGCAAGATAGCGGTCTCCGATGAGACGCGAGACGCCGCTGCTACCGCTAATGCGCCCACAATCTCGCGACAGGATGCGATTGAGCGAGTGCGCGAGTTCCTGCAGTCGGATTGCAGCAACGGCGCAGCGTATCTCGAAAACGACCCTGGCTTCACCGCCGTGTTCATGAGTTCACCCGTTACCGACGACCATCACGTGCGCGGCACAATGGAGTGGACTGTGATTCACACGCCGACCGGCGACCGCTGGCGTCTGTACGAAGGCACTGGCGAGATTATCACGGTGCTGGGGGAGTGCTGACGAGTCTACGGTTGTCAGTGTGGTTGTCTTTTAGTCAGTGAGTTCACTAGGTCCCACTTATGACTAATGGCGTGATTTTCTTGGTTCGGAATAGCGTTTCTTGCGAATCTCGTTAAAGAACCAACTATACAGAACCAACTATTTCATGCTTTGGCTCCAAAGAGACACAATCTGCCACGCACAGACTTTAGATTCCTCGCTGTGCTCGGAATGACAGAGAATGAAGATCGTTACAGCGCCATTGCGTAGCCGATGGTGTTCTTGGCTGAGGCTGCGCCGGCGATGACGCCCTTGTCGGCGTGCCAGCGGATGCCCATGACCTTGCCGTTTGCCCAGTCGCCTACTAGCTCGATTTCGTGGCCCCGTCGTCGCAGCTCTTCCAGCGCTTTGTCGGGAATGCGCGACTCGGCTACGACGCGAGCGGGGAATGCGGCGCGGGGGTAGAAGGACGATGGGAAGTGAGTGGAATGGACCGTAGGTGCGTCCAATGCCTCTTGCAGGTTCATGCCGAAGTCGATGTGATTGAGGAAGAACTGAAGCGTCCACTGCTCCTGCGAGTCGCCGCCGGGAGTGCCGAATGCCATGAATGGCTCACCGTCTCGCGTGACCATAGTGGGTGTGAGTGTGGCGCGGGGGCGCTTGCGCGGCTGGAGAGCGTTCGGGCGGTCAGAGTTCAGGTAAAACATCTGGCCGCGCGTACCGAGCGGGAAGCCCAGTCCCTTGATTACGGGGGATGTGCCGAGCCAGCCGCCGCTGGGAGTTGCCGCGACCATGTTGCCCTCAGCGTCCATGGCGTCCAGGTGCGTAGTGTCGCCGATGTGCGCGTGACCTAAGCCGAGGTCGCGCACCTCGCGGGCTCCTATGCCGAGCGCGGCGCGGTTGTCTTCAGCGACACCGATGGCAGTGTATTCCGGGGCGCCACCACCGAGATCGCCCGGACGCATCTCGCGGGAAGCGAGCGCGCCAATCTGCCCGGCGCGCGTCCTGGCGTAGTCGTCGGAGAGCAGCATGTCGATGGGCACTTCGTCGAACGCGGGGTCGCCGTAGTATGCTTCGCGGTCGGCGAATGCGAGCTTTGCGGACTCTATCCAAGTGTGCAGGTAATCGGCGCTGTTGTGGCCGAGCGCGTCTATGTCCATTGTTTTCAGGATGGCGAGCTGCTGAAGGAAGAGCGGTCCCTGAGTCCAGGTCGAGCACTTATGGACATCCAATCCGTTGTAGTCGAGCGAGACGGGCTGCTCGACGGAGGCATGCCATTCGGCGAAGTCTTCGACGGTCAGCATGCCCTTGTGTTCAACGCCGCTAGCGTCCTCGACGGGATTTTCGTTGATGAATTCGACTATCTTTTCTGCGACCGCGCCTCTGTAGTACTCGTCGCAGGCGGCTTCGATGCCGGCGATGCGTCCGTTGCCCTGCGCCTGATTCTCGGCTTTGCAGAGTGAGCGCAGCATCGCGCCGAAGTCGGGGTTGCGGATGAGCTCGCCGGTCTGAGGCGCGCTTCCGTTGCGGAAGTATATCTCGCCGGTAGTGGGGTACAACTCAGTGTACTTCGTGAAGTCGGAGGCGAGGCGCTGCTGGAGGCCGTCGTAGAGCGGGAATCCGTTCTCGGCGAGGTCTATCGTGGGCTGCACGACTTCGGCGAAGCTCATCGTGCCCCAGCGGGCGAGAGCGGTCGTCCATGTGCCGACTACCGCGGGAACGCAGGCGGGCAGGTAGCCGTCGCCGGGAATGAGGTCTATGCCGTTTTGACGGCACCAGTCGATGGTGAGCGCTTCGGGAGACCAGCCCATGCCGGATACGGCGTAGGTCCGCTGCTCTTTCGCTATATATACGAGCGTGGGAACTTCGCCGCCGATTCCGCAGGACTGCGGCTCAAGCAGCGTCTCACAGATGCCCATAGCCGCTGCCGCATCAATGGCGTTGCCGCCGCGTGCAAGCATTTGGAAGCCGACTGAGGAGACGAGGTAGTGGCCGGAGGTTACAACGCCCCTGGCGCTCATGACGACGGGTCGAGTGGTGAATTCTGGCATTAGTCTGCCTCCTGCGGAAATAGAGGTGAAGCGGTTCGGTCTGATGGAGAGGATAATAGCAGAAAAGGTGGTGGCCCGCAGGGATTCGAATCCTCCAAGGTAACATTATTGGGGGGAAACAGAATGACATCCAATGGATAGTACCGACCTTAGCAACTAAGCCTCTAAACTCACAGAGCTCGCCGGTCTAGAACTAGGCCATCCTCCGTTCCCTCCGTTTATTTATTCATCGTTTTCCTTCGACGCGGTTGCACTCGCTAACTGTGAGAAATCGAGCCGTTCAAGAAATCCCGCGCCGTGTTCCTCACAGTAGTTCTCAGTCGCTACTTTAATCATTTCGCATGCAACCATAAGAGCCGGAATCCGGCTTGCGTTTCTTGACATCCAGCCTTCGCTGCCAATTCCTGAATTATACCAGGTCAAATAAAATAGATATGCATCTCCTAGGGTTTCGCCGGGCATGCTATGATGATCCTCAGTATCTTGGAGTAACGAGCACTCGAAGCCTAACGATCTGACATCTCCCAAAAGCCTCTTCAAGCTGGATACGGATTTGTTAGTGTATCGGCGCAATAGATCTGCGTCGATATGAACATTTTCGGGCAAGTCAGCCGGGCAGCTGAATCGAATTAGATTGAAGACTGCGTTTCTTTCGTCGGCTGTCATTCGTGGTAGTACGCTAAAAAAAGATGAGGCATGGAACTGTGCTTCGCGCTGAGCATCGTAGTCTTCTCCTATGCCAAGACGTTCGTACAAACGGTCTAGGGTTGGAGGAAGGTAAATTTTCCTTTGCTCGTCCCCCACCTTCTCCGAAATTAGATCGCACAACTGGAAGGGTGAGGTCTTATTCAAGTCAATGTAACCTACCGTGTCGAGCAATCCCGGAATATCAGTGTCGTCAAATCTGGCTGGTAAGATATATTCGTGCTTTTCCGCCAGGGCTCGGGATTGCGCACTTTGTCGCTCATGGTTGGGCCAGACTTTACCTGCATATTCCTCAGAAACAAAGATGACGCAGTACCTGCACATATATTCATATATTTCACTCAGATGAGCATAGAGATCCTTCCCCCATAGAGTTCCCTTTTCGTAGTCGTCGTAGAAAACGCGAATGCCGCGAGACTTGAGTTCATCCGCAACCTGTTCTACGTACTCTCGTTGTTCGCCAGCGAAAGACAAACCAACATCGTACTCAAAGTATCTGTCAGTCATAGTTAACGCCTCTTAGTTTCCCATATGAACGTCTATTTACATGGTGGGCCCGCAGGGATTCGAACCCTGGACACTCGGATTAAAAGTCCGATGCTCTGCCAGGCTGAGCTACAGGCCCACGCTGATGGGGTGGTTCGACCGATGTGTCGCGCACGCGAAAAGCGTATGGTCAATTCTAAGTGGACTAAGGCGGCGTTTCAAGGTTAATGGCTACTGGTCTGCCGCGCCGGTTCCGGTTGAGTCGCTGAAGGCGTGTTCTGTTGGGAAGAGGCGTATCTGGTGGGGTGGCCAGTAGCGCACCCAAGCCCTGCCGACGATGTTTTCCAGCGGCACGGTGCCCCAGTCGCGGGAGTCGTTGCTGTGCGGGCGGTTGTCGCCCATCACGAAGAACGAGTCGGTCGGCACTTTGAAGGCGTCCATTTCATCGTAGTCATCAAGGCTGGCGTAGGATTCGTCAAGCTGATCGCCGTTGACGAAGGTGTGTCCATCGCGGATTTCGACCGTATCGCCGGGCAAGCCGATAACGCGCTTTACGAAGTCTCTTGAGGGATCGTTGGGGAAGTTGAAGATGACGACTTCTCCGTGCTGCGGCGGATGGAAGGGGTATATGCGCCCATTCTGAGTAAAGGCTCCGTCCTTGACTGCGCTTTCCGCCTCGCTGCCGACACTCAGATGACGATAGACGAGCTTGTTGACGAGCAGGTACTGACCTTGTGACAGCGTAGGACGCATGCTTGCGCCTTCAACCTGATAAGTTTGCACCGCGAACTGTATGCCGACGAACAGCAAGAGGGACAGGATTATCGTCTCGATTATCTCTCGGGTTACGGCTCGCATCTGACTCCGCGACCATTTTTGTCCGGCGCATAGACATTGGCAAAGGTTATGTTCAATATATTATAGCGCAAGAGGGTGCGGGCAAATATAATTCCATAGGTTAT
The DNA here is from genome assembly GCA_965221045.1 of Dehalococcoidia bacterium. GTDB lineage: Bacteria > Chloroflexota > Dehalococcoidia > Lucifugimonadales > JADFKI01 > Bin90. The sequence continues at coordinate 2,726,029 of OZ244863.1, forward strand.
TCCATAGGCTCAGGCGGCGTTTCCAATTCAGATATTGGGATCATATATTGGGGTTAGGGCGATAGACCGGACAGCGAGGTTACACGGCGCGATGCGTTTTGCGGTGCGACCTGAATGAATATAGGCGACCTGGAGCTAATCAGGCGAAGCAAAGAGGGGGACCTTGATGCGTTCAACGAGATCGTTGCGCGCTATCAGAGGCAGGTCTTCAATACTGCCGCGCGCATTCTTGGCGGCACTTCCTACGCCGATGACGCCACGCAGGAGACCTTTATATCCGCTTACCGCGCTATAGGCAAGTTTCGAGGCGTGAACCTTGCGCCTTGGCTGCTGAGAATCGCCAAGAACCAGTGCTACGATATGATCCGCGGGATGCGGCGCCGTCCCTCCGACTCGCTGGAAGAGAACCTGACCAACCCTTCGTTTGTGCGCGCTCAGAGCAGTGGCAGCGCCGAGGACGAGACACTGCGCGGCGAGCTTGGCGCGGAGATACAGCGCGCGATTCTGTCTCTGCCGGAGGATCAGCGGCTCGTGGTGACTCTCATTGATGTGCAGGGATTCAGCTACGAGGAGGCGGCTGAGGTGGCGGGTGTATCCCTAGGCACTGTGAAGTCGCGCCTGAGCAGGGGAAGGGCGCGCGTTCGGGACTACTTGCGCGGTCTGGGGGAACTTTTGCCGCCCGAATTTCGTCAGATATTATGACGGAGCATTTATGAGCACCTTTTGGCAGAACAGGCGACACGCCAGAGTCCGAACGCTGCTCTCCTCGTATATAGACGGGGAGGTGAGCGCATCGGAGGCTCGCCGCGTGGCGGCGCATCTGTCGGGCTGTGACGAGTGCGTTGCCGAGCTTGAATCGCTGCGCGCGACCACGACGCTGCTCGGACAGCTGCCGTCGCTTGATACGCCGCGCTCGTATGCGCTGACGGCTGCGGATGTACAGGATATGTCGCCTCGGCGCGGTCTGCCATCCTTTGCAGGGTTCACGGGCGGGCTGGCGACGGCAGGGGCTGCTGCGCTAGTCGTCGTGCTGGTGGTGGGCGTCGTGTTCCTCGCGCGTCTGGGCTTTACGGGGTCTGCTGCTGCTCCAGCTCCAGCTCAATTCGCTGCCGCACCTGCGCCAGCAGCCCCTGCTGCGGTTGCCCAAGCGCCCGCTGCGCCCGCTGCTCCGGCGGCCAGAGCTGCTGCACCTGCGCCCGCTGCTCCGGCGGCTGCAATGCCTGCTGCTGCCATGGCTGCTGCGCCTCAACCTCCAGCAGCAGCAGCCCCGGCAGCTCAAGCAACTGCAGCACCGGCCGCCGCCATGATGATGGCGGACGAAGCCCCGTCTCCTACTGTTGCGCCGGCGGCGCCAGCAGCTCCTGCTGCCGGTCCAGTGGTCCGAGCCGTAAAGGAAAGCGAAGAAATCGTCGAAAAAGAGATAGTAGCTCAAGCAATGGTTGATGCGGATGTCGAGGCCACTGCGACTGCGGAGGCGGCTGAAGCTGAGGCAACGGTGACGGCTGAGGCATACACAGCTGCTCAGGCGACTTATGAAGCGGGTGTTGCTGAGGCGCAGGTGGCGGCAACAGCGGCGGTGCAGGAGCAGGCGAAGTACGCGACTGCTTTGGCGCAATGGGAGGCGGAGCAAGAGGCGCGCACGCAGGAGCGGGCACAGCAGCAGGCAGCGGCACAGGCGACGCACGAAGCGCAGGTTGCGGATTCGTATGCCGCGGCAACGGCTGCGGTGGCGCAAGACCTAGCCATACGGACTACCGCTCAAGCGGAACAGGATGAGGCGAGGGCGGCCGAGCGCGAGGCGCAAGACGAGTTGATGATTCCGGTGTGGGCGCTGGTGGTGGTCGGCGTTGGTGCGCTCGCGGCTGTTGTTGCGATTGTGATTTGGAGGGCGCGGAGGCGTTTGTCGTAGCGAAGGGTTGATAGAGCGCTCATGCCTTCAATGCTGCACAAGCCTTTCAGAAAATTATATGCTTTTGCGGGAACAAATCAGGTTTCTGAGGCGTTATATGTAATAAGCAAGCAGGTGGCTGCTCAATAACCGAGACCGAAACAGGAAAGGAACAGGAGGAAGTTGATGAAGAGAACTGCGGCAATACTGATAGCGGTGGCGGCTGTGATCGCCACATTTGCGATGGTGTCTATGGACAGGAGCGAGGCGGCGACATCGCCCGCGGCAGGCATGAGCGCAATCGAGAAAGCCGTGCCTGCGGCGTACGGCAGCGACGGCTCAGGCATCTGGGTGTCGGGCGAGGGGACGATTTCGGTTGCGCCGGACATTGCCACCCTGGACTTCGGCGTGGAGACGAACGCCGCAACTGTGTCCGAGGCAAACAACCTGGCTTCAACCGCGATGGACGCCATAGTTGAGGCACTAAAAGCGAGGGGCGTGAAGGACGAGGATATGCAGACGAGCCGCTTCAGCGTTTATCCGCGCTACAATTATGTGGAGGAAGAAGTGGACGGCGTGCGGAGCAGCAGAGAGGTTCTGACGGGCTACAGGGTCAACAACAGAGCAACGGTGAAGCTACGCGATCTTGACGCGATAGGAGAAGTTATCGACGAGGTCGTGACGGCAGGCGGCGATGTCGTGCGGATAAGCAATATCAGATTCACGCTGGAAGACCCGAAGCCTAGGATGGCGGAATTGCGCGAAATGGCGGTCGCTAATGCCAAGGCGAAGGCTGAGCACCTAGCGGAACTGTCCGATGTTGTGGTGGGACGGCTGATTTACATCAGCGAAGGGGCAGCCGCACCGTCTGTCGGCGGATTCGCCGAGCGCGCTGCGTTTGGACTTGACTTTGCCTACGCCTCCTCCGCAGCGTTAGCCGCGCCCAGTGTCAGTGGCGGTGAGGTTACGCTTTCGCTTAGGGTGCAGGCGGGATTTGCCATCTACTAGGATCAATTTCTTGTAGTTGAATTGAGCGGGCGTCGGACACCTGACGCCCGCTTTCCCTTGTAACGGACAGTTAATGTCCTTAACTCAGGTTAATGCGCCTATATCTACGCTTCTCATGTTGCTAGAATATATTGCTAATAACCTGACGATAGCGTGGGAAAAACCCGGCATGCGCGTGATAGAGGGACGGAGGAATGATGGTTCTCAGCGACCGTACAATCAAGACGCTGCTGGCGGAGGGCAAGATTGTCGTCGAGCCGCTGGGCGAGGGGTGCATACAGCCTGCGAGCGTGGATGTTCATCTTGACAAGCATATCCTGGTTTTTCGCAACTCGCGGCGCCCGTACATCGATGTGCGCGAGGACTTGAGGGACCTGACCGAGATGGAGGAGATCGGCGAGCAGCCGTTCATGCTGCATCCGGGCGAGTTTGTGCTTGGCAGTACGCTGGAGATGATCGAGATTCCGGACGACCTCGTGGCGCGGCTTGAAGGCAAGAGTTCACTGGGGCGCATCGGGCTGCTTATACACTCGACGGCGGGGTATGTCGATCCGGGCTGGAAGGGGCATCTGACGCTGGAGCTGAGCAATGTGGCGAACCTGCCCATCACGCTGTATCACGGCATGAAGATCGGGCAGCTCTCGTTTTTGCAGCTATCGACGCCTGCGGACAGCCCTTATGGTTCGCCGGGGCTGGGAAGCAAGTACCAGGGACAGACGATTCCGACTGCCAGCCGCGCCTACCGGGATTTCAAGAACGGCAAGGACTAGGACGCTTATGCAGCACATGAAGCGCGCGCTCACGCTGGGGTGGGGGGTGCTGGGAACGACCAGCCCCAATCCCGCTGTGGGATGCGTCATCGTGGACGGCGGTGAGGTAGTGGGCGAGGGCTGGACGCATCCGCCGGGACAGCAGCATGCAGAGGCGGCGGCGTTGCAGATGGCGGGCGCGAGGGCGCAATCTGCAACGCTGTACACGACGCTTGAGCCCTGTAATCATTACGGCAGGACTCCTCCATGCTCGGAGTCTATCATTACGGCGGGTATTGCCGAAGTGCGTATCGCGGTGCGCGATCCGAACCCTAATGTTGCGGGCGGCGGCGTTGCGCGACTGGAAGAGGCGGGGATCAGGACGCACATTGGCGAGTGCGCTCAGGAAGGGCAACGGCTTATTGAGGCATTCGCCAAGCACAGCAGGACGGGGATGCCGTTTGTCACAGCCAAGTACGCAATGAGCCTCGACGGAAAGATTGCAGCGCGCTCCGGCGATTCCAAGTGGATAAGCGGAGAGGAGTCACGGGTGTTTGCACACCTGCTGCGAGCGCAGTCGGACGCAATCATGGTGGGCATCAACACTGTGCTCGCGGATGACCCGATGCTGACGGCGCGGGACGCAGAGGGCAATGCGAATGAACGACAGCCATTGCGGGTGGTGCTGGACAGCCATGGCAGGATGCCGCATGACGCGCAGATGCTGAACGCGCCGGGCGATACCCTAGTTGCAGTTACCGATGACTTCAACGGAGGAATTTGTGATGGCGCCGAGACAGTGAGGATGCCAACGGGCAGGGGCGGCGTTGACTTGCGCGCGCTGCTTGCGGCGCTGGGCGAGCGCGATATTACGAGCGTGCTTGTGGAGGGAGGCGGCGCGACTATCGGTGCATTGTTCGACTTGAATCTTGTCGATAAGGTTGTGGCTTTCGTGGCACCCGTTATAATAGGCGGCAACGAAGCAATATCGCCCGTTGGCGGCATCGGGATTGCTAAGATGGAAGAGGCTCTTCGATTGCGTGATGTCGATGTGCGGCGATTTGGCGGGGATGTAGCGATTATAGGATATACACGGGGATATGCACGGGAATATACAGATGGAGACACAGGGAGAGAAGGCGATGTTCACAGGGATAGTTGAGGAGGTTGGCTCCGTCAAATCAGTAGGGGAGGGCAGACTTGTCATCGGTGCGAGCGAAGTGCTGAGTGATGTCAAGGTTGGCGACAGCATTTCCGTCAACGGGGCGTGCCTGACGGTTACGACGCACGACGATGCGAGTTTCAGCGTGGATGTGGTGGCGGAGACGCTTCGGCGCACGAATCTGGGTGAACTGACGGCAGGCTCGCCGGTGAACCTCGAACGCTCTATGCCCGCAAACGGGCGCTTCGGAGGGCACATGGTGCAGGGGCATGTTGACGGTACAGCTACGATACGGTCCATAGAGAGCGAAGGGGACGCGCTGATGGTGGGCTTCGATGCACCATCCTCCGTTATGCGGTATGTTGTGGAAAAGGGCTTCATCGCTGTGGACGGGGCGAGCCTTACCATTGTAAACTGTGATAACTTTTCTTTCAGCGTTACAATAATCCCGCACACGCAGGAGAATACGGTCTTCAAGGGCAAGAAGGCCGGAGACAGCGTGAACCTGGAAGTGGACATTATGGCGAAGTATGTAGAGCGTCTTGCCTTGGCGATACGCCCGCCACTAGATATTGCCGATGAACTTTAGCAAGGTGATACAGGAGGCTGAGAATGCCACTGTCTAGTATTGATGATGCGATAAGTGACATCAGAGCGGGCAGGATAATCATCATCGTGGACGACGAGGATCGCGAGAATGAAGGTGACCTCGCCATGGCTGCGGAGCTGATAACGCCTGAAGCGGTCAACTTCATGGCGACGGAGGGGCGCGGGCTCATATGCACGCCAATGATGTCGCAGCGCCTTGATCAGCTTCGCATTCCGATGATGGTGAATGAGAATACTGCGCGCCTCAGCACCGCTTTCACAGTCTCCGTGGATGTACTGGACGGCGCGACGACCGGCATATCGGCGCATGACCGCGCCGCGACGATCAAGGCGCTGATCGATCCTAGAACCAGGCCGGAAGACCTGGCGCGGCCCGGGCACATATTCCCGCTGCGTTACATGGAGGGCGGCGTGCTGAAGCGCACGGGGCAGACGGAGGCGGTGGTAGATCTGGCGCGACTTGCGGGCTTGCAGCCTGCGGGCGTCATCTGCGAGATTATGGCGGACGATGGCTCCATGGCGCGCATGCCACAACTGGAAAAGTTCGCCGGAAGGCACGACCTGAAGATAGTGAGCGTCGCGGATATCATCGCGTATCGCCGCGAGCATGAGCGGCTCATCGAGCGAGTAGCTGAGGCGCGAGTGCCCACGCCATACGGCGAATTCACCGCCGTGTCATACAGAAGCCTTGTTGATAGGGACGAGCATGTTGCGCTTGTAAAGGGAAGCATCAATGCGGACGAGGCGACTCTTGTGCGCGTCCATAGCGAATGCCTGACTGGTGATGTGTTCGACAGCATGCGCTGCGACTGTGGCGACCAGAGAGATCTCGCCCTGAAGGCAATCAGCGAAGAGGAGTCGGGCGTCTTCCTGTACATGCGGCAAGAAGGACGCGGCATCGGCATTCACAACAAGCTCAAGGCGTATGCGCTTCAAGACGAGGGCTTGGACACGGTTGACGCCAATATCAAGCTGGGGTTCGACCCGGACCCGCGGCAGTACGGCGTGGGCGCGCAGATTCTGGTTGACCTTGGCGTGCGTAAGATGCGCTTCCTGACGAATAATCCGAAGAAGCGCGTGGGCATCGAGAGCTTCGGGCTGGAGCTTGTGGAAGAGGTGCCGCTCGTCGCGCCGGTTAACGATGAGAACCGTCGCTATCTGGAGACGAAGGTGCAGCGAATGGGGCATACAATGGACATTGACCTTATGGACATTGACCTTGCGGCAGGTGATGACCAATGAGCGTGGAATTACAGGGCAGGATGAATGGCGAAGGGCTGCGAATCGGCATAGTCGTCGCGACCTTCAACGAATTCATTACATCGAAGTTGCTTGACGGGGCGCAGGCGGCGCTGGCGCGGCATGGCGTGCGCGACGACGATGTTACCGTGGCGTCGGTGCCGGGGTCATTCGAGCTGCCGCTTGTAGCGAAGAAGCTGGCGGAGTCAGGACAGCATGACGCGGTAATATGCCTGGGCGCGGTGATACGCGGCGAAACCGACCACTATGAGCATGTGGCCGGCGAGGCTGCGAAGGGCATATCGAACGCCGCGATGAGCACTGGCGTGCCGGTGATATTCGGCGTGCTGACTACGGACACACTGGAGCAGGCAATCAACCGCGCGGGTGGCAAGCAGGGCAATAACGGCTACGGCGCGGGGCTTGCGGCGATAGAGATGGCGAACCTGATGCGCGCGCTGGATACGCGGTAGTTAGAGGCAAGCTTTCAGTACGCGGTTCGGTTTAGAGCTGACCTAGAGCAGTGAAAATAGGGGCAGGCGTTTTGCCTGCCCCTTCGCTTTTGCAGCACACATGGATATGGCAATGTCGGACGAATGAAAGGCGGCAAATACGCCTGCTATCATCCAAGTCTTCTAGCGGCGCGGCTTTTGAACTCCAGATGACCGACGTGGTGGAACTTGATACACTCTGCGACCGACCGTTCGAGTTGGATCGTCACATGACCGATGCCGTGGCGATGCACGATTCGCTTAATTTCCTCAAGTGAACTCTGCGCGTCCTCATGGCATGAGGGGTCCATAAGGACATGGGTGGCGAACGCCTCGTTGCCCTTGTTTATAGTCCAGACGTGGACGTCGTGGATGAGAGTTACGCCCTCTACTTCCTCTATCTCATAGCAAAGTTCGTATAGGTCTATATGCTCCGGCGCTCCCTCAAGCAGCACATTGGTTATCCTGACAATCAGATGGCGGGTGTTCCACACGATGAGCAGAGCTATGATGACACTGAGAATCGGATCGACTAACCATATATTTTCAACGGTTCCTCCAAGCGTCAGAATGAGAACCGCAGAAATTACGACTGCTACCGAACCCAGAAGGTCGGCTATCACATGCTGCATAGCGCCTTCGATGTTAAGGCTGTGCTCCGAGGAGCGATGAAGTATCCATGCTGCGGCAAGGCTTACCAATAGGCCTCCGATGCCACCAAAAGCACCGTCATTCCATGTATGTCACCGACCTCTTCCCTGCCAAATGCCCGTTGGAACGCCTCATAGAGTATCCAGCCTGCGATGAGCCATAGGGCAAAGGTATTGGCAAGGGCAGCGAGAATCTCGGCGCGGTGATAGCCGAATATGCGCTCAATAGAGGCGGGCCTTTGGGCAATCCACATGGCAATCAGTGCCATGGCGATAGCTGCCGCGTCGGTAAGCATGTGCCCGGCGTCTGCCAGAAGCGCGAGGCTGCCCGAGAATAGGCCTCCGATCACTTCCGCGATCATGTAGCTCGTTATAAGCGCAAGAGCGATAAGTAGGCTACGGCGGCTGGCATCGCGAAAGTCGTGGCTGTGATCGTGGTTTCCCTGGTCGTCATGGTCACCGTGATCGTGGTCGTCATGGCCAAGGTCATCATGGTCATGCGCGTCGTGCCGACTGGCGAATGAAGTCAAGTGGACAAATCCAAGCTTTTGGGATAGTAAAGCGAGACTCGTTAGACTGATTGCCGATGAGGCTAACTGAAACACAGTTGCGCGTCCTTTTGGTCGCGTGCGCCGTTCTGCAAAGCAGAAATCTCACTTCTGGGACGCGCTGAATGTACCGCCATTTATTTGATTAGACAAAGTTAGAGAGGTTCGAGCGGTTCCCATTAATTTCTTCAAGAATGCAGAACTCAATGTCTGGAAACGCAAAGCACCCGGACCACTTCTGGATTCGGGATGTGAGCCGGGTGCAGTTTCTCGAAATTGGATGACTGACACGAATGCGCTGCGCTCTGAATGGATTTGAGGCGCGCGATGACTAATCGTGGGCGTGGCGCTCGTTGTTGTCGCATTCGTGTATGTCGTGTGCCACTGCCATAAAGCGCTCTTCCTCTGTCCTAGTTTTAGTCTGTTGTGTGCGTGAAGCAATGATTCACCGCATTGAAGGTATTATAGATTCATGCCATTTGGTGTCAATAATAGATGATACCGTGTAGCTTTATTGAGCTAATGACACAATGTGTCGCTTCATTCTCTGCAATAATCATAATCATTGGCGTTGGCATTGGAGTGGAATGGAACAGAAAGGGGATTCAGGCAGAGTGTGTGCCGATATCTTGGGTGCATTCTGGAATCCGATAGCAATGGCGCGTCGAGACTTTTGGCTATCAGTATGAGGTATTACAGCCGCAGCGCTTGGCTTACAGAATGCATGGCATATCGCGGAGATTGCCGAGCAATTGCCTCGAATTATTTCTCGTCTCAATCTTGATATGGAACCGCCACCCTGCTAAAATTGAAAATCAGGTTGGGGATTCGTCTAGTGGTAGGACGACAGACTCTGGCTCTGTAAGCCGAGGTTCGAATCCTCGATCCCCAGCCAGCAGAAGTGTTGTGTGGCGCATTCGTCTAGCGGCCAAGGACATCACCCTCTCAAGGTGGAGACCACGGGTTCGAATCCCGTATGCGCTACCAACTTCTCCCTCCAGTTACTTTCCCCCACTCTCCCGGAGAAGCCTTGTCTTATGCTTGACGCTCTCATCCGATGCCTTGACGCAGGTAGCGTCCCAGGAACTCGCCGCCTATGACGTGCAGGTGAGCGTGGGGCTGGCTTTGCATTCCGTCCCGCCCGAAGTTCGATAGTATGCGGAAGCCATTGGGACAGCGTTCCTCTCCAACCTGAGCCGCCAAGTCGCCCATTTGCGCGAGCAGGTCGCCGCTGCGCCAGAGTTGAGCTTGGGTCAGGTGCGCCTTGGGAACGACGAGAATCTGCACAGGAACCCAGTCGAGCTGGTTGTCGAAGATGATGACGCGCTCATCCTCGAAGTGGATGGTGGCAGGTTCGCGGCGCGCGACGATGTTGCAGAATACACAGGAATGCTTTGGCATAGGTGGTTAGCGGGGCAGGTACGCGCGAGGATGTATCATCGGGACAAGAGTGATGTCAGCCATGGCGCTCACGCCCCTCGCGGACAATGCGCACAATCTCATCAGTAGTAACATTGATCTTGACAGGCTCGACGTCAAGCGGTGAGCCGCTGCGGACTTCCGGTTGCAGGACGAAGGACTGACCATCCTTGCGGCGAATTCTGACAGCGCCGTCTCTCTGAGCAATATCCAGTAGTGAAGCGAGGTTCTGTCTCGCCTCCGAGTATGTATAAACTCTCATAGCTGAATCTCCAGAGTCTGAACTTCAAGTGTCGCTGCCGCGTTGTCTGTCTATTCCGCAAAGAAGTAAAGGTTTTGGCGTCAGCGGGGCGCCCTGATGCGGTAGTCGGGTGAGTCTATGTTTACGAGCTGTCCTAGCGAGGCGTCTCGGATGCGCGATCCAACGGGACCGCTCTGCTGCGAGAAGTCCAGCATGCTGGTGATCACAGTGGGCAAACGGTTGTTGTGGCGATGCACGAAAATCTGGTATAGCTTCTCCTCAGCCCAAGGGCTGTTGTGCTCTTTCCCGAGGTCGTCGAGAATCAGGAGCGACGCGTTCTTTACTTCTTCGAGGATGCTTTCCATCCTTACGCGGCTTTGAGGGTCAAAGGTGTAGCGGAAGTAGTCCAAGAGCTCGGGAATGAAGGCGAAGAACACAGTATTTCCGATTTCTATCTGTGTGTTGGCTATGGCGATTGCAAGGTGCGTTTTGCCTACCCCGGTATTGCCGAACAGCGTCAGCCAGCCCTTGGGGTTGTCAGCGTACCTTACGGCGGCAAGCACTGCGTTCTGCAGACTCGCCTGTTCGCCTGCACGGGGATTGTTGCCGCGCACGTCGAAGGTCTCGAAGGTCATGCTGCGCTGCATTTCAGGTGGGATGCGTCCGAGGTTGTGCGCTTTCTGTGGGTGGTAGTTGCCTGTCTGCACGATTCGGCTCAGCCCACTGGTTTCGAGACGGCTGCGAATGTATGGGTCAAGGTCGTTGAGGTCGCTTGCGGTGGTTACGACTGTGGGCAGTTCGGAGTTGAAGCGATGGTTGATGACCTGCTGCAGTTTCTCTTCCGCCCAGGGGGTGGAGCTGTGCGCGCCCAAGCCGTCCAGAATGAGAAGCGGTGCTTCGACCACCTGCATGTAGAGGTCACTGTATGTAAGCTCGCTGGTAGGAGAGTAGGTCGCGCGCAGGTGATCCAGCAGGTCGGGCACATGGATGAAGAATACGACCAGCTCGGACTTGATGCAGTGGTTGGCGACGGCAGCCGCGAGGTGTGTTTTGCCGGAGCCGTTGGGGCCAACCAACACCAGCCAACCGCTGGGGTTTTCAGCGTACTCTGCGGCGGCACGGCAAGCGTCCGAGAACAGGCGTTGGCTTTCGGAATCACTGGCGATGCCTTCAGGCCTGAGCGTGTCGAAAGTGAAGCGAGTGAGATGACCGAGATTGCTGTATCTCAGCAGTCTTCCGAAGCGCTCGTCGGTTAGGCGTTGCTGCTGACAGTGGCAGGTTATCACCTGCCCAAAGTCGGGATGACCGACGACGACATCGGGCGTGTACCAGCCCCGTCCACCGCAGACCTGGCAGGCGTTGTCATCCTGCTCGTCCGCAGGCGACGAAGGCGGATCGCCCGCCGCGTGGCTCGATGCGCCGTCGGCAACCCGTCTAGTAGCGGCTAGCCTTTGGAGAATGTCCGCGAGATTTTCCATCGCCTTGACCTCGGTTTCTGCCTTCCCGCTCCCAGCTTTCGAGGATGCGCACTATGTAGCGCCAGTTGCGTACATTTTGCAGGGCAGCTTCGCGGAAGGCATCTTCTATCCACTCGATTGGGTAGAGCGTTTCCGCTTGTTTGAGTTCGTCTGCGATCATCGGGCTGAGCATGCCGATATTGGCTTCGTACAGCGCGAATATGTTGGGACGCTCGATGCTGGGGTCCCATGGCTCTGGAATGGGTTCAGTCTGCGAATGTCCCACTACGAAGGCATCGGACGCGGCGCGCGCGAGGGCTTGCCTGTCTCTGCCGGTGTTGAGCGCGTAGAGGCGCTCCTCCTTTACCTCGTTACCTATTATAGCCATTGCAAGCGTCCCGCGCCTCACGCAGGCCTCAAGCGCGTTCGAGACGGTGTCGGAGTCGCTGTCGAGCGCGGTCGCCAGCGTACGATCTGCCAGCGCCTCGCTGTGGGTTACGAAGCGTGGGTAGCCCTTCTTCTGCTGAAGCAGCCAGATTACCCGCAGTAGGCACTTGAGTTCGGCATGGTCGTCTATCTGCTCAAGCAGCTGCCCGAACAGCGGGGCGGGCACAGGAATGCTGCGCACGCGGTCGGGGAAGCCGTTGTATTTCACAGCCATTGGGTCACAGCCGTTGGGTCATAGCCATCAGGCTTCATTTTGCGCGTACTCCATGGAGGGGGTCGTCTCTAGGCTCTCGAAGCGCACGAGGTCGTTGCGGAAGTACAACGGCACCGTCCCAACGGGGCCGTTGCGATGCTTGGCGAAGATTATCTCCGCGATGTTCTGCGGGTACTGCTCGGTTGGGTTGCGCTTTTCCCAGTCCTCGCGGCTGACATAGACATCTTCGCGGTGAATGAAGGCGACCACGTCGGCGTCCTGCTCGATGCTGCCGCTTTCGCGCAGGTCGGATAGGAGCGGGCGATGGTTGGGGCGCTGCTCGATTGCGCGGCTTAGCTGGGAGCAAGCGATTACCGGGACGTCGAGGTCACGCGCCATAGCCTTAATGGAGCGGGAAATCTCGCCCATTTCCTGCGCGCGGTTGTCGATGCGCCCGCCGCCGCCGATTAGTTGCAGGTAATCGATTATGACTAAGTCAAGACCGCGTTCTGATTTAAGCCTGCGCGCTTTGCCACGCATGTCGACGATTGCCTGTATCGGCATGTCGTCGATGTAGAGGGGCAGGTCAGAGAGCACGCCGATGGCGTCGAGCAGGCGCGATTCTTCGTCGTTGCTGAGCAGTCCGATGCGGATGCGATAGCTGTCAACATTAGCCTCGCTCGCCAGCAGGCGCATGGCAATCTGGTCGCGGCTCATCTCAAGACTGAATATGCCTACCCGGTTGCCGCTGTCGGCAGCGGCGCGCGCGATATTGAAGGCGAGCGTGCTCTTGCCAAGGCTCGGTCGGGCGGCGAGCACGATCATATCGGAGCGCTGCATGCCGTTTCCAAGCAGGCTGTCAATGCCGGGGAAGCCGGATGGCACGGGTGAGATGTGCGCGGCGTCCGGCCCATGCAGCGCGGCGCTTTCCTCCATATAGGTATCGAGCACTTCGCGGATGTGCACGAAGTCTCCCGAACCCCGCCCGGCGCGAATGCGAAACAGCAGGTCTTCGGCGTTGGCTAGCGCCTTGTCAGTGTCCGAGTCGCTCTCGTGGTAGCCTATATCGGCGATACGTCCGCCAACATCGATGAGTTGGCGCATGATTGATGTGCGCTGCACGATGCGGGCGTAGTACTCGATGTGGACTGAGGTGGGCACGACCATTACAAGGTGGCTAAGATACGCGCTGCCGCCAAGTTCCTCAAGTCTGTTCTGGAGGTTTAATTCGTGCGCGACGGTAACCTGGTTGATTGCGTCGTTGCGCTCGGACAATGCAAGAAACGCATCAAAGCACCATCGGTTCTTTTCGCCGTAGAAGTCGGCAGGACGGAGGAGCGAAGAAATCCGCGACAGCGATTCTCCATCAATCAGGACGGAGCCTATGACTGACTCCTCGGCGCTGGCGTCATGGGGTGGCAGGCGATCAACGTACACGGCTCACTCCCTTGGGTAGTGGTCAGGTGTCAGCAATCAGGTGTTGAAGGGCAACCGCAAGGATTGCCCCGCTGCCTACAAGGATAGAGCGTAGTTCGGAGTTCTGCTAAGCGTCGTTAGGGCTATCTTCTTCGGAATCGCCGGACTCTTCAGCGGCTTCCTCCGGTTCGCCTTCGTCCTCGGCGGGCTTGTCGTCCTCTTGAAGGGATTGCAGCCATGCATCCGCAGTCGTGCCGGTGGGATATACCAGCACCTCAATCTGCGCTTGCACTTCAGGATGGAGACGGACATTGACATTGAAGCTGCCGAGTTGCCGAATGGGCTCTTCAACCTCGATGCCGCGGCGGTCGATCTCGCGGTCAGACATTACTGACAGCTTGTCGGCGATGATGGCATTCGTCACTGAGCCGTAGAGTTGCCCCCTTGCACCCGCTCGCATTTCGACATCTATGCGCATGCCGTTAAGGGTCTCGGAAAGTTCGCGCATGTCTTGCAGCATGCGCAGACGCGTCCTCTCGGCTTGCTCCGCGTACTGCCTGACACGCTGCATGGCGTTGTGCGTGGCGGGCACGGCGAAACTCTTGGGAATCAGGTAGTTGCGCGCGAAGCCGTTCTTGACTTCTCTCACGTCGCCGCCCTGCGCTACTCCTTCAACATCCTGCAAAAATACTACTCTCATTGCTGGTCAACCTCAGTCCATTCGTTGGTAGTCGATAGCTCTTATTTGCGAGCAAAGTCTGGTTCTTATTATTGGCTATTGAGTTTAGCCTCTGCGGGCGCAAAAGAACAAGTGTACGCCCAATTAACATCATACACTAGTCTTCAAATATATCACAAGTGTCTGGGATTGTCAGTTGAAGAAGCGGCTGAAGACCTCGTTGCCGAGCATGCGCCCTCGGTGTGTCAGGCGTAGCGCGTCTTCTTGTGTATGAAGCAGTTCAAGCCGCTCGAGTTCATCGAGTGTATCGGCGTAGAAGTGGGAAGGAGGTTCGCCGAAGCGTTCCTTGAAGCCGGCGATACCGATGCCTTCGTCAAGGCGAAGTCCCATCATCATAGTCTCCGCCATCTCCAGAGGAGTGTCGATTTGCTCGATTTCATCCACTACGGGAACGCTGCTAATCATGGCTCGCATTGGCTCGCCGCATGAGTCAGGGGAGACGCTTTGCATGCGGCGTATGTATTCACGTGGCGACTTGATCGCGCTGAAGCGGCAGTCGCCCAAGTATGAGTGGGCGCCGGGTCCCACACCTAGATACGGGTCGTTGCGCCAGTATGTCAGATTGTGTTGGCTGCGCCTGCCGGGCTGCGCCCAATTGGAGATTTCGTAGTGGCGGTATCCGCCGGGACGCATCTCATCCTGCGCCATCAGGTACATATCGGCAGCGAGGTCCGCATCGGGCGTTGGCATGCTGCCCTGATCTACCCAGCGTTCCATAGGCGTGCCGCCCTCCAGCGTCAGGCAGTACATAGATATATGTGGCGGCGTCAGTTCAAGCGCCTGTGCGAGAGTGCTTTGCCACTGCTGTATGTTTTGATATGGCAGTCCATACATCAGGTCGATGCTGATATTTCCGAAGCCTGCGTCGGCAGCCTGACGATAGGCGTGCACGGCATCGGTTGCGTCGTGACGGCGTCCGAGAGTCTTAAGGAGGTCGTCGTCAAAGCTCTGTACGCCGATGCTCAGCCGGTTGATGCCACAGTCCAGATATGCGGCAAGCTTGTCGGCGGTGAAATCGCCGGGGTTTGCCTCAAGCGTTACCTCGGCGCCCGGCGCAAGATTGAAAGCAGTAGTGATTGCTTTCATAGTATGCCGTATGTCCTCGGAGGGCAGGTACGATGGAGTGCCGCCGCCAAAGAAAACCGTATGCACTTCAGGTCTGTCAAGCAGACTGCCCCACAGGGCGATTTCAGACTTCAAAGCGGAGACATACGTTGGCATGAGCGGCTCAATGGCGGCGTATGTGTTGAAGTCGCAGTACGGGCATTTCGTCTCGCAGAACGGGATGTGGACGTACAGGGATATTGGCTCGTCTGATAACATGGCACGCCGCCTACACATTGAAGAGGACATGCATAATGTCACCGTCCTGCACGACGTAGTTCTTGCCCTCCTGACGCAGCATGCCGTGCTTACGCGCCTCTGAGAGGGTGCGGCAACTGACCATATTGTCGTAGGTTACAACCTCGCCGCGTATGAAACCGCGCTCAAGGTCGGAGTGAATCTTGCCTGCCGCCTTAAGAGCAGGGGTGCCGCGCGTGATGGGCCATGCGCGCACTTCTTCATCGCCGACCGTCATGAAGGATATGAGGTCGAGAGCCTCGTAGCAGAGGTTTATGACGCGGCTCAGACCGGATTCGCCTACTATGCCCAGCGAGTCCCTGAACTCTTGCTCGTCATCTGGGTCCATCTGCGCCAGTTCCATTTCGAGCTTGCCGCAGAGTGCTGCAGTGCGTACTCTCTGCGTCTCGACTTCAGCGCTGAGCCGCGCGTCCGCCGCAGGGATGTCGTCCAGCTGATCCTCGCCTACATTCACTACTACGACGAGAGGCTTTGCGGTCAGCATCTGAAAGCCGGACAGCAGACGCAGTTCGTCCTCGGTGAGCGTTTGGTCGCGCAGATGCACTCCTGCTTCGAGGTCGTCCCTTACGCGGGACAGGGTTGCCTGCTCTTTATTCAGGGCATCTCGATCTGCCGCCCTTGCGGACTTGAATCCGTCAGCAACCCGTTGGAGGCGGCGCTCCAAGAAGTCCAGGTCGGATATGGTCAGCTCGAACAGCAGCGTGTCAATATCGCGGAAGGCGTCGATGCTGTCGGCTACATGCGGGACGGACGGGTCCTCGAAGGCGCGCGCGACCATGAGTATGGCATCGGCGCGCTGCAAGGTGTTCAGGTACTCACCGCTGATGCTTTGTGTCTTGCCCGACCCTTCGGGAGCGGCGGGCAAGTCGGCGTAGGTAACTTCGGCGTTGACCTTGCGCTTCGGGTTGAAGATTCCGTTCAAAACATCAAGGCGCTCGTCTGGCACTTTCGCAGCGCCCAGATTGATTCGGTTGGCGAATGTTGCAACTTGCGCCGTGCCTCGTGACGCTGCGTTGAATACTGTTGTCTTGCCGCTCTGGGGTAGTCCGATTATCGTGATTTCCATGGGTTAGTCAGTTATTGCGTCCTTTGGTCGGTCTAGTCAATAGTTAGAATTGAGACTCTTATTTGTCATCCTCATCTACGACGCGTGCTGTGCCGTCGATTACGCTGCCGTTCCGTCCGGGCGAGGGCGTTTTGCCGCTGCGCAGATGCTCGCGCAGTACATCGCTCGGTATGGAAAGCAAGAACAGCAGGAGTGTGACGACGGCCGCAACTATGTCGTCCAGCCAGCCAAGAATTGGTATGATGTCTGGCAAGAAGTCTATGGGCGACAGAATATAGATGAGGCCGCCCGGAATGATGAGCTTCGACCAGATGGGCACGCGCCTGTCCAGCATCAGCCGCAGTATCAGGCGACCAATGCCTGAGCGCGCCAGCATCATGAGCAGGGACGGTCTGAGCATTGTAGTCTGCCTCCAAGTGTTCCTATCCATTATAGCCGCTTGGGACGGTTAAGGTAAGCGACCCGTGATATATCTGATATACGGCGAAGATTCGCTATCGGTCGAGGAGATGCTGGCGTCCCTACGGGCAGATGCCGGTGCTGACGAACTTTACGATGTGAGTACAACCACGCTTGACGGTGCGTCCGTCAGCCTTGCAGAGTTGGAGGCGGCGTGGAGCACGATACCGTTCCTGGCGGACAGGCGCACCGTGATGGTTCGAGGCCTGCTGGCCCGGATGGAGCGCGGGCGCGGCGGCTCTACGCGCTCAGGAGGTATCGATGAAGAGTGGGCGGATATAGGCGAGCGCCTCGCCATTGTGCCTGAGTCCAGCGACGTGATATTCGTGGACGCGGCGGTTAATCGCGGCAACCCCTTGCTGCGCGCTATTCGACCGCTAGCGCAGGTTCATGAGTTCCGACTGCCATCCGTGCGGGAGATGCCCGGTTGGGTGCGGCATCGCGCGGACCGGCTAGGCGCAGCTATTGAGCCGAGCGCAATATCCGCGCTCGTTGACGCCATCGGCAACGATACGCGCCTTATTGACATGGAACTTCAGAAGCTCGCGCTCTATCGCTCTGACGGGATGATACGGCGGCAGGACGTGGAAGCGATGGTGTCCTATGTGCGGGAGGCGAACATCTTCGCCGCCGTGGACGCCACACTTGAGGGGCGCGCTGGGATTGCGCTGCGACTGGTGCATCAGCTTCTGGACGCAGGCAGGCCGCCGACATACCTGATTACGATGTTGGCGCGGCAGATGCGCTTCCTAATCGTCGCGAAGGATATGAAGGCGCGGGGCTTTCAACAGGACGAAATTGGACGCAAGCTTGCCATATCCGGCTATCCATTGACGAAGACGATGCAGCAGGAGGGGCGGTTCGACGCGGTGCGCCTTGTGGAGATTCACCGTAGGCTAATTGAGGCAGACCTGTCGATCAAGACGGGCGCTGCCGATGAGGAGATGGCGCTGGACGCGCTCATAGTTGCGCTATCCGCCGCGCAGTCGCGCCGATAATGCTCGGCTGCAGCCGGCACAATCCTTATCCGAACGACCGCGTTATACAATGCAAGGGCGTCTTTCTTCGCGCCAAACGGCTCCGACCTGTAATCGAAATGCAACGGTCTGCTGCCTGCTGCCACCTGATCACTCAAACTAACCAAACACTGGAACATAGGAATAACTCAACATGCCTAAATTGATAGTCCGTTCCGCCCTATGGAATGGAGTCGCCGTCGCGTTGATTGTGTCGCTTGTGGCGTGCAGCAATGCGCCCGAAGATGCACCTGCGGCACAAGCGACGGTTGCCCCGGTCGTCACGGCAACTCTTGCACTCCAGGCTACTGCTGCGCCGCTACCCACATCAACATCCGTGCCTGAACCTACTGCGGTTCCAGCTCCATTGCCGACAGTGCCGATATTGCCGGCAGTAGTCGCAGCCACACCAACGACCGTTCCGACGAATCCTGAGGCAGAGCGGCTGTCCGCGATAGGATTGGAGCTTCTGAGGGATTTAACTGCTGACTACAGCCCACGCGAGAGCGGTACGGACGGAGAGCTCGCCGCCGCGGAGTTTATTGGCAGATACCTGGAGGATATGGGCTATGTTGTCGAGTTCCAGCCCGTGGAGGTTGAATACATACCATGGAGCGAGGAGTTCGTCTCGCTGATTGGCGACGGAAGGCCGGACTTGCGAGCGGTGCCGATGGCGATGTCAGGGTTGGGCGATGTCACCGCGCCGCTGGTTTCTGTGGGCAAAGCGTTTGAGGAGGACATCCCGGATGAGGGGCTAGATGGGGTCATTGCGCTCATAGAACGGGGCCAGATTACCTTTGAAGAGAAGGTGAACCGAGTGGCGAATGCGGGAGCAGTAGCCGCGATTATCTACAACAACGAGCGTGGCAACTTCCGCGGCGCATTGCAATCCGACGGCCCGATTCCTGCCGCGTCCCTGTCACTCGAAGAGGGTGAGGATGTGCTGCAACTCCTTGAAGATGAGCCTGAAATGGAGGCTCGGATCAAAATAGAGATGTCATCGCTGAACTCGCAGAATGTCATCGCTGAACTCGCTGGCCAATCAACGGAGTGCGGCGTTGTCGTCATGGGCGGACACTACGACAGCGTGGCGGACACGCAGGCGGCGGGCGACAACGGCACGGGTGTTGCCTCACTGCTTGTCATGGCGGAGGAGCTTGCCGAGGCTAACAGCGAGGACGAATCTTTGCCGTACGCATTGCGGTTCATATTCTTCGGCGTTGAAGAGATCGGACTGTACGGCAGCAGGCACTATGTTGACAATCTGAGCGAGCAAGATCATGGGGAAATCATCGCGATGCTCAACTTCGATGCCATGGGTAAGGGGGAAGCCGCAGTAGTTGGCAACGATGATCTCGTGGACAAGGCGATCGACTATGCAGACGGTAACGACATCACATTGAACCGAAGCAATGAATCGGCCGGCTTCGGCAGCGATCATGCTTCCTTCCTCAACGCGGATATACCGGCGCTGTTCTTCTTTGGCGATGACTTCTCCATCATAAACTCGCCGGATGATGTGCTGGAAGAGGTTGAGCCTTCGATAATGGGCGCAAATATGGTGGTTGGATTGGGGATGTTGGAAGAGTTCGAGTGCAAGCCACAAGGATAGAGCGTCACGCGAGACGAATTGCGCCGTGTTTGGCTTGTCCCAGTGTCGGTTGGTGAATTATACTAGGTTTGTATGTGTGCCGATTGTGGCGCCATAAGAGACTCGACGAACTAGCACTCAAATCGCTATGACGACAAGCAGACAAGACTATTACGACCTGTTGGGTGTCAACCGAGGCGCTTCGGATGAGGACATCAAAAAGGCGTTTCGCAAGCTTGCGATGGAGTACCATCCCGACCGCAACAAACGGGAAGGAGCCGCGGAGAAGTTCAAGGATATAAACGAAGCCTATCAGGTGCTGTCGGATTCGCAAAAACGCTCTGTTTATGACCGATATGGGCATGCAGGGGTGTCCGGCAACGGCGGCGCGAGAGGCTTTGAAGGCTTCGAGAACTTTAGTGGCTTCGGCGACATCTTCGACGCATTCTTCGGCGGCACTACAGGTACACGCCCGAACGCGCCCCGGCGAGGCGCGGACTTGAAGTATGCGCTGGCCATAGACCTTGTAGATGCGGCTCTCGGCATCGAGAAAGAGGTAAAGCTGGAGCGGACGGAAGTGTGCGGCGGGTGCAACGGCAGCCGCAGCGCTCCGGGCAGTTCGCCAAACATTTGCAGCAACTGTGGCGGCACGGGACAGGTGAGGCGCGCTCACGAGAGCGTCTTCGGTCAGTTCGTTCAGGTTGTGCCTTGCGGCGTATGCCGCGGCGAGGGACAGACTATAACCGATCCCTGCGACACCTGCAGAGGAATCGGAAGAGAGCGCCGTTCCCGCACACTTGAGGTCGCGATACCCGCAGGCATCGAGGATGGAGTGCAGATTCGCCTGCGAGGCGAGGGCGAGGCCGGACACAACGGCGGCACACCCGGCGACCTGTATGTGCTGATCCGCGTCAGGCGACACGAGACATTCCGACGTGAGGGCAACGACATCCTTTACACTCTGCCCGTCAACATGGCTCAGGCGGCGCTTGGCACAAAGATAACCGTTCCCACGCTTACGGACGAGGATGCGGAAATCGTCATTCCCGCCGGAACGCAGACGGGCGCGGTCATCCAACTGAGGAACATGGGTATCCCCTACATGCGCAGCAGTCGCAGGGGCGATCAGCGCGTAACGGTTGATGTGCAGACCCCGAAGAAGCTTTCTGAGGAACAGCGTATGCTATTCGAGGAGCTTGCTAAGAGCTTTGGTGACGATCCGGCGGGCATAAGCGAACAGGACAAGGGCTTCTTCAACAAGCTCAAGGACGCTATCTCAGGCGAATAGCATTGTCGGTCAATAGCAGTGCCGGTTAGTATGCACGGGCACGATACACATTTGGGCGCACAGCAGTGCGTCCTTTTCGTATTCTGAAGTTTAAGGAAAGTGAGCAGACATTGAAGTGGCTTGAGTTGAGTGTCCGCACTCCGCCGGAGTTTGTAGAACCACTCTCGCAGATTTTCTACCGCTATGGGCATGGCGGGGTGGCGGTGGAGCAGGAAGGCGGTTTTAATCCAGATGAGGGTGAATCGCCCTCGGGCGACGAGTGGGCGACGGTTACAACCTACCTGCCGATGAACGAATCGCTGGACGAGCGGCGTGGCCGGATTGATGTGGGGGTGCGTCTTGTGGCGCATGTGTCTGACATATCGGCGCTTCAGGAGCGAGTGGTGGAGGAAGAGGATTGGCAGAACAGCTGGAAGGAGCACTTCTGTGTGCTCAGGATCAGCCGCCGGATCACAATCTGCCCTACCTGGCGCGAGCATACGCCTCAGGAAGGCGAGACCGTGATAATGCTCGACCCCGGCATGGCGTTCGGCACAGGGCATCACCCTACGACAAGCATGTGCCTCAAGCAGCTTGATGCGCTCGTAACACCGGGCATTGATGTACTGGATGTGGGCTGCGGTTCCGGCGTGCTATCTATTGCGGCAGCGCGGCTTGGCGCGAGACATGTCTTCGGGCTGGAGATAGACTCGGTAGCGGTGAATGTCGCCAAGCAGAACGTGCGCGAGAACAGCGTGGAACACACGGTTCGTGTGGCACAGGGCACGCTGCCGCATCCCGACGCGAAGCAATCCGCCTACGGCATAGCGGTTGCAAATATCTCCGCGAAAGTGGTGTCCGAGATTTCCCCTTATCTGGTCAGCGCTGTTCAGAACGGCGGCAAAGTCATAGCATCGGGTATTCTGCTGGAGAACAAGGATATCGTTTCGCGGGCACTTATTGAGGCTGGCGCTGACCTAGAGGAAACACTAGTTGACGGCGACTGGGTTACGCTGGTCGCAGGTGTCAAGAGGTGATAAGGTGCATCGCTTCTTCGTGCCGCCAACGCAAATCAAAGACGGTCGCGTCGTGCTGACAACTGATGCCTCGCGTCAACTCTCAAGGGTGCTGCGTGCCCGCCCTGGCGACAGCATCATCGCGCTCGACGACAGCGGCTATGAGTATGCGGTAATGCTGGACATGGTTAGCCCACGGCACACATCAGGCGTTGTGACTGACCGGTACATTGGCGAAGCTGAGCCGAGCATTTCTATTACGCTGTACCAGGGGCTGATGAAGGCGGACCGCTTCGAATATGTGCTTCAGAAGGGGACTGAGCTGGGCATATCGCGCTTCGTGCCAATCATCAGCGAGCGCACTGTTGCCCGAAGTGTCATCACCGCAGCCCGACTAGAGCGGTGGCGCAGAATCATAAGGGAGGCCGCAGAGCAGGCTGGCAGGAGCAGGCTGCCATCGCTCGATGCTGCAATCGGCTTTGAGGAGGCGTGCGGCGGCATCACCGAGCCCGCCATCATCGGCTGGGAGTGCGAGCGCGATACGGGTATCAGGGATACGCTTCTGAGACAGAAGGCGGAAATTGAGAGCGCTCAGTCCATGGCAATAGTCATAGGCTCTGAAGGCGGATTGACGGACGATGAGGTGGCTCACGCCATTGGATGCGGCATTGCGCCGGTATCGATGGGCAAGCGCATCTTCCGGGCTGAGACGGCTGGGATCATTGCCGCTGCCGCTGTGCTGTATGAGATGGACGAGCTTGGCTGATCTGTCCTAACTTCATTCGGGACGCGGCGCGCGCTCCATCAGCTCTTGAACCGCACGTTCAAGGGGTACACTCTCGAAGATGATATTGTGCATCGTTCGAGCTATCGGCATCTCGATGCCGAGTCTGTTGGCGACAGTGATTGCACCCGCGACTGTGTCCACGCCTTCGGCGACATTGTCCATCGAGGCGCGAATCGTCTCCGCTGAATCACCCAAGGCAAGACGCCTGCCGAAGTATTGGTTGCGGCTGAGGGAGCTTGAACATGTGGCTATCAGGTCGCCCATGCCGGCCAGTCCTGCCAGTGTGAGGGGGTTTGCGCCGGCGGCTTCGGCGAGACGCCCGATCTCCGCCAGCCCTCGCGTGATAATCGCAGCTTTCGCGTTGTCGCCGTAGTTCAGACCGTCGCATACGCCCGCGGCGAGCGCGATGATGTTCTTCAGCGCGCCGCCGAACTCGACGCCCACGATATCTTCGTTCGTATAGACGCGGAAGAGGTTGGAGTTGGTGATGCGCTGGGCTGTGCAAGCAGCATCAACATCTGCTGAAGCGATGACAGTTGACGCCGGCTTGGAGCCTATTATCTCGCGTGAGAGGTTCGGACCGGAGAGCGCGCAGATGCCGCGATGCATGCCTGATGGCAACTCGTCTGTAAGCACTTCGCTCATGCGCTTTCCCGTGCCTGTCTCGATACCTTTGGTGGCGCTGACGACTATGGCGTTTGGTGGCAATGCCCGCCGCACTCGCCGCACATTCGCCCTGAATGTTCGAGAAGGAACGGCTATGATTACGAGGTCTGCGCTCTCAAACGCCTCAGACGGGGACGCCGACACCGACAGCGCCTCAGGGAAGCGTACCCCGGGCAGGAATCGCGCGTTTTCGCGCGCAGCCTCAAGAGTCGCAGCTTCGGCTTCGGTGCGCGCCCAGATGCTCACGTCTATGCCGCGCCGCGCGATAATGACGCCGAGCGTAGTTCCCCAAGTTGTTGTGCCGACAATGCCTACTTTCGGCATTTTTCGTCCTAGTTAGCCTGGAATAGGCTTAGAATTCAGGTCTCGAGCTAACCCACCCCGGTCAATCCGCAGGCAGCGCTGACTGGCCGAGTTTGCGCTCGTTGCCGCTGATGAGGCGTTGTATGTTGTCCTTGTGCAAGCCAATGACTAGTGAAGCCCCTATTACGGCGAACCAGATGTACTCGGCGGACGCGAACCAGAAGGCATCGGACGACCCCTCTATGGTCATGCCAAGCACTGCCAGTATTATCAAGGTGATGATGCCGGAGAGCGTCCCCAGTATGGACCCGAGGGAAACGTATCGGCTGGCTGCGATTGCCAAGACCCCGACGATCGATGCCACAAGTCCTGCAAGAGGCGACAGGATGATCAGCGCACCCCAGCCCGGAGCAGTGCCTCTCCCCCCTCGGAAGCCGACGAAAACGGGCCAGTTGTGTCCCATAACCGCGGCAATTGCGGCGGCGGCTTCAGCGCCTCGTGAATCGAAAAATGCGCGCGCAAGCACTACGGCGAGAACTGCCTTGCCCATGTCAAGCGCGAGCGAAAGAAGCGCAGGACGCACGCCTGCCGTGCGCATGACATTGGTCATACCCGTTTTCCCGCTACCGTACTCGCGTACATCCACGCCTCTGAACAGCTTGCCCAGTATCAGACCGAACGGAATCGCACCCAGAAGGTAGCCAATGGGTATCATCACAAGGTAGGCAATCATGGCTATCTCCCTAAGTCTCTCCTACCTTTGAATCGCATACGCAGGGGGCTGCCCCGGAACTCGTACGCGGCTCTGAGAGCGTTCTCCAGGTAGCGCTTGTAAGAGAAGTGGACCATGTCCGAACGATTGACGAAGAAGGTGAAGCTGGGGGGACCAGTGGCGTCCTGAGCGACGCTGTATATCTTCAGCGAGTTCCTACCTGAGAGGGAGGGCGGGTGCTCCGCGACTGCGCTCATTACGCGGCGGCGCAGCTCGTATCGCGGCACTCCCTTCGTCCATTCCTGATATACCTGCCGCGCGGTATCAAGCAGGTTGGCGATACCCGTGCCGTCTAGCGCGGATATGAAGCATATCGGGGCGTAAGAGGCGAAGCGGAATCGCTCTCGCACTTGCTGAATTGCCTGAGCCTGAGTCAACCCGGCCTCTCCCGCAAGGTCCCACTTGTTGACGCCGAGGATAATGCCCTTGAACCCGTCAAGGATGTACTTAGCGATGTGCGTGTCCTGTGCACTCGCAAGTTCAGTGGCGTCCATGAGCAGGATGGCGATATCGGCGCGGTCAATGGCGCGCACAGCGCGGAGCACGCTGTACCGCTCGATGCCTTTTTCTATGCGTCCGCGACGCCGAATGCCCGCCGTGTCGATTAGCAGCACCGACCAGTCGTCGAATTGCATCAGGCTGTCGAGCGAGTCGCGTGTGGTGCCGGGGATGTCGCTGACTATTGCGCGTTTCTCCCCCGCGATGGCGTTCAGGAGCATGGACTTGCCCACATTCGGGCGTCCAATGATCGCGAGCTTCAGATCGGCTTCCGGCTCAAGGAACGCGGGAGCGGTGGTGAAGTGAGACACGACCTCAGCCATAAGGTCGTCAACACCCAGATTGTGGAATGCGCTGACCGGAATCGGAGTGCCTGCGCCAAGCTCGTAGAACTCGGCTGCATTTGTGGCGAGACGGTCATTGTCCGCCTTAGTCGCCACAAGCACGATGGGCTTCTCGGTTCGGCGCAGCGCGTCCGCTACATCGACGTCTGCGGGCGTCACGCCTGTCGTGGTATCCACGGCGAACACGATGACATCCGCATCGTTGATGGCAACTTCAATCTGCCCTTTGACCTGCTGCCAGATGTCCGTCTCGGGGAATAGGTCGAGACCGCCCGTATCGACAAGGATGAAGGCATGTTCCGCCCAAATCGTCTCGCTCATCACGCGGTCGCGCGTCGTGCCCGCGATGTCGGAGACGATGGCGGTGGGTCTGCCGATGAGCCGATTGAAGAGAGTTGATTTGCCCACATTGGGGCGTCCAACGATTGCTACGAAGGGTTTAGCGGTATTCGTCATGAGAGGTCTGTCGATTCGTCTGATTGCCGGTCTGTCAGTCTGTTGGGGGTTAATTCGCGAAGGGGAAGGTTATTAGCGCCGAGACTTTGTGCCATTCCAGCCTTCAACCATGCGAGGAAGGAATAAAGTGAGAGGTTTCTTAGTCGCCGAAGATGCCGGCGAGGATGGCTTTCTGCGCGTGCATGCGATTTTCCGCCTGGTCGAACACGACGGAATTGGGGTGGTCTATCATGCCTTCGGACAACTCTTGTCCTCTGTACGCAGGCATGTCGTGCATGAAGAGGAAGTCGGGCTTTGCGGCTTTCACAAGCTCCTCATCGACCTTGTAGCTTCCGAATATAGCGATGCGCGCCGCCTTTTCTTCTTCCTGGCCCATGCTTACCCATGTGTCGGTATAGACGATGTCGGCGTCTTGGACTGCCGCCGCAGGCTCGCTCACCCAATCTACGCTAGATTCTTTGTCCGCGGCTCTGCGCTGCGCCTCCTCAAGCACAACTGTTGGCATCTGATAGTCTTCCGGAGACGCCAGTGTGAAGTTCGCGCCGACGGATGCGCAGGCGAGCGCAAGGCTGGACGCCACATTGTTGCCGTCGCCTATGAAGGCTATGTTCAGGTCTGACAGACTGCCCTTGTGCTCGTAGATGGTCAGCAGGTCGCCCATCGCCTGACAGGGATGCTCAAGGTCGGAGAGGGCGTTGACGACCGGGATGTCGCAATACTCGGTGAGCAGCTCAAGGCTGCGGTGCGAGAATACGCGCGCAATGATGCCGTCCACCCAGCGGTCTAGCACGCGCGCGATGTCTGCCTCAGGCTCACGCACGCCAAGCCCGACATCCTGCCGGCTGAGATATGTGCAGGTGCCGCCAAGCTGCCGGATGCCGACCTCGAAGCTTACGCGGGTTCGGAGCGAGGGCTTCTCGAAGATGAGCGCGAACTCTTTGCCGGCGAGTGGCCGCTCGCCTTTGCCGCGCTTCATCTTGTAAGCGCGCTCGACAAGCTGCGCGACGCCATCAGACGGCAGGTCAGCGACCGACAGGAAGTCCTTGCCCTTCATTTACTCCTCCTTACTTGTACTCCTCCTTACTTGCTTGGCGATAATATAGCAATTGCGCCAGTGTAAGCAAGGTATAGATGCGTGATCAGCCTCATTTTCGGATGTTTGTGGGCGTGTGCCTGTCGCCTATGCAGATTTTTGGCGTTTCCCATTATTTATCTGCCCAGTTGCTTCTGTACGGAGGTGGGACGTATGAGTCGAGGAAGGGATAGGAAGCGGTGAAGTTTGTATTCCTTGGAGCGAGCCGTATCAGAACCTTGTAAGGAAGTCCTATGCGCGTTCCTGAAGTGGGCTTGGCTGCCGTGCCAGCAGAATGACGAATGCGCCTATGAACCCCATTATGGTGAAGGTGGCGAAAGGTATGAAGTAGCTTTGTCTGAGGTCGAACATAAATCCGGCGAAGAGGGGCGCGAAAATCATCGCAATGTTTGACGGAACCATGTTCATGCCCAGTATTGATCCGAAATGTCTTCTGCCGAAGTAGTCGCCAACTATCGCGGTCAGCAAAGGCACGCGCCCTCCGAAGCCCGCCCCCCACAGCACGGCGAATACGACAGCCATCGGTAGAGTGTCGGTGAAAGTCAATATGCCCATCGCCAAAGCCTGCAGGAGCATGCAAACGAATAGGACAATTACCTTCGATGAGCGATCCGCGAGGTAGCCCGCCAAGAAGCCGGTCAGGAATGCGACAAAGGTGTAGAGCGTGACGACGAAGTTCGCGGTGATTAACGAGACGCCTGAGTCCGTCAGCTTGGGAACAAGATGGACTGACAGACTCACGATGGACACGACAGAAGTAAGGCGTGCGACGGCAATCACCCAGAATGAGACTGTCTTCAGCGCCTGACGAGGTGTCATGTCGGGCACGTCTCCGGCAGACTGCGTAGAGGAGCCGGACGCGCCGACAGTGCGTCGAATGGGCGCGCCGTCGGGCAGGGAACCTACATCTTCAGGGAGATTGCGAACGAAACGCGAAGCCGGGACTGCTACCACTATCAAGACTATCCCTATGCCCAGAGCGGTCATGCGGAAGCCGTGGCTCTCTATTCCCCAAGCCATCAGAGGAACAAGGAATCCGCCCAGTTGAATCCCGGATACGGCGATCGACATGGCGAGGGCGCGGCGGCGTGAGAACCAGTTGTTAATCAGAGTTACAAAAGCTATCCAGCCGCCCACGCCCGAACCGAGCGAGATGGCGATGTAGGCGACATAGAAGTGCCAGACAGACTGTATCTGCGAGTAGAAAATGAACCCCAGTCCCATCACCAGATAGCCAACTATGACCATCCTGCGAGTGCCAAGCCTGTCAACGAGAAAGCCTTCCAGAGGACCTAGCAATGCGCCCTCCGCACGGGAGAGCGCGAAGGCGCCGGACAGCGTGGTGCGATTCCAGCCAAAGGTGCGCTCCAGCGCAACGAAGAACGTGCCGACGCCCTGAAAGACGGTTGTGGACATCAGCATCAGCATAAAGCTGGATAAGCCCACCAGATACCATCCGTAAAAGACATTGCGGGGCCGTCGGAATTTGGGCATATCAGTCAGTGTGAAAGTCCCTTGCAGGTGTGCGCCTGGGTTCTGGGTGTTGCGTGGTCGGCGCGTCCGGATGGAGGTCAAACTGCGGGCGGCAACTATGATACCACCATTGGCGTGTCGGTTTGCACTATTCCCAAACTCTCCTGCCCGCTCGCGCAGACGCGTCGCTCTGGCGACATTGCCCACCTTAGGTTCAGCATTGCATCCGTCCTGAAGCTCGTTTTCTTATGTGGTTACGCGGGCACAGAGTCGTATCGGTGGCTGCGGGAGTAGGCGGGCAGTTATCTAGCGGGCACGGGCTAGTGGTCACAGGCGCAAGTCGGCAAAGGCGCAACCATAGGCGATTTTGACAGCGCCTTTATATTCGGCTAGGCTCTGTGCTGAAATAAAGTCGGAAGGTGTTTGCTATGGACTATGTAAGGCTCGGTCGCAGCGGTTTGAAGGTGTCGCGGGTGTGTGTCGGCACAAATATGTTCGGCGCGGGGTATGTGGAGGACGACCGCGCAGTATCGGTCATAGATGCGGCTTTCGACGCGGGCATCAACTTCATCGATACCGCTGACGCCTACAATGCCGGCCACTCGGAAGTCGTCGTCGGCAAAGCGGTGAGCAGCCATCGCCACGACTTAGTTGTCGCCACAAAGGGGTTCATCGCTACAGGAACAGGCCCCAACGATGTTGGCCTTTCACGCAAGCACCTGATAGCCGCAGTAGAAGGAAGTCTGCAGCGGCTTGATACAGACTACATAGACCTGTACCAAGTGCATTACTTCGACCCGGACACACCACTAGAAGAGTCGCTCAAGACGCTCGACGACCTTGTTAGGCAGGGGAAGATTCGCTATCTGGGCTGCTCGAACTTTGCGGCATGGCAATTGGTCAGGGCGTTGTGGGTGAGTGATAAGCACGGATTCGAGCGGTATGAATCGGTGCAACCGGAGTACAATCTGGGCAAGAGAGACATTGAAGGTGAGCTGTTCGATGCCTGCTCAGACCAGAATGTGGGCATCGTCCCATACCAGATTTTCATGGGGGGTGTGCTGACAGGACGCTACACGCCGGACTCACCTCCGCCGACCGACAGCCACATGGCATCGCGCCATGCACAGCGCGCTATGGGGACATACTGGAACGAGGGAACCTTCGAGATGGTCGAGACGCTGAAAGCGACAGCCTCAGAGCTGGAAATCAGCGTCCCTCAACTTCTAATCGCCTGGACTCTTTCGAGACCGCAGATAACCTCGGTGATAGTCGGGGCGTCGCGCCTGGAACAGGCGCGTAGCAACGCAGAGGCGGTGTCTATCGAACTGCCGGAAGAAGTAGTGGCGAGGCTGGATGCACTTACATAGGCTTGCGATTACAGACCTACGATGCTTGCCTCCTAGATCTGCAACACTCCATCCCGCTTAACCACGCTGCCCTGT
Organism: Dehalococcoidia bacterium; assembly: GCA_965221045.1. Taxonomy (GTDB): domain Bacteria; phylum Chloroflexota; class Dehalococcoidia; order Lucifugimonadales; family JADFKI01; genus Bin90. The sequence continues at coordinate 2,755,899 of OZ244863.1, forward strand.
GCCACGATAGTGTTCACGCTGTGCAGAGCCTTGATGTCGGTGGTCGGGTCGCCGTCCACGATGACCACATCCGCCGCCTTGCCCACCTCCAGCGTGCCGGTCTCGTCGTCGATGCCGAGGCATTCGGCGGATGTCCGAGTTGAGCACACGATCGCCTCCATCGGCGTGATGTCCATCTCCTCAACCATCACCTGCGGAATGTACGCGAAGTCGTCGAAGCGGGCGTTGGTCATCCCCGAGTCCATGCCGGTGACGAACTTCACGCCCCTGTCCCACATGTCGCGCAGAATCTCAAAGCGCCGCTGCGGGTCGCGCATCCCCGATCCGCCCGTTGACCTGCCACGCAGCCTGTTCAGATGGCTGAGGGCAAGCGTCGGATCCACCCAGAGTCCCTTTTCGGCAATCATGTCGGCCACATCGGTGTCGTAGTCATACATCTGCGCTTCGTCCTCAGCGAGCCATGAGCAGTGTATGAGGTTATGCACGCCCGCCTCCGCGCAATTGCGAACGCCTGCCGTCGCGTGGCAGTGCGCAGCGATGCGCAGACCCAGCCTTTCGGCGTCCTGCACGGCGGCTTTGAGCGTGGATGCTGGATATTGCGGTGCGCGTGTGTTGGTGCCGGGCGTGAAGCCTCCGCCTGTGGACATTATCTTGATGTAGCCCGCGCCCAGCTTGAACTGCTGTCGCACTGCCCTCAGCACATCGTCCGCTGTGTTCGCCTCGGTGCCGAACATGTTGCAGTGGCCGCCTGTGGTCGTAATGGGAGTGCCTGCCACGATGAGGCGTGGGCCCGGAATGATGCCGTCTTCGATCGCCTGCTTGATGGGGAATGCCACCTGGTTGCGCGCGCCCAAATCTCGCATGGTAGTAACACCCGACGAGAGCGCCGAGCGTGCCGCGCCGACCGCGCGCATCAGGAAAACCTCGTCGGACTCGGTCATGATGTGTGCGTATGCGTCCTCTTGCGCGTTGCAATGCATGTGCGAGTGCATTTCGATGAAGCCTGGCATGATACTGCCGCCGCTTACCTCAATCACCTCCACATCCTCACCCGGCGCGAACTGCAATGCCTGTTGCGTGGTAATCTCGGTAATCTTGCCGTTCTCGATCACTATGGCCCCGTTTGACACGGCATCCGCGCCCGTGCCATCGATCAGTCGGTCTGCTTTCAGCGCCAGTTTCATTTTTGCCCTCACACACTCGAAACTCTGGATATTCGGCACATTATAGCACGGCGTACTCCTGTCCCTCCGTGCCAGACTGCCGCCGTACTAGACCACTGCCCCATATATGGATATAATCCAGCAACAAATGGGCGAGGCTGCGATCCTCGCCACCTCACAGTCAATAAAACCCCCGAAATGCAGGAGGGAGGCAGACCCATGACAACCTATTCGGACCTTAATAGAGATTCGCTGCTATGGATGTATGAGAAGATGGTGACCATACGCCGATTCGAGGAGCAGTCGAGGCGTGAAGCAGACGCTGGCAAGCTGCGCGGCATGCACTCGTCCATCGGGCAGGAAGCGGTGCCGACCGGCATCTGCGCGCACCTGCGCGACGACGACTACGTGCTCGGCACGCACCGCAGCCACCACCACTGCATAGCCAAGGGCGTTGACCTCAACGAGATGATGGCGGAGCTGCTGGGCAAGTCAACAGGCACGAACAAGGGCAAGGGCGGCACGATGCACATCGCCGACATCAATAAGGGCATGCTCGGAGCTAACGGAGTCGTGGGCTCAAACATCCCAGTCGCCACAGGGGTCGCCCTCAGCGCGAAGGTGCGCGGGAGCGATCAGGTCAGCGTCGTGTTCTTTGGAGATGGTGCATCCAGCCAGGGCAGCCTGCATGAATCCATGAACATAGCCAGCATCTGGAAGCTGCCTGTGCTGTTCGTGTGCGAGAACAACCGCTACGCCGAGTCAACGCCGTTCGAGTACGCGGTCGCAGGCGGCTCAATCGCAAATCGCGCGGCAGGCTACGACATGCCCGGCGTGCTGGTGGACGGGCAGTCCGCGCTCGACATATTTGAGGTCGGCAAGGAAGCCGTAGCGCGCGCGCGGGCAGGGGAGGGTCCCACGCTCATTGAAGCGCAGACCTATCGGTATCAAGGGCACTTCGGCGCAGACGACCCGCTCGGCTATCGTACACAAGAGGAAGAAGACTATTACGAAGCGCGCGACTGCATCATGATGCTCAAGGCGCACATCACCGATGGCGGCTACGCGGCCGAGGGTGATATTGATGTAATAGAAGCGCGCGCATTGGCAGCGGTCATAGCGGCGGCGACTTTCGCTGATGAAAGCCCGTTCCCGGATCCGTCCGAACTCACGACGGATGTATATGTGAGTTATTAGTGCTTCGGTAACTCGTTCAGTCGGCTAGCCAGCGAGAACTATGGCTGAAATAACCGACTGTCGATAGGCCAAGATACTGAACCACAGGCAGACTGATGAACCTTTCAGGAGATAACAATGGTACAAACACAAGGCACACGACGGCTGTCATATATTCAGGCGGTTAACGAGGCGCTGCGACAGGAACTTGAGCGCGACGAGACCGTTATCATCATGGGCGAGGACATCGCGGGCGGCGGCGAACGCGAACAATTCCAGGATGCATGGGGAGGTCCGATGCGCCTCACTAAAGGACTGGTGGGCGACTTCGGACGCCAGCGCATTCGAGATACGCCCATTGCGGAATCCGGCTTCGTAGGCGCGGGTGTGGGCGCGGCGGCAACCGGACTGCGACCGGTCGTTGACCTGATGTATGTCGGCTTTCTCGGCGTCTGCGGCGACCAGATTCTGAACAATGCTGCAAAGATTCACTACATGTTCGGCGGCAAGGTCAAGGTGCCGCTGACAATCATGACCGGCATCGGCGCGGGCACGAACTCCGCGGCGCAGCACTCCGAGACCGTGTACTCGGTCTTCACGCACTATCCCGGGCTGAAAGTGGTCGCGCCCTCCAATCCGTACAACGCCAAGGGACTGTACGCGGCGTCCATCCGCGACGATGACCCTGTAATTATCTGCAACAACCGCCAGCTCATGGGTATCCGCTTCGATGTGGATGTGCCGGAGGAGTCGTACACCGTGCCACTCGGTCAGGCGGATGTTGCCAGAGAAGGTACGGATGTGACCCTGCTGGGCATAAGCTACATGACTCAGATCTGCTTGCAGGCAGCCGAAGACCTCGCGGCGCAGGGCTATTCCGCTGAGGTCATTGACCTACTGTCGCTCTCACCGATGGACGACGAGGCTATCCTCGAGTCCGTGCGCAAGACGCGCCGCATAGTCATCGTGGACGAGGACTATCCGCGATGCAGTATGGCAGGGGATATTGCGGCACTCGTCGCGGAGGAGGCTTTCGACTATCTTGATGCTCCGCCGAAGCGCGTGACTCCACCGCATACATCCGTGCCGTACAGCATGCCCCTTGAGGCGCTCTTCGTACCGACCAAAGAACAGGTCGTAGCTGCCGCGCTTGAGACGCTCGAGTAACAATCGCGTCACGACCCAAAGACGAAAGCGAGAGCCTAAGAAAAATGGCAGTCCAAATTGTAATGCCCAGACTCGGCGACTTCATGACAGAAGGTATCGTTGCAAGATGGGCTAAGGGGCAGGGCGAAGCCGTCGTCCAGGGCGAACTTGTCGCGGAAATCGAGTCCGAAAAATTGAATTACGAACTTGAAGCCACTTCGGACGGCATTCTCCACCACGCGGTTGATGAAGGTGCGGCGGTAGGCGTGGACGACGTGATCGGCTACCTACTGGCCGAGGGCGAAGAAGCGCCACAGCCTCAGCAGGCTGCCCCGACCGTAGCGGCTGCAAGATCGCCCGCATCTGCGCCCCAGAGACGCGCGCCAAGCCGTGGCGCCGGTGATGTCGTGCCGTCCACACCCGGCGCGAGACGACTCGCCGCCAGTCTTGGCGTGGACTTATCTCAGGTGACGCCCACGGGCCCTCGCGGTCGTGTGGTTGACGCCGATGTACGTGCCTACCACGAGCAGCAGCAGCCCAAGGCTCCGCCCGGCATGCCGGAGCCGTCGAAGATTGAGCCTCTGAGCGGAATCCGGCGCAGCATTGCGCAGAACATGCGTAACAGCCTGAGTCAAACGGCGCAGCTCTCGTACTTCCTTGAAGTCGATGTAACTGAGGCACAGCGCATGCGGCGCGAAGCTGCCAGAGAAAGTGGCGTCAGCATCAACATGGCGAGCGTGCTCATTAAGGCGTGCGCCGAATCGCTGAAGCGGGTTCCCGCGTTGAACTCCATCCTTGTCGATGGCAATGTCATGTACTTCGATGAGGTAAACATGGGTGTCGCGGTCGCGCTCGACGACGGACTGATCGTGCCGGTGCTAAAGGACGTTCAGGATAAGAGCATAGCCGAGATTGCAGAGGGCGTTCAGCAGCTTTCGGAAAAGGCGCGAACGGGCCATCTGTCATCGTCCGAGATTAGCGGTGGCACCTTCACGATCAGCGTGCTAGGAGTAGTGGATGGCTTTACGCCCATACTGAACCCGCCGCAGAACGCTCTGCTCGGTGTGGGACGGAGCGTGCAAAAGCCCGTTGTGCGCGGCGGCGAGATTGTAGTGCGAGAGATGATGACCCTGAGCCTAACGGGCGACCACCAAGTTATAGACGGAGCAATCGCTGCGAGATTCTTCAGGCGTCTTCAGCAGTTGGTTGAGCGACCTGCGGCGCTATTTGGATGAGGCACTATGATGACGCGCGGGCGATCTTAAGCCTTAAGGCGTAGAGTTTTCTCGCGAGCGAGTCCAGTCATCTTTCCTTATTGATGTACGTAAGAGGAGAGCGACATCAAGGGTAAGGGGCTTGCTTAGCAGGCTGTGACAACTTCAGCTGTGTGATGATGACCGTGGTCGTGAAAGAGGCAAGTTGAGGTCTTGCCGTCACAGATCTATGATCTTTCGTAAACCACCATCAATTGCCTGACGAATTGCATTGCTCTGAGCTAAGATTTCGCTGAATTTCCTGCTCCGCCTGAAGAATCAACTCTAGTCCTCTTACGACGGTTTCCAACTGTTCGGAGTCTAGCAAATCCACCACCATCTGGAGACGCTCACTGCCGATGCGCCAGAACCGGTGAATCGCTTCTCGACCGTCCTCCGTCAATTCGCATAGCACGACCCTTCTGTCGTCGGGGTGGGTCGAGCGGTCCACCAACCTCTTCTCCACCAAGCGGTCCACGACAGTGGTGGTTGCGGAAAGCGCCCTGCCGAGGTGCATGGAGATGCTGCCCATCCTCAAGGATCCAAGGCGTTCCAGCAGAACCAGCGTCTTTATTTGCGGAATGGTCATGTCCAGATCTTCCCATTCATCGAGACGCCTGAGATGCATCTGACGGTTCAGGAATTCAGCAACGGTCATTAAACGTTCCGTTAGTTCTTGCCTATTATTATCTTCCATATCTCCATGTTGCCCCAGATTTACACATTCGGCGGGCCGGTTTTTGCGCGACCAATGAGTTCTTTCTGATTAGCGCGGGTTGCCCTTCACAAGCTCCATATCATTTACTTACTCTCACACTTTAGAGTCATGCTCAACCATCTAGTGACTAATCGCAGTGTGCCCGATCAAACCAGTTTCACTTCTGTGCGAAGAGCAAGGTTTCTAACCTCATCCAAAGCCAGTAAATCCGGATATTCGACTCCCCTTTTCTCACTTGAAAGCCGTAAGTGACTTAGCATTTTGTAAGAGTTCTCATCTGACTTTCGCAAGGAAAGCGAATTGACTGCTAATGCTCATAAAAGCCCAACCATCGGTTAAATGGGCTTGACATCTATCTATTTTGGCTCTAATGTAATGTTGGAGTGCTCCCCACAATCAGCGATGAGGTCATAATTGTCCATTCAGGATGTTTAAATTGGCCCGCACATTGTTCGCTATTTGTTCCCACGATGCGACATGAACAGGTATGCTCTCCGCCGCCCGGCACCAAAATCTTCCAATCATCGTTGGGCGGGTAACCAATCCTGACCGTTCTGGGCACACAGATTTATGCCATTGGCATTCGCCGAGTAGGGCCGCTTGTGTGATACTAAAACTCGATGCCTGGGTCGATTAGCCACGCTCCTGCAGTGGCGGTTTCTCCTTACTAGGTTCGGTGCTTAGGTTACTCACTTCGTTAGCAGACCCGAGGACTAATTGCCGCACACAATATTTTCTGGAACACTCGATTATTAGGGCGGCGTTTTGTTGCCTTGCATTGGTGAATTTTGCTAGTAGGGCGGCGTTTTTTGTTGCCTTGCAATGGTGATTTCTGCGGCTTAGTGGCGGCATCGACCCTGTCTAAACTAGCAACGTTAAGTGTGTGTAATTACCGTTGCCCTACTATGCTCACCCTTTTTTCGTTCCTGATGATACCACAAGTGTGTCATACAAACACGCACCAGCCTATTTTAAGACAATGTATCGCAATGTCAACTTGAATTTATATAGCGCCTCCATGTGATGTCCAATTTATGATACCCGTATTCAGATCCCCTTCTGTACAAGAGGCATGCACAGCTTCCCCACTTGCACTGGGAATGTGTTATTCTTTTCACAATAATTTCGATGACATTGCGGAATTATGTGTGATTGAAAGCTCGACCACAGTAAGGAAACAGCCCATGACCACAGACGATGCTCCCATTTCTACAAACTTCATTCAGCAGGCGATCAACGCCGACAACGAATCGGGCAGGTTCGACCGGCGTGTGCATACGCGCTTTCCGCCTGAACCGAACGGCTATCTGCATATAGGTCACGCCAAATCCATCTGTCTGAATTTCGGTCTGGCGCGAGAATTCGGTGGGCTGTGCAACCTGCGCTTCGACGACACAAACCCTACTAAAGAAAGCGTTGAGTATGTCGATTCGCAGAAGGAAGATGTGCGCTGGCTTGGCTTCGAATGGCACGACAGAGAGCTCTACGCTTCCGACTACTTCGGCGAGCTTTACGAGTTTGCCAAGCAGCTTGTTCTTGAAGACAAGGCTTATGTTGACAGTCTGAGCCAGGATGAGATACGACAATATCGTGGCACACTTACCCAACCCGGCAAGGAAAGCCCCTACCGCAATCGCTCGGTCGAAGAGAACATCGACCTGCTGGAGCGTATGAAAGCGGGCGAGTTCCCCAATGGGGCGCATGTGCTTCGCGCGAAGATAGACATGGCGTCGCCCAATCTGAACACGCGCGACCCGGTGATGTACCGCATCCTGAATACTGAACATCACCGCACCGGCGACGAATGGTGCATCTACCCGATGTACGACTTCGCGCACGGGCAGTCGGACTCAATTGAAGGTATCACGCATTCTATCTGCACGATGGAGTACGAGGACCACCGACCACTGTACGACTGGTTCCTGCGAGAGCTTGGGATGTACCAGCCACAACAGTTAGAGTTTGCGCGCCTGAACTTGAGCCACACCGTACTCAGTAAGCGGCGCCTGCTGCGCCTCGTAGAGGGTGGATATGTGAACGGATGGGACGACCCTCGTATGCCCACGATTGCGGGCTTCCGTAGGCGCGGCTACACCCCGGAGGCAATCCGCGACTTCTGCGACAGAATCGGCGTGGCGAAGAACGCCGCAATCATCGACATCGCTCTTCTGGAGCACAGCCTGCGCGACCATCTCAACAAGACTGCGCCGCGCGCTATGGCAGTGCTACGCCCGCTCAAGGTCGTCATCACGAATTACCCAGAGGACGAGACAGACTGGCTGGACGCGGTGAATAATCCGGAGGATGAGTCCGCTGGTACGCGCAAGGTGCCCTTCTCGCGCGAAATCTACATTGAGCGCGACGATTTCATGGAAGACCCGCCGCGCAGGTTCTACCGCCTAGCGCCCGGGCGCGAGGTACGCCTACGCTATGGATACTTCATTACTTGCCAAGAGGTGGTCAAGGACGAGAGCGGGGAGGTAGTGGAGCTGAGATGCACCTACGACCCGGAGACACGCGGAGGAAGCGCTCCCGACGGACGCAGAGTGCGCGCTACGCTGCACTGGGTATCTGCGGCGCACGCGATAGAGGCGGACGTGCGCCTGTACGACCACCTCTTCACTCAGTGGAATCCGGACGAAGACGATGAGGACGGCGCAGACTGGCTGTCCTTCCTCAATCCCGAATCGCTTGTGACCGTCACAGACGCGAAACTTGAGCCGAGCCTCGCGGACGCGGTTCCTGGCACTCGCTACCAGTTCGAGCGGCAAGGTTACTTCTGCGTTGATACAAAGGACTCTGCACCTGATCGCGTCGTGTTCAATCGCACGACTACGCTGCGCGACACATGGGCGCGGGTGCGACAATCTCAGTCCAACGCCTGATACGATCTCAAAGGGCAGTGCATAAGGATGGGGGCAGTCGCAGAACTGCCCCCATTAACCAACTATCCAATTGCCTGTCTACTGGTGTTGGTTCAATTGGACCCTACTCCTTCGGGTCAACCTCGCGGTACTCACCCTCAACGGTGCCGTCGTCCGGCGTATCGGCTCCGGGAGCTTCACCGGGCTGTCCGGGCGCTCCTGCCTGACTGTACACCGCCTGTCCGACCTGTTGGATCGCTTCTTGAAGTTCGTTTGAAGCGGTAGTTATCGCCGCAATGTCGCCACCGGACAGAGCCGAGCGAACCGCTGAAATCTTTCCTTCGATCTCGGTCTTCAGGTTGTCCGGAATCTTGTCAGCGTTGTCCTGAACCATCTTCTCCGCACTGTACGCCATATTTTCGGCGTTGTTGCGTGTGGTTGTCTCTTCGCGGCGATGCTGGTCTTCATCGGCATGCATTTCAGCATCGCGCACCATGCGGTCGATTTCGTCTTGCGCCAGTCCGCTGCTCGCCGTGATGGTGATGCGCTGTTCCTTGCCGGTGCCCTTGTCCATTGCCGACACGTTGAGGATGCCGTTGGCATCGATATCGAAGGTAACCTCGATCTGCGGGATTCCCCTGGGCGCGGGCAAGATACCGTCGAGAATGAACCTGCCGATACTCTTGTTCTCTGCCGCCATGCTACGCTCGCCCTGCACCACATGCACTTCGACGCTGGGCTGGCTATCCGCGGCTGTGGTGAATGTCTCGCTCTTAGCGGTCGGGATCGTTGTGTTGCGCGTGATTAGCGTGGTTGCCACGCCGCCGAGCGTCTCGATGCTAAGGCTGAGCGGCGTAACATCGAGCAGCAGGATGTCCTGCACCTCGCCCTGAAGTACACCGGCCTGAATCGCCGCGCCTATCGCGACTACTTCGTCTGGGTTGACGCCCTGATGCGGCTCCCTGCCGAACAGGTCAGATACGACCTTCTGCACGGCGGGCATGCGCGTCATGCCTCCTACGAGGATGACCTCATTTATCTCGCTCACGCTCACACCCGCGTCCGAAATCGCCTTCCTGCAAGGCTCCATCGTGCGCTGCACGAGTTCTGCGACTAGTTGCTCCAACTTGGAGCGGGACAAGCTCATGACCAGGTGCTTAGGCCCTGATGCATCAGCCGTGATGAACGGCAGGTTAATCTCCGATTGCATTACGGTGGAAAGCTCGATCTTGGCGCGCTCCGCCGCCTCCCGCAGGCGCTGCAACGCCATTCCGTCCTGCTTCAAGTCGATGCCCTGCTCGCGCCTGAACTCGTCAACGATCCAATCAACGATGCGCTCATCGAAGTCGTCTCCGCCGAGGTGTGTGTCACCGTTGGTCGCCTTGACCTCGAAGACGCCGTCACCGATCTGAAGCACCGTGATGTCGAAGGTGCCACCACCGAGGTCGTACACGGCTATCGTCTCGTCTGTCTTCTTGTCCAAGCCGTAAGCGAGCGATGCGGCGGTGGGTTCATTTATGATACGCAGCACTTCGAGTCCGGCAATGCGGCCTGCGTCCTTTGTCGCGTTGCGCTGGCTGTCGTTGAAGTACGCGGGCACGGTGATGACTGCCTGGTTGATGGGTTCGCCCAGCTTTGCCTCGGCATCCTGCTTCAGCTTCTGCAACACCATCGCCGAAATCTCCGGCGGCGCATGGTTCTTGCCGCCCATGACAACATAGGCATCGTTGTTTGTATGCTTGACGACCTTGTATGGCAGTAGCGAAAGGTCGCGCTGTACGCTATCATCTTCGAAGCGGCGTCCCATAAGACGCTTCACTGAATAGACGGTGTTTTCGGGGTTGGTGACCGACTGGCGCTTTGCGGTCGTGCCTACATATCGCTCATTGGAGCGCGTGTTCAGCCCTACAACCGATGGCGTAGTTCGCCCGCCCTCTGCGTTCTCTATCACACGCGGTTCCCCTGCTTCAATCACTGCCATGCACGAGTTCGTAGTTCCTAGATCGATTCCGAGTATGTTTGCCATTTCTATGACTCCTGATAGATTGCTAGTTGTCTGCTGGGAGATGAATTGTCTTATGAGTTAAGTGGGCTATCTGAATCCGCATGCGCTACCGTCGGAGCCTTTGCCACGATGACCTGCGACGCGCGCAATACCTTGTCGTGCAGCCGGTAGCCGTCGCGGAACACTTCGATAATAGTGCCGTCATCTGCGTCCGGAGTCTCCAAATAGTGGACAGCTTCATGTTCCCACGGGTCGAAGGGCTTGCCTGCCGCCTCGATTTTGCTGACGCCCTCAGACTCCAGCAGGTTGTCGAGATTGCGCTTTACCAGCATCAGCCCTTCCTGCCATCTCGCAGCGTCCACAGGGAGCATTGCGATTGCCCGCTCGAAGTCGTCGACGACGCCCAGAAACTTCAGTATCAGGCTTGAGTTAGCGTTGCGCTGTAGTTCCTGGCGTTCTTCGGCGATGCGACGCCTGTAGTTCACGAGGTCTGCCTGGGCGCGCTGGGCCAGAGCCCTGAACTGATCGCGTTCGCGCTCCATGTCCTCCATGGGGTCCGGCAGCGGCTCTATTTCTGAAAGCGCCTGCCGTAGGAGTTCGTCACCGTCATTGGAATCCGGAGCATCATCATCTTGCTTGTCTTCGCCAATCAATTCTGTCCTCCGCATTTGATATTTGATCTCGTTTAATTCGCTCGCGTATGCAGTATACCCAGCATCTCGTCGATGCTCTCATTCAGCGCCTCTTTGAGTTCATCGCCTTGCAGATTTCTTAGCTGGCTCTTCATACGGAGCAGCCTGTTGAAGAGGCGAAGCGCGAGCTGCACGCCTGCAAGGTTCAGCCCCATTTCTACGACCAGATGCTTGATGAGCCTCAGACGCGCTACATCTTCTTCGGAGTATAGGCGCAGCATGCCCATCGTGCGGGACGGACGCACCAGCCCGATGCGCTCGTACTTGCGCAGAGTCTGCGGGTGCATCTCCAGAATGCGCGCCGCCACGCTAATAATATAGACGCCCTCCAATTGTTCGCTGCCCTGTCGGTATCTGTTCATGTTCCCTCCCGGGCGCTTGATCGCTGTATTCTCAGGCTCACAGGCACTGCTAACCTGCCGCCATTCAACCCGTTATATTATACGCAACGCCTGCTGCAAATTGCAGATATTCTCTCAGATATCTGAGACGTCGCTGCTATAAGGGAGTGGCAACTCCTGAATATAAATTCACTACTCACTTTATATTTTAGACATTGACACGGGCCGTGTCAATCGTTTATACTAACGGTAATTAATATACACTGAATATTATGTCTGTGCAGTCGCGGCGGTAATCAGTCCGGCCCACGCGCATCAGAGTGAAGGAAACCGAAAAGTCTGGTACGGCAAAATTCCTAGATGGAAAAATGGGGAGGGGGATAATGACAGTTTACCTTAAATCCTGCAATCGCTGCGGCGGTGACATGAACTCGAACCGTGACATTTATGGGGAGTACCGCCTGTGCATTCAGTGCGGCAATATGGTTGACGTCCCGAAGCAGTCAAACCTTTTCTCGCTGAAGCTTACGCCGGAAGATTCCAGGAAGAAGGCGGCATAATTGTTGCACCGACATAGGCTGGCGAATAGGTATCAGAATGAAGCCCCTCTCAAATTTGAGAGGGGCTTTTGCTATGCTGTTTTCTGGCTCTGAAAAGGCGTGTCAGCGGTCAAAGACGAGACCTACATCAACTCGTCCCAGAAGCGCTGCTCCTTCCACGGATCGCCTTCCATATGGTAGCCGCGGACTTCCCAGAATCCGGGGCGGTCCTCAGTCATGAACTCCAGTCCGTTCACCCACTTCGCGCTCTTCCAGCCATACCGCTTTGGCACGACCAGACGCAGCGGACCTCCGTGCGCCTCGGCGAGCGGCGCGCCGTCGTGCGCCCACGCGAAAAGCACATCGTCATCGGTGATGACATCCAACGCAAGGTTCGTTGAGTAGCCGCCGTAGCAGTGCGCCATCACGTGCGTAACATCCGCGCTGGGCTTGACGAGTTTCATAACCTCGTTGAACGCCACGCCCTCCCAGGTGTTCTGCAACTTGCTCCACTGCGTTACGCAGTGGAACTCAGCGTCCAGCATCAACTTGGGCAAGGCCGTGAATTCCTCCCAGTTCAAAGTAATTTCCTCTTCGACATGCCCAGACACCCTGAATTGCCAGGTGTCCAGGCTGATTCTCGGCGTTGACCCGTATGTCAATATCGGGAACTTCTCTGTAACGAATTGGCCCGGGGGCGCGTCCTGCTCCATTGTCGGCATTCGCCTGCGGTTAATTCGTCCCAGCTTTTTCAGCATGCTCTATCCTCCACATAAAATCTCGTTCATTCATTTAGATGCAACCCTGCGCTGACCGATGCAAAAGCCGCCAATACATCGGCGCAACTCGATATAGTGTACACTAATTTTCGCATCCCATTGTCCCCTCAATTTCTTCCATTCCGTTGACTATGGAGCAGCCATGAATGAGCAGATAGAAGAGATACTTCGCGGCGCGTATGACCTCCATGTGCATGCTGCGCCGGACGGCAGGCAGCAACGCCGAATGGACGCGCTCGAAGTCGCCCGCTGCGCCTACGAAGCCGAGATGGGCGGATTTGTGCTCAAGTCCCATGACTACAACACCGCGCCTTTGACCTATGCGCTCAACCAGATGTATCCGGGTCTGAGCGTCTTCGGCGCCATCGCCCTCAACCGCTCAGTCGGCGGGATCAATCCCGACGCCGTACAGGTTGCCGCCGACTTGGGCGCGCAGGTCGTGTGGATGCCCACATTCACTGCCGACTTCCGGCAACGAGGGCGGGATAGTGAAGGCATTCGCGTGGCGGATGACGACGGCAATCTCTGCGACGGCGTTCATGAAGTGCTGGAGATCATCGCCGCCGCCGATATGACGCTCGCATCAGGACACATCTCCCCGGCGGAAGCAATCGCGCTTTTCAAGGCCGCGCGCGCTCAGGGCGTTCAGCGCATGATTGCCACGCACCCCGATGGCGTTGCAACGCTGGAAGAGCAGCAGAAGATGATTGCGCTTGGCGCGTACGCGGAGTACACATTTCTAGCCTGCATGCCGTCGCGCGCGCGCCGAACGCCGCAGCAGTTCGTTGAGATGATCCGCAGTCTCGGCGTGGGTAACTGCATTGTTACGACCGACTTCGGCCAGTGGCAGAACCCACCTCCCGCCGAAGGCATGCGCATGGCAATCGCCGCCCTGCTCGATGCGGGCATGACCTCCGATGAGGTGACCACCCTGGTGAAGGGAAATACTGCTCAGTTGGTTGGGGCGGGTTAGAGGCGGACGCAGGGTTCCTTGTCTCCGAAGGGAAGGAACATATATATATCCTAACTCTACTCTGCGGTAGGTTCTCTACGGTAGGTTCGGCAGCACCTCTTCGCTCATCAGCGTCATGGAATCCAGCCACTTTTGCCTGTCATCCTCCCAGTCGTGGCACAGCATCAGCAGCGTGCCGAAGCCTCCTACGTCCTCGTGAAGCTTGCGCAGCTTGTGCGCAACCTCGTCTGGATCGCCCACAATCCACAGGTTCTCCAGCATGTACTCTGGAGTCAACTCCTCATCGGGCATATCTGCGTCCGTTTTGAGGCCCGCTAGTCCTCTGCCGCTGCCAAGCAGCGGGATCCAGTAATCTGTGAAGAACCGCCCGAAGTTGTTTAGTGCTTCCTCGCGTGCCTTGTCGCCGTCCTCTGCTACATGAACTTCGCGAGAGATGCGCCAATCCTTGCGCGATGCCTTGATGTTGCTCTTGGCAGCGCCCTTCTCCACTACCTGCCAGTGGCTCGGCAGAAAAGTGTCGTGCAGGAAGCATGTGCTGAGCGGCATCCAGCCGCGCTCGCCCACAATCTCCAGCGTACCTGAAAACGGGCTGCTGCCCGCGACTGCGATCGGCGGGTGCGGCTTCTGATACGGCGTCATGTGAAAGCCAAGTCTGCGCTCAGGCACGGATTCCGGCAGCCTGCCCTCGTAGAACCTGCTTTCATATTCGAACGGCTTGCCCTCCCAAATCTTCAAGATAAGGTCAACCGCTTCGTACAGGCGCTCGCGCGGTTCGCCAAGCTCCGTGTCCAGCCCGAAAAGCTCCGTGTCGGTCGAAGGTCCGCCGGAGCCTATGCCCATGTAGATCCGGCCTTTGGACATGTGATCGAGCATCGCAATGCGGTGCGCAACATGCGCCGGGTGGTGGTAGTGCAGCAGCGAAACGCCAGTGCCGAACTTCATCTGCTCCGTCACGCCCAGCGCCCTTGCGATGAAGAGCTCCGGCGACGGCATATTCTCCCACGGCAGCGTGAAATGCTCTCCAACCCACGTCTCGCTGAAGCCCAGCCTGTCGGCGTGTGCCATAAGCTCAAGGTCTTCCTCGTAGGTTTCGAAGTGTGGGCGGTGCGGGTAGTGCAGGGGCATCAAAAAGAGGCCGAGTTCCATGGCTGTCCTCGCTATCTCATAGGATTGTCAGCTTCTACTTATAGCGCCGAATTATAGCATACGCGCCGATATCGACAGACAAGGGAAGGGGCTGTATGTGGTATATTCTTGGGCGTGGCAATCAACCAGCATTGTGAGCAGAGGTAACATGGCGAAAGGGCTGCTATCCGGCATTAGAGTTCTGGAGCTTGGCGAGGGCGTATCCGCGCCCTACTGCGCCAAGATTCTAGCGAACTTTGGCGCCGAGGTCATCAAAGTGGAATCCCCAGACGGCGACATTGCGCGCCTCATGGGGCCCTTCCCCAATGACGAGCCACACCCTGAAAAGAGCGGCGTCTTTCTCGCGCTGAATTCTAACAAGTACGGCGTAACGCTTGATATCGAAACCAACGAAGGCGCAGACGCATGTCGCCGCGTTGCGTCCTCAGTCGACATCGTCATCGAGAGCATGCCGACAGGCTGGCTTCATGAAATGCATCTCGGCTATGCCACACTTGCGCAGGACAATCCGGCGCTCATTATGACATCCCTGTCACCGTTCGGCACTTGGGGACCATACGCCGGCTACAAGCTGACCGACCTGACGCTGTTCCACATGAGCGGTCAGGCGCATAGCCTGCTAGGTCCAGTCGCCGACCCCGACAGCCAGCCGCCTATACGCGCCGGCGGGCATCAGGCGGAGCTTGTAGCAGGCATGTCTGCCGCGACTGCTACGCTTATGGCGCTCTTTCGTAGGCGTATCAGCGGTGAGGGCTGCCACATCGAGGCATCGGCGTATGAGGCGATGGCCACACAGCTCATCAGCGCACTCGCAAGCTGCGCCTTCGACAACCCACCGCCTTCGCGCGCTCTGTCGGAAGTCCAGGAAGCTGCGACAGGAGGCGTCGTCTCCGCAGTCGGCGGCATCCTGCCATGCAACGACGGCTATGTGGCAATCTCGCCGCGCGAAGATGCCCAATGGCAACGCTGGACCGAACTGATGGACAATCCACAATGGGCGAGCGAGGAACGCTTTCTCACACGCGACGGCAGGGAGAGCAATTTCTCCGAGTTATGGGAATTGGTCGGGGAGTGGACACGGCAGCGTTCCAAGCACGACATCGCTCGTATGGGACAGGAACGGCGCATACCCTGCTTTCCTGTCAACACGGTCCATGACCTGTTCAATGACCTGCACCTGAAAGAGCGCGGCTTCTTCACGACCATCGAGCATCCGATTGCAGGTGCGTTTCAGTATCCCGGCGTACCGTATCGATTTTCGAACACACCGCTGAACCTTGCAGAGCGTCCCGCGCCACTACTTGGCCAGCACAACGACATTTACCTGCGCAAGGACGAGCGATCATGAGCGCTACTCGGCAGGATCTCCCGCTTAAGGGTGTGCGGGTGCTTGACCTCAGCTGGATTATCGCCGGTCCCACCGCCACGCGCTTCCTCGCAATGATGGGTGCGGAGGTCATCAAGGTCGGAAGCGCGCGCCGTCCCGACCCGTCCACACGCGGCGCTCCCTTTCAGGCGTACAACCAGTCCAAGCTCTACGCCGCACTTAATATATCTCGCCCCGAAGGCCTGGAACTTGCGATGCGCCTCGTATCGGTCTCAGATGTGGTTATCGAGAACTTCGCAGCCGGAGTTATAGAAAGGCTTGGACTCGGCTACGATGCGCTCAGGCAGGCAAAGCCCGACATAATCATGCTATCGTCGTCCGGCACAGGGCACTCTGGACCCGATAAGGACTATGTGGCTTATGGCAGCCTGCTGCAATACTACACGGGCTGGAACGCCATATCTGGCTATCCCAACTCCGAGCCAATCAAGGGCGGGCTATGGGCTGACCCATGGGTCGGCATGGAGCTTGCGATGGTCGCTGCCGCCGCGCTCAACCACCGCGCCGTCACGGGCGAGGGCAACTACGTGGACTTCTCGATGGCAGAGGCGCTCACCGCCAGCATCCCGGAGGCGCTGCTCGACTACCAGATGAACGACCGTGTCCCCGAACTGATGGGCAACGCCGACAGCCAGCACTGCCCCCACAATGTCTATCGCTGCAAGGGCAGCGACCGCTGGCTTGCCATCGCAGTCACTAGCGATGAGGAATGGCGCGCGCTCTGCGGTGTCATCGGTTGGCATGATCTGTCCGACGACCCTTCTCTGGCAGACGCGAAGGGCAGGCGTGAGCAGCAGCATAAGATTGACGCGTCAATCACCGAGTGGACGCAGCATCACGAAGACTACGAGGCGATGGGAGTCCTGCAGGACGCGGGCATTCCCGCAGTGCCGTATCTCAGCCCGCAGCGCGTCTTCACCGACCCGCAGTTGCGTGAGGGCGGATTCTTCACGACACTAATCGCAAGCGACGGCAAGCAGCGTGACCTGCCTGCTCTCGGCTGGCGCTTTGAGGGCGGCCCCGAACCGCGCATCACAGCCGCGCCGGTATTGGGGCAGCACAACAACTATGTATATGGCGAACTTCTGGGGCTATCCGATGATGAAGTGGCGCAATTGGTTGAAGCGCAGATAATCTATTAGTCTTTGATCGGTTCCTTCTCCCTCGATGGGGAAAGGTTAGGATGGGGGTGATTGGCATCCCTCATTGCCCATTCGTGTAAGAAAGTGAAAGAGGCAGAACTATGGCAGTGCAATATGAGAAGAAAGGCGCCATCGCCTATGTGACCATCGACAACCCGCAGAAGGCGAACATCCTTGACCGCCAGACTTCGGACGAGATTGCTGAAGTCTGGAAGGAGATATGGGACGACTGGGATGTGCGAGTTACCATCCTGACAGGCAAGGGAGACCGTCACTTCTGTGCCGGCCACAACCTCGCCACTCGCCCCGACATCACGCCCGAAGAGCGCGAGCGTATCCGCTCAGAGGCGATATTCTGGCCGCCGTCCGGTACTGTGAACGGCGCGGCGCGAATCGGTGCTGACGGGCGGCTAGGCGACCACTACCCGCAGATATGGAAGCCAGTCGTCGGCGCAATCAATGGCTGGGCTGCGGGCGCCGGCTTTTACCTGATGCTCACATCGACCGACATTCGGATCGCCAGCGCCGAGAACGCACGCTTCAAGTTCGCGCTGCTCAGCCAGGGGTGGGTCGGCAACGGGCCCGGCGCAACATACCTGATGAAGCAGATTGCATACGCCGATGTGATGCGTATCCTGCTAACCGACGAGCCGTTCGACGCGAAAGAGGCGCTTCGCATGAACCTCATCAACGAGGTCGTACCGCACGACTCGCTGATGGCGCGCGCGGAGGAGATTGCGAACCACATCGCCGGACTGCCGCCACTCGCCGTGCGCATGATGAAGGAGTTCGTGATAAGATTCCGGGACACACCGGTAACTGAAGCATGGCGCGTGCAGACGCTCATGAATACCCTGCTCACACAGCTCAGCGCGGACGGCGACGAGGGCAGGCAAGCCTTCCTGGAAAAGCGTGCCCCCGACTTTACAGGCAGCATACGGCAGAAGGGCGAGCCATACCCCGAAATCGACGAGCAGCAGCGCGCGCGCCTCGACGAAGTGCGCCGCGAGCTGCTGGGATGACACCCGGTAGAGCCGAATCCGTTCGTGGTGAGCCTGTCAAAGCACGCTTCGACAGGCCATTGCGAACTCGAGAAACGTGACTGAGTGGTGGCAACTGATCACTGACTACTGACAATCTGGAGGAAAACAATGTTTGAGAGACTGGCAATCGTAGGTACGGGGGCTATCGGTAGCGTGATTGGCGGCTACCTGTCCAGAGCGGGTCGCGACATCACGCTCATCGACACCTGGGCAGAGCATGTGGACACAATGAACGCTGACGGGCTGCATGTAACAGCCGAGAATGGTGAGTTCACCACAAGCGTCAATGCAATGCACCTCGGTGATGCCAACAGGGTAGGGGAACCGTTCGACGCTATATTCCTTGCCGTGAAGTCTTACGACACGGTGTGGGCGACCCACTTCGCCATGCGCTACCTGAAGCCCACCGGCATAGTCATCTCGGCGCAGAACGGCATCAATGATGAGGTGATTGCGCCCATAGTCGGCTACTCGCGCGAGATTGCGTGCGTCATAACGCTTGGCGCTGGCCTGTACGAACCTGCGAAGGCGATACACACAGGTGATCCGCAGAAGCTGTCGTTCACGCTTGGCGAGCTGAACGGGTTGCCGACGGACCGCGTGCATGCGCTTGCTGATGTGATGAACGACATAGGCCCCACGAAGGTCAGCCGCAACATCTGGGGAGAGCGCTGGGCGAAACTCGCCGTAAACAGCATGGCGAACCCTATAGCGGCGTCCACAGGTCTTGGCTCGGCGGCGGTCAGAAGTACCCCGGGCGTCAACGATGTATCGATCAACATGGCTGCTGAGGTCGTCAGGGTAGCGCAGGCGCTTGGCATTCAAGTGGAGCCAATCAGCGGGATTCCTGCGGGCGACTACCTGCCGACCGACAATGCGGAGGCGATGGAGGATGTGAAGTCTCGCCTGGCTGAAGGCGCGAGCAATCTGGGCGCAGGACGGCCATCGATGCTTCAGGACGTAATGAAGGGGCGCAAGACCGAAATTGACTACCTGAACGGCTTTGTGGCGGCAAGAGGCGACATCGTTGGCGTGGATACGCCGTTCTGTGACGGCATTGTGGACATCGTGAGGCGCGTGGAACGCGGCGAAATGCCATACGAAGAGTCCAACATAGACCCACTGCGCGCGATGGTGTAGGCACTTACATCATGAATCTCCTCCCATCGTGGGAGAATTCATGTGTTGCCATTTCATCACGACAAAGCCAAAGCCCGTCCGACATGCCGAAGTCGAACGGGCTTCATTCTAAGCAAACATATTGGGGCCAGAGAAGTTCAGAAAATGCAATGCGTTAGTCCTGAGACTGTCGAAGGGCTGAACGCTGACGCCTGACTACCTCTACCGCTTGGTGTACTGTTGCGCCTTACGAGCCTTCTTCAGGCCGTACTTGCGACGCTCTTTGACGCGGGAGTCGCGAGTAAGCATGCCAGCGCGCTTCAGCGGCGTGCGCAGCGACGGGTCTGCCTCGATTAGCGCGCGCGAAATCCCGTGCCGCAGCGCGCCTGCCTGTCCTGTAATCCCGCCGCCGGTAATCTTCGCCACCACGCGGAATTGACCGCCGGAGTGCGTGATTCTGAAGGGCTCCATAATCTCGCGCCGCCAGTTGTCCCAAGGGAACGCCTCTTCTATCGGCCTGCCATTGACCACGACGGGCCCGCTCTCCATGTACAGACGGACCTGCGCGATGGCTGACTTGCGTCTGCCCGTGGCATAGTAATACTGCTGCTGCATTGTGGTCACTTACTATTCCTCCCCTTGTTTGGCTGCGCTAGACGCAAGCTGCGCCTGGTGTGGATGGTCAGGGCCGGCATATACCTTCATGCGAGCGAGCATGTGCCTGCCCAGTGCGTTCTTGGGCAGCATGCCTTTGACTGCCTGCGTGATTACGCGCGTCGGTGTCTTGTCCAGCATTTCCGCCAGCGTGCGCTCCGTCAAGCCGCCGTGATAGCCGCTGTGACGGTAGTACATCTTCTGTTCCATCTTGTTGCCGGTAACCCGAATCTTGTCGGCGTTCAGGACAATTACATAGTCTCCCGTGTTCAGGTGCGGCACATATATGGGCTTGTGCTTGCCCTGAAGCAGAACGGCAATCTGCGACGATATCCTGCCGAGCGTCTTGTCGGCAGCGTCAACCACATGCCACTCTGGTTTAAGTTCCGCCGTTTTCGTCTGATACGGCTTATTAGCTGTAGCCATTTCTCTCACCGTTCTCCGTTGTAATTTCTTCTTCGCTCTTCTCTCCCTCGATGGGGCAGGGTAGAGTCAATCCTAAGATTGCCGAAGGATGGGGGTGGTAAATCTTCCCCCTCTAGTATATCGTTTTCAACCACCCGCGACTCACGGGGGATAGTCCGCGTACCCCACTTTAACAAGGCACAGACCGTGCGCAGGCAGCGAGTGCGCCACCTTGCTGGTCTGCGCGTTTCCGATCAATGCTTGTAGTTCAGTCATTGAAAGCCTACCGCGACCAATGTCCACTAGTGCGCCTGCCATACGCCTGACCTGATGTTGCAGGAAGGCGTTGCCCGTAACCCAAATGGCTATGGCATCTCCTGACTGCTGTACGGATGCGCTATGTATTGCACGCACACTGTTCGTCTTGCCCTTCGGAAGGGGCGCCGCGAACCTTCGAAAGTCGTGCTCTCCGATGAACAGACCGGCTGCTTCTTGCATCCGCCTCAAGTCCAGCGTATCCCGAATGTGATAGCTGAACCGCCTTGTCAAAGGTGACGGCGTCCTACTGTTCAGTATGCTGTAACGGTAGGTCCGCTTCAGCGCACTTCGCCGTGGATCGAAATCCGGCCTGACGATGTGCGCCTGCTTTACGGCGATGTCCTGCGGCAGATAGTGATTCAGCGCATTGACATATGTCTCTGTCGAGTGGTCGGAAGATGTATCGAACACTACGACCTGCGCCTCGGCATGTACGCCTGCGTCGGTGCGGCCCGCACCCTTAACTCGCACACGCTCACCAGTCAGCCGCTCAATCGCCTGCTCAAGCTCGCCCTGTATCGATGGAGCGTTCACCTGGTACTGGAAGCCGTGATAGTGCGTGCCTTCATATTCGATTGTTAATGCAAGTCGCATTGAGCGGCTCGCTTCCAGAACTGACGATTGATAGATAATGTTTGATTACTGCCTAGGGCATCAACTCAATCACTGCCATGGGCGCGGCATCACCCTTGCGCGGTCCTAGCTTAGTGAGACGGGTGTAACCGCCGGGCCTGTTTTCGTAGCGTTCCGCAAGCTCGTCAAATACCTTTCGCAGCACATCGTCGTCGGTCAGGAAGGCGGCTGCCTGCCTGCGTTGGTGCAGCGTCCCGTGCTTGCCCCGCGTTATAATCTTCTCTGCGAGCGGGCGCACCTCGCGCGCCTTCGCTTCCGTAGTCCTGATGCTCTCATGCCTGAGCAGGTCCGTCACCATCCCTCGCAGCATCAGCATGCGTTGCGCTGTGGGACGGCCAAGTTTTCTTCCCGAGAGGCGGTGTCTCATAGTCGTCCTCTCTACTCCTCAATAGTTGCTACGGCACTTGCCGCGCCTTCTGTGTTTTTGGGGTCAAGGTTAGGCGGCAGGAGATCCATTGCGCGCAACTGGTCGAAAAGTTCAGTGTAGGACTTCTCGCCGAAATTGCGGATGGCAATCAGCTCTTCCTTGTTCTTTTCAAGCACCTCTCCGACCTTATCGATGCCAGCGCGCTTCAGACAGTTTAGCGTCCTCGACGAAAGGTCTAGCCGCTCTACAACGATGTTGTACTTCTCGGGCGAGAGGCTTGGAATCAGCACGGGACTACCTGCCTCGGAAGAGTCCATCTGGACTTTGGCGAACAAGAAGAACTTGTTCATCAGTAAGTCTCCCGCCTGTCTGAGTGCTTCGATAGGCTGAATTGTGCCGTCCGTCCAAATCTCGATGACCAGACGCTCATAGTCAGTGCGCTGACCCACGCGGGTAGGCTCTACTCGGTAGTTGACCTTTCGAATCGGCGTGAACACTGCATCCACAGGTAGCGTGCCGATGGACTGGTCGTTTCCACTGGCAGCTTCCTTGTAGCCGACGCCCTGCTCAACATTGAACTCGACCGCGAGTTTCGCTTCCGGCGAGTCAAGTGTCGCCAGGTGCAACTCCGGGTTCACGACCTCGAAGTTGGACGAAGCCATGATGTCGGCGGCGCACACTTCGCCTTCGCCTGCGACTTCGAGCCGCAACTTGCCCGGCCTGTCCGACTCGGAGCGCAGCCTTATGCCTTTGACATTCAGCAGAAACTCCGACACTTCTTCCTTCATGTGCGAAATGGTAGCGTACTCGTGAAGTACGCTTTCCACTTTGACCCAGGTAACTGCCGTGCCCGTAAGTGAGCCGTACAGCACTCTGCGAAGCGGGTTGCCCAGCGTCATGCCGTAGCCGGGATCCAGCGGTTCGATGGCGAACTTGCCATACCTGTCCTCAGACTCGAGCTGCCTGATTTCAGGGTTGATTACAATCTCTTCTTCTTCTTCAATGTCGGAAAGTGTGAATGCTTGGTAATCCAAGACCATATTGCGCAACTCCTGTCCGCATTTTCGGTGTCGCCGTGTGAGGCTGCCGCAAGGTAAACCTGAGCGGCTGCGCTACTTCGAGTAGAACTCCACAACCAAGCGCACGTCGATGTTGGTGTCGATCTCGGACGGGTCCGGAAGCCCAACCATCTCGCCGGCGCGCTTGCCGGAGTCGACCCTCAGCCAGATGGGCACGGTGCGCTTTGGTGGGCCGTCGGTCAGCACCTGGATGAACTCCGGCACACTGCCGTTGTTGCCGCCCTTCTTCCATTCAATAACATCGCCCGGCTTTACGAGATACGATGGGATGTCCATCCTTCTGCCGTTTACCGTAAAGTGGCTGTGGTTCACCAATTGACGCGCGTGCTGCCGCGACTCAGCGAAGGACAGTCGGAACACGACATTGTCAAACCGAGTCTCAAGCAGTTGCAGCAGGCTGTCACCCGTAACGCCGGGGTTGTCGCGCGCCATCTCAAAGTACTTTCTGAACTGCTTCTCGAGCACTCCATAGGTAAAGCGCGCCTTCTGCTTCTCGCGAAGCTGGAGCGCCCAGTCCGAGGAGCGCCTGCGTCGCGGAATACTGTTTCCGGGTGGCTTCCTGCGCCTTTCCACCGCGCATCGGGGCGTGTAGCAGCGCTCGCCCTTGAGGAACAATTTCTCCCCTATGCGGCGGCACTTTCGGCATACTGCATCAGTGTATCTTGCCATTTCTTCTGTTCTTCACACTCCAAGGTGGATTTTCTTCTCTACCCCAAATAACCATCGCCGTTGCTTGCCAGGATTTAAGCAGACATCTATCTGTCTGCTATGCCAATGTACTGTCCGGGGGCAATATCCCCATCTGCTCAGACAGCGCTTCCAAGTCGTAATCTTCCTTGCGAGACCGCAGGTCAAGATAGATCAATGTCCCTGCCGTTGCCGCTATCGGCGCGATTATCGCGTTCGAAAGCATTCCGGTAAGCGCACTTGCCACTCGCGCCGTTATTCCCGTAAGTCCTTCATCTCCTATTAGCGCCATCGGTGCTGCGAGCAGCACCGACACAATAATTGTCAGTCCCATGACCACCAGTATCGTCAGCAATATCGTCGAGAAGGTTCTCCACCAATTACCGCGAACCAATTCAAAGCTGCGTTTCAACGCCGCGATAGGCTTGCAGCCCTCGATTGCGACTACCGGAATGTCCGCCGACCAGTAGATTATCAGCACCGTAATGATGATGCCGGGCACAATCAGCAGTGCGAAGCCCATTGTCATCAGCACGATCAGGCCGAAAAACAGCAAACCAAGCGTTACGAACGTTAGAACCCTCCACCAAGCTCTGCTATAGCATCGGCCTACATCTACCCATCCGGTTGCGTACTGCATTCCGACTGCATAACTGATTACACCGCTCAAGAATGACTGCAGCACAAGCGTAACCATGAGGTAGCCTGCCATTGCAAAAGCCAAGTCAGTAATTTCCTCGCGGCTTAGTGGTTCCGGCAGTTCCGATGGCTCGGCGCTTTCAGGAAGCGCCAATCCCGGGTCGCCCACGATGGTCACTTGCAGGCGTTGCAAATCTTCAGCAGTGGGCAAGCTATCGCTTATTGCAAATCCCAATACCGCCAAAGGCGCCTGCACTATCAGAGCAATCAAGATGAACTTCCGGAAGTGCCTGCCGTATATGCTGAAGCACTCCCCGAGAATCTCAAATGAGTTGCGTCTGAATGTCTGCGTGGGCTGTTGCTCCACCTGCATCACCTCGCAAGCCGCGCTGTAACTGCCGCTACACGCGCCGTCGCTTGCGTGGCCTCGCCCCGTTGTGCGGTATGGGGGTTACGTCTCGAATACTCGTGACGAAAAGCCCTTGCGCTTGCAGGGTTCGGATTGCGGCCTCCCTGCCGGCGCCCGGTCCTCTCACGAAGACTTCGATCTGCCGCAGTCCGTTCTCCTTTGCCTTGCGGGCAGCATCCTCAGCGGCGCGCTGGGCGGCAAATGCCGTTGACTTGCGCGACCCCCTGAAGCCTGCCGTGCCCGAACTTCCCCAGCAGATGACACTGCCCTCCGGGTCCACCAGCGTGATTATTGTGTTGTTAAAAGTTGACTGTATGTATGCCTTCCCAACAGGGATGGACCTGCGCTCTCTACGCCTTGTTCGCGGTCTTCGCGGCATCTATGTTGACCTTTCCTGCTTTCGGTTCGTATTTTGCCGTTGGTGTTACGGCGACTATTCAGTACGTGGTAAGTCTGTCGAACTACATAAGGGATGACAGGTGAAACCTGGCAACTACTTTGTAGTCGACCTCTGCCCGCGTCCGGCGACAGTCTGGCGTCTGCCGCGCTTCGTGCGCGCGTTCGTGCGTGTGCGCTGGCCGCGGGAAGGCAAGCCCCTGCGATGTCGCAGGCCACGATATGCGCCGACATCCATAAGGCGGCGGATGTTCATATCCACCTCGCGCCGCAGGTCGCCTTCGACAATCTTCTCGCGGTCAACAATCTCCCTGATGCGAGTAAGGTCGGTCTCGTCGAGCTCGCGCACGCGGGGATTCCCCACAATGCCCGCCTTCTCGACGATATCCTTTGCATGATACGGTCCAATGCCGTAGATGCTGCGCAGGGAAATTTCGACGCGCTTATTGTCAGGGATATTTACGCCGGATACGATCGCCATGCTTCCCTCCTAGCCTTGTCGTTGCTTGTGCTTTGGATTCTCGCAGATGATAAGAACCCTGCCGCGTCGCCTGATTACGCGACACTTGGCGCATCTCGTCTTGACCGATGCCGATACCTTCATATGTTGCCTCTCTTGCCGTCATTGCCATCCCCGTTGCATCCTGGGGTTTGACGTTCTCCGTGTGCAACCCTTGAGTGATTATTTCTGCCTTTCCGAAAAGTGAAATTACCCTGCCATGCATTTTGCAGGGACATCTGGGCAATTGCGGGCAGCCCGATATATTGGTTATTTGAAGCGGTAGGTTATTCTGCCTCTTGCAAGGTCGTAGGGCGACAGTTCTACAAGAACTTTGTCTCCTGGCAGCACGCGAATAAAGTTCAGACGTATCTTCCCGGACACATACGCCAACACTAAGTGCCCATTCGCCAATTCCACGCGAAAACTCGCGTTTGGCAGTGACTCCGTTACTGTGCCTTCAACCTCAATGGCTTCCCTTTTTGCCATGCACTCTCCTTGAGTGGTGTTCTCGGGCGCGGCTTTCGCTTTGCCCCAACATTTACTATTCCTCAATCAATTGGAAAGAGGACAAATTAAAAGTAGTAACCGTTCGGAGTGGTTAGAATCTCCGCTCCGTCGGCAGTTATAGCTATCGTGTCCTCAAAATGCGCCGAAAGTTCGCTGTCGGCGGTTACAACCGTCCAGCCGTCATCCAACTGAACCGTCTCGTGCGTGCCGATATTCAACATCGGCTCGATTGCAATAGTCATTCCCTTTTTCAGCAGGGTTCCTCGCTTAGGCTTTCCGTAGTTTGGCACCTGCGGATCCTCGTGCAGTGCGCGACCGATGCCGTGCCCGACATACTTTCTGACGACCGAGTAGCCTTGTCCTTCCGCGTATTTTTGTACGGCGTGTCCGATATCGCCGATGCGCGCTCCATTGGTAGCCTGGGCTATACCTAATTTCAGCGACTCGCGCGTAGCGTCTATGAGCTGCTGTGCCTCGTCCGGGATATCGCCGACACCGATCGTGAAGGCACTATCGCCATGAAATCCGTTTACGATCGCGCCAACATCAACGCTGAATATATCCCCTTCTTTCAGTTTCCTGTCGCCCGGGATACCGTGCACTATCTCCTCGTTAATGGAAGCACAAATAGTACCTGTAAAGGGTATTAGGCCTCCTGCCGCATATCCCTTGAACGACGGGGTGGCGCCCATCTTGCGTATTACTTCTTCGGCGATGCTGTCCAGTTCACCTGTGGTGACGCCGGGCTTCACTGCCTCCATTATGTGTACTTTCGCTTCTGCGACGACTTTGCCTGCCTGTCTCATCTGAGCGAGTTCCCGCCCGGACTTTATTGTGATGCCGCTTGTCCTGCGCCGCAAATTAGTCATCTTTCAATGTGATGCTGAATCCGAACCAGTATTATAACAGATAACATAAAGTCTATCGCCTGTTATTTGATCAGCGAAGCGCCTCTACTAGAAGAGCGCCTACGGCGTCCACCGTGCCTTCGCCGTTGATCTCCCTTAGCACACCGGACCTGCTGTAATGTCCTACGAGCGGCTCGGTCTCCTCGAAATAAACATCCAGTCGATTCTTCACCACTTCGGCCTTGTCGTCGTCGCGCTGATACAACTCCCCGCCGCAATCGTCGCACTTGCCCTCTTCCTTCGGAGGCGATGCAATCGCGTGATAAGGTGCCTGGCAGCCGCGGCAGATAAATCGCCCGGCAAGTCGCTTCACCAGTTCGTCCTCTGCCACATTTACATATAGCACTCGGTCGATTCCGCCGGGTTCGAGCGCGCTGTCGAGTGCCTCCGCCTGCGGGAGCGTGCGTGGGAAGCCGTCGAGCACAAATCCGTCGCCCTGTTGCGGCGCCGAAATCCAGGACATCACCAAACGAATTGTGACGTTGTCGGGCACCAAGTCACCCCTGTCCATGTACGACTTGGCGAGTAGCCCCAGCTCGGTTTCGTTACGGAGATTCTCGCGAAAAAGGTCTCCCGACGCGGCACGAGTGACGCCAAGTTCATCGGCGATTCGTGCAGCCTGTGTGCCTTTACCGGCGCCCGGAGGTCCAAGCAGAATGACTTTCACTTATTTCTTGATCCTTGTATGAAACTGTTACTGCCATTTCATATTTGGATGGCAGGGTAGGGGTGAAATAACGATCTCTATCGTATGAACCCCTCATAATTTCGCATCAGCAACTGTGCCTCCAGCTGACGCATGGTATCCAGCGCTACCCCCACCATTATAAGCAGGCTAGTGCTGCTGAGTGTGAGCGAACGCACATCCGTCGCGTAGGTCACGAAGAACGGCAGGATGGCGACAATGCCTAAGAACAAAGCGCCTCCCCACGTGATACGTACAAGGACGCGAGTAAGGTATTCCCGTGTTGGTTCTCCTGGACGAATCCCCGGGATGAAGCCGCCGTTACGCTGCAAGTTGCCCGCAAGGTCCTGCTGCTGAAAAGTAACGAGTGTATAGAAGAATGTGAATATCACCACCAGTACGAACACAAGCGCCCAGTAAGGAAATGCAGATGGGTCGAGACTGTCAGCGAAGAACTGCGCGATTCTCGAAACGAAACCGTCGCTGAGAGGATTTCTGAAGTAGCTCGCAATTGTGCCCGGCAGGATGACGATGGAGAACGCGAAAATCAGCGGAATCATGCCAGCCGAATTCACACGCAGGGGCAGGAATGTGGAGCCGGATTGTCGCTGCATTCTGCCGCCGCGAAACACGCTGCGACCGTACTGAACTGGTACGCGCCGCTGAGCTTCCGTGAATAGCACAATGGCGTAGATGACGCCGAATGTGAACACTGCCAGGAGCAAAATCCCCGCTCCCTGATTGGTATTCAGGAAGCTCTGCCCAATTACCTGTGGGAAGCGAGCTACGATACCGCCGAAAATGATGAGCGATATGCCGTTGCCTAGTCCGCGTTCCGTGATTAGTTCACCCAGCCACACCAGGAACATAGTGCCCGCAATCATGGAAATGACCATCGCAAGTGTGGGGAGATTGAAACCGAAGTCTATGGACGGCAGTACGCCAGCTTGTTGCAGCAGAGTGAGCTGCCCCCAACCCTGAAGCGCCGCAATCGGCACCGCAAGGTAGTGAGTGAACTGGTTGATTTTCTGCCGACCGTACTCACCCTCTTGTGACAGCGCCTTCAGGTTTGGAATTACCGGTACCAGAATCTGCATCACGATGGAGGCTGTAATGTATGGGTACACGCCCAGAGCCGCAACGCTCAGATTCGCGAGCGCGCCGCCGCTGAACAAGTCAAGAAAGCCGAGCAGTGCCTGCGACTCGAACGCCTGCGACAGTGCTTGCGGATCAACGCCTGGCACAGGCACATGCGCTACGAAGCGGAACACGACCAGCATCGCCAGCGTGAACAGGATCTTGCCGCGCAGGTCTGGCACCCGCATGGCATCGATCATAGACTGGATTAACTGCGGCCTGGAGACCTCTTGCTGCCTTGCCGCCTGCGTCTGGCGCATCATCAGCCTGTCTCCCTGACGCTTCCTCCGGCAGCCTCAATCTTCTGCCGCGCCGAAGCGGAGAACTTATGTGCCGTGACATTCAGCGGAATGTCAATCTCGCCCCGCCCCAGTATCTTCACCGGCTTATTCAGGGTTCTGAGAATACCAGTATTGCGCAGAACCTCCGGGCTGATCTCGCTATTCGCCGCGAATTGGGCAAGCTTCTCCACATTAACCACGTTGTATTCAACGCGGAAGATGTTAGTGAAGCCGCGAATGAAGGGCAGTTTCTGTGAAAGTGGAAGCTGACCGCCCTCAAAGTAGGGACGCACACCGCCGCCGCTTCTAGAATTTTGTCCCTTCACGCCTCTGCCTGAGAAGCTTCCATAGCCGCTGCTGTCGCCTCGTCCAACCCTGCGTCGGGCTTTCTTCGCGCCCCTCGGCGACCTCAAATCTTGCTGTTGCATCTCTTCGTCCTGTTACAAGTTCCTCGTTCGTTCAAATCGTCATTCCTGCTAAAACAGGAATCCATAAGGCCATAGCGACCTTACATCTCATTTACTTCCACAAGGTGGCGCACTTTGAACACCATTCCTCTGATAGTTGGCGTATCATCATGCACAACCGTCTGGTTGAGTTTGCGAAGACCCAGCGCCTCGATTGTGCGCCGCTGGTCCCTCTTGTAGCCTATGCCGCTAACCTTCCAGGTTACCGATAGTTTGTTTGCCATTGGAATCTACTTTCAGAAAATCACAGCCGTTAGATCAAAGGATTACACAGGCGCCGATGGCGAAGGATCCGGAGCAGCGCGCTGGGCAGCCGCAGCTTGTTGCGCCGCCTGCTGTGCCGCACGTCGTGCTTGTCGCTGCCTTTGCCGCTCTGCGCGTTCGCGTTCCTGTTCCCTGCCATATTCGTAAAGCCGTTTGCGGTTAGCGAATTCCTGCTCAACGTCTTTCAACTGCTGCAGACCGTTAAATGTTGCCTTGACCACATTAACCGGATTGGTGCTACGCCGAACCTTAGTCATGATGTCCTGAATGCCCGCAAGCTCAACGACGGCGCGAACCGATGCGCCAGCGATGACGCCTGTGCCGGGCTGCGCAGGCTTCAGCATCACCACCGAACCGACGTACTTCGAATTGACTTCGTGCGGGATAGTGCTGCCGTGTCGCGGCACCTCTATGATATTTCTGCGGGCGGCGGTTGCGCCTTTGCGAACGGCGTCTGGCACTGCGTCGGCTTTGCCCATGCCTATGCCCACATGCCCGTCCATGTCGCCAACCACGACGACTGCGCTGAAACTCAGGTGCCTTCCACCCTTTACGACCTTGGCGACCCTAGAAATCTTGACCACTCTCTCGGTCAGAGGAAATTCGTCCTCTTCACCGTCTCGGCCCCGATCTCTGTTTCTATTTCTATCTCTGTCCCTGTCCCTATTCCTGTCTCGCTGCATCATCATCTAAAACACCAATCCTCCCTTACGGGCTGCATCCGCCAGCGCCTTGACGCGGCCATGGTACCTGTAGCCGCCCCGGTCAAAAACGACTTGGCTGACGCCTTTTTCTTTTGCGCGCTCGCTAAGGAGGCTGCCTACTAGCTCAGCGACATTTACCTTGTTCTTGTCGTCCTTCTGCGTCTTGACGGCGCTTTCGAGACTAGAAGCTGAAGTAAGCGTCACGCCTTGGCTGTCGTCGATCACCTGCGCGTACACGTGGTTAAGGCTGCGATACACCGACAGACGCGGGCGCTCCGATGTGCCGCTAATCTTGCGACGCACTCGGATGTGCCGCATCACCCTTCTGCCTTTGTTAGTGCGAATCTTCGTCATTCCTACGCTCTCCTGGCACTCTTACCGGGCTTTAAGCGTATCTGTTCGCCGAGATAGCGAATGCCTTTGCCCGTATAGACATTAGGTGGGCGCGCTTTGCGAATCTGCGCCGCCAGTTGTCCAACTTTCTGCTTGTCGATACCGCGGACGTGAATGCGGTTATTGCCTTCTACCTCGAGCGTAACCCCATCCGGTGGCTGAATTTCCACAGGATGGCTGTACATCACACTTAACGTGATGCCCTTACCGCTCTGCTGCACCCTGTAGCCTACGCCGACCAGTTCCAGACTTTTGCCGAATCCCTGGCTCACGCCTGTAACCATATTGGCGAGCAGGCTGCGGGTCAGCCCGTGCAACGCACGATGATGCCCTTCGTCAGACGGGCGTCGAACCACCACTGAGCCGTTATTACGCTCTATGGTCATTTCCGGATGAAACGTGAAAGTCAGGACGCCCTGCGCGCCCTTGACCGTAACATCGCTGCCCTGTATATCCACATCGACGCCGGTCGGCAGATCGACGGGCATGTTGCCTATTCTGGACATTTCGGCTCCTTACCACACATAGCAGAGAAGCTCTCCGCCCATGTTATCTCGCCATGCTTGCCGTCCCGTCATTACGCCTTTGGAAGTGGACAGGATCGCAACACCCAGACCTCCGTATGGGCGAGGAATCTCGCCCTTCTTTACATACACGCGCAATCCGGGCTTGCTGACGCGCTTCAAACCGCTGATAGCAGGCTCGTCCCTGTCGCGGTAGTGGAGGTATATGCGGATATTCGCCTCCGGCGTGCCGCGCCGATGTACGCTGTACCCTTCTATGAAACCCTCATTCTTCAGGATTTCGGCAAGCGATTCTTTCATCTTGGACATCGGTATGGGCACCGAGTCATGCCCAACCATAATCGCGTTTCGGATACGGGTCAGCATATCCGCTATCGGGTCTGTTACTGGCATCTCATTTCCCTTGTCATATATTAGCCTTCAATTGATGGTGAATAACTGTCAGGATTAGATTGCAGGCATTGCACACTGATAACTGGCTTCCAGCTACTCAGCGACTGCTGGCTTCTAGCTACCAGCTTGCCTTGCGCACGCCGGGCAACAACCCTTTCAGCGCCATTTCACGAAATGTGATGCGCGACAGTCCGAAGTGCCTTATATACCCGCGCGGACGGCCTGTCGTCAGGTCTCGATTGCGAACACGATTTGGGTTGGCATCGCGAGGAAGCAGCGCCAATTCGTCCCTTGCCTGCACGCGTTCTTGCTGCGGCCTGCTCATGTCTTGCGCGATTGCGCGCAACTCAGCACGCCTTCCCGAGTATCGCGCTACGGTTAGCTTGCGACGTTCATTCTTCGCTTTAGAAGATTCCTTAGCCACTTTGCCCTGCCTTTATCTCGTCTTTCCTGCCTAGTATGTCACGGTACTAATCATGGTACCAATTAAGAGACAGGAATCCATTACGACCTTAAGCTACCCTCTGCTGCGAGTCGGACCGCACGAAGGGCATTCCCATCAGTTCAAGTAATCGAAGCCCCTCGGGGTCTGAGCGCGCTGTTGTAACGATGACAATCTGAAGCCCGCGTATGCGGTCGATTGAGTCGTAGTCAATTTCAGGGAATATCACCTGCTCGCGTATGCCCAGAGAGTAGTTGCCTCTACCGTCGAAAGCATTTCGCGACACGCCCTGGAAGTCGCGAATTCTCGGTAAGGACGAGCTTAACAACCTGTCAACGAACTCATACATTCGTCGTCCGCGTAGAGTTACGCTTACGCCTATGGGCATCCCCTCACGAATCTTGAAGCCCGCGATGGACTTCTTCGCGCGGGTCGTGACAGGTTTCTGCCCGGCTATCGCGGTCAGGTCGCGAGTTGCGTTCTCAATCGCGCGCGCGTTCGTCAGCGCTTCGCCCAATCCAATGTTCAGCGTAACCTTGCTCAGTCGCGGAACCTGCATAGGGCTCGTGTAGCTGAACTCCTGAATCATCACGGGGCTGATTTCGTTGCGTATTCTGTCCAGCATGCGCGGCGGCGTCTTAGGAGCCGTCATCTCTGCAGGCTGCTCAGCGTCATCATTTCGCCGACTGCGCCTTCGCCGTCCTTGGTCATTGTCATTCTGAGTAGTCACTCGATTATCACCCCACTCTTCTTGGAGACCCTCGCCTTCGTGCCGTCGGCAAGACGGGTAAAGCCTACCCGGGTAGGCTGATTTGTCGATGGGCAGATCAGCCTCACATTGCTAATTCGCACGGGCATCTCCTTCTGGATGATGCCTCCCTGCCGGACGCCCTGGGTCGGCTTGGTGTGGCGCAGGGCGATATTGATGCCCTCGACCAGCAACTTGCCCTGCTTCGGGAATACCTGCTGCACGCGCCCTGTTTTGCCGCGGTCGCGTCCTTTGGTAATAATTACAGTATCGTCAGGTCGAACCCGCATTTACAGCACCTCCGGCGCGAGGGATACGATGCGCATAAAGTTCTTGTCACGGAGCTCGCGAGCCACAGGGCCGAATATTCGAGTCCCACGCGGCAATTGATCGTCATTCACCAGAACGGCGGCGTTGTCGTCGAAACGGATATGAGAACCGTCCGGCCTGCGGTGAGTCTTGGTGGTTCTCACAATAACTGCTTTGACGACTTCACCCTTCCGCACATTCGATGCGGGTGCAGCTTCTTTGACCGAAGCTGTTATTATGTCGCCGAGCCAGGCATACTTCCTGCCGCTGCCACCGGGAACGCCGATGCAACTTATCGTCTTTGCCCCCGAGTTGTCTGCAACTCTCAGGCGGGAATATATTTGAATCATTTCTGTATTGCCCTTGCCTTTATTTTACCGTTCCGCGAGGATCCATTTATCCGCTATTGCGTGGGGCTGTCGTCGATCTCTTCCGATACATCTGTCTCGGGCGCGTCGTCCTCGTACGCAACTTTCGCACTCACATCGACAATTGCCTGTGCCTCTGCGATGATGTTGCTCTCGTCTGCGGCAGTCAACTCTCCCGGCTGCACCTCGGCGATGTCCTCTCGCTGTAGTATGTCCATGACGCGCCAACGCTTGGTCTTAGACAACGGACGGCCTTCCCGGATTCGTACCGTATCGCCGAGCTTGCACTCGTTTTCAGGGTCATGCACCATGAACCGCGTCTTTCGCCTGACCGGCTTCTTGTAGATGCGGTGCGGTCGGCGCCACTCCACAGCCACGATGACGGTCTTGTCCATCTTGTCGCTGACAACCCTGCCAATTCTTACCTTGCGTCTCTCGTAACTCATACTGCGCCTGCGGCAAGCTCCCTTTCTCGTATCACAGTGTTGATGCGGGCGATACGCTTGCGCGCCCTCCGCACCTCATTCATATCTGCCAACTGCATCGTAGCCGCTCGAAATCTCAGGTTCATGAGCGCCCTGTGTGTATCTTCGAGCTCCTCGGCGAGCTCCTCATCTGACAGCGCCCTGATGTCGTCTATTTCCATATCTATCCCGCCATTCGCTGTTATCTGCTGATAACTGACCACTTATTACTGATTGCTGGAGGGTCTCTACAAGCCCTGCCGTGTAACGATAGTCGTTCCCATAGGCAACTTAGAGGACGCAAGTCGCAGCGCTTCTTTTGCCGTAGCTTCCGGCACGCCTGCAATCTCGAATAGCACTCTACCCGGCCTCACAACGGCAACCCAGTGGTCCACCGGTCCCTTGCCGCTGCCCATTCGTGTCTCAGCCGCGCGCGCAGTAACCGTCTTATCCGGGAATATCCGAATCCAGATCTTGCCGCCTCTGCGTGCGTAGCGTGTCATTGCCCGCCTCGCGGCTTCAATCTGCCGAGAGGTGACCCACGCGGCCTCGGTTGCCTTGATGCCGTACTCACCAAAGTTCATGGTGCTTCCTGCAACCGAAAGACCCTTACGCCGTCCTCTGTGGTGATTGCGATATTTAACTCTCTTCGGCTGAAGCATTTGTAACCTCTACTGTCGGTGCAGTTGCAGTTTCAGCTGGCGCTGGCGCAGCCACCTCTGGCTCTGATGCCGTTACGGTAACTTCTATCGGCGCGATGTCAGCAGGCGCCGGCTCTTCCTGCGGTCTTTGGCGCGGCTCTGGCACGATATCGCCCTTGTATATCCAAACCTTGATTCCGATGCGCCCGAACTCAGTCGCGGCTTCGACGATTGAGTAGTCTATGTCCGCTCGCAGCGTGTGCAGCGGGACGCGCCCTTCCATGGCTTTCTCGCGCCGGGCTATGTCCGCGCCACCAAGCCTGCCGGAAATGAGCACCTTAATGCCGAGTGCGCCTGCCTGCATTGAGCGCAGGACAGTCTGCCTTATCGCGCGACGGAACGCCACTCGCCGTTCCAATTGCTCGGCGATATTGCGCCCAACCAGGTACGCGTCCAATTCAGGCTGCCGTATCTCCTGCACATTGAGCCGCGCACGCCTGGCAGACTTCTGCTCAAGTTCCTTGCGAAGTTCTTCCACGCGCTGACCGCCTCGACCGATGACGATTCCCGGACGCGCCGTGTGAATCGTTATCACTACGTCGTTCCCGCGCTCAATCTCCACTCTTGATATACCGGCGTCGGGGTAGCGAGACAGAATAATGTCGCGCACCTCTACGTCCTGCTTGACAAGATTGCGATACTCCTCAGGCTTGGAGGCGAACCAGCGCGACTGCCAGTCCTTGCTGATTCCCAGCCGAAATCCAATGGGGTGCGTCTTCTGACCCAACTTAGGAGACCTCCTCGTCAACTACAACGGTGATGTGGCTATTGCGCCTGATGATGCGGGTGATGCGTCCTCGCGCACGCGCCCTAAATCGCTTCGCGCGCGGACCTTCGTTCGCATAAATCTCGGTTATGCGGAGGTCAGATGCGCGTGCTAGAAGTTCATTCTCAGCATTCGCCGCCGCCGATTGCACCACTTTCGCGACTCTTGCCGCGATGGGAGATGGCAGGAACCGAAGTGCGTTCAGCGCCTCTTCCACATTTTTACCCCGAATCATATCAATGATGGGCTTAATCTTCTTAACGGAATAACCCGTATTTGTCGCTACTGCTCTAACCGGCATTTTTAGACTCGCTATTGCTGCTCACTAACATTTTCCGGCATTTTTGC
Source organism: Dehalococcoidia bacterium (assembly GCA_965221045.1). Classification (GTDB taxonomy): domain Bacteria; phylum Chloroflexota; class Dehalococcoidia; order Lucifugimonadales; family JADFKI01; genus Bin90. The sequence continues at coordinate 2,791,883 of OZ244863.1, forward strand.
GCAATACCGCGCATACCTGTGAACGCTTACTCTGCAATCATCAGGCAGGTGGCAGGCATCCACATTGGCACAGCGACGGAAATGCCCCAAATGTGGGTTATCGCGCCCGCGTAATTCGCTCCGACCGGGATATGTGTCCTCGGAAAGTGCGTGTTGGCGCGAACTCGCCTAGCTTATGCCCGACCATGTTCTCCGTTATGAACAGTGGTACGTGGCGCCGACCGTCATGCACCGCAATCGTCAGCCCAAGCATGTCGGGCATTATCGTGGACGCCCGCGACCATGTGCGAATTACGGTACGGCTGCGACTGTTTTGCGCCGCGGTCACCTTCTTCGCAAGCTTTGGATGCACAAATGGCCCCTTCTTTGTTGACCTCGACATATTATTACCCTTGTGTGTCCTTTGGAGTTCCTGCCCCTGCGGGGGGTGTTAGGGTGGGGATACTTTGACACCCCACAATTTCTCGGCTAACTCTCGGAGGCTGAAGACCTATCTCTGTCCTCTGCGCCTCACAATGAATTTGCCGGACGGCTTCTTCTTCTTGCGCGTGCGGTAACCAAGAGCTGGCTTGCCCCAGGGTGTCTTAGGCCCTGGCATGCCGATGGGCGATCGTCCCTCTCCGCCGCCGTGCGGATGGTCGCGTGGTGACATCACAGAGCCGCGCACTTCAGGACGCCAGCCCATGTTGCGCTTGCGGCCGGCCTTGCCTAGTTTGACATTCTTGTGGTCGAGATTGCTCACCTGTCCGACCGTAGCCATGCATGCGCTGAGCACATTCCGCATCTCGCCCGACGGCAGACGCAAGAGCGCGTACCTGCCTTCTTTGGCAAGCAGCTGAGCCGACCCTCCTGCGCTTCGCACCATCTGACCGCCTTTGCCCACCTTCATTTCGATGTTGTGGACTTGCGAACCCTCGCGGATTGAGCGAAGCGGGAGCGCATTGCCTACGCGCTGTTCAGCGTTCTCGCCCGCCTCGATCTTGTCACCGACCTTCAGTCCGTCCGGCGCCAAAATGTATCGCCAGTCGCCGTCCGGGTACTTTATCAGCGCGATCCGCGCGGAGCGGTTCGGGTCGTATTCGATTGATGTTACTTCGCCCGGTATGCCGTGCTTATCTCGCTTGAAATCGATGACTCGATAGCGGCGTTTGTGTCCACCGCCGCGGTGGCGCACCGTGATGCGACCGCTGGAATTGCGCCCTGCGTTCTTCTTCATCGGGCGGACTAGCGATTTCTTGGGTTTGCGCGTGGTTATGTCATCCGACGTGGACAGCACCGCACCGCGCTGTCCCGGGGTTCGTGGTTTCAGTGCTTTTAATGGCATCTTACACGCCCTCGAATATTGTTATGGTGTCGCCGGGAGCGAGTGTTACGATCGCCTTCTTTATTGCTTTCTTCTGTGTAAAGCGCGGCCCGTAACGCTTCGTCTTACCCTTTTTGTTCATGGTGTTAACCTTCGTAACGGTAACGCCGAAGGCTTCCTGCACCGCCCACTTAATCTGGTGCTTGTTTGCAGACCGTGCCACCTCGAACACATACCGGCCATCTTCCTGCAGGTCTGTGCTCTTTTCGGTGATTACGGGCTTCCGCAGAATCTCGAAAGGATGCAAATCCATTACTCTTCCTCCTGCCCTTCATCCGCCGATACTTCTACGGTCTGCCGTTTGATGCGTACGAAATCACCGCCCCATAGCTCCTCGGCTCGCCTCACTGCGTCAACAGTCATCACGACCTTGTTGGCATTCAGCAAGTCCACTACGTTCAGCAGCGATACCGGCAGCGTTCGGACTCTTGGGATATTCCGCGCAGCGCGCACAATATCGGCGTTCACCCCGTCATCGACCAGCAGCACCGACGATTCTACTTGCAGCGCGGTCAGCGCATGCGCCATCTGCTTCGTCTTGGCTTCCGTAATCCGTAAGTCATCCAGAACTACTAGCTGCTGTTCCCTCGCTTTGTCGGAGAGAACAATCTTGATGGCCTGACGCTTCATCCTTTTGGGCGTGCGTTGCCGGTAACTTCTCGGCGCAGGTCCGAACACGATGCCACCCCCGCGCCAATGCGGCGAGCGGATGGAACCCTGACGCGCGCGCCCGGTGTACTTTTGTGGTCTGGGCTTTGCGCCGCCACCGGCAACCTCGGAGCGCGTCTTCACCTTGGCGGTGCCCTGCCGTTTGTTCGCCAGCTGGCCCACCATTACCTGATGAACCAGCGCGGAGTTCATTGGGGTGTCAAACAGATCGTCCAACACCTCGATGCTATCTACGACGGCCCCGCTCATGTTCTTAACTTCTAGCTTCACAACTACTTCCTCTTACGTTTGCCTGCTTTTCTTATGATCACAAGCCCGTTGCGCGCTCCGGGCACAGTGCCCCTTACCAGCAGCAGGTTGCGATCCGCGTCTGCCAGAACGACCTCAAGGCCACGCTGCGTTATCTGGGCGTCGCCCATGTGTCCTGCCATACGTAGGCCTTTGATGACGCGTCCGGGAGTGGTACCCGCGCCGACCGAGCCGGGCGCCCTGTGGCGGTCCGACTGACCGTGCGTCTTTGGCCCGCCGCGGAAATTGTACCGCCGCACGCCTCCCGCGAAACCACGCCCCTTGGACTTGCCCGTTATTTCGATTGCCTCGCCGGCCTCGAATACGCTTGCATCCAGCATTTGCCCAATTTCGACATCGCTCGAATCGTCAACTCCGACCTCGCGCAGATGCCGGAATAGCTGCTGTCCGCTTCGCTTCAGATGACCAGCGCGCGGCTTGTTCAGGCGCTTGACCGGCTCAAAGCCGAGTTGCACGCTCTCATACCCGTCGCTGTCAACGGTCTTTACCTGCGTAACTGTGCAAGGACCAACCTCAATGGCAGTTACGCAATCGGCTCTTCCGTCTTCATGGAAGACCTGTGTGGTACCTATCTTCTTGCCTATCAGTGCATGAATAGTCATGTTTTGTTCTCTATCAGTTAGAGTTTCGCCCACTTCCGGAGGAATGCCGTGAAAGACTATTTAGCGGCCTATTGATTCCTGCGAATGAGGCAAACAATTGAATGCCTTACAATTTAATGGAAATATCCACTCCCGCCGGCACGTTAAGTCGTGTGAGCGAGTCGATCGTTTTCGATGTCGGTTCCAGTATGTCGATGAGCCGATTGTGAGTCCTCAGCTCGAAATGCTCCCGGGAGTTTTTGTCAATATGCGGGCCACGTATCACGCAGAAGCGCTTAATAGCGGTTGGCAGCGGCACGGGTCCCGTAACGCGTGCGCCCGTGCGCTCCGCAGTCTCAACAATTTGCCCCGCGGACTGATCAAGCAACCTGTGGTCGAAAGCTTTCAGTATGATGCGTATCTTCTGGCTGTTGGTTGTAACCATATCGCGCTTCTGTCAACTCCCTCGCCAATTATGTGCCTGCATTTGCCATTACAATAATGTCGCCTTGAAATTATTTCGATACAACGCCTTCTGGAGCAGGCTCGTAGTTGTCGAATTCCATCGCATAGCTTGCGCGTCCCTGCGTCAGCGAGCGAACCGCGTTAGCGTAACCGAACGCCTCACCCAGTGGGATCGCAGCTTTGACAACCTGAATCTCGCCCTGACCTTCGATGTTTCGTATCCTGGCCCGTCGTCGGCCAAGATCGCCCAACACTTCGCCCAAAAATTCGCCCGGAGTAACTACCTCCAGGCTCATTATGGGCTCTAAAAGTACGGGCCTTGCCTTGCTCACTGCGTCCTTGGCTGCCATGGATCCCGCGATCTGGAAAGCAATTTGCGAAGAGTCCACCTCGTGCGAACTACCATCAACCATCGACACTTTCACATCGATTATCGGGAAACCGGAAAGCGGGCCCGTGTTCAGAGCTTCGCGTATGCCCGATTCGGCTGAAGGAATGAACTCGCGCGGAATAGCTCCGCCCCTGACGTTGTCTTCGATTACAATGCCTGTTCCAGGCTCGCCCGGCTCCATCTCCACAACTACATGCCCGAATTGACCATGTCCGCCAGTTTGCCGCACGAAGCGTCCGACGCCATCGGCCGACTTCCTGATAGTCTCGCGATAGGCGACTCGCGGCTGGCCAACGCTGCCTTCTACGTTGAACTCACGCTTCATCCTGTCAACGAGAATCTCCAGATGAAGCTCCCCCATGCCGGACATTATGGTCTGACCAGTCTCATTGTCGTAATTTACCTTAAATGTAGGATCCTCGTCCGAGAGCTTGACCAGCGCGTCTGAGAGCTTGTCCTGATCTGCTCTCAAGCGCGGCTCAATAGCGACAGAAATTACCGGTTCAGGGAAGCTGATAGTCTCCAGCACAATTGGATTGTCCTGGGTGCAAATCGTGTCTCCTGTTGCAGTGAACTTCAGTCCCACAGCGGCGGCAATCTGCCCCGCGTGCACTTCGGACATCTCTTCGCGGTGCTGAGCGTGCATCTGCACGATGCGGCCCAGACGCTCGCGCCTGCGGTTGGAGGAGTTGTACACCGACGAACCTGCCGCCGCTGTGCCTGAATAGACCCGGAAGTAAACCAGACGTCCGATGTACGGATCAGAAACCGTCTTGAACGCCAAAGCGGAGAAGGGCTCTGTCGGGTCGGGTGCGCGGGTAATCTCTTCGTCTGAGGTGGGCGGTGTGCCGAGAACGGAGGGGACATCTAGAGGGGAGGGGAGATAATCGCCGATTGCATCGATGAGGGGTTGGATGCCCTTTGTTCGCAGCGCCGTGCCGCAAAAAACGGGCACGATGCTATACCCAATCGTCGCTTTTCGCAGTGCGTCCTTGATTTCCTGATTGGATATTTCTTCCTCTTCAATATACTTGGAAAGAAGCTCATCATCGGTTTCAGCTATCTTTTCAATCATCTGACCACGATAGTTCCGATATTCTTCGATGAACTCCTCGGGAACGGGGCCCTCTTTTGGCGTTTCCACGCCTTCCTCTGCCCACGTCCACGACTTGCCCTCAATGAGATCGATGACGCCCAGAAATTCGTCCTCTTGCCCGATGGGAATTTGCACCGCGATTGGGTTCGCTTGCAGCCTGTGCGATATAGAGTCGATGGTCCTATAGAAGTCTGCTCCCACGCGATCCATCTTGTTCACGAAGCAGATGCGTGGCACATTGTACTTGTCTGCCTGACGCCACACCGTCTCGGACTGCGGCTGAACGCCTGCGACTGCGTCGAACACTACTACTCCACCGTCGAGGATACGCAGACTTCGTTCCACCTCTGCGGTGAAATCAACGTGTCCCGGAGTGTCGATGATGTTGATGGTATAGTCGCCCCACTGCGCCGTAGTCGCAGCCGATGTGATCGTGATCCCACGTTCGCGCTCTTGCGCCATCCAGTCCATCGCGGTTGTGCCATCATCAACACCGCCTATTTTGCGTATACGCCCGGTGAAATACAGGACGCGCTCGGTAACGGTCGTCTTTCCGGCATCGATGTGTGCGATGAACCCTATGTTTCTTGTCTTTTCAAGACTCTGCAAAGTTGCAGGCATGCTCTCTCTTTTCTTTCCTTCAATTTGTCCCTTGCCCCTGACGGGGAAGACTAGCGTTCGTCCTGAGCCTAGTCAAAGGGATGGGGTTGAAGCCCCAAATCAGAATTCAAACGAAATTCTGAAATACTGCTGAATGCTGTTGTAACAAATACTGAGTGGCTGCCTTACCACTTGTAATGCGCAAAGGCACGATTTGCCTCTGCCATTCTGTGCGCCTCTTCGCGTCGTCGCACGGCAGGCCCCTGATTGCGTGCAGCCTCTAGCAACTGCCCCGCAAGGCTCTGATGCATCGGTCTGCTCCCGCGTGCTCGTGCCGCAGTAATAATCCAGCGCATGGCAAGTGCCATGCGCCGTGACGGTCGAACTTCTGTCGGCACCTGATAGGTTGCGCCGCCGACTCGACGAGACTTAACCTCAAGCATTGGCATCGTGTTACGAATTGCCTGCTCGAACACCTCTAGACCGGGGCGGTTTGCTTCCTGCTCGATTATGTCCAACGCGCTATAGACAATGCGCTGAGCGACAGTCTTCTTGCCGCTCCACATAACCCTGTTGATGAACTGGCTGAGCTCCACGCTGCCGTATTTGATGTCGGGCGGTGTTGGCCGTACTTCGGCTCTTCTGCGACGCGCCATATCTAATACTCTCTTATCCTAATATCCTGTTCATTGATGTTTGCACGCGCGCCTTCGTGGCGGGCGTATTCAGCCATCAGGGGATTTAGCGCTCTTCGCTAATTCCTCTTACTGCCATACTTGCTGCGACCGCGCTTGCGACCGTCAACGCCGGATGTGTCCAACGCTCCTCGGACGATATGGTAGCGCACACCGGGCAGGTCCTTCACACGCCCGCCGCGAATCAACACGACGGAGTGCTCCTGCAAGTTGTGCCCTTCGCCTGGAATGTAGGCCGTAACCTCCATACCGTTGGTCAGGCGCACCCTCGCAACCTTGCGCAGCGCAGAGTTCGGCTTCTTCGGTGTTTGCGTACGAACCTGGGTGCAAACGCCCCGCTTCTGCGGCGAACCCGAATCGCGCCTGCCTCTGTTCCTCAGCGAATTGAACGAAAACCGCAAGGCAGGAGCCTTGTCCTTCTTTCGCTTCGCCTGTCGTCCCTTCCTAACCAACTGGTTCACAGTAGGCATACTTTTACCCCAATCACTACAATTGAATGGAAATGCGCAACGCAAAATCAGCACGAACAAAAAGGTCGTACAAACGGGTATTTTACATATACCACTGAAGGTATGTCAACCTTTGTGCAGCCGAAATCGCGCCCATCATCGCTCTCTTGGAACAAGGAGCAACACTTCCCATCGACTACCGTTTCCGTTGTATGATATGGCCATGCGAATAACTATCCTCAACATACTCATAGCGGCGCTCTTGACGCTCTCGGCATGCAGTTCACAGGCAGAAGAGCCGCCTTCGCCGACTCTAGTTCCCACAAATACGCCTGAGATTACACCCACGCCTCGTCCAACCTCCACGCCCTTGCCGCCGCCAACAGCCACACCGGCGCCTACTCAGACACCCGTTCCGGCGGGCACATCTACCCCCATTGTCGCTGCTTCACCTGCATCAGGCGAAGACGATGCCACAATCATAGCCGCTGCTATCAACGCCATGCAGCAGGTTGAATCATTCCACGCCGAAGTGGACGCCGCATTCAAGGTTGTGCAACTGGAGGCGAGCTTCAGAATGGACGAAGAGACATTTGGCACAGAGTTCCCAATCCGCTTCACGGGCGACTTTCAGAGTCCCGACCGCGCAAGCGGTAAATTACAGATTGCATTGGGAATTGTATTGCTTGAATTGGACATCATTACGATAGGTGACATCGCCTACATCACCAATCCGGAAACCGGTGTGTGGGAACAATACCCCCTATATTTTACCGGCCTTCCAAATCCCTACGATCTCGTGCTGCTCCCCTCTGACACCTCTAGATATAGCGACATCCAGATTGTGAAAGACGTGACGATAGACGGAGTGCAGACACGCAATGTCAAAGCAAACCTGCGCGGAAACCTGCTGGGCAGCTCTTACGACAACCTCTTTTTAGAATTGTGGATTGGCCAAGATGACAGCCTCATACGGCGTCTCATCTTGGCTGGCGAGACCACTGTTGACGAGCAGGACTCCGCGGGCCTGGCGGGCAGCGCACTCGGCGCGGGCGACATTGGCGGTAAAGCCGAGTTCACAATGACAATCAACTACACCAACTTCAGCAGCCCCGTAGCCATTGAGCCGCCCATTCCGTAAGGCAGTTTGCCTTGTCCCCTTTAGTCTGCCAATCGATGTTAGCCCTGGCCAACTGGCAGATTGAAATACCGACGAATTACATCGGCGAAATCGGACTCGCCGGTGGCTTCAACCCACGCCCGCCGCTATATATCACGCGTGGCCTGAACAGGCGATTGTCGTCGTGCTGCTCCAGCACATGCGCCACATTGCCAGCAGTCCGTGAAGCAAGGAATATTGGCGTGTACAGCGGAATCGGTATCCCCAGCAGGTAGTACAGCAGCCCGATGGGATAGTCCGTATTCGGATATAATCCCTTTTCCCTGTACATCACATTTTCCACCGTCGAGTATATCGACGACAGATCCTGACCTTCCGGTATCCGCTCCGCCAACTTAGGAATGTAGTCCATGAGGAAGCGCGCTCGCGGGTCGTACTTACGCATATACACGCGATGGCCGAAGCCCATGATGCGCTCGCGCCGCTCCAGCTTGCCCATCGTGTAATCCTCAGCGTGCGTCGGGCCGCCCGCGCCGTTGATGTCCATTAGGAACTCAATCGCCGCTTCGTTTGCACCGCCGTGCAGCGGACCCTTTAGCGATGCCACCGCTCCGACCATCGCACCATACATATCCGAAAGGGTGGATGCGATCACCCGCGCCGCGAATGTCGAGTTCGGCATCTCGTGCTCGATGTAGCAGATGTGAATGCGGTCGAAAGCATCCAGCGACTCTGCATCAGGCCGCTCGCCCCGCACCATGTACAGGAAGTTCTCCATGTAAGGTAGGTCCGGGTTGGGGCGCACGATGGGCATGTCGTTCAGCGCACGGTAAGAGTTTACGACCAAGGTCGGCGTCTGCGCCAGCAACTTTATGCCCTTCTCCAGGTTTGCCTCGTGCGAATTGTCGTGTAGCAGCTCCGGGTTCTCATAGCCCGCAAGGAATGAAAGCCCCGTCCTCAGCGCGTCCATCGCCACCGTCGATTTCGGCATCATCTCGAAAAGCTGGTAAAGCTCATCCGGTACCTCCGCCTCGGCAACAAGCCTGTCGCAGAACGCCTTAGCCTGTGAAGGCGTCGGCAGTTCGCCGTATATCACCAGGTACGCGACATCCGTGTAGCAGAGGTTCTGCGCAAGCTCGATCAGGTCGTATCCGCGCACCAGAATCTGCTCGATGTCCACATCAAGATAAGAGACCGATGTCTCAGTTGCTATCACGCCCTCAAGCCCGGGGCTGTATTCGGGTGTTGTCATCGTATTGTCTCCTGTAAAATCCTATCCCTCTAATCGTTCCATGTAGGCCCTATTGCTGCCCAGCGCCAGCGCGCTATCCACCTCCGCATAAGCGTCATACTGTATCAGCTCATACAGCTCAGCCCGAGTCTGCATTTTCGGCAGCCACTCCACCTGAGTTCCAGTCCGCTTCAGGTCAGTCAGCAGATCCTCTGTCGTTTTCGCCGCCGCCCGCAGCGTAGAAACCGGGAATATCACGATGTTGTATCCTAACGCCGCGAACTCGTCCACGCTCAGGTAAGGCGACTTGCCGAACTCCGTCATGTTTGCCAGCAGGTCGCCGCCCACAGCGTCCGCATACATCCTGAACTCGTCAAGCGACTGCATCGCCTCCGGGAATATGATGTCCGCTCCTGCCTCCTTGCACAGCCGCCCCCGCTCGATTGCAGCCTCCATTCCTTCGATGGCGCGTACATCGGTGCGCGCAATTATCAACATGTCCTTGCGAGCCCGCGCCGCCGCCGCTATCTTCTCCACGAACGCATCCGTGGACACAACCGTCTTGCCGTCAAGATGCCCGCAACGCTTCGGCAACACCTGGTCCTCAATCTGTATCGCCGCAGCGCCCGCCTCCTCAAGCTCCTTCACCGTGCGAATCACATTGATAGCCTCGCCAAATCCCGTATCCGCATCCACGATGAACGGCAGCCCTGACGCCCGCACCATCCAACGCACCGCATCCGTCAACTCCGCAAGCGTGAACAGGCCGATATCCGGTATCCCTAGGCTCGCCGAGAACGCCGCGCCGGAGAAGTACAGCGCGTCGAACCCGACCTTGCGCGCTATCATCGCCGTCATGGGATTGAACACGCCCGGCACGCTCAGCGGCTCACCCGAATCGAGCAGTTCGCGCAGCCTCACCGCGTGGCTCTGCTCCGATGCCGATTTCAGCATCCAGGTCATATCCGCATCACCTCCATAAGCTCAGAAAGGTCCGGCTGCTCGTCGATATGCCAAACGAGATCAATGACACGCCGCGCCTGCTCATCCGTCCAAACTTCCTCCACATTCAGCAAGAACTTTTGCTCGACCTCTGCGTCGCTCATCTTGTTCATCGCATGCCCGCGTGGGAAGCTCACCTCGCGAGAGAGCGTGCCGCCGTCCTTCGTCTTGATGGTGATGCGATTCGGTATGCCTTCCGGGTAGCCTTCCGTAAGCGCATCGTCCTCCTCTAGTGTCGTCTTGCTCAGCAGCGCCTTGATGTCCGCGTTATCCAGCATCTGCTGTGAGAATGAATGCTTCGTAACAGTCCCGTCCAGCAATGCCGCCCCCACAATATACATCAACGAGTGGTCCGCAGTCTCGCGCGTCTTCGGCGCCCACTTCTCTGGGTCCTTGGCGATAATCTCATATGATACCTTGAAAGTATCGAGGTGAATGGATTCGATAAGGTTTATGTCGCCACCAAGCTCGTCTCGAAGCTCGACCGCCGCATCCACGGCGCTCTGAGCGTGATACTCCACAGGCCACTTTTTGATGTAGGTGTCCTGAATGCGCGTGGGCGCAGCGCCATCAGCGACCGACTTCAGCGCCGCCTCGTCGAAAGGCACGCCTCCTAGGAGTTGAGCGAAAAAGCCCATCTCGCCTGCGAATGGCTGATACGGCCCCGTCAGCCCGCGCTGTGAGACAAGACTTGCGAACACCGCGTTCCGCACCGAGTTCGCCGCCGCAGCGCCTTTCCACATGGAAAGCTCGCCCGCGCGCGTCTGCCGCATAGACGCATGCGGCACGCTCGCAATCGAAATCGTGTGCTCTATCTGTTCCACGGACTGCCCCAGCAGTCTGCCCGCGCCGCACGCCGCGCCGATGCCTGTATAGACGACGTGATCCCACTGGTGAGCGCGCACACTCGCTGCGTCGCACAGGTTCACCGATACCTCATAGGCAGCAGCCGTAGCCGTGAAAATGTCCCGCACAGGCTTTCCGCCCCACTCGCACAGCGCCATAATCCCAGGAATCATGTCGCTCGGATGCAGCGGCTCCAGTGACAGGTAAGTGTCGTTGAAGTCAAGGTAGCGCGTCATCAGCCCATTGGCGAAAGTTGCCGCCTCCGGAGTAACCCGTACAGGCGCTCCCCATACCGTAGCGCCGTGCGGCTGCTCAAAGTCATAAGCATAAATCCGCGCCGCCTTCGGAGCATCTTCGGAGAACGCCGCCATGCTCACCCCTATGTTATCCAGTATGCGTCGCTTCACCTCATGCGCCGACTCCGGCGGTACATCCTCATACCGCAGACCTGCCGAATACTCCGCGAACATCCTGCTAAACTTATCTGACATCTTTCGTCCTTTACTACGTCATTCTAGGCAACGACCCTGCCGAACCACATTAAGGTGCTAACGCGCTTGTCGTTGCAGCAAGCCAATCATATAGACGCTGCCCCGCGCTTTCAACTAGATTAACCCATCTCGCAGGATACTCCGCGCGATGACCAGCCGCTGTATTTCCGAAGTCCCCTCGTATATCTCCGTTACCTTCGCGTCCCGGTAGTACCGCTCCGCAGGCGTCGGCGCTAGATACCCAGACCCGCCGTGCATCTGCACCGACTTGTCGGCAGCCTCCACCGCAACCCGAGACGCGAACAACTTCGCCATTGACGCCTCCTTGACGAACGGCATCCCAGCGTCGCGCATCGACGCAACCCGCATCACTAGCAGCCGCGCCGCGTCAATCTGCGTCGCCATATCCGCGATCATCCATTGAATCGCCTGCAACTCCGCCAGCTTCTGCCCGAAAGCCTCGCGCTGCTTCACATGGCTCACAGCAGCCTCATAAGCAGCCTGCGCTATCCCAACGCACTGCGCCGCAATGGATATGCGGCTCGAGTTCAGCACCTGCATAGTCTCGCGGAAGCCCTCGCCCTCTGCGCCCATTCGATTCTCCTCCGACACCGCGCAATCCTCGAACACCACTTCCGCGATGGATGACGCCCGCATGCCCATCTTGCCCTTCAGCGGATTCACGCTCAGGCCCTCGCTGTCCCCTTCCATAATCAGCGCGTCGATCCCCCGTGTTTTCAGGTTTCGGTCATGCGTTGCAAGCACCACGAACACTGACGCCTCCGGAGCATTTGTGATAAAAGTCTTGCTCCCATTCAGCAGGTAGCTCCCGTTCGAGCGCGTCGCCGTAGTCCGCATCGCGCCCGCATCGCTGCCCGAACCCGGCTCAGTCAGCGCGAATGCACCGATATGCTCCCCGTTCGCAAGTGTAGGCAAAAACTGTCGTTTCTGTCCCTCCGTGCCCCACATGTGAATGAACTGCGCGCATAGCGACAGGTGCGCGATATACGATGTGCTTGTAGCCGCGCACGCACGCGCAATCTCCTCCACCGCCACCGCAAGCTGCCGAAATGTGCCGCCGCTGCCCCCATACTCCTCGTCGATCGTCAGCCCCAGCAGCCCCAGGTCCGACATCCCCTTGAAGTTGTCAAACGGAAACTCCCCGCTCTCGTCATATCCCGCCGCCCGTGGCGCGATCTCGCTATCCGCAAAATCCTGCACCGTGTTTTTCAGGAGCAGCTCATCTTCACTCAAAAAGTAGCCGGACATTCTAACACCTCGATAATTCTTATCCTGTCTATCATCCTGTGCATCGATGTAAATTTATTCCTCTATTGACATCCATCGCCGCTCGTACCGCGCCCATCGTATCCCCCAGCGACAACACATCACACTGTGTTCCAACGTCGCCCTTATATCTTCCGAACACAGTATGGCCCGCTTGCAGCCAGAAGCAGTCCACACCGTCGAATCCCGCCTCGACAAGCCAAGCGAGTTGCTGCGAGAGTGGCGAAGGCCTCTCCGCATCATCCGGATAGCGATAGTAATTCCATTTCTCTTCCACCAGTCGAGCGTACAGCACATCGCCATCCGTCCGCTCAATAGACTGGTGCCGGCAAATATCGTCGTATGCGTCCGCGTACAGCCGCCATGCCTCTGCACGCTGCGGCAGCACAACATCCACCACCATCACTACAGAACGCTTGCCCAGCCTGCGATACGCCTCTGCGAACAGATCACGCTTCCCCTCAACAGTCAGATGGTGCAGCGCAAGCGAGGACACCAAACAGTCCGCGCCGTCCAACCCATCCAGCCACTCCACACCCTCAAGCTCAAACGCCATTACCTCCGCTCGCTCTTCGAACAGCTCCAATAGCGCCTCCGCCTGCTCTCGCATCGAAGCAGACCCGTCCAACCCTAGCACAGACGCCATCGGATACGCCGTCAGAGCGGCACGAGCGAACACGCCCTCACCACAGCCCACATCGGCTTATCCTGAACGCCTCATCCCTGCCAAACGGCAAGAGGCAAAGCATCGTTGCCAACTGCGACTCCCTCCCTGGCACCGCAACCTCAGCCAGCGCCCGATACACCGCCGAATCTTCCTCACGCCAACTCCACATCCCATCCCCTATGTCCTGTGCATCCATGTTAGCCCCCGCTCCTGAGCCGCACCGACAGCACCGGCGGAATATCCTTGTACATTAGCCATCCAAAGCTATCATCGCCCGGCACATCCACAGGAAACATCGGCTCCTCCAGCGCGTCAACAACAAACCCAGCCTTGAAGAAGACACCCAGCAGCGCACTCAACGGCCTGTGAAAATAGTTCTGCGCCACCGGCTGCCCGTTCATCGCCTGTCCCTTGTGCGCGTGCGACTCGGTGTACCGCGTAACCCGCACCGACAGCCGCTCGATGATCTCGCCTTCCTGCTCCTCTCGCTCGAAAATCTGCGTGAAGCCTTCGGTCGAGTTGAAGCACGGATGCATAACCGAGAACACGACCCGCCCAGTCGGTTTCAGCAGACGTCTCACCATCCTCGCAACAGGCGAAATGCTCGCCATGTCCATCAGCACCATCGTGCTAACTGCTGCGTCAAAGCTGGACTCGCCCAACTTCAGCATCGCCTCCTCATCGCTCGCATCCGCCACCTCATAGCGTACGCGCCCTTCACATTTCGCATCGGGTGGCGTCCGCCTTCGCGCGTTCTCTATCATGCGCGGCGCGGCATCAACAGCCACCACGTCAGCACCCAATGACCCCATCTTACGCGCAAACTGCCCGTTGCCGCACCCAATATCCAACACCCGTTCGCCCGGCATCAGCGACAACAAGTCTAATTGCGTAGGCTCAATAAGCAACTTATGAAAAGCGTTGCCCTCGCCCATCCGCTGATCCCAGAAATCGGCGTTCCGGTCCCATATCGCGACCGTCTCTTCGCCAAGCTCCGCAAAGTCAACCATGTCAACCTCCGTCACCGAATTATACTGCAACCCACCTAGTAAAGGCTTCTTGACATATTCTGCCAATCCTCAATACAATGAACACAAGTTCTATCATGTTCTCGTCAAGTATCTATCAAATATGTACAAACCGATGTTAGCTCCCACTCGTGCCACAATCGAACGCAGCGACTACCGCGACTTCCTGCAATCGCTCGAGAAAAACTCTGTTGACCTTGTTTTAACTGACCCACCCTATGCAGTCAGCAGAAAGACCGGATTCTCCAACGTCAAAAACGGAGTGCAGCGATTCGCCGTATCAATGGACTTCGGAGAATGGGACCACCAGCAGATTGACCTTGCGGCGCTAGCAGAAGAAACTTATCGAGTGCTTCGGCGTGGCGGTACTGCAATTGTTTGGTACGACCTGTGGAAAATCAGCCACCTGTACGATGCCCTAGAGGACGCCGGATTCAAGATGCTGCGCCTCATCGTCTGGAACAAGACCAATCCTGTGCCTCTGAACAGCAGATGTACCTACCTTTCCAATAGCCGCGAAATGGCAGTCATCGGAGTCAAAGGAGGCAGCCCCACTTTCAACAGCGCCTACGACAGCGGCAACTACTCATATCCCATCCCAAGACACGGCGGCAAGCGCATCCATCCCACTCAAAAACCTCTGGACCTATTCCATGAGCTCGTTTGCAAGCACAGCAACCCCGGTGATTTGGTAATTGATCCCTTCCTCGGTAGCGGCACAACTGCAGTCGCTGCGCTCCAGGAGGGTAGGGCATTCGCCGGCTGCGACATCGACGATTCCTACATACAAGCGGCAAAATCCCGCATGCGCCAAGAAGCTTGACGTGATAAATTGATAGCTGTCTCATCCTGTGCATCATGTTAGTTTGAATCATGACCCAACGCATTGTCTCCGGCGCGCCCCACGAACTTGACCACTCGCTGGACACTAGCCTGCGCCCGCGCCGCATCATCGATTACATTGGACAGAGCGCGGTCAAGAACCTGCTCGCCATCAGCATCAAGGCGGCGCAGCAGCGCGGCGAACCGCTCGACCACGTACTGCTGTACGGTCCCCCCGGACTCGGCAAGACCACTCTCGCCAACATCATGGCATTCGAGATGGGTGTCAACATCAAGACCACATCTGGGCCCGCCATCGAGCGTCCCGGAGACATGGTAGCTACACTCACGCAGATGCAAGAGGGCGATATCCTCTTCATAGACGAAATCCACCGACTCGGCCGCGTCGTCGAGGAAGTTTTGTACCCGGCTATGGAGGACTACTTCGTGTCCTGGGTCATCGACAAAGGACTCAAGGCGCGGAGCATGAACCTCTCTATTAAGCCCTTCACTCTCATCGGTGCGACCACTCGATACGGAATGCTCAGCCCGCCTCTACGTGACCGTTTCGGCAACATACACCGCCTCGACTTCTACGACGAAGATGCAATGGCAACCATCGTCGAACGCTCCTCGCGGATCCTGGAAATCGAAGCAGAGCCGGAGGGCGTAACCGAAGTTGCCCGCCGAGCGCGCGGAACGCCCCGTATCGCCAACCGTCTGCTGCGCCGCGTCAGAGACTACGCGCAGGTCATTGGAGACGGCATCATCACAGCTAAGCTGGCACGAGAAGCCCTGAAACAGCTCGAAGTTGACGAGCGCGGACTCGACGGCACCGACACTCGCATGCTGCTCTCCATCATCGAAAAATTCGAGGGAGGACCCGTCGGACTGGACACCATCGCGGCGTCCATCAGCGAAGACAGCGACACCATTGAGGATGTGTACGAGCCGTACCTATTGCAGCTCGGCTTCCTCGACAAGACCCCCCGGGGTCGCGTAGCCACCCGCCGCGCCTACGACCACCTCGGCTTCGACTACGCCAAAGACAACCCCAACTCACCCCAGGCCTCCTTATTCCAGTGAACGGAGGACCCCGCTCCGATACGGTGAGGGTAGGGAGGGGAGCAGGTAAGCAATGACCAGAACCAGAATTTCCCTCTCCGCCGCCCTAATCTCCCACGTGTTCGCTTGGGCAGCCACAATCTTCTTCCTATTCGGCCCCGTTTACAGACCCACCGGCGCAACCCTCATTGAAGTCAACGGCCTATCGGCAGCCCTGCTCGTCGTCATTCCTGTCGCTCTCACCGCGATCACCCTAATTGCCACACTCCCCAATCCTGCCCACCCCCGCCTCATGCTCATCCTCCGCTGGGCAGCATTCGTACTGCTGCTCCTCTTCTGCATAGCCGGCGCCCTGTCCATCGGCATCTTCTACCTCCCCGCCGCTCTCGCAGCCCTCGTCGCCGCGATTATTAGGCAGACTTAAGGACATACCGTCAATGTAAATGGAATGTCCGCTACGGATTTGGCTAACACTGAATTTCACCAGAGGTGTATAATATGGCAGACTACAATGCGTTCAAGAATACTATTTATGAGGTGCTTCAGAATGCGGAAGAACCATTGACTTGGACAGAAATCAAGAACGCAGCCGACTTGCCCCAGAAAGTTCCTAACAATCAATGGGTGCATCGAATGGAGCAAGACATAGGCCTAGTTAGGGAAAGAACCGGCAACCGCATTCTGTGGAAATTAAATTAGGAGAAAGCCTTTTAATGACAACACAGCAATTTGAAGCATTAGAGGTTCCAACAAGTCAACTTGTAGTGTCGCCAATAAACGTACGCAGAAATGTAGGCGACATTTCCGAGTTGGCAGATTCTATCAGAGAACAGGGCATCCTAGAACCTCTAATAGTACGCCCAACATCCGGTGACAACTATGAAGTAATCATTGGCTCACGTAGATTGGCCGCGGCGTCTGAATTAGGCATGGAAGTCGTTCCTGTTGTAGTCCAACGCATCACCGATGCAGAAGCCATAATCCGGTCTCTCGTAGAAAATTTGCAACGGGGCGAACTAACCCTTGATGAGCGTGTTGAAGCGTACAAACTTATCGAACAAATAGATGATAGGTTCACTGATAGGGGAGAATTGGCGCGAGCCATCGGGCGAGGACGCAGCAAAATCACGCAAGACTTCGACGCGTATGAAGCGATGACTATACTTAGACCCAGGGGCGTCGATGTAGTAAGTGGTCTGTCCCCGTCAACTCAACAACGCAGGAGTGGCGAAGCAATACCGGAGCGCCATGCAACACTGCTGGAACAAACTATGTCTGCTGTAAGAGGGGTAATCTCCGAAGAAAAAATTGATGACACTTATGCAGAACTCGCTAGGGCAATAGCGCCTTTGGAACAGGATAGAGCAAGGCGACTTCTTGATAATTTCAAAATGTATCCTGAGCGACCTACATCAGAAATAGTGTCAATGACTTTATCCACGGTTCAAAGGGAAATCACACTTCCTGCTGATACGGCAAGGCAGCTTGAAGAAATAGCCGCCGAGCAGGGTCAAACAAATTTGAATGACACAATTATCCGTCTAGTGGAGGCGCAGCGCGAAGCGCCACCCGTCCTTCCTGATTATCTGGTATCGGATGAGCAAACCTTTTCTGAACCAGGCCCTGTAGAATCCGATGGACAAGAAATGCTCCCTTGGGATTTGCCGGTCGACAAGGATGGTGACTCCCAGAGTAAAGAGAAGCCAACTGGGTATAGAGGCGTTGAGTTGCCTCAGGACTCTGTTCAGGTTCAACATTTCAATAAAAGCTTGTGGAATCTCATGCACGGTGTGAGTTCCGCTAGTGCTGACTTCTATACGGTTGGATACTCAGGGAAAAACATTGAGCAGTTCATCAAGGTTCTAAGGGCTGCGGATGTTTCTACTGTTGTGGATATACGCAGTGCGCCTGTGAGCCAATATAAGCCCGACTTTAGCAAAGACAATCTCCGAAGCCATCTTCTGGAGCATGCTATTAGCTATGACCATCGTCCCAATCTGGGAGTGCCTAGCAACATAAGGCAGCAAGCGGCGCAAGTGGGAGACAGAGAAGAAATTTGGGAGTGGTATAAGACTAATGTCATTGGGAAGCTGTCTGATGCCGAACTGACCCAACTCACTAGCTATGAAGTTACTGTTGCGTTTATGTGTGTCGAAATTGACCCCGAGTCTTGTCATAGGCATCTAGTCTTTCTTGAACTTGAACGCATGGGATTGAAGGGTTTCGACCTTTAACTCTACTTGTGTGAGCAAATACACTATGACCACTTTGGGCGGTTGGACAAAGAAACGGATACTGATAACAGTCCGCACGTATCCCACTCCCGCAAGAAACGGCGTGGAAGTATCCTGTACCGCAGGGATAACAGAAGAAGGTGAGTGGATTCGGTTATTTCCTGTGCCCTATCGATTCCTTGCCTACGATAGAAGATTTACGAAATACCAACTCATCGAGGTTGATGTGCAGCGTTCGTCAGATCCTCGACCTGAGAGTTACCGGATAAATCCTGACTCAATAAAGATATTGGAGCAACCTTTATCCACCAAGAACTACTGGAGTGCCAGAAAGGACCGCGTATTCCCCTTAAGGGCAAACTCCTTGTGCGAATTGCAAAGGCTAAGGGACCAGAACGGCCACCCCACACTTGGATTATTTAAGCCAAAAGAAGTGTCTTTCAGGCTTCAACCCGAAGATAACCCTGACTGGACGCCTAACGAACTCGAAAGACTTAGTCAATCCTCTTTTTTCGATAACACCCCAAGCCAACTGTTAGAGAAGGTGCCGTACAAGTTCTACTATCGATTCCGATGCGACGATAGGCGTTGCAACTTGCACAACTTATCCTGCACAGACTGGGAAATGGGCGAATCTTATCGCAAATGGCGCAATGAGTATGGATCGGATGGATGGCTGAGAGCCTTCAGGAATAAGTACGAAGTTGATATGCTCCTCGATAAAGACCTACATTTCTATGTTGGAACAGTGCGCTTGCATCCGGGGAGCTGGATCATTGTGGGACTGTTTTATCCCAAGTTATCCCCTCCTAAGTTGCCGGGTTTCTGTTAAGGGATAGAAAACAGGGGCGGTCCGAAGACCGCCCCTAATTGCTCGTAATGAGAATGCCCCTATCGCCCCATCTCCGCTATCCTGTACCGACGCCTAGCTCTGCGCACCCTCAGCAGCCTCCTCCATCGAAGCATAGTTCATGCTATACAGATGCGCGTACAGCCCGTCCTGCTCCATCAGCGACGCATGCGTCCCGACTTCAACAATCTCCCCTTGGTTCAGCACCACAATCTTGTCAGCGCCCCTTATCGTCGATAGCCGGTGCGCGATCACGATAGCCGTCCGGTCCTGCAGCAACTTTTGCAGCGCCTGCTGAATCAGCATCTCCGTGTAGCTGTCGATATTCGCTGTCGCCTCGTCCAGAATCAGAATGCGCGGGTCCGCGACAATCGCCCTTGCGAAGCTCAGCAGCTGTCGCTGACCAAGGCTCAGGTTCAACCCCCGCTCCGCGAGGTAAGTGTCGTACCCGTCGTCCAGTTGCATGATGATATCGTGTGCGCCTACCGCCTTCGACGCCTCGATCATGTGCTCGTCGCTCGCGCCCGGATGATTGTACTTGATGTTATCCCGCACCGTCCCGGAGAACAGGAACGGCTCTTGAAGCACCATGCTCATCTGACCCGCCAGCGAACTGCGCGTAACATCACGGATGTCGTAGCCGTCCACCAGTATCGCGCCCTTCTCGCGCGGCACATCGTAGAAGCGCGAAATCAGAGACACAAGCGTCGTCTTACCCGCGCCCGTCGGTCCCACAACCGCCACCGTCTCGCCCGGATTGATATGCAGCGACAAGTGCTTCAGCACATCCGGCACACTGCTCGCGCCATTGGCTGTGCCGTTCCTGCTGTTCACCGAACCTGCTTCCCTGTCCAGCCGCACGATATCTTCGGTTGCCGAGTAGCTGAAGCTCAGGTCCTTCAATTCCACATCGCCCTTGAGCTGCGGCAGCCTGCTCGCGTCCGGATTGTCCACAAGGTCCGGCTCAACATCCAGCAGCTCGAATATCCGCGCTCCGGACGCCATCGAGCGTTGCAACTGCGTGTACTGCATCGTCAGGTTGCGTATCGGGTCGAAGAAGCGCTGTATGTACATGATGAACGCAATCAGCACACCGATTTCCAGCTCATTGCCGCTCACCATGCTTGAGCCGAAGAATATCGCCAGCACGATCGCAACAGCCGTCAGAATGTCCACCGCCGGCAGCAGGCTCGACGACAGCTTGCCCGCCCGCAGGTTAGCATTCAGGTGCTCGGTGTTCTTCTCGTCGAACATCTCCAGATTGCGCGGCTGCCTGTTCAGCGACTGCACCACGCGCACGCCCGTGATGTTCTCGTTCAGCGCCCCGTTCACGATGGAAATCGCCGTCCGCACTCGCAAAAACGCCTTCACCGCGAAAGGCTGCCAGATTGCCATCGTCAGTGCGAGTATCGGCAGCACAGCCATCGTTATCAGCCCAAGCTTCAGGTTCATGATGAGCAGCATAACCACGATTCCCGTCAGACTCAGCAAGTCCGCCGCCGTCATAATGACCATGGTCATAAGCTCTTGCAACTGCCACACATCCCCCTGAACGCGCGACATTATCCGCCCGACTGCCGTCTTGTCATAGTACGAAAGTGAGAGTTTCTGCAGGTGCGCGAACATCGCCCTGCGCAGGTCGTACAGCATACCAAGCCCGACCCGTGCCATGAACATCTGCTGAAAGTAGTTCGCCACAAGGCCGCCCAGCGCAACAGCGATGAATATCCCGCCCACCGCCAGCAGCCCGCGGAAGTCCCCTTGCTCGATATAGTCGTCGATTCCCAGCTTCAGCAGAAACGGTATCGCCAACTGCGAGCCGGTATAAACCAGCATCGCTATGAACGCGAATATCGCCATCTTTCTGTACGGGCGCACATACGGCATCAGCCGCAGTATCACCCGCCTGTCATACACCCGCCCAAAGGTGTCCCCGTCGACGTCTTCGCCCCTGCCTCTCCCGCTAAATGCGTGTCCGTGCATCATCATAGGGTGACAGCCTCCTTCGCTCTCGCTGCCGGAACATCATTGCCCACATCAATATCCCGCATAACCTCTTCCTGCGGGCGAAGTTGCAACTCGTATATCTCGCGGTAATTGCCGCCCAGCGCAAGAAGCTCCTGATGCGTCCCACGCTCGACAACCTCGCCTCTGTCTAGCACGATAATCTCATCGGCCCTGTGTACCGTGCTCAGCCTGTGCGCGATTATCAGCGTCGTCCGACCCTTCATCACCTCTTCCATCGCCTGCCTAATCAAGTCCTCTGTGTTGGCGTCCACGCTCGAAGTCGAGTCGTCCAGCACCAGAATCGGCGGATCAAGCAACACCGCGCGCGCGATCGACATCCTCTGCCGCTGACCGCCCGACAGGTTCACGCCTCGCTCACCGACCTCCGTATCGTAGCTGCCGTCCAGCGCCGATATGAAGTCGTGCAACTGCGCTACCTTCGCAGCCCGAATCACATCCTCGATTGGCGCATCCTCCCTGCCGTATGCGATATTCTCGCGCAGACCCGCCCCGAACAGGAACACATCCTGCTGCACTATCCCCATGTTCTGTCGCAGCGACTTCAGCGTCACATCCCGTATGTCTATACCATCAATCGTGATGCGTCCCGAATTCGCCTCATAGAAGCGCGGCAGCAAGCTCGCGATTGTGCTCTTCCCGCTCCCCGGCGTCCCGATCAGCGCCACCACCTTACCAGGATCCGCCTCCAGGTTGATGTTCTTTAGCGCCGGTTTGCCCTCTTGGTAGCTGAAGCTCACATCTTCGAAGCGCACTCGCCCTTCGACGCGGCCTAGTTCTATGGCATCCGCCTTCTCCACCACATCAGATTCCGTGTCCAGTATCTCGAACAGCCGCTGTCCGCCCGACGCAGCCCTCGCGTATGCGTTCACTAGGAAGCCCGACATCCGCACCGGCATAGCCAGAATCTGCATGTAAAACACAAATGCCGCAAGCTGACCGATAGTCAAGTCGCCGCTGAGATACCGCCAACCACCGAACAGCAGGATTATCACCAGCCCCATCTGGAACGAGAACAGCGTGAACGCTGTGTTCGCCGCCCGCAGCTTCTCAGCGGACATGAACGCTTCCGAAACTTCCATGCTCTTGTCGTTGTACTTGCGGTTCTCAAACTCCTCCGACGCAAAAGCCTTCACAACGCGCTGCCCCGTCAGGTTCTCCTGCAGCACCGTGTTCAGATCTGCCATCATGTCCTGTATCTTCAGCCACGCCAGCCTGAGCTTCAGCCGCACCACACCCGACACTATTACCACCAGCGGCACGAAAGCAATGCTCGCCAGCCCAAGCTGCCAGTCCATCCTGACAAGGATGATGGACACCACCACGAACAACGTCAGGAAGTACGGCGTCCGCACTATGCCCATATTCACGAACATCCGGATGTTCTCCACATCCGTAATCGCCCGCGACATCACCTGCCCTGTGTGGTTCCTGTCGTGGAATCCGAAGCTCAAATGCTGCACATGGTCGTACAGATTGTTCCGCAGGTCGTAGGACACAAACTGCGACACCGCTTCCCCGAAATAATTCTGGAAGAACGAGAGCCCCCCACGAACTATGCTCAGTCCGATGATGACACCGACTATCACCAGCAGGCCCTGTATCTGAACCGAGCCGCCCTTCAGCATCGCCTCAATCTGGTCGATCGCCTGCCCGAACAAGTGCGGCAGAAACAGGTAAGCTGTCGTAGCTCCTATCATCGCCGCGTACGCAGCGGTCATCTCCCGTCTGCGACTTAAGGCCATCTTGACAATTCGCCATATAACTTCCATACGCGCTTCAGTCCCTCCTCTGATTCGCAGTAAGCCCCACAATCGCAACCTTAAAGTCGCGCAGTCCACCCAATTTCCGCCCTTCAACAAAGCATTGTACCACTTGTAGCATAGATTATGGCAACTATTTGTGCCCCTTCATCACTCCATAAGCATCACGAGACCTACCCTATAACGCAGAAAGCGCCCGCCAAGGGAATTGGCGGGCGCTTCCAATACGCCGAGCTTGCCTCAACAATCTGAACCCTTATCACGGACGTCGAGCGCCGTAGTCCCTCGAAAAAATCTGACTGTGCATCCCCGAACACACGAACACCACCACCGCCGGCAGATACACCGCCGTGTTCATCAACGCATGGAATATCACCCCGTCGAAGTGTCCCCCCAGCAACCCCGGAGTTCCCTGAAGACCTGTGTTCAGAAACTGCACCAGCCTCGCCGAATGCTCCACCATGTGATACCCCTGCACCACCACCGTCGCAATCAGCAGCGCACCCAGCATCTTCTCCTGTCTGCATACACGCCTGCCGAAGTTCAGCCAGCCCAGCGTCACATAAATGAGCGCGCCCAGATACATCAGGTTGAAAATGAAATGCACCTGCTCCAGGTCAAACGAGCCTATCAGACCGTGCGCATATGGAAAGTCCAGCACAAACTTCTGCAAGACCTGCGCAACATGCTCGACCATATGCAGCGTCTGTATCACTATGGTCGCCACGAACATGTAAACGAACTGCTTGAACGGACTAGCCCGCAGCTCTGAGATCAAATTCATGCTCCGTTTCCTGCCATCAATGTATTAACCATAGTGTACGCATCCGCAGAGTCTGTCAACATTCTTTTCTCACCACAGGTGATCGTTTCTAGCAGTCATTCCAATGGAAGCCTTCCTCCATAGGAAATTCCCCAGGGCTTAACTACAATGTAAGCCCAATTTATCATTATTGATACTTACAATCATTGCGACTTAACATTATTTCATCTTGTATGTTATAATTCGCGCCGCAACTTCAAACGGCAATAATATTTTCAGTGAAGAGGGCTCCATTCCCAGGAATAGAAAGATAAGCATCGCCGCTCTCATGCTGCTTAGCGTGTTCGCTCTTGCAGCCATCTCCGGGGTACTGCCATCAGGCATTCCCTCTCCGATCGACTTAGCAAACGTCGAAGCGAGCAACCATGAATCGCAACTCACACCCAACAGTCCATCTCGAACCAGCAAGCCATATCCAGCGCCATAGCCGCTCACGGCGCGGACGCATGGCACGAAGCTGGCTTCAAGGGCGAAGGCGTCAAAATCGGCATCATCGACTTCGGTTTTGAAGGACTTCAAGCCGCCCTAGAAACGACGGAAGCGCCCGCATCGGTGCAGGCGGCGTGTTTTGAAACCTTAGCAGATCAAATACCCACCCACGACCTTGCAGTCTGCGAGGCAGCGGCAGCAACGATGCGCTGCTAGACGGGACAGGCGGTACAGAAGCGGTTAAAGCAGTGTTCGATATTGCTCCTGAAGCCGAATACTACATAAGCGCGCACCCCAGAAAAGCCGTTCATCAGCTTAGGATTATTGTCGACTGGATGATCGAGGAAGATGTGGACATTATCTTACACCCGAAGGATAATTATGGCTTACTCCGGGCGATGGCACGGGCGCGCTACATCTGACCTCCGGCCTTGCTCCAATTAACTCGTGGATCATGCAGTGGAACACGGCATCACTTGGGTCAGCTCCGCAGGGAATTTTGCGAACGATGTGTGGGCCGGACCGTTCAGCGACATCGATGGCAACGGCTACCATGACTTCAATTCGCTCACTCCGGGGAGCGATGTTGACGAGTGCAATCCCGTAGCCCTGGACGAAGAAACGCATCAGTATGGCGCGGTGATTCGGTGGGACGACACCTGGGGTGATCTGAACAGTGAAATTCACTTGGTATTGAGAAATCAGGACACATTGGGTATTGAATCGACGAGCAGCCCGTTGCGAATATTTCCAGGTTATGCAGCCTACCCGTTGGAAACAGTCGTTTTCACTACGCCCGAAGTTGGCGGCACCTACTGTCTGAGCGTAGAGTTAAAGGCTCGGGCAGGCAAAGAGCTTACGCCACCGTCCTGGATACAGATACATTCTCTGCAACACAGTCTTGGTAACGCCACACGCTGGGGCAGTATCTCTGATACCGAGGAAGCCTCCAATGCGGGCATGCTGACCGTGGGAGCCGCGGCATTCGACAACACATCAGAAATCTGCGAAACTAGCAGCCGAGGGCCTACGGCTCCTTTCAACACGGACGGCAGAAACAAGCCTGACGTAGTTGGCGGAGTCGGAACTTGTGAGCTTGATGGACACCAGTACTGGCGCGGAACGGGCGAGGCGGTGGCGCACGTCGCCGGACTCGCAGCGCTTGTCACGCAGCGCTACCCGGACTATACGCCCGAACAGGTCACAAACTACCTCAGGGACAACGCGGAATCACGCTCTGCCGAAGACGACTACCCCGGCCCTGGCACGGACGCCAACAGCACCTGGGGACACGGCTTCGCAATTCTCCCTGACGACGTTGAAGGCGTCACTCCACCGGCGGCTGACACTTGCGTACAGACGATCGACGGCAGCGGCACGTACACCGGAATCTGGGACGAGACCTGCCTCTCCGATAAGCCCGCCGAGCAAGGCTCCGGCGACAGGTACGCGCGCTTCTACACGTTCACTCTGGACGGAAGTGCGAATGTAACAATTGATCTGTCATCAGCAGAGGACGCATACCTGTACCTGATGAAGGGCACCGACAGAAACGGCGAAGTCGTTGAGTCCAATGACGACATCGTCTCGGGCAACACCAACTCGCAGATACCTGCCACTCTCCTGGAGCCGGGTGAATACACGATCGAGGCGACTACATACGCCGCCCAAACATCAGGCGACTTCACTCTCGTCGTGGACATTGATGCGATCGGAGAACCGCCCAAGCCGCCGCCTGCCGTGCCGTACATAGCAATCAGCAGCGGCGCAAATCACGTCTGCGCCATAGCGACTGACGGCTCGATAATGTGCTGGGGCGAAGATAGCGAAGGACAGGTCTCAGAGCGGCCCACGAGCGGACACTTCACGCAGATTAGTAGTGGCGATAACCACACCTGCGCCTTGCGGGACGACGGCGCCGTGATATGCTGGGGCAGCTTCGACGTGCCCTAGTAACGAACTTGCTGGGCATCAGCATACGCTGATGCCCAGCACATGAAAACAGAAGCGGGCGCAGGAAATGATCATCCTGCGCCCGCTCTGGTTAGAAGTTGTAATCAGATCAGGGACACCGCGAAAGAAACGCGCGCAGAACTTAGCTGAGGGTGGCGCTAAATGTTGGCCGAGAGAAGTCACTTTTCCAAAGGACGTGGAGAGGTCAGGAAGAGGTGAAATCGCAATATATGATTGCTTCCGAGAAAGGGGTATATGGCCGGCGTTTAGCTCGCCAATCTCACGGTGAATAGATAGTTGCGAAACTAGGGTGTGTTGACAATTGTATTAAACTTGGAGCATGTCAACATCTAAACTAACTCTGGACCAGTGGTCAAAGATTCGCGATTTCCTGAAAGAGGAGACCAACGTCTATGTCAAGTCTGAGCGGGACTGCAAACGATTCATAGAAGGGGTTCTGTGGATGAGCAGGTCAGGCGCTCCGTGGAGGATGCTTCCGGCAGAATACGGCAAGTGGTACAGCGTGTACAGGCGCTTTGCCAGATGGAGCGAGCAGGGTGTTTGGGAGAAGATGCATCTGTACTTCTCCAAAGAGCCGGATATGGAGCATCTGATAATAGACAGCACGACAGTGCGTGCGCATCCCTGTGCTGCGGGTGCCCCGCATAAAAAGGGGGACAGCAGTCGCAGGCTCTGGGAAGAAGCCGAGGGGGTTTCAGCACGAAGGTGCATGTGAGTGTTGACGCTCTGGGCAATCCATTGAGATTCACGCTCACTGGGGGTCAGGCACACGACATCACTCAGGCTGATGAACTGATAGACGGCATTGAGAGCGACTATGTGATAGCGGACCGCGGATATGACTCACAGCGATTGCGTGAGCGCATCGTTGAGATGGGAGCCACGCCTGTGATACCGCCTCGTTCCAACAGGACAGAGCCACTACAATATGATGAGCATCTGTACGGAGAGCGTCACCTGGTTGAGTGTTACATAAATAAGATGAAGCATTATCGACATATTTTCAGCCGGTTCGACAAGTTAGCGAAGATGTACCTTGGTTTCCTACACTTTGTAGGCACCCTTATCTGGCTGAAATGAAATGTCAACACACCCTAGCTTGCCTTAGTCGATGAATGGGCAATACTTCGCAACAAGGAAGTCATTCGGAGTTCTGGGGAAACCCCTAATTCCGACTCGGCGCTCCATTGGCCGCCGCAATCCGGTAATAGCCCATCACCGTCGGCTCGCCTCTTCCGTCCAGCGCAACTATCACCACACGATATCCCAGGTCCGACTGATGCATCAGCCGCCATACGCGATGCTTATGTGGTTCCGGAACCTGCTTTACAACTGCCGTGAGCTGCCCTTTTACATAAGCCTCGTCGTGGCTCAGCCTCTGCCGAAGTGCATCTGCACTGTGACTGGGATGTGCCGGAACGCGCGGCATCTCGATGAAGTGCGATGACACCACCACGCCCATGTGAGTCGCCGACTTGTTCAGATGCTTGTGAAGTCGGAACGCCACCACCTCCGCCTCGTAGATGCGTCCCCTAACTATGAGTTCGCGCATCTCCCTGCCGCGTTCGCGTGCCAACTTTGCATGCACTTGCGCCTTGTGCTCATCAGTGCGCGCAATCCGCTCCTCCACACCCTCCCGAATGCTCTTCACCGGGTATAGAGGCTCCCCCGGAATGCTGTGCGCGGACGCAACCGTCGTACCACCGGCCGCAATGATGGTCAGGAACACCACCGCGAATGCCGCCGCAATCGGCGTGGTGATGGGCCGCCAGAATATCCTCGACAATTGCAGCCGTCTGCCGCGTCTATGCCGACCTTCCGTGAGCGCAGCCTGCATCCGTTCCATCCCGCGCGCTTTGCCTGCCGCGCTAGGTGTAGCTGCACGTGAAGCCTGCATAGTGGCCTGCATCATTCCAAGCAGAGGTGCAAGCTCATCCGCATGTTCCGGATACCGCGCTAGGCAGTCCGTAACACTCTCGCCCGCAGCCAGCCGCTCCAAGCACTCATCCAATATATTGTCTAAGTGAGAATCACTCATCTCAACCTTCAGACACTAGATTCCTTTCCCCTAAATGGGGCAAGGCTGGGATGGAGGCAAAAAGCCCGTCCATCCTGTATATCGATGTTAGTTCCACGTGTATCACTCTGAGCATCACACAGCCACCGCAGCGCGTCCATTGGTCTCCGAGCATAGCGTCCGTCTCAGCTTTTTCAGCCCTGCGTGCTGCAGAGCCTTCACAGCGTTGTCCTTCTTTCCCATCGCCTTAGCAGTCTCCGCAACCGACAGTCCCGCCGCAAACCGCAGCGTGATAGCCTCCCGCTGAAGATCGGTCAGGCTCTCCATCGCCTTCCGGACATCTCCCATTGTCAGTTCCATGTCTATGCGAGCATCAGGATCGAACATTGCTGTCTCCACAATGGGCGGCGCCTTCTCCAGCGAAATCGTTTGGCGCCTTCCCTTCTTGCGATAGAAGTCCACAACCAGGTTGTGTGCAATTCGAAACAGCCAAGAACTGAACGGGTAACCCTTCCACTTGAAGCGGTGAATGGACTCGATCATTCGCACAAACACCTCTGCGGTTATGTCCTCCGCATCCGCGGTGCTCCCCGTGCGGAATGAAACATAGCGAAAGATGGAATCGTAGTAGTGCTCGTACAATGCAGAAAACGCTGCAGCGCCCCCGTCTTGCGCCTGCCTTACCAGCGTAGCTACATTGTCCTGACCCTGAATTTGCGCCTGCATCGCAACCCTTCTCTCACACCAAACGCTTCTGCTAACCATTATAACGCCGATTTTTTCAATAAGTTAGTGCCTCTGATTGGATATTTTCAATTTCAGGTCCGCCGAATTTTGCGACTATGTAAGACAAGTTGATTATCAAGGAACTGACATACCGACTATCTTCCTGCTAAAATGCCGCATGCCCTAAGGAGTAGCCATGAGTGCCGTACAGAACATGCGCCACATCGATAAGATGCCGTATGCCCTGCGTCCGATGCAAGAGCAAGACCTTGCGCAGGCGGCCGAGATCGAGCGCGACGCCTTCCCCACATTGTTTCCTCCCACATCGTTCCGACGCGAGTTAAAAAATCGCCTCGCTCGTTACCTCGTAGCCTGGCGACGTGAAGCCCCGCCCGAAATTGCGGCACACCATGAATCTCAAACTGCGGGCGTACACCAACGCTTCCTCCATCGCGCAGCAAGCCTGTGGCGTGGACGTCCCTCTGCCTGGCAGCCGGGCCACCAATACCTCGCCGGCTTCCTCGGCACTTGGTACATGCACGATGAAGCGCACATCGTATCCGTTGGCGTCCGCACCGACTACCGCGGATACGGCATCGGTGAACTCCTAATCATAGGCGCGATTGAGCAGGCAATCTCCCGCAGAATGCACGCCGTCACTCTCGAAGTTCGCGTCTCCAACCACATCGCGCAGAACCTCTATAAGAAGTATGGCTTCGAGAAGATGGGCGTCCGCAAGGCATACTACTCCGACAACCGCGAAGACGCACTCATCATGACTGCATCCGCCATTCACAGCGTGTCATACCGCGAAGACCTCCGTGGCCTCATAACATCCCATCAGCAGCGCTGGGGAACAGCCGACCGCACCCTCTCCTAGCGTTCAGTCGTGCTATGCTTTATACAAGCATGGCATTCACATAAACAATCGTGGCAATCGCTGTCTTGCGAGGCTGTCTTTGCGGATAGATAATTGGAACACATTCCTGTTTGCCCCGAGACTGCCGAAAGGTGGGATGGCAAACTAAAAACTGCTAACTGAATACTAAAAGGACACAAATGTCGATTCTTGCCAAAATCGGAGTCTTCTCCGTAGCCATCCTGCTCGTTTTCAGCCTTCTCGCGCCCCTTCTGACTCCTTTCTTCGAAGAACAGGTCATCCCCCGCTTCGGTGGAAGCGCCCCGGGAGAGCCGGCGCCAATCAACGGTGAGGCGAAGTGGCAGCCTGATCCAATTAAACCGGGCACCGAGCCTCGCTACGACATCATCACCGTACTCGGCTACGACGCCATACCCGCCATCCTCGAACCCAAGATCGTGAGCATTGAAGAGGCCGATGAGTGGATGGCGCCAAGCGAGCAGGTCATCGGACTCTCCATCAACGGCGACCACCGCGCATACTCCATACCTATGCTCAGCCGCCACGAAATCGTCAACGATACCGTCGGCGGCAAGCCCGTCGCCGTAACATGGTGACCGCTTTGCTACTCGGCCATAGTCTATGGCCGCCAGATCGACGGCAACGAGCACACCTTCGGCGTCTCAGGCAAGCTCATAATGAACGCACTCGTCATGTACGACCACCAGACTGACACACTCTGGAGCCAGTTCCTCAGCAAGGGCGTCGAAGGTCCCCTCAAAGACGCGCAGCTTTCCGCCATACCCGCAACGCAGACCAGTTGGCAGGCATGGAAGGAGCTCCACCCTGACACAACAGTGCTCGATAAGGGGGGCGCGTATCAACAGGACTCCTATGTCCACTATTACGAAAATGGACAATCGGGCATCCACGGTCAGTTCAACCCCGACGACCGCCTATACGCGAAGGAGCTTGTAGTAGGTGTAAACCTCGACGGCAACGCCAAGGCATACCCTTTCAGCGCCCTAAGCCGCGAGCAGGTCGTCAACGACACTCTCACAGACGAGGAGGTGCTAATTTTCTTCGATGCCTTCACTGGCACGGCGCTCGCCTTTGATCGCAGCCCCGGAGGCTCACCGCTCACATTCAGCGTCGAAGGCGAACCCGCCGGAGCCCGCACCATCCTCGTAGATGAGGAAACGGGCAGCAGGTGGACAGCCTTTACCGGAAGCGCAATCGACGGCGAACTCAAGGGCAGCAGGCTGGAACGTATTCCTTCCCATCTTTCATTCTGGTTTGCTTGGAGCGACTGGAACCCCCAAACGGAAATATGGGAATCCACTTCATTTCCGAGAGAAGGATAGGGGCAACTCGAACCCTCCTTCACTTATGGAAAAGGACTGAGAAGGACGGACTGTTTAGCTCACCCGACTGGTCCGGCACCTGCGCTGTTCTCGACGGCCTGAATTTATGCCGGTCAAGGGCGAGCTAATCCGGTCACCTCAAATTTGCCCATTGCGTATAGTGGTCATTGGCGACTATGGGTTAGTTCTCCGGCAACCTTGTTGACTGCCAAGCCACCATCTGCCAACCTTCGTCTCCGTTCGCATATACATCCGTAAATCGGAGCGAAAATGTCAGGTCGTTTCCGCCTGAATTAACCTCAACATCGGCCTCGCCAGTTACGACCGCCGCACCGCCGCAAGACCGCACAAGCACATTCCTTGCCGCCATCTTATGATAGTTCAGGTTGCCGTTGCCGATGGATTCCATAATGCTGGACTTAGTGTCCACAGCTGCGCTCGTATGCACATAAGTCAGGTCATCAGCGAGAATGCGGCCCAATGTGCCTAGGTCACCGCTTACCATCGCTCGCATCCTCTCGCTGTCCAGTGATTTGATCATCTCGCTGATATCGGTCATGTCTTGCTCCTTCATATTGGAAATATATAAACTGCCTTCTTGGAATGCGCTAATCGTACCTCTAACGAGAACAGGAATCCAGAGAAGAGTTACCAAAATATGAAGGACAAGTGTAGCCTTTCGTATTGTTCCGCACGAGTAACTACACAGGCACGGTCAGAATTGCCGTGGTGCAACACATTACCGCGCGCACCGTCAATGCATTAGTCGGCTAATTGGCACAAGGCGACGATTTCCCAATATCCTGTATTGCCTCTTGGTTCAAGAGCCGGGAACTGCATCCCAGTCATTTGGCCGCTGGCTGACTCGTTACGGTGTCTTCGGCTACTTTGACGGAGTCGAGGGAATCGGCGAGCTAATTTGAAGCTATTGAGCGGCGCAGGGAGATGACGCGCGGCGAAAGCTTGCCCTAGCATGTGTTCCAATTGCCCTACCACCCTGCATACGCCGAACTGGGCGTGTTTCTGGGGTGAGTCCAGGGCGGGTTGTTGGGCATTGCTCAGATTGGCATCGGCGGGCGGCGGCGGCGTTTTCCTCGACTTGTTCAGGGTCAAATGTTGCGAACGCCACAGTGCGTGGTGGCTGATCATCTTTGCCTTGAAAAGCCTGAAATATGGTCAACACGCACTGCTTCAACTATAGATTTGGATTGCACGTTCGCCGCCTTTCCCTGTAAGTAAGGTATCCCACGATGAAAAGTCCGATTATCAGGGGCGCACTAATTGCGGCCAAGACTATGCTGCCGAATGATCCGGAATCGCCATCCTCTGACGAGGCTTGTAGAGTTTGAGCCAATGACTCTGTCGCTGCCGAAACTGCAGTCTGGGTTGGAGCCGGACCTATTGTCTGCACCGATGCCCGTTTCCCGTTGGGCAAGGGCATAGGTGTAGGTATCTGAGTTGGTGTTGGTGTCGGCGGTTGTGCCGGCAGTGAAATGCGCTGCACTATGACTGCAGGTGCCGAAGCAGGTATGGCGGTCGGTGTCGGCGCGACTGCTGCTGCCACAGGCGTAGGTGTCGCCACAACAGGTGCATCATCGATCACCAGCGCGAATGCCCCAAGCCGCTCCACCTCTGCTACTGCCCACACCTTATCCGATTCGTCCGTCTCACAGCGATGCTCAATGAGACTCCATGCTCCGGACTTCACCGAGTACACCCTCGCCCTACTCTCATCGCAGGCGGCGGCATCTTCTTCCGGAAGTCGCAACCACAACTCCGCAGCAGGGGAGTACGCGACGTCTTCTGGAGTATCGCCTCCTGGCGGGTATGTATTCGAATCCAGTGCAAGTACCACGCGCTCACTCGTGCGAGGAGGTTCGCCATGTGCTTCCGTGTTGAGTTTCATCAGCTCTATGTCCACATCTTTTGGCGGCGAACCCGGTGGCACGACGAGTCTGACAGTGCCGTCGGGCATAGTGATGACTCCACCTTCGTCGCGCGACACGAACTGCCTGATGTAGTCCGGAGGCAGCACATCCAGTACGACTATGACCTGTCCTGGCGACCTGACGGCGGGGCTAATCTGTATATTTATGACGTCCACATACTGTCCTTCCGGCAAACCGGATATATCCACAGAGGTTGAAATGGCTACGACGTCGGCGGGTCCGGTTGATACGCCTGACAGCGGATCCTGCGACAACCATTTTTCGTGATTCGACAGAGTGAAATTCATGGTGCCCTGCGCCCTGTTCCAGACCGAGAAAGTCTGCGGCGCCGGATTGTCTCCGCCCTCTATCGCTGTGAAGCGCAGCATCTGCGGGGAGAATCCCAGCAGTGGTATATTCTCGGCGCGCGCTGCCTGCACAATTCCGCTTCCGCTCGAACTCGCGTCGTCATCATCCTTGCGCTTCACGGTAGTGAATGTGACCGACTCTGTCTCGTCTGACGGGAACGACTCGTCGAGGGAAGCCTCAGCGGCATACTCGGTCCCAGAAGACAAGCCCCTCAGCCTCAGGCTCACGACGTCATCCACTGAATCCACCTGCTGGGTGGGTCTCCATGCGATGTAGCCTGTAGCGCGGTGGCGCACATGTACCGTCTGCGGCACACCGTGGGAGTCCGAAATCGTCGCGTTTACGGTTGCGCCATTCCTGCCGACATTCTCCACCTCGAAGGAGGCTATGCTGGGCCAGCGCAACGTCGTGAATGTATCGTGCTTGGTGCGCGACGACGGGAACGAATTCTCCAAGGATGCCTGCACATCGTACTCTGTGCCGGGCGTAAGCTCCGACAGGTCGATACTAGCGCTGTCAGTATCGCTGGTAGTGGTCTTGATTCCACTCCAATCGCCTCTTGGAGTCGTAGTGCGATAGCGCAGATGCACAGTCTGATCCTCGCCGTTCGCGTTAGCAATGCTGACATTTGCCCAGACACTAGTCTGCTTGCGCCTATCCACGTTTATGCCCGATACAACCGGGTCAAGAGGCAATGTCCTGAAGGTTTCTGTCTCCGACACTCCGAAGTCAGATTTCAGAGATACTTCGACCTCGTACTCCGTGTCGGGTGCCAGTCCAGTCAACCCAATCGACGCCTCGCTAGTTGTGCTGCTCGCAGGGAGAGTACTGCTCCATGCTCCCTGTGGCGTGGTGGTGCGATAGCGCAGGTGTATGGTCTGGCTGCTGCCATCCGGGTCCGCTATTGTAATCACTGCGGTGGCACTATTCTTAGTCTCGTCTTCGACCTCGAGGTTCGAGATGCTGGGGAAGCGCAGTGTCGTGAAAGTGGCATTCTTCGTCAGCACGTCCGGGAAAGAGCCGTCAAGGGACGCCTGCACTTCGTACTCGGTGTCGGCCGTTAGTCCGGCAATCTCCTTGCTGGCGCTGTCGGTGCTGGTCGTCGTCTTGGCGATGTCGCCCCATTCCCCTTGAGGTGTGGTGGTGCGATAGCGCAGATGAACGGTCTGATCCTCGCCGTTCGCGTTAGCGATGCTGACATTTGCCCACACACTAGTCTGCCTGCGCCTATCCACGCTTATGCCCGACACGACTGGGTCCAGAAGCAGCGTGGTGCATTGTTCAATAACCATGCCTCTGAAGTCGTTCGACAAAGCAACCGCCACCTCGTAGGTAGTTCCCTCCGTGAGTCCGGTTAGTGGAATGGACGTGTCATCATCATAGGTGATCGTCGGGAACGGAAGCATAGTCCACTCATCTTCGCCCTGGATACTGTGCTTCAGAAAGACCTGTTTCATATCTGTGCCGGCATTTGCGATTTCCACCATTGCAGTCGCAGAAGTCTGCCCTATATTCTCGCACTTAAGGTTTGAGATGGCGGCATCCGGTACCGGCGCTAGTTCGTCAAGCGTATCGAACTCATAAATCTTCGTGCCGGCGGGCGGCAAGCTGCTATCGAGCCACGCCTGAACTTCGTAAGTTGTCCCTGCCGTCAAATCGCTCAGCGCAAAGGTCTTGCTCGAACCTCTGGTATTCTCGATCTTCGGCGGCGTACTCCAGGCTGTCGTGCCTTCGATGCGGTAGTGCAGGCGCACAGTCTTCTGCGAGGTGCCCACGTTATCAATTTCGACAGTTGCATCGGCAGAGGTCTGAAGTATGTCGGCAAAAGTTACATCTGACACCTCAGGCGACTTGATAACCGGAGGCGTGGGATTGACCGGAGACCTCTGCGGCGGATTGTTATTCTGCGGTGGCGGTGGCGGTGGTGGCGGGCTCGGCGTAGCGACAGGCGTACCGGTCTCAGGCGCCCAGTTGTAGGACTCTTCGTTCGCGAGAATCACCGTATTGTCCGCCCTGACCCTGACAGAATGTAGGTCGTCGTTGGTGAGTCCACGTATGGTATAAGAACGGTTGGGGGTCGTATCCTGGCGATCGCTGTTGTTGTACTGTAGGCTGCCCCACTTCCACTGCACGACATACCGGTTGATGTTCAGTCCGCCAGTCTCAGACGGCGCGGCCCACGACAAGGTAAGCTGCCCGTCGCCTGGCGTCACATTGAGGCTCCTCGGCGCGCTTGGTATCGTTCTGGGCTTGCCGGTCGTGTACGCCCATTCGAATGTTTGCCCTTCCACGTCGTTGTCGGCCCTTACGCGAATGTCATAGTCAGTGCCGTTTTCCAACTCCTCGATGGTATCGGTCAGTTTGTTCCCGTCTGTTGTCGCGTGCTCGTCAGGGGAACTCCAATCGCCGTCCTTCACCTGCCACTGTATGACAAAGTTTTCTATCTCTACATCGACGCCGCCAGTTTCTTTCGGAGCCACCCACGAAACGACTAGCTGTTCGTCGCCCTCTTCTACTCCGAGCCCGGTAGGCGCGCCGGGCACGGACATTGGAGTGCCCTCTTCCTCCACCCAGTTGTACTTCTCAGCGGTCTCGTCGTTGTCCGCCCTCACCTGGATGTAATAGAGGATACCGTTGCTCAGGCCTTTCAAGACCTTAGACACATCTGTCGTAGTGGTCTGCCGACTGCTGTCGGGATCGTATTCCTCGTTGCCCGACTTCCACTGCAGTACAAACCGTTTGATCGGGGCGCCGCCGTTATTCTCCGTTGTTGGTGCCACCCAGGACAACGTGAGCTCCTCGTCACCCAAAATTACCCCTAGTTCGGTTACGGGTCCCGGGATTGTCCGAGGGGTCTCCGACTTCTTCCCCCAGCTGTAGTTGTCCTCGTCATCGAGCGTCACAGAGTTAACGGCCCTGACACGAACATCGTACGGCACACCATTGTCCAGACTGATGATAGTCGTCGTCGTGTCGTCTGGTCCCGGAGTCGAATGCCCGATCCAGGCTGTATCCGCGGCCTTCTTGTACTGCACGACGAATCCGGTTATGGTGGCGCCCCGTTTGTCAGGCTTGTCCCAGGTTACTTCGAGCTGCTCGTCCCCGTGCTTGAGGCTCACGGACGGAGCGGCCGGGAATGTTCTGGGTGTGTCGGAGGCTTTGCCCCAGTTATATACCGGCCCGGCATCAGGCTCCGCGGTATTCACCGCTCTGACCCACACCTTGTAGGGGTCGCCGTTGTCCAGGCTGGTGATTGTCGTCCTAAGTACGGCGGCGCCAAACTCGCTGAGTTCGGTCCACTTTTCGTCTGTGTCCTTCTTGTACTGCACCTTGAAGCCGGTGATTGTGTCGCCGCCATTGTCAGGCTTGTTCCACACCACCTTGAGTTCCTCGTCGCCAGGGGTGAGTTCTACGGTCGGGGCGTCGGGTATTGTCTTTGGCGTGTCTTCCTCTGGATCGGACGCGGGCCCAGTCCCGGCAATATTGACCGCCTTCACCACCACCCTGTACTTCGTCCCATTGGTCAGACTGCCGATTTCATATGGCGACCCCTCCTCGTCTTCGGCACTTCCAGACGCCTGCCAACTGGAAGTGCTTACTGTCCACTCTTCCCACTCTATTATGTACTTCGTTGGGTCGGCGCCGCCGTTGTCAGTTGGCGCCGTCCACGCCACTGTCAGAGTTTTGTTCCCCACAGTTATCCCGGTAATGGCCGGCTTTCCGGGTATAGTCCTGGGCTTGCCCGTCGCCTGTCCCGAAGGTTCGCTTGTATCCCCTTCGGAATTATGTGCCTTGACCTGGATGGTGTAGAGCTTGCCGTTTTCCAGTTCATCAAGCGTCCAGCCTTCCGTAGCATCGGCCGTCTGCTCTGAAGTGAAGCTGCTTTCGCCCTCTTTCATGTATTCAACGATGTAGTAGTCGATGGTTATATTGATGCCGCCGGTCTCGTCAGGCGCCGTCCATGTCAGGACAAGCTCCGCGATTCCCTCCATGACATTCAAGTCCGTAGGGAAATCAGGCGTAGTCCTTGGCTTGCCCTCCACTGCAGCTGATGGAGTTCCACGGCCATTCCTGTTCATGGCAATGACGTGTGCCTCGTATTTCACGCCATTGACCAGGTCCTGACTTAAGTGCCGGTCGAAGGTGTGCGAGAATTTGTCAGCAGCTATTGTGTCATCTTCGGTGGTCGAGGTAGATGCCCAGTCGGAGATGCCCTTCACCCTCCATTGCACGACATAACCGCTGATGTTATCCCCGCCTGTCACATCGGGCGCGTCCCACTCGACCTTCAACTCCTTGTCGCCCTGGTTGCTCATGCGTACTTTTAGCGGTGCGCCCGGCGTCGTGCTGGGGGTCTCTTCGTCCTTTTTCCATTTGTAGTCCTCTTCGTCCGTGAGCATGACGGTATTGACGGCTCTGACTCGGACCTCGTACGTCACGCCATTGGTCAGGACCTGACCGGAGTGCTGGCTGAAAGTCAGCGTCAGAGTGTCAATCCCGGTTACATACTCGAACGAGCGGGAAGACCACCCCGTGGAAGACTTCTCCTTCCACTGCACCTCATATCCGGTGATCGCGGCTCCGCCATCACTACCAGTGCCGGTGGGCTTCTCCCAGGTCGCGGTCAACTGCTGGCTGCCGTGTGTGACGGTCAGGCTGTCCGGCGCATTGGGGATAGTCCTGGGTTTGTTCGAATCGTCTCCCCAGTTGTAGTCTTCCTCGTCATCGAGCACGACGGAGTTAACGGCTCTGACACGCACTGTGTACATATCCCCATTGTCGAGACTGGAGATAGTGGTCGAAGTCTCGTCCTTCCCCGGCGTCGAATGGTCCGTCCAGCCGGTGTCCGTGTCCTTCATATACTGCACGAAGAACCCGGTGATGGTGTCTCCGCCATCGTCTGGCTTGTTCCAGTTCACTTCAAGCTGGGCGTTTCCGGGGGTGACGCTGACTTCCGGTTCCGCGGGAATGGTCTTCGGCTTGCCCGAACCTGTTCCCCATTTGTAGTCCTTCTCGTCATCGAGCACGACGGAGTTTACGGCCCTCACCCGCACTAGGTAGGTCTCGCCGTTATCTAGGTTGGAGATCGTAGTCTTATAGCTTGTTATCTCTGTCTGTGCATCGGTGCTCTTGTCAATCGTCGCATTGCTTGTATCCCAGGTATCGTCCGTGTTCTTCTTGTACTGCACAACATGGCCTGTGATGTCGTCGCCGCCATCGTCTGGCTCGTCCCAGCTAACTTCCAGCACCGTGTTCCCGGCCGTGACCCTAAGGGTCGGTTCGGCAGGGATAGTTCTGGGCGTGCCGCCGTCTTTTCCCCATTTGTAGTCGTCTTCATTCGGTACTGTGGCGGAGTTGAAGGCTCGGACTCGCACATCGTACAAATCCCCGTTGTCCAGGTCAGGGATAGTCGTCTTCAATGTGTTGGAACCGGCATTCGCCGCGTGCGTAATCCAGGCTGAGTCCGCATTTTTCTTGTACTGCACGACAAACCCGGAGATTTCTTCGCCGCCATTGTCAGGCTTGTTCCAGCTAACGTGCAGCCTCGCGTTGTCAGGTGTGGCAGTTACGGTTGGTTCGGCAGGAATAGTTCGGGGCGTGCCGTCGCCAAACACCCAGTTGTAGCTCTTGTCAGGCAGTTTTGGAGCGAGGTTGTCGGCTCTGATTCTGACGGCATATCGAGTGCGGTTCGTCAGGTTCGGTATGTCATAGGTCTCGCCCGTTGTTGTGGCATCGCCCAATGGCGAATTCCAGTCTTGGCTGTCATACTCGTCCCACTCAATCACATAATGGTTTATGGTTGCCCCGCCGTTCTCGGTGGGTGGGTCCCATTCCAACTTGAGGGTCTCAACCCCGGGTTTGACAGTTGTGTTGGTCGGTACGCCCGGCGGTACTGGGTCCGTTGTGAACGTCGTGGACACCGTCGTGCCGGGCGTCTCCGCCAGCCACGCCTCCACAACATGCTCGGTATTGCCAGCTAAGCTGGACAGGCTGAAGTCCACGCTTGTGTCAGCCGGTGCCGCACTCTTAGTCGGCTCATCCTTCCACGAACTTCCAGGGGTGTTAACTCTGTGTCGCAGGTGTACCGTTTGGCCGTCGTCCGTCTGGTTGTCGATGGCAACCGTCGCCGTCGCCTCCGTCTGTGTGATGGTGCTGTCGGCGACAGTCACTTTCGTTACGATCGGATCGGGCCTCGGCGTGCCGTCGTCCTCTGCCCAGTTGTAGTTGTCGCTCGTGATGCCATTGTCCGACCGCACGCGCACATCGTAAGTCGTACCGTTCGTCAGGCCCGTGATTTCGTGCGTCAGGCCGCTAACACTAACCTCCGTTACCCCTGTCTGGGAATCCCAGTCGGCGACAGAGTCTTCTTTCCACTGAACCTTGTATCCGTTTACGGTGACGCCAACTTCTGTTGTAGGTTCGTCCCAAGTCAGAGCGAGTTTCTCATTGCCAGGCGCAACTCGCAGATTATTTGGCGCGTTCGGGAGGCCCATAGGCGTGCCGAATTCGCCGTTGGACTCTGTTCCGCCGGATTCATTCTTAGCAATGACATGCACTACATAGTCGTTACCGTTCTCCAGATTCTCAATGGTGTATGTCCTGAGGTCTACGGCGACGTCGTGACTTGGCGGCGTGCCAGTGAATTCGTAGTCGTAGTAGTCGTCTGTGTCCTGCCATTTGACAGTGTAGCCGGTAATAGTCGCCGCACCCTCAGTTGGCGCAGCCCATGTCACTTCCAACTGCCTGTCGCCCTCAGTCAGCGGATCAATTGTCGGCGCTCCAGGTAGTGTGGTGAAGTACTCAGTGAGGGACATTCCCGGGCTGTAGTCCTCCTTGACGGACGCTTCTACCTCATACCTTGTTCCTGCGTCCAGGCGGTCCAGATTGAAGGTGGCCTCATCTGTAGTGGTGGACATCTTGTCCTGCTCGTCCCATCTACCCCTGTCCTCTTCCGCTGCTCCTTCCGGGCTAGTGCGAATGCGCATGTACACGAACTTGTCGTCTTCGCTCGCGTTCCGTATGGTAGCCGTCGCCTTTGCACTTTCGTCCGTGAGCTCGGTAATTTCGATCTCGGAAATGCCCGTGTTTGTTCCAAGTGTGGTGCCGGAAAGGCCTACAGCCCCGTCAGAGGCATCCTCATCCACGGTCAAATGGAAATTGTACCTGGTGCCAGGCTTCAGTGATTCGGTATTAGGATCTAAGTCGGGTAGACCGATCATTGCTCCCCTAGAGCCACCCGGCAAGTTTCGGTGTACATAGGCCGTGAGTATTCCGCTGCTTGTCCCGCCGGATTCACGGTACGTGAAGTACACGCATCTGCCCGAATTCAGCGGGGCGTGTGCCTCGCTGACAGTCACATTCAACATGAGCCCAGTCTCGGTTACATCGGTAAAATAGTAGATGCCGAACCAAGTGACTCGGGTCGTTGATCCCTCCTTATTTTCCCCTGGATTGGGGCTGCCGGAACACCCACTATTCGTGGTGAGGTTGGCAGTGTCTTCGACTCTGTTGTAAAACTCACCTTGCTGATACAGAATGACTTTCACCACATAGTCGCTGGCGGGTTTCATTTTGTCCACTGTGACTGTGGCCGAGATAGTGTCTGCATCAGAATCAAAGTCGTATTCAAAGGTGTATGGGGCCTGCGGCTGTTGAGTCAGCCCTGGACCGGCACTTTTGCTTC
The DNA here is from genome assembly GCA_965221045.1 of Dehalococcoidia bacterium. Lineage (GTDB taxonomy): Bacteria > Chloroflexota > Dehalococcoidia > Lucifugimonadales > JADFKI01 > Bin90. The sequence continues at coordinate 2,833,105 of OZ244863.1, forward strand.
TGTAATATTCGCCGGATGAAGTCTCGTACTCCACCCTCATTATCCAGTCATCGTATGTGACACCCGTAGCTGAAATGGTCGCAGTGGCCGTCTCAAAATTCACATCGCTAATTGTGAGTGTAATGGAAGGTGAACTCTGAGCGGATGCAGGCTGCTGCCACGGAACGCCGACCGCGAGTAGGGAACATAGGACAGCAACTGCCCACATTGCCCAGGCAGCGCGCCGCCCTAAGCCGAATTTGGCCCTTCTCCCGAGGAATGAGGAAAGGTAAGGAATATTCATACTTTGTACAGATTTAGTCCAGAATAATCGTTTTGTACATATGACAATAAGTTTCTAAAGGTTTGCCGTTCAAGGCGTTTCAGGTAGCCTTTTCACCCCAGATAGAGAAATGAGATTTCGTGGATATTCCAACGGTTGTTGAGACTGATATATGACGAATTATCTGCTTGCAGGCGACAGTTGATACCAGTCAGTGCCGTTCACGGCAGTTCGGGGTATAATGCGCCTGACCACGATGTAAGCAGAGGTGAGACGATATGACGCTTCAGAATCGAGCGAACGACATAGACCCGAAGATGCTGAATGCCGTGAAGTGGCGCTGCATCGGTCCGCCGCGAGGGGGACGAGTGGTTGCGGTTGCGGGCGACCCTGCTGATCCCGGCACCTTCTATTTCGGCGCGTGCGCGGGCGGAGTCTGGAAGACTTATGACGGTGGCACATACTGGGAAAATGTGTCTGATGGGTATTTCAAGACAGCATCGGTTGGCGCGATAGCAGTATCGGACTCTGATCCTAGCGTCGTGTACGCGGGCATGGGCGAGGCATGCATACGGCTGGATGTCACTCACGGGGATGGTGTGTACAGGTCGAACGACGGCGGACATTCGTGGGTTCACCTGGGGCTTGAGGACACGCGGCACATCTCGCGCGTCCGCATTCATCCGACCAACCCGGACATCGTCTTCGTGGCTGCGCTGGGGCATGCTTTCGGGCGGAATGAGCAGCGAGGTATATTCAGGTCGCAGGATGGGGGGAAGAGCTGGGAGAATGTTCTTTTCAAGAGCGAGAATGCTGGCGCGGGCGACTTGAGCATTGATCCCAGTAATCCGCGCCTGATGTTCGCGGCGATATGGCAGGTGCGGCGCAACTTCTGGAACCTCAGCAGCGGAGGGCCAGACAGCGGTCTGTGGCGTAGCAGGGACGGTGGGGATACCTGGGAGGATGTCTCGAACAATCCGGGACTGCCGGAAGGTCCATTCGGCAGGATAGGCGTGGCGGTGTCGCCTGCTAAGGCGGGGCGAATATACGCCACGGTGGAGGCGGGTGAGCCGGGCGTCTTCAGATCAGACGACTATGGCGACACGTGGGAGCTTGTGTCGGACAACCGTGACTTGCAGGGGCGTCCATGGTACTACCAGCACATATTCGCAGACCCGCAGGACGCGGATACGGCTTGGGTGCTGAACTATTCGGCATGGAAGTCGATTGACGGCGGCAAGACGTGGATAGAGGTGAACACGCCTCACGGGGACAACCACGACCTGTGGATAGATCCGAGAAACCCGCGCAGGATGATAGAGGGGAATGACGGCGGGGCGTGCGTCAGCTATAACGGCGGAGAGACATTCTCCACGATATATAATCAGATGACGGCGCAGTTCTACCATGTGACGACCGACACGCAGTTCCCATACCGAGTGTATGGGACACAGCAGGACAACAGTGCAATCAGCGTGCCATCTCGGTCGCACAAGGGGGCTATCCCTTGGGGCGACTGCTACACCGTGGGAAGTTCGGAGAGCGGCTACATAGTCGTTGACCCTACGAATCCGAATGTGGTCATATCGGGTGCCATCGGATCGTCGCCCGGCGGCGGGGGCAACATGCTGCGCTATGATCATTCGACGGGGCAGGTGCGAATCATCACCGTCTGGCCCGAGATGAACACAGGCTTTGGGCCTGTTGATGCGCGATATAGGTTCCAGTGGACATACCCCATCCAGTTCTCGCCGCATGACCCAGGTGTGATATATGCGGCAGGGAACATAGTATTCAGGTCAACTGACCAGGGACAGAATTGGGCGCCTATGAGCCCTGACCTGACGCGCAATGATCCGGACAAGCTCCAGCCTTCCGGTGGAGAAGTCACTGGGGATGCGTCCGGTGCGGAAACATACTGCACTGTATTCTCGTTCCTCGAATCGCCTCACGAGAAGGGCGTGTTCTGGGCTGGCTCGGACGATGGGCTTGTGCATATATCCAGAGATGGCGGCGCGAACTGGGAGAATGTTACTCCCGCTGACCTGGAGGAGTGGACGCGCGTCGATATGATAGAAGTTTCGCCGCACGATCCCGCTACGGCTTATCTATCTGGAACGCGGTACAAGTTCGACGACAACCGGCCGTTCCTGTTCAAGACGACAGATTACGGCGCGACCTGGAGGTCCATTACCGGCAATCTGCCGCAGAACGACTTTACACGCTGTATCCGCGAGGATAACGAGCGCGCGGGCCTTCTTTACGCAGGGACGGAGACGGGAATCTATGTGTCGTATGACGATGGCGAAAACTGGCATTCGATGCGCAGCAACCTGCCGGTGGCGCCGGTGTACGACCTCGCTATCAAGGACGACGACCTAGTGGCGGCAACTCACGGGCGCGCATTCTGGATAATGGATGGTTTGAGCCTGCTCAGGCAGGTCTCGGGCGAGTTCGCTGATGAGGATATGCACCTGGTAAAGCCTGCCACGAAGATACGCCTTGCCGCGCCATTCCGCGGGCGTGACGGCGGCGCATCCAAAAACTACCAGCTTGCATTGGGCGCGGCGGTGGCGTTTGTGGACACGAAAGGTCCTAATGGAGAGTTCGAGAGGAAACTGCTGGACGCTGGCGAAAATGAACCCGGCGGCGTGCGTGTCTGGTACTGGCTGAAGGACAAGCCGGAGTCTGAAGTCACCCTCACGTTCGTGGACGCGGACGGTGAGGAAATCAAGAGTTATTCGAGCAAGAAGCCGGAAAATGACGACGCGTCAGGGGAATCTGATGATCCTCGCGTGCCAGCGGAGGCGGGAATGAACCGCTTCGACTGGGATATGCGCTATCCGGGCGCGAGCAAGGTGCCCGGCGATAGGACGACCGAAGGTGTGGGGCGGGGACCTCTGGCTCCTCCCGGAACTTATCAGGTTAGGCTGAGCGTGGGCGAGCAGTCGGAGACACAGAACTTCGAAATGGTGAAGGACCCTCGCGTAGAGGCATCGCAGGAAGACTTCGACGCGCAGTTCGAGCTTCTGCTCCACATTCGAGACAAGCAGTCGGAGACGCATGACAATGTTAACCGATTGCGCAGCGCGCGCTCACAGGTCGAGGAATGGGCGAAGCGCGCCGAGGGAACGGCGGCGCAGGACGCGGTTGCCGATGCGGCAGGCGCATTAAAGGCAAAACTGAACGAGATCGAGGGCGTACTCATACAGACCGAGTACAAGGGAGCACGAGATAGGCTGCACTTGCCGATCAGATTGAACGCGAAGTTGGCAGGACTGACGCCGGTGGTGTCTGTAGGTGACTACCGACCGCCCCAGCAGGCGTATGATGTTTTCGTGCACTTCAGCGAACTTCTGGACGGGCAGTTCGATGCGCTGCAACAGGTCATGGACGAGGACCTGGACGAGTTTCAGAATTTGCTTGCCGAGTTGGAGGTGCCCGCCATAGTTCCGCGGGCTGAAGCGTAAAGATACGGGCAAGCAGGTCAGCTAAAGCGTGGCGATGAGATTGTCGCTACTCACGGCAACTCAAGGTGTAGAGTCTCAACCTGCCTTTCGCCTAAGTCGAATGGTTCGCCTGCGCCCCCGTTCTCAAAGCGAAGCGACTCGAATAGCATTCGCTTTTCATCGTCCTCGATCGAGACGGTGGCATGGATCTGCGAAGCGTTCCTACCAACGCTCCAATCGACCGCTGCCTGAATCAGCGCTTGCCACGTGCTAAGATAATTTCTGTGCGTGAAGCCATCCACTCGGCATCTTCCTTTGTCATCTAGCCGAGCCGTTGAAAGCCCAACAATCTCGCGGTGCGCTGTGGTCGCGCAGAACCACGCTCCCTGCTCGTCGTTGGCAATTGCCAAATAGCGGCGGTACAGTCCGAGGCAGGACCCCTGAACGGCGTAGCGAGTGGATAGCATAGACGTGTTGAAATCCAGCACTTGCCAGTCGTGCGGCGATACGAGCAGCGGTATCATCGGCGCACGGTCTGCTGGAGTAGGAGTCTTAACGGTCGCAGATCCGAGACCGCGGAAGTAGTCCACAAGAAACTCTTCGGGGGAATCTCCGTTCGATATGTTGGCCATCAGGTTTGCGCCAGCGAGCTTGCGCCATCCAAGTCGGAAGTAGATTCTCGCCGCATCTGGGTTGCCGGTGCCGAGGAAGAGCGCCTGCCCGCCCTTTTCCCTGAATTCGTCCAGGGCTTGCTGTGAGAGCGCGGTGGCGATGCCTGAGCGCCGCGCATCGGAGCTGGTAGCCACCTCGCCGAACCCGCCCAGACTTGGGGTAGATTCTGAAGTCGCCACGAGACACGCTCCTGCCAACTTGCCGTTCAGCCTTCTCGTGTGAACGATGATACGTGAATGCAGGAGCTCGTGTCCCAGCAGCACGTCCGGAGTAACGTCTAGCTGGCCTTCGAAGATCGGCAGCCAGAAGTCGAAGAGTTCGTCCACGAGTTGAGGTTCTAGTGGCGCCTCATACTTCATCATCACACCTATGGGTCTGTAACCGGCGGCAATCGTCAGGGGAATCAGAGTGTATCTAAGGTGAGCGCAAGGGGTTTGTCAAGAGTGCTGGAGGGTATGCCACTGCAATCAGCGTGATGAATCGTGAGAGTTGACGATATCAGAAGCCTCACTGGGTTCGTGATACAATTCCGCCTACTTAGATAGTAAATACAAGCCTTCACATACGTCCACTCGCCTGAGTAAGGAGCAGTCCCAAGAATGAGTAGAAACACATTATCGACACTGACTTCAATTGCGGGCTGGGACGAACAAGGCATATCCGAAGTGGAGTTTATCGGTGGCACTGACCCGATTCTGCCGACCCCTTTCAGAATTGGTGATACCGCTGCCGCCAGCCTCGCCGCTGTCGGGCTTGCGGTGTCGGACCTCTGGAGGATTCGGACAGGGCGCGGACAAGATGTCAGGATCGATGTACGCCAGGCCACGGCATCTATGCGCAGCAGCCGATACATGACAAAGGACGGAAAGTCGATTGCAGCCGAGCGGCATACGCTGATGGGCGTGTATCCCGCCAAGAATGGGCGCTGGAGCTATCTGCACTGCAACTTCCCTAATCACCGCGATGCGGCTCTGTCGGTTCTGGGTGTCGAAGAGGATGCGGAGGCTGTTCGACAGGCGGTATCCCGCTGGGATGCTCTGGAACTGGAGGAAGCAATCATCACGGCACGTGGCGCGGGCGGTATGGTGCGTTCTATGGATGAGTGGGCGCAGCATCCTCAATCCGCTGCCGTTGCCTCTTTGCCTCTCATAGAGATTGAGAAGATAGGGGACAGCCCGCCCGTTCCCTTACCCGAAGGTTCCAGACCTTTGTCGGGAGTGAGGGTTCTGGACCTGACGCGCGTGCTCGCGGGGCCGACTTGCGCACGCACTCTGGCAGAGCACGGGGCCGATGTGCTGAAGATTACGGGGCCGCATCTACCGAGCATCGGCTCTCAGGAATTTGATACGGGTCACGGGAAACTCTCGGCGCAACTTGACCTGCGTGAAGAGAGGGACCTTGAGACTCTGCGGGAGCTTATCCGACAGGCGGATGTGTTCTCACAGGGATACCGTCCGGGAACTCTCGCGGGGCGCGGTCTCGCTCCGGAAGACTTGGCGGAGCTGCGGCCGGGCATCGTCTATGTCTCTCTGTCGGCCTTCGGTCGCGTTGGACCGTGGGCATCGCGTCGCGGGTTCGATACCGTGGTGCAGACGGTGAGTGGAATAACTGCACGTCAGGGAGAGTTGTTTCCGGGCGCAGAGCCGGGCCCTCAGTTCTATCCGGTCTCGGCAATCGACTACCTGACCGGATATCTCATGGCGTTCGGCACGTTGTTGGCATTGGCGCGGCGAGCGCGCGAAGGCGGGAGCTGGCTGGTGAGAATCTCCCTCGCACAAACCGGCAGCTGGCTCGTTGGACGCGGTCAGGTGCCGGAAGCCGAACTGCCGGAAGTTCCGGAGGATTTTACGCCGGATGAGATAGCACGCTGGTCAACTTTCAGCGATCTGTCTATAGGGCGGGTTAGCCATCTCGCGCCCGTGCTGCAACTATCGGAAACACAGCCGCACTGGTCTCGTCCGGCCGTTCCGCTTGGCTACCACGAACCTGTTTGGCCGAATCGCACGTAAAAGCAACGGCGTTCTAATCGCTAGAGTTATCTACCTATCGTTGAGGATGATGACGATGAGAACGACGTTGTCGAAGATGACCCTATTACGACCACCACAACGACCGCGGGCTACATAACAGTTACTGCCAAGGCTACCGATGATGGGGCTCAGATTCGGTGACTGTTACCGGCGAAGATGACGTGGAGTCCGACAATGACGACACGGATGACGGCGGCTACGACACCGACGTCAACACAGACCTACGGAACCAGAAGCACATCTTCGAGTTAGCCCAAGGCGCAATGTACGAGTCGGAAAGTGTCGTGGAAGAAGGGCCTGGCGCTAGACGTAGCCGTTCTGGCGATCCCATGCATTCGATTCAGGCGATCTGAGCTCCGGATCGCCGTATCCGCCTCCGCCTGAGGACAGCGCCACAATTCGGTCACCCGGCCTGACCACTACGCCCGTCTGCTTCGTTCGCAGCACCGTCTCCACCCCTTCTGAGACGACGGAGTATATGTGCGGCAGACCAGGCTTACCGCCCAGCACTCCGAATGGAGGCACCACGGCTCCATCCCCGGCTGTGTTGAGCAGTGCCTCGCCTTCACCCTCATAGATGATCTCGCACACGGCGCCGAGTCCGCCCCTCCACTGGCCGTCTCCGGCAGATCCTGGTCTCAGCTCGTGGTTCACTACGAAGAGAGGGAAGCGCTCCTCGGTGACCTCGACGCTGTTGGCGCGGATTCCGCCCGCGACATTTACCTCCCCGACGCAACTCCAGCCGTCGTGACCGAGTGCAGCGCCGCCGCCGCCTCTCGCCATGAAGAAATGCCACAGGAACGACTCTCCGGTTCTTGGATCGGTGCCGGTGATCGCGTATCGCAGCCGGCGGGAGAAGCCGGCGTTCACCGCCTCAGGCACTGCCTGCGCGAGCGCCTTGAAGATCGCCTCAACAATCTCCTCAGCGCAGTGATTAGTGCTCATGCACACGGGCGCAGGAGCGTTAGCGTTAACTATAAGCCCCTTGGGCGCGATAACCTTCAGCGGGCCCATTGACCCATCGTTCTTTGGTACGTCATAAGGGGCGAGGTACATTATGGCTGCATGCGCCAGTGATCTTGTATTGGCGTAGGCACTGTTGATAAAGCCTGTAACCTGCCGCGCAGATTCGCTCAGGTCTATCGTCAGCGTGTCCCCGGCCACTGTAACCTTTGCCCTGATAGGAATTAGCTTGGAGTCGAATCCGTCGTCGTCCACAAGCGACTCTCCGAAATACTCTCCATCGGGCCAGTCCGATATGAAGCTCCTGACCTGCGCTTCTGTCGCATCTAGAATGCCGTCCACGATGCGGGTCAGACGATCGGAGCCGTAATGCGCGGCGAGTTCGCGAATTCGTCGCTCCGCGGTCAACACGGAACCTATCTGCGCGTTCAGATCGCCAAGGAAGTTCTTCGGATATCTGACATTCGCAGACATCATGTGGAGCAGGTCGTCACGTGGGACGTCGCCATCGTAGATTCTCAGGGGCGGAATACGCAGACCCTCGTGGAAAATCTCGGTTGCTGACGGATTGTATCCGCCGTGGGTGCCTCCGCCAACATCCGTGTGGTGCGCCCGGTTCACCGTCATGAACGTAAGTGCCCCGTCCACGAATATCGGACGTATTACGGTGATGTCCGGCAGGTGCGATCCTCCGAAGTAGGGGTCATTGAGAAGAAACACGTCGCCCGGAGCGATGCTGTCCCCGAAGTAGTCCAGCACGGCGCGTCCGGCAACCGGGAGCGCACTGACATGCACGGGTATCCCCTCGCCCTGCGCAACAAGCCTGCACTGGCCATCAAGAATTGCGGTCGAGAAGTCCCTGCTGGCGTTCAGTATCTGGGAAAGCGCCGTGCGGAGCATAACGTCCATCATCTCGATCGCGATCGATTCCAGCCGGTTTCCGACCACAGAAAGCGTGACTGAGTCCCCTTCGGCGTCATCTGGCGCTCGCGTGGCAGCCTCGATATCGATATGCAATATGCCGCGTTTGTCGGACCTCGCTGAACATCCCTCGCCGATTACCACGGTATTATAGTCCGTGTTAATCACGGTCGGCCCATTGGTGACATCGCCTAGGGCGTAGGTGTCCGCGGAGACTGCCGCACGATCATCCGGTACCTTTGGATCACCTTCAATCGCGCTGTATGCTGCTTCAGCATCTTCACCGCCGCCTAGAGACAGGCGGCCCACCGCGCTCGCCCTGAGCGTGACGATCCTGATGTCCTGCTCCTGTTGGCGATAAGCGTACAGCTGCTCGAATCGCTCGTGCATGTTCTCAGCCCAGCGCGTTCTCAGGTCATTATCCTTTAAGTTGAGATCGGGCACATCCACTGTCACTTCATATATCTGGTCTAGGTAGCGCATATCCGCGGACAGATGGACGCTGATATCGGACTCTACTGCACCCGCAAGACGGATACGCTCCCGCCCCCTCTCGGTCAGAATCCCAAACGCAGAACGCAGCCCGTCTATGTCCACCGTGCTGAGACTTGATGGATGCGACAACGCGAGGTCGTGCTTCAGATCTGATGCCATCATGCCGAAGGCGGACAGCACAGGACCCGTCGGCGGTATCAGGACACGACCGATTCCTATTTCTCTCGCAACCCTAGTCGCGATTAAGCCAGCGGCTCCGCCAAATCCTATAAGGGAGAATTCGCGGGGGTCAAGTCCTCTACTGACCGACGCCAACCGGATCCCCTCAGCAATCGAACTTGAGACAACACGAAGGATTCCTTCCGCTGCCGCTTCGACATCCAAGCCTAGTGGCTCCGCGACCGCATTTTGTATCGCTTCGGCCGCAAGGTTGATGTCCAGTTCAACCGCCCCGCCCAGGAACTTTTCAGTGTCGAGCAGGCCGAGAACCAGTGCGGCGTCAGTGACTGTCGGCTGAGTTCCACCTCGACCGTAACAAGCTGGGCCTGGATCCGCACCTGCGCTTGCAGGACCGACACGCAGCACGCCACCCTCGTCCACCCGCGCGATACTGCCGCCCCCGGCTCCGAGCGTGTGTATATCGACGGTGGGAACGGCGATCTTCCAACCTGCCTCAAACTTCTCGCTGGCAATGTGGGGACTGCCACCCTCGATAAGAGTTATGTCGGTGCTCGTACCTCCCATGTCGAGCGCGATGACACGTTCCTCTCGGAGTTGGCGAGCGACGTGCGCTGCTCCTGCTGCGCCTCCTGCGGGGCCGGACAGTATCGACCTGACAGCCTGCTCGGAACTGTCCTTGACGGGCGCAATGCCACCGTTGGACTGAATAACGAACAGCGGCGCAGAACCGCCTGCATCCGAGATCCGAGATTCAAGGCGTTCCAAATAGCTTGATAGCGAAGGCCCGACATATGCATCCAGGGAAGTGGTCGAAAGTCGATCGAACTCTTTAATCTGTGGCAAGATAACATGGGAAGCTGAGACATATGCGTCGGGGAGCATCTCCCGAACGATTCTCTCTGCCTCCATCTCGTGGTCGGGATTCAGAAACGAAAACAGGAAGCATATAGCCACAGAGTCCACGCCCTCAGATTTAAGGTACTCGACCTCTTTCCTCAGCCCATCCACATCCAATTCGCGCCTGACCTTGCCGCCAGCGTCCACGCGCTCAGCCACCCCGACACGCAGGTATCTTGGCGCCAGTGGCTCGACCTGATCCATCCTCAGGTTGTACCTGTCTTCCTTCAGTCCTTCCCGGATCTCCAATAAGTCTCGGAAGCCTTCCGTGGTGATCAGGCCAACCTTCGCTCCCTTCTTTTCAACGAGCGTGTTGGTGGCGACCGTGGTGCCGTGGATGATGACCTGCGCCTTTTCCAGCAAGCCGCGGGCATCCATTCCCATGGCCGATGCCAGACCCAATATTCCTTTGAGCACACCATCTGAGGGATCTGCGGGCGTAGTTGGAGTCTTGAACGCCACTGGCTCCGACCCCCCTTCATCCATCGCCACTAAGTCAGTAAAGGTGCCGCCGACGTCAATGCCGATTCTCAATCCGCACGTCCTTTCCGATTCCACATGAGGAATGCTCATAACCGAATCTGAGGCGAGACGCATGATACTACAACGGACCGCGATTGAGCAGAGGGGCTTAGATGGCTAAAGAGGTCTAACAACCGTGCGGGCGACATCGGCCTATAGAGAATTAAAAAACGCTCCCAGACGCAGATACATCACAGCCGCCGGCCCGGTACACGAACCTATGGAAGCAAGAATATTGATGTGACATCTGAACTTGATGAAGAGTCAGTTTCGCCTCAATCCCCTCTTCAATAATAGGCGAGATTGATTTCGCCCCCTGTTGCGGACCTGAGAGGCACGGCTCACGGCGCTCTTCGACCAAAGATAGGAAGAGGATCGATCCTCGTGACTGCGAACTTGTGCCAGAAGAATGGATCGATTTGTTCTGGCTCATGGAGGCCGACATGGAACCCTGCTGGACAGGCTCAGGCATCACTTACTCATGCTGGAAAGGACTGGTGAAAGCTACTGTCTCAAATAGAGAAGGGTGGCATTTATCAGCTTATTGGCTGCGTTATGAATTGTGTTACATAAATCGGACAGGAGGATAAGAGAGGTCCCGCTCCTAGAATGAAGGAGCTAATATCAAGTGCTGTGAAGAATGCCTCCAGGCGGGTCTAGCCCATTAAGAGGCGACGGCCCCTTCGGCGGTCACCGGCAGCTCGTCTAAGATACCGTTCTTGAACCTCGCTCCATCCACCAGAAGTCCCATGAGATTCCTCCCTCCGTTCGGCGAACGCCAGCGCTCGCTCAGCCTGAGCGCTACCTTGAACACTAGATACAGTGCGCTGTCACGACGCTTCATTCGCCGAGTGACGTCCGTCCTCAGCCTCACAGCACTGAACGTGCAGTCCACAACCCCAGCGCACCGTCTCCCACCGCCAATAGCGGCGCACTCAGACCCCGATCCCTCAAGCTCCTCAGCACACCAGACCAACTCTCCGTGCTCTCACGATAGCCAAGCTCCATACCCAGCAACTCCTTCACTCCGTCCTCCCTTGCCCCCACCACGCATAGCAGCGCAGTCTTCTCCCTGTCCACTCCGGCCCCCAGGTACACTCCGTCCGCCCAGATGTAGGCGTACCTGCACTCGTCCAACTTCCTGCTACACCACGCCCGATACTCCGACTCCCACTTGCTCTTCAACCTCACGATCGCGTTCGGACTCAATGCCGCAGTCTCTCCCACCAACTCACGAAACACCGGCTCAAAGTCTCTGGTGGACAATCCCTCCAAGTACAACTTCCGAAACAGATCCTGCGTCTGACGACTCGTGCGCTCATACCGGTGGACTATCTTCGACTCGAAGCCACCACCAGCCACCTCAGCAGGCACGTCCGACACCCTCGGCGCCTTAACCTCCACCGCCGAGACTCCCACCGTCAGTTCCCTGCTGCGGTGATAGCCGTTCCTGTATCCGCGAAACTCCTCGCCCCGCTCATAGCGGTCCCTGCCCAGGAACCCGCTCACCTCCTCTTCGAGTGCCGCTGCGAGCATCCTTCTCGCCCCCTCCCTGACCATCGCTTCCAGCGTGTCGTCAACTACGTCCGCCTCTTCTTCGTTCTGATATACTTCCCTCACGGCGTACTCCTCCAGTTTTTCGTCTCATCGACGGTTTGTGATACCTGGAGGATACGCCCTTTCTCTTACCAGCGCTTTTTCAATTTCCACAACTTGTATGTTGAATATGCCCCGCAAATATGCCAATCTGCGGGGTGGGTGAGAGGGGCGCGTCGTCCACAACTGGGTGAGCCAGACGGTTGCTCTGGGCTGCACCGTTCAGAAGTATGACACCCCTCCCGCCGTACTTGTCGCTCCGAACGGATACAAGGGCACTAGGCCCGCATCTGCAAGTGTGGAGGACAAAGGCATGATAGATACGGAGGAAAGAACATGGTGGTCGTAGCTGGTATTGACGTATCGAAAGCAACCTTAGACGTGTCGGTGTCGGAAGGCGACGTCTGCCGTTTCAATAATACCGGCAAGGGCATCAGCAGCTTACTAAAGCATATAGAGCGACAGGGTGTCACGAAGGCGGTGTGCGAATCCACCGGCGGGTATGAACGGTTGTTGGTGAGCAGACTGCGTGGCGGCGAACTCGTGGTGCAGGTGGCACATCCGCTTCGCGTGCGCGCCTTCGCACGCGCGTGTGGCTACGAGGCCAAGACAGACCCTCTTGATGCCCAGGTACTGTCTCGATACGGACTGGTGTTTTCGGCGTCGGACGCGCCGCAATCGGATCCGGACCGTGAGGAATTGCGGCAGTTGCTGAGTCGTCGTCGTCAACTGGTCGAGCAGCGTGTACAGGAGCGCAACCGTCTAGACAAGGGCGTAAGTGCGAGCGTCGGGAAGTCAACCAGGCGTCATATTCGCTGGATGGATGAAGAGATAAAGCGACTGGATGAGGAGTATCAAGAGGCGCTGAGGGGTAGCGCCAACCTATGCAAACGAGCTGAGCTATATCGCAGTGTGCCTGGTGTGGGACAGTTGACCGCGGCTGTTCTGGTTGCCTATATGCCTGAACTGGGTGTATGGGACAGGAAGGCGTTGACGTCCCTTGTGGGTCTGGCTCCGTGGTCGCGGGACAGCGGCAGGAAGCGGGGTAATCGGTCAATCCGGGGCGGTCGTGGCACGGTGCGGCGGGCATTGTACATCTGCGCATGGTCAGCGATCCGGGTCGATGGCAACCTACGCCGCTTCTACAGGTGTCTGCGAGAGCGCGGCAAACCGGGCAAGGTGGCCCTGGTAGCTGTGGCGCGCAAGCTGCTGTTGCAGTTGAATGCCGTGGCGCGTAGAGGGACGCCCTGGACGGAACAGTGCGGATGACTAACTACTTCCTAGGATTTCAAAGGCTTGACACTTAACACGGATACTTCTGATGTTAGCTCAGTCCAGCCCGAGCAGACGTCTGTGACCACGCGACTGTTGATGAATGATCTTGCCACAGGCCCGCCGCCGTGTGCGACCAAATCTGTCTCAAGACAGCCGGGTGCAGGGTCGTTCCAGTCGTCAAAGGTGCGAACGGGAATCAGATTGCCAAGCCTCCTCTTCTGGGCTTCTCTTACTACGACTTCCGTCCTTCTCTCTGATGGGCTTGAGCAGCCTGTCTATGGTTGCCGCTCTGGCAGCGACAGGCGTCGCCGTACAACGGGTGATGCACGACAATAACTTTTGCCGGCGCGTTGCCTCAAGGTTTTTGTTACCGAGCAGAAGCTATTGCCTCACGCAAGATGTTACCCAAATCAGGTCGTTGCCTCACAATGGTGTTACCCAGACTGAGGAGGCAAGCAGATGGTCGGAGAGATCAGCGCAGTGACAAGGACTGAGGTACTCAGGGCTATTCGCAATCGGTACAAAGAGGCATCGAAGAAGGACAAGAGCCGGATGCTCGACGAGTTCGTAGCCATAGCGGGCTGCCACAGAAAGCACGCGGTCAGACTCCTGAGGCGAGGCGATGAGCCGACTGCCCGGAGCGTTCCCAAGGGACAGCGCATCTACGACGAGGCGGTGAGGGAGGCGCTGACTGTGGTATGGGAAGCATCGGACAGGATATGCGGCAAGAGGTTGAAGGCGGCGCTGCCCAGCATGGTGGAGTCACTGGAGCGGCACGGTCATCTTGACTTGGACCCCGGAGTACGGCGATGTCTGTTCTCGGCGAGCGCTGCGACCATAGACAGGCTGCTCAGGCCCATCAGGGAGCAGGCGGGCAGCCGAAGGAAGCGTAAACAGAAGAGGAAGATGGGAAGTCGCATCCCGGTGCGCACATTCTCCGACTGGAAGGAGCCTGAGCCTGGCTATCTTGACATAGACCTAGTGGCGCACTGCGGCGGCACGGTGACCGGCTCGTACATCAGCAGCCTGGTGGTCACCGACGTATGTTCAGGGTGGACTGAGGCGATTCCGCTGCTGGCACGCGAGCAGACCCTGGTGGTGGGACTGGAAGCGGTCTCCTGCGTCTTCCCGGTTCCGATCCGGGGCATAAACTCTGACAACGACAGCGTGTTCATCAACGAGACACTGCTTAGCTACTGTGAAGAGCGAGGCATCGAGTTCACACGCTCCCGTGCGTACCGCAAGAACGACCAGGTGTAGATAAAGCAGAAGAACAGCTCGGTCGTGCGCCGCTTTTTCCTCGGACACGAGCGCTACTCCGGACCGATGGCCGGCCAGACGATGGCGCACCTGTATGGTGCGATGCGGCTGTACGTGAACCACTTCCAGCCTTCGTTCCAGCTGCTTGAGCGGAGTCGTGACGGCGGTAGCGTGAAGAAGAGATACAGCACGCCTGCTACTCCCTGCGACCGTCTGCTGTGGCGTGACGACGTGAGCGAGGAGGCCAGGACGATACTGCGAGACTGTCGGGCCGAACTCGATCCGGTATCGTTGCTGCACACGATACGGGAGGCGCAGTCGGCGCTTGCCACCATCAACGCGACCGACTCGGCGAGTGTGCCGAGCAGCGAGAGTCTGGAGCACTTCCTGAGCAGCCTGCCCGAGCTATGGCAACAAGGAGAGGTTCGTCCCACACACGCGCCGAAGAAAAGAACACGCCGCGGGCAACGCACACGACCGGACCCCTTCGAGGGGGTGTGGTGCGAGATACTGGACTGGCTTCATCAACAACCGGACGCTAAGGCAGCCGAGTTACTTGACTGGCTGATGGCCCGTTCTCCCAACCGCTACAGCAGGCGTCAGCTCAGAACGCTTCAGCGCAGAGTCCGACAATGGCGCATCGTCGTGGCGAAGCAGTTGGTGTATGCTTCTGCCGAGCAGAATGAAATGGATGAGGCTGACCGAGGGAGCATCAAACCTGTTGGCGACAATCAGAAGCTGCAAGAGTCACGGTAACTGCGATGATACTTAGTGGGCCATGCGGGATCGGGTCTGACCCATTCGGTAACTGGCTCAGATGCCCTCAAAATGATCTGTCGACCCGTTCCCGGGATGGCCATAAGCAGCCAATGGCTGAGGCGAGCAGTGACGGAGCGTGGCCCTGAGCCTCTTCGCAGTTGTGTCCGCTCACCCGGCTGATACGCCATTGTCCCAGGAGGCAGAGATGATGGGAGTCGCAACTTACCAGAATCATCTCGTAGCTGAGGTGATCATCGGAGTCGACACACACAAGGACCAGCATGTGGCAGTAGCAATCGACGGGCGAGGTGTCCTCCTCGATGAGTGTCACGTGCTTGTGACCACCAATGGGTACGAGGAGCTCGAGCGGTGGTCCCGTAGCCTGGGAGGAATCAACGCGTTCGGGATAGAGGGCACAGGTTCCTACGGTGCCGGACTCGCACGCTTCCTGACCGATCGGGGCTATACGGTCATCGAGGTCAACAGGCCTGATCGGTCGGTCCGTTATCGCAAGGGAAAGAGCGATCCTACAGATGCGGAGATGGCAGCGCGTGCTGTGCTTGCCGGTGTCGCCGCCGCGACTTGTATGTTGTATTTGACTTGCAAACGTGTCAGTTTGTGAGGTGGGTGAGAGGGGCGCGTCGTGAGCGACTGGGTGAGCCAGGCTGCTGCGCCGGGCTGCACCGTTTGGGAGTATGACACCCCTCCCGCCGCATTTGTGGCTCCGAACGGATACAAGGGCACGAGGCCCGCATCTGCAAGTGTGGAGCACAACGGCATAATACACACGGAGGTCGGACTATGATAGTCGTAGCAGGCATAGATGTATCGAAGGCAACTTTGGAGGTGTCAGTTTCTGAAGGTCCCGTGCTCCGCTTTGAGAACAGCGCGACAGGCATTCGCAGGTTGCTCAGGCATCTGGAGCGGGCAGGTGTGACCAAGGCGGTGTGCGAGTTCACCGGTGGGTATGAGCGTCTTGTGGTAGGCAAGCTGAGGGAGACGGTGATCGGCGTAGAAGTGGCGCATCCGGTCAGGGTGCGCGCATTTGCCCGCGCGTGCGGATACGAGGCGAAGACCGACCCTCTCGATGCTCAGGTGCTGTCTCGCTACGGCGTGGTGTTCTCCGAGTCGGACACAACACAACCGGATGTGGATCCTGACCGTGAGGAGCTGCGGCAGTTACTGAGCAGGCGGCGTCAACTTGTCGAGCAGCGGGTGCGGGAGCGCAACCGACTGGACAAGGGCGTAAGCGGGAGTGTCGGGAAGTCGACCAGGCGTCACATCCGCTGGCTGGACAGAGAGATAGAGCGGTTGGATGAGGAGTACAAGGAGTTGTTGAAGCGCAGCGCCAGTCTCAGTGAGACAGTCGAACTGTATCAGACGGTACCCGGAGTGGGACAGCTGACCGCGGCTACACTTATCGCATATTTGCCCGAACTTGGCAGGCGGGACGGACGGGCGTTGACATCGCTGGTGGGGCTTGCTCCCTGGTCGCGTGACAGCGGCAAAAAGCGTGGCAATCGGTCCATTCGAGGCGGTCGTGGGACGGTGCGACGGGCGCTGTATATCTGTGCTTGGGTGGTGCTCAGGGTAGATGGCGACCTACGCGACTTCTATCGGCGTCTTCGGGAGCGCGGCAAACCCGGCAAGGTAGCTGTGATAGCAGTGGCACGCAAGCTGCTGATGCAGCTAAACGCCGTGGCGCGTCGAGGAACTCCCTGGGTGAAACGGTACGGGAGCGACTGCCCATCTTATCAGGCCGGATCGGCTTGACATCTAACACGGATACTCCCAAGTCTGGCGAGGGCGAAGTCGAGATGATCCGTATGCTCAAGAGCGCAAGGGACTCGGCCGTAAAGTCTCGTACCCAGGCTGTCAACCAGATGAAGGCACTGGTTGTCACAGCTCCGTCTGAGCTTCGCGGGACGCTCGATGGTCTCGCCGCTAATGTCCTCGCTGCACGTTGCAGAAGCTTCCGTCCTGGTCGCCTGAACAATCCCACGGCAGCGGCCAAGTATGCTCTTCGCTCACTTGCCTATCGTTACCGTCAACTCAGTGATGAGGTGCGGGACCTGGAGGCCGAGCTTGAACGGCTCTCGCGATCAGTCGCGCCGACCCTGGTCAACACCTTTGGTGTGGGGCCTAACACGGCAGCATCCCTGCTGATCGCCGCAGGGAGTAATCCTGACCGGGCTCCGGTCAGAGGCTGCCTTCGCATCGCTGTGCGGTGTAAACCCGATACCTGCATCATCGGGCAAGACGAACCGGCATCGGCTCAACCGCGGAGGTGACCGCCAGGCCAATGCGGCGCTCTATCGCATAGTCGTCGTCAGGCTGCGTCACGAGCTGCGCACCCAGGCATATATGCGTCGTCGAACCGCGGAGGGAATGAGCAAGCGCGACGTCATCCGCTGTCTCAAACGCTATGTTGCTCGAGAAGTCTTCTCGGCCATCCAGAAGCCTGCCCAGATACTCGATGCGGCCGCTTGACATGTATAGGAGCATCATTGCGATGAGGCAACAGGCCGGAAATAGGTAGACGCCAATCAACGGAGCCAAGATCGAGATGTCCATGTCTTTCCAACGACTCCGCGATCCCGGGCAGCACCGCATTGAGTCTCTTTCCGCGTATCCTGTCCGATGCTTCCCACAACACGATCAGTGCCTGCCGAACCGCCTCGTGGTAAATGCGCTGACCCTTGGGGATGGTCTATCTAATTCTTCTTCACTTTGTGAACTGCCGCAGGAGCCTGACCGAGTGCTTGCGGTGGCAACCCGCGATGGCTACGAACTCGTCAAGCATCCGACTCTTGCACTTCTTTGATCCCTCTCTGTACCGACTGCGAATGGCCCCGAGCACTTCAGTTCTCGTGGCAAGCTGATGTCTCTGACCATCTAATGTCTCCCTGAACTTGCGTAACACCACTGTGAGGCAACGGCCTGATTTCGGTAACATCTGCGTGAGGCAATAACTTCCTTTCAGTAACGTATTCATTGAGGCAACGCGACCACCTGCCGATAGACTGCTCCAGGTGGTGCGTTGCCATTGGGGGATTGAGAATGGACTGCACTAGGTGAGGGACGTAACGATGGCAGAGGACGGCTCCTATGTGCGCAGCGGATCAGCACCGCATGGTATAGTAGCATTCAGCAACCTGGTCATCGGTATCCTGCGAATGTCCGACGCAACCAACATCGCATCCGTCATCAGTTCGATTGGATAGCAGCCCGATGGCGCCGTCAGATTGCTCGGACTGCGTCATCACAATAGCCGAAAGACCTTGGGAGCAGTCTCCTGGTCTGCATCACGGGGCTCAGGGAGATGGCTGGAGTGAGGGCGATTGACGCCGTTTCCTGATTTGGCTATTGGAAGACCAGTCAGCGCGATCCGACTAGCTCCCCCGGCGACTCGAGGCTTGCCTTAAGAGTGCGCATGAACTCTGCGACCGGCACCCCATCCAGGGCACGATGGTCGAAGGTGACGCTCAAGTGCATCATCGAGCGCACGACGATCTCGCCATCCACGACGACCGGCTTCTCAATGGCCCGACCTAGCCCCAATATCGCCACTTGCGGTGGGTCTATGATCGGAGTGAACACGTCGATGTCGTAGTTGGAGAGCGCGGTCACCGTGAACCCCGCGCCCGTCATGTCATCAACGCCAAGCGCGTTCTTTCGGGTCTTGTCTGCGAGCATGCGAATCTGCCTGGCAATGCCCAGCAGATCCAGCGAGTCGGCTCCTCTGAGTACTGGCACAACAAGACCGTCCGCGACGGCCACTGCGAGGCCAATATTGATTTCCTTGAGCAGCAGCACGTTGCCGTCGGCAAGGTGAGCGTTGAGCCTCGGGTGCGCCTTGAGCGCCCCGGCGGCCGCCGCGATAATGAAGTCCAGGTCCAGCGGCCGAATCCGGTGTGGGCGCCACTCGCTGACCAAAGACTCGCGGAGGTTCAGCAGCTCGGTGACGTCGGCCTCGGTGGTGAGCGTCACTTGTGCCATCGTGCTGACACTCATGGTCATGCGGTCCGCGATGATCTTGCGAAGGCCGGTCAGCGGCACAACCTCGCCCACGGCGTCGGCGCGCGCTGCCACGGCGTCCCGCTCGGCGATGGCCCGCTCCACGTCGGCGACTGTGATCCGGCCGTTCGGGCCGGAACCAGCCACGTCGGAGAGGTCGATGTCCTCCTGTCGAGCTAGCATCCTCGCTCGCGGAGGCGCTTGGACCCGTGGCCTGCTCTGCCTAGCCTCGATGGCGTCGCGAACGTCCTGTTCAGTGATGCGACCACGCGGCCCGGTACCGTTGACTTCGTCGAGGTCGATGCCGTTGTCCCGGGCTAGCCGTCTCGCTACCGGGGTGACCTGGCTGGCCGCGGCTCCTGTGGGCCGTGCGTCCCTCTGCCGTTGACGTCTTCGAGCGCCAGCGGGTGATGGCGCCGCCTTGGGCTCAGGCCGAGGTGGGTTCTCGCCTGGTTCTCCGATGACTGCCACCAACTCCCCGACCTTAACCAACGAGCCTTCGGCGGCCATAATGTGGGATACGACGCCAGAGGCGGGAGACTCTAGCTCTGAGTTGATCTTGGCCGTCTCGACCTCTACCAGCGGCTGTCCTTCGGCGATCTCGTCGCCCTCGTTAACGAGCCATCTGGTCAGCGTCCCGTCTTCCATGTTCATGCCCCACTGGGGGAGCAGCACGTTTGTAGCCATGATTATCCTCTAGTCAGTCGCGGGCAGAGCGCGTGGGACGTGGCAGCTAGTCCAGGGTGGCGTAAATGGCGTCGGCTATCTTCTCCTCGTTGGGGAACACCTCGGACTCTAGAGCCGGGCTGAACGGGAAGTGGCAGTCGAGGCTCGTGACTCGCTGGATCGGGCTCTGGAGGCTCCAGAAGCCATCCTGTGCGACCATCGCGGAGATCTCGGATGCGACGCTGCAGCTCTTGTGAGCCGGATCTACTATGACCAGCCGACCGGTCTTCTCGACCGAGTCGAGTATTGTCCTGGTGTCCAAGGGCACTATGGTGCGCGGGTCGATCACCTCGACGGAGATGTTCTCCTCGTCCAGTGCCTCTGCGACAGCCATCGCGCGTCGCAGCATACCGGCCAGCGCGACCACGGTGACGTCGGAGCCTTCATGCTTGACGTCGGCCACGCCGAATGGGATGGCGTAGTCGACGTCATCTTCGACCTCGCCGCGGGTCCCGGCGAGGTTGTTGTCCTCAAAGAACATGACGGGGTCGTTGTCGCGGATTGCGGTCTTGAGCAGCCCCTTGGCGTCAGCCGGGGTCGTGGGTATAGCTATTTTCAGGCCGGGCATGTTCATGAGCATGGGGTATGGCCTGTCGGTGTGGTGAGCCGCGCTGTTGACGCCGTAGATCATACCGCACCTGTACACGACAGGCAGGCTCACCTGGCCGCCGAACATGAAGCGCATCTTCGCGGCCTGGCTGATGAGCTGGTCCATGGCCACCCAGAGGAAGCTGGAGAGCGACTGGACGATGGGTCTCATGCCCACAGCGGCAGCGCCGACCGCGGCGCCCATGAATCCGTTCTCGGACAGCGGCGTGTCGATGACGCGGTCGCCGAACTCCTGGGAGAGGCCACCGGTCACGCCGTAGATGCCGCCGCGAATGCTCTCGCCCATGATGAATACTTTCTCGTCGCGGCGCATCTCCTCTTTGATAGCAGCGTTCAGCGCGTCTGCGTAGGTTATCTCAGGCATGGCACATGTCTCCTGCTTCGTCTGTTTACGTGGCGCTATTCGTATCTAGTTGTACACGGGCAGAGGATCGGCGTACATATCAGTGAAAAGGTCGTCCACATCGGGGTACGGGCTTTCGCGTGCGAACTCGAGAGCTTCGGCGATTGTATCCGCCACGTCCTGGCGGACCTCTTCGATCTCTTCCTGCGAGGCTATCTGCTGTTCGACGAGCCACTGAGAGTGGACATCGATGGGGTCGCGCTCTCGCCACGCCTCGACCTCTTCTTCCGTCCGGTAAGACTCGCGCAGGATGCGGACCAGGCCCTCGGAGTGGTCTTCGTACCGGTAGGTGCGGGCCTCGATGAGTGTCGGGCCCTCGCCGGCGCGGGCCCTTCTGACGGCCTCGGTGGTGACCTCGTACATGGCCATCGCGTCCTGTCCATCGACGAGCAGGCCGGGCATGTCGTATGCTGAGGCCCGGTCGGATATGTTCTCCACCGCGACGGATTCTTTGAAACTGGTGGTCACGGCGTACTGGTTGTTCTCGCAGAGGAAGATGACAGGCAGCTTCCAGATGGAGGCCAGGTTCATAGCCTCGTGACACGCGCCCTGGTTGCTGGCGCCGTCGCCGAAGAAGGCGACGACAACACGGTCGTTGCCCTGCATCTTGCTGCCCATAGCCGCGCCGACGGCGACCGGAAGGGCGGAAGCGACGATGCCGGACTCGCCGAGAATTCCAATATCAAAGTCGGCAAGGTGCATTGAGCCGCCCTTACCTTTGCAGTATCCAGTGGCCTTGCCGAGAAGCTCGGCCATGGCACGCCGGACATCGCCGCCCTTGGATATGGGGTGGCCGTGAGAGCGGTGGTTGCCTGTGATATAGTCGTCGTCCCGCAGAGCGGCACAGGCTCCGACGGCTACGGCTTCCTCACCAATGTAGCAGTGGGCCATGCCCACGAGCTCGCCGCGCTGGACGAGCTGCTTGACGTTCTCCTCGAACTCGCGGATCAGCATCATCCGCCGGAGCATGAGCATGTAAAGGTCTCGTTCCTGGTCCATTTTAGCCTCCACTGATGTAACGGGCCTCGCGGGAGGCCGTAAAAACCACACTTCCAATGACCGTAGGCAGGCGCAGGGCACTCGGAATGGTGCCCGGTTGTCATGGGCGCATCTTATTACAAAGGGTTGGGTGGCGGCAATAGCTGGGTAGCTATGAAGCCGGTGGCAGATTGGCAGGAGAGCTCCCGGCTTATCCACGAAGGGCACGAAGGAATACGGCTTCGGTCATCGAGACGACAAGTGGTGGTATGACTGCGTCCTTGGCTGGCTGCCTGATAGCGGCGAGCTAGTGGACCTGATGATGCCCGGCTGGGCGCAGAGCGAAGGTCTGCTGATAGAGATCAATGCCGCGGAGGATCTAGGCGTCGGGATAACCTACCTGGAACCAGCGGAGAAGTTCATCGGTCTGACGCCGGAGCAGAGCGTGGAGCTGCATCGCAGGCTGTGGAGCCGACCTTCGGCACACTCTTCGCAAGGGTGAGGGTAACGGATGCATGCTCGCGTCAGAGCCAATTACACAAGACTAAATTCTGGATGCCGACACGGAAAATTTACTCGGAACGAGCCAATTTTCAGGCCTATCTGAACACAGTATAATTTGCCTGATAACGAACATGTAAAGTTCGGAAAATGACACTTCAGACACACGAGATAAATGCACCGACCGTTCTTACAGAAGAGCAGCGTCGGCGAGCTGCTCCGCTTCAGGCGGTCGAGGCGCTTGGATGGCTCGTCTGAAATAGAATCGTGTGTACCTGAACAGAGAGTGGAGGGATGTCAGATGGATGAGTTTATGAATGCGGCTCTGGACGAGGCGCGCGCCGGCGCAGTGGAGGGTGGAATCCCAATAGGCGCCGCGCTCGCGGACGGCAACCATCTTGTGGCGACCGGTCGAAATCGCAGACTGCAAGACTCGGTCTCCATAATGCATGCCGAGATAAATTGTCTCTATAATGCGAGCCGCAATGGCGTGCAGAGCTTCCGTGGAATGACAATGTACTCCACGCTCATGCCCTGCCATATGTGCGCGGGAGCGATCGTGCAGTTCGGCATAACGAGGGTTGTCGCCGGGGAGTCCAGTAATTTTCGGGAAGCGAATGGACTCGGGACATTGACGCGGCACGGCGTCGAAGTCATCGATCTGGACATGGATGACGCCAAGCAATTGCTGGGTCGATTCATCGATGCGAAACCGGAGCAGTGGAACGAAGACATTGGTAGGTAGAGTCCGCGGTGGGGTTGTGCTCCATTCGAGGTGCGATTCGCAACGCTACCGGCTGGTCGCGTTCGGGCAGTCGGGGCGGGGATGGCGGATTGCGTTAGTGAAGACCCTGAACAAACAGACGGCCTCACGCAACGCCAACTCCTGCTCGCTCCAGCCCATGCACTCGAGTGAAGAACCTTGAAGGATAGCATGATACGCGCTCTTTGCATTCGCCTCTTTCTCTCGACCGAAGTGGGCCGGCCGCCCAGCGCCGGTGTGCCAGGAAGTTGCCCACTTCCAGCATGAGGTCGCCTGGACCAGCCTCCCGAACCGCATTCCCTCCTGTGCCATCCGGTCAATTCGCGGCGTGGCGTACGAAGTACCTCCGTTTGCTCCGATTACCTCGTATCCAAGGTCATCGGACATTATCAGGACTATGTTGGGCTGCTTGTCGGACATTCTTGCTCTCCTATCTAGTGCCGAGCCCAAACGAAAGCGTATAGATGTTAGTCGCTAATCGTAATTCCCGCGAAAGCGGGAGTCCAGAGCTTGGACCAACCGTAAAGGTCCGTGGCGCCGTCATCTCCGACGCTGAATCACCTGCTCGCCGAAGTCTGAAATCAATTCACGCGCCGCCTGTCGGTCCACCGCCGCGAGCGCCACGTTGTTGACGCCGATCGCCTCCAGGTCGTCCAGCTTCTGGCTGATCTCGCTCCCAGTGCCGGTCAGAGTGCGAGCGACCATATCCGCCGAAACGAACCGCTCTTCTCCATCTTTCAGGTACACATAGTGCCCTTCGTGAACATCGAGGTATCGCCTGTCGTCCGGCGTGGGATTCGGACGACTGTCCCCGTATTCACGGATGTACCGATCGTACTCCTCTGCGAGGCCCGGATTGCTCATTCCCAGGTTTGAGCCCGGTCCATAGTCGCGCTCCCACATCGCGTGGATGTCTGGAACCAGCGTCGGCCCCACGTTCCTGATCACCCGCTCGCTCGACACCGACTCGCCCTCTCTGAGAACGCACGCCGATGTGAGCACTGTCACATACGGCTTAGCCCCGTGTCCGCCGAACTTATCGAAGCTGTTGCGAGTCGCTCCCGCTGCAGCCATCACCCTGGGCAGTCCTTCGGGGACTGACGCGCTTCTCGCGGTCGTTATCCAGCCGTCGGATATCTCTCCGGTGATCTTCTGACCCCGTGGGCCGTTGGCGGCAAGCATCACAGGGATAGGGTCTTCAATGTTGAAGAACTCGTCCCGTCCCGAGTTGGACTTGGAGTGGATCAGCCGTATCCATCTCTCTCGGCTGCCCTCCCGCAGCAGCACGTCCTTCCCATTGAGTAGCCCCTTGACCTGCAGCGCGTACTCCTCGAACTGGTCTATTGTCAGTGCGGGAAGACTGTCGAAGCTCAGCGACTATGTCCGCTTAAGTGCTAAGAACCTGTCTACGATCTCTGGAATATAATAGGTTGAGACTGTTATTAGGAGGATAATCGTGTCTCATTCCTATCCCAGTGACATAAGTCGAGAGCAATTTGCTCGGATTCTTCCCCTGTTAGAGTCGGCCCGTCGCAGGACCAAGCCCCGCACCGTGGACTTGTATGATGTTTTCTGCGGGGTGTTGTATCTTCTTAAAAGCGGATGCCAGTGGCGAATGCTGCCCGCAGACTTCCCCAATTGGCGCACTTGCTACAAGTATTTCCGGCAATGGAGCGAGCGGCCCGACCCGGCTAATGAATCCATTCTGGAGCAAGTCTTAAAAAAAATCAGTTGGCGAGGCCCGACAAAGCAATGGACGGACAGAGCGGACGACCTTCTGCATCGTGGACTCTCAGAGCGTTAAGAACACTGACAGCGCCGAGAACAAGGGCTATGACGCCGGCAAGAAGGTCTCGGGAATCAAGCGACACATCGCAGTGGACACCCAGGGGTTGCCGCATGCAATTCACGTGACCACCGCCAATGTCACCGACCGTGCCGGGGCTTTGGCGATGTTCGACCAACGAGGAGCCGACCTCAGGCAGGTGCAAAAGGTACTTGTCGATGGGGGTTATACAGGGAAGCCCTTTGCCACTGCGGTGCAAAGTCTGTTAGGAGCCTCGGTGGAAGTGGTGAAGCGCAACGAACTTCACACCTTCGTGGTTCTTCCGAAGCGATGGGTGGTAGAGCGGTCTTTTGCCTGGCTGCAAAAGTGCCGCCGGCTCTGGAAGAACTGCGAAAGAAAGCTCAATACCAGTCTGCAAATGGTGGTGCTTGCCTTTACGACGCTAATCCTAAAAAGATTGTGAACAGGTTCTAAGGGAAAATGTCACCCCCTGTAAATTGCCATGCTATCAGACTACGATACCGTCGACTTCGCACGGGCGCGCGACAAAGGTGGACTTTCAGCGTTCATATACTTCTTCACGGTGTCTCTGTGTATGCCAGTTCCCGGGCGATCCCACGAATGGACAGCCCCTTGCGCTTCGCTTTCCGTACCGCTTTCCATCTCGCCGTCTAGCTGCGCGAGCTTGTCCGCCCAGCGTCTGCCCAGGCCATTGCTGTCGATATGAGGTGTAGGAGTAGGCACGGTTCTCTCGGTGGAGTTTCGCAGGATATTGGGGCGCTGCGGTGCCTTCTGTGTGGGGATGATGCCCCTCGTGCTGCACCGCCAACTGTCCGTCCAGCCCTTCAAGCACATCCACCACCGCTCCGGCATAGCTCGGTCGGTCCGTGCCGGGCAGTAACTGCAGGGTGCGCCAGCGGTACTTCACCGTGTTGTCCCGGCCAACCCTGCGCCTGTACTTCAGGCAGAGGGTTGTATCGAGGCACATCTGCGGGTCCAGGACGCGATATGCGGTCTCTGCGTGCTGTGGTGGCATACGGGCGTTGGTTGAAGTGGGGGAGGAAGTCAGCGAGCACGCGGTTAGCGTCATCGATGGTTGCTGCCTCCGCGAGTCGCAGTTCGGTTACGAGCCTGTCCTGGAAGGTGCCGGCCATACGCTCAACCCGCCCCTTGGCTTGCGGTGATCGAGCGAATATCAGCTGTACGCCAAGCTCGTCCATCGCGCGACTGAACTGGGTGGGAGCAGCGGCAGCCTCTGACGGTGGCGTGTACTTGAATACGGCATGCCGGTCTGCATACAGTGCGGTCGGTATGCCGCAGTTCCGTATCAGCCCATCGAGGAGCGAGAAGTAGCTGTGGGTGTTTTCCAGCTCGCAGAACAGGGCATTGACCACTACCCCAGTGGCGTCATCCACCGCCAGCAGCAGCGTGAACTGCGGTCCATCTTCTCCCAGCCATCTGTGGTAGCTGCCGTCTACCCCTGAATCAGCATACCCTCACGCGGCATCCGCTGCCGCCGCACTCGGTGCTTCGGCGGGCGACGCCGACGAGGGCTGCTCACACCGGCGGTCGTCAGTATCTTGCGCAACGTGTCACGACCGATGTCTATGCCCTCCCGCTCCCTGAGAAGATCGCTCAGGTGCGTATGGTTGACTCCGGCGTATCGGCCTGTGCGCCAGACGTACTGCTTCGCTCGCCAATGCGTTCGGTGTAGCGTTGGCAGGTCTGCGACCTCGATTGCCGTGAGCTAGTGCGGCTGCTCCTTTCTCTCTGTAAGCCGCCAGTATGCGCCTGGTGTGGCGTGCGCTCACTCCCATCAGTGTCGCTGCCTGCTCTGTTGTCATATACCCTGCGAGTAAGTTGTTGAGTATCTGAAGTCTTGCCTGCTCTTGCTGCGTCAATGTCACATTCTCCAAAATGTGGACATTTTCGCTTAGCAGTTAGTACGGACGGAATCGCAGAGCAACAACAGGGAGGCCCATGGTGTTCCGACCCGTATAGCCGGTGCCGAGGCCGACGATCACCCTGCCGGGCGCGATCTTGTTGATCGACGCCGCGGCGGCAGCCGTCACCGGGGCAAGCCTGTTGCTCGGTATTGCGACCAGCGTCCCCATTTTGATGCTCGTGGTGTTCTGCGCTGCCAGCGCCATCGTGGCCCACACATCGGAGTAGATGAGCTGCGAGTCGAAGAACCAAGCGTGGGTGAAACCCGCCTCCTCAGCTGCTTTCACCTCGCGCCAGGCCTCTATGTACGAAGGGATGCCTATTCCATAGTCCATCTGGTCCGCTCTTCTCCCTAGAGGCAATCACATTTAGACTCAAGCCTGCCTCAAACAGCCCCCTATCCCTTGTGACGCTTGATGCACAGTCGTCCTTCAGTAATTGAAGTGTGTGGCGAGGGCAAGATCAGGTCGCCCGAAGTACCGATTCAAGCATATGCCCAAGGCTTAGCGCGGTCAGTTTGGCGGACACCCAACTGAACAGTTCCCGCATGCTACGGGCTCTCGGAAATTGTGTCAACGACGAGGAGTACAGCATTTTGAAGAACCGGTGTAAGGCTGGTGAACTTCTCAGAGACGCTGTTTATGTTCTGCTTAGTTGCCGCCGTACCAGTATTGCACACATGTTTCTAGCACAGCGGCATTAGATACGTAGCCGCAACTCTGCAACATAGATATCGTGTGTTAGTACAGTCGGGAAGCGTTCAGTCGATTAGTAAGTACGTTAGCAAAAGTACGGCGGGACCATCGCTGCTGAGAAGCCCTCTAATAGGCTGATTGTACCAGCAAGCGATGGTCTTCCATCGGGAGTTAATACCGCTCCACGTCTTTTGAGCGGATAACCTTTATGCTAGTTCTAGTGAATATACTTGCACGTTTCCATTAGAGAGGGAGGTCAGGGCATGACAATAGCGCGAAGCGACCCATACCTGCACGTAACGTGGCTCGCCAAGGCTCTCGTCGGCGAACGCAACTGCCTGTGGGCTCACTGTTACAAGACCAGCCACGAGGGTTACGCAAGGATGCCCAACGACTTCGACTCTGCGCACTGGCACATCGAGCACACGGCACTTCTGGACCAACAACTCGCGGTAGAACTCGAGGAACAGGGATGCCAACTGTTCATTGACCGCCAGAATGACTTCCGCGTCGAGATCTCTCGCTCCGGTATGGTCATCAGCGGTGCGCCGGACGTAATCGCTGTGCACCCAGATGGCAGGGCCGTGATATACGATGTGAAAACTGGACATCCGCAGGCATCTCACACCGCACAGGAGCAAATCTACATGTGCCTATTGCCATGAGCGCAGGATGGGCGCTGGAAAGGCACGAAATTTGAAGGAGCGCTGGTCTATCCGGGCGTCCGCGAAGTTCCGGTCCCCGAGGACAGCCTCGATGGTGCCTCTATCGGGCGCGTTGCAGAGCTGGTTCGCAGGCTCACGTCAGATGACCCAGCCCGCAGGGTGCCGCTGGTGTGACCTGACTAGAAGCGACCGCCCCGACAGGGTCGACTTGGAAGTATCCGTGTTAGATGTCAAGCCGATCCGGCCTGATAAGATGGGCAGTCGCTCCCGTACCGTTTCACCCAGGGAGTTCCTCGACGCGCCACGGCGTTTAGCTGCATCAGCAGCTTGCGTGCCACTGCTATCACAGCTACCTTGCCGGGTTTGCCGCGCTCCCGAAGACGCCGATAGAAGTCGCGTAGGTCGCCATCTACCCTGAGCACCACCCAAGCACAGATATACAGCGCCCGTCGCACCGTCCCACGACCGCCTCGAATGGACCGATTGCCACGCTTTTTGCCGCTGTCACGCGACCAGGGAGCAAGCCCCACCAGCGATGTCAACGCCCGTCCGTCCCGCCTGCCAAGTTCGGGCAAATATGCGATAAGTGTAGCCGCGGTCAGCTGTCCCACTCCGGGTACCGTCTGATACAGTTCGACTGTCTCACTGAGACTGGCGCTGCGCTTCAACAACTCCTTGTACTCCTCATCCAACCGCTCTATCTCTCTGTCCAGCCAGCGGATGTGACGCCTGGTCGACTTCCCGACACTCCCGCTTACGCCCTTGTCCAGTCGGTTGCGCTCCCGCACCCGCTGCTCGACAAGTTGACGCCGCCTGCTCAGTAACTGCCGCAGCTCCTCACGGTCAGGATCCACATCCGGTTGTGTTGTGTCCGACTCGGAGAACACCACGCCGTAGCGAGACAGCACCTGAGCATCGAGAGGGTCGGTCTTCGCCTCGTATCCGCACGCGCGGGCAAATGCGCGCACCCTGACCGGATGCGCCACTTCTACGCCGATCACCGTCTCCCTCAGCTTGCCTACCACAAGACGCTCATACCCACCGGTGAACTCGCACACCGCCTTGGTCACACCTGCCCGCTCCAGATGCCTGAGCAACCTGCGAATGCCTGTCGCGCTGTTCTCAAAGCGGAGCACGGGACCTTCAGAAACTGACACCTCCAAAGTTGCCTTCGATACATCTATGCCTGCTACGACTATCATAGTCCGACCTCCGTGTGTATTATGCCGTTGTGCTCCACACTTGCAGATGCGGGCCTCGTGCCCTTGTATCCGTTCGGAGCCACAAATGCGGCGGGAGGGGTGTCATACTCCCAAACGGTGCAGCCCGGCGCAGCAGCCTGGCTCACCCAGTCGCTCACGACGCGCCCCTCTCACCCACCTCACAAACTGACACGTTTGCAAGTCAAATACAACATACAAGTCGCATGATCAGGTTCAGGCCCATCGAGAATCATATCGGAAATCTTGCCCGTACCCGTCTGTGTGATGACGGGCCACAGGTTCGGCCGACATATCATCAGAGGACAGGTCTGCCCTGCCAGCCCCAATCCCACAGCTAGGCAGTATGCTTACGTGGACTCTGACTAAAGGTATCTGAGCGAGACAGCCTAGAGGAGCCAGCGGAAGTGAACGACTTAGCTTCATTGGTACGTGCGGTTACAGTGGAGGCATACGATGTACCCGACAAGAGAGGTCGCTTGCCTGAACGAATCGAAGTAGAGGCCAATTTCGGCATAGACAGCTCTGGGCATCTGCTAATAAACAGATGCTCTCTCAGACTCGGTCCGTGTAGAATGACGGTTGAGCTGCTTCCCCAAGCGGTGCCTTCAGGCCTCCGACTTATCGCAGACCTTCTGGCGAATGAAGCCGTGAGAGGTAGGAAGAAAAACACACGGAAGCGAATAAACCAGACGGTCCTCTACCGAAGGCAGGGTGGATACTTTGCCGGATGCAAACACTACTTTCAGCTCAGAAATCTGACCATTGATCACGGCGCTCCAACCTCGAAAGGTGGGAGTGGCGATATTTCCGATCTCTAGCTTTTCTGCCATGCCTCCAACCAGATGAAATGCGACGGATCGCAAGAGCAATTACTGGTTGAACTTCGGGCGCAAGGAGATGTTAATCCGGGTCTGAATACCGGTCTCTAGTTGAGTTGAGCCTCGATCCTTATTCCACCGAGGATGCAACAAAAGAACCTCAAATGTTGCATCTCGCTAATGGAGCCGCCTGTCGGTTCGCTCGGACAAGGCTTGTGTGCCTCTGTTAACTCGTGATTAGGCGGAGTCCGAGGATAATCCTGGATTCAGCTTGAAGAAAAGCCTCGACCAACTTTCGAGGAGGGTTCCCCTCGGAGTGTGTTTCTGATCAGGAGAGACTCGTCACGGACAGTGAGTCCGCAAGCCTGTTCACCTCCGACGGAGGGAAGGCCTTCGGTCCGACGACGGAGCACTTGAGTGAAGCCGCTGCGACAGCGAACCTCAAGGACCTCTCAAATCCACTTCCGTTCAACCTGCTTCTGATAAAGGCTGCGGAGAATGTCGCTCCCGCGCCACAGGTATCGACGATGTCCAGAGTTGGGGCCTCAATATGAATGATAGTACCGTTTTCCATCCCGACGACTCCTGCTGAAGCCAGGGTAACAAGGGCGGAGGGAACTCCGCTCTCCGTGAGTAGTCTCGCCACTCGCTCCGCGTCTCCACCGAGCTGGGATGCGTCAGTGACTGCCTGACATATCGTGGCGTATGGTATGAGAGATCTGAGCGTTTCTGGGTTCTGATGGCCGTGTTCGATGTTGAGGAACACCGGAACGTCCAGATCCCTAGCGTAGCGCATTGCACGTTCGATGTGCGGCGCATCGTACCAGTCCACATAGAGCATGCTCGCGCCGTGCAGGGGGTACAGGTCGGCATCGTCCAGCGTCGCGAGCAATTCAGGGCGGCGGTTCCAGAAGTAGGTTCTCCCACCATTGGCGTCGGAGACGTTGACCTCGAAGGGGGTTTCGATGCCCTGCCTCAGCTCGAAATTGCCTCTGACTCCCATCTTGTTGAGCATATCGACGGTCTTGTGGCCCGAATCGTCATCGCCCAAGGCGCTTCCAATAAGCTCTACCTCGACCCCGAATCCTGCGAGTAGCCCAGCCACGATAGCGGCGTCGTCCGAGACGAATTCAGCGCCTTCAGTCCAGACCGCGCCCGTGTTCCAGTCTGGCATCCTGTCAACGACCAGCACCCTTGCAGGCGTGACCATTCCGAAGCAGACGACTCTGCGTGCCGTTCCCCCATCGTGACTTAGTTGGCTAGGGATTGATCGTGTGGTCAGATTACTCATGGCTACATTTTGTCAGTGGAGTATGCATAGAGATCATCATACCATTGTCGGCGTTTAGGCGAACCATCAGATACAGTGAGGGACTCTCGACCGAGCAACGCCCGTGAGAGAGTAGGAATGGACGCCGCCCAACGAAGACTGAACCAATAATTCAGCCAAGTCCGAATACTCAATAAGTTCCGTAAGGTACTCCGACCTGCCTTGGGAAGCTGTCGAAATCACAGACGCGCAGAACCACAACGGGCTTACAACCGCAGTTCCAGACGAGGCTGGAGCAGGCGTTCCGGCACTTCGTTCTCACGCATGAACTCCACCAGCAGCCGGTGGATGTCTCCGGCTATGTCCGTGTGTGTCACTATCACGTTATCGAGCTGCTGCGGATCGGTATTCAGGTTGTACAGCTGCGAAACACCGGGAGCAGGGCTGTAAAGCAGGCTCCATTCCCCTGATGTGACTGTGGTAACAGGAGGGTCCTTGAGGTCACGGAGGAAATTGTCCACGGATAGAACCGGGTCGCCCGGGTTGGCGAAGGGAAGACTGCTGACCACGTATTCACGTCCGTGGAAGGAATTGTCGCGCATCGCGGGCGCAAGTGATCTGCCCTGTACAAAGGCCGGGACATCCAGACCTAGCAGGTCGAGCACTGTGGGCATTACATCGATGGCAGAACTCAGTCCACTGTAGATACCAGGCGTTATTTCGGGAGAGCGAATCACAAGAGGCAGGTGGACGATCTCCTCAAAGAGCGGAGAGTAACTCCACTGCGAGCCTGGTTCGTCATATGGCCTGAGCGTTCCGTCCGGGTACTTGTCCGAGCTCATCTTGCCGAACAAACCGCCATGCTCGCCGAAGTAGAAGCCGTGGTCTGTGGTGAAAATGACAACCGTCTTGTCCGCCAGCCCCATGTTTTCAACCCACTTCAGCAGAAAGCCCACCCAGGTATCCACCATCGTGATCTCACCACAGTAGGTGGCGTGCCCTTTTCGCATCTGCGCCTCTTCGTACCCCGGCACGTCATGCCAGTTGCCGTAGAGCGGGAGCACAAGCTCGCCGTCGTATTCCGGCAGGTAGAGTTCCGTGTAATATGACGGGGCGTCCCATGGCTCGTGCGGGTCCCACGTGTCAACATACAAGAAGAAGTCCTCCTTGTAGTGTCGCTCCAGCCACTGGATGGCAGACATGAATGTCTTCGGCGCATTCCTGTCCGATTCGCTGCGCCACGCAGCCCTGACATCCAGCCCCTCGTGGTGATACCCCGGCTCAGGAATCAACGACCACAGCGTGTCCTGTCCCACGTTCATGAAGAAGGACTGAAAGCCCCGGTCGTAGTTCATGCCGTCCCTGATATAGTACGGGGTGTCCACCGAAGCCGCCGTGTGCATACCGTGCCCAGCCAGAATCTCAGCCAGTGTGGTTACACCAGTGGGAAGAGGCTGCCATCCCATGAATGACATCGTCCAGCGCCCCGTCTGGTGGTCCGCCCGCGTGGGCATAGTCGGAAATCCTGCTGAGTAGTGAGAGTCGAACCTGACCGCATCCGCAGCCAGGGCATCGATGGAGGGCGTGTGAATCCACCGATTGCCGTATGCGCCCACGTGATCCCTTCGGAAGGTGTCGGAAACTATCCAGATGACGTTCATCGTAGTCCCTCCAGTACTTTGTACGGCGAATATACCACGAGCCGTCATACGACGAGAAGCCCGCTGGGCGCGCTTCGCTCCAATGCGTGAAGTTCAGTCTGTTCCACTGCGCGTTGGGAAGAGATTGCGGTTTCCTGTATTAACACAGACCACTTGTCTATGTCCCAGTTAAAGCCGCATCGGTGATTCTTCCATAGAGTGAGGAAGTACTGCGCAAGAAAACACCTACATTTCTTGCAGAGGTGGCAGCGGCGTCCGGAGCTGTCGGGGACCTCTTGCCTGCAAGAAGCTGCCATCAGCTTGCGCTTGTCTGCCGCGGAGCAGTCCCCAGGCTGCACGGCAGCAGAAACGACAGTACCCACCTCTGGTTCAGCCTGAGCAAACGCTGTGCGCCGTGCCAGTCAAGCGGACACGCCGACAGAACCGTCGCGTTCCCTAGCGCAGTGCTCTACTCTTGAGTACGGTTCGTGGCATTTGACAACTTCAGAATTCCGCTATTATCTTATGTAGTCGGTACTTTCTCAGGAGAGCATGGTTTGCAAGGACTAGATGCCATCTGGAAAATATCGGTTAACTACTGAGGAGGTGCACTGTGGCCGAAAGACCGTTGGAGGGGAAAGTAGCGATAATCACCGGCGCTGGAAGTCCCATTGGGATTGGACACGCGCTTACATTAGGATTGGTGCGGGCTGGGGCCAAGGTGGCGTTGACCGACATAAACCAGGAATGGTTGGACCAGAGCATCAACGAGGTACGAGAGATTTGTGGCGACGACTGCGCCATCGACATCATTTGCGATGTAACCGACCCGCAGGCGTGCCAGGATGCAGTGGACACCACCATAGCGCAGCTGGGTGGGCTGCATATCCTGGTAAACAACGCCGGCACCAACCCCAGAGCCGCCGGACTGGGGAGCACTAGCGGGGCCACCCCAACCAACTTCTGGGAGAACTCTCCGGAGGCCTGGAGCCATGTAGTGGCGGTTAACCTGAGCGGCAACTTCTACATGGCCAGAGCGGCAGTAGGCCATATGCTGGATCAGGGATGGGGTCGCATAATCGGAGTGACCACCAGCATGGACACCATGTGGCGCAAGGGTGGGGCTCCATACGGCCCGTCCAAGGCAGGACACGAAGCGCTGGTCGCCATCATGGCCCAGGAACTGGAAGGCACTGGAGTAACCGCCAATGTTCTGGTTCCCGGAGGCGCCACCTACACCAACATGACCTACAGAGGCGACCCAAACTTGAGAACCCAGCTAATCCAGCCTGAAGTGATGCAGAAGCCCGTGGTCTGGCTGGCATCGAATGATTCGGGTGAGTTCAACGGTAGGCGCATAATAGCCTACAACTGGGACGATAGTCTTCCTCTGGCGGAGCGGCTGGAGAAATGTAGCGCTCCGACCGCTTGGCCCCAATTGGGGCAACAGGCCATCCGCCTCAACCGTTAAGAAGTGGCTTGGGATGCCCGCATCAGGTCCTGATCCGCTTGTGGTGAGCCTGTCGAACCGCCTGCCTAATATAAGGTCAAAATTGCTCAAGTAGGAGGCTCAGGTCTCACGAAATCCAGAAAGCAACTTGTGCTCACCTAAAGTGCCAGTTTGAGAAAATCCTCAAAGCTACTGACCGTTTGTTCAAGGGCTAATATCCCCGCTCTTGAATACAGGTTCTGCTCCGTTAGTCCTACATGCATCCATGCATCGAAATACCTGCAATTATTGCATCGTGCGGAACCCCTCGCACTTTATGACCAACCTGCTGACGCCGGTTCCCAAGCGTGCGTAGCCCTGAGTGGCAACGATGGTGCGCAGCATCCATCAGCAGCCGTCTGCCGTAGAGGTTCACTCCCAGCATTGGAAGGTAGCCGAGCAGCTACAGGGACGCTTCCCGCAGGCCGCAGTGATGCTGGAGGAAGCCGGAGCGGACATTCTGGCGTTCACGAGCTTCCCGATAGAGCACTGGAAGAAGATCTGGTCAAATAACCCGCAGTAGAGGTTGAATAAGGAGATAAGGCGTCGAACCGATGTGGTGGGCATCTTCCCGAACCGACCGGCGGCGTTGCGGCTGGTTGGCGCGGTGCTTGCTGATCAGAACGATGAGTGGATAGTCGGCCTACGATACCTAACGCGGCTTCAACGACTTACAACGTGGCCACTGCCGGAGGTGCAGCTCACACAGCCGACTGCGGTCTAATAGAGCAATAAGGTTGACAAACTCCCACCCTACTTGACGGGATGGTACTGTCGCAAGACCGACGTCTTGGATTGCCAAGGGCTGCAGCATCTTCACGCACTGGCGAAAATATCTTGGCCAGTGTCCATCGCACCCCGTGCGAACGGTATGCCGGCGTATAGCGTCATGTGACCGAACACATCGATGATCTGGTTCTGAGTCAACCCAATGTTCAGCGCGCCACAGATGTGGCTCTGCAGTGGCCCCTCGCGGCCCAAAGCAGCCAGGCACGTCATTGTGCAAATACAACGGCTCGTGGGGTAGGGCCCCGGTCGGGTCCAGGTCGCTACCATTAGTATTCTCCGGTAATACGTGCCAGTTCCTTCTCAGCTTCCGTTGGCGGAGTTGGTCGCATCGTGGAAGTGGGCCGGCGTAAAGTTTATCCCTCGCTCCTCAATAACCTCTTTGTAAAGCATCAGCGCCTGGATGCCGGCCGGCGCTCCACCGTACCAGGTGTCGTGAATGATCAACTCGACGATCTAGTCCGACGTTAGTCCTTCTTAGATGTCAATTCACGTCCTCTGAAGTCATGTCTTCGGGAACTAAACGTATGGCAGGACCTCTCTCTATTGGATCCAAGCTCTCCAGACTGACTCGTTGGCATCAACCCACTCTTGCGCGGCCTGGCGTACAGTTAGGTCGTTCTCGGTGAGGTTGAGGACAATCTCGTTCTGTTGCTCGTTGGTCATCTGGAATCTGGAGAGGAACTCGTATGCCTCCGGAAACTCGTCCTTGAGACCTGGCCAAACCAGCTTGGCTACAGCGTCGGTTGGGAATCCGCAGTTGTAATTGCTACCGTCAGGATAGCAGTCCGAAGACCACTCGGGCATCTCGACCTGCACGAGGTTGTACTTGGCGTGGGCCCAGTGGGGTTCCCAGAGGTATGTGAGGAAGGGCTCGCCCCTTTGGAAGGCGGCGTCGACTTCAGCCAATGCTGCGCCCTCAGACCCGGCGAACACCACCTGGAAGTCGGCCCCAAAGGCTTCAAGTCGTTCTTCGGGCTTTGTGTCCCATGCCGCGGTGAACTCCAGGAGTCTGCCCTTGGTGCCGGTGTCGCTCGTCGCGAAGATGGACTTGTACTTGTTCAGGTCGCTAACGGTGCGGAGGTCGGGCGCGACGGCGTCGATGCCTCGGTCGGCGTCGCCATGGATGACGTAGGAAGGAACGTACCAGCCCGTCTCACCCGTGATGCCAACCGTCCCCATGCGCTCCACTTTCCCACCGTCTTCGGCGTCCACATACTCCTCCAGGAGGGCTGCACTGTAGGAAGGCCAGTTGCAGCATGCGTAATGGAAGTCGCCCCTTTCGAGGCCAATGAATAGGGGTGCCGAGTCGGCGGGCGCGAACTTGGTCGCGACAGTGTAGTCCATCTCCTGCTCCAACAGGATCTGCGCCACAGCAGTGGTAACGAGTTGACCGTTCCAGTCTTGGTCGACGAGATACAGTGTGCCTCTAGTCTCTGACTCATCGCCGCCTTCGCTACAGGCCAGTCCCACGGAAAGGACCACGGCCAGCACCACGATCATTGAGAGACCAATGTATTTATTCTTCACTGTTTTCACTTTCTTTTTCCTTTCTGGATGGAAGTGTATTAGTCAAACATGACTGATCGCCTAATGCTCTGTCGTCCCATTGGCATCCCTCCTTGTGCGGAACCCGCAGGATCCGTGCCCGATTCTCGCTACCTCATTGCCATAAATTGCATTGTATCGCCTTGTTTGCCTCGGGTCATCCGGTCGAGCACCATCGCCATAAAGACGATAGTCATCCCTGCAATCAGGCCCTGTCCCATCCTGAGCCAGATGGAGTTTATGAAGACTTCCTGTCCAAGGCCGCCGCCGCCCACAAGTCCGGCGATGATCACCATGGCCAACACCATGATAATGGTCTGGTTGACGCCCATAACAATCGTTGGGAAGGCTAGGGGGATCTTGACCTGGAGCATGGTCTGAAGGTCGGTCGAACCGTGGGACTGTGCCGTCTCGATCACCGGCGTGGGTACTTCCTTGATTCCGAGGCAGGTCATACGGATCACCGGAGGCAGCGCGTACACCGAGGTGGCTATGATGCCGACCAGGGGCCCGATACCCCAGAGCATTATGACCGGGATCAGGTAAACGAAGATCGGCATGGTTTGCATGGTGTCCAGGATGGGCCGCAGAACCATCTCGAAGATACTGTTCTGCGAAGCGCAAATGCCCAGAGCGATACCCACCACCACCGTGAACACACCCGCCGTCAGCACTTGGCTCAAGGTGTCCATGGTCACGTCCCAGACGCCACCAATGCCTGCGAAGGCCAGTCCTGCCAGCGCGAGAAGCGCGACGCGCCATCCCGCAGTGACATAGGCCAGCCCGGCCGCGATGACCATCAACGCCGGCCAGGGGAGCCAGAGGAGCAGCGTGTGAATAGGTGAGTAACCAAGCCCCCGGAACAGGCTATCCCGTACCCAGCTTGTGATGAAGTGGAGATTGACAGCCATCCAATCGAAGACCCTGTTGACGGGATCCGCCATTGAGAAGGTCAGCTCGTCAGGGAAGTCTCCCAGGGGTCCAACCAAGGAACCAAGGATCAGCAGGACGGCTAAGAGAAGCACGCCCGCTATGGGAATAGCGTATCTGGCAGCCATGTCCTGAAGGCTTTGGCCATCCGTCCCCTCGGCCTGGGGACTGATTGCCAGGCCAGATGCAGAGGAGTTGGGGCCAGACTTAACAAGGGCGTAGCTAAACCTATCCACGATGATGGCTAAGAGCACAATGGCGATGCCGCTCTCCAGACCTTCCCCCGCATCTACCTCCCTTAAAGAGAGCCATACTTCCCTCCCGAGTCCTTCCACTCCCACGAGCGCGGTGATGATAATCATGGAAACTGCCATCATTATGGTCTGGTTTATGCCCATCATGATCGAAGACTTTGCCAATGGCAGCTGCACGTGAAGCAGCGTCTGGGACGTCGTCGATCCGTGCGAGTGGGCCGTCTCTATTGCGGCCAGGGGAACTTGGCGGATCCCCAGGTTGGTGAGCCTGATGACCGGAGGAATGGAGTAGACCACCGTAAGGAAGACGCCCTGAGTGCCGCTCACTCCGAATAGGACCAGGGCGGGGATGAGGTATACGAAGGCGGGCAGGACCTGCATGGTGTCGAGAATCGGGCGAACAACTGCCTCGAAGCGGTTGCTGAAGGCAGCGAATATGCCGATTGGTACGCCTAGTCCCACAGCGATGATTACTGAAACTCCAACTACGCTCAATGTGAGCATCGCGGAGTCCCAGAACCCGTTTAGGCCGATGAACAAGACTGCCGCGCCGCAGAACAGCCCCAGCCATCTGCCGCCGAGCCTGAGCCCCAACATCGATGCCGCCGCCACGACAAAAGGCCAGGGGAGCCAGAGTAGAAACGTGTCTATCCCAGCGATACCCGTGTCTACGACTTCTGAGATAGGATTGAAGAACCAAGCGAAGGCGTCGCCGACCCACTGAAAGAAGTCGTCGATCGGCTCCTGAATGGGAAGCTCCCAACTCCGCGGCCAGTCTCCGAAGTCGGTGGCCGCATTGGTGGTCGCTAGTGAATAGGCCAGGATGTACGCGGCGCCGGCGATGACCGCCCACAGAATGCCTTGGTACCGGCGTTCACGGAGAAAGCGAATCTGGAGAGTTTCTGCGTAGGTCACATCGCTGCACCCCCGTCGCTTACGAGGGCGGTTATCGCCACCTCGCGGCTGATTGTGCCGATGCATCGTCTGCCGTCCAGGACAGCGATGGGGCCGTCGCTGGCGATGGCGAGAGGAATGAGCCGTTCGAGACGAGTGTCGGGCTCCACGACGGGGCAGGAGCGCCGCATAACGGAGGCGACGCTGGAGTGCGCCACACCGCTACTGGGCACATCCGCCAAATGCACTGTGCCGATGAAGCGATTCTGCCCGTCGATCACCACCGCGCTTTCGCATTCCTGAGCAGCCAACTTGTCTATCAGATCGGCTAGTCCCTCATCTGCTGTGGCATAGACTCGGGATGGGGTCATAACAGAACGTGCGGTGAGCACCTTAGACCGGGGCACATCCCGTGTGAAATCCCGCACGTAGTCGTTGATAGGGTTAGAGACCAGTTCCTCCGGCGTACCTATTTGAACGAACTCGCCATCTTTCATTATTGCCACCCGGTCCCCGACCTTGAGTGCCTCGAGGAAGTCGTGGGTTATGAAGACCATCGTCTTCTGGACCAGTTGCTGGAGTCCAATTAATTGGTCCTGCATCTCTCTCCGGATGAGCGGATCGAGAGCGCTGAACGGCTCGTCGAAGAGGAGGATCTGCGGGTCGACGGCGAGAGCACGGGCCAGACCGACACGCTGCTGCATTCCACCGCTCAGCTCGTGCGGGTACCGTTCCTCCCATCCCGACAGCCCCACCAGGTCAATTACTTCAGCCGCGCGTCTGCGTTGGGTGGTCTTGTCAATGCCCTGGACCTGCAGACCATAGACTACGTTTTCCAAGACCCGCTTGTGGGGAAAGTTTCCGAAGTGCTGGAAGACCATGCCCATCTTATGACGGCGAATGTCGCGCAACTGCTGCTTGTTCATTGCGAGCAGATCCTCGCCGTCTATGTGGACCTGTCCGCGCGTCGGTTCGATGAGGCGGCCGAGGCAGCGGACGAGCGTTGACTTGCCGCTGCCGGAGAGGCCCATGATGACGAAGGTCTCTCCGTCTCGTACATAGAAAGAGACATTCCTGACGGCGAGCACGCAGCCGGTCTGGGCCAGTACTTCTTCCCTAGATAAGGCAGGGTCGATGGAGTCCGTCACCTCCGGGGCCCCATCCCCAAACACCTTCCACAGGTTTCGGCACACAAGTCTTAAGCCGGCGTCTACGTCGGATTGACCGGCCGAGCCGATATGATTTGCGGAGTTATATTCCACTGATCTGCTCCGATGTTTGTACCACCTGCTATGTCGGGGCGTGTTCACGCTAACAGGCGTGATGGAGGTACTATGCTTGTATGGAACTCACACAAGCTCAATGCCAACTGGAGCCCCGCCTACCTGTGCATCGTGGCAAAGTAAGCATCCAGAACATACAGATGCTCAAGGCCATTCTGTATGTCGCAGAGCTCGGCTTCAAATGGCTTGGGCTGCCGAAGCGCTTCCGTGATGATACACCGTCTGCCAAGGGCAACACCTTAATGTGCCATCAATGTATCGATGTTCAGTGCAAATGTACCCCATAATTTGCTATTCTACCAGACTACGGGCACTTTCGATGATACACGAGAGTGCGCCATAGGCGGACTCTCTGCAGACAGGTACTTCTTCACGTTGTCTCTGTGTATGCCCAGCTCCCGGGCGATCCCACGAATGGACAGCCCCTTGCGCTTCGCTTTCCGTACCGCTTTCCATCTCGCCGTCTGAAGTGGTGTGGGCTTCCTCCAGCGAGGACTAACGGCCTTGCGAACCCTTCCGGCGCCGTTGCTGTCGGCAGTGTCTTGGGAGAGCTCGCCGTCTAGCTGCGCAAGCTTGTCTACCCAGCGTCTGCCCAGGCCATTGCTGTCGATATGAGGTGTAGGAGTAGGCGTGGTTCTCTCGGTGGAGTTGCGCAGGATATTGGGGCGCTGCGGTGCCTCCTGTGTGGGGATGATCTGCCCCTCGTGCTGCACCGCCAGCTGTCCGTCCAGCCCCTCAAGTACATCCACCACCGCTCCGGCATAGCTCGGTCGGTCGGTGCCGGGCAGTAACTGCAGGATACGCCAGCGGTACTTCACCGTGTTGTCCCGGCCAACCCTGCGCCTGTACTTTAGGCAGAGGGTTGTATCGAGGCACATCTGCGGGTCCAGGACGCGATATGCGGTCTCCGCGTGCTGTGGTGGCACACGGGCGTTGGTTGAAGCGGGGGAGGAAGTCAGCGAGCACGCGGTTAGCGTCATCGATGGTTGCTGCCTCCGCGAGTCGCAGTTCGGTTACGAGCCTGTCCTGGAAGGTGCCGGCCATACGCTCAACCCGGCCCTTGGCTTGCGGTGATCGAGCGAATATCAGCTGTACGCCAAGCTCGTCCATCGCGCGACTGAACTGGGTGGGCGCAGCGGCAGCCTCTGACGGTGGCGTGTACTTAAATACGGCATGCCGGTCTGCATACAGTGCGGTCGGTATGCCGCAGTTCCGTATCAGACCCCACATCAGCAGGAAGTAGCTGTGGGTATTCTCCAGCTCGCAGAACAGGGCATTGACCACTACCCCAGTGGCGTCCTCCACCGCCAGCAGCAATGTGAACTGCGGACATCGTTCTCCCAGCCATCTGTGGTAGCTGCCGTCTGCCTGAATCAGCATACCCTCGCGTGGCATCCGCTGCCGCCGAACGCGGTGCTTCGGCGGGCGACGCCGACGAGGACTGTTCACCCCTGCGTTCACCAGTATGCGCCGCAACGTGCTCCTGCCGATGTCTATGCCCTCCCGCTCCCTGAGAAGCTCGCTCAGGTGCGTATGGTTGACTCCGGCGTATCGGCCTGTGCGCCAGACGTACTGCTTCGCTCGCCAATGCGTTCGGTGTAGCGTTGGCAGGTCTGCGACCTCTGTTACCGTGAGCTAGTGCGGCTGCGCTCCATCCTCTCTGTAAGCCGCTAGCATGCGCCTGGTGTGGCGTGCGCTCACTCCCATCAGTGTCGCTGCCTGCTCCGTCGTCATGTATCCAGCCAGTAAGTTGTTGAGTACCTGAAGTCTTGCCTGCGCTTGCTGCGTCAATGTCACATTCTCCATAATGTGGACATTTTCGCTTAGCAGTTAGCACGGACGGAATCACAGAGCAACAACACACTAAGGCGGCTCGACAGCCTGAACGCGGCGGTCGAAAATCGTACCGCCTGTCACCTTCCGATAGGTCTAGCGAGACTCTGATGGAAGGTGATCATAGATGTACATCGTGGGTATGTATTTTCATGTGCGCAGAGCGTGCCTGGTAGAGGGGATGAGCATCAGGGAAGCGTCCCGCGTGTTCGGTCTGCACCGAGACACCGTGCGCAAGATGCTCTCGCATCCCGTGCCACCGGGATACCGCAGGAAGCGCCCTCCCCGTCGTCCCAAGCTCGAGCCCTACACGGGCGTCATAGACCGTATACTCGAAGACGACCGGTGATACGCGACAATAACTTTTGCCGGTCACGACAGTAAAACTTGCCGGTTGGTATGAAGGATTGTCTCCCACCAGGAGGGGTGAGATTGATCACCGATCGACAGGTAGTTTTGATGAGGCAGAAACTTATGGAAGGCAAGACACAGAAGGCGGCGGCATCAGGTATGAGTGAGAGGTCTGTACGGACATGGCGCAAGGGTCCGCTGCCGTCGGAGAATAAGGTCAGGCGCAGGCAGAGGACGAGACCGGTCCTGATTTGGCGCCCGATCCTCCGGCCCTGAAGCTGCGAAGCTGCGTCGCGTCCTCGATTCGCCGCTCCTGCCTGTGGGCAGTCCTAACTGTCTGCAGATATTCGTCGACCAGCTCAAGCCTCTCCTCGCGCGAAGGCTTGAAGCCGGGGACGAGGTTGGTCAGCGAGTGGAGCCACTTCCCTGGGAAGTTGGCTATCTCCCACTCTGGGGGCGAGAAGACGTGCTCGAACGCGATAAGCTCCGCGGGCGTCAGGCGCAGGCCTCCAGTACGGGGGATGAACAGGGTCAGCACCAACAGTGCGAGGATGATCCCCTGCCATCACCTGAAGCGACACCTAGGTCGGGGTGCCTGTGATTCCAAGTCACTCATGCCTGGGTATTGTGGCACAGTGGACGAACCCAATGAGTCAGGCCGAGAGGTGCCTTATGTTAAGATACGATCTGGCAACCTTCGCGGTTGATGCCCAATCTGATTGGACGGTGCCAAACCATGCCTAAGACAACCGTAATTATCACCGTTGACGGATATGACCCTGAATACATAGAGGCCTGCGAAGCGCCGAACCTGATGGCACTGGCGCAACAGGGCTTCTACCGTGTCGGGAAGTCGATGATGCCGTCGGTGACCAACGTGAACAACGTGTCCATAGTGACCGGCGAGTACCCATCGGCACACGGGATAAGCTCCAACTACAGGATGTTGCGCGAGACGGGCGAGGACATCTACATGGAGTCTAGCGAATACATCCTGTCGGAGACGCTGTTCCAGCGCGCGAGCAAGATGGGCGCCAGGACGATCCTTTCGACCTCGAAGGACAAGCTGCGCACGCTGCTGTCCGACGGCGCGGACGTGGCTATCTCGTCGGAGCAGGCGCCGGTTTGGGCGGTCAAGGGCGTGGGAGAGCCGCCTCCGATCTACTCGCTGGACGTCAACGGCTGGACCATACGAGCGGCCAGCCACGCGATGAAACTCGAATCTGCCGACATCGTCTATATCTCGACTACCGACTTCGCCATGCACACCTACGCGCCCGACGAGCCGGAGTCGCAGCAGCATATCTCTGTGCTGGACGATGCCATTGGTGAGCTCGTGGACGCGCATCCCGATGTCACGCTGCTGCTGACAGCGGACCATGGGATGAACCCGAAGAAGCGCATGGTGGACCTCGCGTACGCGCTTGCCGCGAAGGAGATCGGCGCGGAGGCGGTGCCCATCATCAAGGACCGCTACGTGGTGCATCACAACAACCTCGGCGGCTGCATGTTCATGTATCTTCACTCCCGCGACGCGTCGCGGACAGACGAGGCAGCCGGCATTCTGCGTGAGACCCCTGGCGTGGAGCGCGTGTACAGCCGAAAGGAGGCTGCGGACGAGCTTCGGTTGAACTATGACCGCATCGGCGACCTGGTCGTCACCGGAGACATCGACACCGTCTTCGGCCCGAAGGAGCTCGGAGACTCGTGGGACGACACTGGCGCGGGTCACAGCCTGCGC
The DNA here is from genome assembly GCA_965221045.1 of Dehalococcoidia bacterium. Taxonomy (GTDB): domain Bacteria; phylum Chloroflexota; class Dehalococcoidia; order Lucifugimonadales; family JADFKI01; genus Bin90. The sequence goes on from OZ244863.1 coordinate 2,877,533, forward strand.
TCGCACGCATCGGCGCACGAACAGGACGTACCTATAATCGGCTACAACGGTGACTTCGACGGGTTCGAGTTCACGGAGAACCGGGACATCGGCCGGTACGTGTTCGAGCGGGTGCTGGGCAAACCCCTAAGTGGGTAGGGTCTGGATAATGTTCGACTAAGATTGAAAGTCACCTACAGACAGTAAAGACGATAATTCAACAAGCGACTCGATTACGCTGACATCAGTTGTGGTGCGAGCCACATCCAGGTCCTACATCCGCTGGAGATTCAGCAAGAAGTCGGGAGTCATCCCCAGCGCCTTACCAATTCGCAACGCTGTGTCCGCAGTAATCGACCTGCGGCAGTGGACAATATCGTGTATCCGTACCTGGGGCATCCCTATCGTCTTCGCCAAGCGGTACTGGATGATGCCCAACTCGCCCATGATCTCTGCCAGGTGTTCTCCTGGGTGTATCGGTTTCGAGGCGGTCATAGTCTCTCTATTGTAGCGCAGCCGGCTGCGCCAACTACGCGTGGAGCAGCGGGACAATCGCCGCAACTCGCACCCGCCGCGGTTCTCGACGTGCTATCCTTGTAACATCAGCTCGACCAGAAGAGAAAATATCATGCTTACCAAGCCCTCTTAGAACCTGTTCACAATCTTTTTAGGATTAGCGTCGTAAAGGCAAGCACCACCATTTGCAGACTGGTATTGAGCTTTCTTTCGCAGTTCTTCCAGAGCCGGCGGCACTTTTGCAGCCAGGCAAAAGACCGCTCTACCACCCATCGCTTCGGAAGAACCACGAAGGTGTGAAGTTCGTTGCGCTTCACCACTTCCACCGAGGCTCCTAACAGACTTTGCACCGCAGTGGCAAAGGGCTTCCCTGTATAACCCCCATCGACAAGTACCTTTTGCACCTGCCTGAGGTCGGCTCCTCGTTGGTCGAACATCGCCAAAGCCCCGGCACGGTCGGTGACATTGGCGGTGGTCACGTGAATTGCATGCGGCAACCCCTGGGTGTCCACTGCGATGTGTCGCTTGATTCCCGAGACCTTCTTGCCGGCGTCATAGCCCTTGTTCTCGGCGCTGTCAGTGTTCTTAACGCTCTGAGAGTCCACGATGCAGAAGGTCGTCCGCTCTGTCCGTCCATTGCTTTGTCGGGCCTCGCCAACTGATTTTTTTTAAGACTTGCTCCAGAATGGATTCATTAGCCGGGTCGGGCCGCTCGCTCCATTGCCGGAAATACTTGTAGCAAGTGCGCCAATTGGGGAAGTCTGCGGGCAGCATTCGCCACTGGCATCCGCTTTTAAGAAGATACAACACCCCGCAGAAAACATCATACAAGTCCACGGTGCGGGGCTTGGTCCTGCGACGGGCCGACTCTAACAGGGGAAGAATCCGAGCAAATTGCTCTCGACTTATGTCACTGGGATAGGAATGAGACACGATTATCCTCCTAATAACAGTCTCAACCTATTATATTCCAGAGATCGTAGACAGGTTCTAAGATAGCCGACGAGGACCTTCCTCAAGGTCGCATGCTCACCGAGGAAGAAGACAGGGAAATGAAGGAAAACTTGGCTCGTCGTAACTTCGGCATGAGCCTTGATGAATTCACGGAGGCTTGGAAAGCCGGTAAGTTCGACGGCGACAAGGAAAAGCACGGAGATGTCGTATTCCTGGCCTCGATGCTGCCTGAGTATTGGACAGATTGACCATCGGAAGGACCTCCGCTGAGGCTGTTGCCAACTACCGGCACAGTATCCAGAGAACGGTTTCGTGCGTGACGGCTTCCGTGGTCGATGTTTCGGGTGGCTATCATCCCTCTCCAGTCCCACATCGCCTGGCGATGAACGGTGGAGTCCCTGTTGGTCTCGGCGAGCCGTCCCGTCTCATGTTTAGGCTGCAACAGCATTACCGCATTGAAGAACCTGAGGGTCCAGGTTCTCGCTGGAGAGTTGAAGTCGTCGAATACTACTACTCGGTTCACGACGCCGAGGAAAGAGAAGTGCTGCTGTATCATTGGCATCCCCGCGGCAGCAGCTCAGGGATGAGTCCCCACCTTCACTTAGGTCACGGAGCGCAGGTCGGGCGTCGTGATATCCGGGAGGCCCACTTGCCGACCGGAGATGTTTCTCTCAGTGCAGTCATCCGTGTGCTCATAGAGGGAATGGGAGTCCGGCCACTACGTTCCGATTGGGATTCCATACTTACCGAGTAAAGTCGAGACTTCGCGCCGGTCTGCGCGAAAATCGCCATTCTCACCCCAATTCCAGAAAATCCGTCGTCGTCAAATCGCCGTAGGGCCTCTATTTTCGGGCCGGACGTGTCACGATCCCTGACGCGCCTTGAATAGACGCGCTGGTGTCGCCTGCGCCTCTCCGGACTCCAATTCGGGACGGATTGAGAGCCAATTTCTGCCAGTTTTGGACAACTTTTTCCTTCTTGTTTGCGAGATAGTCCATATCCGATAATAAGAGCATAGTTGATTTTCGCAATCGCTAACGGGGGATGGGCTGTGACGCTCTCATCAGGTCTGAGCCGCAGACCTCACGGAAGATTCGTAACCGGTCCGGGTGGCTACCGGGCCTACGTGCCTCATCCGCTGCCGCCCACAATCAACTGGGACGATTTTCTTTCCGGCGCCTCTCCGCCGCCGATCGGGCCATCGGAAGGCTTGAGGGCGAGGGGCGGCATCTGTCTAATCCGAAACTGGTGGTTAGACCGTTTACCCGCAAGGAAGCCGTGCATTCCAGCTGGATAGAGGGAACACAGACGAGCCTGCGGGAGCTGCTGGCCACAGAGGCCGGAGCTGTGGTGGACCGAAGCCCCGCCGACCTGCACGAGGTGGGCAATTACGTCACCGCGCTGGAGTACGGGCTGCGTCGCCTGGACAGCCTGCCGCTTTCGCTGCGCCTGATGTGCGAGCTACACGAACGACTGATGCGAGGTGTCCGTGGCGACAGCGCAAGGCCCGGGGAGTTTCGCCGCGGGCAGAACTGGATTGGCGGCCCCGGCAGCACCCTCCAAAATGCCATCTATGTGCCTCCACCGCCCTCTGAGTTGAAGGGCTGCCTTGTCGACCCGGAGCGGTATCTGCATGACGAGTCATTGCCGCCACTGGTGCAGGCGGCACTTGTCCACTCGCAGTTTGAGGCCATTCACCCGTTCGTTGATGGCAACGGGCGCGTCGGGCGCCTGCTGATTACATTGCTGCTTGTGCAGCGAGGTGTAATACTGCCGTCTCTGTTTCTGCATCTGAGCGCGTACTTCGAGCGCAGGCGGTATGGGTATTACGCACGGCTGCTGGGCATCACCGAGCACGGCGAATGGGAAGAGTGGCTGGACTACTTCCTGGTCGGTGTGGCTGCCCAGGCTGAGGACGCAATAGCGAGGATACGGCGCATAGAGATTCTCCTGTCAGGCTGGAAGCTGGATCTCGCCCGTGAGCGCTCGTGGGTACCGGAGAGGGCGCTTGACCTGTTCTCTGAGAACCCGTTCTGGACGGTCGGGGCGCTTGCCGAGAGGTTGGAAGTCGCGTACACGACGGCTCAGAGGGCGGTCAGACGGCTTGAGGCGCTGGGCGCGGTGTCACTAACCGCGGGTGAGCGGCGTAATCGCGTGTACTGCGCCCGGGCGATTCTGAAAGTGCTAGAAGAGCTGCCAAAGAACTCATCTTTCTGGTAGAGAGAGGCTTTGTACAGAAATGGCGATTTGCACAATAATCGACATTTCTGCACAAATATAAAGCCCCCGACGGCGATATGCTGTCGAGGGCTGTCAGATTCGGTATCCGCAGATTAGCGTGGTTCAGGTGGACCTATATCATCCGAGGCGACCTTGTACCAGAATGCGGCGTCTGGATTGGCACCTTCAAAGAAATCGTCAAGGTATTACTACCCTGAAGGGCAAAGTTTTCGGTCCTAGTTACGAGCGGTTATTGGTAGGGCGAGTTTTCTGTGGCAGCCTGGGCCTTCCTGCGCTCGAAGTCCCTGTTCCTTTCCTCGATGTACTGGTACAGCTCCTCTTCGGTTTGGAAGGTGCGTCCAGGGATGCCGTAAGTGAAGCCTGGGAATCTCAGACTTTCAAAGAAAGCGTCGAGTTTTTACTTGTTGTGGCTGTGCTCACTGACAATGTTGGCCCTGATTTCGTGTAGCTCTTTCATGACCTCATCTTCCAAGGTTAAGACCTCCTTTGAGCTGGTTCGGGGTGGTGATTATGGGGCTGTTGTAGCCTTGCTGCTCGCAAACTTAAAGGTCTCTAGGCACAGCCGCCAGGCTCCCGGACGGGTCCGGCACAAGCTCCAAGTAGATGAGCATCGTCTGGATCGAGCTGTGGCCCAGCCAGCGACTCAGATAATTGATCGGGATGCCGTTCATCAGCAGGTGCCGTGCGTAGCTGTGGCGGAACGTGTGAGTGCTCACTTCCCGGCCCGGCGGTATCGCACCGAGCTGTTCCGCTCTCACGACCGCCTTTTGCACCCAGCGATGCGCCGTCGTCCGGTGTACGTCGATGATGCGCCCTTCGTAGACGTTGCCATACGCCAGCGCCGTTTGAAACGCAGCTCCCAGCTCCGGATGCACTGGCACGATTCTTGCCTTCCTGCCCTTGCCCGACCGGACACGAATCGTCGGCAGGTCGATATCGAGCGAGAGGTCCGCGACCTCAAGCGCCAGGGCCTCGGAGACTCGCAGACCGGCTCTCCACTGCTCAAGCATCAGAAGCCACGCTCTCGGGTCGTCGGACGCTCTGATGATGGCCTGGACCTCGTTAGCTTCGAGGTATTGCGGCAGTGGCTTGGGCGCAAGCTCCTTGCCTTGGTCAACCCTCTTTGGGTGCTGGCCGCGGGGCCTGCGGCGTCGTGCGACGGCGGTTACGGGTTCTGCTGCCATACTGACCTCAAAGTTGCACTTATCGCGGGCGAAGGTGCAGTCAATGCACAGTTAGTTGCAGTTAAGGCAGCCTAAGTTGCACTTATGCGACAGTTACGACGCCGGTCCTGCAAATTTCCCGTGCAACACTGTCTCCGAGTCATTGTTGCTTATTCGGGGTACGTTTTCAGGTTCAAGGGGAGTGCTCAGGTAGGGGGATGTTGGTCGACTGCAACAAAATCGGGTTTTTCTTGCATCACCCCTTAATGCGCTGCCCTGACAATATCGATCATGTGCGCTGTTGAACGTCTATTGACCCGAAGTGTACCCCACAATATACTCATCATCAGGCCGAACGGCGTAGCGTAGCCTTCGTATGTCCCATCAAGAAAGCGCATCTGAGGAGGTGAGGGCGAAGTGAAGGAGATACTCCCCGACTTGGACATCTGGCAAAGCGAGGGCGAGGAAATCGCACTTGCAACTGTGATCCAAGTCCAGCGTTCGGCTCCCAGACCACCCGGGGCGCGCCTGCTTATGACACGTAGTGGACGCTTGTCCGGCTCGGTGAGTGGTGGCTGCGTCGAGGCCGACGTCTTCGAGCGGGCGATGCAGATTCTAGACAGTCGCAATCCGGAGGTGGTGAACTACGGCATTGCCGACGAATTGGGGTTTGAGGTGGGGCTGAGTTGTGGAGGCTCTATCGACGTTTTGATCGAGCCGTTTATTTCTGACCGTGAGTGGGGCATCTTTCGCCGGGCCGTGGAGTTTGAGGAGGCAGTAGTCTTTGCTATCGGTTTGGCGCCAGAGCCTTTGACCTGCCGCAAGCTAACGAGGCTGATCGAAGGCCGATCCGTCGGATCGATAGATCCTTCGCTCGATAACCTTATAGCTGAAGAGAGCGACCAGTTGCTGCAAGTTGGAGGGGCGAAAGTGGTCAACTTGCCCTGGCAGGGTGAGCAGGCGCTGGTGTTTCTCGAGGCAATTCGTCCTTCGCCCAGCCTGCTGATCGTCGGCGCTACCCACACTGCCATCTCCCTGTGCCGCCTAGCCTCAGAAGTAGGCTTTCAGGTAACTGTCATTGACGCGCGCAGCGCCCTGGCAACACCGGAACGTTTCCCAGATGCCAAACGGTTAATCCATGCCTGGCCCGAGGAAGCGCTGTCGCAGGTCACGCTGGACAGCTACGCCTCTCTGGTAGTCCTTACTCATGACTCGAAGTTCGATATCCCCGCGCTGGCATACGCCCTTCGGTCCGAGGCACGATATATCGGCGCACAGGGCAGTCGGTTCACTCATGAGGGACGTAGGCAAAAATTGAAGCAGCAAGGCTTCAGTGATGCTGAAATGGCCCGCATCCGATCTCCCATCGGACTGGACATAGGGTCTCGCACTCCTGCCGAACTGGCAGTGGCGATTTTGGCGGAAGTGTTAGCCGTGCAATACAAGCGGGACTGACGGATCTAGCTGACAGGCACTGCGTATCTGTCGGGCGCCCGCTCAAACTCTTCCTTGCAACTCAGGCAACAGAAGTGGAAGGTAGTCCCGTTGTAGTTGGAATGGTAGCGGGACTCGGCCACATTGATTGTCATATTACAGATAGGGTCTATGGAGTCTACCCGAGTGGCTTGCGTCGCAGGCTCCGGCGAAACCCCCTTCCAATCGGCGCGCATTCTCTGGACAATCTCGGTCAGAATGCTCAGGGCGATCTCTTCCGGCGTCTCGGCGCCTATATCCAGCCCCGCCGGATATTTCACTCTTTGCAGCGCATCAGAGGAAATGCCTCTGCCCTGAAGATACTCAATGACAGCGCGTCCCCTCCTCGGACTGGCAACCAGCCCAACATAACCGGCTTTACCGCTGAGAATCTCCTCAAGTGCCTCCTCGTCATAGTGTCCCATAGTTGCTACTACTACATAGCTGCGAGGGCCTATCAGTTCTCTCATACCTTTCAGTTGTTGCACCAGCGTCTCGGCGTTGGGGAACAGTTCTCTGGTGGCAGACGGGTCGCAGGCGTAAACCCGAAACTCCAGGCTGTCGCCCAGTGCGGCCAAACTCCGCGCCATGGGGGACTGACCGATCACAAACAGTTCGGGCTTGGGCAGACAAGGCTCCAGATAGATAGCCAGCGTGCCTTCACTCTGACATGTCATTGGGATGAGTACGGTTCCCTCCAGCCCGACATCCACCTCTTGCGGATTGGGGGCCAGAAGCACAAGCCGAGCCTGCCCGTCCTGTAAAGCCTTCAGCGATTCCTGCGTGACCAGGGGCTGGGCGCAACTGCCGCCGACCCAGCCATGGAAGCTTCCGTCTTGCTGGACGATAGCCTTGGCACCCGGTTTTGCCGAAGTAGGCGGCTTGCAGGCGACAACGGTCGCAAGAACGAAAGGCTTGCTCTGTTCCTTTAGGACAGTGGCTTGTTCCAACAGGTCATCGAACATATCTGCCTGCCTTGTGCGTCTGATGGTCGCAGGCTGTCCATTGAGGACAGCCTGCATGTCGGTTCAGAGGACTTTTCTTGATAAACAACTCTTTGATGTTATGCGGAACGACTCTTAGTCGGTCACTCCGTTTTCGCGCAATGCCTGCCACACCTTGGCAGGGGTGATGGGAATATCGATATTGCGTACTCCAAGATGCCAGAGGGCATCCACAACTGCGTTTGCGATTGCAGCCGGAGCGCCGACAGTAGCCGACTCGCCGATTCCTTTGGCTCCAAGGGGATGATGCGGAGACGGTGTGCAAGTCTTGTCGGTCTCCCACGCTGGAGTCTCCACAGCGGTCGGCAGCAAATAGTCCATGAACGTGCTGGTGAGGTTCTGGCCGTTCTCGTCGTACACAATCTCCTCATAGAGCGCGGGTGCCAGCCCCATCGTCAGACCACCGTGGACCTGTCCTTCTACAATCATCGGGTTGATTATGTTGCCGCAATCGTCCACGGCTACAAATCGGCGTAATTTGACCTCGCCGGTCCCCTTGTCTATATCCACGACGCAGATGTAGCTGCCGAAGGGATAGGTAAGGTTAGGCGGGTCATACGAAGAGTGTGCTTCCAACCCGGCCTCCATACCCGGCGGGTGGTCGGTGTAGGCGGCGAAGGCGATTTCCTGAATGGTCTTCGACAAAGACGGAGAGCCCCGCACGAAGAACTTTCCGGGCTCCCACTCCAGATCCTCCTCGCCAACATCGAGAAGGTAGCTGGCGATGGCTCTTGCTTTGTCTCTAATCTTCCGTGCCGCAACGGCTCCGGCAGCCCCCGCGGTGGCGGTGCTGCGGCTGGCGTAGGTGCCCAGACCATAAGGAGCAGTATCGGTGTCTCCCTCTTCCACAGCGATATCGCTTACAGGTATGCCCAGTTCCTCGGCGATAATCTGGGCGTAGGTAGTTTCGTGTCCCTGTCCTTGGGAGCGTGTGCCGAAGCGGGCTGTGGCCGTGCCCGTCGGGTGAATCCGAATATCGGCGCTGTCGAACATCTTGATGCCCAGAATGTCGAAGTGCCGGGAGGGACCGGCACCCACAATCTCAGTGAAGCTGGATATGCCGATGCCCATCAACTCTCCCTGCTCACGCTTCTCGGTTTGCTCACGCCGCAGGTCTTCGTAGCCGATCATGTCCATCGCCTTTTCGAGGGCGCCCTGATAGTTGCCGCTGTCGTATTCCCAGCCCAGAGCTGATCGATAGGGGAAGGCATCCGGCTTGACGAAGTTCTTCATGCGAAACTCGGCGGGGTCGATTCCAAGGTCATGTGCCACGATGTCCGCCATGCGCTCCACCGCGTACACAGCTTCGGTGACCCGGAATGAGCAGCGGTAGGCAATCCCACCGGGTGGCTTGTTGGTGTAAACGCCGTCCACCTCAACGAAGGCGTCACTGAAGTCGTAGGAACCGGTGCAGATGTGGAACAGGCCTGCCGGAAACTTGGATGGGTTGGCGGCAGCGTCCGTATAGCCATGATCGGCAACGGTCTTGATTCGCAGAGCCTCCATCGTTCCGTCTTGACGGGCAGCCACTTCCGCGGATATGTGGTAGTCCCGGGCGAAGGAGGCGGATATGAGGTTGTCCATGCGGTCCTCGACCCACTTCACGGGATGACCCGTGAGGAAGGAGGCAGCGATTGCCAGAACATAGCCGGGATAGACCGGCACCTTGCCGCCGAAGCCGCCTCCAATATCCGGAGATATGACCCTGATCTTGTGCTCCGCCAATCCCAGGTGACCGGCAACTAAGGCGAGGACTGTCCGGATGGCGTGGGGAGCTTGAGTGGTCATCCACACGGTCAGTTTTTCTTGGACCGAGTCCCACTGTGCGACGCAGCCACAGGTCTCAATAGAGGAGACATGGATACGCGGTATGTAGATATCCTCTTTGACCGTTATATCGCTCTGGCTGAAGGCACGGTCGGTGCGGTCCCGGTCACCGACCTCCCAGTGCCAGATGTGGTTACTTTTCTCCTCTTTGTCTTCTCGAACAATTGGGGAGTCCGGTTCCAGAGCTTTGAAGGGATCGACCACTACTGGCAGAGGCTCGTATTCAACATCCACCAGGTTGACGCCGTCGGCAGCGGTGTACCGGTCAGTGGCCAGCACGGCGGCTACTTCTTGCCCGTCAAACATGACCGTATCCACTGGCAGGACCATCTGGGTATCGCCCATCAGGGTGGGCATCCAGGCGAGGTTGTACTGCTCTAAGTCTTTTCCGGTTATGACCGCCAGAACTCCGGGGAGAGCCAGAGCTTTCTCTGCGTCGATGCTCTTAATTCGGGCGTGAGCCACCGGACTACGCACGATATCCAGGTGAAGCATTCCCGGGAGCTTGAGGTCATCGACGTAGTTGCCCTTGCCTCGGATGAAACGGGGATCTTCCTTGCGACGGACCGAGTGTCCCATACCGCCGATTTCGGGCGGTGTTCGCATAGTCATCACGCACTCCTCTCACGTAGCTTCTCAGCAGCAGATTGGTAGGCTTTGACAATGTTTACGTACCCGGTGCAGCGGCACAGGTTGCCAGAAATGGCCATACGAATCTCATCATCGGATGGGCTGGCATTGTCTTGCAAAAACGCGACGCCTGTCATCATCATTCCAGGGGTGCAGAAGCCGCATTGCAGACCGTGTTCTTCGGTAAAAGCCTCCTGGATGGGGTGAAGCTCTCCGCCCTGTTCCAGGCTTTCCACAGTGTTTACCTCACGGCCATTGGCTTGGACGGCAAAGACAGTGCATGACTTGATTGGCCTTCCATCCATAAGGACGACGCAAGCCCCGCAGTGCGTTGTATCGCAACCGATGTGAGTCCCCGTAAGGTCAAGCGATTCACGAATGAAGTGGACCAGAAGGAGTCTGGGTTCCACTTCCTCTGTTCGTTCCTCTCCGTTGATTGTAACTTTGATCTGAACCATGGCGCTCGACTCACTTCTGTGGTTATGTTGAATCTTCCGGAGCGGGTGAGTTTGCCCGCACCACTAGCCGGCTCGCTCCAAGGCCAGACGTAGCGCTCGACCGGCTATCACTCTTACCATGTCACGCTTGTACTCTTCGGAGCCCCGCAAGTCCGCGGAGGGCTGAGCTTCTTGCGATGCCAGCCGCGCAGCCTCACGAATCGTCTCATCATCCAGCCTCTTGCCCACGAGGAAGGCCTCGGCCATCCCTGCCTTAATGGGAATCGGTCCGGCGTTAGTCAGGCCGATGCCCGCTTGCTGGCACACTCCATCGGCTGCGCTGATCACGGCGGCAACCCCGGCAATAGCGTAATCGCCCACCTTTCTCTCAAGCTTCAGGTAGGCACCGCCACTGCCTTGTGGAGGTGTGGGAATTCTGATTTCCGTGAGGATTTCCCCCTGATTGAGGGTAGTCGTCAGAGGTCCCTCAAAAAAGTCCGACACCGAGATTACACGCTGCCCGGCTGCTCCCACAGCAACCACTTGCGCTCCCAGAGCCAGCATAGTGGCGGGATGATCGTTGGCAGGGTCTCCGTGCGCCAGATTGCCGCCTACGGTAGCCATATTGCGTACTAATGGATCGGCGATGACAGATGTTGTGTCTTGGAGGATGGGATACTTGGCGCGGACGATCTCCGATCTGTCCAGGTCGGCCTCTCGTGTGAGGCTCCCAATACGGAGGAAGTCGTTTTCTTCACTGATGTCAGCCAGTCCGGGTATGCGGTTAATGTCCACGACATACTCGGGGGCGGCCAACTGTAGCTTCATCAGTGGTATCAGGCTCTGACCGCCGGCTAGCACGACGGCTTCGGAGCCGTGTTCGTTAAGTAGGGAAACTGCTTCGTCAAGCGTTTCCGGGGCGAAGTACTCAAACTGAGATGGAATCATGAGGCCCTTCCTTTTCATTCAGGACGAGAGTCTATAATGTAACCTTGGGGGGTGTGAAAGTCAACACGACCTCAGACTTGGGAAGGGCGTCGGCAGCCCCGAAATGGACGACGAGCCTGGCATCACTGCGGTGCGGCTCTCAAGACGTCCGCTTCTGGACGCTCACCATAGGGCAGATGGCTTCGAGCGCCCCAATGTCATACATATTCGCCTCATGTACGGGATCGTGTTCGGTGGTCTCAGTCCCCTGACGGCTGCCATCCGTGGGAACTACTTCGGTCGAAAGGCTTCTGCGACCATCATGAGTATATCGCAGCTTCCGATGAGCATAGCCATGTTATTCGCGCCGTTGTTCGCGGGCTACATGTTGGACACGAGCGGGACATACTTAGTGCCGTTCACGACATTCGCCGCCACTATCAGCAGCGAAGTCGACTGGCAGTTCCAGAACCATCTCTCTTCCCTCCGCACGGCGCAAGAGCGGCCACTACACCGGCAACAGTTGAGCCGGTAAGCCCCAGGGCAAGATCGGCCAATGTGTCTATGTAGGCCGTTTCAAACTCAGAGGAGTTGCGAATGAAGGCGACGTACTCCGCGATCTCCCACACGATGGCTGTCGTGGCGCCGAAACCGGCCACATAGGCCAGTGTTCCCCAAGCTCTTACATGGTTTCGCCATGCCAAGGCGCCGATGGCGCCCGAAAGCAGTGTCCAGTTGACGAGATGGTTGGCGTCGTCCCACCACCAGATCGTGTCATATAGATCCAGCGTGTTGCCGACGGTGTCGATGAGGAAGGGTAGAGTGAGAAGGATGTCAACTGTGTAGTGGTAGGACGCCCTCCTCCCAGTCAAGCCCCAGGTAATAGGAACCACCAGGGCGGCAATCGGGTAAGTGACCAGACGCCAGAGGAACACCTTACCTTCGAATTGTTGCAGCCCCGAGAGTGCCCAGAACACCAGCAGGCAGATCAACACGGCCTTCACTGCAAAGGTGAGCCAGAAAGCCCGCGAGTAAACCTCGACGCCCACGGTTGTCCGTAATCTTCTCACGATTTCCGCCATAAGGCACCCCTACCTGAACTGACCATCGACAAATCGTGCCATATTCTGCCAGGTTGCACTTCTAGGATGTTCGCACTATGTGACCCCAAATGACGGAGTCAATCGCCTTAATGGGCGTGTCAACTCACAGGATAAGGAGACCTAGTGGTCTATTTCAGCTTTGCAATGAACTAGCAACAATGGTTACCATAACAAGCGCTTTCTGAACCAAACTACGAATGGCATCAGACAGAAAAGGAGGCGAGATGCTTGCGGACCTGGTCGAAGTTACGACACCTGAGGGGATTGCGCTGTCCGGCGCGTATTTCAAGCCGTCCAACGCGGGCCGATCCTATTCGGTGGATGCCATATTGTTCTTTCACGGCGATGGCGGCTACTTCTACAGCAGCCTTTACCTTGAGATGGGCCGGTGCATGGCGGAGCAGGGCATTGCCTTTCTGACAGCTAACCGTCGGGGCCACGACCATGTCGCAAACGGTGTCAGGGGAGGGCCGCTCGCCGGCTACGCCTTCGAGTCCGTCGATGACTCGCGAGCGGACTTCGGGGCTTGGCTGGAGCTGTTGCGCGAGAGAGGACACCGCCGCATAGCCATCTGTGGGCACAGCGGTGGGGCCGTGCGGGCCGCCTACGCGCAAGCAACAGAGAGGTTCGCAAACGTGGTTGCGGTTATCCCAGTGTCCCCGGGCGAGTACGACCACGAAGGGATCATCGCTCTGCACGGAGAGGACTTCTCGGGGCCGTTTCGGGAGTCGGAACGAAACGTCGCGGAGGGCCGTCCTGACGCGCTGCTGCGTCCGGGAGTTCCATGGGGTTCAATGTGGAGCGCGCGCGCCTACGTGGATTGCTTCAATCGGGACAATCGCTACAGTGTGACCATGCACGCGGCGAACTCGGGCTGCCCCACGCTCTTCATATTCGGTTCGGAGGAGTGCGCCGTTGGTGGGCCAGAGGAGCTCCCTGTTTGCGGCGCGGCCCGGCGCGGCCTAGGAGCCGCAGGCCACTCGCACGTTCAGGTTAGCGAGATTGACGGAGCCAACCACGGCTACATCGGACGCGAGGGAGAGCTGTTTGAGACGATGTTTTCCTGGCTTAGCGGGCTTTAGGGGCCAGTAACCGTTGGTGATGGTTCAATGCAAAGTTGAAAGGGTCATTGAGCGGCAAATCTAACATTCCAACTGGCGCTAAGATGGGGGCAAGTCATATTGTCATGGGTTCAATTATCCCAGTTACTTCGACATCGAAGGCCCGTCAGGCGTCAGCACTCAAGATGATGCCCTCAAGGAACTCATAGGATTGTCATCGTTTGCGGAGGACCGCGTAACGCACCATGACCAGGAAGTTAGTGAGGGTTTCGGCGTTGTGAAGGAGGTGCTCGGTTTCGACCAGCACCATGTCGTATCCGGTCTGAGTGAGAGCGCTGACCATCGACCATAATCTACGGCAGGCGTCTTAGCCGTCCCTGGGTCAGCAGTACGAAAATCATGACCGCAATGAGCGCCAAGCCCATGAATCCGATGACCGTCTGCCCACCAAGGTAGTCGGTGAGGAAGCCTGCGGGCGTGATGCTGAGTGGCATCAGGCCATAGTTGAGCATGAACAGGCTCATAATTCTTCCACGATACTCGGGACTTGCCTTTTCGATTATCAGCGTCTGGTTGAGCGCCTGACGTCCTGAGTCACCTATGCCCAGCAGAACCATTATTACGGCGACGACATTGTATACGGGTATTGCAGCAATCAATACGAGGCCAAGACCGGACATCATCGACGCGATTATCAAGCCCATGCCCCTATAGCGCTGTCCCATTGAAGCGACGTAAAGTGAGCCGAACAGTGAACCCATTCCCATTAGACCGACGAGCACACCCATCGAGTCGGGCCCCTGGCGGTAGATGTCAACGACGAACACCGGCAGGATAAACCGGAAGGGCATTGCAAGCATGGTCGCAGCCAGTCCCATCAGAAGCAGTACGAAGAGAATTCGGCGCTGCCACATGTGGGAGATGCCATCGGCGATGTCGCGGAGCACATCTGTCTTTTCTGCACCTGTCCCAGGCCGAACCTGTCTTGGGTATAAATGTGGTCAGGACGACCGATGCCAGCGTTAACGCACCTATGAGATAAAATACGTTCTATGGTCCAACTAAGGCGTATATGCCTCCTGCCAGCGCCGGCGCGGCCATCGTAGTTCCGCTGATGCCCGCCGCGTTCAGCGCCATCGCATTCGTTATCTTCTCAGGCCCAACAATCTGGGGAATGATGGCCTGTCTCGCAGGTATCACAAACGCCCACAGCCCGCCCGTTACCATAGATGAGATGAGGAGGTGCTGCCAGGCTATGACCTCGAAATCGATTGCCAGGCCGGTCACCAGAGCCAGAGAGCCGGCGACGAGTTGTGCCACCTGTATGATCGTCTTCTTCTCGAACCTGTCAGCGACCACGCCGCCGAAGAGAGGAATGGTAAGCATAGGGACCGCTATGCCCAGGTTTATGATGCCGAGAACCGAGGCTGAGCCTGTGAGGTCATATACGAGGTAGCTCTGAGCCAGCATCTGCATCTACGCCCCCGCCATGAGGAACAGCATCCCGATCCACAGAAAGAGGAAATTACGGTTGGAGAGTGAGTCGAAGGTGTTCAGCCGCGGACCCCGAGGAAGGCGCACAGAGATGCGTACCCTGTGTGCATTTGCTGCTGTCTGCGTCGCCGCACGCTGACCGGAGACAGCAGTCGTCAATTGTGCCGAGTCCTGTATAGGCGCAGTAGCGTCTGACATGAAACAAAACTACTGAAAACTTGATAGCAAAGCAAGAGAGACTGCGGAGTGGAGTGGGCGCGCGCACTGGCGAATCTGTCGCTGCGTCAGACTGTAAGTTCGGAACTGCCGCAGGTGCAACAATTGTAGGCATTTCATTGCATCCGTAAGTCAGGTTGTCTTCTGTGTTTGACGGCTCATCCCCTCTTCTCTCCTTGGTTCACCGCCAACCATGGATACGACCCCGCTGTATACAGCCTCAATGGACGGCTGGGTGCCGCGTCCTGGTTGAGTGACCTCGGACGGCGTAGCATTGGTGCAGGCAGCAACTAAGGACAGGGCAGCGACCAGCCACGAGACGACAAGTCTCACGTGAGTACTTCCAAGCTTTGGGACGTTACGAGCGTCTCAGGATGCTCCAGGTCCAGGAATCCGCTTAACAGGTATGTGCCGGGAGGAACGGGCACTCCAAGGTTGTCCACCTGCTCCCACTCGCCGATAAACTCCAACTCCTCGTCGGGTTCCAGAGTTTCACCGTCCAGCACCGAGAGCGTGATTCCGCCACACTTCCAATTCCATACTGGATCACCGTCGGGCGTCGAGACCAAGAAGTCTTGAGGAGGCCTGCCGCCGAGGGGACAGCTCACTGAATCGTCACTGAAGTTCCGCAGCCTTATCTTCATCCGCACTGTTTCTCCATAAGGAACTTGGTCCTCAACCTCCAGTGAGTAGTCTATGGCGCGGACGAACGTCTCGTCCGGAGGGTTCCCGTGGTCAGGAGACCATCGGCTGATGTCCGGGCATCCAATCTCGATCGCAATGGCTCCCCGCGGAACACCCGTCGTCGCTATTGCAGCTTCCACTTTCTCCCGCGCCTCGCGACGTGGCCCTATGCCGATCTCAATGCGGTTATTCACTTCGTTCAAGTCTGTGAACCAGACCCCGGGTACCTGCCAGATGATGATGCTCACGGACTCATACCATGCGGTCAGGTCGGTCATGCTGTATTCGACCTTCGGATCGTTGAGCGATTCGCGGCTGGCAACGCGGACGCTCCTGAACACGGCTATGGCGGTCGGCCGCTGGTTAGGCAGCAAGTTTTCTCCCACAATGCTCAAGCCGGGACCATCCAGGCTAGCGAAGTAGACACCAGTGTAGCCCTGAGTGGCGTTCATGGAAATGAGCAGCTTCGCTTCCAGGCCGCCGATGTCTTCGTATGAGACGAAGTATTCGTGCGCCGGATCGTCGGCCGGGTCCAGGTTCCATGCGTACCTGCCGTAGTTGAATGTCAGTCGTACTCCTCATCGCCTATCACCTCGCCCAAGTATGAATCGGTATCCGGGAGTTCACGCAGTTCCCACCCAAAAGGCAGGCGTAGGGAGAATCCCGGCTGACTCGGCCGTCCCGACACCTCCACTATTCTCCAGTCACGCTGCGGCTGCGCATCCGCGTACGGTTGAAGGGCGTCACTAAAAGTCTGCCCGGTGTGCAAGTCGACGATGTCCCTGTCACCCGGTGGCTCTTCAAGGTAGACCTTAATGAACTCGAGGCAGTCCAATCCTCCATGGAACGGGGTGGAGAAGGCAATGACCTTAACCTGCACGTCCACATCCGTCTCCCGCGACATCAACACCCTCGGGGCTCCGTGGCAGGAGGCGACAGTGAGTATGAGCCTGTCCGGGGCGGCCATCTTCACATCCCTCACGCTCACTCCGCTGCGCCATGCGCCCCCACCGAGGTTATACCAGACCATGAGGCAGGCAACGAAGACCAGCAGCCCGGTCACCATAACTGCGACAATTACCGGTATGAGGCGAAACGATAAGAACCCTGTTGGACCGGAACCGTAAGCCATAAGGCTATACCCACTCTCCTGATCATTTCATTGCATCACACTCGACACTCTTTGAATCTTATGCGGCAGTGAGGAAGAGAAGCGTCAGTCCTTCGACGCATCCAGTATCAACTCGCGGACTACGAACGAGTCCCCGGACTTAAGGGCAATTCCCCACCTCTTGTCGTCGAGCACTATCCGCTCCAAGCCACCTCCCCACTTGAAGGCCAGCCCACTGACGTTCTCTTCACATTCGGAACGATAGCAGACTGTGGTTGTTGTAGCCGTCTCGGTGTAGGGTGTTCCGTCGGAGGCTTTAGTCGGGTTCGCAACGAAATAGTAAAGCGGAATCAGATGGCCATTCGGGATAAATATGCCTCCCTCAGTTCTTTTATCCACTATGACATCATTAGTCATTGAGTCGTAAGACTCGACCTTCTTACCCTTCAGGCGCTCATATGAGCCGACATTGCTTACCGTACCCAGCGCGAGAGACTCGAATGGGTCGGATTCGATCACCGTGGCGGTCCAGTCTGAAACTGAGCGATACTCGAGGCGGTGTACTTCTCTGGTCGTCTCCCCGTTTGACGTCGCACCATCAATTTCGTAAACCATCGTGAGGGAAGGCCAGTAGCCGACTTTAGGACCGGAGGTGTCCCGAAGGTCGAAATAGAGAACGCCTGCAACAAGTGATATCAACACTAGCGCAAGGGCAATGAACGTATTCCTGCGAGTCAGGACGACTGGCAATTTTCGCCCCTTGGAGTTTTCAAACCAGGAATCGGTTTACTGATCTTGCAGCGGCATGAAGATTGTAAAAGTCCAACCTTATCCATCAGGATTCTTGCGTCAATAATTTGACCGGGCCAGTTGAAGGTGTTGTCTTCCTACCGCAATTCTGCCCTGACCGCAGCAATCGGAATCGAGCGGTACCTGCGAGCGTATTCAGCGTCACTGATTTTTCGACGGCTGCCAGGCACTACCTACTTTTTGGACTCTGGGAAGCCAGGTACACTATGTACGCCCCCGGTAAATGCCGTCAGGAATCGCATTGCAAGCAGGGAACGAATGGTTTGCAGGGTCGTTTTCTATTCCTGAGGACTTCTTTTGCTCCTTCAGGTATTGCATATACTCCTGCGTGCAAAGGGATAGTAGATCGGGTTGTTTATTATTTTTGCTACTGTAGCCCTGAGGATGGACTCTTTGAGAGTCGGCAGTTCTGGTGGATCCTAGACGATCTCCCGAACTCCACGCACATTGACAATAACGCGGCCGGTTTCCGCGATGAATTTTAGGTGGCCCCTCTGAAGCTGAGCCTTGGTAGCAGCGTCGAGAGGTTCGCCGATGGCATCATCATTAGCGGTGTCTCCCTTAACGGTCTCTCCATCGAACACGAGGGTCAAGCTCAATGCCAGTGCCAGGAAAATGCCGACGGTCCCACCGATAACGGATTTACGCCGAATCCACTGTTTCATTCAGTTCCTCTAAGTTTCATAACATACTTGGTCTTTTACTGATCGAGGCGGCGTGTCCTGTCCAGGAATCCGGTCTGGATTCCGGAGTCGCGCCTGGCTGCAGCAGTTCGCGTGTCCTGAGTAGGTGGTGTCGGTTCAACATAGTTCGCACTGTACAGCCTCAGCCGCTGGACGATATCAATTGCGTGCTGCTAGTGCCGGTCCGCGTGCGTTTGCACCTCTTCGAGGAGTGCAGTTGACAGCGCCGCGGAGGTGTTCATCGTTTCGATAGACCATTCGCACTGCAGACACGATATAGTCAGATTGGATTCGACCGGCCTTGCCATTGCGCGTCCTCATAGGAAAGGGAATTGTCCTTGTGATGAGTTTATTCCGTTCGGAGTGAATGCGAAAGAGCATGCCAGTTCAGGCGTCCGGGCACCGAACTGCGAGGCCAAGTCCGGGGCTCGTGCGAAACTGTCGAAGTGTCGTAATCTGCTAGCATGGCAATTTACCGGGGTGATACTCTCGCTCGACACTTAAGCGGACAATTCTCTTGAGCATCGACAAGCACAATGCCGCCCGCCCGAACCCGGCTACGGAGATCAGCAATCTTGTCAACGCTTTTCCTTGAGGCTTTCGGACAGCTATCCGGCATGGCGACCATCGATTCCCAGGAAGAAGACCTCTACAGCGTTTTCAGGGAGCGGGCTGAATTGATGCGGTGGGGTACCACCTCCGATGACAGCCCGCTGCTATGGTCGATGGAGGAAGCGGAGATTACCGCCGATACTGACCCATACCGTATCGGATTTGTACAGGTCGGACTGAATATTGGACCCTTCGTGGTACCCAGTACACCGACGAACCCGGCACCAGGCCGGAGCTATACAGCGTTGCCGATGCGCCGGAGAAGTACCAATCCGCCCATGGTGTTGCCGGCATTGGTTCAATGTTTCAGTGACGCACTCGGCCGGTTTGGCGACGTCGAGTTGTCCGGCCTCCAGGTGACAGCAACTGGACTGGAGGCCGGCGCGCAGTCCTGCCTTCGATACCTCGTGTCTGTGCTCAACTGGTTCAATACGCACTCGAAGGCGGGAGCCGAAGCGATAGTCGCCTTCGACCAAGGCCTGCTCGGAGGCCATGATGTTTCCGAGTTGGTCGCCACATTGCTACACAGGAACATCGGTCCATTCGAGTTCAGAACATTTGAGGATGTGCAGGAGCAATACATGGTCAAGGTTCCAGTCGAGACACGATTCCGCCATGTTGCTCCACAGTCAGATATAAGCGTGTTCGTCACGCTGCCAGAGTGGACACCGAGTTCGACGGGGTGGGTACTCGCGAGCGTGGTTGATGCGGCTCGACTCATCGAGCCGGATGTAAGCAACTTCTCGGTTCGAGTGACGCGAGTGCGATGATGTGGAGGTTACCGGACTATTCAGAGGGGTGCGCCTATCACGCTGCAAGATGTCCGTGCGTGGCAGTTCAGGTTGAGTCGACCTCCCTACTTTGATACATCCGGAAGTCCGCAGCGTGCCTAGTGCCCGCCCCCTGAACAGTCGATGAATGGTGCAAGTCCACGTAGGTGGAGAAAACCCGCTAGAGTATCGTCAGAGCGCCGAAGTTCAGGCGACCTCTCGCGTGTCCCGAGTCAGTCGTGAGCACCGTCCAATTCTCGACTAGCCCGCGAGGGCCCCGGCTACTCCAGCAGCCCCATGCTCGCGAGGATGAACGTGTAGTCCTCCGCCACTTCGTACAGCCGGTCGTATCTTCCCGACCTGCCGCCGTGGCCCGCTCCCATGTTGGTCTTCAGCAGCAACAGGTTGTCGTCAGTCTTCAATGCCCGCAGTTTTGCCACGTACTTGGCAGGTTCCCAATAGGTCACCCTGGGATCGTTCAGTCCCGCGGTGACGAGTACCGGAGGATAGTCTCGTGACTTCAATTGGTCGTACGGGGAGTAGGAACGAATCAGCTCGAAGGCGGCTTTATCCGCGATGGGATTGCCCCATTCCGGCCATTCGATGGGTGTAAGGGGCAGAGTGTCATCCACCATGGTGTTCAATACGTCTACGAAAGGAACATGAGCGACAACAGCACCCCAAAGCTGTGGCGCTTGGTTCACAACGGCGCCCATTAGTTGACCCCCGGCACTGGCCCCTGAGATTGCAACACGCCCTTCCGTCCCGTATCCCTGCCCTATCAGGCCCAGCGCGACATCAACGAAGTCGTTGAACGTGTTAGTGCGCTTGTTCAGTTTGCCGGCCTCATACCAGTGGTATCCGAGATCGTCACCTCCGCGAACGTGTGCGATGGCGAATATGAACCCGCGATCCAGAAGCGATAGGATTCGTGCGGAAAACGAAGGCGGGATAGCATGGCCATACGCGCCATAGCCATACAGATACAAGGGCGCAGTGCCATCCAGTGGTGTGTCCTTGCGCCGGACGGTGGAAACGGGAACTTGCGCTCCATCGCGGGCCGTGACTCGCACCCGTTCCGTAACGTACTCTGAGGGATCGTATCCGCTGGGGACCTGCTGTATCTGGCGCACTTCGAGTTCATTCGTGTCAACGTGATAGTCGAACACGGTGATTGGTGTCACCATCGACGTGTACTCAAGTCGTAGTGTGACCGTTTCGAATTCCGGGTTAGTGCTTATGCGAGCGGCGTACGCCGATTCGGGAAAGGTGATGAAGGTTGACTTCCCGGCACGGTCTATCAGGCGTATGTGGTCCAGGCCATCAATGCGTTCTTCTACCGCAATGAAATCTTGGAATGCATCAACGGCTCGAATGTAGTGCGAGTCGGAGGCTTCCAGTAACGGCATCCAGGAGCTTTCGGTAGGGTCGTTCGCGGGCGAAGTCGCCAGGCGGGCATTCTTGTGAGTGTCGTTCGTGCGGATCACGAAACGGTCTCCCTGGTGGTCCACTTCGTATTCGTGGCCGACTCGACGAGGAGAGACTAGCACAGGCGCGGAGTCGGGGGAGGAAGCGGGGATGAGGCGCACCTCCGAAGTGACGGGGTCACTAGTGGCAACGACTATATATTCCCTGGATGTAGTGGACGACACATAAACGAAGAAACCGGGGTCGGTCTCTTCGTATACCACAGAATCCTGATTTACGGGTTCGCCGAGCACGTGTCTTCGCACTTGCCACGGGCGCCAGTTGGCGTCCACCACCGTATAGAAAGTGTAGTCGCCGGGCTGCAAAGTCACCGACAGCCGTGAGTTGGTATTCGAGCCCAAGAGGATATCGTCGTTCTCGTGCAGTGTGTTCCCGCTCCTGCCGCGTCCTTCGAGCAAATATAGATAGGTGTCCTCGCCAGACTCGAGTGTGATCTTGACGTCCGCGGCCTCCTCAAGAGTAAATGTGTAGAAGCGCGCGTACCTGTCACCCGTGCCGCTCAGCGCCGCCTTGTCCGACAGACAGTTGTCGTCCCAACTCCCTTCGATCGTACCGTCGCCGTCAATAGCCCCGATACAGGTATCGGCCTCGGGTTCAGGTTCGGGCTCCGGTGTCGTTTCTTCTGCCTCAACCAGTCCCTCTATCGTCAGTGTGAAACTCCCAGAAGTCGCGGGCTTGTACGTCGTCGCCTCGATTGTGTAGCTGCCGGGCTGCAGCGACACGGACAGCCGGGAGTTGAGGTTCACGCCACCGACTGCGATGTCGTCGTTTGAGTGCAGTGTTTCTCTTTCCTTGCCGTGCCCATTCAGCAGGTAGAGGTACGTGTCCTCATCCGAACTCAGGTTTATGACGATATCAGCCGCCTCATCGAGCGTAAAAGTGTAGAAGCGCGCGTACCTGTCGCCTGCACCTCCCGGAGCATTCTTCTCAGACGGGCATGTGTCGGCCCAAGAGCCCTCGATGGTGCCATCAGTCTCAACCGACTGAACGCACGTCTCCACAGGTTCAGGCTCGGGCTCCGGTGCAGGGGCTTCTTCACGCGTCACGGTCACCGTGTATGTGAAAGTAGTCTCGCCGTCCTCGGCCGTCACCTCCACCGTGATGACGTTGGCTCCAACTGTCAGGTCGATTACACCGTCCGTGTCCTCCACTCCATCCAGCTTAATCACGTGAGCGGCCTCGACGTCCATCATTACGGGAGTCACGGTGGTCTGTGTAACGTCGTTAGTAACCTGCGCGGTGTATGTGGTTGTGTCCGGTACGAATGTTCCGTAGTCGATGCCGCTCAGCGAGAGTGATCTCAGCGTAGAGTCGGAAGAGAGTGCGCCCTCGGTCTTGGCGCGAGTTACAGCCACGGTGTAGACGCCGGTGGTCACGCCATCCTCGGCGGTGACGTGTACGGTTAACACGTTCCTGCCCGGCGTGAGGTCTATCACGCCGTCTGCGTCTTCCGCTCCGCCGAGCTTCACGACATAGCTGGCTGTAGTGTCGTTCAGCGTTGCCGTGACGGTGGTCTGTGTTACGTCAGTGGTTACACTGCCGGAGTAACGGTACGTCGAAGAGTTGAAGCCAGGGTCCAACTCCACGCCGCTCAGAGAGAGTGTGCTCAGGGCGGCGTCCGCCGACAGCGCCGCAGCTCCGGCTGCCAGTGTGCGTAACTCCAGGGATTTTTCTATAATGGATGTTCCGTTGTCACTCATCAGGGCGAGGTCATACCTGTACAGCGTGTCTGAAGTCAGGCCGGCGTTGGACTCGGTGATGCCGCTTCCTCCAGCGGCGCTGCCGGATGTAGTCCAGTCTGAGGGCAAGAACTCAGTGCCGTCGTGGTCATGCCTCTCCAGCACATAGCTGGTGATGCCGCGGTTGTTCGGTATCTCCCACGCCAGGCTCACCTCATCTTCATCGTAGCCTGTGATATGGAAGTTGAGCGGCGGATCGTCCGATGGGAGTTGCCCAGTGAACAAAGAGAGGTCTTCACGGGTAATCGTCACTGTGTACGTTCTAGTAGTGGCCCCGTCTTCGGCTGTGATCTCGACCGTTATGACGTTCTCTCCGACAGCAAGCTCAACCTCGCTGTCGGCCACTTCGACGCCGTCCAGTTTGACTGCATGGCTAGCATCGACGTCGTTCCGCACGGGAGTGACTGCCGTCTGCGCCACACTGTACTTCACATTAGCGCTGTAGGAAGTAGTGTCTGAATCGAACGTGCCGAAGTCGATGCCACTGAGGAAGAGGGCCCTCAGGGAGGCGTTCCCGGAAAGCGCATCCGCCGTCTTCTCTCGTGTAAGCACTACGGTGTAGATACGAGTGGTCACGCCGTCCTCGGCGGTCACGTGAACCGTGATCACGTTCCTTTCGGGAGCGAGGTCCAGAACTCCGCCCGCGTCTTCCGTTCCACCGAGCTTGACCACGTAACTTGCCGAGGAGCTGTTCGGCGCGGCGTTGACTGCCGTCTGCGTCACGTCGTTGGCGACACTGACGGTGTAGCGGTATGCCAAGGGGCTGAAGACGGGTTCCAGCTCTACACCGCTCAGTGACAGGGCGTTAAGAGAGGCATCAGCCGAGAGGGCTGTCGCTCCGGCCGCAAGCGTTCTTACCTCCAGCGACTTCTCGATGATGACGGTGCCGTCGTCGCTCTTCAGTGCAAGGTCGTACCTGTAGAGTGAATCGGCCGTCAGGCCAGTGCCGGACTCGGCGGCACTGCTTCCTCCTGCCACGTCACCGGATAGGCTCCAGTCGGAGAACGCGAACCCGGTGCCGTCGTGCTCGTACCTCTGCACCACGTACATGGCGATGTCCCTGTTCTGCGGCACGGCCCACGCTATGTCCACCCAGTCATGGGCGTAGCCCGGCACCCTGAAGTTCACCTTGGGGGCATCCGTCGGCAACTCACCGGTCACAGGAGCGTCCGAAGGCGGCGGTGTATCATCCTGCGACGCGCGCGTAACCGTTACTCTATAAGTCCGTGTCGTGTTGCCGTCCTGCGCCGTAACGACAATGGCTATGACGTTGCCCCCGAGTGATTCACGGTGGGTGTGACGGTTGTCTCAGACACGCTATAGGCAGCCTGTGCGGTGTATGAGGTGGTTACAGAATTGAATGTGCCGATACTGACGTTGCTGAGGCTGAGAGACTTCAGAGTTGCGTCCGAAGAAGGCGGTGCGGCCCTTGTAACCGTGACGGTGTAGGTCTTCGTGGTATCATCGTCTTCCGCCTTGACCTCTACGGTGATGACGTTCGCGCCCACGGCCAGCGATACCGTGCGGTCAGCATCCGTCACGCCGCCTATCTTGATGACGTATTTCGCCCCTGAATCGTTCACAGTGGGGGTGACCGTCGTCTGCGATACGCTGAAGGCAACGCTGGCGATATAAGACTCGGTGCCCGAGGCGAATGTTCCGAAGTCTACGTCGCTGAGCGTCAGCGCCTTTAGCGTCGCGTCCGCCGAGAGGGGCGAGGCACGCGTGACCGTGACGGTGTAAGTCTTGGTCGTGGTGTCGTCCTCTGCCGTGACCTCCACGGTGATGACGTTCTCGCCGACGGCCAGCGAAACCGTGCCGTCAGCATCAGTCACGCCGTCGAGCTTGATGAAGTAGTCCGCTCCTGAATCGTTCACGGTGGGGGTGACCGTCGTCTGCGATACGCTGTAGGCGACACTGGCGGTGTACGACTCGGTGTCTGACGAGAAAGTGCCGAAGTCTACGTCGCTTAACGTCAGGCCGCTGAGTGTTGCGTCAGTTGAGAGCGGATCAGGGGTGGGCAGTGCAGGCAGCCTGGCGAAGCCGTAGCCCCAGGTATTGTCTGGCACAGTGCCGCGGGCCAGCGCGTTGGTCTTGAGATAAGAGGCTATGCCTGATGGGCTTTTTGTGGGGAAGCGCTGCTTCACGAGTGCGGCGAGGCCCGCCACATGTGGCGAGGCCTGGCTAGTTCCGTACCAGGTTCCGTATGCACTCGACGTGCCTCCGTCAGCGCCGACTATGTCCGGCTTGGTCCTGTTGTCAATCGTGGGACCCTGGCTGCTGAAGCTCTCGATCGTGCTTATGCTGCTAATACGCGCGGCCCCCGCGGCGAGCATGCCGGAATTTCTGCTCTCGGCAGGGTTGGTGATGCTGCGGGCAGAGACGTAATTCTGCAGGTCACCTGACGCGCCCCACACCAGCATCTGAATCCAGGACGGCGCAGCGCCACTGACTTGATTCACGGCAAGGCATTATTCGCCGTTGGTTATCTCCCCATGACTGCGGCTAAACGTTTCGTATGGAGTGTCGTTTCCGCCTCCCGACTGATTATACGCGCTGGTAACTACGGCGTCGGACAGAGAGAGGTGCTTCCGGACTCGGGAATGAGGTACAGGTTTAAATCTTTGCTTGCGCCACCCCAGGAGTCTGCCCACCGGAGCTGCGCTCTGAAGCCTTCCAAGGGGTCCAGGTCGATAGTTACGCTGTTGCATTCGTTCCCAGCCGCGTTGAACTGGTGAACTCCGTCGGAGTCCGAGTCTCCGAATGCTCCATACCACGAGTCCCTGGCTGCGTTTCCGGCGGAGTTGACCCAGATGATGCCGCCTCTCACAGCCGCATCTACGCTGTCCAGCGGCGCATTGCTGTAAGGAGTAGTGCCGTCGCCCGGCCCTGAGAATGTCCAGCCGAGCGACATATTGATGACATCGACGCCCTGCGACGCCATCCATCTGACGGTGCTACGTAGGTCGCTGCGGGAACCTGGGTCCGCAATGTAGTAATCCGCCTGGGGCGCTATGTCGAACACAGCCTCGGTCACCGCCGTACCGTGCTTTCTTGACCTTTCGGGGGAACTCGTGGAAATGCAGTCTGTGAGACTAGCCGTGAAACTGCCAATGCCAGAGTAGCATCTCGCATTGACGGTTGCGGGCAGTTCGCTTCCCATCAGCCCGGCGAAGCCCTTGAAGCTTGCATCGATCACGCCAATCTTGACGCCTCTGCCTTTGAAGCCGGCGGCATGCCAGGAGGGGACGCCATGCGCCGCAACGCCGCCGCTCACCACCGTGCCCTGTTCAGGCTTTGGCGGGACGATGCTTCGGATACTGGCCACACCTTCCCGCTCGGACGCTTCCGCAAGCAGGGAAACGGGGATGTACGCCTCGATGTAGTCTGAGCCGATGTTGCGCGGGGACGCGCCATTGGCTTCGAGATAAGAGGCTATAGCATCGGCGTAGCTCTCGATGACGTATAGCGTAACGGCGACAGATTGACCGTAATGCATGGGCGCGCTTGCGGCCGCGGCTTGTGCAGTGAGCCGGCCTGTCAGGGTCTGCTCTACGATGTGGTTGAGCTTGGAATCCAAGTTGGGATACTTGGGCGGCGAGATTTTGCCTTCCGTCGGAAGGATTTGGATGTCGAATACGGGACCTGGCACAGTGGCAGGCGTAGGCGTAGGAGCGTCGCCCTGCTGGGCATGTACGCCTGCACTGCGTGTGCCTGCAAGCAGGCCGATGAGCAGCAGCGCCGAGGCTGCGAGTGCCAAGGATAGGGACTGTAGGCGGTTCATGATTTCAAATTACCATTCAGGAAGCTTTCCCTATCCTATACATCCCGGTCCCGCACTCGGCGCACTTGCCGTGGGTCGCCGGCCGGCCGTTCTTCATCGTGACCTGCTCGGCCTCTTGCATCTCTCGGCTCTCTCTACACTTCAGGCAGTATCCGGGTAGAGTAGAGGACCGGCGAGTTGTCCATTTTACTGGATACTTTTCCAATCCCTCCTCCCCGAACCGGACGTGCACCTTTCAATGCATCCGGCTCTCCAGTAGGATTCTATGTATGGCTTTGTTAGTTGCGGCATTATGCACTTTGTGCAAGCCTCCCTTTCTTAGCCGCTTTCCTACCTGTCCACCTTCCCCATGTAGTGGGCTTTCCCCACCTCCATTCTTTGAGTACTACGAGGACTCCGTTACCACAGGTCTCTCGACCCTTAGGCAATCCCGTGTTCCGTCTCGTGTAAGTTGTAATAGTCTGACTTAGGTGCCTCGTTCGTTTCTTGAACTACTTCATTAGTAGTGTTTCACTCGCCAAGATTGCACTTAACCTGCTTTAGGTTATTAGGGACAATGACCCTCGCTATTGCATCGAGTGACATCGGATTATAGGCGCGGCTACCGATGGGTTAGTTATAAAACCAACTTGAAACTGAGGTTCAGGCAGTGTAGCTTTCACCGTGTCAATCGAAGGTTGCGGGTCTCAGACGGTAAAACGCCTCCCTCTGCTCCCGCTTTTCCACTATGCTATGTTTCGCCAAACTCTTTCGAGTTCGACGTAAAGTGGCTCCTTCAAACATATTTCTTGAATGTTTCCTGTCTTATGCCAAGTACCTTACACCGCGTGACACGGCGCACTCATCGTTAACTCCTTTCATTCGCTGTATTGCTATTGGCCCCCTTCATAGGAAGAGTAACTCTCCTGGCGGTTAGTTTATTGCGTCAGGACTAAATACGAAAGGGGGTACGCCGGTCGCGACGGTCATCACCGAGCTGTGAGGCCCAGGTCCTGTTTTCACGCGAAAAGCCGGTGATTCCGCGGGAGATGCAACTTTCAGAGCAGAGGCGCCCGCGAGAATCGACGGAGAGCGATTATTTCAATAGCAATAATACAACGGCATACCCGTTTTGCGCGGTATTACAGGTGTTCGGTGGTATAATTAACGAGTGACAGGCCCGCTTTGTATAGGTCATTGCGTCGAGCAATCACAGGCAGTTTCAGCAGCAGAGGCAAACCATGCGCGCTCCCATCAGACGCCGGCAACTCAAGGGTCTCCTTCTGCACCACCGGAGGCACTCCGCGACTCATCCAAGACGGCTCGTTAACTGGACGGCCAGATGGAGAGGTCGACCGGATGCAAGGAAATGCAGTAAAAGCTTGCATCCGGCTTCTGGCACATTCAGGCGCGCCCCGAGTCTGGCACAGAATGTTTAGCGGTCGCATCTGGATTCGTCGGCATTCGCTATGCGATAGTCGACTCTCGGCTCGGCGACGATGTAGGAGGGGTCGGTCCAATCCTTCTTGTTATCCTGTCCGTGCTTTATGTGGGAGCCACGTTCAGCGAACGTCTTGCACGTGCGGTGCATACGGCTGCGGAGCGAGAGGGGACAATTCCTCCCTCTCTGGCGGCCGGTGTCGTGCGTGTGGCGGTCTTGGCAACTGCAGCCGTGATAGCTCTCGAAGCCGCCGGCATAACTGCGTGTCTGCCCGTGGTAGTGCTGTCCATCTGCCTCGCGGGGGTTCTCGCGCTGATTATTGCTGGACTAATCATTGGAGGAAGGGGGCTTCTTGAGAGCATACTGGCAGCCCGCTACGTGGAGGAGCAGTATATTGAAGGGCAGATGGTAACCTTCCAATCGCAGCGTGCCCAGATACGTTCGATCGGTCTGATGGCTACGGTCGTACGAATTAGCGATGGGATCGACCACACCACACCGAATGCAGTATTCTTAAAGGAATCCGTCTGAAGCCATATTTAACAAGGCAGCTTTCGCTCCGGACAATGGTTAAGGTAGTAAACTTAAGTTGGATCAGAAGTCTGCCTGACTGCTAAACCTTGGAGGACTTCACTAGCAGCACCTACTTGCAATGTGGCGCAGCCGCAGCCTGATATCCATCCGGGAAATCCGTCGCTGATTTATTGCGCTGAGAAGTGCATAGTTTTAAGGAGGATTGGCATGCCTCACAACGACAGGACAGTTACCTTCGCTCTTGGCTTCTTACTTGGAGGAATAGTCGGGGCATTGCTGGCCCTTCTATTTGCACCAAAGAAAGGAGAGGAGATTCGCGCGGACATTCTTGAGCGCAGCTCCGAGATGCGCTCAAGAGCAGGGAATCTGGCAACTCGAACTGGGAATCAGGTAAGAGAAAAGGTGTCGGCGGGCGCAGCAGCAAGTCGAGAACGTGTATCGCCGATGATTGAAGGCATGAGATCCCGAATGGGACGGGAGTCGGATGACTCTTCAGACTGCCCGCAAGAGGAAGGCGGTCAAGCGCAGCCTGACTAGGCAACAGGCAGGCATTGCAGTTCAGTCTACGTCCACCATGGTCTACTCGAAGCACTGGCCTATGCCGTGTTGAAGAGACCAGTTACAATGGCGCCGGCGAAAAACTCTGTCTTCCGTCCGGCGAAAACTTACAGATGGGCTTTCGGCTGTCATCTTTCGTAGAAACATCACTAACTTGCGGCTGCTCAATAGGGGTGGACTGCGCAGCATTCTTCGCAACAGCATTCTGATGCTGATGGCAATTACGCTGACGATATGGAGCCTACCCCCTATATCGCAGCTGGTAATTATGGGCAGCTTTTCTACTCCGGTCGCAATATTAGCCCTGCTCGGTATTGTGGAACTACTTTGGCGTGTCTCGTTCAGAATTCACAGCGTACTGCAGGACACGTTCAGCGACACTTTCATTGGAGAGGACTCAGATTAGATGTGCGAGCACCGACTATATGCCATTGCCGACCACAAATCACCTACGAAGAAATATGTCTATGATCGTACAGCCGTGTGTGCCAAAGTCGGCGGCATTCTATATGTGTGATGGTCTTTGATAGCGGCGTGGGGTTGCGCGGGCCCCTCGCTGTCCCTCTACTTAGGTGAGGAGAACATCAGGTGCGGTTGCTACGGCCAAATGGCAATGCTCAACACATCAGCGAAACAGTATGCCTTCGACCTATCGGGAATGCAGGGAATCCACCAACCGCAACTTAACACACCTCTGTTGTGCGCCTCCGCAAATTTTGGTGGTTCATCAGGCGGCGCGGCATGACTGATCGGCGTCTGTAAGAGGGTGTTTCCAAAGGTTGCCTATGAAGGCGCCAAACGGCGCAACATAAGCTGAATCATCGCTATCTGTATCCAAGCCTCACTGCTGCTCACCAAGCACTCATAGTCCTTGCTTAACCGACGACATCGACCCAACCACGCCAATGTCCGCTCTACGACCCACCTGCGAGGCAATACCGCAAACTCACGTTTGCCACTCGGACGTCTCACTATCTCCAATTCCCAGCCTGTATGCTCCCTTACCCAGTCAACCAATTGGCCTGCATATCCACCATCTGCCCAGATGAGCCTTAGTTCACGGAATCGGCCAGCCAGTTTGTTCAGCAGCAGCCTAGCGCCATCCCTGTCTTGGATGTCCGCAGGATGCACCACCACTCCTAACAGCATTCCCATAGTATCCACGATTATGTGTCGCTTTCGTCCGAACACCTTCTTACCAGCGTCATAGCCACGAGGCCCCCTTTTTCTGTCGTCTTCACCGACTGGCTGTCTATAATGGCTGCCGTGGGCATTGCGCTCCTACCCTCACCTTCACGCACATTCGGTCGCATCGCATCGTGTACTCGTTCCCAGGTCCCATCTTCTGAGAAGCCTCGGAAGTATTTGTACACTGTTTGCCACGGCGGCAGATCGTGCGGTAGCATCCGCCAGGCGCATCCGGTGCGAAGCACATACAAAATGGCGTTGAGTATCTCTCTCAGTTCAACGGTGCGTGGTCTGCCTCCGGGTTTTGCCGCCGGTAGCAACGGCGACAGGAGTTCCCATTGTTCGTCCGTCAGATCGCTTGGGTATGTCTTGCGTTTCATCCGTAGATGTTAGTATATGTCTTATACTTTGGAAACACCCTCTAAGAGAAAGCCATAGCGACGATACAATACTTTAATTAAGAGAGTGGAGTTGGTTCTGTCATGCAGCCTCCAATAACAATCGACCTGTTGGCGATATACGAGATCCTGCGTCCACTAGCACTTAACGTGCTAGGCATTACTGCGTACGGGGTCTTCATTTTCAATTTCTACAGATTCCTTGCGCGGAAGGACATTGTTACCCTGAATCTTCAGAAGCACAACCAGGCCAAACATCCCGCCCTCAGAAAAACTGTCACTACTATTTTCTACATATTCAAGTGCCTGATCCTCTATCCCGTCTCTGTGTTCTTCTGGTTCTGCGTGATGGCCGGCTTTCTCTTTCTGCTTGGCAGGAATCAGTCGACGGAATCCATAATGCTCGTCGCAATGGGAGTCGTAGGCGCTATTCGGGTCTCCTCCTACTACAACGAGGCGCTCGCAACGGATATCGCCAAGATACTTCCATTCGCACTGCTGGGCATAATGATAATCGACAACTCACTGCTCAGAATCGTGAATTCTACAGAAGGCGTTAGAGCGGCCGCACTCCTGTGGGAGACATTGGTGTATTACCTCGTGGCCGTTGTGGTAATCGAGTTTATCCTGAGGATGGTGACCGGGATATTCGGGCTGATAACGGGCAGAAGCAAATCCAGTAGGCAGAAAGACGAGCAAGACGCTGACCTGGTTCAGGACGCTCCGGTCGCCGCCCGAAACGACTCCCCAGTCTCGGAGACCGAACCGGCATGGTCTCCTTCACAGCCGGCTCCGGCCTTACGGGACAGCAGCAGCTGATACGCGACAATTACTTTGCCGGCCTGTTGCTTCATTCAAAGATGGTTGACCCGGTTCAGAAGGTCTTCAGAAGATCTGGATGTCCCAAGATGGAATGTATCAGAGCGGAGAGAACTTGTATCATCTGACGTTACTGGTCAGCATGAATGTCCGCCACGAAGTCAGCCAGGGTTGGTATAAGTGATCAGTCTGAGGACGACATTGCAGCAGACATCTTGCTCCGTTTGAGTTGGAAAAGTAACTCGCGGATTTCCTCCGGCAAGCATTGGTCTTTCACATCGAGGAGGCGCAGATGTCGTGCAATAAAATACTGCAATTTCTTGCATCACGACAGTTCGCTGCCTAGGTCTAATACGGTCTAATTGCCGTTATCGTTCATTCCAAGGTTAGCGCTAACACAATCGACCGTCGTCAGGGCTCCGCCCAATACCGGAAGGCGCTCAGCTACCATCTTCAAACGTATATGTACGCTACCGCTTGTCCAACATCACCGGAACGAATAAACGGAACTCCTCATCGTTCCACCAAGTGCGGCGGTCGGTTCACCACCACCGCGGCGCTACGAACATCCGGCAGCCACTATGTCCTATACTGGTATGTAGGTTGATTCCAGACGCGCCCCCGATTCGGAGAGGTGCTCATGGCGATAGACACAAGCGGCGATAGGCCCGACAAAGTGATTGCAGACACGCCACCCGGCGCGTCGGCTCCGGGGGTGCACTTACACGACGCCCCAGTGAGACTGTGAAAACTTACGACAGCCTTAACAGCCTTTTGCCAGGAAGAGGCGAGGCTGCGGGAGGAGTTCACTTCATTCATTATGATGGCACCAGTTACGCCGCCGGTCGCCGCAAGGGCGCGGACGAGCCATATGAGGCAGACAAGTGGACTGAAAGCATCGACCTTGCGGATATCACCGATGACTCAATGCGCCTTTACCTCATGGAGATCGGCAGGGTCAATCTGCTGACCGCGAAGCAGGAGCAGACTCTCGCACGGCAGATTGAGGAATGGAAGCATCTGGAAGCCATCAAGACAGAAGTGGAAGCTCTTACGGACGGGTCTGTGAATGCCTGGATGTGCGTTCTTCACCTGATACGGCGAATCGGCCAACTGGGGCCTATAGTGGATGCCGTCTGTCGCTACAGCGCTACCCCGAGACCAGAGACCCTGACCGATGTGCTGACCGACGAGGAACTGTCCGAGCATATCGATGGTGTGCTACCGGAGGAGATGCTGCTCTTCGCGGCGGAGGTTCTGAACAGGGAGCCTGAGGACGTAAAGCAGGGCCTCATCGAGCTGTCGCTGGCCATCCGGCTGCTTCCGACAGAGGCAGCGGACGTGTTCGCCACATCCCCTGCAATCAGGGAGCTGCATGACCTGGAGTTAGCGCCCGGGTTCATAGAAGCGCTGAAGTCCTACGAGCCCGTGTATTCGAGGCGTTTCGCCAGTGTGGGGAATGCGGGCAGGCGCGCGCAGCTGCATCTCTCAGAGGCGAACCTGCGGCTCGTCGTCAGCATTGCCAGAAAGTACCTCGGCAGGGGGATGCCGCTGTCGGACCTCATTCAGGAGGGCAATATCGGTCTCATGCGTGGCGTGCAGAAGTTCGACTACCGCAAGGGCTTCAAGTTCAGCACCTACGCCACCTGGTGGATTCGACAGGCGGTCAGCAGATCCATAGCGGACCAGTCCCGCACCATCCGCATACCAGTCCATATGACGGAGATCGTCAACAAGCTGAATCGTGTCAGCCGCGAGTTCGTGCAGGAGTACGGGTGCGACCCCACAGATGAGGATATAGGAAGCGGGATGGACATTACGGCTGAGCGGGTGCGGGAGATCCGGAAGTTCGCGCAGCTCCCCCTGGCCCTCGAGACGCCGGTTGGAGAGGACGGCTACGCACAGTTAGGCGACTTCGTTGAGGACAGGGATCAGGTCCCTCCCTTGGAGGCCGCGTCATACCTGTTGCTCAAGGAGCAGATCGCCGATGTGTTGTCCACCCTCAGCGAGCGGGAGGCGAGGGTGCTTGAGCTGCGTTTCGGACTCGGGGACGGTATCTCTCACACCCTGGAGCAGGTTGGCCGGGAGTTCGGGGTCACCAGGGAGCGCATACGCCAGATAGAAGCCAAGGCGTTGAGGAAGTTGAGGCAGCCGAGCCACTCCAGGAAATTGCGGGACTTTCTGGATTAGGCGCAGTGAAACCGGCATGCCGTTAGCCCAAAACACGCTCCCCCGACTGCACAGACCGGGCTATGCGCATATTCCCGGTTTACAACGCCCTGTTGCCATTGTCTGCGCAAGGAGCGCTGTCGACACGCACAACTGCCACATCGACGACGCAGGATCCCCGGATGTCGACGCGGCGTTATTCTGATCAGCGACAACTACACTAGATTCCGTCGCCGCTAATTGACGCCCATGACTTGTACTCTTAGAAGAATGAGTGGGCACCATGACAACAGCCAACAGCCATGAACCGAGATGCGACAGAATACCTACTTCTGTTGTGCAGGACAGATTGAAAGGCCTAGGGCATTTTCTTCTACAGATGGACCGCCGCATTCTGAAGTGAACGGCGAGGGTAACCGCCTCGGGCAGAGCGGGCAGGTCACGTTGGGGAGCGACCACGGTTACATGGAGGAACAGATCTAAATTTGAGAACTTCCGATGTCGCTGCATCGGATACTTCGGCGCACGCCTACACCAGCCGCCCTTCGATGAACGTAGCCACGCCGTCGAGCCCGTCTCCGGACTTCAGATTCGTGAACATGAACGGCTTCGAGGCGCGCATCCTGAGCGTATCCGCTTCCATCACTCCGAGGTCCGCCCCGACAAGGGACGCGAGGTCGGTCTTGTTAATCACGAGCAGGTCGGATTGGGTAATGCCCGGCCCACCCTTGCGAGGTATCTTGTCCCCGGCAGCTACGTCAATCACATAGATCGTGATATCCGCAAGCTCTGGGCTGAAGGTTGCCGCAAGATTGTCACCCCCCGACTCCACGAACACCATTTCAATACTCGGAAAGCGCAATAGCATGTCCTCGATGGCGTGGAGATTGATGGATGCGTCCTCTCGAATAGCCGTGTGGGGGCAACCACCTGTCTCGACACCCTCGATGTGGTCGGCGGCAAGCGCGCCGCTCCGGACGAGGAACTCCGCGTCCTCCTGAGTGTAGATGTCGTTAGTGACGACGCCGATCTCGTACCCGTCCCGCATACGCTTGCATAGCCCGTCTATCAGAGCAGTTTTGCCCGACCCCACGGGTCCCCCTATGCCCACCCTGAGCGGGCTAGTTCGTGTATCACTCATGACCTGAACAGCCTCGTGTGTTGATTCTCATGCTGCATCGATACCCAGTCCAGCATTGGTGTCGAAGTGCCGATGTCCGACATAGGCGTGTGCAGCGCCTCTTCTACCACTTCTTCCACCGCGTTGCCCAGATTCGCCAGGATACGTTGCCCTTCCGACTGCCCAACGGGTATCAGCCGCACCCCTGCCGAAACGATGCCGGACACATAGGCATGTAAGTATGCCGCCAGGCCCATATCCAGCGGTATGCAGTTCGCGCGGCAGGTGAACGCAACTGCGATGGAGTAAGGTAACTGCGTTGTCGCGTAAGCCGACAGGTCCGCCGTCCACGATTTTTCCAGCGCAGCGACAAACGCGCGTCCTTGCTGCATGCTCTCGCGTCCCAGTTCGCTTGTGCCCCTCATCGCGGAAGCAAGCTGCACCAACTCAGCGAGTTCACACACGCGGGCGCGATACCCGGCAGCGAACATTATCGCATCCACCCTACCGGTGCCGTGTCTCAGAATCTCCTCGACCCAGTGCTCCAATGATGCGCCGTCGTGAACCAGCACTGCGTCGACCGCATACTCCAGCCCGTGTGAATAGGTGTATCCGCCGATAGGAAATGACGGTGACAGCCACGACATAAGCCTGTACAGGCTCGCTAAATCCATTGAACTAGCCTTTGATCATACATCAGATCGATAGCGGCACGCCCTAGAACAGGAAATAGCGCTGCGCCATCGGCAGAACTTCGGACGGCTCGCATTTCAGCAACTCTCCATCCGCACGGACCTCGTAGGTTTCTGGATCCACCTCTATGCGAGGTAGGGCTTCGTTATGAACCATGTCTCTCTTGCCTATGTCGCGTGTGTGACCGACGGCGACCGACGCTTTGCGCAGTCCCAGCTCATCGGGCACACCAGCTTCCACGGCCGCCTGCGAGACGAATGTCAGGGCGCTCGCCGTTCTCGCTCCGCCGAAAGCTCCGAACATCGGACGATAGTGCGTCGGTTGAGGCGTTGGAATCGAGGCGTTGGGGTCGCCCATCAACGCAGCGGCAATGGTTCCGCCCTTGAGCACCATGTCCGGCTTTACGCCAAAGAAAGCGGGCGTCCACACGCAAATGTCGGCGAGTTTGCCAACTTCGAGTGAGCCAACATAATCTGAGATGCCACAGGCGATAGCAGGGTTGATGGTGTACTTGGCGATGTACCTCTTCGCCCGGGCATTGTCGTTGTCGCCGCGCTCTTGCGACAGCCGTCCTCGCTGACCCTTCATCTTGTCCGCCGTCTGCCATGTGCGTATGATGACCTCGCCCACGCGACCCATGGCCTGACTGTCGGATGAAATCATGCTCAATGCCCCTATGTCGTGCAGTATGTCTTCAGCCGCGATGGTTTCGGCCCTAATGCGACTCTCGGCAAAGGCTATGTCCTCCGGCACGCGTGGGTCGAGGTGGTGGCACACCATCAGCATATCGAGGTGCTCGTCTATCGTGTTCACCGTAAACGGGCGTGTCGGATTGGTAGAAGAGGGCAGCACATTCGCCTCGCCGCACAGCTTGATGATGTCCGGCGAGTGACCGCCGCCCGCGCCCTCGGTATGGTACGCGTGTATCGCCCGCCCGCCGACAGCTTCTATGGTCCGCTCAACGAAGCCCGATTCGTTGAGCGTATCGGTGTGTATCAGCACCTGCACATCCAGCTCGTCGCCTACGCGCAGGCAAGTGTCGATGGCGGCGGGCGTGCTGCCCCAGTCTTCATGCAGCTTCAAGCCGCAGGCCCCCGCGCTCACCTGCTCTACAAGCGCATCGGGCAGGCTTGAGTTGCCCTTGCCCCAGAAGCCCAGATTGACCGGGAACGAGTCGGCGGCGCGCAGCATCTGCGCGATGTGCCAAGCGCCTGGCGTCGCCGTAGTCGCGTTGGTTCCTGCCGCGGGACCAGTGCCTCCGCCAAGCATCGTGGTGATTCCACTGTACAGCGCCTCGTCTATCTGCTGCGGAGAAATGAAGTGGATATGCGAATCCACGCCACCCGCCGTGACTATCCTGCCCTCACCCGCGATGACCTCAGTGCCCGGGCCGATGACGATGTCCACGCCCGGCTGAACATTTGGGTTGCCGGCCTTGCCGATGGCTGCTATCAATCCGTCCCTGACACCAATGTCGGCCTTCACTACACCCCAGTGATCAAGTATCAGCGCGTTAGTTATCACCGTATCGACCGCGCCTTCTTCTCGAGTCGCCTGCGACTGCCCCATGCCGTCGCGTATGACCTTGCCGCCGCCGAACTTAACCTCTTCACCGTAAATGGTGCGGTCATCTTCGACTTCGATGAAAAGATCTGTGTCGGCTAGGCGCACCCTGTCACCCGTGGTCGGGCCAAACATAGCGGCGTAGTCGGAGCGGCTGATCTCCTGCGGCATCCCTATTCCTCCACTACGGCATTGACGCTTCCGTTGAAGCCAATGACATGCCGCTTGCCCGCATATTGCACGAGATTGACCTCGCGGCTCTGCCCCGGCTCGAAGCGCACTGCGGTGCCTGCCGGGATGTCGAGCCTGAAACCCCTTGTCGCTGGGCGATCGAATTCCAGAGCATCGTTAGTCTCGAAGAAGTGGTAATGCGATCCGACCTGTATCGGCCTGTCTCCAGTATTGGAGACGGTCAGCGTCAGCGCACGTCTGCCGACGTTCAGGGTGATGCTACCTTCCGCTGTGATGACTTCGCCTGGAATCATCGGCTCTCTCCTAGTCTCGGACCGGCTGATGTACGGTAACCAATTTTGTCCCGTCAGGGAACGTCGCCTCGACCTGGATGTCAGGTATCATCTCGGGTACGCCTTCCATCACCTCTCTGCGAGAGAGAACGGTTGCGCCCGCCTGCATCAGTTCGGCGACCGTGCGCCCGTCGCGTGCGCCTTCGACCACAAAGTCAGTGATGAGCGCGACTGCCTCCGGGTGGTTCAGCTTCACGCCGCGCTCAAGCCGACGGCGAGCTACAATCGCCGCCATCGCCACCAGCAACTTGTCCTTCTCTCTCGGTGTCAAGTTCACCTGCATCCTCCCGAGGACTATTCGTCAGCTTTCGCATTCAAACCGCCGGACGAACTCGCCGTATGAGTTGCGCACCGCGCTGGCATCACGTCCAATCCAGCGCGCCACGATCACACTCCCCATGAGTGTTGCCCCCGCGGGGCATTCTCCAGAGGCGGTAAGCTGCTTCGCCATGTTTATACGCTCTGCAGCGTCCCCGGCAGCGTACACCAGCGTAGCCGTCGCGACAGCGCCGTCGAATCCCGCGGGCGAGGCCATCCGCGCCTGTATGTCGCCCGTAAGGTGCAGGTTGTCTGCCCACACAAGCCTGCCGCTGCAATGCACGCGCCACTCGTCGTGCAGCAAACCACGAGTGAGCCGCTCCCCGCGCGCGACCCTGCCGAAGACCAGCATCTCCCCTACCAGCGCCCTGCCACCGTCCTGCACATGAACGAACATGCTGCGTCGAAGTCGCGAGTCGTCGAACAGAATCGTCTCATGCGGTAGCCAGTTTAGCGCCGCATTCGTCCCAATCTCAAGTTTCACCGATACTGATGTGTCCGCGCCGTTGGAGCGATACACTTTCTCCGCCGCCTGCGAACCGACGCTCAGGTGGACGTTCCGCCTCGTAGTGACATTCACACTCAGCCTGTCTCCAGCAACCAGTCCACCCGCTGTGTTAGCAAGTACGATATCGGAGGAGTTCTTACGGTGAGTGCGCGGCAGAAAAACCCTCAAAGGGCTCTGCTGATAGTAGTCTATCGCGTGTCTGCCACCGTCTGGGCATGAGACGCTGATGTCCACTCTGCCTTCCATAGTTCGTCAATCTATAAATCGATTACCCATATGCCGCCGATGCGGTCACAGCGGATCCTGAAAGCCCCCGTGCGGATTCAGAGACCGTACGGCCCGGGGGATGCACTTGGACTTCTGCAAAGTTTTCGCCGGTATATGGTTATAGGCGGCTGTTCCCCACGGCGGAGACCGCCCGGAGGCATCGTCGGTTGTCTGCAGGTCGTTGGGTCGGGGCAGAGAATGTTGGCAGCCTGTCTTGGATTTCAACCACCAGACTTCTCCTCCGAGGTGACGCTAGCGTGTGCATTCTAACATGGCTCGACGAAACTGCAATCTTGAAAGTGTGTGCTCATCGTCGAAGGGGACACGCCTTCTGATATCCGCCTTTAGCGGAAACAACGGCAGACTGCCGCATCTTCGTTGGATGAAATAGGGTAGCCTGCGTCTAAAATTGTCTTGGACTTGCGAATCTCGCAATGAGTTCTGTCGACGAAAGAGCCTCAACTTCAAGCAGTGAAGGTCAATGCATCAAAATACTATAAAAGCTTGCATCCACGCCGCAGGTCCCTACCTAGCGACCCTTCTCGTGTAAGAGTTTCTATCTGAGGTAGATTAAGCGTTATGGATGCACTTGGAATTAACTTGCCCGCGTCAGTCGTATTGTTATCTTTCACGATTTATTTCGCGCTCTTCGGTGGAGGGAGCGCAATCATTGCATCGCGAAAAGGACTGAATGGCTGTCTCGGATTTATACTGTGAGGGGTACTCGGACCCATTGTTCTAGTGATAGTCTTGATAATTCCACGTAAGAACAGGGCAACTTCATAATTTGGATCCTGCCCACTGGGTTCTCGGCCGATGAGGCACTGATTCCACAGGCAGAACTGCGTGACGCAATGATAGCGATGACATCGGCAGCCAGCTATGCGCCTGGAAGAAGAGATCCGCTCTTCGAGTGGTGGCTGTCGGTAATGACGGAGAGTGAAGCCTGAACCTGAACGACCTCCGTCAGGCACCTCCCCAAGAGTGCTACTGCAACTTTGAAGTATGTGCTCGCCAAGAGGTCTCCGGCGCTGAACATCCTGGGTCAGCGGGACGA
The DNA here is from genome assembly GCA_965221045.1 of Dehalococcoidia bacterium. Classification (GTDB taxonomy): domain Bacteria; phylum Chloroflexota; class Dehalococcoidia; order Lucifugimonadales; family JADFKI01; genus Bin90. The sequence continues at coordinate 2,917,375 of OZ244863.1, forward strand.
TGGATTGACAGAATTCAGAATGCATAACTTTACCCACCATTGTTGCATCTGGATTGAGTCAATCACGCCTCAGCTTTCTGAGCGATCACAATCATCCTCAGTGGAATCAGCCTGCTCGATGCATGAATAATCAGGACTCGGGAGATTGCAAATGAAGACTTCCGCAATCACTCTTATCGTTACGGCCGTACTGATATTCTGTGTAGCTTGTGGCGATGCCATTTGGACTGTTCCCACACCCACGCCGGTTCCGACCAAGACGCCTGCGGAAGTGGACATGGACATTGTAATTTCATTTCTGGAAACCAGTCAGGCTGATAGGAGCCGGTTTCTAATCGAACGTGATTCCGACGGACGAGTTATCGGCCTAGACCTCACTGCACGAAGAATGATTGGCGACATACCACCACAGTTCGGAAGACTGACCGAACTGAAGTTTCTGCGCTTAGGCTATAACGGCTTGACCGGCGAAATCCCTCCCGAACTGGGAAAGCTGACCAACCTGGTGGAACTTCAACTCTTTGATAACCAGTTAAGCGGGGAGATTCCGTCGGAGCTGGGTAATCTGCACAACCTGCAAGAGCTACACCTGTTCGGCAACAATCTGAGCGGGGAGATACCACCTGAACTCGGAAACCTAAAGAACCTCAAGACCCTGACCCTTGACGGCAACCGGCTGAATGGACAGCTGCCACCAGAGCTTGGGGATCTTACAAGCCTGGAAGAAATGCGTCTCAGCGACAACCAGTTGAGTGGCGACATTCCACCGGAACTTGGAAGTCTGATTAACCTGGCGCACCTGTATCTTGGGCAAAACCAGCTGATCGGAGGACTTCCGCTGGAAATTGCGGGCCTTGATAGCCTGATGGGCCTTTACCTCCACGATAATGAGCTGACAGGCGACATTCCACCTGAATTCGGTAGGCTCTCTGGGCTCACAGACTTGAACCTGAGCAATAATCGCCTTGGCGGTGCAATACCGACAGAACTCGGCGAGCTGTCCGGTCTGGCAAATCTTTACCTTGATGGAAACGAGCTATCAGGCGGCATCCCTCCTGAACTGGGGAAGCTGGACAACCTGACAAACCTGAAGCTTAGCGACAACCGGCTGAGCGGCGCCATTCCGCCTGAACTTGGCGGACTAAATGCCCTTAGAGCCCTGCACTTGGGCCGCAACAGACTGGCTGGAGAACTTCCAATCGAACTCAACGCTCTGACTAGGTTGAGCAGCCTGGAACTATCCGACCTGGACCTGAAAGGTTGCATATCGGGGGAATTTGGTGAGTTGCGAGATAGGGAACTGTCCAAGCTCGGCTTGCCGCCCTGTGAAGTAGAGGACGAAGAGGAAAAACCGGACCCGCAAAGGCTGGCGCTAATCGCGCTCTACAATGCCACTAACGGTGACCAGTGGACGAGGAACGATGGATGGCTCAGCAGTAATCCCCTCAGACACTGGCGCGGAGTAACGGTGGATGACTTTGGCCGTGTAATCAGGTTAGGGTTAGGATCCAATGATATGCAAGGCAAGATACCGCCTGAACTGAGGCATCTCACTGCATTGCAGACCCTCAGCCTATACGACAACTCGTTGAGTGGTGAGATACTGCCCGAACTGGGACAACTGTCAGATCTCACAGAACTGTGGCTCGGTTACAATGAATTAAGTGGCGAGATTCCACCTCAATTGGGACAGCTAGCCAAACTCGAATACCTGGACCTACTCTTGAACCAGTTTAGCGGTAAGATACCACCGGAACTGGGGAACCTGACTAACCTGAAGCAACTGTTGCTCAATAACAATCAATTGAGCGGGCAGATACCGCCTGAACTCGGAAATCTGACGGGTTGGAGGGTGTATCTATCCTGGACCTTTCCGACAACCAGCTAACCGGTTGCGTTCCACCTCGGGTTATAAGGTTGATGACCGAGTACGGGTATGACTGGGTTGGTCTGCCAGTGTGTGGTGTGGTGAATACCCAGTAATTCTGAAAGTCACATTTCAAGCTTGTGGCAGTTCCTGAGCCTTCGCCGCAGACCTGGCATGTCAGTTCCGACGTAAAAGGTATGCGAGTATTCCCTACCACTTTCAGAAGTTACGTTCCTGTGTCAGAAAATCATTGATAGACCCGGCATCAGAAATAAGAATAGAGAAGGCTAAGCAAGAGGAGCCATAGACTCGGGTTCTCTCTTGGGTGAAGGAACGGTGGCTGCCATCCTACTGCCTGTCTGCTGGAAGTAAATCATTGTCGGCCGGAACGAGCCGGTGTGCGCGACGCGGCCCGGCCAACTCCACGAACCAATGAAATCGCGGCGAAAGTCAATGCAAGAAAATACCGTAGTAACTTGCGCATAACCGCTATCAGTACAAATGGGGAGTGCGAGCTTAAAGGCAGTCCGCTCTTTCGCGCAGTCAAGTTCACAGAACTTACCCGGCAAGTTAAGGTATGAGTATAATTCTCATGGCTAGAGCGCAGGCGTGTCTAGCGGAGAACTACGCCGGCTTCAGCGTAACGACATCACATCAACAGAAAGGCGCTAAACATCATGACGGACCTCTCAAAGATTAAGGCTTTGACCTTCGACGTAGGCGGCACGGTGTTCGACTGGCGCGGGGCGATACAAAAGGAAGTAACTCGACTGGCCGCCGAACAGGAGGCCGACGTTGATGTGACCCAGTTCGCCACGGATTGGCGCAGGTGGATGTTCGCCACACTCGCTCGCGTCAGGTCTGGGAACTCTCATGGAGGAACGCCGACCAGATTCACCGCAGCGTCTTGGACGACGTTCTCGAGAAGCATTCTGCCTTGAATCTGTCCAAATCGGAACGGGACGAGCTCAACGAGGTCTGGCACAGGCTAAGCGCGTGGCCCGACGCTGCGGAAGCCATAGAGAGACTCCGAGGCCGGTACACGACAGTTGTGCTGACCGTTCTCAGTTATTCCATAGTGGTGGACTGCTCCAAGTACAATCGCATTGACTGGGACGGAATTCTGTCGTGCGAGTTCCTCGGGCACTATAAGACCGACCCTGAAGCGTACCTGACAGCTCTCGAGCTGCTACGGGTCGAGCCCTTGGAGGCGATGATGGTGGCCGCGCACGCAAGAGACCTTCAAGGGGCAAAGTCGGCAGGCCTTCACACGGCGTATGTCCACCGGGAGGGGGAATCCGACGTGTTTCCGGGATCATCCGACCTGGACTCGGCTTCCTCGGAATTCGACATAATCGCGGCTGACTTCCCAGATCTGGCAGGCAAGCTTCTCGCCTAATGGGTCAGAATACGGTCGCCGCTAGTCTGCGCGTAGTAAGCGGCCGCCTCTATGGTGTAGTAGCCGGCCTGCAGATTCTCGGATAAGAGGGAGTTGGTGTTTCACCCCATAGGCTATATCGTCTTCCTCATAGGCAATAGTGCCACTCCTGCAAACGGGGGCGATCAATGCATTTATCATATCCTGAATACCTGCAATAGCTTTTCGCAGGTATGATCTTACCTCCCATTCCCTACCAGCTATTGTGCGGGTCTTGCGGATAATATTCCTGGTTTGCCAGCCCGGCCTTTTACTGGACCTACAGGCAAAGCTGGCGGTACAGCCGCCCCTGGAGAGGCGCGCGAACGGATACGAAGTCAAGTGTGGAGAGTTAACCCCTCGCCAAGGAGTGCCGCGCAAAATAAGCTCGGGCAAAGGACCTTGCCTGTTTCAAGCGGGCAGCCAAATGCCGCCCTGCTCCCCTTCCCGAAGACTCGCTGCCCGTCAGTTACCTTTCCAGGAACATGGTCACGTAGTCCGCATCAACTGCTGGCATTGTGAGACCAATTTCCGAAAGTGCCTTGGTGAACTTGCTTATGTCGTAGACGCTGGTATCGGACAGATACGGTTCCACTGAGTCCAGGGTGCGGACCAGGACTTTCAGCTCCAGGTCGTCGTCGCGGCCGGCCGCTGCCTGCAATCCCGACTTCCAGTCCTTCAGCGGAACGCGCTCAGTTACGTGTCCGTTGCTTTCCATACGGGCGAAAACCTGGTCTGCCGGGACCGGGTCTTGTTGCACGATGTTGTAGACCTTACCCAAGTGTTTCGGATCGTCGGCCACCTTGGCGATAGCGTCGACCAGGAAGTCGACGGGGGTCATTTCAAAAAACCAGTCCGGCACCAGGGGTGCGCACCCCAAGCGTGCGCAGGCCTTGACTATCAACGACAGGAAGTCGTTGGGATTCACTGTGCCCGTGCGGCTATGGTGGCCTATGTTGCCCGGCCGGTATATGCACACCTGCAGTCCACGAGATACGGCGCTCCACACCAGCCGTTCCGCGGCCCATTTAGCCTGGTTGTAGCCTCCCTCCATGCGGTCTACGAAGTCGTCTATCTCGTTGTTCTCCAGATACGGAGTGTCGTCTCCTCCTGGGAAGATGCCGTTGGATGAAATGTACTGGACCGGCTTTGGCGTAGCGGTGCAGGCGAACCTTAGCACCTCCAATGTGCCTCCGACGGTGTGGGGCTTGGCTGCAGTGTAGGGGTATGTGTAGTTGACGGAGGCGGCGCAGTGGAATATCAGGTCAATGTCTTCCGCCAGAGCCTGATACTGATCGTTGTCCAGACCCATCCGCGGAAGGGTAAGGTCCCCAACAATAGGGATCATCCGTTCATCGGCGGAGTAGCTTTCAAGTCCATAGAATTTAAGGGTCTCCAGCACCCGGTTGGAGGATTCCCCCTGCCCGGGGTCCCGGTCACGTACGAGGCAGTAAAACCTCGTGTCCTGTCCTGTGGTACGAAGGAGCTGGTCAAGCAAGAAGGAACCCAGGAATCCGGTCGTTCCAGTGATCAGGACCGAAGACGCCTCTCTTAATCGGGTAGTTCCTGCTTTTGCCCTCGGTAAAATCTCCGGGTCTAGGATCGAGTCTTCCGCCAGCGAAATTCTCGATTCCATATTTGGCCTCCTGGTTCCGTTTGCTTGCGGGGTGTGCCGATGATAACACATCCGCATGTCTTTGCCAGAAATCACCAGCGAGATGCTAAGAATGTTGTATGAGGCGTTTGGCGAGAAAGTGGCCTGGCTTTTCATTCAGTTCTTTGTCTCTTTCGCCCTCATCAAGGCGATAAGTGCGATGGTGTCAATTCTTGCAAGTTCCTTAAGACCATAATGGAACTTGCGCCGTATGGAGACACCATCGCTCTGACTGTAGCACGTCAACCATTTTGCCGGCCTGTGGGCGACAATTGGAAGCCGGCCCAGATACTCGATGCGGCCGCTTGACATGAATAGGAGCATCATTTCTTGATGAGGCAACAGGAATCGGCCACAATAACTGTCGTTGACCACACCCCCATGCTTCTGATGCCAAGCTTCGCTGATGATATAATGACGGCAGTCGGCAGTCGCTCAACTCACTTAGAGGGTGTTTCCAAAGTATAAGACATATACTAACATCTACGGATGAAACGCAAGACATACCCAAGCGATCTGACGGACGAACAATGGGAACTCCTGTCGCCGTTGCTACCGGCGGCAAAACCCGGAGGCAGACCACGCACGGTTGAACTGAGAGAGATACTCAACGCCATTTTGTATGTGCTTCGCACCGGATGCGCCTGGCGGATGCTACCGCACGATCTGCCGCCGTGGCAAACAGTGTACAAATACTTCCGAGGCTTCTCAGAAGATGGGACCTGGGAACGAGTACACGATGCGATGCGACCGAATGTGCGTGAAGGTGAGGGTAGGAGCGCAATGCCCACGGCAGCCATTATAGACAGCCAGTCGGTGAAGACGACAGAAAAAGGGGGCCTCGTGGCTATGACGCTGGTAAGAAGGTGTTCGGACGAAAGCGACACATAATCGTGGATACTATGGGAATGCTGTTAGGAGTGGTGGTGCATCCTGCGGACATCCAAGACAGGGATGGCGCTAGGCTGCTGCTGAACAAACTGGCTGGCCGATTCCGTGAACTAAGGCTCATCTGGGCAGATGGTGGATATGCAGGCCAATTGGTTGACTGGGTAAGGGAGCATACAGGCTGGGAATTGGAGATAGTGAGACGTCCGAGTGGCAAACGTGAGTTTGCGGTATTGCCTCGCAGGTGGGTCGTAGAGCGGACATTGGCGTGGTTGGGTCGATGTCGTCGGTTAAGCAAGGACTATGAGTGCTTGGTGAGCAGCAGTGAGGCTTGGATACAGATAGCGATGATTCAGCTTATGTTGCGCCGTTTGGCGCCTTCATAGGCAACCTTTGGAAACACCCTCTTAGATTCGGAGAGGTCCGCGATGACCAGCAAGACGACTACATTCACAAAGGGAGCAGGCAAGCTCGAACGCTTCCCCGATTATGCGCCGCGGGAAGATATGCAGAACTGGCTCTATCTCTACGATTCCGGCGTCCTGACTTCATTGACGCTTCATTTCGCCAATGTGCCGAGCGTCACGGTGGCAAGCGAGGTTCCGGTCGGCCCGAGTCTGCCAGTGAGGGATGACGCGCGGATACCTGACCTGCTGGTCGTGCGTGACGGCTACCGTGAGCTCATAGAGGAGCAGCGGGGATATGCGATAGACCGTCAGGGTAAGGCTCCGGGACTTCGCGCTGGAAGTGGCGTCTCCGACTACGGGTAAGGTTGACTACACGGACAAGCGGGTTGACTATGAGCGCTACGGAGTCGCGGAGTACTGGCGGTTCGACCCGAGCGGTGGCGACTACCACGATGCGGCACTTGCCGGAGACAGATTGGTTGACCGCGTGTATGAGCCCATAGCTGTCGAGATGCTTGAGGACAGCGCACATCGCGGTTACAGCGATGCATTGGGACTGTATGTATGCTGGGAAGATGGGCGGCTGCGGTTCTTCGACCCTGATACGGAGAGTTACCTTCGCTCTCACGACGAAGAGCACGCTGAGCGCATGGCGACACAGGCTCGCGTTGCGGAGTTGGAAGCGGAGCTGCGGCGAATGGGCCCCTTCTTCCCTCTCGGCCATCGTCAGCCGGACACGTTCCTTCGCCCTCAAATCACGTCTTAAAGTCGATGCAAGGAAATACTATGAAAGCTTGCACCTCTCTCATTGCTGGATACCAGACGCACACATTGCTCGCCCACCACATCACTTCCCTCCCGACGGAGTAACACCCTGAAGAAGGGATAGACCGTCGAGTTTTCGACCGCGGCGACGAGATACTCGAGCGACCCACTCGGTGCGGTCCAGCTTCGTAGCGCCGGAACTTACTGTGCCTTGAGGAGTCTATGGCTTCGCAGCCTCCCCTTTCGGCATGCGGTATCCGACTCGAGGCTCGGCGAAGATGTACGTCGGGTCTCTCGCATCGTCGCCCAGCTTGCGGCGGAGCCTCTTGACGATGGTGCGGGTGGGTCCCGAGTCGCCGCTGTACTCATGCCCCCACACCTGGCGCAGCAGATGCTCGTGGGTCAATACCCTTCCTGCGTTGACCGAAAGCTCGCGCAGCAGGTCGAATTCCGTGGCGGTCAGGCGCACTACGCGATCGGCCAGGCTCACTCTCCTCGCATCGTAGTCGATCGTCAACTCGCCCAGAGCGAAGGGCTCCGGTGATTGGCGCAGGCCCGGCATCCACTTCCGAAGCGCCGCATCGATTCGCGCGACAAGCTCGGTCGGCGAGAAGGGCTTGACCACGTAGTCGGTGGCTCCCGCCTCGAAGGCTCTGGCGATTGTCTCATCCTGGCCGTATGCCGACAGGAAGATCACGGGTACGTCGGCAATCTCCAGTATTTCCTTCATCAGTTCCATCCCGTGGATTCCCGGCAGCATCAAGTCCAGCAGCACGAGATTAGGCTCTCCCTCCCTCATCAGGCGTGAAACATCGTGTGGGTCGGCTGTCATGACCGTAGCGAATCCGGCCTTCGACAGGACGTATCTGACGTATCTGAGCGTATGCGGGTCGTCGTCAACCGTAAGGATTCGGGGTCGCGTGCTAGCTGCCCGGCGAGCGCCTAGCGCTACACTGGGAACTGCCCTCAGCGAGCGGTCCTGAGCGGCTTCGGCCACAGGAACCGTGAACGTGAACCGCACGCCCAGGCCGGGCCCGTCGCTCTCGGCATGGATGCGTCCCCCGTGCGCCTCGACTATACCCTTGCAGATCGCCAGACCTAGTCCGGTGTCGCCTCCCCAGTCCTCGTGCCGGAGCCTGGAGAATTTCTGGAACAGGAGCGGAAGGCTCTCTGCCGAGATGCCCCTGCCCTCGTCGGTGACCGATATCGCGATATGGATATCCTCCGTTATGACGTTCACCCTGATCGCCGACGACTCGGGAGAGTGCCTGGCGGCGTTGGACAGCAGGTTGTTAAGTACCTGCACTATGCGACGCCTGTCCGCCATCACGAGCGGCAGGTCAGGTGGCAATTCCATGCGGATATTGCCCCTGCCGCCGGCACTCAGGAACGTGTTCCTCGCCTCGTCCACAAGGTCCGCCAGATCCGTCGGTTCGGTTACCACAGAGTGCGCCCGTCTCGATGTGCGCCACGTCCAGAAGATCGTTGATCAGGTCGCGCATGCGGTTTGCCTGCCCCTCGATGATGCGGACGAGCTGCACTGTTTCGGCTGAATCCCGGGTGGACAGAAATTCCAGCAATGTAGCGGCCGAGCCCTTGATGGATGTCAGTGGGGTGCGCAGCTCGTGGCTCACCATGCCCAGGAACTCGGCGCGCAGCCGCTCCAGCTCTTCCAGCGGGGTCATGTCCTGCATGGTCACTATCAACGACTCCAGCTCTCCCTCCTCCGAGCGGATGGGTGTGGCGTTCATCAGGATGGTTACCGATCTGCCGTCCGGGACCCGGAGCACGATCTCCTCAGCACGCACCGTCTCGCCGTTGCCAAGTGCCTGGGCCAACGATAGATCTTCCAACGATAGCTCTCTCCCGTCTGCGCGCCGAATCGTAATCACATCCATCAGCTGCTTTGCCGTTCCGCCAGGCATGAGAAGGCCCTCGACAATCCTTGTCGCCTCCCTGTTGAACGATCCGGGTATGCCTGTCCTGGCGTCGATAACCACAACGCCCACCGGAGCGGTGTTCACCAGTGTCTACAGGTCCGCTCGCGCCCGCTGCTCGTCCCGGTGCCTGCGGGCGTTGGCGATCACCAGTGCTGCCTGTGAGGCGAACATTACCAGAGTCTCCTCGTCTTCGGAGCCAAACTCAGGGCCGCTTTCCTTCCCGCCCAGGTAGAAGCTGCCGACTTGTGATCCCCGGTGATGAAGGGGAGTTCCCAGGAAGGTGTTCGCCTTTACTGGCGTATCGAAGCCCTGAAAGCCCAGAGCCCTGACGTAGCCCGAAAGGTCAGTCAGACGAAGTGATTCCTGCATCCCGCTGAAGTATTCGAAGAGCCTAGCGCCCTCTGGAATGGCCAGCAGATCCTCACTCTCCTGCGGACTCAGCCCTGATGTCAGCACGTCCTCCATCCGCCCAGACTCGTCGACGGTGGTGATGACGCCGTAGCGCGCCCCGGTCAGCCCACGTGCGCTGTCGAGCACTTCCTGCAAAACCGTGTCGAAGTCCAACATCTCGTTGATGCGCAGGCTTGCCTCGCTGAGCCTACTCAGACGCTCTCTGAGCGCATCATTCTCCCGGTGCAGTTCGTCCTTGTTCGTCATGTCGCACCCCCGGATGTGCTCTATTGCAGGACCGCAACGGCCTGATCCATCGAATACTGGAGGGCTTATCAGATAATGCCACAACATTGCCACGCCCTCGCCACAACTAAAGACCTCAATTACACGGCAACGCCACCTTCTTGCTGTAGATTGTATCAGTGAGTCTCAATATTAGACAAACCTTGATAGTAGGGTGTCTATAACAATTACGCTTAACCAGAATAATGGAGCTGAAAGCTAACGGCCACCGGCGCACCGGCGTCGTTCATGACGGCAGCAACACTGTCAAGATTCTCAAACGAGACAGGGACGACACGTACCACTCCGACTTGCCCAACACATTCATCGGAAGGAGATCGCCACAGCGGTCCCGGGGGCATTGAGCCCTGGGTTCCTCGTTCAATTAACATTATTGTGGACGACTCTGCGGAGCAGGCGCCGCAGAGTCGTGTCGAGCAAGCCTGGGCCGCATACCCGGGCTTCCCCTAACGCATTGACACAAGACATAGTCAGACCCGCGTGTTCGCCGGCTACGCTGTAATACCTTCGAGAAAGGGAGGAAGACACATGACCAGCTAGAGCCGGTGCCAAGAGCAGGAATTCTAATTCATTCAGGTAGAGCAGCTAGCGACTAGAGCTCCGCCTGGCACAGCTGGTTTGCCGCCTAAGACATATGTCAAAAGGAGGGATATCATGGTGTATCTGCATCTGCCAGGGCCTAAAAGGGTGTTTCCAAAGTATAAGACATATACTAACATCTACGGATGAAACGCAAGACATACCCAAGCGATCTGACGGACGAACAATGGGAACTCCTGTCGCCGTTGCTACCGGCGGCAAAACCCGGAGGCAGACCACGCACCGTTGAACTGAGAGAGATACTCAACGCCATTTTGTATGTGCTTCGCACCGGATGCGCCTGGCGGATGCTACCGCACGATCTGCCGCCGTGGCAAACAGTGTACAAATACTTCCGAGGCTTCTCAGAAGATGGGACCTGGGAACGAGTACACGATGCGATGCGACCGAATGTGCGTGAAGGTGAGGGTAGGAGCGCAATGCCCACGGCAGCCATTATAGACAGCCAGTCGGTGAAGACGACAGAAAAAGGGGGCCTCGTGGCTATGACGCTGGTAAGAAGGTGTTCGGACGAAAGCGACACATAATCGTGGATACTATGGGAATGCTGTTAGGAGTGGTGGTGCATCCTGCGGACATCCAAGACAGGGATGGCGCTAGGCTGCTGCTGAACAAACTGGCTGGCCGATTCCGTGAACTAAGGCTCATCTGGGCAGATGGTGGATATGCAGGCCAATTGGTTGACTGGGTAAGGGAGCATACAGGCTGGGAATTGGAGATAGTGAGACGTCCGAGTGGCAAACGTGAGTTTGCGGTATTGCCTCGCAGGTGGGTCGTAGAGCGGACATTGGCGTGGTTGGGTCGATGTCGTCGGTTAAGCAAGGACTATGAGTGCTTGGTGAGCAGCAGTGAGGCTTGGATACAGATAGCGATGATTCAGCTTATGTTGCGCCGTTTGGCGCCTTCATAGGCAACCTTTGGAAACACCCTCTAAGGGATGGTTGAGTAAACTCAAGATCCGCATATCGTTAACCTGTGCTCTCTTGATACCGATGCTCATCACCGGTTTCGCGGCGAACCCTGTACAAGCGGTCAAGAGCCAGAACACCGCAGCGCCATACATCGTCGATGACGGCGTGCAGATGTACGAGGTGAACCATGCCGAAGCCGGCGGGTGGCCCATCCGTGTCCAGGGGGACGATACCTACGGCAAGGGCGAACTGCTCGCGGTTTCAGTTGAGTTCAGCGAATCTATAAGTGTGGATAGCGAAACGACTTTTCGTATTCAGATGGGGACGGCCACCCGCGGCCTGGTACCCGTGAGCACTTTGAACGAAACGGTGATTTTCGCAACATTGGTCCGTTCCTACGATAGCGATTCTGGTGGAATCTGGATCGGCGACAACACCGCAACCCTGGACCATAATGAAGCGGACGCTATTCAAAGCACAGGCGATTCGCCGAGAAACGCTGACCTCTCTCATCCAAGTCTCGGTACCCAATCGAATCACAAGGTCGTTGGGAACGCAATCAGGCCGAAGATCAGGAGCGTCCGTATAGCGTCTACGCCCGAGTTTGGGAACACCTACGTCCGAAATGAACCAATTCAGATTGAGGCCCAATTCGACCGACCTGTCGTGGTCAACGGCCCTGTTTCCGCAAAGCTCATTTCAGAGGCTTTCCAGCAGAACGTCTCACGCTTAGCAAACTACACCCGAGGAAGCGGAACGTCCAAGCTGGTGTTCGGGTATGCCGCTTTCTTGGACGTCGACGTCGACGGTATCTTCATCCCTGGAAACTCCCTGGCCAAAAACGGCGATCTAACCGCGGGTGTCGAAGGAGGCGGACCAATCGCTGGCAGGTCGGGCGGGTTGCTCGCTGAACTGGCCAGCAGTGGGAGGGGCGAGGACCCGAAGCACAAGGTGGATGCCAGGCTCGCCGGCGTGCCGGAAGTGATGGCGAACGTCCAATGGGACTGGGAAGCAGATACGCCCAATAGCTCGTCGATCGAGATGGATTTCAACATTCTCAGTGACCCCGGGCACTTCTCGGAAGATCATGCCCTCGTCCTCGTGTTTGGCAGGGGACACATATCCGGCGATCGCTTCGCCTTCGGGCTGCGTACCGATGTGGATAAACCCGGCACGGACGGAACCCAGGGGAAAGGGATCATATTCAACCGATGGGGTACGGCGGACACGTCCACCTACTCGAGAACTACCGGAGACGGATGGACTGAGACCGGCGACTTTGGCGGTCCTTTTGTCAGCCTGAGGGGGTCCTTTGATTGGAGCAGAGGCAATTACTCGGTCCGCATTGCCAGGGACGGAGACGACGACGAGGATGGACGCTGGTTCGGAATGTGGATCACCGACAAATCCACGGGCGTTGAAACCAAGATGGGGTCCGTGAAGTTCCCCCTCTCCGATGGAAGCCAGCCGTCAATTCAGGCCAGGTCCGATGTGTTTGGATCATTGATGGCGATCACGGGCGAGAGCGCGATCAATACCAGCACCATTCCAGTGTTCGAGGCCGCTCTGGGATTGCCAGATGATTCCGAAGGAGACCCGCCGAACGAAGCCACGGTGAACTATTCCCTGTTGGGCCGTGGGATAACGAACGCAAACGTGCGCTACGATTCGGACACCGGAAGGGTCATAATGCGCGTGGGAGGTTCTACAAACAAAGTGACACCCGCAGGAACAACCCTTACCGGGCTGGAGGTGCCGCAACTGACGGCCAGCGCCGAGCGTGTCCCAAGTTCACACACTGGGCGTTCCCAGTTCGTCTTTAGGCTTCATTTCAGCGAGGAGTTTCCGCTCAGCTACAGGACACTCCGGGACAGCGCCTTCACGGTGTCCGGCGGTGACGTAGTAAAAGCGAGTAGGGTGTACCGCTCCAGCAACATGCGCTGGGAGATAAGAATCGAGCCGGACGGCAACGGCCCGGTCACCATTGTGCTGCCCGCGACGACGGACTGCTCTGCAACCGGTGCCATCTGCACCGGAGACGGCAGACCGCTTTCCAACCGGCTTGAGATCACCGTCCCCCGACCGGGCGGATAGGCCACCGAAGAAACAACCACCGCACCGGTCTGAGTGAGGCCTGGGGGTGTACCCCCGGGCCTCCAATCAACACTCCAATTCCTCGACCCAAACGGAGACGGTGAGCCCAGGGACACGGCTGCCCCGAGCGTGACGCTAACCAACGCGAACGAGGTGCCCACGCAGACACGGGCACCGACCAGAACGTTGTGCAGGGCGCTTCGGTGACACCCGAACACAAACTCACATCCACATTCGTGCCTACGACAACAGCTATCGAGACTACACCCAGATTTACCGCCACACCTGAACCGCCAGATGTGCCCACGCTGAAGCCTAAACGGACCTCTACACCTGAATCCGAACCGACAGATACGCCCAATACCACTTCCCTGCCGACTGAGGATGCCGACGCCACCGCATCTGCATCGCCGCCGTTCGAGCCTCAGAACCTCACGGCCGTCGTAAACGAAGACGGCACGGTCGCCGGCTACCAGATACTGCGCCAGCTCCCGAGGATGAGGACGCCCTGTTGGTCTATGTGGAAGACACGGGCAGCACCAACACGACCTACACCGACACGGAAGTAACTCCGGGCATACAGCACGTGTACCGAGTGAAAGCGGCAAACGTCAACGGTCTGAGCGAGCCATCGAACTCTGCCCAGGTCGATCCCTAAGTCTGAAGCATTCCAACTCAGGCTTGACGTCTGTGGCGCTGATCCTTTTCGACGAGGTGAACGTCTGGGATCGCCCAGCTTACGGTGCCTTCCGAGACCATCCGGCGCGAGTTGTATTCGCACATTATACTTGGGAAAAATCCAGAGACTATAGGGCTGATGTTGGGCTCTCTATACGATCCTACCGTCTGGAAATCACATGCAACAAAATACCATGTTTCCTTGCATCAGTGAGACGCCTTCATAGTTGTGCAGACGGCACCGCCCGCTCAGGAGTTCGTCCATGCTGGTGTGCTCCGACCAGCTCGCGCACGAAGTGTCCGTAAGAGGTTTGGACGTTCTGACTCAGATGCACCCTGCTTAGGGGTGGGTCAATTCCAAGTAAGATTTACTGTTGTTGCTCAGCGATTCCGTCCTCGCTGAGTGTTCAGCGAAAATGTCCGCATTATGGAGAATGTGACATTGACGCAGCAAGAACAGGCAAGACTTCAGGTACTCAACCACTTACTGGCAGGGCATATGACGACAGAGCAGGCAGCGACATTGATGGGAGTGAGCACACGCCACACCAGGCGCATACTCTCGGCATACAGACAGGAGGGAGCAGCCGCACTTGCTCACGGCAATCGGGGTCGCAGACCTGCCAACACAACACCGGAGACTATGATGGCAGAAGCGCTGCATCTGGCTCGCAGCCGATACACGGGAGTAAACCACACGCATCTGAGCGAGTTGCTCAGGGAGCGGGAGGGCATAGACATCGGCAGGAGCACGTTGCGGCGCATACTGGTGAACGCAGGGGTGAACAGTCCTCGTCAGCGTCGGCGGCCGAAGCATCGAGTTAGACGACGGCGGATGGCGCGCGAGGGGATGCTGATCCAGATAGACGGCAGTCATCACAGGTGGCTGGGAGAAGACGGACCGCAGTTCACGCTGCTGCTGGCGGTGGACGACGCCACCGGTTGTGTCGTGAACGCGCTCTTCTGCCTTGAGGAGACCACCCGCGACTACTTCCATATGCTTGAGGGTCTGATAAGGCGCTGGGGCGTGCCGCTGGCGCTCTATGCCGACAGGCACACGACCTTCAAGGCGACACCCGGAACCGGACAGAAGGTGAGGGCTGCCCCCCAGTTCGCCCGGGCGATGGACGAGCTTGGCATACGGATGATATTCGCCCGTTCGCCACAGGGTAAGGGGCGAGTGGGGCGTATGGCGGGCACCTTCCAGGACAGGCTGGTGAGGGAGCTTCGCCGGAGCGTCCACTATCCCGGAGGCCAAGCGCGTGCTTGCGGACTTCCTGCCCCGCTTCAACGAGCGGTTCAGGGTACAGGCGCAGCAGGAGGATGCGGCATACCGTCCCCTTGATCCCGATGTCTGTCTTGACCGCATCTTCTGTCTAAAGTACTGGCGGAAGGTCGGCAGGGACAACACTCTCAAGTATCGCTGGCACACCCTGCAGCTTCTGCCCGATGCGGAGCGTGGGAGTTACGCCGGAGCTAAGGTGGAGGTACTCGAAGGGCTGGACCGAACTCTGCGGGTGCAGCACGAAGGGCGCATCATCCCGTCACAGGAGGCTCCACCGCGTCCCGGACTCCTGCGGAGCTTAAACGGCGGTGCGCCACAGGCTCCCGATGAGAACGGATGGAAGGACAAGTATGCGCAGCTCGCCGCGACGAGTCCGACCCTTCACGGGGCCAATGGACCGCGGCATCCAGTCAACGTGCTGCGCAGGAAACCCAATCGGCGACAAAGGGCGTGGTGGAAGGCGATCCATCGCGCCAAGCTTCAGGGAGTGTCCTCCCGAGGTATCGCAAGAAATCTGGGAATGAGCAGGAACACGGTCAGGAAGTACTTGGCGGCGGAAACTCCTGAGATGGTGGGAGCCGCTGTAAGTTCGAGAAGATCCCGACCTGCTACTATGGCAGACGACATCAAAGGACAGAATCGCTGAACATTTAAGCGGACATATTCCCTGAACAGCGACACGTTATTGGCGAATTTTAATCTTGGCGGTAACACAGCAGCCTAGCTCGGACGGTCGCCTGTGACTTACAATGTGCGTCGCGGCGGATGATACAGAGGCCATGATAATCCAACAGAGGATTGGACATAGCGGCACGAGGATTTTTTGTGACATTTATTCACCGATATGAGTGGATAGCCTATGGCCTCTTGGCCATCGCGGCGGTAGTTGCGTCCTTGCCTCCATTTCCGTATGGATGGCACCTGTTTCTCCACATCGCGGGCGCGGTCATCAGAGCTGACTTCCTTTTCACATTGCCTGGTGTGCTGTTGGTGCTTATCAATGGTCTAATCATGGCTTACGCACGGTGGGGCGGAGCGTTTCGCGACTTTGACTGGATTAGCGTCGCTGTGGCTCTCTTCGTGATATCTGGAATCATTTGGGTTGGGGCTCTACTCCGCCTGCAACACCGTATGGTGGTACTCTCGGCACGACCTGCCGAAGCAGACTCCCTGCCACCGGAGTTTTACTCCGCGCTGCACAAGTGGTACTTCTGGGGATTGGTCGCTATTTTGCTGCCTCTGGGATCGCTTTACCTAATGGTAGCCAAGCCGTCCTTCGGCTAGAGTGAAGGTGAGCTGTTCAACAGGCGGAGACCGAGTCAGATCGGCAAAGGTCATTGTCGCGTCAATTACAACCTCGACTTTGCACATTTCATACGGAGTATAGACAAGATATAAGAACAGGGTAAGATGACCGAACCACCCCATCAAGAAGGTCCGGTTATGCTCACCCTGCCCGATGCCATTATATCCGTACTCCGACCATTCTCAACTCTCTTTCGAGATAGAACCTGGTCAAAGGCGCAACTACTGCTCGTCGGCGCCATCCTCGCCCCGCGCAAGCGCACCGTCACGTCAGCCCTGCGCGTAATGGGTCTCAGCGACGATGCCGGCTTCGCGAAGTATCATCAGGTGCTCAACCGAGCTGTCTGGTCCCCGCTGCAGATGAGCCGTGTCTTGCTTATGCTCCTAGTTGAGCATCTCGCTCAAGATGGGGAACCACTGGTGTTCGGGATAGACGAGACGCTGGAACGCAGACGCGGCAGTCGCATCAGCGCCAAGGGAGTGTTCCGAGACGCCGTGCGCTCAAGCGAGTCCCACCTGGTGAGGGCGAGCGGACTGCGCTGGGTCAGCCTGATGTGGCTGGCGCATATCCCCTGGGCGAATCGCACGTGGGCACTGCCCGTTATGACTGCACTGGCTCCGGCAGAGAGCTATCATCAGAAGGTGGGACGCCCACACAAGAAGATCACGGATTGGGCACGACAGATGATTATCCAACTGCGCCGCTGGCTGCCAGACCGGCGCATAGTCGTCGTGGCCGACAGGGGATACGCAGCGCTCGAACTCCTGCACAGCTGCCAGTCCCTGCGCCAGCCAGTCACCTTCATCAGCGGACTCAGGCTTGATGCTGCGCTCTTCGAGCCCGCTCCACCCAGAATGCCCGGGCAGATAGGTAGACCACGCCTGAAGGGACAGCGACTGCCCTCTCCCATCGAACTCCTGGACAACCCCGATGTGTCCTGGACCCGGGTATCTGTGCCCTGGAAGGACGGACCGGCGCGCACACTGGAGATTACATCCGAGACCGCAGTCTGGTATCGCTGGGGACGACCTCCCGTACACATCAGATGGGTGCTGATCAGAGACCCGCTCTGCCAGATGAGGACTCAGGCACTGGTCTGCACCGATACTGAGGCCGATCCCCTTCAGATCGTCCAATGGTTTCTACTGCGCTGGCGCATCGAGGTCACCTTCCAGGAGGTACGCGCCCACCTTGGAGTAGAGACTCAGCGCCAGTGGTCCGACAAGGCTATCTCTCGCACCACGCCTTTGCTGCTGGGACTGTTCTCCTGGGTTACTCTCGCCGCCGGGTTGCTGCGGCAGGAACGCCCGGTTGCCCTGCGTTCGTGCGCCTGGTATGCCAAGTGTGAGCCCACCTTCATCGATGCGATCGCGCTGGTGCGCCGGCACCTGTGGTTTGCTTCTCAGACTTTATCCACATCCCCGTCCGAGTCTGATGTGGCGAAAGTCCCTCTGCCTCTATTCAATCGTCTTGTGGATTCCCTTGCCTACGCAGCCTGAGCGTCTGTATATCTGCTTGCTTCGATTACTCTGATGTACAAAGTCGAGTACAACGGACTGTTGAAAAAGCAGAGATCTGTTCAACCCTGTCGCCATTTACACGGCGAGACGAGCACTTTGTCTGACTGGCGTAGGCTCTGGACCACTGTTGGCGATCGCTTCGTCATGTCTGCCATAGTCACCCTGTCGTTCCCGGTTATATCTTGGTTAAGCGGCAACTCGCCCCGGCGCAGTCGCCGGCTCTGGAGGCCCCGTGTCGTCGCTCAGCCGACGAACTGCTTTCTTAAGGTTATGCGCCAGTCCCGATATGTACCCCTCGCAGTTAGCCTTCCATAGACCTCTCAGCCTACTTCTTGCCCAGCCCAGTCGGTCCAGGGATGCGAACACACCCTCCGCCGTCGTTCTCCTCTTCAGCATCTCCCTCTGATAAGCATTGCCTTCATTGCGTTCCTTCGCCCTCAGGAAGACGGGATGATAAATGCTTAGCTCCACATGCCGCCTCCTTCGACCAGGTGGCAAGCATTCGGCCTTTATCGGACATTGCTGGCAGTCTTCGCGAGACGCAACGTATCGAAAGATCCTTTCCCCCTTGTAGTAACCACCCCTATTCAACCGCTTACCTTTGGGACAGAGCAAGTGGTCACCCTGATAGGTGAAGCCTTCCTTGGAGACCATACTCTTTTCCTGTCTCGGATGGAGTGGTATGTACCCCGTAATGTTCAGGTCTTCCAAGTGTTTCCTCAAGCTGCCTGCTCTGTATGCGGTGTCAGCTGCCAGGCTCTCCGGTAGGACAGGTAGATGCTTCAACATACCATCCACTGCCTTCCATTCGCCCTCGCTGGCGTGGGTCACTCTGCGTGACAGGATGAAGCCTCCGCCGTCCACTATGATGTTCTCCTGGTAATGGAGTTCTGCTCGCTTACCATCGCCACTGGTGCGCCATCTGGCGTCGGTATCCACAGAACTCAATGGCAGCCGCCCCTTCGGGTCCTGGTAGTAACTGACGCTCTCCCTCTCATCGCCGTCCTAATCTATCTCCCGTTTCCGCAACACGAACAGTCTATTCTCTTCGACCGCCTTCTCCTTGAACTCCTTCACACTCATCCCACTTTCTGACAAATTACGACCACTGACGTTCGCCCTGACCAAGCTGGAGTCCACGTACATCTGCCGGGACAGCAGTCCCAACCTCAGCAACTCCTCGTTGAACCGCTGGAATATCTCCCCGAAGCACTCATCACCGATGCGCTCAATGAAATAACTGATAGTGGAATGATTGAACACTTCGTCGTCTATCGTAAGGAAGCAGAACCAGCGGAAGGCCAGATTCTCCGATATTGCCGCGCACAGCCGCCGGAACGAACTCACGTTGTACAAGGACGATATCAACAGCGCTCTCACGAGTACCTCGGGGTGAATCGCCGGTCTGCCGTTGTCCCGACAGTAGTAGTCCTCAAGCGGCTCTACGAGCTTCTGGAAGTCGAACTGCTCGTCTATCTGGATCAGAAGGTGATTGGGGTCGATGAAGTCTCTAAGACGCTTTGTCGTGAACTGAAACAGGGTGGAGTCTCTGCTATGGCGGTCCAATGGATCGAGCATCGTGTCGCTCCTGATACTGGATGTTCGTGCCATTCTACGCCGCCGACATGTCCCACTTCAACTCGGGCTTTTTCAACAGTCCGTACAAGTTGTCACGCCAATGTAGCGCGGAATCAACAGTCAGACAAGGAGTCAGAGCGGCAAGAGCCATTGACGCAACCGGCAAATTAGGTTAACACGTAACAGACCGCTTAGCTTCCCTGTAGGAAACACATTCCAGTATGATTGGAAATGCAACAAATTACCGCAAAAGCTTGCAGTTGGACTGAGTCGGTCACGCCTGAGCAATATGCCGCTTGTCGGATGACATCAAGCTGCGGAGAGCCGCTCAAACCGACCAGTTGCGTCAGCGGTATATTTCGTACAATGAGCAGTACGCAGTCTTATCACGACCGCGCGTATTCGTGTTGTGGCACAAGATGTCGCCGTGCCCGACATATGATGCGGTGGCGACTTGCGTATTCAGTCTTCCTCTTTGCCTGACATGAAGAAGACCGATAGCAAGGGCTTGATCAAAAAGCCCTGGTTTTCCCACGAACTGACTCGTGGTAGCTAACAGGGATGGTTAGGATGGAGAAGATTTAGTCACTTCACATTTCACGGAGACTGCCAGAAGATCAGTCTTCCCGCTCGCAGAAGACGCGAGCGTCCGGGTACACTGCCTCAATCAGCGCACTGTGAACATGGTCGTTGACGCAGTCATTGTCGGGATAGACTACGTGGCTCGCGTGGGAAGTTTCCAGCAGATAGCCGTTGCTCAGGGTCTCTGTGACGAGTTCTTCGGATTCTCCGAAAGGCGTGGCCGGGTCGGTGTGATTGCCTACTACCAGTATCGGCACGCCGCTTCCATCCAGTGGTCCATCGAGTGGCGCCGGCGCGAACTGGTCGTAAAACGGGCATGCGCTGGGGGAATCGGAGTCTGCCGCTTCTATCAATGGAAACTTCTGCTCGGCGACGGCATCAAAGACTACCGAATCGTCTAATCGAGTGGCGCGGTCAAGTTCCGGGTACAGCACCAGACCGTCCAGGCAATTGACATGCGCGGTGAAATTCGGAGCGGTGAGGTCGTCGCCTAGCTGGATAGCGGCAAATTCGAGCAGGATGCCCGGGTCGTCGTTCTCGTTCAGTTCATACAGACCTTTCCACAGGGCAGGCCACAGCTCTTCGCCGTAGAGCGGTGTTAACACTGCGAGAAATCCGGCATCGGGAACGTCCCCCGCCGCACTGTTGACCAGGTGCAGTTTCGCGACTGCGCTCTTGTAGTAGTCAATGGGGTCGCCCTCGTTGTACATCGGGCATTCCGCGCTGTCACATGCCGCCAGCGCCTGTTCCATCAGATCCTCGAAACCCGCCCATTCCTCGACTGCTTCGTCTATTCGCTCCTGCTGCGTGTCAGCTCTGTCCACTGGGTTGTCCGCGCCGTCAACGACCATCGCCCTTACCGATTCCGGAAACAGCGTGGCGTACCAGACACCCAGCGTTGAGCCGTACGAGTAGCCTAGGTATGAGACCTGCTCCGCTCCTAGGGCCCTCCGTATCTCGTCCATGTCCCTTGCGACATATTCGCTGTGCAGCAGGCCTCCGACAGGTCCCATCGACTCGATGCACATATTGGCAGCTGCTTCTCCTGTGGCTGTCTCCTCCGGGGTGTCGATGTCTCCGTCGATTGAGTTGAGCAGCGCAAGCTGTTCGCCAGGAGCGCCGCAGGCAAATTCAGGCTCTGACGCGCCTACTCCGCGTGGGTCGAACCCAATGATGTCGAATCGCGCCATAAGCTCATCGGCGAATGCGAATTCAGAATCCTGGACAAGCTCCAGGCCGCTGGCGCCCGGCCCGCCAGGATTCACGAACAGGTAGCCTATCCGCTGGTCTTGATGGTCGGCGCGGCGCACATTGACAGCGATCTTGACGCTGCCGGCATCGGGGTTACGGTAGTCGGCAGGAACCTCCACGAACCCGCACTCCAGAATGAATTCGCAAAGACTCCACTCTATAACCTCGCCAGCAAATGCGCCCGGAACAGGTGACGGCTGAATGAACTTTCGAGCATTCCTGACTCTGGAGTTCTCCGGTTCTATCTCAACTGCCCTGTTGAAGTCGGCAATCGCCCTGTCGTGGTCTCCTCCTTCGGCATGGCTAACTCCTCGCCTGAGATAAGCGTATGCGGCTGCCTCTTTGAGATCGGCAGCGCTGTTCTCTAGCTCGATCGCCCTTTCGAGGTCGGCGATCGCCCTATCATAGTTTCCACCTTGAAAATGGGCGATTCCTCGCACAAGGTAAGCCTCCCCAATAGCGATTCTGACCTCTGAGTTATCCGGGTCCAGTTCGATGATTTTCTCGATGTCGGATATAGCCCTGTCGAGATCGGCAAAAGCGCTTTCGTTATCGCCTTCCTCATAACGGGTGGCCCCTCTCAGGAAATAAGTGGCGGCGGCGGCGGCTTTGAATTCGGCCTTGTCGGGGTCTAGCTCGATTGCTCTTTCAAAGTTGGCGATTGCCTTATCGTAATTCTTTTCAAGGGCGTAGTCAGCCCCTCGTGCGGCATAAGCGTCTGCGTGCATCGCCTTTGCATCGGTATGACTCGGGTCTAGTTCGACGACCTTTTCAAAGTCGGCAATCGCTTTGTCGAAATCATACTGGCTGCCATAAATCAGCCCGCGCAGAAAATAGGCGTCAACATAATTCGGATTCAAGTCAATCGCTTTGCTGAGATTGACTAGGGCATCGTCTGCATCGTCTGCAGTAATCCTGGCTAGGGCGATCTCGTAGTATGAATCGGCAGTCAGTTCAGGGTCGGGCGTGGGTGTAGCGGGAGGAATGGACACCGCAGTCGGTACGGGGGTATGTGCTTCAATCGTCGTAGGAGTACTAGTCGGTCTGGGTGCGGAAGTTGCAGTCGGGTCAACCGTGCTTGTCGCTTGTGGGGTTGCCGTCGCAGAAGCATTAGAGTCAATGGCCCTACCGGAATCGGACACGACCGCCGGTTCGGGGCTTGCCGTGTCCCCGCAAGCCGCAAGCGCCATCAGGCCGACAGCTAACAGCAGAAGCCATGTAGTTTTCATCGGATTACGCCTTCCTGTTTCAGCCCCGCTAAATCATCGCCGGACAGGTTCAACTCGCCGCCGGAGAAGAGTATAGGGAAGTCCATGACTACGCCGGGCGATCGTTCGTGTATATTGCTGCGCCGTTTCGGGAACAGTCTGCCACGGACCCGGAAGTGCTGGTCGCTGATTGCCGCTTGCCAATTGGGTTCCACGCGTTCCTCTTGAATACGCCTCCAGGTGTGGAGAGGCAGCCATTCAGTGAATTGACATAGATTCGCACTAGACCTCTTTTGATTACAGAATGTTATCACGACCGTGCTGTGTTCAATCTCACGAATGTGCCCGGTGGTTGGTGCAAGAAAATACCATATTTCTTGCAGATATTGTAGCGGCGTCCGGAGCTGTCGGGAACCTCGTGCCTGCAAGGAACAGTCATCAGTTCGGGCTTGTCTGCCACGGAGAAGATTCCAGGCTGCACGGCAGCAGAAACGACTGCAGCCACCTGCGGTTCTGCCTGAGCAGACGCCGTGCGCTGTGCCAGTCAAGCGATCAGGCCGACAGGAACTTCGCAAGCCGCCGGTCCTGCCGGGTCTTGCGCTTGTGACAGCCGCGGCACAGCCAGCGCAAGTTCTCCGGCGTGAACGCACGCAGCATCGCCGCTGGGCCTAGCGCACGGACTACCTCGATCGCCAGCCTGTGGTCCATCTCGTCGGACGGGTCGCCGCACATCTCGCAGAGCGTGTGCTGTATCTCATCGGGATGTTGTTCGGATGCAACTGCGATTACGAGTCATTCTCAATCGTCGACGCCCACCTGCGCGCTACGCCGGCGAGAGACAAGCCTGCCGGAGTGACGAATGAATAGGAATACCGGTCTGGTGAACCGGCTCAGCCGGACACGGAAACGGGAAACCTGACGTCAGAGAAACGATTCCAAGGTGCGAGCCGGAACCAATCACTCGTCGTTGTCCAACGGCCATGTACGCCAGGAGTAGACATTGTCGTAACAGTCCGCCCCTTCGCGGGGCGAGTTCGGGAGGACGACGAAGTCACCATCCACCGGCGCGCACTCGCCGCAGAACGTGTTCAGCCCCGCGTCGTCATCCCGGTCTCCATCCCAGAAGAGAAACTCATGGTCTTCCCAGTTGGAAAACTCGTCATCGGGATCCTCGCATTCGACCTCCTCGGGAGCGGTCCTCCACTGAGCCGGGCGTCCGCACTGACAACAAGACTGCAGGGGGTGGTTCCTGGCAAGTACGACGATCTTTCCCCCATGCCACTGCTGAATTGGGCTGAGCGCCTGCACCAGTCCTCCGAACTCATTCACGTGTCGCAGGTCCAGCTCGGTGGTGGTGCCGTAATCATACTGATGCTCAAACCAGGTTGCCGGCTTGATCGCCGAGCCGACGGCTGCGCCCATGTGCCGCCACTGCTCCTCGTGCTCATCCATGGGCTGGAAGTGACAATCATCCCCGGGCTTCGGCACCATCATGGAGTAGACCACGCCTCCGACATCTAAGTGGCTAAGGTGGCCGCAACACTCCAGCCAGACGGACCGCAGGAACAGGTCCAGCTCGTGTAGGGTGGCGTCTGCCCGAACGCCAAGTTCCATCCAGTGGGGGCGCTCCAGACTCCTCACCGAGATGTGTACGGTCCTGAGCGACAGCCTGCGGCGACCTTTCGCAGTGGCCCGGCCCGCCCTGATGCCATAGACGGCTTCCACGCACCGGGCCATATGGCTGCGGACCTCATTTCCGGGCAGGGTCAGCCCGCAGATGTTGCACGTTCCGGGGATCATCATCCTTCTCCGTGTCGAGTGTGGACCCATCGTGTACCACCGGAGCGCACCATGTCAATGCCGACTTTCATCTGATCTCTTCCGCTAGGTTGGATATGGCCCTCGCACTTCGGCAGACTTGTTCCCGTCACTCGTTTCCACCTGCCCACTCAGCATGTGTTGTGAAGTCATCAGCCCAGCTTGCTCGTTTATCCTTAAGTCCTATAATTGAGTTATCACGCATTTATAAGAGGCGCACCATGACACTCCAGACACAGCACACCATGAACGCTCCGGCGACTCTGAGCGACGAGCAGCGCCAGCGCGTCACGGACGCCCTTGAGAATGCACAGTCCGTAAACACTCGCCGAAACAATGCCGGTCAGTACCGCAAGTTCCGTGCATGGTGTGAACGTAAAGGGCAGACCGCGCTGTCGGCGTCACCCGAGGTCGTGGCTGCATACGCCGCGGAGCTGGTGGACGATGGCAAGAGCATGTCGACGGTCCGGCTCGCGGTCTCGGCTATCGTGGACGCTCACAGGCGCGTGGGCCTGGAGCCTCCCGTGAACGCGCAGGTGTCGCAGAAACCCTGCGGGGCCTGACAAGACAGACCGGCGTAAACCAGAAGCAGGCGAAACCGCTCGATGCGGACGCGCTGGCGGCGATCAGGGCGACTGCGTTCACGCCACGAAGGTCGCGGGGAGGCTCGCTAGAGTCGGAAGAGTCTGCCCTGAAGCGCGGCCGGCTGGACATAGCCCTGGCATCGGTGCTCTCTGACGCGGGCCTACGTGTCTCTGAGGCGGCGCAGCTCCGGTGGCGCGACGTGCTCGACGCAGAGAACGGTGCAGGCCTTGTGAACATCGAGCGCTCCAAGACGGACCAGGCGGGTGAGGGAGCGTATGTGGCGATCACTCCGGAGACGCTTGAGGCCCTGAAGCTGTTGCGCTAGGCCTCAAAGGTAATGCCTGATGCCGATGCGCCGGTGTTTGGGCTGTCGATGTCGCAGATAAGCCGTCGTGTTGACGGCATGACGAGAGTGGCCGGTCTTGGGGACGGATATTCGAGTCACTCGGGGCGCGTGGGCCTGGCTGTCAAGGACGGAGACATTACATGCCGGCGGGGCGGCGACAAATTGTAGACGGCCAGCGATTACGTCCCCCTTAATTGTTCAGCGAAAATGTCCACATGATGGAGAATGTGACGTTGACGCAGAAAGAGCAGGCAAGACTTCAGGTACTGAACAGCATACTTGCAGAGCATATGACGACAGAACAGGCGGCTGAGATACTGGGAGTGAGTACGCGCCATACCAGGCGTATTCTGGCGGCTTACAAGGAGGATGGTGCCGCCGCACTCGCTCACGGCAATCGTGGTCGCCGACCGCACAACGCAACATCGGAGATGGAGGAGGCCGATGTGCTGTACCTTTCGCGCACGCGATACGAGGGAGCCAAGCACACGCATCTGAGCGAGTTGCTGAGAGAGCGTGAGGGCATAGACATAGGACGCACCACGCTGCGGCGTATCTTGCTGAGAGCCGGTCTGAGCAGTCCGCGCCGGCGAAGGCCACCGCGGCATCGGGTACGGCACCAACGGATGCCCGGTGAAGGGATGCTGATACAGATAGACGGCAGCTATCATAGGTGGCTGGGAGAACGATGTCCGCAGTTCACGCTGCTGCTGGCGGTGGATGATGCAACGGGCAGCGTGGTTCACGCGCTATTCTGTCAGCAGGAAGACACTCGCGGCTACTTCCTGCTTCTGGATGGGCTGATCCAACGCCGTGGAATACCACTCGCCCTGTACACCGACCGGCACGCCGTCTTCAAGCACACACCCGGGGCTGGGGGTGTGGGCGCGCCCACACAGTTCAGCCGTGCGATGGACGAGCTCGGCATACAGCGATATTCGCGCGCTCACCGCAGGCGAAGGGTCGTGTGGAGCGGCCGGCCGGGACGTTCCAGGACAGGCTGGTTACTGAGTTGCGTCTTGCGGGCGTGTCTACATCGACGGGGCCAATCGCGTGCTCCCGGACTTCCTGCCCCGCTTCAAAGAGCGCTTCAGGGTGCCGGCGCAGCAGCCGGATGTTGCCTATCGCTCACTGGAGGCAGACCTGTGCTTGGATCGGACCCTCTGCTTCAAGCACAGCTGAAGGGTGGCCAGGGACAACACGTGAAGTGCCGTTGGCATACCTTGCAGCTACTGCCCGGTATGGAGAGGCCGAGCTATGCCGGAGCGAAGGTGGAGGTACAGGAGGGGCTGGAGGGAACTCTGCGGGCGCAGCACGAGGGGGGCATTATCCCTACACAGGAAGCGCCGCCACGTCCGAGTGTCCTGCGGAGCTTCAACGGGGCTTCCCCGCACACTCCTACCCCGCATCAGGGCATCAGCGGCGCTGGCAGCCACCTGAGAAACAGGCTGGCATCACCCGAAGCGGTGAGTGTCGACGGGCACGCTAGAAACGCTGACGCCCCCAACAGTGGCGGCAGAGTTCGCAAGGCCGCGATCATTTCACGCGGGAAGCCGGCGCCACGACAGAGGGCAAGGTGGCAGGCGGTGCAGAGGGCCAAGCTGGATGGTCTGCCATTCGGGGTATTGCCAGGGAGTTGGGCATGCATAGAGACACCGTGCGCAGGTACATGGCAGCTGAGAGTCCGCCGATGATGCGTCCTAGGGTGAAGTCCGGCGCATCACAATCTGATACTATGACAAACTACTCAGATGGACATATTCGCTGAACACTTACGCGGACATATTCGCTGAACAACGACACATGATATACGAGCCGTCTATAATTTAAGCTGGCCTTCAGCCGAATGCTGGAAATCCTGCTTTGACCAGCGTTAGGCCTGAGACAATAGATTAAGGAAACGAGAAGGTCTGACAATGCGCGCGTTAATCACAGTAACCCCGATCATCACTCTTATCCTGTCAATTGCTGCCTGCCAGGGAGCTGCCGGGCCCGCTGGGGAACAGGGGCCTCCCGGGCCGCAGGGCTCCTCGGGCGCACCCGGCCTAGTGGATGAGGCCACCGTCGCGTCTCTCATTGAGCAGATACAGGAGCAGTTGGACACGGGTTATGCCACGGCGACCGTACCTCCCAAGTCGGCGCCCGCCGACTACACCAAGTTCCTAGTAAGAGACGCCATCAGCAGATACGAATCGGAAGGACTAGATGCCACCGTCGCCTACTACAACGCCGAGGAGAGTGTTGACGGCCAGTGGTATGTCTTCATAATCGATGATAACCAGACCATCATCTCTCATGCTCCCAACCCCGACCTCGTGGGCAAGGACGCCTCCCAGGCTCTCGGACCCAACTCCTACCCCACCGGGTCCGCCGTCGCCGCATCCGCTGACGAGGACGGCGCCTGGTTCGACTACACCTATGCCAATCCAGCCTCTGGCGTTGTGGAGACCAAGCACTCCTAGGTGGTGATCCACGACGACATTACCTTCGGGTCCGGCTGGTACGAACGCGGCCCCGGCAAGTCCGACGCCCCCGCCTACACCAAGGCCTTCGTGCAGCAGGCCATGAACCTCTACGTCGCCCTGGGCCTGGAGGAGACCGTCGCCTACTACAACACCGAGGAGAGTGTTGACGGCCAGTGGTATGTCTTCATAATCGACCCAGACGGCTACACGATAGCCCACCATAACCCGCGGTTTCGAGGGCGTGACCAGCCTCCGTGTGGACGCCACGGGGTATTTCTATGGCGACGACTTGCTGAGCGCCACTGAGGCGGGTCATTGGGTCGACTATGTGTTGCTCAACCCGGAATCGGGCGAGAACCGTCAGAAACACGCTTGGATTGTGCGGCATGACGGGCTGCTATTTGGATCGGGCTGGTATGAGTAGTAGTAACCTGCCTCGAAACTAGGTAGCGTTCTACGATCCGGCCTTCATATTGAGACGGCCCACCGAAACATTCGCAGTATACAATAGGCACCAAAAACTCAGGTACTCATGGGTGGTGATGCTGAAACCTCTCGTTTTCGTACCTGAAATCCAGTGTTTCTCATGGCTCGTATCAGTTCTCCTAGTACACTTTCGGTCGGGACTGAAAGTGGTCCTGAAATTCTTGGGCTGTCCTCTCGACATATCCTCTGTCGCTATGCCTTAGCGTAACTTCGCGCTTATGTCTGAAACGCTGCACCTCCGGATTGTTTTGGTGTCCTGGTGTACCGCGACAATTACTTTTGCCGGTGCGACACATCCTCTGCCTTCCGATTCCGTGCCGCACTGGTCCGGTAACTTGGCACGTTGAACTCCAGTATGACCGAGTGATGCACGATCCTGTCTATCGCCGCAGCTGTCGCCATGGGGTTGGCGAACACCTTCTCCCACTCTGAGAAGACCAGGTTGGAGGTGATGCCCAGCGAGCGGCGCTCGTAGCGCTCCGCTATCAGCGTGAACAGCACCTCCGACTCCCCGGCGCCCTGCTGCAGGTAGCCCAGGTCGTCTATCACCAGCAGGTCGAAGTTGTCCAGCTTCCTGAGCATCCGCGGCAGGTCGAGGTCGCGCTTGGCGGCGAGCATGTCCTGCACCAGACGGTACGCGGGGATGAACAGCACCGAGCGCCCCGACTGCACGAGCCTATGCCCTATGGCGCGCATCGCGTGCGTCTTGCCAGTGCCGGGCATCCCGAAGGCCAGTACGTTGACGCCACGCTCCACGAAGTCCCCTTCGGCAAGCCTGACGAGCTGCTGCCGGAGCTTAACGGGCGCCCTGTCGTGCTCGAAGGTGTCCCAGGTCTTGCCCGCAGGGAGCTTGGACGCTTTCCTGAGCCTGTCCACTCGCCTTATGCGCCTGTCCTCAGCCTCCTGCTCCAGCACCTCCACTAGGGTCGGCAGCGCGTCGGTGTGTCCGGCTTCGCTGAAGCGACAAACGGTCTCTGCTGCCAGCGTAGGCAGCTTGAACTCCCTGCACAGTTCCCTGATCCGTTCTCCCACTACGCTCGAAGCGTACGTGTCCGTCGTCATCGAGCACCTCCCACAAGCAGCCTGTCGTACACGCTAAGGTCCACTGCATCGGGCAGCGCAACCGCCGGTATCTCAGGAGACGCGGGCGCGGACAGTTGTCGCACCACTGCGTAGTCGAACCTTACTCTCGACTCTAGCAGCCTGCGCAGCGCCCTCTCGACCTCGCACTCCATGGTCGTCGCGGCAAGATGCAGTATGCGCACGTAGTCCACGTCGGTCCGTTCTCCCTTCCAGCCGCGCATCGCGTCGTAGAAGCGGTAGCGGGCGAACGCACCCGGCTTGCGCACCAGGGATCCTATGATGTGTCGGTAGTCTATGCGAGCCTCGCTCCCACCGCGTATCCGATCCATGCTCTCCACAAGGTGTCCCTTGTAGTACACCTTGATCCGGTTCGTGTACAGCCGAACGTCCACCTCCACACCTATCAGGCGCGACGGCACCGAGTATGTCCTGCTGGACACCCTGATGGTGCTCCACTTTTGCACCCTGGTGCGGTAGCTGACGTACTCGGGTACAGGAGCCGGCGGTAGCGCGCGCAGGCGCGGGTACTCTCGCGCCAACTTCTCCCCGATGCGCCTGTTGCGCCTGTCCACGATCCGCCTCACGAACGCCGTGTACTCCTGAACCGACTCGAAGTCGCGGCTTCCCCTGAGAACCAGGGCCTGCGCTATGGCGCCCTTCAGGCGGCGGTGCCCCTGCTCCGCGACTCCGTTCTCGTGCGAACTGCGCGGGTTGGTCCTGGTCGCCCTCAGTCCGTAGTGGTCGAGTATGGCCCGGTAGCGCTCGTTGAAGGCGCGTCCGCCACTGTCGCGCAGATCGTGCGTCGCTGCAGACAGGTTGTCGGTCCTGACCACCTCGGGCACGCTGCCCAGCTCCCACAGCGCTCCCTGCAGTCCGCTCATCAGAGCAGAGAACGTCTCCCCAAAGCATATCTGCGCGTACCGCCACCCAGAGTGACTCAGAATGAACTGGAACAGAAGATGATCGAACGGCTCTCCGCCTATGGTCACTCCCAGTTCCCCGCAGTGCGTGAAGTCCATCTGCCCCTCACGTCCCGGTGGATGCTCCTGCGCGAAGTACACCTCACGATCAGGACCGTGCAGCGCACGCCAGTCCCTCATCCGTCTCTGCAATGTGCGCAGATGCGACCTGCCGAACCGCCCCGGATGCCGCCCGTCCAGCCATTCCAGAATAGTCGGAGCGCTCAGCACTCCATCGATGTCCGACAGCAGCAACGGCTCTATATCCTCCGCCCACACTCCCGCTAACGGGTCCGGCCTCGTTCTCTGCCTTCGCCTGTCCTTCTTCTTCTCCGACGGCACTGGCCCCTGACGCCAGTTCCGCACCGACCTTTCACTTATCCCCGATGCCGCCGCCGCTGCCTGTTGTGTCTTGCCTTTCATCAGCTTCTGCCTCATCAATACTACCTGTCGATCGGTGATCAATCTTCCACCTCCTGATGGAAGATAATCCCCTATAACGATAGGCAAATTCTATGGTCGTGACCGGCAAAAGTTATTGTCGCGTATCACCTGTGTAAGGAGTGAACTTGGGACGACGGGGAGCTTGCTGCCTGCGGTACCCCGGAGGTACCTAGTAGGCAAGCATCATGCGCACGGTGTCTCTGTGCAGGCCCTGGGAACGCGCGTATACAGTTCCACTCGGTACATCAATATCACCTCCCTTCGGATCTGACTAAGACTCCATGAAAGGCGATAGCGGTACATTATTGTGTCTGTCTCATAAGTCCGGATGATTGCCAAGGTGTAGAATGTCGGGAGACTTGGGACCGGGAGGATTTCAGATGCCCCTTCGAGAGATGAACCGAGAGCAGGCCTAGCTATTGCCGCCGACTCTTGACGAGCTAGTTCCTCCGGACCATCCTGCTCGATTCGTGGCCGAGTTCGTGGATGCGCTGGACGGGGAGGACTGGACAGAACTGGGTGTGCAGCCGGACGGAGAACCACTGGGAGCGCCGGCCTACCATCCACGTGCATTGCTGAGTGTGTGGCTGTACGGCTTCATGACCAACGTGCGCTCCTGCCGCAGGCTGGAGGCAGCTTGCCGCGATCAGATCCCCTACCTGTGGTTGACAGGATGGCAGCATCCCGACCATAACACTCTTTGGCGGTTCTACCGGAGACATCGCCAGAGTATGAGGGAACTGTTCAAGCGCACGGTGCGAACGGCGGTGGCGATGGACTTGGCGGTACAGGCGGTGGATGGAACGAAGGTTACCGCCAACGCAGCGCCGATACAGACCTATGACGCCAAGCGATTGCAGAAGTTACTTGATCGGGTGGAGAGTGCCATAGAGTCCCTGGAGGCTCAGAACGAAGGCGGAGAGGACGGAGTTGTGCCTCGTCTTCCCGAGAAGCTGGCAGAGCAGAAAGCGCTGCGCCAGCGTGTCAGACAGGCAATGAAGGACCTGCCGGGTATGGAGCGTCCAAATCGATACAAGCGTCCGACGCGAATCAACCTGACCGACAAGGACGCAAGGCTGATGAAGACTCGTCGGGGAATCGTCCCTGGCTACAATGCCCAGGCAATGGTATCGCCTGTCGCCACCGATGAGGGAGTTACCGGCATGTTGGTCACCGCCTCGGACGTAGTGGACGAGCCCAATGACACCAGTCGTCTGACCGTGATGACGAAGCAGGCTGAAGAGGTGACCGGGGTAAGGGTGCCGATGACTCTGGCCGATGCCGGATATTTCGCCGGGAGACACGTGGCGGAACTGCACCGAAGAGAGCAGCAGGTGGTGATGCCGGACATGGCCAGGCCAACGAACCATCCGTACCACAAGGACCAGTTCAGATACGATGAGGATACCGACAGCTACACATGTCCTCATGGCCAGGCCCTTGCCTTAGCGGGTCTGAACAACAAGAGAAAGAAAGTGCGGAAGTATCGGGTAGCCTCTGCGTCGGTGTGCCGGGAATGTCCAGCCTTTGGAGTTTGCACCAGGAACGCTTCGGCCGGACGTACTCTGGAGATTGGACCATACGACGTGGCGCTGCGTCGTCATTGGGACTGGATGGCGACCACTGAAGCGAAGCAAAAGCGTATCTGCGTCGGCTGCCGCTGATAGAGCCGCTCTTCGCCATCCTCAAGGACCAGCTCGGCGCGCGGCAATTCAGACTGCGGGGCATTGCCAACGTCAGGGCCGAATGGAGCCTGCTTGCCACAGCCTTCAATCTACGGACTCTCTGGCGGGTGTGGCGTATCAGGACTGCGGCCCGCTCGGCCTTCATCTGAGAGCGAATAAGAGGCGATGCCTTGCATCTTACACTTCGGAACGCCATCATCCCGATCAGGCAGTTCCCACTCGTAAAATACTGATGGCACTACGCCTCTGGCACCAATCGTCAACTCAATACTTCATCGATCAGTTCCTACCCCGATTTACAGCTTACTTATGAGACAGACACGGTTTTCAACCGCCACATTCAGCCAGTTGAGCCGCCACAATGATTGCTCTGTCAACTCACGAGCTGTACCGTGTAGTAAGTAAACGGTGCCACTATCAGCAAGCTGTCTATGCGGTCAAGCAGCCCGCCAAATCCAGGAAGCCATGTGCCAGCGTCTTTGACTTGGAATTCTCGCTTGATCGACGACTCTACAAGGTCTCCCCAAATCGCACCCACCGCGATAACCAGGGGGAGTCCTATCACCAGCGGAAGGAACCCCGAATCAGGCAGTGCATAGTTCGTGAGTGCCACACCTAGATAGGCACCTATCACATTACCCGCCACACCTTCCCATGTCTTGTTGGGACTGATCCTTGGCAACAGCTTGTGTCTGCCCAGTAGCTTGCCTACTGTGAACGCTGTACAGGCCCTCCATTCAATGGACGCCAGTGCGCACTCAGTCTCAGCGCCACCTTGAACACAAGATACCGCGCGCTGTGTAGTCACTTCATCCGATGCGTAGCATCCGTCCTAAGCCATACCGAGCTGAACATCGACTCGAAAATGTCTTGTCCCAAGGTACCGGGTGAGTCTTGATTAGATTGAGGTAGGTTATATTAGATCCGACAGTCCCTCGCAACATGATTGAAGTCTTTATCCAGAAGCCGAATTAGGAGGAACAGTATGAGCGTTTCGCTGGAGTGGTTGGGAGTCTCCACCTATCGTCTGGTGGTCGATGACTTGGTCATCTTCCTCGATGCCTACATCGACCGGAATCCGTTGGCGCCGCCCGTTGGTATTCAAGTAGCGGATGTGCAGAGGGCCGACTATGTTCTGGTGGGACACTCCCACTTCGACCACCTCTGGGGCGCCGAGCGCATCGCCCATCAAACGGGTGCGACCACCATCGGCTCCCACGAGTCGGTGAGACTGATGGAAATAGAAGAAGTGCCCGATGAGCAGCTGGTTGCCGTGGCGGGTGGAGAGCGGATCAGGCTGTCGGACAGCGTGTCGGTACGGGTGTTTCCCAGCCAGCACTCATGCATCTGGAGCACGGCGGGAGCATCGGGAGAGGTCTGTCTGGGGGACCTGGGCTTGACGCTGGAAGAACGACAGGCGAACCTCGACAGACAGGCGGCTGCGCGCGCCTCGTCAAGTACGCCGGGAATTGCGGAGGCCGAAGCCCACAGAATGGAATGCGCCCAACAACCCCGCGGCGAGGGTGGGGCATTGGCATATTTCATCGAGACCCCACTGGGCAACATGCTTTGGAAAGACACGTCGGGGCATTGGACCGGGATTTTGCGAGATCTTCGGCCTGACGTGGCGCTGCTGGCAGCCGCCGGCCGGGGTAACATAGACGGCGAACCCATTCAGGGTACACTGGCCCAATTCGTCGCCCGAGAAGTGGACCTTCTGCGGCCCGGGCGCATCGTGCTCGGCCATCATGACGACTGGAACCCACCAATGACCGGACCGACTGACTTAGAACCCATAGAGCGGGAGCTTGCACTGCGGACCCCCGGGGTCGAGTTGGTGCATATGGACTACTTGGAAGGCTATCCCATTCTAGGCCGGTGAAACAAGATTCTCCTCAATGGCCGAAAATGTCCTGGAGTTACTTGAAGCTTGTGATCCTCCAATACAATGCATTAGAGCGGCCTCCGAAAGTGTTCGTGATTGGTGCAAGAAAATACGCACATCTATTGCATCGCTATTGAGACTACGTTCACCACCTTATTCAGTTGGCCCGAATTGTGCAGTCTAGTCATTCATCGATCGACGAGGTTGACAAGGGGTCCCGTGTGCGCGTGTAATCGCGCAGTCTACTAGCCTGACGTGCCGTGGGCTCGGAGTGGCACCGGCTCACGTGAGCTCGAGCGAACCGAAGGTCGTGGTCGCCAACCCCAGCGACACGTCGCGCAGGGTCGAGATGAGACTCAGCATTTCCACTGTAAACATCTGCCCTGTCCAAAGCCACGAGACCTGGCCCTGGTCCGACGGTTAGTACGTCAACCTCGCAGGATGCGCCAGCGTCTCAAGCGACTGGCAGGACGTGGGCCTGTCACCCAAGGGCGCTTATAGTGGACGATTTCGGCATCTAGCCCAACGACAGGGAGTCGCCGACTGTGTTCTTCAGCCTGCTCTCACGGTTGGCATAGTTCTCGCCGCGCCTTCGGGGTGATGGATCAGCACCTCGGCAGCGTCCCAACGAGCAAATGTCTCATTCATTGCTAGTATCCCTCCAGGCTGCCGCTATTCGTGGCACAGATTCATTCCGAGGAGCGAGCCGCTTATAGCTTCCAGGTGTCCCGAAAGGCGGTTTTCGGTGACCTCCAGGTCGTACGGGTCTGCAGCCCATCCAGAACCCCGCAGAGTTCCCAAAGACGCGTGCCAAGAGCAATGCCGTCTCCTCAGTAACGGAGGGCTGGCAGTGAGGTAGAGCTAGATGGCGGCGGTGCCGTAAGGGTTGCCGGCAGCGATGTAGGCGAGGTCTATGAGCCGGACTGCTCTGTAGCAGTCGGCGACGCTGACCGGGGGTGGGTCGCCCCGGACGGCGGCATCCAGGCTTCGCCTCAGCACGGTCGGAGCGTCGTCGTCCGTCGGGAGGTCATAAGAGTCGTTTGGAGTCTCGAGCACGATACGATCACCCTCCATTTTTAGTATGGCCCTCTGGAAGGCTATCTTCAGGTTGGCGTCGGTTCCGTCTCTAGGGAAGCCGTTCCCCACTTCAATCGTGCCCAGGACTCCGCTCTTCGATCGGACTAGGACCGAGGCGTAGTCCTCGATCGGCTTTCCTAGGGTGCTCCAACTGAGCTGGGCGCCGGTCACCTCGGTCTCCTCGCCCTCACTGGTGAGATGGATGAAGGCGTCGAACCCGTGAGCGCCAAGGTTGCGAAGGCATCCACCATTGGCCGCTGCTGGGTCGAGCATCCAGTGGGAACCCCAAGCAGGGTACCGCTCGGAGGTTGGGCGGTTCATCCTCTGGTAGAGGTGGCAGATGGAGCCGTATGCGCCTTCATCTAGGAGTCTCTTGGCGTGGGCAAAAAAGGGCGTATCACGCATGTTGAGCGGCACGGCAGCGAAACCGCCGGTTGATTCGGCCTTCTCGACGACACCTCGGAGCTGCCGAGCGTTGAAGCTCATCGGCTTCTCCATGATAAAGGGGATACGCCTATCGAGGAGGTGGTGGGCGGTCTGTGCCATCGTGTCGTGTCGTCCCAATGCGAGGACGAAATCGGGGTCCACCTCGTCGAGCATATCTGAGTAGCAGGTGAACGTGGGGATACCACCTCCAATTTCAGAGACCCGGTGCGCCGCTATGTCGGGCTGGTCATCGTGGACCCCGACTATGTCGACATCCTCCATCGCCGCGAGATGGCGAAGGTAGGCCGAGTCATAGATCGAGTGCCAGTGGCAGACGCCGATTGCGGCAACTCGGATGGTCATCTCATCACCTCCCCGGAGACCAGCATACCTCCTCCAATCGGGGCTCTCTCCATTCTCACATAATTAGGTATGCAGTCGACGACCATCGCGTGTAACTTGCCCGTGGGTGTGGTCCGCTGCCTGGGGCCCCTCGGTGGTGGAGAGTCTAGGTAAGATCGCTCAGCTTACTTGCGGGCCCTAAGCCGGGACACAGGTCAGACACGGAGACGACTTCGCCCGTCTCGAAGGAGCGATTGGCGGCCATGCCGATAAGCGCCGAGGCCGCGCCCTGCTGGTGACCAGTGTCCCTTCGCAATGGATCCGGCTCGGCATCTTGCGCGAAGATCTGGCGCTGAAGCAGCAGGTCCCCGCCACCGTGTCCGCCTACGCCCTCGGGAACAGTCAACTCTTGGGGAGAACCGAACATCGGATATAGGACGAGTTTGGAGCGCCGGACGCGCCCTCCGTGCAGCTCCTCGTACTCCAGGCGTCCACGGCTGCCGTTGAAAGCGATCTGGAAGCCCTCACGGGGGAGATAGGCGTTGAGCGAGTAATTGAGCACAGGTCCGGTGCGATACTTGACCAGCAGGCTCATCGAGTCCTCGATGGTAATACCTTGGCCGAAGACATTCTGGTCACGGAAGTATCCGTCGTACCTCTCGTTCTCCAGGTAGAGGCCTCTTAGAACTTCGTCCTTTGAGAGGTCGATGGCGAAGGGGTCGGCGGAGGTCTCCTGGTCCATATACCTCTCGTACGTCACAGACTCTCCCCTGGCCTCTGCATTCTCCTTGCCATAGAAGGCTAGGCGACCCATGCCGTACACGGTCTCAGGAACGGCGTCGATCCACCAGTTGACCAGATCGAAGTGGTGAGTGGACTTGTGGATGATCAGTCCGCCCGAGTTCTTCTTCTGGCGGTGCCACCGGCGAAAGTAGTCAGCGCCGTGACTGGTGTTGAGCCAGTACTCGAGATCGACGTGGAGGACCTCGCCGATCACGCCCTCAGAGATCACCTGCTTCACCTTTGTCGCGCCGGGGGCCCATCTGTAGTTGAAGGCTACCCGCAACTCCCTACCGGTCCGCTTTGCGGTGTCGATGATGAGGTTGCACTTCTCCACGTCTATCGTCATCGGCTTTTCCGTGATTGCGTCGCAACCCAGCTCCATCGCCCTGACCACGTACTCGTGGTGGAAGGCGTCCACTGTGGTGACGATGACGACGTCGGGTTCCATCTCCTCGACCATTCGATCGAAATCGTCAGAGCTGTACGTGGGTACCTCGTGGTAGTCCAGCTCATCCACAAGGCAGCGATTGTAGTACGAGAGCCTGCCGGGGTTGGGATCGGCGAGTCCGACCAGCTCGCCTTCTTCACGGAACTTGGTCGCGAGGGGGTCTATGAACATTCGCGCTCTTGACCCTGCGCCAACCAGAGCGTATTTGACCTTGCTATCGAGGCCCATCCCTGCTCCTCCATTGTCCGCCCGCACGATCAACTCCTCGATCCGAGCTTCCGCGATGTTATCCGGTATTTCCCATAATGAGATAGGGACAGTATAGTCAGGGCCTGAAAGCCGGTCAATCTTGACTGTACCAACGGTTTTTGCAGTAGGGGGCCCGCTTCCGTCGTGACCCCTCTTCTTTTCCGTCTTTAGCGTCATCAGGTCACCTGATAATGGGATTGTGGCGCTCTGAAGGCAAGACGACTGGATGGAGCACCTCCCTCAGCTTTTTCAGACTATGCCCCATCCCCACCCAACTGGGTCGGGTCCCTGGAGTTGGAGCATGTCGTCTCCACACTTAGGACGGAGCTGGTACACATTCCCATCTATTCCCTGGACCGGTTCGTTCGATTGAAAGTCCAAACTCATGGTCAGGCCGTCGAACGTAGGTATCTCCCCGCACTCAGGGCACGGCTTTGTGGGAATGATGCCGTACGTCAGGTACTGGAGGGCGGCTTCCCGATGACCATCTGGGCATTTCGTCCAAAGCTCTGCTTGTCTGGTTTCCAGGAAGATCTCTGATGCCTCCTCACAGGTTCACATCACCTGCCTGCCTTATACCCCTTTTTACGAAGCTGGTTCCCAGTCCTCGTATCGGGCAACGAAGCGCACGGATAATGCCGTCCCTATGTCGGCGACGGCACTATCCCACGATTCAGCGGAAACAGCGAGTCGGGGTCGCCAGACAGTACGAAGAGTGCTGCCATCAGGCGTTGGAGGCTGAGAAGCGTTCCAACCCAGATTGGGCCGGGCGTCGTGAACAGCGCGCTTCAGTTGAGGTGAATGTGCCCTTCTCTCAGACGCGGCGAAATCTCAGTGGTACGACTCCGCCGATGGTTAGCAGCACGCCAGAAAGGGCAGGTACCATCAGTAGCCCGCCTGTAACTGCATCATCCCCTGCGATCGGCGGTTTCACTGTCCCAGGCTTGGAGTGTAGTGGTGGCAGCTGCGCGACCCCGTAGCCCCAATCATTGTTGGGCACTTTGGAGCCCGGTGGTGAAGCGTTGTCCTTTAGGTACTGCGCACTTCGACCGGCCCGAGGTTTGGGAACCTCTCTCGTACCAACGCCGCCAAACCCGCCACGTGGGGCGATGCTTGGCTAGTACCCTCAAACGGGCCCTCAAATGTGGCCGAATACGAGCCGTCGACTCCTACTACATCCGGTTTGATTCGTCCATCTGTGGTCGGGCCGCGACTGCTGTACTCCTGTATCTGTTCAGGAACCAGGACCGAAGAGAATACACCCAGACCGTAACGACTCGCGCATCCATGCAGTTTGCAGTACCGGCACATGTTTGACCAATAAACGGAATCCGTCAGACGTAATACAAGCATTGAGTCCGCACTTTCCAGGTAGCCACCATTTCCCAGGTAGGCCGTGAAGGGTGTGCAAGGAAATACCTACATTCCTTGCATTTGGGACTAACCCGGCCTCTTGAATAGAGCCGGGGCAATTGACAGTGAGAAACATTCGTTAGGCCAAATTGCAAGCAGATTGCATAAGAAGCCGGACAGTTCGGAGGGGGGCGTTAGGAAAAGTACCTTCGGGTAACTCGCCTGCCGCCTACCCTACGGCAGAAGCAGCGATTCTTGAACGGCACAAA
Organism: Dehalococcoidia bacterium; assembly: GCA_965221045.1. GTDB lineage: Bacteria > Chloroflexota > Dehalococcoidia > Lucifugimonadales > JADFKI01 > Bin90. Next base: position 2,956,725 of record OZ244863.1, read on the forward strand.
CAGGCGGCAGTGGGCGAAGAGCTCAATGCAAAGGCGGCAATGGAGATAGAAGAGTTGCTGGAGGAGACGGAGCGGGTGCGAGAGAATAGGCAGATCCGCAACGGCGGGTGGTACTTGAGTACGCCAATGGTGGGAGCGAGATATTACACATTCTAGGCGGACTAAGGCTGTGTCGGCCAATTGGATGAAGCCCCCGCGAGACAGAATCGTGGGGGCTTTTTTATTGTGCGGAAACTAGGATTGTCGTGACGAGCGCAGTCTACGCGGGTTCGGCGACGAACACCGGGATTTGCCGCGACGTGCGTTCCTGGTATTCGGCGTAGGTAGGGAAGGCCGCCACGCAGATCTCCCACAGACGTGCTCGCTCGCCTGCGTCATCTACTTCACGCACGCGCATGTCGCACACCTGTGTCTCGTCGCGGATCTCAACATCGGCATTGGAGCGAAGGTTGGACACCCACTGCGGGTTGTTTGGCGCGCCTCCGCGTGATGCGACAAGGACATAGTCGTCGCCGTCCTTCACGCGCATTAGTGGGGTCTTGCGGATTACGCCGGTTCGATTGCCGGTGTTGGTCACGATGATCACTGGCAGTCCGGTTTCCCGAAGAGTAGTGCCTTCGGTGCCGCCGCTGCCTTCGTAGAGTTCGACCTGCTCGCGCACCAAGTCCCACGGTGAGGGGATGTATTCTGCCATGGGTCCTTTATGACCTCCTGAAAGATGGTTGATTACGCCGTATCATAACGTCAATCGACTGAATAGACTACTGTTGCCGCCGGGAGCCGCTCTACATGCGGTTTCAGAGCCGATGCAATCTGGTATCGTGGCGGAAGTTTCCCATTGGAGGCAGTATGGCAACCGCGAGTCGGATTGAGTCGGAAAACACGACCCAGACAGCGTTGAATGCGAGCCAACAAGAGATGAACGCCGCGTCTTCGTCCTCTGTCTCCCATCCAGCACGGCCGCTCCGACTGATGGCGCGCTGCGTTTGAAGAGCCAATTCATCGCTGGTTGAAAACTTCCCCTGCCACATTGACTCCCTTTTCTCGTTAGACGAAACAGCGTCCAATCCTTGTCCAATCGCCTGCTGCTTACCAGTCAATGTGCGCCTCCGATACACCTAATGATGATCGCCGTACCTGCCGGCGTAGCCGATGGCACTTGTATGTTGTATTTGACTTGCAAACGTGTCAGTTTGTGAGGTGGGTGAGAGGGGCGCGTCGTGAGCGACTGGGTGAGCCAGGCTGCTGCGCCGGGCTGCACCGTTTGGGAGTATGACACCCCTCCCGCCGCATTTGTGGCTCCGAACGGATACAAGGGCACGAGGCCCGCATCTGCAAGTGTGGAGCACAACGGCATAATACACACGGAGGTCGGACTATGATAGTCGTAGCAGGCATAGATGTATCGAAGGCAACTTTGGAGGTGTCAGTTTCTGAAGGTCCCGTGCTCCGCTTTGAGAACAGCGCGACAGGCATTCGCAGGTTGCTCAGGCATCTGGAGCGGGCAGGTGTGACCAAGGCGGTGTGCGAGTTCACCGGTGGGTATGAGCGTCTTGTGGTAGGCAAGCTGAGGGAGACGGTGATCGGCGTAGAAGTGGCGCATCCGGTCAGGGTGCGCGCATTTGCCCGCGCGTGCGGATACGAGGCGAAGACCGACCCTCTCGATGCTCAGGTGCTGTCTCGCTACGGCGTGGTGTTCTCCGAGTCGGACACAACACAACCGGATGTGGATCCTGACCGTGAGGAGCTGCGGCAGTTACTGAGCAGGCGGCGTCAACTTGTCGAGCAGCGGGTGCGGGAGCGCAACCGACTGGACAAGGGCGTAAGCGGGAGTGTCGGGAAGTCGACCAGGCGTCACATCCGCTGGCTGGACAGAGAGATAGAGCGGTTGGATGAGGAGTACAAGGAGTTGTTGAAGCGCAGCGCCAGTCTCAGTGAGACAGTCGAACTGTATCAGACGGTACCCGGAGTGGGACAGCTGACCGCGGCTACACTTATCGCATATTTGCCCGAACTTGGCAGGCGGGACGGACGGGCGTTGACATCGCTGGTGGGGCTTGCTCCCTGGTCGCGTGACAGCGGCAAAAAGCGTGGCAATCGGTCCATTCGAGGCGGTCGTGGGACGGTGCGACGGGCGCTGTATATCTGTGCTTGGGTGGTGCTCAGGGTAGATGGCGACCTACGCGACTTCTATCGGCGTCTTCGGGAGCGCGGCAAACCCGGCAAGGTAGCTGTGATAGCAGTGGCACGCAAGCTGCTGATGCAGCTAAACGCCGTGGCGCGTCGAGGAACTCCCTGGGTGAAACGGTACGGGAGCGACTGCCCATCTTATCAGGCCGGATCGGCTTGACATCTAACACGGATACTCCCAAGTCCGGTCATGGCGAAGTCGAGATGATCCGCATGCTCAAGAGCGTGAAGGACTCTGCCGTCAAGGCTCGCACCCAGGCCGGCAACCAGATGAAGGCTCTGGTTGTTACTCCTCCTGCCGAGCTTCCCGAATCGCTCGATGGTCTTACCACCAGCGCTCTCGTCAAGCGGTGCAGAAACTTCCGTCTCACCCAGCTGGACGATGCCACCGCTGCAGCCAAGTACGCACTTCGTGCCCTTGCCTGCCGCTACCGGCAACTCGATGATGAGGTGCGGGGCCTGGAGACCGAAATGGAACGACTCACGCGGTCAGTCGCGCCGACCACACCCGGCTCATCAGGTGCGCCCTACTGAGCGCCTGCCCGGCGTGTATGGACAGCTCGCAGAGGAGCCGGTATTCGGTCGCCGTAAGCTGCATCGACCTGCCTGCAAAGGTGACTTGTCGTTTGGCGTAGTCGATTATCCAGTCACCCAGCACCAAGAGCTCCGGTGGATTGGAGTGATGACGCCCTGCTAGCCTTCGTAGCGCCGCCCTCACCCTGGATTCCGGCCTTCGCCGGAACGACGAGCAGCTGACGCTCCCGTGCCACTCCTTGACAGTGTGCGGCCTCGAACATACCATTCGCCTTGTAAGCTCAGACGGAGGTGGGTCTTCATGTTGGATACTATTGTTACTGGCGGGCAGGTTGTGACTCCGCAGGGGGTGCTGGAGGCGGACATTGCCATCTGGGATGGCAGGATCGCGGCGCTGGCGCATCCTGGCGTGCTCTCGATTGAAGGGGCGCTGGTCGTCGACGCGTCGGGGTTGATCGTGCTTCCGGGCGGGATCGAACCACACACGCACATCGGCATTCCGGTGCCTGAGCAGTGGGCCGGTCGGCCGGAGGTGTTCACGCAGCCTCCCGAGGCGGCCACACGGGCCGCGGCGTTCGGCGGGGTCACCACTCTGCTCGACTTCGCGGGGACGCTGCCGGTCACGCCTGACGACCCTGTCTCTCAGGATCCGATCATGCGGCAGATGGAGTCGCGGCAGCAGGCGTTCGCGGGCCACAGCTACATCGATTTCGCGTACCACTACATACTCGCGGGCGCGGTGAGTCCGAAGACCATCGGTGAGATCGGAGAGGCGATCCAGGCCGGTCAGGCCAGCTTCAAGATCTTCACGACGTTCGGCGGTCGCGTGCCATACGGTCACCTGCAGGCCATCTTCGAGGAGGTGTCGAAGAACGAGGGCATCATGGCGGTCCACGCAGAGGACGACGACATGGTGACCTACATGGAGGAGAAGCTGAAGCGCGAGGGCAGGGACCAGGGTCACAACCTGCACTTGGTGCACAGCAACATCTCCGAGGACGTCTCGTTCCGCAAGGTGATCAGGATGGCGGAGCACGCGGAGGTGGCGATCTATTTCGTCCACGTCACGGCCAAGGAGGGTGTGGCGGCTATCGGCGAGGCCAGGGAGCGGGGTCAGCCCGTGTATGGCGAGGCACTGCACAACTACCTCGAGTTCACATCCGCCGACTACAAGAAGCCGAACGGCACGAAAATTCACACGTACCCGGCTATCAAGTACGAGTCGGATAGGGACGCGCTTCAGCTTGGGCTGATGGATGGTCGGGTATCCACGACGGCTACGGACGAGTACACCACGTACAAGGACGTCAAGTTCTGGGGGCAGACCATCGAGACGGTGTGCGGAGGTCATAACGGCGTCGAGACGAGGATCCCAGTTGCGTTCACGAAGTTCGTTTCGCAGGGCGGCATGTCGCTGACGCGGTTCGCGGACATAATCTCGACCAACGCGGCGAAGATCCTTGGGCTGTATCCGCGGAAGGGGGTCATTGCGCCGGGCAGCGACGCCGACCTTGTGTTCATAGACCCGAACGTTCGCAAGACGCTCACGCTCGACGACCTCCACGCGGACTCCGACTATAGCATCTGGGAGGGATTCGAGTGCGAGGGATACCCGGTGAAGACGATGCTGAGGGGCAAAGTGATCGTGGAGGACGGGAAGCTGGTCGGCAACTCGTCCGACGGCGAATGGCTGCCGCGCAAGGTGTCGCCTGAGACGCTGGCGCGACCGGTGGTCTAGGGACCACGTAAGCGTCGGCTCTCTCATTCAAGTTCGTGTTGAACCAGTTGAGCATGGACACCAGGTGGCCAAGTTGGGACCCGGACAGCTGGCCGAATGTCTCAACGAATAGTGTTGACATTGGAAGTCACTGCACCGTTTCGTTTCTCAGGTCGGCGGCCTTTTCGTCTACTGTCGCGAGCATTCTCCATGCGGTCTCGTGGTGGGTTGTGGCCTCGACGTCGTAGTAGTAGGTGTCGAGCAGGACGTGGGTGCAGCCGAGGGCCTGATCTGGTCGAGGCTGCCTTCGCCGACGATACGCTGGTCGTCGGGCATGGGCGACTCGGTGATGCGCAGGCGTATCTTCGGACAGAGCGCAGGTATAGGCATCTGCTCGCGGTCCGCCATCTCGCGCAGGCGAGGAATCTCCCTGTCCTTGAAATCGGACACGCGTATCCTGATCGGGTGCCATCCGTCTCCGTAGCGCACCGTCCGGCGGAGTGCACCGTCGCCTGCACCCCCGACCCAGATTGGCGGGTGAGGCTCGCGGACGGGACGCGCAGCGGTGTCGACGTCGGTGAACGAGACGAACCGACTCTCGTACGAGGCGACGTCCTGCGTCCACAGTGCCTTGATGGCCGCGAGGTAGTCGTCAGTGATGGCTCCTCTCTGGCGGAACGGGACGTTGAGCGCGTCGAACCCCTGCTCGACCCAGCCGACGCCGACGCCGAGGATGAACCTGCCTCCACTAAGCTGGTCGACGTTGGCCCCTGCTCTCGCGATCTCTAGCGGACTTCGGTACGGCAGAATGGCGACTGTGGTACCGATCTCCATGGACTGGGTGGTAGCGGCGAGCCAACCCATCGTCGTCAGCGGCTCGTTGAATGGGGCTGGGTACCTGGAGCTGACGTCCGGTGTGACGGCGATGTGGTCGGGAGCTCATGATCAGGTGGTATCCTATGGCTTCGACCAGGTTGACAGAGCGGGTCAGGGATTCGGGGTTGGCACCCGGACCGAAGTTGATAAGGTTGACGCCGAATTTCATTATTCTTTCCTTTCTGTTTTCCCTTTAGTTGCGGCACTGTCCGAGATGGATGATAATCGAGCATGGCTGCTAGGAGAATTACGATGACCTACACTCTCGCCGATTTGGACGCCATGAGCATAGAGGACGCCCAAGCGCTGTCATTCGTGGAAAGGGACGCGCTTCTGGACCTCATTATCGCAGATGGGCGGCACCAGACCACGGACCTCGACTCGTACCGCGTGGGGCTGTACGGGGACTACTTCGACGAAGACCTGACGCGGATGCTGAAGGTGAGAGCGATCAAAGTTCACGTCAGGGGAATGACGGCGTCCGGGTTCGACAGCGTGCTCGCGGGGAAATCCGACGAAGAGCAATACCGCGCGACCTTCCGGCTGTGCAACAGTCGCTCGAGGCGGCGGGAACGGACTACAGTCGCGTCGTCACGCTGGTCGTCTTCCTGACGGACATGGACAAGTGGTCGATGCTGTATGAGATCTACAGTGAGTTCATCTCCAGCATGCCATGCAGGGCTGTGATTGGGACGACCGGCCTGGCGCAGTCGCCGCTGACGATAGAGATTATGAACTGCATAGCGTATAGGGTGGCAGTGTAGGGGGCTGGCCCATGGATTGCCGAGCGGCTGGCTTTCTGTAGCGCCTCTGATCCCGCTGTTCAAACCGTTCAGAAGTACTTGCAGCGAATCAGCTCATTTATTGTTCGTCTCAGGTCTGCCAGGAGCCTCTCATCGATTGTGTCCGTCCACCAATGAGCGATTCACCCCTGTAGGCAGCCAGCTCCCGTAGCGTCTTCGTGCCTGCTACAGCTACGTTGTCATCCCTGATATCCCCTTAGTAGCCTAGAGATGCGGACGAAAAGCCTCGCTGCAACCAGAGGGGTCTCGTTCAAGCCAGCCAGCAGACGAGTATTGAAGAGAGAGGAGTCTTCAAATGACTGTGGAGTTGCGAGCTTGTTGCAGCGTAGGCGTCAGCTGCTGCGATCAGCAAACTCGATCTTCGCGGACTCTAACAGCGTGGCATCGCGCAACAGATCGCTGGCCGTCAGACTCAGCGTCTTGGCCACCAGGAGCGCGTTCGAGAGGGCCAGATCGGTAATGGCAGTCTCGGCCATCTCTCTTGTATGAGAAGCGACAGGTTCCTCGCTGATCGCATACCTCAGTTCGAAAGCCGGCATCACCTGACTGACGTTGCCGAAATCAGTTGAAGCTCCACTGCCTGGACGACCTGTCACGGGTTCGTCCATCCTGATGCCCAGTGTCTTTGCGTTGGTCCCGACAGCCTGTGCCAAAGTCACGTTGGGCTGAACATTTTCGTAGAAGGGGTAGAATTCCTGGACCTCCAGACGTGCGCCTGTCATTGACGCAGCCCCTTCCGCCACCTGTTCCACTTTGCCCACCACCACGTCGCTCAGGTATCGCCGGTCCCTGCATCGCAGCATGAAGTTGGCGGCGGCGAATTCCGGTACGACGTTGGGCGCCATGCCTCCATCGGTGATTACTCCGTGGATGCGAACATCATCTCTCAAGTGCTGTCGCAGGGCATCAATTCCGGTAAACAAGTGGATAACCGCGTTCAGCGCGTTGATGCCGGCCTCAGGGGCGGCAGCAGCGTGAGCGGCTTTCCCATGATACATATACCGGTAGCCGACCATTGCCAGGCTCCAACTCTCCCCCACCGCCGCGGTCGTCGGTATTAAAGTGCGATTGGAGAAAGGATGGGACGAAAGGGTGGCATCCACGCCGTCGAATACGTCGGCCTCCAAAAGCCGTATCTTACCGCCGCCGCCCTCCTCCGCCGGAGTTCCAATTACCACTGCGCGTCCGAGCAAGTCCTGTGCGTTCGCCTGCAGCCCCAGGGCAGCGCCCATCGCGGCCATCGCAATGAGATTGTGCCCGCAGCCGTGCCCAATCTCGGGCAGCGCATCGTATTCCGCCAGGACGGCAATCGTAGGGCCTTCTCCAGCGCCGCCGGGGATGGTGGCCCGAAACGCCGTTTCCAACCCGCCGACACCGCGCTCCACCTGAATGTCGCAACTCTCGAGGAACCCGGCCAGGGCGCTAGATGAGTAGTGTTCCTGGTAGTTCAACTCCGGATGGGAGTGGATATCTTTCGAGAGGTCGAACAGGGCTTGTCTCGAATCATCAATCGCAGAGTTAGAGCGAGCGGCGATCTCTTCTTTGTGTCGGGTAAGTTGGCGAGTCATGGTATGCGTTCTCCTATCGGGGCTCTACAGGTCGAAAACGGTGCGGAGAGCTTCCTGTCGTACAAGGGCAGCCCGGTGAAAAGGTCTGCAATACGGTACGCTCAGGTCCCACCTGGGAAGGCTCGACCCACATTACGGCACTCTGTTAAGTGTTCTGCGGCTCGATTTAACAGAAGGGCTTCACGCCCCGTAGCGTGGTGTAAGAGTACGTCATCCTGTTGATGTAGGCCAGTCCTCTTCATCCATACACTATGGTACAAAAGTTCTGCAATGTGCTATCATCTGTTCATATTCAGCAGATTCAAAGCAAGCGCGGCAGGCGAGAGGGCCATAAATGAGTGTATATGTCAGACCGTCGGCCAGGCCAGAATTGCCCATGATCGGCGAAAACTGGTCTAAACAGGTTGAAACTGGTCACCAGTTTTAGAACCTGTTTCTCTGTGGGGACGTATCAACTGAATTTATGCCCAGACTGAAGTTTAGATGCGATTGCTCTGTCTAAGGGGAGAGGAATACTTGAACGAATTAATGAGTTCGCTAAAGTACATGGAACCCCGCGAAAGGAAGTCGAGAAGATGACCAGTTCGACCAGGACGGATGAATCGAAGCCGAGTCTGGACCAGATCTTGTCCATCCGGCCTCTGGTCGCCGCAGAGACGCCTCGATGGTCGCCGGACGGCTCTCGGATCGCATTCGTCTCTTCCCACCAGGAAGACACCGCCGAGTTGTGGAGCGTCCCGGCCGATGGAGGGTTTCCAGCCCGTTTGACGGTAGGAGCGGGCGCCGGAGATTCAGCCCCTCGCATCCCGTTCTGGTCTCCATGCGGCGTCTATGTGTCCTGCGTCTCCAGGAAGGGCGGCGCGGATGAGGTGTGGCTGTGGCCCGCCAACGGCGACGCTGGGTTCCAACTGACGTCGCTGGGCGGTCGCATCCACTCGATGAACTGGTCTCCCGACGGTAGGAGCGTCGCGGTGTCCTGCAATCGCTACGGCTCGTACGACATCTACCTGGTGGAGGTCTCATCAGGGAAGTCTGTGCGGCTAACCGATGGCCCGCTCTACGCGGTAAATCCGGGCTTCACTCCCGACGGTCGGCACATCCTGTACGTCCGACTGGATGACAGGTGGGAGAACCACGACGTCATCAGGATTTCGCTGGACGGCAAAGAGCAGGAAATCGTCGTCCAGGATACAGATTTCTTTGATTACAGCTACGGTGGGGCTTTTGGCTATCCCCTAGTCTCTTCTGACGGTGAGCGAGTCCTCTTCCGCAGCCAGCGCAGCGGACACGTAAACATCTGGACAGCGCCCGTTGCCGGCGGTGAGCCGGAGCCACTGTCTCTCGAGGATGCGGAGCAGGATCACGCCGTCTGGTCCCCCGCAGGTCAGCAGGTAGCCTACACGTCCAACCGCAACGGCACGCTTGAATTAAGGGTGGCGGACGCTTCCACCGGTGAGTCCGGGGCACTCTTCTCGCCCGGCGTGGGCGTATGCTCGGCGCCGCAGTGGTCACCGGACAGCTCGAAAATAGTCTTCCGATATGGGACCCCCACGTGTCCGATGGACCTCTGGGTCGTCTCCCTGGAAGACGGCCGAGCAATGCAGCTGACCAGCGCCGGAGTTGACCCTGCGCTGACCGAGCACCTGACCGCACCCGAAAAGATTACTTACCAGAGCTTTGACGGTCTCGTTATCCACGCGTATCTCTATAGTCCCAGGAGCCGGGAGGGAGGCGAGAAATACCCGGGGCTGCTGTTCATCCACGGTGGGCCCACCAATCAGTTCGGCGATGACTTCCAGCCCTACGTCCAATACTTCGTCCAACGGGGCTACGTAGTTCTGCTGCCCAATGTCCGAGGAAGCTCGGGCTACGGCAAGGCATTCGAAGAACTGAACGACAGGGACTGGGGCGGCGACGACTTGAAGGACGCCATTGCCGGGGCCGAGTTCCTCGAGGGGCTCGGATACGTGGATCCGCAGGCTATAGGGATTACGGGGACGAGCTACGGCGGCATCCTCACGATGTGCGCGGTCACCTTTGCGCCGGGCTTGTTCCAGGCGGCTGTCCCCATGTCCGGCTACAGCGATTGGCCGGCGTTGCGCCACCAGTTGGAACTGCGGCACATCAAACTCCTGGAGCATGAGTTCGGCGCCTTCGAGGGAAACGAGGACGTCTGGTATCGCTGCTCGCCCTTCTACAGAGTCAGAGACGCGACCACGCCGACCTTCGTCCTGCATGGGGAAGGGAGGGAGGACTGGCCCGAGACTTCGAGGGACTTTGCGTTGGAGATGAAGAGGCACTACAAGACGACAGAATACAAGGTGTATCCCAACGATGGCTTCTACGTGGGTACGCTGCCCAACGTTCGGCAGATGCTGTCGGACGTTGCCGACTTCCTCGACCGCTACCTGCGCTGCTAGCCTGAGGAGTTCCAAGCGGGCAGTTGCGGTGGGCCGGCGCCAATTACAACTACGTCGGCATTCTTTGGTAAACCCTCAGCTTGGACCACTTTAGCTCCTCCCTTCGGTCCATTCGTAGCGTGGTCTCCATCCCAGCAGTCGCTGCGCCTTCTCCGTACTGATTACGCTGGCGGTGCCGCCCAGCCCTTCCCGTATCTCCACCCTGTCGCCGAAGTTGTTTCTGACAAGATCAATCGTGCGCTCTTTGAAACGGCTGGAAGGCTGGGCGATCATGAACGCCTCATATTCTTGTATCTCCGCATCCAGCGCCAGTACGTGGGCCTCTGCCACGTCTCTGGCGTCGGCGTAGGCCCACATCACCAGTGTCAGGGGGTTCTCCGGCGTCGGGGCCTGACAGGGAAACTCCGCCTGGACTTCCGAAGGCGCGACGTTGGTGAACCTCAGGCTGACGACGGTGGTGTCCGAGCTGCGGGCGATCATTCTGCCGATGTCCTCTCCAACCTGCTTGGACAGGCCGTAAGGCTCGAAGGGCATCATGGGGTGTTCCTCGTCCAACGGCAGGTACAGCGGTACGAAGGCGTTCCCGTCCTGGGCCCATCCCATGCCGAAGGCGCTGGACGAGAACACCACGCGCCGAAGTCCCAACTCTGCCGCGGACATCATAACGTTGAAGGTACTCGCCACGTTGTTGTCGAAGATGATACTTGGGTCTTCCCTAAGCGGGCCTGGGATAGCACCCATGTGAACGACCGATTCCGCGTCCCTGAGAATACGCTCTACTGCTCTGGCGTCTGCGAGATCGCAACGCACAAACTCAGCCGGAAGTTCGTCGGCAGCCAACCGGTCAGTGGCCAGGACTTCTCTGTCCTGGTCCACCAGCAGTTGCACCACCATACGTCCCAACCTGCCCGCCGCTCCGGTTACCACTATCATCTCTTCCTCCGGATAAACTACTGCGGTTGACGATCAGCCAGCCTCACCGCATACGCAACGCCGTCTTCTTATGGACGGTCAAGCCCGTGGATACCTCGGTAATCGCTCGTTGGAGGCGACTGCCAGCCTTCCATGAGTCCGGGATGGGGCTGATAAATCTCGACGCCCAGCGGATGGCAGGTGTCGATGGGATCGTCGGCGTCTTGTCCCCAAGCCTGGACCGACAGGTCTCCTTGGGGACAAGTGGAAATGGCGCAGAGCAGGTCTATCTCTGCGAAGAACTCGAAGTAGTCTCCCTGCCTGGCCGGCGAGGGCTTCACGAAGTAGCGGTCGTCGGTGGTAAGTCCGGTCACCTGGAATATGTTGAGAACGTCGTGAACGTCGCTCTCATCGAGATGGTACGGAGCGACTGCCCGCACCAAGTTCGAGTGGCAGCAGTAGTCGAATTCCTCGCCATTCAGCATCTTGTGAACGTATGGGTCGCAGCGGGTGCCCAGCAGGTCATGACATCCGGCGCCGTCCTCGTCCAGAGGATAGTCCACCGTGTCTGCGGTGATGGTAAGCATGGGGCGCAGGTACGGGAGGCACGACCATAGCCGGTCGAACGTGGTGACGTGGGCTCGGTGCAGCTGCTTGGTGCGGGCCGCCCAGAACCGTTCTCTGGGATTATTGAGGTTCCAGGCGTTGAAGTCGGCCACCTGCGCCCCTTCCACCACGACGATGCGGCATATCTGGCCTGCCAGTACCGGCCAGGCTCTGCCGGAGCGTATTGGCACCACGAACTGTTCGATCTGGTTGCGGGTCTCCGTCTCCTGACCCAAGCGTCCGTAAAATACCCGGTCGACGTCAATGGGACTGCCTGGTCTGGGTTGGTAGATTACTCTGGGAGTTGGCATAGGAACCCCCTTCGGGAGTGTACTTGATGAATCTCGCCGACCATGGTTGCCCGCGAACGGACGGGTTTTCTCACCCGCACCGTAAGCGGTGTCAGGTTACCACAGAATGGTCGGGCGTTGTCGAAGTAGGCGGGCCTGCTCCCTCATGAGGAGGACATCCCACCCCAGGTCCATGGGAGAAACTTCGACGACGGTATCGACTCCACCACTCCTGGCCTCGCTAAAGGACTCCAAGGCCATATCCAAGACCTGGTCTCTGAGTTCCAGCTCGGAATACGTGGCCCGGATGCCGGCGGACGAATCAATCAGGTGTTCATGGGGCAGAGTGAATCCCAGGTCCGCCGTATCCAATGGCCCCAGGACAGAGTTTATTATTGTTGTCATATCTCGCTCCGATCTTTCCATGCGGTCTCGATTTCGGAAGCTGTCTCTCATTGGATTATACACGTGGTGGTTTCATTTGGCGGTGGTAGAGTCAGCAAACCGTCCCATCATAGTCAATTCAGTCCATACGACAAGAGACAGAGGAGCGAAACGCCATTGCACTTCACTGAGCAGGAGTTGGTCGGCCGCAGGGAGAAAGTTGTGGCTGAGTTGCAGCGCAGGGGGTTGGCAGCCCTGCTGATTTTCAGGCAGGAAAGCATGTATTACCTGACTGGGTACGACACCATGGGCTATTCGCAGTTCCAATGCCTCTATCTCGGAGATGACGGCAAGCTGGTTCTGCTGACAAGATCCGCGGACCTGCGGCAGGCGCGGTTGACCTCCGTGATCGACGACATTCGTGTTTGGGTGGACGGCGCCGACAGCAACCCGGGGCAGGACCTTTGGAATATCCTAGAAGAAGAGGGGTGCCGGGGCCGGCGGCTGGGCATTGAGTTGGAAGCGTGGTGTCTGACCGGGAAGCGCTGGGACAACGTGAGGACGGCTATCGAGGGTCGCTGCGAATACGAGGACAGCTCGGAACTGGTGAGCAGATTGAGGCTGATCAAGAGCGATGCCGAGTTGGAGTACGTCCGCACAGCGGCGGCTCTGGCCGACGACGCCTTAGCGGAGGCCCAACGGCTGGCAAAGGCGGGTTCGCCGGAACAGGATGTGTTGGCCGGGATGAAGTCGGCGATCTTTCGAGGAGGAGGCGACTACCCAGCCTCCCGGTTCATCATAGGGTCGGGGGAGAACGCGCTCATGGTAAGGAATTTCACGGGCTACGGCACACTGGGTACCCATGACCAACTGCAGCTGGAATTCGGTGGGGCTTACCGGCACTATCATTCCTGTCTCATGCGGACGATCCTTACCGGAGAACCCAGCAGGCTACAGCTTGCCATGCACTCCGCGTGGTGCGACGCCCTTCAAGCCTGCAAGGACGCTGCCCGGCCAGGTTTCGCTTTCGGCGATATCTTCTCCGCCCATGCTGACTCCCTGGATCAGTCCGGTTTTGGGGAACACCGACTCAACGCCTGCGGCTATAGCCTGGGAGCACTGTATCCGCCAACATGGATGGACTGGCCCATGATATACATGATATACAAGGATAACCCGGTGGTGTTGCAGCCCAACATGGTGATCTTCATGCATATGATCCTGCTGGACTGGGATCAAAGGCTGGCAATGTCGGTGGGAGACACCGTGCTGGTCACCGCAAATGGATGTGAGACACTGACAAAGATGGGGACGAATCTGATAGTGAATTGACCACCAGCGCCGCAGCCATCATATTCTGTTCATCACCCGTTGATGAACAGAATCCAGCGGGACCACTGGACTGGCCAGGATTTTCACTGCGCAAGTGGGCGGCGGTACAGCGGGAGTCATCTCTATAGGTCTCCATGATGTTAGAGGAAACAAGCAAGGCTGGCAGGCCGGAGGTGGGCCAGTTATCACGCTCAGGCCCAAGTCTGGAGGAGCATGACCATGATTCGCCAAGAACTCATACAGATGCTGGAACAGGAGCTGTCCGGTGAGAGAGCTTTAGAGTCTGCGGCTCACTTGACCCAGTTCTACCGCTCTCCGGGCGCTTCCGGGTACCATCGGGCCACGGACTTCGCGGCAGACCTCCTTCGAACCAACAAACTGGACAAAGTATGGGTGGAGCGGTATCCCCTGGACGGCGAGACGAAATTCATGAATGTTGCCATGCCCCTGGCGTGGGAGCCGATCAGCGGTGAACTGAGAGTCGGATCCCCCACGGGTAGGCTCCTGGTATCCTACGAGGACGCACCATCATGTCTTCCCTGGTGGACGCCATCCACTCCTGAAGGCGGGACTACCCTGGAATTGGTGGATGTTGGCACTGGGGAGCGAGTCGTAGACTATCAAGAGCAGGACGTACGTGGCAAGGCAGTCCTGGTCCGGGGCACAACGCGGCCAAGCGGCTTCGGTCATGCCGCCACCTTAGCCACGGAGCACGGTGCCGCGGGCATCATAACTGACTACTTCCTGTATCAGACACCCCCTTTTCGCACGCGTGAGTCGCTGCCTGAGCCAGTGCAACTCCTGCGCATGCCCACCAACCTACCGAGTGCCTGGGCGATATCGGTTAACTACCCGGCAGCGGAGCATCTTGCTTCATTGGCACGTTGGGGCGCCACCAACATCTGGGTCGATATCCAGGCCAGGACGTTCAAAGGAGAAGCTCAGAACCTGCTGGCGGACATCTCCGGCACTGACGAGGACGGGCAGATCATTCACTTTGTGGCCCACGCCACGGCAGGGACTAAACCTGGAGCCAACTGCGCCTCGGGCCCCGCACTGATGGCGGAAATGGGTCGCGTTATATCTGCCCTCATCTCCCGCGGACGCATACCCCGTCCCAGACGTACAATTCGCTTTCTTATCAACGTGGAGGGTCATGGCACCAAGCACTATGTACACAACCATAGAGCGGAAATTGATCGGACTATCGCCGCAATAGCCCTGGACAGCGTGGGGCATGACCAGAACAAGTGTAAGTCGGCGCTCCTCTTCTATCACTCTCCTGACTCCGTACCCTCCTTTATCAATGACTATTACGTGAGCCTTATGGAGTCGACACCGAAGGAGACACGGTGGGTGTTTAGCGAAGGCAACCGAATTCCATTCGTTAACTTTACTGACCTGCCCTACACCCCATGGAGCGACAACCACTACTATCCTGCCTATGGGATACCATCACCCCTTCTCATGTCCTGGCCTGACCTGTACTTCCACACCGATTTCCTCACATCGGACAACCTCGACCCTATGGTCTTCCGCAGGTGTGGTATCACGACGGCCCTGGCAGCCTTGGAACTGGCTTACGCCGGTCCGGCTGAGGCTCAGGCCATAATGCGAGAAGTCGGTAACCGCAGCCAGTTTCGGCTAGGTCGCATCGCCCTGGAGGCAAGAGTGAGCGCCGACAAAACTCGGACACGTAAACGACTCATCATGCTAGCCCAGCGGGACCAGAAAGCGGTGGAGTCTGCACTGGTACTGGCCAGTGCTAAAGAGCGCAAGGAACACCCAGATCTGGAGTCCATTAACAATGAGGTTCAGAAGGAGATTGCAGACCGGTTGCAGCAGACATTGAGTTGGCTGCAGGACGATAGTCCCGTTCCTGATGAATTCCCTCCCGGCAATACGGTGCCCAAGCGGTTGATAGAGCGTGACGCTCCCGGACTGGTGGGCACCGGCTACTGGGACCTGGTTCGGATGGCTCGTGAGATGAATGCCAGGGATCCGAAGATGAGATACGACTCGCTGCGTATCATCGGAGATGAGATATGGAACTTTACCGACGGCCAACGCAGCGTAAACGATATAGCCGACGCCGTGGGGACCGAGTTCGACTTCGACCTGGAGCCTCGGCATGTCCTCAAGCTGTTTCGGGGGATGGCCGGCCAGGGATTCGTGAGTTTATCTGAGACTGGCAATTAGCGAGTGAGCGTGGTCGCTTGAGAACCATGAGGACTGCCAATACTCCAAGAAACAGGGGAGGTCGTCCCATTTGTGCGGAACCCGCAAATCAATTGAACCCGAGATCGTCGCACATGCCTGCCCTTCTCGGCTTACACAAGTCTTGACTGTTGACGCTTTGTTTCAAGGAGGCGCCTGACAATGGACATACCTTCGACGACTGTAATCAAGGCTAGGACATTGATAGACGGCACCGGCGGGCCGCCTCTGGAACGTCCTATCGTTGTGGTTGAGGACGGCAAGATCACGGTGGTTGGTCAGCAAGGGAAGGTGCAGCCTCCTCAGCAGGCGGACGTCCGCGATCTGGAGTTTCCAGAAGGACACCTGCTTCCAGGATTAATCGACGTCCACACTCACCTGATGTTCGGGACGGTGGGTGAACACGGCTACAGAGACGGACCGTACGAATCGGTGATCGAACGCGATACCGACGAGATAATGCTGCTTCGGGCGGCGCACAACACACACATACATCTGAGTGCCGGTGTAACCACCCTGCGCGACTGCGGTGCTCGTAACCGCATCACGTTTGACCTACGAGAAGGGGCCAGGCAGAGTCTGGTCACTGCCCCCAGGCTGCTGCTTTCGGGCCGTCCCGTGACCATCACTGGCGGACACTTCTTCTGGTGCAACGGGGAGGCGGACGGCGAAGACGGTGTGTCGAAGCTCAGCGACTATGTCCGCTTAAGTGCTAAGGGAAAATGTCACCCCCTGTAAATTGCCATGCTATCAGACTACGATACCGTCGACTTCGCGCGCCCGCGCGACAAAGGTGGACTTTCAGCGTTCATATACTTCTTCACGGTGTCTCTGTGTATGCCAGTTCCCGGGCGATCCTACGAATGGACAGCCCCTTGCGCTTCGCTTTCCGTACCGCTTTCCATCTCGCCGTCTAGCTGCGCGAGCTTGTCTACCCAGCGTCTGCCCAGGCCATTGCTGTCGATATGAGGTGTAGGAGTAGGCACGGTTCTCTCGGTGGAGTTTCGCAGGATATTGGGGCGCTGCGGTGCCTTCTGTGTGGGGATGATCTGCCCCTCGTGCTGCACCACCAGCTGTCCGTCCAGCCCTTCAAGCACATCCACCACCGCTCCGGCATAGCTCGGTCGGTCCGTGCCGGGCAGTAACTGCAGGGTGCGCCAGCGGTACTTCACCGTGTTGTCCCGGCCAACCCTGCGCCTGTACTTCAGGCAGAGGGTTGTATCGAGGCACATCTGCGGGTCCAGGACGCGATATGCGGTCTCTGTGTGCTGTGGTGGCACACGGGCGTTGGTTGAAGTGGGGGAGGAAGTCAGCGAGCACGCGGTTAGCGTCATCGATGGTTGCTGCCTCCGCGAGTCGCAGTTCGGTTACGAGCCTGTCCTGGAAGGTGCCGGCCATACGCTCAACCCGGCCCTTGGCTTGCGGTGATCGAGCGAATATCAGCTGTACGCCAAGCTCGTCCATCGCGCGACTGAACTGGGTGGGAGCAGCGGCAGCCTCTGACGGTGGCGTGTACTTGAATACGGCATGCCGATCTGCATACAGTGCGGTCGGTATGCCGCAGTTCCGTATCAGCCCATCGAGGAGCGAGAAGTAGCTGTGGGTGTTTTCCAGCTCGCAGAACAGGGCGTCGGCCACCATACCGGTGGCGTCCTCCACCGCCAGCAGCAATGTGAACTGCGGTCCATCTTCTCCCAGCCATCTGTGGTAGCTGCCGTCTACCTGTATCAGCATACCCTCACGCGGCATCCGCTGCCGCCGCACTCGGTGCTTCGGCGGGCGACGCCGACGAGGGCTGCTCACACCGGCGGTCGTCAGTATCTTGCGCAACGTGTCGCGACCGATGTCTATGCCCTCCCGTTCCCTGAGAAGCTCGCTCAGGTGCGTATGGTTGACTCCGGCGTACCGTGTGTGCGCCAGACGTATTACATCGGTCGCCAATGCGTTCGGTGTAGCGTTGGCAGGTCTGCGACCTCGATTGCCGTGAGCTAGTGCGGCTGCTCCTTTCTCTCTGTAAGCCGCTAGCATGCGCCTGGTGTGGCGTGCGCTCGCTCCCATCAGTGTCGCTGCCTGCTCCGTCGTCATATACCCTGCGAGTAAGTTGTTGAGTATCTGAAGTCTTGCCTGCTCTTGCTGCGTCAATGTCACATTCTCCAAAATGTGGACATTTTCGCTTAGCAGTTAGCACGGACGGAATCACAGAGCAACAACACAAAAGTGCCCAGCTAATTTGGGCCCATGGAGGTTTCACAATGGCAGGTAGTTTTGGCGGCAAAGTAGCGATGGTTACCGGGGCCGGTTCGGGAATCGGCCGCGCGACCGCGATGGCCTTTGCCCGGGAAGGCGCCAAGGTCGTGGTTGCTGACATAGGAGTCGATGGCGGCGAAGAGACCGAGCGCATCATTCGGGACTCTGGCGGCGAGGCCATATTCGTCAAAACGGATGTCACGGTAGCCAGCCAAGTTGCGGCATTGATCAATACGGCCGTCCAGACCTACGGACGGCTGGACTGCGCCGCCAACACCGCTGGGATTACGCAACCCGTGGCCCCAACCCACGAATTACAGGAAGATATCTGGGACAGCGTCATAACTATCAACCTGAAGGGCGTTTGGCTGTGTATGCGTTACCAAATCCGACAGATGCTCCACCAGGGAGGTGGTGCTATCGTCAATATCTCCTCTTCTGTTGGTCTGTGGGCGACGCCAAATCTGCCAGCCTACACGGCGAGTAAGCACGGGGTCAATGGTCTCACCAAGGCGGCGGCGCTCGAAAACGCACGAAAGGGTATCAGGGTTAATGCGGTCTGTCCGGGCGCGATCCAAACTCCGATGATCGAACGGTTCGTGGCGGACAGCCCTGATCATACTCTAGAAGTGATGGCCGACAAATCCCCGATGGGGCGGCTGGGGACTCCCGAGGAACAAGCAGCGGCGGTGATTTGGCTATGTTCAGACGCGGCTTCGTTCGTTACCGGCACCATCTTGTCCGTCGACGGCGGCCAAGTGGCAGAGTAGCCGACCGGTCAAAGTCTGCCACCGAGTGAACTGTACCGGAAGGCGGCCAATGCGAATTTAGAAAGGGTGAGTCCAGAGGGGGGACCCCATCTGGCGGGAGCTTAGGGGAACCGCGCAAGGCCAATAAACCTTGCGGGCGTGTTGGAAGGAGTCATTTTGGAATTTGGTTCAGTCGCAAGGAGAAAACAATGTTCTTCGAGCTTCGCCAGTACAGAACACAACCGGGTCAGAGGGACAACTGGGTACGGTACATGGAGGAGGTCATAATACCCCATGAGGTATCCAATGGGATGGTAGTGGCAGGGAGTTTTATCGACCAGGAAGACGACAACCATTACATATGGATGCGAAGGTTCGAGTCAGAAGAGGAGCGGGTCCGCCTGTATGAGGCCGCTTACGAGAACGACACCTGGAAAAACGAAATACAACCGCGGATCCCGGAGATGTTGGCCCTCGGTAACGCCGTGATAACGCGGATAGAGCCTACACCCAAGTCCGTGGTCCGATAGATCAGCCTGGATAAGAGGCCAACCAGGCTAACGATGCATACAGACCTGGTCTTGCACAACGCCAACGTAGTCACTCTGGATAAATATCAGCCGGCGGGATCTGGGCGCCGCAAGCGGGGAACGCATACTCTTGCTCGACAAGGAGGCTGCATTCGGCGGTCTGGATGTGGTCCGGACCACAGTCGTTGACTGCCTCGGCATGAACCTGCCCGAGTAGTTGAGACCATCAGGTCACGCTCCTCAGAGGTTTGCCGGGCCCTTGACATAGTCGCGCCCGCATGTATGCTAATATCACCGACTCTCCACGGTTCGGAGGATACGCGTGGCTTAGCTGCATGTCTCGAATCGGAGCACACCCACACAGGAGGCTGAAATGGCCAGGACCGACGTAGAGCTGATAGCCCATCTATTCCGTCGAGCGGGATTCGGAGCGACTCGCGACGAGCTTGAAGAATACGCGGCCAGGGGCTACGAAGCGACGGTCGAGGAGCTTTTGACCCATCGCGAGGCCCGATGGATGGGCGACGACCTGGTCCGACGGTACCACTTCGAGGCGTCGGGCATGGATGGGTCAATGGATCCCTCACTGCCGTGGCTATACCGAATGGCGACCACCGATGCTCCTCTTCGTGAGAAGGTTGCGTTGTTATGGCACGGCATCTTCGCGACGGCCAACTCCAAAGTCGC
The DNA here is from genome assembly GCA_965221045.1 of Dehalococcoidia bacterium. Lineage (GTDB taxonomy): Bacteria > Chloroflexota > Dehalococcoidia > Lucifugimonadales > JADFKI01 > Bin90. The sequence goes on from OZ244863.1 coordinate 2,976,787, forward strand.
CTCCCCCAAGTCGATGGATGGCCAGATAAAGATGTTTCGCGAGCACGGCATGGGCAGCTTCAAGACCCTGCTGGTCGAGCTGTCCAGGGACCCGGCCATGATCGCCTGGCTGGACAACCAGGACAACCACAATGGCGCAATCAACGAGAACTACGGCCGGGAGCTCCTCGAGCTCTTTTCCATGGGCGTCGGCAACTACTCTGAGGAGGACATAAAGGAGTGCGCTCGGGCGTTCACCGGCTGGACCATCGGCAATACCGAGTACATGATTATGCGGTCCCAGAGGGACTCGATTTGGCCATACGGCAGGATCGGCTGGCATTTTGAGTATCGCCCCGAGGACCACGATGACGGCGAGAAGGTGTTCCTTGGGGAGCGCGGCCGGTTCGACGGCGAGGACGTCGTGGACATCATATGCCAGCATCCGGCCACCGCGCGGTTTATCTCCAGGCATCTCTACCACTTTTTCGTCGCCGACGAGCTGCCGGTGACGCAGTGGCCGTATACGCCGCCCAGGGACCCCGAGGCGATAGAGACGCTCTGCGCGGCCTACTTCGACAACGACTATGACATGCGCTCCGTTCTGCGGGTGCTGTTCAACTCCGACTTCTTCCGCTCCAGCGATTCGTGGTACGAGAAGGTCAAGAGTCCAGCCGAGCTGGTGGCCGGTGTCATCCGGGTGACAGGCGATTCACAAAGGCCGAGGCTCCAGGTGGCCGACCAGAACGTCAGGATCGGGGACATGGGCCAGCAGCTCTTGAATCCTCCCAGCGTGGAGGGCTGGCACCAGGGAGTCGAATGGGTCGACACGGGGAATTTCGTCGAGAGGCTGAACTTCGCGTCGGGCCAGTTCGGGGACGTGGATAACCCCGGAGTCAGGGCCATGATTAGCAGGATTGCCAGTGACGGCGAAGAAGCCATTTCACCGGAGCGACTTGTGGATGCCTGCCTGGACGAGATCGGTGCGATTGCGGTCTCGAATGAGACGAGGGCGGTGCTGGTGGAGTTCGCCTCACAGGGCGGTGACCTGTCCGTGGGTCCCGCGGGCCCGGACGAACAGGCCCGCAGCAGAATCGGCGACCTGCTGGCGATGGCTGCGTCTACCCGCGAATTCCAGCGTACATAAGTCTATACTTTAGGTGTGGCGCTAGACCACGGGATAAGGTTGATATGTCCTCCACCAACGTTAAAGAGTCCAAGCAAACCGGTTTCCTCACCTACGACCGCACTATCGGTATCCCCGCCATGGAGGGCCGAGGGCTCTACTTCCCGGCCGATATGACCTTGGGCGCCAACGGGAAAATCTACGTTGCAAACCGATCCAATCACCCGGTCCCCCGGGGCGTCCGCGTGACGATCCTCGACCTGGAGGAGAACTTCTACAGGGTCTTCGGCTCCTTTGGTCGGGAACCGGGCCAGTTCATCTGGGCCACCGGCCTCGCCAGCGATAGCAAAGGGACGATCTATCTCAGCGACATCGAGACCAATATGATCAGCGTCTTCGATGCCGAGGGAAACTACCAGAGTCGCTGGGGCACGTACGGCGCTGACGAGGGCCAGCTCGACGGACCTTCCGGCATCGCATTCGACGCTGAAGACAACCTGTACGTCGTCGACTCCTACAACAGCCGCGTACAAAAGTTCACCAAAGACGGCGGATTCCTGTCCTCGTTCGGGTCCTATGGAGCCGGAGAGGGCGAGATGGACCTACCCTGGGGAATTACGGTCGATCCAAAGGGAGACGTTTACGTGGCCGACTGGCGTAACGATAGGATCCAGAGGTTCTCGCCGTCCGGCGAGTTCCTGGCCGAGTTGGGCGAGTCCGGCAATGGCGACGGCCAGTTCAACCGTCCGACAAGCGTCGCCGTTGACGCCGACGGTTACATGTACGTGGCCGACTGGGGCAACGAGAGGGTGCAGGTTCTCGCTTCGAAGGGCGGATTTGTCCAGAAACTAAGGGGCGAAGCGACCCTGTCGAAATGGGCTGAAGAGTTCCTGGACGCCAACGTCGAAGAGGCCGAAGCTCGCGCTCGGTCCAATCTGGAACCCGTCCTCGACTTCGTCTCAGGCAACCCCCACGAGGAGTCGGCCCAAGTCGAGAAGTACTTCTGGGCTCCAGTCGCGGTCAAGCTCGATGCCGAGAACCGGCTTTACGTGACCGAGGCGAACCGGCACAGAATCCAGGTGTACGTGCGGTCTAGCTGACATTAGAGCGGCCGCCGACTGTAATCACGGCAGTAGCCGTTCTCGTGATAAGCCGATAGTCCCCAGGCTTTCTCGGCTTGAGTCGGACGCCTTAATCGAGGTCAGACCGCCACTCCGACACCCGATTCCTTCGCTCCGAAAGGGAATCATTATCGATTCGGCCTCCTAGAACACCACACGGCAAGTCGTACCAGCAGGTGCGCGATTTCTCTCTGAAGTACCGTGTGAGCTGAAAGCCGAATGGCGTACCCAATCTTCTCTTGTTCCAAGTACTCGTACACCTCTGGCTTGCCAAAGGCGGCATCACCCCGGAACAACAGCTGCCGTCCCTTCTTCTGGTATCTTCTCAGCACCGGATCAAGGAGTTCCTGCCAGCCCTCGGCGCTATGGACGTTGCCGGGTCTTAGCGTCGCCCCTTCGCAATCCCCGAACTGGTTGAAAAAAATAGCGGATGATAGCAGACATATTCGAAGTGCCCATTGTAGGCGGCACCCTCCTGATGGCCATGCACCTGGCTCGCTGAGCTATCCACATCCAGAATCACTCTCTGGTGTGGAGTATGGGCCATGGCTCCTTCCACCCACTGGGTGTTCAAACGGGGGAGCCCATTGAGATTGTCCTCCGCAGTCAAGGTCTCCGTCTCAAAGCGCCCCATCTCGCTGGTGCTGGCGGCGTTCCTGTCTGAGCCTTGCCAGCCCACCACGACTCTCATGGCTGGGTCTTGCAAAAGACGTTCGGCGCCTCTAGGCACCGGCTCGTCTTCTAGGAGACTGCCAACTCTTTATACTTTTCTCAAATATCTACCACTTCCAATCACACCCCCATGTGCCACGAGACTTGACAGTAGTGACAGAGCGTGTATGCTACCGGTGGTGGAGTGCGTATAATGGCGCAATTATCACGTTTGATAGAATCAGATCAAGACAAGGTCCAGCCAATGCAAGTTGCCAGAACCCGAGTTACAAGTACTATGACCATCATCGCTACTCGGGGTGTCACCGACCTCAGTGGTGTCCCCTCTACCGGCAACATACAAGTTACGTTGCCTTCCGATACTTTTCGACTCATTAGCTGAAAGGTAGGCACGGAGCCACTACCAATCTCCAACCTCCTTAACAACCCAAGGCCATATTCCTAACTTTCCGATATTATCCTCCCCGCCCTTCAGGGGTTCTGGTATTGGGGGCTTCCTCACACCGACGTGCATCGGTGAAAAAGGAGGGGAGGAAATAAGAAATCTCCACCGACAAGTCGGGGACACTTGGACTTGTCAGATATCGCGTCTAGTTGTTTAGTAATACACATACAGAGGAGGTTGATATGAAATTCGGTAAGTTACTGGCTCTGATGTTGCCGCTGGTGCTCGTGATGGTGCTGGCGGTTGCGTGTGGGGGCGCTGAACCCCAGCCGGCGGCTCCTGCGGGGGGTATAACCGCCGAGGAGTTGCAGGGCGCAATTGCGGGAATCCAGATACCGGAAGGCCTGTCTGAGGCCGACGTCAGCAATATAGTCTCGAGCGCGATGGCCGCCCAGCCTGGGATCACCGCCGCGGACCTGCAAACTGCGGTCGATGCCGCGGAGGGTATAACCGCCGCGGAGTTGCAGGCCGCAATATCGGGAATCCAGATACCGGAAGGCCTGTCTGAGGCCGACGTCAGCAATATAGTCTCGAGCGCGATGGCCGCCCAGCCTGGGATCACCGCCGCGGACGTCAGCAAGATAGTCGCTGACCAGTTGGCCGCGCAGCCTGGGATCACCGCCGCGGACCTGCAAGCTGCGGTCGATGCCGCAGTGGTCACGGCTGCCATGGAGGCAGCTGCAAGTGCCCCCGCGCCGGCTGCAACTGCCCCCGTGATGATGGCGATGGAGGCGCCCACTGGGACCCTGAATGTTGCTTTCCCTGAGCTCGGCCCCTATCAGGCACATCCTGGCCTGTCCTCCTTTCCCGCGGCGAGCCTTAACTTCATTTCTGCCGTTGAAGGGCTGGTCGGCCGAGACTTAGAGTGGAATTTATTCGGCAAGTTGGCTGAGTCGTGGAGTGTCGCCTCCGATCAGTTGACCTGGACCTTCAAGCTCAGAGAGAGTGTCCAGTTCCACGATGGATGGGGAGAGTTTACCGCCGAGGACTATGTATTTTCCATTAAGGCGGCTGGGGCCGAGGACTCCATAAACTCAGCGGCAGGGAGCCATAGAACACATTTTTTGAATCCAGATGGCCATTTGAAAGTACTAGATGACCATACCTTCGAGGCAAACACCGGCGTACCAAAGTGGAGCGTGATGCAATCGACGCTCACTCCCGGCCCAGACGGAATTTTCGCCGTCAGCAAGAAGCAGGTGGAAGAGCTGGAGAAATCGATAGGATTGGAAGAGGCTAACTCGGTGCTAGTCGGTACTGGCCCCTGGAAGATAGCGGATTCGCAGCCCGGCGAGTACTGGCACTTCGAAGCGGTGATGGACCACTATAGGAAGACCCCCTACTTCGCCGAGATGAGGTTCTTGAATATACCCGAGGAATCCACGCGGGTAGCCAACTTCCAGACGCGCAGGCTAGATGTTTTTACGGCAATCCCGGACACCATACCGCTACTGGCGAATACGCCTGGCACCGAATTCATGGCGCAGAAAGACGCCGTCGATCAGCACCTCTTGTTCTATGGCAATAACTACGTTAGCTTCAATCCAGAATGGTGCCCGGGGCGTCCTGATAGTCCTTGGCCCGATAGACCAGAATATGAAAACTGCCCCGCAGAGGGGTGGGACCCCGACGCGGCCTGGGTCTCCGCAAGCCCCGATTTTGACTCTCCCGAGTGGGAACAGGCCCGGAAAGTGCGCCAGGCCATGATGGTAGCCATAGATAGGCAAAAGATTATCGATGAGCTCCTTCACGGTGAGGGAGTGCCCCAATCGATGTTGGCGTGGTCCAATCGTCCGAACAAGCCCGAATGGAAGTGGGAGTACGATCTGGAGCGGGCCAAGCAGCTTCTAGTCGAGGCGGGCTATCCCGACGGCTTCTCGCTGGAACTTTACCCCGCTGAAAGGGGTGCGCCTTCCGAGGTCGAGGCCTGCGAGGCCATAGCCGTCATGTGGGAGGATCTTGGCCTTGACGTCAGCATCATTAAATTGCCTTTCGCTACCCTCGTAGAGCCGTGGTTGGACCACTCGTTTAAGGGTATATCCTGCAACGCCGCCCCACCTTTTCAAGACGTCACATTCCTATGGCACGCCTTGCATATGCCCTGGTCGAGCGTCACCATTGGCTTCAACCACCCCATCACGTCGGTTCTGATAGAGGACGCCTTCAACACATTCGACGACGAGGAGCGCTGGGAAAAAACGGTGGCATTAGCCGACTGGTTCTGGGCCAACTCCCTGGAGACCTACGGGTTGTGGACGGTCAACCAGATACACGCGCTTGGCCCCAAAGTGGGTGACTGGGGGGACAAGCTGGAGACCGGAAACGGACGACGGATCAGCGCCCTTGAATGGGCGCCCCATCGGGAGCAGTGAGCGCCTAAATCTAGACCGCTAGGGTTACTAAGCCAACCCACGAAACATGCCCCGCCTGATTCGTCAAGCGGGGCATTAGTGGTTCAGCATCATTGAAGTGACTATCAGCAGCGACTGGCAACAATTCGACAGTCCCCTCCCCCTCAGGGTCAACAGTCCCCTCTCCCTGAGGGAGAGGGTGAGGGTGAGATTACCCATCATCTCAAAAGTGGTGGACCACTAGGGGAACAGTATCTCCCCCGTTTTCTCGTCCGCCACCGCGATGGCGCTTACCGGGCAATTTTCCGCCGCCTCCAGGACCTTCTCCTCAGAGTCTCCCTCTGGATTTACCACCTCAGATTGGAGGCTCTCGTTAAGCGCGAAGACCTCGGTGGCAATGTTTGTGCACATGTCTTGCCCAACACACACGTCGTGGTCAACAGTTATTCGAAGCTTCCTTGCCATGGGCACCCCCTAATTCCATGAGACCGGCAGGGATTCGAGCGAGCGGAGGTTGAGAGCGAGCTTGTATTCCAGCGCATCCGTCTCTAGCTGGAATTTGGGGAATCGCTCGACCAGGGCCTTGAAGGCCTCCTGGCCTTCAATTCGGCCCAGCGTCGCGCCAAGGCAGTGATGAATCCCAGCCCCAAAGGCCACATGGGGGTTGGGCCACCGGGTGATGTCAAACTTGTCCGGTTGATCGAACTTGCGCGGGTCCCGGTTGGCGGAGGACATGACCCACCTGACGCGATCATCTTTGCGGATGATTTTGCCCCCCATTTCCACGTCTTGCAAGGTTATGCGCGGGAGGGACTTGACAGGGGAGTCGTAGCGCAGACACTCTTCCGTCGCCGCACGGGTCATGCCCGAAGGGTCTTGCTTGAACAGCTCCCACTGTTCTGGATTGCGGATGAAGGCCAGCGTCCCGTTACAGATCAGGTTTAAGGTCGTCTCATGTCCGGCGATTAGGAGAAGCGCAGTGTTGGCCACCACCTGGGGCCGGGTGAAGGCGCCGCTTTTCTCACCCGCTGCCAGCACGGAAATGAAGTCGTCCCCTGGGTTGGCCATCCTCTCGTCCACGAGAGGGGAGACGTAATCGTATATCTCCTGAATGCACTGTCTCATCAGCCGCATGCGATCCGGTTCCCCAGGACCGCCTTGACCGCCGAGGAGCAGCTTTTCGGAGATCTCCCTAATGTAAGGCCGCTCCTGACGGGGGACCCCCATCATCTGAGCAATGACCAGAACAGGAAGTGGCACGGCGAAGTCGCGCATGACATCCATGTGTCCCCTCTCCTCTGCCGCGTCGAGGAGGTCTTTTACCGCACTCTTCACCAGGGGACGCCATGCCTCCATCGGCTTGGGGGTGAAATATCCGTGGACGATTTTTCGCATGTCGAGATGGGCTGGCCGGTCCTGCTGGTTGACCATCTCTGCCTCAAATTGCATAAAATACTCGTACAACTCGAGGTCAGACTCGTAAATTTCCGGATAAGGCGGTCTTGGGTCGTTCTTAAGCGCCGACGAGAACATCTCGTGGTGCCGTATGAGCCAGACCACATCATCATACCGGGTGATGACCCACACCTCGTACTTGTCGTTCCAATGGACGGGGTCCTCCTCCCGCAACCTGCCGTAATAAGTGTACGGGTCGGCGATGACCTCGCGAGTGACCAGATCCTCTTCGATTGGGGTAACCATGACGCCTCCAGATTCGATTACAACCTTACATCAACAGCTATTCCGCATTACGCAGCCACAATTCGGCCGCCCCTCACATCTGCCAGCCCTCAGGCTTACTGCTCGGAACCCGTCAGAGTACGGGCACCTCGCGGAAGTGCGGCGCCCTCCAGTCGTGAATCCGAGCGCCGCTTTCGCCCAACCGCTCCTTCAGTCTGGCCCCGCCGCGCCGATCACTGGTGGCGGGATGGTGTGCGGGCTGCTCCTCCGATGGAATCGGGGCCCCAGCTCCCAGCGCGAATCACATCCCGCCGCGGGCCTGGCTCGTCGCTAGATACGTGGTGACCCCTCTTGTACGCGTATTCCTAAACCGCAAGACGCGATACCTGAAATCGTCTTTGGCCTGATTCCATCAAACGTGTAGACGCCGCTAATCTTACATGATCCGTCGCTTTTTGTAAATCCGAGTGTTCTAAATCACACCGGGGGATGAATAGTAAACGTCATACTAGGGGCTTCTTGCGCCGAATACCGGATGGTGGTTATAGTTGCGAAATTGTGACCTGCCCCCCCAAACTGGTCCAAGTCGAATGTTAGTCTTGGGCCGAGATGAAAGGGGGCGAAATGCCAAGGAAGAAGCACAGCCCAGAGCAGATCATCACCAATCTGCGTGAGGCTGAGGTGGCCATGTCCACGGGCAGCAAGGTGAGCGAGGTGTGCCGTCAGATCGGAGTCACCGAGCAGACCTTCTACCGGTGGCGCAACGAGTACGGCGGCCTGAGGATAGACTAGGCCAAACGTCTCAAACAGCTCTAGGCCGAGAACAGCTGGCTGAAGAGGGCCGTCGCCGACCGGACCCTGGAAGATAGCGGATTCGCAGCCCGGCGAGTACTGGCATTTCGACGCGGTGATGGACCACTACCTGAAGACCCCCTACTTCGCCGAGATGAGGTTCCACGAAATACCCGAGGAATCCACACGGGTAGCCAACTTCCAGACGCGCAGGATAGATGTTTTTACGGCGATCCCAGACACTATAGCGTTACTGGCGAATACGCCCGGCACCATGTTCATGGCCCAGGAAGGCGCCATCGATCAGCACTTGTTGTTCTATGGCAATTACTACCATAGCTTCGATCCTTCAACATGCCCGGGGAAACCTAATTACTGGGGCGACCCCGATAAACCAGAATTTCAATACTGCCCCGCAGAGGGGTGGGACCCCGACTCGCCATTTGTTTCCGCCAACCCCGATTTGGACTCTCCCGAGTGGGACGCGGCCCGGAAAGTGCGCTTGGCCATGATGGTAGCCATAGATAGGGAAAAGATTATCGAGGAGCTCCTCCACGGTGAGGCGGTGGCCACCGGTATGCTGGCGTGGGGCAATCAGCAGGGCAAGCCCGAATGGTTGTTTGAGTACGATCCGGTGCGGGCCAGGGAGCTTCTGGCCGAGGCGGGCTATCCCGACGGCTTCGAGATGGATCTTTACCCCGCTGTCAGGGGTGCGCCTTCCGAGGTCGAGGCCTGCGAGGCTATAGCCGCCATGTGGGAGGCAGTTGGCCTTGACGTCAACATTATTAAAATCCCTTTCAATACCCTCGTAGAGGGGCAGTTGGACCGCTCAGATGATGGTCAAGTAGTCTGCAACGCCGCCCCACCCTTTATAGAACCCGTATGGTTAAATTACTTCATACATCTCCCCGATACGGGCTGGAGCTCTGGCTTCGACCACCCAGAATACTCTAAGTTGGTAGACGACGGCTATAACACATTCGACAAGGAAGAGCGCTGGAAGATAAACATGGAAGAAGGACAATGGCTCTGGGACAACACCATGTCCTTCGGGTTGTGGATGGTCAACCAGATACACGCGCTGGGCCCCGAGGTGGGTGACTGGGGGGAGCATCTGGAGACCGGTAACACACGACGGATAAGCGGCCTTGAATGGGCGCCCCATCGGCAGTAAGCGACTAAATCTAAACCGCAAAGATCCCAAGCCAACTCACGAAACATGCCCCGTCCGGCTATCAGGCGGGGCATGTTGTGTGCGCCCATATTAATGGCCGGTAGTTGGAAACACTTCCGGTTACGGCAAAGGAGCGAAAAGCCAAGATCGCCGGAATCAACGCCGCCAGGATTTACCGTCTGAATTAGATCCGGCACATCCGGGAAAGTTAAATGGGAAACGGCGATTATGACAGTTTTGGGGTCGTCCAGCGCAAATAGGCTGCCCCAAGGGGCAACTTGGGCAGAGACAGGCGATTCTGGGCTGATATGCTTATACTAATCTCTTCGGCTGAGACCATAAAAGGCCAGGAAAGTTGTTGAGGACCGCACCTACGCTTTCTCCAAAACCACCGTTATGGGAGGGTAGGAGATGCGTGGGCGACCGTTTGAAGTCACCTGGCGTCGGGAGGATACGACGGAGGCGCTGAAGGCCGGGTATCAAGGGGAACGTGGCATCGAGCTGCGAAGGCGGCTGCACGGGCTGTGGCTCCTGCTGTCCGGATGGCGACTCCGTTTGGCAGCCGCAGCAGTGGATGTTCACTACCGGACTGTACAGCAGTGGGTGGGTTGGTATCGATAGGGAGGCGTGCCGGAAGTTGTGTCGCACAAGATGGGGGGCATATACAGTCTGATGCACCGGTTACGGTGTAGCCCCAAGGTACCCCGTCCCCTGCATGCCAAGGCGGACCAGGAGCAGCAAGCCTCCTGGAAAAAGAGGGACTCCACCAGGCCCTTACGGGAGCTGGGGTGACACTCCAAACACCCTTTGGCTTCGCCGATGAGATGCGAGTAGGGTTGCGAGGTCTGGGGACGTCGGGGCGTGAAGGTGCGGCAACGCTCCAGTTGGTCTACGAATGGCTGTATCTGTTTGTGGTAGTAGACGGGCAGAAGGGGAAGCTGTATTGGTCCTGGATAGACTCAATGAGGGGGGACATGACGGCGGCGGCGGTGAATGGACTGAGACAGCAGACCGAAATAGCGGCGGTGGTGTGGGACGGAGCGGCGGGCCATCGGGGTGAGCTTGTACGCGGCATGGGTCTGCCGCTGATTGGGCTGCCTCCGTACAGCCCCGAACTCAACCCTGCGGAGCGGGTATTCCAGGAGGTGCGCCGGTGGATCGAGGGAAGGGTGTATAGGAGCATTGAGGACAAGGTGGAGGAAGTGGACGCAGTCCTCGCCAATTGAGTGAATCGGAGGGCAGTTGACCCACTCAGGGTGCCGTAGTATAGTCCGAGCAGTCCAATAGGGCACATGTCCAGGAAAATCAATTTGATCTGGGAAATATCGGATGGTGGGAAACTACCTTCGGTCGGGTGGAGGCAGTTGAGAGATATCTGGTGTGCCCTGAAGGGCATTGATACGACCGCCCTTCCGGCGTTTGGCTGGAGTTGGATGTCGTGGCAAGTCGGCGGCCTTGCAAAGGGTACTGACTGACTTCGGTGCCGAGAAGCCCTTCGCCCAAGCCAGTGAACAGCTTTGGGAACTCGCGGTAATGGGACGCCGCCTCGTTCGTCACCGGGGACAACACGGCGGTGGGCTTTGGCTACGCAGCCTGGTAATCAAAAGTGCCCAGCTAATTTAGGCACACGGAGGTTTCACAATGGCAGGTAGTTTTGACGGCAAAGTAGCGATGGTTACCGGAGCCGGTTCGGGTATTGGCAGAGCGACCGCGCTGGCCTTTGCCCGGGAAGGCGCCAAGGTCGTGGTTGCTGACATAGGAGTCGAAGGCGGCGAAGAGACTGAGCGCATCATTCGGGACTCCGGCGGCGAGGCCATATTTGTCAAGACGGATGTCACAGTAGCCAGCCAAGTTGAGGCGTCGATCAATGCGGCCGTCCAGACCTACGGACGGCTGGACTTCGCCGCAAACAGCGCCGGGGTCACGCAAGCCTCGGCCCCAACCCACGAATTACAGGAAGACGACTGGGACAGAATCTTAGATACCAACCTGAAGGGCGTTTGGCTGTGTATGCGTTACCAAATCGCACAGATGCTCCGCCAGGGAGGCGGTGCTATCGTCAACACCTCCTCTTCTTCTAGTATGCGGGCGGCGGCAAATATTGCGGCCTACAAGGCGAGTAAGCACGGGGTCAATGGTCTCACCCAGACAGCGGCAGTCGAAAACGCGCGAACGGGTATCAGGGTTAATGCAATTTGCCCTGGCTCGACCAACACTCCGATGATCAGACGGTTCGTGGCGGACAGCCCCAGTCACACTCTGGAAGGGGTTGGCGACAGCATCCCGATGGGGCGGCTGGGGACTCCCGAGGAACAAGCAGCGGCGGTCATTTGGCTATGTTCAGACGCGGCTTCGTTCATCACCGGCACCATCCTGTCCGTCGACGGCGGCGAGATATCCTCAAGATAAGAATTTTGTAAATGGCTCTCCGACAACGAGTTACATGACCTGATGATAAATGGTGATGTGCGACACGGTACCCTGGGCACCTTTGTCGCTGTTGGACCTCCGCAAGGAATGTTGAGTTCACTCGCTTTTCTTCGTAGGGCGGGCCCCAGCCCGTCATGGCCTGGCCCCCAAATTAGCATCGAGATGCGGGATTCCTTCCGACGGGAAGGTCCCATCGTGGCTTCATGCGAGGTTGGCCAGGAGGGCGAGGGCACCCTGTTTCCCCAGCGGGATGCCCTGTTCCTCAGAGCTCCCATATCCCGGCACGGTATCCCCCGCCCGGCCTGATGAGCTCTTATCACCTCCTTCGCTGCTTTTTGCTGGGGAGTTGGCAATCGGTACACCATCTGCTGCTCGACCAGGGCGTAGGCCAGGCGGAGGAGTCGGTTGCGTACAGCCCCGAGGACCTCACCCGATTTCAGCGGATGGGCTTGGGTCGGGCGCTCCCGGAGGGCTCTGGCCCATGCGGCAAAGTCAGGGTTATGCCTCAGCAGGCTCACCGAGGCCATCCACCGGCACCAGCGCAGGGACGAGCGTCCCTTCTTGCTCATGGGGCTGTGGCGCGATCGTTTGCCAGCCGATTCGGACTCGATGGGGTTCGTGCCCGCCATTTCCACCAGTTGCTTGGCCCTGGCATAGCCAGTCGGTGCGCCAAGTTCCCCCAGGAGACCTGCGACGGTCAGGGGGCCGACACCAGGTATAGAGAGCAAGAAGCGGCTCTCAGGAAAAGTAGCTGTAACGGTGGCCAAGCGGTCTTCCCACACCGTGATCTGCCCTTGTAACAGCCGCACCTGCTAGACGGTGTGTCGCACCTCTTTGGCCACCGCGCTAGCTCCTGCCGCCACGCTCGCCGAGCACTGCGCCTCGGTGTGGATGGCGTGAAGCCTCTTCGTGAGCAGATGGTCTCCAGGAAAGGCCTGCTGTACGCGGTGGACAAACTCCTCTACGGGTACGGTGGCGATCTTCGCCGGTGTTGGACAGACGGTGAGCACCGCCAGGAGCAGTCTTTCCCGTGACCTTCTTGAATACGTGGTGGAACTCGGGGAAAGCTCATCCAGCAATCCCCGAAGCAAGTTCACGGTCCGAGTTCGCTAACTTCGCACACGCCGGTAGGCCTAGTACGCCGGCCGAAGCTCGGCATAGGTCCCGTGGGGAAGACGGGTCTCGGTGAACTTCTCGGCACGGAGCAGCTCCGCAGCCATGGTGGTGTCCCGGAAGTCGTTCTTACGGCGGTTCAGGTCTTTTCCCTCCCGACGCCGCTTCAGAGTGTAGGGTTGACGAGGCGGAACGGTTGGCTCTGTTCCTCCAAGAAATAAGCAAGGTTGCGCCAGAAGTGACTCCCCGCCTCAATGGCTTACATGGCAGCGTGAAATCCCTGACGATCCACCTCCTGGTCGACCCGCTGGCACAGGTGGGTGAACCCGTCCAGCGAATTGTCGACCCTGAACTTTGAGACGACCATGGCCTAGGGCATCATAATAGCTACCACACGCCTCTTTTTTGTGAGGATCGATGCCCACCAGGAGGTGTCCCGGCGGGATTTGATGCAGCTTTCGGGTTGTGCTACCTTTCATGTGTGGTTCCTCCTGCAATCTGGGTTGGGTCTTTACTACCTCGATTGTAGGCTGAGAGCCACACCTATACTAATTCCGGAATAATGGTGAACGCCGGCTACGCCGATGACTCAAGCCTCTGGAGGTTCCTGCCATGCCAGACACCCCTTTGCACTATATGACCATCACCAAACTGGCCTCTTTAATCGAAGCAGGAACGCTTTCGCCCGTCGAGGTCACGGAGGCGATGCTGCGCCGCATCGAAGAGATGGACGGTCGCTACAAGAGCTACGCCACCGTGATGGCCGACCATGCGCGAGAGGCGGCCCGAGAGGCCGAAGACGAGATCGGCAAGGGCCGCTACCGCGGGCCGCTCCACGGGATCCCGATCGCCGTCAAAGACCTCTGCTTCACCAGGGGCGTACGGACCATGGGCGGCTGCAAGGTCTACGCGGATCACGTCGCCAATTTCGACTCGACCGTGGTCTCCAGGCTCGAGTCGGCCGGAGCCATTCTGCTGGGCAAGCTCAACCTCACCGAGGGCGCCATGCACGGCTACAATCCCGACTTCCAGATACCGCTCAATCCATGGAATGTGGACCGTTGGTCCGGCTCGTCCTCTAGCGGTTCCGGCGTGGCCACGGCGGCCGGGCTGTGCTTCGGCTCGCTGGGAAGCGACACTGGCGGCTCCATCCGTTTCCCCGCCGCATCGTGCGGAGTCGTCGGGCTGAAGCCGACATGGGGTCGCGTGAGCCGCTACGGCGTCCTTGCCCTGGCCGAGTCCCTCGACCACGTCGGGCCGCTCACGCGATCAACCACTGACGCCGGTATCATGCTCCAGGCCATCTCAGGGCAGGACCCCGACGACCCGACTTCGCTGCCTGACCCCGTGCTCGACATGCTCGGTGAATTGGACCGGGGAGTGACGGGCGTTCGCATCGGCTTTGACGAGAAGTACGCCACCGAAGGCGTAGACGCAGAGCTTGCCCAGGCTGTGGTGGCAGGCGTGAAAGTGATGGAGAATCTCGGCGCAAAGATCGTTACAGTCGAGATGCCGGACGTGGACAGCTACATTCCGGCGTGGCGTGTCATATGCCAGGCGGAAGCGGTAGCCGCTCACAGCGAGCACTACCCCGCGCGAAGGGACGACTACGGCCCCTGGTTCAGGGAGTGGCTGGACCGTGGAGCCGAAGCATCCGGCGCCGATTATGCAACGGCCAGTTATCAACGCACCGAGTGCAACGGCTTGATACGCGAGGTTTTCAGAGACATCGATGTCCTGGCGTGCCCGTCAACCATCGGTCCAGCATATCCGGTCACCACCGAGATGGGGTACGGGCCGTATGACGACAGCGGGCCGATAGAGTTCCAGCGCTACACCGTGCCCTACGATTACAACGGAGCGCCCACGCTGTCGGTCCCGTGCGGCCTGAGCGGCGAGGGTTTGCCCCTCAGTCTCCAGTTCGTGGGCAAGTACCTGGCCGAGCCGCTGCTCTGCCGCATAGGCTATGCCTACGAGCAGGCCACCGAGTGGCACGACCTCCATCCGCCGGTCTGACCTGCTTACGCTTAAACGGCACCCGGCTACGGAAGAATTTCTGGATGTTAGTGAAAACAATTACCGTTCTTTGACCAAGCAATCTCCGAATATGATCTTTATCAGCAAGACTAATGATTTCAGCATCACGGAGGCTAATGACAGCGCATGGGAGATTTGCGGCTACAGTCAGGGTGAGTTGGTAAACCTAGACATCTTTGATCTGGAGATGGACCCTCCGTTTCGGCAAGAGCTTTGGGTTCGCCGGTTCAGCCCTGTTCCCATCAATAGTCCTGAATATCACTGAATGTGTCCGGTAACCGGACCCGTCGAGACCTCAGTGAACCGATATTTTTGTCATGTCGAGAATCCTATAAGGATGACCCCTAGACATCAGGATGCAGGCCTTGCCAAGTGGTCGCGCCTTCAAAAGCGTGGCCCATCCGACACAGCAGCGGCTCGGACGGTCGACCACACGACAGCCGACATACTGCAGTTCCTTCCAGCCTAACAACCGTGGCAGCCGCTAATCAAAGGCCGCTACGATCTCCTCTTCGACGCGCTGGAGGATTGAGATATCGCCGGCCGCGAAGGATAGGCCGTCATCGCTGCTGGGGCTCAATATGATCTCGTCGACGCCTGCATCGGCTAACTGGCCGATTCGATCGATGATGTAGTCTCTTGGCCCCGCGATCGATCCGGGGCCGATCCGCTCGATGAAGCCCTCCGCGGACCGCTTGTCGTCCGTAAGGTGCATCGGCACCGTCAGTGTGTGCTTGATCTCCGCGGGATCGCGACCGATGGCTTCGCAGTGCCGCTGGAGCACGCCAGCCTTGTGCTGATAGTGCTCGAACGCCATCCCTTCGCCCACCCAGCCGTCCAGATTCATACAGCGTTAACGCCGTGATAGCGCCTCTCAAGACCGAACCGTGTATGGTAAGGATAACGGATAGACGACGAGCCCTTGAGCGTGACTGGGAACGAATGGTGACCTTCTACGCCTTCCCCAGGGAGCACCGGCAGCACTTGAGGACTACGAACCCAGTGGAGTTTGCCGCCCTGAGGCTCAGAACCGACGCGGCCAAACGCTACAAGAGAGTGGACCGGGCCACAGCGATCATCTGGAAGATGCTGATGATCGCCGAACAGCACTTCAGCCGCCTCAAGGTCCCGGGGCTCATGAAAGACGTCTACCTCGGCGCGCAACACCTGGATGGTATGGCCATGCAGGCCACCGTTGAGGAGGTCGCCGCCTGATGTTGTTTACACACCTTTTGACGTAACCTCGCAAGGCATAAGTCCCGTGACGCCCAATTGGAGGATAAGCTGTGCAAGCCTATTGGCGTCGACCAGAAGAATGCCTAGGGGTGCACCAGAAAACTGCCTAGATCTGGAAACAGGATGAGGTTTCGTGAACGGTTCCGAGCTAGATAATAACGTCATACTACAAGTGGAAGATCTCCACACGCACTTCCAGACTCGTTGGGGCACAGTTAAGGCGGTGGACGGGGTCAGCTTCAATTTGCGGCGAGGCGAGACACTGGGTATCGTTGGAGAGTCCGGTTCCGGGAAATCGGTCACCATGCTGTCACTGATGCGCCTCGTCCCGTCTCCGCCCGGTCGCATCGTCAGTGGGAAGATAATCCTAGACGGTGAAGATGTGCTAGAACTGCCAGTACACGAAATGACCAATGTCCGGGGCAGCAAGATTGCCCTTATCATCCAGGACCCAATGACCTCCCTCAACCCGGTGTTCAGCATCGGCATCCAAGTGTCCGAGGCTATCCGGATACACCAGGACATTCCGAAGAAGACCATACTGGAGAAGGCGATAGAGGTGTTAAGGAAGGTAAACATACCCGCCGCCGAATCGAGAGTCCGGGACTATCCCCACCAGATGAGTGGCGGGATGCGGCAGCGAGTCGTCGGAGCGATCGGCATTTCATGTGAGCCTTTGGTCCTCATCGCGGACGAGCCCACCACGTCTCTGGATGTAACCATCCAGGCCCAATACCTGAAGCTTTTGAAGGACCTTCAAGAGGAATCGGGCCTATCGCTAATTTTCGTCACCCACGACTTCGGGATCGTGGCTAAGATATGCGACCGGGTGGCGGTGATGTACGCTGGGAAAATTGTGGAGACCGGAAGTGTGCGGGACATCTTCAACAATCCTTCCCATCCGTACACCGAGGCCCTGCTGGCTTCGGTCCCCAGGATGGAGGAAGATGTGGACCGGCTCTACTCTATCGTGGGCCAGCCTCCGGAATTGCATGACCTGCCGCCGGGCTGCTCCTTCGCCGACAGGTGCCCCTACGTCATGGAGCGGTGCCACGCCGAATTCCCTCCGACTTTACTGGCGGGAGATGGCCATTTCGCTGATTGCTGGAAGCTGGCATGACCATACCGACGACGTTACCAGAGATCTCCGATGACGGGAACGTGGTCCTGGAGGCCCAGGACATAAAGAAACACTATCCGGTCACGAGGGGGACTCTGATATCCAGGGTTACCGGTTGGATCAAAGCCGTCGATGGCGTCTCGTTTCAGCTAGGCGCCGGTGAGACCCTGGGGCTCGTAGGAGAATCGGGCTGCGGCAAGACCACCACCGCCAAAATGCTGTTGCTCCTGGAGCGCCCGACTTCAGGCAGCATACTCTTCGAAGGTGAGGAAGTACATCAGGGTAGCACCACAGAATTGAAAGCGTATCGAAGCTCGGTGCAAGCGGTGTTCCAGGACCCCTGGAGCTCGTTGAACCCAAGGATGCGGGTTAAGGACCTGATTGCCGAGCCGATGGTCATCAATTGGCAATTGCCAAAGAAGCAGGTCCAAGAAAGGGTCATCGATCTGCTTCAGGAGGTAGGACTAAGTAGTTACCACGCCAATCTTTACCCCCACGAGTTCAGTGGCGGCCAACGGCAGCGGTTGGCCATAGCCAGGGCCTTGGCGTTGAACCCGAAGGTCATCGTGCTGGATGAGCCGGTGTCGGCCTTGGATGTCTCCATCCGTGCTCAGATTATGAACCTTCTAAAGGACCTGCAAGAAGAACACAATGTGAGCTACCTGCTCATTGCTCACCACCTAGCCACCGTGCGCTACATGTGCAAATACGTGGCGGTGATGTACCTGGGCCAGATCGTAGAATATTCGGAAAAACGGGACCTCTACAACAATCCGCTGCACCCCTATACTAAGGCCCTGATGTCCGCCGCCCTTCCCTCTCATCCGGATATCAAGCAAGAAGAAATAATCCTGCGTGGGGAAGTACCGTCTCCGTTGAACCCCCCGGAGGGCTGCCGCTTCCATACGCGCTGCCCCTTCGCCATGGACCGGTGCGCCGTCGAGGTGCCGGAGCTGAAGGAGCAGAGCCCCGGGCGCCTGGTCTCCTGCCACCTGTACTAGCCTGGCAATAACCACCGTACCGGATACGGAAAAGGCGCTGGCTCAAGCCACATTGAAAACCCGGGAAGGACTGCGCAGGGTGACCAGACCCGGCGGGGAAGGTTCTGATCGCATCTTCAACAGCCGGTAGCGGGCTAGAGACGTGGGAAAGCCCGCTTGCCTTTTCGGGAAACCGTTGACAGACATCAATTCTGTAGTTGGAGTATCCGTTACAAGAGCGTTACAGTGGTGTTTTGGACTCCGGGAGCGGGGGGACAAGCTCAAATATATCCTCGGATTAGCGTCATGCTCCCCTGTACCTGGCAATCCTGGTTCTAGAACCCAGACCAGCCCCACGCACGTTCCAACGCTCACAAATCCAGTTACCAGATCGCCCCAAACCTGCGAGTCCCAATTATAGGGAGGAGACACCAACCATGAGTTCAGGCAACAGGAAGAAGTCGCTGGTTGTCGTAGAGCTATCCGGAGGCAACGACTGTCTAAACACAGTCGTTCCTTACAACGATGGTCAGTATTTCGACTTTAGGCCCACCGTGAGGATCGAACCCGACAGCGTGCTGCCGCTTAACGACGAGATCGGTTTCAATCCCGACATGACCCAGATCAAGAGACTCTGGGACGAAGGGAAAGTGGCCGTTATCCAAGGCATCGGCTATCCCAATCCCAACCGATCCCACTTCCGTTCGATGGACATCTGGCACACGGCAGAGCCGGAAAAGATCGGTACCGAGGGCTGGCTCGGCCGCGCAATAAAGGAGATCGACCCTGCTGGGGAGAACGTACTGACAGGCGTCAACTTTGGCCGGGGGCTACCAAGAGCCCTAGGCATACGTGGAGTGCCTGTGGCGTCGGTAGGCAATCTGGACACCTACGGGCTTTTCCCGGACATGGAGGACGAGCGGCGGCGGAAGTACGCCTTGGACGCCTTCTCCAAGATGTATGGTCGCCAGAACGGTGGCGACGCCGTGATGGAGTTCCTGGGCCAAACGGGGACCGATGCGCTCAAAGGCGCAGATATTCTCAGGACCGCGCCAGAGAAATATGAGTCTTCCGTCGAGTACGCCGCAAACCCCATGGCCGACAGCCTGAAGAGCGTGGCACAGGTAATGTTCGCGGACTTGGGGACCCGCATCTTCTACACACAGCGCGGCAGCTTCGACACCCACTCGGGCGAGCTCGCGGCCCACTCCAAGCTCTGGCATGAGGTCTCCGGTGCGATAGGCGACTTCTACGACGACCTGAAAGAGCATGACAAGGAAAATGAAACCGTCATCCTCGTGTTCTCGGAGTTCGGACGCCGGATCAAGGACAACGGCTCGGGCACCGACCATGGCTCAGGCGGAGTTGCCTTCGTAATCGGGGGCGATGTCAACGGCGGCCTTTACGGCGAGTACCCCTCCATCAAAGAAGAGGAGCATCTGGAAGGCGACCTCCACTTCAATAACGACTTCAGATCCACATACTCCACGATTCTCGAGAGGACGCTGGACCTGGAGGCGGCGCCGATCGTGAACGGCCAGTTCGAGCAGTTCGACTTCGTAAGTAAATAACTACCCAGATAGGACAATCCCTCGGAGGAAACGTCAGCCGACTATCAGCGCGTCGCAGGTGCGGCAGCTCCTCAGCACCGAACACGAAGGATGCTGAGAAGTCAGATGCCAATTCCCGCATCTCGTCGCGGCGGCGACAAGACAATACAGCAGTAGGGTACAAGACCGGCCTGTCCCTGTTTCGGCAGCAGTAACTTCACCAGGCCGGTAGGTTCCCCATTTTGCTAAGCTCGCTCCCTGCGTGTAATTATACGGCAGATAGAGAGGCACGAAAATAGCTCTGTTCAAGTCATTTGCTCGTGGCGGAAACGGGGAATTAACCCTACATAATTTCCTGTAAGGCTTACCGAAATGCGCGTCTATGTGCCGGAAGATTATCACAAACTGGTTGCGTCACAGCGACACACGCCACCTCCTGATGAACGGGATACCCAATCAACTACCCGTCGCGCTGGCTGGGAATCCCCTTTGAAGAGCTTGAGCCTGGTAACGAAGAAAACGCTGAATAACTAAAAATCCCCCGACCGCACAGAGTTACCTCATCACAGAAGAAGCGAACATAAAATGGTCAGATCTATGCGAGCGATGCGACGCCAACGAAGTGTCGGACGCAGATTACATCACCTGCGCCTTCTGTGGCAGACAGGTTTGCCGCGACTGCGGCGCGGACGACCATAATCACAATCATGGGATATAATCCAAGAAGGAGAGAACCCATGACTACTATCAACACAACTGACGATCTGCTGAGTGCAGCCCGAGAGGATACCAAATTTTGTGATGCTTCCAGGCGCGAAATCATGGGCGGCATAGACGCTCGCCCCGAACCCGTTCTGACGGCGACAGAGGGGAACACACAAGGCATTGCCGAGACCAAGAAGATCATTGCTGAGAACTCCAAGAACATCGCTGACTTGGAGACCACTTCACAACTCAATGCACGGCACCTAGACCACATGTTCGTGGTACAGAGGGTAGTGCGCGAGGCAGCGCTTATCGCGAACAGGATGGGACTTCGCTACCGACGTGCGCTGGAACGACAGGAAATAATAGACATTTTGGAGACCGGAGCGGACAAAGGCTTGACGCAGGGCATTTCCAGGGATGATAAAGAAAGCTTCATGAAAGCCGATTTGATAGTAGATGCACAGACAGCAGACGGTGAGCGGCGCTACATTGCGGTGGCAATTTCACACACCGCCGATGACCGTGAGACGAACCGCGCAGTCCGAAATGCCGAATACATAACCAAGTTCGCCGCAATCCCGACATACGCTGTGGCAGCAGGCATGTTCAAGGACAACAGGATCGACGAGGTTCTGACCACGGACACGCCGCAGCCGTACGACAGCGACAGGGAGACTCTAGTTTTCTGGTCGAAGCACGAGGATATTGACCGAGCTAATTAGCTAGTACAGTCCGAATACAAAAAGCCCCCGCAAGGCGTGAGATTTACACACAGGACTTGCTTGCGCCTCCTAAGGCGTGTTGACATTCATCATCGGTTGCGATTCCGAATGCCCGCACACAGTCAGCGTTGTCGAAGACCGGGTCTCCAACTGTGCTGTTCTCCGGTCATCTTGGGCAGTACGTGGTTGCTGCCTTGGCCGGTTTCACGGCAGAGCGAGGCCGGATCGTATTGGAGTTTTTCGTCAAGCCTGTCGGCTACATGATAACGCCCTGGATATCGAGCTGCCATCTTGTTTCACCGCAGAGCCTCATGATTGCACAAGTGAAAGATTAAGAGCACGCCGTTACGCAGTGGGCCCTCACCGACCGGAGGCCTGCGCAGGAGACCGTCATTCACTCTCGCTATTTGCATCGAGCACACAGCGCATCTGATTTCACGTTTGTGTCCGAACATTTTCCTTAGATAGACAAGGACTTCGCGGTCGCGAGACCTCGCGGGTGATACGACATCTTCAATGAGTTCCTCAGGTACCGGCCCGTTGCAGTGTTGAGGGCAGAGCGCGACTATGATCCTGTCCAGATTCCGGTAGTGGAGGAAGCAGGGACGGCAGTATTCACCGCCGTCCCTACCATAAAGGTTGGCCGCAACCGCGAGCAGGCCAGCTATCGTAGCAACCGTGGTAGCAGCACGGCGGGCAAATGCCAGCTTGCATGGGTCCACCTCCTGACCTGCAGTGAGATCGGCTAGAAGACCGGGCAAAGAGTCGGCGGCCCTGAGAACAGCCGCATCAATCTCGCCAAGCATGTCTTCATCTGGCATCGTCTTCCTCCTTGTGAGCGTCGGGGAGTGACTCTAAACTCATTCCCGAATTATACCACTGAACGCCTGTAATACCGCTTAAAACGGGTATGCTACGGTACTACTGCCCTCAAAATAATCGCTCTACGGCGATTCTCGCGAGGTGCATTTCCGCTGAAAGTCGCATTTTCAGCGATAATCCTCCTTTTTGAGCGAAAACCTGCGCTGGGCCCAGTAGTTCGGGTGATGACTGGCACCTTGCTCGAACGCTGTTGGATCCAAAATGTTGACTTATCATATCTTTGATAATATATAGCATCAAAGATATGATTTACTGAGAATCAGGTGCGAAGTCAGGCATCGCCTGATTCGTAAGAAACCTCAGCCCTGCCCAGCAGCTCGGGTGATGACCGTAGTGACTGGCGTACCCTCTTTCGCATCTAGTCATGGAGGACAGGAAATGGCAAGACCGGTAGAAACCCCAGATGACTATCTCCTGTCTGCAGTGCGATTGGTCAGTTGAAGCTGCGAACACATCTGTCCAGGCGTCATCTACGTTCCTTGAGGCCGCCTACGCCCACGCGAACCAACATGAGCAGCACGCGATTGAGGTCGTCCAGCGGCTCAGGCTGTACAGCGAGAACTATGTCGAGCCTGCGCCACCCACTCAGGACGCTCGACCTCCTGCCAGGCCCGATACGGGAATACAGACCGGCTTCATGGACAGGACACGACGCCTCGATCATTAAGGAGAGCCATAGGCAATACAGTGAATGAATGGAGCTGACGATGACGGGATACTGCCTGAAGTGCAGAGAGAGCCGAGAGATGCAGGATGCTGAGCAGGTCACTATGAAGAACGGCCGCTCGGCTACCCGCGGCAAGTGCGCCGAGTGCGGAGCCGCGATGTTCAGGATAGGTACAGCTTCCTGAGGCACTGAGAGGCTCCAACAGAGATTCGATTATGAAGCGCCATAGACCTCGTGTCACTGACTGCATGGACTGCTGGCAGCGCAAACATTGCTTCCTCTTCTATGAGAACTGGAGAGCCAGCAAACCGCGCGGGATCTGGCTGTGCAACGATTATATCGACAGGCGCCCTGCGGCGATGACGCAATGATGGAACTCTCGGCTTCGTCATGAATAAGGAAAACTACACTCCAAAAGGCTATGTACAGAAAAGCCCTTTTGCACAATAATCGACATCCTGCACAAATATAAAGCCCCCGTCGGTGATGTGCTTGTCGGGGGCTGTCAGTTTCGATGTGCGTCGCTTAGCGTGGTTCAGGTGACCGCATGTCATCCGAGTCGATCTTGTACCAGAAGGCGGTGTCTGGATTGTCGGCTTCAATGAAATCGTTTACATCTTCGTATAGCCTGCTCCGTGTCTCGTCATCCATCCTGTGGTGCAGCCTCACAGCAGCCAGCACTAGGTAGGCTTTGAGTCCGGTAATCGCCCGAAGAATCTTGGCATTGTCAGTGGCCTTTTCAATGTCCTTCTTTTCACCGGAGTATGAGGCTTCCACGGCAAGGTAGTACACCGGTATCGCGTCCTCATCAGTAGCATCAAAAATAGCTGCTACGATGTCAGGCCGGATGAATTTGTCTAACGGGTTAGATTGTTTCAGGTCTAGGGTAAGAAGAGCGTCTCTATAGGTATTAGCCCACTCTCTCAGCGTCCTTCTCCGGATGTGAATTGTATCGATCAACACTGAATCCAATCCGTGAGCGCCGGCAAACTTACGAGCAATCTCTACGTCCTCTTCGCTCGCTGTCGACTGCGCGTAGGTCCCGCGGAAGCTGGATTGGGCTTGCTCTTGTTCACTGAGTGTATCGTCCAATTTGGTAATCGATGTTTTCATTTCTGCAATGTTGCCGCTAATTCCAACTAACTGATTCTCAGTGGCGGTCTTGTAATCCGCCATCCCTTTCACGAGCGCAGCGATCCCGTCGCCAATCCCCTCCAGTCGCTGATTGGTCGCATCGGCGTGTTCAAGCAACGCCTCACCTGTGGCGGCAAGGTTTGCGGTTACGGCTTTCAGATCCTTGAGTTGGTCAGGCACCGTTAGTAGTTCTTCAGTGAGTATCTCGCGCCTGAACGCCTCGCGGAACTCTCTGTTCTCGCGACTGCACGCAGCAGATCATCAGTTGTGTCCAGTGTAGCCATCGTGTTACCTCCTCCCGATTATAGATGATTCGCTTCAATAGAAAAGCCCCGCAAAGTGCCTTGCGGGGCTGCTGACATTCGCCATGAGCATAGAAGATTAGTTGCGCCTCTTGGTGCTGCGCGATTGAGAAGCGGTGTTATCTGCGGCGTTTGCCCGATGCGATGAGCGCGTCTGAAGCGCAGCCTAGTTTTTGTGCGGAATCTGTCTATTATTGCGCAGAAGGGCTTTTCTATACAAAGCCCTCCATGGGACAGCGCCGAATTACTCACGAATGACGAGGTAATCGTCGAGTATCTGAAAGCTGCGCTCGAGGAGAAAGACCTTGCATTCTTCGTGAAGGCTGCCGGGAATGTGGCACGAGCCAAGTCGCTCATGGCTTCCAGAACTACCAGCCCCGGCGCGTAGGCCCAACCGCTCCCACGTCAGCGCAACGAACTGCCCCTGCGATTATCCAAAGATATGCTTCATCATATAATCAGTTGTATGATTTATCATACCTTGGGCTGCCTCGCGGCATCGGTGCAGTTGTGCCGGTCAGATGGTGCAAGACATGCTCCGATACATGTTTGCAAAGCAGCGATAGGTTGCCCAGTTTAAGGAGGGGTATCAGGTACGGGGCGGTGGCGTGAATGCAATCTCTTCATATGTTCTTGCATCCGTTTTCCGAGGTATCCGTACGAGCGCGCGACCGACCAAGCAAGAATGACGAGCAATATGCCTTTTAGGCCGTCATCTTCACATACATTATCGCAGGTCGTTTTCCATTCTGGCTTCCTTTCATCTGGAATTGTGTCGGACGCGACTTGACCAATAGCGACAATTGCTTGTGACCATAACTGCGCGAGTCGAATGCAGGATCCAATTGGAGTAGATTGCTGCCGACCGTGCTGAGTCTCGCCCAACCATCATCCTGCGTTGCCATCTCGACGGCGCGCGCAACGTTCCAGTCCAGTCCGACGACTCCAGATCTATCCGTGGAGTCTCATCGTCCCTTTCAGGGTACAGATTCTCCGTGTAGACGAAGACCTCGCATGCATTCACGAAAGCTTTTGGCGTGGTCGAACGACCAATGCCCATCACGAACAAGCCTTGCTCGCGTATTCTAGTGGCCAGCCGAGTGCAGTAGGTCCATTGCGTCGATGATCATTGCGCTGTCCTTTCAGGCGTGGCCTACCTATCTGCCCGGGCACTCTGGGTGGAGCGGGCTCGAAGAGCGCAGCATCGAGTCTGAGTCCGCTGATGAAGGTGACTGGCTGGCGCAGAGACTGGCAGCTGTGCAGGAGTTCGAGCGCTGCGTATCCCCCGTCGGCCACGACGACTATGCGTCGATCTGGCAGCCAGCGGCGCAGTTGGATAATCATCTGGCGCGCCCAATCCGTGATCTTCTTGTGCGGGCGTCCCACCTTCTGATGGTAGCTCTCTGCTGGAGCCAGCGCAGTGAGGACGGGCAGCGCCCAGGTGCGATTCGCCCAGGGGATGTGCGTCAGCCACATCAGGCTGACCCAGCGCAGTCCACTCGCCCTTACCAGGTGCGACTCGCTTGAGCGCACGGCGTCTCGGAACACTCCCTTGGCGCTGATGCGACTGCCGCGTCTGCGTTCCAGCGTCTCGTCTATGCCGAACACCAGTGGTTCATCATCTTGAGCAAGATGCTCGATGAGTAGCACAAGCAGCACACGGCTCATCTGCAATGAGGACCAGACAGCCGGGTTGAGCACGTGGTGGTACTTCGCGAAGCCGGTATCGTCGCTGAGACCCATAACGCGTAGGGCAGACGTGATGGTGCGTCTGCGCGGGGCGAGGATGGCGCCGACGAGCAGTAGCTGCGCCTTCGCCCAGGTTCGTTGTCGGAACATGCTTGAGAAAGGCTGGAGCGCGGATATAATGGCATCGGGCAGGGTGAGCATAACCGAACCTCTGTGATGGGATGCTTCGGCTATCTTACCCTGTTCTTATACTATGTCTATTTCTTGTACCAAATGTACAAAGTCGAGGTAGAAGCTGCAAGAGTCACGGTAACTGCGATGATACTTAGTGGGCCATGCGGGATCGGGTCTGACCCATTCGGTAACTGGCTCAGATGCCCTCAAAATGATCTGTCGACCCGTTCCCGGGATGGCCATAAGCAGCCAATGGCTGAGGCGAGCAGTGACGGAGCGTGGCCCTGAGCCTCTTCGCAGTTGTGTCCGCTCACCCGGCTGATACGCCATTGTCCCAGGAGGCAGAGATGATGGGAGTCGCAACTTACCAGAATCATCTCGTAGCTGAGGTGATCATCGGAGTCGACACACACAAGGACCAGCATGTGGCAGTAGCAATCGACGGGCGAGGTGTCCTCCTCGATGAGTGTCACGTGCTTGTGACCACCAATGGGTACGAGGAGCTCGAGCGGTGGTCCCGTAGCCTGGGAGGAATCAACGCGTTCGGGATAGAGGGCACAGGTTCCTACGGTGCCGGACTCGCACGCTTCCTGACCGATCGGGGCTATACGGTCATCGAGGTCAACAGGCCTGATCGGTCGGTCCGTTATCGCAAGGGAAAGAGCGATCCTACAGATGCGGAGATGGCAGCGCGTGCTGTGCTTGCCGGTGTCGCCGCCGCGACTTGTATGTTGTATTTGACTTGCAAACGTGTCAGTTTGTGAGGTGGGTGAGAGGGGCGCGTCGTGAGCGACTGGGTGAGCCAGGCTGCTGCGCCGGGCTGCACCGTTTGGGAGTATGACACCCCTCCCGCCGCATTTGTGGCTCCGAACGGATACAAGGGCACGAGGCCCGCATCTGCAAGTGTGGAGCACAACGGCATAATACACACGGAGGTCGGACTATGATAGTCGTAGCAGGCATAGATGTATCGAAGGCAACTTTGGAGGTGTCAGTTTCTGAAGGTCCCGTGCTCCGCTTTGAGAACAGCGCGACAGGCATTCGCAGGTTGCTCAGGCATCTGGAGCGGGCAGGTGTGACCAAGGCGGTGTGCGAGTTCACCGGTGGGTATGAGCGTCTTGTGGTAGGCAAGCTGAGGGAGACGGTGATCGGCGTAGAAGTGGCGCATCCGGTCAGGGTGCGCGCATTTGCCCGCGCGTGCGGATACGAGGCGAAGACCGACCCTCTCGATGCTCAGGTGCTGTCTCGCTACGGCGTGGTGTTCTCCGAGTCGGACAC
Source organism: Dehalococcoidia bacterium (assembly GCA_965221045.1). Lineage (GTDB taxonomy): Bacteria > Chloroflexota > Dehalococcoidia > Lucifugimonadales > JADFKI01 > Bin90. The sequence goes on from OZ244863.1 coordinate 3,004,149, forward strand.
AACACAACCGGATGTGGATCCTGACCGTGAGGAGCTGCGGCAGTTACTGAGCAGGCGGCGTCAACTTGTCGAGCAGCGGGTGCGGGAGCGCAACCGACTGGACAAGGGCGTAAGCGGGAGTGTCGGGAAGTCGACCAGGCGTCACATCCGCTGGCTGGACAGAGAGATAGAGCGGTTGGATGAGGAGTACAAGGAGTTGTTGAAGCGCAGCGCCAGTCTCAGTGAGACAGTCGAACTGTATCAGACGGTACCCGGAGTGGGACAGCTGACCGCGGCTACACTTATCGCATATTTGCCCGAACTTGGCAGGCGGGACGGACGGGCGTTGACATCGCTGGTGGGGCTTGCTCCCTGGTCGCGTGACAGCGGCAAAAAGCGTGGCAATCGGTCCATTCGAGGCGGTCGTGGGACGGTGCGACGGGCGCTGTATATCTGTGCTTGGGTGGTGCTCAGGGTAGATGGCGACCTACGCGACTTCTATCGGCGTCTTCGGGAGCGCGGCAAACCCGGCAAGGTAGCTGTGATAGCAGTGGCACGCAAGCTGCTGATGCAGCTAAACGCCGTGGCGCGTCGAGGAACTCCCTGGGTGAAACGGTACGGGAGCGACTGCCCATCTTATCAGGCCGGATCGGCTTGACATCTAACACGGATACTCCCAAGTCTGGCGAGGGCGAAGTCGAGATGATCCGTATGCTCAAGAGCGCAAGGGACTCGGCCGTAAAGTCTCGTACCCAGGCTGTCAACCAGATGAAGGCACTGGTTGTCACAGCTCCGTCTGAGCTTCGCGGGACGCTCGATGGTCTCGCCGCTAATGTCCTCGCTGCACGTTGCAGAAGCTTCCGTCCTGGTCGCCTGAACAATCCCACGGCAGCGGCCAAGTATGCTCTTCGCTCACTTGCCTATCGTTACCGTCAACTCAGTGATGAGGTGCGGGACCTGGAGGCCGAGCTTGAACGGCTCTCGCGATCAGTCGCGCCGACCCTGGTCAACACCTTTGGTGTGGGGCCTAACACGGCAGCATCCCTGCTGATCGCCGCAGGGAGTAATCCTGACCGGGCTCCGGTCAGAGGCTGCCTTCGCATCGCTGTGCGGTGTAAACCCGATACCTGCATCATCGGGCAAGACGAACCGGCATCGGCTCAACCGCGGAGGTGACCGCCAGGCCAATGCGGCGCTCTATCGCATAGTCGTCGTCAGGCTGCGTCACGAGCTGCGCACCCAGGCATATATGCGTCGTCGAACCGCGGAGGGAATGAGCAAGCGCGACGTCATCCGCTGTCTCAAACGCTATGTTGCTCGAGAAGTCTTCTCGGCCATCCAGAAGCCTGCCCAGATACTCGATGCGGCCGCTTGACATGTATAGGAGCATCATTGCGATGAGGCAACAGGCCGGCAAAAATGATTGACGCGGTACATACTCCTGCATTTCGGGGTCGGTCAGTCCGAGTTCAGCCTCAGGAGACGCGTTGGCTACTCGTAACGTCCTAATCCCCTCAATACGGGTTTCCCGAAGCCGGACAGGTCACGTCGACTGCACTACCAGCCGGCCAATACCGAACTGCCGCTCCAGGAAGGGCGAGGACTCGAACCTGACAGTTCACGCAATCACCCGGCTAGATCTAAGACCATCGTGCCAGTAAACGCCCAATTCTTTTGCACAAGCGCGGCGGCCCTCCGTTAGAACAGGCTGAGTGCGAATAACTTCCGCGCCCTAGCTGCCTTCTCGAAAACATTCCGTCCCAAGGCACAAAGTGAGTTTTCAATACACTATGATGGGTAATTTTTTTCGATAGTTTTCCGCAACAGTCACGAATTCTTACCTCGATGCTGAATTAGGAGAAACAGAATGAGAGTTCCCCTGGAATGGTTGGGAGTTTCCACCTATAGATTAGTCGTCGATGAACTGGTCATATTCCTCGATGCATATATCGACCGGAATCCGTTGGCGCCGCCCGTAGGTATTCAAGTAGTGGATGTGCAGAGGGCCGACTATGTGCTGGTGGGACACTCCCACTTCGACCACCTTTGGGGGGCCGAGCGCATCGCCCATCAGACGGGTGCCACCATTGTCGGCTCCCACGAGTCGGTGAGACTGATGGAAATGGAGGAAGTGCCCGATGAGCAGCTGGTTGCCGTGGCGGGTGGGGAACGGATCAGGCTGTCGGACAGCGTGTCGGTACGGGTGTTTCCCAGCCAGCACTCATGCATCTGGAGCACCAAGGGAGCGTCGGGAGAAGTCTGTCTGGGAGACCGGGGCCTGACGCTGGCAGAAAGGCAGACGAACCTCGACAGACAGGCGGCTGCGCGTGCCTCGTCAAGTACGCCGGGAATGGAGGAGGCCGAAGCCCACTGGAAGGAATGTCCGCAACAACCCCGCGGCGAGGGTGGGGCACTGGCGTATCTCATCGAAACCCCGCTGGGTAGCATGCTTTGGAAAGACACGTCGGGGCACTGGACCGGAATTCTGCGCGATCTCCGGCCTGACGTGGCGCTGCTGGCCGCAGCCGGCCGGGGTAACATAGACGGCGAGCCCATTCAGGGCTCACTGGCGCAATTCGTTGCCCGGGAGGTGGACCTATTGCGTCCCAGGCGCGTTGTGCCCGGCCATCACGACGACTGGAACCCGCCAGTGACCGGTCCAACCGACATGGAACCCATTGAGCGAGAGCTTGCCCTGCAGGCTCCCAGTGTCGAGTTGGTGCATATGGACTACCTGGAAGGCTATCCTATCTTGGGCCAGTGACGCTGCTAACCACCTAGATGGACGCGCACAGAGACATCACGGATTTCGCCAACGCCAAAGAGATTGTTTCCGCCTGGAGCGTAAATCTAACTCGGAATTGACCCGGCAATTCTGTGATGATGCGCTAATGCTCTTGAAACGGTCCCTGTTGGAGGTTCGTCGTGCTTAGGAACGATGGTTGAAGACCTCCTCGCAAGCCGGGCGACGACGCAAGCAACCTCATCTACGTCCTGACCAAGGCCCGCTTCGGCCTCCGAGTGCGGCAGGTGGAGACTCAAGGCAAGAGGGAGGACAGCTTTCGGGGTGGTGTAGAGGAGTGGGGTCATTCGACACTCCCCCGAACTTCTGCTATCCGGTCGGCAGGGGTCGGGCCTGGCGGCCGGGGCCGCCGGCGCCCTCCCGTAAGTCTTTGGCCGTCGCCTCGTCTACCCCCTTGGGCCAACGGCGCTTGAGCGGGTCGCTAACCGTGAGGGTGAATCTGCCCACGCCGTCTACACCCATCTCAATGGTGTCGCCGTCCTGCATCGCGCCGAGGCCCTGGTGGTTGGTGCCCATGAAGAGCACGTCGCCGGGACTGATCTCCTCGATAGCCGCCACGTACTCGATCGATTCGGCGATGGAGTGGGCGAGGTCGTCGGTGTTGTAGTTGACGCGCTGCTGGCCGTCGACGCTCAAGGTGACCTGCAACTTCTCCGGGTCCGCGATTTCGTCCTTGGTCACTATACAGGGACCAAGGGGACAGAAGGTGGGGTGCGACTTGTGTTCCGCGATGGGCAGCGTGTTGGGCATCCGGCCACCGCTACCTCCCGGCATTCGCGCCGAGACGTCCACACCCGCCGTGTAGCCGAAGACGTAGTCCATGGCCTCCGACGCCGGAATGTCCTTGCCGCCCTTGCTGAAGATCAACACGAGTTCCGCCTCATGGTGAAAGATGTTGGCGTCTATGTCAGGGAGGACCACGGTGCCGCCCGGGCCCAGAATGCTGTGGGTGCTCTTGGTGAAACCCCACATTGGTGAAGGCTCCCCTGCACCGAACTCGCGGTAGTTGCCGCCCATACAGAGGATCTTGCTGGGGCGCGGCAGCGGTGCCTGCAGTTGCGCGCCAGCGACCGGCGTGCCCTCGGCGGCGCGGGTCTCAAGTTGGGACTTCAGGTCGTCGTAGTTAGTGATTAGATTGACAATTGCGGCCTGGCCGCCGCCGGGGCAGAGGTCACCTATGTCTATAACGCCCGCATCGGTCAGAATGCCCGGCTGGTTGTCGTTGTACATCACGAACTTCATTGATTCCTCATTGTTTCCTTGTGATTTTCCGATTGGCCATTGACATAATAGTCCCGCGAGGGGGAGCGCAGGCTGCTGACGTTTAGCATCTCAAACTTTCGACGCTTTGAAGACCGAATAGAGTTGATGAATCTCTGATGAAGGAGCCAACACCCGACACGGACATATATGCAGCACAGCACTAAGAGGCTCCCGAGGAATTCTCCTGTATTGATGGATAGCGGCTAACCTTCAGTAGAGGTGGAATGTACTCAAGATTCCGCAGGTTCACAGGGGTTATCAGTCGCTCGCGCGATTCTGGTTCTTGAGAAAATGTCGCCTCAGACAACCGGCAAGTCCCGACCCGTATCCGAGGCCTGACTGAGGATGTCGATGAAACGATGCAGGTCAACTGCTACATCGAACGTTGGCAAGCGGCTCTGCCCTGTTCTGAGCGACTCGGCGAAAAGGGCATACATCTGCCCGACGTTGAAGGGGTCGCCGCGGGGGAAGTCAGGCGGCACATAAACGAAACGCTCAGGTATATCCAGGCCCTGCAATTCATTGCTTCTCCGTGCACCCTGCACTCGAAGCATCTCACCGCGCTGCGACGAGACACTCCCGGTAACAACCAGCGTGCCTTCCCGCCCATAAATCTCCATTCGAAACCCGCTGCCGGCCCAGGGGACAGCTCCGACATGGACTGACGCTGCCGCGCCGCTCTCCAACTGTCCGCTGACTCGCACATTGTCCGGTGATGTGACTTCCACAAACTGCTCGGTGTCGGTCTCGTACCATTGCTTTGTCTGGGTGCTGACCATGCACGCCACCCGGGTGAAGTTGCCGGCCACAAAGCGCAGGGCGTCAATGACGTGGCCGTTGGCGATGGTCAGGGTGTTTGCGCCCAGGCTGGCGTCGCGCTGCCATGTCTCGCTGGAAGAGCGTTCCACCGCGCCACCGCGCATGGTGGTCACATGACACGATAACACCTCGCCCACGTAGCCGTTTTCGATCAGTTCCTTGACATAAAGCAATGCAGGACTCACTCGTGACTGTAAACCTACGGCGGTTCGCACGTCCTTCTTGCGGGCGAGATCTGCAAGTTCCTCTGCTTCGGAAGTATTCCGTCCCAGAGGCCACTCGGTGAAGACGTGCTTGCCAGCTTCGATGGCGGCCTTAGTTGGCTCATAGTGCGATGGAACCCGCACAACCACGGCCACCGCGTCGATCTCAGGAGACACTACCATTGCTCGAAAATCATGGAAGGCGAGCTTCGCTCCAAGGGCTTGGCGTGCCTCTTCCGCGCTCTCGGGCCGGGTAGTGCATACTGCAGTTATTTCGACATCCGGACTCGCCAGTAGCGCTGGGAAGTGCGACTGAGTAGACCAGGTTGAGTTTACGTTCGCACCCACAAACCCCAGGCGGATCTTGTTTGCCATTACGCATGCTCCTTCGCCTACTGGCATCGTGCATTCGTATAGGAGCAATCAGCCAGCAGGTCAACCGTTCGTTCGACTACTTCAGCATTTGTCGGTTTCTCATCCAATAGGTTGTCCATTGCGACTACAGAGAGAGCTTGGACGCTGAGAAATTCTCTTTCACTCGTGACAGCCAGTGTACACTCATGGCTTTTGGCGGCACCCACAAGTAGAGTATCGGGTGTCTTCAAGCCTGTGTCGGCCCGCAGCCCGGCCGTCTCTTCCCACATTCACCGTGTGGTTGGGATAGACGAAGCTTCATCAGTGTCAGATAGCGAACGAAATACGGCTTCAACAGCTCTGTTGATATCTCGCATAGGTTTGAAGAGAGTCTCCAATGCTACCAAGTCGCTTCTTACGATGGTGAACTGTCTGTTCAGTGCTTGTTGCCACATTGCTTCAAACGGCGCACGGTAAGGCTCGATGTGCTCAACGCTGTATATGAAGCCGCTGGCATCGAGATGGACTGGCCCCGTGACCGGCAGTGTCAACTGCCCCACGACGCCCTTTCGTCATTGAGATATGACTCTACATCCTCAGGAGTCTTGAATAGGCGCTGACCCGGCGCTTCTTCGAGAATGTCAACCGCCGACCGATGCTGCGTCTCTGACGGGTCGCGCACAGTCGCGTCTAGGGTCTCACCCAACAGCAACTCCGGATCCACGATCTCGATTCTGCCTCCAGCCAGCACTTTGGTCTTAAGGTGCAACACTCTTTGCATAATCGTCGTCTCTCTTGTCGGCGCTTTGGAGTTACCAACTTGCCCAGCCCGAATCTCTTGAGGAGCATTATAGATGAAATGGCTCTACCGCGCTGCAACACATATAAGGAAATAACGGCTCGAACGTCTCCCACCAGAGTACGTACAGCAAAAACGCCGCGTCCCCCGAATGCTCCGGTTTCGTGCAGGAGCTCGAATCCTGGGAAGAAACCAGCGACGGTCAGAAGTGGCACGAGGAGAACGGAGAAGAGATCGCCTCGCAGGTGATGTCTTTCCAGGGCGTGCGACAGTGCAAGGACGGCGTCAACTACGACTACCTCAAGGATTTCGGAGGCGATATAAAGATCCTGAAGTCGAAGGTCAGTGTAGGCCAAGAGTCATTAAGCAAAGCTGGCGCATACAGCTACGCCGCCACCCGCGAGCTACTTCTCGATGAGAGTTTCGAGGACAATTCTTCGTTCTTCCAGTTCGACTGGACGCTCGAATGCACTCTCACTGCAGAAATAGACAACAGGAAGAGAACCGCGACAAACATTCAGATCGTCGAGGCAGACCTGCAGCAGGACGGCAACACGATTGGTGTTAACGTGAAGTAGAGAGGAACCAAACGAAATGGAGAGACTGAAACGGATCAACCCCTTGCACGAGCGATTCGGCTACCTGGGCGTGGTGGTACTCGGCATAGTCGTGCTGCTGATCGGCCTTCTGCTCCGAAGCGACATCTTTCTGACTGTCGTCGGAGTCATACTGGAGATACTCGGCCGGGTCGGAATTCTAGGCGCCACCACCACGGTCATCCGCGGTACCGGGTGGGAAGCGAAAGGTTGAACTGCGACCAAAGGAAGACTGGATCAGCGTTACGGGCTTTACTCCCCCAATCAATGATCAAGACCTGTTTGATCGCGCACAAGAACGCTTAGCAGTGAGAGGACGAACTTACTCAAGGAGAAGTGAAGGGAGGCCAAGATATTGGTTAAGCGGGTATATAGTCTGCGGAAAGTGTGGTCGTGGAGTCAGCGGAGGAACCCTTAATGGTATTTACAGATACTACCGTTGTAGCGGTATCACAGCAACCGTAACTGGCCCGGCTACATGTGATGCCTATCGTTTGCGAGCAGGCGAATTGGAAGAAGCAGTGTGGGGAAAGATAATTGAGACACTTCAGAATACGCGGATTGTAACGCTTGGAATGCAAGACCAAGTCGATCTAGGCCAAGATCTGAGTGAGGAAATTCGAGCCCTGGAGCAATCTATTGCAGGGCTCATCGTACGTGAACAAAACCTGATTAAGATGATGAGCGTCGAAGGGATTGACAACGTGCTGATTTAATCAGAGTTGACACCGATAAATGCGCAACGCACTTCGCAAGAAAACAGATTGCACCAGCTGCTAAATATCTTGTCAAATAGGAAGAAGTTTGTAAAGTCAATGAGGCAGATTCGGCAATATTCGCATACACTTAGAGAGAACCTTGAGAATCTTGACGTTGATGGAAAAATCGGGACACTTGTGGTATTTAATATCAAAGTGACAGCGATTAAGGGCAAATTTTCAATAGAGCTTTCTGTTGATCCAAGAATGTAATGCTGGCCTCTTGGGACAATCTTGCCTTAACTGCCGAAGGTTTATGAAGATCAATGTCATCCTGAAAAGAAGCCTCCGTCGCAGATGACAGAGGCTTCTTCTGATTCGCGGTTTACCCGTCTATAGACTGGTAACTTGGGCGCATTACGTCCATTGTACGAACATTGGCATTACGACATGAACATATTCATCGCCTTCCACTGGCTTGAGCACTCCGGGGCTGGAAGGGGATGAAACTTCCAGTGCAATTTCGCCGCTGAGTATATCTAATACGTCCGTGAGATACTTGGAATTAAAGGCGATTTTCGCGTCTTCTCCCTCAACTGTAGCGCTAAGTTGACCTTGGTTGTCGCCGACTTCTTCCGCGCGTGACGAGACTATCAACCGCCCGGACGCGTCTTCTTCACTTGTTGATAACTGTAGCCGAATGATGCCGCTGCCATCGCGCGCAAAGATGGCGGCAGTTCGCGTGGCACGTAGAAAATCGTCCGAATTAAGAACAGCGCGAGTTGTATGACTCTGTGGGATCAACTGGTTGTAGTTTGGGAAGTTGCCCGCAATCAGTGAGGAGACTATTTCTACATCTTCCACACGGAAGAGAGCCTGATTGCTTGAAGGCGTCACCATGAACTCCACGGCATTCTGCTGACTTCCAAGCAAGCGATTGATCTCGTTGAGCACTCTGGCAGGTATAAGGAACTCGATGTCCGCGCTCGGTGCCTCTGCCAATTTGCCGCTGTACACCGCAAGCCTGAACCCGTCAGCGGCAGCAAACTTGAAGTCGATTCCGTTAATTTCCGTTTTCACTCCGGTCAAAACAGGGCGAGAGTCCTCGGTGGCGGCAGCGAATGCGACCCGACTGATTGCCTCACGCAACATGCCAGACTCTATTTTTGCTGCTACTCCGCCCTCTACTGCCGGTATTGGTGGAAAGTCGTCGGCAGGATTACCGCTGATGTTTGACTCGAAAGTCAAACACTTGATGTTTAGTCCGACCGGCTGCGAAGTTGCTTCAATGTCGATGCGCTCCGGCGGTAGAGATCCCACGAAATCACTCAGCAGCCTCGCAGGAACCGTGATTGCCCCTTCTTCTTCCACTTGGGCGCCTATCCATGTGGTCATCGCCATATTGAGGTCAGTCGCCGAAATCTTGAGCATTGATTGCTCAGTGCTTAGAAGTACGTTCTGGGTTATTGGCAGGGTGGACCGCGAAGCGACCGCTCGGCCTACGATTGAAAGGCCGCGCGCCAGATTCTCTTGTAGGCAGGATAACCTCATTCCGCAAGTCCTCCAAATGTATTCAATGAAATCTGTGTGTATTCGGATAATTCTATCCCATTGGTGCTATGAGTTTCTACTTGGAGAAGACAGTTAAAATAGTCAAAAATGCGCTCCCTGTTAAATGTAGGAAGCGCATTCGACGAACATGACAAGCGGAGCGCGGCTAATTCACTACGATGGATCCTATCATTCCTTGAGCATTGTGTGGAGTACAGATCAGCTCATAAGTCCCAGACTTGTCAAATGTGAAGGTGTAAGTAACCGTGTCTCCAGCTTCCACTTCGACATAAATGTCAAGGTCGTCTACCTCGAAGGTGTGGAATTCGGTTTCTGAAGTGAGCGAGAATGTAATCGTTTCTCCGGCGCTGAATGTCATCTCGGAGGGGTTGTATGCATACTCACCGCTGCCGGCGATATCTTGCATGGCCACGTCCACAGGCGTTCCTCCGCCTGCGGCTTGCCCGGACGCACCCTCGTTGGCTGAAACCGGCACAGTGGGAGCTGGAGGTGGGGGCGGAGGCGAGATGCGTGGTACAGTGGTGGGCGGAGGCGGTTCAGGAACGGACTGCCCACAGGCAATCACACCAAGCATCACGATGGCACACAGGCCTGCCGGCACTAATAGATTTCGCTTTTGCAACTTAGCCTCCTGCTACTCTTGTTACCCTGTGTACATGGTCGCACTACAGCGCCCATTGAAAGGGATTTCAGATTTGACAAAAATTTTCAATATTTATAAAAGTGATTTCTGATTTCAAATTCGGCGTCTTGCTGGGAGAATATATTCCAGTCCGCTCGCCTGATTGCGAGATAGGAACGCGACAGCGCAGATCCCATGGCCTCTATGAGTACGGAGTCTGCTTCCAGTTCCTTTGTCGCCTCCAGCAAAGATGAGGGAAGTCGCCTGATACCTCGCCTAACCAACTCTTCCGGATCCAATAGAGTGGGATCGGAATCTACATTTTGCTCCGGCCTGGGTTGCAGTTCGCGCGCCACGCCATCCAGACCGGCTACAATCAACCCACCCAAGGCTATATATGGATTGGAGCTAGAGTCCGCCGGCCTGAATTCCAGGTTTGTGGAAGCCATCTCCGCACCCCAGAATGTGGAAGGTATTCGAAGAGCAGCTTCCCTGTTATCAGGGCCGTAGCATGTGAAAGCAGTGCTCCATGAGCCGGGTGACAATCTCCGGTAGCTGTTCATGCTCGGGCAGGTCAATGCCACCAGCCCTGGCAGGTGATCCATTATTCCGCCTATGAAGTAGTAAGCCAACCCACTGAGACTCTGTTCACCATCAGCGTCGAAGAAAAGGTTTTCTTCCTCGTCCAAATCCCATGCGCTGATGTGGATGTGGCAGCCGTTGCCGGCCTGATCGGGAAAGGGCTTGGGTGCGAAGGATGCGAATAATCCGTGTTGATACGCGACATTTCGCACCGTCTCGCGGTAGATGAGGTGATTGTCGGCAGCGCGCAACGCAGGAGCATGTCGAATGCTCAACTCGTGCTGCCCGTGGCCGACCTCTGTATGATATTGCTCTATGCCAATCTGCTGCGCTTCGAGAGCTTCTATCACATCGTCAACCACATCCTGGGCAAAGGTCATCCCGACGCTGGAGTTGTCTAAGCTTTCGTCACATGGAACGAAGCTGTCGCCTTCCTGTCTTGTAAGGTACCACTCCGGTTCCATAGCTACTTGAAAGGTCAGGCCCATCGTTTCGGCTTTGGCAAGCATTCGCTTGAGGAAGTCCCTAGGACAAGCTTCCCACGGCTGGCGGGATGTAGTAGCTATCAAATCCGAGAGCATCAGCGCCCGCTTTGGCGCGTAGGGCAGGATGGTGAAAGTGTCCGGATCGGGTATCAGCCTGAACTCGCCTGCGGGTCCCATGCCGTCAACCACCTGCAACTGGTCCATATCGCCCATTGCCTGCATTGCGGTGGTGACGCCTATACCCGAACTGAGCCTGGTTTCTAATCCGGATATGTGCGTTGACTTACCGCGGATAATTCCACCGTTATCGCACCAGAAAAATGATACGAGATGTACACCAGCGTCCTTGGCTTTGCGAACGACTTCTGTTCGTTCCATTTCTCCTCGCAGATGCCCTCTAGCCTGCTGTACTCAGGCAATTAGTGAACAATTTCACTTTATCATTGGGCGTGTTTGCAGTCAAGAATGTGAGCAGTTTCGAGGGCGTCGTTTTCGTTGTGCGCACTGGCGTCGGCTGTTACAATTTCGGCGGCGATGCTGCTTAGTTTAGCGGCAAGATTTCCTGATATGAAGCTGCCACTTGACGGATAAGATTCTATTTAAACCCATTGTATAAGTGGGTCCGCTTGGCTCGCTACATGATGGCAACAGGAGACGACGTTGACAGATTCGCCACAAAAGTTTTCGACCAGTACTCCCTGGGAAGCGATTGGCGGATATAGCAGGGCGGTTCGGTCCGGCGATAGGATCTATGTTTCGGGCACGACTGCTAGTGGAGGCTGCGGCGTTCTTGGGCTGAAAGATGCCGAAGAGCAGACTAGGGCGGTGCTGAAGATAATAATAGGAGCCGTAGAGTCACTTGGTGGCAGCAAGTCAGATGTCGTTCGCACACGTATATATGTGAAGGACATCTCGCTCTGGGAGAGCGTGGCCCGTGTACACGGCGAGATTTTCGCGGACGTGCGGCCCGCGTGCACCCTCGTCGAAGCGCGTCTTGTGGATGACTCGCTGCTGGTCGAAATTGAAGCGGAGGCGGTTGTAGCCGGATCGCGTGCGGAGACTGAAGATGCGGTTTAGCCTGCGTCTGAACAACGACCTGACCGTTTCGCAGTATATCGAAATAGCGCAGCGGGCCGAGGTTCAAGGTTTCGATCAGTTGTGGGTGAGCGATGATCTGTTCCTGCGCAGCACGGGCGTGGTATTGACCGCGGTCGCGCTGAACACGAGCCGCATCAACATCGGCAGTTGCGTGGTAAACCCGTACACGATGAATACCGCTGAGATTGCTATGCAGGCGGCGACACTGGATGAGGTTTCACACGGCAGATTCTTACTGGGCATATCTGCTGGCGCGGCGGAGTTCCTCGGCTGGGTGGGTATCCGGCATGGCAAGCCATTGACGGCGGTGCGGGAATCAGTGGGGGCTATAAGGCGGCTTCTGGGCAACGAAAGCGCCGAATGCAGGGGTGAATTCCTTAAATGGAATGAAGAGGCATACATGCGATTTCCTGTCGAGCGGCAGGCACCTATTTACATCGGTGGTATGGGTGACAGGATGTTGGAGCTTGCGGGCGAGATAGGTGACGGCGCGCTGCCGCTGCTGTTTCCGCCTGAGCGGTACTATGCCGCGCGCGAGCTGGTGGCGAATGGACAGCGACGTCGGGCGGAAGTTTCGGACGACTTCGACTTTGCTACATGCATTTGGGTGTCCGCATCACGTGATGTGCCTGCGGCGCGACGTGTACTGGCGCAGAAGGTGGCCTACTATGGCAGCGCGATGAATGAGACCGTGCTTGCCGGCCTGGGACTGAGTAAGGCGGATTTCGAGCCGATTACAAGAGCGTTGATCGAGGACAGGTGCGAATCGCGCGCGATAGACCTTGTAAGCGATGACATGCTTAAGATAGGCGTTGTGGGTGATGCGAGCAAGATTATCGAGCGATTGGAACCACTGGTTGCAGATGGTGCGACGCATCTGAGTTTTGGGCCGCCGCTCGGTCCTGATTTCGATGAGGCGCTTAATATTCTGGGCGAGGTCGTCCGCCACTTCAGGAAATAGAGAGGCCAACCGCAATATGAGTGGAATGGGAAGCTACATCCGTGTGCTGGTGGTTGCGCGAGGTCAAGGACGCGCCGACGAACTCACTGAAATCCTCGAACGGAACAGCTGCCTCGTAACTGCCACTACAAGCGTAACCACTGCACTGGACATTGCGGGTTACTCTGACTTCGATGCGTTGGTTATGGCGGAAGACATTTCGCCTGCAGACCGCTCCTATCTACGCACACAGACTTCTAGTATTCGACCTTCGGCTGTGGTGGTATCTAATCGCAGTTCGCGCTCGGTCATGATTCAACTGAGCCAGGCTTTCAAGGAAGCTAGAAGCGACGAATAGTAATCGCAATCTCCCTTCGTATCCAAGTTGTCATCACTCAACTTCTGAAGCTGTGATGCTTCTCCCGGGGCATACCCCTGCACACGGCGATAATTTCGACGTCTGTTCAACGCCCTCTAAAGCGACATTAACGCTTCGTTAATGCTCTGTTCACATGCGCGCCGTATCGTGAATGCAGTCATATTGAGGACTTGTCAAATCGTACAAAGGCATCACAGATTGAGGAGGTAAGACTCAGATTCCTATGCCTAATTTGAAAATGTTCCTACGGATGAGCGTCGCTTGGAGCGTCGCATTACTACTGAGCCTAGTGCTTGTAATTGGTGCGCCGGCTTGCGGCTCTGAAGAGACCGCAGCCCCTGTGCCTGCCACTTCCGAGCAGACTACCACGGCACCTGCAACGGCATCGCAGCCTGCAGCGACGATTGCGAAGTTGAGCGGCACAATCGAAATTGACGGCTCCAGCACGGTGTTCCCGGTATCCGAGGCAGTCGCCGAAGAATTCCACAAGATTCACCCGGACGTGCGCGTCAATGTGGGCGTATCCGGCACGGGCGGCGGCTTCAAGCGCTTCACAGTGGGTGAGACGGATATCAGCGATGCTTCCCGGCCCATTAAGGACAATGAGGCCGCCGCCGCTCAGGAGAACAATATTCAGTACTATCCGCTTCGCGTAGCGATGGACGGACTGTCGGTAATGGTCAGTCCTGACAACGATTTCGTCGAGTGCTTCACGACCGATCAACTAAAGATGATCTGGGAGCCCGGCAGCACAGTCTCAAAGTGGAGCGATGTTGATCCGAGCTGGCCCAGCAAAGATATAGCTCTCTACGGCCCTGACACGGACTCCGGAACTTTCGACTACTTCACCGAGGAAGTCATGGGCGAGGCACAGTTGAGCCGCCCGGACTACACCGCTAGCGCGGACGATAATGTACTGGTGCAGGGCATTGCAGGCGGCAAGTACTCACTCGGCTATTTCGGATTTGCCTACTACCAGGAGAATCAGGACAAGCTGAACCTTCTCGCTGTTGACTCCGGCAACGGCTGCGTTCTGCCGACGTCAGAGAGTATCGAAAACGGAACCTATTCGCCTCTCTCACGCCCGCTGTTCATCTATGTGAGCAAGCAGAGCATGGAGCGCTCTGAGGTCAAGGCGTTTGTGGAATTCTACCTCGACAACGCCGCCGAACTTGCGCAAGAGGTCGGTTACATTAAGCTTGGTGACGCCGAGTATGCCTCGAACCGCGAAGCGATTAAGCAATAGGTCTGAAGACTTAGAAGGTTCCTTTTCCAAATTGGCGCATGCGACATTCCCTCCGTCGTATGCGCCACTAATGTTGGGTTCAGAAATGATACGAGAGGTACAAACACCCCCCAATTATCGGGGTGTGTTTGTGTTTAGCCGCTCGAACATTCCTTGCTCGTATTGCTACGGGCTTGGCAATGGCGCCGTGTCGCCAGTCTCATGTTGCCACACACGAAGGCGAGCCGCCATGTCAATGACTCGGTCGCGTTGAGCGGGGTCGTCGAAGAGGTTGGTCATCTCGTGGGGATCATTATTCAGGTCGAACAGCTCGCCCTGATCACCCGCGCACAGCGCGAGCTTCCACCTGTCCGGCGTAATAATGCAGCGTCTGGGTAGCGCGTTCATGCGGTTGATGGCGGCGCTGCCGAGGAATCGGTCCGGAAGCTCTTCGCTTGTGCCGTTCCACTGCACAACGACATCGTTGTCGCTAAGGTCGGCTTCGCCGCGAAGAACCGGAGCGAGGCTCTTGCCTTGCAGGTGCGACGGCGGCGTCTGACCGAGCAGGTCGAGCAGTGTCGGCAACAGGTCGATCTGGCTTGCGCTTCCTTCCAGCATAGTCTGTTCGCGGCTAATCCATGGAACACGCATCGTGAGCGGCACCCGCGAGGCTTCCTCGTAGAACGAGCGCTTCTCTAGCATCCCATGGTCGCCTGCCATTTCGCCGTGCTCGCTCGTGAAGACGATCATCGTGTTGTCGGCTACTCCTGCGCTTTCCAAGGCGTCTGTAATCTTCTTCACCATGCGGTCGACAAGTGTGATGTTGGCAAGGTAGTGGGCGCGCAGGGTGCGCCACCCCAGCTCGGTCGTCAGGTCTTGCCCAGATGCCGGGTTGTGTGCCATGTAGGGGTCTTGCGTGGGGTCGCCGCCTTCGTACATGTACTGGGTGTAGTAGTTGCCGCGAACCCGATTGTAAAGGGAGACGCCTTCGGGGCGCCGTAAGAAGGCGGGGCCAACCGGGAGTTGCGCCGGGTCGTACAAGTCGTTGAGCGGCCCGTGATAGGGAGGGTGCGGCTCGAACGTGCTGACATAGAGGGCGAACGGGCTGTCGCTGTTGCGCTCGATGAAGTCTGCCGCTCGGTCTCCAAGGAATGATGCCATTTGGAATTCTTCAGGCAGCCTTGAGCGCGCCGCTGGGGAAAAGATGAACTTGCCCGGCGCGCGCTCCATATCCGGCTCGAAGCCGTTGTCAACCAGATGATGCCAGTATGTGCTGTACACGTTGCGATATTCACGTCGCGTATATTCCGATATGTGTCCGTCCTCTGTACTGACCCACTCGTCGTAGCCATGCTGCCGAATGACATCGTCGCCCAGGTGCCACTTTCCGTAGTAGCCGCAGTAGTATTCGTCGGGAAGCATCTCCGCTAGGACGGGGGTGTCGCGCGGCAGTACAAGCTGGTTCACGATGGGTCCGGCCGCGTGCGGATACAGTCCCGTCATAATGGAGGCACGCGCCGGTGTGCATACCGGCTGCGTAACATAGGCGTTTTGAAATACGAAACTCTGCGCCGCAAGCGCGTTGAGGTTGGGCACGTTCAACCAGTCGTTGCCGTAGCACGCCATTGTGTCGGCGCGCTGCTGGTCGCTGAAGATGAATACTAGGTTTGGTCTGTCAGCCATTTCTCTACTCCTGCGATGCGTGTTAGTCTCTCAGCGCGCCCGGTATGCCGGTATTCGCCGGCCGTTGAGTGGCTGGAGGGCGCGGTTGTTAGTTCCGCCGCCTGTGAGCTCGGCGAGCCGGCTGACTTGCTCCTCTGAAACTCCTATGGGTTCGGACAACACCAGCCATTGGGCGCCTTCTGTGTAGGGCGGAGTCGTTAGTGAACCCAAGTAGGCATAGTACCCACCGCCGGCTGGCAGGAACTCATCTGCCGCGAGGGACGAAGAAAGCGCTGTGTCCTTTTCGCCTTGAGCAGGCGCGGAATCGGTTATTGCTTGAATGGGCGCGTTTGCCCCGCCTAGCCGATACACAATTCCGACAACCGCAAATTCACCTGAGTTCGATGTGTGTACTAAGTGCATTTCCAGCGGAAATCTCTCGCCGTCTAATGTATGCTCACTGGGATTGTGCGTGTGCGCCCCTATCAGTCGGTATTCACGCCCGTCCACCAGGATGCCGGCGCCATCTTCGTACTTGACCTTGATGAAGTCGCCGGTGTTGGTAATATGGTCGGCAGTACCTTTGTATCTGAACTCCAACTTCGGAGCGCCGCTCGAAGCGTATCTTGCAATGTCCACAGGAGACTGCTGCGCTACCGCAGTTTCATCGCGGCAGGCGGCAGTTGATGCCAACAAGAAAAGCGGCAAAACTCCCAACACCCATTTGAGATGCATTTCATCCTTTCGCTTTCATTCGGCTAGAAACTGCACAATCTCTCACATAGCGGCCGTATGACCTACCGCACGTTCCGCAGCCTGGGGTCGAGGACGTCTCGCAGCGAGTCGCCGAAGAGGTTGACTGCAAGCACGACGAATGTTATTGCCAAACCTGGCGCGATTGCAACGTGAGGCGCAAAGTCGAAATTCAACTGCGCGGTCGTCAACATGTTGCCCCAGGACGGTATGGGTGGCTGAATGCCGATGCCGAGGAAACTGAGCGCCGCCTCTGCGGTGATCGCCGCGCCGACACTGACGGCGATCAGCACCATGGTTACGGGTAGCGAGTTGGGAACGAGGTGTCGGAAGATGATGCGCGTGTCGGAGCTTCCAATGGCGCGTGCGGCCTCGACGTATTGCATGTTGCTCAGCGTCAACGCGCGCGAGCGCACCACGCGCACGGAGCTGGCGCTGTAGCTGACCGCGAGCGCCATGATGACCACCGGCACTGTGAATCCGAAGGCTACGGTTATGGTCATTGCGACGACGATGCCCGGAAGTATGAGCACGGTGTCAACCAGCCTTTGAATGAGCAGGTCGAAGAGTTTGCCGAAGTAGGCGCTTGCGATGCCGAGCACCGTGCCGAAGACGACACCAATCAGCGGGGCCATGATTCCGACGAACATGGACACGCGACCGCCGTGCAGTAAGCGACTGACGACATCGCGTCCTAGCTCGTCGGTGCCAATCCAGAGTGTGCCGTCGTCCAGAGTCGCCTCGGACATTGGCGGGAGAAGTTGGCGCGCGACCGTTCTATCGTATCGAAATGGCGAGATGATGTTAGCGAGCAGCACCATTGTCATGACTATGATCAGGAAGATGCCGCCAATTGCGCCGGTTGGATGGTGGCGCCCGAAGTCGGCTAGAGCACCTGCCGTGCGCGCAAACCTGGCAGCGGTGGAGCCGTCGGCCAGGACCGCATCAGCGGTGATCTGCTCTTGATGCACCTTCGTCTTCCTTCCGTCTTCCTACTCGTATCGTATGCGCGGATCGATCCACGCATATACGAGGTCAATCAGCAGAATCCACAGCATCATGAACACCGCAAGTATAAGCACGATGCCTTGGACCATCACGAAGTCTCGGGCGCTAGTGGCGTTTACAATCTGCTGTCCCAGTCCGGGCAGTGTGAATATGCGTTCCACGATAACTGCGCCATCCATCAGAGCAGCTACCAGCAGGCCCGCCATGGTGAGCACGGGTATGATGGCGTTGGCGAGCGCGTGTCGCAGGGTTACGACCCAGGGGCCGAGACCCTTGGCATAGGCCGTGCGGATGTAGTCGTCGCCAATTACTTCCAGCATTGTGGACCGAGTCATGCGACTGATGGTGGATGCCGAACGGAAGCCTATGACCAGTGAAGGGAATATCAGGCGCTTCAATGCCGTAACCGGGTCGTCGAAGATGCTGACGTGCTGCACGGGTGGAATCCAGTTGAAGAACTTGACGAGAAAAAGCAGCATCAGAATGGCGACCCAGAAGTTGGGCATGGCGATGCCTGCCGCCGTTATGACGCGGATGGTCTGGTCAAGCCAGCTTCCGCGCCAAATCGCAGACATGATGCCGAGAGGCAACGACCAGGTGAGTGCGACGACAACCGACAGGAATGCGAGTGTTGCCGTGACCTCTATCTTGCTTGCGAGGGCATCAACCACTGGACGGTCTGCGTACCGGGAATAGCCAAGGTCGCCACGCAGCGCATCCTTTAGCCAGCGCCAATACTGCACATACAGCGGATCGTTGAGTCCCCAAGCCTCTCTTAGTTTTTCTATGTCCTCGACGGTTGCGACAGACTCTTCGCCGGAGGTGATGAACAGCGCCTCGTCTCCGGGCAGCACGCGCAGCATGAAGAATAAGATAGTGGCGAGCAGGAAAAGCGTCGGAAAGATGAGGAGCACCCGTCGGACTGTGTATTTCCACACGGTTATCTACCTCGTTATGCTTGGAGCTCAACTTCGGGTAAATGCTACTGTGTCTGGTCTCATGCAGAAATGGCAGAGCAGCCGGACATGTCTGCCCGGCTGCGACTGTCGATTTCAAATGACTATCTCTGCGGCGCGCCCTCGCTCAACCACACGTCGTAAATTCGTGTCTGGATGAACTTCATAGCGGGTATCGGGTCCCAGTTATTGACATAGGAATAGGCGAGTTTGTACTCGTTGAAGCGCAATGTCGGCACCTTGGGGATCCATTGCTCGCGCATAATAGTGTCGAGCTCCTTGAACTGCTGGTTGCGCTCAGGGCTCGGGAAAGTTCGCTTGATTTCGGAGACTTTATCCAAGAACTCCTGCGGCGGCGGGGCATTGTGATAGAAGGCGCCCGCGCCGGGCATGTAGAAAAGGTCGATGAAATTAACTGGGTTTGCCATTGCGACTGCGTGGCTGTCGAACATCACCTCATAATTGCCGTCCTGACCCAGAGCGCGCAGCGGAGCAGTCTCAAAAGTCTCGATGTTCATCTTGATGCCGATGTCTTCGAGCTGCTGAACAATAATCTGGGCGCTGTTGTTGTTGGCACCGGAGATGCCAGCGTTTGCGGTGAATTCCGTTACGCCGACCTCAGCGAAGAGCCTCTTTGCCTCTTCTAGGGCTTCCTCGCGGGTGGCCGGCGCGTAGCCGTAATATTCCGTGACCTCGCTGAGGTTGGGGTCTGCTGTGCCGAGGAAGCTGACCTGCACAAAGTTGGCGGGCAGTCCTTCGATCGGCGTTGACAGGATTTCCTGAATAGGCGCTCGGTATATGGCGAGATACAGGGCCCTGCGCGCGCGCATATCGTTGAATGGAGGCTTTTCGCCGTTCATCGATACGTACATCGCACCCGGACTGAATGCCGCCTCCAGAACGACCTTATCACCAAGGGAGTCCTTGACGCCCCAGCCTTTTGCCAGATCCATTGGCGCTGCGAGGTCGATGCGTCCGGTTGCCAGCGCTGCTGCCTGTGTATCCCAGTCCGTGAACTGCACAGTGGTCACCTGATCGAGATATGGGTATGGCGAGCCGTCCGGAGCATCGCGGAAGTAGTCGGGGTTAGCTTCGGAGAGTACGAAGCTGTCACGCTCTGTGTCCTTGACGCGGAAAGATCCGGTGCCGATCAGTCGCTCAGGAGAGTTTATGCCACCTTCCATCTCCACGATGTGCTTGGGCAGCATGATGTGCCATGCGTCGGCGAGGTCGAGAAGGAAGTCGGCGCTCGGCTGCTTTAGGGAGACTTTGAAGGTCGTGTCGTCAATCTTCTCGGTGCCGTCGATGTTCTTGAAGCCGCCGACGCGAGGCTGAGGCAAGCCATCAGGTGGGTTTGCCCAGCGGTCCAGCGTGAACTCGATGTCTTCCACCGTGAGGGGGTTGTCATCGTGCCACATCACGCCCTCGACGAGATTGACCGTAATCTCGTCAACGGTGGGGGCGAACTCCCAGCTGTCGCCGAGGTCGGGCAGGACATCGATGCCGTTGCGCGGGTTGAATTGCAGGATGCCGCTGTAGTGGCGATTGAAATGCTCAGTGAAATGCCATACACCTGCTTGTGTCATGTCCCACTTTGGCGGGAACACGCGTGGGCCCACGCCCCAGATAAGATGACCGCCACGCTGGACGCTATCCGCACTCGTCATAGCGGCGGGGGCCGGCGCGCTGCGACCGGCTGGTTGAGTTGGCTGCGCTATGGGCTGTGCCGGCGCGGGAACGGCCTGCGACTGGAACCCTGGTAGCGCTGGCGCGGCAGGTGCTGGCGCGGCGGGCGCTTGAGGCTGCGCCGCCGCCTGTGCGGGAGCAGGCGCCGGTGCAGCAGGCGCTGCGGCAGGCGCTTGCTGCACCGCAGGCGCTGCGACCTCTGCCGGTGCCGAACTACACGCCAGCGCAACGATCATCAAGACAATCGCGGAGAGAATGGTCGCTCTAAGTAACATCATCCTTGTCCTTTCCGGTATGGTTTCCTGTTCCCTTGCCTATGCCGCGGTGAATTTGCACAGAATTAGTATTGACGCTTGGCATCAATTGCACCTCTGCGCCAAGCCCTCATGAGATAAGTGCTCAAAATGTGTACCAAGAATTTGCGTGAACTTTAAGCGAATCACAATACTAAAGTCAAGACTGGGATTAGAATGATGTGGTCAAAAGATCCAGGCAGAAATACGACTCCGGACGGTGCTGAAATTGCTGATATTGAATTTCAGACCGCAGGCGTTTCAAAACGAATTTTCGTAATAGGCTTGACACTTCCGTTCTAACTAGTGTACACTGCGAACATGCGTACTCTAACAGTTCATATTGCAGTCTTTAGCCTAAGAAGGGGGATGGAATGACAACAACCAAGAAATTATCCGAACGGCAGAGCAGAATTCTTGAATTCATCAAGCATTTTATGAGTGAGCATCAGTTCCCGCCCACAGTGCGGGACATCCAGGCGGGCTGTGAGATAAGCTCCACTTCGGTCGTGGACTACAACCTTCACATCTTGCAGCGGCACGGCTATCTACGTCGCCTTCCAGAGGTCTCGCGCGGCATTGAGCTTTTGGGCGAACACGCCGCAGCTCGGGCGAATGTAGCGACCATTCCCATTTACGGTAGCATCGCCGCAGGAGAGCCGCTACACATTCCGTCCGTAGCATCGCGTCATTCCGACGAGTTCGAATCGCTTGATGTTCCTCTTTCAATGGTGAGCGGCAGAGAAAACGCCTACGGCCTTCGCGTCAAGGGCGATTCGATGATTGACGCCTTCATTGCTGATGGCGACTTAGTCATCATGCAGCCCATAGACAGCCCCAACACCGGCGACATGGTTGCTGCGGAACTTGCCGACAGGGATGAAGTTACTCTAAAGCGCTTCTTTCTGGAGGGCGGCACAGTGCGTCTGCAGCCGGAGAACGCCACAATGGATCCGATCCGGGTTCCTGCCGAAAATGTCAAAGTGCGCGGCCGGGTCATCGGCGTTATACGCTCATTCTAGACTTCTCGCAGCATTACCCTTAGTCTCCCATACAGGTTGTGGTGCTGTGGTGGCGTGTTTTGGGCATGCTTGACTGCTAGTGGCGTTCTGGGGCATATGATGCGATAATTGAGTGAGCGAAGATAGACAAGGGAAGGCTGGGATGGTGATAGCCTGGAGCCTTCCCGACGTTTTTCGATGCCGGATCAATTAGAAGGGCAATGTCGCCTGCCGGATACATGCTCA
Organism: Dehalococcoidia bacterium; assembly: GCA_965221045.1. Classification (GTDB taxonomy): domain Bacteria; phylum Chloroflexota; class Dehalococcoidia; order Lucifugimonadales; family JADFKI01; genus Bin90. The sequence continues at coordinate 3,026,171 of OZ244863.1, forward strand.
TGAACGTCGTCACCACAGACCGCATTACAATACCGATTACAGGTATGACTTGCGCAGCGTGTGTGAGTCACGTGTCCAACGCGATTCAAGAAATGCCATCCGTCGCTGATGTAAGCGTCAGTCTGGCATCGGAGAAGGCATCCCTCTTGTTGCGCGATGGATCTTTGCGCAGCGAAGAATTAATGGATGCCCTTGAAGATGCGGGCTACGGTGTTGCGACTGAAAAGGCTACCCTTGCCGTCGGTGGAATGACCTGTGCCGCATGTGTAGGTCATATCGAGCACGCCCTCACTGATGTCGATGGCGTGCTTTCTGTTGGTGTTAATCTGGCATCTGAGCGCGCCGCCGTCGAGTACATCCCGGGGTTCGCTGCCGTATCCGATATGCGCCACGCCGTTGAGGACGCAGGTTACACCCTCATCGGGATCGTAGGGGAGCAGGACGACGCTGCTACAGCCCGCGATGTGTATTTCCTTCGTCGCAAGTTCCTGGCTAGCCTTGTCGCCGCAGTTCTAATTATGGGGCTGATGTTCGCACCCGGTGCTCACAACCTCTTTCCAATCGGCATGGACTATCTATTGCTAGTGCTTGCCTCCCCAGTGCAATTTTGGGCGGGGAGGCAATTTTACCATGGCGCTTGGGGAGCGCTTAAGCACCGTACAAGCAACATGAACACGCTGATAGCCGTGGGCACATCCGTCGCCTATTTCTACAGCGCGGCGGTCACGCTCCTTAGTGACACTCCGTTTTTCGATGGTATTCCATCAGCGACCTTCTTTGACACATCGACCGCAATCATAGCTCTTGTACTTCTGGGCAAGTATCTTGAGGCTAATGCAAAGCAGCGAGCCTCGAGCGCCATCCGCGCGATGATGACTTTGCAACCGAAATCTGCGTGCGTGATTCGAGACGGGGGCGAGGATGAGGTGCCGATAGATGACCTGCAGGTGGGCGAGGTTGTTATTGTGCGCCCGGGTGAGCGGATCCCCGTTGACGGCAATGTAGTTGAGGGCACGTCCGCCGTTGACGAATCCATGCTCACGGGTGAGAGCGTTCCCGTGGATAAGTCTGTGGGCACCGAGGTCTTCGGTGGAACCATCAACACCACAGGCAGCTTCAACTACCGTGTAAGCAAGATCGGGCGGGATACGCTGATGTCGCACATTATTAGTATGGTTGAGCAGGCGCAGGCGTCCAAGGCGCCCGTGCAGCGACTTGCCGATTCGGTAGCCGCCTACTTCGTGCCCTCAGTAATTACGTTTGCGGCTCTGACTTTCGCATTCTGGCTGGTGTTCGGACCTTCGCCCAGTTACATACATGCGACATTGAGCGCCGTGGCTGTCCTGATAATCGCGTGTCCTTGTGCCCTTGGCTTGGCAACGCCCGCTGCGATCATGGTTGGCATGGGCAAGGGAGCCGATTTCGGCGTGCTCATTCGTAACGCTGAGGCACTTGAACGCGCCCACAGGGTTCAGACTGTGGCTCTTGACAAGACCGGCACACTGACCGTTGGCAAGCCTTCCGTTGTGGAACTGGTGAGCAACGATATTGCAGTTGAAGAACTTCTGATACTTGCCGCCTCGGCCGAATGGCACTCAGAGCATCCATTGGGAAAGGCCATTGTCAGAGCCGCCGAGGAGCGCGGTCTGTTGCTTACACCTGTGAAGAACTTCCAGGCGCTACCCGGACATGGCGTATCTGCAACGTCGGATAACACCTCTTTGCTGCTGGGCAACCTTGCGCTGATGCGAAGCGAGCGCGTGTTTCTGAGCGAATATGACATCCCTGCAAGTGCGTTGACTGAACGGGGGATGACGCCTGTGTTCGTTGCGCGGAATGGAGAAGTTGTCGGGCTTATCGCCATTGCCGATACCATACGCCTTGAGACGAGGACTGCCGTCAGCCGTTTGAAACAAAACGGAATCGAAGTTGTTATGCTAACGGGCGACAATAGACGCACTGCTGAAGAAGTAGCAAGACAGGTCGGTATTGAGCGAGTTGTTGCGGAAGTGCTGCCGGGCGACAAGGCGTCCGAGATCAGTGACCTTCAGAGCACTGGTCGGGTAGTAGCGATGGTGGGTGACGGAATTAACGACGCCCCAGCCCTCGCGCAAGCCGATGTGAGCTTCGCAATCGGCGCGGGCGCCGATGTTGCAACCGAAACCGCCGACATCACGATCATAAGCGAAGACATTCAAGCAGTCTCAACGGCTATTCGGCTGAGCAGGGCGACGATGCGCTCCATTCGACAAAACCTCTTCTGGGCGTTCGCATACAATGTGGCGCTAATCCCAATCGCTGCCGGCGTCCTATTCCCATTGTTTGCGAACAACGACATTCCCGCCATCCTTGTGCCTTTGCTCGGTGAGCATGGCTTCCTCAATCCCATTCTTGCGGCGGCTGCCATGGCTATAAGCTCAGTAACGGTACTAGCAAACTCGCTGCGATTGCGTGGCTTCAAGTAGACTAAGGAATGGCACACCTTTCGTCCAGCAGGTAGAGATAGGGCAAACTTCTGAGCCTGCATTTTTTTAGGAGAAGGAATATGCGAATTAATCTGTTCAACAGAAGTCCTGACTTGGCGACCGACCCAGTCTGCGATATGCAGGTGGATATGAAGAAGCCCAACGGTGGCACTTTCGAATTTCAAGGCACGACTTACTATTTCTGTGGGCCCGGCTGCAACCGTGCCTTCGAGAAGGAGCCTCAAGCCTACCTCTCTGGAGAAAAGAAGATAGAGATGTAGGCGACATATCGTTGACCTCATGTCACCGATGGATGATAATTGAACATAGTTTCCTCTGAGTGCCGAAGTGGCGGAATGGTAGACGCGACGGTCTCAAAAACCGTTGGGAGCAATCCCGTGTCGGTTCGACTCCGACCTTCGGCACCAACTCGCAGCCATCTTCACCTTCCTCTCCTCTGCATATTATGCCCAAGGGATACTCTGCCACATAATTCTGCTTGGCTGCTATGCGGTTCCTGCGTCAGTCTTTTTTAGAATGAGTTACCGCAAATCGCTCACACCATGGCTTGATAGCGCACATGTGCCACCCCCCTGATGAATCTGCGTTTTGATGCGGCGTCGATAGATATGTAGCGGCTCCACTAATGAGTTAACTGATTTGCAACATGTCGTTTTTATCAACTGGACAAAATTGCAAATTGGTCATTCCCCTTGAGTTGTTTTGACCTTCCGCAGAGTGTCGATTCCCTTACCAACTACTTCTATCCTGAATCGTGTACCTTTAGGTCTGTATCTTAAACAACATAGATTAAAACTGGAGGTTGTCCAATGGCGTACGCTATAAACCATGTTCACATCAGGTCCGCGGACCCGCATGCGTCTGCGGCGTGGTATGAGGAGCACTTTGGTGCGAAAGTGCTGTCGGCGCGTGAAGTGATGCCCGGCACGACAACCGTCAGCATGGATGCGGGCGGTCCGGTGAGACTGAATATCTCGTCGAAGCCGGAGGGCGCTTCCGACGAGAGGGCTGCCGCAGAACTCAATCGTCTTGGACTAGAGCACTTCGGCTTCGATGTTGACGACATTGACGCTGATATGGTAAGGCTGGAGGCTGCGGGTGTGCGTGTAGTGCTGCCGATAACCGAGGTTGCCGGAGGAACGCGGCTGTCGTATATCGAGGGTCCAGATGATGTGCTGATAGAGCTGGTGCAGCGCAGGGACTAACAGCGGTCCAATCGGGCCAACCCTGGTCGCATTGGCGTGATACCATTGCGCCCGAAATCCACCGCGCTCTACCGAGCAAGAGAGGGAAGTTATGAGTGACGAAATCGTGCGCTGGCCACGCGTGCAGCAGTTACTAACTGACATCATGCAGCGATGGGAGCGTCGGGAGAAGCGTCGAGGGCTACCGGGCATTCACGGCTATTATTGGGACACGCCGCAGGAGCTTGCGGAGGACGAGGCGATGGGACTGCAGTTCATAGAGCCTGGCGTTCCGGCATCGGAAACGGCTCTCGTCGTGTCTTTGCGGCGCGGATTCGGCGCCATACCAAAAATGCCAATGGGTGGACCATTCCTCAAAGAAGAAGAGATCCAGGAGATAGAGCGCTGGATAGATGCGGGGATGCCGGAGTGATCTGGTCCACAAGCATCACAGTTAGTCAATATGCCCACAGCGTTCAGGAGGTGCAGTGATGGCAAGTAGACCGAGCAGCAGCGTGCAATTGGGATGGCAGGACGGCTTCAAGTTCGTGTCTCAGGATACGCATGCCCATACGGTTACGGTGGATGCGCCTCAAAGCGAGGGCGATTCGTTCGATGGGATGATGCCGGGCGACCTGCTTCTGACAAGCCTTGGGAGTTGCAGTGGGATTGATGTCGTGAACATCTTGCGGCGACAACGGCAGGAAGTAACTGGATTGGAGATCAGCGTCAGGGGCGAGCAATTGCCGGATGCGCCCTGGACTTGGGTTGCCATCAATATCGAGTACACGGTGCGCGGACGCGGGTTGCGGGAATCAGCAGTGCACCGGGCCATCGAATTGTCTGAGGAACGCTACTGCTCGATTGGTGCGACGATAGGCGGGCGGGCGGAGATTAACAGCAGTTTCACAATTGTTGAGGCATAGGCGATTTTGTGCGGGGCGATGCCGCTCTGTGATATGATTTGAACCGTTCAAATAGCCTTAATGTGGCAATAGAATGACATTTATGACATAGCAGGAGGTTAGTTGTGCCTAACTTGAGTGCAGAGCAGTTGGAGGAGCTTCGACAGATTCCAACTTGCTCGGTTGCCAATGCGATTGAGACTTTCGATGTGATGCCACGCACCGAGGGATTTATGCTGCCCGCCGTCAAGTCGATATTCCCTGAGATGGGGCATATGATTGGATACGCGGTGACGGGCGTAATCACGGCGAATATGCCGCCAAGCGGGAATATGAACGTGTCGCGACTGGACTGGGTGGACACGATACTGAGCGTTCCGGCGCCACGTGTGCTCGTGCTTCAGGACATCGACTATCCCAACGTTATCGGCTCGTTCTGGGGCGAGGTACAGGCGAATATCCATGGTGCGCTTGACTGCGTCGGTACCGTAACCGACGGCGGTGTGCGCGACCTCGACGAGATGCGCGAATTGAGCTTCAATGCCTTTGCATCCGACGTACTGGTGTCGCATGCCTATGTCCATCTCATCGATGTGGGCGTCCCTGTTACGGTCGGCGGACTCAAGGTAAATATGGGCGACATCATACTGGGCGATCAGCATGGCGTTATGAGCATTCCGCCTGACATTGCTGCGGATGTTCCGGCCGCCGTGAAGCGGGTTGAGGACAGAGAGCGCGAGATGATTAGCCTCTGCCAGGCGGATGATTTCACTGTCGACAAGCTCAAAGACCAGATTCGCAAGATGTATGGCGGGTAGGCGAGTAATTCGGGCGTGAGACTTCGGCAAATTTGGTGATGTACCGCGATGAAATGAAGGCTTGAGGACGGCGTTAAAGAAACCAGTCGGGGATTGTATATGCCAGGTGCAAAAATAGCGTTCCTTCATGGGCTACCCCCTGAGATTGTGGATCTGATAACGCCGTACACGCCCGACGACTGGGCGACAGAGGTCGTACATCGCGACACACCAATCGAAGAGCAGAAGGCGATAGTAAGCGACGCCGACTTTCTATTAGTGTATGGTGCGCCCCTGCACGACGACGTGCTGCGGGCTGCCGAGAAGGCGCGTCTGGTGCAGTTGCTTGCTGCCGGGTACGACAGAATGAATCTGTCACTGATGGCGGCGCTGGAAGTGCCGTGCGCGAACAATGGCGGCGCAAACTCGTGGGCAGTGGCCGATCACGCGGTGCTGCTGATGCTGGCGCTGTACAAGCAGCAAATGCACGCCGACCCGGCGACGCGCGAAGGGCGCTGGAACGCGCCCATCACAGGCAGCAATACCTTCGAGATGGCTGATAAATTAGTTGGCGTGTTGGGCCTAGGCAACATAGGGCGCAAGGTTGCCCGGCGAGTGCAGGGCTTTGATGCGCTCGTGCAGTATTACGATACTTATCCGATTCCCGAGGAAGAAGAGCGCAGTCTGGGCTATCGTCGTGTTACTCTGGACGAACTCTTCCGCACATCCGACATTTTGACCTGTCACACACCGCTGACACCCCAGACGCATCACATTGTTAACAGCGAACGTCTGGCGTTGATGAAGCTGACGGCGGTGCTAATCAATACGAGCCGCGGGCCCGTGGTGGATGAAGTTGCGCTGATTGAGGCGCTGCAAGAGGGCAAAATTGCGGGCGCGGGCTTGGATGTGTTCGAGCAAGAGCCTGTTGATCCTGCAAATCCCCTGCTGAAGATGAGCAACGTAGTGGTTACACCGCACATGGCGGGCACGACCTGGAACACTTGGTTCCGGCGCGCAGAGTTCGCGTATCAGAATATGGAGCGTGTGTGGAACGGCGAGGAGCCGCTAGCGACAGTACAGGAATACGATTAGTGCTGACTGACCAATCAAAGTGATGTAGTTCGGCACTCTAGTCTAATGTTGAAATACTAGGAAATCTTTAACGATATTGAATAGGAGAAAGACATGGAACCCGTTATCAAGAATTACGAAGGCTTGAGCAATCCTATTCTGGGGCCGGACGACGGCGTGCCCAACTATGTGATGCTGTATGTGCAGCATCCGCCGGGAGGTACCAGCCCGCACCACATACATGAGTGGGAGCATCAGGCGTTCATCACAGAGGGCGAAGGCGTGCTTTGGGTTGAGGGCACGGAGTATCCCATCAGGAAGGGCGACGCCGTGCTTGTGCCGCCCAATGTGAACCACCAGTTCCGCAACACGGGCGCTACCACGCTGAGCCGCGTAACGGTGAATCCACTCAATTCGGTCGAGTAGCTCCGTCTCACAGGAGGACCAGACATGCCACAGATGAGTGGGGCTCAAGCGCTCGCCCTGCAGCTGCGTTCAGAGGGCGTGGACACCGTGTTCACGCTGCCGGGTGTGCAGATAATGGCTGCATTCGACGCGCTGCATGAGTTGCAGAACGACATACAACTCATACACACTCGCCACGAACAGGCGACCACCTACATGGCGGACGGCTACGCCAAGGTTACCGGTAAGGTAGGCGTGGCGATGGTTGTGCCTGGTCCCGGCGCCCTCAATGCCACTGCCGGACTCGGAACGGCTTTTGCAAGTTCATCGCCCGTGCTGCTGATTTCGGGACAGATTGCAAGCGGCGCATTGGGCAAGCGGCAAGGGCAGCTTCACGAAGTCGAAGACCAGCTCGATGTGTTCAAGCCCATCACCAAGTGGAATCATCGCGTAACCGAGGTGGGCGAGATCCCTGAAGCAGTGCATGAGGCGTTTCGCCAGCTGAATACGGGCCGTCCAAGGCCTGTCGAACTGGAAGTTCCGCCCGATACGCTTGCAGCGATTGGCGAGGCAGACATCATCGAGCCGGAGGTCTATCCGCCGGCATTGGCTAATTCGGCTGACATCGAAAGGGCGGCTGAGATTCTGGCGCGCGCCAAGAAGCCTGCAATCATCGCGGGCGGTGGCACCATCATCTCTGGGGCATCTGAGGAATTGCGTGAGCTGGCGGAATTTCTGCAGGCGGCAGTGATGACCACACAGCAAGGCAAGGGGATCATCCCTGCCGACCATGAACTGCTGGTGGGTGTGAACTACGCAATGATAGAGCCTGTCAAGAATGTGCTCCCTGATTGTGACGCGCTGCTTGCCGTTGGGACGCGGCTGCTGTTCCGGGTCTTTGAGCCTGAAAGCGTGCCGGACATCGTTCACATAGACGCTGACGCCTCTGAGATTGGGAAGAATCTGCCGACTGAAGTGGGCATCGTTGGGGATGCCACGCAAGCCTTAAGCCAGCTACTCACGCGGCTGCGAGCAATCAGCGGCCAAAAGGAGTCTCGCCAACAGGAAATTGCGGGTTACCGGAAGGCTGCCAATGACGAGCTTATGGAGCTTGCGCCCGATCAGATGCGGATTATACAGGACATTCGCGGCGCGCTGGACGACGAGGATATTGTAGTCGGGGGCATGACTAACGTCGGTTACTGGAGCCACGTTGCTCTTCCTGTGAGTGTGCCACGCACCTATGTGACATCGTCGTACTTCGGCACGCTGGGATATGCGTACCCGACGGCGCTGGGTGCGCAGGTAGGGAAGCCTGACAGGCGCGTAGTCGCGCTCTGCGGCGACGGCGGATTCATGTACAACATTCAGGAGCTTTCCACTGCGGCGCGATACGGCATCAATGCTGTTGCGGTGGTGTTCAACAATCACGCTTACGGCGCGTCGATGTGGGATCAGACGCATCAGTACGGTGGCAGGTTTATTGGAACTGACTTGAACAATCCGGATTTCCTAAAGGTAGCCGAAGCCTTTGGAGTGCGCGGCATGAAGGCTGAGCCTGACGACATAGGAGATGCGCTGCGGCAGGCATTCCAGGCGAATGCGCCCGTACTTCTGGAAGTGGAGCTTCCGAATATGATGCCGCCGTTCCAGATAGTGCGGTAGATGCGATTTGCTGGTACGGCACTGCAATAATCGTGCAAAGAACAGGGCGGGAATGATTGACCATCGTTCCCGCTCTCTTTCATGTCGCCTGTAACCGAGGAATGGCTTAGAAGGCGTCTTCCTCCTGGGCAATGCGGTCGAAGTCGGCGTGTGTGTATGTGCCGAGGCTTCGGAAGTTCAGCTCAGTGTAGTTCTTGATCCAGCGCAGGGAAACTTTGTGCGCTTTCTTGTAGCGCTCCTCCTGCTCGTGGTATGCGGTGTGCGCGGCTTCGTCTCTGGGGGGGACGGCTGCCTTGCGATGCTTCAGGATGTCCGCGAGTTCGTCCTGCATAATCTGCTTTGCGAGGGCAAGATTGTGCGCCTGCTCGGTGTCCTCCGCTACTGCGCTGTGGATTATGCGCTGCGCCATCTGCGCCACGGAGATGCGGCCTGTGGCGAGGTCTTCCATCAACGCAGGATGCACACCCGGCTGCCCTTCGAGGCTGTCGATGCCCTTTGCGCCGCGCCCAGTCAGCCAGCCTTCGACGTACTCGATGATCATTCGGGCGTTGCGGTGCGATCCTGCTTCTGTGATGGGACCCTCAGGCCTCTCGATACTCACAGGATAGTTGTCAGGGTCGGTCATTTCGTCCGAAGGATGCCAGTCGTCCGTGATGAATTTTTTGAACGGATCGCTTGCTGTTTTCATGTGAAAGATGTGGGCGACCCAGCCCCGCAGGAAGCCTTGCTGTGCTTCCCATACCTTGTCGTCGCGGATGGAGGCTGCTGCGACCTCGTTCATCTCGTCATCGCGGCTCGGTAGAGCGGTAGCCATGCCGCCTATGGGCACTGCGCCGTGCTTCAGGCATACTGCGACAAGGCGGCGGAATATGTTCGCTATGAAGTCGGTGGTCTTGATGTCCACGCCGAACCTGTCGGGCCAGACAAGGCTCTCATCGTTCATGATGTACTCCAGGATGCTCGCCTTGAGATCCCAACGGGCGGCGTTCAGTCCGGCGGCGTACGGACCCAACTCGTACAGCAGGTCCTCCATGATGTACACGGCGGGCAGCGATTCAACGAGGAATATTGCCCGAATCACCGCGTCGTCAGGGTAGCCAAGATGCTCGCGGCTAAATTCGAAGAAATCCCGGTATAGGGCGGCTTCCTCAACGACTTCTACCTTTGGCAAATAGAAGTACAGACCTTGACCGCGTTCCACCTGCGCCTTGCCGCCGTATGCGAATGTGAGCGCCATGCCTAGAAGGGTCGCAGGTATGGGCTTACCGTCAACCTTGAAGTCGGCTTCGTTGAGGTGTAAGCCACGCTCACGATGCATAAAGAAGGGCGTGTCGCCGTCAGCGATGGTGTAAGTGCGGTTGCGCGCGGGGATGTGGAGCGATAAGGTGCGCTCGGTAATGCCGAGGCGATTGCGCGCGGCACTCAAGGTGTCCACCAGGCGATGACCGCCGGAGTCCTCGTCGTCGTCCAGGTAGCCGACTGCGCGCTCGCCCTCGGGACCTGGGTTGACGGCGTTGATGGCCATGTTAGTGATGGACACTGGACCTGAAATCTCGATGCCGGGCTGTCTCAGGTCGTCGGGTACTTCGGGCACCTGCCAGTCACCGCCTGCCTTGGAATCGGGAAGGAAGCTGGGCATTATGCCTTCGTCGAGAGCCTTGCGAAGCAGCACTTCACGCTTGTCGCGAACTTCCTGAACACGATCCGCGAACCTGTCGTAAGCCTCGACCACATATTCGAGGAACGCCGGTGTTAGCAGCTCTTCAGCTCCCTCTACGCCGGTGTAGCTGGCTCTGCTTGCTGTACTTGACATTGGTTTCTCCTATAAAGGGCAACTCTCTATTGAGTGACTGACGCTTTTCCATTTCGTTATTGCGAGGTATCTTCCTGCCATGCGTCGGCGACTGCCTTGGCTACGGCGGGAACGACATCCTTGTTGAGCGCGTAGGGGATAATCTCGTCGGGCGTTGGCTCTGGCACGAGGTCGGAAATTGCGAATCCGGCGGCGACTTTCATGCGGGTAGTAATGCGCTCGGCGCGCACATCGAGAGCGCCGCGCAGGATGCCGGGGAACGCGAGCACATTGTTGATCTGGTTGGGCATGTCGCTTCTGCCCGTGCCGACTACTGCCGCTCCTCCGCGCATAGCTTCTTCTGGCAGAATCTCAGGGTCGGGATTCGCCATAGGCAGTACGATGGGGTCTTTTTTCATTGTGCGAATGTCGTCCGCAGTAAGGAGATTCGCTACGGAGAGGCCGATGAAAACATCCGCGCCCTTAAGCGCTTCCTGCACATCGCCCTTGATGTCTTCCGGATTGGTGGTGAGTGCAATCTCCTCTTTCGCGGGCGTCAGGTTGTCGCGTCCCTGGTAGATGATGCCACGTGTATCCGCCAAGATTATGTTCTTGACGCCCATCACCTGGAGCATCTTGCAGCAGGCAATCCCGCTCGCGCCCGCTCCACTGAACACGACCTTGACATCGGCAAATTCCTTGTTGACGACACGAAGAGCGTTGACCATCGCGGCAAGAACTACGACCGCCGTGCCGTGCTGGTCGTCATGAAAGACCGGGATGCCGAGGTCTTGGAGGCCGTCTTCGACCTCAAAGCACTTTGGCGCTGCTATGTCCTCAAGGTTTATTCCGCCGAATGTCGGAGAAATGGCGCGAACTATGGCAATAATCTCATCGGCTTCGTGCGCATCAATGCAGATGGGAAATGCGTCAATGTCTGCGAGTTCCTTGAATAGCAGCGCCTTTCCTTCCATTACGGGCATCGAGCCTTCCGCTCCAATGTTGCCGAGTCCAAGGACGGCGGACCCATCGCTCACGACTGCGACCATATTCCCCTTGCTTGTAAGGTCATAAACTCTGCTGCGATCGCGCACTATCTCTCTGCAGACGGCGGCGACGCCCGGACTGTAGGCTGTTGACATATCATCAACTGTCTTTAGCTCTACTTTAGAGTGGACACCGAGCTTCCCCCGATTGCGGGCGTGAAGCTCAAGCGCCATTTCATCGTAGTTCATACACACTCCTTTGCCGTCGCGCGTGGACTTGGCGGAACAAGTTTATTCTGCGCGCTCAATGTTAGTCAAATATCTGAAGCTCGCTCGGATGGAAGGGATTGAGGTGATCGATAAATGCTAGAAGATGGCGATGGGATTGACCGGGCTACCTGTGACATTGCGAAGGACGAGCGGGCCCATACTGAGCATGAACTCGTAGCGGTTGAGATGGCGGCACGCTTCGGCAAGCTGCTCAAGGTTGGCGTTATCGATCAGCCACAACCCAAGGGTAACAAGGCAGAGCGTGTGAAGCGGCGAGCCGATGTTGGGGTATTGGCTTGGGCGCACATCGTTGGAGGTGTCCGTTCCGAGCATGGCTACGCCGCGCTCCTTGAACCAAGGGGCACATGCAGCTTGGCATGCAGGCGTTGGTTCACCACCTGGCAGCGCGCCCTGCTCGATGCGGCGGCGGTAGTAGCCGGTGCGAACAAGTAGGATGTCGCCTTGCTCCACGCGCACGCCGTGCAATTCTTCTGCGGCTTCGAGGTCTTCAGGCATAACGGGCGCATCGGGCTGGAGCCAGTCCACACCTCGCACCTGCGGTATGTCCAGCAGGACGCCGCGCGACACGATGCCGTCGGATGCGGGTTCGATGGAGTGGCTCTGCGCACCCTCGCGCGATGTCACTAGACTGGAGGGCACACCGTTGTACATCTTGCCTTCCCACGAGTAGTGCGACATTGCATCTATGTGCGTGACGCTCTGACCGTGGAATACCATTCCAATGAACTCTGCCGCGCCGCGCCGCGTGACTTTGCGTTCCGGTGGGTCGTTGTCTCTGCCTTCGCCGCTGTCAACCATGAAGCGCTGCACCTGATAACTGATATCTGGCGCCGTGTCTGTCGTTACGGGTCGCGAGCAACTTACGACCTCGCCTTGCTGCACGAGCGATGCGGCTTGCGTGCGCTTTGCGGGTGTGATGAGATTGAGGCATCCCATCTGGTCGTCGTCGCCCCACCTTCCCCAGTTGCTGAGGGAGGTCATCCAGTCCAAGACTTGCGCTTCGCTGGGGATATTTCGTGTAGTCATTTCCTATACATCCTGTTTCCTATATGTCAGTCGGCGTCCCTTATAGGGAAAGCCCGTCAATGAACTGCGCGTCGGGTATCTTGGAAATGTCCTGAGGCGCAACTTTTATCTTGGACGAGCGGCTGCCCGATCCGAGGATGATGGACTCCTGCGACAGGAGCTTCTCGTCGACAAATACCGGCAGGTCTTCGGGCAACGCGAATGCGGTTACTCCGCCAATCATCATGCCAGTTAGCTCCATCGTCTCTTCGGCGGATGCGAAGGACGCGCGAGACACGCCCATCAGTCGCTTGACCGTCTTATTCACATCAAGGCGCGCTGAACCCTGCACGATGCAGGCGCAGTACTTCTTCGCGCCGCGCTTGGACGCGACTATGATAGTGTTGCCGCTGCCCTCCAGAGTGTAGCCGTACTTTTCGCAGAACTCGGCGGTGTCTGCGAAATCGGGGTCGATGCGAATGAGTTCGTGCGATATGCCTAGCCGGTCCAGTGTGGATACGACCTGTGCTTCGATGTCTGCTGATGCGCCGTCCGCTACTGTCATAATCGGTTCGATGCCTCCGTAAGATTGCGTCCATAATATAACGTTAGGAGGCTATAGGCGCAATGCCTGGAGTCTCACATCAATGATAAAATGCTCTTCAATCAGCGTTTCTGATATTGACGAGTGAGTTCCGATTCTGCAAAAGATTCTCGACTGGCATCCGCGCCCGCACTTCTACTATGGCTGGCTTGTTCTCGGAACGGCCGCTCTGGGCGCATTCATCGCTACGGGCGTGGCGCAGACGGTGCTAGGCGGCGTGCAAGACCTCATCGCAAGGGATATGGGCTGGGATCGGACGACGATTGCGTTCGCTGCGACGGCGGCTACTTGGACTTCAGGGCTGACGATGCCGTTCGTGGGCAAGCTGGTTGACCGCTACGGCCCGCGCTACATGATGCTCGCCGCTGCGCTGATTGTGAGTGCATGCTTCTTTGCGCTGGGCGGTGTGAACTCAGTGTGGCAATTCTATGTTGCGTATATCATCGCGCGCTCGTTCGCAGGACCGAACTTGCAGAATGTCGTGCCGCGCACTGTGGCGGTGAACTTCTTCCGGCGCAAGCGCAATCTGGCGCTGGGCATCACTGCGTTGAATCGCATCGGCGGGGAAGCGCTGAATTTGCTGATAATCACGCTTGTGGCGGGCGTACTGAGTTGGCGTGCTGCCTATCGCACGCTTGGAATTGTTGCGCTCCCTCTGTCGATTCCGCTGTTCCTGATAATGCGGAAGCGACCGGAGGACATCGCACTGCTTCCCGACGGTGACAGAGCAGAGTCGGGTGGGAGCGCGAGAGGTGAGAGTGTACGCTGGCCTCCGGGCGAATTCGACTGGAGGCTGCGCGAAGTTGTTCTGGTGCCCTCGTTCTGGTTCATCGTCTGGGCGGAGTTTTTGGCGGTATCTACGACAGCGTCGGTTACGTTTCAACTCGTGCCGTTCCTGACAGACGGCGGGATGTCGCGGTCGCTTGCGGCGGGCGCGCTGATGGTTAGCGTACTGCTGGGCGGGCTGTCGGTGCCGCTGTGGGGGTACCTATCAGACAGGTTCACAATACGGCGGCTGACAATCGCGGCAGTAACGGCGACGAGCGTTCCGACCGTAGCGTTTGCGTTCATAGACGTGCCAAGCGTCGGCTTCTATGTGTCGGTAGTGTGGGGGATAGCCTCGGGCGGCATACCTGTGGTGGGTAGCATGATGATTGGCGACTACTTTGGCCGACGGTCTTTTGGGGCGTTGACAGGGCTGACGGGTCCGTTTCGCACGGCGGCGATGGGGCTGGGGCCCGCTCTGGGTGCGCTGTTAGTAAATGTGACGGGAGGCTACACGGCGATATTCGCGGTTGCGGTGGTGTCGTATATCGCTGCGGTGGCGCTGAATTACAGCGTGCAACGCCCGAGGCTGCCACCGAGAGCCGCCGCGTGACCGCCGCTGCGTGACTGAAGAATCAGTCTGCCTCGCGGATGCACTGCTCCAGAAGGTCGAAAGCGGCCCTTGCGAATGCCCACATGTTGGCTTCGCGGTCGTTGTCTCCCGTCTCGACGGTGATGGCGCGCTCGATTGGACCCGAGACGGCGATACAGGCATGGCCCGCGTCGTCGCCATATCGGTTGCCAGTGGGGCCGCTTGCTCCCGTCTCGCTGAGCGCCCACGTCGTGCCGAGAATCTCGCGCAGCGTTCGTGCGTTGAGCGCGGCGTAGTATTCTGTGCTAGCGCGTTGCCCTTCCATCGCCTCGTCGGGCACGCGCAGCAGTCCTGCCTGGCCCACGCGCGTGTAGATTATCGCTCCGCCGACATAGTACGCCGATGCCCCCGACACCGACACGAGTGACGCAGACAAGAGCCCGCCACAGGATGATTCGGACACGGAAATGGTGTGGCCTCTTTCCTTCAGAAGTTCGCCGGCGGTTGTCGAAAGTGCGCTTAATTCTGTCATTGTGCTCTCCGTTTGGTATGTGTAAGCCGTTGCAGCCTGTACGCAGGGCTCGGTTGAGGGCGTTGCCTTATGCTACACCAGATGCAGATGCTCGCGTACTTGTGGGTTGACTAAGTTGCGCGGCATCCTGCCGTCGAGTACTGCTGCCACTTCCTCGCCGTAGCGTCCGGTGCGGAGCTGCAGCGACAGGACGGATGTGTGCCCTGAGTGCGGCGAGAGCACTACATTATCCATCGAGAGCAGTGGGTTGTCACTGGCTGGCGGCTCTTTCTCGAGCACATCTAGGCCTGCTCCCGCAAGCCAGCCCTCTTGCAGGGCTTTAATCAGAGCGGCTTCTTCCACGACGGGACCGCGCGATGTATTTATGAGATATGCGTTGGGCTTCATCAGGCGCAGCGCGTTCTCATTGATGATGTGGCGTGTCTCGTCTGTGAGTGGCGTATGCAGCGAGATATAGTCCGATTGGGACATCATTTCGTCGAACGAAACACGCGTCACGCCTCGCTCGGCGAATACCTCGTCTGAGATGTACGGGTCGTATGCGATGACATTCAACTCAAAGCCCTTGGCACGCTGCGCCATTGCGCTTCCAATGCGTCCGAGACCAAGGATGCCGATCGTCTCGCCATGCAGCGAACCGACATCATACGGAGGACGCGGTGTCCATGTGCTGGAGCGAATGTCGCTGTGCAGATTCACCACACGGCGATTCAGCGCCAAAAGCAGAGACATTGCCTGATTTGCTACCTCGCGCGTCCACAGGTCGGGGATGTTGATGACAGCAATGCCTTGCTCGGTTGCCGCTTCGACGTCGATGACATCGTAGCCGACGCCGGTTCGCAGCACGACCTTGCACTGCGTCAGCGACTCCAACACTCGGCGTGTCATCGGTGATTCGGAAGTTATGATGCCGTCCGCGTCCCGAACATTCGCGATGATCTCATCCTCGTCATGCTTGGAATCAAGCAGTTCGAGGCTTGCGCCGACCTCTTCCAACGCGGCGCGGGTGTCGGTCAGGTCTTCGCTCTGCCAGCGGCCCATGTAATAGACGGTAAAGTTCTGCTCGCTCAATCTTTGCCCCTCCGTGAACCTGTCAATGAGAATCTGAACTGACGGATAGTATATCACGCAGCGCAGAATGGGTGATGTAGGCGAAAAGGGCAGTGGCGTGTTCCGATGGACAGGGGTAAAATGAGGAATCGGATGACGGCATAAGCGGCAATTCTCTTTGCACCCTTGATATGCCGTCTGTGGCGTTTCCCATCCCTGGTTACAATGGTCTGCATGGAAAATTGTGGAAAGGTAAGTGGTGGCAACGGGTGGGTTCGAACCACCGACCTAACGCTTATGAAGCGTCCGCTCTGCCCCTGAGCTACGTTGCCATCCGTTGAAGTTACCAAGGTTAATTATACGGGAAATTCAGTGGCAGTAAAAGTGATATTGCCCTGTACAGGTGCGACATGATGGATGATACTCAGATAGATCCGCTTATAAAGCGCGCTGTGGCTGATGCTCTGATGGAACGCGCGTCGATCGAACTCAAAAAGCTGCTTGTGGAGCTTGCGGGAGCGTTGAACCCCTTCCCAGATTTTATGGGAATAACATCGATTCAGGCGGTCGAGATTGAGCCGGCAGGGACGTCGAATCCTGATAACGGCTGTGTAGTGGTGTGCCCTGATGGCGAGCTACGGGAACTTGTGCTAAGGATGATACCGGGGCCCTTCGACATGGGAGGAGTTGAGCAGACGGATGAGATGGCGGAACTTGAACTACCGCCGGGCGAATATGTCGCTTATGCCTACGCGGGTGTGCACGAATTGCTTCGGCTTTTGGAAGAGCAGCAGGTGTATCAATAGTCTTCCGCGCTAAGACCCCTGCGCTGTAGCAATCGAGACGGCACGCGCTTGAAGAAGAACTCCCTCCAAGTCGGAAGGTGCGGCTTCCTTGCCATCAGGACGCGCAGCATCCTAGAGGCACCACCAACAAGCGGAGAGCCGTGTCCGCCACAGAGAATGTCGAAATCAGCGGAAGCTAGGCGCTCAAGTGACTCTTGATACCGCACAGTGTCGCTGCCGGGAAAGGGCATTGAACGGCTGACACGCCCATACTCACTGAAGATCGTATCCCCGCTGAAAAGCACCCCGTCGCGTTCCAGCAGGTAGCACACACTGCCCGGCGTGTGACCCGGTGTGTGTATGACGCGGATACCGCCGCCGGCAGGTATCACCTCATTCTCGCAAGACAGGCGGTCAACGAGAGTTTGGCTAAGGTACGGAATTGGCAAGTTAAGGGATGCGAATACGCCCGCGTAACTGAGGGTATGCGTATCCGGGCGTCGGTGGACCGTGTCATCATGGTGGGCGACTATCTGAGCGTTGCTGCGACGGCGTAGCCCCGGCGCGCCTCCCGTATGGTCCGGGTGGCTGTGCGTCACCAATATGCGACTCAGCTCGCTTGGCTGCCTTCCTATGCTTGTGATGTACTTGAAAACACGCCCCACGCTCCAAGGCATGCCCGTGTCAACTAGCGTCAGCTCGTTGTCCTCAATCAAATATATGCGGGATATTTTAGTGCCTGGAACGGCATGGACGCCTGGAATAATTTCCAAATGACTCGCTCCCTGAGAAAAACCTGTCGGCGCTGCTCTTACCAGTAGTTTATCGCATGCGCTCATGGAAGAAGATGGCCGGCTTATGGAATAAATGTGTTCGATGTGCGTATAATTGGCGAAACTTGAGGAGGATCTAACTAATGAACATTGGCATTTCTACCTTTCCTACCGATTACTCTGCGGATATCGCAATCATCGCTAAGCGCGCAGAGGAGCTTGGCTTCGATTCGCTTTGGGTGCCGGAGCATCCCATCCTGCCTGTCAACGCGAGTTCGCCGTGGCCGGGTTCGGCGGACGGCGTCATCCCAAGGGTCTATGCCGACATCGTGGACCCGTTCGTTGCGCTTGCCCGAGCGTCTGCGGTTACGAGCACGATAAAGCTGGGCACGGGCATCTGCCTTGTGCCGGAGCGCAACCCGCTGCTGCTTGCGAAAGAAGTGGCGACGCTGGACATGTACTCCAAAGGGCGCTTCCTGTTCGGCATTGGTGCAGGTTGGCATCGCGAGGAAACAGAAATAATGGGTGGCGATTTCGACCATCGCTGGACGCAAACGCGCGAGGCAATCTTGGCGATGAAGGAGCTTTGGACGAAGGTGGAAAGCGAGTATCATGGCAAGTATTACGACTTCCCTGCTGTGTATTCGTTCCCGCGACCGACGCAGCGCCCGCACCCGCCCGTCTTGCTGGGCGGCATGGCGCGCAACGTATTCAGGCGCGTGGTTGACTATGGCGACGGCTGGATGCCCAACCGAGTAACACCGGAACAGATAAAGCAGGGCAGCGAGACAATCGCGGAGCTTGCGGACGCCGCGGGTCGAGACCCGTCATCTATAAGCGTGTCAGTGTTCGGACAGCCCGCCGACCACGGCCTCATAGAGCGGCTGTTTGAGGCGGGAGCGGACCGCGTGATGGTGCGTCTGGAGACAGCGCCGGAAGAGGAGACTATCGCCAGTCTGGAAAGCATCGCGGAGGCGGTGCTGTAAAGGGCTAGGATGTAAATTCGCTCTTCGACATGCTCACCTTCAGCATGTATTACGTTCAAATTCTCTGGAGGTGAGCATGTCGAGGGGCATGACTTGTCATACCGTTACCGTCCTCGCAGCAGCGGCAGCACCTTGTCACCAAACAGTTTCATCGACGCCTGCGCCTGCTGTGTGTCCATCTCGCCCGTGTTGAACTTCAGCATCATATTGCGCACACCGGCGTCCTCCATTGCGGCAATTTCGTCTGCTACCTGCTTGGGCGTACCCATGATGAAAGACATGGGGAGATTTTCAGAGACCGATGATGTGCCGCTGCCCATCTGAGGGGGGCCTCCACCGGGGTTGTACAGACGGCGCGCTTCGCCGAAATGTCGTCGTTCCCGCGCGAAGCCACGCTCAGCTGCTTCTCGCGCCTCGCCGTAGCTGTTCGCCACGAAGACATTTCTCGAAGCCCAACACTGATCAAGGGCACTCTCGGTTGCCTGCTCATCGAAGCCGGCTTCCAGCATGGTGTCCCGGTAGGCGCTCAGCCGAGCGGCGAGCGATTCCACCGGCATTATGCCCAGCATCACAGGCCTGCCGATTTTCGCCATTGCGATGGTTGATGCCTCACTGATGCATGCGCGAATCAGGGGTGGGTGTGGCTTCTGATACGGGCGCGGGCGCAGCATCTGAAACTTCACTTGCCAGTGGTCTCCTTCGTGTTTGAATCGCGTCTCGGTCCACGCCCTCACGAGCAGCTCTTCGGACTCGTCAAGGCGCTCTATGCCGTCCTCCATGCTCATGCCGAAGCCGATGTATTCGTAGTGATTGAACGCCGAGCCGCGCCCCGTGCCGACGATTAACCTACCGTGGCTCAGGTTGTCGAGCACGGAGGTCTGCGCCGCAAGGCGAATGGGATGGTGCATCGCAAGCTCAACGACGGCAAAGCCGATTTTCACGCGCTTCGTGCGCGCCGCCACTGCCGCGCCAAAAACGAGCGGGTCGGCATACGCAACTGCGCCGTCGAAGTGGTGCTCCGTAAGCCAGATTGCATCCAAGCCGATGCGCTCTGCCAGCTCAATCTCTTCGAGAGTGCTGTCTATGACCGCGCTGTCCTTATACGGATGGTGGCTTACCGGAAATACAAACGAACCGATTCTCATTGATGCCTCCGCCTGCCTTGATTTCAATCTGCCAAGTATATCGCACTTGCGCCTTGCCTTGCCCCCATGCTGAGAGTACACTTGGTGCATTCTCGCACAGCAGCGTCAAGGAGCCTTCGATATGACAACTACCATCCCCGACAGCGAAGCCCTGCGCAGAGCTTCGTTGCGCTATCTATGGATGCACAACCGCGACTGGACGCAAATGGCGGAGGAGGGCGAGCCGCAGATTATCGAGAGCGGTCACGGCGTTCGCGTTACGGACTCCGAGGGCAAGTCTTGGATTGATGTCAATGGTGGCTACAACTCGGTCAACGCGGGTTACGGACGTACCGAGATTGGCGAAGCCGCCTATGAGCAGATGGTCAACTTGCACTACTTTCCGCAAGGCACGACTACCGTTCCGATGGCGAAACTGGCGGCAAAGCTCGCCGAGATTACTCCCGGCACGCTATCGCGCGTGTTTCCGGTCAGCGGCGGCTCTGAGGCAAACGAGACTGCACTGAAAATCGCGCGCGCTTATCACAAGCGCATCGGTGAGCCGGGGCGCTACAAGGTCATTAGTCGGGTGGGTTCGTATCATGGCATGACGGCGGGCGTGTTATGGCTAGGCGGCAGTCCGTATCAGCCGCGCCACGACTACGAGCCAATTTACCCCGGAATTGTGCACGCTCCGCAGCCTAACGCTTACCGCTCCACTTGCGGCGGCGAGACTCCATCCGAATGCGCGGTGAAATGCGCCGAGGCGATAGAGCGGCTTATCGAGTTTCATGGACCGCAGACGGTCGCCGCCGTAATCGCGGAACCGGTGGCGATACCTCAAGGGGCGGTCGTTCCGAGCGACGAATACTGGCCCATGTTGCGGCAGATATGCGACAAGTACGGCGTGCTGCTGATCGCTGACGAGGTGATATGCGGCTTCGGACGAACCGGCAAGATGTTTGCCCTGGAGCATTGGGATGTTGTGCCTGACATTATGACGGTTGCGAAGGGTGTCGTGAGCAGCTATCTGCCGATGGCGGCTGCAATAGTAAAAGAAGAGGTCGCCGACGTATTCGCGGGCGAGCGCAACATTCTGCGCCATGTCTTCACTGCCGCAGGGCATCCCGTTGCGGCTGCGGCTTCCCTGAAGAACATCGAGATAATCGAGAACGAAGACCTTGTGGAGAACTCCGCGCAGGTGGGCGCTTACTTCAAGGAGCAACTGGAAGGGCTTGCCATCGATCATCCTCTCGTCGGCGATGTGCGAGGGATTGGATTGCTGCTTGCGGTGGAACTTGTTAGCGACCGTGACACAAAGGCTGGCTTCGCTGCCGACGCCAGAGTGCCGGAGCGTCTGAACGACAAATTCAAGCGGCAAGGGCTGATTTTCCGAATTAACAGCAACATCCTGAACATGGGACCTCCGCTGTGCATTACGCGCGAAGAAGTGGACGAGATCGTGCATTCGATCGACATCTCTCTGTGGGAACTCGAAGGCGAGATGGGCATATCGCGGATGACGTAGAGAGAGCGGTTCTGATCGGGGCTCTTTGGAACGGACATGCAACCGACACGCGGCAACGCCGCACTATGGGGAGAGATATGGTAGTCACAAGCGACATGGACTCTGTCAGGCAGTCTGCGCTCGATCACCTTTGGATGCACAATGCCGACTGGATTACGATGGCTGAGGAAGGCGGGCCGTCCATAATGGTCAGTGGTGATGGCGTGCGCGTCACAGATTCCGAGGGCAAAGTGTGGATTGACGCGCACGGCGGATATGCCTCTGTAAACGCGGGTTACGGACAGACAGGAATCGCCGATGCCATGCTGGAGCAGATGCAGAAGCTTACATACTTCCCGCAAGGCACAACGACAGTTCCGCTGATTCGACTTGTGGAAAAGCTGGGCGAACTTGCGCCCGCCAACCTGGAGCGCGTCTGGCCCGCCAGCGGCGGCTCAGAGGCGAACGAAACGGCGGTGAAGATTGCCAGGGCGTATCACAAGCGGCGCGGCGACAACGGGCGATATAAGGTAATCAGCAGGCGTGGATCGTATCACGGCGCGACCGGCGGCGTGATGTGGATGGGCGCGAGTGCCGGCCTAAGCGACTTCGAGCCGGCGATGCCAGGAATGCTTTACGCGCCTCAGCCTAACTTCTATCGCTGCGAATTCGATAGCAGCACACCCTCTGAGTGCGCCGAGCGTTCTGCCAAAGCAGTTGAAGACTTGATTTTGTTGCACAGCCCAGATACTGTGGCTGCCCTCATAGGAGAGCCGATTACATCAGCAGGCGGCGTGTCGGTTCCTTCAGACGAATACTGGCCGATGGTGCGCGAGATATGCGATCGCTATGGCGTGCTGCTTATCGCAGACGAGGTGGTCACTGGATTCGGGCGCACGGGCAGGATGTTCGCAATGGAGCACTACGGCGTCGTTCCCGACATCATGACCATCGCCAAAGGCATAACGAGCAGCTACCTGCCGCTTGCCGCTACGATTTCGGCAACGTATGTCGCGGACGCATTCGCTGGCGAGGATAATGTCTTCCGGCAGGCCCTCACATTCGGTGGGCACCCGGTAACTGCCGCCGTTGCCCTCAAGAACATCGAGATAATCGAGCAGAATGACCTTGTGGGCAACTCGGAGCGCATGGGCGCATACTTCCTGGAGCGACTCGAGGAATTGAAAGTGAAGCATCCATCGGTTGGCGACGTGCGCGGAGTCGGTTTGCTGCTTGGGTTGGAGTTGGTGAGAGATCGCGAAACCAAGGCGCCGTTCGACGACAGCCTCCAAGTAAGCAAACGCCTGACTGACAAAATGAGCGAGCGCGGCGTCATAATGCGATTTAGCGGTGACAAGGTCACCATTGGGCCTCCGCTCTGTATCACCAAGGACGACATAGACGAAATCGTGAGCGCAATGGATAGCGCGATAGGCGAAATGGAGTCTGAGATTTCCCTCCGCTAAACTGCCCGTTGGCAGGACAAACAATCTACTCTGCAAGTAGCTCACCTATGCGGCTGAAACTTGGTGGGATTCCGACTGACGCGCCGTTCGGTTGATCCACTGGCGTTCACATTAGAATTGATCCCGGCATCACTGCCTCGTAGAACGCCCACTTCGTCGGTGGGAGTCATGAGAGAGAAAGTGGTGTGAAATAATTGTAGGCAGGAGTCGAAAGCTGCGTTAAGATTCAGCGGGCGCTTGGCAATGATTCGCAGGCTCTGATACTTTGTTTCTCCCTCATCTTCAGCTCCGATCTTTAGTGATACTCCTGTACAGTGAATTCATTGTTGCACCGACGCTCCCATCTTAGTCCTCTCCTTTGACTCTAGCGTCCCGTCGGTTGTGTTTCCGCTTGTGATTTTCTATACTAATATGCAGCCATTAAGGGCCATTTAGCTGAAGTTGGATTGAGAGATAAAGACATTGCAGGTTGCGACGGAGTATGAAATTGTTATCGGCTTGGAAGTTCACTCGCAGCTTCTGACCAAAAGCAAGATGTTCTGCGCCTGTAGTGCTGCATACCAGGACTCTCCACCGAACACCACCGTCTGCGCGGTGTGCATGGGAATGCCGGGCGCGCTGCCCGTCATGAATCGCAAAGCTGTGGACTATGTGATTCGCACCGGTCTTGCGTTTGGCTGCGAGATTTCCAACTTGACTAAGTTTGACCGTAAGAATTACCCATACCCCGATTTGATGAAAGGTTATCAGATTTCCCAGTACGACCAGCCTGTCGCCTACGGTGGCTGTCTTGCAATAGACACCGACTCCGGTGAAAAGACCATAGGAGTTACGCGCGTTCACTTGGAAGAAGATGTAGCTAAATTGTTTCACAGGACGGACGATTTCGGCGAAAGTTACAGCCTGCTGGATGTCAACCGCGCCGGTGTACCCCTGATGGAAATCGTCAGCGAACCAGACATGCGCAGTCCGGATGAGGCGCGTAGCTACCTCACTCAGCTCCAATCCATCCTTCGCTATATTGGCGTCAGCAGCGCCAATATGGAAGAGGGCAATTTCCGCTGCGATGCCAACATAAGCGTGCGCCCGCGTGGAAGTTCGGAGCTTGGCGCGAAAGTCGAGATCAAGAATATGAACAGCTTCCGCGCTGTTCATCGAGCGTTGCAGCACGAAGCGGAGCGACAAGTCCGCGAAGTGAAAGAGGGTGAGCAAATTGTGCAGGAGACCCGGGGCTGGGACGAGGCCACTGGCACGACATTTACGCAGCGCACCAAAGAGTATGCCCACGATTATAGGTACTTCCCGGAGCCTGACCTCCCGCCACTTGTCATCGGCGAAGATTGGGTGTTGGATGTGCGTCAAGCGCTACCTGAACTACCTGCCGCCCGCAAAGAGCGCTTCATCAATGAGTATGCTTTGTCGGACTATGACACGAATCTCCTCACAGTTGGCAAAGGCACAGCCGACTATTTCGAGACGATAGTAGACGCAAAGAAAGTCTCGGTCGAAGCGCGGACGCAATTTGCCAAGCAGGTGAGCAATTGGATATTAGGTGAGCTAGGTAGATTGCTCAACGAGACGAATAGAGACATTAGCAGCGTCAAGATAACACCGCAGGCGTTCGTCGAACTATTGGATTTGGTTTCTGACGGTACACTTAGTAATAATATGGCAAAGTCGGTCTTCGAGCAGATGTTTGACAGCGGCAAAGCCCCGGCACAGATAGCCGAAGAGCAAGGTCTGATGCAGATTAGCGACACTGACGCTCTTGGCAGCGCGGTCGATGAAGCGATTGAGGCTAATCCAAAGGCGGTTTCCGAGTTTCTCGATGGCAAGGAGCAGGCGATCCGATTCCTTGTCGGGCAAGTGATGAGGATTACGAGAGGTAGCGCTAATCCGCAACTTGCGACGCAACTGCTGAAGGAGCGACTCGAAGCTGTTAGGCAGTCCGTATGAACGGAAGCTTTCGGCGCAACGGGACTGGCTATGCCGTCAATGGGCATCGGCGTGGCAATGCGTGGTTCGATATTCTGAAGCTCGCCACTCCCGGCATCGGGTTGAAGCGCTGGATGCTTCTAGGAGCGCTCGGCATGCTTATGTGCTTGCTGGGGCTGGTGTATGTATTCATTGAGTTTATTACGCTTCACCCCCCGGATATGCTGCCTCTCTTTCTTGAGGGCGTGCTCTTACTCGGCGGCGGCGGTCTGGTCATTTATCTGGCTATGTTCGGCCTATACAGGTCAGTGGGACCGCTTATCCTCGACTCGGCGACAATCGATGGCATCGCAAATACTATCTACACCCGACGATCACTCTCAAGAGGACCGCGAATCGTGGCGATTGGCGGTGGCACCGGACTTTCCGTCTTACTCCGTGGACTAAAGTCATACACCGATAACTTAACGGCGATAGTGACGGTGGGGGACGACGGAGGGAGTTCAGGTCGCCTGCGTGAAGAGTTGGGCGTACTGCCTCCGGGTGACTTCCGTAATTGTCTGGTTGCCATGTCCGATGCAGAATCACTTGTGACCGAGTTATTCCAGTACAGATTTGAACAGGGCGATTGCCTTAAAGGGCACAGCTTCGGCAATCTCTTCATTGCGGCGATGACCAGCGTCACGGAGAGTTTTGACAGGGCGCTAATTGAATCCAGTAGAGTTCTGGCAGTACATGGCAGGATAATACCTGCGACGATGGCGAACCTGCGGTTGTCAGTGAAATTGGAGAATGGCGATGTAATTCATGGCGAGTCTAAAGTTGCCGGCGCGCGTGGCGGGATCGAACAGCTAATGATCGATCCGCCCAATGCTGTTGCCCACACGATGGCGGTAGAGGCCCTACAAGACGCTCAGCTCATCGTAATAGGTCCGGGGAGCCTGTACACGAGCATCCTGCCCAACCTTATGGTGACGGGGATTGCAAACGCCATTGCAGAGTCCTCCGCCAATAAGGTGTATGTGGCCAACATAGCCACACAGCAGGGTGAAACCGAAGGTTATTCTGTGATCGACCATCACAATGCGCTAACCAAGCATACCTTCCCAGACATCGTTGACCATGTGATCGCCAACGAAAATCCGCAGGAACTGGGGCCGAACTTTTTCGGTACTCCGGTGCGCTACAATGGAGAGCAACTGAAGACGGCGCGCCTGCATCTGGAAGACCTCACAGACGCTTCCCATCCCGTTCGGCACGACTCAGAAAAGCTGGCGAGGTTCATAATGGAAGTGTATCATAAGGGCAACAAGCCAAGATCGCTCGTCAGTCTGGTGATGAACCTAACAACATCCTTGCGGTAGTTGAGCGACTAAGAAGGGACGCAATGGCCTGGTTAAACATAGTTCAGATTGCAATATCGATTATCCTTGTCGTGATTATCCTCTTGCAGGTCAGGGGACAGGGAACCGGCTTATTTGGAGCAGCGGAGGGTTCCTTCCGCACGAGGCGCGGGGTTGAACGCGTCCTTTTCCAGTTCACAATTTTCATGGTTGTGGTCTTCATAGCAGTATCGATTTTGAGCGTTAGGTTCACGTCTTAAGAACCCCGTTGTCCCATCCGTATTGGCGCCCTCAACATATTCTCAACCCAGCAGTTTACCAGGGTTCAGGATATTGCCGGGGTCTACAGTCCGCTTGATGCGTCTCATCACGTCCATGCCACTTCCATGTTCAGCCTCCATCAGGTGAGCAAGCTTTAGTCCGACTCCGTGGCAATACTCCATAGATCCCCCTAATTGCTGCGCCAGAGTGAGCACTTCATCAACGATTCGTCCCATATCTAACGAAGCGGTAGAGTCCTCATCACGCTCCTGTACGATGAGAAAGGAAAAGAACTCAGGGCGTGCCCACACGGACCACTCTCTGACATGTATGCCATTGTCGGCGAATAGGCGCATGCACGATCTTCGATACTCCAATACCCTTGATATGGGCAGAGCGACATGCAAATAATCTATGCGAAGCGATGATGCTCCGCGCCGCGCCTTGGCCGGATCGCTGCTCTCCAGAACGTTGCGCTTGTATCGCTCTCCGGGCGCGTGGCGGGTATTCCAAAATTGTGCCGATTCTTCACGGGAACCCTGGCGTCCATCGTAACGGCGGCAGATGTCCAACGCTCTCGCCCACTGCGTCTGAACATCTTCCTTGAATCCTTCAAATGCTATGTACAATGTACCTGTGTCATTGCTTTCTGCTTGTGCGTTGGTGTTGGATTCAGTGCCGAAGTCAATCATAGTGGGGTGTACGCCTTCGGCATACAGACGGCAGATAGCTTCGAAACCCGCTTCAAATGTCGAGAAATCCACGCCGGCGACAAGCCGCTCTTCCGGTTGAGGAAAGACCCGGAGTGTAGCTTCGGTGACAATGCCGAAAGTCCCTTCTGCGCCGATGAGCAGGTGGTTCACGGACAAACCGTTGGTTGATTTTTCGCTTGCGCGCGTCCGAATTATCTCGCCGTCGGCAAGCACAGCTTCTATGCCAAGCACTTGCTCTCCCATGGAGCCGTGACGGGCGGCCGTGTACCCTACGCCATCAGTCGATATTGCGCCTCCGATAGTGGCTATAGGCCGGCTCCACGGGTCGTGGCCTAAGAGCATGTCGGCGCTGCTTAGAGATTGCGCGGCATCCTCAAGTACAACGCCCGACTGGAAACGCCCCGTGAAGTCCTCAGAGGACACATTTAGCGCGGCGTTCATTCGGTCCAAGCTAAGCACGATGCCGTCTTCTATCGGAGACGCCGCGCCGAAGACTCCGCTGCCGCCTCCATAGGGTACGACAGGCACTTGGTTTTTCTGAGCGTATCGCAGAATGCGGGAAACCTGCTGAGTGCTTGAAGGCCAGACCACTGCCTTCGGGGTTGCATTCAGACGAGATGCAAATCGGTGTGCTCGGAAACTGCCTAGGGCATCGCCTACATAGCGACTCATTCTGTCGGGCTGATTGGTGACGCCTTCGGAGCCGACGATTCGCTCCAAGTCTGCCAATAGCCCATTGCCCATGCGAAGTGCTGCTCCGGTAACGCTGGTCTATTGTGTCCTGTGCCGCCACTCGGTGCCGCTGCTGGAGTCTTCTAGGCTAACCCCCAACTCGGCAAGTTCGTCGCGAATCTTGTCAGCAAGAGCGAATTGCCTTGCTCCGCGCAACTCAGTGCGAATGTTTATGAGAAGCTCCACGAATGGGGCAATGTCCCCGTCCGCGCTGGAATCGGGCTCATCGAGGTCTATGCCAAGGACACCGACCAACTCTAGAAGAGTTTGCTGAGCGTCTGTAACGTCGAAGCCTTGTTCTGTAGCACGATTGATCTCTCTCGAAAGGTCGAAGATTGAAGCAAGTGCCCTTGGAGTATTGAAATCGTCGTCCATCGCTTCCATGAACTGGTGCTTGTAGGCGGACGCGTCAAGGGACTCGCCATCGTCAACCTGTTGATTGGGAGAAGCTGCGTTTCTGATGCGCTCTATAGCGCGCTCCTGAGCCATGATATTCTGGTCGCTGTAAACAAGCGGATTGCGGTAGTGAGAACTCAGGAAGAACAATCGCAACGCTGACGAAGAGAATCGGCTAAGCGCCTCACCAACGGTAATAACATTGCCGATAGACTTACTCATCTTGTCTTCGTTAATGCTGAGCAATCCGTTGTGGAGCCAGAAACGGGCGAATGGCTGCTGCTGGCTGAAGGACTCGCTCTGGGCAATCTCGTTCTCGTGATGAGGGAATATGAGGTCTTGCCCGCCACCGTGAATGTCAACGCCTTCCTCAAGATAGCGCATCGACATGGCGCTGCACTCGATATGCCAACCCGGCCTTCCCGGCCCCCAGGGGCTGTCCCAGGCAGGTTCGCCAGGCTTTCGCGACTTCCACAGAGCGAAATCCCTAGGGTCTTCCTTCGCCTCGTCCACTTCCACGCGCGCGCCTGCCAGAAGGTCTTCCGCGCTCCTCCGGCTGAGCTTTCCGTAGTCGGCGCTGCGACCTACCCTGAAATACACATCGCCATTTACAGAGTAGGCGTAGCCCTGCATTTCAAGAGACTTGATCATGCCTACGATTGCTGGAATTTCGGTCGTAGCCCTGGGATAAGTGTGAGCGCGCAAGACGTTTAAGGCGTCCATCTCTTCGAGGTACTGTCGGATGTTGGTCTCAGCAAGTTCATCAGTCGAGACGCCGCTGGCGTTGGCTGCGGTTATAATCTTGTCGTCAACATCGGTAAAGTTTTGAATGTGTGTGACAGCGAGCCCCTTGTATTCAAGGTAACGCCTCACGACATCAAAAACGACCGACATCATAGCGTGTCCAATGTGGGAGGGTGCGTAGGGGGTAATGCCGCACACATACATCCGGACTTTGCCATCGGGAGTAGTGAACTCCTCTTTACTGCCGGAGAGTGTATTGTAGAGTTTCATGTTATTCGTTCAATAGTTGCTATCGCCAAAGTGCTAATGCCTTCACCGCGCCCGATAAATCCCAAACCGTCGGTTGTTGTCGCCTTGACGCTTACGCAGTCTTCTCTCAGTTGCAGTGTGGCGGCGAGCGACTCGCGTATTCTGCCCATGTGGGGCTTCAGAATTGGGCGTTCGGCGAGTATTGTAGCATCAACGAAGGTAACGCGCCAACGATTACCCCTCAGCAGTTCAAGAGTAATGTGAAGCAGTTTACCACTGGCAACACCCTTGTATCTGTCGTCGCCCGGCGGGAAGTGCGTTCCGATGTCGCCGAGCGCGGCCGCGCCCAGTATTGCGTCTATCACTGCGTGAATCAGTACGTCCCCATCGCTGTGGCCAGCAAGCCCTTTCTCGAAAGGAATCGCAATTCCTCCAAGTACAAGTGCACGCCCTTGAACCAAAGGGTGTACGTCAAAGCCAATGCCGGAGCGGACTGTCATTCTCGATGCTCGCGACCCGTATTGGCTCTGCGATTCATAATGGCGTCGGCTATCGCTAGGTCTTCGGGAGTAGTTATCTTGATGTTGGAGTATGAGCCGAAGAACAGTTTAACCGGATGTCCAATCGCTTCCACCATAGAAGCGTCATCTGTAACGATGTCCTGCACAAGACTGTGCGCCTTTCTGAGCAGCGATGTTCTGAATATCTGCGGTGTCTGTACTGACCAGAGCCGATCTCGTGGTATGGTTCGCACAACAACGCCCTCTTCGTCAGATTCCTTGATGGTGTCCTTAACTGGGACGGCAGCGGTTGCGGCGCCGGTAAGACTCGCCATTGATATGCCCCTGTCAAGCAGTTCCGATGTTATGAAGGGGCGTGCGCCATCGTGTACCACAACTAGGTCGCAATCGCCGAGCCGTTCCAGGCCTTGCCGCACGGAGTCCTGCCTGCGTTCGCCGCCCTCACACACTATGACAGAGTTGGTAAATCCATTGTCGCTCAAGAGCGTATTCATCTGAGGGATTCTGCCTCTTGAGGTGACTAGGACGATTTCGCATATCTGCGGGTGTGCCGATAACGCTGAGATACTATGCCAGATAAGCGGCAATTCGCTTAGAGGGTATAGAATCTTGTCGATGCCGTCCATGCGCCGGCTCTCCCCGGCTGCGACAATTACGGCACCCACGCGCGGGCCATCTGTCTGTATTTCGCAGGACATGCTCATCAGTGGTATCCTGTCATTCATCGATTCGGCGTAAGAATAGCATTTGGAATGTCGTGAAGTCCATCAAGTCCTTTGCTGCAAGCTCCCCTCGTCTCTTCAAAGTGTTCATAACTGTCTTTGCGATTGGCGCAGCGGCGCTTCTTCTGTCCTTCACGCCTCAAGTCAGGGCGACGATACGCGCGCTTGGATTCGTGCCCCAAGTACTGCCCAATGTTCCGGTTAAGCCTGCCGAATGGTTCACGGATACACCTGAGCGAAAGGAAGTCACTTATCCCCTCCATGATGGCGGCAAAGGAACGGCCGACCTCTATGTGCCGTCAGGCGGCGGAGAGCACAGCGCGGTTATGTTTTTTCTGGGAGTCAACCCCGCCGGAAAGAACGACGAACGCGTAGTCAATGTCGCTAATGCTATGGCGAGATCAGGCATCGTTGTAATGATTCCGTGGTCGGAACGTATGGCGGAAAGGCGAGTGGCGGACCAGGAAGTAGATGACCTAGTGCGAGGTTTCGAGTATTTAAGTGCGCTTGAAATGGTTGATAGCAACAGGGTAGGGATGGCAGGCTTCTGCGTGGGCGCCTCCCTTACGATGGTTGCTGCCCAAGACGAGCGCATCAGAGAAGACGTTAGGGTAGTCAACTCGTTCGGCGGATACTACAACGCGCAGGATCTGATAGCCTCCGTCGTCTCCGGGCGCCGCTTCTATGATGGAGAGACCAGACCTTGGGAGCCCGACACACTGAGCAAAGAGGTCGTGCAAATACATCTGCTGGAATCGGTAGACGACGCTGTTGAACGTGCCCTACTGCTCGAGACGCTTGAACAGGGCACGGACGCTCCGGACAATCTCTCCGATAATGCAATTGTTGTGCATGAATTGCTGAGTTCACCCGACCTCGAAACGGCATATCGGCTACTAGGGCGTTTGCCGACAGAATCCCTTGAGACGCTGAGACGCATATCGCCCAGCACTAACATCGGCGATCTGCACGCAAAGGTGTTGGCGATGCATGACCGCGAAGACAAGCTGGTGCCGTCGGAAGAGTCGCGCCGTCTAGTGGACGCTTTGGAGTCGCGCGGAGGCATCCACTATACCGAGTTCTCGTTCTTCGACCATCTTGATCCGACGCGCCCAGTTGGACGAGTGGAATTCTCTAAGGAGGGCTTCAAGCTGTTTTTGCACATGTATAGGATAATGCGGGAACTCAGTTGATGCCTGGAATTGAGAGGGTGTAATCGTCGGGGCAGCTCTACTATGTCAAGCTTAAGTGTGTTGCCAAGCATGATAGTATAGGTAAATACACCGACACTGCACGGGGACATTCGTTGATATGGGCAGAAACTATTGGATGGTCTCAACTACATTAGATGATTTTCACGTTACGCAAGATAAGGGCTACAGTATCTTCGGCATGGGGGCAAAATACCGCCGCCGGGCACAGCGAATGCAGCCTGACGATCGCATGCTTCTATATGTAAGACAACTTCGCAAGTGGACTGGCGTGGTTTGCGTAACATCAGGATATTTCGAGGATCGCACACCTATATGGAACGTGGGAACACGCGGTGAGAACTACCCATATAGAGTGAGAATCAAGCCTGAGATAGTACTTCGGGAAGAAGACTATATTGATGCCTTGTTGCTGGCGCCAAGGATGGAGTACGTGAAGCGTTGGCTGCCGGAAAGTTGGCCGCTCGCGTTCTTCGACACACTGCACCTTATCCCACAGAGAGACTTCAGCTTGATTGAAGGTGAGATGAAGCGCGTTGTCGCCAACAACAGCAGGCGCCACACCCGCCGGAAGTCTCATATCGGGGACGACTCGGCCGCCATTGACGATGCGCCCACGCTTGATGTGAGTAACAGTCGTGACATCGCGTAACGCAATGACGTAAGTCCCAGACAAGCATATTCGGGATACTCATTAAACGAGAAGCG
The DNA here is from genome assembly GCA_965221045.1 of Dehalococcoidia bacterium. Taxonomy (GTDB): domain Bacteria; phylum Chloroflexota; class Dehalococcoidia; order Lucifugimonadales; family JADFKI01; genus Bin90. Next base: position 3,058,480 of record OZ244863.1, read on the forward strand.
GCGTCCTCCAATTTCCGAAAATATACGATCGGAAAGGTCGCGTAATCCTTCGAGATTGCGCCCCGAACGGGTTGATTGGCGCTTCTTTAGCTAGTCAGCTACAGTTTCCGCGGCCTGTGCAACTAAGAAGTTCTCGTCATAAAGTTCGTTCAATTGGTCGAGAAACTCCTGTGGAATGTCCTCTGTCTCCGATGCAGCGGCGAACTCTGTCAGCTGCAGTATGTTGGTGATATTTGGAAGCACGGACGCAACCATGTCCCCAGATAGCGCGAACTTGATGGCGATCTGTCCAATGGTGGCGTCCATATTTTCCATCAGGAAATCTAAGTGGGCGATCTTGGCGAGCGAAGTATTCAGCCATTCCTGTCTGCGGTGGCTGCGATGGTCGCTGGCTTCGAAAACCGTATCCTTAGTGTAGGTGCCATCCAGCATTCCGGATGCATGCGGCACTCGTGTGATCAGGCCTGTCTTCCGTTCCCGCGCCAGTGGGAACCAAGCTCGCGCCGGGTCCTGCTCAAGGATGCTGTAGATTATCTGCATCACCTGAGCATCTCGATATTCGATGGCCGCCGTCCCTTCTTCCTCCCATCCTATATCAGGGCCGATCGCAAACCCGTAGTGAAGTATTTTCCCCTCTTTCACTAGTTCGTCAAGCGTGTCGAACAACTCGTCGTCCTCTATAGCGTCCATCTTGGGATTGTGGAGCTGATAGAGGTCAATGTAATCGGTATCGAGACGCCGTAGACTCTGCTCGCAGGCATATCGCACGAAACCCGGTGTCCACTTCTGTGGGCGTTCCTGGTGTCCTTCGCGGACGACATGCGTGTAGAAGTCATAGCCGAACTTGGTTCCGATGACGATGTCGTGCCGCTGCTGCTTCAAGGCCTTGGCGAGTATCTCCTCACCATAGCCTTCCCCGTATGTATCGCCTGTGTCGAAAAAGTTGACGCCGAGGTCGAAAGCCTGCCTGAGCAGATTGATGCCCTGCGGTTCTTCAATCTTGCCCCACCAGCTAGTTCCAACTGTCCACACTCCGAAGCCGACTTCGGAAGCACTGAGGTCCGTATTACCAAGTTGTCTGTATTTCAAAGAACACTGCCTCTAAATTTATGAATGGGTTATGTGTATTCAGGAGCGTCCGTCAGTCGAACTACGCTACGGGCGCTTTCGCATCCAATGCCTGGCGGATGACTCTCGCCTGCGCTTCGTATGAATCATCGTCTAACACTGGCGTCATATCGCCCAGTGGCACATTCTGACCTAACTCTACCCAGGACTTGCAGCCGCCGTATTCATCGAGGACGGTGAGCAACTGCGGTTGCCGCATGGTATAAACGCGCAAGAGCGCGACAGTCAAGGGTTGCTTGGGACGCCAATGCAGGCGTTTGCTTGCGTAGTCGGTTGTCCATATGTGGTGTGGGGCTATGTTGTCCAGCAAATCCTGGTCGCTGACTTCAAATTTGTCGGTTACCTTGCACCAGTAATCAAATGTGATCTCACCTGGGTTCCCATGCTCTAAAAGACTTTGCTCAAAGTCGTCGTGGCTCCCTGACTTTACAAGGTCGCCGCGTTGATGTTCGAATGTCGGATACAGCAGAAAAGCAGGATGCACGACACGAAACTCTTTGTCCTCTATGTGGATCCCGCCCTTACGGAGGATGAGAATCTGCTCGCCTTTGGCAAGCGCTTTGACTGCGACCGCCCACTCTTTCAGAGCTAGGCCGGAAGTGGTTGGTAGCGGCATTAGTGTAACACCTCTGAACTTGAAAGTAGTAATTTCACACGAGATTGTAGCGTAAGCTGAAATCGCAAAGGGAACAGATCGATAGTCCGTGAAACGACTGATCAGACGCCGAGTATTTCCGCGTTCAAGTCAAAGCGCGACTGATCGTTGCGCAGAAATTCCAGGAAGGCACTTTGGGCAGCAGACAAGTACTTGTCATCGCGATAGAACACGGACAACTGCCTGTGGCACTCCCAACGGGACACCTGCAATACTTTAATCATGCCGGCGGCGACATCGGGTGTAACGGAGAATTCTGATAGGACGCCCAGACCTAAACCGGCCGCAACGGCGCGCTTAATGGCTTCATTGCTGCCTAGCTCCATGGTAACTTGAGGTTCTATATTGCGTGCGTTTAGAAGCACCTCAGCAGTTTTCCGGGTTGCTGAACCCGGCTCCCGCATAATGAAATCGTGCTTCCTTAATTCTCTGATGCTGATCTTTTCCTGTTGAGCCAAAGGATGATTAGGCGCCGATATGACAACAATGTTGTCCTGTACATACGGAAAAGATGCCAACCCTTTGACATTGACAGGAGATCCTGCCATTCCCAGATCGAGTTCATGGGCATATATCTGGTCGATGACCGACTGCGTGTTTGCAATGGTCATAGATACTTGGATGCCAGCGTGCTCTCTCCTGAACTTACCAATCAGCCAAGGCAAAATATACTCACCCGGTGTGGTTGACGAGCCAATGGTTAGCTTGCCTGAGTGAAGGCCTTGGATGTCCTGCACAACACTGTGCATCTCCTCAGCAAGGGCAAATATGCGCTGCGTGTAGCTGAAAACAGCTTCACCTGTTTCGGTTAGCCGTAATTCGCGCCGCATGCGATGCAGCAACGAAGTGCCTAGCGAGTTCTCAAGTTCGCGTACTTGAATTGACACCGCTGGCTGACTGATGGAAAGTTCCTGCGCTGCTTTGGAGAAGCTTTGCAGACGCGCCACCTTGAAGAAGATATAAAGCTGGTGGAAATTAGTTGAATTCATAAGTCAAAGGTTATAACCTTCATAAGCGTCTGTACAAGTCATTATACACTAACTTGAAGCATAGCGCATCGGCGGAATCCGTGACAGTGTCGCTATTTGTCTCACCTTTGTGCGCAATACTTTCCTAGAGCAGAATAGAGATTACTAATTGTTGAACAGGGCAATTCGCGCAGCACTCTTGAATGGTAGCCTTTACAGGGACCTAACCGATGAGCCACAGGAGATTTTCTACGCCCTGGGTATAGTTGTCGTGTCCGGTCTTGCTCTGGGATTGGGCCTGCAGAGCCAGCCTCCCGTCACGCTGCAGGAGTCACCTCCCTGGGTAATCCTTCTGCTTTCCGCTTACACTCGACTAGCCGGCTGGTTCATGTGGGCGGGAATTGTTTATATCGTAGGCACTAAGCTGTTAGGCGGGCAGGCTGGGTTTCGTCAAATTCTCAGAAGTCTCGGGATGACATTTGCGCCCGGAGCGTTTGCAGTGTTCGCTGGAATCCCGGTCGTGGGTATATTCTTTCTGTCCTTCTCAGCATTGTGGATGTTCCCCGCGGGTTGGGTTGCCATCCGTGAAACGCAGCAATTCGATTGGGTACGAGCATTCATTTGCGCCGCGCTTGGATGGCTAGTGGGCATTTTCGGGCTAATGGTGTTGTTTCTGCCGATACAGCCGGGCGTTTAAGTTCGAAGATTATACCTTGACATGCCTCTGCACAACTTCCCAACGCTCGGCCAGCAGGCTGCGTATATTGCGGGATGTGGCATCCTCTATTTCTTCGACTGACGTCTCTTGCAACTCAGCTAGACGTTCGGCTATGACGCGCGTATGGCGAGGTTCCGTCCAGTTTTCGCGCCTTGCCTTGAATGGCTGTGGGGCAGCGTCTGTTTCGAGCACGATGTGATCGAGCGAAATGGCGGCTGCGACCTCTTGCAGGTATGTGTAGCGCAACAGAGGGCGTGCCAGTGAAATGTAGAAGCCTAAATCTATGGCGCGTTTGGCAGTGTCGAGATCACCTTGGAAGTAGTGCATCACGCCGCTGACTTCGAATGCCCGCTCCTCTCGCAGTATCCGAAATACTTCGTCGTGTGCCTCTCGGCTGTGGAAGACGATTGGGTAACGCAGTTCCCTTGCAAGCCGAATCTGCTCACGGAATGCAGAATACTGCACGGCTCTGTCGGGCGCGCCTTCCATGAAGTCCAGCCCTATCTCGCTTATGACGAGCACTTTTTCGTTCGATACGGCGAGTTGTTTCAGCTGGGCGTATGTTGCGTCATTGAAAGGCTCTCTGATGTCCATTGGGTGAATGCCGACGCCAGAGAAGAAATCAGGGAACTTCGCAGACAAGGATATCGAGCGTTCTGAGGATGGGACGGTGGTTCCGGCAGAAATAACGAAGGCGACACCCGCGTCGCGTCCGCGCCCCAACACCTCAGAGACTTCTTCGTCTGAGTAGGAATCCAGATGTACATGGCAGTCTATAAGCATCTGATCACTTATCTCCGTGTATCCAATGTGTTAGTCTCACATTCGGCATTATACAAAACCCCGTTCAACAGGGTAACTTCCTGCTGCATAATCAGTAGATGTGAGCAGAGTTTCAAATTGTTTATTCGTGTCCAAATTGGGTTTTTGGCTCTCTTCATCTGCATGTTGCTGGGGGTATCGCTTATCGCATGCTCGGACGATGATGTTGCGCCTTCGCCCGCCGCAACGTCGCTTCCGCCTAACACTCCATCACCGCCGACTCCAGTACCCACACCAATCCCGGTACGATCAGTTCCTGCGCCAGTATCTGAGTCGCGGAACGGATTCGGGCAAACGCCCACAGCCTCGGTCATATCGCTGCCGCCCACAGCGGTACCTACACTGACGCCTTCAGTTCCCACACCTTCAATTACGCAGTCACCTGCGGGACAAGTAAGTGGGAGCGAAGACAATCGAGGGGGCACACTGAATCTTGTGAACCGCCAAGCGGTGCAGCATGAGGATGTGCATCGCGATGTTTCAGAGGCATTGGCGGCGTGGGGACCCGGAATTGCTTACAGCAGGTTGATGCGTTTTCAGAGTGGAGATGATGTTGAACTGCCCAGTCTGGATATCGAGTGCGAGATTTGCAGCGGATGGACGATGGTTGACGGCACTACATTCGAGTTCAGACTGCGCGAGGATGTGATGTGGCAGGATGTAGCTCCGGTCAATGGGCGGAGTGTGGTGGCAGGTGATATAGCGTACAGCTATGAACGGCAGCGGTCGGAGGGGGCACCGAATGGTGCCTTGCTACACATCGTGGATACGATAGCCGCGCCTGCGGAAAACCTGCTGCGAGTTACCCTGCTCGCTCCGGACGCTGACATTCTCGCGTCGCTCGCCGACGGGCACTCCAAGATTGTCGCGCGGGAAGCAGTTGAGCTTTCTGGCGACTTGCTTAATGGTCCCACGGTAGGCTCTGGGCCATGGGTCTTCGAGGAAGTGCACGAAGGAATGGCCTTTACATTCCGGCGCAATGAGAACTACTTCGAGGAGGAGGCGCCGCGGCTAGACCGGCTTCGCATGCACACGATTCCTGACAGCAGTACGGCGTACGCGGCTTTTCGGGTGAACAACGTGGATGTACTTCAGCTGCAGCCCGCGGAGTGGGACGAATTCAGGCAACAGAAGCCGGACGCTTCTATGCTAGCATTCCAAGAAATGGGCAGAGGGCTGGAAGTAGCATTCAAGGTCAGCAATCCTCCATTCGATGATGTGAGAGTGCGGAGCGCGGCAATGCTGGCGATGCGCCCTGATCGTGCAATCGAAGAGGTATGGGGTGGCGGTGCGTATCTGACGCAGGGAGTGCCGCTGGGCATGGCGAGCTGGTATTTGGGTGAGGACGAGCTTTCGGGATACTTCGATGACCACTCGCGCGCTACGGGGCTGCTCGCAGAAGCAGTGGATTCACTGCCGATACCAGTGTCGGTTCAAGTGGGGGACTTTGGCGCGGAGTATCGCATGCATGCGGAGCGGATTGCCGAGGAGATGGGAAGCGTGGGATTTGCGCCAGAGCTGGAGATTGTGGACCGGCGGCGGTTCGGGGAACAGGTGTGGTTTGGCGGGGAATACGAGATGTTTGTGGGGCCCATGGCGCCGGTGGCGTCGCCGAACGCATACATGCTGGCGGTGCTGAGCAGCGAGGGGGCGTGGAGTACGACAGAGCATAAGGATGAGGCGCTGGATGCGCTGATACTGGCGCAGGCGGGGGAGTATGAGCCGGAGGAGCGGCGGCGGCTTGCGGTGGAGGCGCAGCGGCTTGCATTGGAGAATGCCTACCGGTTTATGCCGGCGGCGGCGGTGTCGATGTGGGCCTGGTGGCCGAATGTGAAGGGGTTGGAGCCGAACTTCGCGGGGTCGGAGTATTCGCACTGGGCGCGGGTGTGGCTGGAGGAGTAGGGTGCGAGTTGGTCAGGCGTCCGATTCGTCGGTACCCTGGCTCTGGCTGCGGAGGAAGTTTTCGAGTTCCTGCACCATTGTTTCGGAGCTGGGAATCTCTTCGGTTGCGGTGCGGGCTTCGTCGTAGCGCCGTTCGAGGCGTCGGACGTAGCTGCTGACGTCGGGCTGCTTGGCGATAACTTTATCGACCTCTTCCTGATAGGTGTTGCCGGCGATGTACAATTCTTCTAGGTCAATATCTATGTCGATGAGGCTGCGGAGACGGGTGAGCAGGGCGTGGCTGACCTTTGGGTCGGGGGATGTGTTGACATAGTGCGGGCAGTGTCCCCAGATGCTTGCCTGTGACATGCCTGTCTGAGTGCAGGCGTCCATGAAGGCGGTGTGTATGCCGGTGGGTCCCTGGTAGCCGGAGTTCTTGATGCCGAGCCATTCGGCTTTCTGCGTTAGTTCGATTGAGCTCGCTCTGCCCGTTACGCGGGGCTCGCGGGTGTGGGGCACAGCGTCTAACAGTGCGCCCAATGACACTATCAGATCGACTTCGTGCCGTTGCGCCATGCTCGTCAGGATGTGGGAGTAGGTCCGCCACTTTAGGTTGGGTTCGGTGCCGATGAATATCAGCAGGGAGCGGGACTCGTCCTCGGGCTGATAGTAGTAGAGGTCGTTCTGGGGCCAGCGCGTGGTTCGCTCACCGCGCCGATTGACGCGGGAATGAGGTCGGACGTGAGTGAAGTCGTAGAACTCTTCGGGGTCTATTTCGGCGAATTTTGTTGCGCGCAACTTACGGACGAGGAAGCGCAATGCCCTAGTTGCTGCCTCGGCGGCATCTGGCCAGCCGGCGAAGGCGACGAGCATCGTGGGCAGTTTACCCTGCGGAATTTCGTGTTCGATCAAGCCGTCCATAAGCATATCCTTGCCAGTGATGTCTTGTATTTTACATCAATAGCAGGGGCATGCCAAACGAGGAGTCAGCATTTAGCGGTCGGCGATCAGCCGTCAGTTGTCAGACCGGGGCTAACATTGATGTACATGATAGATAGGAGGTGCTCACCCTAGCTCTTCCCCTGAGGGAGAGGGGACTTTGAGGTTAGGGGCTGCGGATGGTGGGGGTTTTGCGCTTGGGGGCGAGCGGGTTGGGGAGGATGGGTGTGTTGTGGGCTTCGGCGGCTTCGGCAAGCTGCACTAGCGGGTCCGACATGCCGCGCGGCGCGGGCATGCTTGAATAGTCTGCGATCTCTTCTTCGGTCAGGCCGTGCTCGCGTCTGTCTTCTTCGTCGAACTTTGCCTGCTCTTCGGGGTTTAGGGGTTCGAAGTAGTAGTCGATTGTCGGGTCGGGGTCGTTGGGGCCGTAGTCATAGATGTTCTTTTCTGGTTTTACGTCTATGCGGCGGTACTTTGCCTCTGCGCGGAGGGCGGCTCGCTCGTCGCCTCTGCCCATGGCTTCCTTGAACTCTTTGATGATTGATTTGCGGTCGGCGGGTTCGTCGCCTGATTCCATATGGGGTAGGCTCTTCGGCAGGGTCGGGGTGGACGGGGTGTTGTCTGACTTGGATGTAGGGGATTTCTCACCCTCACCCCAACCCTCTCCCTGAGGGAGAGGGAGCTTTGTAGCAGCACTGGCGGCTTGGCGGTCTTCTGGATTTCTGCTTTCGGAGGAATGGCGAGAAGATGGGACGGTCTCTTGGAAACGAAGAGGCTTTGAGTTGTCGTCTCGGTCTTCTTCTTCTCTGATCTCTTTGGCTATGGCTTCGTAGTCGGTGTCGTCGTAGCTGTCGTAGTCGTCGATGGTGGTTGAGAGGCCGGCTAGGGTCTTTTTCTGACCTACGGTGAGACGCGGGGATTGGTCGTCGCGCCAGTAGGCTTGGAGGTGCTCAGGCTTGATTGCTTCGTAGTTGGTGTCCCAGCCACGGCGCAGAAGCTCTTGGGCTGCTGACATGCGGTGATGGATGGTGAACTCTAGGTCAGGGTCGGGGTCTGACATCACTTCCAAGAGGAAGCGGACGGTGTCGGTGCCGCGCTCGCTGTATTCGCGCATTCGCCTGGCGAGGTCGGTGTGAAGGGTGTCGTAGGCGTTTGACTCGTCGGTGGTGTCTGAGAGCTTGCGGCGTGAGCCGAGGTCTCCGAAGCCGCGTCTCAGGAGTTCTCTTGCTGCTGCCATACGGTCTGCGGGCTTGATGCGGAACTTCCTGGGGGTGAATGGCCTGTCTCTGCCGGTCATGATGTCCACGAGGAAGTTGACGACGGTGTGACCTTCGGCGGTCTCGTGGCGGATTAGGTGGGCTATCTGGTAGTTGAGGATGTCGAGGTGGGTGACGGGGGCTGCAATCTCTTCTCCCCTCACCCTAGCCCTCTCCCCTGGGGAGAGGGGACTTTGGACGGGGGTTTCGTCACCGCCCTGCTCCTCCTCGACTGGATTCCCGCCTGCGCGGGAAAGACGGTCAGAGGTGGTTTCGCAGTCGGTGTCGGTGAAGCCGTACCTGATGAGGTGCTTCGCGGCTTCCATGCGGTGGCAGACTTTGACGCCCGGGGTTTCGCCGCGCATGGTGTCTGCGAGGAAGATGGCGATGTCGTAGCCGTCTTTGGTGATGCCGGCGATGTTCTGTTGTAGGGCGGTTTGGTTGCACATTGTTCTCAGCTATCAGTTGTCAGAAATGTGATCCGACAGGTTGTTGCGAACTTTGTTCTTTTGCATTGACATCTATGTTACGCACGGATGTTTGGGTTGTCAAGGGGAAATAGCCACAAAAGGCACAAATGTCACAGAATGAGTTTTCTGACTTGCAGCCTTTGAGCACCAAAGTTGATTATCATCGCATCTCGTTGGCGAGCGGCGCGGAGATAACCTAGCGCCTGAGCGATGTGTTCGGGGGCGATAGCTTTGACAGCTTTCAGTTCAACGATGAGGCAGCGTTGTACGAATAGGTCAGCGAAGTAGTCTCCAAGAACAGTGCCGTCTTCGTCGCGTACTTGCAGAGGCTTTTGACACTCGACTGTCAGACCGAGCTTTCTGAGCCTGTGAGCGAGTCCATTTTCATAGACTTTTTCGAGATGCCCACTCCTGAGATATGCATGCAATTCGAAGGCGGTCTGTCTAACTGTATCGCATAGGATTCTGATTTGGCGTTCGTCTCTAGGTTGTGTTTGCATGTTGTCAGGGGGGATAGCCACAGAAGGCACAGAAACCACAAAATTATATGACGGTGTGTCGAGGAGCGAACACTTGTACTTATTGCAGCCTATGATACGGACGACTGTTTGGATTGTCAAGGGGGGAATAGCCACAAAAGGCACAAAGGTCACAGAATGAGCTTCTAGCAACTGAACAATCATCTCGGACACTCTTAGGATTGCTGGTCGTCGGGAGCTTCTTCGTAGCCGTAGGAGGTGAAGGACATTACAAGCTTGCGGGGACCTGCTGCACGGTATCGATTGTTCTTGTCTGCTAAGCGTCGGCTAATCAACTTAACGACTTGATACGGCGTTCTTTCGGTGTAGTACACACTCACGACCGCCTCGTTTGGTACTTGGACTAAATTTATGGGTTGACCCAGTTGGTCAGATTCTCCCGTTCCGATTGTTCGATTCAACTCTACGATCAAGCGCCATTCGTTCTCATAGGACCAGTGATCGCTCTTGATGGAGAGAAGAACTGGCAAGTTGGAGTCAGGCGATACTAGGACTATTGGCCCAAGAATCCTAGGCGGTTGGCTGTGATACGCAACGCTTCGCAGACCTCCCTCCATACTGGTAAGTTTGCCGAGTTCTGTCGCTTCGTAGCCAATGACGAATCCTGAGCCATCTCCAGTGTAGTGAGACCACATGAGCGGGTGGAAAGGATCTTTGCTGAACGAGACGATGCCATACCTTGTTGAAAGCTGCTCAGAAACCAATTGGCGCGTGAATAGGCTGCCGTGTTCTTTTCTAGCCTCATATATGTCCGCCGAGGATTTTGGCCTGCTCTTGTTCATTTCAGTAAGAATATCTGCTAATTCTTGGTTCTCCTCCTCTTCGCTTGGAAAGATATAAGTGGGTGTAACAGCACATTCGAACGGATCGTTAAGTGCTGCTGGCTGAGTGGCTCGAAGAGTGCCGTCGCCAACTTCAGGGATACAGGTAAGTGCTCTTTCGTGAGTAACGTATTTGTAGAGGATGTCCATCGCGTGTAGCCATTTTCAACGTCTTTCTTTCGCATTTCATTCTACACCAGAGATGAGATAGGAATACTCTAACCAAAATGCGAGAAGAGAGTAAGGTATCCGTCACCCCCATCCTAGCCTTCGCCCATCGAGGGGGAAGAGACTCGCAGCTCTAGGACGGAAACATCGGTGTTGTTCGCTTAGAATGTATAGTGCAGAGGCCGTGCTATAATCGCTTCGACGCGGTTGTGGGCGTTAGTTCTGTACGGATATTGTAGCAAGCATGAGGAATGAGGGGTGCCGCAGTTATGAGTGAGAAGATTGTGGGAATTTCGATTCCGGCTCCGGATGCCCAGTCGATTATTGACTCGGTCGTAGAGGCGGAGAGTGTGGGGGTGAAGGCGGCGTGGCTGACGTCAGGCGGCGACGCGGGTGATGCGCTGACGGCGCTGGCGGTGGCGGGTGCGCGAACGGATGCGATAAAGCTGGGCACTTCGATTATGCAGACGTGGTCGCGGCATCCGATAACGGCGGCGCGACAGGCGCAGACGATTGACGCGGTTGCGCCGGGACGATTACGGCTTGGCGTGGGGCCTGGACACCTGCAGGCGATGCAGGAGACCTTTGGGGCGGGCTTTGAGGCGCCGTTGGGTCATCTGACTGAGTATGTGAGGGTGCTTAAGGGGTTGCTGGAGGAAGGTGAGATAGACTTTCAAGGGGAGCAGATCGTTGCTAAGGCGTCGCTGCCCGCGCCGACGAATGTTGCGGTGATGGCGTCTGCGCTAAGGCCGCGATCGTTCGAGATGTGCGGCGCAGAGGGAATTGGGGCGATAAGCTGGGTGTGCCCGCATCCGTATGTGCGTGATACGGCGTTGCCTGCGATGAGGGCGGCTGCCGAGGGAGCGGGCGGAGATACGCCGCCGCTGGTGGTGCATGCGCCGGTGTGCGTTACGGATGATCTTGCGGCGGCGCGGCAAGGAGTGAGGGAGCAACTAGGGTACTTCCCGTATAACCCGTTCTATGCTCGGATGTTCGGGGCCGCCGGGTTCGCGGGATCGGAGGAGAGCGGGTGGACGGACGAGATGCTGGATTCGGTGCTGCTTGCGGGAGATGAGGAGACGGTCGCACTGAAGATTCGCGAGATGTTCGAATGGGGTGCAGACGAGGTGCTGGCGAGCGTCGTGACGGTTGGGGATTCTGAGGAATCGCGGATGCGAACGATGCGGCTGCTTGCTGAGGCCTGAGTGTGCTGACTCGATTGAAACGATGCGAGGGATGATCAGGGGAGGGAGCGAATAGCTGAGATTGTTCTTCGGTAGAGTCAGTACGAACTCGGCCAAAAGGGGAGACATCAGCTTGAGCGAGAGATTGAAGATTAATAGGGTGCGGTTTGCGGAGGTGAAGGCATCGGAGGCGACGACCTGGACGTTCGTGGAGGTGTATGACGGGGAGGGAACAGTCGCGGTTGCGGAGATTACATGCGGCGGGAATACTGCTGAGGCGGTGCGGTTGACGGTGGAGCTTGCTGGGCGTCTGAAGGGGCGGGAGATCGCTGATGAAGGGGATGTGGAAGGGATGCTTGGGCTTGCGGTGTCGGATATGCAGGCGAATATGGCGCTGGCGACGGCGGTGAGCGGGTTGCGAACTGCTGTGAGCGACTTGCGGGCGCAGAGGCGGGGCATAACGCTGGCGGAGGAGCTTGGTGGGACGCCGCAGGAGAGCGTGCTGCTGTACGCGAATGTCAACAGGCACTTGCTGACGCGGGACAGGTCGCCGGCGTCGTTCGGCAGGGCGGCAGAGCTGGCGGTGTCACGGGGGTTCAGGATCGTGAAGTGCGCGCCGTTCGACGGGGTGGGGCCGCCTTCGACGCGGGAGGCGATACTTGATGTGGCGCGAGTGGGGATCGAGCGGGTGGCTGCAGTGAGGGCGGCGGTGGGCGATGATGTTATGGTGCTGGTGGACTGCCACAGCCGATTCGAGCGGCATACTGCACCGTTGGTGGCGGAGCAGCTTGCTAAGTCGAATATCGGGTGGTTCGAGGAGCCAGTGGAGCCGATGAAGGATGCTGAGGGGTTGGCTGCGATTGCACGGGAGGTGTCGATGATAACCGCGGGCGGCGAGTCGGGGTATGGGCGCGAATTCTTCAGGGCAATTGTGGAATGCGGCGCGCTGAATGTGGTTATGCCGGATGTGAAGTATTGCGGCGGGCTGGCGGAGGCAAGGGCTGCGGGAATCGCGGCTATGGATGCGGGCGGCGATGTGTCGCTGCACAGTCCGTCGGGGCCGGTGTCGCTGATTGGGGGCGGGCATGCTACGGCGGCGATGCCGGGGGTGATACACCTGGAGCATGCGGTGTATGAGGCGGACTGGAGGGCGGAGCTGGTGCGGCCGTATGAGCGCGTTGAGGGTGGAAGGCTGTGGATGCCGGATGGCGCGGGATTGGGGGCTGTACTGAATGAGGCGGTTGTGGAGAGGTATGGGCGGTACTGGGAGATTTAGGGGTACTGGTGCTGAAACTCTTCTGCAGTCGTTAGTAATGTTTCGGCTGATATGCTCGCTAGAACCGCTCTAAGGAGAACAATATGAACGTCGGGTTTATCGGGCTCGGTAATATCGGGAAGCCTATGGCGATGAATGTCGTGAACGAGGGACACCGGACTAAGGTGCATGATGTGCGACCGGAGGCGGCGACGGACTTGCTGGAGGCGGGGGCGGTGTGGGCCGAGACGCCGGCGGATGCTGCCCGGGGGAGCGATGTGGTTATGGGATCGCTGCCGGGGCCGGTGGAAGTCGAGGCGGTGGTGAATGGAGATCAGGGTGTGCTCGATGGCGCTGCGGAGGGCTCGGTGTATATCGACTTGGCGACGAACTCGCCGAGCACCGTCCGAAAGCTGCACCAGATCTGCTCCGAGAGGGGTGTCGCATATATTGACGCACCCGTCAGCAAGGGCTCCGGACCGGATGCCGCGGACCTGGGTATGCTGACTGTGATGGTGGGAGGGGATCCGGACACGCTGGAACGCGTCCGACCGGTGCTCAATGCCATCGCCGACCCTAGTCGAATCTTTTACTGCGGCACCGTCGGGTCGGGAGCCATCTGCAAGCTGTGCAACAATCTTGTCAGCCACACCACATTTGGCGTGCTGGCGGAGGCGCTTACAATGGGTCTTAAGGCCGGTGTGCCCCTCGAGACGCTATCGGCGGTCATGGCCGCCGGCTCGGCATCCAGCCCCAAGATTGGCCGGTTCGAGTCGGTTTTCGATCGGGACTTCGATCCGGCCGGTTTCGCGTTCGTAAGATCGGATGCGAAGGATGTGCGGCTCGCAACCGAGCTTGCCCGAGAGGTCGATGTCCCGGCGGAGATCGCGGCTGCCGTCGATCAGAAGTATGTTGCCGCCGTGGCCGCGGGAATTGGTCACCTAGGTGGCTCTGCGATTGTGCAGGTTCAGGAGGAGCGGGCGCGTGTCGAATTGCGTCGTACTAGTGATGCGGAGGGGAAGTCAAATGTGCGGTAGTCGGTTGGGGAGTGGTATGGTGTGATCCGGGATTGCGGGCGGTGCTTAATGGGGCGTTGTGGAGGGGTATGGGTGGTGTCCAGCGGGTGCAGGAGAGAGAGATAGTGCCAACGGTGACAGCAGCGCCGTATAAACGTTGAAAGGCCGTAATAATATGGACGTTGTAAGTTTGGTCAAGGATTGAATTGATGCCTGAAAAACCGTTCACAGTGAACGTATACAGACTTAGGGCTGAAGACACTAATGAGCAGCAGTTCCGCCTGATCGATAACTCTGATTCATTCAGTAGGTCTATAGATGCTGCTTGTACCGCATCATTTACGGATAAGAACAAAGATGTGGACGGTAAAATACGTCGCTTGGAGCACTACACACAACAGGACTCTTGCTATCTGTTAAATTTTGCCACGGCCGCGTTTGATGGACCTGGACACTTTAGCCAGACAACGCATGTTGCTTCATTTGGCATCCAGCACGATGAATACTTCGCACATGAGACAGCAATGCTCTATGACCCGCAACAGGATCTTATTTTCCTTGAATCCTCTCAGCGCGGGATGAGCCGTCTGACGGTTGCACGTTACATAACGAAGTTCGCTCTCCCGGGAACCACATATGAATTGGTTCCGCTACTAGATGATGAAGCAGCATCTAGGGCGCGAAGATATAGGACGATCCGCAGTTTGACAATAGGTGTAGCACTGCCGGCCCTAACGAACGCCGACCATGAGGCTGGTGTGGGTGCTATAAGGGCCGTCGGAGACCATTTTGGAGCTGGTTTTGCAAATATTTCAATAGATGCTTCACCAGAGAGAGGAAGCGCTTTGCTCTTGGATAGACTATGGAACACTGTTGATTTTCTGCTTGGCCAAAGTGATTCTGATTACGAACTAGACTTGACAATAGACGGACGGGAGTTTGAGGAGGATAGCTTTAAGGTAATTGATCTGATTCAACACCGCGAACAGCGAACTCGTCAATTGCAAGTGGACGATGTAGAAAGGAAAGTCCCGTATGCAGACCGCTGGAAAGCCTTAACTGAGGTCAGGAGGGAATTTCTTTCGTAATGCCGGCAAGAATAGAGCGCTACTTTCCGTTCTTCATTGCAGCAATTGTTGGTATCAGCGTGGGCATTTTCACATTTGGATTCGGTAGGGTGCCAGATTCGAAAGCTCTACCTGCTGTAACGATGACTTTCGGGATAGTGGTGGCTGGCTTTACAGCCACACAGCGAAATATGTTGCTGGGTATGAGAGGTGCTTCAGTTTTGCGCTTCTTGTCCAAAACTGGATATTACATCGATGTTCTAGATTACCTCATGCAATGCGTTTACTCAGCTTTGCTCATATCTGTGATAGCACTAGTTGGATTCTTTCTTGACTGCTACCCGCTTCTTTGGAGTGCTTGGATCGTGGTCTTGACATTCGCCGTAACTCTTGTGCTAGCGATGATATGGCGAAACGAAATGCTGATGTCGAGGATAATCAAGCGCTTTATGGAGAATCCTGACAACACGTGATCCCAGATTGCTTATGCCATCCGCAATTGCGCTCGTGCTCTGACGATCCAGTTACACGTACATCTCAATCCCTGTCAATGAAATGTCGCCGAGAATCAATAAGAAAGGGCTTTTTCAATCTCTGCTGTCAATTCGATTGGCAAGAAGCAGGTTGAGGGGTACAGGTAGTCTTCAGAAGATTCGTCTATGACTCGTACCATTTGGTCCTTTTCTGCGATTGTATCCGGCAGTGTGCGATAGATTTTGCCTAATTCAAGCGCGGCAGGATAGTCGTCATTGTTGACGCAGACGACGTATTTTGTGGCTTTCTTACTCATACATGCTAGGTTGTGTTGACATTTTGAGGTTGTCCTTCGTCACTCCTATTGTTTCGAGGGAAGCGAGAAGTCTGAAATCGGAGAATGGCGTATGTGCAACGAGTTTAGATTCTTCACTCTGCTGCGCTGCGTTCAGAATGACAGGGAATGGGCGCTCCGTTCAGAATGACAGAATAAACCTACTTTTCAGGTCTGAAACCCTTGGTGGATCAAATGTCAACAGAACCTATTGTGCCCTCACCCTAACCCTCTCCCACAGGGAGAGGGGATAAGCTCTCCTTCATACGTGAAACATTCTTACGACGAAAGCAGAGACAGTCGCTAATCTAGGTTGCCGTTGAGGACGTCGATGGCTAGGGCTAGCATTATTTTTGTGCCGCTGATGAGGCTGCTGATGCCGATGGATTCGTCGGTGCCGTGGGCGCGGCTGAGCATTGGGTCGTCGTCGGGGTGGGAGCCGTTGAAGCCGTATGTTACCGTGCCGAGAGGTCGGGTGAAGCGGGAGTCGGTGAAGCCGGTGCTGATGGCGGGGACCCACTGGATGTCGTCAATGCCTAGCGCGGCTGCTGTGGCTCTCTGGACGCTCCTGCCCAGGTCGGTGTCGAATGAGGATGAGTTGGGCACGGCCATGTAGTCGATTTCGTAGGTGGTGTTGGGGATGCCTTCGAGGATGGAATCCAACTGCTCTCGCAGGTAGTCGTCGCTCTGGTGTGGGAGCGTGCGGACATCGCAGGTGAGGCGGATGGACTCGGGGACGCTGTTGGACTTGATGCCGCCGGTAATCATGGTCGGAGTCAGGGTCATGCGGGAGAGGGCGCGCATCATCGAGGCGAAGCGCGGGTTCTCCGGCTCGATCTCGGCGATGATTTCGTCGACGTTTGCGGCTGAGGGCTTGTGCTCGATGGCGAAGACTGAAAGATGATCGAATAGGCTGGTGGATGTGTCGCGCTCCGGCTCGTATGCCTCGATGCGCTGCAAGACGCGTTGCAGCGTGTATAAGGCGTTCGTGCCCTGCCAGGGGACGGATGCGTGGGAGCTGACGCCCTTAACCTCGATTTCGACTTGCAGACGTCCCTTTTCTCCTGTGCCCAGCAGGTATGTGAGACCGCTCGGAGAGTCGATTGGAGTGCCGCCGCCTTCGTTGACTGCGAAGGGCGCGCTGATTTTGTCAGGGTGGTTTTCTGCGAGCCAGCCGAAGCCGTAGCGACCGCCGTGCTCTTCGTCGGCGCCGGAGCAGAAGATCAGGCTGTCTTCGAGCTGGATTCCGTTTCGAATTAGGAGGCGCATGGCATACAACTGGGCGGTAAGCAGACCCTTGCAGTCGGATGCGCCGCGCCCGTAGATGCGTCCGTCGGCGATGGTCGCGCTGAAAGGTGGGAATCGCCACTTCTCTATTTCTTCGACGGGTACGACGTCGGTGTGGGACATGAACATGAGGCCGGCGTCGGAGTTGCTGCCTTCGATGCGGGCGATGATATTGCCTCGTTCGGGAGTGCGTCCGAGGATTTCGGACTGGATTCCGTCTTCTGCGAGCCAGTCGCGGATGTACTCGCATACGGGGGTCTCGTCGCCGGTGGGCATGAAGCCTGAGTTGACCGAGGGGATGCGAACGAGTGCCTGTTCGAGGGCGATTATCTCTTCACGCTGCGCGTCAACCTGGGCGAATAGTTCTTCGAGAGTGGGCATTGGTAGTTCCTCCAGAGAGTGTGACAATTTGTAATTGGTCAGTCAGACGGGGGCTAACATTGATGGACAGGATGGACAGAGTACGTTGTTTAGGCGTCGAAGATGCAGGTTGCCATGAGTAGCACGGCGATGCTCTTGGCGTCCTGGATTTCGCCGAGTCTTATTAGCTGAGGAATGCGGGATAGAGGGACTTTTTCGATCTGGATATCTTCGTCGTCGTCTGCCTGCAGGCTGCGCGGCACGAGGTCTTTGGCCAGATAGGCGTACATGAATTCGGTGCAGAATCCGGGAGATGACCAGAAGCCGCCGAGGATGCGAAGGTTTCGGGACGCGTAGCCTATCTCTTCGGCGAGTTCGCGCTGGGCGCAGTCGTCGGGGTCTTCGCCTTCCTCGATCAGACCTGCGGGGGCTTCGAGAAGAGACTGGCCCGCAGCGTAGCGGTACTGGCGCACGAGCAGCACGTTGTCATCGGCGTCTATGGGCGCGATGACGACTGCATTGGCGTGGTCAACGACTTCACGGACGGACTTCGTGCCGCTTCTCATTAGTATATCGTCAACGCGGACCTTTATGATTTTGCCGTCGTAGATTTCGCGGGAGGCTATCTGCTCTTCTGGCTGCATCGAGTTTGCCTTTCAGACTTTGTACTCAGGACTAGCTATCGGCCGGGTTGTAGGTTGGAGTGTCCATGCCGAGCGTTCGGCGGGTGAGGGCGGCATAGAACGCGGTGGGAGCGTGACGACGCAGGAAGCGCGTGGTGTAGGGACTTCTTCGTATGGAGACGCGGTCTTCGCCATGGAGAAGGGTATCGGTGAACCCGTCCACACTCAACAAGGCTTCGTGCTTGTCGCTTGCCTGAAGCTCAATCTCGGTGTAGTCGGGCAGGATTAAGCCACTGCGGAGTCCGGTGTGGGCTGCTACGGGCTGAATGAGCATCGCCATGGTTTCAGGGTACATGATGGGACCGCCGGCGGAGAGGGCGTAGCCGGTGCTGCCGGTGGCGGTGGAGACGATTACGGCGTCTGCGCGATAGCTTGTGAGGATGACGCCGTCGATGGTGGCAACGATGTCGAGCAGTCTGGCGGAGCCGCCCCTGCCGACCACGACGTCGTTGAGGGCGTGAAGGTTCAAGTAGGGCTCCTGCTCGTCGCCGTGCCGTACGTTGACTTCGAGCATCATGCGCTCTTCAAGGCGGGCGCTGCCGTTGAGGTAGGCTGGAAGTTCCTCTATGGCTTCGTGAACCTGCAGTTCTGCCATGAAGCCGATCCTGCCCATGTTGATGCCCACGAGAGGTATGCCGTATTCGGCGATAGTGCGGACCACACGGAGGATTGTGCCGTCTCCGCCTGCCATGATTATGAGGCGAGTGTCGAGCAACTCTGACCGCATTGCGTCAAGGTTTGCCGCGGGGCTCATCCAGCATTCATCGCCGAGGTTGAGCGAGCGCATGACGGCTTGGGTCATCTGCAAAGCGGTGGGATGCTGTGCGTTGTACACGAAGCCAATTAGACTGGATGAGGTCATGCTATTAAACCTGACATGGATGAACAGGATAGGGAGATCGTCTTCTCATTGCCATCCTAACCTTATGTCCATTTTCAGGGAAAGAGATCTGTTGGCGCAAGTTATGACAGTAGGGCGCCGGCAGCGGATCGGGCGAGGTTGAGGAGAGGCGTGGGGTATATGCCGAAAATGAGAGTGCCGATGAAGCCTATTGCGACCGCGAGCTGCATGGGCAGGCCGAACGCTACGCGCTCCTCGGACGCGGGCTCGGAGAGGAACATTGCCTTGACTACGCGGAGGTAGTAGTAGGCTGATACGACGCTGTTGATCACGCCGATGACTACGAGCCATTCGAGGTTTGCTTCGACTGCCGCGCCGAAGAGGTAGATTTTTGCCCAAAAGCCGACTGCCGGGGGTATGCCGGTGAGGGAGATCATGGACAGAGTCAGGACCGTCGCAAGTATTGGAGCGCGACGCGCCATTCCCGCGTAGTCGTCTATCCGGTCACTGTTTATCCTGTTGGAGATGGCGATGATTGCGGAGAACGCCGCGAGGTTTGTCGCCGCGAAACCTCCGAGATAGAAGAGGACGCCGGATGGCCCTATTGATGACTCGGCGCCGGGCGTGCGCGTTGCGACTGCGGCGAGACCGACGAGAATGTAGCCCGCGTGCGCGATGGTGCTGTATCCCATCATGCGCTTGATGTTATCTTGACGGATAGCGACCAAGTTGCCAATCGTCATCGAGAGGGCGCTGAGGACAGCGAATGTCGCACTCCAGTCGAGGCTGAGCGTGTCAGCGGGGAAGGCGATGTAGAAGACGCGGAGGATTACCGCGAAGCCTGCTGCCTTGCTTGCCACCGATAGGAAGGCCGTGATAGGCGTGGGGGAGCCTTCGTACACATCGGGCGCCCACATCTGGAAGGGCACGCTGGCGATTTTGAAGCCGAAGCCTGCAATCATCAGGACTATGCCGAACAGCAGGGCGTTGCTGCCGAACGGAGTGCCGCCGCTGAGTTCCATGCCGCCAATTTGCTGCGCGATCTCGGGCAGTGAAGTGGTGCCGGTGAAGCCGTACACGATGACCATGCCGTAGAGCAGGATCGCGGAGCTGATCGCGCTGAGGATTAGGAACTTCATACCGGATTCTGTGGAGCGGGAGTTTCGCATGAATGCTGCCAGCGCGGCGATAGGCAGGGCGGTGAGTTCGAGGGATATGTAGATGGTAATGAGTTCGGTCGTGGATGCGAGCAGCATCATGCCGGTCGTGGCGAAGAGCACGAGAGCGTAGTATTCCGCCTGGAAGCGTTCGAACTTCTTCACGTAGTCGGTGGAGGACAGGATGACCACGCCTGCGGCGGCGATGAGCAGGAACTTGAAGAAGAGGCTGAACTTGTCAACGACGAGCGTGTTGAACATGCCGTGCATCTGCATTGTGTCGCCGGCAGACAGGTCGAACCATAGCATCAGGCTGAATACGAGGGGCACGGCGAGGCCGAGCACTGCCAGAATTGGCAGCACAGTCTTTTTTCTGACGACCAGATCCACCAGCACCAGAATGGCTGCGAGTGCAGCCAGGCTGATCTCCGGCGCTAACAGGTATAGGTCATGAGATGACATCCGGTACTCCGTTGTATTTCGGTGTTACTTGATAGATTCTTTTGATATTTTGTCGCCGCTTATCGTTTCTTTTGTCATGAAATCTAATGCTAAAACTGGTTCAGTACGGCGATTTTAGATTTCGCACTGCGTTCGGTATGACGGTAAATAGCGTTAGCGCAGACGCGCCTGCGCCACTTGTTCAAGGGATTGCGCTATGGGCTCGACGCCGCTTGAGAATACATCAGATATAAACGATGGGAAGATGCCCACTGCGATGATGGCGATTAAGAGCAGGGCTATGGGGACATACTGGATCCCGGACACATCAGTAATGTCTGAGAAGCGCTCCTTGATGGGGCCGAACATCACGCGCTGGATAGTCCATAGGATGTAGCCCGCGGCGAGCACGACGCCGAAAGCGGCGATCGCGGTTGGGATAGCCCACACCTTGAACGCCCCGAGGAATATGAGCAGTTCGGCGACGAAGCCGCTTGTACCGGGCAAGCCGAGTGACGCCAATCCCGCGACTAGCAGCGCGACGGCAAGGAAAGGCATGCGCTTTGCGAGTCCGCCGAGGTCTGGGATGTAGCGGGTGTGCGCCTTGTCGTACACCATACCGACAAGCAGGAATAGCAAGCCGGTGATAGTGCCGTGCGTGAACATCTGCATCGCGGCGCCGGTAAGGCCAAGCGGCGAGACCGCGCCGTTCACGCCGACAACGGACGCCAAGCCGATCATGATGAATCCCATGTGGCTGATGCTGCTGAATGCGATGAGGCGCTTGAGGTCGGTCTGTCGCATGACGACGATTGCGCCGTAAATGACGTTGATGACGCCTGCGGCTACGAGTAGCCATGCGACATCCTGAGCCACTTCGGGGAACATGCTAATCGAGACGCGGAACATACCGTAGGCGCCCATCTTTAGGAGGACGCCTGCCAGGATGACGCTACCGGCTGTGGGCGCGTCGGTGTGGGCGTCGGGCAGCCATGTGTGCAGGGGCCAGAGCGGGAGTTTGATCGCGAAGCCGATGAACAGGAGCGCGAAGACGACGCCTGCGGGCAGCAACAAGTTAGCTCCGCGTATGGCGTCGGGGAGCTTGATCATGTCGAATGTGCCGGTTGAGAAGAATAGCACCAGGATTCCGACAAGCATGAACGCGCTGCCGAGGATGGTGAATATCAGGAACTTCATCGCCGAGTATTCGCGCTTGCTCTTGGGGTCGCTACCCCAGATGGCGATGAGGAAGAACATGGGGATCAGCTCAAGCTCCCAGAAGAGGAAGAAGAGCAGGAAGTCCAGCGAGGTGAAGACGCCCATGACGCCGGTCTGGAGGGCGAGCAGCCAGATGAAATACTCGCGGACGCGCAGCTGGATGTGCCAAGAGGCTAGAACGGCTACGAGGCCGAGCAAGCCTGTGAGCAGGACAAGCGGGGCGCTGAGGCCGTCGATGCCGAGCAGGTATTGGACAGCGAAGCCGTCGTCGCCCAAGCCGGGAATCCAGTTGGAGAAGCGGTCAACGAGCTGTATGCCGCCCGCGTTCGTGTTGTAGGCCGCGAAGGCTATGATGGCGAGCACGAAGTCGATGACGGCGATTGCCAACGCGAAGATGCGGGCTTGGGAGTAATTTCTGAGCACAAGCGCGATGACTATCGCTCCTGCGATTGGCAGGAAGACTATCGCACTTAGCAGACCTGTGAATTCCAAGCTTTACTCCTGGTTATTAACAATTGAAATCGTTACTGTGAAAAGCAACTTTGAACTGATCCGTCCTTCGACAATCTCAGGATGAACGGGGTTTCTTTGTCCCATTGCTAGATTGAGAACGCAACTAACTTTGTTGTGAATTGATTTTCCGATCAGGGATTTTAGATTCCTCGCTTCACTTGGAATGACAGATGGGTTTTGATTAGCCCAAGAATAGGAAAATGGCGAATATGATCAATATGCCAACTGAAATGCCCATGCCGTAGGCTTGCAGTTGTCCTGTTTGCGCTTGGCGGATGGCGGAGCCGGTGTTGGCGCCGAGCCAGCCGCAGAAATTGGCGATTTTGTCCACGACGGACTTGTCAACCCAGTCCAACGCGTAGGCGATGCCTTTGTAGAAGACTCCCCTGACGATGACATCCTCGTATAGCTCGTCCATGAAGTACTTGCGATAGAGAAGCGTGTGTATTGGGCGGAAAGCGCGTCCCATGCCTTCCGGCGAGATGGCGCGAGCGATGTACATCAGGTATGCGAGGCCGATGCCGAGGAGCGCCATGACCGTTGAGAGGCCTGCGATTGCAATGTTGAAGGTTGTCGACTCGACATGGACGAATGGGTTGTAGTCAAGGAAATGGGTCATCCAGTGCGCGGGGATTATGCCCAAGTCGAAGATGGAGTTGGCTAGAAAACCTGCGACCACTGCGGGGACCGCCAAGATGATCAGGGGCCAGGTCATAGTTGCCGGCGACTCTTCGAGGTGTATGGGGTGCTCCGAGTGAGCGTCGGGGTCTCTATCAGCGCCACCCTTGAAGTTGCCATGGAAGGTCATAAAGACGGCGCGGAACATGTAGAACGCGGTCATGAAAGCGGCGATCAGCGCCAGAGCGAAGACAATCGAGCTGATTGTGTTGCCGCCGCTGAAGGCGTGGCTCAGGATTTCATCCTTGCTCCAGAAGCCCGCGAGGGGGACTATACCGGCGAGGCTTAGGCTGCCGATAATGAAGGTGAGATATGTCTTGGGCATTGCCACGCGAAGTCCGCCCATGTAACGCATGTCGAAGGTGCCGGTGGCGTGATTGACGCTGCCGGAGCCGAGGAACAGGAGCGCCTTGAAGAAGGCGTGAGTGAACAGGTGGAATATGGCGGCGCCGTAAGCGCCTACGCCGAGCGCGAGCATCATGTAGCCGAGCTGGCTGACGGTGGAGTATGCGAGGACGCGCTTGATGTCGTTCATCACGAGTCCCATTGAGGCGGCGAAGATTGCCGTGATGCCGCCGATGATGGCGACGGTGTTCATGGCCGTGATGGATAGCTCGAACACCGGGAAGAAGCGGGCGACAAGGAAGACGCCTGCCGCGACCATCGTTGCGGCGTGAATGAGCGCGCTGACGGGCGTGGGGCCCTCCATCGCGTCGGGGAGCCATGTGTGGAGCGGGAACTGCGCAGACTTGCCCATCGCGCCTGCGAAGATGCCGAGCGCGATCCACTGCGCCACACCAACGCCCAGAAGTCCCAGTTCGACGCCGTGATAGATGTCGGTTACAACGAAGACGTTCAAGCCGGCGTCTGTGAATGCGCTGCCGTTGAAGAACAGGAACAGGATGCCGAGCAGGAAGCCGAAGTCTGCGAAGCGGGTGATAATGAACGCCTTCTTCGCTGCAGCTGCCGCGGCGGGCCTTTCGAACCAGAAGCCGATGAGCAGGTAAGAGCCGAGACCTACGAGTTCCCAGAAGACGAACATCTGGATGAGGTTGTTGGCAAGGACGAGGCCGAGCATCGCGCAGGTGAACAGGGACATGTAGGCGAAATATCGAGCGTAGCCGTCATCGCCGTGCATGTAGCCGACGGAGTAGATTTGCACCATCAGGCTTACGCCTGTCACGACGACGAGCATTATTGCCGTGAGCGGGTCCATAAGGATTCCGACGGCGAAGTCGAACTCGCCTGCGCTGATCCACGTGTGGACGGGGTAAGGCATTTCTCCGTGCGAGGCTACTGTGCTTATTAGCGCCCAAAGCGAGAGGACAAAGGACAGCCCTACGGCGCCGATGGTGAGGTAGCCTGCGTACTTCGACTCTGCACCAAGGACCGGGCGGATTACGAGCGCAATCAGCGCGAATGACGCGAGGGGTAGAAACAGGATTAGCCAAGCGGCTGCTTCGGGCATAGGTTAAAGTTTCCTCAGAATTTCATCCGCGACATGCTCGCGACCCTTTGGGACTAGCACGCGGAAGGTGGAGCGTTCGCTCCAAGTCATAATGTCGCCATCAGGGAGGATCATCGTGGGGAGGCCGTCGCCTTCCAGCACATCCTTCCACATCTGGGCGCTCATCAAATTTGACGCTTTCTTATAGTCAGTCCACATATTCTTCAGCCCTTACTTTGGTCTTACTTATTCAGCTCGGCGGCGTCGGAGACGAAGATGCTGCCGCGCTGTCGGAAGATGGAGAGCACGATAGCGAGTCCGAGCGCGACTTCAGCCGCCGCGACAGTGATGATAAACACGGTAAAGACCTGGCCCGTGAGGAGGAATCGCACTACCTCGTCGGCAGCCTGCGGGTTCTCCAGGACGGAGGCGGGAACGATGTAGCGGGACATGGCGACCGCGCTGATGTTGACCGCGTTGAACATCAGCTCGATGCACATGAGGACTGTGATGGCGTTGTTCTTCGTCATTGCGCCGTACAGTCCGATGGCGAAAATTATCGCCGCTACTATCAGGAAGTTTTCGAGGCTCAAGTAATTTTTGCCTTTCGAATACGTACTTCGTGTGTGTTAACGCTCGCGTATCAGAGCGAGCGCGCCAATGAGAGCGGCCAGCAGCACTACTGAGGCTACTTCGAATGCCAGTACGAAGTCGCGGAGCAGCAGGCGTCCTATCCACGGGATTGTGTTGGAATAGACCTCGCCGATTCGGGCGGTCGTGTCTGCCGTGAACGTACCGGCGGCTATTGCCGCTTCCAGAGTGTTCCAGTTTGTGGTTACTGCGACGTAGATTGCCACTGCCGCGAACAGCACCGAGAATATCGCCATTGGCAGGCGGAACTTGTTGGACGGGCTGCCTTCCTCCACGTCTTGCGTCATCAGGATTGCGAAGATTATCAGCACGGAAATTGCGCCGACATAGACCAGCACCTGGACGACCGCGAGGAACTCGGCGCGAAGCAGGACGAACATTCCAGCCACGCCGAGAAAGGATACTATCAGAAATAGAGCAGCCCTGAACAGGTCTTTGAGAATGACGACCGCCAGCGCAGCGATGATGCTGGAGACGGCGATGATCCAAAAGATAATGTTCGCAAGCAGGCTTGCCTCTGTGCCCTGACCCAACATTAGCGTTCAGTCCACCTTTCTTCCTGCTGCTGCACGGTCGGCCGCTCGTGGCGTCCGGCGTCTTCCCATGGGATGTCGTCGTGCCTGTGCGGGTGGTAGCCCTTGTCCTCGATTTGAGGGCGGAACCACAGGCTGGGGCGCTTTGGCGATTCGTTGAGCATCTGCTTGCTGATGACGAGGTCGCGGCGCCTGTACTGGCCCTCCTCGAAGCCGCTGCCCATGTGGAGGGCGTCGTATGGGCATGCCTCGACGCAGAGTCCGCAAAACATGCACCTGCCGATGTCGATGTCGAAAACGTCGATTGAATACTTGTCGCCTTCGGGGACTTGCTCTTGCTCGCCGCTGGGGTGGGTTACGATGCGGATAATTCCGAGCGGGCAATACTTGGCGCAACTGGCGCAGCCTGTGCAGCGCTGCTCGTACCAGCTAAACTCCTCGCCTCGGAAGCGTCCGTGCTGGGGCATCCTGTCGGGGACGCTGACCATGCCGACAAGCGCCTTGAAAGCGGTGCCGGGTTCCTTGAAGGCGAGCGCGATGGCGCTGGTATCGCGCGATTTCGCCAATTCGACAAGGCTGATTTTGCGGTCAGGGTACTGGTTTAGGGTGAACATACGGCTCGGCATGACCAAGTTCTTCATGGTGATGCCCAAGCCTTTTAGCAGTCCAGTTCCATACATGGCTAGTCTGCCTCCGCATACATGTTTGCAAGGGGTGAAGGCTGCGGCGTGGGGCGTTCCAGACGCCTGCCACCGAGCACATTGGTCATCACGAAGATAGCAGCTATGGTGATTACCCAGTTGACTGCTGCCATTGTCCACATTCCGCGAGTGCTGATGTTGCCTTCGCCATCCTGGAAGAGCATTACTTCGATGGCTATGACGAAGATGTTAATGACGGCGAGGGCGAAGAGTCCCTTCCACGCAAATGCCATAATCTGGTCGATACGAAGGCGAGGCCATGTCGCGCGCACCCAGAGGAGTCCGAATATCACGACAAGCACTTTCAGCACGAACCAGACCTGCCCCGGTATCGGATCGAAGCCGCGCGTGCCGCCGAAGAAGAGCGCGACAGCAATGATGCTGGTAACGATGGGCGCCATGAATTCGGCTAGCTGGAAGATAGCGAACTTCATGCCGCTGTACTCGGTGTGGTAGCCCGCGCCAAGCTCGGATTCGGCTTCAATCTGGTCGAAGGGAGTGCGGCTCATCTCCGCTGACGCCGCGGCAAGGAATACGAGGAAGCCGAGCGGCTGCACGAGCAGGAAGGGGACCTTTTGCGCCTGTACGACGTCGTAGAGGGACATCGAGTTGGCGATGAGGACGACGCCGATGATCGAGAGCGCCATCGGGACTTCGTAGCTGCATAGCATTGCCACGCCGCGCATCGAGCCGATCATGGCGTACTTGTTGCGTGACGCAAAGCCTGCCGCAAGAACCGCGACGGTGTTCATCGAGGTTACGCCGACGATGAACAGGACGCCGATGTTGAGCCTACCCAAGAAGGTGTGTTCACCGAAGGGTATGACTGCGATTGTCATAACCGTAGGCGCGAATAGGATGATGGGCGCAATTGCGAAGACCATACGGTCGGCAATAGCGGGCGTGGTGTCTTCCTTGACGATGAGCTTGAGCACGTCCGCGAAGGGCTGTAGCAGACCGAATGGACCCCAACGGTTGGGACCCATCCTCGCCTGAAATCTGCCGATGGTGCGGCGCTCGAACCAAGTGTAGAGCGCGGTGGAAAGCACCATTGCGTTAATGACGATAAAGGCCAGAACTCCGCAGGTGGCGGCGTAGGCGAGCCAACTCGGTAGGAACAGCGCAAAGAGGCTGTAAATGCCGTGGAAGCTAAGAAGACCCGTTTCGGTGAAGTCTATCATCTACTCGTCTCTACCTGTCCACCTCGCCAAGCACGATGTCAATCGAGCCGAAGATAATGATGAGGTCGCTCATCTTCCATCCAAGCAGCATTTCGCGCAGGGGCGTGATATTTATAAAGGATGGAGCGCGAACATGGCAACGGTATGGCGCGATGCCGCCGTCGCTGACAAGGTAGAAGCCCAATTCGCCCTTTGGTGACTCGACTGCGGCGTAGGCGTCGCCTTCAGGCGGTCTGATGAAGAAGGGCGCCTGGGACCTTATCGGTCCCCGTGGGATGTCCCTGACGCATTGGCGGATGATGCGGATACTCTCGCGCATCTCCTGAATGCGGACGATGTATCGGTCGAATGTGTCGCCGAGCGCGCCGATGGGTATATCAAAGTCCATCGTGTCGTAGATCTCGTATGGGTCTGCCTTGCGGAGGTCCCACTCGACTCCTGCTGCGCGGAGCATGGGGCCGGATATCGAGAAGTCAATCGCGTCAACGTCGTTGAGGATGCCAACTTCCCTGGTGCGCGTGAGGACGATTTCGTTGCCGGAGATCAGGCTCTCAAGCTCGTCGATGTAGGCGGGCGTGTTGCTGATGAAGGAGTCGAGCGCGGGCCAGAAGTCATCGGGTGTATCCTGTAATACGCCGCCGGGCCGCATGTAGGTTAGGGTGATGCGCGCGCCGCATAGCATCTCGAACAGGTCGAGAATGCGCTCACGCTCGCGGAAGCAGTACATCAACGGCGTGGCGAGCGCGCCGAGGTCGTTCAGCAGGAATCCGGTCGCCATGAGGTGGCTTGCGATGCGCTGAAGCTCTGCGCTGATTACGCGGATGTACTGAGCGCGCGCAGGGACTTCGATGCCGGCGAGCTTTTCCACCGCACGGACATAGGCAAGGTTGTTGGACATACTTGCAGTGTAGTCCATGCGGTCTGTGAGAGTTACAATCTGCACATAGGTGCGGCCTTCGGCGAGCTTTTCAGAGCCGCGATGCAGGTAGCCGAGCACCGGCTCGACGTCCACGATAACTTCGCCATCGAAGGTAACGCGCAGCCTGAAGACCCCGTGCGTGCTGGGGTGCTGTGGGCCCAGGTTTATTGTGACCGGCTCAGTCTTTAGGGTCATTAGCCCATGGTCTTTCTTCGCAACGTTTTATTTGGGACTGGGTATTATTCATAACACCCCCATCCTAACTTTCCCCCATCGAGGGGGAAGGGACAATTGGTTATGGGTCTTGGCCAAGGTAGTCTTTCCGCAGCGGGTGTCCGGGGAAGCCTTCCCAGAGCAGGATGCGCTTCAGGTTGGGGTGCCCTTCGAAGCGGATGCCGAAGAGGTCCCAGACTTCGCGCTCCTGAAAGTCTGCGCCGCGCCAGATGCCGCTGACGGAGGGCGCGGTCACTTCGTCCCTGCCGTAGCAGTGCGCCTTCAGCACTATGCTCTGGTTGAACTTCAGGGAGACGAGGTGATACACCAGCTCGAAGTATTCCACATAGTCAACCGCGGTTACTGAGGAGAGGAAGGAGAACTCCAAGCCCTCGGTGTTCTTGAGAAAGCGCGCGACCTGGGGTATCGAAGCAAGTTCAATCAAGACATCGCCGTTGTAGGATTCGACAACGGCTCCAGGAAGTTCTGCGTTAATCCGCCTTGCGACATCCGCCCCGGCAAGAGTTTTGGTCATATGCAGTCTCTTCTCACTTCGCGCGGGAGATGGAGTACCGCTTGATCTTCTCGTGCAGCTGCATGATGCCGTAGAGCAGAGCATCAGGTCTGGGTGGGCAGCCGGGGACATAAACATCGACGGGAATGATGTGGTTCACGCCGGGTACGACGCTGTAGCTGCCGTAGTAGGGGCCGCCACTGGTGGCACAGACGCCCATCGAGATTACCCACTTGGGCTCTGCCATCTGCTCATAAACGCGCTGGATGGCGGGCGCCATCTTCCATGTCACCGTTCCCGCGATGATAATCAGGTCTGCCTGACGGGGCGAGGGCCTGAATGCTTCCATTCCGAAGCGGGCAAGGTCGAAGCGGGACATCGCGCTTGCCATCATCTCGAAGGCGCAGCAGGCGAGGCCGAATGAGAGGGGCCAGAGCGCCGACTTTCTGCCCCAGTTGACGAGGGCGTCCACGGAGGTTACGGCGATGTTGCGCTCCAAGTCGTCGGGCACCTCAATGACCGGCTCCGTGAGCATGGAAGTATGGGTCGCCTTGAGGTGGTTGATGACGTCGCCTTCGCCTCTATCGACATCCCAAGTCTGCTGGAACAGCGGGATGGTGAGGTTGTGGCTTTCCTGTGTGATGTTTTCTGTCATGCTAACTCCACTCAAGCGAGCCTTTGCGCCATGCGTAAAGCCAGCCGACGATAAGGATGGCGATGAATACCAGCATTTCGAGCAGGATGAAGACGCCGAAGTGCCTGCTCATGTATCCGAAGCTTGCTGCCCACGGGAAGAGGAAAATAACCTCGACGTCGAAGATGACGAAGAGCAGCGCGAAGCCGTAGAACCTGAAGTTGAACTGGCTCCACCTGCCGGTGAGTGTCTCGAAACCGCATTCGTAAATGCTTTGCTTAATTGCGCTGGGCATCTGGGGACGAATATTAAAGAGTGACAACGCCCAAGACGCGAGCAGCATGCCCACGGGCACAGCTACCGCGATTGCAGCAAAGATGGCTATGTACCCATATTGTCGGAAATAGTCGTCAAGCATAGTTTTCAACTTGCTGGGTCAACTGGTGGGCACTGGTGAAGGCTTCAGTTTGTCGCCGTGAATATAGCATAGCGCGCGAGTTTAATGCAAGCGAAATCTTTGTGTACGAGGCTGATGCAGGACCGCGGATAATGGCGCCTGAGACGCGGGCTTTCGCGTTCTGAGACATGGGCATTCGCCCGATGAACGGCAGTGGGATTATTGACACGTCTGAATGGTGAATGCTACGCTGGGAGGCGCCAACCCGCCATGAATTTTGAGGCCGTGAAGGGCGCAACAAGCGTCTGAACGCCAAATCCTGCGGAGTTCCTCATGACTTATTCCCCTTCCGCAGATACCGCCGAGAGGCGGCGTCCCGAACTGCCCGGCATGTTCACAGAGTATCGTGACGATATAGGCATCGCGCTGCGTGAGGCGCTGCGCGGCGGTGATTCCGTCTATGACCTGCTGCGCTACTATATGGGCTGGGTTGATCCCGAGGGGAATGCGGCGTCCGGCACTGAGGGCAAGTATCTGCGTCCCACCCTGTGTCTGTTCGCGTGCGAGGCAGTTGGCGGCGGACGCGATCAGGCGATGCCTGCTGCTGCTGCGCTGGAACTCATTCACAACTTCTCGCTGATTCACGACGACATTCAGGACGGGGACGAAACGCGGCATCATCGGAAGACGCTGTGGGCAATCTGGGGCATTCCGAAGGCGCTTGTGGCCGGCAATGTGCTGCGAATAGTCGCGGACAGCACACTGGACGACTTGCAGTCTGTGGGTGTGCCGCCTAGCCGAGTTCTGCCCGCAGTCAACCAACTCACACAGGCATACCTTGAGATGATCGAGGGGCAGTACCTGGACATCTCGTTTGAGGGGCAGAATGAAGTTGGACTGCAGCAGTATCTTGACATGATTGCGCGCAAGACGGGGGCTCTCATACGATGCTCGTTCACGATGGGGGCGCTCATCGGGTCGCCCGACGCCAAGGTTGCAGATGACTTCAGAGAGAGCGGCAAGGCACTTGGGTTCTTATTTCAGGTGCGCGACGACATTCTTGGGATTTGGGGGGATGAGGAGAGCACAGGCAAGCCGGTGGGGGCGGATATACGGCGCAAGAAGAATTCGTTTCCAGTGGTGTATGCGATGTCGGCGGCGGCTGGCGAGGAAAAGCGGCATCTTCTGAACATATACGGCAAGGAAGAGCTTGATGACTCGGATGTCGAGGATGTGCTGCACATCATGGACGGGCTGAATGTGCAAGAGCATGCTCACTCCCTGGCGGTGGAGCATGGCGAGATAGCGGTGGAAGCTCTTTCGGCGGTGGAGATGGATGAGTGGGCGAGGGGCGAATACCAGAATCTGGTAGATTTCCTGCTGTATAGGGAACACTAGAAAGTTCTGCTAATGGCTGGGAGGGTGTTTTGGCAACTGAACTGGAACTTGCTTACAGTCACTGCCAGCGCGTGACAAAAGAGAACGCACGCAACTTCTATTACACCTTTCGCCCGATGCCTGCCGCCAAGAGGCGGGCGATGTACGCGGTATATGCATACTGCCGGCTTTGCGACGACATTGCCGACGGCGAGCTTCCCATAGATGAGAAGTATCGGGGATTCGAGGGCGTGCGGCGGAATCTGCAAGCGAGCGAGCCGTCCGGCGAGGATGCGCCTATGTTTCGGGCGCTCCAACATGCGGCGCAGGATTACCAGATACCGTACACGTACTTCGAAGAGATTCTTCAGGGCGTAGAGATGGATATGGTGAAGACTCGATTCGCTACATTCGAAGAGCTGCGGGAATACTGCTACAAGGTGGCTTCGGTCGTGGGGCTCGTGTGCATCAGGATATTCGGGTTCGAGGACGCGAAGGCGAAGGAGTACGCCGTTGATATGGGATTGGCGATGCAGCTTACGAATATCCTGCGCGATGTGAAAGAGGATGCCGAGCGGGGCCGCATTTATATTCCGCAGGACGAGATGAGCCGTTTCGGTTACACGGAGGCTGAACTGAAGGAATGCGCGGTTACTGATGCATTCAGGTCGCTGATGGAGTATCAGGCGGCGCGCGCGCGGAGGTACTTCGAGGGCAGCAGGCGGCTGTTTCCGCTCATTTCGTCAGATGCGCGGACTTGCCCGAAGTTGATGCATGCGACATACAGCGGCATATTGGAGCGCATAGAGCTGGCAGGCTTCGATGTGTTCGAGCGGCGTATCGGCTTGAGCGCGGGCGCGAAGCTGCTGCTGCTGGCGCGGCTGTGGGCGGGAAGTCTGCTGCCTGCTGCTTCGGGTAGGAAATAGTCATTCTCCGAATGTGCGACTTGCCGATGCACGCGCTCATCCTCTGTCCATTCGACGCAGAGTGCATTGAATTGCTGCGAAAGTCGATGCAAGTCACGCACGAAAGCTGGATGGAAACGCGGCGATTGCATCATCCTCTCGAACTCGCTGAGCGGATCAATGAGGAGTCGGTAACTGCGCTGGTCGTTGAGTCGGACTTCGTATTTGAGGACACACTTGATCTGACACCGGGGCTGCGCTTTGTTGGGGTGTGCCGCGCTGCGGTGAACCAAGTTGATGTGGACGTTGCGACTGCTAACGGTGTCGTTGTGGTGAACACACCGGGGCGCAACGCGAACGCCGTCGCCGAGCATACGCTTGGGTTGATGCTTGCTCTGGCAAGGCGGATTCCGGCAGCGCATAGGTATGTGCAGTCAGGCGAGTGGCTAGTGCCGACTGAGCCGTATATCGCATTTCGTGGCATGGAATTGCGCGGCAGGACGGTTGGCATCGTGGGGCTTGGCGCTGTCGGGCGACGGCTGGCGGATGTGTGCCTGGCGCTGGGGATGAATGTACAGGCATACGATCCCTACATGGCTAGTGCGCCTGATGGCGTGATGCTCGTATCGCGGGAGACTCTGTTGGCGACTTCGGATTTCGTGTGCGTGCATGTGCCACTTAATGATGAAACTGACGGGATGCTCAATGCGGATATGCTAGGGCTGATGCGATCACATGCCTATCTGGTCAGCGCGTCTGATGCCGCGGTCTTCGATCAGGAAGCGCTTGTGGCTGTGCTGAGGGAACGACGCATTGCGGGGGCAGCTCTGGACGTTTTCGAGTCGCACCCGGTTTCGCCGCAAAATCCGCTACTTGCGATGGATAATGTGATACTCAGTCCGCATATCGGCGGGGCGACCAGTGAGACAATACAAAGGCACTCGCAGATGATGACGGACGATATTCTACGCTTCGTCAGGGATGAGAAGCCCGTGAATCTCGTCAATCGTGATGTGTGGGTGCTGCGCTGATGGGCGACCGTGCGGTGGGACACGCATACACCCTCGTGCTGGATGCCGGCACTAGCCGGGCGAGATGCTTCGTCTTCGACTCAGAGGGCAGTGTAGCGTCCTCACGCAGTCGGAATTGGAATTATGTGGAGTCCGGTGAGGCGTACTCGCTGGCGCGTGAGTGGGAGCCGGATGCGCTTTGGCAAGAGATCTGCGCTCTGATCTGCGAGTGCATCGCTGCGAGTGAAGTCCATGCGAGAGACATCGGCGCGATCGCGGTTACGAGTCAGAGGCAATCGCTCGTGTTCCTTGATGCGGATGGCGGTGCGCTGTACGCTGGGCCCAATCTAGACTTGCGCGCTTTTTTCGAAGGGGCTGAGATTGACGATAGATGTCGGGAGCGAGTGTACAAGGTAACGGGGCATCTACCTTCGTTCATGTTCGCGCCTGCAAAGATCAAGTGGTTTCAGCGACATCGACCGGAAGTGTTCAGGCGCATAACGAGCGTGCTGACGCTTGCCGACTGGCTGGTGTTTCGGCTAACAGGCGAGGCTACGAATGAGCGCGCGCTTGCGGGTGAGGCTGGATTGCTGGACATTCACGGCCGCGACCGATGTGGTGATTTTCTCGCTGAACTGGGTATTGAGATTGATGGCGCTCCGTTGGTGGATGCAGGCAGTCTGGTTGGGTGCGTTAGCGCGACCGGTGCGCGGGAGACGATGCTTGGCGAGGGGACTGCGGTGGTTGCGGCCGGGCCAGATACTCAGTGCGCGCTGCTAGGGATGGGGGTCAGCGGCAAGGCAGAGGTGGGCATTGTAGCAGGGTGGAGTGGGCCGGTTCAGATGATAACCGACTCGCCCCTGTTTTCGGACGATGCTAGCACCTGGGCAGGGTGCTTTTTCACTCCCAAGAAATGGGTTGCTGAAAGCAGCGCGGGTGATGTGGGGAATGCCTACGATTGGCTTGCCGGGCTGCTTTACGGCGAGGCGAAGGAGAGGTTCGCAGCGATGGATGCGCTGGCGGGCGAGGTGGTCCCTGGGAGCGAGGGGACTCAGGCGATTTTGGGGAGTGCGAGGACGAAGTTCAGCAGACCCGGCATGAGGACTGGCGGCTTTAATTTTCCAGTGCCTCTTACGCTGAGCGGTAGGGGTCGCGGACATTTCGCACGGGCGGCGTTGGAGTCGGCGGCTTACGGCATGAAGGCGAATCTGGATTACCTTGAATCACTTGCCGGGCATTCGGCGGTATCAGTAGCGCTGGGCGGTGGTATGACGCGGACATGGACGTTTGCGCCGATAGTTGCGGATGTGCTAGGCAGGGAGATATTGGTGGCGCCCTCGCCGGACTCAAGCGCAGTTGGCGGGTGGATATGCGCTGCCACCGCTATCGGCAGGTTTCAACATCTGGACGAGGCAGCGGATTGGGCGAGAGCGCGGATGCGTTCAGTCGAGCCTGACGCCTATACTTCGGCAGAATATCAGGAATATTACCGGCACTGGCTGGAATTGTCGGAGCGGCTTGATGGCATCAACTTGTGATGGTCGACCGATGGAATTGAAGTGGCAAGAAGAGCGGCAGGCGGTACTGGCTGCGGCGCAAAGGATGGCGGCGTGCGGTCTGACCGTCGGAACGAGCGGCAATGTGAGCATGCGGCTGTCGGCTGATGTGGAGGGCAAGGAACTGATGGGAATCACGCCATCGGGAGTTGCTTATGACAGGCTGCGCTTAGGGGACATTCTTGTTACGGACATGGACATCGAGCCGGTGGACGTGGAGGGCATACCTTCGAGCGAGTCGCTGCTGCACGCGGAGATATACGGGAGGCGGAGCGATGTGGGCGCGGTAGTTCATACGCATTCTCCATACGCTACAGCTGCCGCAGTGGCCGGCGTTGACATACCTCTTATCATTGACGAGATGGCTCTGGTGATCGGTGGCGCGGTGAAAGTGTCTGAGTACGCATTTCCGAGCAGCGATGCGCTTGCGGCGAACGTCTGCGATGCGCTTGGTAGGCGCAATGCTGCGCTGATACGCAATCACGGCGTGGTCGGTGTTGGCGCGGATCTGGATGAGGCGCTGCGGGTGTGCGAACTCGTGGAGCATGCGGCGCGTGTGCTGGTGTACGCTTCGACGCTTGGCAAGGTGACAACGTTGCCTGCCGATGTAGTCGAGGCCGAGGCGGCGCTGTTCGAGATGCGGCGCAAGAGTCTTGAAACTTAGATTGACTTTATGGAGGCGAATGGCGAATGGTGAGCGTGCCTGGGTTTCTGCTGAAGAGACTGTACCAAAGGGGCAGTCTGAAGAATAACGACACCGGGTTTGAGTTTCAGCTTGGAAACCGCCTGGGGTCCGGGTACGCACACGGGATGCTGCCTGTGACGGTTGACGGAGAAGAAACGGCGCTTGGCAGCGCGGTGTTCATATTGGACGGCGCTGCCACGGCGTTCGACGCGGTGAGCAGGGAGAACACATTCACGCTGGCGATGAACAAGACCATCATCGTGCGCGTGGAGGGGACGCACTTGTCAGAGGGCGCGCATACCATCGGAATGGGATTCGAGGTGCCGGGGCTTGGGACGCTGAAGTTCGACTTTACCGATGTGGTCGAGTAGCTGGGTATGCGATTTCGGTGCGTTGCTGTAACGGGCGCTTCAGGATATCTCGGGAGGGTGCTAGTTGGCAGGCTTGCGCAGTGCGAGGGTGTGGAGCGTGTGCTTGCTATCGACATTCGTCCTTTGACAGTTGACGTTGCGCAGAATGTAGTGTTCGTCAAGCGCGATGTTACGGAGTCTATTGCTGACTTGCTTATAGAGCATCGGATTGAGGCTGTGGCGCATCTTGCATTCGTGATGCAGCCGGACCGAAATGCCGCGCGCGCTATCAGGGTAAATGTGGGTGGGGCTTCGAGCGTGCTTGACGCATGCGCTGCGGCTGATGTGCGACATGTGCTGTATATGAGCAGCGCGACGGTTTATGGTGCGCATGCGGATAATTCGCCTATGCTGACCGAGGATGCGCCGCTGCGACCGGTGCGCGGGTTTCAATATGCAGAGGCGAAGGTCAGCGTGGAGGCGCTGCTTGCCGAATTCGCAATGCAGCATCCTGATGTTGGCGTTTGCGTATTGCGGTCGTGTCCTGTGCTTGGGACCGGCGCGGATAACTTCGTGGCGCACAACCTGGGAAGGCGTGTGCTTGTGGCTGCGACGGGCTTCGATCCGCCAATGCAATTTCTGCTGGATGATGATGCCGCTGAGATATTGGCGCGCTGCCTGCTGGACGGAATTGCAGGCACTTACAATGTGGGTGGTAGTGGAAGCATACGCTGGAGCGAGATGGCAGAGATTGCGCAGCGGAGGCTGCTCCGGTTGCCTGCGCTGCTGCTTTATGCGGCAACGGAACTTTCATGGAGGTTGCGGTTGCAGAGCAGTTCGCCGGGGAGCGGGCTGGATTTCATCAGGTATCCGTGGATCGTCAGCGGAGAGAGGCTGGAGCGTGAGTATGGGTTGGCGGCGCGGCGCAGTTCGCTGGATGCGTGGGAGGCGTTTGTGTCTTACGGCGTCACTAGGCGACAATGGTCTGCGACGTTTTTCGACGAATCAGAGAGGATAGACAAAGAATGAAGTGCATAATTGATACGGACCCGGGCGCGGATGATGTGCTGGCGCTGATTATGGCGCTGAACAGCCCTGAATTGGAGATACTTGCGCTGACGACGGTTGAAGGGAA
This sequence comes from Dehalococcoidia bacterium, assembly GCA_965221045.1. GTDB lineage: Bacteria > Chloroflexota > Dehalococcoidia > Lucifugimonadales > JADFKI01 > Bin90. Next base: position 3,095,561 of record OZ244863.1, read on the forward strand.
TGCTCGGTTGGAGCATACGACGGCGAACGCGCTGCGGCTTCTTGCGTATATGGGGCGGTCGGATATTCCGGTGTATGAGGGTGAGTCGATGCCGTTAGAGGGAGAGTTTCATCATGCTTACGAGGTGCATGGAACGGACGGCCTGACCGTGCGATTGCCGGATACTGAGGTCGTTCCCGCAGACGGGAATGCGGTGGACTTCATTATTGAGGCCGCGCTTGGGACACCCGGCGAGGTGACGCTGTTCGCGCTGGGGCCCTTGACGAATGTGGCAAGGGCGCTGATTCGGGAGGAGCGGCTGAAGGATGCTTTGAAGCGGGTGTATGTGATGGGCGGTACGGGCGGTTCTTCGGGGAATGTTACTCCATACGCGGAGTTCAACATTTATGACGATCCACATGCGGCGAATGTAGTATTCGGATCGGACGCGCCTGTCACGCTGCTTGGGCTAAATATAACCCGTCAGACTTCGATTGCGCGGGGCGATGAGAACTGGTTCACCGGCGAGACTCCCGGAGAAAGGCTGGCGGCTCGGATTCTGGTGAACTGGTTCGAACTGGGGCAGGGAGAGAGGCAGCGGTTCAGTATGCATGACCCAGTGACAATCATGGCGGCGCTGAGGCCTGATCTGATGCAGACGCAGGCGGCAACGCTGACGGTGGAGACGAAGGGGGAGCGTGTAGGCGAGATTACTGCTGACTACGCAAACGGCGGTAGCGTGGATGTGGCGGTAGAGGTGGAAAGCGAGGAGGCGCTGGCGTTTATGCGGGGGTTGTTGAAGGGGTGAGCGAATGAAGGCTGCACCTGCCGAGAAAATTATTGACCTGTGGTGCGGCAGTTGATATATTGCTAATGGGTATTGTTGACTGATTTAATCAACAAAGGTGAATAGTGGTGTTTCCTTTAGGGTGGTTAGGGTAAGTTTCACCCCCATCCTAACCTTCCCCCATCAAGAGGGAAGGAACATTTAATATGAAAGGCAGCGACTATGACGACACAACAGGTCATCTCGCGTGAGACGGGGGTGGAGGAGCAGGCGTATAAGTGGGGCTTCGATTTCGACATCGAGTCGGATATTGCGCCGCGCGGATTGAGCGAGGATATTGTCAGGCTTATCTCGATGAAGAAGGGCGAGCCGGACTGGATGCTGGAGTGGCGGCTGAAGGCGTATCGCCACTGGCTTACGCTGAACAACGAAGAGCCGAAGTGGGCGAATATCAAGTATCCGCCCATAGACTTTCAGGACATCATTTACTACGCAGCTCCGAAGTCGCAAGCGGATGGGCCGCAGAGCCTGGACGACATTGACCCGGAGATACGGGAGGCCTTCGACAAGCTGGGGATACCTCTCCTAGAGCAGAAGCGGCTGACGGGTGTTGCGATAGATGCGGTGCTGGACAGCGCATCGGTTGCAACCACATATCGCAAGATGCTGGAGGAAGCGGGCGTCATATTCTGCTCGGTGAGCGAGGCTGTGAAAACGCACCCGGAGATTGTGAAGAAGTATCTCGGCTCTGTGGTGCCCTACACCGACAATTTCTATGCCGCGCTCAATGCGGCTGTGTTCAGCGACGGGTCGTTTGTGTATGTGCCGCCTGGAGTGCGCTGCCCGATCGAGCTGATGACCTACTTCCGCATCAACGAATTGGACACGGGGCAGTTCGAGCGGACGCTCATCATCGCGGACAAGGACGCTTATGTGAGCTATCTCGAGGGGTGCACGGCTCCGATGCGGAAGACGCACCAGCTTCATGCCGCCGTGGTCGAACTGATTACGCTGGATGACGCGGAGATAAAGTATTCGACGCTTCAGAACTGGTATCCGGGAGATAAAGAGGGCAACGGCGGCGTCTATAATTTCGTGACGAAGCGTGGCGCAGCGCGAGGCAAGAACTCCAAGATTTCGTGGACGCAGGTGGAGACCGGCTCTGCAATCACCTGGAAGTATCCGAGCGTGATACTGCAGGGCGATAACTCGGTGGGCGAATTCTACTCGGTGGCGCTGGTGAACAACTATCAGCAGGCCGACACCGGCACGAAGATGATCCACATTGGCAAGAACACGAAGAGCACGATAATCGCCAAGGGCATATCGGCTGGCAAGGCGCAGAATACGTACAGGGGGCAGGTGAAGATAATGCCCTCGGCGCGGAATGCGCGGAACTTCACGCAGTGCGACTCTCTGCTTATCGGCGACGACTGCGGCGCGCATACGGTGCCGTATATCGAGGTGCGAAATCCGACGGCGCAGATGGCGCACGAGGCGACGACATCTAAGGTTGACGACAGCCAGCTGTTCTACTTGCAGCAGCGGGGCATTGGCCTTGAAGAGGCTAACTATATGATAATCAACGGCTTCTGCCGGGGTATTTTCAAGGAGCTGCCCTTTGAGTTTGCGGCGGAGGCGTCGCAACTGCTTAGGGTTAATCTGGAGGGCACGGTAGGCTAAGAATGACACAGGCAAATGGGAACGACACACCGCTTTTGGAAGTTCGGAATCTGGAAGTGTCCATCGGGGACACGCAGATTCTGAAGGGCATAAGCCTCACGGTGAATATCGGCGAGGTGCATGCGATTATGGGGCCGAACGGCTCGGGCAAGAGCACACTGGCGAATGTGCTGGCGGGCAGGCCGGAGTACAAAATCACCGGCGGCGAGGTGCTCTACAAGGGGCAGAACCTCTTGGCGATGGCTCCGGAGACGCGGGCGCGCGAGGGCGTGTTCCTGGCGTTCCAGTATCCCGTTGAGTTGCCGGGCGTGCGCTCGTGGCAGTTCTTGAAGACTTCGGTTGACGCGATGCGTCAGCATCGTGGCGAAAAGGAGCTGCGAGTGAGGGAGTTCGACCGGCTGCTTGAAGCCGCGATGGAGACGGTGGAGATTGAGGGCGACCTCGTGCGGCGGTCGGTCAACGAGGGCTATTCGGGCGGCGAGAAGAAGCGCAACGAGATACTACAGCTTGCGCTGCTTAAGCCGACGCTTGCGCTGCTGGACGAGACTGACTCAGGGTTGGACATTGACGCGCTACGCATCGTGTCGAATGGCGTGAATCAGTACAAATCGAGTGAGCGCGCTATTGTGATGGTCACGCACTACCAGCGGATATTGAACTACATCACGCCGGACTATGTGCATGTGCTGGTTGACGGTAATATCGCGATGTCGGGTGGCCGCGAGCTTGCGCTTGAGCTTGAGGAGAAGGGGTACGAGTGGCTGAGGGAGGAAGTGCCTGCCTAGATAAACGACGAACTGTCGACATTCTACTAGTAGGCACTATGAGTGCGGATGGCCACCGAAACACGACCGCAAGTTGATGCTGCAGAGGTATATAGCAGGCTTGGTCGCATTGAAGGCGAGCAGGCCCAGATGAACCTGCGGTTTGACGATATGAACGCGCGGCTTGACCGACTGGAAGCAGGTTATAAGCGCATTCAGCGCTTGGCAATTATCGGTGGAATAGTAATTTTTGTGTTGGTTTGGATGACTAACCTGTTGGCAGTATACCGCATAGCCGCGCCTTGAATTCGTCTTCACAGGTCGTCAACCTCGCTGCTTTATAACTGAATGACTGGAGAATAAGCGGACTTACGAATTCTTATGACACAGACACTTACACGATACGAACAGTACACTTCAGACTTTGACTCGCTTGAGGGCGCGGAGCAGCCGGAATGGCTGCGTGATATTCGCGCTGCGGCCTGGGAGCGATTTCTTGCTGTCGGACTGCCGACGGCGCGGCGGGGCAACGAACCGTATAAGTACACGAATGTTGCGCCTATTGCGGGCGCTGACCTTGCATTGGCTTCGGTCGGAGTTGGCGAATTCAGGGTTGACGAGTTAAGGCAGATTGCGCCTGTGCAGGATGGTGGCGGGCGCCTGGTCTTCATAGACGGGCGGTACTCTGATGGGCTTTCTGATGTGCGAAGCGTTGCGAATGGCATTAGTGTTTCGAGCCTTGCCGACGCAATCGAGTCGGGTAATGGAGCGGTCTCCGGTCATCTGGCACAGTATGCGGATGTTGAGGAGGACGGGTTCATTGCGCTGAACACGGCGTTCATCAGCGATGGGGCATTCATCGAGGTCGAAGAAAATGCTTCGGTGGAATCGCCGCTGCATCTGGTGTTCGTATCGACGGATGGTGCGCAGACGGTGTCGCATCCCAGGGTGCTGGTCGTGGCAGGGCGTGGAAGCAGCGCGACAATCGTGGAGAGCTATGTCGGCGTTCCGGGTAATCGGTGCCTTACCAATTCAGTTGCAGAGATCGTGCTTGAGGATGATGCTACTCTCGACCATTACAGGCTGCTGATGGAGAGCGAGGACGCTTTTCATGTGGGTGTGGCCCGGGTCCATCAGGGCGCTAACAGCAAGTATAACTCCAAGGTGTTCGAGCGGCAGGTTGGGCTGGGCAGGTTTGACCTGTACACGAGCATTGACGGCGAAAATGCTTCGTGCGACCTGAAGGGGCTGTACTTTACCTCCGGCAGGCAGCACATGGACAATTACATCAACATCAATCACGAGAAGCCATTCTGCAGGAGTCGGCTGCTCTATAAGGGCATACTAGATGGCAGATCGCGGGCGGTGTTTGGTGGAACGGTGTATGTGCAGCCGGGCGCGATCAAGACCGATTCGCACCAAGAGGACAAGAACCTTGTTCTTTCACCGTACGCTGAGGTTGACAGTAAGCCTTCGCTATTCATCTATGCTGATGATGTGAAGTGCGGGCACGGGGCTACGGCGGGCAATATAGACCTGGACACGGTGTTCTATATGCGGAGCCGCGGCATTGACTTGGAGACGGCTAGCCGCCTGCTGATATACGGCTTCGCCAGCGAGATTATTGACACGGTCGGGGACGATTATCTCAGAGAGTATCTTGAAGGGTTGTTCCTTGATTCGCTCCCGAGTTACAAGTTCGAGTTTTAGGCTGATATGTACGACTTGCAAGATCTCTACCTAGAAGTGGTGATGGACCATAATCGCAGGCCGCGGAATTTCCGCAAGCCGGAGGACGCGAACCGCCAAGCTGAAGGGTACAATCCGCTGTGTGGGGACCAGATTACGCTGTATCTTGCAGTGGCAGACGATAAGATCGCTGATGTCGGCTTTCAGGCGCAAGGGTGCGCGATCTCGAAGGCGTCCGCTTCGATGATGACCGAAAGTGTTAAGGGACTGTCCCTTGAAGATGCTGAGAAGGTGTTTCAAGAGTTTCGTAGCATGATAACGCAAGAGGACTTTGACCCGGATGTGTTGGGTGATGCCGAACTGTTGCAAGGCGTGTCGCGGTATCCTGCGCGGATAAAGTGTGCCGCGCTTTCATGGCACGCACTCAACTCATTGCTGGGCGATAATGAAGGACAGGCTGTTACCACAGAGTAGGCGAATCGGCGGCAATGTGGCTGGGAGAGTGGCCTATGTACATTCCAATTAAGGTCGATTATGGCGTGCGCGCGCTGGTTGATTTGGCGCTATACGGGGCTGGAGGTCCTGTTCGCGCCAGCGAGATAGCCAAGCGCACAGTGATACCTGAGCAGTACCTGGCGCAGGTTTTGCATACGCTGAACAAGAGCGGCTTCACGGGCAGCCATCGAGGTCCCCGCGGCGGTCACTTTCTTGCGATGGAGCCTTCGGATATCAGGCTGAGCAACGTGATGATGAGCCTCGGGGGAACTGAGACGCCTGTCGCCTGCCTTACTGACAACACCATCTGCATTCATTCGCCTGCCTGCGCCCAGCGCGAGGTGTGGCGGACCGTGGCGGAGGCAGTGTTTAACATCCTGAACTCCACAACGATAGAGGACCTGGTAAACAGCACGCCTATTCAGCCGAATCAGGATGAAGAGGGTGCGCTTCCAATCAAGTTGAAAACAGCAGTGTAAAACAAATCAGTTCATATCAATATGAACCTATAAAAATTAGCCTATCAATCAGGGAGGGTTAGAATGGCTTTTCAGAGAGTTGCGAGCGTGAGCGACATACCGGCGGGCGTGACCAAGGTATTCGAGGTCGGGGACAGAGCGGTTGCCGTATGCAATGTGAGCGGCGACTTGTACGCTATCGAGGATGTATGCACTCACGACGGTTCGTCATTTGAACAGGGCGAGCTTGACGGCTGCGAGATCGAATGCCCGAGGCACGGCGCTCGCTTTGATGTGAGGGATGGTTCGGCTACTGAATTGCCTGCCGTCGTTCCGGTTGACACCTTTCCGGTGCGGGTCGAAGGTGATGACATTGAGGTTGACGTTTAACCTTGTAATCCGGCCAGTACGGCACGACAGGTAGAATTATGCTAGATGTGAGGAAGATCCGAGAGGACTTTCCCGTCCTTTCCAAGAAAGTCTATGACGGCATCCCCTTGGTGTGGCTAGACTCGGCTGCGACTTCGCAAAAGCCGCGTCAAGTCATTCAGGCGCTCGTGGACTATTACGAGGGTTACAACGCGAATGTTCATCGCGGGGTGCATGCCCTTAGCATGGAATCCACGGGGCGATATGAAGAGGCGCGGCAGAAAGTCGCGGACTTCGTAAACGCGGAGAGCGCGAAGTGCCTGATATGGACGCGTAACACGACCGAGGGAATCAATCTTGTCGCCAACAGCTGGGCGATGGACAATATCAAGCCCGGCGACGAGATTGTCGTTACTGCGATGGAGCATCACAGTAACCTTGTGCCTTGGCAGCAGATTGCAAAGAAAAAGGACGCTAAGCTGAGGATTCTGCCGCTTGCGGATGACCACACGCTCGATATGGATGCTGTTGACCGGATAATCGGGCCGCGAACTCGATTGTTAGCGATGTCGCATGAGTCTAATGCGGTAGGCACCATCAATCCCGTGAAGGAGCTTGCTGCTAAAGCCCGTGCCGTTGGCGCTGCTGTACTTGTTGACGGGGCGCAGAGCGTTCCGCACATGCCGGTTGATGTGCAGGACATAGACTGTGATTTCCTTGCGTTCTCCGGACATAAGATGCTGGGACCAACCGGTATCGGTGGATTGTACGTGAAGCTTGACGTTCTGGAGCAGATGACACCATTCCTGACCGGCGGCGAGATGGTGCTTGCGGTGACATACGAAGACGCGACGTGGGACGACCTGCCGATGCGCTTCGAGGCGGGAACGCCTAACATCGCTGATGCGATTGGGCTGGGCGCTGCCGTTGATTACCTTAACGCACTAGGAATGGACAATGTGCGCGAGCACGAAGTCAGCCTAACCAGATACGCGCTTGACGCCTTCAAAGAGCTCGAAGAGGAGCTGGATGTTTACGGGCCGAAAGATGCGGAGAAGCGCGGTGGAATAGTGTCGTTCCATCATCCGGATGTGCATCCGCACGATCTTGGAACTGTTCTTGACAGGCGCGGCATCGCCATTCGGACAGGCCATCACTGCGCTATGCCGATGGTGCGGAGTCTGGGGGTGCCGGCGACCGCGAGGGCGAGCATGTACCTGTACAACACGGAGGATGAGGTTGATATGCTCGTTGATGCGCTTAAAGAGGCGTTGAGGTATTTTCGAGTTTAAGGATCCAGGCTTGCGTGAAGAGCGCCGTAGTCCCTTGTGCAAGATGGACTTTATGAGCAAGGCAGTAAATGGAGCTAAATAGGCTTGATGACCTATACCGAGAAGCGATACTTGATCATCGCCGCAATCCGAGAAGCCATGAGCGTCTGCGCGCGCCGGACATTGAGGGCGATGCAATCAACCCTTTTTGCGGAGATGAAATACACCTGCAAATTGCCCTTGACGATGGGCGGGTTGCGGATGTGGGACTGCAAGGGGAGGGCTGTTCCATCAACCTTGCGGCAGGCTCGATGCTCGCCGAGGCGATACAGGGCAAGGCGCTGAATGACGTTGACGCGCTGGTTGGGCTGTATCGCAGGATGATGCGGGGTGACGCTGAGGCGGAGGCAGCGCTTCGTAGTGAAGGCGACCTATCGAATCTCGCCGGTGTGCGAGACTATCCTGTGAGAATCAAGTGCGCGCTGTTGCCGCTGTCTGCTCTGACGCAGGGTATCGAGTGCTACAAGGGTAAGACTGGCTGAAGTGTTGTCCAAGGAGTGAGCCTCAGCCCGCTTACTTTGGATTTACAGAAGTTTGCCTGTCTGCGCCAGTGTCTCATGTGAATGGCCATTCCTGTTGGCGCCGCCCATAAGCCTGCTGATTTCGGCATCCGACAGGGAGATGCTGCTCTCACTTTCCTTTGCAACCGCCGCTTGTTGGCCGCTGCCGACGCCCGTGCCTATGAGGGTGATACCGACGCGCTTTTTCATCCGGCGTTCCTGAACGACGCCGAAGATTACGTTACCGTCCGAATTCGCCGCCTTACGAACAATCTCTGCTACTTCATGCACCTGACCGAGCGTGAGGCCCTTGCCGCCTGTGACATTGAAAAGGATTCCGGTCGCGCCCTCTAATGGCGCGTTGAAGAGCGGGTTCGCGAGTGCGGAACGCGCCGCTTCTATGGCAGCCCACTTGCCTTTGCCCTCACCGTATGCCATAAACGCCGCTCCGCCGTTGCCCATAACTGAGCGTACATCGGCGAAGTCCACGTTAATCATGCCCGGCACGGTTATGATGTCGGAGATTCCCTTCACGCCCTGACGCAACACATCGTCAGCGGCGTCAAACGCTCGTTCAAGCGTTACTGTGCCTTTGAGCGAGGGGAGCAGCCTGTCGTTCTCCACAACTATGAGCGTGTCCACCTTTTGCTTGAGGCTGCGGAGGCCCTGTTCTGCAACTTCACGGCGGCGCGAGCCTTCAAACGAGAAAGGCAGTGTGACCACGCCGACGGTGAGCGCCCCCTTTTTGCGAGCGATGTCGGCGACTGTCGCGGATGCGCCGGTTCCGGTGCCGCCGCCCATCCCCGCGGTTATAAAGACCATGTCCGAGCCTTCGAGGAGCTCGCCTATATGTTCGTGGCTCTCCTTTACGGCGCGACGGCCGACTTCGGGGCGTCCGCCGGAGCCCATGCCGTTTACTGTGTCGGGGCCGATGGCGTATGAAGGTATCGACTTGAGATGCGCGAGTGCCTGAATGTCCGTGTTGAGAACGAGGGCGTCAACCTGTGTGAGTCCGTTTGTGACCATGCGGGACACGGCGTTGCCGCCGGCTCCACCGACTCCGACAACTTTCACTTTAATGTCAGATGATGGGGATTGCATTGACGGGAAACCTTGCGGCTTCTTGCCGAATGCGAATGATTGGATGATGTATTCCAGCATAGGATCAGCCTCACTTGCTCGGAAGTCTGTATGTTATGCGGCGCGCGGATTAAGTTGCTTATGCCGCTTCTGGGAGAGTCAGGAAATTGTAGGGAATGTTCCACACACCGGATTTGCCCATATCGACGACAGCCTTGCGCCTAAGGGCCTCAGTGACGACTCCGGCGCTGCCGAACCTGGGACCGCCATGGATGTTGCCCATATAGACGACTTGCTGGCCAACGTGGATGCTGCAGCAGGTTGCGGACTTTGCCGGGCTGCGCTTGGCATGAATGCCGGGAAGCCCGAGCTGTCGGATGTTCGTGGCGTCTCTTGTGTCGAGCATGGAAGCCTTACCCCCTTGTCCTTGGATAGAACATATCTCTTACAGAACATATTAGAACAGAACGAGAGTTCCTGTCAACACTATTTTGGAAAATCGGGTTAAATTGCCTGGAAATGCCCGAAAGGGCGTTGTCTTCGCGTCTTTAGAGGGGGCTGTTGTGGTCGTTCTTGCGGGCTTTGTGGGAGTCCTGGAGCGGGAACTGCAGAGCATATCTGAGTTAGAATTTCCTGCTTTATCCGTTTTGTATTGCATTCGTATAAGTGGTAAAATCCTGCTTGCAGATTAGCGAATGCGATGCATTGCCGCGTTTACCCGGCGGTATGTGATGCTGAATGTCCGAACAGCGAAAGAGGTGGAGATATGAGACTTGAAGGCAAGGTTGCTCTGATAAGCGGGGCCGCTCGCGGACAGGGCGCGATGGAGGCACGACTGTTTGCTCAGGAGGGTGCCGCTGTCGTGATTGCGGACATCCTTCAGGACGAGGGCAAGCAAGTCGAAGCCGAGATTAATGAATCGGGCGGCAGGGCGTTGTTCGTGAACCTGGATGTTACAAGCGCTGACGACTGGCAGGCAGCGGTAGCCAAGACGGTTGAAACCTTCGGCAAGATGGACATCCTGGTGAACAATGCCGCGATATACAGCCGCGTTCCCATAGAGCATGCCTCAGAAGAGGAGTGGGACAGCATAATCGATATAAACCTGAAGGGCGTGTTCCTGGGCACCAAGCATTCAATCGCGGCAATGCGTGATGCGGGCGGCGGCTCGATCATCAACATTTCGTCCACTGCCGGGCTTGTGGGCAGTCCGCGAGGGGGAGCCTACACAGCGTCGAAGGGTGGCGTGAGGCTGTTCACGAAGAACACGGCGATTCAGCTTGCGCCAGACGGAATTCGCGCAAACTCCATTCATCCGGGTCCGATAGACACAGAGATGATTGCTGACAATATCGGCACACCGGAGGGACTGGCAGCGTCCGTTGAGCGTGTTCCACTGGGCAGGATAGGTACGGTTGACGATGTGGCATACGGAGCGCTGTTCCTCGCGTCGGATGAGGCGTCATTTATGACCGGCTCTGAACTGGTGATAGACGGCGGCGTTACGGCGCAGTAGTTAGAGGACAACTTTCAGTCCCCGGTCGTTTGGGGACCATGCCTTCCGGTTTCCTAATTTAGAAGCATATTGGAGAACAGTTTTCACTTTTTCCTGCGCTTCGGCTAGAAAAGGATTGCGTATTGGCAACATTCACGGCACAGGTTGAGTTGGATGTGAACGGCAGTGTTCACGATATTGAAGTCGGACATCACTGGACTTTGCTGCGCGTACTGCGTGAATCACTTGGGCTGACAGGAGCGAAGCGTGGCTGCGACAGGGGTGAGTGCGGAGCATGCACGGTGCTGCTTGATGGCAAGCCGGTTTACGCCTGCCAGATGCTTGCGGTGCAGGCTGTGGGACGCAGCATCACCACGATTGAGGCGCTGGGCGAGAGCGACAAGTTGCATCCGATTCAGCAGGCGTTTCTGGACAACGACGGCGGGCAGTGCGGGTACTGCACACCTGGCTTCGTGATCAGCGCCAAGGCACTGCTGGATGAAACGCCCAAGCCTACTGAAGAGCAGATACGTCAGGCGCTGTCCGGGAACTTGTGCAGATGCAACGCGTACGGGCGGATTATCGAATCTGTTAAGCAGGCGAATCTGTTAAGCAGGCGGCGGTGAGCAATTGAATTCAAACGCAGTTATAGGCACCTCTGTCGCGCGACGGGACCTGCCGCAGAAGCTTACGGGAGAGGCGAAGTACACCAGCGACATCTATTTGCCGGGAATGCTAATTGGCAAGGTGGTTCGCAGCCCGCATCCTCACGCCCGCATTCTCAGCATAGACACTTCGGCTGCGGAGAGTCTGCCCGGCGTCCATGCCGTTCTGACGCCGTTTGATGTGCCTGGGGGCAGGCTTGCTCCCGACCTGCCCATCCTCGATACGGTGGTGCGCTATGTGGGCGACGAGGTGGCTGCGGTTGCAGCGGATGACGAGGACCTCGCGGAGTATGCGGCGAGCCTGATGAAGATAAGCTATGAGCCGCTGCCGTTCGTCACTACACCGCGAGAAGCCATGGAGCCGGACGCGGCGCGTGTGCATCCCGAAGGCAATCTTGTCGGCGGGGAGCCGCTGGCGCTCACTCGCGGAAATGTGGATGAGGGCTTCGAGCAAGCCGACCGCATTTTCAGCATGTCGTACAGTACGCCTTCACATTCGCCTGCGCCATTGGAACCGAGGGCGGCAGTGGCGATGTGGGAGGGCGAGAAGCTGACGATCTGGAAGACGACGCGGGGAGTGCATGCGGACAGGATGAGCCTCGTGTCGGCACTGGGCGTTGAGCGGGATGCGGTGCGCGTGATCGGGGCTACGCTGGGCGCAGGGTACGGTGGCAAGGACGAGTCGCGGCTGTCGGTCATCACCGCCGAACTGGCGCGCAGGGCGGGCAAGCCTGTGAAGATTGAGGCGACACGGGAAGAGGAATTTCTGGCGGGAAGGAAGCGTCATTCGACTGAGACGACCGTGAAAGTCGGCGTGAAGAATGACGGCTCGGTAACCGCAGTACACACGACAACGCTGATGGATACGGGAGCGTACCTGGCATCTGGGCCCGGTGTGGTGCGGCGAGCGGGTCAAGGTGCGCTTTATCTATATCACTGCCCGAATGTGCGGTATGACGGCTACCTTGTATATACGAATCAGCCGTCGGCGGGGTCGTACAGGGCGCTTGGCGCGCCGCAGGGACACTTCGCCCTTGAAGTTACGATGAACCACATTGCAGATGAGCTTGGGATTGATCCGCTCGAGTTCCGACTGCGAAACCATGTGGGCATCGAGGGGCAGCCGGGAGAGCGAGTTACGCCCGCAAACGAGATAATCGATACACAGCCTGTTGAGGGGGGAATACCCTTTTCCTCGAACGGGTTGCGGGAATGTCTCGAAAAGGGCGCGGAAGCATTCGGCTGGCAAGAGAGACATGCAGAGCGTTCGCAGTCCGCGGAGCATCTGAAGACCGGCAGTGGCATGTGTATGTTCATCTATCGCGGAGGGCCGGGCAGCAGGTCTTCGGCGCGATTGAAGCTGAACTCAGACGGGAGTGTGCAACTCATTGCGGGTCTGATGGATGTTGGCGAGGGCAGCACAACCGTTATCGCGCAAATCGCGGCTGAAGCCATCGGTGTGTCCTACGATAGCGTGCACGTTACGTTTGGGGATACGAACGACACACCTGAAGCGCCAATAACGGCGGGCTCAACGGCGACATTCTCCACCGGCTCGGCTGCTGTACAAGCTGCGGCAGAGCTGAGAGCGAAGATCCTTAGCCTTGTCGCTACTCATCTGGACGATGATGTCAGCAGGCTCGATATCGCGGACGGGAGCGTTGTATCTGAGGACGGGAATGTGCAATTGCCGCTTGCCGACATAGCTGCGCTTGCCGGTGAGGAGACTATCGAAGTCGAGGCGTCGGTAATGCCGGGCAGCAGGGACTATATCGTGAATTCGTTCGGGGCGCACTTCGCTGAGGTGGAGGTGGACACCGAGACGGGCAGTGTTCGCGTACTACGCTATGTGGCGGCGCACGATTCCGGGCGCATTCTGAACCCCCAGTTGGCTACAAATCAGGTTGAAGGCGGCGTGTCGCAGATGCTGGGATTCACGCTGTCGGAGGAGATGCTGACCGATCCTCAGAGCGGCGTGACGTTGAACGGCAGCTTCTTGGAGCACAAGAGTCCGACCGTTCAGGAGTACCCGCCGATTCAGGTGATATTCGCGGATGTAGTCGATCCAATAGGGCCGTTCGGGGCCAAGGCATTAGGTGAGCCGCCGAGTATCGGCGCCGCACCAGCAATCATCAACGCGATATATGACGCGGTGGGTGTGCGCATCACCGACTTGCCTGCGACGCCTGACAAGATTCTGAACGCGCTGAGCGCGCAGGGCGGGGTATAGGGGCTGATGAGAGCGTTCGAATTTGCACCGGCAAGCAGTCTTTCCGAGGTGTCCGAACTGCTGACGTCCGATGGGCAGTCAGCAAGGGTGATTGCGGGCGGGACGGATTTGCTTGGCGAAATCAAGGAAGGCGTAGTCGGTCCTAGGCGACTTGTGAGCCTGCAAGAAATTGCGGATCTCAGAAGCGTTCGAGTGTATATGGATGGTGTGCTGATCGGGGCGATGGCAACTATTGCGGATGTCGGGGCGCATACTCTTATACAATCCAGCTACGCCGCGCTTGCTCAGTCCTGCGATTCGGTTGCTACTCCTCAGATTCGCAATGTGGGAACGATAGGGGGCAACCTGTGCCAGCGCCCACGTTGCTGGTACTATCGCAGCCCTCTGTTTGACTGCCGCAAAAAGGGAGGGGAGCATTGTTTCGCTCTTGAGGGAGCCAATAAGTTCCATGCAATCTTCGGTTCCAAGGTCTGTCCGGCTGTGCATCCGTCGGATACCGCCGTTGCACTTACTGCGTTGGATGCGAGGGTGCTGCTAGTTTCGTCGGATGGGGCGCGCATGCTGCCAATCGAGGATTTCTTCGTTGATCCCGATCGAGATGTGACTACTGAGAATGTGCTGCAAGAAGGCGAGATACTTGCAGAGGTCGTGATTCCACCGGCTTCGGCACGTTCACGCAGCGTGTACCTGAAGGCGAAGGAGAGACAGGCGATGGACTTCGCGCTGGCGAGTGTGGCGCTGGCGGTTGACGTGGCTAATGGCACGGTTTCAGAAGTTCGCCTTGTGCTTGGAGGCGTAGCGCCCGTGCCATACAGGGTGCATGGGGTGGAGGATGCTCTTGCCGGCATGCGGACAGACGAGATAGACGCAGCACAGGTTGGTCGCATTGCAGCGGAGGGAGCGATGCCTTTGTCTGATAACGGCTACAAGGTGCGGTTGGTGTCGGGATTGGTGGCGCGTGCGGTGAGGACATTGTTGACCGGAGAAGAGCGAGAGGGCGCGTCTCAGTGAGCCGTGGCATTAGTCATCCGCTCAATTTGCTGGAGCACTTTGAGGCGGCGGTAGGCGGCTTGACGGGAGACAGGCTTGGGTTGGTGCTGGACTTTGATGGAACGCTGTCCGAATTTGTGCCTGATCTCGACAAGGCCATTATCAACTGCGATGTTGTCCCGCCGCTGCTAGGTCTTGCCAGAAAACTCACGCTGACTGCCGCGATGTCGGGCCGTGCAGCGCGAGACCTCGAACAGCGGGTGGACATCGATGGCCTAGTTTACATTGGCAATCACGGCGCGGAGCGCATTTTGGACGGCGCGCTCAGCGTGGCAGATGAAGCAGAGAGTTCCGAGTCTGACTTGCAGGCGCTGCTTGAAAGATTGGGAAGCGCTGCCAATGACCCCGCCATAGTGCTTGAGAACAAAGTGTACAGCGCATCCTTGCACTATCGGCGCGCGTCCGACGAGGCCGGTGTGAAAGAGCGTTTGCGATCTGCGCTGGGCGATATACCCAAGTCAGAAGACCTGGAATTCTTCTGGGGCAACAAGATACTGGAGATTCGGCGCAGGAACGGCGTGAATAAGGGTATTGCCCTGGATAAGGTGATCCGTGACTGGCAACTTGACGTCGTAATCTTCGCCGGAGACGATACCACGGACGCGGACGCCCTTCGCGTACTTCAGCAACGAAAGGCATCAGGGGATGTGGACGGATTGGGCATTGCGGTCATTCAGGACGGCACGCCCTCGTCTGTGCTGGATAACGCCGATTACAGCCTCAACGGAGTATCGGAGGTTGCGACTTTCCTCAGCCGACTGGATGCTGCAATCGGCTGAGGCACAAGGCCGACGGGTACGCTGTGACGGCTAGAAGATTGCGATTGGGTTGACAGGAGAACCGGTGGCGTTGGACAGGCGCAGCGGGTTGATGGTTAGCATGAACTCCCACCTGTTGCGCTCCCGGCACGCTGCCGCAAGCTCTTCGAGGTTGGGGTTGTCCAGAATCCACAGCCCCATTGCGACGATGCCGACCTGATGAATTGGATTCGACATGCTGGCGTACTGGCTCGGCATGACGTCATTGCCCGTGTCGCTGCCGAGAACCGCTATGCCGCGCTCGTGGAACAGCGGAAGGCATGCCGCCTGACACGCGGGCGAGCCTGCCTCGCGCGGGTTGACCGGACCTTCGACGTTTCGGCGATGTAAGTTGCCGGTGCGAACCAGTAGCACGTCGCCCTCTTCGATCTTGAAGCCGCAGCGTTCTTCGGCGGCAAGTATGTCTTCGGGCATCACTCCTTCGCCGCGCTCTATCCAGTCCACGCCGCGAATCATCGGCGCGTCCACGAGGACGCCGCGACTCGCGACACCGTTTCCGGCAAGCTCAATCGACTCTACTGTTGCGCCAAGCCCAGTGGAAACGAGGTGCGGCGGACGCCCGTTGTACATCTTGCCCTGCCAGAAGAAGTGGGCGAGGCTGTCCATGTGCGTGATGTGGTAGCCGTGGAACGCCATGCCGAAGAAGTCGGTGGCGGCTTGACTGGGACGGTTCGTTACCTTGTCACCGCTTGCCCAGCCCTCGCCGCTCTCCAGCATGAAATGGAGAGGCGTGGCCATGTGGTCGGCTTCAGGCGTCCAAGTAACTGTGCGCGAGCATGACACGGTTGTGCCCTCCTGAATCAGAGACGCAGCTTGCAACGTCTTTTCTTTCGAGAGCAGATTCAGTGTGCCGTGCTGGTCGTCTTCGCCCCAGCGTCCCCAGTTGGACAGCTTGTCGAAGTAGCTAAGGACCTCTTCTTCGCTCGGTACTTGTGCTGGCATTTTTTCTCCTTTGCATAAAAGCTTGGGGTGCTAGATTTAATGGCAATCTGAGGCAGTTAAACGCATGTGTGTTCGCGCGTAAGTATAACTGCAACCTGTGTTGATGTCATTTGCCGTCAGCTCGATGCACTGATGACAACTGCTGGCTTCCGAGGCCTTGTTGGTGGAATTAGGTGGTCGCGTGTCCCCGCCGCAGTGCTCGGCCAGGGAGGGTGCCGGTGTTCTCGCCGTTTTCGATGACGACCTTGCCGTTCACAATGACGTAGTCAATGCCTATCGGGTAGTGATGCGGGTCTTCTCGAGTGGCGTGGGTCTTGACTGTGGCGGGGTCGAAAACAACGATGTCCGCCTTGAAGCCGTCTCGCAGGATACCTCTGTCCGGCAGTCCGAGGCGTTGGGCCGGGAACGATGTCATCTTGCGAATCGCTTCGGAGAGGCGCAGGTGCTTCTCGGCGCGGACGAACTCAGCCAGAACTATCGGGAAGCAGCCGTAAGTACGCGGGTTGGGGTATTCGCCGAATAGGATAGCATCGGATGCAATCATGCCAGCAGGGTGGGACACAAAGGCGGACAGCGTCTGTGGGTTCGTGCCCAATCCAACCGTCGAGATGCCGAGGTTTTCTTCCAGCAGCAGGTCGAACAGAGCCTCAGCAGGCTCTTGCCCGCGCATCTCGGCTATGTCAGTGATCAGCTTGCCTTCGTATTGCTTGTTCTGAGGTTGCGTGAAGTTCGTGAGCCAGTTGTCTCTGAGTCTATCCGCGGATATTTCCAGTGCCATTCTGGAGCGGTCGCGCGGGTCGCGCAACGCGGCCATCAGCCTTTCAGGACCGCCGTCTTTCGCCCAGTGGGGCAGCCCTATCGTGATGGTAGTGCCGGAGAACGGATAGGTGTAGCAGTCGAAGGTAACATCCATGCCTTCAGCGCGAGCGTCTTCGACGAGTCCTAGGTAATCAAGGTGGCTGCCGGCTCCCTGCTCGCTCTGGCGATAGTGCGTGAGATGGATCGGGATATCTGAGCGCCTGCCAATCTCGATTGCCTCTTCCCATGGGGCAAGCAACCCTTGGGAGCGCAGGCTGGCGCGCGTGTGCGTGTGGTAGAAACCGCCGAGGCTTGCTGCCGCTTCGGAAAGCTCCACAAGTTCGTCTGTTGGCGCGTATGCGCCGGGAGGGTAGTCGAGTCCTGTGGACAGACCCCATGCGCCTTCTTCCATAGCCTCACGCACTACTGCTCGCATGTCTGCCATCTCAGCAGAGGTGGCGGGCCTGTCGTTCCAGCCTACGGACCATATACGCACCGGCGAGTTGCCAAGTATATATGCGACGTTGATGGCGACTGCATTGTCGAACTTGCCGAGATAATCTGCGACGGTGAGCCAGTCCGCGGGCATTGGCGGGTAGCCGTTCAGCCCGGAGTCCAGCCAGATGTAGCGGTTAAGCTCATCCTGAGTCTTGAACGGCGCGTGTGAGATTCCGTCTATGCCCACGAGTTCGGTGGTTACGCCCTGCCTCACCTTTGGGTCGTGGTGCGGCGCGCCAAGCATGGTTAGCCCGGCGTGGGAGTGCAAGTCGATGAACCCTGGACAGACTACATAGCCCGTGGCATCGATGAATCGAACGGCTTCCAAGCCGGATACATCGCCCCTGTGGACGGAAACTGAGTCGCCTTGAACTCCGACCGCGGCGTAGAAGCCCGGGCTTCCCGTGCCGTCAACTACTTGCCCATTGACTATAAGAATGTCCAGCATGTTCATCTCCATTGCGCTGCGAAAGGATTTGTCAGGTCTGGATGATAGCAGGGTTTCGGCGGCGGCGGAAAGTTGGCGACGACTGAGTATCCTGAGAAGGGCTGATTAAGGGGGCGGAAAATGCTAGGCGGAACCGCCTGCAATATCTGCCTGTAATATCAGTGTGTCCATGTTACAATTTGCGGCATCTTTTGACATACGGAGGGTTGCGAATCGAGTGACCCTCGATCCCAATCCAGAGCAAACAGATTGCGAGACTTGAAACGATGCCCAGCGCACTAGATGGAATTACTGTACTTGACCTGACGAGGCAGAGGCCTGGGGCACTGGCGGGCATGCTCCTCTGCGACAACGGCGCTCGCGTGATCCGCCTGGAACTGCCGGATGACGATAACGAGCGTACAGAACCCATATACATGGTCTGGGATCGAGGCAAGGAGAGCGTCTCGCTGGACATATCATCCGAGCAGGATGTTTTCAGAAAGTTGGCGCTCAATGCTGATGTTCTTATTGAGGACTTTGCGCCAAGTTCGGCGTACCAGAAGATAGTGGACTATGACGAATTGCGCCGTATCAATCCGCGACTTGTTCATTGCTCCATCACGGCATACGGCAAGCAGGGACCGATGCGGGACGAACCCGGCGACGAGCATCTGGTCATGGCCAGAATGGGCATACTTGCGTCACAGCCCGGCTTTCGCGAAGGACCGGTACATGTGGTGCATCCGGTCGTCAACTTGGGTACAGCAGTGCTGGCGGCGCAGGGAATCACCGCCTCGCTATACGCGCGGGAAAAGACCGGATTTGGACGTAAAGTTGATACATCGGTCATGGCAGGCTCGCTGATGTTCTCGCCAAAGATCATCGGGGAACGGCTTGAGCAGCGCCCGTTCCAGCTTACGACTGCGGGCGGCGGGCCATTTTACAGCGTGTTTGAATGCGCCGACGGCAACTGGATTCAGATTGGATGTATTCACGGCGGCTTCGTGGATATTGCCGCGACCGTGATGGGCATTGCCGACCTGCTTGCAGACCCACGCTACGGCGATGGCAGGCGCCCGGAGAGCGAAGAGGCGCGTGCCGAACTTTTCGATATTGTGGCGAATGTTCTCAAGACGAAGCCATGTGCCGAGTGGGAGCGAATCTTCGAGGATGCGGATGTGCCGTACGCGCGCGCAAGTTCGACGGACGAGTCTATGGACAATCCGCAGGTCATCGCTAATGACATGTTGCTGCAAATGAACGATCCGATTGTCGGCGAGGTTACGCAGATGGGCAATCCGATTAAGTTCACGCATACGCCCGGGGAGATTCGCGGCGCGCGGCCTTTGCGTGGGCAGCATACGGACGCGGTGCTGTCTGAAATAGCAGATGTGGATCTGCCCGAGCCGCGCGAATTGGAGCCGCGTGCTGACGCTCCACCGCTTGACGGCGTGCGGGTTATGGAAATGACGAATGTGATTGCTGGGCCCGCCGGCGGCAAGTGCCTGGGAGACCTCGGTGCGGACATCATCAAGTTCGAGCCACCATACGGCGACATATCGAGGCCCGCGGGGATGCAGTATTTCCTTTATCTGAACTCCAACAAGCGCTCGGTGTCTGCAGACACAAAGACGCCGGAAGGGCAAGAAGTAGCTCAGAAAATAGCGGCTGATGCGGACATAATGCTGGCGAACATGCGGCCCGGCGCGACTGATCGCATGGGCCTCAGCGCCGAAAATCTGGAACGACTCAATCCAGGACTGATTCAGGCGTATACGACGGCTTTTGGCTGGTCGGGACCGTATGCCCATCGTCCCGGCGTTGACCCGCTGGCGCAGGCTTGGATGGGCCTGCAGTTCGCGCAGGGTGGGCGCGGCAATCCGCCGGTATTTCTCGCTCAGCTTGCGCCGACCGACTTTTCGTCCGGCGGCATGGTCGCGCTGGGGGCGATAATGGCGCTTTACGCGAGGGAGCGCACAGGAGTCGCGCAGAAGGTGGACTGCAACCTGCTGAACTCCGGCGCTGTGCTGCGAGAAGACGATTTCCTGCGATACAGGGGCAAGACATCGCCGCCTATTGCCGACGGAGGGCAATACGGGCTGAGCGCCCTGCACAGGCTCTTCGAGACTGAGGAAGGATGGCTGTATCTCATCGCGGAAACGCAGGGAGAGTGGGAAAGCCTTTGCTCCGTGATGGAGCGCGAAGACCTCCTTGCTGACGGCCGATTTTCCTCTTCGGCCAAGCGAGTGGAGCACGATGATATCCTGTGGGATATTCTCACCGAGGCATTCGCGCAGGGGATGGCGTATGAGTGGGTGCGCCGATTGAGGAAGGCGGGAGTGCGCTGCGCCGACGTAACTGAGCGGTACAATGTGGGCTATTTCGAGGACGAACACGTTCTCGCAAGCGGGATGGTGGCTGAGTACGACCATGTTACTTACGGCAGAATGCACTACTTTGCGAACGGCATCATGTTTGGGGAGACACAGGGGATCAATGGCAGACCTACGCCGCTGCTCGGCGAACACAACCGAGAGAAACTGGCGGCGCTGGGCTACTCGCAGTCAGAAATAGATGAGCTTTACGAAAAAGGCATCCTTACCACGGAAGAGCCTCGCAAAGCGTAATCGCCCATGAGCGTCGAGATTTCCACAGCGAAGAACCGAGTACGGCTGCGCCTTGTTCTGCTTGCGTCTTCGGCGTTTATGCTCTTGCTTGCGCTTTTCGCCTATGCTCTTGTGGGCATACAGTGGGCAATTGCGCCGCTAGTGCTTGCCTTGCTGACATTCGGCATTGGCGCCGGCAGGCTTTCAGGTAGATCGCTGGCGCTGCTGAATGATGACTTGAGAGTGATACTCACAGGCTCGTGGGCATCTGTGCCGCCTGCAAATTCAGCGGAAGAAGAGGTGCCAGCGCGACCTGAATCAATCGCAGTTCAGCAGCCTGTTGACGCAGGAGTTGCCGAATCCGCTGTTTCCTACTCGCCGATGTCTAGTGTCTCTGAAAGGAGTGACTCTGCGGCATTAGCGCCTGGTCGTCCAATATCAGTACTGGGGCTGTCAGAGAAGCAAATTGGTATGGCGCTCTTAGTTGCGGGTCTGCTATGCGCGGCGCTCAGCCTTTACTCGTTCCCCAAGGGTCCCCCTAA
This sequence comes from Dehalococcoidia bacterium, assembly GCA_965221045.1. Classification (GTDB taxonomy): domain Bacteria; phylum Chloroflexota; class Dehalococcoidia; order Lucifugimonadales; family JADFKI01; genus Bin90. The sequence continues at coordinate 3,116,770 of OZ244863.1, forward strand.
TACGATGGCCTGGTGGAGTTACTTGCTGTCGGTTCTGTTTACCATTGGGGCTGTGCCCATGTTCGAGGGCGGTTGGACGGCGTTCTTCGCTCGATTCAGGCGGGGGTATCGGGTGTCGTTCGAGCCGCGTGGACTGCTGCCGTGGGCCGCGCTGGGCGGGATACTGCTCTTTGCTTTGCTGATTCGGTTGTACAATCTGGATGGATTCCCGCCGGGCATGTGGTTCGACGAAGCTGACAACATTGATCAGGCGAGGCTCATCGCGGAGCGTCCCGCGCAGACGCCGCTGTATGTGCCATCGAACAATCTGCCAAGCTTCTTCCTACTGCCCATTGCACTGATAATCAAGTTTGCTGGCATCTCTATTACGACAGGACGGCTTGTAGCGGTAGCCTTCGGCGTCGCCGGTGTGTTGGCAGTGTTCCTGATGGTGCGGCACATGTCTGGTACGGCGATAGGGCTTGTCGCCGCCCTTCTGACGGCGGTGATGCGCTGGGACATCACCTGGAGCCGCATCGGGATGCATGGTATAACCGCGCCGTTCTTTGCCGCTCTCGCCGCCTGGTTGACATATCGCGCAATTGACAGAGGACGCGCCGCTGACTTTGCATTGGCGGGGGCATGTCTTGGGCTGGGCATGTGGTTCTACGCGGCATATCGTCTGTTCGCCATCGTGATCGCCTTTGTGCTGCTGCACGCTCTCGTCTTCGGAAGTCAAGGAAGAAGGCGGCTGCTGGCGAACATCGGCGTCATGGCGTTTTTCTCGATCATCGTGACTTTGCCTGTTGCACAGTTCGCGGCAACTAACTCGGACGAGTTCTTCAAGAGGACGCAGAGCACATCTATTTTTGCGCACGTGGATGACGGCGACGAATCACGGGCTTTGCTTGAGAACCTGGGTAAACATCTCGGGATGTTCCACATCGAGGGCGATCCCAACGGACGGCACAACATACCGCGCGCACCGATGCTGGACATCTTCTCTGGTCTGCTGATGCTGGTGGGATTGGCGATAGCGGCGACAAGATGGCGCGATGTGTCTTTCATTGTGCTACCTGTGTGGGTTCTGGTGATGATAATGCCTGGGGTTCTGACGATACCATGGGAAGGTCCGCAATCGCTTCGCAGCATTACGGTGATTCCCGCGGTGATTACTCTTATTGCTATTGCCATCGGCTTCATCTGGAATTTGGGGTGGTCTGCGCGCTTTGCCGTTGTGCGTCTGGGGACTGCGGCGGTGATAACTACGCTGCTTGCAATAGTTGGGTACGCTAACCTCTACGCATACTTCGGCGAACAGGCGAACAGCCCCAAAGTGTACGCGGCGTATTCCACGGATGAAACACTGATGGCGCGCGATGCTGCTGAGCAGGTTGCACGGGGCTATGTTCCGATGGTCTCACGGCAGTTCAGGCATAGCCTTGTTGCCAGTCTGTTCGGACATCGCTTTCCGCGGCAAACGATCGCCGCGCCGACGAATATCCCAATTGACCCACAATTGGTGTGGCATGGTGCGGCAATTTATCTGGAGCCGCGTGAGGCAGGATTCTACGACACCCTGAGAGCGTACTACCCGTCGGCAGACTTTCGTGAGATAAGACCCCCTACGGGCGGCGATGTGATGTACTATTCGGCTTACATCAGCCGTGAGCAACTAGAGGCAGCCCAAGGGCTTGTGGCGCGGCGTACACTGCGAGATGGTGAGGTCATCGAAAGCGTCAAGACAAGCACGGAAAGCGTCTGGATGCTGGAAGTCGATGCCGATGACACACCTTTCGATGTTGAGTGGGAGGGCGCGCTGCACATAACTCATCCCGGCGAATATGTTCTCGTGCTGGACAGCGATTCGTCGGCGACCGTCGCACTGGACGGCAGGAAAATTCTGTCTCATGACAGGCCGCGCGTGACAATAGTGCCGGCGGTTGGGCTGCATGTGTTGAGAGTGCACTCGCGAGTAGAGGATGTGGACAGCGTGCTGCGTGTGCTGTGGCGTCCTCCGCCACCGCCGCCAATGGAAGGTGAGGAACCGTCGCCTGTTGAAGACATAGCTGATCTAGATCCGGAGCCGATCTCATCAGCCAATTTGTACCATGGTGACGTGCGTCCTGTGGGACTGGCTGGGCGCTTCTTCGCCGCTTTGGAGGATGTCGATGAGATTGGCGATGCACTGCCTGACGCTATGCGTGTCACACCGGGAATTGGCGGCGCGTTCTGGTATCACTCTGTCGTGAGTGGGGCGCACTTGGCGGTGTGGGACGGTAACTTGCAAGCGCCCGAATCCGGCTTGTATCGGTTCAGATTCGGTGAGGCTCATGGCGAAATGAAGGTGATAATTGACGGAGAGACTCTAATAGATACTCACGCCGACAAGGAGGTAGAGGTGGAACTGGTGGAAGGTGAGCGTCGTATCCGGTTGGAGTATCTGACGAGTGCGGGGTCGCCGTGGTTCGAGGTGCTGTGGGCGCCGCCGGGACAGCCTGAATCGCGTATTGGGCCGGAGTATCTGTCGCCTGCGCCTAAGTATATGTTTCGAGTGTTGGAATAGGAACGATGCTGCCTGCTGAGCGTCGTAATTGAGGCTTGCTGAATGGATGAACTTGCGTCTGGCGTAGGTTAGAAGCTCTCTAGGGCTGCACATTGAGATGGCTGTGTTATACTGCGCGCTGTTGGCGTTTGATTCAGTGGGAGGCTACCTGTAATGTTTGATATTGTAATTCTTGGCGGGAGCGTTGTTGACGGCACGGGCGCGCCTGCCTATCGGGCCGATGTTGGCATTGAAGGCGAGACGATTGCCGAGATTGGCGACCTGTCGCAATCTCAGGCGCGCCGCGTCATAAATGCCGCCGGCCTGACTGTTTCGCCAGGCTTCATAGATACGCATGCTCATTCCGACGGCATACTGCTAATCGATCCGCAGCATGCTGACGGGTTGCGGCAAGGAATCACAACTGAGATCCTGGGGCAGGATGGGCTGTCTTACGCGCCGCTGTCCCCTGAGAACTACCGCATGAACCGACGCTACTTGGCAGGCATTCTGGGCGAACCGCCAGAAGATCTAGATATGAGCAGCGTTGCGTCGTTTCGCTCGCACTATCACAAGAAGACGGCTATCAACACCGCATATTGCATCCCGCATGGGGCGATCCGACTGGAAACAGTAGGCTTCTATGACAAGCCGCTGGTGGGCGACGCGCTGGGGAAGGGGAAACTGCTCATACGCGAGGGAATGGAGCAGGGTGCGGTCGGGCTTGCCACCGGTATGTCGTACTTCCCGAATGCCTGGAGCGACACCGACGAGCTCGTGGAGTTGTGCAAGGTGGTCGCAGAGTACGGCGGCGTGTATGTAACGCACCTGCGCGATGTGAACACGGAGCGCGGCTTTGGCGGAGGCGATGTGCCGGAAGCGCTGGAAATCGGCAGAAGGTCGGGCGTCAAGGTTCACTTTTCGCACTATCGCACGCATCCGGAGAACGCCGGGAAGGTCGCCGAGCGAGTGGAACTGATAGACAAGGCTAAGGCGGAGGGGGTGGACTGCACGCTGGAGCTTTACCCGTATCCTACCGGTAGCAGCTACCCGATCCGCTACCTGCCAAGCGAGGTGAACAACGGGGGACCTGAAGCGCTGATGGAGCGGCTGCGCGACCCGGAAGAGCGGCAGCGAATGCTGGAGTATATGCAAGAGCGCTCGAACGATCTATCGTCCGCAGTGTTCACTTATCTGCCCAAGAACAGCCACCTGGAGGGCATGAGCCTTCGAGACATCGCTGCCGAGCGCGGGGTGTCGATGGAAGAAGCGATGATGGAGATGCTGGTGGATGAGGAGCTACAAGTCGGCTACCGGGGCGCTCCGCCGGACAGCGTGAAGGTCTGGCAGCAGGTCAGCCGCGACTGCGTGGAACTGCTCTCGAGGCCAGACTATATGGTGGGCAGCGACTCGATACACGTGGGCAGCATGCCGCACCCAAGAGCTTATGGTTGCTTCCCGCGCTTTCTTGGACGGCTGCGACGCAGTTTTGGAATGCTCACGCTCGAAGAGATGGTGCAGCGCATGACGAACAATGCGGCACAACGGTTTGGGCTGACAGGACGTGGGCGTATCGAGCAGGGCGCATTCGGGGATATAGTGGTGTTCGATGATGAGCGAATCAACGACAACGCCACTTACGACGATCCATGCCAGTTCCCGACAGGTATTCCTTATGTGCTGGTGAACGGGCAGGTTGCAGTGGACAGCGAGCATTGCACGGGTGTGCTGGCGGGTCAGGCGGTGCCGTAGTGCCGCGGAAGCCGTAAGGTCCGCCGCCCTTGGATATTCTCACTATCGAGCAAACCCTTGTCGTCGCCGCGATGGTATTCGCGGGGGCGCTCGTTTACTGTACCGCTGGGTTCGGTATTGGAGTAACCTCCATACCACTGCTGCTTTTTGTGGTGGACCCGCAGACGGCAGTGGTACTCATAAACACCGTGTCGCTGTTCATGTTCTCGCTGGTTATATGGCAGACGCGGCAGCACATCCCCGTTCGTCAGGTGCTGCCCATAGCCGCCGCGGGACTTGTGGGCGTTCCGGTCGGCATATTCATACTCAGAGATGCTGATACGGCATTGCTGCGTATCGCCATCGCCGCGCTCATTATTGTGCTGACGCTGCTCGCCGCCTTCAACACGCGCTGGGCGCTGCCAAGGTCAACTCCGATAGGAATAGGTGTGGGCTTCTTGGTGAGTGTGATGCTGAATGCCTTCGGAGTGGGCGGCGCGCTAATAGCTCTTGCGCTGCTGTCGAGGCATATGTCGAGCCGGGCGCTGCGAGGCTCGCTGTCGCTGTACTTTCTTGCGGTAGAGGGCGCGGGAGTCATAGGTTACGGCGTAACAGGCCTGCTCACGGCAGAACGAGTTCAACTGATAGGCGTGGCGGTGCTTCCGGTAGTGCTGGGGTTTGGGGCGGCGGCGCTAATTCTTCGCCGGATAAACGAGGTAATGTTCCGAAGATTGGTCATAGTGGCGATAGTAGTTACGAGCCTGACGGTACTGGTGCGGGAAGTTGCAAGTTTGTAATGAGTATGCTCCAAATCGGCGTAGCTGCCTTCATGCTATTCCTCGGCTGTACGGCGCTCAGTGCGACGGGCTTCGGGATAGGGATGGTAGCGATGCCCGGTCTGCTGTTCGTGCTGGAGCCGCAGACTGCGGTGGTCGTTCTGAATACGATCGCACTTGCACTTGAGGCGTGGATAGTTGTACAAGCTCGAAAAGACACACCCTACGGGGAGGTTCTGCCAATAGCCGTTGCCGGCGCGCTGGGCGTGCCGTTTGCGGTGTACGTCTTGAAGTTCGCCGATACCGGCACAATGCGTGTTGGCATATCCGTTCTCGTCTTGATGTTGGCAGCGACCGCGACGTTCAACTTCCAGAGAGAATTCCCGTACTCGAAGGTAGTCGGCGTACTGGCTGGACTTGCGGTGGGGGTTGTGCTTCCCGCATTTGGCGTTGGCGGCCCCTTGGTGACTCTCTATCTCCTGACGCGGAACTGGCAAAGAGAATCTGTCAGAGCGGCAATGGCATTTTACCTGCTTGTGCTGGACGTGTTCAGCGTAGCAGGCTACGCTGTCGCGGGGCTGTACACTGCCGAGAGGCTAATCCTGATTGCGCTTATGGTGATACCTATGCTGGCGGGGTTGGGGCTTGGCGCTCTGATTCTCAAATTGAAGAGCGAGCGCGTATTTCGTTATGCGGTCCTGACGATAATAATCTCGTCCAGCATATTCGTACTGATTAGGGCGGTGGCAAGCATTTGATGGATTTGGGATGGCTTGAAGCAATTGTCGTCATATTTGCGATGCTATTGGCTTCTACGGTCTTCAGCGCGACGGGCTTCGGGATAGGCATGATCTCCACGCCCCTTATGCTGCTCGTCTATGAGCCGCAAACCGTCATTGTCGTGGCCGGGACGGCAGGGTTGGGAGTCGGCGTATGGATAATCTCGAAGTCCTGGCGGGACGTCCCCTTCAGAGAGATACTGCCAATAACGATTGCTGCCCTGTGTGGCGCGCCTATCGCGGTTTTCATACTGAAGACGGCGGATTCGAGTGTGCTTAGCATCGGAATCGCCGTTCTAATCATACTTTTCGCAATTGGCTCGTTCGTTAAGATCGAGAAGGAGATTCCCTACTCTAAGCAGGTGGGAATCGCGACAGGATTCATAGTGGGCGTGCTGCTGCCCACATCAGGTGTAGCCGGCTCTCTGGTGATGCTGTTCCTAATGACGAGGAATTGGGAGCGTCAGACAGTCAGGGCGGCTATGGCGTTCTTTCTGGTATCGCTGATGGCGTTTACGGTCGCGCTTTTTGCTCTCTATGGGCTGTACACACCCCTACGTCTCACGCTGATAGGCATAGTCGCAATTCCAGCGGTGATAGGCTTTCTGCTGGGAGCAATGCTCATCAAGCGCATTAATGAGCGGGTTTTCGGCAATCTGGTCATTGGCATCATCATCGTTTCAAGCATCGTTGTCGTGGTCAAAGAAGTGAGTAAGTATCTGTAATGGAGTTGACGCTGGGACTGACGGGAATTGCTATTGCGGCGCTGGCGCTATTTTTAGGCTGCACGGTGTACAGCGCGACGGGCTTCGGCATTGCCATTACCGCAATGCCTATTGCGCTGCTGGCTGTCCATGACCCGCAGACGGCGGTAGTAGTGGTGAACACCGGTGGGGTAAGCGCAGGGGTGCTGATAGCGATTCAGGCACGAAAGGATATCCCGTACCGGGAGATTGTACCGATTGCAACGGCAGGCGCGCTCGGAGTGCCGTTCGGCGTAGCGATATTGAAGTTTGCGGACCCCAGTATTATACGAATCGGCATAGTTGTGCTGATTTTGCTGCTCGCGGCCCTGTCACTTAAAGAATTTCAAGGAGAAATACCTTTTGCAGGGGTGCTGGGCGTTGTCGCAGGCTTTGTGGTGGGAGCATCCCTAGCCGCGTTTGCAGTCGGCGGTCCGCTAATCGTCCTTTTCCTGCTCGTGAGGCACTTGCGGCGGCAGTCGGTTAGGGGGGCGATGGCGTTCTTCCTGCTGGTTATCTCCGCAATCGGGGTAGGATTTTATGCGTACGCCGATCTGTACACGCCTGAGCGGTTGACGCTAGTTGCCATCGTGTTGATTCCGTCCTTCATCGGATTCGCGCTAGGCGGGCTGCTGATTAAGCGAATGAACGAGAGGATATTTCGTTATGTGGTGTTGGGAATCATCGCGTTATCAAGCATGGCGGTTCTCTTGCCGGAGATTAGGAAGATGGCGCAGGCCTGGACTTAGCAGGCAATTTATTGCAGGGGATAAGACGGCATCGAGTGGGAAGGTGTGTGGTAGCATACTTCCATCAATTCTGTGAGGAGAGATCATGAAGATAACATCCGTTGAGACTTATCCGGTGGACAGGTATCTGTTCGTGAAGGTACATACTGACGAGGGCATTACGGGCTACGGCGAAGCAGGTGCGTGGGGACACTTGGAGGCGACCGAGGCCGCGATTCGCCTGAAGTTCGGGCCGTATCTGGTGGGCAAGAATCCGCTGTTGATCGAGCATCACTGGCAGACGATGTACCGCACCGGGCACTTCAGGGGCGCGGCGATTATGGCGGGCATCAGCGCAATCGACATCGCGCTGTGGGACATCATGGGCAAGCATTTCGGCGTGCCGGTTTATCAGCTGCTGGGCGGCAAGGTGCGGGACAAGGCGCGTGTTTACTACCATGTGTTCGGCTCGACGCGCGAAGAGCTTGTTACAGGTGTGAAGGCTGCTAAGGCGGACGGCTTCACCGCTGTCGGACATTTGACGCCGTTCCTCGACGAGGACCGCTCGGTGCCGTACTACAAGTCGCACTCAGAAAAGATGGCGGACGCCATAGACGCCGTGCGTATGTACCGCGAGGCGGCGGGCAACGAGGTTGACCTGTGCATCGAGATTCACCGCAGACTGACTCCGGCCGAAGCCGTGGTGCTGGCTCAGGGCATAGCGGAGTTCCATCCGATGTTCTACGAGGACCCCATCCTGCCGGAGCATTATGACGCAATGGGACTTGTGGCGAACCAGATTACCGTGCCAATCGCTACCGGAGAGCGATTCCAAACTATCCATGAATTCGACATGCTGCTGAAGCGCGGGGCTGTGCAGTATATCCGCCCGGATGTGTGTTTGGCAGGCGGCATCACGCACACGAAGAAGATCGCGGCGCTGGCTGAGGCCAGCTATGTGGGCGTCGTGCCGCACAACCCGTTGGGGCCAATCAGCACGGCTGCATGCCTGCAGATTGCGGCGTGTGCGCCGAACTTCGCCATACAGGAATACCCGACAGGTGAGCACGAATTCCCGAAGAATGTCATGGTGAAAGAGCCGATTGCGGTTGAAGACGGATTCCTGATCATTCCGGACGCGCCGGGCATCGGAATCGAGATTGCGGACGACGCGCAGGAGAAAGCGCCGCCGAGGACATACGGGCAGATAAATGTGCGGCTGCATCGGGATGGTTCGGTAGTTGACCAGTAGAATTGAAGACCGACAGCTGGCATCTGCTGGAAATGATGCGTAATGGCAAGCGGAGTTGAGTCATGAATGACGTGGACCTGCGTTTCATTGGTGAGATTGAGCGAACAGCCTTCTTGAGGACGATGGCGCTTGGCTTCGGTTCCACAATGACCGATGATGACATGAAGGTCAGCACACGCCCCCTGAGGATCGCGCGATCGCTAGCGGCCCTCGACGGCAACGAGATTGTGGGCACTGCGGTAGTGTATCCGATGCAGATGAACATACCAGAGGGCAGGAGCGCGGCCACCGCCGTAGTCTCCGGTGTCACGGTTCTTCCGACGCATCGAAGGCGCGGCATCCTGACGCAGATGATGGACATGCATCTGCGCGAGGCGCACGACAATGACGAGACTTTCGCGATGCTGGGAGCGTCCGAAAGCATCATATACGGACGCTACGGATTTGGCATTGCGTCGATAATCGAGAGATGGAGTATTGACAGGCGGCACACGGAGCTTGCCTACGCGCCTGAATCGCCGGGACGACTTCGCTTCATCGACAGGGACGATGCGATGGAACTGCTGCCTTCGGTAGCCGTTCGCGTGTGCGCCGACAGACCCGCGTTTGTTGCATTACATCCTGATCACTGGTCCGAGTTTCTGGCAGATTTCGAGCACGAGCGACGGGGCGGGAGTGCGTTCCACTTCGTAGTGTATGAAGAAGGTGGTCAGATAGACGGCTATGTCATTTATCGTCTGCGTGGCGATACGGTGAGCGTAGTCGATCTTATGGCAGGGAGCGACGGGGCTCACGCTGCGCTGTGGCGATTCTGCTTTGGCATTGACCTCAGAACGACCATAGAGTGTGATGACCGTCCTGTGGATGACCCGCTGCCCTGGATGCTGGCAGACCCCCGCCGGCTGCAGCGCACCTTGCGAGACGGCATGTGGCTGCGGCTCCTGGATGTGCAGCGGGCGTTGGAGGCCCGGACTTACGCGCGGGAAGGGCGAATCGTGCTTGAGGTGCGGGACGAGTTCTGTCCCTGGAACGAAGGACGGTATGAGCTGGAGGGCGGCGCAGAGGGCGCTAATTGCAAGCCATCGACTGCCGAACCCGACATCATTCTTTCGGCTGCGGACTTAGCCGCGGCATACCTGGACGGCGTATCGTTCAGCACTCTGGAACATGCCTCTCGGGCTGAGGTGGCTTCCCCTGAAGCGGTGCAACTCGCCGATGCGATGTTCAGAACGCGGCGAAAGCCGTGGTGGGCGCATCAACTTTAGGTTAGAAATTCGACTAGGAGATTAAGTCATTATGACGACGACCATATCGAGTTTTGTTGGCAGTGGAGCGCAGGGATACACGGGTGACGGCGGTCCCGCAACTCTTGCGACGATGGACAATCCGTTCCATGTGGAGTTCGATCCGTCGTACCGATTGCTGTATATCGCGGACTGCTTCAACTACGCCATACGCAGGCTGGATATGCACTCGGGAGAGCTGTCGACATTCGCAGGCACGGGTGAATCAGGGCATACTGGCGATGGCGGGCCTGCGTTTGAAGCGAAGATCGATGAGATATATGCTATACAGGTGGACGACAATGGCGATATGTATATCTTGCAGCGATTCAATCCCGCTATTCGCAAGATTGACATCGCAACCGGCACCATCAGCACGGTGGCGGGCGACACTACGGTGGGCTATGGCGGCGACGGTGGGCCTGCGACTCAGGCGCAGATGCGCGAGCCGAACGACTGCATTCTGGATGGCAAGGGCGGCTTGTTGATTGCGGATATACAGGACCAGCGCATTCGTCGATTGGACATCGCAAGCGGGATGATGAGCACTTTCGCGGGGACGGGCGAGAAGGAGCATACCGGAGACGGTGGAAAGGCGAGCGAGGCAGGTATCTTCGGGGCGCGGGCGGTGTGCGTGGACGGCAATGGCAATACCTATATGTGCGAGCGAGAGGGCAACACCCTTCGGCGCATCGATGCTGTGGGCATCATCGCGACTGTTGCGGGCACGGGCGCGCAGGGCTATACGGGCGACGGCGGGCCCGCGATTGAGTGCGAATTCAATGGGCCGAAGGCGATACGCTGCGATGGGGACGGAAATGTGCTCATCGTGGATACGGAGAACCACGCGATACGCAAGTATGATTCTGGGAGCGGCATCATAACGACGGTTGCGGGAGGACACGAGGGGCCGGACGGGGATGGCGGTTCTGCGATTGGAGCAGGGCTTGCGCGACCTCATGGCGTGGTGGTTGATGGTGAGGGCGCGATGTATATCGCGGACAGCGAGAACCATCGTATTAGGTTGGTGCGCTGACAGGGGCTGACATCGGTGTAAGGAATGGGCAGGATATCTACACCAAGAATATCCCGCCCATCTCTGTTTAGTTACGCGATTATTGCCCTTTCAAGTTCGGCTTCGTCGAATTCTAAGCCGAATCCGGCCCGGTCAGGCAATTTGATGACGCCGTTTTCCGGGATGATGGGGTCAACGAACAGCGAGGCTACGCGCTCGGCGGGGCCCGTGAACTCTTCGGAGAACTCGTGGGGGCGCACTGCGTTAGTTACGGTGCTGTACGCGTGAAGGCTTGCCACGGAGTTGACGCCGACGTTTGGGCTGTGCGGCATGATGACCTTGTTGTCGGAGACTGCCATCTCATAGACCCTTACGATTTCAGATAGGCCGCCGACGTTTAGGATGTCAGGCTGAAGGATGTCCGGGTTGGACAGGTCGATCAGGTCCCGGAAGCGCCAAGCGGATGTTTCCTGCTCGCCAGTCGATATGGCGCAGTCTAGGGCCTCCACTACTTGGCGCAAGCCGCGCAGGTCGTACTGGGGCAGCGGCTCCTCGAAGTGGGCTACGCCGAGTTCTTCCAGCTTCCTGCCCTGCTGAATCGCCGTGGGAACAGAGTAGCCGTTGTTGGCATCAAAGCCGACTGGCACGTCGTCAGGTAGCCACTCGCGGACGGCCCTGAATATCTCGAAGTCGTTTCTGGGGTTGCTGTCCTGCCGGTAGTCGCGCCAGTCCATTCGAATCTTGAAGGCGCGGAAGCCTTTCTCGTAGCCTTCCTGCACTTCTTCGAGCATTTCGCCGGGAGACTTGCGCCAGCCGTTGCCGCGGCTCCAGTAGAGGGGGATCTCGGTGCGGTGCGCCCCGCCGAGCATGGCATAGACCGGCAGCCCTGCTGCCTTGCCCATGATGTCCCAGCAGCAGATGTCGATCGCGCCCGCAATTTGAGGCGGGATGCGAGTAGCCTGCTGACCTGTGCCGAGAGAGAGCTTCTCCCAGATCTGGCGGGGCTGTAAGGGGTTTTCTCCGACTAGCAGGGGCTTAATCATGCTGTCAAGGTATGCCCTAAATACGTCGAGTCCACGTGAGCCTTCGGCGATGCCAGTGATGCCTTCGTCAGTATAGACGCGCACTATGAGGCGACCGCCCGCGCCCACGAAGGCGTCGTTGCCCTCGCTCATAAAGCTGCGGAGCTGGTTGACTTTGATATCGGTGATTTTCATGCTGCACCTCTTTGGGGTTTGTCAGTAACTCAGTTAACCATTGGCTCGGTGCTGACTATATGAGCGAAAATGGATGTTGTCAATTGCACGGCTATCTGCCGAGTTCCTTCAATGTGCTGAGGGCGCCTTCGACGACCCAGGGTCCGTCGCCGCCTGCCGTGAGGAACAGCCCGCCCTGCTCGGCGCGGCGCAATGCCTCCGATGCGCTGGGCGTGTAGATGCCGGGTGTCTTGCCTGCGCGCTTGGTTGCCTCGAATATCTGCATAATTAGGTCGTCGTGCGCCTGCCAGCCCGCCGGGTCCGACAGGTCCACCCCCATGGAGTAACTGAGGTCGCCGGGGCCAACCCAGCAACCGTCTATGCCCTCGACTGAGAGGATTCCCTCTGCGACTGCGGCGGCTTCGACCGTTTCAATCTGCACCGCGAGGAATATCTCGTCATTTGCCCATTGCATATAATCGCCGCCGAGGAAGCCGGTGCCGAACGCTCCAGCTGAACGCCCGCCAATCGGCAGATAGCGCACTGCGTCCGCTGCTGCTTCCGCCTCCTCGACAGAGTTGACCATCGGCACCACGATGCCCATAGCGCCACGGTCGAGCAGCCTGCCGATTGCGCCAAACTCGTTACGACGGACGCGCGCCATCGGCATTGCCACGCCTAGCGCGATGCTTCGGAAGGCGGACATAGAAGAGTTGTCGTCCCATGCGCCATGCTGGTTATCGACGAGAATGAAGTCGAAACCTAGCGGGGACAGCAGTTCAGCGGAAAGTGACGAGCCAAGATTGACTTCCGCGCCGAATGCCGGCTTGCCTTCGAGCATGCGTTGCTTTGCGGTATTGATTGCCATTAGTGTTCTCCTTAAACTCTTTGAGTAGTGTCTATTCTGCTAGTCCCAAGTGCTGTTGAAGCAAGGGGATAACCTCGTCCGGCTTCTCGATGTGAGGCAGGTGACCAGCGCCCGCAATGACTTCGAGCCGCGTGTTGGGCATTGCTTCTGCGATGCGCTCGCCCGCGCTGGCGGGGATGATTCGGTCGTTTTCGCCCCAGATGACGAGGGTGGGAACTTCAACGCGTGGCAGCAAGTATATGAGGCTCGGGTCGTGCATGTACGGCTTCCAGCAGAGGCGAGTTGTCATCTCACGCCCGCGAAGTCGGACGAAGGGGTCTTCAGGCTCTGACGTGGTGGCGAGCAGATCTGGGTCGCCGATTGCGATGCTTGCTGTCTGCTCGTCGCCGAGCAGGAAGATGTCAGCAATCTCGCCCTCGGTTGGACGCACGCCCGCGGTGTCGATGAGCGTAAGGCTGCCCAGCGCTTGTGGGCACATCACCGCCATTTCAGCGGCAATCCAGCCGCCCATGAAGCCGCCTATCAGATGGACTTCACCAAGCCCAAGGTCCTGGATCATCCACAGGTAGAAGCGCGCGAGGTCAGATATGCTCTCAAGCCAGTCGGGGCGGTCTGAGGCTCCGAAGCCGGGATGCGTTGGGGCGTACACAGAGGCGGATTGAGATAGGGCATCTAGGTACGGCAGCATTCCGAGATTGCCTTCGATGCTGTGCAGTGAGAATACGGCGGCGCCTTCCCCTCGCTTGTGAAGGTGAATCTTCGCGCCCGCGACTTCTATGTGTTGTGCTTGTGAGTTGCTATCGGCTGGCATATCGTCCTCATCAGGTATTGCGCTATGTTCTTGGAAGTTTCTGTCGTTACTGTTTATGGAGCGACGTCGAAGGGGCCGGGAAGTTCGAGTTCCTTGCCCAGTTCGCGGAGTGCAGGCAGCACCTCATCTTTCATCAGGCGCAAGCAACGCATGGTGTCCTCGTGGCTGATGCTGCCGTCGTTCGTCCATACGGCGAGTATGCCAGGGCGAACGACGGATAGCACTTCGCGGAGTTTCTTGATTACGGTGTCCGGGCTGCCGACGACGATGCGGTTGAGCTGCACAACGCGGTCATAGCCCGAGTTGTCCACGCCGCCCACGAGCCTATCGGGGCGCAGGTTGATATTTGCAAGCCTTCTGCGTGCCTCGATGGAACTGTATCCCGGTGGGTTCATGTACTCCATCGGCATGGGTACGCGCCCGACGCCTGCGTTGCCGGACAGGAAGCCCTTGCCGACTTCGTAAGCCTTCTCGTCGGTGTCCTGCACATGCACGCGGAATAGATAGCCGAAGTTCTGCGGGCCCGGCTCGTAGCCGACTTCGTTAGCCGCATCGGCGTAGATGCGCTTGGCGTCTCCCACGACATCTGGGTCGGCTTCGAGGAAAACATAGGGATAGTGACGCTGCGCCGCCCAAATCATGGTCTCCGGGCTTGCGCTACCTGGAACCCAAACGGGCGGGTGTGGCTCTTGCATCGGGCGCACGAATGGATTGACCACGCGGAATTCGTAGTGCTTGCCCTCCCAGCGGAAGGGGCCGGGCGTAGTCCATGTCTTGATGATGAGGTCGTGGGCTTCCTGGAAGCGGTCGCGGTTGTGAACGGGATTGGTGTTCGTCGCCCAGGACTCGACACCGGTGCCGCGCACGAAGCCGGACACCAACCTGCCGCGAGAGATGAGGTCAATCTCTGCCAACTCTTCTGCCATTCTGATGGGGTTTTCCTGTATGGGCAAGGGGTTGCCGAGCAGCACAATTTTCGGCTTCTTTGTCGTGCGCGCAAGGATTGCCGCTTCGAGGTTCATCGCCGCGCCCATGCAGGTCGGCGTGTTGTGGTGCTCGTTGAGCATCAGCCCGTCGAAGCCGACCTCTTCGCAGTACTCGTACTCGTCGAGGTAGTAGTTGTACATGTGCGAGGCTTTGGCGGTATCGAAGTGCGAGTTGGGGAATGTGAGCCTGACGGCGCTGCGGTAGCTGTTGCGCACATCGTCTTCCGTGTAGTGGTAGTACGCGCGCTCGGTGAATCGCATCAGGAACATCGTGGTTCTCCTTAAGGAGCGGGGTTGTGGTCAAAGCGGATATAGTTCAGCGCGCCAGTCTCGCTATACTGGGGACTATTGGAGAACGAGTGCCGTGCCAGTGTATTTCCAAGTGGTGGCGGGCACGTGTGCAAGCCAAGTACAGGAGCATCTTGTCGAAATCCGTCTCTTTGTAGTTGTTCTTGCCCGCGTTGGCAACGATAACGGCGTCAAACTCCAAGCCTTTGGTCAGAATTATGGGGCTGACCATTATATCGCTTTCTATCAGATCGCCCTGCTCAAGTCTGCTCACGCCTTCTATTCCTTCTGACCTGAGCACTTTCACGATGTCTTTGGCAGTGGATTCCCACATGGTGAGTACGGCGATGGAGCGCACATCGTCCAAATCGTGCAACTCATTTATGGCGTCAGCGATGGACTCGCCCATATCGGCCGCACTCTTGGATCGTACAAGTTTAGGGCGCTCGCCCTTACGACCGTATGGAGTGGGCGTCTTCGTAGTACGCATGTGCAGATCCTTAAGAATGCGGTTGGTGTACTGCGTAATCTGCCTGGTGTTGCGGTATGTAAGGCGCATTTCCTGTCTTGATACATTGCTTCGTTCAAACATCCTGGCAAATTGATCCCAGTTGGTGATAGATCTGTGGGGCAGGAGGCCTTGTTTGAGGTCGCCCAGGATAGTGAAACTATCGTTTAATGAGTGCATCCGCAGGATCTCTATTTCCAAAGGGGATACATCTTGGGCTTCATCTACAACTACATGCTCGAAGTTCTCCTTTATGAAACCGTTGAGTTTGTATTTCAGATAGAGGACTGCTGCCAAGTCAGTTATGCCTAGTGAGCGGCCACTTGCGTTGTGGCGCACGGTTCGGCTGATGTGGTTTGCCTCATTCAGATCCAAGTCTCCCTTGCGGGTGTACTCCATCAATAGATGAGGGCTAGACATTAATAATACATATACGGTCCTGAAATCGTAGTGTGGCCATAAATCAAAGTCACTTAGCTCTCGGTCCACTGCCCGCCTGCTGTCATCAAGCATTTCTGACCGTGTAGAACCTCGTCTGCGAGAAGGAAGTCGCACGTTGCGTAACCGCGCCTCAGCCAGACCTTCCACTAGATAATCTCTTGCAGCGTTTGGTTCGGGGTGAATGCTAAAAGCATCCGCAACCCTGTTTCTAAACTCGTTAACGCTCATATCCAGCGAGAGCCTACTGGAAATATCACTGGCTTGCTGTTTGATACTCCGCTGAATGTCTCGCTTGATCTCGCTCACACGGCTGTCTATTACATGCTTCATTTTCAGTCCGCCCTTAAACAGGTGGGCTTCTACTTGGAGATTCTTAAATCTACTATTAGTCATCAGGTCATTCAAGACTCTGTTTTCGCCACCACTCAACGAAACGCTGGAGCTTATGTTAAGTTGCTCGAGTAGCCATGATGTAACAGTTTGTTGTCGCACACCGCGTACATCTAAACCTGGTAGCAGTTTGGAAGCATATTGCAGGAATGCCGGCGACGGCCCAAACATGATAACTCGCTCGGCTGTGGGACGATCAAGGCTGCCGATGTCGCTGAACGGGGACAACATAAACGCAATCCGCTGCAACGCCACTATGCTCTTGCCTGTACCAGCAGCGCCTTGCACAATCAGCACGGGTCTATCTGTCCTAGACAACGCCTCATATTGTTCTGGCTGGAGGGTCTCAATTGCATCCGACATATATTCGGCGCTGGGACCGGAGAGGCGTTCAGTCAGCATCCGTGGGGTCGGCAACCTCAAAAGGTCTTCAAAGTCCTGCAGATGAGCTTCTTCTATGGACAGCGAGCGCTTTAGATAGACTGTTGCGTGCTGCTCACCTTTTGGGGATTTGAATGAGCCGGCGGCAGGATTGTAGTAAAGTGCGGCAATTGGTGCGTTATGGTTTGCGATGAAATACTGTGGCTCATCGAAATTACTTACATTGATATTGCCAATGTAGATGCTCTTGACCGTTTCGTCTGTTCCTGTTGAGTAATCAATCCTTCCAAAATAAGGACTGTTCCGTTCGAGTCTGAGTTCATCCAAGCCTACATGAGTTAAAGCCTTCACTTTGTCGGCGGCTTTGACATCTCCTGCAGAAATCCTTCCGGGACTGGTGAGACCCTCTTTGTGCTCTATATCCGCATCTATTGAGCCAACGACGCCCTGAAGATGCCTCTTCTCGTGTTGGAACTGGGCTTGGCGGTCATACTGGGCTTGTGTTACATGCGATTGAGTCATTACCCTATCCTTTGCCTTGTTGCACAGCATAATGCCGATACGATTCGCCGCTATATTAAGGGAAGCATGCATAGTCCGCAAGCGGCGATGGACGCACGGAGGCTATGGGTATTGGCATGCACTGCAATTGATATTGAGCAAGGTGAGAGGAGAAAGGGGAGTGACTCGCCTCGGACTCGAACCGAGAACCTACTGATTAAGAGTCAGTTGCTCTGCCAAATTGAGCTAGCGAGCCGTACCAGTGCAGGCGGTCGGCGCTGTGAGTGCCTTGAATACGCGCGACGCTAGATTATTCTAGCCCTGCGGTGCGAACTGCGTCAAGGTTAATTGACGATGAACAGGGCGTATGCTATATTCTTTCCTGAATGGCGTTCGTGAAAAGATGCACATTCTCGTGCGTTGATTGGCGTAGGCTGCGAAACCCTTTCGGAATTGTGCAAAGGAAGGGCGGTCAGGTAAGGCGAATTGGCGTCAATGGTCCAGACTCGAAAATCTGTTGACAGGACCGGCCTTATCTTTCGTGTGCTGGCAGTTGCCTCCTTAGTGGCGGCATTTGCTCAAGTGACACTTGGCGGCATTGTGCGCGTGACAGGGTCTGGGCTCGGCTGCCCGGACTGGCCTCTGTGCCATGGACAGTTCATTCCGCCATTTGAATTCGCGACACTAATTGAGTACAGCCACAGGCTTTCGGCATCTGTGCTTGGTGTCCTGGTACTTGGCACTACCATCGTGGTTATGATGCGCTATCGACCCAACAGATGGGGTAAGAATTCAGTCTTGACGGCTCTGGCTCTCGTAATTGTCGCCGCCATTCTGGGAGGCGCGACAGTTCTGACAGAACTCGCATGGTGGCTACGGCTGCTCCATCTGGGAATAGCGGAAGGCGTAGTCGCTGCCCTGATTATCGCTGTGGTGGTAAGCTGGCGGGTGAGCGGAAATGCGACCGCCAATGTCGCGGTGACCGAAAGCAATGACTTGAGCAAGTGGACTATTGCGGCGCTGGTTGGGGTCTTCCTACTGATCCTGTCAGGCTCGTACATTGTGGGTGCGGGGTACGGGTCGTCGTGCGGCACCTGGCCGTTGTGCCGGGGCAGCCTGTTTCCTGAGGGCAGGCCGTATATTGAACATATGGCGCATAGATATTTCGCTGCTATTGTGGGAGTTCTGGTGATTGCGGTTGCATATTCAGCATGGAAAAGACCCAAGCTTCCCAGCGTTGGCAGAACCGGATTTCTGCTTCTTGTGGTGTTTGCAGCGCAGATTTTAGTCGGCGCGTTGACGGTGTGGCTGGGCTTCACTGCGGAGATTAAGGCTATTCACCTTAGCATGGCGACATTGGTGTGGATTGCGCTTGTGTTCGTGGCTGCGTTATCTTATGTGCCGCAGAGATTTGCGGACGCGGACGCTGTATTGGGGCATAGAGAATCCGCGGTGGTGGACGGCATGAATGCAGGCGGCTTGAAGGGAAGGGCTTGAGGTCTTGACTACCCAGACGACTCGACAGATCGTTGCCCCGTCCCAAAGCATCATCAGAGCTTATGTGGCGCTGACGAAGCCGCGCATCATAATGCTGCTGCTGTTCACGGCGCTAGGGGGCATGTTCCTCGCCGCTCAGGGGACTCCTGATTTCTTGGTAATGGTCGTGGTGCTGGTGGCTGGCACTCTGGCTTCGGCGGGGGCAAATGCGCTGAACCAGTGGTTCGACCGCGACATTGACGAAGCGATGAGCCGCACTCGCAAGCGTCCTGTGGTCGTGGGTACGATTCCGAACAGTCACGCCATTGCTTTCGGCATCTGTACCAACATTGTCGCCTTCGTAATGCTGACTTCAATGGTTAACCTTTTGAGCGCGGTGTTGACGCTGTGCGCCACGCTGTTCTATGTGCTCGTGTACACGATGGCTTTGAAGCGCACCTCGACGCAGAACATCGTGATAGGCGGAGCGGCGGGGGCGATCCCGCCTGCCGTGGGATGGGTCGCCGTTACAGGCTCGCTCGACCTGCCGGCAATATACTTGTTTGCTATCGTCTTCTTCTGGACGCCGCCGCACTTCTGGGCGCTTTCGCTGCTGTTGAAAGATGACTACGCAAGCGCGAAAGTGCCGATGCTGCCGGTTGTCGCGGGCGTGGATGTCACGAAGAAGTCCATACTGTTGTACACGCTTCTGATGCTGGCGCTGACGACCATGTTTGCTCTGACGGGCGCTGTTGGATCGGTGTATCTGGTGAGTTCCGTCGTGCTTGGCGTGCTGTTCATCTATTATGCGTGGCGGCTGATGCGGCGTCCCGATATTGAAGGTGCTAAGCCACTATACCTGTATTCACTCTTATATCTGGCTCTGCTCTTTTTGGCGATAATCGCGGACAGCTTTTTCAAGGTGGGGTGGTACTCCTGGATATAGCCGGAATGACAGATTGAACGTGTATAATCTTGACTGAGTTTAACTGCTCTGATAGATTTCTTACTCGGTGCGCCGATGAAAGCTAGGAGCATTGAGGGCGTGCGGTATTGGCACAGATCAGACGATGAACGGTAAGTCGAAACGAGTTGAATCAGGCAACTAACGAGAGGGCACAAGTTACGATATGCTGAAAAGCGCAGTGAGCTTGAAAAGATTACTGAGCGCGGCGCTGCTGGGTGCGCTGGCCGCTCTGCTTACGGGCTGTAATGTAGTTACGCCTGATCATTCTCAATCCACTTTCGACACGTTGGGTCCGGTCGCTGAGAACCAGTTGTTTATATTCTGGGTTATTTTCTGGGCTGGGTTGGTGGTATTCATCGCGGTCGAAGGCGCGCTGCTATACATGGTTTTCAAGTTCAAGCGCAGGGATGACCTCGATCCAAAGCAGACGCACGGCAATACGCGCATTGAGATTACCTGGACGATTGCACCCGTTATCGTGCTCATCGTGGCGGCAGTTCCGACAGTTAATGGAATATTCTACGCGGATGCCGGAAGGTTTATCGATAGCAATGGGGCATCAGAAGAATTGCAGGTGGATGTGATCGGCCACCAGTGGTGGTTCGAGTTCCGCTATCCTAATCCCAACAACCCGGGCGAGCAGATTGCCGTCGCTAACGAGCTCTATGTGCCGGTCGGCGAGCCGGTCGTGTTCCTTCTGGACTCGGTAGATGTCATTCATAGCTTCTGGGTGCCCAAGCTCGCGGGCAAGGTAGACATGATTCCGAATAACGACAACAAGATGTGGTTCCAGGCGTATGCGCCGGGCGAGTTTTTCGGCCAGTGCGCTGAGTTCTGCGGTGTGTCTCATGCGAATATGCGGTTCAAGGTTGTCGCGGTGTCGCGCCCTGAGTTCGACGCATGGCTGCAGCATCAGGCGTCGGCCGCTCCGCTTCCTTCCGACCCGCTGGTGGCAGAGGGCAAGGAACTTTTCCGGGATGCGGGCTGTTCGGGCTGCCATGCCGAGAGCAGCATCATTAAGTTGCGTCCGGATGGCGGCAGAATACCTGGCAGGACAGGACCGAACCTAACGCATATCGCTTCGAGGTTGAACCACTTGGGCATTTACCGCAATTCTGATGTACCATTTGAGGATCATGCCAATGGCGGCCGTCAACTGTATGTGAATGTGGACGGAATACCTCAGAGACTGGATGGGCAGCCGTTCGTCAGCGAAGCCCTGTTGCAGAACAACCTTAAGACTTGGATATCGGATCCGGAGGCGCTGAAGCCGGGCAACCTCATGGCAAGAGACGGAGAGCCGTACATAGATCCTGCCAACGAGCTGACGGAGCGGGAGATTGACGCCCTTGTGGCATATCTGCTAACTCTGAAATAAATAGCAATCGCATTTGAAGCCAATTTGAAATTTGGCGCAGCAATCCTGATTAACGGAGCAACATGGGAGGCGAGGGATGACGACACTAGCGTTCCCCATACCCAGGCCAACACACCCAACAGGAATCTGGAACTGGATAACGACTATCGACCACAAGAAGATAGGCATATTATACGGCGTTACTGCTTTCATATTATTCCTGAGCGGCGGCATCGAGGCTTTGTTGATGCGCATTCAGCTTGCCGGTCCCAATCAGGACATCGTCAGTGCCGAGGTGTTCAATCAGCTGTTCACAATGCACGGCACGACGATGATATTCCTGGCGATAATGCCGTTGAGCGCAGCTTTCTTCAACTTCGTCATTCCGCTTCAGATTGGCGCGCGCGACGTGGCATTCCCGCGCCTGAACGCCTTCAGTTTCTGGACATTCCTCGCAGGCGCAATCATTCTGAAAATTAGCTGGTTCACGGGCGGCGCGACAAACGCAGGCTGGTTCGGTTATGCGCCGCTAACTAGCGTGCAGCAGAACCCGGGCACAGGGATAGACTTCTGGTTAGTCAGCTTGCAGGTGCTGGGCATCGCGTCCCTTGCCGCGTCTTTCAACTTCCTCGTAACTATTATCAACATGCGGGCGCCGGGGATGTCCTTTATGCGTCTTCCCTTGTTCACATGGATGACCTTCATAACGAACATTCTGATAGTGCTGGCATTTCCGGTTATCACGGTCGCTCTAATCGAGCTCTACTTCGATCGTAGCTTTGGCATGAACTTCTTTAATACCGCCAGAGGCGGTGACCCGGTGCTGTGGCAGCATCTCTTCTGGGTGTTCGGACATCCTGAGGTGTACATTCTGATACTGCCCGCTATGGGTATTGTCTCCGAGATACTGCCCACATTCTCCAAGAAGCCGCTGTTCGGCTATCCGGCGATTGTGCTGGCTGGCGCCATAATCGCTTTTATGGGTTGGATGGTTTGGAGCCACCACATGTTCACAGTGGGTCTAGGTCCAATCCCGATTACGGTGTTCACGATAACGACTATGGCGATTGCGGTGCCCACGGGCATAAAGGTGTTCAACTGGATGGGCACTATGTGGGGCGGCCAAATGGACTTCAGGACGCCCATGTTATATGCCGTGGGCTTCGTCGCCATGTTCACGATCGGCGGCATCAGTGGCGTCATGCACTCTTCGGCGTCGTCGGACGCACAGCAGCAGGATACCTACTTCATTGTGGCGCATATTCACTATGTGCTGTTCGGTGGCGCGATATTCGCGATATTCGGTGGCATATACTACTGGTTCCCCAAGATAACGGGGCGTATGTACAACGAGGTTCTAGGGAAGCTCAACTTCTGGCTTGTTTTCGCAGGTTTTAACATAGCCTTCTTTCCTCAGCACTTCCTTGGGCTGGACGGGATGCCGAGGCGCATCTATACCTACGATGCGGGCATGGGTTGGAACCTATGGAATGGTGTTTCCACCTTGGGAGCGATTGTTATGGCAGTGGGCGTCTTAGTTATGATACACAACCTTGCCAGAAGCTGGCGCAAGGGCGAACTTGCAGGAAATGATCCGTGGGACGCCAGGACTCTTGAGTGGTCCATCCCATCGCCGCCGCCCGAGTACAACTTCGCAGAGATTCCGACCGTATATGACAGAGACGACTGGTGGGCGCGCAAACGCCGCGAGGTCCGGCGGGCTGTTCCCGTAGCAGGCGGGTCGGGCTACGATGAAGGGCATGGCATCCATCTGCCTCAGCCATCCTACTGGCCGATTATTGTGTCGATTGGTATCCTGATAGGCGGCTTCGGCTTGGTCTATCCGGTCGGCTACTATGCGATTTCTATCGTTGGCGTACTCATTGGAATGATTGGCGTGTATTCATGGTCTTTCGAGCCTGTTAACGACCCTGAAGACGCCGAGCAAGCGGCTCACTAACACCGGAGGCTATTTTAAGTGGCACAAGCAACCGCCCACGGCGAACACGAGCCGACTACGACCGGTCTAAACCACAGGAAAGTCCTCATGTGGGCATTCCTGGGGTCGGACTGCATGTTCTTTGGCTCGCTTATCGCGACATATCTGGTGTACAAGAATCGCAGCATTGCCGGACCCCTTCCAGAGGATGTGTTCAGCATCCCCGTTACCACCGTCAGTACCTTCGTGCTGCTTATGAGCAGTATGAGCATGGTGCTGGCATATGCGGCGCTTACGCGCAACAGCATGAAGGCATTCCGCATCTGGCTGGCGTCAACCGCCCTTCTTGGAGCGACTTTCATCGCGTTCCAGGTGTATGAGTTCAGGACATTCGTCAACTTCGAGCATGTGGTGAATTGTTCCGATGTCGGCGTTGTCGAGCTGACGCCGGTCAAACAGGAGCTCGCGAAGAAATGCGGCACTGAGGACGAGCATGACGGCAAGGTCGAAGAAGTTGTCGGGTTGACTCCGCGCACGAACCTCTTCGGTTCTACATTCTATACACTGACTGGGTTCCACGGTGCGCACGTTACGCTGGGCATAGTGTGGTTGCTTTCTCTATTCTTCCTATCGTTCAAGAGGGGGATGGTGACGCCAGAAAGAAACTTGGACCTTGACTTAGCCGCACTCTACTGGCACTTCGTTGACGTTGTCTGGATCGTCATCTTCACTGTCGTGTATCTGTTTGGAGTATTCCCAGGATTCTAGCTGCCTAACAAGCACTTTGATTAACCACAGAGGAAACGAATGAGCCAAGAACACCAAGTCGCACAAGAGCATGCGGAGGAAGTCCATACCGGACATCCAACTCCGCTCACATACTTCAAGGTTGCGATAACCTTATGTGTGCTTACCGCTGCCGAATTCGGGATCTTCTACATTACCTGGATAGGACACGCTATCATACCTATCCTTACTCTGCTGTCCGCCGCGAAGTTTATACTTGTGGCGATGTTCTACATGCATTTGAGGTACGACAGGGTTGCGATAGGCATATTCGGCAAAAATGTTCCTATCTTCTCGTTGTTGTTCGTCGCAGGGCTTGTGGTGGCTGCCGGAGTTGTGTTTGCGCTTATGAGCCTGCTCGCATTCTTTACGGGTGGCAAATAGCCAGCGCGAAATGAGGAGCAGTTTTCAATCCAGGGCGATTTCCCACATGATTAGATGAAGAAACTCTCGGAGCACCTTAAAAATGCTAGGAGCATAACTTGAATGAGTTTGCGGGGTCGCTCTGGCTTCAATGGGAGGTACATTGGGATGCGATGGCAGGGCTTGCGCTGCTCTTGGGAGTGTATCTCGTCGGCGTGGGGCCTCTGCGGGAACGGTACAAACTTGCTGACCATGTGGACCCGCGACAGCTGGCGACTTTCTGCGCAGGGATAGTTGTAATCTTCTTTGCGCTTGCGTCGCCGCTCCATGTTTTGAGCGAGCGATTTCTGTTCAGCATGCACATGTCGCAGCACGTACTTCTGACGCTGATTGCCCCGCCGCTGCTGGTGCTGGGCACACCTGACTGGCTAATCAGGCCGCTGCTGCGCCCGAACTGGTCGTTCCGCGTGGCGCGGGTATTGACCCATCCTGTTACAGCGTTCGCAGCGTTCAATGTGGTATTTTCGGTTTGGCATATTCCAGCGTTGTACAATACTTCGCTGAATAGCGAGGCCGTACATGCCTTAGAGCATATAATGATGGTAGGGACGGCAGTTTTGATGTGGTGGCCACTGACGAGCAACCTGCCGGAGCTACCGCGCTTGGACTACCCTTTTCAGATGGGCTACATCTTTATACTCTCGATAGCGCAGATAATCGTATTTGCTATAATAACTTTTGCCAAGGAGCCGCTTTACGACTTCTATGTGCAGGCTCCCAGGATATGGAGTCTCTCGCCTCTGCTGGATCAGCAGCTGGGCGGAATAATCATGAAAGTTGGTAGCGGAATCTATTTCCTCGTCCTGCTGATTGTCATTTTCTACAAATGGTTCAACCAGGAAGAGGCAGTACGCAAGTTGGATTCAGAAGAACAATACGGCAATAAAGACGACGGTTGGGCCGATGGGCCCGCATTGGAGGATAGTTAAAGATGATGCAGCGGTTTCTGATGGCAGTGTTTATCCCGCTTCTGTCGATGGTGGTAATCGCCGCCTATGCGGGTTCGCTTGGCGTGACATTCATGTATCTGCATCATGTGATGCACAACGAGTGGGGTGTCGTAATCATTGGTATGTCGCTAGTGGTCTTTGTTCCGGTCGTAGCATTCTTGGCGCAGAATGCGGTGGAGAAGTAGCCGCGCTCGTCAAGAGCAATCATTCTCGTGAACGGAGTTGCCATCGGCTCCCATATCGTGGCTGCGCTGGAGCGCACTCAATGTCACGCCCCATACCCCACATACTCATTCCCGTTCATCGGCGAATTCACACTAGATGCATGAACGGGACTTCCTTTTGATCTGCAGGCTATTTTCTGTAAGCTTCGCTGTTTTTGCGCCGCTGTTGCTAATGGCGTGTTCTGCTGCGCCTACGCGCGATGACTTCAAGGGTACGGCTCTCACCAACGAAATGCAGGCAGCTGATTTCGAACTGACGGACCAGTTCGGTGAAATGCGCTCGCTGAGGGAAGACTTCTCCGGCAAGGTAGTGGTGCTCACATTTCTTTATACCAGATGCCCGGATGTGTGCCCGATTGTGGCGAACCACCTGCGTGATATTTCATCACTGCTTGAGGAAGATTCTTCGGACACCGCTATAGTCGTGGTCAGCGTTGATCCAGTGGGGGATACTGTGGATTCTGCGTTCGCGTACTCGGAGCGATGGCAGATGGGAGATGCCTGGACTTATCTTGTAGGAAGTGAGGAGGCGCTGAGTCCGGTGTGGAAGGCGTACTACATCGACCCTTATGTTCATGGGCCTAGTAGCTCCGACAACGTGAAGGAGGCCGGAACCGCACCCAAGTCTCAGGGTGGCGGAGTCAGCGCGCTTGTTGAGCAGAGCGGGCGCGTCATACACTCAGCGCCCATATACGTCATTGATGCGAAAGGCGTCATGCGCTCCGCATTCACGTTACCTTTGGAGCCGCAGGACGTGGTGCACGATGTCAAACTGGTTGGCGGCTAGAGCAGGGCAAACTAAATACGGGACACGCCTCTAGGCCGGTTCCAACTGAGCCTTTGCCTGTCCAGCAATCTTGGTGAATGCTTCCGGGTCGCGGATTGCAATGTCTGCAAGCATCTTGCGGTTAATCTCGATGCCTGCTAGCTTCAGCCCGTGTATGAGGCGGCTGTAAGTAGTGCCGTTGGCGCGGGCGGCCGCATTTATGCGGATGTTCCACAGCCTGCGCATATCGCCCTTCTTCTCTTTGCGGTGAGCGTAAGAGTAGGCGAGCGCGTGAATCAGCGACTCGTGCGCGCGGCGATACAGTGTGTGTCGAACGCCTTGATGCCCCTTGGTTGCCTTGAGTAGTTTCTTATGCCGGCGGCGCTTATTTGTGCCGCGCTTTATCCTGGTCACTTGAATCAGACTCCTATGAACATACGAACCAGGCGCTACACTAGGCGCCTGGTTCGTTAATTATATCTATTCTCGTTGGGAAATGCAGCCTTTTTTGAGGAGGCTATGCTACGCCGTACGGCAGCAACTTCCTGATTCGCGGCGCATCCGCGGGGCTAACGTCGATTTTGCCAGTGTACTGACGCTTGACCTTACTGGACTTTTTGCGGCGCAAGTGGCTGCGATGCCCCTTCATACGCACGAGCTTTCCTGTCGAAGTGACGCGGAATCTTGCTCGCGCCCCCTTGTGAGTCTTAAGTTTGGGCAATTTCCTTCTCCTGTGTTGATTCTGTGTCTTTTTCCAGACTGGGGTTGGGAACGAGTGTCATCGCCAGGAAGCGTCCCTCGAACGCTGGTGGTCGTTCCAGGAGGGCTTCGTCAACCAAGTCGTTGGCGACTGTGCGGAGGAGCTGCATACCCAAATCCGGATGGGCGATTTCTCTCCCGCGGAACATCACAGACACTTTGACTTTTGCCCCGCTGCCAAGAAGCCTTTTGACCAGGCGCGTTTTCGCCGCGAGGTCGTGCTGGCCGATGCGAGTCTTCATACGTACTTCCCGCTGCTCTTGCATTGCCTTGGATTTGCGTGCTTTGCGTGCTTCACGTTCCTTACGGGTGTTGTCGTACTTAAACTTTCCGTAATCCATTATGCGGCATACAGGGGGCCTTGCTGTGGGCGCGACCTCTACCAGGTCCAGACCCCGATCGTCGGCAATCTCAATTGCAGCGCGCGTCTGCATGACGCCTAACTGTTCGCCGCGGTCGTCCACAAGCCGTACTTCCGGCACTCGGATACGATGATTGACTCGATACTCTCTTGGTGGGATGCTGCTCACCTCATCATTTGAAATTAAGCCTATTATGGCATTTTATAGCATGAATATAGCACAAGGCTCTTAATCAAGCAACAGTCAAGGGGGCGTTGCGGCTGGTGAATATGAGGTGGAGTTGTAAATCTACAGGCGCAGGATGCGTGAATATACTATGCTGCTGTGTCGCGTGAAAGATGATCCCGGATTCCGTCGGAATTACACCGAGTTGATGCCCTCTAATTTTCGTACATAGTTGCTGTTTTCGAACACAAAAGCAGAAGAGCTTGGGATAGTTTGTCCCAAGCTCTTCGCGGTTGAATCTAGTATTTAAGGCTGTGTCCAAAGATTCTCAGTCGCTCTTTTCTGTTGTGACTTTGTCTTCTTCCGTTTCTTCGGCCTCAAGGCTGGACTCCTGGCTCTGACGGAACTGCTTCACCGCCTTGCCGACGGCCTGTCCGACCTGAGGCAGTTTGCCTACGCCGAAAATCAGCATGACGATCACGAGGATAAGTATTAGTTCTAAAGGTCCAATCCCTCTTGCGAACGGCACGTCAGTCCTCCATATCTGTCCAATACTATGCTACTTGCAAATAATCATTTCGATGATAGCCGTCAACTCGGCTGACGTCAACATAATACTCACCCAGTGCCTTCAGATGCGGATTTGCATTCCGGATCGATGCTGCGGCGCTTTCAGTCTGTCCCGCGAGAAAAACAGTCGATGCCTACATAACGTATTCTCGCGAAAGAAGGCAGTTATGGAGAGGACAGACTTTAAAGAACGTTGACGGCAATTGGCAAGTCTGCAGCTTCCTTGATTGTGATCAGCGGGCCAGTCAGGGACTCGGTAAGCAGCGAATTCAACTCCGTCCAAGGAGTGATTATGGCATGCACCTCGTGGGTTAGATGAGACTTTAGGTGAGTGGGTGATCTGACCATTTTGCCTAGCTTTGATGTAACATAATATATACACCCTTATGCAAAAGATATAATGTATAATTAATGTAAATGACCCGTAGTCGAGTGATTATCCACAGTTCGGTGGGAGGTAGAGGATGATGGAGGCTGATGATCTGAGGAGAGTTAATGAGTCATTGCGACGCCGTATGTTCGAACTGAGCGAAGCGAATCGGCGTATCAATGAGAGCCTGGAAATTGATAGTGTGCTCCAACTAGCGGTTGATGGCGCACGCGTACTGACCGGCGCTCAATATGGGGCGCTCACGTTGCTGAATGTTGAGGGGCAGCTTCAGGACATTGTTACTTCGGGGTTGTCTCCTGAAGAACACCAACAGCTATTGGAAATGCCGGACGGGCAGGTTTTGCGTGAGCACTTCAACGGCATTCCCGGACCACTGAGGATTCGTAATCTCCGCAGGTACCTGATGTTGGAGGGTCTGCCTGAATTCCAGATGCCCGTCGAGGTGGGTTCTTGTCTAGCAGTGCCAATCCTCAACCAGCGGGAGGCATTAGGCAACATAGTCCTAACTAAGAGGACAGACGGCGGCGAGTTTACGCCTGAGGACGAGGAGATACTAGTGCTGTTCGCGTCTCAAGCGGCTACTGCCATTGTGAATGCGCGCAGGTATGGGGATGAACGGCGCGCCAAGGTCGAGTTGGAGGATTTGGTCAGGACTTCTCCGGCGGGGATACTAGTCGTTGACGCGAAGACCGGGGACTTTCTGCTTCACAATGAGGAGGCAAAGAGGATAGTTCGCGACGTGGGGATACCGGAGCGCAACGTTCGCCAGCTCCACGAGATGATGTCTTTCTTCGGCGTGGATGGTCGGGAAATTGCTAGCTCCGAGCTCCCTCTGAGGCGTGCGGCGCAAGGTGAGATAACGCGCTCCGAAGAGGTATTAATGCGTCTCCCGGACGGGCGAGATGTACCAATTCTGACGAGCGCGAAGCCGGTATTCTCAGAAGACGGCGAGGTGGCATCTATCGTAAGCGTCACCCAGGACATGACGCCGCTGGAGGAACTCGAGCGGCTTCGCGCAGAGTTTCTGGGTATGGTGAGCCACGAACTCAGAACACCCTTGACCTCCATAAAGGGATCCGCCACTACGCTACTGAACGAATCTTCAGAACTTGACCCGGCTGAAGTCCGCCAGTTTTACAGGATCATCGATGCCCAGGCTGATCGGATGCGAGAACTGATCACCGACCTTCTGGACCTTGGGCGTATGGAGACGGGCACGTTTTCAGTTACACCTGAGCCGAGCGAAGTGGCGGCACTGGTTGACGAGGCCAGGAACACCTTCCTCAGCGGAGGGGGCAGGCACAATGTCATAATTGACATTGCAGCGGACCTACCGGGTGTGATGGCTGACAGGAGGCGCATTGTGCAAGTGCTGGGCAATCTTCTGTCCAACGCCGCCGGATATTCACCCCAGTCGTCAGCCATACGGGTGTCGGCAGCGGAGAATGAATCCCAAGTTGAAATCTCGATCTCCGACGAGGGTGTGGGCATTCCGACTGAGAGACTGCCATTACTGTTCCTAAAGTTCTCGCGTACAGGAGGCGCGGCTGGCATCCCGGGGGCAACGGGGACGGGTCTGGGTCTTGCCATCTGCAAAAGTATA
This sequence comes from Dehalococcoidia bacterium, assembly GCA_965221045.1. Lineage (GTDB taxonomy): Bacteria > Chloroflexota > Dehalococcoidia > Lucifugimonadales > JADFKI01 > Bin90. The sequence continues at coordinate 3,146,709 of OZ244863.1, forward strand.
GTTGAGGCTCACGGAGGACGCATATGGGTGGATAGCGAAGGCGAGGACCAGGGATCTAGGTTCACTTTCACAATCCCGGTGGTAGATCAGGCAGTGACCTCGACTGAGTCATCACGTTTGCCTGCGGTTTCCATACCTCAGCGTACTGAGGAGGGAAGTGTGCTGGTAGTGGACGACGACCCTCAAACGCTGAGGCACGTGCGGGATATTCTATCTCAGGCGGGCTACACTGCGCTGTTGGCTGCTAATTCGGATGAAGCGCTCGAAATGCTGCGGCGGAGGCCGAACGTCGCCATTTTGGACTTCATGCTCCCGGGGAAGGACGGCATAGAATTGATGGAGGATATCCGGGCGATAACCGATATCCCAGTAGTCTTTCTGTCCGCATACGGCCAAGCCCAGTTCATCGCCCGTGCACTAGAGATGGGCGCGGCGGACTATGTGGTCAAGCCCTTTTCGCCTACTGAGCTTGTGGCAAGGATTCGCGTCGCACTGCGTACGAGGGTAGAATCGGCTCTGCCTGAGCAGGCGGGACCCTATGTCAATGGCGATCTGACCATCGATTACGAGCGGCGCCTTGTGTTCATGGCGGGCGATCCGGTACGGCTGACGGTCACCGAGTACAGCTTGCTCTACGAGTTGTCGCGGAATGCGGGAAGAGCACTGAGCCACGACTATCTCATACTGCGGATATGGGGGTCGGCGTCATCCAGCGATCCGAGACTTGTGCGTACTCATATTAGAAGGCTGCGTCGCAAGCTGAGGGACGAGGCGAGCGATCCGGTCTTCATCTTTACCGAACCTCGCGTGGGATACCGCATGGCAAGCCCCGATATGCCGTAGATCTTCTTCGCTTGGGCGGGGTCCAGCCAATGTTAGTACGACATTAAGCGGCTTGTGTTACGATGTCCACCGAAATCTAATCGTGCTGATGAAGGCCAGACAGAAATTCTTAGGAGATGAGCATAGTGTCAGAGTTTTTGAGTAATGAGGAAATAGTCCTTCGAGCAAGAAAGAATCTGCCCCAGGGGGCCTGGGACTATCTTGTGGGCGCGTCAGAGTCGGAGAGCACCATGCGCCGTAACCGGCTGGCATTCGACCGGATAGCGTTTCGGCCGCGGGTTCTGAACGATGTATCGAAAGTGGACACCTCGACTACTTTCCTCGGCAACAATCTGCGGATACCCGCGATACTGGCGCCTATTGGGTCGCTTCAGGTATTCAATCCTGAAGGCGGTGCCGCCTCGACCAGAGCTGCAGCAGAGTTCGGAACAATGCATGTGGTCAGTTCGGTCACCGAGCCAGGCTTGGAAGATATTGCGGCGGCGGTGGACCATCCGAAAGTGTTTCAGCTTTATATTCACGGTGACTGGGGATGGGTCGAGGAGATGGTATCGCGCATAAAGGGTGCGGGCTACATTGGGCTGTGCATCACAGTGGATACCGCGCATTACAGTCGCAGGGAACGGCCCCTGCTGACACGTTGGATGCCTCCGACAAGGCGTAGAAGCGTCGACCCATCGCATTCCGCTTCTGTTACGTGGGACATGGTGGATAAGATAAAGAGTCTGGCCGGCCTTCCGTTTATGCTGAAGGGGGTAGCGACAGCGGAGGATGCGAAAACCGCCGTCGAGCACGGCGTTGATGTGGTGTGGGTGTCGAATCACGGAGGCCGTCAGCTCGACCACGGGCAGGGTACGATGGAAATGCTTGACGAGATCGTCGAAACTGTTGACGGTAGGGCGGATATTATTCTGGATGGCGGAGTGCAGCGCGGGGCGGACATTGCCAAGGCGGTCGCGCTGGGAGCACGTGCCGTGGCCCTGGGCAAGTTGCAAGGCTGGGGGCTTGCGGCGGATGGGCAGGCAGGCGTTGCTCGCATGCTTGAGATCCTAGAGGATGAGCTGATCGTCGCAATGGCTCTGCTCGGTGTGACTTCAATAGACCAGATCACTCCCGATTTCGTGTGTGAGGCAGAGGCTGTCACAACACCGCACGAGATGAGTGCGTGGACGAACATGCCCGGCAACCGCATACTGTAGTAATTGTGGTCAGGGTCGAGCCTAGTGAAGATGTCGCGAACACGGCTGACTTCACTGGCTTGACGGGAACATTGGTCTGTGCAGGCGGATTCACTCTCGACAGGTCGGATTAGCAGTTGCAGCCCGCTTCGGCGGGTTCACTTTGTCAAAGAGGGCCACAACTTCCGATGATGGCGCGCGTGTCAATAGCGTGACTGCCACCGCAGCGACCGCGCCCGCCGCAAACCCGGGCGTGCCTACCATTATGTTCCAGACACCTCCCGGGCCGCCTGAAGCAAAGCCCCAAATGGACGATACGACCGTCCCAACGACTACACCGGACACGGCTCCCCAGAAATTGAACCTCCTCCAGTACAGGGCGAGTAAGATGCTCGGGCCAAAGGCTGCTCCCATTCCGCCAAAGGCATACGACACAAGGTCCAGGATCGAATCCGGCTTGTACATAGAGATCGCCATGGATACCAGACCTATAACCACGAGCAGGAGTCGTCCCAGCCAGATGCGCGGGCGCTGCCGGAAGGAATTGGTTACCCTGCGCAAGACCGGCAGGTCGTCTGCAGCTACCGCAGACCCCAGCAACAACTGAGAGTCCGCGGTGCTCATCACGGCCGCTACTACGCCGCATAGCAACACGCCCGCCACCAAAGGATGAAAGAACACCTCAGTCACAACGAAGTACACCTTCTCGGGATCCGCCGCTGCGGCCAGCACAGCCGCCTGCTCCAACGCCGGACGTGCCATCCAACCAATGGCCAGGCCGAATATGGTTATCAGGAAAAGCCAGGCTACGCCAATGTTGCGGCTTGCAGGAATTTTCTCCTCATTCTCGATGGCCATGAACCGTTGCAGCACTCGCAGCGAACCCCATGCCGATATTCCCCAACCCGGCAGCGAAGCAATGTAAACCCAGGATAGCGCGTTGCCCTGTGTATCGTTGAACGGATTCAGGAATGCGGACCCATTTTCCACCATACCTGCGACCGAATAGTCCGTCACGTGTAGAAGCATTGCGGGAATAATGGTGAAGGAGGCCAGCATGAGAACCGATTGGAACACGTCTGTACGTGATACCGCCAAGAACCCTCCTACCAGGCCGGACGAGATGTAGATAGTGACGAAGTACAGAGTGATTATTGCCACGAGTGACCGCAGTATGCCTGTGCGATCGTCAAACCGCCGCTCCAGGAATTCAGAGATTGTCAGCGAGTTATCTGCTGCGATTGTGTAGCGTCGCAGACGTTTTGCAAGCAGAGTCCAGGAGAATACTGAGCCCAAGAATATGCTACCAGCAAGCAGCAGGGTTGGGCCGCCATCCACGAACGCCAGCGCCGGCACCACCAGCATAGATCCGCTGCTAACTGCCGATGAGCTGGCGCTCAGGGCCGCGGTCACTGCATTCAGGCGTCGGCTGCCGAGCACGTAGTCCTGCATCTCGCGCATCTGGCGCGATCGTATGATCGCAATGGCGATAAGGACGAAAAAGTAGATGGCAAAGACGGAGAGTACCCAGAAATTCAGGAAAGTCACTGGTCAGTCATCTGCTTATGTAGTGGTCTGTGATGGAAATTTGCATTGTACTGAATAATAGCAAATCAGCCTAGTCGGGACGATAACATTGCGAACGCGCTCAGTCACTCGAATATGTGGTTACCTGCCCGGCTCGCGATCATGAAAGACAGTGTCCTATCCTTGCGTTTGCGAAATAATTCTCAATTAACTTACTTTCCAATTGCTTGATAAATTGGGAGGTCATAGTGTTTAATAAAGATATACCTATTTACTTTAGCAGTAGTGAAGAGCAAAGCGAAATAAAGGCAGATTGCCGTTTGCGAATTTCGCGATGTGGAATTGGGCAATGGCCAAGGGGATTCTTGACTGATTCTCCACGCTCCGCTTACAAACCCTTTCGACCGTCAAGCCACCTTTGACGGAAGAGCAGAATATTTCACCAGTTGGATTCAGCAAACTTCCATTTGGTTGGTTCTCTGATTGACTTGCACGAAAAATGTGGAGGAGCGGCGCATCTGCCTTATCTCTTCAGAAACTTGGAAATCATGCCGCTCACAATGACCGATGATCGTTCCACCCAATGGTGGTAGTATTTGGCTCACCGACTAGACTGTTCAAAAGTAACATGCGCTGAGTGCCCAAAGAACTCTTACGGAGCATGAATATATGACAAATATGCCAGGAAAAGCCGACATCAGTCATCCTCGAAGTACAGCGCCCCTTCATAGCTTGGGACAACACGCCACTGCTTTGCTAAACGCAGTCGCCAAGGGCGTGGACCGCGAGATTGGGTCTCACGGTATCACCCCTATGGATTTTGCCGCGATCAGACTCTTTCTAGTCGACAAGGAATGGACAGCCACCGAACTTGCTCAGGTGCTTCCTGTGGAAGTGCCGGCGATTAGTAGAATGGTAAGCAAGCTGGTCGATAGGGGACTGCTGTTCAGGCGCCGCCAAAGTACGGACCGGCGTGTCGTCATATTGAAGTTAACAGAAGAGGGACAGAGACTGGGATTGGCACTTCATCAGAGTGTGCATTCCTACGAGGAAAAGCTCACCGAGGGAACAAGTGAAGGGGATTTGGAAACCTTCAGGTCCGTCATCCGAATAATCCTTAGCAACGCTACTGACATCGAGCAATCCTAGTTGCTAGGGGACAGCGGCGCGTTCCGATGCTTCGGGTACCCCGGTTCATGCCGGTGGAGGACCGAAATAGCCCTCTAAATGCATTCATGCCGACATGTTATTCAGATTGAGATAGTGGCGCGACCTGAGTATTTCTATTATTGTGGAGAGCTCCCTCAACGTAATCATTTGATGGCATGGGTGCATTGCAAAAACCTTAAGAATTCCATATAATTCGTCGCGCTTACGACAGTTGCCCATTGAAATTGATGTGACTTACAGGTAATCCTTCACGAGCGTCGATCATTTAGTCAACCAACATCGCTGGGCCTAAGGAGAACGGGTGTTTTCAGCGCGATGGATGTGGGACACATGATTGATAGTAAGATACGGAGGACATATCTAGATGGCGGAAGTGATACACAAGACAGAACTAACTAAGCTTGTGGCTGCGCGTCTCGGTGTGAGCCAAGCCTCGGCAGCGGAAGCTACAGCAGCGGTGCTCGACAGCCTCGAGCAGGCTCTTACGGAGAACGATCGCGTCACTCTAGTCGGATTCGGAACGTTTTCCGTGAGGGAGAGGGCGGCGCGGCAGATGAGGGCGATAGCCGGCGAGAACGCTGGACAAATGATTGAGGTGGCTGCCCGAAAGTATGTAGCGTTCAAGGCCGGCAGCAGCCTTGAACATAAGGTCCGCGATGCACGGGGGTAAACCCTACTCCCAGAGCCAACCTTTGAGCGATAGGACGTATGACAACGCTCGTTGTTATGCCATTTTTTAGTGTATTTACTCTAGGTTTAGATTAGAGAGGGAGCACGTATAGCACGAAGTCCGATCCCCTTCTGGTCGCCGGATGGTCTCGATTCGGCGGAGGATCTACCTGCAACCTGGAATTCGTCGGGTAGGCGGAGCAGAACGGAAATGTAGCCAGGATGCCGGTGCAGCAGAGCAAAATAAGGCTCTGTGTACATTACCTGCGATGTAATCCTGCGGGTCCATGAAGAAGTGCCAAAGGAAGACGCGGCCATACTGGGTATTTTGCACAAAAGTATAGGCTACGGCACTCCTTTTGAACGTATTGTCCCCTGCATCACCTTACGCTTTCTTTACCTAGGTCCAGGGCCTCCTCAGCAATAGTGGCCAACATGCGCCATGAGGTTTCGTGGTGTCTGGTGGCCTCTACGTCTTCATAGTAAGTATCCAACAGGACATAGGTGCACCCGAGATCTTGCAGTTCTTCGAGGTCACCGCGAATCTGGTCTATGGTTCCCTCGCCGGCCAAGCGCTGATCCTCGTCCATCGGTGCATCGGTGATTCGTAGGCGAATTCTGGGGCAAAGGTCCGGGACAGCCTTTTCTTCCTGCTCGGCAATCTCCTGTAGCCGTGGGATGCCCGTGCTCTTGAACGAGTCCACCCTGATACGAATCGGGTGCCAGGCGTTGCCCAATTTCACGGTCCTTCGCAGAGCTGCATCAGACGCCCCTCCGACCCATATTGGCGGATGTGGGTCTTGCACAGGACGCGGCGCCGTGTACACATCCTCGAAGGAAACGTACTTGCCGTCGAAGGATGCCACATCCTGAGTCCATAGTAACTTTATGGCGTTAAGGTATTCATCAGTGATTGCACCACGTTGGTTAAATGGAGAGTTCAGCACTTTGAACTCCCCCTGAGCCCAGCCCACGCCAACGCCCAATATGAAGCGACCGCCACTCAGTTGGTCTATGTTTGCGCAGGTCTTCGCAATTTCCAATGGACTGCGGTACGGCAAGATTATTACCGTCGTGCCGATTTCTATCTTCTCTGTGATGCCCGCCAGCCATCCAAGGGTGCTGAGGGGCTCGTAGAAAGGCGCCGGGTATCTCGCATTTACGTCTGCGGTGACCGCAATGTGGTCCGACGTCATTATCAGGTGATATCCAAGAGTTTCTGAAATCTCAACCAACCTCCGCATAGAGTCTGCAGTAGCGCCAGGGCCGAAGTTGATGAGGTTTACGCCTGCTTTCATGGTTTCCTCCGTATGAGCTACGTCGTTCTCCAAGGCATTTGGGACTTCATCCAGGACTGAAGTGCCGTCAGTTCGTCTAACATAACACGGGTCTGTTACTTGCTCAACGCACTCACGATTATGCCCGGAGCTGCGCTGGCTAACGCGCCGCTGTGGCTGTGGAGCGAATGTGCAAATGGAAGAGTTGCACGCCTCTTCGTTCGATGTGTTCAGCTCCGAAGCATACGAATACAGGCGCAATAAACTAAAGCGGCGCACAGGTGCCGCCCTAGTGTGAGGCTGGCTTCTCATTGCGCGCTACGATCTGTCTTCAGCTTCCTGTGTGATGCGCGCGACAATTTCCGCGACCGGCACGGCTCCGAGATTCTCCCCGGTGCGAAGTCGGACAGCAGCAGCGCCTGCCGTTGCCTCGCGGTCGCCCACTACGAGCATGTAGGGTATTTTCTGCAATTGAGCCTCGCGGATTTTGGCGTTCATGCGTTCGCTGCGTCGGTCCGTTTGTGCGCGGAGTCCTGCGGCGGTAAGCTGCGCTCGCACGGAATCTGCGTATTCTACATGACGGTCTGCGATGGGAATGACGACTGCCTGAACCGGAGCGAGCCATACGGGGAACGCGCCGCCATAGTGCTCGATGAGTACGCCCATAAAGCGTTCTAGCGAGCCGAGAAGCGCGCGGTGAACCATATACGGCTGATGTTCCTGTCCGTCTTCCCCGATGTAGGTCAATCCGAAGCGCTCAGGCAGATTGAAGTCGAATTGAACCGTCGTGCATTGCCAGAGCCTGCCGATAGCGTCTCGGATATGGACATCGATTTTGGGTCCGTAGAATGCTCCGCCGCCCTCATCCACCTCGAATGGTATTCCCCGCTGTTCGAGTGTCTGACGTAATGAATCGGTTGCAATGTCCCATTGAGCGGCGTCACCGACGGCTTTCTCTGGACGAGTGGATAGCATAACCTCGAACTCGCTGAATCCCATAGCCTCTAGCAGGTGAAAGTCGAGGTCAAGCACTCCGTTGATCTCTTCGACAACCTGATCCTGGCGGCAGAATATGTGGGCGTCGTCCTGAGTTAACCCGCGCACGCGAAGCAGGCCGTGCAGCACTCCACCACGCTCGTAGCGATATACCGAGCCAAGCTCGCCAACACGCATTGGGAGGTCGCGGTAGCTGCGCATTGCCGTTCGGTAGTACATTATGTGGAATGGACAGTTCATCGGCTTCAGGTAATAGTCCTGTCCGTCCATCTCCATCGCGGCGTACATGTTTTCCTTGTAGAAGTCGAGGTGGCCGCTCGTTTCCCATAGGTTTGAGCGGCCAATGTGTGGCGTGTAAACAAGGTCGTAGCCTGCGCTGTAGTGTTCTTGCTTCCAAAAATCCTCGATAATGCCGCGGATCCGCGAGCCCTTTGGATGCCAGATTATGAGGCCTGGGCCTGTTTCGTCGTGAATAGAGAACAAGTCGAGTTCCCTGCCGAGAAGCCGGTGGTCGCGGCGTCTTGCTTCTTCGAGTCGGTGCAGATGTTCGTCGAGCGCGTCTTGCGACTCGAATGCAGTGCCGTAGATGCGCTGGAGCATGGGGCGTTTTTCGTCGCCGCGCCAGTACGCGCCAGCGACACTGAGCAGCTTGAACGCCGGAATCTTGCCGGTTGATTCGACGTGTGGACCTGCACAGAGATCCTCGAATGCACCATGCTTGTATGTGGAGATTGCCTCGTCTTCGGGGATATCGTTGATAATCTCTAATTTCAGCGGTTCACCTGCGTTCATCTCCAGCGCGGCATCTCGCGGATATTCGCTGTATTCGAAAGTGAGATCCTTAGCGATGACGGCCTTCATCTGCTCTTCTATGCGTTCGAGGTCTTCCTCGCGAAAAGGTTCTGGCGCGAGGAAGTCGTAATAGAAGCCGTCATCCGTAGGGGGCCCGATGGCGAGCTTTGCTTCCGGGAACATCTGCGTGACCACATCAGCCATGACGTGCGCGGTCGAATGGCGGATGCGCTGTCGCAGGTCTGCGATGTCGAAATCCTGTTTCAGGGACATTGTATGCATCCTCCTGACGCTGCTGAGATGGTTAGTATTCTGTATAGAGCCCTAATCTCAGCAGGTATTGTCGTGTCGTGATGATTGATCTGCGTTGGATAGTTTATGGTAAACAGAAGCCTCCCGCGTTGCACGCCAAGCAACGGGAGGCCGTGTAGTCAAGTGATGATCGGAATGTGATCGTACTATGCTGTTCCCAAGAATGAGCCCTCTGTGCGTCGTAGTTCAACTGCTATGGAAATTGTGTGCATGTATTCTAGCCAAACAGCCCGCGCACGGTCAAGCGATGGCGCGCCACCCAACCTAAATGCACATCGGAGCGCCCAATTGAACGAGCGCTCCGATCAACATCTTAATTTCGCGCTTGCCTGATTATGTGAGCTGCCTGAGGCGAGGATCGAGCTTATCCCGCAGCCAGTCGCCAAGGAAGTTCAGCGCCATTACCGTGAAGAAGATGGCCAGTCCTGGGAAGAAGGAAATCCACCAAGCGTCGCGCAGGTAGTTGCGGCCGTCAGCAATCATCGCGCCCCATGTAGGCGTTGGCGGCGGAATACCGGCGCCAATAAAACTGAGGAAGGCTTCCGCAAGGATTAGCTGTCCGGAGCGCAGGGTAGCGATTACTACGACAGTGTTGACTACGCCCGGCAAGATGTGAATTACGAGGATTCGCGGTAGTGAAGCGCCCGCTATTTTGGCAAGCGCAACATAGTCGCGCTCGCGCAAGCTCAACACCTCTCCACGCACGTTGCGGACGAAACCGGACCATGTGAGGAGGGCTAACATTACCATCATGGTTGTCAAACTGGCGCCCATGACAACGGCTACTGCCATTGCCATCAGGACGAAAGGAATGCCTAAAAATATGTCGACGAGGCGCATTATCACTTCGTCTATCAGACCCCCGAAATACCCCGCGATGAGCCCCAAAGCTGTACCAACTATGGTGCCTGTGATAAGGGCGACAGCCATGACCATCAGGGAGATGCGCGCGCCGTAGATTAGCCTGCTCAGAAGGTCACGCCCTATGACATCAGCCCCTAGCAGGTATTCCGTGGAGCCGCCTTCGCTCCAAACGGGTGGGTGGTTCCTGGCCTTGAGGCTGTTGCTATACGGGTCGTGTGGCGAGACCAAAGGAGCGAATATAGCCACTACAAGCAGTACTCCCAGAATTGTCCCAGGGATAACAGGCCACCTGTTAAGCAGTTGTAATACGCCGGCAATTCCTGTTGACCTATATGAAGGTATGGTTACTTCAAGGTCAGACTGAAGTTCTGCCTGTGCCATGTCATACTTCCTTTAAGAATAGCGTATGCGTGGGTCAATGAAGGCGTAGAGAATATCTGCGAGGAAATTAAGTAGGACGAAGGCGCCCGTGAATATGAGAACGAGAACCGCGAGAACGGTGAAGTTGTTAGTCCACACTGCTTCGATACCGAATCGCGCCAATCCGGGCCATGCAAACACCGTCTCCACTGATATAGAACCTGTGATGAACCCTGCTAACAGCAGCCCAGATAGTGTAAGAGGCGCTATCGCCGCATTCTTGAAGGCATGCTTCCATATAAGCGTTCTGGAATTGACACCCTTTGCCCTCGCCAACTTGACATACTCGGAGTCTAGCACTTCCAACATCGCCGAGCGCACCAATCTCACATATCCCGCCGCCCCGAACCACGCCAGGGTTAGAGTGGGCAGAATGTAGTGCTTGATTGAGAAACCCTCCCCCATTGTCCCGCTAGGTAGCCATCCTAACCAGACAGAGAACACGAGAATGCCCACTATTCCTACCCAGAATGTGGGGAGAGCCTGACCGAACAGGGCGAATGCCCTGCCCAAGTAGTCCGGGATGCTGCCTCGGCTGACAGCCGAGAATACTCCAATGGGTACGCCGATGAGCGTGGAGAGTATAAATGCAGAGAGGGCGAGTTTTAGAGTTGGACCGACCTTTTGAGGTATCTTGGGCGCGATGAGCTGTCTATCTGCCAAATCTCTCCCCAAATCGCCCTGTAACAACTGTCCAAGCCATATACCAAACTGTATAGGAATAGGCTTATCGAGATGGAGCTGCCTGGCAAGATCGTCCCACTGTTCCTGTGTTATTCCGTATGCCTGGTCCGGGAGCAGCAACACTCGCGGGTCTCCCATGATCCTGGATACGCTGAATACGAACAGAGCTGCGCCCAGAAGCGTGAGAATTGATGTGATAAATCTGCGGATAATGAAGGCTCGCATCACTGCCTCTTAGCCCAAGACATTGAGATTATTATGAGTATGACATGCCCGGGTTTCATGATTGGCCCGGGCATGTCTGTTGCTAACTGAAGGCGTTTCTACTTGAGCTTTACCCATTCCAAGTCATGAATTCCGTCGTGCCTGAACTGGAGGAAGGGCCGCATATTCCAGGACTCTACTGCGTTTACGTCATAAATCATTCTGCCCGGTGATGCCACTATGGCTGGCAGAAGCGCCCAGTCATACAGATATTGGCGCATCTCTACGGCAGCATTTTTCAGCTCATCAGGATCGGTATTGCTCTGCTTGAACCCGTTGACTTCTGATGCTTTTGGAATCTCAAGGCCGTGATTGTAGCCGCCTCTGCCGTATGAGCTCCAGATGAACTCAATAGGCCAAGTTCCGGGCCAGCCACAGCACCCGTGCATTCTGAGCACAGGGAAGGTTCTAGTAACCAAGCTTGGGCGGATAGTGCTGTATGTGCGCCTGTCGTGCGTTGACTGGATATTGAAGTTGTTCAGCCAGTCTGCTGCGATGGCTTCAGACATTTCAACGTCTTCACCACTGAGTCCTGCCCAGAAGTGAACCTCAAAACCATCGCTGTAGCCAGCTTCGTCCAGTAGCTTCTTTGCTTCCTCAATATTGTAACCGTAGCGCCACTTATCCTGGTTCTCAATCCAAACGGGGTCTGTGTCCCACTGGCCGCCTAGGTCCTGCGGGTTGCCAAGCCCATTCAGAATTGCCTCGTTGATGCCTTCGCGGTCGATAGCCATTGACAATGCGCGGCGTACTTTTAGTGAGCGCTGCATGGATGGCGTATTTTCGTCAAACACGCCTGGACTATTCTCATATGGGTCGCCTATCCAAGGTAGTGAGGTGTCTCTGAGCGTCTCAGGCAAGTCCTGGCCAAATTCTGGTAGATTCGGGTTTGCAAATGTCCACTCCCAGTAGTTGCCACCGAAAGGGAAGCCGTGGATGTTCTTCGAACCTTCAGGGGACTGTGCGAAGTTACCAGATCCCAACAGCGCTGGCCAGTCCTTCAATGCGAGACCTGCAATCTGTGCCTCTCCGCTCTCCAGCATAGCCCGGCGGGTAGATGCCTCTGGAACCTCACGGATTCTGACCTGCTCGACGAATGGGACTTTCTCCCAGTGGTCAGTGAAAGCGGTCAGGTACATACCATCTTGAACAACCCAGCCATCCATTGAGAAGGAGCCGGTACCAGTAATGTTGGTGCGCATCCATTCATTGGCTTCTTCATCGGTTGCAACGCCAATCCCGGACTTGACGGTTTCGATCTTCGGGAAGATTCCCGTACCCTCGTTTGCGTCTGTGAACAGAGCTGTCAGCGTATGCCCGGCGAAGGAGTCCCAGTGGAATCGGGCAGTGTACGTGTCGATTGGTTCGACATTGTTGATTGCAAGGTCGATTTCTGCAGAACTGTCATGCCTTGCCTGCTCGGTAAAGGAAGGCATAAGAGCATGGTAAGTCCACTTCACATCCTCCGCAGTTAGTTCGCCCCATCCTCTGTGGAACTGGACTCCCTCATTTAGGATGAAGTCTGTGTATGAAAAGTCGGGCGCGGTCTCCCACGATTTTGCCAGCCATGGCGCTGCCGTGATACCGCCATCAGCGCCACGAGTCGTCTGAAGCAGCGATTCTTGAGCTGATACAACCGTAAGTGAGGCACACCACAAGCAGTCTGTTGGGAAGCCGCTGGGAGAGTTGACACTGGTTATTGCTAAAACCAATGTACCAGATGGCTTAACCACCTCTTCCATTGCTGGTGCCTCACGTACAGGCGCAGGAGTAGGCTTAAAGGTCTGCGGAGCAGCCACCGCCTGCACTACCGGCGTTGCGGCAGCAGGAGCAGCTGGCGCTGGTGCAGCTGGTGCAGCTGGTGCTGCCGGAGCTTGCGGCGCAGCGGGTGCCGGCGCGGCTGGTGCAGCTGGTGCTACTGCCGGAGCTTGCTGAGCCGGAGCGGGTGCCGCAGGGGCTGCCGCGCCTCCACACGCGGCTATTAAGAGTGCGAGCGCACCTATGGCGCCCAAGATCAATGTAGGTTTCCAGTTCATACTAAGTCCTCCTCCTGGATACAATCCACATGACGATAGACTGACAACTTCATCCACGCGCACACTGCGCCATCCTATGAGGCTTACTTATAATCGAAATATATGTCTAAGTCAAGGTCAAGCCTAAAAAGAGAGGATCTTGGCTGCGCGTGCACGGGGCGGCAGCGTGTATAATGCGTTCCAGGTTTGGGCGGAGAATTTGACGGAGTTGGAAATGCGCTACGACACAGTAATTATTGGAGCAGGTTCTGCGGGCAGCGTGCTGGCGAGTAGGTTGTCAGAGGATCCCGGACGCTCCGTGCTTTTGCTGGAGGCCGGACCAGACTATCCCGACTTCGAGCGGCTGCCGGACCACATAAAGTACGGCGTTCAGCCCTGGTATAATCAAGCTGTTGCCGATGCCCATACTTGGGGCTATGAGGCGCAGGCGACTCCGGAGAGACCGTCTTTTCGGCTGCCGAGGGGCAAGGTTACGGGAGGTTCGAGCGCAATCAATGGTCAAGTCTTCTTCCGGGGCATCCCGGAGGACTATGACGACTGGTCTGCGGCGGGCAACGGTGAGTGGTCTTTTCTGAAGCTGTTGCCTTATTTCCGCAAGATGGAGAACGACCTCGATTTTCATGGCGACGATTTTCATGGTTCCGACGGCCCTATCCCAGTGCGGCGGTACAATCAAGATGAACTGCTACCTGTTCCAACCGCCTTTCTGGAAGCGACTCAGGCGGCGGGATTTCCCTTTACGCACGACATGAACCACCCCGAATCCACGGGTGTGGGTTATTATGCCCTGAACCGTTTGGACGGTATTCGAATGAGCACCGCCCTCACATATCTGCGGATGGCGCGCCACAGGCTGAATCTAACGATAAGGGCGGATGTGCTGGCTCGGCGAGTTCTATTCGATGGTGCAAGGGCGGTCGGCGTGGAAGTGGAGAGCGGCGGTGAAGTCTTCGGGATAGACGCGGGTGAGGTAGTTCTGTGCGGAGGTGCTATAAACTCGCCGCAACTGCTGATGTTGTCGGGCGTCGGACCGCGAGAGCATCTGGCGGAGGTCGGCGTGCCACTTGCGCATCACCTTCCCGGCGTAGGGCAGAATCTCCGCGACCATCCCGCAGTATTTATGTTGTATGAGAGCGCAGAGCCTATTCCCCCTGACTCCCCGGCGTTGCAGATAGGTATGCGGTACACTACTCCCGGCTCGGAGTTCCGTAACGATATGCAGATGCGTCCTCTGCATGTGCGAACAGAGCATATGCCGATTAACTTCGACGTCACTAGCGGCATTACGCCAACTGGTTTCAGTATCGCGCTGCAAAAGGCGCTTTCCTCGGGGGAGTTGCGCTTGAACTCGTCCGATCCGCACCAGCAGCCACATGTCAACTACCGCTATCTGATCCATCCGTTTGATAGTGAGCGGTTGCGTGGCGCAATCAGGCTGTGCGCGGAGCTTGCGGAAAGCAGCGCATTTGCAGATGTCGGGATTGCGCGAATCTCGCCAAACGATGATGATCTGAAGTCTGACGATGCGCTTGATCGTTGGCTGCTTGACAATGTTCTGACGCAGCATCACTCTTCGGGCACGTGCAAGATGGGCCAGGCGACGGACGATATGGCGGTGGTCGATCAGTACGGCAGGGTGCATGGCATCGATGGCTTGAGAGTGGTGGACGCTTCTATTATGCCCGATGTGATACGCGCAAACACCAATGTTACGACGATCATGATTGCCGAGCGTATAGCGGACTGGGTGAGGCAGAGCTAGATATATTGCCTCGACTGTAAGTTGAAAATGTAAATGGAGAGAGGCTGTATCGGGATGACTGATGCTAATCCCCCCGTAGTGAGCAGCGACCCTATAGAGGCGGTTCAACAATGGTTTGCGCTGATGGAACAATGTTGCGCTAGCGTGGATTACGACGGCGCGGAGTGCATATTCGCCGATGATGTGGTGTCGTTCGGCACTGCTATGGACATTGTGAGCGGGCGCAAGTCTCTGCGCGAAGGGCAGTGGGAAAGTATCTGGGGGAATATCAGCAATTTCAAGATGGACTTGGACAATGTGCATGCTGGTGGAAGCGGCAATCAGGCGTGGGGTGTCGTCACCTGGACATCCGTAGGCTTCGATGGCAACCACGAACCCTTTTATCGGCCAGGGCGGGCGACTGTCACACTTGAAAGGCGCGACGGTATTTGGCTTGCGGTACATTCGCATTTCTCTCTGTATCCCGGCACGCCACAACGCACTTTCGGTAGGGAATCGTAGAGCAGGTGAAATATTGGCGGGGTGTGGCGAAACCAGAGGTCTGCAAGTATGAGGAGGCGTCAAATGCAACTGGAAGATAGAATTGCTTTGATAACCGGCGGCGCCAGGGGCTTGGGCAAAGGTATCGCTCTCGTATTGGCACAGCGCGGGGCAGACATAGCAGTGTGCGACATTAATCTGGACGGAGCGCAGCAGACGGCAGGTGAAATAGCTGCCATTGGGCGGGAAGCGACGGCATACGAAGTTGATGTAACCAGCCAATCACAGTTGCGTGAAATAGTGAATTCAACGCTGTCTGACTTTGGGCGCATCGACATTCTTGTCAACGCTGCAGGCGTTATCGGCGCCGCAGGCTTTGAGGATACGACCACCTCACGGGAAGAGGACTGGGACCTGACCTTTGATGTGAATGTCAAAGGCACGGCGCTGGCATCCGACGCGGTAAGTTCGCACATGAAGGAGCGGCGCTTCGGCAAGATCGTGAACATTGCCTCGCACGCGGGACGTGGTGGCGGGGCGGGTGGGGGCGCTTATGGCGCTTCCAAAGCCGCGGTCATTCACCTTACTCAGTCTTATGCGATGGACCTTGCGCCGTTCGACATAAATGTAAATGCGATCTGTCCGGGAAGCATATGGACGCCGATGTGGGAGCGAATTGCTGTCCGCACGCAGCGAAACAGACCTGAGCAGCAGCAACTTACACCACGCGAAATATTTGATGCGGCGATTACGGAGCGGTGCCCGCTTGGCAGAGAGCAAACGCCGGAAGACATTGGCAAGGCGGTTGCGTTCTTCGCTTCAGATGACGCTATCAACATCACCGGGCAGTCGCTAAACGTGAATGGCGGCATCCGCATGAACTAAATGTGGCTTGCCTGTCCTTTCTGATTTAGGAACATCTGCATCAGTTCATCATCGTGGTACTCTTCGTTGATGACGATCGCACGCTTTTCAAGTCCATACGGCTCAAAGCCGAGCGAAATGTACAAATTACGCGCATAGGCGTTGCCACTTATGACGCCAAGGGTAATTTGCTCCAGTCCGGGCATGTGTGATGCGCGTCTAATGGCTTCTCGTATCAGCGCCCTTCCCAACCCTTGCCCTTGAACTTCAGCTGCGATGTGCATTCCCCAGATGGTGCCCTTGTGCTGCAACCTGTCGCCGCGTTCGCGCCGAAGTCCTACCATTCCGATCAGCGCTTCCCCCGAGAATATGCCGAGAATGAAGTCATGTGGTGACTCCGACGCCTCGCGCAGCCGATGTGCCACATCACCAATTGAGGTTGATGCCTGCGATTCGTAAGGTTGCGCGAAGGCGGTCGGATGCTCTTTGAGCGCGCGGAGTCGCAGCGCGTGATAGATTTCAGCATCCGACTCGGTCAGTGGTCTTATTTGCGTACTCATCTTTATTCTCTGGCGCCCATTCGGCTTCCTTGCGCTTCTTTCTCTATGCTTGTCCGGGTCTGACGCCTTTATGTATAGCGTCTTGCACTGCCGATTGACATATTGTTGGTAATGAATTAACTTTCGTCAAATGCGAAATAGTGATTTGACCCGATAATATTAGATGCAGGAATATGATGCGTGCCAGCCTGCTACGTATTATAGCAATTGTACTTGCGGTGGCATTTGGGGGAGCGGCGTGGATAGACCTTGTGGCTGGAGCGACACCTGAGCTTCGGTCTGGGACAGGCACGCCAGCAATCGAATTAACTGTCACGCCCGGCGACATGGAGCTTGATGCCGAGTGGAAAATCACAGGACTCGATGACCTCAACTACATGTCCATTCAGTGGCGTGAACGCTCGTCTGCGGATTGGCATCCGTTAGATGATCCGCCACGCGTAAACCTTCCTGATTTAAGCACTCGTGAATTCAATATTGATTTCATTATTAGGTGGGACGAAGATGAGAAAGATTGGTTTAATGAAGACTTGACCAACAGTACAGAGTATCAGGTGAGGGTGTGGGTAGAGTACACTGTGTCGGATAATTCAATAGTTTATGTAATCTCCAATGTGGTCGTGGTCAGCCCGGGAGAGGTGGCTCCCACGCCAACCGATACACCTACACCTACGCCGACGCATACGGCAACCGTTACGCCAACACCTACACACACTCCCACGCCGACCCCTACTCCCACCGCTACAGCAACACCGACGCCTACCCCTACGCCTACTCCCACACTTACTCCGACAACTACCAATACGCCAACCGCTACTCCCACTGATACGCCAACTGCGACGAACACACCCGTTCCTGCAATTGAGCTGAAGATTACGCCCGGTGACAGTCGTCTTGATGCGGAGTGGGAACTTATAGGTATTTCCGCTTTCGTGAATATGTCGATCCAATGGCGTGAGCGCATTACGGAAGCTTGGGAGCGATATGTAAGCCCCCGAATGGTCATGGAAAAGGACAGGCGCAAATTCAGTATTACGCAGATATTCGATGCTCCATTAACAAACGGCACAGAGTATCAGGTAAGGGTTTGGACAGAGAAGAGCCTAACCGACTATGTTATATCCAATGTGGTTGTAGCTAGCCCGAACGGGCCGACGCCGACACCGACTGCTACCCCGACCAATACAGCCACAGCTACACCAACGAGTACGCCCACTCCAACTTCTACAAGCACATCCACTCCTACATCCACTGCCACTGCGACGGCGACAACTACCGCGACGCGAACTCCGACACCGACTTATACGGCTACACCGACGGCGACCAGTACATCCACACCAACTTACACGGCTACGCCCACTCCTACCGTAACCTTTACACCTACGAACACTCAGACAGCTACACCCACTGCTACACTGTCACCGACTCCCTCTCCCAGCAGCACTCCTTCACAGACACCGACCCATACCGTAACGCCGACATTGACTTCCACGCGGACGGTCACATTAACATCAACACCAACTCACACGGTAACACCTACAGCGTCCCCGACACCTTCGCCAACGCGAACGCCTACCCATACGCCGCTGATACCTCGGCCACCTATTCCAAATATGCCGGCACCAGACGAGATTGTCACCGTCAGGCTCGCGGGCCCGATTCCTTCAGGTGACGGTGAGATTGCATTTCATGTGAGAGACGGAAGTCTTGGCACGATTCATTCCTGCGTAGCTATCTGGGACGGCGTTCGCTCAAGCTACGAAGGGCTTGATGCGGTTACGTTTAATCTCAGGGCAGGCGCTCCAGAAAGCGGCGTCTTTTCGACAAGTGGTGGTTGTTCTTTCAATGAATACTCGTGGATAGTTGCAGACCCTGCGCCGGAGGCCTTCGACGATGGTGTAGCGACCTTAGTAAGTTACGATCCGGTGAATTTTGCTGAAACCACAGAGTTTCAGCTCTATGCGGACCTTGAGGCAGGGAGCCGATTCCAGGTCAGGTATTACTTCCATGTTGTCGATGCGTACGATGCCGACACAAAGAGAGTGCGCATCACCACCGGTTCTGACACAGAAGGAGAGTGGGCAGGCCTTACGGAGGTTGTCAGCGAATCTGATTCTACTCCATCTGCGACCTCAAACCTGTTTCAGGGCAATGTGGGTGTGAGCAGGAACTCCGATGTGAAAGGTGAGGGCGATGATAAGGTGTGGGTTCCCAGCGGAGATACGATCAGCGTTGCTTACCTGAATGAGGATGGGGAAGTCAAAGCGACCTCCGACACTTCACCGCCACCGACCCCAACTCCCGCCGTAAGGCCCACTCCGACAAGTGTCCCAGGGTTGCATGGTGACCCGTTTCCTACCCCAACTAATACCCCGGGGCCTCCGAAAAGGGTGGTTGATGTCAAGTTTGCCAACACGCCTAAACGTAGCGGAGATACGGTAGCGTTTTACATACGCGACAACTACCTCGGCACTACTGGGCAGTGTTCAGTCAGATGGGCGGACATTCCTCACGACGTCGATGCTGCTGACCCCAATGACAATGATTTATTCATGCCTTGGAATGTCGTTACGGGCGATCCTGTTCCAAGCGCATTTTCACACGAGGGATGCGATTACGACGGTACCACAGCGCTGAGCGTGCCTTTACACGCTTCACTCAATGACGCAGAAGTTAGTCCGTCTATTGAAGTCCCGGACACTGGAGGACGCGCACAGTTCGGGTTAGTATCCATACGCACTGATGCCCCTAAGGGTAGTACGGTCAGTATCGATTTCCACTACGAAGTCGTAGATACGTTCTCGGCGCAGGCTAAGCTCGCAAGAGTCTATAGCAGCTCGGATAAAGATGGCGAATGGGTCTCAATCAGAGAAGTTACGAGTGAGAGGGACTCATCGCCTGCCGCGGCTTCAAACCTGTACCGTGGTGTATTTCGGATCAGCGACAACCCTGCAAGCCTGTCAAAGGGCGATGGTCGGGTGCGTGTCAGGAACAGGAGTAGGCTAAGTGTTGCTTACTACAACAGCAATGGCGAAACTCAGCCAATCGCGAAAGCGTCGCTGGGGCTGGATTTGCCCACTCCGACACCGGAAGCCACTCCAACCTTCTTGCCGAGTCCAACCCCAACGCCAATACCTGCCGTCAGCCCTTGGATGCTGGCTACTCTAGTCATAGTGGGTACTGTGGCGGCGCTGCGCTACCGACGTACAGATAAGCCAAAGGATGGTTAGGGAAGCTGAGGCATGTCGGGAGAGGGTTGCACTTCGAATGCGTTCAAAGCGCATGCGAGCATGCCGTAGTAGCCAATTGTGGCGGTAAGTTCGGTTACGCCCTGCTCTCCGAATTGCGCCTTTGCCGCCGCAAATGTGTCCTGTGAAACCCGATGGTTCCTCAGAATTTCGCGCCCGTAGCCTACTATTAGCGCTTCAGCGTCTCTGAGTTCGCCGAGTTCACCGCCATTTGCCACGGTATCGATAGCCGCCTCGCGCACACCTGCCTCCCGGGCTAGGGTGGCGTGCGCGGCCCACTCATAGGAGCAATCGAATTCTCTAGCGGTGGTGATTATGGCCAGTTCGCGCTGCGAGGGCGAGAGTGTGGACTCAAAACGAATGTAGGACCCAAGGTGCGCAGCGCGTCCAGCAACCTCCGGGCTGTTCAGCAGCACGGAGAATGGGCCGCTTACCCGCCCGCGACTTGTGGCTATGGCGTCAAATATGTGGTGTTTGTCAGCATCTACCTGATTGCGTTCCGTAATCTGCGTAATGCGTGCCATTTTGTGATCGTCTCCTATCAAAATCTGTTTTCACTTTTGCATTGTATCGTAGAAATTGCTGCAGTGCAGAAGCGAGATATAAGAGCAGATTAGGGGCTAAACTTCAGCCCTGTGAAAGAAGCCGGATGTCCTGTCCGTTGATTTTCTGAATGTGTGAATCGTCCAGATGCTCCTGTGGAAGCATAGTTCAATGAGAACCGTACTAAGTAGAACGAATTTCCTCGACAATTCTATTAGTGGACGAGAACAGCAATGACAGCCCGGCGCTATCGAATTGGAGACCGGTCGGACTTCATGGTATCTTGAGCACGTTCATCGCGCACTGGCGTCATAGTGACGCAAGCGTCTATTATCCGCCTGCCAACCTATCAGCCAAACAGCCAATTTAGTCATCTTTTACAATGAGGGAAAGATGTGATGCAGACCAACGACAACGGTGATTCATCGAACAGGCCGACTATGGTGCTTGGAGGCCGCACCATAATACCAGGCCTCACGGCGGGACATGCGGTGTTTCACTGGTGCGTTCAGAGTTTTGTCGTTGCGCTTCCAGAAATTCAGAGCGCGTTTCATTTGAGTGGAGTCGGTGTTGGGGGAATCCTCGCGGCGAGAGAGTTTGCGACAGCGATTGTGAGGCTTCCTGGCGGTGTGGCGGTGGACGTCCTGCGAAACTACTGGGGGATAATTCTTGCCGGGAGTCTCGGCTCATTGGCCCTGGGTGTTCTGACCATTGGAATCTCTCCCATCTATCCTCTCCTGCTGGTTGGAATGGTCGTTATTGCGGCGTCCCATTCCATTTGGCACCTACCGGCTGCCGCTTCACTTTCCCATCATTTTAAGGAAAGACGCGGTGCGTCAATGGCAATGCATGGTGTTGGCGGCAGCCTGGGGGATGTTGCGGGACCCGTTGCAAGTGGCGCACTGCTGGCATTTCTGACCTGGCGGGAAATGCTGAACATATACGCGTTGCCAGCCCTATTTTTAGGCGCAGTAGCTTTGTGGGCGTTTCGCAATATCGGTTATACAGAGGAAAAGGAGAGTGTCAAGCTCACTCGACAGGTGGATGAAGCCCGCCGACTGCTGAGAAGCTCCATTTTGTGGGGACTGTCGGCAGTTTACGGACTGCGTGCAATGGCTCTTGTGGCGTTGCTTACTGCCCTCCCTCTTTACCTTAACAACGACCTTATGGTGAGCCCAACCGTGAGAGGCGTTCACATAGGCCTCCTCATAGCAATCGGGATTGTGG
Source organism: Dehalococcoidia bacterium (assembly GCA_965221045.1). Classification (GTDB taxonomy): domain Bacteria; phylum Chloroflexota; class Dehalococcoidia; order Lucifugimonadales; family JADFKI01; genus Bin90. The sequence goes on from OZ244863.1 coordinate 3,168,425, forward strand.
CAAAGCCTTTGTTCGGTTACTTGTCGGACAGGGTAGGGCGCAGACAGGTGCTGGGCCCCGGACTAATCTGGTCGTGTGCTGTCGCTGTCGCGCTGCTCATATTCGATACGGGCGTCCCGTTCACTATTACCGTAGCGCTCCTTGGGCTTTTTCTTTATCCCGACCAGCCGATATTAACTGCCGCCGTCTTTGACATATCGGACAGTGATGTGGGGTCAACATCGCTTGGGATGGTCTCGTTCTTTGGTGCGCTTATGTCGGTGATTTCGCCATTCGTTGCCGGAAACTTGTACGACAATATAGGATTCGACGCGGTAGTCTATTACGTTGCATGCCTATTCGGCCTTGCGGCAGTGATATTTCTCGTCCTCCCGTTATCAGGGGCGGCTGCAGGCAGGATGACGCGGTAGCCACAACTAACCTAAGTTTGCAGACTCGGGACGGCGCCCACAGGTGTTGTCGATCAATCCCGCATTGGCTTGGCAGCCGCAATGTGATGACATACTGCGAGCCGTTCCTTAATTACCGCCGAACACGACATGCGAGTGCAAGTAGTCCATATCCATTTCAACACCGAGCCCTGGAGTGTTGGGAACAAAGAGGTCACCATTTCTTATGTCCAGTCCAGGTTCGATGAACGCGCCGTACGCGCCGAGGTCGTAGCGTGAAGTCTCCAACTTGTAGAAGTTCGGCGTGGTCATCATCACGTGCGCTCCCGCAAGCACATTGATCGGCCCACTCGCGTCGTGCGGAGAGACCGGAATGTAGTACGCCTCAGCCATCGTGGAGATTTTCTTCAGTTCAGTTATGCCGCCGGTCCAGGTGACATCGGGCATGATGAAGTCTGCGAGGTTATTCTCGAAGATTGGAACGAACTCCCAGCGCGTATGAAGTCGCTCGCCGACAGAAATTTTGACAGGAATCTCTCGCCTGACCTGCTGAAGGGCTCGATAGCTCTCTACCGGCACCGGCTCCTCGAACCAGTGGATGCCATGCTTCGCCAGTCTGTTCGCAAGTTCGATGGCCGTCGGTACGTTGTACATGCCGTGTGCATCTATTAGTATCTCTATGTCCGGACCTATTGCCTCTCGAACCGCGCCTACAATCTCGTCGGCAGTCGCTAGTCCCTCTCTGCTGAGCTGACCGTCAAGAAAGCCTTCGTTTCCGCCCGGTATGAAGCGCATCATCGGATCGAATTTGAACGCCTCATACCCCGCTTCCACGATCTGCCTTGCATCGGCTATGGCGTCCGGGACGTTGCGGGGTTCAGGCGGATGAGTGTAGAGCGCGATTCTGTCGCGCACTGGGCCGCCCAGAAGTTCATAAATCGGCAGTCCAAGCTCCTTACCCCGAATGTCCCAGAGCGCAATGTCGATGCCGCTTATGAGGGCTGATACTGCCCCTCTAGTGCCGAGGTAGGTGAATGAGCGGAATATCTTCTGCCAAAGCCGTTCAAACTCGTTAGTGTTTTCGCCCACTAGATAATCATTCACTTCTCTTATCATGGCGGCGATTGCGCGATTGGCCACTGGTCCGGGATAGGTCGTGACCTCACCCCAACCGGTGATTCCTTCGTCGGTATCAACCTGTACGAACACCAGCTGGCGGTCTCTGACTTCGGGTTTCTGCTCAACTCCCGTGCGCATCTCCCAGGGAAAGCTGACCACCCAAGGCGTGACCTTAGTGATCTTCATCGCAAAAGTCTCCTCACAGTGAAAATGGCGAATTGTCTGGGCCTATTGACTGAAAGTGTCGAGGAGATGTTATGCCAAGCGGCGGCGACACGCAACTCGCACCAGAACAGCGCTTTCGACACTGGCATGCGCCGCATCAACGGCAGAGTGGGCGGCGCTTAGCCAAATTCGTTCGCACGTTGGCGGTTCCTCTGCCTTGCACCGAACTTGGCGAGCCAGATTCCGACCTCGTATAGGACGATGATAGGGAGTGCAACTAGGGTCTGGTTGATGGGATCGAATGTGGGTGTGATGAGCGCCCCCAAGATGAAGGCGACAACGACGGCATAGCGACGCTGCCTCCCAAGCTGCTGAGGCGATACGACGCCGATTCGCGACAGGAAAAAGAGCACGATAGGCGTCTCGAACACAACTCCCATCCAAAGCAGAAGCGAAATCATCAGGCTGACGTAGTTTCCGATGCGAATATATGGAGTGGCGATTTCGTTGCCGAAGCTGAGTAGAAAATGTATGGCAGGCGGGAAGAGTACACGGTACCCAAATGCCGCGCCGAGGATGAACGCTACCACGACTGCGGGCATCAGGGCGTATAGGTAGCGGCGCTCAGATGGGTTCAGACCCGGCGAGACGAACCTGACAATTTGATAGAGAATGAAGGGCATAGCGGCGAAAAGGCCCACAAGTAGGGACGCCTTCATCGCGGTGCTGATGAACTCGGTGAGATCGGTGTATATGGGCTTGCCGCCAGGAATGTCGGTGAAGCCCTGCGCGGGCTGCATAAGGAGTGTGAGAACCTGTTCGTGGAAGACGAACGCTATGACAGTCGTCACAAGAACGGCAATCGCAGAGTACATCACGCGCCGTCGAAGTTCGGTGATATGTTCCTGGAAGGGCACGCCTCCTTCGGAACTCATGCACTTTCCTCCCTTCGGGCGCTCTGCTCCCCATCGTGAGACTGCTGGGAAGTCTCGGCCGTGGCTCTCCGAAAACCTACTGGACTGTCCATGTCAGATGTCGCCGAGTTGGAGGCGGCTGAAGAGTCGGCGGGATGGTCTTGGTCCAGAGGTCGAGTCACCGCTCCCGAATCGCTCGTAGTTTCTGTGCGACTCTGTCGGGTGGCAAGCGGAGAGTCCACGTTCACCAGATCGTCCATCTCTGCCTGCACGGTCGAACCCATACGGCGCAGTTCGCCGGTCCACTTGCCGAGGGTTCTGGCGGCGTCAACCATGCGCTCCGGCCCGAGGAATATGAAAGCGACGAGTAAGATGATGAAGATCTCCATCGTTCCCATGCCGAGGAAGCTCATAGTCGGTTCACCTCTGCTTCCCGGCTGGTGATGCTGTGCCAGCGGTCGCAGTCTGGGCACCCGCGTGGCGCTGTCCAGCCCTGCTTGAAGGTGGCGGGAGTACCGATGCGTTCCAGCAGAGTAAGAACGTCGCACAATGGCAGTCCAACCGTATTCCGGTAGCATCCGTAGATGCGGCTCGCGGGCTTGAAGCGCCTGTCCTGGACTGCGTATGCGCCCGCCTTGTCGAAGGGCTCTCCAGATTCTACATAGGCGGCGATTTCCTCGTCAGTGTATTCGCGCATATGGACTCTGCTGACCTTCGCCGATGTGAGTTCAACGCCGGTTGCCGCATCTGCAAGAGCGATACCGGTGACGACGCTATGTGACCGACCGCGCAGGCGTCTCAGCATTCTGGTTGCTTCGGCGGCGTCTGTGGGCTTGCCTAGGATGTACCTGTCGATAACAACCGAGGTGTCCGCGCCGAGGGCTAACTCAGCCTGCGCCTGAGCGAGTCCGTGTCTTGCCTTGATCAAGGCGAGGCGCTGGACGTATGCTTGGGGAGATTCAACGCTGTATGGTAGTGGCTCATCGTTGCCGCTGCCGACTATTCTTATCGGCATGTCGATGGCTTCGATGAGGCGTCTGCGGCGAGGTGAGCCTGATGCAAGCGTCAATGTTCTGCCTTGGGGGACTGTTCCGTTCATGGGCAAATGATTTGGCATGTGCCTATTTTACACCATCAGGGTCAGCAGTTATCAGTATTTGCCAATGCCGTGAATATCGGACGCGACCAACGTTGCCACGCATTCAGTGTGGTAGGTCTGGGGGAACATGTCCATCGGCTCCACTGATTCTATGACGAAGTCGCCCTGCACGAGGTAGGCGAGGTCGCGGGCGAGTGTGTCGGGGTCGCAGGAGACATAGACGGTGCGAATTGGCTTCCTGCGGATAAGGGCATCTAGCGTAGCGGGGTGGCAGCCGACCCGGGGCGGGTCAAGGATTACTGCGTCGGGAGGCTCTGTCAGGGAGTCTAGGTAGTCCTCTGTCTTGCTGCCTATAAATTCGAGGTTGTCGATGTCGACGGTGTTCACGGCTGCGTCCTTGACGGCTGCGGAGGACTCTTCAATCGCGATGACGTGGTGGGCGGAGTCGGCCAGAAGTACGGCGAACGTGCCGACGCCTGCGTATGCGTCAACGAGCATTTCGTTGCCGCTGAGTTGGAGGCGCTCCGCGACGAGTGTGGCAAGGCGCTCTGCCTGCGGTGTGTTAACCTGCGCGAATGATGGGGATGCGATGCGGAGGCGGCGGTCAAGCATTTGCTCCCAGTAGTAAGCCTGGCCCGTGGGAAGGGGGATGTCGGGATTGTACATAGTGGGCTGGATGAGCCAGTCGCCGGTGTTGACGCCGTAGCGAACGGAAAGCTGGGTGGTCTCGCCGGCTTTGCCTTGCAGTTCACGGAGGGCTTCGTTTATCCAAGGGTGCATGAGGGCGCAGTCTTCAACCTTGACGAAGCGGCGGGTGAGGCGGTTGATGAAGCCGAGCATACCGGAATCACGGACGGTAAAGCGCGCGTGGTTGCGGTAGCCGAACATCTGGGGGCTTGGCAGCGTGGGCGAGACGGGAATCCCGTGCAGTTCAGGATATTCGGCGAGGGCCAGTCTGACGCGATCTTGCTTGAGTTGGAGCTGGTGATCGTAAGCGATATGTTGCCACTGGCAGCCTGTGCATGCGGTGAAGTATGGGCAGGGCGGCGTGATTCGGTACGGTGACGGTTCGAGGACGTCAGTTACGATAGCGGATATGTGCTGGCGGCGTCTGCGACGGTAGCGGATGATGCGGGCTTGCACCCGCTCGCCGGGTATGCCGCCAAAGACGTTGATCACGCTCTCCTCGAAGTGCGCCAAGGTGTCGCCCAGGTCGCCCCATGCATGGAGGTGTAGTTCGGCGATTTCGGTAGGAGTGTCGCCCTTGGAGCGGTTTGTTAAGATTTCGCCGTCGTGGGTGGTCCGTTTCATAGACGAGAACTTTGTCAGGCATTACCAAGATATTGAAGTTTGGCGTGGATAGCGAGGGCAATCCAGTTCTATCGGCAATCAATGTGGAAGCCTAGACGCCGATTTTAGTTCCTGAGGTCTGGGAATGCAGCCATCGTAGCATGGATAATTCGTGAAACCAATTCCGAGTGTTGCGATTCTCAGAACACCAGCCGTGGCCCTTTGTGAAATATATGACAAAAGTAAATGTGAAAAATAACACTATGTTGACACAAGTTGTATCAAGTGCTAAATTTGATACGTACACTCTTGAAGGAGGTGGGTCTATGTCAGAAGCAGCGATTCTAGAGCGGCAAGGACAAGCGGTAGTTAGCAGTGACAGGCTCAATTCCAAGGCGAAGAAAGAGATTGAAGTGTTACTGGAAGAGTCCCAACAGTCGCGGACAAAGAGGGATTTGGCCGACAGGCCTTGGTACTTCAGGATGCCTCAGGCCGGCGTGAGGTACTATTCTCTCTAGGCTTACGAATCCGGCTACAAGTGTTCAATATTCAGCCCCCACGAGTACACACTTACTTGTGGGGGCTTTTGCTTTGCTTATTGATATATTTCGAGAGCTTTAATTAGGTGGATTCCGCAACGAAGACGGGAATCGTGCGGGATGTGCGGTTGTGATAGTCTTCATAGGGCGGGAAGGCGGCTACACATATTTCCCAGAGACGCGCACGTTCTGCGGCAGCGTCAACTTCGCGGACGCTCATCTTGTACACTTCGGTCTCATCTCGAATTTCGACATCGGCATGCGCCCTAAGGTTGTACACCCACACCGGGTTGGTGGGGGCGCCTCCTCGCGAGCCAACTAGAATGTAGTTATCGCCGTCCTTGACGCGCATGAGTGGCGTCTTGCGGATTGCGCCGGTGCGGTTACCGCGATTGGTCACAATAATGACGGGTAGTCCGGTTTCACGCAAGGTCGTGCCTTCAGTGCCTCCGCTTCCTTCGTATAGTTCCACCTGCTCGCGCACCCAATCGGCCGGTGAAGGTATGTATTCTGCCATAAGTCGCTCTGACCTCCTGAATTGTTATTGATTTCGCCATATCATAACGCCAACCGACGAAATCCTCTACTGCCGTAGCCCTTTATCTGATTTGGCGAGTTGTCGCAGTGTCGGCGCAATCTGGTATCATGGCGGCAGTTCTGAATTGGAGGGATTATGGCTACTGCGAGAAGGCTACCGGAGTGGCTGAAGGTGAAGGCGCCGGGCAGTGCGGGCTACCTGGAGCTTAGGCAGCTCGTGAGGTCGGAGGGGCTCAACACTGTTTGCGAAGAGGCTCATTGTCCGAACATTGGGGAGTGCTGGGACCGGGGGACTGCTACTTTCATGGTACTGGGGGACATCTGCACACGCGCGTGTTCGTACTGCGCGGTGAAGACGGGTATGCCGACGACGCTAGACTTGCAGGAACCGGTGCGACTGGCGGAAACCGTGGAGAGATTAGGGCTGCGATATGCGGTCATCACATCGGTGGACCGAGACGATCTGCCGGACGGCGGGGCTTTCATATTCGCGCAGTGTATCCGACAGATTCGAAAGCGTCTGCCTTCGTGCAAGGTGGAGGTGCTGATACCAGACTTCGAGGGGGACCCTGATGCGCTGGCGAAGGTTATGGAAGCGAAGCCGGATACCCTGAACCACAATATTGAGACAGTGCGGCGAGTGTTCAGCCGCGTGCGTCCGAAGGGTGACTACGACATGTCGCTGGAGCTGCTGGCGAACGCCAAGAGGCTGGACAGAGATGCGGTCACCAAATCGGGGATGATGGTCGGGCTTGGCGAGAGCTGGGACGAGATTCTGGAGACGATGCGGGACTTGCGGTCTGTTGACTGTGATCTGCTGACGATTGGGCAGTATTTGCGCCCTTCAGGTAAGCATGTGCCGCTGGCGCGGTGGTACACCCCGGGCGAGTTCGACGAACTGCGTCTCGAGGGCGAGGCGCTAGGATTCAGGCATGTGGCGTCCGGGCCGCTGGTGCGGAGTTCGTATCACGCGGACGAGCAGCATGCGGCAGCGAGTGGAGTGGAAGTGGGTTGAGCGAATCGGCAGGACGGAAAGGGATATTTGGGGATGGTAAGGCCGGTTTGGAGTAAATCAAAATAGAAAGATATACCGCCCTTGCTTAATAGTGTTGAGCAAGGGCGGTAGTCACCCTCCTAGTTGTAAGTTCCACGTGGTCAGCGATTCCAGTCGAAGGATTCCAGCACCCCACTGGAAAGGTGGGCACTTTCGCTCTGAGATGTGGCATCGTCTGTTGGTATGACGCGGGCTGCTATTTTCTTGGCAATACCCTCTGGTTTTGCAATGCTTGGGTATTCGTCTGTGCCGAATGCATGATATGTCACTCTCGTAAGTGTGATGGTAGAGGCGTCTAGGAATCTCACCGTAGCTAAGGTGTGGAAGTCATTGTTGGTGTGATAATGCAACTTGTATGCCAGCATGTCATCGCCGATGCTCGGTATGAAGTCCTGTTCGTAATCCCGGAGATCGACACTCGCGCCGTTTCTCTGCAGGATAGCCGAGTAGTTTAGGCCGCTCCAACGGGCGTTCTCGATGCTGTTGTATTGAACTGCAGCGCATACAATTCCGGCACTATCGTCTGCGTTCACCCATTTTGTGACGTATGTTTTGACGATACCGTGGTAGCCGAAATCATCATAGCTATGCGGTCCATCGGTGCTGTCAAGAGAAAAGCCTTCGATGCCCGTTAGGTCGTCGGCATTGCAGGTCGCGTCTTCGATATTATAGTCTGGAGGCAGCGGCACGGGTGTCGGAGAGGGTGATGGCCCCGGGGTCGGCGAAGGTTCAGGCGTGGGTAACGGCTGTGGCTGTGTGGTTGCCTCCATTGTCACCGTAAGTGTAAAGTCGCCGGTGGCCGCTGTCTCGTATGTCGTCGCCTCTATCGTGTAGGTGCCTTCTGTCAAGCTTGCCACCATACCCGAGTCCGTGCTTGTATCAAGGCTAGTGTCGATCTTCCTGCACAATGTACCTGTTACTTCCAAGGTGTAGTCATCGTTCTCGCAAAATACCGTGCCCACTCTGCCCACATCTTCGCGTAGGTACAGGTATGGGTCTGTAGAAGACTCCAGCGTGATGGTGACTTCAGCAGCCTCAGTGAGCGAGAATGTATAGTAGCGGGCATAATAGCCACTACGGTCTGGGTGTGACGACTCACAATCGCTACTCCAGCTTCCGTTGACAACGCCGTCAGCACCTACTAGCTCCACGCAACTGTCGGCGATAGGCGTCGCGGTCGGCTCAGGTGTCGCAGTTGGCTCGGGCAACACTGCGTCCGACGCCAGCAGTCTTGCAAACCCATAGCCCCAGGTATTGTTGGGCACTGCCCCGCGCGCCTCGGCATGCCTTTTCAGGTAATCCGCAACTGCAGCCGGGCTCATGTCCTGATCGCCGGAGCGTTGTATGACCAACGCAGCAAGCCCGGCGACATGCGGCGACGCCTGGCTTGTTCCTCCCCAACGACCGTCCGGGTTGTCGGCTGAGCGACGGGTTACCGATTGGCCTCCGTCGGCCCCGACTACCTCGGGCTTGATTCTATTATCATGTGTTGGCCCGCGGCTGCTGAATTCCTCAATAGTGCTACTATCGTTCCACGGCGCTGCACCAACCGCTAGGAGACCCGTGTTGGCACTATCGGCGGGCTCGCCAATACTATGGTGCAGTGTATGATGTTCGATGTCCTGTCCAGTGAACGATTGCAATTGAATCCAGTCAGGGGAAACACCACTGCGAAGAAAAACGCTCAAGCAATAACTGCCGGCGACAGGTGCTGAATATCCGAATATGGCTTCGAAGGGAACTGACGTCTCTGTCTGGTCATCTTCACTCCCTACGACATCCGTTAGTCCACTCAGTCCTATCAGACTCAGGTACAGATCCAAGTCGGTTGCCGGAGTCGTCCAACTGTCATCCCAGCGAAGTTGAGCAGTAAAGTTTTCTTCCGCTTCGAGATCAACTAACAAACCATTGCATTCGTCCTCGCCGAAGAAGTTGTGCCAGCCATCCAAATCGCTGTCGGCGAAAGGACCGTACCAAGTGTCCTTCGCGCTGTTCCCTGCAGCATTTATCCACACTGCGCCTCCTTCGACGGCAGCGTCCACTGTCTTTAAGGGGCTATCGATATATCGAGATGTTCCATCGCCGGGGCCCCCCCAACTCCAAATCGCCGACATATTGATTATTTCGACATCGTGCTCGATCATCCAGTCAACCGAAGACCGCAAGTCTGCCGATGTGCTCGTATTTGAAATGTAGTAAGTTGCCTCAGGAGCGATGTCAAAGAGCGCCTCGGCTACCGCTGTGCCGTGCGTTCTCCGCCGTTCGCTATCTTCGCTATCCGTGCAGTCAGCAAGATTTGAGGTGAACACACCTACATCGGTGTAACACCTAGCTTCAACAGTGGCGGGAAGTTCGGTTCCTTGAAGAGTCGAAAAACCCTCGAAGCCAGTGTCGATTATTCCGATCTTCACGCCCTGACCCTTTAGCCCGGCATTATGCCACACCGTGGCGCCATGCACCGTCACACCTTCGCTGACAACCGTGCCCTGTGCCGGTTGCGGCGGGATGATCGTGCGGACACTGATGACGCCTTCTTGCTCCGACGCTTCAGGCAGCAGGGATACTGGGACATAGGCTTCAATATAGTCCGTCCCGACATTTCGGGGAGACGCGCCGTTGGCTTCGAGAAACTCGACAATGGCGTCGGCGTAGCCCTCGGTAATATAGACAGTTACGGCGACGGACTCTTCGCTGTGGAGCGGAGCGTTCTTTGCGGCGCCCCGGGCTGTTGTCTGTCCGCTCTCGACCTGCTCAACGATGCGGTTGAGATTGGAGTCCATGTTGGCGTATTTGGGCGGGCTGAGTTTACCCTCGATGTGAGGGAGGTTTTGGACTCCGAAGTCGTCGTCAGGCGCGGTGGTAGGAACGGGCGTGGGCGTGTCGGCTGATTGGGCGTGCAGATTCATGCTGCCATTATCTGCCAGCAGCGTGAGCAAGAGAACTGCGGATGCTGCTAGGGCGAACAGAAGAGAAAGCGGTCGTTTGGCGAAATTCGCGGGCATTTGTGGCAAAGTCTTTCCGTGCTCCGAGTTACGGCTAATGGCACGAAGGTATCATGTCACCGTGCGAGAGGCTATGTTACACGGAAGACAGTCCTTGCGCCCGTGCGAAGTGCGTAGCCTCAACGAGGTAGCCTTAACGAGTCTGATAGGAGTCCACTAATTTCGCAGTACGAAGACATATGGTTGGTATCGCCAAGCCGCCAAAGGTTTGAAGAATTTTGGGAATGCGAGTAGAATGTTGAGATAGCCGATACACGCAGCGGCGGCAGCAAAATTATTCCAAGGCGAGGTACAGTAGGAATGATTAAGGCGGGAAGTAGATACGTTACACCATCGGGCGCTGAGCTTGTGGTTACAAAGGGCGGCGATGGGTTGCTGACCGATGGGGATATTCCGTTGCAGGAGAAAGATTCCGGCAGCGGGTTTGATGGCGCAGCGACAAGTGCGGATGTGATGACTATCAACCTTGGTCGGCGGTATCAGGCCGATGAAGAGGGAGTCACGGTGCTGGTTACGAAGGCCGGGCAGTGTGACTTGCGTTATAACGGAGCATCGATGGAAGTTCAGCAGCCAAGGAAACTGCCATCTTCGGACTAGGGCTGACGTAGATGTGAAGGATGCATTTAAGCCGCCTTTTTAAGGCGGCTTTTCTATTGAGGCAGTTGGTCCCTTGCAATAGGGACAGGTAGTTTGACAGACTCATCATGAACCTTGAGAAGGTGATGCCTTGAAGCGGCGCAGGACAAGACGGGCGGATTCGTAGTCTCGGTCACCGCCGGGCAGTATGGGGGGCATGAGGTAGAAGGATGTGATGCCCGAGACCAGGAATCTTTCAATGGACCGGACGGCGATGTCTGCAGAGGATCCGCCGCTATCGAATTCATTGAGGATGGCCTGCGGGATTGGAGAGAATGAACGGCTGGCGGCGGCTATCATTTGAACTCCGAAAAATATTGGGACCGACGGCTGCTCGCCGTAGGTTCGTCTGTAGGCTTCGAGGAAATCCAGAGGTCCTTCGGGTGTAAAGCCGGGCTGTGTGATGAGGAAGTGTGCTCCAGCACCGATTTTTCTGCGGGTGAGGGTGGCTTCTGAATCGATGTCCCGGTTGGTGTCAACCGCCGCGCCGATGCAAAAGTCGGTCTGCATCGCTAGCGCACGTCCTCGAAAGTCCGTGCCCTCGTTCATACTGGTAATGGAGCGTATGAGGCTCGTAGTTGTGCGATCGTTTACGGGTTTGGTGTGTCTCAGCTCTGCAGGTGTGAAGTTATCGCCGCGCACGACTAAAACGTTCTGAAGTCCGAGCTGTGCAGCCCCCAGAAGTAGGCTCTGGGCGGCAAGTATGTTCATGTCCCGTGTCGCGATGGTGAAGGCGACTTCTTTGCCTGTGTCCGCTCTGATGGAATGCGCCGCAAAGGCTGAGTCGGCATACACCGACTTGCCGGGGTTGTACGGCACGGAGAGGCAATCAGCGGCAAGTGTATGCGCCGCATCTATGTCGTCGTAGGCTGCACCTCTGGGCGGCGAGAAGTCGCAGATGAACAAAGGCTGACCGCCGCTCTGGGAGTGTATGTCAGCGATTTTGGTCATATCCCGCCATTTTCGCCGCGAATTGTGCGATGAGTGCAGAGACTGCCGGCAGAGGTGGCGTGTACCATTGGACCGCCGGCAATCCGGTGCAGAGAGGGATTATCGCTATTTCCAGCCGAGGGACCCGTTCTTCGACGGTATGAGCGAGATGCGGTGGCCGTCGTCGCACTTGTAGCGTTCCTCGCGTACTTCTCGGCGCTTGCCTGACAATGACGATTGGGTCATTTCTTTGTGGCAGAATGGGCAACTGACAAGGTATATCGCTCTGTTGCGAAAGCGACGGAGTTGCACATGAGTAAGCGTATCCGCAAGCTTGCCAAACGTCCCGTTGTACCGGAGGACGTAGCGAGTGCCCGTACTCATGAGGCTCCTCTTTCTTCTATGGGCGTTGGGTGGAATATAAGCATAGTCCACATACCCGCATTGCAGGCACTGGGGTTCATCGTAGTTGATGCGCAGTTGCGTTTCGCATCTGGGGCATATCAACTCCTGATTGGGAGAAGCGACCTCAACGATTTGGGGTCTCTCAGTAACTTGTTCCGGGTACTCATTGAAATCTTGAACCTGAACGACCATCACATCCTCCTCTATCCGCCTAATAGCTTCCTCTGACATGCTTCGGGAAATTCCCCGCGCTAATCACCGAATTTTGGCGCAAAACCCCCCTGCCAAGATGTCGTCTTGAATTTTTGCTTGCCGTTGCAACAAGCACGCACCCATAGACTTGAGACGTTAACTCAGCGAGTCGCCGGTTGTTAGAAGTCCCTTATCTTCTTGTGAAAAGCGCCCTAAAGAGTGGAGCTGATTACCATTTCAGCACTTGACCTTTTGTGCAAATTTCACACATCCGAACGACTGCTTAGAATCTTATGGGAAATGTGTTAAACATAGACTAAAACTTTGTCAAAAATGATGTCAAGGTGAAAACGCTGAATTTTCGCCCAATTTAAGCAGGATTTCTAGACGCCTGTAACAAGGCGCGCAGAGCTAACAACCAGTCAATACAGGCGTCTAGAGAAAGATACCGTCTCAGAGTAATTGAGACTGGTCGTCTGTTGCTTTACGATAGGAATTAGTCGGTTTCATGGCGAATTTAAAACCAATTTCTAGTCCCAATTTATTACCGTTTGGGATGGATTTCACAAGGCTTTGGTACATTTAATCTACTAATATATTTACAATCTTCTATAAACGATACTTATGATTTGTGAAATGAAATCATACAATCTCTGAACGTGATTTTGGAGAAAATAATACATACGTCCAGCAAGATCGCCGCGATGTATGAAGATAGCAGAGATAAATAAATCGGTTGGCATTGAGAGATCAATTATGCCCTTCCGTAGCCTACTGTATATTTGACACTCAACCCACAGGCTAATAACATTTGGGTAAGCAAAGGGCACAGAGCATAGGAATCACTTGAGAGTTGTTGTCGCACTCAGTGGCGTAAGCGTCAACCGCTGGAGAAAAAGCGCATGAACATAATCTGGATTACCGCAGACACTTTCCGCCAGGACCACATGGGTGCGTACGGTCATAAGACTATACGGACTCCGACATTGGATGCCTTGGCTGCGAAAGCGACGCGCTTCAACAGACATTATGCCGGAGGCTTTCCGACGATGCCGACGCGCGCAGACCATGCGACGGGACGCTGGACGATGTCCTTTATGGGATGGGAGCCGCTGCCCGAGGACGAGGTTACACTAGCGCAGATTCTGGCCGAAAACGGGTATCACACGGCTGCAGCGATTGACACGCCGTTCTACATCCGCGGGGAAATGAACTACGATCGCGGGTATCAGACCTTCTTCTTTCATCCGGGTCAGGAAGGTTCGCCAACTCGCGTTCAGCAGGTTGGCAACCATGAATCGCGAGACATTCGCAATAGGTGGCGACTGGAGAAGGACCATAACGCGCCGCAGACCTTTGCAAACGCAATGAACTGGCTGGAGACTCACTACAAAGAGGACTTTTTCCTTTATATAGACACCTGGGATCCGCATGAGCCTTGGGAAGCGCCGCCATATTACTCTGAGCTGTACTGGCCTGGCTATGATGGCGAGATCATTCAGCCAATATACGGGCATTGGCAGGACGAGCCGGGATTCTCCGCAGAGAAGGTGAAGAAGGCAAACGCAACTTACTGCGGCGAAATCACGATGGTCGATACCTGGATCGGTTACTTCCTGCGGCGAGTGGAGAACATGGGTCTGATGGACAAGACCGCCATAATCTTCACTTCCGACCATGGCTTCTACTTCGGAGAGCATGGTGGGAAGTTCGGTAAGATGTCCTTCGACAAGCGCGAAGGTGGTGGACTGTATAGGTTCGGAGACTCCGATGCGCGTTGGGCGCATTCTCCTCTGTACGAGGAGTTAGTAAGGATTCCGCTAGTGGTATATGTGCCCGGTGTGGAGCCGAGCGTGTATAACGGAATGACCTCTGTGGTGGACGTTATGCCGACCGTACTGGACATCGCGGGTGTGAGCTCCCCCGGCAATGTTCATGGAGCCTCATTGCTGCCGAGGATGCGTGACAGTAGTGTCGCGGGACGCGAATTCACAGTGAGCACGATACCGTTCGCGAATCCGGGAGACGAGGTGCGCTCGGTGGACAGTATCAGGCGCAACCTGGTCAACTCGCAGGTGACCACGATTACGGCGGGCGACTGGTCGTTACTTTACAGCATGGACGAGGGAATGTCGGAACTGTACAACCTCGCCAACGACCCGGCGCAGGAAAACAACATCATATCGGGAAACTTGGGAGTGGCAAAAGAGGTTCATCGGTATCTGCTGAAATTCATGCGTGAGACAGGAGTGTCTGACCATCTTCTGAAACCGCGCCAGGAGTTCAGGCTTTAATCCGCGCAGCTTCAATATTTTGGCTCTTGTAAGTGCGCGAGGTCTGTCTTCGCAGTTTTACTGAGCGATTTCAAGATTGATAGGACAAGAAAAGTATGGCATTAAACATAATCGTGTGCGTGAAGCAGGTTATGGATCCGGAGACGCCTGCGTCCGCTTTCAATATAGACGGTGACGCTAAAAGAGTCGTGCCTGCCCCCGGGATTCCCCCAGTTGTGAACGGGTTCGACGAGAATGCGGTGGAGGCGGCGCTGCGGCTCAAGGACGGCGGAGATGCCGCAAAGATAACCGTCATATCGATGGGTAGCGGCTTCGTGATGGACGTAATGAAAAAGCCGCTGTCGATGGGGGCCGATGAACTGATTCTGATTGATGACGAAGCGCTGAGCACACTCGATGCCTATGCAACTGCAGCGGTGTTGGCTGAGGCTATAAAGAAGGTTGGCGAATATGACGTCGTCCTTTGTGGCAGGCAAGCATCCGATTGGGACCAGGCGCACGTGCCTCTGGGCATAGCGGAAATGCTGGAACTCCCCTGTGTTACCTTGGCACAGAACATTGAGGTCGCCGGAAGTGGCATTGTGGTGCAGCGGGCACTATCGGACGGTTACGAAGTCGTGGAGGCACCACTGCCTGCGCTGGTTACAGTGACCAATGAGCTCGGAGAGCCGCGTTATCCCACACTGCGGGGTATAATGCAGGCGAGCCGTAAGCAACCCACAAGATGGAGTACCGCAGATGTGGGGCTGGACGCTGAAGCGCTTGAACCCAAACTCACGCTTACGGAGCTTTTCATTCCAGTGAGCGACAATCAGGTTGAAGTAATAGAGGGAGAGGATGACGCGGATGCTGGCAGGAATCTGGCTCTGCGGCTGCGTGAAGAGAGGCTGATTTAGACGAATCGTAGGCCACTTGAGGAAGACTTTGGATATCTATCGTTCTCATCCCTGACCTTCCCCTTTCAAAGGGGATTGGATCAAGTATTTTTTGGAGATTTGAAATATGGCTGGGGTTCTTGTCATTGGCGAACTGAATGATGATGCACTTCAAAGCATTACGGGAGAGTTGCTGGCGGCGGGCCGCCGCATTGCTGATGTGACGGGCGAAAATGTGGGCGTAGCGCTGCTGAATGGTGGCGATGCGGTAGGACAGGAAACGATATCCCTGGGAGCTGACAACGCATATCTGGTTCAGGACGAAGTGCTTGCAGAAATGCAACTAGATGCGCAGGTTGCGGCGCTCGAGAAGGTCTGCAGCGAGGTTCAGCCGTCTGTCGTACTGATTGGGCGCACGCTTGCCGGCAGAGATGTCGGCCCGAGGCTTGCGTTCCGATTGGGCGTAGGACTAGCGCAAGACTGCTTGCAGGTAGAGGCGGATGCGAACAGCGGAAGGGTCGTTGCAGTGCGACCAGTGTACGGCGGCAACGCTCTGGCGAAGGTAACATTCCCGGATGCGAATCCTCAGATGGTTGTAATGAGGGCGAAGGCTTATGAGCCGCTTGATGCGGACGATTCGCGCGCTGGCGAAGTTTCGATTATCAACCCCGGTCTGGACTCGTCGGTGGTCAAAGCACGACTCGTTGAGACGGTTTCGCAGGCGGCAGAAGGCGTGCGTTTGGAAGACGCGAATATCGTAGTAGGTGGCGGAAGAGGTCTCGGAGGGCCTGAGCCTTTTGACCAATTGGAGGATCTTGCCAGATTGCTTGGCGGCGCCGTAGGAGCTTCTCGCGCGGTGTGTGACGCGGGCTGGCTTGACCACAGCTATCAGGTTGGGCTGACCGGTAAGACTATAACGCCGGACCTGTACATAACAGTTGGTATTTCGGGGGCGAGCCAGCACATGGCGGGCTGTTCGGCATCGAAGAATATCATCGCAATCAACCGTGATGCAGACGCAAATATTTTCAAGAGCGCGAGCTTCGGAGTTGTTGGAGACTGGAAAAATGTGCTGCCGTCTTTTATCGAGACGGTTCGTGAGTTAGTGAATTCCTAATTGTTAACAGCATTGAGTATTAATGAACGAGAAGTGAAGGATAGAATCTGACCATTCAAGAATTCTTACTGAATTTTTGATTCAATTAACGCTGTTAGTCTGCTGAGCAAGGAGTCGTACAATGAACAGCGATTTCATGTTCGATATAGACGGAATGCTGAAATCCATCGATAACGCCGATGTGATATCCATATTCTTTCCGTCGTTTCGTAAGGCGCTAGTGGTTGATCCACGTAGCAATGACAGGCATAGCGCGTTGGTGCAAATAGCGCCGATGGCGGCGTCTCCCCAGGAGCGTCTCCGGCTGATCCGCCGTCAGCGACCAGGACTGCCAAGGGTGCGCAATCTTGCTGTAATCCCATGGACGCGCTATGTGGACAGCCTTGTCAGTCTTGGGCTGTGGGACAAGGTTATCAAGCGGTTGGAGGACGGAGGAGAGGACGAGGCGATAGGTCAATGCGAGCGGGCCTTGGATGAACTCCGCGAGATGGAGCGTATAGAGTTGGTCAACGCCATCAAGGGGAAGAACTACCAGACTATCTGGACGGCGCCTGGTGACTGACGGGAGCCGTCCCGGATAGAGAACCTCGCGAACCTGTCTCTCCGCTCGCCGAACACGCAAGGACATGCTATCTAGAGACGGCTGAAATTGTGAAAGTGAAAAGGGCAATTCTCATGTCAGAGAACTGCCCCTTATTTTCGGTTCTTGTTGCTTGTTATGCGCGAGCCGCTTCCTGCTCTCTAAGCTGCTCTACTATTCGGTCGACAAGGTGTGCGGGGACTTCCTCGTAGTGATCGAACTCGATGGTGAACGCTCCCCGTCCTTGGGTCATGGAGCGCAGTTCTGTGGCATATCTCAACATTTCCGCCTGTGGGATTTCGCCCTCGATCATCGTTGTGCTATTGCCCTGCGGCGTCATACCGTGGATTCTGCCTCGCTTCGAGTTCATGTCGCCGATTATGTCGCCGGTGTAGTCATCGGGCACTACAATCTGCACTTGCATAATGGGCTCAAGCAGGGTAGGCGATGCCAACTGCACGCCCTTGGTGAGCGCCTGACCGCCGGCGATTTCGAAGCAGATGCCTGAAGAATCAACGGTGTGATAGCTGCCGTCGAAGAGAGTTGCCTTGACATCCACGATTGGATATCCCGCGATTGCGCCTCCAGTCATTGCCTTTGCAACACCTTTTTCCACAGACGGTATGTATTCGCGCGGCACATTGCCCCCCACGACTTTTTCGGCGAACTCGAAGCCACCGCCTCTTGGCAGGGGTTCAAGTTCCAACCAGACGTGTCCGAACTGGCCATGACCGCCGGACTGCTTCTTATGGCGATATTCCACGCGCGTTCTGCCGCCAATGGTCTCCTTGTAGGCAACCTTAGGGGTCTGGAGAATCATCTCAGCGCCGAACTTGTTCTTCATCTTCTCGATGGCTATGTCCACGTGAGTGTCGCCTAGTCCGCCGAGAAGCACCTGGAGCGTGTCCGGTTCACGGGTCACCGTAAGGCTTGGGTCTTCCTCTGTGATGCGAGAGAGCGAACTGGTCATCTTGTCAACGTCGGCCTGTGATTTGGGGAAGACGGCCATCAAGTACACTGGCTTGGGGAATTCCATGCCTTCCAAAGTGAACGGGTTGTCGCGCGTGCAGATTGTGTGTCCGGTCAGGACGGAGTTGAGCTTCGGGGTCGCGCCGATGTCACCCGATGCGAAGTCCGAGCCAGCCGTCTGCTCTTTGCCGCGCACTTCAAAGACTTGGCCGACGCGTTCCGCCTGTCCAGCATTTGCGTTCCAGAGCTGACTGTCGCTGCTAAACGTACCGCTGTAAATCCTAAAATACGAAAGTTTACCCACAAACGGGTCGGCGGCGGATTTGAAGACGAGTGCGGCGAGAGGTCCGTCGCTGTCGGGGCTGAGTGATACCTCGCCATCTGCGGTGTCGGCTGATACCTCGCCGACGTCCGCGGGAGAGGGCAAGAAGTCCACAATGGCGTTCAGGAGGTCGGCAGTTCCGATTTCCGATGTGGACGCTCCGAACAGCACGGGGATGATTAAGCCATCGGCTATTCCCTGTTTAAGGCCGGCAATCATCTCGGTCTGGGTGATTTCCTCGCCTTCGAGGTACTTGTCGGCGAGGTCCTCGTCAGCCTCGGCCACAGCTTCCACGAGGCGCTCTCGGGCTTCTTCGACTTCGTCTGAAATCTCAGCAGGCACGTCTGCGCTGGGATCGAGTAGGTTGACTACTCCTGAGAAAGCGGACTCGGCACCGATAGGAATCTGCACCGGGACGCATTCTCTGCCGAAGCGATCGGAAATTTCGCCCATGATGCGGTCGAAGTCCGCGTTCTCGCGGTCCATCTTGCTGACATAGATTACGCGAGGGAGATTGCGATCGTTAGCCAGAGCCCACATCTGGTTTGTGCCCACCTCGACGCCAGAGGCGGCTGATACGACTATGATCGCCGCGTCGGCCACACGCGAGGCAGAGACAACCTCGCCTCGGAAATCGGCATATCCGGGTGTATCGAGGATATTAATTTTGTTGCTGCGCCATGGACATGCCAGCACGGACATCTGGGAACTGGACTGGCGACGAATTTCTTCCGGCTCAAAGTCGGATACGGTCGTGCCGTCTTCTACCCTGCCAAATCGTGTGATGTGACCGGCCGTGTGCAGCATCGCCTCTGCAAGTATAGTCTTACCTGCGCCCCCGTGTGACAGCAGAACTACATTGCGCAATTTGTCGGTTGAAAATTTAGGCATACTGCTCTTCCCTCCGGTTAGGATTATATTCCCCAATTCTATTCAAAGGTTCAAAAACGTGCAACTGCTGGTTTGGGGAAGGAAATAACCCATCTGGCGGGCTTCCTGTGTCGGGAAATGGACTCATTTTTCCCGCCTTCGCTTGGCTATGCGTAGCGTGAACCACTGTGGGGAAATTCCGACTAGGCGAATAACCGGCTCACCCATTTAATTGGCGTAAACTTTGCACTAAAGGGATGTGGCGTCTATAATCAGATGTCGAACTGATTCTGAAACAGCGTTCTTTAATAGTCGCTCACCAAGGTATTGTTACCGGAGGGTGACCTGAATAGGGCTTAGTAATTTTGGCTATCCGGGAGATTTTGCAGCTGCCTCATCCTTTGCTAAGGCAGAGGGCGCGGAAGGTGCGTGCCATAGACGACAACGTGCTGCGTCTCGCATACGATATGGTCGATACTATGCGGGAAGCTAATGGCGTTGGGCTTGCCGCGAATCAGGTCGGGGAACTACGGCGTGTGATTGTTATCCAACTTCCTGATGAGGAAGAGGCTCGCATTTATATCAATCCTGAAATAACACTCAGGGAAGGGGAGCGCCGAGTCGAGGAAGGCTGCCTGAGCATAGCAGGGTACAAGGGTATGGTCACTCGCTCGGTGTGGGTAAGGTTCCGTGCACTCGATCATACTTCAAAGTTGGTCAAGCTGAAGGCCGAGGACATGCTTTCACAGGCGCTGGAGCATGAGGTCGATCACGTGAATGGCATTCTGTACATCGACCACATGGAGGCCCACGAGAAACTGGTCAAAGTTGAACCGGACGGCGAGGGCCCGGCGGATGCCGATACCGATGATAATTCGGATGTCGGAGAGCCCGATGTCGGACACACCGATACAAGGAAAAACGCCTCCATTGAAACATCTCATCATTCGGGCAGTGGATTGTGGCTGCTGGATGAAGATTCGCGCGACACTCCCGCAACCCTAAAGCTCAAGTAAACTGAGCATTGACCTTGCCGCAAGTCATGTGAGTTGATGCACAATTGCATCCAGGCGGCAGACCCCTCAATCTGATCTCATGAACGAAGCACCTCCAATTTCGCACTATACTGCCTTGTCCAACGCCACACACGTGCCTTCGGCGGTGGAGACGCTCGTCGAATTTTTCGGCAGTAGGGATGTTGAAGCGTATTTTGTGGGTGGTGTGGTTCGAGACACGCTGATGGGACGCAAGTCCGAAGACATCGACATTGCAGTGAGTGTCGATGGTGTTACGATTGGGCGTCAACTCGCCGAGGCTCTTGGGACACATTGCGTAAGCCTTCATGATGAATGGCAGGTGGCGCGCGTGGCGCTGAACGATGCCGAGTGGTCAGGCTATGTTGACATCGCGCCAATTCGAGGCGACATCAAACAGGACCTGCATCGGCGGGACTTTACCATCAATGCGATGGCGCTACCGGTTAGCGACGCGCATTGCGAGGATTTTGAGGAGCGCTTGCTTGATCCGTGCGGTGGATTGCGGGACTTGCGGGACGGCGTAGTTCGTATGGTTTCACCTAGTGCGTTCGACGCGGATTGCGTGCGTCTCATGCGCGGCGTGAGGCTGGCTGCGCAGCTAGAGTTTTCGCTAGACAGCGACACTGCTGACTCCATTCGGGAACGCGCAGCTCTCGTTGCAGACGCCCCGCAAGAGAGAGTTCGCGATGAGTTGATGCGGCTCTTGCGAACACACAAGGCGTATGCAGGAGTTCGGCTCCTCGATGAGTTGGGCCTGCTATGCAGCGTAATGCCGGAACTTGCGGATGCGAGGGATGTTACACAGCCCAAAGAACACTACTGGGATGTGTTTAATCATCTGGTAGAGGCGGTCGGCTGGGTGGATGCTATGTTCTCTGGCGACGGCGATGTGTTTCCACTAAATCTTGTGCCGCGCTTCCAGGGGATGGCTGAATACTTCGATGTCGATGTGAGTGATGGATTTGACAGACTGACATTCCTCAAGTTGACGGCGCTTCTGCACGACGTCGCCAAACCTTCGACGAAGACGATCGAAGATTCAGGGCGGATTCGATTTATTGGTCATCATTCCGAAGGATCGGAAATCGCGAGAGATATTCTCACTCGGCTGAGATTCGGCAAACGGGGAGTTGAGCATGTCGCCGGAATGGTGCAGCATCACCTGCGTCCGACTCTGATAGCGCAGAAGGGCGACATGCCGACCCGCCGCGCCTTATACAGGTACTACCGCGACGTGGGGGACATTGCGCTGGATACGCTCTACCTGAACATGGCAGACTATCTTGCGGCGCGGGGACCTATGCTGGAGCTGAAAGATTGGACGAACCATTGCAGTCTGATTCGATACATTCTTGAAGAAGGGCGGTCAGGAGAAGAGGGACGGCGTAGAGAGTCAGTGCAATCTCTTCCTAAGTTGGTCGATGGATACGATATAATAGATAGGTTCGCGCTTGCTTCAGGACCGGGAATCGGCAAATTGCTGGAGACGGTCCGAGAGGCGCAGGCAAGCGGAGAAGTTAGTACGAAAGAGCAGGCTCTGGAGCTGGTGCGTGCCAGCCTTGAGCGTGGAGGTGATGGTGCGTAGGAACGCAAGAGCGTTAATTGCGATATTGCTGTTGATAGTTGGAGCCGGGCTTGTGCTTGGCTTCCAGACCATCAAGATAGGCCCGTTTGAGCGAGGCGGCAATACACTTCTTGGTCTGAGTCTGGGACTGGACTTGCAGGGTGGCAGCCACCTCGTATATCAGGCTGAATCTACCAGCGATGAGGCCAGTGCCGAATCGCAAGCGCCGGATGCGGACGACATGTTGAGCCTCCAGCGCATCATTGAGAGGCGCGTGAACTCATCCGGGCTGGGTGAGCCAATCATCCAGATTCTGGGTGATGACAGACTTTTGATACAGCTGCCCGGTGTGCGTGAACCTGCTCGAGCAAAAAGCATAATTGGCGAAACGGCACAACTTGAGTTCAAGCACCGCCAACTGGGCATCCCGCGCAACCTCGCGACTGAGGGAATTATTACCGACGCTGATATCGTTAGCGTTACTGCCGAGCCGATACCTGACGAACTTCTGCCGGACGCCGAGCCGACTGCCACTCCGGAGGCGGGCGCGGAAACTTCGGCGGCTGTGGACGAGGAAGCTATACCGGTGATAATTGTGGAGTTGACGCCTCAGGGTGCCGCGAAGTTTGACGAGGTTCTGGCGAATCTCGGGCAGAAATTCCAAGTCGCGGCTCCGAGTTCGAATATAGTCACTTTTCAGGGTGAACTCCGATCCGGCGTCCTGCCGGGGCTAAATGTCACGATTAACGGCAATGAAACGATTAATGGCGTATTTGCGCCGCCATGGATAAGCAAGTTGGAGGGCACAAACAGGTATGTTTTCCCTTATCCGCAGCCACAGCCGGATCCGGCTCAGCCGGGCGAAACGCCTGTAGAAGTGGAACCTGACAGCGTAACAGCAGCGCAAAGCAGGATTGGCGACGATGCCACGGTGATCTTCATTGAACAACCTGGAAGGGTTGACGAGGACTTCGGACTTGGCGGCGACAACTTGTCGAGAGCGTACGCCAGCCTGCACGCGCAGAGCGACCAGCCCATAATTAACTTGGAGTTCGACTCACTGGGAACGCGTCTTTTTGGTGAGAAGACGACCGAGATAGCAGGCAGTCTCACGGATTCCATAGCCATCTTCCTTGACGACCAAGAGTTGATTGCGCCCGTGGTGCGAACGCCGATCACGACCGGCACTGCAATCATCGAGGGCGGTTTCACGCTGGAGAGGGCGCAGGACATATCGCTGCTACTTGAAGGCGGTCGCCTTCCGTTCCCGATTACGCTGATTCAGGAGCGAAGTGTCGACGCTATTCTGGGATCGGACTCCCTCGCTAAGAGCGTACTGGCAGGCATCGTTGGACTTGCTCTGGTGTTCCTGTTCATGACGCTGTACTACCGAGTGCCAGGACTTGTGGCTTCGATTGCCCTGTTGATATACACCGCCTTTGTACTTGCGATCTTCAAACTGCTTCCAGTGACGCTGACGCTGTCCGGAGTTGCAGCGACAATACTTTCGGTGGGCATGGCGGTTGACGCCAATGTGCTGATTTTCGAGCGTATGAAGGACGAACTGCGTAACGGTCGCACCCTTATTGGCGCCATCAACATAGGATTCAACAGGGCATGGCCCGCAATTCGTGACAGCAACGTGTCCACGCTTATCACTTGCGCTATCCTGTACTACTTCTCGAACCAGTTGGGAACGACGATAGTTCAGGGATTTGCGGCGACCCTGGCAATTGGCGTAATGATCAGCATGTTCTCTGCGATTATGGTCAGCAGGACTATACTGCGCGCAATCGCTTCGACTGGACTCGCAAGACTGCTGGGCGCGTTTGTGCCGACCGGAGCATCTGAACTGCCGCAACAATCCGTTTCGACAGCTGTGCAGAGGAGCTAGCAACCAGCGTCTTAAACACGGCCTGTTTAGACTCACATTTTAGAATTTCAACTGGTGTTGTCCGTCAGGAGCAATAAATTGGACTTTGTAGGCAAAAGAACTTGGTTTTTCCTGTTTTCGTTTATCGTCATTTTGCCGGGTGTGGTGTTCCTCATCATTAACCCTGGACTGCGCATGGGCATCGACTTCACCGGCGGCTCCACGATGACCATCAAGTTCGAGAATCCTGTCACGCAGGACATACTGAGGTCTGAATTGACGCGCATCGGCCAGGTTGACGCCACGGTGCAAAGCTTTGGAGATAACACTTATTTCATCCGCACGCGACAACTTTCAGACCAGGAGAAAGATGGGTTGGTGGGCGCCCTAGAGGCTAGTCTGTCGCCCGATGGCATAGATGTGTCGTCCGATTTTGTGTCGCCGGTTGTGGCACGAGACACTATACTGAACGGCATCTACGCTGTAATTGCAGCAGCAGTAGGTATTTTCCTATACCTGTGGTGGGCATTCCGCAGTGTCCCACGCCCGTTTCGATATGGTATCGCCGCTATCGTAGCGTTGGTGCATGACCTATTGATTGTAGTGGGGATATTTGCGATTCTCGGCAACCTGCTAGGGCTGGAAGTGAACACGATGTTCCTGGTCGCGGTGTTGACGGTCATCGGATACAGCGTCAATGACACCATCGTAGTCTTCGACAGACTACGTGAGAATGTAATCAACTATGGCAACCGAGGTTTCACTCAGAATGTGAATGTGAGCATCTCTGAGACTATTGGGCGCTCGCTGAACACGAGCTTGACCCTTCTTATAGTGTTGGTAACGTTGTTGCTCTTCGGTGGCGCGACGATTCGCACTTTCCTGCTCGTGCTCATTATTGGCGTGGTCGCCGGGACCTACAGCTCGATTGCGGTTGCTAGCCAGGTGTTGGTGGCATGGGAGAGCGGGGACTTCAGGCGGATGTTGCCGTTCGGCAGGTCGGCTGCAGCGTAGTCGTATGGCAGTTGGGCGAATTCAATTATCGTCCAATTCTAACAATATGACCTGAGTTGTCGCACACTTTCCTCATAGCGGCGGCGGGATGAGCGCGACTCTTCCGAATGCGGTTGCCGTGCGCATCAGCTCGATGGCTTCCGCGGCCTCTTCGAATGCAAGTTGTTGTGAGACGCCTGGACTTATCTCGCCGCCTGCCACCATCTGGATCGCCCTGTGAATGTGGCGAGGTGACGCGCCCGTAGAGCCTAATATCAATGCGTCGCGGAACAGCAGTTCAGCCAAGTTGAAGTGCGCAGCTCTTCCTGCAATTTCGCCGAGCACCACCATTCTGCCGAATTGCGCAAGGCTTGCCACGCATGAGCCAAAGAGCGCGGAGCCGACAGGGTTCACTACAACATCAGCGCCCCTGTCTTCCGTAAGCGCGAGGACGATTTCGGAGAAGTCCAGCTCGCCGTCCGCGAGAATTGTCTCTACGCCTCGAAGAGATTCCAGTGCGCCAAGCTTTTCGGGAGAAGTGGTAACTGCCAAGACTCGCGCGCCCATGGCTGCCGCGACCTGCGCAAGATGCACGCCAAGGCCGCCGCCCGCGCCTACGATCAGCGCAGTTTCGTTGGGTTGGAGTCGTGCTGCGTCTTCCAGCGCGTTGACCGCAACGCCGATGGGACAGGCAAGCAGTGCGGCTTGTATAATGTCAATGGATTCGGGGATAGGAATTGCGCTGGAAGCAGGTACGCTCATGTATTGGGCAAAGCCGCCGTCGAGTGCATGTCCGAAGCCCAGCCCACGCATGCAGCGATACTCGTTTCCGGACACACAGCGGCTGCATTCGCCACAGTAGGCTGTTAGGGCAACGACGATCCTATCGCCGGGTTTCACAGAAACTACGTCGTCACCAATTTCCGCGACGACTCCGGAGACCTCATGCCCCAGCACGACGTCAGGCTTGACGCCGCGCCGCAGTGTACCCTCGACAACTGCCACATCGTGGTAGCACGCGCCACACGCGGCGACCTGAACGAGCACTTCATTGGCGCGTGGCCTTGGCACAGCTATCTCGCGCAACTCAAGGTACGGTGTTTCAAGATCCGATTTGACGACAAGCGCTTTCATCGTTGTCGCTTGGCGCTCGAGTGCAGAGTCAGATGTCACGGTCGATTGCCGTTAGTCTGCCGCCTGCTCGTCGGCGACAATTGCGGGTTGTAACAGGTCAACAACAGCGCGAATCGTGTCTCTGGTGGGGCGGTCTTTGTCCGCGTTCTCAGGTGTCTCAGAGGCGTATGGCGTTCGGCTTAGGAGACGGTACATTTCAGCAGCGCCTTGGTGGAACGATGGCGTTACGCCCAGATGCTCGAAAGTTGAAGCGATTTCCAGCATCTCGCTAATCCATCGGTGCGCGTTAGGCGGAAGGCGAGAAATGCCATTGTTCATTTGTCTGAGGGCGTCAGGCTGGCTGAACTCGAACTCGGCGATCAGTTCGTCTGTCAAGTTCATTGACTCCGCAGCCGAGAGCAGCGCGGCCTGAAGTGTCGAAGTACCCTTGGTGAGGGCGGCATAGCACATCTTGATGCCGGATGCCCTGCCTACTTCCTTGCCGATAGGCTTGACCGTGATGCCTTTACCGTCCAATCCCGCCACGACATCCGTATGTTCGCCGGACACGTAGAAGCGAGGAGGCGTTCCACGAGTGGGTGAGCCGCCGATTATGCCGCCGTCCACATATTGACCGCCCGACTCCGTGATGATCGATTCTATCTTGCGAGTGGTTTGCGGGGAGACAGCGTTGCATTCGGCATATACCGCGTGCTTGCCGGAGGACCGCATTGCTGCAGCGACCTGCTGGGCAACCGTAACCGCTTGGTCGGGAACAAGAATGGAAAGGATGAGGTCTGCCTGCTCAACGAGCAGACCTAGCGTAGGGATGTCTCGAAAGTGCGCTTCCGCAGCCAGTTGCCGGGTGCGGTTGCTTCGGCCTCGCAAGCAGGTAATTACATCAATGTCGTTCTGTCCAAGCGCGAATCCCACGCCTGAACCCATGTCTCCCGGGCTGAGTATGGCTACGGTATGGACGGACATAGGGGCACTCCTTCCTGTGCGGAGGTGGATGATCTTTAACTAACTGAAAAATAGCCACTGAAGAATACCAGAAATGCGCGCCGATGTCTCAAACTAACAGCAAAACGCGCATTTCCCATATCTTGCAGGCGGTTAATTCTTCACGCGGGAAAATTCCGCTATTCAGGATATACCCATTCCTCGAAGGTGGGATTGGCTACCTGACCGTCTTCGTCCACTAGGTCGGATTCGGGCGAGTCAAACGTGAAGCCTACAATTTGGCTTTCTCCCGGTACAAGGGGAGGATTGTCGGCTGAAGCAGCGGCGAATATCAGAGTTTCAGTGCCACTACCGTCGATATAAGCGAGGCTCCATCCTCCGGTCGAGGGTTCGAGGACATATAGGCCGACGTCTCCGATTAATGTAACGGGATCGCTGAAAGTAACCTCAACATCGCCGTTGCCATTTTTCGTGAGAGCCACTACCTTGGGCACTTCCGAATTTCCACCAATGCTGCCTGAGCCGGGCGGAATCATGGATGCATCTGCCTCTATGTAATTTTCCGGCGCATCGATTGTGAACGGCTCGTCATGGCTGCTGTATTGGAATTCGGCAATTTTGTTGCTCATTCCCTCTGCATCTACTATCAGCAGAGACACCGAGTCTTGTAGGAAGTTCTGGGCGTCGATCACCAGCTGAGTCAACAGAGGGGGCGCTTGTATTCCTGATTGCTCGACTGGAGGCTGGAAAGAGACGAGGTACTGCGAGCCATCGTCGTTGAGCACAACTTCTTGCCACATTATGTCCTGATTGTCCAGTTCCTGCATCTGCTGCTCAACCATGTTCAAGGACAAGAGCATCGCGGCAGTTTCGTCTGGAGCGTTTGGAATCTTAACCCATTGACTTGAAGCGGTGTCACTCACAAACGACTCGCCGTCCACAAAGATGAATTGGATGATCTTTCCGTCAGGGCCCGTCATAGTGATGCTGAATTCGTCTGGAAACACCCTGGCGACCTGCATTTGCATTCTTGGAAGTTCCGCGTCAGGTGGCAGCTCTCCCGGCAGAAGCGCGCCTAGGTTAAAATCCACATCTGCTTTGACGCTACGCAGACGACCCATTGCCTCGAAGCTGCATGACGCAATGAGTTTCGGATCGGTGAGAGAGCCGTCGGTTAGGCATTCAGGAGGCAATTCGGTCGCCATTGCGTCTTCGGTGGATGAGGTGGAATCTTCCACCTTGGCTTCCGGCACGGCCGTGGGAGACTCGACGCGGGCCGGAGTTGGCGACGCAGTCGGTTCCGGCGCAGGCGTTGGGCGTGGCGTAGAAGTGGGTATCTGCGTGGGTGAGGTTGCTGGCGTGGATAACTGAGTCTGAGTGGAAGTTGAGACAGGATCAGACGTCCCGGCAGGCTGAACCGTGGCGGGGCCCACCGGCAAAGAAGGGCTGCGGTTCTCCTCGTCTCCGCCGCAGGCGATTGCAGCGATGACTATCGCTAAAAGAAACATGCCTTTGAAGAAAATGACAGCACCTCTCGCTGCTTTTCGAGCAATGTACATCGTGGGTTTCGAGTCGTTCAATAGAATCTCCTTTGTTCTTCATTCTCAGAGTGAGAATTGATCAGTCAAGGTGAGGATGTCTGAGCACCAGGCCGTTAGCTGGATGGACTTCCAGCGTGGATGAACGCGAAGAGTGCGCCTTATCGGAAGACAAAGGGCACATTATTCTGTATATGCAGAAGTGAACAAATTAACAGCACCTTTATATATTATAGGCGGCATGCCGAGACCCGTGTAAGTAGTTATTGCGCTATCTGAATTTCGGACGATCATGTTGGATAGGCACGGAGGCGGCACTAGCTCACGCAGCTTGCTAGTAAGTATTCGCCTGCCCTGTTTTGCTTGATTTATAGCTGGAATTTTTGGGATCAGCATTTCAACCGCGACACTGCGGTTGCACTTGCAAAGGATAGACATTATAGTCTGTCCATCAGTGCGGGAGCATCCTTAGTTAACAACAGCATAGCCCGAGGAGGGAATCGTGAAGTGGTCCTTCAAGTTCTCCCTTCCACTCATCCTGATTGCGCTGGCGCTCGCGATAATATGGGGCGGAAGTATCCAGCTACTGATGGGATTGCTGGCGTTTCTAATTTGGGGCAGTTTCGCCCGTCAAGTGCGTGGCGAGGCGCTGGTGCTGAAGGAGACTGACTATGTGAAGCTGGCGAGGGTTGCCGGCGCATCGACTACGCGAATCCTGCACAAGCACATCTTCCCCGGCGTGATGAATACCGTCGTCGTAGTGGCGACCTTTCAGGTAGGATCGGTAATCTTGGCGGAAGCGTCGCTGAGTTTCCTAGGCGCCGGTATTCCACCACCCACTCCTGCCTGGGGGTCTATGGCATCGGCGGGGCGGCTTTATATCACAACCGCCTGGTGGGTTACCCTGATACCGGGACTTGCGATTGCTCTCACAGTGATAGCCTTTACGCTGCTGGGAGATTGGATCCGGGATAAGGTTGATCCATGCTTGCGTCAACTTTGACGAAACGCAGAAAATGAGATATGTAAGGTAGGGACTGCAATAGGTATAAACTCAACGGCATCAACTGAAGCACGGAGGCATGACATGAAGTACGACTACATCGTAGTAGGCGGCGGCTCCGCAGGTTGCGCTATCGCCACTCGGCTATCGGAGGACCCCGATCGCTCGGTACTGCTTCTGGAGGCGGGGCCGGATTACTCCGACTTCGATCACCTGCCAGACGATCTGAAGCTCGGCAACAATGTGTGGCTGTCAGCTTATGGGCCGCACAACTGGGGATATACTGCCCGGCTTACGGCCGAGCAGGATGACCTGATCATTCCCAGGGGGAAGGCAACTGGCGGCTCCAGCGCCGTGAACGGCCAGGTTCTGTTCAGAGGAATTCCGGAGGACTACGATCGATGGGCAGAGTGGGGCAATGACGAATGGGGCTTCACACAGGTGTTGCCGTACTTCAACAAGCTGGAGACCGATTTGGATTTCGGTGGTGACGACTTTCACGGCTCAAATGGGCCCGTGCCTGTGCGCCGCACGCCTCGCAGCGAATGGATGTCGCACGCAGTCGCATTTGAGCAGGCGTGCGTTGCCGAGGGCTTTCGCAACGATGAGGACCAGAACCATCCCGAATCCACGGGCGTGTCGCCGCGCGCTCGCAACAACATAGACGGCATCAGGATGAGTAACGCGATCAACTATCTTAATATGGCGCGACACCGCCTGAACCTGACTATCCGTGGCAATGTTACTGCGCGGCGCATTCTATTTGAAGGCAAGCGTGCAGTGGGAATTGAGGCCGAGAGTGGCGGCGAAGTCTTCTCGGTTGAAGCGGACGAAATCATAGTGAGCAGCGGCGCGATAGCCTCGCCGCAACTTCTGATGCTGTCGGGCATCGGGCCGGCGGAGCATCTCCGAAGCTTCGGCATCGATGTCGTTCAAGAACTGCCCGGTGTGGGGCAGAACCTGCGCGACCATCCTGCCGCCGCCGTTCTGTATCGCGCCGTTGGCGACCCGCCTGATGTTCAGGCGCCGACAATTCAGGTTGGGCTGCGCTACACGGTTGAGGGGTCCGACCTCCGCAACGATATGCAGCTTAGCCCGATGCTTATGACAAGCGAACATCGCCCCGCTCATATTGAAATCAACGAGGACCTTAACTACATCGGCATGAGCGCCAGTTTGCAGTTGGCGCTTGGAAAGGGCGAGTTGACCTTACAATCGACTGACCCGCATGTGCAACCGAACCTGAACTACAACTATTACCAAGACGAAGCGGGAGAGGATCTGCGGCGCATGCGAGAAGCTATACGGCTGGGTGTGCGCATCGCCGAGAGTTCCAACTTCTCAGATCTATTGCTCGACAGGATTATGCCTTCGGACGAAGAATTGCGGTCGGACGACCTGCTGGACGAGTGGCTCCGGCGCAACTCAGGGACATCTCACCATGTATCCGGCACTTGCAAGATGGGACCCGATTCCGACCCAACGACGGTTGTTGACCAGTTCCTGAGGGTAAAGGGTGTGCAGGGACTGCGAGTAGCCGACGCGTCCGTCATGCCTGATTGTATTCGCGCGAATACGAACGCCACTACGATAATGATTGGCGAGAAGGTCGCCGACTTCATAAGGGAAGGCCGCTGAAACATCAGTGGGGGTTGGAGACTTGCTGGACTAGACTCAATGAGTGTCGATGCTGATGCTAGCAGTGATGCTCCTGTATATGGCTGGTATCCGCTCACCATCATGCCAGCCGGCCGAGAGCGAATTTGAAACCCACACTTTGCTTGCGGGAATGATATCGCGCCCTGCTATCCTTGTGCAGATATGAAGCGGAAGCGATTCCCGCTGGAATTTGTGCCGCAATGCAAATTTGACAACGCGACTGGTGAACGGACTTTGCCACCAGTCCTCTTGGAGGTTCAGAATGGAATTGGGAGCGCATGTATCGGCTGCGGGTGGAGTGGATAAGGCGGTAGGGCGCGCAGTGGACATCGGAGCAGAGGCTATACAGACATTTGCTGCTTCCCCGCGTGCGTGGGCTTTCAAGCCGATTGCCGACGACAAGGCCGCAGCGTACAGGGAAAAGGCGGCAGAGGCGGGCATAAAGTCAACATTCCTGCACGGGTCGTATCTGGTGAACATCGGGGGCAAGCCCGACCATGTGGAGAAGTCAATAGCATCGCTAACCAACCACATGGGAGCGGCGGCGCAGATAGGGGCTCAGGGCGTAATATTCCACTCTGGCAGCCACAAAGGCGTGGGATTCGATGCTGTGCTGGACCAGGCTGGAGTTGCGCTCAAGCAGGTCCTGGACAATACCGATGACAATGTTCAGCTAATTATCGAGAACTGCGCTGGCATGGGCGCGCAAATTGGCGCGTCTTTTGCAGAGCTTGGCAGGCTTATCAAGGCCGTGGACTCGGATCGCCTCAAGATATGCCTCGACACTGAGCATGCATTTGCCGCCGGATACAACATCGCCGAGCCGCAGGGCGTTGAAAAGGCTATGGCGGAGTTCGATGCCGAAATTGGGCTGGACAGGCTGGTCGTCGTGCATGCCAACGACGCCAAAGTTGAGTTCGCGTCAGGCGTTGACCGGCACGAAAACATAGGCGAGGGCTACATCGGTATCGAGGGGTTTGAGACGATAATGGCGCATCCCGCGTTTGCTGACGTGCCGTTTCTGCTTGAAGTGCCGGGCATGGACAAGAAAGGTCCTGACAAGCCTAACCTCGACCGGCTCAAAGACATACGCAAAAGGCTGACGGAATCCGAATAGCGATTGGAGATGCTGTCAACTCCCCTGTGCAATGCTGTAATTGACCCCAGCAAACTCAGTCCGGTATGAACGCGATCGCGGCCAGCGTCATGTTTGGTGTCCTTGCTGCCGTCGGGTGGGGCATAGCGGACTTTCTTGCTGCCTTCGCATCCAAGCGACTGGGCGTGCTGCGAACAGCGACTGGCGTGCATATCGCTTCAACCGTGGTTGCGGCTGGATATTTCCTTGTTGTCTTTGACCCCGCGCTTCTGACTTGGGCACATTGGACTGCGCTCGCGGGCGTGTCTACGCTTGGCTTGCTGGTATATCTTGTATTCTACCGTGCGCTGAGTGAAGGACCTGTTGCTGTAGTCAGCCCAATAGTGTCCTCATACGCCATTGTAGTCATAGCGCTTGCAATGCTGTTCACGGGCGAACGGCTCAGCGGCTGGCAGGCCACAGGAGCGATGTGCAGCATTGGAGGCGTCGTACTGGCGTCGTTCGATCCCCGATCTTTTTCGAGTACCGGCAGACTTATCGGGTTGGGCGCGGCGCTGGCAATCGCTACAATGCTTGGCATCGGCGTATTAAGTTTCGCGCTGGGAATACTGTCCAGGGAGCTTGGGTGGTTTCTCCCTGTCTATATCAGCAGAACTTTGACGTTAGGATTGTTTGTGCCCCTCACTATCGCAATGCGCCAGTGGACATTGAGGGGCGTTACGATTCCTCTTGCCGTTGGCGTTGCCGTCGCAGGCATCGTGGAGACGGGGGGAATGTTCGCTTATACGAGAGGAGCTGAGGTTGGCGTCATCTCGATTGTTGCCGCAGCCTCAATCACATATCCGCTAATTCCGATGCTTGGCGGCATTATATTGCTCGGCGAGCGACTGGCAATCAGTCAATGGGTAGGATTGAGCATTGCTCTCGCAGGGCTTTTCGTCCTTGCTCTTGCGCCGTGATATACTCTGACGCGGCAATTCAAAACTAACTGGGCATGGCCTATTCGGGCGAAATTGAGGTGAAAGATGGGACTGAAAGATAAGGTGTGCATCGTGACGGGCGGCGGAAGCGGCATAGGTCGCAGCGCGGCGCTGATGATGGCTGACGCGGGTGCGAAGGTCGTGCTGGTGGGCAGAACCGAGTCGAAGGTCGAAGATGTGGGGGATGAGATTAAGGCGGCAGGCGGCACTGCTATGGCACTCGGGCTTGATGTTACGGACTATGACGGCGTTATGCAGATGGCGAAGGATGTGCTGGACGCATACGGGCAGATTGACGTTCTGGTGAACAATGCCGGGCACAGCTCGCACCATCGGCGTCTCATGACAACCACACCGGAGGAGCTGAGCGCTGTGCTGGAGACGAACGTGTCCGGCAGCGTCTATTGCTCGCAAGCGGTCGTTCCGCATATGAAGGGGCGCGGCGAAGGGACGATAATCAATGTGTCATCGATGGCAGGTGTGAATGCGAGCATGCTGGCCGGCATGGCGTATAGCGCGGCGAAGGCTGCCGTCATCAACTTCACGGCGTTTCTGAACGCAGAACTGAAGAATACGGGGATTCGGTCAAGCGTAGTTATTCCCGGCGAGGTGGACACACCTATACTGGACAATAGGCCGATTGTGCCGTCAGATGACGCGAGGGAGACGATGGTAACTGCTGACGATGCGGCGGAAGCGATATTCCTGATCGCAAACCTGCCGCAGAGGGCATGCATCCCCGAGTTGATAATCCGGCCGACGTATCAGCGGGACACCTCAGCGGAGGCTGGGGCGGCGTAGGAAGTTAGTCGGTTAATAAGTTTATCGGGCAGATCGTCAGTTATTGCGCGTTTGACCAATCAGTGCGCTTGACCAATCAATGCAGGAGGACACGATGCAACAGCAGACACCGTTCTACATGGTACCATTGCTTGAGAAAGACCCTAAAATGGCAGAGATCCTCACTTCGAACAGAGATTTCATAGTCGCAGATGGTGCGCTCTCGGCGAAGGTAAAGACTCTGATGATGATGCTGTGCGACGCGCTGCTGGCGCACGAGGACGGCGTCAAGGCCATCGCTGACAGGGCGCGGGGCATGGGCGCGACTGAAGAGGAGATCGCGGAGACGATTCGAGTTGCGTTCTGGATGGGCGGATTGCCGGGCCTGGTTACGGGTGTGAACGCTTTCAGGGAAGATTAGGCGCAGCCACGAACTAGGGTCTGCCCGACACCTCCGGATTAACGCACCCTGGCATTGTCTCGCCCCGCAAGGCGGCGATGATGTTGTCGGCTGACATTTGCCCCATGCGGCGCACAGTCTGGCGGCTGGCGCTTGCTATGTGAGGCGTAACCAGCAGGTTGTCGAGCGACAGCAGCGGGTCGTCGAACGGAATCGGCTCAGGGTCGGTTACATCTATAGCCGCGCCTGATATGGAGCCGCCTGCCAATGCTTCGTGGAGATCGCGCGGGTTCACGGTTCTTCCGCGCGTGGTGTTTATGAGGAAGGCAGTGGGCTGCATCAGATCGAGTTCGCGTTTGCCAATCATGTACTCTGTATCGGACGTAAGGGGCATGTGCAGGCTCACGAAATCGGCCTCCGACAGTACGGTGTCCATGTCGTTGCGCCACTCCGCGCCAAGGTCTGCCTCCAATTGCGGCTTGCGCGTGCGGGAGTAATAGACTATCCGCATGTCGAACGCCCGCGCCCGCCGGGCAACCGCCGTGCCAATCAGTCCCATGCCGATGATGCCGAGCGTCGCCCCGTGCACGTCCGTGCCGAGATATGGAATCTGGTCGAAGACCGTCCATTCTTTGGCGCGGATTTTGCGTTCGCCGTAGGATATGTTCCGGGCGAGTGACAGTATCAGACCGAATGTGAAGTCTGCGCACGACTCGTGCAGCACGCCGGGTGTGTTGCCAATCAGAATGCCATTGCACGTAGCCGACGGGATGTCTATGTTGTCCAAGCCGACGGCGCGGTTGGCGACCACCTTGAGCGTCGTGGCGCTGTTGAGCAGTTCGGCGTCGATGATGTCGGTTACTTCAGTCAGCAAGGCGCCGCACTCCTGCGCCTTTTTAAGTAGAAGAGAACGAGGGGGCGGCGCGTTTTGCTGCCACACTTCGATGTCGTATATGCCATCAAGGTACGCGATCGCTTCCGGTATGATATGGCTGCGTGTGATGAATATCTTGTCGTCGGGCATGAATCACCTTATGTTCAGTCAATCTGTTAATGCGTAAGTATAACCGCGTGCATCGGCTCGGGGTTCGTAGCTGCGGGAAGGTAGAGAGGGTGCTTCGGTTCGCCTGTCTTGTTCAATCCGAGGTGGTAGGGCTGTGCTGCCTTAAGTGCCATTAGCTTTACCTGATTCGACCTGCTTCTATACGATCCGTGATTGCCCCATGCGAGTATAACCCGGTCGGCGCTGCTGAGCGCCTTACAAATCCACTCGTCGTTCTCGGGGCCAATGGGATCGTCTGCCCTCCGCAATTCAGAAGGATAGGCGGTTCTGAATGCGAAAATATTGGCTATATCCAGCAATCCGAAGTTCCACTGCTTGGCGAATCCTATGCAGCGGCGAATCGTGGGATCGTTGGAGGTTTCGTCTGCCGTTGCTGGGTTCAGCATTACAAAAAGCAGACGGTGCGGTGAGTCGCTGACGCGCCTACCAAGCAAGTAGCGATACTTCCTATCTGCGGAGAAGTGTGCCCAGCTATCGGTCATCTCGCACCGACTCCTCAATGGCCTGTCGAATCTCTTCCAGAACCTCGGAATCCGTCTCAAC
Source organism: Dehalococcoidia bacterium (assembly GCA_965221045.1). GTDB lineage: Bacteria > Chloroflexota > Dehalococcoidia > Lucifugimonadales > JADFKI01 > Bin90. Next base: position 3,204,328 of record OZ244863.1, read on the forward strand.
TTCAAGAGCGTTGAGTAGGGCAATATCCGCTTGCTCGGCGTCGATGCGTCCGAGCGCCCATGCTGCGTGCTGACGCACAAGATTGCTGTCGCTGTGGAGTGCGCCGATGAGAGCGGGGACTGCGACCGGATCGCCGATGTTGCCGAGCGCAACGCACACATTGCGCTGTAGCCCGATGCGCTTCGCGCGCTTGATTGGGCTGCGGCGAAAACGCTCGCTGAAGGCTGCCTGGTCGAGTTCAAGCAATGGAATTAGCACGGGAGCCGCGAAGTCGTGGCGCTGCTGAAAGGCAGGTTCGAGGCTACCGATTGCCTTGCGGTTGACAGGGCAGACATCCTGACAGATGTCGCACCCGAAAACCCAATCTCCGACCAGAGGGCGAAGTTCGCGTGGGATTGCGCCGCGTAGCTCGATGGTAAGGTATGAAATGCAGCGCTTGTTGTCTATGACATAAGGAGAGACAATTGCCCCTGTAGGGCAAGCGTCTATGCAGAGGACACACTCGCCGCAGGTCTTCTTTAGTGGCGCGTCTGGTTCGAGTGGAATGTCGGTGATTACCTGCGCCAGAAATACCCACGAGCCGTGGCTCTGCGTCAGGATGTTGGTGTTCTTGCCGAACCAGCCGATACCTGCGCGGGCCGCAGCCGCGCGGTCATTCATTGGTCCGTCGTCAACGAAAATGCGAGTGCTGACCGGGCGCCCTGCGATGGATGGCAGCTTGGAGACGAACTTGCGGAGACGCTTCTTGATGACATCGTGGTAGTCGTCGCCCCATGCGTAGCGGGCTATCTTGCCGCGGGGCTGAGAATCAGGTGGATTCGGCTCGCCCGTGTTGTAGCTGAGTGCGAGCGATATGACTGATTTTGCGCCTTCGAGAAGTTCCTGCGGACGGTTGGCACGGCGCACTCGCTCTTCGGTGTACCATGAAAAGCCGTCCATGTGCCCGTCGCGGATGCGCTTCAGAGCGGCTGCCTCGTCGCGCGAGAATGCGTCGGCGGTTGTGAAGCGCACGATGTCAAATCCACAGCTACCGCCTAGCCGCCTTATCGCCTCTTCCAAACCTGAGTCTATTGCACACAAATTATTACATCCAATGATGATTAAGCCTAGGCCAGTATTGGCCATTGCAATAAAGAACATCTGGGCAGTTATGTTGACCGCCGTTGCTTCAGCATTATATCATCACGCTTAATAATAAATTTTTACACGTCAATCTACCGTCCAGCGTGCGAAACCTGCTGGAATCTCCTTGATTTAACCCACCTTACTTTGCTATATTCAGGCAATCCATAATTTTTGGGAGGGTCGTATCTTGGCAACACCTCGCATCAAAAAACTACGACGAGTCTATGGATTTGATGAAGTCGCAATCGTTCCGGGAGAGGTTACCATCAATCCCGAGTTGGTGAGTACGGACTTCCCGATTGACGGCATTACACTGAAAACGCCGGTGCTTGCGTCCGCAATGGACGCGGTTGGATCACCCAAATTCGCGGGGGAAATGAGCGAATTGGGAGGTGTCGGGGTAATGAACCTCGAAGGTGTGCAGGCGCGGTATGATGACCCGGATGAGATTCTGAACCTGATTGTCACTACGCCGCAGGACGAGGTTACGGGCCTGCTGCAAAAGCTCTACTCCGCCCCCATACGACCTCAGCTAGTGGGGGAGCGGGTAGAAGAGATGAAGAAAAACGGCGCTGCGTGCGCCGTTTCTGTTACTCCTGCGAATACCAAGGGACTTGCCCCGATTGCGGCGGAGGCAGGTGCGGATATGATTGTGGTTCAGTCCACAGTTACGACCGCGAGGCATATCTCTACCAGCGCGCGTGGGCTGCGTTTTCCGGAACTGCTTGAGATTCTTGACGTGCCGGTGCTGGTTGGCAACTGCGTAGCTTTCGATGTGGCGCTTGAGCTTATGGAGACGGGCATCCATGGCGTGCTCGTAGGTGTTGGCCCGGGCGCCGCATGCACCACGCGCGAGGTCACGGGCGTTGGGGTGCCGCAGGTGAGCGCAACGTTAGACTGCGCCGCTGCTCGCGACGAATACTATGCACAGACCGGGCGCTATGTGCCGATAATCACGGATGGGGGCATACGGACGGGCGGAGACCTCTGCAAGGCATTCGTATGCGGTGCGGACGCGGTGATGTTGGGCACGCCGCTTGCGCAGTCCGAGGAGGCGCCGGGCAAGGGCTACAACTGGGGTATGGCGAACCCGCATCCCGCACTGCCGCGAGGAACGCGCGTCAAGGTCGGGATAAACGGCAGCCTTGAGCAGATTCTGTATGGCCCAACTTCGGTTACAGACGGTACGCAGAATCTGATGGGCGCCTTGCAGGTATGCATGGGAATGATTGGTGCGCAGACTATACAGGAAATGCACGACGCGGAGGTCGTGGTTGCGCCGTCGATAAAGACAGAGGGGAAGCACTACCAGTTGGGCATGGAGTAATTTCTGCCTTCATCCTAAACGGAATAACACACTCAACGAACAGAAGCAGCCATAATCGTTGCCTCTGTTGCTATGTTGAGATTGTTACACATCTAGCCAACCCTAGCAGATCGCTAATGTACTTGATGTCAGAGCCAGGGAACTGCTCCTGCGCCATAGCGCAAACCTGCTCTAACTGCTCAGGAGAAATCTCCAGTATTAGCCGCCCGCCCCCATTCAGTTTAGAAGGCGCTTGTCCCAGCAGCCGGCGTATCACCTCCAAGCCTTGTTCGCCGCCGTCAAGGGCGAGCTGAGGTTCCCGTAGAACTTCCGAGGGCAAACCGGGCAGCAGGTGGTTGGCAATGTATGGCGGGTTTGAGACTATCAGGTCAACACGCTGAACTATGGGCGCGAGCAAGTCTCCTCTATGAAGCGAAACTCGGTTGGCAATGTCGTGCCTTCGACGGTTACAATTGGCAACTTTCAGTGCATCGGCAGAGCAGTCCGTGGCGTACACTCGCGAGTCCGGTAGATTGACTCCGATGGCTATGGCGATCGCGCCGCTTCCTGTGCCAATGTCGGCGATTGCGATACCATCGTTGGAATGCTCCCGCGCGAACGCCAACGCCGCATCAACGAGTAGCTCGGTCTCCTGTCTCGGAATCAGGACATTGGGACTGACGAAGAAGTCCAAACCGTAGAACTCCCTTTGTCCCGTGATGTACGTGAGAGGCTCCCTGTCAATTCTGCGCTCAACAAGATCTCGAATGTGCTGAATCTGATCTGCGCTGATATGCTCGTTCAGCGAGGCGTAGAATTGTGCGCGGTCGTATTTCAGAGCATGCCTAAGCAGGACTTCAGCTTCGAGACGGCTGTCTGAGATTCCGTTCCGTTCGAGTGTCGCCTCTACTTCGGACGCAACCCGCCTGATTTCGTCAGACACGACAATCCTCAACCGCCGAATGCGAGCGCGTCCGCCTGCTCTTGCTGAATGAGAGCGTTAATGAACTCGTCGATGTCCCCGTCAAGAACGCTCTCTAGACTGTAGCTGGATAGGTTTACGCGGTGGTCGGTCACGCGCCCCTGCGGGAAATTGTAAGTGCGGACACGCTGGGAGCGGTCGCCGCTTCCGACCTGATTGCGGCGCACCTCGGATATTTTCTGATGTTGGCGTTCAATCTCTCGCGCAAGAAGTCTTGAGCGCAGCACCGCCATCGCCTTTTCGCGGTTCTTAAGCTGCGAGCGTTCATCCTGGCAAGTTGCTACGATCCCGGTCGGAACATGCGTGATTCGTACTGCCGTCTCGACCTTCTGCACATTCTGTCCGCCATGGCCGCCGGCTCGGAATATATCGATGTCCAATTCTTCAGGCTTAATGTCGACGTCCACTTCCTCCGCTTCCGGCAACACTGCGACAGTTGCGGCGGACGTGTGAATGCGTCCGCTGGATTCTGTTACGGGTACGCGCTGTACACGGTGGCCGCCGCTCTCGTGCTTCAGACGGCTGTAAGCGCCGCGACCGCGCAACTCGAACACAATCTCCTTGATGGCGCCCAACCCTGTCTGGTTGACGTCGATGACCTCGGTCTTCCAGCCGTTACGTTGTGCGTAGCGAGTGTACATCCGGTAAAGGTCGGACGCGAAGAGACCTGCTTCGTCGCCTCCTGTACCGGCGCGTATTTCAAGGATGACATTCTTCTCGTCGTTGGGGTCTTTGGGGATAAGCTCGATGCGCAGGTCAGATTCGATGCGCTCGATGTCCGCCTGCAATTCCAACTCCTCTTCTCTAGCCAGTGCAATCATTTCGGAGTCGGACTCTTCGCGGATGAGTGCGTGCACCTCAACAAGCTGTGTCTGCGCTTCGCGGTACTCGCGCGACAGTTCAACGATGGTGCGAATGGACGACTGCTCCTTGGCGAGCGTCTGTATGCGTGTGTAGTCAGCAGACACTTCGGGGTCCGCCATTAGACTGTCGATTTCGTCGTAGCGTTGCTCGATAGCCTCAAGCCGCTCTTGCATTGTCATAGGGAGTCGCGCTCGCTGGAAATGGTTAAAACTTTGCTTCAGTGTAGTATATCAGATACTGTTCGCAAGCAGATGTTGCTAACTCGAAAGGCTTCTACATACCAATCGCAAATTCGATGAGCGTAGATACACGCCCATGACATGGTTCTTGACCTATGGGTGAGGAATCTTTAATCTGGATATATAGATACCTTCGCGCGAATAAAGAGAGTAGATAGAAACTTGCCCAGTACCTTCAGAATTTCGAGCGTTAATGGTTATTTGGAAGCCGGATGTCGGCCACTCACACGTTAGAGCAGAGTGGACGGCGCAAGGAGGGCGGCATGAAAGTTCTCGTCGCGGGGTCATCAGGCCTGATTGGTACTGCGCTTGTACGTCGGCTGCTGGACGATGGGAATGAAGTCCTGCGCCTAGTTAGGCGAACACCTGCCGCCGCCGATGAAGTACGCTGGGAACCTGCCGCGGGTAGCATAGACGCATCTGCACTCGTGGGAGTGGAAGCGGTTGTACACCTAGGCGGTGCGAGCATTGCTGGAAAGCGATGGAATGAGGCGTACAAGAGAGAGATTCGCGATAGCCGTGTCAACAGCACACTCCTTATGGCTGAGACTCTGGCTCACCTTGACCCGAAGCCTTCCGTATTTCTGTGCGCTTCTGCTCTCGGATATTATGGAATTAGGGCAGACGAACTGCTAACTGAAGATTCACCTCAAGGCACTGGCTTCCTTGCCGATGTAACGGCCGAATGGGAAGCAGCGACATCACCTGCGTCCGACGCCGGCATTCGCGTATGCAATATGCGAATAGGCGTAGTACTCAGCCAAACGGGTGATCTTCCCCGCAGCCTGTTGCTACCGTTCAAGCTGGGACTGGGCGGCAAGCTCGGCAGTGGCAGGCAGTACATGAGCTGGGTTCATCTCGACGATGTCGTTGATGCGTTCGCCTATGCCCTGATGACGCCCGCGCTGCGAGGTCCTTTGAATGTGTCTGCGCCGAATCCTGCAACCAACGCCGAATTCACGTGGGCTCTTGCCAGCGTCCTGTCGCGCCCTGCGTTTTTTACCGTGCCTGCGTTCGCACTTCGCGTAATAATGGGAGAGGCAGCGGAGTTCGTGCTTGGCTCTGCAAGGTTGCAACCGCAGCGTCTGACTGAGAGTGGGTTCGAGTTCAACTGGGAGAGCATTGAACCCGCATTGCGAGATATTATAGGCAGTTAGCTGATTCTCAATCCCTTGGTCATCGCATCCCGAGCGTCCCAAAAACGAGCCGCTGCACCGACTGGGCGCTCGCCTCTGCAAAGGTTCTCGCATCCCTGATCATGTCGGTCTGAACGGGAATGTCGTCCACATCCCGCAGCGAGGAAACGGCGTATTTTTCGCTGTACGCCTGCGGTATATTTGCGGACAGACGCTGCTCGGACATAACCGCAAAGTCCAACGCCCATGCCCGCGCCACCGCCTGCAAATCGTATCCCCCGCCGCCAAGAGCAAGCCACTTGCCCACTCCGAGCGATCCAAGCTCTTCTACGACAGCAGCGTGCCCCTGTACGGATAGCGCCAGGTGCGTAATCGGGTCTCTGAAGTGCGAGTCGATGCCCAACTGCGTAACTAGTACATCGGGACGAAACCTGCGCAATAAGGGCATCGCCACTTCACGCACCGCCCACAGATATACCTCATCAGTAGTGTAGGGATAAAGTGGTACGTTGACCGAGTAGCCTCTGCCTCTGCCGGCGCCAATCTCCTGTGTGTGCCCCGTGCCCGGAAACAAGAACGCTCCCGACTCGTGAAGCGAAATCGTCATCACCCCGTCCGTATCGTAGAATGCATGCTGCACGCCATCCCCGTGATGGCAGTCGATGTCCACGTAAGCCACCCTCATGCCCTCTGCCAGAAGGCGCTTGATGCCGATGACCGGGTCGTTGAAGACGCAGAAACCATAGGCGTAGGATGGCATCGCGTGGTGGAGACCCCCCGATATGCTGAACGCCGCATCCACCTCGTCCGAAAGCAGCAACTCGACCGCCGTCAATGTCGCGCCCGTGGACAGGGCTGAGGCGTCATAGATGCCTTGATAGGCGGGGTTGTCTCCAGGTCCGAAATTGAACCTGAGCTGATCAACGCTGAGGTCCCCGTCATTCAGCCGCCGCACCGCTTCAATGTATTCAGGCGAGTGATACCAAAGCAATTCATCGTTCGAGGCGGCGCGCGGGCTGACCAAAGACACGTTCGGGGCATCAAACGCGCCGTAGGCTTCCAGCAGTTCATGGGTATAGCGGAGACGGACCGGCTTCATCGGGTGCGTCTCGCTCAATGTGTGCTGCGAGAGGCTGTCAGAGTATATCAAAGCCGTCTTACGCGCCATCATCAACCCTCCAGGATTCGCGACGATTCGCGGCCAAGCTCCAGGCTCATATCCGCCTCAGCGATGGTAAAGGCTTGTCCTGTCGCCGCCGTTATATCTGCAAGCTCTGTCCGCACCGCATCCTCCCATGCTGGGTTGATATGAGACACAACAATTTGCGGCGTACGCCCGTGTATCTCGCTGAAAGCGTCGAGTTCTGCCATCAGCAACTTCGGCGTCAAGTGTCCCGCCGCCCTCGCGCCCGCCTCATTCTCATTGCCGAATGTAACCTCTGTGAGCAGAACATCCGGCTCTACATGCTCCCACGCCGCGCCCAACCCTCTGCCCGTGTCTCCAGTGTAGAATAGTTTTACATTGCCATCGCCAATCTGGAAGCCTGCCGCGGGAACGGAATGGGGCACAGGCACAGCTATCGCGTCATAGCCCAGCACCTCAAACTGTTCGTAGAACTTGACGGCGTGCATCCGAAGGGTTGGAGCTTCTACGCTTGGCGAACTAAGAAAGTCAGGGAACAGCCTGCCGTTCATCAGCGTTTCAGTTACGGCGTCAACCGTGTCCTGAATTGCGTACACATCTATAGTGACGCCCTCGTTGCGAACTGCGATGCCCAGAGGCAGTAGGTCCTTCACATGGTCGAAGTGCCTGTGGGACAGAATGATAGCGTGTATTCCTCGCAATTCGTCGTGCGTCAGCGAGCGGGTGAGCGAACCCGCATCCAAGGCAAGCACGCCGTCAATCAGGTGGCTTTCCATCCTCGTATGGCGGCTCTCCACATTGTGCGCCCCAAGTACCCTGAGTTTCATAGCAACTCCTGCTTTAACCTACTTGGCCTGAACCTATAAAAGTTCAGATGAATTAAAAACCAATCCGATTGGTAGCGTCCGGACCGCGCGACCGAGATACTAGATCCCCACAATCTTAATCATCGAATGCGCCTTGTAGATGCGATTAATGTTCAAGAGTAGAGCCGTCAAGTCTTCGCAGTAGCGCGCGTTCTCTAAGCCTCCGCCGTCAACCCCTCGCGCTCCCTTTATCGTCTCCGCCAGAGCAATCACCTTACTCTTGGCTTCCGAATCGTCGCTGCACACTACGATGTCGGTATTTAGCGGCCTGTCGGGTGCGAGCAGTTCCTGTGCGCTGACATTGTGGAACGCTGCGACATGTGTGGCATCAGGAATAATTTCGCGCGCTTCAAGCGCCGCTGAACCTGCCTCAACTTTAATCGCGCTGGCAACGCCTTTGCTGAACGCCAAAGGCGCGACCACATTGATGATCATCTTGCCGCGCAGCTCATCGGTTAATGATTCTAAAGTCGGCTTCTGCGCGGCGTATGGCACGGCAACAACCACCGTGTCGGATTGCGCCGCAACTTCGGCATTCAGTGCTCCGGCAATAGATATGGAGGACGTAATCTCCAGTACGCTGTCAGCTGCCGCCTGCGCCCGCGCAGCGTCCCGCGAGCCAATCAGCACGTCCTCACCGGCAAGAGCAAACCTCAGCGCGAGGCCACGCCCTTCAGGTCCGGTCCCGCCTATAAATCCAATCATTCAGAATCACCTTTCTAGAAATTGCCAAGTCGGGCGAAAAAAGCGCTATGAGATGTGACGCGCGATCTCGCTTGGCAAGTCATCCATCGCAACTGTGTGCTCCTCGCCGGCGTTCATGTCGCGGAACTTGATGCGCTCAAGCTCCAGGTCCTCCGGTAGCGGTATGATTGCGAACCTGAAGCCCTTGCGCGAGGCGTATCTGAGTTGCCTTCCGAGACGCGCTTGCTCGAAGAATATCTCGGTGTTAACATCGGCTGCCCGCAACGAGCTGGCTACTTCGATCGCGTTGCTCATCAGGCTTTCGTCGGGCACAGTTACGAGCACCTGTGCGGCAGAGGCGCTTCCCGGCTTGACGATGCCCGCCTGCAACAACTGTGAGAACAGCCGAGTAAAACCGATGGATATACCGACGCCCGGCATCGTCTTGCGGATGAAATAGCTGGCGAGGTCGTCGTAGCGACCGCCGGAGCAGATGCTTCCCAGTTGCGGATGGTCGTCAAGACGTGTTTCGTAAATCGTTCCGGTATAGTAATCAAGACCGCGCACGATGCCGATGTCGGCTGCGATGTTCTCGTCAGCGATGCCGAAAGCAGTAGCGTGCTCGAAAACCGCTTTCAGTTCGTCCACACCCTGTCGGAATCGGTCGCCGCCATCTATCAGTTCGAGTGCACATAGGACATCTGCAGGGCTGCCGCTCATCTGCACGAGCACGAGTATGTCGCTTGTCGCGGCATTGCCGTTTGGCAGGTCGTCAAGTGCCTGCAATAATGGCCCGGTTCCCTGACGGTCAATTTTGTCGGCTTCTCGCAGAATCAGCGAGGACTCGCTTTCGCCAAAGCCCAGATGCTCGAGGTATCCGGTCAGAATCTTGCGGTTGCTGATCCTGATAGTGAAGTCGCCTATGGCGAGGCTGGTGAACACAGTGGATATGACGGCGGGAATCTCGGCGTCGGCCATTAGGCTGAGCTTGCCGTCCCCCACGATGTCAATGTCGCACTGCGTAAACTCACGAAATCGTCCGTGCTGCGGGCGTTCGCCGCGCCAGACTTTCTGAATCTGGTAGCGGCGAAACGGAAATACCAACTCGTTATTGTGCTGTGCGACGTACCTTGCGAGCGGCACCGTCAGATCGAAGTGGAGCGAGTAGTCTCTAGCGTCGCCTCCCGACTGAGGGTGAAGTCCCGTAAGGCTGTATATTTGTCGCTCCGTCTCCGCCCCGCCCTTCGCAGTTAAGACGGCGTTGCGCTCGACGGCAGGTGTCTCAATTGGCGAGAATCCATAGCGCTCAAACGCCGCGCGAATCTGGTCAATCATCCGCTGTTCGAGCAGGCGCTCGGCTGGCGTCCACTCCGGGAATCCGCTGATGGGAGATGGCGTTATTCTATTGATTCTGTCGGCACACATTCGAGGGGATCGCTCCTTGGGGACGCACCAAGCTCAATCGGAAATTAGGCGCACAAATTGTATCACAAGCGCCTGTGTTCAATGGTTGCTTTATCAATTTGGTTGCCCGTTAAAAACTTTGGCCAAGTCAATTAGATGAATCACGCTGAACTGATGCAGGGGGAATTGCGGTACGGGCGCTCTTAGAAATATATGGCAGCGCATTGGCACAAAACTATATCTTGCGCTGGGCTTCGCAGTGTTCCTGACCCTCGTATCGAGCGCAGTAGGAGTGTATTACTTCGAGCGGAGCGGAGATCTGAATTACCAGGTGCGGTCTGAGTCTGTGCCTGCTCTCGAAGCCTCATGGGCAGCGGCGCGGGAAGCAGAGCGGCTGCGCTCCATAGCCCTGAAACTCTTGGCAGAGCCGGGAATCGAAGGCGACGCGCAGGAAGTGAATTCTGCGTCGGAATCTCTGGGGCGATTGGAAGATGCGCTGGCCACAGCCAGCAGCGTCCCGGAACTCGTTCCTCCCGCACAGGCAGTTCAGGATGCAGCCTACGGTCTGACCGCGGTCATAGATAATCTTGCCGTAAACGGGAATGCCTTGATAGGTTAATGCTGCTGCGGCTGACTTGCAGCAGCGTGTGGATGGGCTCTCGGTTGATGATAGCGCCTCTCAAATAGCTCTTGTTGTGCTTAACCGGGCCATGCTTGCGAGTAACGAAGATGCGTTGCAACAACTCTGGGACGAGTTCACCGGTCTGCATGCTGCGGGCATTGACCCGACCATCGTCTCTCTGGCAGACGGTCAGGGTGTGTTCGCGGCTCGCGGACAGCAATTAGTGCTTAAGGAGAAGGAGGCCGAACTATCCGCTTCATTCAGCGATTCCAGTGCTGCGCTGGAAACTTCAGTCTCCGCGCTACTTTCCGGCGCCGGTGACCAGTCCACATCTTCGCTTGGGCTTGCTGTCAGCACCTTCGACCAAGGTCGGCTTCTTCTGACGCTCATCAGCGTGGTCTCCGTGATAGCCGCTACTCTTGCGGCATGGCTGTGGGTGGGCAACGGCATGGTGCGCCGGCTCTCCAGAATGTCGGAACGAATGCGGAACATGGCTGGGGGAGACTTGGAGACGCCTGTGCCCGAAGTTTGCGAAGACGAAATCGGCGAGTTGGCAAATGCACTTGAGGTGTTTCGTGAGCAGGCGTTGGAAGTACAGCGATTGAATTTGGTTGAGCAGCTCTACGGAGAACTGCGCCAGGCCAACGAAGAGTTGAAACAGATGCAGGCGCGCCTCGTGGCGCAGGAAAAACTGCCTGCCCTCGGTGAACTGGTGTCAGGCGCGGCGCATGAAATCAGCAACCCGCTGAACTTCGTCACCAACTTCTCCGAAGGATTGCTTGAGTTGTACGACGAACTTTCGGAAATGCTTGAGACTTATAAGAGTGCCATGTCTGAGGAAGATGTGAACCTTCTCGGAGAAATCAGTGCCGAGATTTCAGATAGCCTGAACCGCGTGTGCATCAACGGAGGACGGGCGCTGGCGATTGTTGAGCGCATGCGTGCCATGGGCGTCGGAGGGCGGCGAGCCTGTGCCTATGGAACTGAATTCGATGCTGCCACAGATTGTCAACACTGGCTGTGAGGCTTTTGAGGCGCAATGGAAGGACTTCTCAGTTGAGCGTGTCCTTGACTTGGATTCGTCGGTGGGGGAGGTGCCTCTTGCCGAGCATGACTTAGGAGAGGCAATTGTCAACCTCGTGTCCAACGCTTGTTATTCAATGCTAATAAAGTTGGAAGAAGAAGGCGCGAACTACCAGCCCGTCCTGCGTATTTCCAGCCGTTTGTACGAAGACGACAACTTGGTAGAGGTGAGGGTGCGCGACAACGGAACGGGTATCCCGGATGACGTGGTTGGGCACATTTTCAACCCATTCTTTTCCACACGTGATGGGGCACTCGGCGCAGGATTAGGGTTGCCCATTGCCGCCGATGTTGCCAGACGATTAGGCGGGCACCTTACCGTGGACACCGAGTATGGAGAGTATGCGGAGTTCACGATGGCAATTCCAGCAGTGGCTTCTGAGATGACCGCTTTTGTGCAGGTAGGCCAATCTGCCGTAGGTGCGGTTCTGCTAGCGCCTCCGTAGTACCAGATAGGCGAACGTCGCGAGAGCCAAGACACTGGTTACCATCAGCACTATTACCAGAGTGATTCGCTGGCGAGGCGCGTTCGCTATAGTGTTCAGCGTGTTGCGTATGCGTGGAGCGGCGTTACCGATTAACGGTAGCGTCGGCTGTTGAAAGTTTCCCAACAGATCGGAAGGCTTAACGGTCGCAGTCGGAGTTTGCAAGGGTGTACTCGTAGAGGTCGATGTCGGCGTCGAGGTAGGCGATGGAGTAGCCGTTGGGGTCTCCGTCCGTGTAGGAGTCGTTGTTGGGCTGTTTGTCGCTGTCGCTGTGGCGGTTGAAGTGGCGGTAGCCGTGGGCGTATCGGTCGGCGTTGGCGTTGGTGTTGGAGTGAAGGTTGAGGTTGCTAAGCTAGTAGGGGTGTTCGTGGGCGTCTGCGTAGCCGTTCCCGTCGCAGTGGGTGTTGCCGTTTGTGTAGCAGCTGCCGTCGCCGTAGGAGTAAAAGTTGCAGTGGCAATCGGCGTATTTGTGGACGTGGGTGTAGACGTAGCTGGCTGCGGCTCGCCGTCGCCGATAACTTGCACGGTTAATTCCTTAGAACCTGTCTACGATCTCTGGAATATAATAGGTTGAGACTGTTATTAGGAGGATAATCGTGTCTCATTCCTATCCCAGTGACATAAGTCGAGAGCAATTTGCTCGGATTCTTCCCCTGTTAGAGTCGGCCCGTCGCAGGACCAAGCCCCGCACCGTGGACTTGTATGATGTTTTCTGCGGGGTGTTGTATCTTCTTAAAAGCGGATGCCAGTGGCGAATGCTGCCCGCAGACTTCCCCAATTGGCGCACTTGCTACAAGTATTTCCGGCAATGGAGCGAGCGGCCCGACCCGGCTAATGAATCCATTCTGGAGCAAGTCTTAAAAAAAATCAGTTGGCGAGGCCCGACAAAGCAATGGACGGACAGAGCGGACGACCTTCTGCATCGTGGACTCTCAGAGCGTTAAGAACACTGACAGCGCCGAGAACAAGGGCTATGACGCCGGCAAGAAGGTCTCGGGAATCAAGCGACACATCGCAGTGGACACCCAGGGGTTGCCGCATGCAATTCACGTGACCACCGCCAATGTCACCGACCGTGCCGGGGCTTTGGCGATGTTCGACCAACGAGGAGCCGACCTCAGGCAGGTGCAAAAGGTACTTGTCGATGGGGGTTATACAGGGAAGCCCTTTGCCACTGCGGTGCAAAGTCTGTTAGGAGCCTCGGTGGAAGTGGTGAAGCGCAACGAACTTCACACCTTCGTGGTTCTTCCGAAGCGATGGGTGGTAGAGCGGTCTTTTGCCTGGCTGCAAAAGTGCCGCCGGCTCTGGAAGAACTGCGAAAGAAAGCTCAATACCAGTCTGCAAATGGTGGTGCTTGCCTTTACGACGCTAATCCTAAAAAGATTGTGAACAGGTTCTTAGGGCTGCCAGGCACATGATCATCCCGGGTGTATGTCGACCTTCAACATGCGATTCCCATGGCCGGTTTCAACTCTATGGCTCACTATCCTAGTCGCCTGACCTGATCTAAAGGCTACCCCCTATCAGTTGTACGCCGCCAGGTTCAGGTTCAAATACTCGAACTCCGCTCCTGATAACCTTGTTCTGCTCTGTTATAGTGGGATCAATTCGCACTGTAATTTGCAGGCTTTGGCCTTCTCGCACCGGCGAAGGGTCGAGACTTACCAAACTCACCTCCGGCACGCTTGTCCTAGGACTCTTTCGCCTGGCTGAGCAGGTATTGCCCCTATCGGAGTTGATACTTGGGCGTGGGCTTCAGTATAAGAGGATGTCCCATAAAGGGCGAAAAATACGGCGAGGAACAAAAGAAAGGCGACTACGAAATGGGCAAAGTCATTTCCCCTTGACGCCGCCGCGTTATTTGCTGAGAGGGCAAGAAAGTACCCCGAGGCAGTTCTTTTCACGCGCCTGGGAGGTTTGCGCTGCATTGAATGCGGCTACCCTTTTTAATAGCAACATCTACTGCAAGTGTTTGAAGGTTACCTATACTTTATCCTAACCGAAATGCTATTGACTAGACAGCAAATTGGGGAAGTACCACACTGGTATGGTAGAATGCCTCGCGTGAACTTTGTTAACTATTCCTTCGAGTGGACCGCCTTCAGAAGTCTGTGCGGAATCCTGATTAATGCCGCCAATCCTTAATTCAGTTAGGCCGGATGACAGCAGTGGCACGGTGCTAACTATCACAAATCACAAGGTGGATTCGAGGTTTCGCCTGCGAAGGGATGTCTAGGCATTTGGGGAAATCGGGCGAGGAGACACGTCGTCCAGCAGGGCTTATTCCGAGTGCCTTTGCGCTGCTAGTGGCGACGATGTGGGGTGGCAACAATGTCAGCCTGAAGGCATCTCTTGAGCATGGCGCGCCCATGCAGGTAGGTTGGATGCGCTTCGTATTAGGAGGCATCGTCACGCTCGCATACCTGGCGGTCAGAAGGGAATCTCTGGCGATTGCAAGGCACGAGGTGAAGCCGCTGCTGGTGCTTGGCGCGCTCTTCTCCGTGCAGCTAATAATTATGAATGTGGGGCAAGACCTCACTTCCGCTGGACACGGCGTCGCTCTTAACTCCACATTGCCCATCTGGACTGCGACTCTGGCGAGGTTCTTCATACCTTCCGATCGCCTGACACTCTGGAAGGGACTCGCGCTGTTCCTCTCCTATGCTGGTGTTCTTGTCGTCGTCTTCGGAGATACCGGCGTAGGTCAGGAGGAAGGCGTCACCATTCTCGGCGATGTGCTCAGCCTGGTATCGGCAGGCTTACTGGGGTTCAGGATGATTATGCTGTCAAACTTCGCGCAGAACGTTTCTGAAGGCAAACTGATGCTGGGACAGCTCGTAATTGGAACACTGCTTCTGCGTATTGGAAGTTACATTTTCGAGACTCCCATATATACAACTGACATCGGGTTTTGGCTCGCGCTCGGATATCAGGGCATAGTAATTGCTGGAGTCGGATTTCTTAGCAACGCGTGGCTAGTTAAGCGATACCTGCCGTCCTCAATTGCATTCTTCTACTTTGTGCAGCCCGTGTCGGGCGTCATTTTGGCATGGTTCATACTTGGCGAAGACCCTGGCCGAGGGCTGATACTCGGCGTTGCGCTGCTGTGCGTTGGGGCATTTGCCTACAGTTGGGAGTCATTCGCAATTGCGAGGAAGAGACGCAGAACTGGCGGCTAAGTTCCATTCGAATAGACCTTGCCTAGTTGAGTTGTTGCCGCTTCAACTGATTGTACGACTGGGTGCACTGGGATATACTATAAGTGGTGGCTTAATTCCCAATTGCCAAGCATTGTCAGGGGCACAAGCATATGGTTGACACTCTCCTTGAAAAGGCGAGAACTTACCTGCCAGCGGATAGGCTGGGCATCATCGGTCGGGCTTATCGTTACGCCGCGGACGCGCACGAAGGGCAGGTGCGGCGCTCAGGCGAGCCTTTCATAGAGCACCCGCTTCAGACTGCGCTTTACTTGGCAGAACTAAGGCTTGATGCCAACGCACTTGCCGCAGGTCTGCTGCACGATGTTGTAGAAGACTGCGACGTTTGCTTGGAGGAAATCGAGGACGAGTTCGGCAAGGAAATTGCGGGACTCGTTGACGGCGTGACGAAGCTGACTCAGGCAGAGGTGGATTTCGAAAAGGGCAAAAACGGATTCGTTCTGCGAGATTCCGATGTGGACTTGCAGCAAGCCGCGAGCCTGCGCAAGATGCTCGTCGCCATGGCGTCCGATGTACGCGTAGTGCTGATTAAACTTGCGGATAGGCTGCACAACATGCGCACTCTCCAGGCGCTGTCTCCAAACAGGCGCCGCGCCATTGCAAAGGAGACCCTTGAGATATTCGCTCCCCTAGCGCATCGACTCGGAATCTGGGAGGTAAAGTGGCGCCTGGAAGACTTGGCGTTTCAGCATCTGAACAACGGCGCATACCAGGAAATCTCTGGCATGCTGAACGCGAAGAGGCAGGAGCGCGAAGAATATATCGAAGGTGTGCGCTCGCTGCTTCAATCCGAACTGGACAATGCAGATGTTACTGCGGAAGTTACGGGTCGGCCCAAGCACATTTACAGCATTCACAAGAAAACAGAAAAGTATAGGCGGCAAAACTTAGGTGTGGATGACATCCATGACCTCTTTGCCCTGCGTGTACTTGTTGAGAGCGTTAATGATTGCTATTTGGCGCTTGGCGTCGTGCATTCCAACTGGCGCCCTTTGCCCGGGCAGTTTGACGATTACATTGCCAATCCCAAGGACAATCTCTACAAATCGCTTCACACAACGGTGCTGTGCATAGACGCCCATCCTGTCGAAGTTCAGATACGCACTCAAGAGATGCACCGTCTCGCTGAATATGGAGTTGCGGCTCACTGGCTCTATAAGGAGGGTCGCACTTCCGACGTCGAGTTTGAGGAGAAAATGACCTGGGTTCGCCAACTCCTCGACTGGCAGCGGGATGTGAATGGCTCGCACGAGTTCGTAGAATCGTTCAAGATGGACATATTCAAGAACCAGGTTTATGTCTATACGCCGAAAGGCGATCTGAAAGAACTTCCTGCCGGAGCGACGCCTCTCGACTTCGCTTTCCGCATCCACACCGATATAGGCCATCGCTGCATTGGGGCGAAAGTTAACGGCAAGCTGGTTGCGCTCACCTACACGCTGCAGAACGGCGACACCGTTGAAATCATGACCAGCAAGGCGGTGAGAGGTCCCAGCCTTGACTGGCTGAACCCCAATCTCGGCTATCTCAACTCGAACTCCGCGCGCGCAAAGGTAAGGCAGTGGTTCAACCGGCAGGAGCGCAGAGCTAATATTGAACGCGGAAAGGATATTTTCCGCAGGCAGTTGCGGCGGCTGAACCTGGCAATGACGGACGAAGAGCTTTCGACCATTCTTGGATTTAGCAGTACCGATGAGTTTATGGTCGCTCTGGGCGGCGGCGAGATAACCGTAGAGCAGGTTGTTGACCGCATTGCGAACCAGGGAATCCCCCCTGACTCAGATTTCGAGAAGATATACAGTGTTCCTGTCAGCAGCCCCGCGTCCGGTATCGAAGTATTAGGAGTAGGGGACCTGCTGACGCGGATGGCGAACTGCTGCACACCTATTCTCGGCGACAGCATTGTCGGATACATCACGCGAACAAGGGGAGTCACGGTTCATCGCCGGAACTGCCCCAACATTATCGCGGAACGAGAAACGGAGCGCCTGATTCCCGTTGGGTGGAGCAAGGCTCACGAGTTGCATCCTGTCCGCGTTCGGCTTGAGGCGCAGGATAGAGTGGGACTGCTTAGGGATATTACCTCCCTTGTTTCCGAGGAAGGTGTTAATATAGCTTCATGTGTTTCAGAAGAGGAGAAGGATGTCAGCATTATTTCGCTGACGGTTTATGTTGATGGAATAAGTCAACTCAACCGGCTGTTCTCCAAGATGGAGAGCGTGCGCGGGGTGATTGGCGTAAGCAGAGCGAGAGTGTAACGCCGACAGACAGACACAAAGTCGTCGGTTGCAATTCAGGAGGACAAGAGAAGTGCCAAGTGCAAAGTCAACACGTGTAGCGGTAAGGAAGCGCAGTCGCAATATGCCACTGCGCACCCGTGCCAAGTCGCAAATCAGGAAGGCGCGAACGTTAATCGACGCTCAGGACATTGAGAGTGCTGAAGAGGCAGTCCGTGCCGCATTCGTTGCGTTGGACAAAGCCGCGCAGAAGGGCGCGCTCCACGCCAACAACGCGTCTCGGCGCAAGTCGCGCATCATGAAGGCCCTCCAGAAGGCGAAGGCCGCGAACTAGCGCGAACGCTCATTAACAGAAGGGAATACCAAGAATGCTCAGGATCAGATTGAGACGGGTCGGCGCAAAGAACCAGCCGAGTTATCGTATAGTTGTGGCGGATTCTAGGGCTGCGCGTGACGGCGCGTTCGTGGACTATCTCGGACACTACAATCCGCGCACCGATCCGCCCACCGTTGTGATGGACGAAGATAAGGCGCGCAAATGGCTTAGTGTGGGCGCAAAGCCTTCGGATGCCGTGCAGCGCTTCATCGACAAGATGGGAGAACCGGAAGAAGCGCCGACGGCTGAAGTTTCCGCCGAAGCCGAACCGTCCGGAGATGAAGATGTGGATGCCGCCGGGGTTACCGAGACAACTCCCGAGACCGAGACGGCTAGTGCCGAATGAAAGATATAGTCGAGTACATAGCTAAGGCAATTGTCTCGCACCCCGATGAGGTGGTGGTAACCCAGGAAGAAGAAGGCGACGGACTTATCATCCTCAACCTTGAGGTTGCACCATCCGACAAGGGCAAAGTAATCGGTCGACAGGGTAGGGTGGCGCAGTCAATTCGCGCGCTGCTGCGCGTAGCCGCCGTTAAGGACGGCACCAGAGTCATCCTTAAGATTGACTAGTCCTTCCCCTCAAGTCTTCATGTCAGCTAAGCAGGAATTACCCGTCATTGTAGGCAGAATACGCTCCGCGTGGGGATTGCGTGGCGATGTAGGCGTGGAAGTGCTGTCGGACGCTCCAGAGCGTTTTGCTATAGGCAGCGTTCTGTGGCTTAAAGGTAAACCCACGCGGGTGGAGTACGCCCGCAAGAGCAAACGCGGTATTACCGTAAAACTGGACGCCGCCAATAATCGCACGCAGGCTGAAGCGCTGCGTGGCGAGGATCTGACCGTGCTGCTGGAGCAGGTGGAACCATTGCCCGATGGCACGTACTATCACTTCCAGATTCTGGGCATGCGCGTGCTGGCGGGCGACGGGGAGCAGCTAGGTACAGTCAACGAAATAATCGTCACAGGCAGCAACGACGTATATGTCGTTCACCAGGAAGGTCGGCGCGACATCCTGATACCTGCTCTGCCGGATGTGGTTCTGGATGTCAACCTTGACACCACCACGATGCTGGTTGATTTGCCAGACGGATTGGCTTAGTCTGCCGCTTCCTGCACCGCTGCTTCCGCTTTGAACTCCGTGATGAGCTGATGCAGTTGCATCGCGTCCGCCTCCGGCAGCGCGAGCCTCGGAGGACGCGGGTCGCCAATGGACATGCCAACAGCCGCCATGGCGCACTTGGTCGCCGACACGTACTTGTCGCCTGCGATGGCGTTCAGCAGGGGAATCATGCGGTTGTAGAGAAGCAAAGCCTCGCCGTGCCTGCCTTCGTCCATCAGGTCGCAGACCGCCGCCGATTCCGCAGGCAAGAAATTGCCGATGACCGATACATAGCCCTTTGCGCCCGCTGCCAGCGACTCGAATGGATGGTATCCGGCAAAGACCGACACCGTGTCGCTGATTCGGTGGATTTCACGCACACGCGATATGTCGCCGCTCGATTCCTTGATGTAACGTACATTCTCTAATGTTCCTAGGCGAGCCACGAACTCCGGGCGCAGGTCAACATTGGCGGTATTCGGGTTGTTATAGACCATAATGGGGATAGATACGGCGTCGCTGATACGGCGGAAGTGCTCGAAAAGCTCGTCCTCAGTGGGACTGGAGTAGTAGGGCGAGATGATCATCAGTCCGTCCGCGCCGATTGCCTCTGCCTCAAGCGAGAAGCGCACCGCCTTATCTGTCCACTCGTCCGCAGTGCCGATGAGCACTGGAACGCGACCGTCCGCTCCTTCCACGATCGTCTCAACTATCTGCGTGCGCTCGGCGTCGCTGACCGACAGGAACTCGCCAGTGCTGCCGAGCGGGATGAGGCCGTGGCTGCCGCACTCAATCTGCCAGTCAACTAGGCGGCTTAGGGCTTCGGTGTCGATGCCGCTGCCGTCCGCTGTGAAGGGAGTAGCAAGGACGGTGTGGCTGCCGCGAAATTCTTCATACGTGGGCATTTGAGTGTGCTCCAAGACGCTTAACATCGATGGACAGGATAATAGGATTTGGGCTTTAGGATGAGAGGCGGACTTTGAATTGGGATGGGTCTTGGCCCACATGATTTATGATTATTTTGGCATTTCTCACATGAGATCTGTTTCTACTTCCTGTGTAAACGTAGAGGGTTGACACGAGTCTGCTACGGCTGAATTGCTCCCCGTTTGGGTGGACAGGGTCGACCGCTAATAGGTATCGGTCCCCGTACTGAATTGGGCAGAGAGTATCGTTTAAGATATTGTTGTTTAGAAGCCACCTCGTGATTTCTGCAACTACAGTTGCCCAATTCCCAATGATAACTTGCGACTGGTCTGGAAATAGAATTGCCTCTGGCTTGTCGCCTGGTTGTGCATTGAGTTCTGACAAAGGTATCCATTCATCAGTGTTAAATGGACTGACAAAAGTCTGAGTGACTGGTTCGGGAATGGCAGTGGGTGGTCCAGGCTCAAGTTGCAACTCAATCGGCCGAGTGTCTAATGTATCAGTTGACGATTGAGTAATTTCCACAATAGGAGGCTGCCCTGGGTTGACGCATCCTATTTGTACACTGCGGCGCCACAGCGCCAACGCCTGCAGGCACACCTCCGCAGGCTCATGCGTAATATCAAACTCTGTTATCCTCTTCTCGTCCAAATTGCCGCGTCGGTGAGTTTCATATATATCCCATTGCCTGCCATCGGTTACTGCGAAGTAGTCAATACCCTCTAGCGTACAGTAGTTGATTGCCTGTGTGACGGCATTGCGAAGTCTCGTGTCCAGTTTCTTGGCTTCTATTATCATTGCGGGCTTGTTATTGCTGAGAAGTGCGTAGTCTGCGGAGCCTCTTGACGACTTGTACTCATGAATCACGACAGATAAGTCGGCGGTGTCCCATCCGAGTTTTCGCAGCAGTGGATCAACAAGAGATGTGCGCGTAAGCGCTTCAGATTGTCTGAGGGCCGAGCCATGTTCATTAATGCGCTCACTCAACGTTGCTATCAGTTCTAACAGGCTCTCCAAGTCCATATCTGGCTTCCTTTCGCCGTTGGCTGCGCGGATTATAGCATGATGCGACATTGGTTCTGTATAATCCCTCTGGGCGACTGACGCGCTTATAGACTGAGCGAAAGAAAGAGAGTGTAGCCATTGAGGAAGCCACATGTGTTTGCGGGCAATCCGCTGGATAGAGGCGAGCGAGAGCGGCGCGATGAGGACTGGATAGAAGCACAAGCGCAGGACCCACAGAGCCTCTTTCTGCCGTTTAGTGAGCTTAATGTGCTGCTTGGCGTTGACCCTGAGCCGACACTTGGATGGCTGCCGCCGGATGCGATTCCGTCGGACAGTACGGTGAGCACGCCGACTCTCCTGGGCATGATGGACGGTTCGACACGCTTCGCCATAGAGGTGAATGAAGACGCGGCCGCATTCATCGAGGATTGGACGGAGATGCGATTCGAGGATTGCAGGGCGGCGGGCGAGCTTCTGCCGGGACCGGATGGGGGCATTGTAGCGCAGGCGCGAGCGCAACTGGACTGGCATAGACGGCATCGCTTCTGCTCAGTATGCGGTCAGCCGTCAGAGAAGCGGCGCGGCGGTCAGGTGAGGTATTGCCCATCGTGCAAGGCGCAGCACTTCCCGCGCACTGACCCGGTTATCATCATGGTTGTCGCCGACACTGAAAATGATCGTTGCCTGTTAGGGCAGTCACGCGGACGGCTGCAGCGGATGCGTATGTATTCGGCGCTTGCCGGTTTTATGGACCAAGGCGAGGCGATAGAAGAGGCTGTGGCGCGCGAGATTATGGAGGAGTCCGGCATACAAGTAAAGAATGTGCGCTACCACTCGTCGCAGCCTTGGCCGTTTCCCTCGTCGCTGATGATTGGTTGCATTGCCGAAGCCGCCACGACGGAAATCAACATGGACGCCGAAGAGATGACTGATGTTCAGTGGTTTGAGCGGTCCGAAGTCCTGCTGGCACTGGAGGGCAAGAGCGAGCGCCTGACGGTGCCCGCGCCACTGGCGATAGCGCATCACCTAATCAAGGCTTGGGCGTATGGCGAGCAGCCATAGCAATTAGCCAAGTCCGTCTTTCACAATTATTCCCTGTTGCATCACGAGGGCAATGTTGGAGGGGTTTCGCAGGATGCTGATGTCGTCGAGCGGGTTCCCGTTCACGGCCACCAAATCCGCAAACTTGCGGGCTTCGATAGTGCCCAAGTCATCCAGCAAGCCGATGTTGTCGGCGGCGTTGCGCGTCCCTGTGACGATGGCTTCCATCGGTGTCAATCCGTATTCCACCATCAACTCGAACTCGTGCGCGTTGTCGCCGTGGAAGACCAGAGGCATCGCGGCGTCCGTCCCTAGCGCGATTTTCACGCCCGACTGCTTCGCCAGAGCGATGGTATTGCGAGCATAGCCTTCCATGCGCTTTATCTGTTCCTCCGATCCCGGGTATGTCCACAGACCTTCCTCGATGGCTTTAGCCGCCGCCGGCGTTACTGAGAGAGTAGGGCACAGGTAGGTGCCACGCTCCGCCATCGTGTCTGCTGCTTCTTCATCGAGAGGGAAGCCGTGCTCTATGGAGTCCACGCCCGCGCGGATGCATTTCTTGATTCCCTCAGTGTGAGAGTGCGCGTGTGACGCGACCTTAATTCCGGCGCGGTGCGCTTCCTGCACCCCGGGAATGAGTTCTTCGGTTGTGTAACCGTCGCGTCCGCGGAAGGGCGGCGAGAGTGCCGGGCGAGCGCCGCCGATGATCTTGATGGCATCTGCGCCTGCGACGGCCTGATACCGAATGGCCTTCAATACCTCGTCGGCACCATCGGCAACGTGAGCCATATCGTTGCTGTACTCGGTACCGTGCCCGCCGGTGTGCGTGATGCCTTTGCCTGCTGCGAGCAAACGTGGTCCAATGTGCTCGCCGGCTGCGAGGCTGTCGCGCAGCGCGAAGATTTCATTTGGCCGCCGAGGTCACGGATGGTCGTGAAGCCCGCCTCTAGAGTCTTGTGGCAGGCGTTGACGGCATACAGCAGGCTGCGTCCCTTCATATAGGTAGGCGTCGTCGCGTATTGGGACGTTGGACCGGCGCGGAGCGAGGCGCGGATCCGGGTAGCCCAGAATGTGCACATGGCAGTCTATGAAGCCAGGAAGCAGCGTCTTCCCGCTGAGGTCAATTTCAATCCCATCCGCAGGTGCAAGTAGGGACTCGGCAGGAGCGATTTCGCTGATGCGTCCATCCCTGACCAAAACAGATTGGCTTTCGGTTGGCGCACCGCCGTTACCGTCTATGATACGGGCGTTCTTCAGGAACAAGGTTTGTGTCATAGTGCGTCTATCCCATACCACCTGTGATTCCCTCCGGGATGCGGCGGGCGGCCTCTTCCGTGAGCCACTTGCGGTCAATCTTGTTTGTGCCTGAGACCGGTATCTCATCCACGAAGAACACGCGCCGCGGATGGGCGTAGGCGGGTCCGTTGCTGAAGAAGAACTGCTTCAGTTCCATCTCGTCGGTGTTCTCGCCCTTGTGCAGAACCACCCACGCTACTGGCGCTTCCCCTTTGACCCGATGGTGCGCCGATACTACTGAAACATCGGCGACTGCGGGATGCTGAAGAATGATTGTTTCTACTTCTTTGGGATATACATTCTCGCCGCCGCAGTTAATCATGTCGTCCACACGACCCTGGAAGTAGATGTAGCCTTGTTCGTCGGCGTACACTAGGTCGCCGGACTTGACGAAGCCGTCCGGAGTCATCTTTTCTGCGGTAACGTCCGGCTGCTTGTAGTAGCCGAGCAGGTTGGGTGGGCCCTTGCTCCAAAGTTCGCCAATTTCGCCGGGTTCGCAGTCGCGGCTATCGTCTTCAGGATCAACGATGCGAACTTCGACATCCATGACAGGCAAGCCGCAGCTACCCAGCTTTTTGATTCCCCAGCGTGGGGAGAGCACATTCGCTCCCGCCTCGGTGAGTCCGTAGCTTTCGATGACCTCGCAGCCGAAGACGCGTTTTATCTCTTGCATCAGCTCTTCGGGCACGGGCGCGGAGCCGCAGGACAGGTACTCAAAGGAGGTTACGTCGTTCGCCTGCAAGGCCTCGCGCTCGGCAAGCAGCAGGCTGTACATCGAAGGAGTGCCGGACATGAATATCGGCTTGTGGCGGTCAATTGCCTCGATGACCGGCACAGCGGCGAAGTCCGGCACTATGGCGGCAGAGCCTCCGACATAGAGCATAGGCATGAGGCTGCCCCATAGGGCGTTGGCATGGTATAGCGGCCCGACGATGAGAGCACGATCGGACTGGACATTCATCATCGCGCACACACCTGAGCGGGCAGTCCACCACTTGCTAGCGTGGCTGAGGAGGCAGCCCTTTGGCCGACCCGTTGAGCCTGATGTGTACATCATCATGGCAACATCATCGTCCTCGACCTGTGCGGTGGTGAAACCGTCCCGCTCCGCCGCAAGCGAGGATTCGTAATCGAGCATGCCCGGAACGTCGCCATCGACAAGCAAGGTGTCCTCGATATTTGCCGCGCCGTTCTGGACCGCCTGCGCCTTGTCCAACAGTTCCTCGTGGGCGATGAGGATGCGCGAGTCGCTATGCTCTGCTATGAAAATTAGATTGTCGTTGCCGAGCTTGATGTTCGCGGGCACTGCAACGGCTCCAATGCGTATGATGCCGAAAAGTGTCTCGACGAAGCGGTAGTCGTTGGTCATCAGCAGCATGACCTTGTCGTCTCTACTGATGCCGAGACGTGTCAAAGCGGCCGCCACCTGCTGCGTGCGCTCTTCCAGTTCGGCGTAGGTCAGTGAGACCTCGCCTTGCTCAATGACTATTTTGTCCGGGTAAAGTAGGACCGGACGCCAGAAGAGTTCGCCAAAATTCTTGGATGGATGCTTCTCTACTGTCATGGCGTGATGATTACCTTTCCAAAGATTTCTCTGTCTTCCAGCAGCCGGTGTCCCTCTGCGGTTTCTTTCAGGGGAAGGACCGCGCCTATGACTGGTATGATACTTCCTTGTCGCACGGCGTCAAGAAGGTCTATGAGGTCCTGCCTGCGCCATCCGTCGGAACCACGTATGTCCATCTCCCTGCGCCAGATATAGCGGATGTCAGTCGGCGGGTCGAAGCCGGCTGTTGCGCCGCAAGTGAGGATTCGTCCTCCGTGCTTTACTGCCTTGAGGCTGCGAACCCAACTGTCTCCGCCCGTGTAGTTCACAACCACATCCACACCTTCACCACCGGTCAGGCTGCGGATATAACGGTGGAACTCCGGATGTTCAATGTAGTTCACGAGATGGTCTGCGCCAAGTTTCTTCAGCTGAGCGAGCTTGTTGGGGCTGCTTGCTGCGGCGAACACCTCGCAGCCGAGCATCTTGGCTATCTGCACAGCGCCCGTGCCTACGCCGCCGCTCGCGCCGAGAATGAGGATGCTCTCGCCGGCTTGGAGCTTGCCGCGCGTAATTAGCATGCGCCACGCCGTGCCGTATGCGATTGGCAGGGCGGCGGCTTGCTCATAGGTTACATCATCCGGCAGAGGGATGGTGTTGTCCGCAGATATTGCGAAATACTCGGACAGGCCGCCGGTGGCGCTTTCGCCCAGCGCGCCACCAGTGCCGTCCGGCATTGTTATTGCAGGGTCTATGAGCAGGCGCTGGCCTACTTTGACAGATGTAACACCCTCACCGAGCGCAACGACCTTTCCCGCGATGTCGCCTCCGGATATGCGCGGCAGGTCAATTGGCAGGCCCGGCATGCCGCACCGCACGAATATGTCGAGGTAGTTCAGCCCGACGGCCTTGACGCGCAGCAGTATTTCACCGGCTGCGGGCACCGGGTCGGGAACATCGTCGAGGATGAGCTTGTCGCGCCCACCAGGTTCATTTATGACGACTGCGCGCATGTTGATCCTATCGCTGTGTGAGTGTCTCGCGCGGCGGGGCGCTGTTGACTAGTGTAGAGCGGCCGACAGCTACTAGCCTGCCTTCCGGCGTGCGTATTTCAACATCGGCGACGCCAACGGTGCGCCCGGTCTTGACCGCCTTGCCGTGAGCGATCAGGTCGGTGTCGGGGCCGACCATTCGCAGGTAGTCCACCTGAAGGTTCATGTTTGGTGCGTCCTTGCCCGTGCTGCTCATCATAGCAAAGCAAGTGGTCAGGTCCGCGAGGGTGGAAATGATGCCGCCATGCACGTTCAGGCGGTCGTCTGAGGCGAGGAACTCTTCGCGAAAGGGCAGGCGTACCTCAACATTGCCGGCTTCGGCGCGGAGTAATTCGACCCCCAGCCACCGGTGAAGGGGGGATTCGTACATTCTCTTGTTCAGGTCCATCAAGTGCGCCTCTTGGTTGTCATATTTGGCAATTCTGCTGCCCCTCGATAGGTTCAAGTGAACGGTATGCTACAATCCGCGGGAGTGCCCAACGTTATTTCTTGTACGAAGTCGCGCATGTTCCTCCGCCCTTGCCCGTATTCTAAAGCTGCTGCTACCAGTTGAAAACCGTTTCTTTCACATCGGTGACTTTCATCCGGGTGTCCTCAGTAGCTGCGAGTTTGCTTACCGCGATATGTTATACAGCGTGCCGCGTTATTTCAAATCTTGCCGTATTGGAATCTACGCGCAAGGGTTGAGCAAAAGAATTGCGCCCAGCGAAAGCTGGGCGCAATAGAGTGCAAGCTCAGATCGTAGGCGTAAGAGTTAGTCGGCAGCGGCGTGTTCGAACCATTCAGGGCCCTCTTCGCCGGGTTCGGGCAGCACATGACCGCCTTCCATGGTCTGAGATGCCTTGCCCTCGGTGATCCTGCCGTCAATGTCGTCCGGAGAGATGCCGGTAATCTCGACAAAGGCGCCAATGAGGTCGCTAAGCAGCTTCTGCTTGACTTCCTCGGGCCTGCCAGCGCGGTTGCCGCCGTCCATGTAGTATGTAGCGTCGCTGTCGTAGCCGTTGTCGCCGCCCGCGGGGTACTCAATGAACTCGCAATGCACGAAGGTTCGCGGCGCGCCTGTGCTGCCACAGTGGATGTCAGTGAAGGCCTTGGCGACTGCCTTCCTCTTCTCGAACTCTACGGAGCCTTCAGGTACGATGCACTTGTAATACGGCATATTCTTCCCTTTCTTTTTTGATGCCTTGTCTGCCTATTTCCTGCCTGATGATATTGGATTACTGCGGGTCACGCGCGGACACTAGTAGCTCGTCAATTTCGCATCCTGTTTCGGCGACCCACACGTTCAGTATCTGAGTCATCAGGTTTACGCGTGTATCTTGGTCTATCGGCTTAGTGAGTTGTCCTCGGACCGTTGACGTCGTGGATACTTCGCCTCCTCGGAAGCCAAAGCCGTTGCGAACCTCGTAATAACTGACGTCTATACCATCTTCGGCTATGCTGAGGACGGAGGCGCTGATACGCTTGATTTCGCCTGCCAGCTTGACACGGAGGTCGTCAGGCACGACGCCTTCCTGCACAATGCAGGTGAAATTGATGTTCATGTGCTGCTCCTTCGGACGCAGGCAAGATGCCGCGTATGAGATTATCACAGGGTTGCCACTGTCTGCAAATGCTTGGAAGGCTTATTTCTATAGACTGGCAGACCAGTCGGTGTGCCGCCTAATTGTTGTAGAATATGCTGCTAGAAATCTCAAATATTAAGCAGGCCTGAGATTCAGGAAGGAACCTACACATGCTCTTTCTCGCAATAAGCAGCCCGCACCCGACGCGCCCATCCGAAGTACGGGAAACTAGGAAGAAGTACTGGCCCTGGGCGCAGGACAAGCTCGATAAGGGACTTGCGAGGGCTTTCTATGCACGCACAGGACGAGGAGCCGTGGCGCTCTTCGATGTCGAATCCAACGAGGAATTGCATCGCCTCCTGACAGAGTGGTCCGAGATGATTCCCGCGGAGTTTGACATCTATCCGCTCTTGGATGCTGACGCGGCGGTGCAATTCCTTAACGAAGGTTAATCGGCGTATCCGGTCAACTCGACATAGCCGCTACCGGAAATGGGCTGTCCCGAGGAAGTGCCGTCTATTCGCACCGCGCCTTCCCAGTAGCGGACGATGGTGTCGAGTTCCTGGTCGCTGATGTATGGAGTGATCTCAATATCTAAGCCCTCTGCCGGCATCTGGAATCGCCAGCGGGATGGGTAAGTTCCGCCTCGCGGACTTTGCCACTGGTCTAGTACATCGACCTGAACGCCTTGTCCGTCGATGCTCGCATAGTCGCCGTTTGCCTCGACCACCGTGCCCAGGTGGAAAGCGCTGCCTGTGTCGTCACGGGGACGCAACACGCCGTACATAATGTCGCGCCCATCAGAAAGCTGGAGTGCAAACCAGTCCCAGCTGGCATGCTCGTCCGAAAGCTGCGTCGAACTCCATTCTCTGTCAAGCCAGCTCATACCACTTACCGTATGCGCTTTGCCGTTCACCGTTATCGTCCCGTCCGTTGGCATGCGAGTCAGGGAGTAGTAGTAGGACGCTTCCCCTGCGCCGGTGCCCTTGCGGCTGAAACCATCTTCGCCATGAAGCACTATGCCCTTTTCGCTGCCCAGTGTCAGATTGATCTCAAGCCCTTCGTCGCTGGCGTAAAGTCGCATTGGCAAGGCGCTTTCCCCCATGGCTTCGACCGACCAGTCCTCAAGCCAGACGCGGAAGGGCGCGCCGATTGCGCCTGCCAATCCGAGCGCGTCACGGCTGTAGCGCTCGAAAGAATAGAAGTCGTTGCCCTCCACATCGGTCAGCGCGAAGTGAGCGGTGTACATCTGCTTCGATGCCCACTCTGATGTCCGCTGCGCATCGGCCGTGGTCAAGCCTATCCTGAAGAAGGTAAGCTCGTATCCGAAGTGCCTCCCTTCGGCCGTATCGAGATTGCCCGTGTAATACCACCATTCGAGGGCGTACTCAGGGTGCGGACCGTGGTCATCAGGAAAAGTAAACTTACGTGGTTCAGTGACCTTCTCGAAGCCTGCGTCGTTCGCGTTCAGCGCATCGGCGAGGGTCAGGCTCGCGCTGACCTCCGCATCCGAGGGACCGGACAGCGCATAGGCAGCGCCGCCTAAGACCGCTATCACTACCGCTAGGATCGCCGCGATTAATACTAGCCGCAAGAGGCTATTCTTCATGCAGCACCTCGGCGGGCGACGAGCGCGACATCCTGAATGCAGGATAGACCGATGCGAGCAGAGCGGCGGCGGCGGCAATCACGACCGCCTGCGCCAGCATCATCGGGTAGATTTCCATATCCATCGACCAGCCGAACGATCTGCGATTGACAACGAATATCAGGACTGCTCCCTGTATCAAGCCCAGTGGCACCGCGAGCAGGCCCGCGGCTATGCCCATCATCCCGGTCTGCGTTGTGAACATCAGCCACACCTGTGTCGGCGTGAAGCCTATGGCGCGAAGCGTTCCGAATTCGGTCGATCGCTCCATCTGCATCGCCATCAGTGCGCTCAGCACACCCACGAATGCCACCGCTATTGACAACGCATGCACAACCGACGTAATGGCGAAACTTCGCTCGAAAACCTCCAGCGCAGCAGCTTTTAATTCGGCGTTGGAGCGAATTTCGACCTCAGCACCGTTGCCGATTGCGCGACTGATTGCCTTCTTCAGGTCGCGCACGGCAACTCCGTCTGCCGCCGTCACGCCAATTCCGGTGACATTGGCGTCGTTCCAGTAGCGATTGTACAGGCTGCCGCTCATCATCACCTTGCCGTTCGCTGAGTTACGGTAGTCGTAGTAGATGCCCGCAATGCGAAATTCTCGTTCCCCCTCGGATGTGTGCAGTCTAATCGTTGATCCTATGCTCTTATCATTGTGGTACGCATAAGGCTCGGACACGGCTACGGCGTCGCCGCTTTGCAGATCGTCCCAAATCAGCGCGGGGCTTCCCTCCTTGAATGAGTTGTAGCGAACGAAATTGTCGTAGCTTGTGTCAAATGCAAGCAGTTCCACTTCACCACTCTGCGAGTTGACACGCGCATTGCGAACGGTGCGGACGCTTGCAACCGCTTCAACCGCTCGTATGCGCTCGACGAACTGAGGCGACAAACCTGTCGCGCCTCCTCGCGAATTGAACGAGGTCGGAGATATGTATAGGTCCGAGCCTAGCGAATTATCCAACCACTGAACGACTGTGCCACGGAAGCTCTGCACCATCGTATCTATGGAAATCGTGATGGATATAGCGACAGCGAGGGCGGCGATAGCGACAGCCGTACGGCTGATGGATGCGGCTATCCCCCGTGCTGCCATCGCACCCATTGCGCCAAATATAGCGCGCATGGGCGGCGCGAGCGCCTTGCTGAACAAAATGACGCACGCGGGCGTGAGCATCGCATAGCCCAGAACAAGCGCGCCTATGCCCGTGAAGGCCAGAATTAGAGACCTGGCTGGTAAAAGTATGAGCGCCACGCCGATGGCTGCCAGAGCAACTCCGGCGGCAGAGGCGAGCGGTATGGCGCCTCTGAAGCGCTCTTCAAGGTGCGAACGTGACAACGTTTCTCGTGCGGAAACGCCGGTCGCTTCAAGTGCAGGCACGAACGCCGCCGCCAATGTTGCGAACAGCCCTAGCAGCGCGCCCTTCACGAGCGACCACACCGGAATGGAGAGTTCCTGCACCGATACCACGAAGAAGAGGTCTGTAATGGTCTGCGTGATGATATTCAGTATTCCGCGCCCGATTACTATACCGAGCAGCACGCCTATGACAGAGCCGATAAGTCCAATAACCAGCGCCTCACTGAGCACAAGAGCGAAAATCTGCTGCCTTGTTACGCCCAGAGCACGCAGCGCTCCAATTACCGGACGGCGCTGCACTACTGAGAATGCCATCGCGTTGTATATCAGGAACGCGCCGACGATCAGACCTAGGAGGCTTATGACAAACAGGTTGTCGTCGAATGAACTCGTAAGCTCGTCGATAGTCTCTGAGCGGGTCGCCGAACTGACGAGTGTCGCCTCGGCGGGCAGAACGCGACGTATGCGTGCTAGCGACTCATCGCCGTTCTCGTCGGAAGATACAATCAGGTCGATATGACTCAGACGCCCTTCATATCCGATGAGCTCCTGAGCCGTGGAAATGTCCGTTATGACCAGGTTCTTGAGTGTTTCGCTGCTCAGGCTGTTGCGAGGGGTTATCAGACCTGCGATCTCAACCAGGTGCAGCTTATCCGAAATCCTGAGTTTGACGGGATCCCCCGCCTGCAGCCCCAGTTCCTTAGCGGTCTCGACCGATATAAGTGCGCTGTTGGGTATGACGAGCAAGGATGCGACGTTCTGCACAGGTGCATTCGCTCTGCCGACTTGCGGGCTGCTGCGAGTGTATGGACGGAATTGAGCGTCAGCAAGCGGGTCAATTCCAAGGAGGCGGAGCGCCCCGCCGTTGTGCGTCTCTTTGGGCAGGTAGGCGTAGCCCTCCACGATAGGCGCGGACGTCCTTACACCCAACTCCACACGCAACACCCGATAGACATCCTCCGGCAGACCTCCGGGTCCGCCGACAATCCGATGGGTAGCCTTGCCGGAAACGGCGTCGCTGGACAGGCTGAACGCATGCTTGGCGCTTTGATTGCCTAGGTCTATGGCGACCACTATGGCGACGCCGAGTGTTATTCCCAGAACTGAGAGCGCCGTTTGCCACGGTCGGCTGATGATGTAGCGTGCGCTTGAAAGCCACAGCGTTCTGCTCATATATCGCGCCCCGCATTCGTGGCGATCCAGTCAAGAATGCAGTCGGTTGTTGACATGACTTTCGCCTCGGATTCGTTCCACCAGCTTCCCATCCTCCATTGCAAGCACTCGATCTGCCATCCCCGCGACTACATCACTGTGAGACACGATGACCATCGTCTTGCCGCTGCCATCTATAAGGCTCTTTAGAAGGGACAGGATCGCCCTACCCGTATCGGCGTCGAGGTTGCCGGTAGGCTCGTCGGCAAGGATGAGCGGCGGGTTGTGGGCGAGAGCGCGGGCAATGGCAACGCGCTGCTTCTCGCCGCCTGAAAGCCTGTCCGGATAGCTGTCAATCCGATCTCCCATGCCAATCCGTTCCAGCAGGTACATGACTCTATCGTCCGACTCGGCGTTTGGAAAGCTATTGAGCTGGAGCGGCAGAAGTAGGTTCTCCTTTACGCTCAGTGTAGGAATCAGATTGAAGAACTGGAAGACGAAGCCGATGTTCTTTCGTCTGAATAGCGTGCGCTCTTTCTCAGAGAGTTTCGTAATAGGCACGGAGTCTATCAGCACATCTCCGCTTGTTGGCGTGTCAATTCCGCTGATGAGGTTGAGCAGCGTGGTCTTGCCGGAGCCGCTAGGACCCGCAAGAGCGACGAATTCGCCGCGATGAATCTCGGCGTCTGCATGCTCGATGACTGAGCGCGCCTCGGTCCCTTCTTCGTAACGCTTCGTCAGCGCGCGCATCTCCACCATTGCCTTTTGCGCGTGACAGGCGGATGTGGCGCTGCGTTTTAGTTGCTTGGCGGTCGAATCTGACGTACTGATAGTATGTCCTGCTAATTGGCACTTCTGTGTAGGAGGTCTTACCTCATTTATAACACAGCGGGAACAATCGGCGTTACATGCGGACATCGTTACACTTGGAATACATAAGCAACAATCTGTCAACCTGATCTGCACCGAAAGCCGCTTACATTGTTGAACAGACGCTGCACCTCGCATATACCACTGACTAGTGTCAGTGGAGACGATAGGGTAGGGTAGCGATTAACTTGCGGTGATTGTAGAATAGTCCCGTTGACGCGCCTATTGCAGCGTCATTTTACTGGGAGGTTTTGTGAAGAAAATGCTAATGAGACACTCATGGAAAATTGCGTTTGTGGCTGCGGCGGGGCTTGCGCTGCTGGCAATGGCTTGCAGTTCTGGCGAGCCGGAACTTGGTGCTCCGAAAGCACCCACTGCCGCGCCTGCTAAGCCTGCGCCCACTCAGCCGGCTGCTGCGGCACCGGCGCCTGCATCTGAACCCGCGATCAAGGAGTGGGACTCGCCGCCACCAATGACGATTGACACGAGCAAAGACATCACGGCGGTCATTGAGCTGGAGAAGGGTGGCGAGATTATCATAGACTTGTTCGAGGACGGAGCGCCTACGACGGTGAACAACTTCGTCTTCCTTGCTAACGAAGGCTTCTATGATGGAGTAACCTTTCACCGCGTGCTGGAAGGCTTCATGGCGCAGACGGGCGACCCGACAGGCACAGGTGGAGGTGGGCCGGGATACCGCTTCGACAACGAAGTTAGCCCCGACCTGCGACACGACGGCCCCGGCATACTCTCGATGGCCAACGCGGGCATGCGAAACGGGCAAGGAACCAACGGCAGCCAGTTCTTCATAACTTTCCGCGAGACACATTTCCTTGACGGATACAATCTGGACGGTTCGGAAAAGGACTGCGCGGCTGAATCCTGCCACTCTGTGTTCGGCAGAGTTGAAGAAGGCAGTATGGATGTCGTGATGAGCATCAGCCTGAGGGACCCTGGCAGCGCGACCACACCTGGCGATGTAATCAAGACGATTAGAATCGAAGAAAAATAGTTTATTGAAGACCGATTGGAGGAATTGTGGTAAGCAAGCAATACAGTGCTCCGCCAGCGATGGCGATAGATCAGGGCAAAAAGTACACAGCGACTATTGAATTGGAGAATGGCCGCGAGATAGAGATAGAGCTGTTCGCTGCCGATGCACCTATAACCGTGAACAACTTCGTATTTCTGGCGCGTGAAGGCTACTATGACGGCATAACCTTCCACCGCGTCATTCCCGGCTTCATGGCGCAAGGTGGTGATCCGACAGGCTCAGGTAGCGGTGGGCCGGGCTACCAGTTCGACGACGAGTTTCATACGAGTCTGCGCCACGACACGCCGGGCGTTTTGTCGATGGCAAATGCAGGCGTTCGGGGCGGACGTGGAACTAACGGTAGCCAGTTCTTCATTACCTTCGTTCCCACACCGCACCTGGAC
Organism: Dehalococcoidia bacterium; assembly: GCA_965221045.1. GTDB lineage: Bacteria > Chloroflexota > Dehalococcoidia > Lucifugimonadales > JADFKI01 > Bin90. Next base: position 3,238,094 of record OZ244863.1, read on the forward strand.
GACCACCACTCTGTGTTCGGCAGGGTGGTGTCTGGAATGGATGTGGTGAATGGCATTACGGTCCGAGACCCTATGCGCCAGAGGACACCTGGCGACGCTATGAAGACAATCCGTATCGACGAGTCCGAATAGCTCTGACCTATTTCTGAATGCATGAACGCGATCGTGCAGAAACAGAGGCGCTGGCAATATGCTTGCCAGCGCCTCTGTTATTCTCGCTCTCGCCACGCGAGCTACTGCTAATCGATTTAGTCGTCGCCTACCACCGGAGCGATGTACGGTTCGGTCTCATCGGCTGGCTTCGTCAGGTGCAGGCTGAACAGCTTGCCCTGTGTACCAATCCAGGACTGGTTGCCGGCGCTCAACTCCTCGCCGCTGATGAGTGGCCTGTTGTTAATTCGAATACTAGGCTCTGTCTGCGAGCTGCGTATCTCCACATCTTCTTTGCTGAAGTAGAATGACAGCCCGTGCAACTCAGGTATTCCTAGTTCCTCTCCCTGGAGAAGATTCTTCGAATTTACGAGAGTCAGGAACGAGCGCTCAAGCGTGGTGAAATCCACGAGCAATTCATTATCGTCATCGTATATGTAGCCGTATGGAGTTGGCCTTGTCAGCCCATATATTGCGTATATTATGCCTGCCATCATAAGTATGGCTGCTACACCCGCCACAGAGTATATGAATATCAACAACGGGAAGTCGCTGCTCTCTTCAGGCGCGGGCGGCTCAATTACCGGCGGCGCGGGCGCAGGTGGCGGTGGCGGCGCAGGTGCCGGAGGCGCCGCTTGCTGCACTACTACCACAGGCTCAGGCCTCGCGGGAGGCGCCGGGTATGATGACAATACCTCAGAGTTCGTGGTGAAGTTGTAATCGCGAGCCGCGTACTTCATGTTCAGCTGGAACAACGCAGTGTGAAGTTCCTCTACGTCCGGCGTGAACACGATGTCGAATGCCCAGGCGTGTCCCGTGTTGAGCAGTTCTTGCGGAATGAGCTCTATCACGCCTGCTCCGCTTTCAGAGGAAATATCCGCTGAGAGCAGGTTTATGGGTATGCCATATGGCTGGTCGTTTACCTTTACTTCTGCTGTGCCGATGATCACTCGCTCTCCGGGTACCAGCGCGTCCGTGTGCGCTAGATTCACGTCGAGCACGGGGAATGCCTGTGCCGAAATGGACTTGTGAGTCGAAATGGTATGCAGGTGCTGCGGCCAGTGCATTTCCAACTCTACCTTGTAATGGCCCTCGCTGCCGAGCGGTGGCACCGTCGTTGAATAGTAGGCGTCGCCGGCAATCGCATCCCCAAGTTCGCCGTTGTCATTCAGGGTGTGCGTGAATGTCTGTCCACTGGGAGACACGATCGTAGCTCGCAGATCGGCGTCAGTCACGCTCACGCGCTCCGATCCGTCTGAGATGTACACAACGAATTCCGTGCTCTGGTCGTGTGGAATCGTATCGAACGACACAAGATGCAGGTCCAGCTTGTTCTTGGGATAGTGCCACGCCGAAATGAAGCCGTCGCCGCCTCGCACATCCACCGTCCACTCACCCGGAATCGGGTCAGTCAGTGTCCATATCACAACATGCGGTGTTTCCACAACACCGGATAGTACGCGGTCGCCCTCGGCCGCTGTAACACCCGACGGATTCTGGAGACTCAATGATCCCGCCGAACCCTGCTTGAAGAACACGATCGAAGACTCTGTGGTGCTCGGCGGTATATCGAGGGAGGCGGTGAACACGTCATTGGGAGCGAGTTCATCCTGACCAATCTCGAATAGCGAACCCTTTGCGTCACTACTCAGGATCTTGTCCGCGATGACTTTCAACTCCTGCGGCGTGGCAAGCGGGAAGATCTCGCCGCCGGTGCCGCCTGAGACGGTTCGCAGGAAGTCTTTGGCGTAAGTCGAAGACCCTGGAAGCGCAACTCCGTAGACCTGCCAGCCTTCCTTGTTGAAGTCATTGATGGTATCGCCTAGCGGATATTCCGCTGCTGGGGCATCACCATCTATTTCGCCACCTGACACAACATACACGGCTGACCCGTCGCCTGCGCCTTCGAACTTCATGCGTTCGTGGGCATAAGAGAGGGCTGACGAAAGATCTTCAACTTGGACGGCGGACGAGTCCTCTATCCTGTTGACGACCTCTCGATATGTGCTCTTGTGTTCCGCGCTGCCAGCGACTGCCGGGCCTATAATGCCTTCATCACCTGTAGTGATGAAGCCCAGGCTCTGGTCCTCGCGCAACTCGGACAGCAGCCCGATAAACGAGACCGTCATGTCGCGGTTGCTCTCGGACATGCCCGAGGCATGCCGGTCAACGACCACTATGTAGAGCGGGTCGTTGCTTTGAGCGCTCACAAGCCCCGTCTGGCTTACAGACCACGAAAGTAATAGTATAGCTGCTAGAAAAAACGCGATTCTGGATTTTTTCATCTTCCACCTCCGTACACAAGTCAGAATGACACAAGACACGAAATTGCTTCAACGCGTATTTAGACCTTTTTTAGACTGCAATCTAATTAGTACATCAGAAATGTCCAATAAAATCGCTAGTGTTTCGTGCCATAGAAATGCCATTCGTTTGTGTCGCTTAACTGGTGGACGAGTAATTGTCGCAACTGCAATGGTGCTGATAATGCTCGCAATACCCTCAGCTTGCACTGACAACGGAACGAGTGACACCAACGAGGAAGGACCCTTTGTTGAGGTGGTGCGAGGGATTGTGTTGGAAGTGGATGCGGAGTCGCTGATTTCCCTGGACGCGCTGGAAGTGCAAGATGAGAGTGGAGCAGTTTGGCACTTCGTGGGCAGAGGCAAGGTAGTGCCGGGTTTCACGCCGTCGCACTTGAGCGAACACAAGCTTTTGGGATTGGCTGTGGAAGTGAGCTTTTATCGAGAGGGCGAGGTGCTGGTACTGGAGGACATCAGCGATTAGCGGAATTCAGCCGCTGCTGGCGTTTGATGCTGTAAATGAGGTAGGTCGTGCCGCCGCCAATAGCGAGAATCACTATCACAAGGACGAGCAGTCCTTCAGTGCTCGACACCGAGGCGGCTTCCGCGATGTTGATTGGCGTGGTCGCAGTTACTTCCCCGTGCTCTTCGGTCACTATTTTCGTTAGCAATGACCATTGTCCTGAGCTACGGAAGATGATATTGCCCTTGTAGTGAATCGGAGTCGATGGGTCGTTTAGCGCAGGTGTCTGGTATGTCGGCTCGCCTTCAGGATTGTAGGCGACGATGAGAACGCGCGCATCCTCGACCAGCGTCTCCGTAGAGTGGTCCAGGATCATTACGCCGAAATGCACAGTGCCGACTCTGGGCTTGTGGGGCTGTATTGTAATGATAACTTCGTACGGGCCAGCCGGACCACGGTGGAGCTGCAGCGGCTTGTCGAAGACCGATTCGCGTTCGCCCGGCGCCTGTCCCCCCGGCGTTTGTCCCATTATAAAGACGCTCAGCAACATCAATGCGAACACGTGACAGACCAACCCGATTCCACCTTGCTTGGTGTGGAGGAGACTAAATTGAGGGACGGTGGGTGTGAAGCGCAATTGAGCGTTCTTATGGGGGTAAGGCTGAGGGAAGTGGGCTTGCCAGGGATCGAACCTGGGACCAATCGGTTATGAGCCGACCGCTCTGCCGCTGAGCTACAAGCCCGTTTAATGTGATTTTAGCCTAACTAATGGGAGTACGCACTGTCAAGGATTGTACTCCACTGAGTGCTCAGGCCGAAGTCTCTCCCACCAACAGCCGAAACCTAGGCTAGGTGTACCCTGTGGACGGATTATCGATCCAGAGACTTGTGAACGAATCCAGCAATTTATCGCTGGCGCAGCCACGGTGGCTGATCCAATCTGGAACGCATTAGTCCGTGGGTAGGAAGAAGGGCAGCCCGATTCTCTACTAGATAAACACGCTCTCAAATTGGCTCAGTTAAATGTGCTCCCCCAGATGCCTGCAATTGGAGGCATTGACAGAAAATGACTACATCGCCAAAATGGCATGCATTATGGAAAGCAATAACATGGGGATGCACGGCCCTTGCAATGCTGGAACGAAGGATGCATCGTGACAGGGTGTGGACGCTGAGTGGCTGGACGTACTGAGATCATCAGCGAGTTGAACTGTAATCTCAATGGCTGATGAAGTTGGGGGCATATATGGGCACATTCGACGGAAAAGTGGTAATCGTCACTGGTGGCGCTCATGGCATCGGAAGGGACACTGCGATCGAATTCGCCAAGGAGGGTGCCAGCGTCGTCATCGCAGACGTTAACGAGGAGGCGGGTCGGGCAGTTGAAACCGAACTGAATCAACTGGGCACGAGTGGTCTCCTCGTCGTGGCAGACGTTGCGCTCCTTGCGGAGTGCAATCGAGTGGTAGCGGAGACGGTCGAGGCTTTCGGCGGTGTGGATGTGCTGTTCAACAATGTTGGCATTCAGTCACCCGATTCGTACCGGAACGTCGAGGATACGTCGGAAGAGACGTGGGATCGCATCTTGAACGTGAACCTCAAGAGCTACTACATGATGTCGAAGTTCGCAATACCTGAAATGCGGAAGCGGGGCGGGGGAGCGATAATCAACACCGCAAGCGTTCAGGGCCTTCAGTCACAGAAACTAGTACCTGCTTATGCTGCCAGCAAGGGCGGTGTGCTGTCGCTGACACGCCAAATGGCTCTTGACTACGCCGAGGAAAATATACGGGTGCTTGCGGTCTGCCCCGGCACTATCGACACTGAGATGGTTCGAACCGTCGCTCGCCTGGAGGATGGCGACCCTGACCGTATCGTCGCCGAGTGGGGTAAAGGACACCCCATCGGCAGGGTCGGTCAGGGACTGGACGTCGCCAACGTAGTGCTGTTCTTGGCGAGTGAGAAGGCGAGTTTCATGACTGGGGAACATGTCAACGTGGATGGCGGATTTATGGCACTCGGAGCGTGGGCTTCAGGCGCGGGCGCGGCGCAGGAGTAGGTTTCGCCAACTTCATGATCAGAAGGCTGGCTCTGAGACGGGCCACCCCCTGTTACTGCCGAGAGGGAGGGAAGTATGGAGCAGAAAGTGGCTATCGTCACAGGAGGCGCTGGCGGTTTGGGATCGGCAATCTGCCGCAAATTCTCTACGCGTGGCGCTGCTGTCGCCGTGGCCGACGTCAACCAGGAAGCAGCAGAACAATTGGCACAGTCAGTTGCCTCTGATGGCGGTAAGGCAATCGCGGTGCAGGTTGAGGTGACGGATGAAATGTCAGTGACCAGCGCCGTCAGGACGGTCGTGAGCCATCTCGGACGGGTGGACTTCCTGGTTCATTGCGCTGGTACGAACATCAAGGCGCCCATACTCGATATGTCGCTCGATCAGTGGAATATCTCTCTGGAGGCGCATCTGACGGGCGCTTTCCTTTTCTGCCGAGAAGCGGGCAGGCAGATGGTCGAGCAAGGAGACGGCGGCAGCGTCGTGCTGATGTCATCGGTTACGGCTACCGCGCCAGTGCCCGAGCGTGGCGCTTATGGCCCGGCGAAGGCAGCGCTCATTAATTTCGCGGGACAGCTCGGCTTAGAGTGGGCTCGGTATGGAATCAACGTCAACGCGGTCTGCCCTGGCGTCGCGCTGACACCCATGACCGAGATGGTGTACAGCAGAGAGCCGGAACTGAGAGAACAGAGGCTGAAGCGCTTCCCGATCAAGCGTGAAGTCCTGCCGGAAGAAGTTGCCGATCTCGTCCTCTTCCTGTGCAGCAAGGAAGCGAGATACATCAATGGCGTGGGCATTCCCATAGACGGCGGCTTCCTCAATTCAGGGTTTTACCAAGATCCCGAGAGTTGAGTCGCTTCCTTATTCGATTGGAGGAGTAGGCATGGCGCTATTGAACAACGAGACCGATGTCTCCGTACTCGTCGATGGACTTGACCATGTTGAGGGAATCGCCTGGGGACCGGACGGGTACTGCTACGCGGGTGGGGAGGCAGGCCAGATATACCGGATCGACGTGGAGCGCAAAGAGGCAGTTCAAATTGCGGACACCGGTGGGTTCATACTCGGTCTGGCTCTTGACGCGCGGCACAATATATATGCCTGCGACACCGGCAACAAGGCGGTCATGAAGATTTCTCCAGACGGAGGAGTGACGAAGTACACCACCGGTGCTCCGGGCGAGCCGTTCAACAATCCGAACTACCCGGCGTTCGACGCCGACGGCAACCTTTACGTCTGCGACTCAGGCGACTGGAAGTCCGACAACGGTAAGATATACAGAATCATGTGCGGCGGTGCGACAGAGGTCTGGACTCGCTCACTCTGCGAATTTCCCAACGGCCTCTGCGTGGGTTCTGACGGTTCAAGCCTGTTCGTGGCGATGAGCCTGAATCCTCCTCGCATTTCCGAGATTTTAATAGCGCCGGATGGCTCCGCCGGATCTGTGCGAACTGTCGTTGAGATTCCCGGCGCGGTGCCGGACGGCGTGGCTTTTGACACCGATGGGAACCTGTACGTGGCCTGCTACCGTCCTGATCGAATCTATCGATACTCGGCTTCCGGGCAGCTCGAAGTGCTTGCGGATGACTTTGAAGGCACGATCATTGCGGCACCGACAAACATCGCGTTCTGTGGCGCGGAGCGAGACATTCTGCTGAGCGCCAATCTGGGCCGCTGGCACATCACCCGCTACGAGACAGGCGCGAGGGGACTGCCTTTGCAATATCCTGACCTTGGATGAGCCGGCCCGCGTTTAGGGAGACCTGAAAATGACCCAATACCAACTCGAGCGCAACCACGGATGTCGTGTTTCAGACGCTTGGACGTTTCGCGGCCTCAAGACCGCCGTTATCGAAAACGAGCTGCTGAGGATCGTCGTGCTCATCGACAAGGGCGCCGACATTTACCAGTTCGTGCACAAGCCCTCGGACACGGACTTCCTCTGGCGTTCCCCTTGGGGTGTCCGCGACCCGACCGTGCGCATGCCGACTACGGGGTCTGGCGAAGGTCTGTGGATGGATGTTTATGAAGGAGGCTGGCAGACTGTACTGCCCGGTGGAGGATTCCCCACCCAGTACATGGGTGCCGACATGGGCCTGCACGCCGAGGTGAATACGGTCCCGTGGGATGCGGTGATTCTCGAGGACACGACTGAGGTCGTCTCAATGCGTTTCTGGGTGCGAGCGGCCCGCACTCCTTTCTTCTTCGAGAAGACGCTGACGCTGCGAAGCGGCTCCGCCGTGCTTGAAATCGAGGCACGCCTCACTAACGAGGGCGAAGAACCCGTCCACTGCGTTTGGGGCGAGCACATCGCGCTGGGCGCCCCTTTCCTGAGCGAAGACTGCGTCATTGACCTTCCCGGTGGGACCCTCATCAACGAAGAATTGGAAGACTGGCATCCTAACAACAAGCTGAAATCGGGCTTTAATGCGCCGTGGCCCATGTCCCAACTCAAAGACGGAACGCCCAGGGACTTGAGCAGAATCCCTCCTAAGAGTTTCCGCTCCTACGATATGTCCTACATCGCGGACATGCCGGACGGATGGTACGCAGTGACCAACCAGAAGACAGGAATTGGCTTCGGCTTCCGCTATCCCACGGAAGTGTTCAGATACCTGTGGTACTGGCACTCGTTCGGCGGCGGATTCGGGTATCCCTGGTATGGACGCACTTACAATGTGGGATTAGAGCCATTCACAAGCTATGGCAACAGCGGATTGGCGGGAGCAGTGGAGAACGGCACCGCGCTGCTCGTACAGCCGGGCCAAACAGTGGAGACATCCCAGCGAGCCGTCGCCTACAGCGGCGCCTCACGTGTCAGATCGATCTCGTCGGACGGGGATGTAACCATTGAGAGTAATGGCGCTTTTCAAGGCAGCTAGACTCAGCAGGTTGCCATCACGGCGATTTCCGACGTTTGCTCACTAAGGCATTGTGGCAGTACGTGTGATATGGCTGCTGGCTTTCAACAACATCGTTGCCGTCCCCGTATCGACGGAGATTCTGCAACATTGAACGTCGAACCCCATTTTTTGTCAGTCTATGCTCATGAGGCGGCGCCAGTCTCTGTTTGCGAGGGCGGGCAACAGATTGGAGCGCTGGCGTCCGAAGTGCGTACCGGCGACGAGCAGTGACAGCACTATGCAGAGGATGATCTGGCCGAGTGGCTGACCCGTTGCAATGGTGAGCGCGTTCAGCGCGATGAAGACGGCAGTCATTGCCCAGACGACCTGGCGCGTCGCCGCAAGCGCCAGAAGACCGATCGCTCCTGAAATTGCCGTAATCTGCCAGAGCATAAGCATGGATATGCCCAGCACAGTTGCAGCGCCCTTGCCTCCTCGAAAACCCAGAAATGGTGAGAAGTTGTGTGCCACAACTGCAGCCAGCGCCGTAAAGTACAGCGTAGTTGGTGGCACACCTAGTCGCTGCCCAACAACGATGGCGACTACGCCCTTAGCGGCATCCACGGCAAGCACCAGAATGCCCGAGGCTACGCCGACTTCCCGTCCAATGTTAGTCGCTCCGGGGTTGCCGCTGCCCACGCCACGAATGTCGATGCCTCGTCTCCACTTGCCCATCAGGTACGCAGTAGGGAAGCTGCCCAAAAGGAACCCGAGCAAAATGACGCCCAACGATTCTATGCTCGGCATCCTAATCGTCAGCAAGCTGCTTTGCGGCTTGCAAGCCGAGGTTGTAGCCCACTATGCCCATGCCGGTGATGACACCCCTGCATGCTGGACCAATCTCGGAGACGCGCCCCCTGCTCGCGGGGTTGGACATATGGATTTCCAGCGTTGGAATCGGGGTTTCGCGAATCGTGTCGGCAAGGGCAGGATGCCCGGTTGTGTAACCGCCGGGGTTGATCAGGGCGGCATTGGCATCGGTTCCTTTCAGCTTGGCTATAACTTCGCCTTCCTCGTTTGAGTGGAATATCTCTACATCCACTCCCACTTCCGATGCATACTCTTGGATGTGCTCATCGTATTCAGGCAGCGTCATCGTGCCGAAGATTTCGATGTCAACTGTGCCGCGCAATTCCATGCCTTGTCCGTGAAGAACCAACACCTTCGTCATAGTTTCGAGTCTCCTTGCTTGCAGAGTAAGATTGAGCCTAGAAGAATAGGATGATGTGCGCTATATGTCTAGAGCGGTGAAGCATGCGGCGATGATGCTGTCAACATCGATAGCGTACTCCTTATAAAGCTCCGTCCTGCTGCCCGACTGCCCGAACTCGGTCACGCCGAGCGGTGTTACAGTTGTGCCCAGCGCGCCGCCGAGCCATGCGAGCGAATGGGGATGGCCGTCGGCGACGGTCACGACAGGCGCTTTGTGCTCGGCTGTCGGAATGATGTCCGACATAAAGGGTTCCTTAGGATTGCCGCTGACAGCGGAGCGCACACTGTCCTGATAATGCCTGTACAGAGGCCCCGGTCCAGTAATGTTGATGATGTTGGCGAATACTCCTTCGCGTAGCAATTCCTCGCTCGCCTCGACTGCTTCAGGAATCATGGCGCCGCAGGCCATGATGTTCACCACATTCTCGCCCGGCTGGTAGTGCGCTTCCGATGCGCGGCTGACGAGGCGGTAAGCGCCACTTAGCACCTGAAGTCGTAGCTGCTCCCTCTCGCCGGCGTCCTCCGGCAAGGTCAAGAGCGACTGATCAACGCGCTTGCTGGTTAAGCGCAAGTAACTTGAGCGCCTGCGCCGCCGAACCTGTTCGAGCGCGCTCAGCATAATCCATTCGACTTCCTTGCCGAAGCAGGGCTCGTAGAAGTCAAGCTCCGGCATTTCAATCCCGATTGACGGTGTAATCAAGGACTGGTGCGCGCCGCCTTCCGGTGCAAGTGTGATGCCTGACGGCGTTCCCACGACGATGAACTTCGCGCCTGCATAAATGCTGTACATAAATGCGTCAAGCCCTCGCCTGACGAATGGGTCGTACAGCGATCCGATAGGGAACAGCAGCTCGCCGTTGGCCTCGAATGACTGCCCTAGCTGCCCTAGCATCATGAACAGGTTGTTTTCAGAGATACCGAGTTCGATATGCTGGCCCTGCGACGACTCGTTCCACCTGAGCGCGCTTGCGACCTCTTCCTCTGGTAGAAGCTCAGGCTCGGTGCGCTTCCACACGCCTGCTCTGTTTATCCAGCCTCCAAGTCCTGTGGAGCTTGCCACATCAGGACTGACGGTAACGATGCGGTCAGCGACCTCGGGCAGGTTGCGCGATAGATCTGTAAGAACCAACCCGTATATCTGAAGTGTGGAAATGCTTCCCCTGTATTTATGGTCGAGGTCGGTCGGAAGGCGGTGAACCAGTGATGAGAACGGGCGCGATTCGGAAGAGCGAAGATGATCGGCCGTGTCGAGACATTTTCTGCCTGCCGCCGAATCGGGCGCGAAGCCGCTCCACACCTGACTCTTCGATAGGCCTACACGCTCGCGTAGTTCATCCATCTGAGTGGTGGACAGCAGGTTGGAATGGTTGCGCGGGTCACCAATGGAAGGCAGCATCCAGCCCTTGAATGTGTAGGCGAACACCACAGTTGGACCTCGCAGCTCGTCGGCGCGGGCGAATGCGTCTCGCAGCATGGAGAAGTCGTGGCCCCCGAGGTTACTGAATAGGCTGTGAAACTCGTCATCATCCCACCTGCTGATGAAGCGCGCTAAGTCTCGTGGATACCTGCTGGATCGTGGTAGCCATTCGCGCAGCGTAGAGGGATCGACACGCAATAGCCGCTGGTATGCTTCGTTGGACATTTCGTCTATGCACATTCGCAGCAATTCGCCGTTAGGCTCGGCGAAGGCGCTCTGCAGGCGCCTACCATATTTGACATCCAGGAAGTTCCATCCGTTGGCTGCGAACATCTCTCGCCAGCTTCCCACGCGGATGCCAGGAATTATGCGGTCAAGGCTTTGGCGGTTGAGGTCAACTACCCACAGCACATTGTCGAGTTCGGCCATTTCCGGCTCTGCTATGGCTTCCCAGATTGAACCTTCGTCCAGCTCTGCATCCCCCACGAGGCTGATGTATCGCCGCGGCGCGCGGTTGTAAAAGTGGAGGTGTGAGCGCAGATACTCCTCAGTAAGGGCTGCAAAGTTGGGCGCTACGGGTCCCAGCCCCACAGAGCCGGTGGAAAAATCCACGGCATCAGGGTCTTTAGTCTGACTCGGGTATGCCTGCAAGCCGTGGAAGCCCCGAAGAGTCTTGAGATATTCCCCATCGAGATTTCCCAGCAGATACTGTATGGCGTGATAGACTGGGGACGCGTGGGGCTTGACGGAAATCCTGTCGCCGCCGCGCATGTAGTCGAAGTACAGCGAGGTCATTATCGTGACGACCGATGCGCTGGATGCCTGATGACCGCCCACCTTGCCGTCCGGCGAATGGCGCACGTTGTTCGCGTAGTGGACCATCTGCATCGACAGCCAAAGAACACGGTCTTGAATCTGTCTCAGAATCGTGTCACGGTCCAGATAGGGGTCCGTCTGTTCTCGAATTGCCGTTGCCATCGTTGACCTCTCAGTTAGATATCAGGTGTCAGCAGTCAGCAATCTGTTATCCGGATGTCACATCTTACAGATGTGGTTTGATCCAGCTTAGTCCTGCATCCGTCGTGGAGGCCGGAACATACTCACAGCCGATCCAGCCGTCGTACCCAATGTCGTCGAGGTATTTGAACAGGTAGGAGTAGTTAATCTCCCCCGTGCCCGGCTCATGGCGACCCGGATTGTCGGCTATCTGGATATGTCGGATGATATCCTGGTTGCGTTCGATGTTGCGGGCAAGATCGCCTTGCATAATCTGCATGTGATAAAGGTCGTGCTGCAAGAATAGGTTATCGGAACCCACGCGCTCGATGAGGTCGCGCGCCTGCTCCGGATAGTTGAGCACGAACCCGGGAATGTCGATTGTGTTGATAGGCTCGATGAGTAGCCGGATGCCTGCCGCTCCGAGGTGCTCGGCGGCAAACTTTAGGTTGCTGATGATCGTGGCGTCCTTGTCTTCGTCTGACACGCCATCTTGGGCGAGGCCTGCCAGGCAGTTGACCTGTGGGCAGTTGAGCGCGGTGGCGTACTCGATAGCTTTGCCCACGCCCTCCTGGAACTCGCCAACTCGGTTCGGATGGCAGGCAATGCCGCGCTCGCCGGCCGCCCAGTCGCCAGCCGGCAGGTTGTGAAGAACTTGCGCGAGGCCGTGTTGCTCCAGTTTCTCAGCGAGTTGGGCAGGTTCGTAGTCGTAAGGGAACAGGAACTCAACGCCCTTGAATCCGGAATTTGCGGCGGTGGCGAAGCGGTCGAGGAAATCGACCTCGTTGAACATCATGGTAAGGTTGGCTGCAAAGTTTGGCATTTCTGTCCTCTGAAAATAGTCCGTTGTCAGCAACTCATGCGAGTTTAAGTCAGGCTTGACGGTTGTATAGGTCGCTCTTCGTCGGCGGCTTTATAGACTGCCATCGCCACCTGCATAGTGTGGCGCGAGAAGGCGACATCCATGTCCGGCTGCTCGTCCCTTACGATGGAATCGATGAACTGGCGGGCCGCGCCGTTGAAGCCTTCAATCCAGTCCATTGGAACTTGGATTCCAGTTGTCTCCGTGCCCTTGACGACCATCACGGGCGGCAGGTCAAGCATTTCCCCTGTACAGCGCGTCACCCATATTGCGCCCTTGCTGCCTTGAATCTCAAAGAACTCGTCCGCAGCGTAGTACCTGCCTCGAATGGTCATCTCTGGTGCGGAGGAGTATTCCAGCACGCCGAGGCAATTCCTGTCTTTGAACTTCCATATCGCCGCGCTGGGAGTTTCGTCCAGATAGTCGTCAGACCTTGAGACGATGCTCTGCACACTTTCGACCTCACCTATCCAGTTTATGGCGGTCGCGTACTTGTGCCAGCCGTCGTCATACAGCATCCCACCTGCATGTAGTGTGGGGTCGCGTCTCCAAGTATACGCTCCCGGCGATACCACAATCTGCGAGTTGTCCAGCCTGCCCCGTACCGTCCTGATCCGCACCATCGACGGCTCGCCTATAACACCCGCGTCCAGCAATTCCTTAGCCTTCACAATTGGTGGGTAGTACAGGAAGTTCTCGGTAGTACGGTACTTCGTCGTCGCGCTTTGAAGAGCCGACTCAATCGTGTCGATTTCCGCGACCGTCGATGAGATCGGCTTCTGGCAGGAAACATGTTTGCCGGCGTTCAGCCCGTCCACAATCTGCTGCGGGTGCAGGTGGGTAGGCGTGAGCAACTCTACGGCATCCACATCCGAGTCGTTGAGAAGGTCTTCGTAGCTGGCGTGGATGCGCGGGCTGATGCCCCACTGCTTGGCGCGCTGCTCGGCGCGTTCAGGCTCCGGGTCGCAGAGTGCAGTAATCTCGCAGTGCTCGTGCATCAGGTAGCCGGGCGCGTTCAGCTGCGAGATTGTGCCACAGCCTACAATTGCAATTCTTACCTTTTCCAACTCCCGCCTCCTGCTTATGGAAATTACGGCTCATGCATACTAAGCCATTATTGCCTTGTAGGATACCATCTGCAATGGAGTTTGGCACGATCAAGTGTGCATTTCGTCAGGTCATTTAGGTACGATGTGCCAGCAAGAGAGAGGCGCTGTGTGCCTTTGATTAACGAACATCGCCCTATGCCTACTACGCTGGATGAGACAGTATTCGTATTTTCTCTAGCGAATCCTATGAACGATGCCATCTTCCGACGTAATCAGCAACGAATTCTCGTCTGCCACGCCAACCGCCGACACAGGAAAGCCCAGCGATAGCTGCCAATCGACCACGCCCGACGACGCATCCAGACCATAGACTGCGCCCGCCTGATTGCCCACGATAAGCGTTTTGCCCGCCAATGCTAAGTTCTCTGAAACGGGTGTCTCCGATGAGAACCTCCAGATGACCTCCCCCGATGCTGCGTCCACCGCCACCACTGTCTCTGCATAGTCAGGATGCCTTGCGACGAGAAACAGCCTGCCATCGCCCGATGCTGCTATGCGCGCAGTCAGACCTCCGATGCCTCTGTGATGCCAGGAATACCCCACAGGGTCGGGCGGGCGCGGCGCAGAGTTCCAAATCCAGAGTCTGGTCCACCAGAAGCGCAATGCCTTTTCCATAGGGATGTCCCGCGCGTGTATTTCAATCGCCTGAACGCTTCCCCGGTCACCAGACACCGCAACGATGTCGTCCACAATGACGGGCATCCCCGCGACACCAAACCAGAGGCGCGTTGTGAGGCGACGTTTCCCCTTCCCTGCATCTATCAGATTCAGATGACTCTCGTCGCTCAGCACTGCGACTATGCCTTGAGAGTACGCCAGTGGACTGATGGCTTTGCCGCCCTCCGGTACGTGAGTCCATATCACGTCCCCGGTAAGCGCGTCCAGTGCGTGTATTCTGCTGGAGGCAACATAGAGCAAGCCCTCATGTACAACAGGGCCTCCGAAAGAAATGTCCTCAGTTTCATAAGACCACACCTCACCCCCCGTACTGCCCTCTAGTGCGATGAGCCGTCCGTCCCTGGTGCCTGTGTATAGAATATCTCCCGCCGCAGTTGGTGGGTAGTCTGAGACACCGTTGAGTTGGTAAGTCCAGACAGGCCGCCCAGAGTCGATGTCCAGGGCTATAATTCGCCCCGACTGAGTTCGCTGTCCTGCCACGATAATTACCATGCTGCGATACGCCGTCGGCGGCGGGGAAATGGCCTCACTCGTGTCGAAGCTCCACTCAATATCGCCGACCGGCGGCTTGGAAATATCTTGAATTTGCTGCACCGATTCAGTGATCGAAGATGTTGGTAAAGACACCGGCAGCGAAATGTCGAAGTAATTCCAGATGCTTACCGACCCCATCAGTATGAAAATGCCAATGATCGCCGACGCAGGGAGTATCAAAAGCCAAGGCCTATTATTCCTACGAGGATAGTCAGACTCGGGTGCGTGGAATCTCATATATGCGCTTGCATTCCTATTCGACAAAACCTAGTTGCTTCGGACGATATTGATGTTCGTCCATACAGTCAATACATTCTATTTGCCCACTCGCAACTGGTTTGACATGACAATATACCCAGTGTAATATCGCCGCATGTTTGCAGACCGAGCAAACTGACGACTCAAGAGATCTACACGGATGCACCCTAGTTGCCTTATTGGGGAGGAACAAATGAATCGACTGTCGTTATTAATTCTCGTCTTAATTGCAATCATCTCAAGTATGGCAATCGTTGCTTGCGGTTCTGCCGAGCCCCAGATCGTAGAGGTCGAAGTCGTCAAAGAAGTCGAGATTGAGGTCGTAAAAGAAGTTCCTTTTGATAGGGAAGTAGTGAAGGTAGTTGAAGTCGTCAAAGAAGTCGAAGTTGAGGTTGAGGTAGTAAAGGAAGTCATCAAAGAGGTTGTGGTAGTCGCCACTCCGGTGAGGCAGGCGCAGGAAGCCACATTCGTGATGCGAGCCCCCGAGCCTAATCCGAAGCGCGGTGGAAACCTTCGTACGGCCTTCGGTGTGACCATGACCAACTTCGACGTCCAGCAGGGCGCGGGCCCGCATGTTCTCGGACACCTGTACAACAAGCTTGTAACCAAGAACCTGGCAGACGGATTACGCACAATTGCTCCGGACCTCGCCGTTTCTTGGGAAGCTGCCCCGGACGGAATGGGATACACGTTCAATCTCAGAGAAGGCGTAACATTCCACGACGGCACCCCGTTCAGCGCGGTCGATGCTGTCGCCAATTTTGAGCGAATAGTGAACCCGCCAGCCGGAATATCCAGTAGGAGCAAGGACCTGCTCCCGATGATAGACACGGTGGACAAGGTCGACGACTACACCGTGAAGTTCAATCTGAACGCGCCCACGCCATTTTTCGTGGAGCTGCTCACCAGTTCACCGCTGCTGATCTACTCCAACAAATCCCTCGAAGAGAACAACTACGATCTGCGCAAGATAGAGGTTGCGCCGGGCACGGGAGTCTTCAGATTTGTTAACCATGAACCCGGTGAGCAGTGGCAGTTCGAGGCGAACCCCGACTACTGGAATTCGGAGCTTCCCTATCTGGACAGCCTGACAATGCTCCATGTCCCCGCTTGGCCTGACAGAGGAACAGCCGTATTGACCGGACAGGCGGACTTCTCCTGGAATATATCACCCGATACGCACGCCGAAGCGAAGCGGAGGCAGGACTTGGGCGCGGTTACATACGACTGCCTCAACTCCCATAACTTCGCAATAAACAACGAGCGCGCCCCCTTCAGTGATCCGAGAGTGCGGCGTGCGATACACCTCGCAGTGAGTCGTCAGACGCAGATAGATGGGTACACTCCGGTTTGGGAGCCGACATTCGTTACTCGCTGGATTCCGAAGCCCAGTCCATTCGCCACCGACCCCAACGCAATCCTTCAGATGCCCGGCTTTAGGGCGGACAAGGAGGCAGACATTGCTGAGGCGAAGCGCCTTCTGGCGGAAGCTGGCTACCCGGATGGTTTCGAGACGACTATCACGACGTGGAACCTGCCTACCACCGCAGAGGTAGCCGTTCCCTTGTTTGTGGACGAGTTGAGAAAGACGCTGAACATTCGCGCGGATATCAAACTGGTCGAGCGCGCGCTCCAAAGCGAGATATTATCCAATGGCGACTATGACATGTTCAGAAACGGCGACTATGCCGGTCAGATACTCGATCCATTCCCCATGTGGAACATCTATCTGAGGACGGGTGGATCACAGAACTGGTCGCGCTACGCCAACCCGGAATTCGACGCAGTGCTGGATAAACTCGCGCTTGAACTCGACCCCTTCGGGCGCGCCGAACTATTCAACGAAGGTATGGACATTCTTGACGAGAACCCGCCCTTCTACCACATCGGTTTCTGCGGCCACTCTCCTGCTTGGAGCAAGGATGTCAAGGGCATGTCGATGGATACCCGCCTGCACGTGCTCTGGGAGCGCCTCGACACCGCTTGGCTGGACAGGTAGTAGCGATCACTTTTCCGTTACTGAATCAGGCATAAGCAATCCCCCTCTCCGCGCAGTCGAAGAAGGGGCACATTTCCCAAGAATAAAATGTCCGAATTGAGCATTTTTCGCTTGTGGAGATCAACCGAACGGCGTCGAATCGGACGACAGGCAAATTAGTCCTTGTGACACGTCAGGCCGCAGGAAGGTTGGTCGAAACGTATTAAACCATGCGTAATTATCTTTACCAACGCCTCCTGTTGGCTATTCCCACGCTGTTTGGCGTGACCGCGCTCATATTCATCGCTATGCGCGTTTTGCCTGGAGATCCCCTTCTCGCGATTTACGGCGAGTCCTCCGGGCTGCACATCCTCACCGAGGAAGAGTTGAAGGGAGCACGGGAGAGCCTGGGCTTGGATAAGCCACTATACCTCCAATACGCGAGTTGGATTGGGGATGTGCTGAAGGGCGATTTCGGCAGGTCATTCTGGCAGGACAGGCCCATCAGGGACACCATACTGCGACGCGGCCCCATAACAGCTGAAATTGCGGTGATCGCTGTAGCACTCTCTTGGATAATCGGGCTGCCAGTGGGCTTGATTGCGGCGGCGTGGCGAAACACGTGGATCGACTATGTGGTTCGTGTGGTCGTTACGTTCTTCATGGCTGTGCCGAGCTTTTGGCTGGGCCTCACACTAATTCTTGCTACGGTACTCATCTGGCAGTGGAGGCCTCCTCTGACCATAATCCATCTATGGGACGACCCTTGGGGCAACTTGACGATAGTGATAGGCCCCGCTGTCGTAATGGCAATCAATATGGGAGCCGAGCTTGCCCGCATGAGCCGGGCCACTCTTTTGGAAGTCTTCAGCGAAGACTATGTGCGTACCGCAAGGGCCAAAGGGCTGGCTGAACGCCTTGTGATAGCACGCCACGCCTTGCGAAACGCCCTGCTCCCGGTTGTAACCATTTCAGGTATTCAATTGGCGTTCCTGCTGGGCGGCTCGGTTGCCGTCGAGCGCGCCTTCGCCGTTCCCGGACTTGGCACAACCCTGGTGAACGGCATAGCCGAACGCGACTGGATGATTATCCAGAACGTTGTTCTGCTGTACGGAATCTCTTTCGTAATAATCAATCTGGGCGTGGACCTACTCTACGGCCTGCTGGACCCGCGAATTCGCTACCAGTAGCGCCGCTGTATCGCTCTTAAGGTCATTTAACAATGAAGGAAATCGGCAGCATTCCCGGGCAGCAGCCTGGTCGCAGTTCCATACCGGGCAGGTTCTGCCATGCGTTCGGACTACTCTCCAGATTTTTCCGCACTTCGCCGATTGGCGCAGTAGCTGCGGTGTTTCTGGCATTTCTCATTCTGCTAGCCATTTTCGCCAATGTGATCGTGCCGAACGACCCTCTGGAAACCTTCCCCTCGTTCTTCAGGAAGGGACCCTCGATGGAGCGTCCACTGGGCAACGATCACCTCGGAAGGGATGTGCTTAGCCGCGTTATCGTAGGCTCGCGCACATCGCTCTATGTCGCTGTCTTGGCAGTAAGCATTAGCAAGTTAATAGGCTTCTCATGGGGTATTCTGACAGGCTATACTGGCGGCAAGTTCGACCTGATAAGCCAACGATTCCTCGACATACTCATGTCGTTCCCTGGCATCATACTTGCGATGCTCCTTCTTGTAGGTGTGGGATCAGGGCTCTACACGGTCATTGCCGCCATCGCCATCACTGGCGTTGCAGGCACGACCCGCGTGATCCGGTCCGTAACTCTGACCGTGCGCGAGATGGAGTATGTAGAGGCAGGGCGCGCTTTGGGAGCATCGCCCCTGCGCATCATGCTCGTTCACATTACTCCGCAGTGCATTGCCCCCTTGATGGTGCTTGCCAGCGTCAGCCTTGGGGGGGCGATATTCGCTGAGGCTGCGCTAAGCTTCTTGGGTCTTGGCATACCGCCACCCAATCCAAGCCTTGGCAACATGCTGGGAGGTGTGCTGGGCGACGCCTTCAAACCCCCTTGGTGGCTTGTCTTCTACCCCGGCATAACCATCACACTTACGATTCTCGCCTTCAACATCTTCGGCGACGGCATGCGTGACCACCTCGACCCTAGACTAAGGGGACGCCTCAACTAAGACATCCGGCGGTCAGCTTCGATATGGGCTTGGATATTAGACGGCAACTCCCCTCACGGGGTTCAGGCATCGCGTCGCAGTAGGACCCCGTACTCGGAGATTTGACACCGCCCTGTGAATGTCGCAAAATCCATTCGTCTTGAGGCAAGGTTGCCTCAAATTACTAAAAGGCGAAGTCGCCTCATGTCACTACATGGCTAGGTCGCTTCATCTCACATCGAAAGTTGGGCTATGGCTGTATCACGGAAAATACGCAACTTTATGGAGCAAGGCTCCTGGATACGAAGAATGTTCGAGGAGGGTATCGAACTGAAGCGGCAGTTCGGTGACGAAAATGTCTTCGACCTGTCGCTTGGCAATCCGGTCATTCAGCCTCCACAGGAGTTCTTCGATGAGCTGCGCCGCATTGCCAACGATCCGGCGCCCGGCATTCATCGCTACATGCCGAACGCAGGGTATGCCGAGACGCGCGCGGCAGTGGCGGAACAGCTCTCAACAGAGACGGGGCTCGACTTCACCGCAGATGAGATCGTGATGACATGCGGTGCGGGTGGCGCGCTGAACGTCGTTCTAAAGACGCTTCTCGACCCTGGCGATGAGGTTGTCATCTTCTCGCCATTCTTCGTCGAGTATCACTTCTATGCTGACAACCACGGCGGCTCGTGCCGAGCTGTGCCTCCCGACGAGAACTTTCTGCCGGATATGCAGGCGCTCCGGGATTCTCTCAATGAGCGAACAAGGGCTGTACTAATCAACTCGCCGAATAACCCCACGGGAGTGCTGTACAGCGCGGAGGTGCTCGACGAGATATGCTCTCTCATCAGAGAGGCGGAGGCGGAGCACGGACGCGAGATTTTTCTGGTGAGCGACGAGCCGTATCGAAAGTTGCTGTACGATAGTTTGGAATATCCGCACATATTCCATCACCATCAGCGAAGCATCGTAGCCACATCACACTCCAAGGATCTCGCGCTGCCCGGCGAGCGCATCGGTTATATTGCCGCGCATCCCGACTACGAAGACAAGAGCGAACTGGCGGACGGGCTGGTGTTTTGCAATCGGACGCTCGGCTTCGTGAACGCACCCGCACTGATGCAGCACATAGTCAGGGCGTTGCAATCAGTGAGCGTGGACATTGACGAGTACCAGAGAAAGCGCGATTTTCTGTACGACAGTCTTACGCAGATGGGTTACAACATGGTCAAGCCTCAAGGTGCTTTCTACATGTTCCCGGCGTCTCCCACGCCCGACGATGTGGAATTCGTCGCCGCGCTTCAGGAACACAAGGTGCTTGTCGTGCCGGGCAGAGGCTTCGGACTGCCTGGCTATTTCCGCATATCGTACTGCTTGGACGACCACACTTTGGAAGGCGCGCTACCCGGTTTTGCGGCGGCGATCGAGGCTTACCGCTAGCCTCATCTCGGGGGAATTGCGTCCTTCAAGCCAAAGCCCGTTGCAGCAACCAGAATCGACTCTGTGCGCGAAATCGCTCCGTTGCCTATGAGCGCCTCCACACCTGCGAACGCCACGGCTGATGTCGGCTCGACAAATATTCCCTCCTGCTCTGCGATTACTCGCTGCCAGCGCACAATGTCAGACTCCTCCACAGCCACTGCCGAACCGCCCGTTTCTCGCAAGGCGCGCAGCGATTGGCGCAGACGCGGCGGGTTGGCAACCGCTATGCCGCCGGCGATCGTTGTGCCTGCAGTCGGCACGGGCTGGCTTTCATCGATGAATGCTGCTGCAAGAGGCATTACGGCGCTAGCTTGAACCGCATGCAACTTCGGAATGACAGATATGCGCCCGCAATTCCTGAGTTCGACGAATCCCCTGCGCGCGCCGATAAGCAGTGAGCCGTTGCCGACAGGTATGACTATGTGCTGCGGCAGGTCCTCATCAAACTGGTCCGCAACCTCGTAAGCGAAAGTCTTAGTACCCTCAGTGAAATATGGGCTTAGATTGTGCGAGGCATAGACCATGTCGTTACGCTCGGCGAAGTTAATCGCGGCGTCCGTTACTGCCGCCCGATCTCCGTCAATCAGGTGTGTCATCGCTCCATAAACTTCAATTTGGCTGACCTTGGCAGCAGGTGCGCTTGAAGGTACAAAGATATGCACCTGAATCCTAGCGCGCGCTGCATAGGCGGCTACCGATGCCCCCGCATTTCCCGAAGAATCCTCTACAACCTCGGAGACGCCGAATTCTTTGGCGACACTCATCATCACCGCTGTGCCCCTGTCCTTGAACGAGCCTGTTGGGTTCATCATCTCCAGCTTTGCGTAAAGACGATCAACTCCGAGACGCTTTCCGATAGTGTCCAAATTCACCGAGGGCGTGTTGCCCTCGCCAAGCGCAATCGCATCGCCCGGATGGTGCAATAGAGTCCGTAAATCGGAAGTGTCATTTGGATGCTCCGGCGAACTGTAGGTTACATCAAGGACGCTGCCACACTGAACGCAGTGCAGTGTTGTCATGTCAGCGTGGTGAAATACGGCGCATTCAGAGCATTTAAGGCTGATATGGGACAAGTCGATCTTCCTCCTCGCGTAGTCGCATTTGCCGCGTCAAAGACATTGTGATGCTATGCGCCACCTGAATGCCTGTCAATGAGTTGCTGGGCATCTGGATGGCGATGCCGGTTCTTAATGATGACGTTTGCTATAATGATGCATCAAGCCTATGACTGACATGATAAGAAGCCGTTCTATGTTCAGGCGACCGAAAACGATTGTCCGCTACCGCACGCGCACCATTGTGCAGAAGTTGCGGCGCATGTTTGTGCTCAGGCTCATTGCGCGGACGCTTCAAGAGATGTCCGACGATGATGCAACTCACATGGCGGCTGCGATGTCCTACTATGCGCTCGTTTCGCTCTTCCCGCTCACGCTTGGCCTGATCTCGATAACTTCCTTCTTCCTTGATGACGCGCCCACACAGCAGACAATCACCGACTGGGTAGCCAGTTTCCTGCCGGGATCGGAGGGTCTAATTGCCGCCAACATTGAAGTGGTGCTCGATGCGCGTGGAACGATCGGCGTTTTCGCCCTTTTAGGCCTGTTCTGGACCGGCAGCGCCGTCTTCGGTGGTATCACCCGCTCTATCAACCGTGCCTGGGATGTGCATACGGACAGACCATTGTATCTGAGCAAGGCACGTCAGTTGGTAATGGCGCTGCTGACGGGCTTGATGTTCCTGTTCTCCACCAGCATCTCCACCTTCCTGCGTGTGTATGAACGGTTCGCTTATTTGGATTTTCCGTACGCAGAGACTCTGGTTAAGACCAGCAGCCTTGTTATCCTGTACGCAAGTTCTTTCGTTCTGGTGCTGGCTGTCTTTTTGATCCTCTACAAATTCGTGCCCAACACCAAGACATACTGGCGGTACATCTGGATTGGCGCGATTGTGGCTGCAGCTCTGTTTGAGACTACGAAGAACGTGTTCATTCTGTATCTGAACAACTTCACTAACTTCGGCAGCGTGTACGGAACTCTTGCATCGGTTGTTGTTTTGCTCCTATGGGCGTACCTGAGCGGTCTAATCCTCATCCTCGGCGCTGAGCTAAGCTCAGAGTACGGGCGCATCAGACGCGGAGTAGAGCGCGGCATGCTCTTGCATTGACCCTGTTCCTCTCAGCTCCTCCCCATATTAGTAATGCGCCACTAACCGCTTGTGCATAACCGCGCAAACTGGGTACACTTGCGCCATGCGAATTCCCATGGATACCATGCGTTCCCCATCCCATGTTGTTGGCATGGTGCGCGGCGTCTTCTATGGCTGGTGGCTGGTTGGCATCGCCGTGGTGCTGCTGACACTAATGGCAGTGTCCGTCTTCCAGGGGCTTGGAACCTTCCTCGTAGCCTTGCAAACTGAATTCGGCTGGAGTCGCACTGTGCTCTCCGGCGCCTTCTCTCTTTCCCGGGCGCAGGGTGCGGTCATCGGTCCCGTCGAGGGTTGGCTCATAGATAAGGTGGGCAACCGCCGCATGATCCTGTTCGGCTACTTGCTTATGGCATTCGGCTTCCTAATGTTCTCACAGGTCGGCAACAACGCCTTTTGGGACCTTGGGCTGTTCAGAATACAGAGCGGCGTATGGCAGTTCTACATCTCGTTTATCACCATCAGTCTCGGGTCTGGCGTCGGAGGCTGGCTTGCTCTGATGTCGCTAATGAACAACTGGTTCGTGCGCCAGCGTTCTCTGGCGATTGCGACATCCATGTCTGGCATACATTTGGGCGGACTCTTGGTCCCCGTTCTGGCGCTCGGCATTGAGATGTATGGCTTCCGCTGGACGACCTTTGGCATTGCCATCTTCCTGGCTGCGCTGATTCTGCCGGTATTCACCCTGTTGCGTGATAGGCCCGAAGACATTGGCCTGAGTCCTGACGGAGACAGACCGGGTGCGAGGCAGGCATCCGAACGAAGGGCTGAACAGGGCGCGGCTGATGCTGACGATGAGCAGGAATTCACGGCGATGCAGGCGCTGAGGACTCGAGCCTTCTGGATTCTGACCGTCGTCCACATGTCTTCGAGCGTGTCCATTGTTACGCTGGCGCTGCACCTCGCGCCGAAACTCACTGACATGGGCATGTCCCTGAGCGGCGCAGGCACCATCGTGCTCATATATACTATTCTTGCGCTTCCGACGCAGTTCATCGCAGGTTGGCTTGCTGACCGCCTGCCAAAGCCGCCGCTGATATTCTTCTTCATTCTGCTGCAAGGCGTGGCAATCATGATAATTGCCGTGTCGGACCAGATATACATGGCTTTGATTTTCGCATTGCTCTACGGCATCGGTTTCGGCGGGCGCATACCGCTCCTGACTTCCATTCGAGGGGACTACTTCGGACGCAAAGCGTTTGCTACGATTATGGGTCTGTCACAGATGCCGAACAACATCGCAATGATATTCGCTCCGCTTTTCGCGGGGTACATGTTCGATACGACAGGTACATACTTCATCCCATTCGCCTTCTTTGGATTTCTCAATGTGCTTGGCGCATTCCTGATGCTCACCGCCAAGCGTCCAAAGGTGGAAGAATCCGTTGTCGCGCCCTCAGCGCAGCCCGCAGATTAGGCGGGGCAGTGGATACGATATGAAAGTTCTGGAACGACAACTTCCGCCGCCTTTCGATCAGTTCTGGGAGCGTTTCCACACCGAGATCCCGGTTGCAATTGAGCAGATCGAGACGGGGCACAGCGTTGTCTTTGGTGATCAGGGATACGACCTCAACGCGCCGAACGAACCGGCGTGGGCGGGCCTCCCCGATGACGACCTCGCGTATCACGTGGCGCACGAACTGTTTCACATTGTTCAGCGACAGCGCGGCTATCCGAAGACGATGAGAGGGCGGCACTATCCGCCCGGTTCAGTGGAGGAACGAATTGGCGGTGACCTTGAAGAGATGATACTGCATCCACCGCTTGAAGAACTGTTGCGCGGCGAGATGGGCTTCCAGAACGACTTCATACGCCGGCGCATGCTGCAAGGCGCACTGAACGGAGTCGCCAACAGCCCAGTCCCAGAGTATGGCACTCCATGGTTCACCACATGGGCAATACGCTACTGCGAGCTGTACTTCACCCTTGCCGCCAACGAATGGGCAGCATTGGACGCGGTGTTCAGGGAGCGCACACCCCAGGTCGCGAGGCTCGGCGAGGAGATGATGGCAATAATGCGCGAAGTCGGCTGGGGCACACGCGAGCAAGCTCTCGAAGCTCTGGTAGGTGTGCGCGATTCCCTTGGGCTGCAGGTGAACCAGATTGTGCTTGTGATGGACCCAATAACCGGCGAGATATTCTGACCGATAGCGCAATACTTGGCGGTGCGTTTAACGGCAGAGACTTTCCTGTACATGGCGATGGTAATCGCCTGTTATCAACCCCGAAGGGAATACCTGTGCTTCCATCTCTTCGACAGTAAATATCCAATGGTCGATTGTCGGGACTGCCCCTGCCTCTTCAATGCTGCGCAGTATTGCGGGAATACGGGATTTCCTGTGGTCGCACATGTCCCGCACCTCTGATTCGAAGACCGCGCGCGCCTCTATCTCGGAAAAATCTGTGGAGATGTTCGGCGTAAGCTCAAGACATGCCGCTATCAAAAGCGGCAGCAGCAGAAAGGGCAGGATGGCTAATTTCATGGCGCGTATTGTATCACGGCGACCCTCCCCCAACTATATATATGTAATATATGTACAACTTAGTGGTGCAGGGTGTCGTTCAACAACTTCATCTTTGGCAGCGCTGAATGTCTGATACAATGCTGCCGATGTAACGCCACCGCCACGTTAAGTCAGATAAGAAGACAATACAGGAGTTAGCGCAATGACCCTAGAAGGCAAAGTAGCAATCGTAACCGGCTCTGGCAGAAATATCGGCAGGGCGACCGCACTCGAATTGGCGCGGCGCGGCGCAAGCGTGGTGGTCAATGCGCGAAGCAATCGCAACGAGGCTGAATCTGTGGTAGGTGAGGTGGAATCGTTCGGCGGCAAGGCAATTGCGACGATCGCCGATGTTGGCGTTAAAGAGCAGGTGGATGCGATGGTGGATGATGCGCTGTCCGCTTTCGGGCGCGTGGACATCCTTATCAACAATGCCGGACTGCGCGCTGTCGACTCCATAACAGACATGACGGTTGAGCAATGGCGCAGCGTGCTTGCCGTGAATCTCGACGGACCATTCTTCGCCTCCCAAGCGGTAATACCGGGCATGATTGAACGGGCTTGGGGGCGCATCGTCAATGTCTCGGGTCTCAATGCCTTCAAAGGCAGGGCGCACTGGGCCCATGTTTGCGCCTCCAAAATGGGCGCGCTTGGACTCACCCGCGCGCTCGCCGCCGAGCTTGCGGAGTACAACATTCTCGTCAACCACATCGTGCCGGGTGCCTTCGACACTTCCCCTCCTCCTGGGCAGACCAACTCGTTCGCAGCGCCGGAAGGCGCCCGCGCCGTGGGCATCCCTGTAGGCAGGCTGGGACTTCCGGAAGAGATTGCGACAACCTGCGCTTTCCTCGCATCCGACGACGCTTCATTCATCACCGGACAGACTTTACATGTCAACGGCGGTGCCCTTGCAAATTAGAATTGCCCAAACGAGGGCGTGTTATAATTAGAGTAATCCAGACACGCAGGAGGTGGCAGCCTGATAGTCAGAGTCAAGCTGTTTGCCAGCTACAAAGAGAAGGCAGGTATGTCTGACTTGGAGATAAGCCTGACTGATGACGCAACCGTGTCGGATGCTGCGCGCGAGTTGCTCCGCCTCCACCCTGCCATTTCCAGCGATTCTTCGCGCCTTATGATTGCTGTGAACGAAGAGTACCAGGAGCACGACTACCCCCTCAGTGAAAATGACGAAGTGGCGTTCATCCCGCCCGTGAGCGGTGGCTGAGCGTGTTCTAAGTTCATTGCAAATGAACCATTTCCTCCTGTAAGCTCCCGGCCGGTGAAGATATGATTACGATTACTAACGATGAGTTGTGCCCCGAAGCAATAACCGACAGCGTGAAGCAAGACAGTAACGGCGCAGTCGTCACTTTTCTTGGCTCGACGCGGGACTCTACCGCGGAGCGCAAGGTTCTGTACCTCGAATATGAGGCATACAGACCAATGGCGGACAACCAGCTTGCTCGCATAGCTCAGGAGATTCGTGAGCGATGGGGCATCTCCGATGTCGCGATAGCACACCGGCTCGGCAGGTTGGAAATTGGAGACCTCAGCCTAATTGTCGCCATAGCCTCCCCGCACCGCAAAGAGGCGTTCGAGGCGAGCGCATACGCCATAGACCGTATCAAGCAAATTGTGCCTATCTGGAAGAAAGAATTCTTCGAAGGCGGCGAGGTGTGGGTCGGCAGCCAGGAGGATGAGTGCGCCAAGCAGGAAACAGCAGTCGCCGCAGGCGGAGCGTAGTCGAGGAATCGTCATTTCACTTGGCAGAGGTACTGATTCTTCACATATCTTACCGCGAGAATTGCGAAGTCCTGCAACGAATATGCGTGTAATGCACAACAACTGTCATCTACTTGGAAAACATTACTGATTTGCGCCCTATCAGCAAAGATTGTTATGAAAATCACAATCATCATGGTTGCCAATAATGTGCGCCGTCTGTTATATTAGTTCATTAAATTGGCGAGGAGGGATCGCATAGAGGTCTAGTGCGGCCGCCTGCTAAGCGGTTAGGGTTGAAAAAGCCCTCATGGGTTCGAATCCCATTCCCTCCGCCATTTATTTATTTTTTACCCTGTCTTTGAGAAAACTTTCACAAATGGACGGATACTATATTTGGACTGTCGGCTGCCAAATGAATAAGGCAGATTCTGAACGCCTCGAAAGCGCGCTGGGGCAGATGGGGCTCGCCCCGCGTCCATCGCCGAAAGAGGCGGATGTCATCGTGCTGAACAGCTGTGTCGTGCGCCAGAGCGCCGAAGATCGCGTCGTTGGTATGATGACCAGCCTGAAGCCGCTCAAGCAGCGCAACCAGGACAAGGTTGTGGCGCTGATGGGATGCATGGTCGGTCCCAAGACGGATGCGCTCGAAAAACGCTTCCCCTATGTCGACGTGTTCATGCAGCCCCAGCAGTATCAGCCCCTGATAGACCTGCTCGGCGAGCGCATGGACATCGACACTGAGGGCTGCATCGGTCCACTCGTCGCGCGCCCTGATGTTGCGACATACATCCCGATAATTCACGGCTGCGACAAGTTCTGCACTTTCTGCATAATCCCATACAGGCGCGGCAGGGAAGTGAGCCGCCCTGTCGCCGAGATTGCGCGTGAAGCCGAAATGCTTGTGAAGCGCGGCGTAAAGGAAGTCACCCTGCTGGGTCAGAATGTTGACTCCTACGGCCACGACCTCCCTGATGAACATGACCTGGGAGACTTGCTCACGGCTGTCAATGATGTCTCAGGGCTTGAGCGTGTGCGTTTCCTCACCTCACATCCCAACGACATGAGCGATCACATCATCGACTCGGTAGCGGAACTCGACAAGGTGTGCGAGCACATCAACCTGCCGTTTCAAGCTGGGGACGACCGCGTGCTTACCGATATGCGGCGAGGCTACACCAACGACGAATATCGCCGTCTCATAGACAAGATTCGGGAGCGCATTCCGAATGTGTCACTGAGCACGGATGTCATTGTCGGCTTCTGTGGCGAGTCTGACGCGCAGTTTGAGCAAACACTTTCGCTCATCGAAGACGTCAAGTTCGACAAGGTGCATGCGGCAGCATACTCGAACAGGCCCGGCACGATTGCCGAACGCATGCTGGTTGACGATGTTCCGCAAGACGAAAAGAAATTGCGTCTGAAAGCAATCGAAATCCTACAAGAAGGGATAGCGACCGAAATAAACGCGCCTTTGCTGGGACGAAAGTTCGATGTGCTCGTTGAAGGACGCAAGCGCGGCAAATGGTTCGGGCGCAATCGCAACGACAAGCTAGTTTTCATCAACGACGAAGTATCGGAAGCTGACCTGGCCGGAAAAATGATCAATGTAACGATTGAGAAGACAGCTCCCTGGTCATTGCAGGGGACGATAACGCGCTAGTGCATACAACCGTCAGGCGCGTCGGGAGGGATTATCGTTATGGTTGTCGAGCAGCGAATACCAACTATACCCATCACGGAGATTGAGCAGTCGGCATTCTGTCAGACTGATGATGAACTGCGGGCGAAGACTCTGGAGGATGAGTTCAGTGCCGGTGTGCGCTGGCAGAAGCTCCCCGTCAGCTACATGCGCATGTCTCCTGAGGAGCTTGATGAGCGCATTGCCGAGGCGAGAGCGAAGCTTGGTGACAGCGCAGTAATCCTCGGTCATCACTACCAGCGCGATGAGGTTATCAAGTACGCCGATTACAGGGGTGATTCGTTTAACCTGTCGCAGTACGCAGCCTCTCAGAAGAACGCCGAGAGCATTATCTTCTGCGGCGTCCACTTCATGGCAGAGACCGCGGACATCCTCAGCGCCCCTTACCAGAAGGTCATACTGCCCAACTTGACGGCAGGCTGTTCCATGGCGGACATGGCGCGCATAGACGATGTGCTGGACTGTTGGGACGACTTGCAGGACGAACTGGGCGATGATGGCGACATCGTTCCCATCACGTACATGAACTCCACCGCCGCCATCAAAGCGCACTGTGGGCGCAACGGCGGCATCGTCTGCACTTCGTCCAACGCGCCCGCGACTTTCGATTGGGCGCTTGAGCGAGGTCGGCGCATCCTGTTCCTCCCAGACCAGCATCTCGGCAGGAACACCGGCTTGAAGATGGGCATCGGCTTGGACGAAATGGTCGTCTGGAACCCGTTCAAGCCTCTCGGTGGCAACACCGTCGAGGAGTTGCGAAATGCCAGGCTAATCCTCTGGCAAGGGCACTGCTCTGTTCATACCCGCTTCACGGTACAGCAGATCGAACAGGCAAGAACGGCGCACCCCGATGTGCATGTGGTCGTGCATCCCGAATGCACAATGGAAGTTGTGCAGGCGGCAGACTCTAACGGCTCGACCGAGTATATTAGGCGTGTGGTCGCGGATTCCGCTCCCGGCAGCGTCGTTGCCGTTGGAACCGAGATTAGCATGGTTAACCGCCTCGCTGCCGAGAATCCGGACAAGAAGATATTCTGCCTGGACTCGGTTGTATGTCCCTGCTCCACCATGTATCGCATTCACCCTGCCTACATGAGCTGGGTGCTTGACGGGTTGAACGAGGGCGTAGTCGTGAACCAGATAACCGTTGACGAAGACACCGCTGAGCAGGCGCGGATTTCGCTCGATAGGATGCTCTCGGTCGTTTAGCCAACCCAATAACGGCTTGATATGTGAACCCATCTTGGATATTTGCTGATGTGAGCCAAGATGGGTTTGATTTTAAGTGAGGTAGTAACCCATTGTTTCAGATGACACCGGACACCGAGACGCTGATAGATCGCGCGCTTTCGGAGGACCTTTCCATAGGCGACCCCACAACCGACATCCTGATTCCGCCCGACATGCAAGGGAAGGCTTCGTTCGTTGCAAAGCAGGAGGGCATACTGGCAGGACTTGATGTTGCACTCGCCGTGTTCCAGCGATTTGACAACACGCTAACTGCGAAATCATACATTCAGGATGGGGAGCGCCTCCGGCCGGACGACCTGATTGCCACAGTGAGCGGGCGGATGAACCCGCTGCTCAAATCCGAACGCACCGCGCTCAACTTCATTCGCATGCTGTCGGGAACAGCTACCGTGACCGCGGAATACGTGCAAGAAGTCGATGGATACGACGTACGAATTGTGGATACGCGCAAAACGACTCCCGGACTGCGGGCGCTCGAGAAGTATGCCGTCAGGGTAGGCGGCGGTTACAACCACAGGCAAAATCTCGGTGATGGCATCCTAATCAAGGACAATCATATTGAAGCTCTGAACGCATTTGGAATGTCCCTTGGCGATGTCGTTCGCAAAGCAAACCGTGAAAAGTCGCACACGATAAATGTCGAAGTGGAAGTGGAAGATCTGGCGCAGGTTGAAGAGGCGCTGGAGGCGGGCGCGAAGATCCTGCTGCTGGATAACATGGAGCCGGAGGAAATGGCGGTCGCCGTGCGGATGGCTAGCGGCAAGGCAGTTACCGAGGCATCGGGCAATATCACATTGCGAACTGTGCGAGCGGCGGCGGCTTCCGGCGTGGACCTCATTTCCGTTGGCGCGTTAACCCATTCCGCCAAAGGCTTGGACATCAGCCTCGACTTCACATCGTGAGCGCTCTAAGTTGAAGAGGCTTATCGTCGGGATCCTCGCGCTCGTAGTATTTCTTGTGAGCGCCGCCGTCATCGCCGCTATGCGCCCGACGTCAGACCCAGGCGTCAACTTGATCGCCTTCGTTAATGTGGACGGCGAAGTGATGACGATGCAGCCAGACGGCTTGGGTGTCAGGCAGATAAGTCCCGATATCGAAGGCTTCTTCACTTGGCCCACATGGTCGCCTGACGCAAATTCCATTGTCTATTCCGGCGTGGTTGACGACGAGGGCGAATTGCAGATAAATCTGTACGCTTCGGATAACGCCGGAGGCGGAAAGCGTGTAGTGTATGCAAGCGAGCCGGGGCAAGTTGGCTTACTGGCGCAAGGTGTAGTTCACTATCCTCTCTGGTCGCCTGATAGCGAGCGTCTTGCGTTCATAGCCACCACTAGCGCCGGATTGAGTCTTTTCATGGATGATCTTCGCGACGACCCTGATGCGCGGCATCTTCTGGATGACGGACCGCTTTGGATGTCGTGGTCTCACGATTCTTCCAAGCTCGCTGTGCACAGAGGAATGGATCACTTCCTTATCGCGAGAGGCGATGAACCCACGGTGCAACCGCTGGACATTAGGGCAATAGGCTATCGTGTCCCCGCGTTGCATCCTGTGGATGACTCAATCACGCTGAGGTCTCAGCCCGCGGCGCTTCGAGCAAGCGTATCCAGCGCGCGACTCGACGGTAATAGAGTGCAGTCCATAACGCCGATTCGAAGCGTGGAAGGGGAGGCGGCGTTCCTGTGGTCGTCAACGGGCGAGCATCTGGCCGTGGCGGAAGCGGCGCAGTATCTGATGTACAGAAATACCGCGTTGCCGATTTATCGCGGCATTGCAATCGTGTCGGTAGGCTCGTCGCAAGAGACCGTCGAACTTCCTCTGCCCGTACTTGCCTTCTTCTGGTCGCCGGACGGCACAAAAATTGCGTTCGTCACCTTATCAGAAAGGCAGGGAGCGCTGAGTTGGGCGCTGTACGATGTAGAGAGCGATGAGCGCATGCGGCTTGTTGACTTTGCGCCCTCGGCAGAGCAGCTCACGATGTTCCAGTTCTTCGACCAGTATGCCTACTCGCATTCGGTTTGGTCACCGGACAGTTCTAGCATCGTCTTCTCTGGCGACCTGCTCACGGATTCTGTAACGGCATCCATAAGTAGCCATCCCGGGCATTCCGCTTTTCACATCGTTGTTGTAGATGTGGAGCCGGTGGCAGAGGCGCATGTCTTAGGAGAGGGGATAATGGGCTTCTGGTCGCCGCGCTAAGTCGCTTGTCACCCCGAGATGGTGTACGCTGCTAGGAATTCTGCCCTGCTGATGCCTGATTGAGTGCATATGGTTCTCAGAGTAGAACCTTTTATTCTAGGATGATTTGGTATTGTCAGCGCGTTCCTAGTGCCGTCTGGATTGTCTCTAACCATTACTATGTGCTGCCGTTCCCGAACTATGCGAAAGCCAATTCTTTGGAGTGTTCGAACTACCCTGCGTCTTGGCGCATCGACTGGGAATCGGACAGGCATCAAACATTAACTTCTGCTTCGGCTACAAAGGCTTCAAGTATCGGTGAATCTTCCGCCAGTTCATCATCTCCGAAGGTTTCCATGTGAAACTTGATTGCGGATTTCACATCAGTCAGCGCCTCGTCGTAGGTGTCGCCTTGTCCAACCACGACTCCTTTTAGACCCAAAGGATAGGCTACATATCCTTCCGGGTGCTTCTCGATAATCACTTTGAACTGCTTCATGCTTTCACCTCAACCCCGTCTCGGTCGGTGCCTGTCAGCAGAGTCTATCATGATGGAAACCGGCCCATCGTTGTGGATTGAAACGAGCATATGAGCCTGAAATCGCCCAGTCTGCACATTGAGCCCTGTCTGTTCAAATAGGCGCAGAGTGCGGTCGAAGAGGGCAGTGGCGGGTTCCGGCGGCATCGCGTGGCTGAAACTTGGGCGTCGTCCGCGGCGAGTATCACCGTAGAGTGTGAACTGGCTTATGACCAGGAGGTTGGCGTGGATGTCGAGCGCGGAGCGATCGAATCTGCCGGCTTCGTCACCGCCAGTGTTATTGCTGCCAACGTTGTTGCTGAATATCCGGAGATTGACGGTCTTGCCGACGATGTAAGTGACGTCTTCCTCATCGTCGTATTCGTGGATGCCAACGAGTATCACTAATCCAGCGTCAATGCTGCCGGTAATCTCGCCGTCAATGGAGACCGACGCCTGCGATACACGCTGGACGAGAGCGCGCAAGTGCTACTCGTCCGAGCCGGATGTGCTGCTCTTCGCCTTCTCCGCCGGTTTAGATGAGGACTCCTCACTCTTACCGGAGTCGGCAGATGCGCCGTTGGTGTCCGACTTGGTGCTGGTGTAGCTGCTACTCTTGCCGTAGTCGTTCACATAAAAGCCGCTGCCCTTGAATACGATGGGCACGGCTACGAACTGTCGGCTGGCTTCGCTTTCGCATTCCGGGCACGATGCCACTGGATCGGCGTAGAAGCTCTGGCGCTCCTCAAAGCGATGGCCGCAACTGTTGCACTTGTAGTCGTAAGCAGGCAATATAGACACTCCCATTTCATAGTAGGGTTAGCAGAAGCAAACCGCAACTGCCACCATTTCTAATTTAGCACTACGCCGAAACCGTGTCAAATTTGCCCCCCCTCAACTGCCAGAAAACTCGCCCCCTTTTTTACATAATGCTTCTCACTTGATAGCGTCAACGACAGACCGAGCCCGAGCACACATGCAAGGAGTTTCGAAGCATGGCAGCTTATGTAATAACCGATGTCGAGATAACGAATGCAGAACTCTACGGCGAGTTTCTCGAAAAGGTAACAGCCACGGTCGAAGGGCACGGGGGCAAGTTCGTGGTGCGCGGCGGTGCGCTTGAAGTCGTGCTGCGAGACTGGGCGCCTCCGCGACTGGCGATTTTGCAGTTCGACAGCGTTGAGCAGGTGAAAGTGTGGCTAAGTTCACCGGATTACACAGCACTTGACGATATTCGCGCCGGCTCGGCAGAAATCAATATGGTCGTTGTGGTTGGCGTGTAACGCTGTTTCAGCGCGCTACTCACTGGATACCTCATCGTTGGAGCTCGGCCCTTCTCGGCTTTACAGCCTCTTTTGAAGGGCGCTACGCCATGTGCTTTCTATCTCGGACACTCGTAAGTCAATCAAGCTGCCAATCGCAAAGCGAGACTCTGTGACTTTGCCTAGCACAGCCCACTCGACGCCTTCCTGAGTGCAAAGGCTTTCGAGCCTCTCCATCCGTCCGGGGTCCAGCGACACGACGATGCGAGACTGCGCTTCACCAAACAGGACAGCGTCCCATCGGCTGCCGGACCCAGCCAGTTTGCTTCCCAGCGCGGTGTCATCACCGCACTCCACGCCCATTCCACCCGCGATGGATGACTCTGCGAGCGTCACGGCCAAGCCACCCTCCGAGCAGTCGTGGGCAGAGCTTACGACACTTTCGGTTGCCAAACGGCGGCAGGCGCGTTGCAATGCGGCTTCACCTTCAATGTCGAGCTTAGGATTTCCGGCGACCAAGCCATGCATGAGTTCGAGGTATTCACTACCTGCTAGTGATGCTGCGTCCGACTCCGGCTCAGACGCGCCCAGCAGAACTATGATGTCGCCCGTCTTCTGAAACCCGATTCCGACATTGACTCGAACTTCATGGAGCAGTCCTAGGCAGCCGATGACGGGGGTAGGGTAAATACTCTCACCCTGCGTCTCGTTATACAGGCTGACATTGCCGCTTATGACGGGCACGTTCAGCGCGCGGCATGCCTCTGCCATGCCGAGAATGCACTGCTCAAGCTGGTAATATGTTTCCGGCTTCTCCGGGTTTCCGAAGTTCAGGCAGTCGGTGAGTGCTATCGGCTCGGCGCCGGTGCAGGACACATTACGGCATGCTTCCGCCACCGCGATCATGCCCCCGATGAACGGATCGAGATAGCAGAGCCTGCCATTGCCGTCCGTCGACAGCGCGATGCCCTTCGCAGTGCCTTTCACGCGCAACACTGCGGCATCGGCGCCTGGCGCTGCCACAGTGTTCGTCTGAACCTGATGGTCGTATTGGCGATACACCCACTCCTTGCTTGCGATGTTGGGAGACGCAAGCAGACCCAGCAGTACATCTTCTGACGACTGGTCGGGCAGGGGTAATTCAGACAAGTCCCGCTCTTGCAACTCAGTTAGCCACTTCGCCTTCACGCCCTGCAAGCGATACTGCGGCGCGTCTGTCAGCGTGCTGACGAGAGGTGCGCCCTGCAACAATGCGCCGTCGCCTCCACTGTCAATAATTCGCGCTAGTCCGTCGTCAGTTGCCTTGCCGATGACCGTTGACTGCAAGTCCCACTTGTCGAATATCGCCTTCACCGCATCTTCATGTCCCGGCTTGACGACCACGAGCATGCGCTCTTGCGATTCTGACAGCATCACCTCGTAGGGCGTCATTCCCGTTTCGCGGCGCGGCACAAGCCCGACATCAATCTCTATGCCGCTCGCGCCGTTGGATGCTGCTTCCACAGATGCGCTGGTCAGACCAGCCGCGCCGAGGTCCTGCAGCCCGATGATGTGGTCGGTCTTGATGACTTCAAGACACGCTTCGATCAGCGACTTCTCCATGAAAGGGTTGCCAACCTGCACAGTAGGGCGCAGTTCGCGTTCTTCCTCAAATGTGCGCGAAGCCAGCCCAGACGCGCCATGAATGCCGTCACGCCCAGTGTCGGAGCCAACGAGCATCAGCAGGCTTCCTGGCCCCCCGGTTGTTGCGCGCACCAATTCTCCCGCCCTGATTATGCCCACGCACATGGCGTTGACCAGAGGGTTGCCGGAATAAGAGTCTGAGAAGCACACCTCGCCGCCCACATTGGGGATTCCTATGCAGTTGCCATAGCCGGATATGCCCGCAACTACGCCGCCCAACAAATAGCGATTGCGCGCATCGTCCAGCGAACCAAACCGCAGGGAGTTCATGAGCGCAATAGGCCTCGCTCCCATGGCGAATATGTCGCGCACTATCCCGCCGACGCCTGTCGCAGCGCCCTGATATGGCTCGATCGCCGATGGGTGGTTGTGAGACTCGATCTTCATGACGATGGCAAGTCCGTCCCCAATGTCCACCACGCCCGCGTTCTCGCTGCCGGGCGTTACAAGCAGGCGCGGGCTGTCGCTGGGCAGCAGTCGCAGCAACGGCTTGGAGTGCTTGTAGCCGCAGTGCTCGCTCCAAAGTGAGCCGAACAGCCCAAGTTCCAGGTGGTTAGGCTCCCTGCCGAGCCTCTCGACAATCGCCTCGTATTCAGCTTCCGTGATCGCGAGTTCGTCCAGCGCCTGCTTTGATACTGCCATAGTTTAATGCTGCCTCTGGATTATTGTATGCCGAATGTAATCAGAATGACGCCGGCGATGGTCATCAGTGTGCCGAGAATAGTTCGCACAGTTACGCGCTCCATGCCCCGCAGAAAGACCAGTGCCAGAAGCACGGAGAAGAGAGGTGAAACGGCTGCAAGTGGCGCAACAAGTATGGCAGGCGCCACGCCCAGCGCGAGGAACCAGCAGGTAACGCCCCAGGTAGAGGCGCATCCCGCGAGCCCGACGAACAACCAGCCCTTCTTTGCAGGGCGCACCCTGAAGTCGGTGCGAATATGGCTCTGGAATATGGCTGCAAGCACCAGAGTCCCTAGAATCATGGAGAACGAGTTGGCGACCAGAGGCGGGGCGATGTCGGTGGCAATCTTGCGCCCCAGCACCGCAAGCGTTCCATAGCAGGCAGCAGCGCCTATCGCAGCTCCATAGCCGATGACCGCCTCGCGCCGCGCGATTCCACCGATCGTCATCTTTGCCCCACGATGAGTGCGATGCCGCAGATTATGGTAACGGTGCCCGCGAAAATCAAAAGATTCATGGTTTCTCCGCCGACCGTCACGCCAAGGACCGCTGCGAACAAAGGAGAGGCGCCGACTATCGGCGCGGCGCGCGCCACACCGAGCTTGCTTACGCTTGTGAAGTTCAGTAGGCGTCCGAGCGGAAAATTCAACGTGCCGCTGAGCAGAAACCACGCAAAGGCTATGCCACCGAGTGCAAAAATATCGTTGAAATTAAACACCAGCGCAAGCGTCAGTGTGATTGAAACGCCCACCAAAAGTGAGATGAATGTGCCCGTCGTCGGACGAACATACTGCATCCCCACGCGGGCAAACACTGCGCTTGCGCCGAAACCTAGCGCGGCTGACAGGGCAAGCGCAGCGCCGAGCACTAGGCTAACACTCCACTTGGAGTTCGTGCGGAAAGCGCGTCAATCATCGACTGGAAGATAAACTTGCCGTCCTCGCCGCCGAGCAGTGCATCGCAGCAGCGCTCCGGATGAGGCATCATTCCCAAGACATTGCCGCGCTCGTTGATAATACCCGCTATGTTGTTCAGTGAACCATTGGGGTTCGCGTCAGGAGTTATACTGCCGTCAGGACTGCTATACCTGAAAACCACGCGATTGTGCTCTTCCAGTTGCTCTATGACAGCGGCTTCGGCGAAGTAATTCCCTTCGCCATGAGAAATTGGGATCCGCAGCGTCTGGCCGACTGTCGATGCTCCGGTGAATGCTGTGTTGGCGTTCTCCACGCGCAAGGTCGTCCATTGGCAGCGAAATTGCAGGTGGTCGTTTGGCAACAGCACACCGGGCAACAGCCCTGCCTCGCATAGAATCTGGAAGCCATTGCAGATGCCGATAACAAGACCACCATTCGCGGCGAAGTCGGTTACCGCCTGCATCGCTGGTGAGAAGCGCGCAATCGCTCCGGGCCGGAGGTAGTCGCCGTAAGAGAAGCCACCGGGCAGGATGATGCAGTCATAAGGCGATAGGTCGGTGTCCTTGTGCCAGACATACTCGACCGGCTGATGGAACACGTCGTTAAGCACATCGAAGCAGTCAACATCGCTCCATGTACCGGGAAAGACGACGACACCGAACTTCATGCTTAAAGGTCCCTGAGTGTCTGGTTGACAAGCGCGCTGACCTGCTTGCCGTCTGCGCGGGCGCGTACCTGAGGCATGATCTTGCCCATCACCTTGCCCATGTCCTGTGGTCCCGTTGCGTTTACTTCCGCAATCGCCGACTGGACAATCACTTGAATCTCGTCGGCGGTAAGGGGCTGCGGCAGGTACTCGCTTACGATGACAAGTTCAGCCTCTTCCTTCGCAACAAGGTCCGGGCGGTTGCCTTTCTGATATGCCTCGATACTTTCGCGCCGCTGCTGCGCCTGCTTGCTCAGCACCTGCATAACGGTATCGTCTTCGAGCGCGTCCGTGCGTTGCGCCTTCTCTTCGTAGCCGATGGCAGAAAGAAGGAGGCGGATGGTGTCGCGCTTGACGTTGTCGCGCTGCCGCATTGCGTTTCTGAGGTCGTTGGTCAGCGTTTCTTTTAGCGCCATCGTACTCTCCTGCCTATCGTCGTTTCTGTCTCGGTTGTCTTTAGAGTCGGTCGCGCGCGGATTCTATCAATTCAAGGCTTCGCTCGCGTCCAAGCACCTCAAGCGACTCGAACAGAGGCGGAGCGATTCGCTGTCCGGTGGTCGCCACGCGCAACGAACCGAAGAGCTGACCCGCCTTGACATCGAGCTCCTTCACCATCCCGCGAAGCAATGTCTCTATGGGCTCGGCGTCGAATGCGTCGATCGCAGCTAGCCCATCATGTGCAGCCTCAAGACAGCGTCGTGTTGAGTCGGCGTCCATTCGGCGCTGAATGAGCTCCTCGGCCTCGTACTCAATCTCATCCTTGAACACGAAGGCTACTAGCGGAGCGGCATCTCGCAGCGTCTTCAGGCGCTCCTGAACCAGGGGCACGATCTTCAGCGCAAGCTCGCGCGATGGCAGGGTAGGGATTTCCAAAGGCGGGAACGCCTGCCAGAAGTCCAGCAGGGTATCTGCGAGTTCGTCTGCGCTCATCTCGCGGATATAGTGTCCGTTCATCCAGTCCAGCTTCTCAGTGTTGAATATCGCCCCTGCCTTTGAGACACGCCCAATCGAAAAATTCTCGATGAGCGAATCTAGAGTGAACAACTCTGTCTTATCGTCCAGCGACCAGCCCAGCAGTGTCAGGAAGTTGACCATCGTGTGTGGCAAGTAGCCCATCTCCCGGTAGTCGAGCAGGGAAGTCGCGCCGTGCCTCTTACTGAGCTTGGAGCGGTCCGGCGCGAGTATGATTGGCAGGTGCGCGAAAAGCGGCGGCTTCCATCCCAGCGCCTCGTAAAGCTGAAGATGTCGTGGCACGCTCGGCAGCCACTCCTCGCCGCGCAGCACATGCGTAATCTGCATCTCATAGTCATCTATCAGGTGCGCGAGATGGTATGTGGGAAAGCCGTCCGACTTCAACATAACGAAGTCGTCCACTAGGCGGTTCTCGAAAGTTACTTCACCGCGCACAAGGTCGTCCACGGTCGTTGCGCCTTCGAGTGGCATCCTGAAGCGCACGACCGGCCGTTCGCCTTGTAACTTCAACTCTTCCTCGAAGCAAGCCCGCGCGTCATTGCTGAGATCACGGCACCTACGGTCGTACCCTGTTGCACTGTCCTGTTTCGATCGAGACTTTCTTACCGCGTCCAGCCTTTCGGGAGAGCAGTAGCACTTATACGCGAAGCCGGCTTCAACCAGCCGCTCGGCATGCTCAGAATACAACGCCAATCGCTCAGATTGCTTGTATGGTGCGTACTTCCCGCCGACATCCGGACCTTCGTCCCAGTCCAGGCCAAGCCACTTCAACGCCTCGATGATAACCTCGACTGCGCCGTCCACCGCGCGCGCCCTGTCAGTATCTTCGATACGCACGATGAACTCGCCGCCGTGTCGCTTCGCAAGTAGCCAGTCGAATATGGCAGTGCGGATGTTGCCGACGTGTGGCTCACCCGTCGGGCTAGGCGCGAACCGCACACGGAAATTACTGCTCATGGTGCATTGAGCCTCCTACTGCCATTTATTCTAACATGCAGGCCTCCAACACTCTAACAATTGTGAGACGCTGAGCTGGCTGCGACGATCCGCAATAAGGAAAGGGAGGCGACCGATCGGTCGCCTCCCCTTTTTTTGCTTTAACGGTTATTTATCTGGATTGTGCAAGCGTCTTTTAGCTTTCAGCTGCGAGTGCGGCATTCACCGCCGCCGCCGCCGCTGGCGTAACCCAACTTTCCCATACCTTGTTGTTGTTGAGGAAATATTGAGCAGCCTCTGATGCCTCGCTGCCTGGGTTGGCGTCCATCCACTGGAAAATGCCCTTATAGATATCTATCGTGAACTCCCAGTTTTGAAGCATCCCGATAACCTCAGGCGCACGTGGGAGCAGACTCTTGTGAACTGCTACGAGAACCAACGACTCCGCAAAGGCGCAGCCCTTGTCGCTATCCCAGCACTCTTTGGTGTAGGGCGCCTCTTCAAGGCGAACCAAGTCCAGCTTCAAAGCCGGGTCACCCGTGCCCCACATGTAGCCGAGCCAAGGCTCTTCTTTCTCGAAAGCGGCGTATATCTCGGCGAACATTGCTTCTTGAGAACCGGGGTTTATCACGTGCAAAGAGTCGTTCAATCCATAGGTTTCAATCTGTGCAGTGTTGACCAACTCACAAGACCAGCCGATTACGCATGCGACATGTCGCGCCTTGCCGCGGCTGTCATCGCTGGAGAAAAGCTCCTGGTACTCAGGCTTCATCAGGTCTTGCGGTGTCATCAAGTCCGGATGTGCATCGGCAACATACTTGGGAATTACGAATGTGCTCTGCCAGTCCCCCACGAGGCTAGTGCCGACTGAGACCACCTCGCCAAGTTCAACTGCCTTCTCCCAGCCGATTGACTGGTTGGGCAGCCAGATTTCAAGAGCTACATGAATGTCGCCCTTCTGCAAGCCCTGGAAGTTGGGCAAGGTAGCGCCCAAGATGACATCGGTCGGATAGCCGTAGCCATGCTCAATGATGTACTGCGCGATTCGATTTTGCACCTGCGCGCTCGTCCAGTTGAGGTCAGAGAAGACGATGGTCTCTCTAGTCGCAGCCTCTTCCATCATCGCGCGTCCTTCCAGCGCCTTTTCCACTATGTCCTGTATTTCCATTGCGGTCAGAGAGTTCGAGGCAGCCTCCATGACGGCGCCGGAGACGGCAGCCTGCACGTCCGCGCTGGTAACCATGCTTTCCTGGGCTTCCATGACAGCCATAGAGATTGCAGATTCCACATCCTTAGCTGTAACGGCGTCCTCGGAGGCAGCCATGACCGCGCTTTCAACCATTGCCGAAATCTCTTCGGGGCTTGCGCCTTCCATCGCGGCGGACTCGACCGCTTTCTCCACCATGGCCTGAATCTCACTGGCGGACACCTGCGACTCCGACATGCCCATCATGGACTTTTCTACCATCGCCGAAATCTCATCCGCGGAAACCTGCTCCACTGGCGCGGGCGCGGACTTCGCCACTGCCGCTTCCACTATGCGGCTTAGCTGCGCCTCATCAATTGCCGGAGCAGCGGGAGCGGCAGGCGCGGGCTCCGCCGCGCACGCGATTGCTGCCAAAGCGACCAGCGCCATAATCAGCGTCAATGACAATAACTTACCTTTGCTAAACAAGATAACTTCCTCCATACTCTAAGTGGATGTATCGCTTGTATGTATTCCTGAACTGCTTCAGATGTGTTTCACTGCACTGAAGCACACTAGATTTCAGCCTATTTCCCTTTATGTCACAATTTCATCGCCCCTCCCATGCTTATCCTGCGTTCAGTCTTTCCTGGCGCTCACGCGCAACCGATTGAGTGATGCGATCAATGATAATTGCCATTATAACAATGGCGAGTCCTGCGATGGCGCTATTGCCCGCTTCCTGTCTGCCAAGAGCGCGCAAAACCGCTTCTCCCAAGCCGCCGGCGCCTACCAGCGATGCTACCACAACCATCGCTAGAGCCATCATGGTGGTCTGGTTGATTCCTGCCATTATCGTAGGTAGCGCCAATGGAATTTGAACCTTGGTGAGGAGCTGGAGCGGCGTAGTCCCAAACGAACGCGCCGCTTCAACCACTTCGCTATCTACTTGACGAATGCCCAAGTTAGTCAAGCGAATAACAGGAGGTACGGCATATATGACCGTCGCCATAACAGCCGGAACATTTCCGAGTCCAAAAAACAGAATGCCTGGTACTAGATACACGAAGCTCGGCATGGTTTGCATTCCGTCGAGTATCGGACGCAAAATGGTATCTGTGAGAGAGTTTCTTGCTGCCATCACTCCTAGCGGCATCCCTATCAATAGCGATATGCCCACAGACACTATGATTAGCGCCAGCGTTTCCATGGAGCCTTCCCACAGAGTGCTGGTGCCTCCCGGAAGCCTGCCCATCAAGCCCAGCAGCACCAGAGCAAATACCGAAAAGAGCGCCATGCCGCGTCCTGTTAACTTCCACGCGACCAGCCCTACCAGCATTATGATAACCGGCCAAGGTACCCACAGCAGGAAGTCCTCAATAGTTATCAACACTTTCGTTATGACGGATTTCACGCCATCGAAAAACCATGACGCTTCAACTGTGAGCCAGAGTATCCACCCGTCCACTTCTGATCCGATGGGCTTGCCCCACTCAGCGGGGAAAGCCATGCCAGGCCCCCAAGTGACAAGGCAGACGACGAAACATACTGCCACCGCTGCCGCGCCGCCAATGTACCACATCACATTGCCGTATCGGTCGAGGATGCCCTTCATTATTCCCCTTTTGTGTCCGGTGGATGTCTTGCCTGAAGTAGCGATGCCTGCAGTTGTCGGTTCTACATTGGCCAAAACTCACCTAACCTTCTGCGCCTTCATCGCTCGTTTCCGCTTCATACATCCCCGTAAGCAGCGCACCTCTGTGCACCTCGCCAAGCAGCCGTCCCTCTCCGCTCACCACCGCTATGGGATGCTCCGTCTGCGCCGCCATCGGAATCAGGTCTTCGATATAGGCATCCGGATCCGCTGTTATCACTTGATCCAGTTCCAGACCCCGCAGCGATTCGACCCTCTCGCGCGCCAGCCTTCCCGCTTGATCTTCCGTCAATACGCCCCGCAGCACATTGTCGCGCCCTAGCACGAAAAGCACATCGGTACCGCCGCTTCGCATCGCCTGCAGCGCCGCGCGCGGCCCCTGCCAGTCGTTCACAACGGCGACTGGCTCCTGCATGATAGCCCTTGCCTGTATAACCTTCGACCGGGACACATCCTGCACAAATGAAGTAACATAGTCATCCGCGGGTAGCGTCACTATCTCCTCGGGAGAACCTTCCTGCACGATCTCCCCGTCCCGCATAATCGCGATTCGGTCGCCTATCTTCAGCGCCTCGTTAAGATCGTGTGTGATGAAAACGATGGTCTTCTGGATGGATCCTTGCAGTGAAATGAGCTCGTCCTGCATCTCCCGCCGAATAAGAGGATCAAGCCCGCTGAACGGCTCATCCATCAGCAGCACCTCCGAATTCGCCGCCAGTGCCCGCGCCAGTCCGACACGCTGCTGCATGCCGCCGCTCATCTCGCTTGGCAGGTAGTCCTCCCAGCCCTTCAAGCCAACCGTTTCAATGGCTTCGAGTGCCTGCTTGTCTCGCTCGTCCTTGTCCACGCCCCGTATTTCCAGCCCGTAAGCCACATTGTCCAGCACGCGACGGTGCGGAAGCAGCCCATAATGCTGGAAAACCATCGCTATCTTCTGACGCCGGAACTCTATGAGCTGGTCCGAAGAGTATTTCAGTACATTCTCCCCATCGAACAGCACTTCCCCCTGTGTGGCTTCGATTAGGCGAATGAGACAGCGCACCAACGTTGACTTGCCGCTGCCCGAC
This sequence comes from Dehalococcoidia bacterium, assembly GCA_965221045.1. Taxonomy (GTDB): domain Bacteria; phylum Chloroflexota; class Dehalococcoidia; order Lucifugimonadales; family JADFKI01; genus Bin90. The sequence goes on from OZ244863.1 coordinate 3,281,745, forward strand.
AGTCCCATTACCACGAAGATCTGCCCCTTTTGTACTTTGAAAGACACATCTCGCAGCGCCACCACCTGCCCTAACTCCTCCTGGATTTCGGCGCGGCTTGCCGAGGCGTACTCATCTTGGAAAACAAGCGTTGGATTGTTGCCAAAAACCTTCCAGAGGTTCCTGACATCTATCTGGATTGTGTCGGAGTTCTGAGTCATAAGCGGCCTCTTTGTGCCCTCTATTGTGAACGAGGCTCGCCTTCTGCACAAGACATCGGAAGTTTGTTGTGCATCTCAAGCTCTCATAGCAACTCGAAGTCCCTTATCAGGGGTGAAAATGGAAACGGATGCCGAATTAGTCTCGTATTGAAAGGCGTTTGTGAATTACAATGACTCGCTATAAGTGGGAGGATGAAGAAGGGCGAAATTGCCCTGCCTTGTCGGAGGTGAAGCGAACTTCGTGTCGCGATCATCTAATTGGGATATTGTCAGTACCTCCCGCTAGGCCCGAGCGATGACCAATGACGTGTGAAGCTCCCCCGCAGTTGAACCTTCGTTTTTCTGTGACAGTGGCTAATGTCTCGTGTGGATACCATATACTCGGTCATTTAACACCCAACTAGAGTGCCCTGTCAAATCAGCGCAACTTCTGAAAGTCCGGCAATGCCTGTAATACGAGCCTTTTCCCAAATCGCCCTTGCGATGATAAAATCACGCTGATGTATAATCCTTCACAACCTCTCAATCCCGAAAGTTCAATTAAGGAGGCTCCCAAGTGGCAGTCGTACAACTCGAAATCAGCAGACGCTCCCCTTATGCGGGCGGAAAAAGCTTCGGTGATGTCGGAGCATACGAGCAAATTGACGGCACCGTTCATTACGCCGTTGATCCGATCCACTCGGCTAATGACGGCATAGTTGACCTAGATATCGCCCCTCGCGATTCCAAAGGCAAGGTCTGGTTCTCCTCAGACTTCACGTTGCTGAAGCCCGAAAGCATCGAGAACGGAAACGGCAGCGTCCTATATGATGTCGTCAACCGAGGTCGAAAGACCGTCATGGGCCGCTTCAACGACACAGGTAAGCCTACGATGCCGTCCGACCCGCTCGACCCCGGCAACGGCTTCCTGATGCGGCACGGCTACTCAGTGCTGTTCGGTGGCTGGCAGGCGGACGTGCCCCGCGGCGTCGGCCTCATCGGCTTGCAGACGCCCGAAGCGGTCGATGCTAATGGCGACCCGATAAGCGGCAAAATCATGTGCCAGTTCCAGGCGACGCACTTCACCCAGTTCTTCCTGCTCGCCGACAGACAGCACGCTCCCCATCCCGCTATCTATGAAGACGAAACTGAAGCCTCCCTGACCGTGCGGGATCATCCCAACAGTCCATCCGAGCCTATCGCCCGCGACAAGTGGCGCTTCATGCGCTTCGAGGACGAGTCGGTAGAACCTGATCCCTGTCACATCTTTATGGAAGAAGGCTTCGAGCCGGGACGTATCTACCAGCTCGTGTACACCACGCGCGGCAGCAGGATAGTCGGCTTGGGCTTCACCGCAATGCGCGACATCGTCTCCTTCCTGAAGAACGCATCCGCTGAGCAGGGCAACCCCTGCGCGGGCGGCATACAGCGCGCCCACGCATTCGGCGCATCCCAAAGCGGACGCTTCCTGCGCGAGTACATCCACACTGGATCGAACACCGATGAGGATGGCAACATGGCGCTGGACGGCATTATTTCGCATGTCGCTGGTGGCATGAGAGGTGAATTCAACCTGCGCTTCGGCCAGCCCTCAAAGGATGTCTGCTACATCATCCCTAAGCTCTTCCCCTTCGCGGACACTGAGCAGTCCGATCCTGTAACCGGTGAGAGCGGATCCTTGCTTGATCGCCTCAACGAGCGCGGGCATCTTCCTCGCATAATGTTTACCAACACTTCCGCAGAATACTGGCGCGGAGATGCGGCCCTCATTCACACCAACTTCGCCGATATGAGCGATGCCCCAGAAGAGAGCGACTTCGTGCGCCGCTACCACTTCGCAGGCTCGCCTCACGGCTCTGGCAACTTCCCGCCCATCGGAACGCGCGAAGACGGCATGCGCGGCCAATTGCCATTCAATATCATCGACTACAATCCGCTGCTGCGTGCCTCGCTTAAAAACTTGGATGAATGGGTTCGCACGGGCAAACCCGCTCCCGCAAGCAGGCATCCGCGCATCTCGGACGGCACGGCGGTCGAATCGCACACACTTGCATCCAAGTTCCTGCGAATACCCGGCGTCGCCTTCCCCGAAAAAGTAACGCGCGCAATGCGCCTCGACTACGGACCGGAGGCTAAGGAAGGACGCACAACAACGCTCCCGCCTGTAGCGGGCGAAGAGTTCCCCGCGCTCGTCGCCAACGTGGACGACGACTGCAACGAGATTGGCGGCATACGCCTTCCCGATCTCATGGTGCCGGTGGCGACATACACTGGCTGGAATCTGCGTCACCCGGACATTGGCGCGCCAGGCCTCGTAATCGGTATCACGGGTGGACTTGCGGGCTGGGTGCTGCCATTCCCTGCGACGCCGGCGAAGGGCGCGGCGTCCGGCGACCCCCGTCCTGCCATCAGCGACCGATACAACTCCAAAGATGACTATGTATCGCAGACTAAGAGTGCTGCGCAGCATCTTGCTGGCGAAGGCTATATGCTTGAAGAGGACGTCGAAGAGTCCATGCGTCGCGCTGCGGTCCGCTACGACTACTTCGGCGCAAACGGCAGCCGCTAATCCGTGCTTGAACTTGTAGAGCGTCATTCCACCGGCAAGGCGCGCCTCAAGCGTCTGTTGGATGAAATATCCGACGATGGCTGGTGCGAAATGACGCTCTACTTCACTCCTTCATCGCTGGCAAAGCGCGCATCCGCAATCCCGCGCATCCGCCCAACGCTTCCAGGCGACGACGAGCTAACCATCGTCTTGCAGGAAATAGGAGAATCAGACACGGGGCTTGTTCTGTTTCAAGGACAGAGTAGGGCGGTCGCAATCTGCCCGTCTTTCCCGCTGTCAGATGATATCCGCCGCTCTGGCTTTGTGGTTTCGCCATTGACCAAAATGCTCGACACCGAGTATGTCCTCGGCATCGTGCTGCTGCGCCTAGGACGCTACGCTATCGGCGTGCTGTGCGGAAACCGCCTGATTGCGTCTAAGACCGATTCGCGCTATATGAAGAACCGCCATCGCGCCGGTGGACAGTCCCAGCGCCGCTTCGAGCGCAGCCGCGAACGCCTAATACGTGAGCTTTACGACAAGACCTGCGAGATGGCGCAAACCGTCTTCGCGCCTTACGAAAAGAACATGGACTACCTGCTGCTCGGCGGCGAAAACTCCACCCTATCCGGCTTCACTGACCGCTGTCGTCTCATGCATGACCTCAGCGACAAGACCCTGACTCGCCGACTCGACATCGACCAACCCAACAAGAAGACCCTCGACAAAATCGCATTCGAAGCATGGAAAAGCCGTGTCTATTCATTTGTAAGCCTGCCCTAGTAGTGAATAGGCATCCGAGGAAAAAATATCTACAAAATCAGATGGTTGCTTCTCAGTAAAGTGTTGTTTTACGTGATAACATGTGATTCTGCCACATGAAGTATTGAGTTGGGAGTTGGCAATGCAGCCGGAGCGGAGCGGAGAATACACAATGGGCTATCTTGTGGGCAAAGTAGAGTCCATGGAGTCGAGTCTGGCGGAGTTGCGCTCACTGGTAACATGCGGCATTATACTATTGGTTCTTACACTTCTGACTGCGCTAGGTGCGCTCGCTACAGGTATATTCAGCCTCCTAGGTTAGTGGAATCGACCACTCCCTACTGTGCCGTATATCCCCCATCCACAATCAACGGCGCGCCCGTTACGAATGCAGCCTCGTCCGACGCTAGGAACAGCGCGGCGTTCGCTATATCCTCCGGCTGCCCAAGCCGCCCCATCGGATGCCGCCCCTTCAGCGCCACGTAAGACTCCGCGTTCTCCGTCAGTGCCCGCGTCATATTCGTCTCCACATAGCCTGGGCAAATGCAGTTCACGCGAATGCTCTTTCGCGCAAGGTCAATAGCAAGGTTGCGCGTGAACTGCAGCACGCCACCCTTCGATGCGTTGTACGGATTGAACCCGCCGCCCATTCCAACCGGATACCCCACCAGCGCCATAATCGACGCTAGGTTGATGATAGACCCGCCGCCCGCCGCCTCCATCTCCGGCACCGCATGCCACGAAACTAGATAGGTGCCCTTCAGGTTCACGTCCATCACCTTGTCCCATATATCCTCGTGCGACGCCCCTTCCTGCAGCGCGTTTCTTGTGCTTATCCCCGCGCTGTTCACGAGCACATCCAGCTTGCCGTAAGCGTCGATTGCGGCCTGCACCATCGCTCTGGCGTCCGAATAATCCGCGACATCGCCGCTCACTGCCCTAGCCTCGCCGCCACTCTCTCTGATAGCTGCAACCGTCTCAACCGCCGCCACTTCGATTATGTCTGATGCCACGATACTCGCGCCCTCAGCCGCAAACCTGTTCGCCGTCGCCCTGCCGATGCCCGAACCTGCGCCCGTAATCAGCGCAACTTTACCTTCCAGTCGCATTGCAATTCCCTCGCCTGTACTTGTGAATACGCTACTTTCCCTCTATCTTGAAGTAATCCCCGGCCTCGGACCTCTGATACTCGCCCCCGTGATACACTGTTACATTGCCGACGCCGAGCACGCGCCACCCGTCGCCCTCCCTGAAGCAGCCGGTAGCCCCGTCTATCCCCAAGGCTGTTATGCTGTCCGCAGTCTCAAGACTTACTTCACGCGCGGTCTGGCTGCTGCTTGCGCGCTCGTGATGCGGCAGCACGACCACACCTGGCACGATGCCCAGCCCATCGCCCCACTGCCGAAAGCGCATCCGTTCGCCCATCACCATCGCTCCCGCGCTCGAGCCGGCCAAAATGAGGTCCCGCTCCAATCCCTGCATTATCTTCTCCAGGAGAAGCGACCCGCGCAGCACCTCCAACAGGTGAGCCGGGTTGCCGCCCGAGAGATACACTATGTCCGCGCTATCCACCGCTGAAACCAGCTCTTCGTCGTCGGCCTCTGTGGAATTTACTACCATTAAGGGCCTCGCATCAGCCCCAAGCGCCTCGAACTGCTGAACGCCGTGCTGTGCTGCCAGAGCCGGCCGCGACATTGCAGCCGCAGTCGGCACGATGAGTACCCTTGGGCGCACATGCCCCGTCGCCTTTAGCAGTTCGTTATCCATCTGACGGCAACTAGGCAAAAACTCGTCGCCGCCCACCAAGGCAATCTTCCCCGCCATCTAACCCCCCTCCTTCGGTGCGGCAAATGTCAGCGCCGTCGCTGGATTGTTCACAAGGATATTCTCGACCGCCGCCTCGCTGAACCCCCGTGCTCTCATTCGTGGCACGATATTCCCCAGTATGTAGGCGTATCCATGCCCGCCGTACCGCTCAAGTCGGCTCTTCGTGCAGATGTCGTGCGCCACCAGTATCTTGCGCTCATAGCCCTGAGCCGCAATCCAGGCTATGTCATCCATTCGCTTGGCGTCGTTCGGCATGTCAATCGCGGAATTCGCGCCATAGTATGACTGCTCCGAACCGAACAGGTCCCACTCCAGGTAACAGCCGCTCTCCCCAATCTGCCGCAGCGTATCGTGTAGAAAAACCGTGCGGTCCAAATGCCCGATAATTGTGCGCTCCAGGTCAGCTCCGGCCTCGCGCAGCACCTCGATAATCTCTAATGGGGCCGTCTCGTCCCTTCCCGGATGTATCAGTATGGGCGCTCCCGTGATCCGCTGCGCCCTCGCAGACGCCCTCAGTGCCTTGCGCTCGTTCGGCATCAGCGGCCAGGAGCATCCCACTTCACCAATTACACCCGACTTGAACGTCGTCCCGTCCACGCCCTCGATAACATCCGTCACGATCTGCCGTACCACATCGTCCTCACTCATTTCATCCATCCCCGCAGGATGCGCCGCGTCCACATAGTACGACGCGCCCATAATGATATTCACGCCCGTCGCCCGCGAAATGCGCGCCAGTCCCATCGCGTCCCGCTTGATGCCGATGCTGGTCGCATCCACCAGCGAGCCGCCGCCGTACTGCTTGTAGATGTTCGCCTCGTCTATCGCCGTATCCACATCCGTCAGCTGCGCATTGTCCAGATTCGGAGCCGCCCAGTGGCGTATGCGCCCAGCAGTCTCAAGCGACACAGGCTCGTAGTAGAACCCCTTCGCCCCGGCTTGCTCCGGCGGCCCAAACAGCGGCGACATATCTATAAGCAGGTGCTCATGCGTCAACGTGATCCCTAATTGCTCAGGCTCGATAGCCCCCAGCACTGTCTGCGCCTTGCCCGCAATATTGAACTCTGCCAACTTACCCTCCTAAGTCCTGTCCTAGTAACTTGGATCCCGCCACTCGAATGCCAGAGTTGCATACCGCACAAAGACCGCGCCACCTGGCCTCGCGATCGGCCCGTTGATTGCGAGCACCGCAAGGGTATGCTTGTCGCCGGGCTGCGGGTCCGCGGTCACCACCACGCGCTGCGGTATATTGAACCCCTGCACCGTCCCCTTTGCCATGTCCAGCTCGCCATTAACCCACACCTCTCCGTAGTCGTCGATGCAGGTCTCGAACAGGCAATTGGTTCCTCGTACATCTCGCCCGCCGATTGTTTCTGGTATCGTAATCTCGATGCGATACCAGATGAATGACAACCCGTGCGAGCGCCACTGCGCGAGGTCCCCGCATACTTCCCATCCGGAATCATCGTAGTCTGGCAGGCGCGCAGGGCTGCCCTCGCTCAGCGCGACAAGTCCTTCGTTAGGCTCACCCGGCACCAGTCCCACCGCGAACCGCCATTCCCCCGATACTGCATTCAAATCGTCCGAATTCTGCAAGTCCAATGATGCCCTCGGCATGTCCAGCCTCCTTCTATTTCATCGTTGCCACTATATTCTATCCCGCCTATCCTGTACATCCAAGTTGATGATAGTATGTCCCAAATCTCCCAAGAGGTACAGCACATGCCAAACACAGCGGACGCAGTAATCATCGGCGGCGGCGTAATGGGATGCAGCATTCTGTACAACCTCGCCGACCAGGGCCTCACGAACACCCTATTGCTTGAGCGTGATGTACTTGCATCCGGCTCCACAGGCAAGTCGCAGGCAATCCTCCGCATGCACTACTCCAACGAGGTGACCTCCAGTCTTGCTTGGCAGAGTCTCGAAATATTCAAAAACTTCGAGGAACTTACCGGCACCCCTTCCGGCTACACACGCACCGGATACTTCCTAATAGTCGGCAGAGACGACAGGCAGGCGATGCGCGAGAATGTCGCAATGCACCGGCGACTTGGCATAGCCAGCGAGATTGTGTCGATCGAGGATATGCGCGAACTCGCCCCTATGCTCTCCGTTGAGGGCAACGAATCGTTCGCCTACGAGTCCGAATCAGGCTATGCCGATCCCTACTTAGTAACGCTCGGCTTTGCCAATCGCGCCCGCGACATGGGAGCGCAAGTTCAGGACGCAACGCCAGTTACCGGCATCGAAGTCAGTGGCGGCAAAGTCACCGCAGTCCTCACCGCCGACGGGCGCATCGAAACCCCCATTGCCGTTGTCGCAGCCGGCCCCTGGAGCGACAGGCTCTTGAGCAGCGTAGGCGTGGATGTGCCCATTCGCCCCCTGCGCCATCAGGTAGTCGTGCTGCGCCGTCCGCCCGGACCGGATGCTGACCATCCTATCGTCGCTGACAACCTCAACGGCTTCTCGGCGCGCCCCGACATTGGTGACCTGACGATGATAGGCGCGGGTGAGGACGAGTTCGTGGACGCCGACACCTTCAATCAAGGTGTAGACATGGATGTAGTCCGGCCCGCATTTGAGGGAATCGTCAGGCGCATCCCTGCGATGTCCCGCGCCGTCTTTCGCGGCGGATGGTCAGGCGCATTCACAGTAACCCCTGACTGGCATCCTGTTCTCGACCGCATCGAAGGCATAGACGGCCTCTACTGCGCAGTCGGCTTCAGTGGGCACGGCTTCAAGGAATCCCCCATGATCGGCAAGGCGATGGCTGAACTGATCACCAAAGGAAGGGCGGAGTGCGTTGATATTTCCATGCTCAACCTGAAGCGCTTCGAGACCGGCGACCTGCTGCGCTCCCGCTACGCAATGCAAGTCCTGGCATAGCTCCCTCGCATTGTCACATCCCTTTTGATTGGGGAAGGTTAGAGCCTGCCCTGAGCTCGCCAGAGGGATGGGGGTGTAATCCTACCCATCCTGTCCATACCTACACGTTCGTGCCGTGCCGGTCGAGCCACAGGTCCGCATATCATGCCGATCCTTGACCAGCCTCAATCGCCGCAATCTGCTGTTCCACATTGCCGAGCGTGATGTAATCTTCTCGCACGATGCTGTAGCATCGCTGCACATAAAGTATCGTCAGCCGCCGCGCGTCATCGCTGCCCTGCTTTATTCCCTCGACAATGCGCTCAGTCTTGTGGTCGAATTCCAGGTGCCGCGAAAGCATTCCGATGTCCGTCTCGGCCTCCCGAATTAGCGCCTCCTCATTGCTGTCGACCGCGTAGCGCAGTTTGCCCACCAAAGTTGTCAATTCGCTCAGCTTGTCGCTGTCACTCATCAACCCGTACATCACTTCGTTGATGCCAGCGCTGCCACCTTCAATCGCATCCTCAACCTTTGTTGCATCTATAACACCGGTCTGTCCCACAACGCCGTTATAGATCTCCGTGTACTGCTGCACTGCGTCGCCCGCGGCCATCATCATCGTAGGCAAGTCCGATGTGTTGAATGTGCCCGCGAACAGCACATCGTCGTCGCGCATCTCCGCAAGTTTCTGAATCTGCTCGAAACTCTCCATCTGTTCCGGTGCGGGCGGAAACGCAAAGGCCGACAGGTCCTGCATACTCGCGTCGGGTATCTGGCTCATTAGGAACGGTGGCACATATTTCGTGACATCCACCGTAATCGGCAGTATCACGACGTAGCTCGCCCAAACTTCACCGGCGTTCATCGAACTCCTGAAGTACACGAATGCGTGGCCCTTGGGCGAATCTTCTGCGCCCCTCTCGAATGTAACGTCCATCTCTTTTCGTTGCCTCAATTTCTTATAACGAACCGCTCACTATCTATGTTTTTGCGAGCGAATACGGCATTTTTTAACCTAAAATGTCCTTCACTGTTTTACACCTCCATACAATATCATAGTGTCAGGTACAGAATTCGTTAATTCATATGTTGCATCAAATTGTTTGCTCCAGCCTCGTGGACTGGTGTATCATCCCTGAAGTCATAGTTCATTGTGAACCTTTTCACTTTTGTCAGTTGAGTTGTCAAATGGGGACAATCGCGAAATTGGTGATAGTTTTACATCTGTTGCTATCAAGGGCCAACGCACTTGCTGATCATTAACCCAGACACCTACCGTAGCTTAGTAAGGCCGCTGTTTCTCAGTTTTCCTCCTGAGACCGCTCGCAACGTGGGACTTTTTGCCCTAAAGCAGCGATTACTGTGGCGCACCTTAGCCCCGTTGCTGCAAGTTGACAATCCTCGCCTTGAGGTGAATTTAGCAGGATTGAAGTTGCAGAGTCCGATTGGTCTTGCCGCTGGTTTCGACAAAGACTGCGAATATTTGCCTTCGCTTGAGTCATTAGGATTTGGCTACCTAACTTGTGGCACTGTTACAGAATCACCGCGTAACGGCAACCCGTCTCCTCGCATATTCTGTAATCCGAAGGACGAGTCAATTATCAACTCATATGGCTTCCCCAGCAAGGGGTTGCAGCACGCTGCTTGGAAGATGGAGCAAGCACAACCACTGCTAGATGGTACACCGGTGGTGGCCAGCGTATCCGGCGTTGCGCCGGACGAAATCCTGCGCTGCCATCAACGCCTTGAGCCGCTCGCCTCCGCCATAGAAGTCAATATCAGTTCGCCCAACACACTTGGCTTGCGCATCTTCCAGCAAGCCGATAATCTAAGGCAACTTATTGCCCAACTCAACGACCAGAGGTGCAAGCCCCTGTTTATCAAGCTCCCGCCATACTTGGAAACGCCCTCGATAGGCAGTGAGCAGAAAGACATGGTGCTCAGCCTTGTGGAGGTCTGCGTAGAACAGGGCGTCGAAGCGGTAACCGTATCTAATACTTGGCCCGTCCGGGATTCCCGACTAGCAGTGGGTGCAGGGGGACTCAGCGGTAAGCCCGTGTTCGCAGACATGCTGCAGATGGTCGCCGATATCCGTGCTGAAGCGGGCAGCGGGTTGGCAATCAACGCCTGCGGTGGCATCTTCTCAGGTGAGGATGCCCTTGCCGCAATTCAGGCTGGCGCAACCACCGTCCAGATTCTTACAAGCCTCATATACCGAGGTCCCGGCATCGTCAGGCGAATCAACGAGCAGATGCTCTCACTCATGGATCGGGAGCACATGCCCGCGCTCACCTACTAACACGCACGGCCATCCCGAAGATAACAGAGCGCGGACGCTTGGATTAGAACTCCCAGCGTCCGCGCCCTTTCATAGCTTTGTTTTCAGAATAGTCTCATCCCCGCATCCTCAATCGCATCACTCTGCGCTATGGGCCGACTGTGAATATCCCCCAGCATACTACTGCACTGTCCTCACGCAGGATGCCACAACTGCCATGATCTCCGCTGCTAACTGACTTGAATTTGCCCTCCGGCGGCGTCGCCTTTTCGTACTCATTCGAGCCCCAGCACGCGATTGGCCCGTCCACATTCAGCGCGCAAGCGTGGTCTGACCCGTAGCTGACTTCGATAAATCCACCTATGCGTGGATCAGGCGTCCGCGAGGTGACTTCAATGCCCAGAACTAGCTTAAAGTCCCCGGTCTTCCCGGCTTCGAAGGTCGTCGCCTCGATCGTATATTCGCCCGCCGCAAGGTCTTCGACCTCGATGAGCGAATTGGTGCCCTCGACATCGTCGTTTTCATCTACGAGGTCGCCATCCCTGCCAACACCCTCAGTCAGGTATAGGTAGGTATCCTGCTCCGATGATGTTAGGCTGATTGAAACGTTGCTGTCTTCCATAATCTCGAACGTGTAGAAGCGCGCGTATCTTTCTCCCGTACCCTGTTCTGCTGCTCTGTCAGACGAACAACTGCTGACCCATGTGCCTTCAATTTCGAACTCGCCGGAGTCGTCAAAGGACCCCAATTCTTCCAGACACGGGTCGTAAGGCGCATCCGCTGCCGGCAGCACTGCGAAGCCGTAGCCCCACGTATAGTCCGGCCCCTGTTCTCCACGCTCAAAGGCGTTCTCTCGCAAGTAGTTTGCTATTCCCACTGGACTGGCATTGGGATATAGCTGCTTAACTAACGCAGCCATTCCCGCGACGTGTGGCGAACCAAAGCTTGTGCCAAACACTCGGCCGCCGGCGACGACGGAATACGCATAGTCGGCGCCAACAACGTCCGGTTTAATTCGCTCGTCAGCCGGCGTAACGGGACCTTGGCTGCTGAAGTCCTCAATTTCAGTCGTATCGTAGAACGGCGCAGCCCCCACGGCGAGTAGACCAGGGTTATTGCTTTCTGCAGGCGTCCCGATGCTGCCTGACAGCGTGTAGTGCTCGAGGTCCTGAGTAGTAAAGGATTGCAACTGAATCCAGTCAGGCGCCAATCCGTCGTATAGCCTTACCGACAAGCAGTAGACTGCCTTCTCTTCCGCCCTGAACGCGAACACTTCAAGGGGAATCGGGAATTCAGGCTGGAAGCTGTCGCTTGCCGCCACGCGCTCACCTGTATCCTTGTTGACTAGCCACAGATCCACGTCTCTAGTCGGAGCGCCCCACACATCATCCCATCTCAACTGCGCAATATATCTTTCATCTGCTCCGAGAAGCACATCGTTGCACTCGTCGGTATCTGTGAAGTTGTGAACACCGTCGCCCTCGGGGTCTGAGTATGCCCCGGACCACGTGGAAGTGGCCCTATTTCCTGCTGAGTTGACCCACGTTATGTCGTTCGCCACCGCGAGATGCACAGTGTTCAGCGGGCTGGTCCGAATTATCGAACTCCCGTCGCCTGGACCAGTCCATAGCCAGCCGACCGAATGGTTGATAACATCCACGCCCTCGAACGCCATCCATATTATCGTTGTCCTCAAGTCGCCCCAAGAGCCTGGATTGGCTATGTAATATGTAGCATCTGGAGCAATGTCGAATGCCGCCTCGGTTACGGCGCTGCCGTGATCGCTCTCAGTCTCGCAGTCGTCAATGTCCTGGCTCAGCGTCCCGAGATCCGTGAAGCAAAGTGCGTGAACTTTTCCCTCTGCCGGAAGTTCAATATCCATCAGGTCCTGGAAGCCCACGAACCCTATATCGATTATGCCGATCTTCGTACCCTCGCCCTTTATCCTCGCGGCATGCCATATATCTGCGCCATGCACAGCCACAGCATCACTGGTAAGAGTTTCCTGTGCTGGCTGCGGCGGGATGATCGCGCTTACGCTCGTGACTCCTTCTTGCTGGGATACGCTACCCAACAAGGAAACGGGCACATACGCCTCAATGTAGTCCTCGCCCACATTGCGTACCGAAGCCCCGTTGTCGTCGAGATACTGTCGCACCGCCTCTACATAGTCCTCTTCAATGAACAGAGTCACAGCGACGGACTCATCGTCGCTCAGCGGAGCCGTGGATGCGGCAGATCTTGCCGAAGCAATCCCCCGTTCGATCTGCTGTACCAGTCCGTTCAGCACGGAGTCCATATTCCCGTACTTAGGCGCATCGGCCTTTTCATTCTGCTCCGATTCCGAACCGCCGTCAGCGTTGGCATCGGTTTCTTCCGTTCCACCGGGTGCCGCTGTCGCGGTCGGCGCAGGCGTAGGCGTATCCCCCGTCTGGGCTTCCACCCTTGTCCCATCAGCTCCTGTCAGCATCGTAAACAACAACGCCGCCGACACCGCGACAGCAAGCAGAACGATCGAGACATGTCTCCAATTTCTTGATGCAGGCATAATTCGCATCTTAATCATCTCCATTCCGGATAGGGGCGTCTATGTCACACAAGCGTTAAGTCTATCAATGCCGTGTCTATATCTTCAACCAATTGCCGAAGGCAAGCATGATTTGCTTGAAATGGCAGACGCAGGCTATCGGGCGTGCAGGAGTAGCAGATACGACCGTACTTTGAGTGCCGGGGAAAGAAAGCCACGCCAAAGTAGCGTAACTTGCGCGCCAAACAGCCGGCTTCCTGGCTAGATGCAGTTAAGCATTTGCGGCGCGGAGAAGCGCATCAGCTTCTTGGCGGAATGGCATCGCATTCTGAGCGCCCGGCTTCGTAACGGCGAGCGCACCTGCCGCCGCAGCGAACCGAAGCGCATCTTCCAGTCCACGACCCTCCGACAATGCAACGGTCAACCCCGCGCCAAAGGCATCACCCGCCGCCACGCTGTCCACCGCGTCCACGCCGAACGGCGGCACATAATATCGCTCGCTCGCCGTGGCAGCGAACACGCCATTGTCACCCATCTTCGCCACCGCTGTGCCCACACCCATCGCCAGCAGGACGTCCGCTGCCACCCGCGCCGAATCCACATCAACGACACGGATCCCAGTCAGTTCTGCCGCCTCCGTTTCGTTTGGCGTTAACACATCGGTAATTGCATAGCCTATTTCCGGCATCGCTGCGGACGGTGCAGGGTCCCACACCACGCGCACCCCAAGACTGCGGGCATGCCTCGCTGCGGCAACCGAAACGTGCGGCGGCGTCTCAAGTTGTAGCATCAGCGCGTCCGCGCCCTCCATTGCCTGCTTCGCCGCGTCTAGTTGCATATCGTCGCAGGCCATATTCGCGCCATACACCGCCGCGATGCAGTTCTGCCCAGCCGCATCCACCATAATCATCGCAACGCCTGTCACGTTTGACCCGTCAACTGCCATATCCCTCACATCGATCCCCTCTGATCGCAGTCCGCTGAGCAGAGTCCGTCCGAAGTCATCATCACCGACTCTGCCCACCATCCGCACATCTGCGCCAAGCCGCGCAGCGGCAACCGCCTGATTGGCGCCCTTGCCTCCTCCCGCAGTAAAAAAGCCGTCCCCCTTCACGGTCTCGCCCGGCTCCGGCATGCGCGTCATAGTCGCAACGAGGTCCATATTGATGCTGCCCAGCACCACAATCTTGGGCCTGCCTGCGCTTCCGCTCGATGTCTCAGTGGATGCCATCGCGACTATCCAATCAAGCCCTGTTCAAGTAACTCTTCAAGCACTTGCGCAACTCCGTGTTCTTCGAAGGGCGGTGCAATCCTGTCAGCGACCGCAAGAACCTCCGGCACGGCATCCCCGACTGCAATCCCCAGGCTGACCCAGCCAAGCATCTGAACATCGTTGTACCCGTTGCCGAATGCGGCAGTCTCCGAGCGCTGAATCCCGAAGTATTCGCACATCCACTCTAAGGCGTTTTCCTTGCCGCCCTCAGGATGCAGAATCTCGCAGAAGTGCGGCAGAGAGCGCATCACGAGCACATGCTCCGACAATACCGGTCTCAGGTCGCGTTCCAGTATTTCGATTTCGCTGTCGCCGCCCACCGCAACGATCCTCGTGAGCTCCTTGCAAGCGACATCCCGCAGATTGCCTACAATCTCTACAGTGAGTTCCGTGCGCTGTCCGTAGCCCTCAGCCCACTCACTCATCCGATCCACATACATGAACCCTGGATAGTAAGCAACGACCTGCACATCAGCGCCGGACCTGTCGATATGAGTTTCCAGCGCATCGATGGTGATGAGTGCCATTCCCTCAGTCATGGGACAGTGCCTTAAGACCTCGCCGTTCACAGGGTTTGCGATGTACGCCCCCTGCGACGATGCAATTGGCACTTCTATGTCAAGCGCGGCGCAGTTGACGATGGCCGATCGGTACGCTCGCCCGGTTGCAAGCGTTACTATCGCCCCTGCAGCCCGCACCGCCTCCACCGCAGATCGCGTCCTCTCTGCAATTGGACTATCAATGCTGCGAATCGTACCGTCAACATCCAGCGCAATCAGTTTATAGCTCATTTTATCGCCACGATTCCTGCTAAAATCTTTCCTAGCCTAGTGCGGCGGGCTTGCCCGACCAATGGAGTCCGTCCAGTCTCCCCCTGATCCCATCACGCATGAAAGCTAATCAAGCTTACTCATCAAATATGAAGGAAGGTAGCACTATGAAATACCCGAGGCGCATACCTCCCCGTATGATAATCTGGCTGCTCATTCTGCCGGTCGTCATCTACGTCCTCATTACAGCTCTCCGGGACGCCAACTAACGGCTATAACCTCGCTAAATCCTGCATTCCAATGTAGAACCTATGTAGAACCGATGTAGAAAACTCTCGCCAGCCACATTCTAGTCCCGTACTTCCACCACCATCTCGATCTCGACAGGAATGTCATTAGGTAGTGACGACATCCCCACTGCGGAACGCGCGTGCCGTCCTTTCTCCCCGAACACTTCCACAAGCAGGTCTGAACAGCCATTTGCTACCTGAGGTTGCTGAGTAAACTCCGGTGTGCAATTCACCATAGACAGCAGCTTCACGATGCGTTCGACCCTGTCCAGGTCGCCTAGCGTACTCTTCAGCCGCGCCAGCAGGTTAATACCCACCAGCCGTGCAGCTTCGTAACCCTCGTCGAGCGTCAGGTCCATGCCCACCTTGCCATTGGGCGTCGTGCCGTCCTCGCGCGCGGCAGGGCCCAGCCCAGCCACGAAAAGCAGGTTGCCCGTCTGCACCGCCGGAACATAATTTGCTATCGGTTGCGGGCTATCGGGCAATGCAATTTCCATCTCTTCAATTCGTCTTTCAACATCCGTCATAATGTAAGACCTCCTCCCAGTTTGCCGTCAGCATTCTATCGGAAATGAACACACATTTGCACGCTCCTCCCAGATGTACTCTCCGATGTACTCTCGATAGGGCGCAAGTGTCAGTCCTCATTGCACATAATTGCCGAAGCTTGCATCTCCTGAGTTTCTAGGCTGCGTGACTTCACAACAGAAATTTCCTAAATGTCGCAGAGGGTTTTCTCAAATGAGACTTAACATCAATAAATAGTGAGACTCATCCCATTGAAAATGGCATAAATTAAGGCTTGACAGAATATAAGAGGCCTGCCAAAATTGGGCCATTCGGAGATTGAGTCGCATTTCTCCGAAAATCTAAGTGAGATGGAGTATCATGACTACTGTTCTTACTTCCCGCCCGGACATTATGGCAGTCCTCGAAGACAGGGGCTATCGATCGACCGTACCAAGGCGTGCCATAGTCTGCACAATAGAGGAGATGCACGAAGGCTTTACCGCCGAAGATGTGGTGAGGAAACTGCCGGCTGTGGGTAGGGCGACAGTATTTCGCACACTCAAGCTCTTCCTGGAGACTGGCATTATATGCAGGCTTAACCTTATAGATGGTGCTCCCAGATACATGCTTTCGCGTATTGAGCACCACCACCATACCGTCTGCGTCAAGTGCGGCAAGGTAGGTGAGTTCCGTGCCGCAACTGTTGAACGGCTGATGCGAATCATTGGCGACGATCTTTCAGGGGAAATAGTCGGCCATCGGATTGAGCTCTACGTTATCTGTGGACAGTGTGGAATCGAGGACGCCGCTCATCAGAACGGAATGCACATGCCGGTTCACGCGCGCCATTAAATGACACTCAATATCTATAATATAAGGATTTTCCGATTTCTGATACCTGACGCTGTGTGGCATGTCGCCACACCAACAGATTAATGTACGAGGCACTAGTATAATGAGACTAACTATCAAAAAAGGCTTGAAGACAACCATAGTAATATTCGCCCTTTTTGTAATGTTTGCATGTTCCGATAACGCTTCTCTCCAGGAACCTTCAGAACCAAGCGCGCCTAGTCAATCTTCGCAAGTCGCCGCCGCGCCTACGGCGGTCGTTACCGCTTCCGAGCAAGTTTCTCAACCAATCCTCGAGCCTGTTAGGGTGGTCACTACCACCAACATCGTGGCGGACTGGGCTCAGATTGTCGGGGGAGATAGGGTGAATGTCCTGAGCCTGCTGCCGGCAGGTTCGGATCCCCATGCCTACCAACCCGGCGCACAAGATGTCGCCGCAATCGCCGACGCAGACCTCGTGCTCGCCGTCGGGCTGGGCCTCGAAGAATCCTGGCTGCGCGAACTGCTCGAAAATGCTGCGCGAGACGAATCATCCATCGTGGAGGTGGCTGATGTAATCGACCCAATTGAGTTCGGCGAAACCCACGCCGAAGAGGTCGAAATCCTTGAGGAAATCAGCCACGTAGTGCACGAAGTGGAAGAAGGGGAAATTAGCGCAGAGGAAGGCTTGATGGAATTGGAAGAAGCCATCGAAGCCTTTGAGGCAATGGAAGAAGAGGAGGAAGAGGAAGGTCATCACGGCGAGGAGGGTGAGGACGAGGAAGACGAAGATGACGAGCACCATGGCGATGGCAATGGAGACGAGGAAGAAGGCGAAATGCACCTGCCTGCGGTCATGGAAATTATAGCCCAGGTGGAAGCCGGACAGTTTGACGCGAGGCAAGCCATAGAGGAAATCGAGCACATGACTTCCGAGGGCGAAGATGAGCACGAAGGCCACGGCCACGGCATATACGACCCCCACTTCTGGTTCGACCCGATTCGCGTGAAGCTCGTCGTCAACGACCTGGCCGCTCGCATGTCCGTGCTCGATCCTGCTGGAAGGGACACATACACGGCAAACGCGGCAGCATACAGTGCCCAACTCGATGAACTACACGCATGGACGCAAGAACAAGTCACCGCAGTGCCTGATGACCATAGGTACCTCGTAACTTCCCACGACAGCTTCGGCTACTTCGCGAATCTCTACGACTTTGAGGTCGTTGGCGTCATTCTGTCAACCACAACCGAGGTCGAGCCTTCGCCGGCAGATCTGGCAGAGCTGAGCCACGAAGTTGAGGAATACGGCGTTTCTGCAATCTTCGGCGAAACTACGGTCAGCGAGCGTCTTGCCCAATCTATCGCGTCTGAATCCGGCGCGGAACTGGTCCGTCTCTACTCAGGGTCACTGGGCATTGAAGGCAGTGGCGCCGAAACATATCTGGACATGATTCGCACGAACGTGCAGCGCATTGTGGACGCCCTGAAGTGATTTCGTATTCCCCAAGCATGGGCCGCGTGCCGCCTTCCCTCCGCGGCGCCGGCCTATGCTGCTTCAACGTGCCAGCAGTGCTAGACAAAGCATTATCTGGTACATGAACAAGAACTCTTTGAAAGAGGAGCTAGTTGAAATGGCTACTGAAGCGGGCATAACTGTCGAAGATGTGACCGTAGTTCGCGGCGGCCACACCGCGCTCACCGACATCACATTCTCGGTCGGCGGCGGAACTCTGATGGGCGTCTTGGGCCCCAATGGTGCGGGCAAGAGTTCTTTGTTCGGCGCAATCGCCGGTACGCTCCCCATCGCAAAGGGCACAGTTACCCTGCACGGTGGGGCATCGCGCCGCAGCGGACTAGCGTACGTCCCACAGCGCGACAGCATTAACTGGGTGTTTCCGGCAACTGTTATCGACGTGGTGACAATGGGGCGCGGCTGGAACATCGGCTGGCTGCGTCAACAGGGCAGCAAGGACAAGGAGATGGTGCGGCTCTGCCTCGAGCGCGTCAACCTGTGGGAACACCGCAATGACCTTGTCACCGAACTATCCGGCGGTCAGCGCCAGAGGGTGTTCATCGCCCGCGCATTGGCTCAGGAGGCAAGCGTCATTTTGCTCGACGAAGCCTTCAGTGGCGTGGACGTCGGCGCGCAAGAGGGAATCGTGGAGGTCCTTCGCTCCCTGCGAGACGAAGGCAAGATTGTACTCCTGGCTACACACGACCTCACGAACCTAGCCGAACGCTTCGACAGCGTGCTCTGCATCAACCACCACGTCTGCGCCTACGGCCCCCCTGAAGAAGCGTTCACACCCGAAGTGCTTGAAGAGATGTACGGTTCCCACGGCATCGAATTCGCTCCTGAGCACTTTACTCATCACCATCACGCATAGGCAAGCATAGGCCAAGCATAGGGAAATATCGTGATTGATTACATATTGGGCCCGTTTCAGTACGGCTTCATGGTGCGCGCCCTCATAGTTTCCGTGTTAGTAGGCGTAATGTGCCCGATCCTCGGTGCCTATGTCATCACCCGGGGACGCGCATTCATGGGCGACGCGCTCGCGCACTCTGTCCTTCCCGGAATGGTCGTCGCCTTCCTGCTTGGCATCAGCCCATTCTTCGCCGCCGTCCCCGCCGGTATCGTCATCGCCCTGCTCATGGGCACGGTCAGCAGGCGCACCGGCATCAGCGAAGACACATCCATCGGTATCGTATTCGCGGGCATGTTCGCCCTCGGCCTCGTCATGCTCTCCCGAGCCACCAGCGTCAATGTCAACATCGAAGACCTCCTGCTTGGGCAGGTGCTTGGCGTCACCCAAACCGATGTTTACGTCTCGGTCGCACTGACCGCCCTCGTCCTCGCAGGCCTCTACGCTTTCCATCGCCAGCTTGTCTACACCACCTTCGACGAGGTGGGCGCGTCAGTCGTCGGCATCAAGACGAACCTCATCGAATATGTGCTTCTCGCCCTTCTCGCCCTCGTCATAGTCATCGGCATACAGGCGGCAGGCATCGTCCTAGTCATGGCCATGCTCATCACACCCGCAGCAACTGGCTACCTCCTGGCAAGGCGCTTTGTAGGCGTCATGATCATCGGCGCGCTCGTTGGAGCGGCCTCCGCGATAGTCGGCCTCTACCTTTCGTTCCACGCCGACCTTCCGTCTGGTCCCTCGATGGCGCTGCTCGCAACCCTGATGTTCACGATAGCCGCCGTATTTAAGGGCACTTGGCCCCTGAAACGCGAAGGATAAGTCTAGGCAAAATACTTGGCAGCGACACATCTGAGCAACAACATCCGCTACGAACCTGACGAAAACCCTCCCTTGTCGGTTGCCATCGGTACCGGCATCCAATCCGCTCTCGTAAATCTTGGCGGAATCGTCTTGGGTGTCATCATCGGCATAGTCTTCGCCGTCCTTGCGTTCTTCCCGAAAGCCACTGCGCTGCTCATCGCCATCCCCGCGCCCGTGGCACCGCGTACATCACCGTACTCCTTGGGCTTCTCTTCGTTCAGGGCATGAGGATGATTTTTCATGACGGCATTGACCATCGCAAGGCGGCAATTGTCGGCCTATCGTTCTGGATTGGCGTGGGCTTCCAGGCTCAGGTTATTTTCCCGCACCTTCTTGGAGATCTTTGGGGAACGCTGCTAAGCAACGGCATGACCTCGGATGCTATCGTTGCCATAGGAATGATGCTCTTCTTGAATCTTTCCAGTCCACGCCGCAAGCGTATTGAAGTCGGACTGAGCAGCGATGCGTTTCCTGAAGTTGACGGATTCGTGCGCGGCTTCGCATTGGAAAGTCAGTGGGACACCGCCTCGACGGAACGGCTTATGGCAGCGAGCGAAGAAACGATCGCAATTCTGATGGAGGAGGCGGGCGACGACGTTACCGACAGCGCCCTCCGCTTGGCCGTGTCTGTGCGCCTTCTGGATGAATCCGCTGAACTTGAGTTTGTAACATCCTTTGAGGGAGAGAACATGGAGGACTATCTGGCATACCTCAGTAATTTGCCTCCCGTAGCCGACGAGCATGAGGTCTCCTACCGCCTCCTATGGCACTACGCATCGTCCGTGCGCCATCAGAAGTACAACAACATAGACATCATCACGGTCAATGTAGAGGGCGGGCGTTAGCCTCGCTCTCCTCAGCGTTCAAGCCCCAGCGGAACGGTTGGCAAGTCCAGTATCTCATACCTGTCAGCCCCTTCGCGTATCCTCAGGTGGGAGTCAAGCGGCACATCC
This sequence comes from Dehalococcoidia bacterium, assembly GCA_965221045.1. Taxonomy (GTDB): domain Bacteria; phylum Chloroflexota; class Dehalococcoidia; order Lucifugimonadales; family JADFKI01; genus Bin90. The sequence goes on from OZ244863.1 coordinate 3,302,654, forward strand.
GTGAACACCTGCCGTGCGCCCGTCGCAGGCCAGCGCACCTCTAGCGACACGATTCGCTGCGCCTGTCCTACCCCAATCTCCTGCGTCAATGTTGATGCTCCGAAGCTGCTGCCGTTCCCGACTCTTGAGTACACGCTCCGCATCTCACCATCCACGTCCTCCAGAATCACCCTTATTCGCGCTCCGATCGCCGCCCTGTTGGACTCCGCCCCAACCAGCTTCACCGACAGCCACCTGTTGCCATGCCCCGGATTCTCGTACAGCGCATTCACGAACCCATCACCCGGAAAGAACCCACCGATCTGCACGAACATATCTTGGTCCCCGTCCCTGTCAAGGTCCCCGAACGACACCCCATGCCCCTTCTGCAGATGCCCGAAGCCCCCTGAGAAGGTAACATCCTGGAAACCATTCCCCGCGTCGTTCCTGTACATCACATTCGGCGCAAGAGCGTCGTAAGATGGGCTACCTGTCCCAAGAAAAAAGTCCGGGTAGCCGTCATTATCTAGGTCCCCGAAATTCGCACCCATCGCTAGGCGAACATTCCACAGTCCCGTATCCCGCGTGACATCTACGAAACCGCCCTCGCCGTCGTTGCGATAAAGGCGTGGCTTGGCGCCCTCGTTCGCCAATCCCATATAGCCCGCCGCCACATCACCTATATCTTCCCCATACCCCGCCACAAAAATGTCCAACCACCCGTCGTTGTCGTAGTCCCAGAACCATGTGGCAAAGCTGTCGATCGGTTCGGAGATGTCCAGCTCGGCGGCGACGTCACTGAAAGTCGCATCCCCGTTGTTTCGGTAAAGCCTGTTTTCACCGCCGAAGTTGGATATGTACAGGTCAGAATCACCGTCATTATCGTAGTCGCCCCACGCGCTCCCTTTGCAGTACCGCCAATTCTGCACCCCCGCCTCCTGTGCGACATCCTCGAAGTGCCCACTGCCGTCATTGCGAAAGAGCCTGCTCGGAAATAGCAGCGCAGTTGACTCAACTCCTGCTTCCCTCATTGTCTCGCTGCAAGAGTACAGGTCAAGGTCGCCGTCATTGTCATAGTCTGCCCAGGCCCCGCTCTGGCTGGGATACGCCGGCTTAGCAAGCCCCACAGCCTCTGTAACATCGCTGAAAGTGTTATTCCCCCTGGCCCCGCCGTTCGCACCATTATTCCGCAGCAGAGACATTCGCATCTGCCCACGCATCTTCATCCACCCGCCGCGCATTATCAGCACATCCATCCACCCGTCGTTGTTGTAGTCCGTCTGCGTGATGTTCAGCCCGCCAAGTTGCCCCGACAGTCCTGCCCTCTCCGTATAGTCCGCGAATGTGCCGTCCCCCTTGTTGCGGTAGTAAGTAATTGACCTGCACGGATCCCATGTCGAGGTCATCACATCCAGCAGCCCGTCATTGTCAAAGTCTTCAATAATGCTTCCGCCCGCCGTATTCACGGCATACAGCCCCGCATAAGGAGCAATCTCATCGAACTTACCGATGTCGTATTCCGATTCCAGAGCCTCCTTCGCAACTACGAATCGACTCGGCACACCCTCCGGATATGCCCCTAGCGTCATGTGCGCCACATTCAGCAGCCACATCGCCTTGATATTTTCCGGCTCTAGTTCCAGCAGCTTTGTCAGGAAATCCACAGCAGCATTAGCCCAACGCTTGTCCTTGTGAACCACCGAATCATCCAGGGGCAGCGCGCATATCAGCCGTCCGTCTGGACTGATGCAGTTATCCAACTCCCCCATCTTCATGCTCGCGACCGCAAGTTCCTCCAGCAGATCCGCTTCATGGCTCACGTCCGGCTTCTCGCGCAATTCATCATCCAACGCCTCTTCCAGCAGGCGGATCGCCTCACCCGCCTCACCAAACCGCAGATAATCGCGCGCCAGCTCCCGCATAATGCTCACGCGCCATGACAGGGTAGGGAAGGTAGGATGTTCAAGCTCCGTCGTCAACTTCTCGCGTTGCTGCGTCCCAAAGAAAGGATCACTGCTGTTCCGCAACCCTGTGCAGTATCCCGCGATGTCCCCATTCTCGGACAACACTTCTTGCACGGTTTGATCCGTGCCGCTTACATCCGCCACGGTAGCGGAAGAGTCAGGGCGTTGCTGATGCATACACGCCATTGCTATTATCAAAAAGCAAGCAGGAGCGATTACCACTGCAAGCCGAAGAAACACGCGCATCTGTATCCTGTTTATCCTGTCCACTGATGTCAATTCCATCCCGCTCATTGTAAATTAGCAGTGCTATAATAGGGAAAGTCGGTTCACCCGAATGCGAATATGCCCTCATGTCTCTACTGTGAACATTTCTTTCATTCCCTTTCCGATACTTGCCCTATTGCTTTGCGCGACCGTGGCGTGCGCTGATTCTCTTCCCTTTGTACAACAGCCTGCACAGACACCAACTCAACCGCCCGCAGGAACGGTCCCCGCTTCCGCCAATCGACTCACCTCTGAGACAATTGCCCCGCTCACGCTCGTCGTCCCCTTCTCCAATGTCGCAGAAACCGCACTCAACGGAGACAACCAGCTCTGGAACGACCGTCCCGGAGTAGCGGTCTTCGATTATGACCGCGATGGCGACTTGGACTTCTATGTAACTTCGCGAGGCGGCGAATCTAATCGTCTATACCGCAACGCGGGCGATGCTACATTCACCGATGTCGCGGCGCAGGCAGGTGTTCAGGCAACCGACAGCCACAGCACCGGCACAGTAGCCTGCGACATCAACAACGACGGCTACCAAGACCTGTATGTCGGTGCATGGGGCAACCCCGACGACGGACTCGGCTTCCGCTCGCCGCAAAAGGGCAACATTGACAGCCTGTTCCTCAATGACGGTAGCGGCGGCTTCATAGACATCACAGCATCAGCGCTCGGCGATGCCATCAACGTACGCTCCGCAATCAGCATCGCTTGCGCCGATGTCAACAAAGACGGCTGGCTCGATATCTACGTCGGCAACCTGATGGACGACGACTACCGCGCCTTCGCTGACTACAACCACCCCGGCCATTACAACCTGCTCTACCTGAACAGCGGAAACCTCACATTCACCGAAATCGCTCAGGATGCGGGTGTATCTGGCCCCCAGATTAGAATGACAAACTCCGACGGCTCGCCGGTCATCCACGAACATCCGGTAACAGGGAAGAGGTACGAAGGTTACAACCCCGCGAGCGTTGATGACTTGGGCAATCGGGTAGGGGAGCCGACCGGGCAAACGCACGCGGTCGCCTTCTTCGACTATGACGATGACGGAGACGCCGACCTCTGGGTAGCTAACGACGGCGACAGAATGCACCTCTTCCGCAACGACACCACACAGGAGAGTGTTCGCTTTACCCCCGTGGCACGTGAACTTGGCATTGATGTAGCCGGTTCGTGGATGGGCTTTGCCATTGGCGATTACGACGCCGACGCGGACCTAGACGTCTTTTCCACGAATATCGGCTTCCATCCCTTGCTCCAGGAGCCGGTGGAAAGGCCGCGCGGCAACTGCGAATACGTCGGCAGATTCCGCTGGGGCACATGCGGGCACTTCCTGCTTCGCAACGAAGGCGCAGGTCAGTTCGCGGATGTCGCACCCACAACGCGCGTAGTTCCAAGCCCCTGGCTGCCACCCGCTTCTCTCGACTCTTCGGTCTTCAACCTCGCGCATCACGTACCGACCGGCCTCGCCGCCTACGACTTCGGCTTCGGCGCAACCTTTCTTGACTACGACAACGACGGCTACCAGGACCTCTACTGGTTTGGCTCCACGCTCGGCAGGGGAGAAGGCCCCGGCGGTCAGGTATTCCCGGCGGCAGGACGCATGCTGCGAAGCCTCGGCAACGGCGCATTCGAGGACATCACCGTCCGCGCCCACCTGCTCGACATATCCCGCGTCAACTACGAAGGTCTGGACGAAGACGAAGCCGCCAGGAACGACCCCATCCTGCTCAAAATACGCCGCATAGACACGGCGCTCCACGAGAACGGCAAGGGCGTCGCGCACGGCGACCTCAACGGTGACGGCTACTCCGATCTCATCGCCACCAACAGCAGCGGCCCCATATTCTCCGGCCCATACGACCCCACGACCCGCGAAGCCCCCACACGAGCGGCTCCCGGCCCCATGTTCGTCTGGCTAAACGGCGGCGGCGTCAGCAGCTGGCTCACGCTCCGCCTGAAAGGACGCATGGCAATCGACGGCACCGGCAGCAACGCCGACGCCATCGGCGCGCGCGTCTATCTCACCACCAGACCAACAGCCGACGCGCAGCCCCACATACAGGTACAGGAAGTCATCGCAGGTTCAAGCTACCTCTCCATGGACAGCCTCGACCTCGAATTCGGTCTAGGGCGCGCATCCACGGTCGAAAGCATCGAAATTCACTGGCCCAGCGGCACAATCCAAACCCTCCAGAACATCCCCACCAACCAGGTCCTCGAAGTCACCGAACCGCAAGGGTAGGGAAGTGTGATGCTCGTCGTCATCCCCGCGAAGCATGCCCCTGTGAAGACAGGGAGCAGGAACCCTGAGGAGAGCGCTTTCGCACCACGTCCATCATTCTTAGAACTGAAGGCTGTGAACTGAAAGCGGCCTATCCCGTCCCACGCAGCCGCGGGTCCAGCGTATCCCGCAACCCGTCTCCAAGCAGATTCGCCCCCAGCACCGTCAGCGACAGGAACAATCCCGGGAAGAATATCATCCACGGCGCCAGCTGCTTGAGCAGATTAGCGTCCCCCATCATATTCCCCCAGCTCGGTACATCCGGCGGCACCCCTGCTCCTAGGAAACTCAGCCCAGCCTCAACCAATATGGCGAGCGCGAACACATAAGTCGCCTGCACTGTCAGCGGCGCAACCAGATTCGGGAATATGTGCGTCGCAAGTATCCGCAGCGGCCTCGCCCCCACAGCAAGCGCCCCCTCCACATACTGCCGCTCCCGCAAGCTCAGCACCGACCCCCGCACGATACGCACCACCCGCGGCGTCTCCACCACCGACAGCGCGAGCACCACATTCTGAAAACTCGCTCCCAGCAGCGCCACAAGCGCGATCGCCAGCAGGAATGATGGAAACGCCATCAGCCCGTCCATGAACCGCATCACCACATTATCCGCCAGCTTGTAATACCCCGCAGTTATCCCTATCACCACGCCGCCGATTAGCGTCAGGATGGTTACCGAAGCCCCGATCGCCAGCGACAACTGGCTGCCGTATATCGTCCGTGAGAACACATCCCTGCCCACGCTGTCCGTCCCAAAGTAAGCGTCTCTTGAAGGAGCTTGCAGCCTGGGCTCGGTGAACAGCTCCTTTGGGGCGTCTGTAGCAATGAATGGCGCAAATGCCGCCAACATCACAGCTAACACTAGGATAAACAAGCCAATTGCCATATTCGGGTTGCTCCGCAACACCAATTGAAAGGCCGTCAGCCTCTCGCGGTTGCGGTCCCAGAAACTCCGCCGACCCATCGCGGCGGCTCCCACTCTCTGCTCGTCGATCGCCATCAGTACCGTATCCTCGGGTCAAGGTAGCCATAGATAAGGTCAACGACTAGGTTAATCAGCACATACGCCACCGTAAACATCAGGATAACGCCCTGTATCACCGGGTAGTCACGCCGATTAACCGCGTCAACGATAAGCCGTCCCACGCCCGGAATGCCGAAGACAGCCTCAGTAACCACCAGCCCTGACACCAGCCCTGCTATCCCTATGCCGATGATAGTTACGACCGGAATGGAGGCATTCTTGAACGCATGTCCAAGCAGTACCGCCTGCTCTCCCAGCCCTTTGGCGCGCGCCGTCCGAACATAGTCCTCCCGCAGCACCTCCAGCATGCTCGCCCGCGTCATCCGCGCTATCAGAGCCGCCGATATGAACCCCACCGATATAGAAGGCAGCGTTATGGATTTTATCCACGGCACGACGCCCTCAGATATCGGAATGTAACCGAACGCCGGAAACCAGTGCAGCTTGACCGCGAACACCCATATCAGGTTCGCACCCAGCCAGAAAGAAGGAATCGCAAGCCCCAGCACCGCGATCACCATCACCACGCGGTCAATCCACGTATTCGCCTTCCACGCTGCCAAAATGCCTAGAGGAATGGCGATTATTATCGAGACCAACTGCGAGAACACCGCGATGAACAGCGTAGGCTCAAGCCGCTGCGAGATGAGCGTAGTAACTTTGAATTTGTTGAATATCGACTCGCCGAGGTCACCGCGCAGAAGATCCGCAAAGTAAATTACCAACTGCTGGTAAATGGGTCTGTCCAAACCCATGTCCTTGCGTATCGCTTCCTTCTGCTCAGGCGTCGCTAGGTCTCCCGCCATCAGGGCAACGGGATCTCCGGGCGTAATGTGTATCAGAGAAAAGGTGACGATCGCCACGACTACCAGCACTGGAATCATTGCCAGAAGTCGTTGAAGCGTGTAACGTCCCATTTTTGTGACCCTATATGCTCAAAAGCGGGGGTGCCGCAATTCTGCCGCACCCCCTGCTACTAAATTCTATGATGTAAAAGCGTCGGATGAACTATGTCCCCTCCGTCGCTACCTGTCCAGCCACAAGCCCTGCATCAAGATGCGCTTGTGCGGCACATAGCCCTGAACATCTTCTTGCATCGCAACCACGAACTTGAACCAGCCGTACATGATCGTCGCCGGGTCTTCCTCGAAGTAAATCCGCTGAATCTCCTCGGTGATTGCCTTGGCTTCTTCAAGTGAGGTGGAATTCAGGAACTCGTCCCTCAGCTCGATTATGCGCTCGTTGTGATAGCCGCCGTTCCACGTCTGCCCGATGGCAGAGTCTGTGATGGGATCAAGCGGTCCGCCCCAAGTGTGGTAGAAGTGCCAGTCGCCCTCTTCCACCGTGTCTCGTGCGTTTGCCGATTCCTTGCGGGATATGACGGTCGCCCAGTCGCTGACCTGGAAATCGACTTCAGCCCCTAGTGATTCCAGAATCTCCTTGGTAATCAGGGCCGATGCGTAGAAGTCCGAGTAGTCCGTATTCGTCAGCAGAACCATTTTTCCGGAGAAGCCGGTCTCCTCGACTGCTTCCTGCCACAATGCGCGCGCCTTTTCTAGGTCAACCTCGTAGTACTGCTCCGACCCGATTTCGCTGCCCCATTGTGCGCCGCACGCCCAGAGGCACGGCCCGAGGTCCCAAAGGTCGGGTCCGCCATAAGCGGCGCTGAGGTACTTCTCAGGGTCGGTTGCCGCCTGAATGGCGAGGCGCGCTTTTGGACTAGTCAGTGGCGGGTTGCGCTTGTTCGTTCCAAGTTGAGGCCTCGCCCACTGGGGAATAACCACCGCCTTGATGCCCGGCGAATTCACAATTGTGTCGTAGAAGTCGTTCGGCAGGCCCTCGGCAAAGTCAGTCTGCTTCGTCTGGAGCGCAGCAAGTTTCGTCGCCGCGTCCGGCACTTCCAGGTTGATCACACGGTCAACATACGCTATCCGCGCACCTGCGTCGCCATTAGGTTCGTCCGAGCGCGGGTTGTAGTTTTCATTCTTGTCCATCACAACGCGGTTTCCCGGAATCCACTCAACATACTTGAACGGTCCCGAACCGGTGTAGTCCGTCATAATGTCCGAGATTGCCAGAGGTTCCACAACTTCCTTCGGCATCACATAGGTGGGCAGTGATACCCAGAAAGGAATCCACAAACCGAATGGCTTGCCCGGATTGAGCTTGAATGTAAGCTCGTCCACAGCCTCGACAGTTGGCTGTTCCGCAAGGTCCCACATCGTTCCCGGAAGGCCGGGTGTAGTCTTCCAGCGCAGGATCGACGCCGTTACATCCTCGCTCGTTACGGGGTTGCCGTCATGAAACTCCAACCCCTCACGAAGTGAGAAAGTGTACTCGGTCGCCTCATCGTTGACCGACCACGTATCCACCATCTGTTCCTGAGCAACCCTGTCCAGATTCCAGCCGAACGGGTAGTCGTACCACTGGTAAACAATCGAGTGAGTAACGAAAGATGTCTGCCGGGTGGGGTCCAGGTTCGCCACCGATGCCTGCGGCGTCCAGCGGAATATCCCGCCGAACTTAGGACCGGTGTCAGGCGCCTCTTCCATCATGGCTTGTCGTACAGGCGTAGCAATCGTTCTGCCCGTCGGTGGCGCGGGGCTGAACACCTGTGGTGCTGCAGCTGCCGGCGCGGGAGCGGCAGGCGCTGGCATTGCGGGGGCCGCAGGCTGCTGTGGCGCTTGCGGGGCCTGTGGAGCCGGTGCCTGTGGCGCAACCGGAGCCGGTTGCGGTGCTGCCTGCTGTGTGGGCGCCGGTGCCGGCGCGCATGCCAGTGCCAGTACCATTAACAGCGACATTATTGAGCCGATGCCCAATAGAAGTAAAATGCGTCTCATATCTCCTCCAAATTTAGGCTCTTTCTATTCGATAAATCGTGAGCCTTCAACCTAAACAAATATAGCACGGCAATCCAAAATGTCAAACTAATCCTGAATCCCGTTGCCTATTTCATTCTATACCCATACCGTTGTCACCACATTGCCTCGAAGTTAAAAGTTTGTGAAATTTAGTCTCCTCCGACTCCTATTTCATCCTATGAATCCGTGTCAAAATACCCTCTTGACAACCCAAACGTTCGTCCGTATTATATGGCCGATCCAAAAGCACAATCGTTCGCTATATAGTTCCTTCCCCCTCGACGGGGGAAGGCTAGAGCCTGCCCCTGCGAAGGCAGGGGATGGAGGTGAAGTCGAAATTAAAAACAATGTTGAATACAACACTAACGCCTATTGGCAATACCAACGTTGAGAAATATGCAAATGTCCTGTGCCGCGCCCTCCCCGTCTTTCCCGCGCAGGCGGGAATCCAGAATTTAACTGCCCTAAGAGTGCTGAAACTACCCTTCTGCATATTTCTTCCAACGTTAAATCACTTGACAACGCGAACAACCGTACCTATCATAAAGACCAATGGGAAGAACATGCATTCGTACTCGGCACGTCGAAACATATTACTGACAACTGTGAACTGATGACTGAAGACTAACGCACATGTGCATCACAACCAAGCTTCAACAAAACATCATCGACCGCACCAGGGAAGGCGACACGATCGCCAAGTTCCTCGTCGACACCATGCAGGGACAGCACACCGACGCCAAGTTCAACCACCGCATGGACGCAGCAAAGCACCTCATCAAGTACGGCTTCACCGACACCGACTGCGAAACCGCCTCTGACCGTCTTTCCCGCGCAGGCGGGAATCCAGTCGGAGAGGAGCAGGGCGGCGACGAAACCCTCGTTCAAAGTCCCCTCTCCCACGGGGAGAGGGTTGGAGCCTGCCCTGAGCTTGCCGAAGGGGTGAGGGGAAAAGAGATTGCAGCCCCCGTAACCCACCTCGACATCCTCAACTACCAAATAGCCCACCTAACCCGCCACGAGACCGCCGATGGTCACACCATCGTCAACTTCCTCATCCACATAATGACCGGCAAGGACAGGCCATTCACTCCCAGGAAGTTCCGCATCAAGCCCGCAGACCGCATGGCAGCAGCAAGAGAACTCCTGCGACGCGGCTTTGGAGACCTCGGCTCACGCCGCAAGCCCTCAGACACCACCGACGAAGCAAACGCCTACGACACTCTGCACACAGACCTCGCCAGGCGTATGCGCGAGTACAGCGAACGTGGCACAGACACCGTCCGCTTCCTCTTGGAAGTGATGTCTGATCCCAACCCTGACCTAGAGTTCACCGTCCACCACCGCATGTCCGCAGCACAGGAGCTTCTGCGTCGAGGCTGGGACACCAACTACGACAATATCAAGCCTAAGCACCTGCAGGACTACTGGCGCGACAAGGAATCCCCGCGCCTGTCCATAGGCCAGAAGAAGACCCAGGCCGGCCTCTCAACCACCATCGACGACTACGACAACTACGACGACACCGACTACGAAGCCATAGCCAAAGAGATCAGAGAAGAAGAAGACCGAGACGACAACTCAAAGCCTCTTCGTTTCCAAGAGACCGTCCCATCTTCTCGCCATTCCTCCGAGATCAGGAATCCAGAAGACCGCCAAGCCGCCACTCCTTCCACAAAGCTCCCTCTCCCTGAGGGAGGGGGCTGGGGTGAGGGCAGCAACGAAAGCCCCTCTTCATCGAAATCAACTCCCGCACAGGCAAAATACCGCCGCATAGACGTAAAACCAGAAAAGAACATCTACGACTACGGCCCCAACGACCCCGACCCAACCGTGGACTACTACTTCGAACCTCTAAGCAGCGAAGAACAGGCAAAGTTCGACAAAGAAGACCGACGCGAACACGGCCTCACCGAAGAAGAGATCGAAGAATTCACAGCCATCCCCACACCACGAGCGAAATCAGACCCGCTCGCGCAACTTACCGAAGCCGCCGCAACCCATAACACCCCCATCCTCCCCAACCCCCTCGCCGCCAAGCGCAAAAACCCCACCATCCGCAGCCCATAATCTATAAGTCCCCCTCTCCCTCTGGGAGAGGGCTAGGGCGAGGGCATCCTATCAACACTATGCATCGATGTCAGCCCCGGTCTGACACCTGACCGCTGACGGCTGATTGCTAAAACTTAGCCCACCTTCCGAAGTTTCCGTGACTCATGCGGCGAGAACCAATTTCAGTTGAGAGCAGTTTTGATTTGACCGGACACGCCGGTGCAGATCAGGTGCGTCAACAGCCCGGCTCGTTATAGTTGCCGCAGCACATGCTGAGCGTCCTGATCTTGCGCCAGTTGTTCGTAGCCAGGAGGATCAGAACTTTTTGCCACGGCAATCCGCTGCCGGGTATGTTCGTAAATGGCGACCACGGATGGCTTTCGTCATCTGTGCCGTTGTCATGCTTATGCTGACACATACTTATACAACACCGTGCTCCCGAAAGTATGGATGCTGAGGCAATGTAAGCCTAGCAGTCCCAAGTCTAGCCGATTCCGGTTGATGCCACCAACCCTTGCTGCTCGTGATAAGATGTTCTGCGAACTCCGATCAATGGCTCAGACAATTCAGGCTCAGACAAGGAGAATTTAATGGTACTCGCAGACCCATCGGTTAGGCTGACCGCAGTTAACCACCTCACCTACAACGTCATAGACAAGGTGCGCGCGACACGCTTTTGGGTGGACGTTCTCGGCGTCAAGGAGATTCCCAAGGCAGTGGACGGCGAGCACATCATCTGGCTCCAGCTCCCCAGCGGCACGATGGTGCATCTCATCGAGAACGCCGGCGGCATCTCCGAGCCGTCCCACCACGGCGCATTCGAGGTCGATGACATCGATGCTGCCTACGAAATGCTCAAGGAGAAGGGCGTCAAGATAGAAAGCCCTGAGATTGGTGTCCGCAACGACGGCCAGCGCGTCTTCTTCATCTCCGACACCGAAGGCAACCGCATCGAAATCTGCACCAAGTCCGGCTTCGGCGTCCTCGTCTAGCCCGATTAATTCCCCTCCCCCTTGACGGGGAGGGGGCTAGGGCGGGCGAATTCTCAACTTCTCCCGGTCGTCGGTAGCCCCGAAGGCTGAACGCTGGTTGCTGACCGCTTCTACGCAAACGTCAGGATGCTGGCAGGATTGCCCACCGTAATCGCCTCGACTACATCATCCGAGAAGCCTCGCCGCCGCATCCTAGGAACGATATTCGCCAGGATGTGCCCATACCCGTGGCCCCCATAGCGCACAAGCCGGTGGTTCGTGCAGATGTCCTGTGCGACGACAACTTTGTTCGCATAGCCGGCGTCTGTCACGCCCTTTATGAGGTCAAGCCGCTGCGCGTCGCTCGGCATATCCAGGTCCGCCAGCGGATAGTATGATCCCTCGTTCCCGAACAGGTCCCATTCGAGGTAGCAGCCTGAAGATGCTATGGTCAGCAGGCTGTCCAGGTCGAATACCGTCCTGTCCAGATGCCCCATAATCACCCGTGATATGTCCGCTCCGCCGTCGGCAAGCACTTCCAGAATCTCCGCGGGCGCATCCGGATGCCGCCCCGGATGTATGAGCACACTGGCGCCCGTCTCCTGCTGCGCCGCCGCCGCCGCCCTGAGCGACATGCGCTCGTTATCGGTAAGCGGCCAGGTGCAGCCCACCTCGCCGATGATGCCCGCCTTGATGCCGGTGCCGTCCACACCATTCCTGATGTCATCGACGATCCGTTGCGCAACCACATCCACGTTCCGCAAGTGCATGTCATGAGGATGCACCGCGTCCACATAGAACCCCGCTCCCATGACCACATGCACGCCCGTTTCCTTTGAGATCCGCTCCAACGCCTTTGCGTTGCGCCCAATGCCAATCGTAGTGGCATCTACGATCGCGCCTCCGCCCGCAGCCTTGTACAGCGCTACCTCCGCCACGGCCGCATCCAAGTCCATCAGCTGCAGATTTGCGTGGTTACTGTAATAGTTGTACCGAACCCATCCCACATTCTCCAGCGTTATGGGGTCATCCCCCAAGTCCAGCGCCGAGTCCTGCGGCGGCCTGTACATGAACGAGAAGTCAATATACAGGTGCTCATGCGTCATTGTGGGCCCGAGGTCTGATGGCTGCACAAGTCCCAACACCGTTTGAACCATACCTGTCATTTCAGTGGAAGGCATTACGTTCCTCCTTTAGCATCGTCGTCAGAAAGAGTAACACGCGTCGCCTAGCTACTCAATCCGCTTGAACGCAGGATACGCGAAGGCAAACGCCAGTGTCAGCAGAGACAACAATATCCCGCTTATCGTTAGTGAGTTCGCGGTCCCAATGTACTCTGCTATCGTGCCGAATGGCAGCGCTCCGATCGGCATCAGCCCGAAGGTCATCATCATGATGCTCATCACGCGCCCGCGCATTTCCGGCGTAGCCGAGAGTTGGGTCAGGGTCATGTTAAGCGACATATATATTGAGCTGACCAATCCGATAATGATCAAAAACGGCACCGCAACCGGAAATATCATCGAGTTTGCGAGTCCGACTAATGCTATGCCCCAGAACACCCCAAGGCCCAGCAGTAAAATACCCCGCCTGTCGAACTTTCGCACAGCAGCAAGCCCAAGTGTTCCGATTAGCGCGCCCACTCCCATCATCGTCATCAGTATGCCGAGGTCTGACGAGTTTACATTCAGTGCTTCGCGAGCCCAGACCGGCAGCAGCGCGAACAGCGTGAATCCGAAAAGTGACGGCAGGAATGCCATCAATATGAGGCCACGGAGATGCACGTCACTCCAGACATACCGCAGCCCTTCGAAGATGTCCTTGCCGACGCTTTTTCTCACACCATTTGTCTGGACAGAGTTCGTCTTGACCATCAGCAGCGAAAGCGCCGACAGCACATATATTGCTGAAATGAGATAGAACACACCGGAGGTATCGATGAAGACTATCAGAAAGCCCGCAATTGCCGGCCCAATGATGCGCGTCAGATTCATCGCCGAATTGTTCATCGCAACGGCGTTCATCAGCTTCGACTCTGGTACTATGTCCGAAATAATTGCCTGACGGCTCGGCATGTTGATCGCCATCATCGAGCCATTGATGACGCCGATAATCAGAACCGCTCCGAACCATATCTCACCACTGGCATCCAGCATTGCGAGCCCAAATGTCATGACCGCGTTCCCACTCTGACTCAAAATTATCAGATTCTTCTTTGGAAATCGATCGGCTAGTGCTCCGCCCACAAGCGACACTACCGTCATTGGCGCTGCAAAGGACACCATGACCAGCACCAGTGCGAGTGGCGAGTCGTTCTCCAGACGCAGCACGAGCCAGCCCCGTGTGATCATCTGCATATTCATCGCCATGAAGGAGATGAACGATCCAATCCATATCCAGCGAAAGTCGCGTATATATAGCGTTTCGAATATCGGCGATGCGAGTATGGAGTCAGTGCGCCGCCGCCTTACGGCAACCGGCACTTCGGCAGTTGTGGATGAAGATTGTACCGTTGCTGGTGGAGCCCTTAACGCTTCCTGAGCCAAGTTCTTCTATCCTTTTGCCCGAATGTATTGGCACTTGATAGCGGCGATGTACGAGGGGTCTTTGGCGTGGTTCTTGACAACAAGGAGCTTCGCGTTATACTAGAACAAATGATTAAGACATTCTCAATGCGAGCAGTCAGAGAAATCTGTTCGCAGTCTTCGTCTAGAGTTGCCGTTACAGTTTCACGACCGACCAACTCTAATATATGCAATACAATTCAAGTATTCTAGTGCAGTATAATTACCGACTTCGTTAACTTACAAGCAATATTGCATGATGATTATTATCGTGTGCTGTAATGGCAAAGCTTGCGAATTCCAATACTATCTTTGGATATTAGGATGAAAAAGTTTTTAACCTTTGGCGAGACAATGGGACAATACAATGCCAACTTTACTGGCGTCTATGGCGCTGAAGGCTCGTATATGTTGGATTGCGCTGGCGCAGAGTCAAATGTAGCCGTCGGTTTGCGGAAACTCTGCGGTTCGGCCATTGAAGCTGTATGGGTCAGCAGGCTGGGTGACGATGAAGCAGGACAGTTCGTACTCGACGAACTGGAGGGTCGCATCTCTGTAAAGGCAAACAAATTCACAGGGGAAAATACAGGCATTTCATACCTCAACCATCACACTGACGGCATCCACTACAAGACCTACTTTCGGAAAGATAGTGCCGCCAGCCGTCTCACATTCGCCGATGTCCGTCCACATTTTCAAGAAGCCGATGTACTACACGTCACTGGTATCACACCTGCACTCAGCAGCGCCTGCCATGACACGGTAATGGAGTCTCTCGATTATGCGAGGAAGAGCGGCATACCAATTAGCTTCGATCTGAACTACCGTGAACAACTCTGGTCGCCTTCGGACGCAGCCAAAGTTTTTGAGCGGATGGCGGAATACGCCAATTTCTTCAAAGTTGGTCATGACGAGGCAGAGACTATATGGGGATGGGGATGGAGTGCGGAGGACTGCGCCCGTCACTTCCAGCAAACTAACGGAGGCATAGTCGTTGTAACCCGAGGAATGGAAGGCGCGGTGGCGTTCGACGGTGTGAATCTTCTGGCACACGACGGTTTCAAAGTAGAGATTGTTGACCCTGTGGGCGCAGGCGACGCATTTGTCGCCGGATTTCTGGGCACCGTTCTTGAGACCACCGATCTGAAGAGGTTCCTTGCTATGGAACCCGAAGGACGCATACCTCTACTCACTCACGCCCTCAGAGTTGCGAACGTATGCGGCGCACTCACCTGCACGCGCAATGGCGATACTGCCTCGATGCCCTCAATGGCAGAGGTGAACCACTTCTTATCCGAAAACGCCTGATTCAGACTCCGGCTCAGACTTGCAGCGAGCCGGACCACAGACTTGGAATCTTACTAAATGATTGTAATGCCCGTTAGCTAACCAACTGACTTAGCGTTTGCTGCAGCGCCTCTTCCGCGCGTGCCATCACCTGCTCTTCGTTCAGGCTGCCCATCGGATGACCTATGACGGCGTACTCGTATCCCGGCATAGCCAGCAAATTAGTCATTGCTCGCGCTTGAGTATTGAATGGCCTTGTCACTAGGACTGAGCAAGGGATGCCGAGCCTCTCCAGAGCGGCCGCGTCCTGCATACAGCAGGATGTGCAACTTCCTCACTCCGCTGTCGCGGCAATAACAACATCGCACTGATCGGCCAGCTCGGCAATCATCTCAGCAGGCGCTGGAATGCGGTGCGAGTCCTTATTCGCCTCCACGACATCCTTGACTGCGTACTGCTTCTTAACGAGGTTCGCAACGTCGCGCAGCAGCAATTCAGAATTCGGCTTGTTGTTGGACAGCAGTCCTATGACCAGTCCGTCAAGGGTGCCCGGACGCTGAGCTATTCCAGTGTTCTCGCGCATGCTCCCACCACGCGGATCAAGTGTAATCAGTTCGTTCTCTTGAGTCATAGCATTCACCTCTAAGTCTGAATCTGCTTCTTGAAATCCGCTATGTGCGGATTCCCCTGGTAATTGAAGTCACATCACCCCACGCGCCGATCAGCATGGCGAAGGGCCCCGCGTCGCCCCCCGCTCCCACAACCGTTATCTCATCCGTACTCGATACCACAGGAATCCGCCTATCGAGGTCGTCCCCGGTGTACAGAGTGATGCGCCGGTGCTTTTCGTTCAGTTCACGCCCCGTCCTTGTGCCTCGTTCCAGCATGAATTCCTTGATTCGTTGTTTCGTCCATCCCGCAGTGCGTATGTAATTCATCAGTTCAGGGCTAAGTGCAAGCACAAATTCGGAGTGACGTTCGCCCAGTACGATTGATGCGTCGGCCGCAATGCTCAGAAAGTCTTCCGGCGCGCTCTCATTCTGAGTGTTCACTTGCACCGGCGAATTCGCAGCGAATACTGTAACGGTGCTATCGGATTCTTTGAATCCCTTCTCTATTCGCAAAGGTTCCCAAGGTATGACGTCGTCGCTCTCAGCGAAGCAGAACGAATACTTGCCAGGATGCCCGAAGGTGCTCTTATCCATACTGTGTGGCACGGAACCGTACACATTTATCTTGATAAGCCCCATCGCGCGCCCGATGGTGGCGTTCGCGCGGAATCCATGCCCCATCGCCACCGTGCTTGAGTTGATGCCAATCTGCTTGGCAATGTCGCCGCTGACAATGACCAGTACGCTCACTCCGTTGGTCGATGTGCTGTTGGCATGAAAATTGAACGGACGCTCCGACACCGCCAGCACCGCTGCCACGATTACCGGCATGTACTCCGGCTTGCATCCTGCCATAACCGCGTTGATAGCAACTTTCTCGGCGGTGAACGAGACGCCGCGCACGCCCTCTTCCGCAATGATGTCTGAAGGCGCAAGCCCAGCGTAGTCGAGCATCGCCTGCACCATGGATTCCGTCGGGGGCACGACGGGCAATCCGTCGCCCATCCCATCAGACATGTAATACTCTTGAGCGTCTTCGTAGCTTGAGTGACGGGTCCTTGATGAAGTAAGGCCGTTCATTTAAGTTCCAATCCTCTTCTTTTTTGCTGGGCTAACCGCAACGCCGATATGTTCTTTTATGAAGTTGCCCATGCGATCTACCGCTTGCTGACCTTCCGGCAGAAATGGCGCGAACCACGGCCAGACATGCACCATGTCGTCCCAGACCTCCAGCGTGCTGTCCACCCCTGCGGCCTCTGCCCTTTCGTGTAGTCTCACGGCGTCGTCCAGCAATACTTCAGCTGTGCCTACGATGATGAGCAGAGGCGGCAACCCTGCGAGATCTGCATAAAGCGGCGCAGCCAACGGATCTCGAGTATCACCCCCACCGAGGAAATTTTCCGCCATTTCCAACAGCCCTTGCTGTGAAACCATTGGGTCTATGCCGGCCTTGGAAGTCATGGAATCGCCGATGCCCTCCATATCGACCCACGGCGACATGCAGACACCTGCTGCTGCGATCGGGTCGCCCGCGTCTCGCGCCGAAAGTAGAGTTGCTACCGTAAGTCCGCCGCCCGCGGAATCTCCTGCAACCACTATTGATGAGGAATCAATGTCATTGTTCAGTAGCCACCGATAAGCCGTATGCGCGTCCTCAACTTGGGCGGGATGCTTGTGTTCAGGCGCAAGCCTGTAATCTACATTTAGCACGCGGCAACCGCTCGTCCGGGACAGATTCGCAGCTATACCCCTGTGGCTTATCACGGAGCCTGTTACATATCCGCCTCCGTGCAGGTAAAGAATCACGCCGTTGCCAGTACCTTCCGCTAATACCCACTCTGCCGGAACGCCATCCGCATCGACCGACTCAGTGCTGATGCCTTCGAGGTTCTCGAACCTCTTGCCCATCAGGTTGCTGCCCGCTCGCCTTTCTTCCAGCGTCGGAGTTATTTCCGCGTTCGCCATGGCGCGTTTCGCGAACATTTCCAGTAGATCCTGCAACTCTGCGCTTGCCATCTGATGCTCCTTTTCCGCCCCACGTGGGTCTCATTTCTGTGTGGAAGTATCGGCGATTTGCACGATTATATCGCCACAGACGCCCAGTGCCAAGTTGAGCGTCAGAATCCTATAGCACTCATAGGAATATGATATGATTGGCACGCTTCCCGCAGTTCAGATTCGCTTCTACGCCAAAACGGGGGATAGCAGAATGGCTCGCCGCAACTTCTCAATGATTGAGTATTTCAATCGCCGTGCCGATAGCTGGACGCCGCGACTTGCATTTCGAGGTGAGACAAAGGCGGACTGGGAAGCTTGGCGTGGTGCTGCGCTTGAAACGTTGATAGATGTTCTAGGGGAATTTCCCGAACCCGTTGACCCCGCACCCGAAGTCGTCTATTCGGTTGAAGACAACGGGCTTGTACGTGAGCGTGTGGTCTTTGATTCGGAAGAGCACATGTCGGTGCCATGTGTGATCCTAAAACCTGCTGATATGCCTAACGACGGAAGTTCACCGGCGATCCTGTGCAGCCACGGGCACGGTCCCTTCGGCAAGGAGCCTGTTGCAGGCAACGCCTCATCCGAAGCAATGCGGGCTAATATGTCGAGGCACAACTACAATTACGCCGAGCAAATGGCTCGCAGGGGTTTTCTGACGATAAGTCCAGACCTTAGGTGCTTCGGTGAACGTTCCGATGGGCCTGATCCCTATCCGGGCCGCGACCGTTGCAATGTTCACTTCGTACGCGGCGCGGTTATGGGCATATACACTCTCACGCTGAACATCTGGGATATGATGCGTAGCATAGACTACCTGCAAAGCCGACCGGAAGTTGACCCGGAGAGAATCGGGATGATGGGGCTGTCGCAAGGTGGAACAATGACAACCTACACTGCGGCAATCGAGCCTAGAATCAAGGCCGCCGACATCATCGGATATCTTAACCCATGGGCCGAATTCGGCATTGCGAATGCCAATTTCTGCGGCTCCCAAATTGTGCCCGAGGTGTACAGATACCTGGACACTCACGACATCGCAGGACTCATTGCCCCTCGACCTTTGCTCGTTGAGATGGGTGTCCACGACACAACATTTCCTATCGAGGACATGCTGAGCGGGTTTGAAGGAGTAAAGCGAATCTACGCCGCCGCCGAAGCGTCCGAACATCTATGGGCGGATATTCATCCGGGGGAGCACGCATTCGCGGCAAACAAGGCGTTCGAATTCTTCCACCGGTACTTGTGACAGAAGAATCCCAACACCTGATCTCTGCTAAGCCAACGATTACTGCAACAAGCCACATGACACGCAGGTTCTGGAGGAGTGAAAATGGACTTGGAACTCAGCGGTAAGAAAGCACTCATAACCGGTGGAAGTCGCGGTATCGGTAAGGCGATAGCCCTGGAGCTTGCCAGAGAGGGCGTCGATATTGCCATAGCAGCCCGCGACTTGGACGCTCTCGACGAAGCAGCTCGCGATATAGCGCCTGCAATGGGACAGGAAAGGGTCAACTCGACTGCTTTCGGTTCGGGATTTCGCGCGCGCCGATACAATTTGTCAGGCGTTGGTAGAAAACTGGTCGCGGTTCGCGCAGACACAACCAAGGACGATGAAGTGCAGACTCTTGTTGACATCGTGGCAGACGAACTTGGAGGCATAGACATTCTGGTGAACAACGCCGCCGCACCAGGCGGTTTGGTCGGAGGTGGTTTGGCTCACGCGAACACGGATGACCTGCTGGCGGACATTAATACCAAAGTCGTGGGGTATTTGCGCTGCTCGAAGGCTGCTGCGCCGCACATGCAGCGCAACGGCTGGGGACGCATTATCATTATTGGTGGGCTGGCTGCGCGAAACTCTGGCACTTACAGCGGTTTGCGTAATCTTTCTCTGGTCCATATGACGAAGACTATGTCCGCGGAGCTTGGGCAGTACGGCATAACAGTCAATGTCATACACCCCGGCACCACTATCACTGAACGCTCCGCTCCTATGTATGAAGCGCAGGCGCAACGGGAAGGCACGACGCGCGCTGAAGTCGAGGCGCAGGTGGCATCTGGGATCGCGGTTGGGCGTATCATCGACGCCTCCGAAGTAGCATACGTCGTGGCATTCATAGCATCGCCCAAGGCTGGCTCAATCACCGGCGAGGCAATCGCCGCCGGTGGTGGTGTAGGTAGTGCAGTGCATCAATAAGGCGTCACTAAGGTATGGCACCAGTAGGGTGCCTACGAGCGATCAGCTCGGGAGCTTTGACTGCTCTTTTATTGGCAGCGAGCGCCAATGCCCTGTATAATGCAAGATGGCGTGGCGGGTTCTTGCTTCGTCGCTCAAAAGCTAACAGGACTGAAATCATAAGAATATGCTGACCGTCTTATAGATTCAGCTATACCAATTGAGAGGTGTTGTAGATGGCAAAGCAATTCCGAAACCGGGAAGAAGCGTGGGGCCAACTCCTGGATGGCATAGGCACGTTGGCTAAGGCCGTAGGAGCTACATTGGGCCCGAGCGGACGCAATGTTATGCTGGACAAAGAGTTTGGACCGCCGCAGATATGCAGCGACGGCGTTACGATCGCCAAGGAGATCGAGCTTGAAGAACCGTTCGAGAATATGGGGGCCCAGCTCGTAAAAGTGGCGGCAAGCAGGACCAACGATGTAGTCGGCGATGGGACTACCACATCAACCATACTTGCACAGAGCATTATTCAACAGGGTTTCAAGAATATGGCAGCCGGCGCGAATCCGATGGCGCTGAAGAAGGGCATCGAACTTGCAGTCGATGCCATGAAGGACGAGATTATCGCTATGTCAGTCCCTGTTGCGGGGCGCGAACAGGTAGCGCAGATTGCTGTACTCGCCGCTCACGAGGACGAAATGGGCAATCTGATAGCCGACGTTTTGGAAAAGGTTGGCGCGCAGGGCACCATCACCGTTGAGGAGTCCAGAACTCTTGTTTATGAGACGGAATATGTTGAAGGGATGGAAATCGACCGTGGCTACCTCTCGCCCTACTTCGTGACCGATCAAGGGAAGATGGTTACGGAGATTGATGACCCATACATCCTTCTGACATCCGAGAAGATTTCATCGATTTCAGACGTCCTCCCCTTGCTTGAGCAGCTAAACGCAGTGAGCCGAAACATGGTCATCATCGCAGAAGATGTCGAAGGCGAAGCGCTAGCAACATTGGTTGTTAACAAGTTGCGAGGCAATCTTAATGTTCTTGCGGTAAAGGCGCCGGGCTTCGGCGAGCGCCGCAAGGCAATCCTCGATGATATGGCAGTTCTATTCGGTGCCAATGTCATCAGTACCGACATCGGTCGCAATCTCGACTCAGCCACTTTGGAAGACCTAGGTCGTTGTCGCAGGGTGATTGCCAGTAAAGATGACACCGCATTCGTTGAGGGTAACGGCAACCCACAGGACATCGAAGCTCGCATACACCAGATTCGCCAGCAGGCGGAGGATACGGCATCCGACTATGATCGCGAGAAGCTGGAAGAGCGCGCTGCCAAGTTGTCTGGCGGTGTCGCTATTTTGAAAGTTGGTGCGGCGACCGAGATCGAGCTTCGCGAAAAACGAGATCGGCTCGAGGACGCACTCGCAGCGACGCGGGCCGCCATGGAAGAGGGAATTGTGCCCGGCGGCGGTACGACTCTCCTGCGCGCCGCACAGGCGACACGGGCGGCGATTGAATGCTCCGGCGACGTACTCACAGGCGCCGAAATAACATTCTCCGCCGCAGATGCTCCTCTCACGTTGATTTCAGACAATGCGGGCTACAGCGGAGTTGTCGTACTGGACGCCGTCCGCAGCGGAGAAGGAGACTATGGATTCGACGCCGAAAAAGGCGAATTCGGCAGCATGTTTGACATGGGCATAGTCGATCCTACTAAGGTCGTCAGGTCTGCGCTCGAGAATGCAGCAAGCGTAGCTGGCATGATTCTCACAAGCGAATCGCTTATCACAGAGCTGAATCCGCCAAAGCTCCCCGCTCCTTACGACGATTAGGCGAATAAAGCAGTAAGTTAATGTCAGGGGCAGGTCTTGGGTCTGCCCTTTTCGTTCGCATCAATTAATTTTGTTATAATTCCTATTGGGTACGCCTACGGAAAGATGCCGACCGAACTCCTGCGGTCGGCATGAGTATTTTGGAGGCATCGCTCTATGGCAACTGCCGAGAGGACAAATCAGACCACTTCTGACGCAACCTCTGCTGACGTAAGCATTGAGGTCAATGGTGTCTCGAAATTCTTTGGCGAACTTGCGGCAGTAAACAATTTGACCTTTACTGTCAAGAAGGGCGAAGTTGTCGGATTCCTTGGTCCTAACGGTTCCGGCAAGACGACCACAATGCGAATGCTCACATCCTTTTACACGCCCGATGTGGGAGGGATCAACATTGACGGCCTCGACACGAAGGAGCACGATATCGCCACGCGGGAGCGCATCGGATACCTGCCGGAGAACAATCCTGTCTATGCCGACCTCCTCGTGAGTGAGTACCTTGACTTCGTGGCCGACCTGCGCGGCTTGACTAAGTCCGGAAGACGCGAAGACATCGCTCAGACTGTGGAAGAGACGGGATTGCAGGATGTCTATTCGCGCCCCATCGGACAGCTTTCCAAGGGATATAAGCAGCGGGTTGGCTTGGCGCAGGCAATTGTGCATCGTCCGTCAATTCTCGTTTTGGACGAGCCCACTGAGGGTTTGGACCCAAACCAGCGACTAACCATCCGAGACCTCATTCGTTCTCTAGGACAGGAGAGAACGGTTATGCTCAGTACCCACGTAATGCAAGAGGTTGAGAATACCTGCGAGCGCATATTGTTGATAAGCCGCGGCAAGCTAGTCGCCGACAGCCCAGTGAAGGACCTATTGCAGCGAGCGCAAGGAATTCGCACCGTACACATCGAGGTTGATGGTAACGAAGTGGAAAGGTCTCTTGCGGCCCTACCAGGCGTTGGCGAAATCGAGCGCGAAGATTCCATTGACGGCAGAAAGCGATACGCGATCACTTCCGACGAGGAAAATGCCGATTTGCGCCCCGATATATTCCGCCTTGCGACAAAGCGAAACTGGGTGCTCTGGGAATTGCGGGAAGACCGAGCGCGAATGGAAGATGTGTTTTATTCTCTAACTTCGCCAGGTCAGCAACCTGAAAGCTCGGAGGGTGAAGACTAGCAAATGCGATCGTTTCGCGCGCTAATCCGCAAAGACCTTAAAGGCTATTTCGACCAGCCTACGGGTTACATCCTCATAGTCGTCTTCCTGGCGTTGTTGTCGTGGTCCTTCTTCCGATCGGCATTCCTAACTTCAGAGGCATCATTGCGCCCTCTGTTTACAGTGGATTTCGCGGTGGAAAGCCCGTCCATACCTTGGCTCCTCGCGCTTCTGGTTCCCGCCGCCACGATGCGGCTTCTCGCCGAGGAGCAGCGCGACGGCACGCTTGAAATCCTTCTTACGCATCCCATACAAGGCTGGGTGATCCTGCTAGCCAAGTTTACGGCAGGGCTTGTCTTCGTCACAATCGCCATCGCGTCCACGGTCGGCATACCTATTTCGCTGATGACTGCTGGTAACCTTGATTGGGGGGCAATCGCCGCTCAGTACATCGGCAGCGTGTTTCTCGCAGCCTCTCTGGTCTCGATCGGACTGTTCACCTCAAGCCTGACACGCAATCAGATAGTTTCCTTTATTTTGGGACTTTTCCTGACTCTGGTGTTAATGCTGCTCGGGTTGGATGCGGTGAGCGTAACTCTTCCTGGGCAGTTCGCCGCGCTGTTGCAGTCATTGAGCCCTGTAACGCACTTTTCAAGCATCGCTCGCGGCGTCATCGATCTGCGTGACGTTCTATACTTCGTTGCCCTTGTATCGACATTTCTAAGTGCAACGTTCCTGAGCGTGCGCGGAAGGACACTGAGCCACCGCACGATTCAGTATCGCAACCTTCAGCTCGGTACTGCGGCCCTCATTGTGTTGAGTCTCCTCATAGGGTGGTTCGGGACATCAGTAAAGGGCCGGCTAGATTTGACAGCAGACAAAGTTTTCACGCTCAGTGACGGTACAGAACAGATTCTGTCCGGCCTTGATGATCTACTTACTATTGAACTCTACGAGTCAAAGGAACCGCCCGTGCAAGTTGATCTTGTGGCACGGGATATCAACGATTTCCTCGAAGACCTCGCCGGAAACTCTAAAGGACAGGTGAAACTGGTACGAAGGTTCCTGGACTTTCAGGCGCTGGACGAAGCGCAGAGAGCGCTTGAAAGAGCCCAGGATGCCATAGTAAGTGCTGAAGACGAGGCGACCGTGCGCAGTGCGGAAGCGGCCTTGAATGACGCCACAAATGCTTACAGAGAGGCTCAGGATACTGCACGAAAGGCGCAGTTAGCCGGCATTGAACCTCAGCAGTTCAATGTACAGACGCCCAACGGGTTAGAAATCAAAAACGGATTCCTAGGCCTAACGATGACTTACACTGACAGGCGTGAAGTCATTCCATTTGTTCGCTCGCTCGACGGTTTTGAGTACCGCGTGGCAACATTAGCATACAACATGATTCAGCAGGATGTAGAGCGCAAGACTATTGCATTTCTGACCGGACACGGTGAGAAGCCGCTTCAAGAAAACTACAATGAACTGGGAAGGCTTCTCTCTCAGCAATACAATGTCGCGGAACTGTCGTCTAGCGACGAAATACCCTTAGACCTTACTGGCATCGATGTTCTGGTGGTTGCCGGACCAACGCAGCGAATGACGACTCAAGAGTATGAGACTTTGAGCAACTTTTTGCTGAACGGCGGCAAAATGATGGCGCTTGTGGATCCGGTTTTCATAGAACCTCAGCAGATGGCAGCATTCCCCAATCAGTTTCACTTCGGTGATTTCCTAGAGCCTTATGGCATATTGGTAGAGGATAACCTGGTATTTGATATTAGGTCTAACGAGACGATTACACTTGGAAGTGTGAGGCTGCCTTATCCGTATTGGCCTCGCGTGCCCACTGTTGATCGCAAAGTAGCGGGTGACGTGGAGTCGGTGCTCATGCCCTGGTCAAGCTCGCTCGGCATTACCGATTCCCAGGTCGGTAGCGTCGAAGTGATACCTCTGATGCGCACATCGCAATTTGCCTCAGTTGACTACTCTTATGGAGATGTTACGCCGGACTCACCCCAACTGGATGTGACCGACCGCCAACTCTTTGAGAGCGACATCGGTGTCGCTATTGAGTCAAGCGAGATTCAGCCGAATGGTGGCAGCGGGGAGCCCTTCAGAATTGTCGCTGTGGGAGACTCCGACTGGCTGACAGACCCAATCGTCAGCCAGGCGCAAGAGAATCTTGCTTTGGGGCTAAATCTAATTGACTGGCTGGCACAGGAAGAAAACCTAGCGGAAATCCGGTCGAAGGTAATTACTACCCGCAAACTTACATTCAGCTCGCCCTCCCATCGTAATCTGGTTCAGTTGGCGAACGTTGCGGGAATCCCGATCATTTTCATCGTACTCGGCATAATTCGTTATGTGACGAGACGCAGCAAAGGACTGAGGACATACGCACGTGGGGAGTAAACAGGTCGGATATGTGCTCATTGCCCTAATCGTAATCGGCGTCGCCGGACTGGTGTTACGCCTGATTGCTGCTGGGTCAAGTGAATTGACCCTTGAGGGCATTCTGCCGGTTTCGCCTGATGTGATTGATCGCGTTACGATTACCACTCCAGTGGGAAGCGAGGCGAGGCTCGAGAAGACTAACGACATCTGGCAAATTGAGCGTGAAGACGCCTTTGTCCCGAAATTGAACCAACTCTGGACTGCGTCAACTGACATAGACGGCGCCCAACTGGTCGCCAGGAACCCGGCAAGTCACGCCCGAATGGGTGTTCAGGAAGGACAGGGGATCAACGTCGCATTCTGGCTTGGCGAATTCAAACAGGAAGAATTCATAGTCGGCAAGTGGGCCGAGGACGTACGTTTGTGCTACCTTCGCAAACCTGCTCGTGCCGAAGTTTACGCAATACCCTGTCCGTTCGGCAATATCTTTGACTCGAACGCTGACGGGTGGCGCAACCCGGTTATCGCGAGCATTCCCCGCGATGCCATTGAATCGATTGAGTTTGAATATCCTGGGCAAGACTTCGTTTTGCGTCGCGTAGAGAGGGGCTGGGCTGCGGAAACTGCCGACACATCAGAACCGGCGAATGTGTTTGCCGTCAATGCGGTGCTCGGTACACTTGAGGGATTTATCGCCGGCGGATTCGCGCCGGAGAGCGAAACGGAAGGATTGGACTTCATCGGACCCGGCGGCATCTCGATCAGGATAATAACCACAGAAGACTCGGGGTTCCCGACAACGCGCGTCAGACTGCTGCCCAGAGATGAAATCTCTCTTTACGCCACGACGCCGAGGCGGCCCAATGTGTTCCTTGTTGATGCCCCCACGGCAGGCAGATTACTCCTTTCGCTTGAAGATTTCACTTCTACACCGAACTAGTTCGCTGCAACAAGCTTTCAAGCAGCGCGGCTTGCGTCCAAAACTTGTAGCAGGCTATTGCCAGTGTTATCATGGATTCCGCTACGCTCCGCAGTAGCTCAGTGGTAGAGCAATCGGCTGTTAACCGATCGGTCGTAGGTTCGAATCCTACCTGCGGAGCCAAATTCCTCAGCAAGATCCCGCACTGGGAGTAAGTTCGCTATTCATCTTCGAAGTCACATAAAAAAGCCTGAGTTTGTAACCAGCGCATCGCGCTTGAAGGCAATTGTGACTTCGGCAATGAAACATCCTCGTGTTGCTTTGGACCTTGAGTCCAACGGATTTCATCGTTACCCGGAGCGCGTTTGCCTCATACAGCTATCCGTGGCGGACGAGATCTACCTCATAGACCCACTTGCTATTGAAGACATGACTCCCCTGGGTGCCCTGCTAAGTGCACCGTCCGTTGTGAAGATCTTCCATTCTGCGGACTATGACATTAGAAGCCTTGACCGCGACTGGGGTTTCCGGGTTTCACCCTTGTTCGATACCAGTATCGGCGCCGCATTCAGAGGGCACACTAGGCTCGGATTGGCCGCACTTATATATGAGTGGTTCGAAGTCGAAATTCCGAAAACGAAGAGGCTGCAACGCGCAGATTGGACTGTTCGACCGCTTTCCGCCGAACTGCGAGAGTACGCGGCGGCAGATGTCTATTACTTAGCCACTCTCGCCGATCTCTTGAGCGACAGGCTTCGTGTGCTGGGAAGAACCGCATGGGTTAGGGAGGAATGCGAACGTCTTGCTAATGTCAGGTATGTAGCACCTGATTGCAAATCCGCTTTTCTTTCGGTAAAAGGCAGTCGAAAGTTGAATGGGCAAGGTTTAGCTGTTCTGCGCGCGCTTTACTTCTTCCGCGATGGGGAAGCGTTGAGACGCGACTGCCCTCCCTTCAAAGTGTTCTCCAACACTGCAATGTTGGCTCTTGCCGAAAATCCGAGAGCCGACCTATCCACTGTGAAGGGACTCGGACGGTACGCATACGGTAGGGGAGCTTCGGGAGCCCGCAAATCTCTCCAGGAAGGGATGGATGCTGAACCTGTTATACGCCCACGAGCCAATCTGAGTGCACGCCCTCGGGTCCAAGCCGAAGAGCGAAGCGCCATTCGCAAGAGACTTCAATTGCTAAAACAGTGGAGGCTTGAACACGCGCGCCATCTGGATATCGACGCGGGACTCTTGTGGCCGGCAGCCAGTCTGGAACGCTTGTCGGCAAATCCTACAATATTGGAGGAGGAATTCGAGAGTCGTGAAGTGAGGCGTTGGCAACGAGAGGAGTTTGGGGTTTCACTGTCTGCGTTTCTGTCTGGCTGCTTTAGTTCGCCGGTATAGCATCGCATCGGTTTCACCTCGGTCGTCGCTCAAACCCTGTAGTCCTGAATCCACTCCTTGATTTCCCCCTAAGACGGTGTTTATAATCTGTGCTATTATTCGATGCAAAATATAATTACTGAATCGTAATTATTAGACATCTGGCACAGTTCCGACATCTTCTTGGACTTTATGAAGCGCCCTAACTACATTTATCTCGCAGCTTTCGTTGTTGTGGCAACCTACATAATTGCGGCGTGTTCGAAAGATGCGCCTTCGCCTGAGCCTCTCCCATCTACAAGCAGTTTCATTGCAGGTGAGAAATCCTCGATTCACACTCCAGTTCCTTCAATTGAGGGACAATCTGCAACGGTCAATGTGACTCGATCTGAGCAATCTGATTGCAGTGTGGGACAGGTACTCAGACTGGATGAGACCTGCACATACCCCGGCACTTCCGACGAGTTCTGGATCGACGCTTCAGGGTTCGGACACTTTCTCTTCCTTACGGCAAGTGTAACAATCAATGCGCAGAACGCGAATATCAACAATCATCCGTATGACTTCGCTGCCAGAAGGCAGAGCGACGGCACCTGGATAATTGAAATTGTGGGTGTTCCATATGACTCCGTGAAATTGTCGGACATTCTGGTCGCTGTCCAAGATACCCCGACACTAGTGGATGCGCCTTCCGAAGTTGAACCCCAAGTAACTTTGGCAACGCCGGAGCCGGCCGTCATTCTTGCCACGCCTACTCCAACGCAGGCACCCTTAGTTCACTTGCGGCCGAAACCACCTACAAGTTTGTCTGTTGCTACTCCCGTTGCAACGCCAGAGGCCACATATTCTTATCCTACTTCTGTTCAGACAGCAATACAGGCAACTGCACCTTCGCCAATGCCGACGGCCAGAAGTACCATTACAGCCCATCCGGTCGTCTCAAAACCAATTTCTACACCATTGCCGGTAATAGCGATACCAGGTATGAACAATCCACCTCAAGTTGCTATTGGAATTGGGGATCAAACCGTTGCAGTGCATGAATTTCTCGTATTGGATGTTTCAGGTGCCTTCGCAGACCCGGATGGTGAAAAAGTCGAACGGTATAGTGTCGTCCTCAGCAACACTACAGTTGCTCACGGAAGAGTCAATTCGGTTACAGGAGAACTCATGCTCACGGGTCTAACGGTAGGTTCATCTTGGGTTACACTCAGGGCTTGCGACGCCTTAATCTGTACTAGATTGGGTGACTTAACCTTCGCACTGACTGTCGCTCCACCGCCAAACCGTCCGCCTCAAGCAATAAGTACCATTGAAGAACAGTCAGTGAGCGTGGGCGAATCAATTTCCGTCGCTGTTGCCCCTGCTTTCTGGGATTTGGAGGGCGATCATATTGTCAGATATGATTTCAGCCTCGATGACACAACGTTGGCGACTGGGACTGTTGACTTATCGAGGAGCAGCATTATATTTCGGGGCACACAGGTTGGCACGACTTCGGTCTCTGTGAGTGCATGCGATGGCGAAGGATGCAGTGGTACTGATTTGGGCCTACAATTCGCACTAACTGTCTTACCGCCGCCTAACCGCTCGCCTGAAGTCATAGGAAGTGTTTCTGACCAGGGTGTTCATGTCGGTGACACAATATCAGTGGATGTATCGTCCTTGTTCAGCGACCCCGATGGCGACCTAATTCAAGAGTACGGATTTTCGCAGACCGACAGGAGCGTGGCCGTCGGCTCCATAGATTCAAAGACCGGAATAATGATGCTTAGGGGCGCCAAGGAAGGCACAACAATTGTTGCCGTAAATGCGAGCGACGGGGAACTCTCAAGTATGGGCACGGATGCCTCTTTTCGAGTGACTGTTACAGAACCGCCAAGAAATCCGCCGCAAGTTGTAGGGGCACTTTCCGATCAAACCCTGGAGCTGTACGATTCACTTGAAGTTTTGGTCTCGGATGCATTCAAAACTCCGAGCCGCTATCGCATCATACGATACGATGTCCTTTTCAGAGATCCTGATGTGGGATCTGAGAGTGAAATTGCTAGGGATGGAATATTGACGCTAGTTGGCGCTGAGGAGGGCAAGAGTTGGGTCTCGGTGAGGGCCTGTAGTTACCTCGGTTGCAGTAATTTTGCTGATCTGTCCTTTGTCATTATTGTCACCGATTCAGACAAAGTACGCAATCGCATTCCCGAAGTTGTGGGCGCCCTTCCGGACCGCAGCCTAAGAGTCGGTCAATCGGTCACAATGGATGTGTCTGAGGCATTTGATGAGCCGGATGGCGAACTCATAATTGATTACAAATACACACTTAGCAATCCTTACACGGCGATTGGAAGCAGCATCACTGATACAGGCATATTAACATTGCGAGGCGCGAACATGGGTACGACAACAGTTTCCATAAGTGCCTGCGACGATGAAAATGAGTGTAGTGACCCAGACGATATGAACTTCACCTTGACAGTCGAAGCTGCCCTGAGCCGGAATCAAGGAACTGCAGAAAGTGAGACGAATCCAAGGCCGCTGGCCGTCAACTGAAGTGCTCTGCCTGTCTTATCCGGGTCTCGCGCAATCATTACAGAATGTTTGACGAAAGCCAACGCTCTACATCTTTCGCTGGCATATTCTTTCTCCGTGCATAGTCCTCCACTTGGTCGCGGCCTATACGACCTACACCAAAATAGAGAGAGCCGGGATGTGCGAAATACAGACCCGCGGTGGATGCGGTGGGCCATATTGCGAAGTTCTCTGTGAGCTTCACGCCAATTGTGCGCTCGGCATCCAGTAGGCCCCAGAGCGTTGCGTTCTCTGTGTGGTCGGGGCACGCGGGATAGCCGAAAGCGGGGCGTATTCCCTGGTACTCCTCTTTCAGAAGGCGCTCGCTATTCAGATCCTCGTCAGGGGCATATGCCCAGAACTCCTTGCGCACCCTTTCGTGCAGGCGTTCACTAAATGCCTCCGCTAGCCGATCAGCAAGTGCCCTTGACAGTATCGCGTTATAGTCGTCATTCTCGGATTCAAGCGCGGCGGCGTACTCGTCGCCTCCAATACCAACTGTTACGACAAATGCACCGATGTAGTCGGCAATTCCCGATTCCTTAGGTCCTATGAAGTCTGCAAGGCAAAAGTCCTGCTGAGGGAGATTCGCGCGCTGACGTGTCTTGTCCCACTGCTGACGGAGGAAATGCAAGGTCTCCTTTACTTGATTGCGGCTTTCATCAGTGTATATCTCTACATCATCGCCAACCGAATTTGCCGGAAAAAAGCCGATGGTTGCTTTTGCCGTAAGTGCCTTCTCGTCGATCATCTTGTGGAGTAGGTGTTGCGCGTCACTTAACAGTCGCTTCGCCTCTTCGCCATAAGTCGGACTTTTGAGAATGGCCGGAAATGCGCCACGAAGTTCCCATGCTCCAAAGAATGGCGTCCAACTGATATAGTCGACGAGCTCATCTAACGAGTAGTCGTCAAACACCTTTGCACCGATGAATGTCGGCGATTCAGTGACAGTTGAGTCCCAGTCGAATCCCAATCGGCGTTGTCGAGCCTCATTGAGAGGGAGCAGTTGCGACTGCGCACTGCGTGAAGCTCGGTCTGCGCGAATCCTGTCATAGCGGTCGTGAGTCTGCGCAATAAGCTGGCGGCGCGTATGCTCATCCACCAACTCATTCATTGTTGTAACTGATCGAGATGCATCCCGTACATGTATTACGCCGTGCGGGTATTCGGGGGCAATCCTTACAGCAGTGTGCGCCGCGGATGTTGCTGCGCCGCCGATGAGGAGTGGAATGTCAAAGCCTTGTCTATTCATCTCACGCGCCACGGTCGTCATCTCGTCGAGAGAAGGTGTTATCAGACCACTCAACCCAATTACATCCGCATTCACGTCTCGCGCGGCGTTCAGAATGTTCTGAAAGGGCGTCATCACGCCTAGGTCTATGACCTCGTAGTTGTTGCAGCCGAGTACAACACCCACTATATTTTTGCCAATGTCATGGACGTCACCTTTGACTGTCGCTATAACAAGTTTGCCGTTTGAGCGCTGCGTGTCCCCCTCCTGGTGCTCGGCATCGATGTGGGGAACCAACACAGCCACGGCCTTTTTCATCACTCGCGCGCTCTTGACGACCTGCGGCAAGAACATGCGGCCAGAGCCGAACAGGTCTCCAACGGTGTTCATCCCATCCATCAGAGGGCCTTCAATGACGTGAAGAGCGCGTTCCGATTGCAGGCGAGCCTCTTCCGCATCGGCTTCGATATAGGAATCTATTCCGTTCACCAAAGCATGGCGAATGCGCTCACCGACGGAGAGCGCTCTCCATGCTTCCTCGCTTTGCTCGGAGTTCTTAGAGGAGTCTATGCTGCTTATGTCACTTACGTCCCTTGCAAGCTCCAGCAGCCGCTCCGTCGCATCATCGCGCCTGTCGAGAATTACATCCTCTGAGGCACGTCGCAAACCTGGAGAAATCTCCCCGTAGACTGCTAGTTGACCTGCGTTGACAATGCCCATGTCCATGCCGGCTTGCACCGCGTGGTATAGGAATACTGAATGCAGTGCCTCCCTTACTGGATCGTTTCCTCTGAATGAAAAAGACACATTGCTGACGCCGCCACTTACATGACACTGCGGGAAGCGGACCTTCAACTCTCTGGCAGCTTCAATATAAGCGACGGCATACCGATTATGTTCTTCAATTCCAGTTCCCACGGCGAAGATGTTCGGGTCGAAAATGACGTCCTGCGGGGGCATCCCAACTTTCCGAATCAGAATGTCATAAGAGCGAGAGCAGATGTCGACCTTACGCTCAACAGTATCCGCCTGCCCTTGCTCGTCGAACGCCATG
This sequence comes from Dehalococcoidia bacterium, assembly GCA_965221045.1. Taxonomy (GTDB): domain Bacteria; phylum Chloroflexota; class Dehalococcoidia; order Lucifugimonadales; family JADFKI01; genus Bin90. The sequence goes on from OZ244863.1 coordinate 3,335,222, forward strand.
ACTACGACAGCAGCGCCGTATCTCCTGACTATCTGTGCTTGCCTGACGAATTCATCCTCACCTTCCTTGAGCGAAATTGAGTTAACAATGCCCTTGCCTTGAATGCACTTAAGTCCAGCCTCAATGACGCTGAAATTGGAACTGTCCACCATAATTGGGACGCGCGATATGTCCGGCTCGGACGCCAGGAGTTTCAAATAGCGATCCATAGCAGCTTCTGAATCAAGAAGACCCTCGTCCATATTGATGTCCAGAATCTGCGCGCCGTCTTCTACCTGCTGCCTGGCGACTGTGACGGCCTCTTCGTAATTTCCTCTTCGTATCAGCCTCCTGAAGCGCGCAGACCCGGTTATGTTCGCCCGTTCTCCAATGTTGATAAAATTGGAGTCTGGGCGTATCTCTAGGATCTCAAGGCCACTCAGTATTGTGTTTGCAACTGCTGAGCGCGGCTTGCGAGGCGTGATACCGCCTACGGCCTCCGCAATCGCTCGGGTGTGTTCGGGAGTTGAGCCGCAGCAGCTTCCCACGATGTTTGCGAGTCCGCTTTCAGCGAACTCAAGCAGATTAGCGGCCATGTAGGCAGCTGATTCGTCATATTCGCCAAACTCGTTTGGAAGTCCAGCGTTCGGGTGACATGAAACGAAGTGAGGTGACACGTTGGCGAGTTCCGCAAGGAATGGTCGAATCTGTTCACTGCCAAGCGAGCAGTTAATTCCCACGCTGAGAAGAGGGATGTGTGACACTGAAGCGTAGAATGCCTCCACGGTTTGTCCTGATAAATTACGCCCGCTCATGTCAACTGCTGTGAAGGAGGCCATTACCGGCACGCGCGTGCCAATGTCATCGAATACTTTCTCTATGGCATATAGCGCGGCTTTGGCGTTCAGAGTGTCGAAAACCGTTTCCACCAAGAGGATGTCGACTCCACCATCGAGCAAGCCTCTCACAGCTTCCGAATACGCCTCGACAATTTCGTCAAAACTGATATCACGGTACCCTGGGTCATCCACAGCAGGAGACAGAGACAGAGTCTTATTGGTTGGCCCAATACTGCCAGCCACGAACCGAGGTTTCTCCGGATTGCGCTGCGTGTATTCGTCAGCGATTATTCGGGCGAGTCGAGCGCCTTCACGATTTATGTCGTGGACAGAGTTTTCAAGGCTGAATTCCGACAGCCCGAAGCGTGTTGCCGTGAATGTGTTAGTTGTGAGGATGTCCGCTCCAGCGTCCAAATACTGCCGCTGGATGCTGCGAATGAGATCGGGCCGCGTGAGCGAAAGCACATCAACACAGCCTCTGAGGTCGCTCTCGTGATCGGCGAACTGCTCACCCCTGAATTCGCTCTCAGGCAGCTGTAATGTCTGAATCATAACGCCCCATGCGCCGTCCAAGACCATCACACGGTGCTTGAGAATGCGCTCGATCTCAGCGGTGCGATCAACAATGGGGGGTGCATGGGAGGTAGAGTTGGTCATACGTGTATCCGTTTCAATCTGTCAACTGTCATAGCGCGGTTGAAAATACAGCGTTTCCTCTCTGTTGAAGAAGGAAACGCTGTTGATTCAAGAGGGCAGCTTAAAATTGGTAATTGAATGTATCTAAATGATGAGAGGCGTGCCCTCGCGGTTCGCCCACTCGCCCATGGAACCGTCGTAGTTTCGCGCGCGGTCATAGCCAAGAAGCTTAAGTACGAAAACTCCGTGCGCCGCACGGATGCCACCCTGTCAATAAGTTATGATTTCCTTATCCGGCGTCGCACCCACTTCTTCGAGCATCGCCCTAAGATCATTAGCCGACTTGATAGTCTGATGGTTGTCGTCGGTGATGAAATTCAGCCATTCGAGGTGTACGGCTCCCGGAATGCGTCCCGCCCGTGCGTTGCCTCTGGAATTGCTGCCGTCCCATTCGCCATCGGAGCGCACATCCAGGAACACGACGTCTTCATTGCCCACGTTGGCTACGCCGTGGTCAAGCGTGCATACCAGGTCAGAGTTCGGCTGAGGTGTAAATGTAACTTCTGATGTGGTCGGCGTACTGATGGAAGTGGGGCGTCCTTCGTCGTACCATTTCTTCCAACCACCATTGAGGACCTTGACATTGGTATGACCGTGGTGGTTCAGCACCCACCAGAGGCGCGTAGACCACAGTGCGCCGTTGCTGTCATATGCTACGACTAGGTGGTCGTCGCCAATGCCCATGCGTTCCATCACTTCCTTCATAGTATCGGGCGGAGCGACTAATGGATAGCCACGAGGATCGGCATCATAACCCGGCTCTTTGATGTAGTGATGAACCGGTATGCCAATGGCATTCCTGATATGCGCGCGTCCGTAGGCGTCATACGGATCACAATCAACTATTCGAATCGTTGGGTCGTCAAGCCTAGCTTCCAGCCAGTCTGCTTCGACCAGAATATCCGGATTTGCGTATCCCTGATTCATTGCTTCCTTCCCTTTGCAATTGAAATGGTTGGCTTTGTATCCATAGTCTCACCCTACACCAGACTTGCACTACGGGCAAGACCATCAGTCCTCAGGATAGCGGTATTCCCGGATACCACGGACCATCATCCATACTATCAGAACCACGACTATTCCGACTGCACCTCCCAGAATGAGTGTGTTGTTCGCTCCGATGGCTTCTGACATAAAACCCACTTCAAAGGTGCCTAGATTGTTGGCGGTTATTGCCGAAACCGATGAGAAACTAACGGCTCGTCCACGCATGTTGTCTGAAGTTGTTAGTTGTACGGTAGTCTGACGGATGGCCATACCAACCGCGTCTGAGGCGCCTAGCCCGGCAAGTATGATGGCGCCTAGCCACAGCGCTGTAGTGAAGCCGAAGGCAATCAACAGCATTGCGTAAATGAGAGTGGCGTAAACTACCATCATCCCTTTGGCGCGAAATTTAGTGAGGAACAGCACTGAAAACGTGCCCAAAATACCGCCCGCCGAGCTTGCCGCGTTCAATATGCCCACAGTGGCAGCGCCACCTTTGAAGAGCTTGTCAGCAAACAGAGGAAGTATTTGACGGTAGTGGCTAACAATAGTAACCCCAACATCCATCGCATATAGACCCGGCAGTATCGGATGGGTCCTCACGTACAGGAATCCGTCCCACATCCGGCTTAACATCGAGCCACCCTGCTGCCTGTCCGACGGCACGCCGGACACGCCAATAAGCAAAGGTAACCATACACTTGGCAGTCCTACCAAGGTCGTTATCCCGAATATGTACACGTACTCGCCATGGAACGCTTTGATCGCGGCGGCAAATGCCAAGGGAGCGGCAACCGCGCCGACCTGAAAGGTGGCAGTGTTGAGGGCGACGGCATGCATAAGATGTGATCGCGGAACCACATTAGCGGTGAGAGCGGAGCGTGAAGGGCTGCCTAGGGTGCTCGCCACGCTTAGGATCGCAGTTACGCCATAGATGTGCCAAGGACGAAGGCTGTCTGTTGCAGCGAGCACCGTCATTGCACCGAGGAGCGCAAAACTGACCAGCTGAGTATATCCCATCAACTTTTTGCGGTCGATCTGGTCGGCGAGCGCACCGCCGTACAGAATTGCTGGTAGTTGCATGACGAGCTGCACGACGCCAAGCAGTCCCAATTGCACGCCGGAGCCTGTGACTTCGTAGAGCCAGACGCCGCTCACAAGCATTCGCATCTGCATGGTGACCATCTGGGCTACGCCAGAAAACCAGAGCATGCGATAGTCGCGGAAGGCTAGAGCCGACCACGGTTTCAGGCTGCGGCTGTTGGCGGACGGCTCGCCTCGGTTAGATGAGTCTCCTTGACTCCCTCGCCTGCCTAACGCCAACGGTCACTCATGTTAATTGGGTTCAGAAGTTGTCTGCTCATTGCGACAAAATTATACTTTCTTGCGCTCAATACTGCAAAAGATTTCAGTAAACAGGGAACATTATCCCATCCCCCCCGAGAGCAGTTAACGAGATAGTAATTTGCCACTACACTCCCGGCTGCATAGAATGAATATATACCTCTTACCAGCTACCAACTCCAAGAACGCTGGGTCCTTATGAAAGGTGCTTCAAATGACTAACTCCCTCCAACGGTTGCAGGCACTAGGGCAGTCCGTGTGGTTCGATAACATTCGCAGAGGCTTTATCAGGTCGGGTGAACTGCAGCGTTTGGTAGATTTGGGAGTGAGTGGTCTGACTTCCAACCCATCCATATTCGAAAAGGCGATTACCGAGAGCAGCGACTATGACTGGGCGCTACTTGACCTTGCGCTTGCTGGCAACAGCGCAACGGAGATTTTCGAGAGTCTTGCCGTTGAGGATATACGCGATGCTGCAGACCTTCTTCTCCCCGTATATGAACGTACCGTAGGTGCGGATGGATTTGCTTCCATAGAAGTCAGCCCGCTCCTCGCGAACGATACTGAGGGCACTGTCGCGGAAGCACAAAGACTCCACGCAACTCTGCAGCGCCCTAATGTGATGATAAAGGTTCCTGCTACTCCTGCTGGAATACCAGCCATCCGGCAACTCATCAGTGATGGCATCAACGTTAACGTTACTCTCATTTTCTCGTTGGATGCCTATGCTGAGGTGCGTGAGGCGTATGTCAGCGGGCTGGAAGAATTGGAATTAGCAGGAGGAGATCCATCTCACGTGTCATCGGTTGCGTCGTTTTTCGTGAGCCGCATAGATGCATCTGTTGACGGCAAGTTGGACCAGCTAATTGACTCCGGAATTAAAGAATTGGAAGGACTGATGGGCAAAGCCGCTATCGCCAATGCCAAAATGGCGTACCGTGACTTTGCCCAAACCTTCAGCAACGACAGGTTTGCAGCGTTGGCAACTGCAGGGGCGCGTGTACAGCGCCCGCTGTGGGCGAGCACCAGCACGAAGAACCCCGAGTATAGTGATGTTCTGTATGTCGATGAACTAATTGGTCCAAACTCTGTAAATACCCTTCCGGATGTTACGCTCCATGCGTTCCTCGAGCACGGGAACCCGAGAACAACCATAGACCATGACCTTGATGAAGCCGAACGGACCATGCAAGCACTTGAGGATGCCGGCATAAGCATGTCGCAGATAACCAGCAAGCTTCTTGAAGATGGCGTTAAGGCATTTGCAGGCTCGTATGACACACTCATTGCCAATATCGAGGATAAACGAGCCCGTCTCGTCGCACGGCAGTCAGGAAATAGCACTCGACTCGGTGGCTACGAAGAATCGGTAACTGAAATTCTCGCGGATCTTGAAAGCAGGCGAGTGCCTCGACGGATTTGGGACGTTGACCATACCGTCTGGAACCCTGATCCAGTTGATATTACCGACAGGCTTGGATGGCTTACGGTAGCCGGTGATATGCGCCAGTATGTTGAGGATATGCAGGCGTTTGCGGAGGAAGTCAAAAGCGATGGATTCCGGCATGTTGTGATACTGGGGATGGGCGGCAGCAGCCTCGGCGCATTGGCGCTCAGTGATCTCTTTGGAAGCGCTGACGGCTACCCTGACCTCACTGTGCTTGACACCACCGTGCCCGCTACAATCAGTGCCATATCAGATTCACTGGACTGCGAAAAGACTCTCTTTATTGTGGCGTCCAAGTCCGGAACGACGATCGAGCCTAATGTACTGTACAAGCATTTCAGGGCACTTGTTGAGCGGGAGATAGAGGGCGCGGACACGGGCAATCATTTCGTGGCGATATGCGACGCAGGCACTTCACTTGAACGACTAGCCAGGGAAGACGGTTTTCGTCGAGTCTTTACTAATCCGCCAGATTTGGGAGGGCGGTATTCTGTGCAGTCGCTTTTCGGCTTGGTGCCTGCAGCTCTGCTTGGGATTGATGTTGGCAAACTCCTGGATTCCGTGGAGACCATGAGCACTTTATGCGGCGCAACCGTCCCAGCGAACGATAACCCTGCTGTTTGGCTTGGTGCCTTGATAGCGTCTTTGGTGGAACAAGGCCGCGACAAACTGACAATCGTGACTACCGAATCACTCCAGAATTTCGCTCTCTGGGTCGAGCAACTGCTAGCAGAGAGCACAGGTAAAGAGGGAAAGGGGATCATCCCAGTCGCAAACGAACCGCATTACAGCCCCAATGACCTCGGTAGTGACAGGCTTTTTGTTTATGTCCGACTAGAAGAGGATGACACTGATGCAACAGATAGATACATGAAAGTTGTGGAGGAGGCGGGTATACCGGTCGTCAGGTTTGATCTCACTGGCAGACACAATATTGGCGCTGAATTCTTCCGGTGGGAATTTGCCACCGCAGTCGCCGGAAGTTTAATGGGCATTCATCCGTTCGACCAGCCGAATGTCCAGCAGGCCAAAGACAAAACTACAGAGTTGCTTGCGGATTACGAGAATTCAGGGCGAGCACCTGCGCTCAATGCCGTGAGTTCGCTTACGGAACTGATGTCACATGTAAAAAAGGGGGACTACTTAGCGATTACGGCCTTTGCTGAACCAACGGCGCAGGTGGAATTGGCTTTGGCCGATCTGCGGCAAAATGTCACGGGCAAGTGGGGTGTTGCCACAACTCTCGGCTATGGCCCGCGTTATTTGCACTCGACAGGCCAACTTCATAAAGGTGGAGCGGACTCCGGGCTGTCCTTACAGCTTACGCAAATAGAAAATGCCGATGTTACAATACCGGGTGAGAAGTTTACTTTTGGAGTATTGGCAGCGGCACAGGCTAAAGGCGACCTGGATGCACTAGCCGCTCAGGGACGCCATGTTGCTCGAATTAATCTTGGTGCTGACGCGGTACAGACGGTAAAAACGTTAGCCAATAGCCTCAAATAATTGCGGCGACTTTCATTGACTGGAGGCGACACATTGGAACTGGGAATGATTGGCTTGGGCCGAATGGGCGGGAACATGACCCAGCGCCTCCTAGCTGGCGGCCATCATATTGTCGCCTATGACCCCGATGAACAGGCTCGATTGTCGGTCGTGAACGCCGGCGCAATCGAGGCAACTTCCATTGATGAGCTTGTTTTCCACCTATCGCCTCCTCGCGCTGTTTGGGTGATGGTACCCGCCGGCGATGTTACGGACGAAACGATAGGTACTCTGTCCGCCAAGTTGACTGTGGGAGACACCATAATCGATGGCGGCAACTCCAATTACAAAGACACAATTCGCCGCGCAGCTGATGTCGGGGATCTGGGGCTCACTATGTTGGATGTGGGCACGAGTGGAGGAGTCTGGGGTCTGACTGAAGGTTACAGCCTTATGGTCGGCGGTGATGCTGAGGCTTATTCACGTCTTGAACCTATTTTCCAGACACTTGCACCCGGCGCGAGTATAGGATATGGGCACGTGGGACCTTCTGGCGCAGGGCACTTCGTGAAAATGGTCCATAACGGCATCGAGTACGGAATGATGCAGGCCTTCGCAGAGGGCTTCGAACTTATGGAAGCCAAGCATGACTTAGAACTCGACCTCGCGCAGATTGCCCACATTTGGCGCTACGGCAGTGTAGTTCGGTCTTGGCTGCTTGATCTAACGGCAGCGGCTCTGGATGAGGATGGCAGTCTGGAAGGTATTCAAGCGTATGTGGAGGACTCTGGCGAAGGACGCTGGACGGTAGAGGAATCGATCGATCTTGCTGTTCCGATTCCAGTTATTGCTGCGTCGTTGCAGGCGCGATTCCGCTCAAGACAAGACTCCCCCTTCGGAGCGAAACTGTTGGCGGCTATGCGGAATCAGTTCGGCGGGCATAGTGTCAGAAAGTCGGAATGATGTCTCTGGAAAGCACAAGCGTTGTCATATTTGGCGGCACAGGTGACCTTGCCCAGCGTAAGCTAGTTCCGGCACTTTTCGAGCTTGCATACCGTGGGCGTGCCCCTGAAAATCCTCGAATCGTCTGCTTTGCGCGCTCTGACTTCACTAGCGAGTCGTACCGCGAATTCATGTGGAATAAGGTAAGTGAGTTCCGCGACCTCGCAGCGCACAAAGAAGCGTGGAGGGAATTCGCCCGCCGCATCCACTACATACGCGGCGATCTGAGCGATCCTGATGGACTCGGAGTACTAAAGAGAGGGCTCCAAGAGTTGGATGGCGGCACTGACGCTCCTTCAAACTGTCTTTTCTATCTGTCGATCGCCCCATGGCTATTTGAACCTGCTCTTCGCAACATGAATGTTCACGGTCTTGCGGACGAATCAACAGGATGGCGCCGAGTTGTCATAGAGAAACCATTTGGCAATGATCTCGCGTCTGCCACGGAACTGGATAATCTTGTTGGGCAGGTGTTCGATGAGAGTCAGGTTTATCGTATCGATCATTACCTTGGCAAGCACATGGTGCAAAACCTGCTGGTATTTCGTTTTGCAAACGCCATCTTTGAACCTATATGGAACCGTAACTATATTGACAACGTGCAGATTACAGTCGCCGAATCCATAGCAGTCGAAGACAGGGGAAGCTATTACAATGAGTCGGGCGTCGTGAGAGACATGGTGCAAAACCACATGCTGCAATTGCTCACTCTGGTAGCAATGGAGCCTCCCAATATTGCTGATTCTGAATCGCTTCGGAACAAGAAAGTCGAAGTATTGCAGGCTATTCGCAGGAATGGCGGTGCCGAAATAGCACGAAACGCCGTGCGAGGCCAATATGATGGCTATCTGGCGGAGCGGGGCGTCCCAGAAGGGTCCATTACGCCAACATACGCGGCTTTGCGGCTCTTTGTGGACAATTGGCGTTGGCGGGATGTGCCATTTTACCTGCGAACCGGCAAAGCAATGGCAGAGAAGGTATCAGAAATTGTAATAGAGTTTCAGAGGCCGCCCCACTCGATGTTTCCTTTGCCTTCGGGTGAAGCTATTCCGTCTAATCTTCTTCGCCTGAGCCTGCAGCCTGACGAGGGCATCCACCTTGGTTTTCAGACTAAGAGCCCGGACGTTGATATTGCCTCAATGGAACGGACGAATTTGGAATTCCATTATAGGTCCGCTTTCAGAGACCTCTCGATTCCCGAAGATTACGAGCGACTGCTCCAAGATGCCCTACTTGGCGACGCCAGCTTATTCATTCGTAACGACCACATTGAAGAAGCTTGGAAGATTGTAGATCCTCTCATAGACGCTTGGACCGACCTGGGTATTTCTCCTCTGCATATCTACGCAGGCGGCAGTTGGGGTCCTGACGCGGCTGACGCCTTGCTTGCGCAGGATGGACGCAGATGGCGGCGTTACAACTAGATTAAGCGGATTCCGCATTGAACGCCCTTGCTCGAGGCTGGGGGATCTGGGTTTCCACCTCCCTCGTGGGTTGTGGCGATTAATGCAGGCACCCTTTAGCCTCTGCCCTCATTTCAAATAACAGAGGTATCGAGCAGGATAATCAGTGACTCTGTTGCTCGAATTTCCCGCTCATGCGATTTGAAGCAACTTGCTGTTTCTTGGCGACACAATTGACACAATGGAGAGTAACTTGCGTTACAGAATTGCACGGACTTGGTCTTTTGCGGCATTCGCTGCGATGCTCTTGATTGTAGGCTCTTTGGCAACTGCGTGTGGCGGCGGGGCCCCCGGGACGGAGCTTGAACAGGTGGCACCGATTCAAAACCCCTCGGCTGATCCCGAATCTAGCAGCTTGACAGACTCACAAGTGTCATCACCTACGGTTCCACCTGCTGAGCAATCTGCACCCTCGCCTGCCGCCGTATCGACATCAACGCCTGCGGCGACTGGTGTATCCGCTGCAACACATCCTGCTACGCCGCCTGTGGCGACGCAAGTTCCGGCGCTCACAGCAACTCCAATCGTGGATATGGATGGAGAAGATAGCAGGGTCACGGCCGACCGAGATTACGAAGGGGCATTGAGCGCAGCAAGACTAAGCACCAGAGGTTGGGATACCGATTTCAGGCTTCACACGGTTCCTTACAGCGAGATAAGATCAGTCATTCCTCGCGACAACATCCCGTCGATAGACGAACCCTCCTTTGTTGCGCCCTCAGAGGCGTCGGCGTGGCTGAGTGATGTTGAGCCTGTGGTATCGCTTGAAATCAGTGGAGATGCCCGCGCGTACCCGCTCCAGATTCTGACCTGGCACGAAATAGTCAACGACACCGTTGGGGATGTTCCGGTGGCAGTAACATTCTGCCCATTGTGCAATTCGGCGATTGCATTCGACAGGCGTTTGGATGGAAAAGAGCTTGAATTTGGAGTGTCAGGGAATCTTCGCAACTCCGACCTGATAATGTACGACCGAGAGACACACTCATGGTGGCAGCAATTCACGGGTGAAGGCATTGTAGGGGAGCACGCGGGACGAAGCCTCGACCATCTTTCCGCGGTTATTGTATCATTCGCAGATTTTCAGAGAGCTAACCCAAATGGGAAAGTATTATCGCGAGATACCGGTTACGCACGTCAGTATGGGCGAAATCCATACGCCGGGTATGACACGACTGAAGGAAATCCATTCTTGTTCACAGGAGACTTAGATGGCAGGCTACTTCCCGTCGAGCGTGTCATCGCCGTAACCATTGGGGATGTCGATGTGGCATTCCCGCTGAGCATCCTGCAGGAGGAAGGCGTAATAAACTATGAAATTTCTGGGAGCTCGATTGTAGTGTTCCACAAGTTTGGAACAACATCCGCGCTTGACGGCGGTTCAATTGCGGACTCGCGGGATGTGGGATCAGCCGGGGTCTTCGATGCAATTCTAGATGGCCAGGAATTGACATTCAGCGTTAAGAACGAAGACATCATTGACGACCAGACGGGAAGCAAGTGGGATATCCTAGGCAATGCCGTAGATGGACCGCTTGCAGGAGAGAGGCTCACTCCGGTAGTGCATGGCAATCATTTCTGGTTTGCCTGGGCGGTGTTTAAGCCCGACACGCTGGTGTATCAGGGCAGGGAAGGCGCCTGAGTTCTTTACAGTTGTGTAAGATTAAAGTAAGAGGCGCGCTCGCTATTCATGACATGATGGGTGGACTCTTCTTTCTAATCTAAGTCAGTTAGCTACTGGCCTAGTTGGCACTGATGTCATCGAAAAGATCTTCCCAACTCTCGTAGTCGCCCTTCCCAAAGCCAAAGCGGTGTGTAATTGTTCCGTTCCTGCTAATTGCTACTTTAGAAGCCTGAGTATAAATTCTTAGTGCATCCAGCATGCCTTCGTCCGGATGGGCTACCGGCCAAGGCAATCCTTTGCCTTCCCTGTCGGCTTCCAATTTTTCTAAGCTCTCGGACAGGTCAGTACCTACGAGGTAGAATGCGATCTGATCGGTGTAGTTTGCACCGATCTCGTCCTTGATGCGCCGCAACTCGACGCGGCAAGTTCCTCACCAAGTCGTGTGGAAGTAAATGAACACAGGCTTGCCTTCATCGACAAATCCCGCAGATGTGACTCGGCTGCCATCCAGCAAGTTCATTTCGAATTCCGGGACGTGCATTCCAACTTTGTAGCCGACTTCCACTTCCAATGGACCGGGTTCCTGCTCGCTCTCTACAGCCTCAATTGCCTTTTGGGGGGTGGAGTCGGCCTGCATTACTTTCGCGGCTTGCCTAGGCACCGCCACCTGCTCCGCGGGCTCAACTTTGGGTGCAGGAGGCCCAGAAGTACTCTCAGCCGTCTGAGAGGTGGGCGCCGTGCCGCATCCGAACAATATCCCTATCGTCGCTCCAAGTGTCAGCAGAAGGGACGATGTAAATTTAGTGCTCATTCATACGTCTCGCTTTGTGTTGTAGTCTATTTGGGCATTGTCCCGCTTGTGAGTGGATGTACTCAGAATACGGCGAGAGATGCTTTAGTACAATCAGCCCAGAGTTTGCGGACGGGCCTCAAGAGTCACTTCGATTTGGGCGCTATCTCCCCCGTCTCGCACTACGCTCATCGTGACCGTGTCGCCCGGTTTCGTGTTTTCCATTAGGTATATGATCAGGTCGTTCATGCTGACGATAACCTGCTCGTCTATGGCCGTTATGACATCGCCTCCGTAACGTATGCTGCCTTCATCTGTTCGCTTGTTCTTGTCGCTGCCGACTAGGCCAGCCAGCTGCGCGGGGCCTTCTTCTGCAAGCGCAATTACCTGAGCCCCGCGAGTTCCTGCTGGAGCGTTCATCAGCTCTACAGCTTCGGGCCCTATGGTCGTACCGCGGATGCCCAGCCATGAGTATGTAAAGGCGCCGTCGCTGATGAGAACGGGTACAATCTGTTTTGCAATGTTAATTGGAATAGCAAAACCGATGCCTGTGTTTGAGCCAGAGCGCGTGATTATCTGGGCGTCAATGCCGATGACACGCCCTTGCCGGTCCAGCAAAGGACCCCCTGAATTACCAGGGTTCATCGGTGCATCCGTTTGTATGACCTTAGGCAATGAGAAGTGGGAATCGCTAGTGCGTATAGTGCGTCCGATGGCGCTGACAATGCCCGTTGTAGTTGAGAATTCCTGCCCAAACGGGTTGCCAATGGTGATTGCGATCTGCCCGACGCGAATTTCATTGCTGTCCCCAAGGCTTACTGGTTTCAGCAGCTCCGCGTCGCGCTCAATTTTCAGGACTGCCAAGTCTGAATCTTCGTCCCAACCGACCACCTCGGCCTTGATGTCGCTGCCGTCAGAGAAGACGACCGTTATGCGCTCGGCGTCGACAACGACATGCCGGTTCGTCACGATGTGCCCCGCGTCATCCCATACGAATCCTGAGCCCTGCCCGTTTCTGTAAAAAAATTCTTGCTGCGAGCCGCCATCTGGAGGAGGCCTTTGTCCAAATGGAAAAGGAGAAGTGAATCCTGGAATTGAACTGGAGATTTCGACGCGGTTGAGCACGAAGACACTGACGACGGATGGCAGCACATCGTCATGTACGTCGCCTATCACCCTTTCATAGGCCGCAACTATTTCGTCGGCGTCTATTTCAGATGTGGGAGGCTGGTTAGGTTCCTTCGAAGGTATTGCGTCCAGCAGTGGCTGCACGGATGAATCCTCCCCTGCCGTCACCTGCCATGAAGCGCGGGAGGTCTGTACATCTTCAGCGGGGACACTTATGGAATTGGAAGACGATGCGCCATAGTTGTCCGTAGATGCCGCGGGCGCACTGCTGCATGCGAGCGTCGTGGCGAGGACTGAAAACAGGCAGGTGAGCGCAGGATACTTCAGACTCTTTAATCCATGTGTCATATCGCGCCCTTCACGTTATAGGTTTAACTAGTTGGATGCTTGTTGACCGAATTTAGTCGCCGAGTTAGCGTGGGACACCATACTAAAAATATAACGCCTAACACCTGCATTGGATAGTACAAATCTGTGCGGTCTCGGCCATGCAGCCTGCGAAGCTGAAGCGATGGTGACCACTTCTGGTTAATTAAAAGGATGATTCTGCCACCCAAATCATATTCGCGCTATTTTCGTCAAAGTCATGGCGCTCAAAGTCGCCGTACAGTGCGAGTATGTCGTATCCGCAAGTTCGAAGCAAGTGGTACATCTCCCAGCGAAAGATGTATCGCAGCGCAAAGTCTCGATAAATCTTGTCTGACACGCGTCCAGAACAATCGAGATACTCGATCGTAGTACGAATGCTCATTACTTGTGTGTACGCGTCGTAGCTTGCCTGATTCCATAGGACTATCTGCTTGCCCGTCGATGGATCTGTAAGATCGCGAAAGTGATATGGAACATCACCTTCCTGTACCATCATGTTAAGGTCAGGGACAAATATGTCGAAGATGAGCTTGCCACCTGGAGCAAGATGGCGCTTTATGTTTGATAGAACGTGGATTTCATCTTCCACTGACAGTACTGATAGCAATCCCCGAAAGGGAATGATTATCAGGCTGAACTTGTCTGGGAGAGAAAAGTTTCGCATGTCAGCCTGCAAAAGGCTCAGTCCGGTTGCCCCGGCGCGCTCAGCCTTTTGCTGGGCGCGTTCCAGCATCGCAGTAGATGAGTCCAGCCCGACTAATTCGATTCCGCTCAGTGCGATTGGTATCGAAACCCGCCCCGTACCACATCCTAGTTCTAGTATCGGGCCGCCTGACCGCTTCGCTTCGTCCAAGTAAAATGGGATGTCATCAACGACATAGGAAAATACCGCGTCATAGAAGTCCGCCCAGGCGTCGTAAGGTGAAATGTCCATAACGCTAATTAGCCTGCAAGTTGCTGGAGCGCCATTCGCACTTTGTCTTCGGTGGCGGAATTGCCGTCCTTTGGCAGTGCGGACAGTGCCTCACGCGCTTCAACCGGCGAGTAGCCGAGCGCGGTCAGAGCATCCAAAGCGTCCGAGTCAAGTGTTGAGACGCTTCCGATATTCCAGTCCAGTTCCAGCTTGCCCTTGAGCTCTAGCAGAATGCGACTTGCGGTTTTACGACCTACTCCCGGCACGACTGTGAAGCTCTTGATATCCCCGGAGTCAACAGCGGCTGCGAGTGCTTCAGGTCTGAATGTGGAAAGGATGCTCAATGCAACGCGCGGGCCTATTCCGCTAATTCCAATAAGGGTTTCAAAAGTCTGACGCCCCTCGGGCGTATCGAAGCCGTAGAGGTTCAGGCTTTCCGCCCTCACTTGCAGCGAGGTGAACAAACTTACAGGGCTGCCGATTTGCCCAAGAGCTTCGACCGACGGAGCAGGGGCGCTCACACGCAACGTAACGCCACCGATGGCGACATCGGCCCAGTCAGGTCCAGTACCTTCCAATGTGCCCCGCACAGATGAAATCAGGGAAGACATACTCTATATTCGATCGTCAGGAATGAGTGATTGCACTCGCCTTGCGTTGATGTGGCATATCGCTATCGCTAATGCGTCTGAAGCATCCAGTGACATAGGAGCGCTATTGAGGTCTAGAGCAAGCATTGCCATCTCCTGCACCTGCTCCTTAGAACTGTCCCCGAAACCAGTTACAGCGAGCTTGACCTCACGAGGTGCAAATAACTGTACGCTTATGCCAGACGCCTCCGCAGCAATCATCGCCACCGCCTGCGCCTGACCTACTGCTATGGCCGATCGCACATTACGTGCTACAAACGGCTCTTCTATGGCAATTTCATCAGGTTTGTGCTGTGCGATGTAACTGATCAACTCCGTGTGTAGGCGGTGAAGCCGCTCTGCCCGAGGGGCGTCGCGCCGAACTTTCAATACATCGGCGTGCACAAATGTAAGGCTGTCGCCTTCAGCCTTGATTATTCCAACGCCCATGTTGTAGGTTCCGGGGTCGATTCCAAGAACGAGCACAGCGCCTATTCGTCGCGATACTGTTCCAGGACATCGTCCGGGAAGTCTGCGTTGGAATAGACCTTTTGAACATCGTCCAGTTCCTCGAGCTGGTCAAGCAGGCGTAATGTCTGTGATGCCGTCCTAGAGTCAAGCACAATTGTGTTATTGGGGATCATGGACAGCTCGGAAGACACAATTGATGCATCGGTGTCAGTTAGAGTCTGCCGGACATCTTCCAGCCTTTCCACAGGCGAGAAAATCTGAAGTGTGGAATCGAAGGTCTCGAAGTCGTCGGCGCCAGCATCGATGGCAACCAATGCAAACTCTTCGGCATCGTCCTCCTCTGCGTTCACCACTACTATGCCTTTCTGCTCGAATTGCCACGCAACCGCGCCGGACTGCGCTAAGTTGCCGCCCGCCTTGGTGAGGGTGGAGCGAATGTCGGAGACGGTACGGTTGCGGTTGTCAGAGAGCGTTTGCAGCATAATCGCTACACCGCCGGGACCATATCCCTCGTAAGTGAATTCGACCATCTGGTCCTGTTCGCCGGACTCTCCAGTCCCCCTCTTGATGGCGCGCTCAACGTTGTCATTGGGCATGTTGGCGTCTCTCGCCTTCTGAAGAGCCATCCTAAGCCGGATGTTCATAGAGGGGTCTCCTCCACCTTGCCGCGCCGCGATTATTATCTCTCGCGTGATTTTGGTGAATAGCTTGCCCCTCTTTGCGTCCGTGGCTGCCTTAGCATGCTTTATTGTTGACCATTTAGAGTGACCAGACATAAGCCAACCCCTGTTAAATATTTGATATCAAGATGCCTAATTTTAGCACGCGCTATCTGGTTGGTCAAAACGCGCAAAGCACGGCATATCCATCCTCTTGCAGGACTTTTAGAGTCCGATTTGGGAGAGATACTCTGGCTTGCCACTTATGCCTAGGTTCAGTCTGTACAGACACCCTGCCCCGGGCCCCTCGCCAATCTTATCCTGGCCGCCCGCGGTTGTAACATACATGTCTGTGTAGTCCTCACCTCCAAAAATGACACTGGACACCTTACGTGCTGGGAACCATATTCGTTGCACTTGCTCACCCTCTGGGGAGTATCGTACTAGTGACGAGCCATCCCAGCGCGCTGACCAAACATTGCCCTCCGCGTCGACGGTCATGCCATCGGGAATGCCGTCGTTGTCTCCCGTATTGACGAAGACTCGCCTATTGGAGAGTTCGCCGGTCTCTATGTCATAATCGAATAAGTAGATGTTGTGTGTCGGTGAGTCGGTAAAGTACATCTGCTTTGTGTCAGGTGTGAAGCCCATTCCGTTGGAAATGCCGATGCCGCTCAGAACTCGTGTGATCGACCCGTCCGTGTCCAAGCGGTAAAGGCTGCCTGCGTGGTCGGTAGCTGGCATGGTGCCGCAGAACACTCGCCCGGCTGGGTCCGCTATCACGTCATTGAACCGAGTCTCTCGCTCAGATTCGATCTCGCGGAGGTGATATTGCAGATTTCCGTTGCGAAGTGTAGCAATTGCGCCGCGGTCCATAAACAGCAGCAGAGTACCGTCCGCCTGAACGGTAAATCCGCCAACCTCACCGCCTTCAAAAATCTGACCGTGCTCGCCGCTTACCGGATCATAACGAAAGATTCTTCCTCGGGGGATGTCGGCCCAATAAACCTTGCGGTCAATTGGATGCCACAGAGGACCTTCCCCAACAATACAATTGTAATCAGCGATAAGTTCAATATTCACGTTAAAATCCCCCGGCAGCAATTTTTTTCTATGTCTTTACAACGACTTATCGTTTGGGATATATTCATTTCATCAAAAACTGAGGTACTGATTCTAGGTCGGTAGCACACTACAGAATTGAGTTTCCGCTAGTTGCCTGATAATAATTAGCTTGGATAGTCTGTTGAGTGGTGCTACGCAGAGGCTGGATCAGTTGTTTGGGATCACGGTCATTATCTAGAATGACTGATGTAATGACAAGGGAGGTAGGGCGTAAATGGCAACTCGCAGGAAAAGTGAAATGTCAGATAGGGTAGCCGATAAGTTAGGCTGCACCAAAGCACAGGGCGAAGCTGCGCTCAATGCGGTTTTGAGAAGCGTTCAGGATGAATTATCCAAAGGGAATAGAGTCGTGCTCACCGGCTTCGGCACCTTTGAGTTGCGAGATGTTAAGGCACGCAAGGTGAGGCCAATTAGGGGCAGCAAGGCGGGGGATCTCATCGAAGTCCCTGCACACAAACGAGTGGGCTTCTCCGCGGGGGCTGAGCTGAGCAAGGCCGCTCAAAGCTGACAACTTTCCAGAATTTGTTTGTCTTTCTGAAGGTGGACTGGTAAAACCGGTCCACCTTTTTTGTGTCCGCTATCTTATACGACGAACGCCAGTTTGGAAGATATTATCGAAAAATGACCTAATTGCGCTTGACGTGAAAAGCACGAGTGTTCTAGCATCCTCTCATAGAACATCTTGGGAGCTAGGAGGAGTTAGTGAAATCTCATCAATCGAAGCAGGGCAGAAACATATACCTTAAGCAGTGCCCTCGGTGCGCCGGCGATCTCAGCGCCGGCAGCGATCATTATGGCAGGTACATCCATTGCCTGCAGTGCGGCTATATGGCAGATATCGAGTTCTCAAACCAGAGAGAGATAATGTCAGTGTCTGTAGGGAAAGGCAAAGTAGCGTAATCTCGCTAGACAGGTTCACCTAACGGGCGGAGCCTACGCTCTGCCCGTCTTGGTTTAGTGGGGTCGTAGATTCTGAGCCTGAAACCAAGCAGTTTCATTGGCCCTTGTGAGACTTGAACACGCTACTTGCCGCTCCGACGCCTGCCCCTGACGCTACTTCAAACCCTGCTTCTGGCAAAACGCTTTCCAATGCGGATAGAAGAGCCAGCACATATTCGGCCTTGCTGGATTCGCCCATCAGTCCTATGCGCCACACATTGCCTGCAAGTTCGCCCAGCCCACCGCCGATCTCGATGCCGTAGCCCCGCAGCAAGCGTTGCCTCACCTGCATATCGTCAATGCCATCCGGTATTTTAACGACAGTAATCTGCGCGAGGCGATACTCAGAGGGCACCACGCATTCAAGGCCGAGTCCTTCAAGTCCGGCGCACAAAGCTTGGGCGTTGAATGTATGGCGCGTAAAGCGTTCAATCAGCCCTTCCGTCAACACCTGACGTAAACCCTGTCGGAGCGCAAGAATCATGCTTACCGGAGCGGTATGGTGATATACGCGCTGGCCTTCCCAGCCCCAGTAGTTGCCGAGCAAGGCCAAATCAAGATACCACGACATAGGCGCCTGCTTGCGTTGTCGCATCGCCTCAATCGCACGGTCGCTTACTGCTACTGGCGAAAGTCCCGGCGGACAGCCGAGGCACTTCTGGGTTGCCGAATAGGCGTAGT
Source organism: Dehalococcoidia bacterium (assembly GCA_965221045.1). GTDB lineage: Bacteria > Chloroflexota > Dehalococcoidia > Lucifugimonadales > JADFKI01 > Bin90. Next base: position 3,353,789 of record OZ244863.1, read on the forward strand.
CCGCGTTCCACTCATCAAAGGCCACCTCGTTGCCGCCAAGCGAGGTTACTGTATCTACCATGAACAAGGCGTCATTCTCTTTGGCTATTCGGGCCAACCCGCCAATCGGTTGGCGCACTCCGGTGGATGTCTCCGCGTGTATTGCGGTCACCATTTTCACATTGCTATGCTTGGTGAGTTCCGCCTCAAGCATCTCTTCGGGGAAAGGACGTCCCCACTCTGCTCGGAGCGGCACTACATTAGCTCCAACGCGGTTCGCCATTTCCACCATACGTTCGCAGAAGAAGCCATAAATGCACATCACAACAGTGTCGCCCGGCTCCAGTAGGCTGCTTAGTCCTGCTTCCATGCCAGCCGAACCTGTGCCCGATATAGCCAGAGTGTTCGCCGTATCAGACTGATATACGCGTTTCAGGAGCTCTCTGACCTCATCCATAATCAGCATGAAGTCCGGGTCCATGTAGCCAATCATCGGCTGCATCATTGCCTGCAACACACTGGGGCTTACGTTGCTCGGTCCCGGACCCAACAATATTCGTGAAGGTACTGCGGGCATTGCGGATTCGGGTAATGTGGTTGGCGTCATTCTTTCACCTTGGACACTAGCGCTTGACATCTGGAAATGCCCTGACCGTTGCTTGGTTGTCTATGCGCTAGGATACCATAAGGAATCGCTGATAGCTCTGGAACTCGGCTGTGGTTTAGGAGTGATACGGGCGGTGGAAGGGGCTCACAAGTCAATTCTAGCTTCTCTTCAGTCGTGGATGTGTCGGTCATAGCGATCTTCAAATCGCACGATATCGTCCTCTTCGAGGTAGCTCCCGGTCTGAACTTCGACCACCTCAAGCGGCATGGCGCCTGGATTTTCCAGTCTGTGGCTGACTCCTACGGGAACGTATGCTGACTGGTTCTCTGTCAGCAAGAACACTTCGTCTCCCCGCGTAACTTTTGCTGTTCCCCTCACCACGACCCAATGTTCTGCCCGGTGATGGTGCATCTGCAAGGAGAGTGCCTCTCCGGGGGTAATAGTGAGTCGCTTCACCTGAAACCGCTGTCCTATATCTATGGTTTCGAATGAACCCCAGGGGCGGTTGATCTTCAGATGGTTCTCGTGCTCCGGTCGTCCTTGGCTCTTGAGCTGCTCTACAAGTTCCTTGACGTCCTGAACCCGATCCCTGTGCGCGGCGAGCACAGCGTCCGCCGTCTCGATAAGAATTATGTCCTTTAATCCGACAGCGGCTACGAGGCGGCGCTGACTGATGATGAGCGAGTTAGACATAGAGTGCGCATAAACATCTCCCTGGATGACGTTGCCACCCGCATCCTGTTCACGCTCTTCCCAGAGTGAAGACCAAGCTCCCAGGTCCGTCCATCCAATCTCCATTGGCAGCACTATGCACTTTGCGCCATTGCCCTGGGGTGAACCTTCACTCATGTGCTCCATCACAGCATAGTCGATTGATTCGCTTGGACAGGCTGCGAATTCAGTAGCGCCTGGCCTGTAGAAGTCGCCGTCCCGACGTAAGGCGGCATGCGCATCAGAGCAGGCGTCGACAATATCGGGCCGCAATCGGCGCAGTTCCCCCATCCACACCGATGCGCGCATCATGAACATGCCGCTGTTCCACAAGTACGCTTCAGATTTAATCATCTTCTTTGCAGCGTCCCGATCCGGTTTCTCGACGAATTCTGCTACGTGGAAAAAATCGGCTCCTCCATCGCTCGTGATGCGATTGCCCATTCTGATGTAGCCATAGCCGGTCCTCGGCGAGTCCGGAAGGATGCCAAATGTAATGATGGTGTTGCCTTGCGCGAGTTCAATGCCATGCCGCACCAGCTTCTGGAATGTTTCGATGTCACGCACGACATGGTCTGAAGGAAGTACGAGCATCACCGGGTCGCCGTCCGAGAATGCGGACTCATTGTCAAGCAGCATCATTGCGGCAAGGGTCAACGCTGGAGCCGTGTTGCGCCCCACCGGCTCTAAAGTAATGGCTAGAGCATTTTTCTTAAGTTGCCTCATGTGCTCGGCAACCAGAAAGCGGTGTTCTTCGTTGCAGAGAATAAGTGGAGCCGCGACCTCCTCCAATCCGTCCAAGCGTAGAACGGTATCCTGAAACAGAGAATGCTCACCCATTAGCGGCAGGAATTGCTTAGGGTGAGCTTCTCGGGATAGGGGCCACATGCGGGTGCCGGACCCACCGGCTAGTATGACAGGATGCAGGGTCATTTCCAGCCTCCTGATAGTAATGCTAAGTTGGAAGATGATTCCCGCTATTATATGAGCGGAAAATTAAACGGGTCAATGAAGCCCTGGACATCGTATCTGGTTTTAGGGCTGTGCTGCGAAGCAATTGGCATATTTGCTCTTGACATATTGCTCAGTCTGCCTTACCTTACACGAAATATCATTTAGAATCATTCTAATTATTAGGTTTTCGTAGGTTCGTTGATGCTTCAACAGGCTTTTCGAGAGTCCTCAGAAGGCATGATGCAGATAGTAAACTTTGACAAGCGCCTTACGGAGATGAAAATTGCACTCCGGGAAAAGGGTGTTGCCATTACTCGCAAGCGCGCCAAGTTACTTGAGGTACTGCTAGCAAGCGATCGCCACCCCTCGGCGAGCGAAATTCACCAGGGAGTCCAGGCCGCCTATCCTGGGACTAGCCTAGCCACCATTTACAATACTATTGAAATTCTCAAAGATACTGGTCAGGTACTAGAGATTGAGTTCAGTGGCTCGGCAAACAGGTATGACGGCAGACTGACTACGCCACATCCACATCTTGTATGTTTGCAATGCGAGAAGGTGGAAGACGTGGAGATCGCGGCGCCGCTCGATCCGCTTGATAGAGTGTCAGATCTGACAGGATACGAGATTGTGCGCCTGCGTACGGATTACTACGGAACGTGCCCGGACTGCCTCAATTTATCCCCTTCTACCGCGGGGGGAAAGGGGGGCTTATAGTTCTTACGTCACACAATCACTCGCGAACGACATGGACGAAATGGCTTCAGCATCGAAAGGAGGAAGCGAATGTCTAATAGGGAAGATATCGCTCTGCTGGCTCATCTGATGAGACGCGCCGGATTCGGCGCAACCCGAGACGAACTCGAGGTGTTGGCGGAGCAGAGTTATGAGACTACGGTTGAGCAGCTGATTGACTATGAGAGCCAACCCCCGGTTGATGAGTATACCTTGTACCGGTATCATCCAATCACTGAGGTCCCCGGTGGTGCGGCCGCACCCGGACAGGCGAATTGGCTCTACTTCATGGTCAACACACAGAGGCCGCTTAACGAGAAGATGGCACTCTTTTGGCATCATGTATTCGCTACAGGCAACTCGAAAGTGGACAACTGCAATCATCTCCTTGATCAGATTCAGATGTTCCGCGAAGTCGGAATGGACAACTACCGAGACCTCCTTCTTCGCCTTGCCAGCGACCCCGCGATGATCTACTGGCTTGACAACAATGAGAATCACAAGGTAGCCCCGAATGAGAATTGGGGCCGCGAGCTTCTGGAACTCTTCACGCTCGGAGTCGGCAATTACACCGAGACGGACGTTTACGAATGCTCAAGGGCGTTCACAGGCTGGACTATTTCCGCAAAGATGCCGCGCTATCCGTATGGCAGGCACCCCTGGCAATTCGAATATCGCGCGGAAGACCACGATGAGACCGACAAGTCATTCCTTGGCAATACCGGAAACTTCAATGGCAAAGACATTATCGACATTATTCTTAAGCAGCCCGCATGCCCAAGGTTCATAGCGCGCCATCTATACAACTTCTTCGTTGAAGACGAGCCACAGGTTCCGGCTTGGAACATTGAGGAGCCTCGCAATCCAGAGGCCGTCCGAATGCTGGCGGAGACTCTCGTAGAAAACAACTACGACGTTAAGCCGGTGCTGCGAGCATTGTTTAACTCCGATTTCTTCAAGGACGCGATGTACAAGAAGGTCAAGAACCCCACAGAAGTCGTTGTAAGCACACTTAGGCTTACAGGTGACTTGCAGGGACCGGACCCGCGCCTTGAAGCCGTTGCTAGAGAGCCTGGCTACATGGGCCAAGACATTCTCGATCCTCCTAGCGTAGAAGGTTGGCATACGGGCCACGAGTGGATAAACAGTGGATCTCTCGTCAAGCGCGTGAATTTCGTCGCCGATAGAATCAGTGATACGAATCTGCCCGGAGTTAAGCGCATAGTTGAGCGCATTGCCTCTTCGAACGGCCCCACAATGAGTCCTGAGGAGTTTGTAGAGAGCTGCCTGGATCAAATGGGCCCGTTGCCAGTATCTGACCAGACCCGCGGTGAACTGATTAGTCAAGCAGTGAGCGAAGGCGCGGTTAACTGGGAAGACGGCTACGATGACTCTGCGAGGCGCACAGGCGAGATGCTGGCACTCATTGGAGCAACCAGAGAGTATCAGTTCGGCTAGGCCAAAGAATTTTAACGGGCATATTGCAGAATTCCTGGGAGGAAATAATGGCAAACTCAAACAAGCCGCCAGTTCTGGTTGTGTTGCAGCTCACGGGTGGCAATGACTACTTCAACACGGTAATTCCGTACACGGATGGCAACTACTATGACAGCCGGCGCTCGCTTGGAATCTCCGAGAACCGCGTGCTGAAGCTTAACGACCAGTTGGGTCTGCACCCTGCAATGGCGCCAATGAAGGATATCTTCGACAGTGGCGACATGGCGGTGATCCATGGCATAGGCTACGCGAACTCGCCGCGCTCACACTTCCGCTCTATGGACATCTGGCATACATGTGAGCCGGATAAGGTGGGCACAGAGGGTTGGCTTGGACGCGCTATGAAGCAGATCGATCCTCGATCGGAAAACCCTGTAACTGGCGTCAATGTCGGCCAGGCACTCCCGCGCGCCTTGGTTGCGCCGGGCGTATCCGTCGCATCCGTCGCAGATGTTTCAAACTACGGACTGCTAACGAACATTGAGCAGAAGCAGCAGCGCCTACAGGTGCTTGAACGCTTCGCTAATATGTATGGACCTGCCGTAGGAACGGGACAGGTGATGGAATACCTTGGGCAGACCGGCTTAGACGCACTGAAAGGCGCAGACATTCTTAAGATTGCGCCGGAGCAGTACGAATCCAGCGTGGAGTATGGTTCAAGTCCTATAGCTCACAAGCTCCGGGACATCGCCATGATGCATACCGCGGATGTGGGGACTCGTGTCTTCTACACGGACCACGGTAGCTTTGACACGCACGCGGCGCAGGCAACGATGCATGCGCAGTTGTGGACAGATGTGTCCGAGGCAATCGCTGATTTCTGGGATGACCTGCGTGAACATGATGCCGATGACAACGTCACCATGTTCCTGTTCTCTGAGTTTGGTCGCAGAGTGCGAGACAACGGCTCAGGTACAGACCATGGCGCGGCGGGGGTTGCGTTCGCAATTGGTCCTAATGTCAATGGTGGATTCTACAGTGAGTATCCGGAAACGCGGGCAGAGGCGCTTCAGCAGGGCGACCTCGTTCCTAACCAGGACTTCCGTGGGGTCTATTCCACCATCCTCGAAGACTGGATGAAGTTAGACGCTCCCAGTGTTGTCAATGGCACTTTTGAGCGGCCTGCATTCATTCACACCAACGGCAACGGTCACTAAACCGTAGCTCTAAGGCTGATTCGCGACAATTCGCTTTCCTACAGTTCGTAACAACTTCGAACTGTGGGAGGCGGTTAATGCGGACCAGAGCAAATCGGAAGGTGAAAAAATGCTAACTACAACTGTATCAGGCCGCACGTGGAACTTCAGCCACGCAATAGGTCGGAACGCGGCAGCCGGAAACGGCTTCACGCAGCCGATGGATGTGGCGGTCGCGCCTGGCGGCGTAATCTATGTACTCAGCAGGGGACAGGAGGGCGCGGGTGGTGTACAGGCACCCAATAAGAGAATTGGGAAGGTAACCATCAACGAGGAATTCGTCGGGGATTTCGCTCGCGAAGAACTTGTATGGCCCATGGGGATCTCTGTTGACAGCAATGGCAATATCTATTGCGCTGACGAGTTTGAAAAGCAGATCAAGATTTACGACGCTGACGGGCAGCGCGTAGGTGAGTGGGATGGTGAAGGCAGACTTGGCAGCCCGTCCGGAGTCGCCTGCGATGCTGATGACAATGTCTATGTGACGGACGCTGCAAGTAGCGAAGTTCTGAAGTTCACCAGCGACGGCAAATACTTAGCTGCATTCGGAGGCGCGGGTAGCGGGCCAGGCCAGCTCAATAGGCCGTGGGGTTTAACCGTTGGAGCCGATGGAAGCGTTTATGTCGCGGACTGGGGCAACAACCGTGCCCAGAAGTTCTCCGCCGATGGTGAATATCTCGTGACGTATGGGGAGGAGTCCGGTGGCACAGGCGGCACGCTCAACCACCCGTCTGGCGTCGCGGTCGATAGCGAAGGCGATGTGTATGTGTCTGACTGGGGCAACAAACTCGTTAAGATATACGAGAACGATGGATCAGTTTTGACTCAACTTGAAGGCGACGCAGTCGAATTCTCGAAGTGGGCGAAAGAGGTCGTCGAATCCAATCCCGACGTGGTGAAGGCTTACCGAAGGGTCAAGGATACCAGGCCGCTTGGTCTGTTCAACCGCCCTGTTGGCATCGCTGTCGATGAGGAAGACCGCATCATCATCACGGACAGCACGCGCGGTCGCTTGCAGGTTTACGCAAAAGAGAAGGACTATATGGATCCGCAGTTCAACCTGTAGTTCTTTGCCATAGCTTTGTAGCGGTTTGGGGCGCATTGTTCAACGATGCGCCCTTCTCTCATGTGCGCGGCAGGTAATCAGGTCAGTACTACGGGATCAATGTCCACGGTCCATCCCCTGGGAATATCAACCTTGTCCAACAGGGTACGAGGAGTTGGCCCTCGCAGAATGATGTGCCACCTGTAGCGTCCACGCAATCGTGAGGGAAACGCTGGAACGGGCCCCAGTGCTTCCACATCGGTGATGCCCCACTCAGCTTGCTGCTCGCGTAATAGCCCTGCGAGCCTTACGGCTTCGGACTCACATTTTGCCTGGTTAGTATGGGTGTAAAGCAGGCGAATGAGACTGCTGTAAGGTGGGTTGCCCTGTTGCCTGCGATATGCCATTTCGCGCAGATAAAATGCTTGGTAGTCCTGTTCCGCTGCTGACTGTATCGTGTAGTTCTCGGGTTGGAATGTCTGGATGATGACCTTTCCGTCGCTGCTGCCACGACCGGCGCGACCCGATACCTGATGCAGCAGTTGGAACGCGCGCTCGCCTGCCCGGTAGTCAGGTACTGTGAGACCAACGTCGGCTGAGACTACACCTACTAGAGATACTGACGGGAAGTGCAGCCCTTTGGCGATCATCTGGGTGCCGACGAGTACCTGGGCTTCGCCGGAGCGGAAGCGCATTAGCAACTCCTCGTGCGCCTTTGGACTGGTGGCGATATCGCGGTCCCAACGCAGGACGCCGGCATCCGGATAACGCCTTGCTACCTCGTCTGCCACCAGTTCTGTCCCAATGCCGTAGTAGCGGAGGCGATGTCTGAGGCACTGCGGGCACATTGTGGGCGGTTTGCGACGTGCGCCGCAGTAATGGCAGATGAAGCGCTGCGAGGCGGCGTGATATGTGACGCTGACATCGCAACTACGGCAGCGCAGGCTGTATCCACAGCTGAAGCAGCGCAGATGGGAGGATGTGCCGCGGCGATTGATGAACAGCATTGCCTGCTCACCTAATTCGAGGCATTCGGACAGAGATTCGCTTAGTGATCGACTGAACATGTCGGTGTTACCTTGCAGCAACTCCTCGCGCATGTCAACGACGCTCACCGAAGGAAGTGCGCTGGGCCGATTTGCTTGCCCATCGCCGGTATCGGCGAACCGCTCCGTGAGCCTATGTAGTCGATGGTTACCGCGCATAGCCGCGTAGAATGAGCCTACATCAGGCGAGGCACTGCCGAGGACTACTAAAGACTGGGTCAGTTCGGAAAGGCGCAGGCTTACCTGCCGCGCGTGGTATCGTGGTGAGGTATCGTGCTGCTTATATGTCCATTCGTGTTCTTCGTCGACGACAATCAGGCCTAAGTCGGGTACGGGAGCAAATATGGCGCTGCGCGAACCGATGACGATGCTGTAGTGCCCACGCTTGATCTTCCACCACTGGTCAAAGCGCTCGCCGTCCGAGAGACCACTGTGGAGAACGGCGACCTTGTCGGGGAAGCGGGACGCGAAGCGCTCGATTGTCTGGTAAGTGAGGGCAATTTCGGGGACTAGAACGATTGCCTGCTTACCCATTTGGGTGCAGCAATCAACGGCGTCGAGATAGACTTCGGTCTTACCACTGCCCGTTACGCCTTCGATGAGGAAGGTATTGCCGAGCGCAGATGGCTCTTCGAAGGCACCGTGTATGGCTGTTGCCGCTTCAGATTGCTCGACGGTGAGGCGAAGTGGCTCGCTGTACGGGAACGTCCTGCCGTCGAGGGGATCCCGGTCGATGGCTACGGCTTTGGTGGAAAGCCAACCTTTGTCCATGATGGTCTTGACTATGCTCCCGCCGAACTCGCGGCGAGCTTCCGTAATGTCGAGCGGCTCGCCCACTTCGCGCAGATGCTCGACAAATGCCGCCTGTTTTCGGGCTTTGGTTTTGGCGAGCCATTCGTTGACGTCCGATGCGGTGTCGGGTGAGAGGCTGATGTGCGTGCGATACCTATGCTTGACGGTAGGGTCGGGCAGGGAGTAGTCGCGGATCAGGATGTTGCGCCGAACGAGGCTTGCCGCCGATGATGCGGCGCTTTCCCCGAACGCCTTTATGAGGCTGTCCTGCGTCGTCAGTCCGCGCTTGGCAATGTATTCGACGATACGCTGCTGCAGGGATGTGAGTGTCTCACTGTCTGTGTGCTGGTCGGCAAGCGTGAGGTGCGTGCGTGCGCGGACTCGGCCACCGGGCGGCAACATAGGCGCGGATGCCTCGAACAGGGAGCAGATGTAGTATTCGCTAATCCACGCTGCGAGTTTAAGGTGCACATCGTCCAGCAGCGGCTCTTCAAATACTAAATCGGCGATTGGCTTCGTCTCCGGCACCTGGGGATGAGCCGAGAGTGAAAATACAATGCCTTGCAGAGTTCGAGCGCCGAATGGAACGCGCACAAGCTGGCCTGGTCGCACTGTCAACTCGTCCGGTATTTCGTAGCTGAACGTGCGACTCGATGCCATGGGCACATCCACGGCCACTTCCGCAAATCTCATGCTTCCTAGGTTGACCATACCACCCTCTACGTGGGCAACATCGAGAGCAATTTTACCAGATTGGGGTTGAGGCGGATGGCAAGCGGGGCAGACCTTCGCAAGTCTGCCCCGCTTGTGGTTGGCGTGAGTGAGTTATCGTGATCCTAGCGGCGTTCTTTTATGCGTGCGGCGCGTCCCGACAGGCCGCGCAGGTAGTATAGGCGGGAACGGCGCACTTTGCCACGGCGCGTTACCTTCACGGATTCCACATTGGGAGAATGCATGAGGAAAGTGCGCTCGACGCCGATTTCGTAGCTAACGCGGCGCACGGTAAATGAGGCACCTGGGCCTCCGCCGCGCTTGCGTATGACGACGCCCTGAAACGCCTGCAAACGAGTTCGTTCGCCTTCGGTAACCCTGATTTCGACGCGCACGGTATCACCGGGCTGAAACTCTTCGATATTGGGGTTAGGCTCCAATTGGACGAGCTGATATGCTTCCATAAGAAGATCCCTGACGCAGATTGTGTCTATTCAAATCATGCATGCTATTGTATCGCCAAGTCAGTAAGGTACGCAAGGTTTGACTGAGTTCAGGTGTCATCTACCAACTCTCAAGGAACGGAGGGTAAAAAGCTAACAAGATGGCCGGACTTTCAACCTCGTTCCTAACCTACGCCCAGAAGGGGTGGGACTTTGGGGTTAAGGGCTGCGGTTGCGGTTGCGTTCGCGCTTGAGGCGACGCTCTTCTCTTTCGAGTCGCCTGTCGTCCTGCGCGACGGGCGAATAGCTCTGCTCCAGCCTCCACGCACGGTCTGCTCTTGCCTTGCGCTCCGCAGCCTCCGCAGCTCGCTCCAGTATCTCCTGCTCCCTTGCCCACGCCTCACGCTGCTCCTCAGTGGGAGGCGTGTGGCTCTGGATGACGTCCGGATGGTCTTCATCCAGGTCCTTGCAGATGCAGAGGCAGTCCGGGTGGCAGGGAGCGTAGAACATCATGAAGTCAGGGTCGGGCTGCGCAGGGTTGCCAAATCCCCAGTGAAGCAGGACTTTAGCCGCTTCTATCCTGTCGCGAGTCCTTGCGTCAGGGTCGTTGCCTTCCAGAATCTCGAGCAGGATTCTTACCATGCTGGCTCCACCCTCTGAGTCAACCCTGATGCGCGCGACGAGTTTCTTGTTCACCTTCTCGTGTTCAGGGCTGAGTGGCTGCTGAGCGGGACGTGAGCCATCCTGCGCCATTTCGTCTTGCTGCGAGGCAGCATTGCGCTGATGTCCTGAACTGCCGAGGGCTTCTCTGGCTTCTTCGAAGCCGAGCCTGAGCAGGATGCGCGCCGACTGGAGGCGGTGAGAAGGCTTGCCGTCGGGGTCCTCGCCGTTCATGATGGAGACGAGGTTGCGGATGATGGTTCTGCCGCCCTGAGTCTCTTCGAGAACAATGCGCTGGATGCGCTGAAGTGTATCTATGGGGATGTGCTGCGTATCTGCATCCCGTTGCTTGTGCATGGCTTCAATCATCTGTTCTGATTATAGGGACAGGTGTTTGGGTTGTCAAGGGGGAGATTAGCAGTCAGCGGTCAGTTAGCTAGATTGTGTTGACATTTTGAGGTGGTCTTTCATTACTTCTGTCATTTCGAGTGAAGCGAGAAATCTGAAATCGGAGACTGGTGGGTGCGCAGCGACTTTAGATTCTTCCCTCCGCTGCGCTGCGTTCAGAATGACAGGGGATGAAGGCGCTGGGTTCAGAATTACAGAGTAAACCTACATTTCGGGTCTGAAACGCTTTGTGTATCAAATGTCAACACGCCCTAGTGTGCTTGGCAGGCTCAGACCGAATATTTAGGTTTAAAAGGATGAACAGGAAAGAATGGGGTTGGCTTGGTTAGTGGGGTGATATACTGAGTGCGGATTTTCCATTTCTAGGCGGTGGGAATTGATTGAGGCTATAGTATTCGATTTTGATGGATTGATTCTGGATACGGAGACTCCTGAGTTCGACACTTGGCAGGAAGTTTTCGAATCCTATGGCGTGAGGTTAGAGCGGCAGACATGGGAATTGTCGATTGGGCGGCACAGCAAGGATTTTGATATATATAAGCATCTTGCAGACTTGACGGGGCGGCACATAGAGCAGGAAGCCGTCAGGCCTAAGATGCGCCGTCGCTATCTTGAGCGCATAGATGAAAATCCTATTCTGCCGGGTGTGGAGGATTACCTGGCGTCGGCGAAAGAAATGGGGTTGAGACTTGCGGTTGCTTCAAGTTCGTCACCCGGTTGGGCCGTGGGACATCTGGAGCAAAGGAGGCTGCTGCATTACTTTGAATTCGTCCTGAGTCATGGAGACGTTACGAACGGCAAGCCTGATCCAGAGTTATACATAATGTCCGTGACAAGCCTGGGCGTACAGCCTCAAAACGCTCTGGCGATTGAGGATTCCGCTAACGGACTCACTGCCGCGAAGGCTGCGGGGCTTCAGTGTGTGGTCGTGCCGAACACAATGACGCGAGGTATGGATTTTGGATTGGCCGACATCCGCCTGGATTCGCTCGACGCCATGCCATTGGGAAAACTGATAAGGGAGCTTGAACTTCTGAGGGCTGGAAAGATCGAAGTCTTATCAAAAGCGAAAGTTTGAGTTATTATCTCTGAGAACCATTGCTATGGCTGGCTTAGCTGAATTGCGCCAGTCGTCATATTCAGAATCAATCAGAACTGGCAGGAGGTAACTATGCCAAAGGTAAGCGGACTGGGACATGTGGGAATCTATGTGAACGATCTGATGGGTCAGCGGGACTTTTACTCGCGTGTGATGGGTCTGGAGATCACGGATGAGGACCTGGAGCAGCGCAGAATGGTGTTCATGAGCGCGAACCCTGATGTTGAGCATCACGAGTTCGTGCTGATGGAGGGACGCGATGTGCCATCGGATGCGAAGCTTGTGCAGCAGATTTCCTTCACGGTTGAGACGATTGCGGAACTGAAGGACTTCTACCGCACTTTCCGCGACGAGGGTGTTAGCATCCAGCGCATCGTGAGCCATGGGAATGCGTTTGGGATGTATGCGGACGACCCGGAGGGCAATACGCTTGAGGTCTATTACAAGACGGGGCTGGATGTGCCGCAGCCGCACGGCGACCACATCGAGTTGGATATGTCGGATGAAGAACTGATGTCGATCGCTGAGGCGGCGGTGCCTAACTAGAAACGAATTCTTCAGACAGGCGACGCTGCGGCATTACCAGTGCAGCGTCGCCATATTAATGGCATGAACTATGGCATGAGCTAATTCCGCGCGAACGCGTTGGACAAGCTCCGACCTTCTTTTATAAAGAGTTTGGATACTAGGTCGTGTGGACATTTTGAAGTTGCGTTTCATTACTTCTGTCATTTCGAGTGAAGCGAGAAATCTGAAATCGGAGAATGGTTTATGTACAACGATTTTAGATTATTCACTCCGCTGCGCTGCGTTCAGAATGACAGAATGGATCTACTCTTCAGGTCTAAAACGCTCTGTGTATCAGATGTCAACACGTACTGGGTGGGCGAGTTAACACATGCCGGAAATAGCGAATACGGAAGGTGTTAGGTTGGAGTCGCGCTTGAACGATATGCGGATATTGGGAATGCCCGTGCAATTTGTCGCGGTCGTCACCATTAGCCTTGCACTGACAATTTACTTCGGCGCTTGGGCTGCCGAAGCGCGTGTGAGCGAGCGGACGGCGCAAGCTACGGGGCAAAATGTGCAGCAGTTCGACTTTTCGTCGGCTACGGGTACGTCTTTCGGCTCCGGACAATCCGGCGGGCTAGGGCAGGACGTAGGCGCTCTGCAATACGGAAGCGCAGCGGAAGGGCAGGGATGGGAGAGGTTCTTCCTGGTCGCATGCCCGCTGCATTAAGGACTTAAAGACCAACCAATGGCACGACAGCCTGAGCCATCCACAAGCCGCCCGCAGTCGAACTACGGGCGGGCCATTTATCCTCACTATGTCTGGGTGATTGTCGGTGTCATTGCGGTGATGCAGATGGTGGGCACGTCCATACGCATGGCATTTGGTGTGTTCATCGATCCACTGGAGCAGGAATTCCAGTGGAGCCAAGGGAGCATCACGCTGGCATACGCCATATCGAGCGTGGTGACCGCCTTGGCTTCTCCGTTTGCGGGCTGGTTCGGCGACCGATTTGGTGCGCGGCGGGCGATGGTGGTGGGCACAGCGATGTTCCTCACAGGCATGCTGCTCACCGGACAGATAAGCACCATCTGGGAGCTATACCTGTACTTTGGAGTGCTGCTCGGAACCGCACAGGCGATATTCCTCGTTCCCCTGATACCTTCGGCGATGTACTGGTTTCGGCGGCATCTGGGCATAGGCATGGGTCTGATAATGGCGTCGTGGGGGCTTGGGCCCGCGCTTGCCGCCGTGGTCGTGAGCCTGCTACTTGAGGGTATGGGCTGGCAGAACGGCTTTATGGCGCTTGGGGTGGGCTCGGCGGCGATCATGTTCGTGCTTATTGGGCTGTTCAGGGACAAGCCCGAGGATAAGGGGATTCTTCCTTACGGGCATAGGCCGGGCGATCCCGAGGTGCGCAGACGGGAGTTCGACCCGTCGCGGACAAAGTTGTTCAACGGGTATATGCGGAAGACTGCGGCCTTCTGGAATATGAGCTCGATTCACTTCCTAGGCTGCGCCGGACACGCAATCATCCTGGTGTACATCGTGCCACTGGCGGTGAACGAAGGGCTGACGCTGGTGCAGGCGGCAGGCGTCCTCACTGTTCTGTCGGCGGTTAGCGTCATATCGCGCGTCTTCGTGCCTATAATGTGTGACAACATCGGCACTCGGACGGTTATGTTCATCTTTTTCGCGGCACAGGGCATCCTGGTGGTGATGCTGTTTTGGACGCACGACCTGTGGATGTTCTACCTGTTCGCGGTGATTTTCGGCATCGGGTATGGCGGCGAGACAGGCGGCTTCCCCATATTGAACAGGCGTTACTATGGGCACGCGCCTACAGGCTCACCATACGGGGTGCAGATGCTGGGCGCGGGGCTGGGCATGGCGTTGGGCGGCTGGATCGGTGGGCCCATCTTCGATATGTTCGGCAGCTACAATGTGGCGCTGTGGATTTCGATCGTGATGAGCTTGGCGGGCGCGCTGAACATTTTGGTTCTGGAGCCGACGGACAGACTGCTGATACCGGACTGGGAGGCAGTAGAAGAGCCGACGGCCAGGGCTGCTGCGGGGGACTGATTCTGTCTGCCTAAGCCTTTGCTTTCATGAGCCACTGCTGGTCTCTGGCGGGGCTGTCGAGCCATGTTTCCACGTACTTCTGACGTTCTTTGGGCACTTCGACGCCAAGTCCGTCTGCTAGGCGGGTCATGAAGTTGAAGTTGCAGGTGATGAGGACGACGGAGAGGATCTGCTCGTCGGCGAGGCCGGTCTCCCGGAGCGCAATGACGTCATACTGCTGCATGGAAGTGGGTTCGCGGGTGAGCTTGGTGGCGTAGTCGAGCATGGCGCGGGTCTGCGGGTCGAGGTTGGCGTTGCGGTAGTCGTGCATTACATGGCTTGCGAGTTCCGGGTCGTTTGAGGCGTGACGGAGGAACTCAGCGCCACGATTATGGTACAGAAGCAGTCTATACAGGTGTTAAGGGGAAAGTTTGCTGAAAACCGAAATGCCTGTTACTCACTTTCTGTCCAAATTGGGCAGAAACTTTTAGCTGTCTATGACTTCGTATCTTACCGCATCGTGCATATCGCCGGAGTCCACAAGCGGCGTCTTGTTGCTGCCCTTGCGCGCCCGCGTGATCGGCGCATTCGCAGGGTTAGCCAGTTCGACGATGCTTTCCTGAATCTTGGCTTTCATCGTTTCGCCTACTGCTGCTGCTGTTCCGGCGTCAACTGCCAGCGTTGCCGGATCAATCCGATCACTGATAACTTTCTTCACATCATCGCGCATAGCAGCATTGGCCTTGCGCATAAACGGCCTTTCAGGAATTACCGTGCCGTCATCGCGCCTGGCCCCAAACTCATTGTTCGCAGCGATGTTCGTGATCGGCTGCCCCTGGGCATTCACGGCGTCCGAGAAGAAACCCACTTGAACGGAATGGACGCCGCCTTGCTTCATCTTGTCTAACGCGCGTTTGAAGTTGCGCCCGCCCTTAGTTCTGGTTTTCATAGTGAGTATTGGCTTAGCCATTCGTTCATCCTTTCGTCCTGCGCTTGTGAGCCAAGGTTTCTGCCCTCTTGACCTGTGCAGGTTTCGACATCTCGTTTATACGCCGCTGCTGAGCGTGCGCTTTGGCTGTCCACATCGCCGTTGTGGGCGAAGGGAAATACATCTCCACTATTTCGTGAGAGCAGTTGACGCACTTGGCTAGGATGCGATTCTCACGCGAGACGACCATCTTGCCGGTGAGACAGCGCACGCAGTCGATCACAGCCCGGATAGCCTCAGTGCTTGATCTTCCGGCATTTGAGCCTCTTTCAGCGCCTTGTAAGCACGGGCGCCCGCTGCCCTATCAGCCGCTCTAAGCTCATCCCACGCGAACCGTATTGGCGTTTCCAGCTTCCGGCTCAGTTCCTCGGCAACTATCGCGCCTAGCGGCTGGATTGTGCCAAATAGCATACGCCTATACGCTTCCCTCAGTGCTGAGCCGTCCGATGACTTCAGATACTCGATTGGAACGCCGCACAAGCCTAGAATCAGTTCATCAGCATCGCGCCTAAGCGCAACCAGCGGTTGCTTGAAGTCAGCGCCCACGCGGTTGACCATCCAATCTTTTTTAGGCGCTTCCTGATACCCTCCAGCCGCCGATGTTGCCATAGATTCAACTGTCATAATCCCGCCCCGCAACTTGCCGAGTGTAGTTTCCAGTTTCGGCTCGGTGTCATCGTCATCGTCATCTTCCGTCTGTTGCGGCAATGGCAGAATGCCCCCGCGCGGCATACCGGATTCATCGGCAAGCGCTTGGTTAATTTCAGCGTCAAGTTGCCCCGCTTGCCGTGCGATCTCCAATGGTGATAATCCTATCCACGCGCGTTCAGGCGCATAGGCATAGCGCACGTGAATCACGCCGGAATATGGGAGTGTCGTTTCAGCCGTGCCGTCCGGTGCGCCTAGCGAAAGTCTGTACTCCCAACTTTCAGGCCGGACGCCGCCCGCAATATCCCACGCGGACGCCGGAAGCAAGGCAAGATCACCGCCCTCGACGTTGATTGCGAAAACGCACTCACCAGCCCGAATCAGCCCGCGCCCGATATGCGCAAGGGTTGACGGCGTGAGTACATCGCTCACAAGCGATCTTGGCGTCTCAACTTTCGCCGACGCGAAGGCGCGCCCGACAACGCCCGCGGCAAGTTCCAGCGCGCCCGATGTGTTCACGTCTGCTTTCGCCGCGTTGCCTTGCGCATTCGCCACAAGCAGGCTCAAAAGTGCATCGGTATAGCCTGAGCCGCTATCACGTGTTTCTATCGCCTCTGCGCCGCCCTGAGCGCCTGAGCGTCGTTCTATCCATTGCCTTACTGATTGCATTTCTCGCCTGATTGGGGACGGGGACGCCGACGCCCCGAACGACGCCGACGCCCCCGATGATTAAGTGACCCTCGTTCTGAGCGGGCGATAGGGCGCAACGATTGACTGGGCGCCCGAGTTGCGGAATGCGTTAGCGAAACCAGCGCCCCGCGCGGCTTGCGGCATATCAAACCAGTATCCGACAAGGCGTATCACGGCCTCATCTTGAAGCACTTCAGGCGCGCGCGCCGCTTCCCTAGTAACCACTGCTTGAGCCGCGGCAAGCAGACGCTCAGCGATTGCCCGTTCTTCGGTCGTATCGCCAAGCCTTAGCGCCTGAATCAACGTCTCAGTAGTTACAGCCATACGCGCCGCCTCTGTGGACTGCTGAGCCCCATTTCAGCCATTCGGCTTTCCACGCTTGAATCACCATACGCCGCCCGCGTAACTATGGACATTTCAAAAAGAACGGCCTGATTGATTCGCCTGATGTTGACGGCTGGGTTTCCGGGTTCAGGCTCTAAGGTTTCGGCATTTGCCACAACGGACTTTGGCGGAACACGAAAGCCCGGACTTACGCCGCGCGAAAGGCCGGACTGGACCTTCAGAATCAAGTCTTGCATATACGTCGGTTGTGACGATCTAGCGGGCAAGGTTGCCTCGAACACCAAAGACAGCCCGCCATTCTCAGTCGGAATCTCGGAAAATTCAACGCTGTCATCAATCGTGTTGGCGAGTGGACGGTCGAACGAATGCCCGTCTAGCAGGTCAATTCGCGCGCGCTTCGCTTGTGCCTCAGCAATCGAGAACTGGAATGCCCCGGGCGAAAAAGTTTCTTTTCTGGTTTTCAGCCGGTCCGACACCGTTGCTAGTGCATTGTACGGAAACACGCCGCGCAAGCCACGCCCGCCTTGTCGTATCTCCAACTCGCCGTCTAAGAAGTGTCTGGTTTCCAGTTCTGCCATTATCTTGCCTAGTGGGTGTGTGGGGGATGTTCACCCGCGCCGCCCGCCTGCTTGAACGCGCGGCGCGCATCCCCCCCCGATTATGAAAAGTCGATTAGACTAGCGTCTGAGACCACAACACGCCCGCCCTCCACACCACACCACACCCAGATATTCCCAGTACCAGCGCCTACTTGTCTCACTCGCAAGCGTTCGTTCAGGTGAATTTCCTCAGCAGGTGAGCCGCGCACCGGATCGGGGTTGCTTCCGTCCACGACGGTAAGGTAAAGCACCGCGCCCCCGGCATTCGCGACGTTCTGGATTGAGTATTCTGAATACTGAAAGAAATGCATCAGCCCGTCATCGAGTCCAAGTGAGTCCGTGAGGTTCACCGGACTGAGTCCGATAGCCATACCCGTCGTATCCATCGCGCGCCCTACGCGATCTTGACTTCATGCCGTCTGTACTGGGAAGCGTCAACCATCGCCGCGCCGCTCAGCATTATTGCCGTGAGCGCAACTTGCCCCTCCGCAGCCTTTGAATAGACATCCCTGATTAGCTGGATTCCACGCCATACAGGTTGCACAAAGCCAGTTCGGGCGCTTGCCGTATAGCTCAGCAGGGTTGCGATTGTGGACGCCGTAAGCGGCATATTCGCAGACGCTCTGAATCTGCCACTGGGAAGCTCACGCCTCAGCAGTTCGCCGGACGTTGCAATCTGCAATCCGTGAGCGTGCTTGTAAGTTTCAGGGTTGACCAGCAGGCGCACATTGCTACCGTCCATACTTGTCTTGCCGTCCACGCGCGTCGGATAGAGGCTCAGATAGTCATTCCACGTCGCCTCAGTCGTCGGGTCGGTCGGATCGGTCAGTTGGCGAATTATGCCCTCAATAAGCGGGCTTACATCGGCAACAGCCGCTTGTCCGTTCAAGGCTAGATTATCCAGCTTATCGCCAAGCACGGCGCGAATATCGGCGCGTAGTGCTTCCTCAAAGCCTCGGATTCTCGCCGTCGTTTCCAGCCCGAACAGGTATCTTGCCGTGAGTCTCACGGGCGCAACGCTCTTGGTTGTGAATGTTGCCGCCGCTGCATCTATCGCTACGCTGTCCGAACGGACATCGCCGATTGTCCCGCCCGTGAGTGCGTAATAGTGCGTTTCACCTATTCCCACGCTTGGGCGCTGTACGCCAAGATATGCGCCCGCTGTTTCAGCGAACAGGCGCCCGATGATGTTCTGCTGGTGATGCTGGATACTCGCGGCAACATCGCTGGAAACATCGGCCCGCGTTTCCAGCGGCAAGAGTATGTCAATCGGCATATTGGTTTCGTCGGCGTCATCGCCAAGAATGGCCTGCCTCAGTTCCTTTTCCACGCCGTCAACTGGGTTGCCTTGCGCCGCGCTCACCAGATAGTTACGGATTTCAGCCCGTTCTATCAGTTCGGCAATCTCGCGTGTCTCAGCATCGCCGCCCGCGTTCGGCTCCGGCGTTTCAGGCGTATCACCAGCGAGTATCGCCGCGCGCTTTTGCCGCTCCACGTCCGCGTACTCAATCGAAAGCGTGTCGATTTCTGAGCGCTGTTCATCGCTCAGTTCGGCCAGCCCCGATAGGTCATTCAGCTTTTGCCTAAGTTCGCTTGCCCTCAGTTCCAGCCGTTGCAGGTTAGTCATTTCACCAGCTCCATACTCGGATTACATCCGCGCTCCAAATGGTCTAAGTAGGCGTCTATACGCCGCCGCTGTATTTCGTCGCGCTCAGCTTCCAACTCAGCGATCATCTTGCGCAAGTGCTTCAACCTATGTTCGATGTACTTTTCGCGCTCAGTCACGTTTCAAGCCTTCCTACGATCTTCATAAACCTACGCCGCCCCAGTGCGGGCAACTCTTGCGCTTCAATGATCACATAGCGAACACCTTCAAAGGTCAAATCCCAGCCGATAAAAGGCAGTCCGGTTTGAGCGCTCAGATCGCCGTTTGTCGCTTCCGTAATTACATCGGCTCGATAGCGGGCGATTAGTTCAGCGTCCGCTTCCTGTTGGATTCCGTCCACAGACGGATCAATACCAATGAGCGAATCTCTGAGCGAAACCCAGATAGTATGCTCAGTTACTTGCCCCGGCTCAAATTCACCGTATTGATTCCGATGTCCTGGCGATGCGATTCCCAGAGTTGCCCGCCTGTCTAACGTCGGTGCTTGCCGATGCATAACCATAATGCGCCCATTATAGCATAATGTATATGTATGTTACCACTATTTATAAGTCTTGACATATCAAGTATCTTGTGTCGTACCTGTCCAAAATGGGCAGAAACTAGGCCGTCAACTCAGTCACCATATCGCGCCACACTTGGCGATGGACGGGCAAGAGTTCGTGTTTGCGACGTGAGTTCTCGGAGGCGGTCTTCGCGAAATGACAGCCCCGGCATAGCGCCTGAAGATTCGACGGCTCCCAAAACTCGCCGCCCTGGTGGAGTGGAATAATGTGATCGCATTCCAGCCGTCCGGCCTTGCCGCAAGACTGGCAACGCCAGCCGTCGCGGTCGAAAATGCGCCGCCTCAGCAATCGCCAGCGGCGTGAGCCGTAGAGTGGATTTGCAGTCCTCATATGGACACCTGGCAGTCTTGACGAAATATGCCTTTGGCTGTAGAGTAACTCCGCCGAAGAATCAATTTATTCGATGAGAGGTTAATATGCTGGTATTGGGAACAACAGGCGAACGAGCGCTCATCAGCGGAGTGTACACACCAATTTGTAGTTGCACTCTCTGTGAAAGAAGGGACTATCCGGCATCTGTTCCTTTCGACTGCTGCCAGACAAATGAACGCAAAATTCACTGGTATCTGGTAGCAACACGGAACGGAGAAAGGGTTACGCATGCGCCTGCCTACCATGTTCGTCCCGATTCCACTGCCTTAAGCGCCGAGCTACCTCTGCTTACCGTAGAAATTGCTTGAATCGGATCAACTAACCTGCAATCCCGATGCGCCGCTTGCGCCGCCTGCCGAGATTGCCACTCACGCGCCGCCGTTGCCCCTCAGCAATGGCGAGTATCGCCGCCGCCGCCGCATCATCGCGCGCCACTTTTCGCCGCCCGCCCTCGCCGGACTTCGCAAGTTTGGAGTTGCCCGCCGCGTCTGTGACTACCCGCGCTTCGTTCAATGCGCTGCGAAGTAACAGACTCACAGGCGCACGAACATACCCGTCAAGTATCGCCTTGCGAAAATCGCGCACGTCCTCGCCGCCGTCCTTGAATCCTTGCCCTCTAACCACTATCGCCGCGCCGCTTGGAAAGCGCGCCTTGGTGAGTTCTTGTCTCAACTCAGCTTCGCGCCAACGATCACAGACGATAGCAACAGGCTTGCCCCAACGCCTCAGACAATCGGCAAGTAGTCCGGCGATGTCAGACACGCGATCACCTGAAATAAGCAGCTCGCCGCGGTCGTGCATCTGAGCGTACTGGTTGCCGACACCGTCACGTAGTCCACGCTCGGCAAGGCTTGGAATCTGAGGGAACACGGCGAAAGCGTCAAGCGCGCCGGACGCCGGACTGTACGCCGCCGCCGCACTCATTGCCGCGTTTTGCCCCAGGTCTATACCTAGTACATAGTTGCCGTCGATTCCGTGCGGCTCAGACGATTCAGCGCGCCGCCAAGTTGCCGCCTCGATTAGCACGGATTGGGCAATGTCAGACACGCCTTTATTCAGCCGCAACGCCTCGAATGCCGGAAGCAAACTTGCATCGCGCCGCGCCCGCTTCGCTTCCTTTTCGATCACGGCTCTTAGATCGGGCATATGATTCAGGCTAGGATTAGCCTTGCGCCAAGTCCGGACGTGAAACGGATTGTCAGAATCAAGGGCCGCGTGCACTCTTGAGTAGTCCGCGCCGCCCGTGAGCATCTTCTCAAAAGGATGCAACTCACTCGCCGCCCGCGTTCCTAGTACGATCATCCTGCTTTCAGGGATCTTGCCCAGGCTGGTAGAGAGCGCCGCAAGTGAAGCGTCAAGCGCCCCTGCTTCCCACTGCGCCAATTCGTCTAGCAGTAAAAGTTTGGGTTGAAGTCCGTGCAACGTCTTGGCATTGTTACCCATCACACGGACAAGCGCGCCGGTCTCACGATCATAGATACTCGCCGCATTCAGACTGTCAGACACACGAAAGCGGCTCTTGTGAGCCGATAGGGTAGGATTCAGGAAGTGCTTCAAGTGACGGAAAATGACTTGCCCCTGATTGAAGCTGGAAGCAACGATCACGGTTTCAGCCATAGGCTCTACTAGCGGCCCGTCTATGTCCACCGCGCCCGCTCCGATTGCGGCAACCAGCACGGACTTACCATTGGCTCTTGCGATACTGAGTGCCGCTGTCTGAACGTCCGGCGAGAATGCGCCCCGAATGAAACGGCGCTGCCATTCCAGCAGCTTGAACGGCTCCCCGGCATGCGCCCCTTGCCCGATGCTGAGGCTACGAATGTATCTACCCAGCTTGGCGGCATTCATTACAGTCCTTGCATAGTGCGCTGACCATACCAGCCCATTCGTAGGCATACCAGATGACGCGCCGCTTGTGGCAGTTCGTACATTTCATCACTTCGCCGATTAGCAAGTCCAGTGTCATTTTGCCCTCTGTGTGTGCGCTACACTCCCCCACTGCGATGGTTCTCCCCGTCCGACGGGTCCGGACAGGGGTCCCCACGCGCCCGCCCGTCGCGTACCACGCCTACCACTCGCCGCCCTCGCCGCCCGGCCATTCCAAGAGGATAGAGCCATCGTCTCGAATGCTCACAGATGTTGCAGTGCCAAACTCGAACGGCATCGGCTCGCCTGCTATCCAGCGCGCCAATGCTGGTACAAAGAACATATCGACGATCACCTTATCGCTGTAATCCGCCCGTATCCGCGGATCAATCCAGACACGATGATGATCGACATCCTGCTCGCCGTCCGGTTGCTCAGTAGGGTAGAACTTGTACCAGTTGTCCTCGTTGCTCTGGAGGATCATGTAATCCATTTGGCCTCCTACCCATAAAAGGCGAACCTTCTGTATGCCTCTTCCTCCTCCCATCTCTTTTCAGCTCTCGCCTCCTCTTTTGGTGAAGGCGTCCCACACATAGGGCATAAATTGTAGTCTTGAAACTGAACCCACCGAGCGCAATCGCAGTTCCGAACTCTGAACTCGGTTTCAGGTGTGAAATTTACTTTCCCCTCCCGCCCCTTACTATGACGGAGAAACCATTGGTACGAGCGCTCACGAATGCCTCTGAGAACGGAATGCCAAAAGCGGATGTGCTTCTTGGCCTCGTTGATGATGTTGTGTATCTGCCTCTTGCCGATGTTCTGAAAGTCCGGCCTAGACACTATGCGCCGCTGGATATTGGCAACTTTGATCCCGCGCTCGTGCATCTCGATTATGGCGATGTTCCGTTCTATGCTGCTCTCACGCCTTGCCGCAATGCTCACGCGATTGGCGTATCGCGCCCAAGTCTTGCTCCATACGACAAATGCCTTGTCAATTCCATTGACTCTAGAGGCTGAATTTGCTACCCTTGAATTAGTCATTTCGCAACCTCTTCTTGCGATTTGATTAGGGCTCTGACACTGCTGGACACATTGTCGGAGCCCGTTTTTTTTGGCTACGCGCTATTATCTAGGTCTATATACTCGTCTAAACGTTTTCCAGCTTCTATGTCAGTCGAGAACGCAGGATCGTTACGAATGCTGAGAACAGCTTTCATCTTCTCGTCATAGCTCCATAGGCCGGTTTCCGCATCGCGTACTATCGCCCCCGCGTCAATGTCAGGAGCTAGCACAACCTGAAATCTGTTCTTATCGACAGGATAAGCGCGAATGATGACTCCCTTGTCAAAGACTAGTATTCCAGCCGCTCCCATCGGAATATCCTTGCCCTTTTCGCCCATTTCTATCTCCTTTCTATAAAGAAAAATCCCCCGATTGGTGATGCAATCGGGGGATTTTCTTGTCCGGTTCGTCTGAGGAGGATTCGCCGGAGATCGCATCACCAATCCTTTTGGATTATACTCCATATCGGAAATAATATCAAGTATGTGAACTTTTGGTACTTTGTAATGTTTGCCCTTGACAAGTGATTGCTACACGTCTAGTATCTGCTGATATTCAGGCTTGATGTAGTCGGCCCACGCCTGCATCATTTCTTGGCGTTGTTCATAGAAGTCCGTCCGTCGGTATGCCAGCTCGACAGCCGTTCCCACGATGTGCCCTAATGCCATTTCTGCCACTTCCCGAGGGTAGCCACTTTCAGCGGCCCAATCCCTGAACGATGATCTCATGCCGTGCGGTGTACAAGACAGGCCAAAGCGTTCGCACATCTTGGCGAGCGCGTTGATGCTGATAATCCCCGTCTTTGTACGCTCCGACACGAATATCCAGCCTGATTTGTGCTGTTCTTCGGACGCCTTCCACAACAGGTCCATACACTGCTTGCTCAATGGTATGCGGTGTTCGCGCCCGGCTTTCATGCGTTCTGCCGGAATCGTCCAAACGTGATTATCGAAGTCAATCTCACTCCAAACCGCCTCGCGAACCTCAGTCAACCGAGTTCCTGTCAGCGTTAGAAACTCAAAAGCGAACTTGTTCACACCTGTAATGCCTGAACGTCTGACAGTCTCCAGAGCCCGCGCAACGTCGGAGTGGTGCAACGCCTTCATGTGCGTGACCTTCTTCTTGTTCTTCGGTAGTGCGGCCTTCACAGCTTCAACCGGATTGTCTTGGCGGTATCCGTTCGCAATCGCATAGCGGGTCAGTTCATTGAGCCGGTCCTTCACCCGCGTTGCCGTCTCGCGCTTCAACTGCCAGATTGGAGACAGCACGTCCATAATCGCTTTGGAGTCCACCATTCCAATAGGCGTATCCAGCAGTGTCTCCGCGTGATCGTGGATGCACTGACGCCACTGGTGTTCAGTGGTGCGATAATAAACCTTGCCCTCGTCTTTCCAGCCTGCGCGCTTTAGGTCTATGACAGCTTCCAGCACTTCACTGACAGTCGGCGTTTCGTGCATCGGCTGCGAGATATTAAAGCCTTGTGTACGAAGCATCGCAATCAGCATCTCCGTATCCAGTGAGCCACTGACGGCTTGGGCAGGCGTGGGAATGGTGACAGGCTGGTGAGCCTTGGCGTTGTCGAATGCCTTAGCTCTTGCGTCTGGCAGTGAGACGATGGGGAATGCGCCAAGTCCTAAGTTCTTGTACTTGCCGTCCACCTTCAGGCGCTGCGTCCAAGTTCTACGGAGTCCACGCTTGCCAGCCTTCACTAGCAGGCTAAGTCCGTAAGCATCGCGCCCGTCGGTGTAGCGCCCCGGCGTGTCGATTTCAGCCACGAAATTATCAGTGAGATTACCCATTGCGTTGTCCCCTCGTTACTCAAAAGTAAGCTATTTGTTACTCATAATAATGGGTAACAAAGGGGATGTCAAGGGGATTTACCAGTCTAACTCGTACCTACAGGGAGTGGCTAACGCCGGAACTCCCCGTGTGCCATCGTTCAGAAGCGGCATTGGTTCTGCACTGAGACCGCGGTGGCGATCGCCTCCTCCTGTGTGCGGGTGAGTGCGGACGAGCCGAAGGTGATGGAGTTGTTCAGGTCGTTGACCGCCTTCATAGCAGAGGGGTTGATGGACATCACATTGATGACATTCGCCGAGTGCAGAGGCTCGTCAGCTTCACGAATCCAAGACATTTTTGTTCCTTTCCGATGGGTTTGTAAGTGAGTCGGCACGTTGGTGGGTCAGTCAGTCAGACACCCCCATCCTAACCTTCCCCCATCGAGGGGGAAGGGACTTTGGGCCTGTGTTTATGAACACTTTGGGCATTTACATACCCCTGTCAGCCCGTTAAGGGGGAAGGGATTTCCCGTTGCGTTCAGTAAGTCGCTCTGCCGCCGCTGATGTCGAAGACGCCGCCGGTGCTGAATGAGCACTCTTCGGATGCGAGCCAGGCGACGAGCGCGGCGATCTCGGCGATGTCGCCAGTGCGCCCGATGGGGATGCGATCGACCATGTACTGCACCTGTTCGGGCGTAAGCTCGTCAAGGATGCGGGTGTGTACGACGGCAGGGGTAACGCAGTTGACACGGATGCCGCTCTTGGCGAGTTCTTTGCCGACGGACTTGGTGAGGCCTATGACGGCAGCCTTGGTTGCGGAGTAGGGGACCATGCGCGGATTGCCTTCCTTGCCGGCAATCGATGCGATGTTGACGATGCGGCCGTAGTCTCGGTCGAGCATGCTGGGAATGACCGAGTGGCAGAAGGCGAAGACGCCGCGCAGGTTGATGCGATAGACGCGGTCCATCTCTTCAAGTGAGGTCTCCCAGATATTGCCGTCTATACCGGTGATGCCGGCGTTGTTCACTAGGATGTCGATGCGCCCCCAAGCGTCCAGAGCGGCTTCGACGGCAGCTTCGGCAGTGGACTGGTCGGAGACGTCGCCGACTACGAGGCGCGTCTCAGTGCCGCGCGCGGAGAGTTCGCTTGCGGACTGTTCGCCGAGGTTGCCGTCGATGTCAACCATCACGAGGCGCGCGCCCTCGGACGCGAGGCGGCGGGCTATGCCGTAGCCTATGCCGGTGGCGGCGCCTGTTACGATTGCAACCTGTTCGTCGAATCGGGTCATGACTTCTCCTGCAAATGTGAATTGAACCGGACAGGGGCACCCGTCATCCCATTGATTACCCCCATCCCAGTCACCCCCATCCCAGCCTTCCCTCATCAAGGGGGAAGGGGTTTTGCCCCCTCCCTAACCCTCCCCCTCAGGGGGAGGGGACTAAACGCAGAGGAAGAGGGACTCAATGCCGGAGTTACAGTTCGCCTTCGGTTCGGAGGTCCTTGAGGGACTGCGAGAAGGCGGCTGTGGTGCGGTCGATGACCCCTTCGTCGTGGGATGAGGATACGAGGAAGGCGCGCCCGCCCATCATGTCCACGCCGTTGACGAGCATTGCACGTCGCAAGGCGCGGGTCTTAGCTGCGGGCATGGTGTCATAAATCTGCTGATACGACATGTTGCAGATATCCCGGTCGCAGCTGCAGTCGGCGCCGAGGTTCACATGGATTATCGAGGAGATGCCGTGCGCGTGGCCAGTAACCTCGTTCTGAATGAACGCTTCGTTGAGACCTTCTTTGAGGCGCTGCGACATTGCGTCTGCCCTAGCGTTGATGCCTTCATTTGCGATTGCCTCCAGAGCGGCGATTCCTGCCGCTGCCGTTACGGGCTGGGCGTTGTAAGTGCCACCCTGCGCGACTCTGCCCATGTTGTCCCACTCCGGATCTTCGCGGAAAGCCATGAGTTCCATGATGTCGGCCCTGCCGCCAACGGCTGAGCCGGGTTGACCGCCTGCGATTATTTTCGCCATCGTGGTGAGATCAGGCTCAAGTCCCCAACGAACTTGCGCACCGCCGGGGGACAAGCGGAATCCAGTGATCACTTCGTCCATGATGAAGATGACGCCATGCCGCTTGGTTAGATCCTGCAAGTCCTGGAGGAACTGGGGATTCTGCAAGGGGAATGTGCCGTAGTGCGCTCCGTTGCACTCAACGATGACGGCGGCGATGTCATTGTCCTGCGACAGGATGGCGTCAACCGCGGCGATGTCAGCCGGAGCGACTATGACGGTGTCCAGGATTTCCTGCGGCACTCCGCCAAGAGCCTGCCCGGATTCGGGCGTAACATAGTCATGCCAGCCGTGGAAGTGCTCGTGGAACTTCACGATTTTCGTCTTACCGGTGTAGGCGCGGGCGAGCCTGAGCGCGAGGTAAGTGGATTCCGTGCCAGACGCGGTGAAGCGAACGCGCTCTAGCGAGGGAACGAGACGCTTGACTGCTTCGGCGTAACGCACTTCGTGTGTGGACGCTCCGCCAACATGAGTTCCCCTGCCAGCTTGCTCCCTCACGGCTTCGATTATCTCGGGCTTGCTGTGTCCCATCAGCAGACTGCCGTTGCCCATCACGTAGTCGATAATCTGGTTGTCGTCAACGTCATATTTGTAGGGGCCGTCGGCGTGGTCTATATAGGCGGGGAAGGGCGATGTGAAGCGCGTCTGGTGGGTGATGCCGCCCGCAAACAGGGAGCGGCCTCTCTCATACCATTCGACCGAATTGCTGAACATTTCACGGTAGCGTTCTTCGATAGTTGCCATGGTTACACTCCCTTTGTGTATGCTTTCGGGTCAGCACTTCATGTCACGGCGACATAATGTGATGCGGTTTCCCGTATTATATGCTCAAAGCGGGCGTGGTCAAGTTGCAGTGACCTGCCGTTCTTGTGTATGAGGCGTGTGGCTGTTACCATCGTGTGAGCCGAACTTGCTCGGCGTTGATTAGAGATTAATATGCCTAACAAATGGAGGACAACATGGTACTGCTGGGTTCAGGTGATTGGGTCTATGAGGTTTCGGGCGAAGACTGGGGCAACCTGCCGGAGGGCGCGACCTACAAAGAGGCAACCGCCGTGGATGTGGACGCCAACGACAATGTTTATGTCTTCAATCGCGGGACGCATCCCATGATAGTCTTCGACACCGAGGGCAATGTGCAGCGCACCTGGGGGCACGGCATATTCAAAAACCCGCATGGCGTAACGGTGGGACCGGACGGCAGCCTGTGGTGCGTGGACAATGCAGACCACACGGTGCGGCAGATGTCCCCGGACGGCAAGGTGCTAATGACCATCGGCACACCTGGGCAGCCTTCGGCGCCGATGAGCGGCAAACCGTTCAATGCGCCATCGCATGTGGCTTTCGACCCGCGCAACGGAGATTTCTATGTGGGGGACGGCTATACGAACGCCGCGGTCCACAAGTATTCGCCGGACGGCAAGCACCTGTTCTCTTGGGGCGAGTCGGGGAACGACCCTGGGCAGTTCAACATCGTCCACTATGTGGGCGTGGACAGGGACGGTTGGGTGTATGTCGCCGACCGTGAGAATCATCGCGTTCAGGTTTTCAGCCCAGAGGGGAAGTTCGAGGCGCAGTGGACGAATATGTCGCGCACGGCTTGCCTGTATCTCGATACGAAGGGCGATCAGGAACTAATCTATGTGGGTGAGTATTTCTCGGGCATCAACCCGAACAGGATGGGTACGCAGCTCGGACCGCGCGTGAGCATATACGACACGAAGGGGAATCGACTGGCGCGGCTCGGTACACAGACCTACGGCGATGAGCCTGGACGCTTCTACTCACCGCATGGAATCGCTGTTGACTCGAAGGGCGACATCTATGTTGCCGAGGTGTCTTATGCCGACTACGGCAGCAAGATGGATCCGCCGCAAGAGCTTCGCTCGATGCAGAAGCTGATTAAGCAGGGGAGCTAGCTTTTAGTTATTAGTAGTCAGTTTTCAGTGGTCAGTCATCAGCATCAAGAATTTGCTGATGACTGTACCTGTGATTAGAGGCGAGACGAATGGCGACGGAACTGGGTGTCGATAAGGTGGAGCTGAAACATGATGGTGTGTCTATCCAGTGGACGGACGGGCATTCCAGCTTCTACGGAGGGAAGTACCTGCGGATTAACTGTGGGTGCGCGGAGTGCGTAGAGGAGTGGACGAACCGGAAGCTTCTGGACCCGGCGATGGTTGACGCTAACATCCGTGCGGAGGACTATCTACCCATCGGCAGGTATGCGCTGCAATTCCTGTGGAGCGATGCGCACTATACGGGGATATACCCGTTCCAGATTTTGCGGAAGATGTGCCAGTGCGGGGAGTGTGGGGAATGAGTAGACTC
Organism: Dehalococcoidia bacterium; assembly: GCA_965221045.1. GTDB lineage: Bacteria > Chloroflexota > Dehalococcoidia > Lucifugimonadales > JADFKI01 > Bin90. Next base: position 3,383,218 of record OZ244863.1, read on the forward strand.
AGTCTGTGTCGTCAATTGGATTAGTTGAAGTGAATCAAGTGCGTGGATTCCTGCTCCCCAAGGAATGACGATGGGACGGGTAACTAAACGAAGTTAAAGAGGGCTGGCAGTTAATCACTGCCAGCCCTCTTTGCTTTCGGTTCGCAAGCTGCCGCGTTAGGCAGGCTTGAACTTGGGAAGGCTAATCTCGTCCGTCACATCCTCGAAAACCACTTCGAGGGGCATGCCGATGACAAGGTTTTCGGGCGTGGGGTTTTCTATGACGATGTTGGTCGGCATGATGGGGCCCTCGTCAAGCTCCACGAGCGCGGTGACGAATGGCACGTCTCCGACGAAGCCCGGATGAGGGGCGCGCTCGACGATGCCGTAGGTGTAGAGCGTTGCCTTGCCGCTAGCCTGCACCCACTCGGTGTCGCGGGAGAAGCAGCAGGGTGAGATGTCCCTGGGGTAGAAGTAGGCATTGCCGCAGCTGTTGCAGCTTCTGAGCCAGAGTTCGTGTTCTTTTGCCTTCTGCCAGTACACATCGGATTCGACCTGCGGTGTCGGCAGCGGCTTGTTGTATGCTTGCGTCATTCATATTCTCCTGAGTATTTTGTGCAGGGGCGGGCATTTTTCACCCCCATCCTAGCCTTCCCCCATCAATGGGGAAGGGACTTTTGCAATTTTCTTAGTCGATGCCGAGCACCACTGTGCCTGTGGAGGACAGGGAGCCGCCCGTGCCGTTGATGAGGCAGAGCCTGGGATCGTCGAGCTGACGCTCGCCGGTCTCGCCGCGAAGCTGCCTGACGGCCTCTAGCACGAGGAACATGCCGTACATTCCGGAGTGGGTATAGGATAGACCGCCACCGCTTGTATTCATGGCGAAGTCGCCGCCGGGAGCGGTGCGCTGGTTTGCTACGAAGTCGGGACCTTCGCCGGGCTCGCAGTAGCCGAGGCTTTCGAGCGTGGCAAGCACTGTGTAGGTGAATGAGTCGTAAATCATGGCGAGGTCAATATCGTCATGTGTTACGCCAGCCATCTGGAGCGCGGCAGGTCCTGAGTAGCGCGCCCAGGTGCGGGTCAGGTTCTTCATCTGGCTGAGTACGCCGTGGGAGTGGCCTTCGGCGGCGCCCAGGACATAGACCGGCTTCTTGGGTAGGTCGCGCGCCCTTTCAGTCGTGGTTACGACATACGCTCCGCCCGCGTCCGTTACCAGACAGCAGTCGGGAAGATGGAAGGGCCATGAAATCCAGCGCGAGTTGTGGTAGTCGTCAAAGGACATCGGAGTGTCTTTGAAGTATGCCTTGGGATTCAGGTTTGCCCACTTGCGGGTGGCGACTGCTACTTCTGCCATGCCCTGTCGCACTCTGCGCTCGCCGTACATATGCATGTAGCGGCGGGCTGCCATGGCATAGTTGATGGGCGCGCCGATGAAGCCGTAAGGGGACTCGTACTGCGGGCCAGCGTCGGAGGCGTTGCCGCCTGCGCGGGAGCGGGCGCTTCTGCCTGCTTCGCCGTGCGTTACGAGAACTGTGTCGCAGTAGCCGGCGTTAATGGCGGCGACCGCGTGTGCGATGTGGATGATGAACGACGAGCCGCCAACTGCGGTCGTGTCAGTGTATGTGGGGTTTATGCCCAGGTACTCGCCCAGGTTTATGGTCGAAGTGCCCGCGGTCATCAGGCCGTTGACGTCCTTCATGGACAGCCCAGCGTCTTCGAGTGCGTTGTATGCGGACTCAGCGTGAAGCTGAAGGTTGGACTTTTCGACTCTTCCTATCTCGTCGGATTCTGCCACTCCAACAATGGCAACCGACTTGCTCAAATCGGCCATCTTATATGGCACCTCCCGTGTGGTTTCTGCGGAATTGCAGTTTGTATTTTTGGGCGGGCGCGATGCGCCAAACGCCGCCAAACAGGATATACCTTGCCGGGATTAAAGGCAAGTTAATGTGCGGATTATGAAGCGTTATGTTCTGTGAGGGATCTGTCGCCATTGGCATGGTCAGATGGAGTGGACGGTCACTTGGATTCGCTAAATGCGGCGACTATCGTGGCGACTATTCCGGCGAAGATGCCGATGCCGAAGAACATGAGGGCGACTGCGGTGAACTTACCGACAACCGTTACAGGGTAGTGGTCGCCGTAGCCCACGGTGGAGATAGTAACAAGCGACCAGTAGAGGGCGTCGGGGAAAGACCGAATGTTTGCGCCGTCCGCGTTCTGCTCCACGGTTGTTACGATGGTGGCGGCAAGCAGGACGATTCCAATGCCGTATGCAAGCAGGGTTTCAAAAGTTACCAGATGTCTCCATCGGGAGACGTCGCGCACGACGAACAGAATGGCTGCGAGGATTCTCAGCGGGCGAAGGACTGGAACGAGTACCAGCAGCGCTTCGTGCCAGTTGTGGCGCAGATAGCCCAATTTGCTTGGGGCAAGGGCGAGCTTAACGATGAAGGCGATGGCGAAGAGCGCCCAGATTACGATTTCGAAGGCGGTGTAGATGCGCTCCTCAGGTGGGGTTAGGTCCCATAGGTAGAGGCCCGCTATGACGGGCATCAGGGCGAAAGAGAGCAGCATCAGCGGCATTTCGGTGATGCGCTCCAACTTTTCGAGACGGTCGGGGGACTGTGGGACAAGTTTCATGTTGAGTCCATCAGTGCCGTATTGTCCCCCGTCCGTTCTGCGCGTGCCTGAGGGGACGCTACTGCAGCGGGGAGTAGTCGGTGGGAGTGAGCGTTGTGTTGAAGACGCGGCGGACGATCAGACCGTCGGCTTCGGATGCGGCACGCACCTTTGCCCACTCGGGGTCGTTGCGGAATGCTTCCCATGCGCGCTCGCGGTGGGCGGCGTCCTCGAAGCCGATGATGTAAATCAGGCGGTCGCTGTAATCGCCGACATCCGCTGTGAAGTAGCCGATGTTCGTGATGCCGTGCTTCTCGAATATCTTCATGGTGTGGTCTCGGAAGCGGGCGTTGATGTTCGGGAGCCTGCCGGGGAGCGTTTCATAGACTCGGTATTCGTAGATCATGCTTTCCTCCTTCTGGATGTGTTTTGTCTTTCAGGTTTGGGCAACTGCTATATTGCGCCGACACCGTTGGTCAGTCCGAGCGCGGTCATGACGCTATGCGCGAGGGGCTGCAGGTCGGGGCACTCGAAATCGGGTTCCAATACAGCGTTGACTGCGGAGATGGCAATCCGGTTGTTGCGGACAGCGAAGATATCGGTGTCGTCTGCGACGGTACGATTGGTCATTCGGTTGTGCTTTATCCAGTAGTAGGTTCTGCGGCCGTTGTTGCCGCGTTCGACGTTCTCCAGATAAAGGCGCGGGCCCAGCTTCGTCACTTCCGCGCCCTTTATGCCTTCGGTCGTCGCGTTGGGCACGTTCACGTTGAGGAATAGTGGTGGGAGGCTGCTGTCAGCCGCGATGGTCTTTACAAGCGAGGCTGCAGTGGTTGCCGCCACGTCGTACTGGAGGTTGGTGATGGACGCCACCGACATCGCGATTGAATGCATCTGGCGGTAATAGCCCTGTATCGCTGCGCCAACTGTGCCGGATACCAGGATGTCCATTCCGAGGTTGGAGCCTTCGTTTATGCCGGAGAGCATGAAGTCGAACTTGCCGGGCGAGAGCATCTCCACGGCGAGGATGACACAATCTGCGGGAGTGCCTTCGATTGCAAAGGTCTTAATGCCTTCGACGGGCGGGCGCTTCACTTCGCGCGCCTTTACGACATCGAGGAGCGTTCTTGCGCTGCCAATGCCGCTCTGGTCGCGGTCGGGCGCTGCGACTACAACTTCACCGAGGCTTTTGAGCGCGCCCACCATCTTCCAAAGCCCCGGCGCTTCAACGCCGTCGTCGTTAGTTACCAGTATTTTCAAGTCTGCTGCTCCCTCTATTGTATGTCGCAAATCCAGGATAATTGCATCGGCTTACGCCGCCTGTCATATTAACACATTGTCTATAAGGCGCGTCTTGCCGATGCGGACCGCGAGGGATACGAGCGCCGTACCTGTGATTGTTTCAAGTTCGTTCAGGTTTTCGGCGTCGGCAATGCTGATGTAGTCGATGGCAGCGAGAGGCTGTTCGTTGATGAGACGGCGCATTCGGCGGCGAATCTCGGCGGCGTCAGTTTCTCCGGCCTGATGCAGTTCCTTGGCAAGTTGGAGTGAGCGAAATAACGAAAGTGCAGCTTCGCGCTCGGCGGCGTCAAGATAAACGTTGCGGCTGCTGAGAGCCAGGCCATCGGAGTCGCGCACGGTGGGGCAGACAACGATTTCCGCGCCAAGGTTCAGGTCTTCGTTGAGGCGTTTAACAACCAGGCACTGCTGTGCGTCTTTCTGGCCGAAGTACGCTCTGTCGGGGCGAACGATGGTCAGCAGCTTGCAGACGACGGTGGCGACTCCCTGAAAATGCCCGGCACGGTGCTCGCCTTCCAATCGATCACCGATGCTCCCGACATTGATGTGAGTATCGAAGCCGGACGGATAGACCTCTTCCACCGGCGGCGCTAGAACCAGGTCAACGCCTGCGCCTTCGAGTTTGGCGAGGTCGGAGTCCATGTCGCGGGGATAGGTGGAAAAGTCCTCGTTGGGGCCGAACTGGGTGGGGTTGACGAAGATGCTGATGGCTGCGGTCGCGTTCTCCGCGCAGGCGCGCCGCACGAGGGACACATGACCTTCGTGCAAATAGCCCATAGTGGGCACAAGCCCAAGTGGTTTTTCCGCCTGAGCATGAGCCTTGCGGAATGCGGCTACGGATTCGATGACCTGCATTAGAGTTCGCTTTTCGCTGCGATGCTCGCCTCGCCTGTAAGTTCCGCGAGCACTTCGGCGGATAATGTGAAGCTCTCGTCCTCAGATGGGAATGTCTGGGCGCGCACATCGTGGATATAGTCGGCGACCGCGCCACTCATATCGGCGGCGAGGTTGGCGTACTTGCGGGCATGCTTGGGGGTGAAATCGGTGTACAGTCCCATCATGTCGTGAAAGACCTGCACCTGCCCGTCGCAGTGGACGCCCGCTCCGATGCCGATTGTGGGGATCGAGAGACGCTCGGTGATAATCTGGGCAAGCTGAGATGGGACGCCTTCAAGCACAATGGAGTAAGCGCCCGCCTCTTCGACCGCCTTAGCGTCCTCTATAAGCTCGACCGCTGCCTTCGTGGTTCTGCCCTGTATGCGGTAACCGCCGAGTTGGTTGACTGCCTGCGGGGTGAGGCCGATGTGCGCCATAACCGGAATGCCTGCCTGCACGATGCGCTGCACGGTTTTGGCGACGTGCCTGCCACCTTCAAGCTTTACGGACTGCGCGCCGCCTTCCTTCAGTAAGCGCCCGGCGTTGCGGATCGCGTCCGACTTGCTGGCCTGATAGCTCATGAAGGGCAGGTCGCCGACTATTTGAACATTGTTTGTGCCGCGGACGACCGCCTTGATGTGGTGGAGCATGTCTTCCATCGTGACGGGAACGGTGGAGTCGTAGCCGAGTACAACCTGGCCGAGGCTGTCGCCCACCAGAATGATGTCAACGCCTGCATTCTCAACGATGTGAGCGGAGGTGTAGTCGTAGGCGGTAATCATGGCGATTGGCGCGGCGCGGCGCTTCATCAACCCTATGTCACGAATTGTGGTGCGCATGTTTCTTCCTCATTCGCTATTTCGACTGTCATTCAGTATCTGGCGAAACAGATTCTCAGCGTCTTCTGCTAGCCCCTGTTCTACGGCGAGATGCAGGCCCGCCAAGGCGAGTTCGCGGTAAAGAGGTAGCAGATCGGGGTGCTGCGATGCCAAAGCTTCCATGTGCTTGGTTGCCGTGCCGATGTCGCCTCGCGGATATGGTCCCGCGACGGCGGCGGGAATGCCTGATGTCGCGACGTTATGGGCCACTCCGAGCATCATCGGAACGAGGGCTTTCACGCCATCGTCTCGGGTGTATCCGATGTGTTCCCAGACTTCGGCGGATAAACCGACGAGGCAGGTCAGCAGGTTGCCCATCATTACGCCACTAAGATGGTAGAGCGCCTTGTCCTTCGGCTTCAGGAAGACGGGATTGCCGCCGATGTCACGCGCCATCTTGGCGAGATATTCGCGCATGTCGTCGTTGCCCTCAATGCCGAATGTGATGCCGGGTATGCTCCTGACGCCGTTCTCCACTGACGAGAAAGCCTGCAGGGGGTGGAACGCGCCCGGTACCGCGCCCTGTTGAGTTGCGGTCTCCAGGACATCGAGGGATGCCGCGCCCGAGCAGTGCGCAACGCCCTGGCCTGCGCGCCACTGCACCAATGCGGCGACCAATGGAATGGCGTCGTCGGATGTGGTGATGAACACCATGTCGGCAGTGTCAGCGGCTTCCTGAAAATCTGTGTATGCGACGCAGCCTTCGATGCGGGCGGCGAATTGCCGTGCGGACGCAGGCGTGCGGCTCGATACGGCGACGACAGAATAGCCAGCCCGCGACATTGCGAGGGCGAGCGAGCCGCCGACTCTGCCGGCACCGATGAAGCCAATGCTGGATGACTTGTCGAGGCTATACATTTTGTAAGTCCTTGACTGCCGGCACGCCGCCGAGTGAGTCGGCTTCGGTGACGGCGCGGACGATGGCGTCGCTGACACACATAACGGCTGCTGCCAACAGTTGGTTCATGTTGAATGCCGAATCGGACTTGCCCGTGGCTAGGGCGAACATCGTGTCGCCGTCTCCCATGAGATGCGCCGGTCGCACGGCGAGCGCGACTCCGTCTTGCGCTGCGGATGCCAGCTTGTTCGCCTGATCCTTATTCAGCGATGCGTTCGTTGCGACAACGCCGATGGTGGTGTTTGAAGAAGTCGTAGTCTGGGGAGAGCCAACGTTGGGTGAGACCGCTACATCCATTGCGTCGAGTATTTCGTCGCCGGCCTCTGTGCGGGGACCCGCGATGATGCGTCCGGTTTTTGCTTCATATACACCGCCAATGGCGTTTACGGCGACAATCGCTCCTACAATGAGTCCTTCACCAAGGGATACGCTTGACGAACCAATGCCGCCCTTGGTTGCACGATCCATTCCGAACATCTTGCCTACGGTTGCGCCTGTGCCTGCGCCCACGCTTCCTTGAGCAGGCGGTTCGGCGGAGGCGTTCCGGCAGGCGGCTTCACCGTCTTCAGCGTTGGGACGGACGTTGCCTTGAACAAGTCCCAAGTCGAAAAGGATTGCGGCGGGGACTATTGGAATGACTGCGCCGCCGAATTGAACACCGATACCTTTTGACTCAAGGTGTTGAACCACACCGGTCGCTGCCGCCAATCCGAACGCGCTGCCGCCACTGAGCAGCATGGCATGGACCTCGTTCACAAGGGCGGTGGGACGCAGGAGGTCGGTTTCTCGGGTGCCGGGTGCCCCGCCGCGCACATCAACGCCGCCGACCGCGCCGTCTTCGCAGATGATCACGGTGCAGCCGGTAGCAGCTGCAATATCGGTGTAGTGACCGACGCTTATGCCGGGCACGTCTGTTATGCTCGATCGACTCATGACTTACACAAACGATGTGAATTCAAACGGCAAAAAGCCTTCCCGCGCCTTGGCAGGAAGGCTTTTTAACGCAAGTACGTGTTCTGTTTGTCCGCTAGGATACCTAGTCGGGTGCTGAGAGATTTCATTGTAAGCGCTCACCGTTCCTGTGGGGATTGGCTGCGCGAGTATGTTAGCAGGAAAACTCTCTATCCTCAATACGGATGGGTCGTCTTTCCCGAGTTTCTGCTTTCGTGCTGAAGGCCGCCTATAATTGTTTGCGTCTGCCGCTTCAAATCAGATCCATATATTTTGCTGACGGGAAGGGAAGTGCGCCGCTTGAAGATAGCCCTCGGGGTGGCTGTCGTTGCCGGGCGGATGGCGAAGCATCGCGGTTTCGTCTAGTTCGATGCCCAGTCCGACACCTTCCGGCAGGCTGAAGTAGCCGTCCTTCTGGAAGGGGAACTCGCCCTTGACTACATGCTGATACCAAGCGCCGTGCCCGCCTTCCTGGATGAGGAAATTGGGGCAGGTGGCGTCCACATGCAACGCGGCCATAGTGTTGATTGGGCCATAGGGGTTATGCGGGCAAAAGCCGACATAGTAGGTCTCTGCCATTGCCGCAATCTTCTTCAATTCCAGGATGCCGCCGGCGTGGCAGATGTCGGGCTGCGCCATGTCTATGACCTGCTTTTCGAACAGCTCGCGGAAGCCCCACTTGGTGTAGATGCGCTCACCCGTGGCGATGGGTATGTTGACGCCTGCCGTTACCTTCGCCATAGCGTCGATGTTTTCGGGCGGAACAGGCTCCTCGAACCAGAATGGACGGTATTCCTCGAGCGCGTTGCCCATTCGGATTGCCTCGTGCGGTGCGAGCCTGCCGTGTACTTCGATCAGAAGCTCGACGTCGTCACCGACGGCTTCGCGCACTGCTTGGACCTTGGAGAGCGCGTCTCGTTCGGACTCAACGGTGGTGAATATGCCTTGGTGGGCGAACGGGTCGCCTTTGAGCGCGGTCATTCCCTGCTCGACCCATGCGAGGGCGTTTTGCACAGCGTCGTCGGGAGTGCGTCCGTCGAAGCGTCCGTAAGCCCAGAACTTGTCGCGCATCGCGCCGCCGATAAGCTCGTATACGGGTACGTTCAGCGCCTTGCCCTTGATGTCCCAGAGGGCGATGTCGATGCCACTTACCGCTGCCATGTGGAGCACGCCGCCGCGCACATTGTGCCCGAAGTTGTAGAGATTCTGCCAGTGCTCTTCGATGCGGAAGGGGTCTTTGCCGACTAGCGTCTCGCCGAGTTCTTCAACTACTGCGCCGACTGATATTGCCCCGACGGTTGCTTCGCCCCAGCCGATAATCCCTTCGTCGGTGGAAACCTTTACGAAGACGTAGTTGCGAGTTGCTTCCGGTGGTCTTGTCGCAAATGCCTTGACCTCGGTTATTTTCATTGCGTCACCTTGCCCTGCTTGATTTGGGCGCAGTGTAGCATTCGGAGCCTGTTATCTCAATGTGGTGGCGCGTGGGTAGAGGCGCGTGGCATGGGCTGCGAGTATCGAGCATGCGCCTGAGTTATAATTGACGCCATAGATGAGTAAATTTACCCTCTGAATGCCATGACTGAGATATGCGAGAGGATGAAAAATGCGAATTGCAATCGGGGCAGATCACGCGGGTTACCCGGCGAAAGAGCCGGTGAAAGCATTGCTGGAAGCGGCAGGTCACGAAGTTGTTGACTTGGGGGCGCATACTTACGATGCGCTGGACGACTATCCTGACTTTGCCAAAGTTGTTGCGGAGTATGTGGCGGCGGAGAACGCTGACAGGGGCGTGATGCTATGCGGCAGCGGCGTAGGAGCGTCAGTTGCGTCCAACAAGGTCAGGGGGATACGTGCCAGCGTCTGCCACGACACATATTCGGCGCATCAGGGCGTGGAGCATGATGATATGAACATACTCTGCATGGGCGTGCGCATAATCGGCGAAGAACTAGTGAAGGAGATTGTTGACGCGTTCGTGTCAGCGGAGTTTTCCGGTGAAGAGCGCCATGTGCGCCGGATGCAGAAGGTCTTTGATATGGAGGCTAACTTCTGATTCGACGCTCTGTCTCTTACATGAAGGGGACATAGGTTGTGGAGAGGGAGAGGCGGATTGCGCTGCACGGCTCGGCCTGGGATTGTGGTTCTGTCCTATGTAGCGCGAGATGAGCAGGTCGCCGGAACCGACGACCCGCTCAAATGGGGAGGCTGCTGTCTGCCTGATTATTAGTCGCGCCTAGTTAGCGAGCGCCGTTTCTGGAGGCCTGCGCCCTCTGGGGCTTGGAGTAGCGCCGCAAGAACGGAGGAAGATCGAGCTTGCCAGTATCGCTTGCCATTGCGTCGAGGAGCATATTGGCATAGCCATCGTCGGTTTCCTTTATGTCTCCCGGTTGCTCAAAGCCGGTGGCGATGATGGTGAGCTTAATCTCGTTTTCCATCTTGAGGTCGGTCGCCATGCCGAATATGATGTTGCACTCAGGATCCACTACTCTCTGGATAACCTCTGCCGCTTCGTGCAGCTCGGAGAGCTTGAGGTCGCTGCCGCCGGTGATGTTGAAGAGGACCCCGCGCGCGCCTTCAATGGAAACATCAAGCAGCGGATTGGTGATAGCGGTCTGGGCGGCGCTTCTGGCGCGGTGCTCGCCCACACCCCAGCCTATGGACATCCATGCAGGGCCCGAGTCCTGCATGATGGACTGTACGTCTGCGAAGTCAAGGTTGATTTCACCCGGAACCGTGATCAGTTCGGCGATGGACTGCACGCCCATTCGCAGGACGTCGTCCGCCATGAGGAAGGCGTTCTGCGCGGTGATTTCTTCTTCGCAGATAATATGCAGGCGCTCGTTCGGGATTACCAGCAGCGTGTCCACATGCGCTTTGAGGCGATTGATGCCCTCGTCAGCGGAGTCGGCGCGGCGCTTGCCCTCAAAGGCGAAGGGCCTTGTGACAACGCCGACCGTTAGCGCGCCCGTTTCCCTGGCAATCTCGGCGATGACCGGCGCGGCGCCCGTTCCCGTACCACCGCCCATCCCGGCGGCTACGAAGACCATGTCGGCGTCGCGAATGACATCGTAAAGCTCTTCGCGGCTTTCTTCAGCCGACTTCATGCCGAGTTCGGCGTTTCCGCCAACGCCCTTGCCTGAAGTCAGACCGTCGCCGATGCGCATCTTCAGCGGCACGTCGCAAGTGACGAGGGCTTGAGCATCCGTGTTGATGATCATGTACTCGACCGATGGCACGCGTTCCCGGAACATGCGAGATACAGCGTTCGAGCCACCCCCGCCGACGCCGATGACTTTGATGCGCGCCATACCGTCCATTTCTCTGATGTATTCGAGTTCTTTGGTCGCTGTAGCCATTGTTTCCTCCCCTGTAATCCTTAGCATAAGAAGATTTTTGTTTCCAAACGATAATAGAGATCGGCGATGCGCGTCTTATCTCTTGAATAGACTGAGAATGCCGCTTCTGTTGTGGTGCCCGTTGCCATTCACACCAGGCTTGCTGGGCTTGGGTCTGCTCTGCTTCTTTTGGCGTCGGCTATCGTGCTGACCGATGGCGTGGGGCTTTGGCTCATCATCGTCTTGATGGGCCGCCCACAAGAGGATGCCCGTTGCAGTGCTGCACATCGGAGTCTGAAGCTCACGCGGCACGCCGAGGTAGCCTAGTGGCGCTCCTTGTCGAACATCTGCGGAAGTGCCCATCTTAAACATGTCAAAGAAGCCTGTGAGCCTAGAGGCGCCGCCCGAAAGCACGATGCGATAGTCGGTTAGGTCATCGATGCCGCCTTCTCGCAACTTGAGGATGATCAGGCGGGTCAGTTCCTGAGCGCGTTCCCTGGTCAGCTGGCAGACGTCATGCAACGAGACTTTGAGGCAGGTGTGCCCACCCGGTACGGGAAGCGACACTTCCTCGTGAATTTTTGCGGCATTTGCCAGTACGCTCGCCTGATTGAGCTTAATCTCCTCTGCGGCTTCGTAAGTTGTGTTGTACACAACGCAGATATCGTTGGTGAACTGGTACCCTCCCACTGGAATGACGGAAGAATATTGCATGGCGCCATCCTTGAAGAGCATCACGTCGGTGGTGCCGCCGCCCATGTCTATGAGCGCCGCGCCACGGACTTTTTCTTCTTGCATCAGGACCGACTCACTGCTCGCGAGCGCCTCGAGGACCAGCGATTCTATCTTGATGCCGGCACCTTCGAGAGCCTTGGTAAGCTTTGAAATCTCCCATTCGGAAGCTTGTACTAAGTGGGTCTCCACGTCGACCTTGCTCGTGTGCATGCCCATGGGATCGGAGACGCCCATCTTGCCGTCGATTGAGTAGCTTTGCGGAATTGCGTGAATCACCTTGCGACCGAAGTGGTGGCCATTCGCGCCATTTCCTACAACCGACGTTGGCACCTTCTCAACTTCGTTGTAGGTTATGACTCCATGCTTGCCAACCCAGTCGATGGTGTCGCGGCGCTTCTCGTATGAAATACCCATGCCGGTGATCCCGACGTATGCTGTATCCACCTGTGCTCCGCTTGCCCGCTCCGCCTGACCGACGGAACTTCGAACGGAAGTCTGTACGGCGGCGACGTCCTCGACCACGCCCTTGCGGACGCCTGAGCAGGGAGCCATTCCATGCCCAAGTACTTCTATCCGCCCGTCGTCGGCCTTCTTGCCAATGACGGTCAGCACCTTGGTTGTGCCAATATCTATTGCTGCAAATAACTTGGAGTTCTGCATTCCTACTCCACGCATTTTTGATTCCTTCCTATGCCTATTTGACATTTGTTGTGGCAGGGACGGACCTAAATGGCCTGAATTTGTAATCTTTCGGCAACTCGAAGGCGGGCGCTGCGGCTTCTCGCATTCGAGCGCACTTCCTGGGTTGAAGGCTTAATGACTCGTCGGTTGACAATTCTGACTGTCGGAACATGTCCGCATACGCATTGCGGAACTGAAGGCGGGCATATACAACTTGAAGCCATGAAACGCAGTGCGTTCTTGACGATGCGGTCTTCGGTGGAGTGGTATGCGATGACAGCAAGGCGTCCCTTGGCGCCAAGTGTGTCAACCGCTCCCTCAAGTCCGCGCTGTATGTTGCTGAGCTCATCATTAACTGCAATGCGTATCGCCTGAAATGTTTTTGTTGCAGGGTGAATCCTGCCTCTGCGCCTTCCAACCGAGTTTGTTACTATTTCCGCAAGCTGTGTCGTTGTTCCAACCGGACGGCTGCCAACTATTGCCCGTGCAATCCGCCTTGACCTTCTTTCTTCCCCGTAGCGGTAGATAATATCCGCCAATTCCACTTCCCTGTATCCATTTACGATGTCACCGGCGGTTAGCGATTGCGATGGATCAAAGCGCATATCCAATAGCGCTTCCTGCCTGAAACTGAAGCCGCGCTCTCCCTTATCCAACTGCAGTGATGACAGCCCTAAATCTAGCAGCATCCCGTCTGGGTGCAGGAAACCCGCTTCCTCCGCCACTTCCGCTACATCGCTGTAGCTTGCCTGCCTCATAGTGGCATTCCCGCCGTATTCCATCATTCGATTTCCTGCTGCTTCCAAAGCTTCCGCATCTACATCAAGGCAGAGCAGATGCGGTGGGGGCGATACTGCGCCCAATATCGCAAGCGAATGACCCCCCTCCCCAGTAGTGCCGTCTATATAGTGTCCCCCTGTTCTTACTTGCAGCGCTGAGAGAACTTCCTCCACCATTACCGGCGTGTGGAAAGTTCTCACCGCCCGATCTGATCGAGTCGCTCTCGTGTCACGGATTGCCGCTGCAAGTTAGTCCCTCCCCCGTGGTCTCCTGTGCATGATCTCTTGTGATTAAGGCGGTCTGTGGTGTGAAGCCAAGCGTCCATGTTAGAATGGATTCGTTGCATGTAGCTATGTCTTGCATCACCGTGCAAAGAGTTTCGCAAAGATTTCACAAATTACGCAAGGACTTTTTGTGTATATGTTTGCAACATTTCTAATACAGTTCCGAAACAACGTTTAGGTGGTTTATTGACAATGTCAGTGAATATGGGCAATGGGTTTAATCTGGGCGTGCTCACAGTCAGCGATACGGGTGCGAGTGGAGAACGCGCGGTCGATGGGAGTGGTGATGCGATTTGTGAAATCATGGCCGCGGAGGGCTACTCGCTTGTACTACGGGATATTGTTGCCGATGAGCAGTCTCAAATAGCGGAAAGGCTGCGTGGGTGGTGCGATGGAGGCAACGTTGACCTCGTTTTGACGACGGGCGGCACCGGGTTGGGTCCGCGCGACGTGACGCCTGAAGCGACGCGGGCCATCCTGGATATTGAGGCGCCGGGAATCGGCGATGCGATGCGTATGCAGACCCTGCAATTCACGCCCTTTGCAATGCTGAGTCGCGCCACAGCGGGCGTGCGGTCCGGCTGCCTAATTGTCAATTTGCCTGGCAGCGAGAAGGCAGTGCGCGAGACGCTGGCCGTTGTGATGCCCGCCCTTGTCCATGGGCTGGAGATGGTTAAGGGCTGGCGCACTCACGCTATTTCTTAATGCCATGGGCCAATGCAATGCGCTTCCATGTGCTGACGATTTTCCCAGGGATGTTCGACGGGCCTATGTCGGAGAGCATCATAGCGCGCGCCGTTGAGCGTGGGTTGGTGGAAATCAACCTGCACGATATTCGCGACTACACGACCGACAGGCATCACAGCGTGGACGACTATCCCTATGGCGGCGGGTTTGGCATGGTGATGAAGCCTGAGCCGATACTCAGAGCGGTTGACAGCGTAAAGGCGGGCGCCCGCCTTGAAGACTCCGCTCCTGTCATACTGCTGACGCCCCAGGGAACGCCATTGACCCAGCCTGTCGTAGAACAGCTAGCGACGCACCGCGACCTCATTCTCATCTGCGGGCGTTATGAGGGTGTGGATGAGCGAGTACGGGAGGGCGCTGCGACCTGTGAGATCAGCGTGGGGGACTACGTTCTCAGTGGAGGTGAGCTAGCAGCAATGATCCTCATAGACGCTGTAACCCGTCTTATTCCAGGGGCAGTGGGATCTATTGAATCGACGCAGAATGATTCGTTCTCCACGGGCCTGCTTCAGTTTCCCCAGTACACGCGACCTGCTGTATATGACGGTCGCGAAGTTCCAGAAGTCCTTCTGTCTGGGAACCACGGCCATATTGAGACTTGGCGCCGGCAGGAAGCGCTGCGCCGTACATGGGAGCGACGCCCTGATCTGCTGGAGAGTGCCGACTTAACTCCCGAAGACCGGCGCTTTATTGACGCGCTCAGAGCAGAGCGAAATTAGCCAGTGGTAGCGCAGACATTTATCGTTTAGATTAAGTTAGCAGAGGATTGTGCTCATGGGTAAGCTGGAGTTTGTTGACGCGCATGTACATTTCTATGACATGCACCATCCGGAACTGTTTTACGGTCACTGGCAACCGGATGCTGACCCGCCGGTGATTGGGAAGCAGATGCGAAAGCTGGGCGAGCGAAACTTCCTTGCCGAGGATTTCATCGAGATAACACGCGCTTCCAATGTCACGAAGGCAGTGCATGTGCAGGCAGCTATCGGCTCAAAGGACCCGGTTAAGGAGACGGAATGGCTGGTGGAAGCGGCGGAGCGCACAGGCTTTCCTCACGCGATCGTCGCGCATGCGGACCTGCGCGCGCCGGAAGTTGAGGCTGTGCTTGAGCGGCACTGCGAGTTTCCGAGAATGCGCGGGATACGGGATTTCTCTTATGGGGACTTCCTCGTGTCCGAGGACTTTCACAGGGGATACTCTCTGCTTGAGAAGTACAATCTGCATGCAAGCATCGCAGCACAGTGGCAGGATATGAAGAAGCTGGTCGCGCTTGCGAACAAGTTCCCGAACACAGTAATCGTGATCGATCACGCGGGAAATCCCGCCGAGCGAAATGAGAATTACTTCGAGCAGTGGAAGCGTGGGATGGCCACCGCAGCAACTGCGGAGAATATTGTCTGCAAGATTTCAGGGCTTGGGATGGGCGATCACAACTGGACGGTTGAGAGCATCCGCCCTTATGTCTTGAGTTGCATCGAGGCTTTCGGAGTCCCACGCAGTATATTTGCCACGAACTGGCCTGTGGATAGCCTGTTCAGCAGATACGATACCTTGATCGATGCATACACTGAAATAGTCTCGGACTTTTCGGATGATGAGAATAGGGACCTGTTCGCACGGAATACGGAAGCGCTGTACAGGATATAAACTCGACTTTGTACATCAGAGTAATCGAAGCAAGCAGATATACAGACGCTCAGGCTGCGTAGGCAAGGGAATCCACAAGACGATTGAATAGAGGCAGAGGGACTTTCGCCACATCAGACTCGGACGGGGATGTGGATAAAGTCTGAGAAGCAAACCACAGGTGCCGGCGCACCAGCGCGATCGCATCGATGAAGGTGGGCTCACACTTGGCATACCAGGCGCACGAACGCAGGGCAACCGGGCGTTCCTGCCGCAGCAACCCGGCGGCGAGAGTAACCCAGGAGAACAGTCCCAGCAGCAAAGGCGTGGTGCGAGAGATAGCCTTGTCGGACCACTGGCGCTGAGTCTCTACTCCAAGGTGGGCGCGTACCTCCTGGAAGGTGACCTCGATGCGCCAGCGCAGTAGAAACCATTGGACGATCTGAAGGGGATCGGCCTCAGTATCGGTGCAGACCAGTGCCTGAGTCCTCATCTGGCAGAGCGGGTCTCTGATCAGCACCCATCTGATGTGTACGGGAGGTCGTCCCCAGCGATACCAGACTGCGGTCTCGGATGTAATCTCCAGTGTGCGCGCCGGTCCGTCCTTCCAGGGCACAGATACCCGGGTCCAGGACACATCGGGGTTGTCCAGGAGTTCGATGGGAGAGGGCAGTCGCTGTCCCTTCAGGCGTGGTCTACCTATCTGACCGGGCATTCTGGGTGGAGCGGGCTCGAAGAGCGCAGCATCAAGCCTGAGTCCGCTGATGAAGGTGACTGGCTGGCGCAGGGACTGGCAGCTGTGCAGGAGTTCGAGCGCTGCGTATCCCCTGTCGGCCACGACGACTATGCGCCGGTCTGGCAGCCAGCGGCGCAGTTGGATAATCATCTGTCGTGCCCAATCTGTGATCTTCTTGTGTGGGCGTCCCACCTTCTGATGATAGCTCTCTGCCGGAGCCAGTGCAGTCATAACGGGCAGTGCCCACGTGCGATTCGCCCAGGGGATATGCGCCAGCCACATCAGGCTGACCCAGCGCAGTCCGCTCGCCCTCACCAGGTGGGACTCGCTTGAGCGCACGGCGTCTCGGAACACTCCCTTGGCGCTGATGCGACTGCCGCGTCTGCGTTCCAGCGTCTCGTCTATCCCGAACACCAGTGGTTCCCCATCTTGAGCGAGATGCTCAACTAGGAGCATAAGCAAGACACGGCTCATCTGCAGCGGGGACCAGACAGCTCGGTTGAGCACCTGATGATACTTCGCGAAGCCGGCATCGTCGCTGAGACCCATTACGCGCAGGGCTGACGTGACGGTGCGCTTGCGCGGGGCGAGGATGGCGCCGACGAGCAGTAGTTGCGCCTTTGACCAGGTTCTATCTCGAAAGAGAGTTGAGAATGGTCGGAGTACGGATATAATGGCATCGGGCAGGGTGAGCATAACCGGACCTTCTTGATGGGGTGGTTCGGTCATCTTACCCTGTTCTTATATCTTGTCTATACTCCGTATGAAATGTGCAAAGTCGAGATAAAAAGCAGTCACGCGAGTTCCCATATAACTTTGACCTCAGGACAAGCAGGATTGTTGACAAGTCCCGCCACAACGAATAATCTCACGAATGGTTTCGATTGCAGGAAGTAAGGAGGCCCTCAGTGGCAGTCAATACAGACCCCGGCGTTCAGGCGATACTGGACAATATACAGATCATAGTGGCATCCGAAGGCGGGTCGCTTGAGTACATCGATATGAGGGGCGGGCAGCTGACCGTGAAGTATCACAAGGGCGTGAATGAAGAGTGTCCCGAGTGCGTGCCGGACCACGCGCTCGTTGAGCAGATGTTCCGCACTTCAATGTCGACATTCGCGCCGTATGTCAGAGACCTGGAACTTCTCTAGGCCTTGTTACCGGATCATATCGAGGTACTTCAGTCCTGAGCCTGTATTCAGCAGCAGGATAGACTCGTCGGGCGATAGCGTTCCGTCGGCGAGCAGTTTGCGCAGCGCGGCGACAATTGCCGCACCCTCCGGGCAGATGAACATGCCCTCAAGGGAAGCCACGGCTCGCAAGTCTGACAGGATTTCATCCTCGCTGACCGTGATTGCGCCACCGCCGCTTTCCCTCAGCGATTGCAGTATCAGGTAGTCGCCTATCGCGGCGGGAACGCGGATGCCTGCTGCAAGGGTGTCCGGGTTCTCCCACGGCTCGGCGAACTCTGTGCCCTCTTTGAAGGCGCGAACGATTGGGGCGCAGCCCTCCGACTGCACGGCGAACATCTTGGGACGCTTGCCGTCAATCCAGCCCATTGCCTCCATCTCGCTAAACGCTTTCCACATGCCGACGATGCCTGTGCCACCACCGGTGGGATATAGTATGACATCGGGGAGGGTCCACCCCATCTGCTCGGCAATCTCGTAGCCCATCGTCTTCTTGCCCTCGACGCGGTACGGCTCGCGCAGGGTGGATACGTCGAACAGCCCGAGTTCCTCTGCGCGCTGCGCGGAAATGCGTCCGGCGTCGGTGATGAAGCCGTCCACCAGTTCCAGGTTTGCGCCGCTGACTTCGACCTCGACGCGATTCGCTTCAGGCGCGTCTTTGGGCATAAAGACATAAGCCTCCATGCCTGCCTTGGCTGCATAAGCGGTCATGGCGCCTGCGGCGTTGCCTGCCGAGGGCATTGTCAGGCGGGTGATGCCGAGTTCCTTTGCCTTGGAGACCGCCGCGCCAAGGCCACGCGCCTTGAATGATGCGGTCGGATTGAGGCCTTCGTCCTTGATGAACAGCGAACTGCATCCAGTGTCGGTAGCGAGCCGGTTTGTCTTAAAGATGGGCGTGAATCCTTCGCCAAGGGTGACCACATTTGCTTCATCGAGCACGGGCATCACCTCGAAGTAACGCCACATGTTCGGTGGGCGATCTTTGAGGTCTTCGCGTTTCAGCGCGGCGCTCGCGGACTGCAGATCGTAGCGAGGGTATAGCACCTTGCCGCAGTCGGGGCAAGTGCGGTGGGGCTCATCGGCCGAGAGTTCAATGCCGCAGTATGTGCACTCGAGGTTCGTCAGAAAACTCTTCATTGTTATGTCCGTCCCGTCTCGTTGAAGTCGTTAGGCGTTTCGTTGCATATTATACGCTTGGGGATATAATACAGACAGCCCCTAGCAGATGAGACTTCAAGCGCAAATGGAAGGAAAATTATGGTATCTACGATAGAGCAACGCTACCTTGACCTGCATACCGGATCGGCTGAGCGCTGGGCGACCGCGCGCGACATTTTCCCGGACGGGGTGACGCACGATGGGCGGCGAATGTCGCCGTTCCCGCTCTACGGTACGCATGGAGTGGGCGGCGTGAAGTGGGATGTCGATGGCAATCGCATCGTCGATTTCTGGACCGGGCATGGCTCAATGATGCTGGGGCACGCGCATCCTGAGATTGTCAGGGTGGTGCAGGAGCAGGTGGCAATAGGCACACATCTGAGCATGTCTTCGGACCTAGAGATGCACTGGGGGCAGTTGGTGCAGCAGTTGATACCTAGCGCGGAGAAGGTGCGCTTCCACAGTTCGGGCACTGAAGCGACGATGATGGCGATACGCATGGCGCGAGCGTACACGGGCAAGACAAAAGTCATCAAGTTTGAGGAGCACTTCCACGGCTGGAGCGATTACCTCGCGGCGGGCGGCGCAGGACTAGGTGGCATCCCGCAGGAGACGCTGAGCACGATGATTGTGCTGCCGCCGGATGACATTGACGCGGTGGAGCAGACGCTTCAGCGGAGTGATGACATTGCCGCTATCATACTGGAGCCGACGGGCGCGCACATGGGCCTGGAGCCGATTCGCCCTGGCTTCCTGCACGAGCTCCGGGACATTACAGAGAAACACAGTGTGGTTCTTATTTTCGACGAAGTAGTGACGGGCTTCCGCGTGGCGAAGGGCGGCGTTCAGTCGCTATATGGCGTGACTCCTGATATGACCACGATGGCGAAGATTCTGGGTGGCGGGCTTCCGGGTGGCGCTGTGGCAGGGAAGGCGGACATCATCAACATGATAGAGGGCGGCAACGACCCTGACCGACGCATCGCGCACAACGGCACTTTCAACGCCAACCCGCTATCCGCGGTGGCTGGCATCAAGGCGCTGGAACTGGTGGCGAGAACGGATGTCAATGAAAGGGCTGCGGCTATGGGCGAGCGTTTGAAGTCAGGTATGAACGAACTTCTGACGAAGTTGGAGATTCCGGGGTGCGCGACAGGCATCAACTCGCTGATCTTCTTGCGCTTGAATGTTGATTCGGACGCTGCCGACCCGGACAAGAACCTCAACGCGGCACGCGATATGCGTAATTCCGATGACCCGGAACTGCAAACTCAACTCGGCCTTGCGATGCTGAATCATGGCGTGCACGCGGGGAACGCGCACGGCGGCGCGCGATTCATACTTAGCGCGGCGCACACGGAGCAGGACATAGATGAATCAGTGGAGGGCATTGGAAATGCGCTGGCGGAAGTGCGGGAACAAGGGTTGATCTAGCGCGTTCAGAGGGCCGGACATGCAGGATAATACCTATGATGTCATCATAATCGGTGGTGGCGCGGCCGGACTCACGGCTGGAATATACACTTGCCGCGCCGGTCTCAAGACGCTGATGCTGGAGCGGCTGATGCCGGGCGGTCAGGTCATCAATGCGGAAAGCATCGAAAACTTTCCCGGCTTCCCTGACGGCATATCCGGAGCTGAAATCGGGCCGTTGATGCAGCAGCAAGCGATGAAGTATGGGCTGGATATACGTCTGGGCGAGGTCGAGGAGCTAACGCAGAATGGCTCCTACTGGCAGGCATCGGCCTGGGGCGAGGACTATTTGGGCAGTGCGGTCATTGTCGCCGGTGGCTCAACTCTACGGAAGCTCGGAGTTCCCGGTGAGGAGGAACTTTATGGTGCAGGGGTGTCGTACTGCGCGACATGTGATGGCGGTTTCTTCATGAACCAGACGGTCGGCGTCGTGGGCGGCGGCGATTCTGCGCTGGACGAGGCTCTTGTGCTTACGGAGTACGCAAGCAAGGTCATCGTGTTTCATAAGAGCGACACCTTCAGCGGCGAGAAGGTCCTGCAAGAGCGCGTGATGTCCAATCCAAAGATTGAAGTGCGCTGGAATACTACAATCTGTGAAGTGCTAGGAGATGGTCAGGTTGAAGGTGTAGGCATAAAGGACGAAGTGTCAGGGGAAACATCGTGCGTTGACCTGTCGGGCGTCTTCATTTACATAGGACTGGACCCGAACACGGAGTATCTACAAGATGTTCTGCCGCTCGACAATGCGGGGCACATTCCAACGGACATCTGGATGAGTACGCCCGCGCGCGGCATTTTCGCGGCAGGGGACATACGGCAGAACTCGGCTGCACAGCTGGTCAGTGCAGCGGGCGATGGGGCGACGGCTGGGATCGCGGCGCGGCGGTATGTTGAGGCGCTGTCCTTGCGCTAGCAGATGTAATTGGGCTAAGGGAAGTAGAGTAGAGAAGATGAAAGGCATATAATTCCTTGTCGATGAACAAGGTAATGCGAAATCTGTCGTTTTAGATCTTGAAGAATGGGGAGACTTGTGGGAGGAGTTCTACGATGGCATACTCGCCCAAAACGCTTTGAATGAGGGACCGATGATTCCCTGGGAAACTTTGAAGGCAGAGTTAGACGCTGAGCTAGAACAAGGGGAAGAATGGCAGGTATCACTGGTAGATGACTGAAGATGGATATTCCATTCAGTTCTCATCAGCGTCAGCAAGAGAACTGAGACAATTATCCGACAGATCAAGCGACGCATTCGTTCCGTCGTAACTAGCCTTTCTACAGATCCACGGCCACCTGGTTATCGTAACCTCCGAGGGTATGACCGACTTTACAGAGTTCGAGTCGGTAACTATCGTATCATTTATGAAATCGATGATGTTTCAAGATTGATTAGCATCGCTCGATTGAATCATCGCCGTGATGTATATCGTTCTCTGTAACCAGAAGGAAATGACAGGATCAACATGGACTTTCAATTCACCAATGAACAAGAAGACTTCCGACGGGAGGTGCGCGAGTTTCTTGCCAAGAATCTCGGCGAGGACTGGAACGGGATTGTGCCGGACGACTATTTCACAGATGAAAACTGGCGGACTATCCGCAGTCTGACGGGTAAGCTCGTTGAGCGCGGCTGGCTCACACTGGCATGGCCCGAGGAGTACGGCGGGCAGGGAAGGCCGCACATCGAACAGATGATTTACAACGAGGAGACGGCTTATTTCCGCGCTCCCACGCGGGACACGAGCATGGGAACGCACATGGTCGGCCCGTCCATTATGTTGTACGGCACTGATGAACAGAAGGCGAGATACCTGCCCGAGATTGCCGAAGGACAGGCCGTCTATTGCCAAGGGTTCAGCGAGCCGGAATCCGGCTCCGATCTTGCTTCGCTTCAACTGCGCGCCGTCGAGGATGGGGACGACTTCGTACTTAATGGCTCCAAGATATGGACTAGCGGGGCGCAGCGCGCAAATCGCTGTTACATTATGGTGCGTACTGACCCGGATGCGCCCAAGCATCGCGGCATCAGTGTCCTCATCGTGGATATGAACACGCCCGGCATTGAGGTCACGCCTATTATCAACATGTTCGGCGTACACTACTTCAATCAGGTGTTTTTCGAGAATGCGCGCGTACCGAAGCAGAATATGATCGGCGAAAAGAACCGTGGCTGGTATGTCGCCGCAACTACTTTGGACTTTGAGCGGTCGGGAGTTGGGCGCTACGGCTCGAACCGCCGCGATCTAGAAGAGCTTGCAGACCTGTCGAAGCAGATAAGGCTGAACGGAAGCACGATGAACGAGGACCCGAAGTTTCGGCGGAGACTGGCGGAACTCTGGACTGCCAATGAGACGGGCAGGATGGTCGCCTACAATGTGGCGTGGATGCAGAGTGAGGGACTTGTGCCGAATAAGGAAGCGTCCGCAGCCAAGCTGGTCGGCAGCGAGATAAGCCAGCGTATCAGCCAGCTTGGTATGCAGATGCTGGGGATGTACGGGCTGCTGGACGAGGGCTCGAAGTGGGCTTACATCAATGGAAGAGTCGCGCAGCAGTGGATGGATTCAGTGTCGCTGACGATACGCGCGGGTACGTCGGAGATACAGCGCAACATCATCGCCAGCCGCGGGCTTGGTCTGCCGAGAGGGTAGAGGATTGCTTCTTTGGGCGCTGGTTGCGGCGGGGGGCGCGTTGGGTGCGATGTCCCGCTACGGCGTTGACCGCGCGGTGAATGGGGTTTTCGGCACGACGGTGCTCGGCACATTCGCGGTAAACATCAGCGGGTCGTTTCTGCTTGGGCTGCTGGTGGCTGCGGGGGCTGGACGGATGGGTCTGCCAGACGAAGCAAGAGCGTTTGCCGCGGTGGGCTTTCTTGGCTCGTACACGACATTTTCAACGCTCACGGTTGCCAGCGTACAGTTAGCGGGCGACGGCGACTGGTTCCGCGCCGCGGTGAATGTCATAGGGAGTATAGTGGTCGGTGTAATCGCGGCGTTCGCGGGTATTGCTGTGGGCAGGGCGGTGCTTTAGGGGCGCGGCGAATTTCCCTCACATGCGACAGCTTAAAACATGTCAGTTGCGCCGCGCACTGTAAGAATGGCGCCAACCGCCAACAAGACCAGACCCATAGCCAATATCAGGTTGGTGAGTTGCACTTTGCCGGTGAGTTTTGCGCCGTAGTAGCTTCCGATCATCGCTGCGCCACCCATGAGCACGAGCAAGACATAGTCAACCTCTCCCTGCAGCACATGGCCCACCCAGCCGAATGCTCCTATGAACATCCCAATGAAGAGGTTCGTTCCCGCCGCAATGCGTGGGTCAACGCGGAGTATTCGAATCAGGGCCGGCAGTCTAATGCTGCCTAGTATCAACCCTACGGCGCCTCCGAGCAGGCCAACTCCCAGCCCGATTCCGGCTTCTGCCGACATGCGGCCCGGCGTGAACAGGCCTGCCGAACCTGACAGTTCGCCGCCGAACATATTGGTGTCGGACGCGCCCTCTCTCCTGCGCTCACGCGCCATAATCAGGAATTCGATTCCTTGCCAGAAAACGAGCAGCCCGGCGAACAGTATCAGGATTCCTTCGGGCGCAACATCGCTAAGGAAGCCCCCAATGAATGCCCCAACAAACGCGGGTATGCCCATCACGAGGACTATCCTCACGTTGACGCGGCCTTCACGGAGGTGACGGATTGACCCTGACAGACACGCGAGCCCACTGACGAGGATGTTTGTCCCGCCGGCTATGGGGGCGGCCATTCCCAGTAGCAGCATTGCGGGGAGGCGTATGGTGCCGAGCGCTAGGCCGACGAATCCACCAAGTATGCCAACGGCGAATGAAATTGCAGTCAGCAACACAGCTTTCCAGAGAACGATGCCTGAAGCAAATTCAATCTCACTCAAATTGTGGATCTCCTTCCTTCTTATCTCTTTTCGTTGTGAAAGATCCTCGTCTCTTCGTTAACTGCCTTTGATTTTAGCCACTTCCTCCAGTTCAATTCGCATCTCGTCTATTTGCTCGCGTGTGGCGGGATGGTGCCCGTAGCAAGCTCGCGTGAAAGCGGCGGTAGCGGCGCGCACGAGGGACCTAGGGAACAGTTCTTCCAATGTGCGCTGGAACTCGGACGGTGTTTCGCTGGATTGTCGCGGATGCCCGCGCTGTTCCGCCAGCGTCAGGAGGCCGAAATAAACTCGGAAGACGTCGGTGATATTCGGATCATCTGAGGGTAGGCGCAGACCGGGCAGCGCCCTGCGCCTGCGGAATCTGGAAGGCAGCATGTTGAGAAGGAGGCTGGCGAAGTCGTAAGTCAGGTCGGCGTCTTCAATCAGGGATTCTCGCAGCCCGTCAACTTCCTCGCTTCTGCGCCTGGCGCGCCGTTTGTATGCCAGCGCCATCAGCAGAAGGGCGCCGACAATGATAGCGGTGACCACGGACCACTGTAGGATTTGGAGGAGCAGAAGAGCTACCGGCTCTGCCTCGCCGTCCCTAGTGAAACCTTCGAAGTTGCCGACGCCCTGTGGAGGTGCGAATGTTCTCTCCGGCTGGGGCTCGCCGCCCAGCCAAACCAGCAACGCGAACAACGCCCTCGTCAGGAAATCAACGATGTAAGCCAAGGGGTATATGAAAACGTAAAACACTGCCTTGGCGATAAGTTCCAGTGCCCATAGAAACGGAGCGGCGATTATAGCAAGAACATTACGCTGGAGCAGGCTGAACAGTAAGCCCAGGATAAGCAGCGCACCTACCATTCCGCCAATCAGGCGCGTCCAAGTGCGGGTTCCGTTAGTCTGCTGGGATGTGGGCGCCATATGCGCGATAATGAGTCCTGAAACACCCGAGGCGAAGAAGACAAACATCATCGGGAATACATTGAGGTCGGCAGGATTGGCGATGTCGATAACCGCAGCGATGGCAAGAATGAGGATGCCAATCTTGAAGCTGGTGCTGAGACTCTCCGAAGGCATGTCCGCTGCGCCGATATGTCCGCCGCGCCACCAGAGCGCCGCCCCGCCAAAGCTGCCGTAAATCGCCTTCAGTATGAACCTGTCAGACACCTCTCCGGAAGTCATTGCGCCGATCCAGCCTAGATTCAGGACGTCTGTGTCGGGCGAGACTTGCGAGGCGACCATCAGATACACAACGATGACCCCGGCGATCATCTGCAAGCCATAAGCCATCAAGGACGGCATGACAATCATTGCCAGAGTGCGCGCTGTTATGAGAGAGATTGCCATTACTGCCAGCACAGCGACCCACGAGATTGGGCTTGCTGTGGCGCCGAATGGAAAGCTCAACACGCCTAGGAGCGCGACAAGCCAGGCGCTTTCAGATATGAGCAGGGCGCCGGTGACCAACTTTTCCCGAGTAGGACTCACGGTTCTACTCCCTCGGCACCCATAGCCGCGAAACGCCTTGTTTGTCTCTGATCAGCGAATTCCAAACCTTCGAACGAACTCCCAATCTCGTGCTGCAGGACTCCTTCCGGCATCGGCGGGCAGGGTTCGTCGCCGACATAGACAAGTACGACCTTGTGTCCGTGAGAGCGCATCGTTTCCAGTATTTGCGGCAGTTCTTCAGATACTAAAGATATGACGACGACGATGGTAGCGCCCATCGGGAAACGACGCCATTGTTGTCCTAGCTGCGAGGCAATCGAGCCTATCGGAAGTGGACGGATCGAGGCGAGCGCTTCAAGGATCATGGTCAACTGGTCGGGAGACTGGCTTGGCGCAATCTTCATTGGCCTGTCAGCAAGCACGGGGGTGCCGTTTGAGAACAGTCCAAGACTGTACTGCTTCTCGGAGGCGTACACTGCAAGAGATGCCGCAGCGGTGATGATGCGTTCAAGATGAACTGCCGAATAGCCTTCCCATGTGTGCGCCATGGTGTCAACAGCCACGGCAAGCACGACCGTCATAGACGAGCTTGGCTCGAAGGTGCGTACCTGAATTTCCTGCATTCTGGCGGTTGCTTTCCAGTCAACCGTTTTGAGCGGGTCTCCCATCTGGTAGTCACGCAGTCCCATCGGCCTTGATGTGTCCTCGAAGATGCGTATGCCACCTCGAGTCTCGCCAAGAGGGCGCGCGGCGGGTATGCCAATCTGCGGCAAGGAAACTATTCTCGGATAAACGAGCACATAGTCTCGGTCTTGCGTGGTTCTTTCACTGCTGAAGAATCCAAAGAGGTCGCCGCTGTTCAGTGTCGAGGGCCCGACACGAAAGAAGCCGCGGCGGCTGCATTGAAAGTCATAAGTCCAGCGCACGCGCTCATACCAGGACATTGAAGTTGAATGGCGGAGGGTCTTTCCTTCCGGGTTGGGGCTGCCAACTACGTCGGCGCCTTCGAGCGTCATGGATGCCGGAACTTCGTCCTCGACGCGTACTCGCCCAAGGGGGAGCGGCTTACGGTTAGTCAGGGTAATGGAAAGCGTCGCCTTTTCTCCGATGAATACGCGCTGCTGGGAGAACTCGCGCTCGTATGTAAGGTGTTCCAGGGATGCCTTGTTCCATATTCTTGCCGTGCCCACCACGAGCAAGCCCATTACGCTGAAACCAATGAGCAAGCCCTCGCCCGCGAAGACACCGATGATGATCAGCACGACGAAGATGAGAATCCATAACTCATGCCACATCTGACTCAGCATGGGCTACCTTTCGATAGGCACGGAAACGCCGGCGAGAATTTCGCGCACGATCTGTCCTGCCGTGCGTCCCCTCAGGCGCGCGTTGGAGGCGACAATGAGTCGGTGAGAGAGCACGGGCAAGGCGAGTTCCTTTACGTCGTCCGGAGTGACGAAGTCGCGCCCATTGAGGGCGGCGCGCGCCTGCGATGTCTTATAGAGCGCGAGTCCTGCGCGAGGGCTCGCGCCTAAGGTGAGGGATTGATTTGTGCGAGAGGACTGGATGATGTCAACGATGTACATCCGCACCGCATCGTCCACCAGAACTTGATTGACCAGTGCCTGCATTTCTGACAGTTCGGCGGCGTCTATGACCGCATCAATCTCCGGCGGCTCGAAATCGCGTTCGAAGCGCAGAAGTATATCCGACTCTTCCTCCGGGGTAGGGTAGCCGAGCCGTATGCGAAGCATGAACCTGTCGAGTTGCGCCTCGGGCAGCGGAAATGTCCCTTCCATTTCTATGGGATTTTGTGTAGCCATTACGAGGAACGGCTCCGGGAGGGGCCTGGTTTCGCCATCGACGGTAGCTTGCCGTTCCTGCATGGCTTCGAGGAGGGACGACTGCGTGCGCGGAGTGGCGCGGTTAATCTCGTCCGCGAGCAGCATCTGGCTGAATATCGGACCGCCGCGAAACTGAAAGTCGCCGGTTCGCTGATTGTAGAAGTTCACGCCCAGCACATCGGTCGGCATCAGGTCGGGCGTGAACTGGATGCGCTTGAAGGTGCATTGCAGCGACTGAGCCAGCGCCTTTGCAAGAGTGGTCTTCCCGATGCCCGGCGCGTCCTCAACCAGTATATGCCCGCGACACAGCAAGGCGATGATGGCGAGATTGATGGGTTCGTCTTTGCCCACGATAACGCGCTGGACATTTTCGCGTATTCGCGTTGCCATCCGCTGAATGTTTTCGACTGCGATTGCGTTGGTCAACTGACGCCTCACATTGCTGTTGCGGCCTTGTAGTGGGAAAGGACTCGCCAACCGACTTATTTATCCTTTGGCCGCGTGGCGGGCCTTTGGCCGCATAGTGGGGTAAGTATAATGCACGCAACACCAAACCACTAGCCAGTGCGGAAATTACTGGTTTATGCCATCTCAATACGCTATATTTAGAGAAGCGTGTCCTTCGCAGGGAAGACCATGTGAGACGGCGGAGCTGAGTGCAAATCAGGGACGCGCTATTTCCTCGATGCCCGGTGGTGTAGTGGTAGCACAAAGGACTTTGGCTCCTTTGACCGAGGTTCGAATCCTCGCCGGGCAGCTTCACATCCTCAGCTTACATTTTAGGCGTACCTGTCTGCTCAAAAGGTGTGAGGCGAGATCGGCCGGCCGTGGCGCTGTAACGGAAAGGGTGTGTGGAATGGTGGAGTGGGTGGGGAAGTGGCAGGAGCGGCAGGATTTGAACCCGCGACACTCGGTTTTGGAGACCGATGCTCTACCAAGCTGAGCTACGCTCCTGCGAACTTTTGGAACCGGATTGGCGTGCGGAGTTGGGTTTCTGCCACTGCCTGTCTGGTCTTCAGCGGCATCGTGCATTGGAATGCGCGCGCCACGACTTGATGCAATTCCCCTAAAACAGGCGAATTGTTTACCATCACTACCTCCATTGTACTACGACCATACTTGTGTTGTACATGCACATTTTTGAAGCCGTTAGACGAATGGAATACCAATTGTCGCGCTTGCTTGAAGACATCTCAGCAGAGGGCAGCGTTCATCTCATGAGGTCAAACTGTAATTCCTGGCTTGCGCGCTCGATGAGTGACGGATAGTCGGTGGCGGCGCGGTTGACTTCGCTGGATACCAGATGGTACGAGATTTCGTGCCATTCCTGTGTTTGCAGCAGCGCGAGCAGGGCGTCGGAATCCTCATCTTCACCGAGCCATTGGTGATAGGTGTCCGGCGAGAGGATGACGGGCATCCGATGATGGATGGGCGCGACAAGATTGTTGGCGGCGCAGGTGATTATGGCACAAGAGTCGATGTCGCCGTCCGGCGTTCTTTCGCTCGACCAGATTCCGGCGAATGCCACCGGTGCATCGTCCTTGCGCTCAAACCACATCGGCGTCCTTTTACCGGATGAATTCTTTTCCCACTCGTAGAAGCCGCTTGCGGGGATTAGGCATCGGCGACCCCTAAACGCCTCACGAAACGACGGCAGCTTGTGCACGGTTTCAGCGCGTGCGTTGAACAGGGGACGGCTTACTTTTGATGTCTTATTGCTCCGTGCACCCGCCATTCCCCAGCGGAGGAGTCTTGCGCTGTTCTTGCTGGGAATGCTTTCTTGTGAGTCTTTATGAATGGTCAACACCGACGCTGTCGGGGGGATGTTCCAGCGTGGATGATAGATGTCATGCATTATCGAAGGGTCGAAGTTGAACTGCTCGGCAAGTGCGTCTAGTTCTGGAAAGAGTCCGAATCTCCCGCACATGGGAGCCCTCCTTTTTCTTTGTCTGTCTCTAGAAATTATAGCCGTATCGAGCACGGTAGTGGCAGGTGTATCCGGTTCGTCTTTGTGTGCGATGTAATCAGTGCCAGTCATGGGAGCGCGGCATTCGCACGCCGGAGCGCAGCGCCCGCACCTCGGAGACTATGATGTTCGCGGTGCCGTCATAGCGCGATAGTTCGCCTGCGACCAGGACGACCTGACTGCCGAGTTCTCTGCGGTAGCGCTTGTATATATCCGCCCAGAGGATGACCTGAGTATCGCCGGTCTCGTCCTCGATAGTGACAAATATCGTGCCGTCTTTGCCCTTGGGGTGCTGCCTCGCAACGGGCCAGCCTGCCACTAGCACAGGCGCGCCGTCGTCCAACCTCTCCACTTCGGCGCAGGTTAGCACTTCCGGCGCAAGCGTGGGTCTGACGAACTGCATCAGGTGTCCTCGTGGGTATATGCCCATTACGGCGTACTCAGCCGCCATCTTCTGAGCATCCGTGAAGTCTGCAAGGCGCGGGACACTTGCATCCATCGAAGCGGGGAGCGCAGCCTGTCCGTTCCTGCCCGGACGGGAATGCAGACCTGCCTCCCATAGTGACTGCTTACGGTTGGGGGCGATGGTGTCGAACGCTCCGACCATAACCAGCGATTCCACCGCCTGCGGCTTCAGACCCGTGCGTCTCACGAGGTCGCCCGCATTGGTGTATGCGCCGCTACGCTTCCGTTCCCGGATGATAGCGCCGGCACCCGCTTCCCCCACATCTTTAATGAATCTCAGACCCAGCAGCACGGACTTGCCTTGCGGAATACACTTTGCCTCAGAGCGGTTCACACAGGGGTTGAGGAACGGCACGCCGAAGCGCCTGGCATCCTGCTTCAGCGTCTCTATCGGATAGAAGCCCATCGGCTGGTTGTTCATAAGCGCCACGAAGAACTCGGTTGGGTGGTACCGCTTGAGCCACGCTGCCTGATATGCGGTTATGGAGAATGCGTGGCTGTGAGACTCGGGGAACATGTAGTGCCCGTTCACCTTGCCGAACACTTTTTTCGCCACATCATCTGAAACGTCGTTCTTGCGCGCCCCATCCAGAAAGCGCTGCCAGTGCGTCTCTATCAGGTGTTCGTTGTTGGGTCTAGCGAAGGCGCGACGGACCTCGTCCGCTTGCGCAGCGCTCATCCCGCCCACGTCCATCAACAACTGCACCACTTGCTCCTGCCAGACTATGATGCCCCAGCCTCGTTTCAGGGCGCGCTTCTCCAGTCGATGGTCGTAGTTCCACTCTACGCCGTGGCGGTAGCGGTCTATGAACTGTGAGACCGCGCTACCCTGCATGCCCACACCGGGGCGTATGAGCGCGACCTGATACGCCAGGTCGCGCAAGTTGCGGGAGCGCAGACGCTGGGCTATCTT
Source organism: Dehalococcoidia bacterium (assembly GCA_965221045.1). Lineage (GTDB taxonomy): Bacteria > Chloroflexota > Dehalococcoidia > Lucifugimonadales > JADFKI01 > Bin90. The sequence goes on from OZ244863.1 coordinate 3,413,981, forward strand.
GAGCTGCGCGGGAGATTGTAGCAGGAACACTCCTTTAGAGTTGCCGGTGTTTATCATGTCGTACACGGCAGTGTCTTCGGGGTCTATCCTACTCAGGTCGGGACGCGCGCCCGTGCGTTTCTCGACGAGGTCAAGCGCCTCTTCTATCTGATCGAGCACCGGCAGGGAGAGGATGTCTATCTTGGCGAAGCCAGCGTCCTGAACGCTGTCCTTGTTCCAGTCCATTATGTAGCGTCCATCGGTCGCTCCCGCTCTTACGGGCACCATCTCGGATATGGGCGAACTGCTCAGCACCATCCCGCCCACATGCTGGCCCAGTGAGCGGGGGGCGCCGATAAGCTGCGGCGCAAGTTCCGCCAGCATTTTCCAACCCGGGGCGTCCGCCCTGTCTCTGAAGTCGGGCAGCTGTCGCATCTCATCTCCCAGAAGCGCGGCATCGCCCGATAGCCCCTGCTTCGACAGTAGTTTCAACTGCTCACGCGGCAGTCCCAGCGCCTTTCCGAGGTCTTGGATGACGCCCTTCAGCCTGTATGTACCGATTGCCCCTGCAAGCACGGCATGTTTCGGTCCGAAGCGCTGATGAACGCGCTCTATCAGTGCATCACGGATGCTTCTTGGGAAGTCCAGGTCTATGTCGGGCAGGGTTCCGACATCCTCTGAGATGAAGCGTTCCAGGCTTAGATCCCACATGAGCGGGTCAATGTGGCTGATGCCGATGAGGTAACCCACGAGCAGCGCGACGGATGAGCCGCGTCCCCTGCCCGGAGGCCTGCTCTCCAGCGGCACTTCCGGGCTCACCAGACCTCGCTCCTCCGCTATCTTCCGCGCTATAAGCGCTATCTCGCGGTACAGCAGCAGAAAGCCTGCCATGCCGTGAAGCTCTATGAGCCTGAACTCTTTGCGCAGGCGCTTCTCCACTTGTTCCGTTACCGAACCATAGCGTCGCACGGCGGCTTCGTAGCATAGCCTTTCGAGGTAGGTCTGGGATGTGTAGCCGTCCGGCACATCGGCGTCGGGCAGGCAGTATCCCAGGTCGGTGTCGAGATTGAAGTCGCAGCTATCCGCGATTCGCAGGGTGCTGCCTAGTGCTTCGGGACAGTGGCGAAACAGCCGTTGCATCTGCTCAGACGACTTGAGGTAGAACTGGTCGTTGGGTCTGATGTGCCGCAGTGCGCGGTCTATGGTGGTGTTGTGCGCGGCTGCGACGAGCGCGTGCTGGAGTTTGTATCGCTGCGAGCTGTGGTAGAGTACATCATTCGTTGCTACAAGGGATGTACCGACCTCCTGAGCAACACCGACAAGCTGCCTGTTGCGCTTCGTATCCCCATGTAGGAAATTCTGCTGGAGTTCTATGTACACGTAGTCGGAGCCGTGCCAGTCCATGTACCGTCGCAGTTGCGCCAGCGCTTCGGATTGCCGCCCCTGCTGCATCAGACGAGATATAAGACTGTCGCGTCCGCCCGTAAGCAGTACGGTTCCCTCGGCGTGCGCTGGCAGGTATGACGGATCAAGGCGCGGCTCGCGGCGGTCAAGGCTATTCGCGAGTGTGAGCAGCTGCGATATATTGGCGTAGCCTTCACGTGTTCTGGCAAGTAGGGTCAGACGGCTGTTATCGGTAAGCGTGAGTTCGCATCCGCTAACGGGCTTTATTCCCAGGTTGTTGGCGAGACGCGCGAACTCCAGCGCGCCGCACAGGTTTGTGTCCGTCAGGGCGAGCGCCGGATAGCCGTACTCGGCTGCGAGCGCGAGGAGTTCGTGGACATGCGACGCACCCTGTCCGAATGAGTAGAAGCTCTTGCAGTGAAGTTCTGCGTATTCTGTCGGCATGACAAGATCACATCCTTATGCTGCCGACAGAGGCTGCCTGTACCAGCAGCCGTCGTGCTCGTCCCTGAACAGCACAAGACGCTGACCGCCGACATCGGTGACACTGAAGTAGCAGCGCGTCACAGGCGTGGGCAGCCACCACAGGTCGAAGCGCCACAGGTCGTCTATTCTATCTATTCTATGCCAGCCTTTCTTCAGCCGGACTTCTAATGGGCGATGGGCCTCACCTTCGTTCACGATTACGGCAAGCGGCGAGTGTAGAGATGTGAAGGCGTCACCGGCGGATGCGTCCACAGGGACCTTCAGCGCGCGCATCTCGGGCACGGGATGCCAAGGCGCGACTTCTACGACGCGATGGAGCGCAGGCATGCTTTTCATTCGCGTCCGGAGTTTCTTGTCTATGTCCGCTATCCTGCCGCGCCTTCTGTCTCTCGCATCTTCCAGCAATCCTAGCTGCCTGCCTGAATCTCCACTCAGTTCTTCTAAAGTGAGCGTCAAGTCTTCCAGAGGAGCATCGGGTGGATGTGCCTCAAGTCGATCTCTGACCAGTTGAGATGCGTTCTTCCAGTCGCCCACAGGCTCTTTGAATCGGATAGTCTGCGCCCAGGGAGCAGCGTCCAGCACGGTTGAGGTGAGCGTGATCAAGCTAACCAGCCTGCGCCGCAGTTGGGGTCTGCCGTATGCACGTTGCAGCAGAATGTCCGCTGTTACCAGAAGCAACTCGATGGAAGTTGATGAGAACGGCAAGGAAGCATACTCAACGATTGATGCTGTCTGCTTTATGGGGACTACGGGACGCCGGTCTATGCCGCTGCACAGTTCCCACGCGAGACTGCCTTCGCGTCCGAAGCGGTCGGTCAGTATATCGCGTGAAAGAGAAGCCACCTGACCCATATAGTGGACGCCCAAGCTGTGCAGCGAGCCCTTCAAATCGTCGGACAACGGGAGAAGCTCGATGGACATGGGCGCGAGAAAGCCGACAGTATCTGCCGGGCAGATGGCAGTTCCCAGTGACTTGGCGGTCCGTGCTGCTATGTACGACGTGAACTTCGCGTCACCTACGCCGACACGCGCGCCAAGGTGGGCGGGAACGGCGTTAAGCAGCGCAGCCGCGACATCCGCCTCGCCTCCGTGCAGCAGTTCCAGCCCGTCCAGACGCGCGTAGGCTGTGCCAAGTTCTGCGGACTCAACACGGTCGCTGACCTGAAGCAGCGCATTGACCGCCTCGTCGAAGACGCGCCGGTAGTACGGCTCGTCCGCATCGAGTATAATTAGACCGTTGTGGCAGGACATGGCCTGTTCCAGAGTCATTCCAGCCCTTGCGGAGGCCCCTGCGGAGCTGTCAACTACCAGGGGCTTCCCGTATGTTCTGTCCACTACGGCTATTTGGTCGTCTCTCAGGTGTGCGTGTCTTTGCAGTTCCGCCTTGGCTCTCAGATGTGTGATGAGCACGCAGGCAATCCTCATATCGCCTCCGTTGATGTGTTGTGATGCAAGATGATACGTGGTAGAGTATAGCGAACAGATGTACGCTTTGTCAACCGGGGATAATCTTTCTCGCGAGGACGGGCAGGGTGTTGTTGCTGGATAGCCCGCGGCTACGTGCTAACATGGTATTACAGCATCTTATCTTGCACATGATGTGCGCTACAGAGCTGAATATGTGCGTGTTGGAGATGACAGGACGGAGGTGACCGAAGTGAATACGCAGACTCAGAAACGGCTCAATGGCCTGCTGCGCGACTTCGAATCACTGAAGCCCCAACTGGTGGGCTACCCTTGCAACCAGAACTTCGACTACTCGGCGCTGCTGCCTTTCTTGAGCTACTGCCCCAACAACGTGGGTGATCCCTTCCACGACAGCAATTTCCGCAGCAACACCCACGAGATGGAGCGTGAAGTCGTGGGTCTGTTCGCCGATATGATGCACCTGTCGAGGGATGATGCCTGGGGTTACGTCACCTCCGGCGGCACCGAAGGGAACATGTACGGGTTGTACATAGGCCGCGAGATGTTTCCTGACGGCGTTGTGTATTTCTCACAGGATACTCATTACAGTGTGGTCAAGATTTTGCGCGTTCTGAAGGTGCGCAACATAATGATCAAGAGCCAAGACAACGGAGAAATAGACTACGAAGACCTTTATGAGACGATCAGAATCAATCGCGACTCGCCCGTAATCTTCATTGCGAACATAGGGACTACGATGAAGGGGGCGGTGGACGATGTCGGCAGGGTGCGAAAGATTCTCGACGACCTGGTGATTACAAACTTTTACATACACGCCGACGCCGCGCTGAGCGGAATGGTTCTACCCTTCGTGGATGAGCCGCAGCCTTATGGATTTGACGCAGGCTTCGACAGCGTCGCGGTGAGTGGGCACAAGATGATCGGGTCGCCGATGCCCTGTGGCGTGGCTCTGACAAAGCGCGAATATGTCGGACGCATTGCGCGGTCGATAGAGTACGTGGGTGTACTGGACACCACTCTGACGGGATCGCGCAACGCAATCACACCGCTAATGCTATGGTACGCCTTCGAGCAGCATGGACTGGACGGTTTCCGTGAAATCGTAGGAGAGTGTATCTCCGTCGCGGAGTATGCCGTCTCCCGCTTCAATGACAGCGGCATCCCGGCTTGGCGGAACAGGAACTCGGTCACGGTCGTCTTTCCCAGGCCGTCAGAGGAAGTGATTCGAAGGTGGCAACTCGCTCCTTACGAAGACATCGCCCATCTCATAGCTATGCCTCATGTGACGCGCGAGATCATAGATAGTGTGGTTGATGACTGTTTACGCAGCCAACAGATAGACCCAAGCACAGGAGAATGATTGTGATAATGAACAGAATTATTGTAATGGCAAGGAACGAAGTGGGCGTTATAGCAGACATAAGCAAGGCGCTCGCCGACGAGGGGATCAACATAGAGACAATAAGCGCCGAAGGGCTATGCGAGAAGGGTGTCATAACCCTTACTACTGATGCCTACGATGACGCGCTACGGGTTCTGACGCATGCCGGCTTCAAGACGGTCTCGGACGAGTCGCTGGTAATCAGGCTCCCGGATGAGCCGGGCGCCCTCGCAAAGGTGGCGGAGAGGTTCAAGAATGCAGGCGTGAACATACAGAGCCTGCACATTATCGACCGCAGGGACGGGCACGCTTTGGTGGCGCTGTCCTCAGATGATCGCGCGAAAGCCGAGACCATAGTGGATAGCGCCACCGTCGTGTAATCTCACCGACCCTGCGCGAGCCTTGGACGGAGCGCCGATCTAAACAGGGCAGTGTAATGGCGCCATTCTGGACAAACCGATCCTGTAATCAGCTAACCTGGACTACATAAGTTCCGAGGCAAGTAGCACACGCCATACCGCTATCATGCTCCGATGCAACCGTGCAGTTACGCTACACGCACATCATGAGATGAAACGGTCTTTAGTCCAGGGTCGCAACGCGATGTGCGTTTATCCAATCCCAATCGAGCGCGAAGCCTAGGCCCGGCGTATCGGGCGCTTCCAGAATGCCCCGCTCGTTGAGCGATATGTCCTCGACCAAGCCGAACTGGTGCGCCTCCGTGGGCATCCAGTATTCGTAGTACGCACAGTTCTGCACTGAGCAGATTACATGAAGATTGGCTATGTTCAACAGCGAGTTTCCAGACGTGCCGATCTCGCAGTTAATGCCGAATCCTTCAGCCATAGAACACAGCTTCTTCAGCCCCGTGATGCCGAGCTTCCGTGCCGTGCCGCGCACGAGCCTCAGCGCCTTGAGGCGGATGTAATGGTAGCCGGCCTGGAATTGGTTCTCAGGTTTGTCGCTCATGCAAATCGGGGTGATAAGACGCCTGCTGAGTTCGGCAATGTTGTCGTATTCGTGAGGCGGAATCGGGTCTTCGTACCAGTAGAACCCGAGGTCGTCAGCGGCGCTTCCCACCGCCAAGGCTTTACGGAAATCGTAGCCGTTATTGGGATCGAGCATAAGCTCCATGTCATCGCCGACGATGTCTCGGACACCAGCCATCATTGTAATGGCATCGGTGGTGCCCATGACGCCGGGGTGAATCTTATAAGCGCGGAATCCGGCTTCCTGTATCTGACGTGCCTCTGCCAAGTAGCCTTCCGGATTCACATGACGCGGCGGGTAAGTGGCATAGACCTCAGTCTCGTCGCGGCTGGCTCCCAGCAGTCTGTAAACTGGCACACCGGCTGCCTTGCCGGCGATGTCCCATAAGGCGACGTCTACCGGCGCCCACGCATTCATGGTCAGTCCGCGCCGTCCGCTGAGAATCGGAAGACGATTCCACAGACGCTCGCGCTCAAACGGGTCTCGCCCGATAATCTCGGGCTTCAGCACATTGAGGATGGGCCCGAACTGCCCGTGCCCTCCGCCCCTGAAGTCTCCGACGAAGCAGTTGCCCTCGATGCCCTCATCGGTCAAGATTCGCAAAACGCCCTGCTCGACTTCGCCGAAAAAGCGGCCAAGATCGGAGTCCAAACCGGTATCCGGCAGAGTGCGCCTGACAACTTCTATTCTTACGTCGGTAATCTTCAATTGCCTTCTCCGATATGGGATGAGGATTCATAGTGCCGATGGAGGCGCGCTAATGGCGCGAGGATGGTGGGTGCTAAGACTCGTTCGTGGCGTGCGGTATTGTATCAAAGTGTTGTAGTCGTGATGTCGCGTTATCCCCGTCGTTGCTGCGAAACCTCTGAAATGTCAAGAGTTGAACCTCCGCGATGCTGAGCGTGGTCCACAGCATCAAAGATTACCAAGGAGGCCTGTAAGCCGAGTTCTGTGCCGGACGCGCTCGTTGCGTGCCCGGTGGCGACCATCTATCTAGCCTTGACGTTGCCGATAAGGTCTTGCGGCCAACCCGGGGAAAGGTCGGGCGCCCCTAATCCCCCTATTAGGCCTTGCTCCGGATAGGGTTTGCCTGGACCTCCGATGTTACCATCGAAGCGGTGCGCTCTTACCGCACCTTTTCACCCTTACCGCGGCATAAAGTCGCGGCGGTATGTCTCTGTGGCACTGTCCGTCGGGTCGCCCCGCCCCGCCGTTAGCGGGTATCCTGCCCAGTGGAGCTCGGACTTTCCTCTCTCCCGCCATAAAACGGGACAGCGGTCGCCAGCCTCCTTGGTAGCATCCATTGTAACATTGACTGTCGAAGCCAATTGGTGTCGCAACAGTATGGCAAGAGGGATATAAGTCGCAAGGACGGCCGGGTTCAACCAGCATACAGCCAGATCGATACGAAGAGGCAATGGGCAAGCGCGAAGTTAATCTCTAATCGCAAGACCGCCGAAGAACGTGGAGATTTACATTCTCAGCGCTAAGATAATACTTCGACCGAATCATCGTGAACCACAATCTTGGAGATGTGCAGGAGCAGGAACGCCTGTTGCTCCTCAAAGCTGAAGGTATCCCAGTTTGCGATTGTGTCCTGCACATCCCAGTGGCGATCCCAGGTTGTGGCACTGGTTCGCGCGTTGTCCAACTGCCTGAGATGGTCTCGCACAGCGCCGAGACCAAATTCACCCCGCGCCGCACGCTTCAGGTTCAGGAGGAAGCGACGTTCGGCGTTCTTGATTCGCTTGTCCCATATTTCTTGAACCTTGACATTGGCCTGCTCCGGTACGTTGTTGGCAGCAGCCGTATCGCCGCCGCTATTGAGCGAGTCGTGAAGTTGCGAAAGGACAGTGGATTCCAGAACAGGGGCACGCCAAGTGTGATATCCACAGAGGCTCTGATTGTTGCGGCTTTGGCACTGGTAGTATCGGTAAACGCCCCGCGCGCTATTGCCGTCCTTGCGGCGCCAAGACTGCCTTCTCGTGACACCCATCATTTTATTGCCACAGTAGCCGCAGAATGCTAATCCGGATAGAAGGAAAGGTTCAGTGTTCACCGACCTTGAAGACGGTCGTCGCGCCTTGGTCTGGTCCTGTGCCCTGCGGAATAGCTGAGGGCTGATTATCGCCTCATGAACCTTGGGCAGGCGAAGCCCGAAGCGGTAGTAGGTGCCCGTGTAAGTCGGGTTTCGGAGGATGTCACGGATAGTGACCATGTTCCATCTGCCACCGCGACGCGTCTTGATGTTGTGTTCGTTCAGGTACTGTGCGATGAGCCGAAGTCCTAGCCCCTCGTTGATGTACTTGTCGTAGATAGCTCTGACGGTCGATGCCTCTACTTCAACGACTTCGAGCATGCCGTCTTCTCCATTTCGGTAGCCAAAGGGTGGCTTGCCAAGCCCTTTGCCGAGCATGGCTCGCTTGCGCATGGAGTCCTTAATGCGCTCGCTCCGAGTTTTGGACACGCCTGCAGGACCCAAAGAGTCGAGGGCATTCTGCAGCGGGTCAGGTAGGTTATCGTCCTCACAGATAACTTTGCATCCTGTCCCCTCAATCTCGATAATCGTTCGCACGACCTCTTCAAGGTTGCTTCCGAGATGTGTGGTATCGGGCACGACTACAAGGAAATTGCTGTTGGAATTAACGATGTGCTCCAACATACGACCGTATTCGGGAAAAATGTGCCTTTCACTACCGTTCCCGTTATGAATCCCATTTCCATTGTGATTCCCGTTCCCATTTGAGGCTGCGGCCCGCAAGTCACCAAAGATGGCAACTGACTGGTGGAGGTAGCGTTCACAATACTCCTCGAAGCGCTCTTCAAGAGCCTCGGGGAGATCTTCCCGCTCATCATCGATTAGTCTGTAGTATCCAATTGCGCGCATGGTATCTCTATTCCATATATAATATGCGACGGCAGTTGTTGCACTGCACAAGCGACTCGCCGATTCTCAGTCGCTGCGTGTCCGACCTGGGTAGTGCGACCCGACATGCTCCGCAGATGTCCCTACCCCTCGCAGATTCCACCCTGCTTACCGCGTGCCCACCTCGGCTTGCGAGCAGCGTCTCGTATGTGGATAGTATTTGCGGGCTGAATTGCGGCACCAGTGCGGAGCGTCTCCGCTCCAATTCTTCTAGCTCGGCGCTCAAATTTTGTTCCTGTTCGTGGAGTATTGGCAGACGTTGCCCCCGTTCCTCTTCAAGCGTGGAGACGGATTCACGCGCTCCGGTCAGAGCTTCTTGCAGCTCTTCAGTCGCCACCATGTGGTCCAGAAGCACATCCTCCGCTTCGGCCTTCTGGCGGAGCAGTATCTGTTGTTGTTCTTGGAACGCTTCAAGCTCGCGAGGGTTAGTGACGCCGCCGCCGTAGAGTCGACCTTCAACTAACTGCTCCCGTGCCTCGAATTGTTCAACCACCAGTTGTGCGTCACGTCTGAGGGCATTCTGGTGGATGTGCCGTGCCTCGAGTCGCTCAAGGCGTAGGCGCGCACTGCTAAGTCTCGAATTGTCAGCAAGCTCGGCGCGCACTTCGCCGAGCGCCTGCTGTTCTTCGATTCTTACCCAGTCAAGTTCCTGAAGTGTATAAAGTTCCCTAAGCAACACAGCTCGCTGTCTCAAAGAGTTCGCAAATTACGGTAAGCGCGGACAAAGTCCTGCGGCGGTATAACAACTTTATTCACTGGTCTTCTCTTATGTATAGTGTAACGCGGTCCTCATTTGGAGTTTTGTTGAACTTTGTCTCTGCTTTGATGCATTCGTGTTCCTATCTTTTCGATAGATTGCTATGCTTAGCCATCTTGATGCACAGGGTTAATGGAAACTGGTATGATAAGCCTGCTGTTGCCTTGATGGCTGGCGCCAAGTAAAGACTGTGCCGCTAAGATGCGGTCTTGTAACTGCGGAGGTCCTGCCCCGAATGCTCTCCCCCAACATCAGCAAGAGATTCCCGAAGACGAAAATCGTCTGCACTCTCGGACCGGCGACTGAGTCCGAGGCGATGATCGAGTCGCTGGTCAGGGAAGGAATGAGCATCGCTCGCCTAAACATGTCACATAGCGACCTGGAGACGCACAAAAAGACGTTTGATTTGGTGAGGCGAGTATCCAGGCGCTTCGGAATGCCGGTCGGCATAATGGTCGATGTGCCCGGTCCCAAGTACCGTACCGGCCCGACCGTGCCGGGCGTGCTTGAAATTAAGGAAGGCGACTCTCTCACGCTCACAAGTCGCGACATCATCGGGGATGATACGATCATATCTGTAAGGCCGCCCGGCATTCATCGCGACGCGATCGCAGGTGGCAGTATTCTACTTGACGACGGTTTGCTTAAACTAACTGTTGAGAAGATTGAGGGCGAGGATGTGCGCTGCAAGATAGTGGCAGGCGGTCGTGTAACCGAGCGCCGGGGCGTGGTCACTCCCGGAAGGTCGCCGTCACAACCTGCTCTTAATGAGAATGCCAAGGGATGTCTGGCATTTGCCGCGGAACAGGGTGCGGACTTTGTGGCCCTTTCGATGGTGAGCACCGACAAGGACGTGCAAAATGCGCGTGATATTCTGCATCGTCTTAATGCTGATCCCCTGATAATCTCCAAGATCGAATCTGTCGAGGCCTTGGACAACATCGATAAAATTATTGATGCAAGCGACAGCATAATGGTAGCGCGAGGCGATATGGGCGTCCACGTATCTCTATATCGTATACCGGTGATACAGAAGAGCCTTATTACCAAGTGCAATGCGGCCGGCAAGCCGGTAATCACCGCGACTCAGATGCTCGAATCGATGGTGCGCTCCCAGATGCCCACGCGGGCGGAAGTCACGGATGTCGCCAACGCCATATACGACGGCACAGATGCAATAATGCTCTCTGGAGAGACCTCAGTAGGAGCGCATCCTATTGACGCAGTTCATGCCATGGTGCAGACGGCGGCAGAAACCGAGCATGCACTACCCTACGAGGATATCCTGCTCGCAAAGTCGCAGCAGACCGAGGACCAGCGTACTGACGACGCCATCAGTTTCGCTGCGGCGCGAACAGCCCACCAGTTGGACGCGGCACTCATAGTTGCGTTTACCGAGAGCGGCAGCACCGCAGGCCGAGTGTCAAAATATCGTCCGAAGTCTTCAATACTCGCCCTTACTCCCTACGAGCGCATACGCAACCGCCTCACGCTTAACTGGGGCACGATACCCGTCATGGTACCGCAACTGACCTCGGGCGAGGACTTCTTTGAGATCGGCGAGGAGCAGGCGCGAAAGATTCCCGGAGTGCAGTCGGGGGACTCCATAGTGCTCGTCGCGGGTCTGCCTATGGGAGTCCAAGGCAGCACGAATCTGCTGCGCGCTATGAACATCGACTCGTAGATGACTGGTCATTGAAATGGACAAGAATTTGCCCCGTTAGACAATCGCAGAGCGCCGATGTAAAATCGGTTGCATATCGTACGGCAAAATAGCAGGCGGCAAATGGCAGGGAGTAGGCAAGTGCTCAGGTTATACAACACTCTGTCCAAACAAGTTGACGAGGTAAGCCCAATAGAGCCCGGGATTGTCAAGATGTACACATGTGGTCCGACTGTGTACAGAGACGCCCATATAGGAAATCTCCGGTCGTATCTGATGGCCGACTGGATTCGCAGGACGCTTGAATTGAACGGACTGGATGTCATTCATATCAAGAACATCACTGATGTCGGCCATATGCGTCAGGAAGTGCTTGAGCAGGGCGGAGATAAGGTCATCGCTGCCGCAAGAGCCGAGGGCAAGACTCCTGCACAGATTGCTGAGTTCTACACGGAGAGGTTTCTCAGCGACGAGAAGAAGCTGAACATCATACCGGCGCAGGAGTTTCCGAAGGCGACCGACCATGTGCCGGAAATGCTGGAAATCACCGAGCGCCTGGTTGAGCGAGGGCTTGCTTACGAAATAGGCGGCAATGTCTATTACGAGGTGGGTAAGTTCGACGGCTACGGCAGGCTTTCAGGCAATATTGCGGATGCGGATTTACTGGAAGCGGTTCGCGTCGAAGCCGACCCGCTGAAGCGCGACCCCCGCGATTTCACGCTCTGGAAGGCTGCCGAGGAAGGCAGAGAACTGAAGTGGCCCAGCATCTGGGGAGAGGGCTTTCCGGGCTGGCACATCGAATGCTCCGCCATGTCAATCAAGTATCTCGGCTCGCGCTTCGACATTCATACCGGCGGCGTGGACAATATCTTCCCCCATCACGAAGGCGAAATCGCGCAGAGCGAGGGCTACGCCGGAGAGCAGGTCGTGAACATCTGGACGCACGGGCAGCACCTACTTGCAGACGGCGTGAAGATGGCGAAGTCGATGGGCAACTCATTCATCCTGTCTGACATCGAGGCGCAGGGTATAGACCCGTTGGCGTTCCGATACCTCTGTCTGACGGCACAGTATGACAGACGCCTTAACTTCACTTTCACATCGCTCAAAGCCGCGCAGCGCGCTCTGCTCAGATTGCGGAACATGGTCTGGCAGTGGAACATGTTGGCAAATGGCGACACCGCCAATGCGGAGGCGATAGGGCAGTGGCAACGTCGATTCGAATCCATGGTCAATGACAACCTCAATATGCCCGGTGCGCTCGCGCTCACCTGGGAGCTGGTGCACTCCGATCTGTCGCCGGCGACCAAGCTGCAACTGCTTTCAGATTACGACCGGGTTCTTGGTCTAAGCTTGAATAGCGTTGTTGAACAATACAGGGTACCCAAGGAAGTCGCCGACGAGATTTCGCATCGCTCAAGGCACCGTGGACAACAGGACTATGCCCGAGCAGACTCCATTCGCGCAGACCTCAGTGATTCCGGCTTCGTAGTGCAGGATGGTGGCGTTGCAACTTTCGTGCGCCCCAAAACGGATTGGGAGATGCGTCAGGAGCGGTGGCACACTTACTCCTCAGAGGCAGAAGTGGCGCCTTTTATAGGCGAAGCCAATCGAGTTGATATATCCGTTGGCATAGTTGCTTGCAACTACCAGGGCGATGTACAGCGCTGTGTTAACAGCGCCTTGCATTGGCTTGGGGACCGTGATGCCGAAGTAGTAGTGGTTGACAACGGTTCTGTAGATGGCACCGACGAATGGTTGGAAGTGGCTGCTGCAGAAGATGATCGCCTTCGAGTAATCCATGTCGATCATCCCCTGGGAGAGGGGTCTGCCAAGAGGATTCTGCTAAAGCAGTGTCTTGGCAAGATTGTCGTAATGCTGGATACAAGCGTTGAAGTAAATGGCAATATATTCGGTCCGATTGAGCAGGCGCTCGAAGACGAGACCGTTGGCGTCATAGGTCCTTTTGGACTGCGGACTACAGACCTGCACCACTTCCACGACGGAGGGGGTGAGAGCGGGGATATGGATGCGATGCAAGCCTATTGCTTTGCCTTCAGGCGGGAACGGCTGAAGGAAGTAGGTTTACCCCGCCAGGCATTCCGATTCTACCGAAACCTGGATCTCGACTTTAGTTTCCAATTCAAAGCTCAAGGGTATAGAATAGTCGCGAATCCGGAGTTACCAGTTGGGCAGCACGAGCATCGAGTCTGGTCTGAGTTGGCAGAGGCGGAGCGAGACGAACTCAGCCGCAAGAACTACGGTCGCTTCCTAGACCGGTGGGGGGATCGTGCAGATCTGCTGACATGCAACAGAGGTCAGGATTAATCTAAGAGGCAGTGAACAACGCAAATCCGCGGCCCCGTTGAATCGGGGTCGCTTTTTGCGCGAAGATACCGTACCGAATGGTGCAGAGGAGACCGCTTGATTGAAATAGCCCAGTCCATTACAGGGCTTTGGATCCAACTTTTAGTCGCCGCCGGCGTAATTCTTTTTGCCTCCAACTTTCTAGCCAAATCCGCCGATGTAATCGCGTTGAGAACCGGCCTAGGGCGCTCCTTCATTGGAGTGGTGCTGCTCGCCACAGCGACATCGCTTCCGGAGCTTGGCACGGGGGTTGGCGCAATTACTTTGGTTGACGCTCCTGACCTCGCTGCCGGCGATGCCTTCGGCAGCAACTTGTTCAACCTGTTCATAATTGGCATCCTGGATTTATTCTGGCGCAATACCAATACTCCAATTCTGAACAGCGTGAGCACGACTTCGGTCTTCGTGGGCATCCTTGGCATTCTGGTCATCTCGATAACCATTCTTGCCGTTTACTTTCACGAACACCTGCCGAAGGACGCTTTGTCAGGATGGTTTGTCAGCCCGATTACCATCATTCTGCTCATTTTCTTCCTGTTTTCGATGTATCTGATATACCGGGTCGCACGGATCGATGAACAGGGAGAATCTACCGACCAGAACTACGAATCAGAGAGTCTTCTGCGCGCTGCGATAACCTATGCTATGGCTGCGGTGGCTATTATCGGCGCGGCGGTATGGCTGGCAAAGACAGGGGAAGGCATCGCGCATGCCATGAACTGGGAGGCGAGCTTTGTCGGGACACAGTTCCTGGCATTCAGCACATCATTGCCGGAGTTGGCAGCTTCGCTTGCGGCACTGCGCATCAACGCCCCTGAACTGGCAATAACCAACCTTCTCGGCAGTAACCTGTTCAATATGGGCTTTGTTCTCACGATGGACGACTTGGCGCTGGTTGGCAGACCATTGTGGTCTTCAATATCGCCGATACACGAGGCGACGGCCATCTTCGCCGTAGTCATGACCAGCATAGTATTGATCGGCCTCATGGTGCGCAACAGAAGGCGTCCGTCCAGATTCGTCACCTTTGAATCGGCGGCGCTGATCGGACTATACATCCTTGCCAGTGCGTTTGTCTTCCGGTTCGCAACGTGACGCCTTTTCGTGTGATGAAGTTGTCGGGGAGCGGTGCATCTTGACACTTTCCATCGGCGCGAATACATTACTCGCAGATTAAATCACTGAAGGAGGTTGCGATGTTCTTTGAGTTGAGAGAGTACCGCACAAAGCCGGGACAGAGAGAAAACTGGGTCAGGTTTATGGAAGAGACCATCATTCCTTTCCAGACGGGCAAGGGCATGGTCATAGTCGGGAGCTTCGTGGGTGGAGAAGAGGACGACCTGTACATCTGGGTGCGCCGGTTCGCCAGCGAGGAAGATCGCGAGCGCCTGTACGAAGCCGTGTACGATAGCGATACTTGGAAGAACGAAATTGCGCCTCCCATTCCTGACATGCTGGAGCGCGACAAGATTGTCGTTAGGCGAATCGAAGCAACGCCCCACTCTGTGATTCAATAGTCCTATTCCTGTCTGACTCCTGTAACAGACGCTGTTAACCGAAATGAGCATCCGGCAGGTCGGTCCGACTCTGGCGCTTATCAATGCCAATGTGTTGACACTTGACTCCTCCCAGCCGCGAGCGAGCACGATTGTCGTTAGCAATGCTCGCATTGCTTGGGTAGGGGAGCGTCATCACGTTTCACCCACAGTCATAGCCGCCAATGTTATTGACTGCGGCGGCCAGACTATCATACCTGGGTTTATAGACGCGCACTGCCACGTTCTCGCCTACGCGGCCAGTCTGGTTGCTGTTGACTGCTCGCCGAACGCGGCTCCCGGCATTCAGCACATGGTTGATGCTATTAGGGAGCGCGCCGGACGCACACAGGCCGGCGAATGGATTCGCGCAACTGGCTACAGTGAATTTCAGTTGCCCGAAAAGCGACACCCGACCCGCTGGGACTTAGACCGCGCCGCGCCCAATCATCCCGTGCGTCTGAACCATCGCTCAGGTCATGCTTGCGTCCTGAACAGCGTTGCGCTTGAGCGTGTCGGCATCACAGGGGCTACTGAGGAGCCGCCTGGAGGCACGATCGCGCGTGACTTGGACAGCGCCGAACCTAATGGCTTGCTGCTGGAGTTGGACGCCTGGCTGGACAAACGCATCGCGCCACTTTCCGGCGTTGAACTCAGCGAAGGCGTTGCACAGGCAAGCCGTAATTTCGCCTCGCAGGGCGTAACTTCCGTGATGGATGCCACGCCATCAAACTCATTTGATAGATGGAATACTTTGAGACACTTCAGAAGTATTGGCGCATTCTCTCCACACCTATCTGTGATGCCCGCTTACGCTCGCGTTAAGGAGTTTGAAAGCGCGGGATTGAGTTTTGGATCCGACGATGGAATATCAGCGCTGGGGCATGTGAAGATAATGCTGACTCGCACAGGTGATAGGCTTTATCCACAACCCGACGACTTGCAAAGCGCCATTGAGGTTGCCCACAGTCGTGGTTTCCCGGTGGCGATACACGCGGTCGAAGCGGATGCGGTCACTGCCGCAGCTCAGGCGCTTGAGGGGAACCACGTTCGTGGTCTGAGGGACCGCATCGAACACGCCTCCGAATGTCCTCCTGATGTGCTGAATGCAGTGGTGCGCTCGCGTCCGGTCGTCGTGTCGCAGCCAAGTTTCCTGAGCGACAACGGCGCGCAATACCTTAGCGAGTTCGGCCCCGATGCGAAGTGGCTCTATCGCTTCAAATCACTCATTGATAGCGGCATTGTGCTTGCTGCATCGTCGGACGCGCCCGTGGGCGCGCCAAATCCGTTGGAGGCGATGCATGCTTCCGTTAGACGCCAAGCAACTTCGGGTGAAGAAATCGGCATTGGTGAACGCTTGACGGCGATGGAGGCACTTGTGATGCACACGAAGAGTGCCGCCCATGCAACTTGCCGAGATGATGAAGTGGGTACAATTGCTCCGGGTAAGCGCGCAGACCTTGCAGTGTTAAGCCACGACCTCACGAGCATTCCGACTGAGCATTTATCCGATGTGCGGGTGACGATGACTATTGGCAGTGGTGAGATCTTGTGGAGGGAATGAGCCGCACGACAGCAGTGCGGGCGTCCTCATATCAGCGATCAAAGTTGCTGAATACGCTTGATGGAATCTTGAGTGAATGGTCTGGCAGGATTAGTTGCGGCGCACCTTCACGTGACTTACCAACTCTTCCAGCGAATCGCGGGAAGGGCAGGGTGGTAGCCCGCTTAGGTCTGACAGAGCCTTTTCGCAATAGCGGCTAGCGAACTCATAGGACTCTTCCAGCACGGAATCGTCTTGAATGAGACTGACGACTTCTTTCATCAGGTCCTCGTCGTCCGGATTGGCTAGTACGCGCTTCACGGCGTCGCAGCAAGACCTTCGCTGCATCGCAATCAGCGTGGGTAACGTAACGACTCCGTTGGCGAGATCGCTTCCTATTGGCTTGCCAATTTCCTCTTCTGTACCGTCGAAGTCAAGAATATCGTCCACGATCTGAAACGCCATGCCTAGATTGTGTCCGTAGCTGCGCATGGACTGAGAGCACGCTTCCGGCGCGCCGCTCAAGATAGCGCCTGACTCCGCGGCAGTCGTAAACAGGGAGGCAGTTTTGTTGTAGATGCGGCCGAGGTAGCCCTGCATAGATTGCTCGGGGTTGTAGGTCTCCGCCATCTCTTGAAGCTCGCCGCTGGAAAGTTCCATTATTGTTTCAGCAAAGCGCCTGATTACTCGAATGTTGCCGGTGTCGCATACTAACGTCGCGGATGCGGCGAAGATATAATCGCCCGCCAAAACTGCCGTCTTCGGACCCCAAAGGCTGCTGATAGTCATCTTGCCCCTGCGCAGCATTGCCCCATCGACAGTGTCGTCGTGAATGAGCGAGGCGATATGCAGCAGCTCGACACCCGTAGCCATCTTTTCAGTATTGCGCTCGTCGTGCGGGTAGAAATTCGATGCCAGCAGGGTAATCGCGGGTCTTATGTTCTTGCCCGGTGTGGAAAACGTGTGGTCAAGTAGTCTCGCCAGAAACGGGTGTTTTTTCTCTGCCATCTCCGTCAGGGAATTGTTGACCTTTTCCAGACGTTCCATGACGGGTTCGTAAAACGATACTGATTGCACTTGACGCGATTCCTTAAATCTAAAGACTTAGTCGGCCAGCCTCTGCTCTTCCGCCGCCACGACCTCTTCGTCCAATTTCTTAAATAGAGGAGTGGGGCGTTGCAGGGCTTGGCCAGGTCGCAGTTCGTTCGCATCCCAGGTCCATCCTGACTCTTCTACATCACCATCTATCCCCAACATGGTGTGAAGTTTCTGCGAACTGAATGGCAGGAAGGGGTAGAGGGTGGTCTTGAGGCAATTTATCACCGATACAGCCGTCCAAAGCGTCTGAGCGGCATCAGCTTTGTCGCTCCGTACGGCGCGCCACGGCTCCTTCTGGTCGAGATAGCGGTTCGCTGTCTGCGCGAGCGCCATTGAAGATTGGAGCGCCTGTCGCAGCCGAACCGCTTCCAAATATGCCTCAGTTTCGTCGAAGCGCCGCTGCGCTTCTGCCAAGAGCGCGCCGCTCACCTCGTCAAGCTCGCCGGGATCGGGCAGCACGCTGTCGAAATTGCGGCTTACCATGGACAGAACCCGGTGAACGAGGTTGCCATACGTTGCCACGAGTTCATCGTTGTTGCGGCGCACGTATTCTCTCCATGAGAAGTCGGAGTCGGAAGTCTCAGGCAGATTGGCGGCTATGACATAGCGTAGCGGGTCCGGCTCGTAGCGATCGAGGTAGTCGGGCAACCACACAGCCCAATTGCGGCTTGTGGAGAGCTTGAAGCCCTCAAGGTTGAGATACTCGTTGGCGGGCACATCGTAAGGAAGGTTCAGTCCGCCGTAGCCTAGAAGCATCGCAGGCCAGATGACGGTGTGGAAGGGGATGTTGTCCTTGCCCATGAAGTAGTAAGCGCGGCTTCCGTCCTCCCAAAAGGGCTTCCAGGCCTCAGGAGTGCCGTTGTTGTGCGCCCATTCGATAGATGCAGAAAGATACCCTATGACCGCCTCGAACCACACATATAGGCGCTTGTCCTCGTAGCCGTCGAGTGGTATGGGAACGCCCCACTCGATGTCGCGCGTTATGGCGCGATCGTGCAGCCCGCCCTCTAGGTAGCCAATAGTAAAATTGCGTACATTGGGACGCCAGTGATCCTGCTTGCGTACCCAATCCAGAAGCTGGTCCTCGAAGGCGCTCAGTTTCAGGAAGAAGTGCTCGGTTTCTCTGAATTCGGGTGTGCCGCCGCATATACGGCAGGTCATGCCTTGCAAGTCCTTTGGATCCAGCGTGCGGCCGCAGTTGTCGCACTGATCGCCGCGCGCTCCATCAAAAGCGCAGTGTGGGCACATGCCTTCAACATAGCGGTCTGCAAGATATCGCTGCTCGCTCGCGCAATACGGCTGGACCATCGTGTCCTTGTAGATGTACCCTCGCTCATAGAGCCTGCTGAAGATGCGCTGAGATACTTCCGCATGGTTGCCTGTGTGCGTTGTCGTGAATAGATCGAAACTGATACCGAGGCGCTCCCAGCTGTCCAGAAATTCGGCCTGATACTTGCTGAAGATGTCCTCCGGGCTGACCCCCTGTTCTTCTGCGGTAAGCGTAACAGGAGTGCCGTGGGCGTCACTCCCCGACACCATCAGCACTTCATTGCCTTTCATGCGGTGATAGCGGGCGAAAATGTCGGCTGGCAGGTATGTTCCTGCCACATGTCCAATGTGGATGGAGCCGTTCGCATAGGGCCAGGCGACGGCTGCAAGAATTCGCTCAGACATTAATGTTTACGCTCTAAATAACCTTGATTACCGCCTGACATGATAACACAAGGTAATGAGACAAGATAACCTATTGGGTGCCGGAATGGTGAGTTGGGGCAATTCCATCTAGCCACATTCGGTACACCTGCCGACGAGACAATCCGGTGACGGCGGTTACATGCTCGACCGCGTGTCTTGCGCCCGCACCCTGCACTCTCAGCCCGTCCAGCAAAGACAATGCCAATTCCTCAGCATCAGTGTCGTCCTGCTTACCAGTGGCCTTACCTTCGATTACGAGCGTGAACTCGCCCCTAGGCTGTTCAAAGTGCTCAATTGCCTCGGAAACAGTGCCGCGAAAGACTTCTTCGTGTAGTTTCGTCATCTCACGGCATACGGCAATGCGCCGATCGCCAATAGTCTCAAGGATGTCTTTCAAGGACTGTTGGAGGCGCCTTGGCGATTCAAATGAAATAGTAGGGCGATTTTCCAACGCCAGGGATGCCAGCAAAGCCTTGCGCTCGCCCTTCTTGCGCGGCAGAAATCCGAGATAGAAAAATGCCTCTTCAACAAGGCCGGACACTGCAACCGCTGAAGTTACCGCAGAGGCGCCGGGAATCACCACAACCTCAATGCCCTTGTCTGAGGCACTCTGCACCAGTGCTCGTCCGGGATCGTTCACACCCGGTGTTCCTGCGTCGCACACGAGCGCCACATTATTGTCTTGCAGCATTGTCAATAATTCCGGCAGACGCGCTGATTGGTTGTGCTCGTTGAAACTGGTCAGACGCGAGTGTATATCATAGTGGCTGAGAAGCTTGCGGGTAACGCGCGTGTCCTCAGCGGCAATCATGCCGACTTCGCGAAGCACGCGCAAGGCGCGCAGCGTGATGTCCTCGAGATTGCCTATTGGGGTTGAAACGATGTACAGGACTGGCATAGCATTTTGGGCTCACTGTCGGGTTTCTGCAGGGCAGTTGATGCAAAAGGGGCAGCCCGAAGACCGCCCCTGAAATGTCTTGAACCTGAGTGTGTGGATCTATTCCAATGCGCTCGCGGTGCCCACGATGCATACGGTGCCGTCAGGCTTCTCCATCCAGACCGCTACATTTGCGCGGGTGCCGCTGTTTTCCTGCACGCGGTCGGTGATGACTCCGCGGGCGATAACGTGGTCGTCTGGCCAGACGATGTTGGTGAACTTGATGTCGAGCTTACCACCCTCGTACCAGCCCTTGCCAAATCGTCGATCCATCATGTCGCCAATATAAGACATCGTCATTCTTCCGCCAACCACGACCTCCTCGAAGCCCAGCTCCTCAGCCGCCTGCTTGTCGGTGTGGTAATTTTTGTTGCCGTGGAAGAAGGAGCCGCACATTTCCAGTGTGATGTCGCTCTCGACCGGGCCAATCGCCTCGCCCTCCGGAACATTGAACTTACGGATTCCTTCTTTCTTCTTGGGATCGCGCAACTTGACCGTGCCGAGGTGGCTCTTGCCAAGAAGGTAGCTCTGATGGTGTGTTCCTCGCGCCATCAACTCATCATCCGCCGACCAGAGATGGACCACCTGCTTTACGACCGTGCGGTCACGCCATTCATATATGTCCTCGACGGTTGACGTGCGCCTGTAGATCTCGGCCGGATGCATAGGCTTGTGTAGATGCCACTCCTGGCGAATCCACAAGTTCCCGAAGTTATCGTTGAACCCGGCTCCGCTGAAGCCGCCATCGACATTGGTGAGAATCATGGAAGGCACGACTGGCTTGCCATAGGGAGACTTCTCAGAATAGACGGACGAATCCACATCTAGACCCTCGAAATAGATTTGCAGTATTTCGTCGGATGCGGTGAATTCGTTGCTGCCTAAGTCCTTGCCCACATACGCCTCGTCGGGATTGCGCGTTTCTTGCTGAGTCATTGCATTGCTCCTTGCTGTTTTAGTCGTTCGATTCGTACCTTGCCTGCCGTTATTTTACGCATTTAGTCGCAGTTCGCAACCCTTCGTCAAGGATTTACAGGATAACGCCCGCTTCTTTGAGGACTGCTATATCGTCCCACGTGTAATCCAATAGTTCAATCAACACAGACTCAGTATGTTCGCCGTGTGCGGGCGCAAGCCTTTGCGTTGACACCGGCGTCTCACTGAATGCAATCGGCGTCTGGTGCCACTTGGTGGGTCCCAGTGTGGAGTGCTCGAAGTCGATGAGATAGTCGTTCTGCGTAACTTGTGGGTCTTCAGGTAAGTCCATTATCGACTGCACACGCTCCCATATCAGATCACCCGCGGCGTCAAGGCGCTCTTCCCATTCCGCGCGGATGTACTTGATGAATATGTCGTCCAGAATTGCGATCAGTTCTTCTCGATGCTCGTTGCGCGCTGCCATTCGGGCGAATCGCTCGTTGGTAGCTAGATCTTCCCTTGCCAAGGCTTTGCAGAAAGTAGGCCAGTACCTGTCTCCCTGGCTCATCGAGAATGCAATCCACTTATCGTCTTTGCAGCGGTAAGAGTTCCACAGGACGTTGCCAGCGCGCGTTCGGGGTTGTCTCTCGAACTCTTTGCCGGAAAGCAGGGCAATGCCGTCTCTCATGCCGCCCAGCCACATTAGGCTGCCGAGGTGCGATACATCCACGCGCTGGGATACTCCGAATCGTTCGCGCGCCACCACGGCGCCGAGAACGCCGTAGGAAAGCATGATGCCCGCAATCTGGTCTGCCATGCCGTTGATGTTGTAGGGAATGCCGTCGTCGGGACCCGCCCACCACAGAGATCCTGCGCGCGCCTCGCCGGTCAGCGCGAAAGCGGGCTTGCCGGAATCATCGCCTTTGGGGCCATAGCCTGTTGCAGAGGCGTAAATCAGGGACGGGTTCAATTGCGTCAAGTCTTCGTAACCCAGACCAAGGCGCTCGGCCACGCCTTGGCGGAAATTCTCCACGAAGATGTCAGACTTCTTGGCGAGTTCGCGCATCACCGCTAGCCCTTTTGGGTGCTTCAAGTTGAGCGCGATGCCCTGCTTATTGCGGTTCAGGCTCTCGAAGTAGGCGCTGCTACTTTCAAGCGCGTTCGCCACTCCTGCGACTGTGGCGAACTGCCTGCCGTGGTCGCCGTCCAACGACTCGACCTTGATGACATCCGCGCCAAGGTCGGCGAGCATCATCGTGGAGACGGGTCCGAACTGCCACATCGTCCAGTCGATGACACGCATGCCTGATAAGGGACCGCTTCGCGTTTGGTGATTACTTTTCATGTCTATTCCCGCCCGCTGCTGTTTTAATCAGATATGCGAAGGCCAGATATGCGAAGGGCGGCCCCATTTGGGACCGCCCAACAGACTAAATTATCGACTCATCAAACTGTCTAATACTGGCGCTGCTGGCGTGAGCGGCCGCCCATCGAAGCGTAAGCCACATCCGGGTCGGTAACCACATCGAGCAGAGCAGGCTTGCCGGAATTGAACGCACGCTCAAGGGCAGGGCGAATCTCCTCGGGGTCGGTGACGCGCTCGCCGTAGCCGCCCATGCCGTCCATAATCTTGGCATAGTCGGTTTCCTGCGACAGGTATGTGCCGATGCCGCGCATGCCGCGCCGCACGACGCCTTGCGTCGTCTGGTTCCACGCGCCGTTGTTGCCAACGATGGAGACGATCGGCAGATTGAAGCGCACGTAACTCTCTACATCGAAGCCCGTGAGACCGAAGCCGCCGTCACCGTATACGATGCACACCTGCTTGCCGGGTCGCGCAAGCTGCGCCGCCGCCGCGAAGCCGCTACCGGCTCCCAGGCAGCCGAACTGCCCCGGGTCCAGCCAATGGCCCGGCTCGTTGATGTTCAGCACGCGCGCCGCGAAAGTGACGATGTCGCCACCGTCGCCGATGACCGTGGCATCCCTGTCCAGTATATCCCGAAGCTCCTTCATCAGGCGCATCGGATGAATGGGTGACTGGTCGCTGTTCAGCATGCCCTCGTCGGCTGCCTTCAGCGCTTGGTCTTCGGTGATGACCTCTTCTACCCAGCCCTTGCCAGGGGACTTGTATCCGGTTGCTCGTAGCTCGTCCATAATCTGGCGGAGCACTGCCTTAGAGTCGCCGACTACGCCCACATCGATGTCACGGTTCTGCCCGACCTTGCTGCCGTCTATCATAATCTCAATGAGACGTGGGCTCTGCGGGAACATGCTGTCCGCGCCGTAGCCGAGTCGGAAGTCGACCGGAGTGCCGATCAGAATCACGGTGTCGGACTTGACAAGGCCGTAGCGCCTGCCAAGGCTGCCGAGGTTAGGATGATCTGAAGGGATGCTGCCGCGTCCCATCGCGTTCAGGAACACAGGGGAGTCGATCATCTCGACGAATTCCCGCAGTTCCTCGGATGCGTCGTTCCACCAAACATCAGACCCTGCCAGCACCATCGGCCGCTCAGTGGTGTGCAGTATGTCCACTACCTGCTTGACGTACTCCGGGTCGCCGAATGCTTTGGCCTGCGTTCGGTAACTGCCGGGATACTTTACATCCTCTTCCTCCGCAACGCCGCCAACAATGTCGATGGGTATCTCAAGATACACCGGGCCCGGAACTCCGGAAGTCGCGTGGCGGAACGCAATCGAGACATACTCGGGTATGCGCTCCACGCGCTTGACCTGCTCCGAAAACTTGGTGACCGGCTTCAGGAAGGTCGCGCTGTCGAAGTCCTGCAAGCCGCCTCGCAGATGGTCGGTAATGCCAGCGTTGCCTCCGATGAGAATCATCGGACTTGGAGCCTGGAACGCGTTGGCGATGCCCGTTACGGCATCGGTGACGCCAGGACCTGCCGTGACGATCGCCACACCCGGCTTGCCGGTAACCTTCGCCCAGCCTTCCGCGGCGTGTGCGGCGACCTGCTCGTGCCGGAAGTCTATGACCTTGATGCCTTCGTCAACGCAGCCCTCGTAGAGGTTATAGATGTGTCCGCCGTTCAGCGTGAATACAAACTCCACACCCTCTTTTTTCAGTGCCTTGGCGAACAGTCGCCCGCCATCTATCTGTGCCATTTCTCCTCCTAATGTTTGTAAGACTTCCTTCTCCCGCGTGGGGAAGGCTGGAATGGACGTAGCCTATTCTTCGTTCCAATCTGTCAACCATTTTGGTTTTCGCTAGAGTATTGCCCCTTCATTTTGCAATTCGCCGATGTCGTCCCAATCGTAACCGAGCTCATCGATCAGAATCTCTTCCGTGTGCTGTCCAAGTTCAGGAGCTTCGCGCCAAATGCCTGCAGGCGTCTCGCTATAGATGTTTGGATGATTGCACATCTTGACGCCGCCCAGTACAGGATGCTCAAAGTCTGTGATGTAGTTGTTGGCGACAACCTGCACATCTTGATCGAGTTCTTCGATCGCCTGCACCTTGGCGTATATGAAATCCAGCTCAAATTCGCGGAAGATGGCATCCCACTCGTCAGCGGTCTTGGACGCGAACTTCTCGTCCATTATACGTACAAGCTCAACCGAGTTCTCTGCCCGCGCCTTCATCTCCGAGAAGCGCGGATCGTCAACTATATCGTCCATGCCCATCACGCGTGCGAGCGGCCTCCAGTACGGATCGGGCTGCAAGTGCATAAGCTGTATGGAGCGCCCGTCCTTGCATTTGTACAAGTTCGCAAGTGGGTTAGTCGGCGCTTCACGGTCAAAAGAGGAGAAGCTCCGTCCTTCGTTGAGCAGGCTCATGCTTATGCCAAGCCCTTGAAGCCACATGTTGGCGCTCAGATGCGATGCTTCCACTTTCTGACCGATGCCCTGCTGACCGCGGCATACCAGCGCTGATAGAACGCCAAGGCAGAGCATTATCGCGCCCATCTGGTCCGACACGCCCTGTGAGATGCGCGTAGGGTACTCTGCGCCCGGCGGCGTTGCCGACATCATCAGACCTGCGCGCGCTTGCCCACAGCCGTCGAACGAGGGAAGATGCGAATCGGGGCCTTCGGGGCCATATCCGTTGCCGGAGCCGTAAACCAGCATTGGGTTAATCTCGTGCAGGGCCTCATATCCAACGCCCAGACGCTCCGCCACCCCCTGGCGGTAGTTCTGAACGAACACATCAGCGTCCTTGACGAGCTTATAGATTATCTGCCGTCCCGCCTCGGTTTTAAGGTTGACCGCGATGCCTCTCTTGTTGCGGTTACAGGCTTCGAAGTAGGCGTTGCGTCCCTCGCCCAGATCCATGTTTAGCGTGGATGCGCGCCATAGCCCGCGGCCCGCATCGCCGTCGAGCGCCTCAATCTTGATGACATCGGCGCCCATGTCGCCCATCATGGCGGCGCTCACCGGACCGAACTGCCACACTGTCATGTCCAGCACGCGGATGCCCTTGAGGGGACCGTTGCCGGAGTAATGACCATTGGAAACCATAGCCTGTACCTCCAGCTATCTGTGAGTTCGCACATTGAAATCGCGAGCATACGCTTACGGCCTATCAAACATTGCGAGGATTGTAACACAAAACACATTTTCAACATATCAATGCCGCCCACAGGAATTGTGGTAAGATGCAGCCCGTCATGAGCACACGTATTGTGGTATTTTCAGACACTCACTGTCGCACTTGGGACGAGGTGCATCCCGGCATCCGCGCCGAGGTTGCGAACGCCGACATTGCAATTCACTGTGGCGACCTGGTGCGTATGGATGTTGCTGAAGGACTGCGTCACGCGGCAAAGCGGACGATCATTGTACACGGCAATTCAGACCCTCCTGATGTGCGGCGCGCGGTTCCGTATGTGCAGACCCTCGAAGTTGAAGGTGTCAGGATTGGGGTGACTCATCCCGCTTGGGGAGGACCTGAGTTCCCTCCGGAAGACCTGCTTGGTGACTTCGAGGAAATGCCCAATGTCATTCTCTACGGACACATCCATGAACCTTTGAATGAGACGATCAACGGCGTCCTGTACCTGAATCCAGGGCAGGGTTATCCTTCATTCATGGTTGCTGCGACAATCGCCGTGCTGACAGTCGAGGACGGCTCGTGCATGGCGGAAATCAAGACCATTGTGCCGGCCCGTTGAGCGCGCTACGAGTCCTTCGTTCGACTGCGACGGGGCTGGCAGTGAGGCATTATTTCAGATAAACTCCGCGTTGACCTAGCGGAATCGTACTGCAATCGAGGTGAAGCATGGCTAAGCGAATAAACAGGGTGATTGAGCTTCTGGAACAGGGCCAGCCCATATACAACGCCGGTGCTCATGAGATGTCATATGAGAACGGCAAGGCGATGGCCTCCACATGGGCAGACTACATCGGCGTGGAGATGGAGCACGGCTCGTTCGACATGTCGGCGCTGGACGAATTCATGCGCGGCCTGGTGGACGGCGGACCTACACCAAGCGGTCATCGCACTCCGCCTGTCATCATGACCATCCCGACGGACGGCACGAATGAGGATGTCGTCCGTGCCAACTCATGGATGATGAAGCAGGCGCTCGCTCGCGGCATACACGGTATCCTGCTGTGCCATGCGGAGACACCGGGCGCGGTTCAGGCCTTCGTCGAGTCCTGCCGATACCCGTTCCAGACAGTTGGTGTGGGTGATGGGCTTGGTGTGGGACGTCGCGGAGGCGGAGGGCAGCGCGGTGCGGCGCATATCTGGGGAGTGGAGCCTGATGAGTACATGAAGCTGGCAGACCCTTGGCCGCTCAACCCTGACGGCGAGTTATTCCTCGGCCTGAAGCTAGAGAATAAGCGCTCTCTCGCCAACTGCGAGGAATGTGCGGCTGTGCCCGGCATTGCCTTCGCTGAGTGGGGACCCGGCGATATGGGCCTGTCGTTCGGCTATTCGGACGCGCACGATCCGCCGTATCCCGACGACATGGATGCTGCAAGATTTCGCATCAAGGCGGCCTTGGATGCGGCTGGCGTTGCTTTCCTATGCGGATGGAACGACTTCACTATCAGCGTTGAGGATAGGGTGAACAAGCTTATGGGCGATGGCGTTAAAGTGCTCTCAGGTGTCGGCGAGGAGGGCGCAGCTATAGGGCGCAAAATCACCGGAAGAGAAATGCCCGTATAAGTCAGCAACACTATTCTTGGTAACACATGCCCGCAATCGGAAACTGAATGGAAGGAAACTCAGAACATGCCGAAGCGAATCAACAGAGCGATCGAACTGCTGGAGCAGGGGCAGCCTATCTACTACACAGGCGCGCACTCTGGCGCTGTACTGTCTTATGAAGCCGGTAAGTCAATGGCGAAGACCTACGCTGACTACATCAACGTCGGCATGGAACACGGGGCATTCGACATGGCGGGGCTGGACCAGTTCATGCGCGGCCTGGTCGATGGAGGCCCGACAAACAGCGGACACCGTACCCCGGCCGTGCTTGTGGAAGTGCCTGTTGATGGTGGAAGCGAGGACATTGTACGCTACAACGCATGGCAGTTCCGCCAGATTCTCGCGCGCGGCGTACACGGAATCCTGCTCTGCAACGCGGAGACACCGGGCGCCGTCAAGTCATTCGTTGAGTCCTGCCGCTACACCTTTCAGAACCTCGGCGTCGGCGACCTCATCGGTCGAGGAACGCGAGGCGCTGGTGCACAGGCGTCCGCTTGCGAGATATGGGGCGTATCACCGGACGAATATCTTGATAAGGCAGACCCGTGGCCTCTCAATCCCGACGGTGAACTGCTTTTAGGACTCAAAATCGAAAACAAGCGCGCACTTCATAACTGCGAATTGAGCACCCGTGTGTCGGGCATCGCGTTTGCAGAGTGGGGACCCGGCGACATGAGCATGTCGCACGGTTACAAGAGCCTACCGAGTCCTATTCCCCCGGAACTTATGGCTGCGAGAGAGCGGGTGTTTCAGGCATGCCGAGATGCCGGACTGTTCTTCCTCAACGGAGTCAGCCCTGACAATGTAGCGGAAATGCTGGACGAAGGCGTGATGGTATGCTCGTCGGGCGGACCGTTAGGCGAAGAGGCGGCGCGCGTCGGCAGGGCACATAGCGGGCGGACTATGCCTGTCTAGTCCTTGACGCATAGAGCACAAAGTTGCCTTTCCTTTGGCGAGGGGAGGCCATACCATTCTGAGCTTGCCGAAGAAAGTGTAGGGCGGAAGACTCACCTAACAGGGGCGACCTTTTTAACCCATCACTCCCAATTGCCGTCCGCCTAGAAGATGCATGTGCAAGTGCATCACCTCCTGGCCTCCATCGCTCCCCTGGTTAATTATCAGGCGATATCCACTATCCGCGACTCCCTCGCGCTCCGCCATCGCCCGCGCCACTACGAACATGCTCGCGTAAATCCCCGCGTGTTCGTCCGCAAGCTCGGATAGCGTAGCGAAATGCCGCGTAGGGATTATCAGCAGATGCGTGGGTGCTGCCAGGTTAATGTCGCGTATGACGAAGCAGTCGACGTCGCTGTGCAACTTTTCGCTGGGGATTTCGCCGTCCCTTATCTTGCAAAAGATACAGTCTTCGGGCATTTCTGTCTCACCGCTTATTGGAGAACTGCGTAGGCTTCGACTTCCACCAGCATTTCAGGACGGACAAGCGCCGTCACGATGACCGTGCTGCTGGCAGGCCCGTTCTCAGGGAATATGCCGTTCCGTACTTGGGCGTAAGCTGCGTAGTCGTCGGCGTTTACCAAAAAGCAGGTTATTTTCGTAACATCGTCCCAGCCTGCGCCTGCGGCTTGCAGCGCGGCCTCCACATTCTTGAAGCACTGCACTGTCTGCGCCCGGGCGTCTCCGACGCCGACAAGTACACCGTTCGCATCGTTCGCAACTTGTCCCGCAACGAAGATTTGGTTGCCGACACGCGCTGCCGGAGAAAACCCTACGGGCTTGTTGTTGGGGTAGGGGAAGAAAACTTCTCTTGCCAATTCAATGACTCCCGTCTCTACTTGATTTTCAATTAATCGGGAAGCTGAAGTAGTTCGATGCGTACATCGTCGGGAACCTTGATGAAAGCGATGGTCGGCCCGCCGGGATTGGAATTTGGACCCTCGTCAAGTACAGCGCCGAGCGCCTGAAGCCTCTCAAGTTCGGCGTCCATGTCGTCAACAGTGATTCCGAAGTGCTCTAGCCCGAAGTGAACCCCTGCGTCTCCCTTACCCATATCTTCATTGGCGCGTGCTCCCGAAATGCGGATTATAGTGCCATCCTCGGTCTTGCACTCAATGAACCTGTCGCCGCTTGGACGCACACCTCTGTCGTTGAAAATCTCGAAGTTGAACGCCTTCACATACCAGTTTGCCGTCTTCTCAGGGTCGGGAGCCTTCAGGTGAATATGCTCAAAGTGGTAAGCCAATGTGATCCTCCTATCGTATATCTGCTGTTTGACGGCGTAAAGCCTATGTTAAGCCGAACCAGCCTGTCAAGTTTGATTCAAAGACCGCCAAGTTACCGACAAACTGATATACTGACAAACCGAATTACTGGAAAGATTTACGCTGTTTTCAACACAACCCGGAGGCGCGCATGTCCACGCATACGCTGAAACTAGACATCGAATGGGACGATCCAATAGAGGCTATGGAGCAGCTCTACAAGCTTGGATGGACGGACGGCTTGCCCGTCGTGCCGCCAACGCACCATAGAGTGGCAGAGTTCATCGAGCGTGGCGGCAGACCTGCCGACGAAGTGGTCGGCGAATTGCCTGAGCGCCGGCGCGAGATCAACGTCGAGAAGGTCGCTGCAAACGCAGTGATGGCGGGATGCCTTCCAGAGTACATGCCTGTGGTCCTCGCCGCGTCCGAGGCGATGTTAGACCCGAAGTTCAACCTTGTGGGTCCTTCATCGAGCCTCGGCGGGTCAGGGATTATGGTAATCGTGAACGGTCCCGTTGTTCGTGAGCTCGACATCAACGCGCGCAACAACCTTTTCGGCCCGGGCAACCGCGCCAACGCAACCATAGGGAGAGCCGTGCGCCTCATCTTGATGAACGCCTGCGCTGCCATACCGGGTTTGTTCGATCGCAGCATTCTCGGTCATCCGGGCAAGTATAGCTACTGCATCGCTGAAGCAGATACCGAAACGCACTGGAACCCGCTGCACGTGGAGCGCGGCTTCGAGCGAGCGCAGAGCACCGTGACGGTGTTCGCCTGTGAGTCTCCCAGACAGGTTCGAACAAGCGGAGGGCCTGAAACAATAATTGGAACTATCGCGGATGTCGCTTCCGCGCTAGGAACATCCCTATCGACCGTAGGTTCGACCAACGACAAATCGGCGATTGTACGACAGGGCGAACTTGGAATCGTCATTTCCGGCGAGAGCAGAGTTTGGGACGGATGGAGTAAGCAGGACGTTTGCGCCGCTTTGCAGCCGATGGTTAGGCGCACTCTTGCCGACTTAAAGCGGGCCGGTGAAGTGAAGGAAGAGGTGCTTTCCGAAGACGAGACACGTTATCTGCCACTCGTGGCGCATCCTGACGACATTCTGCTCGTATTCGCGGGAGGCGAGGAGAAGACGATGTGCGCAGTTATACCCAGTTGGGGTCCCAAGGTGTCATCCACATCCGTAACCAAGGCCGTTAGAGGTGGGTAGGGCGGATCCGGAAGAAATACGAGGTCAATTGCGGGGAAACACGCGACTGCGGGCGGCCCGCGCCTCTGCGGCCTCCTTGACCTGCGCCAAGTGCTTCACGAGCGTGCGCTCGAATACTGGACGCGTATAAATGATGCCACCAAACCAGCCGAAGAATGGAAACGTGCTCCAAATAAACTCGCCGCTGTGTGTCAGGTCTGTCTCCCTGCCATCAACATCCTCGAAGGCGAACTCCTCGCGAGCGTAATGCAACGGGCCTGATATGTGCTCGAATGTGATTCGCTCCGATGGAAACAGGTTTACTTCCTCGATTGTAGTGTATGTCGCAAACAACGCCTTAGTCTGAAACTCGACTGTCAGGCGATTCCCGTCCCGCTCCAGCACTCTGGAGGATTCGTTGTTGTCGCCCGGCAGCCGGCCCCTTCCGAAGTGCGACATCATCTGAAAGACAAGCTCGCGCGGTGCCTTGATACGGACCGTGTGCGCTTTCAGTTTAAGTGGCTTAGCCATAGTAATTCCCAGTATCATTGTTGCCGGCTTTGCGTACCATGTCTCCGAATGCCGCAATTTTTGCCGTATCCTTGACGCCGTCAGTTTCGACGCCACTGGATACATCCACACCCCATGGCTGCACTGTGTCGATAGCCTGCCGCACATTGTCAGGCGCAAGCCCGCCTGCAAGGAACAGCGGATGCCGTTTGGCAATCTCTGACGCGATGGTCCAGTCGAAGGTGTGTCCCGTGCCGCCGAGAGCGCCGCTTACGCGCTTGTCGAGCAATGTGATGTGAATCCGCTTCACCACCTCTTCAATTTGATGCAAGGCATCTGATATAGCAGACTCGCGCCCCAGACCTTCATCAACCTTCACTTGGCGCATGACCCATGCATCAACATTGTCCCAGTAATCAGGCGGTTCGTCACCACAGAGCTGCGCAAAGTCGAGGCCGCACTCTTTTACTGCCCTGTTGACATCGTGCAACGGCTGATTGGCGAATAGTCCCACGACACGCGGACATTCCGCACCTCGTAACTCTCTAATTCGGTGTATGATGCCCCGAGCGTGCTCTACCGAAACGCGCCGCCTGACTCCCGGCACAAAATTGAAGCCCAATAACGAGGCTCCTGCGTTGGCTGAGGCAAGTGCGTGCTCTAGGGTTCTTAGACCGCAAATTTTGAACTCCGTCACACCAGTTCTCCCAGCTTTGCTCCTACGTCGGGCGCTGTCACAAGCGCCTCACCGATTAGTGCAGCGTGCGCCCCAGCCGACTCGATGCGCCGCAGATGATCGCGGTTGCTTATGCCGCTCTCGCTTACGACCACTGCTCCGAAGGGGACTCTGGATGCCAGCCGCTCAGTTACCGCAAGGTCGGTGGTGAATGTGCGCAAGTCGCGATTGTTGATCCCGACAATCTCTGCACCCGCGTCAAGCGCGACCTTCAATTCCTCCTCATCATGTACTTCGATCAGGCACTGCATCCAGAATTTCTGGCTAAGAGCCATCAGTGATCTAAGTTTCTCCGGCGTCAGCATCGCAACGATTAGCAAGATGGCGTCCGCGCCGTATGCCCGCGCCTCATAGATCTGATACTCGTCGAAGATGAACTCCTTGCGCAGCACGGGAATCTTCCGTGGATTAGCAACCGTATGAACTGCGTACAGGTGTTCAATGCTGCCCTGAAAGTGGTCAGCGTTCGTCAGCACTGAGATAGCTGCGGCGCCGTTGTCGGCGTATGTCCTTGCCAGCCACTTCGGATCGAAGTCCTCGCGCAAAAGCCCTTTCGATGGCGAAGCCTTCTTGACCTCCGCAATTATACGAACCGAATCGCCGAACAGTGAGCCTGCGAGATTCAATGTAGGAGGACGCGTCTCAATACGCCGTTCGAGTTCGGCGATAGGCGATTCGACTTTAAGCCGTTCGACTTCGACCCGTTTAACTTCGACAATTCTCTGCAGGATGTCAGCCATAGTATTCCGTCATCGTGTCTTATTTCGCACTACCGCCGTCTGTACGTGCCTGCACCGGCATGGTAGCCTTCCAACGCAGCCAATTCACAGCCGCTGTCGTCCCTGCGTTAAGTCAGTCTGCCAGATTTTCCGGATTATTGCGACCAATCTCGCAAGTGATGTAATCATCGCCGAATGAACCGCCTTGAGTCTTTGGCTGTTTCTCTTGAGTCATCCAAGGCACCTTATTCGAGGCTCTGGCTCAGCTTGGTAAACGCCTCAAGGCTCTGGAGCGCCTTGCCGGAATCCACGGATGCTGCCGCTGCTTGCACACCTTCCTTAAGGCTGTCAACGAGCCCACCGGCAAGAAGAGCCGCCGAAGCGTTTAGCACCACAATGTCCCGCGCAGCACCGGACTCGCCTTCCAGCACGGCTCGAAGTATTCTTGCGCTCTCTTCAGAGTCTGAAGCCTGAATTTCGCTAAGCGAAGCTGTGCTTACTCCGGCATCCTCCGGTTCTATTTCATATCCGACTACCTCGCCGTCTTCGAGTTCCCAAATGCGGGTGGGACCCGCGATGCTTATTTCGTCCAGTCCGTCGTTGCCATGCACGACAAAGGCTCGCCTGCTGCCGAGCCTTCCAAGCACCTGTGCCATCTTTGAAGCCATGGAAGCCTCCGCAACACCTATGACCTGTGCTCCCGCACCCGCTGGGTTCGTAAGGGGACCCAATATATTGAACACTGTGCGAATGCCGATTTCGCGCCTCGGCCCTGCCGCAAAGCGCATTGACGGGTGGAAGCCCTGAGCGAACATGAAGCCGAACCCCGTTTCGTTGATGCAACGAGTCACAGACTCCGGACTTAGGTCAATCTTCGCGCCCAGCGCCTCCAGCACATCGGCGCTGCCGGACGACCCAGACATCGCGCGGTTGCCGTGCTTGGCGACCTTCGCGCCCGCTCCGGTTGCAACGAATGCGGCTGCCGTCGAAATGTTGAACGTGCCTGAACCGTCGCCACCTGTGCCGCAAGTATCGACCAGATTGCCGTCAACCTCGACGTGCAGCGAGTGTTCACGCATGACTTGCGCCATGCCTGCGATTTCGTCCACGGTTTCGCCCTTCAGTCTAAGTGCAGTGACGAAGGCGCCGAACTGCGCCGGCGTCGCTTCCCCGCTCATAATCTCGTTCATTACCTGCGCGGCGGCTTCCATGGAGAGAGACTCGCCGCTCACGACCGCCTCAATTGCTTCCCTTATCATTGATGGCTCCCTTAACAGGCTCAGGCGTCTTACATCTCTAAGAAGTTGCGCAGAAGGTCGTGACCCACCTTCGTCATGATGGACTCCGGGTGGAACTGAATACCCTCTACCGGATGGCTCTTATGGCGCACGCCCATCACGATACCGTTGTCAGTCCATGCGGTTACTTCCAAGTCTTCGGGCATGTCTTCCCTGTACACCGCGAGTGAGTGGTAGCGTATCGCCTCGAACGGGTTCGGCAGGCCTTTGAACACGCCTTCGCCGTCGTGATGAATGAGCGACATCTTGCCGTGCATTATCTCGCCTGCGCCGCCGACGGTGCCACCGTAAGCGTCGCCAATGCACTGGTGTCCGAGGCAAACACCAAGCGTCGGCGTGCGCTCGCCAAATCGCATAATCACGTCATTGGAGATGCCCGCTTCTTTCGGTGTGCGAGGCCCGGGCGATATAACTATTTTCTCAGGCGCCATCGCCTCGATGTCCTCGATAGTCGTCTTGTCATTTCGTACGACTTCGACCTCTGCTCCAAGTTCGCATAGGTACTGGTACAAGTTATATGTGAAGCTGTCGTAGTTGTCTATCAGTAGTATCACTTTAATCTCCACGTTGTGCCCCCACTCCGGTCCTCTCGCTGAGTGAGAGGGGACAAGTTAAGGGCTACGTGCGAGGCCGACCTCTTCAGCATCGTCGATTGCGCGCATAAGCGCCGACGCCTTGTGCAGTGTCTCTCGGTACTCGAAGTCGGGCGTGCTGTCGTACACGATACCGCCGCCCGCCTGAGCGTGCGCTATTCCGTCCTTGATTACCAGTGTGCGAATGTCGATAGCAGTATCCATGTTGCCGGTGAAGTCGAAATACCCGACAGCGCCGGCGTAAGGTCCTCGCTTGTCAGGCTCCAGCTCCGCGATTATTTCCATGGCGCGAATCTTGGGTGCGCCTGACACCGTACCCGCCGGGAAGCAGGCTCTCAGCGCGTCGAAGTTCGTGTAGTCCTTACGGAGCTTGCCGCTCACATTGGATACGAGATGCATCACGTGCGAGTAGCGCTCCACATCCATTAGCTGCGTAACTTCAACCGATCCCGGCTCGCTCACCCGTCCGATATCATTGCGCCCAAGGTCAACCAGCATAATGTGCTCGGCGCGTTCCTTTCCGTCTGTGCGAAGCTCTTCTTCGTTGGCGTCGTCCTCTGCAGCGTCCGCCCCTCGCGGGCGCGTGCCAGCGATTGGATTGGTGGAGACGATGCCGTTCTCAACTTGCACCAGCATTTCCGGAGAAGCACCGACAATCTGGAAACCGTCCAGTTCAAGGTAGTACATGTACGGTGAGGGATTTATGGCGCGCAGAGAGCGGTAAATCTGGAACGGTTCAGCCGTGGTAGGGCGCGAGAGACGCTGCGAAACAACCGTCTGGATGACGTCGCCCGCAACGATGTACTCTTTGACATGTTTCACCATGTCGTAGAACTCTTCAGGGGTCATGTTTGATGTTGTAGCGAGACGTTGACTAGGCGCGCTATGCGATGACATGGGCATCACCAGTGGCGATTGAAGCCGCCTGATTATCTCGTCTATGCGTGCGGTAGCCTCGTTGTAAGCGCGCTCGACATCGCCGTTCAGATGAGCGTGGCTAACGACGCTGATCTTGTGTCCAATATGGTCGAATACCAGGTAGGTCATAGTCATCAGGAACAACGACTCCGGCACGTCAAGCACGGACGTGCTGGGAGTGGGAAGTTCCTCAAAGTAATTCACAGACTCATAGGACAGGTAGCCGACCGCACCGCCGTTAAAGCGTTGTATATTCGGCATTTCTATCAGATTGTAGCGGCCCAGTTCACGTTCGATCGGCTCAAGTGGGTCAACTCTTCCTAGAGGTTGCCCTCTTCCAGTCTTAATGACGGATTCCGGCTCGGTTCCGATGAAGCTGTATCGCGCCATGCGCTCGCCGCCCTCGACGCTTTCGAGCAAGAAGGAGTAGGGCGGGCGCGCCACCTTCAGATATGCGCTGACCGGGGTATCCAGGTCAGCGTTGATTTCTCGGCAGATTGGAATCAGGTTGCCCTTGTGGGCAAGATCTTTGACTTGCTCCAAATCAGGATAGTACATTTCGTATATTCCTCCGAATTGGGCTGCTGGAGCGTCATAGCGGCGGCAGCAGCCCTTAAGAGACATGGTTGCTAAAATTGGGGTAGGGTGAATCCAACTCGTTGCTTGATTTCGTCCATCTTTGGCGTCGCTACTGCGGCAGCGCTTTCGGCGCCTCTGGCGAGCATTCGGTCAAGCTCCGCAGGATCGTCCATGAATTCGTAGTAGCGCTCCTGGATGGGACTCAGCGCATCAATTACCACCTCGGCAACTCGTGACTTCAAGTCTCCGTAGCCGCGCGCATCTGCAAAATCCGCGATAACCTCGTCCTGCAACTTGTCGGTTATGACTTTGTAGATGCCGAGCAGGTTGTTCACACCTGCCTTCTCAGGATCGTCTGAGAAGGCAATCTCGCCGCCAGAATCCGTAACTGCGCGCTTAATCGTGCGCTCGATCTCCCTGGGTTCGTCGAGCATGCGCACGGCGTGTCCGCGGATGTGCGCGAAGCTTTTGGACATCTTGACCGTTGGATCGTTCATGCCCATTACGCGCGCGCCAATCTCCGGTATCATCGGCTCAGGCACGACGAAGGTGTCGCCATAGATGCGGTTGAAGCGAATTGCTATGTCGCGCGCCAGTTCCACGTGTTGCCGCTGGTCGTCGCCGACAGGCACCTCATGCGAGTCATAGAGCAGGATGTCACCTGCCATCAGCACTGGGTAGTCGAAAAGCCCGGCGGATACGCTCTCCTGCCGCGATGACTTGTCCTTGAACTGCGTCATGCGCTCCAGCCATCCCATCGGCGTAACGCAGTTGAGCACCCAACACGACTCGGCGTGGGCTGCCACGTGACTCTGCACAAATACTGTGCTCTTGTCCGGGTGCAGCCCGGCGGCAAACAACACCGCCGCAAGCGATCGTGTCTGCTTGCGCAATTCTTCAGGGTCCTGATAGACCGTGATAGCGTGCAGGTCAACCAGGCAGAAGAAGTTAACCTTCTCCTCCTGACGCTCGACCCAGCCTTTGATGGCGCCAAGATAGTTGCCGAGCTGCACTTCGCCTGACGGCTGAATGCCGCTGAACACTCGCCGCATTTCCACAGCCCTTGGCTCAAAAATCTTTCTGTGTATCTGAGTTGTCATGTCTTGAAAGACCTCGCTCAAATTCATAAGGGGTTCAGGATAGGGCTATGAACTTCGCCAGAATAATGTGCCGATGATACTCATCGTGCCACTACCTCCTGCGCCTGAAAAATGACAACAAAAAACCCGTCCTCAAAGGGACGGGTTGAAGCCGTGGTGCCACCCTAGTTCGTCGCCACGCCCTCCAGAATTGGAGGCGCGAGCGACCTCATTCAAGGCACGGAGATCGCTGCGAAGCAATCTCGATACCCTGGGCTATGATAACGGTGCCCGCTCCGGCCACGCCTACTTGCCCGTGAGGGGTTCGGGTGGCGGCTCCCAGGTCCATTCAGTCATCTGCGCAAGCACCGGCTCTCACCTTGCCCGGTTCTCTGGAACTTCGCTGGAGGACTTACTACTCCTGCTCAACGCCTAGTATTTATCGCTGTCTGAAACGATATTAGCGCGGTCGAATGACGCTGTCAACAATTTTACGCCGAATCGCTAGGCGTCGGACGCCAGTGTACCGCTCTCGGCCCAGTTGTCCTTGGACACGTCTTCAAACACGATTATCGTCGCTTCCGGCGGTGCGCCGGCGATGTCCGACATTGCTTCCGTTATCGCCTTGGCGAGTTTCGACTTCTGTTCATGCGTTCTTCCCGGCCACATCTCAACTCTAACGATTGGCATTTCTTCCTCCGATTTGTATGGCTCTTCCGCTTCGTCTTTGTGATGAAGGTTATCACAGGTTCCGTTTGCTGCGCCTGCGCCACCTAGCGACGACGAATATCGCTATCAGGGTGAGCCCGAAACACGCTCGTATGAGCCTTTTCTTATCTTCGAACGATATGTACCGTGTCCCTTCCGGCGTAATCTCTATGATGCCGATGGGTGTGACCTCGACTCCACCCCCACCGCCTCCTCCCTGTCCTTCGTCTTCACTTCCTTTGCCCTCCCCAAAACCGCCACCAAAGCCGTAGCGCACCTTTGCGACGGGTATGATGGTCTTGCCCTCCGCAACGATCGGCTCGCCATAAACGGTGCTGACATTTGCAGAACCTTCAAGACGCTCCGTAACGCTTCTTAGTATGTCTTGCAAAGCCATAGATTTCCCAACAGATTGGGTCAATTGAGAGGAAGAACAGCGCTCATTCTAACCCAGGTAAACGGCAACTCTATTCAGTATCGCACATCCCACATCGTACTTGCTCATTAGAGGTAGCGGGTCTCTTCCGCCCTCCCTGTCGAGCAATATGACGCGATTCGTATCCACGCCAAACCCGCTGTCCTCCGCAGTGATGTCGTTTGCGACAATCAAGTGAAGCCCTTTGCTGAACAATTTACTTTCGGCGTTCGACAACAGGTCTTCGCTTTCCGCTGCAAACCCGACCTTAACAAGCCGCTCGCCCGCGATACCGGCAACGATGTCGGGATTCTTGATGAGATCGACCGACCAAGTGTCCGCGCTTCCTTTTTTTACTTTTTGTTCGGATATGCTTGACGGACGCCAGTCGGCAACAGCCGCGGCCATTATCAATGCGTCGGCATCGGTGCATTCGCTATGCAACGCGTCCAACATCTGAAGCGCCGTCTGAACTCTAACCACTTTAATCCCAAAAGGGTCGGGCAGTGCGGTAGGCGCGGACACTAAAGAGACCGTTGCACCCCTGTCCCTTGCTGCTTCCGCCAAGGCGAAGCCCATCTTGCCAGACGAGTGATTGGCGATTACGCGCACAGGGTCGATCGGCTCCTGTGTGCCGCCTGCGCTGACAACAACTCCCCGCCCTTCAAGGTCCCCATGGCGTCCTAGGGTCTGGCGCAGGCACCCCAGCAATTCAGGAGTTTCCAGCAACCGCCCTTTTCCCATAAGCCCGGATGCCAGCCGCCCACTCGCTGGGCCGGCTATAACACAGCCTCTCTCCCGTAGAATGGAAACATTCTGCTGCGTGGCTGCGTTGTCATACATGTGCGCATCCATGGCAGGAGCAACGATCAATGGCGCCTGCGTTGCCAGAATCGTCGTCGTAAGCGCGTCGTCCGCATATCCGTGCGCCATCTTGGCGATCGTGTTCGCTGTCGCAGGAGCGACAATGACCGCATCGGCTCGTTCTGCAATGGCTACATGGTCTATGCTCAGTTCGGATTGCGGATCGAATACATCCGTTACGACGGGACGATGCGTTATGCTCTGGAAAGTGAGGGGAGCGAGGAACTGGCAGGCCTCCCGCGTCATTATGACATCGACGAGTACACCCGCCTGCGTCAGCTTGCTGGCGAGGTCAACCGCCTTGTAGCAGGCTATGCTGCCCGTAACGCCAAGCGCGATGTACTTATTTGCCAGAGGGTCTGGCATCTTTCCTACCTCCGCCTCACGGATCAGGACGACAATGCCATTTCGTGAATGAGACGCAACCCGGTCAGCGTGAGATCAGGGTTCACATCGTCGAACACGCCAGCCTCTTTCTCAATGATATGTGCCATTCCGCCTGTGGCCACGACCTTCGCGCCGCCTCCAAGCTCGCGGTCAAAGCGCCCCACCATTCCGCGCACGAGGTCAGCGTATCCCAGCACGATGCCCGCCTGTATTGCGTGAATGGTGTTTCTGCCAATTGCCGTTTCCGGGCTGACCAGTTCCACGCGCCGAAGTTGGGATGTGTTGCTGAACAGGGCGTCGTGTGCGATTGTCATCCCCGGCGTAATCGCGCCTCCGAGGTAGTCACCGCCGGCGGTCACGGCATCGATTACGGTCGCAGTACCCATATCAACAACGATGACCGGCCCGCCGTATAACCTCATTGCGGCCGCTGCGTCAACGATACGATCTGCGCCTACATCACGCGGGTTGTCGTAAAGGATGCGTATTCCCGTGCGTGTGCCTACTCCCACTACGAGAGGCTCGACACCAAAAAACCGTCTGCACAACTCAACGAATGTGGGCGTAAGTGGAGGGACAACACTACAGAGTGCCACAGCATCGACATCGTTCACCGACATTCCCCGAAGGTGCAGCAGTTGAGTAAGCATGATGCTGTACTCGTCCGGCATCTTGGCGTGGTCTGTTGACAGCCTCCAAGTTGCAACAAGCCGTTCATCGTCGAACACGCCGAGAGTAATGTTTGTGTTGCCTATATCGAGGGCTAACAGCATTGCGGCGTAATCCAATTCACCGATGCGGCCGGCGCAATGCCTGATGCGATCGGTTATTTCCGGAGTATTGAGTTGCCGTCACGTCGCCAGTTCAATTGCAGAAGGGTGCTTGCGGCAAGCAGTTTGTCGAGGGTTGGATACTGGGAAGAGCCCAGCTTGGGCGCGCCCAGTATCTTCGCAGCATCAGAAGCAGCCGATCGCCCAGCAATCTTTGCTGAATCGCGCTTCGACCAGGCGGCGTCAACAGCTACTTCCCAGGTGATACCTGCAGAAGATACTCCATTAGTCTCGGCTTTGCTCTTTGCCGGCTTCTCCGCTTTCTGCTCAGCGTTGCTGGAGGACACCGATTCAATTTGCCTCGAATCTTTGCTCTCGGCCGCTGCAACCTCAACAGGTAATTCTTCGACCTTGTCCTCAACAGGATTCTCTTCCACCGGTTCAGGCGTGACCGGTCTGGATGCTGGCGGTCGAGTTGATCCAAGCAGCCGTCGCCCGGACTGCACTGTGGGCTCGCTTTGCCTTCTGTTTGGCTTCGCGTGGCTGGCCTTTGGCTTTTCCTCTGAGCTGCGCCGAGTAGGAGTTTCCTGGTCGACATCCCTGGGGTCAACAAGCTTCGCGGCGCGATTTTCATTGTCAGCTCGCACGGGCGGGGGTGTTATCTGGTCCCTGCCGGCAAGCTGAACTACCACATCTCCGCTGCCGTCCGTGGGACGAGTAATGTCGATGACATCAGCCTGCGCGTCCAGAAACTGCGTAAATAGCCTGTACCCCATGTCCTTGAAGTTGAAACTCGGTTCGATACGGCGCATTGTCTGGTAGAGCTTTGAGCCAACAACTTCACCCGCCTCGTCCATCGATGCGTCAATCGCGCGTAGCAGCAGCGACTTTGCGTCGGCCTCAGCGTTGGTCGGCTGAGAGGCCTGGTTACCGTTACGTCGGCCTGGTGAGCGGCGGCGTGCCTGCGTTGGCGGAACTGCCACCCGTTTTTCCTGGTCCAGGAATATATAGCGGTCGCAGCTCTTGATAAGCGTGGGTGAAGTGGCTTCACGGCGACCTGCCACGATTACGCTCTTGCCGGAGGAACGTAGTTTCCCCACAAGAGGGACGAAATCGCTATCGGATGAAACTATGACGAAGGTATCGATGGGGGAACTGTAGAGCAAGTCGATGGCTTCAATCGCCAGACGAATGTCACTGGAGTTTTTCCCCGACTTGTTAGAGTGGTACTGATGGATCGGTTCAACGCCAAGCTCTAGGAGCTGGTCCTGCTTGCCTCGCTGCACTGACCAATCGCCGTAAGCACGGCGGATTATAACGCGTCCCACGTCTGAGAGTTGATCAAGTAGGTGTTGGATCGCGTCCAGTCCAACGTTTTCATAATCGATTAGGACCGCTACATTTGCGTCAACCAAAGTCTCATTTCCATTCACATCTTTGTTTGGCCTCCAATAACTTAGTGCATTATAGCACTTTGCCGTTGGCATTCCAATCTAAACGCACATCTGACCTACGCATTGGAGTAGCTTTAACAAAGGAAACACAAGAGTCAGAGGAAGGACCCTAAAGCTCACTCACTCCAAATGCTGACGGATAGGTGGGCAGGCCGAGCTCGAACGAAATCTGCTCACCTTGACCCATCGATCTCTTGTGGAACAGGTTAACCTCGCGCAGGGAACGTAGAGTTTAACCTTTCGAACAGTGTTTCAGTGAGGCATAAGGCATCGGCTGGACATCAGCCATTGAAGTTTTTCTGAGAAGAAAGGGATAGGGTGAATAGTAGGCGACGAGCGAGTCTAAGAACCTGTTCACAATCTTTTTAGGATTAGCGTCGTAAAGGCAAGCACCACCATTTGCAGACTGGTATTGAGCTTTCTTTCGCAGTTCTTCCAGAGCCGGCGGCACTTTTGCAGCCAGGCAAAAGACCGCTCTACCACCCATCGCTTCGGAAGAACCACGAAGGTGTGAAGTTCGTTGCGCTTCACCACTTCCACCGAGGCTCCTAACAGACTTTGCACCGCAGTGGCAAAGGGCTTCCCTGTATAACCCCCATCGACAAGTACCTTTTGCACCTGCCTGAGGTCGGCTCCTCGTTGGTCGAACATCGCCAAAGCCCCGGCACGGTCGGTGACATTGGCGGTGGTCACGTGAATTGCATGCGGCAACCCCTGGGTGTCCACTGCGATGTGTCGCTTGATTCCCGAGACCTTCTTGCCGGCGTCATAGCCCTTGTTCTCGGCGCTGTCAGTGTTCTTAACGCTCTGAGAGTCCACGATGCAGAAGGTCGTCCGCTCTGTCCGTCCATTGCTTTGTCGGGCCTCGCCAACTGATTTTTTTTAAGACTTGCTCCAGAATGGATTCATTAGCCGGGTCGGGCCGCTCGCTCCATTGCCGGAAATACTTGTAGCAAGTGCGCCAATTGGGGAAGTCTGCGGGCAGCATTCGCCACTGGCATCCGCTTTTAAGAGGATACAACACCCCGCAGAAAACATCATACAAGTCCACGGTGCGGGGCTTGGTCCTGCGACGGGCCGACTCTAACAGGGGAAGAATCCGAGCAAATTGCTCTCGACTTATGTCACTGGGATAGGAATGAGACACGATTATCCTCCTAATAACAGTCTCAACCTATTATATTCCAGAGATCGTAGACAGGTTCTAAGAGGTTCTGCAACAACGCTAATACCCGAGCTGCTGTAGTGCCGCCGATGCCTTATGTTCAATCTTAGCCGATCACCGCATCCTGCTCAGGATCGCGTCCCTTGCTTCAAGGAATGGCCTCTGAAGGTATGCCAAGTGGTCGTCCTCGCCATGCCGGTGCGTGACCGATCCGGCTGGCCTCGTCCCTGCGGTCTCACTGATGTACGACAGATCACCATCAATTAGCGTCAGCATGTACTGAGCGGTGGCTGAATCGAACATATCCCACTCGCCACCGCACGCCACGTAGATTGGAGACGTATGCGCGAACACGCCTCGGTTCCACACATCGTGATGCGGCACGATGTCAAAGTAGTCGAATGCACCAGTCCGAGCTGCGACCCAGGAGTGACCGTCGATCCTGATCTTCTCCTTCAGTTCGAGCCGGCGAGCGCCGTTGCGATTTTCGGCGCGTGCCACGACTCGACCATTGTGGATTAACTCAAGTGAAAAAACAGGCAGAACACTCTCCGTCCACGCCTCAACCTCAACGCTCCCGGGCCCGGACATTGCCAGCGTATCGCCGACATCCTTGCCATCTACCGAGAGATGGACAATCGGTCCACCACTCAGGAATGTCCGACCTGACGCGACTGAGCGGCACCAGTTCTCGTATGTGAACTCCTGGTCATCAGGGAGCAGCGCATAAGTGCGGTAAAGGCCAACCGGCACGTCACTGCTCATCTTGTCGGTGCCTCCGACCAGCGGCAGGCGATAGCCGCAATTCAGGTAGCGGTAGTATTCCATGTGGTTCGGACGGGTCTGTCGGAGCATTTCCACGCCGTCGAGCCGTCCGGTGGCAACCAACGCAGCCGGCTCACCGTTCGGGTTCGGAAAATGCGGGTTGATGACCCATGCGCCCTGAGCGTGCGCCTCATCCGCCCAGTGGGCAAGCGTCGTCTCCATATGCCCGCCGATCTCCGCCTCACCCGGACCGTCCGAGCACCAGGGCATCACCGGCTCCTTTAAGCCCCAGAGGATCATGTGTCCCATGAAGTGCTGACGATTTTCCTGCGACACATAAACGATGTTGCTGCCGTTCTGCACGACACTAGCCCTGCCCGTGAAGTCCTCTGTGTTAGTGAAGAGGCTGCCCCATTGGGACTGGAGCAAGTTGACCACATTGAGGTCTTCGCCGCTAGATTCCAGGTGTGCCCCGTCCGTCGACAGGAAGTGAACATGTGAGTCGCCGCTGAACCAGCGTCGTGCGTTCATGTCTATCCAGCGCTTTATACGGAGCTCCAGCCTTTGCTGCCCCGGCTCGATTCGCACTTTCGTCCGCAGCGGCTCGTACTCGAACCCTCGCGCCACATCCACGATCACATCGCCTCGTGGCAGCCAGCCTTCGCACCGACCGTCAATGTAGGCGTAGGTGATCTGACCCATGCGCACATCGCCACCCACGTCTATGTGCCAAGTGTCTAGGTTCGAGTTAACTTGGTTATGATGCCCGTGTGGCTGATATGGAATCCCTTCCGGAGA
Source organism: Dehalococcoidia bacterium (assembly GCA_965221045.1). Lineage (GTDB taxonomy): Bacteria > Chloroflexota > Dehalococcoidia > Lucifugimonadales > JADFKI01 > Bin90. Next base: position 3,458,429 of record OZ244863.1, read on the forward strand.
CCTGAAGTGGATCCGGCACGGCACCGGCCTGCCGGTGTCGTCGTCTATAACTGTCACCTTCACCCAGTTACGCCCGTGGTCCATTAGCTCAATGCGCGCCTTCGGAGCCTCAGCCTTTCCCTTCTCCTCGACCTCGCCCCACGGCAGATGGGCGATGGACTCGCCGGCCTGCTTTATGGACACCGTAGCTGAGGGAACCGCCGAAATCTCCGCGTATGCGGGGCTTGCTTCGTCGTTGTTCGCTTCGCCGAATCCGCGGTGATACCCGTTCAGGAAGCCGTCGTCGGGGTCTTTGGGAAGCGGGAAGGCATAGGTTGAATCGCCTCTGTCCACCTCCACTTCAAGATCGAACTGGCTTGACGCTAGCACCGGGTCGGTGATTGTAATCTTTGCCTCTCTTCGCCCCTGACGAGCGAAGGGATGCTCTTCTACATGGCTTAGCGTGACTCCTGCAATCACGAGCGCGGGACCTCTGGGAACAATCTCGATATTTTCTACCGCGACATCCGGTTCCGGATTTGTCCAGCTCCACAGGAAGTAGCTTCGAGCGGTTGCCTGGAGGTACTCGGTCTGACGCCGCCCGAGCTCCTGCCACTGTCCCTCATAGCGTGGAAACATCTGGTGTTTGCCATCCGTGACCGCAATGAACGGCAGACCTGACGGACCACGGAATGAGTCGGTCGGAACGAAGCCAATTTCGAATCGCTCCCTGATGGGCACGACATGCTGCTCTCCGTTCGCAAGCGAAAAGACATATTCGGCAACGGGGATGCCTACGGGCCCGCCGTTGTCGATCTCGGATGTGAGAAGCCTGTGAGCGAAGATAATCCTCGAGGCGGCACGACCAACCGATAAAGTGACTCGCTCGCTTTCGCCTTCCAGCGCAATAAAGCATCTGGAAGGATCGGCGCCGATGGCAAACGGCAGGCCCCTGAATTGGCGCGGGCCGATTTCTGCGTCGGCGCCCGCGCCAAGTACATCCAAGCCACCATTCAGTTGTTCGGCAAGATCCAGAGGTTCGTAATCGTTCATGTCATTGCCCTTCGATTCATTCTCAACTGAGAGGCATAGTTATGGGGCTCGTCTCGAAATCGATCTCAATGTCGAGCGCAGTGCTGGCGGAGGCGAGCCGAAACTCGATTGAGGAAGCGCGTTAGCCGTGCGTTACCACATTCCGGCTTGTTCCACCCTGCATTTAGTCTGCAGATCTTATGTCTAGACAGGAATCGATAACGCCGTTACGCAGCACTCCCTTTCAGCGTCCGGTCTATGCGGGCTGATGGGATTTCAGGAACTCCCGCACCTGTTCTATCGCGTTCGCACGCACGTCATCTAACTCCTTCCAGGGATATGCCGTCACCTCGGCATTTGGAGCCAATTCCACCAGAGCCATGGCTGCCTCATAGGAGTGCGACGGGGTATCGTCCGGCATGACCAGCATCGGCGTCTGGCACGAGCGCGCAAAGTCCCGCGATACGCAGTACATGAAGTCCGGCTGGAGGCGATAAAGGTTGTGCAGGTACTCATCGACGATCTCCATCGTCACATCTGACCGCTGTGCACAAAGTTCGGGTCCCCATAGGTCGTGACCGGAGTCGTACATCGCGTCTGGTGTTGCGCTCGAGTGCCCAACCGGTTGGCAGAATACGGCGGCCTGGACGCGCTCAGGCGCTCGCTCAATGAGCTTGAACGCAAAGGGGCCACCGATGCAGTAACCCATGAAAAAGAACTCCTGAATGCCAAGGTGGTCCATCAATCCTAGCTGGTCGTCGGCGAACGCTCCCCAAGGATCGTTGACCTGGACCGGTCCGGTAGACTCTCCGCCATTCGCGTTGCGCTGGTCCATAGTGATGCAGCGGAAATCGTTCTTGAACACCTCCATGGCGTTGAACACCTGTCCGGGCCATTTGTCGATAGTGGAGTTCAAGCCTCCGCCGGGAGTCACCAGAAGCGGGAACCCGGACCCAACTTCCTCATAGTGGATGCGGACATCGCCTTTGGTATAAAACGGCATTGCAGTATCTCCTTAGTTGGCCTCAATTTCGGTATTTAAGGCAATTGTAACTTGGGAAGCAGGGCTGTCAAGGCGGAAGGCCGCAATCAAGCTCTGGGGGCAGCCGGTTTCAATAGAGGGCGGTCACGAAGGCAACAATCACGAATAATCTACTTGCACATAAAGGGGTTGCCTGGTTCCGGAAGTGCCGAATTAGCGATTTACTTCACCAAGAAACGTCCCGGCAGCAGATCCAAGCAGCGTAGTAAGGTGCGTGTAAAGGTAAGTGACGCCTTGGGCGAGGTATCGTCGTGTGGCATTGGAGTTGCCCGCAGAACCAGAAACTCGCCCAGTCGCCGCGATTGTAGCAAACACGGTATCCATCGCCTCCCGCACTTCAGGGGCGTCAGGGCGTCCCGGATAACCAAGGGACTGAGACAGGTCTGACGGGCCAACAAAGAACACATCCACACCTTCTACGCCCACAATCTGATCTACGTTCTTGACCGCCTCTCCCTCTTCCAATTGGACACAGACTAGAGTTTCTCTATTTGACTGTTCTGCGTATTCGGACATGGACAGGCCGTACCCATAGGACGCAGACCTGACTCCTGCGGCAAGTCCGCGCTCGCCAATCGGATGATACTTAACCGCTTCAACTGCTCTTTGGGCATCTTCCGCGGTGTTTACGTGAGGAACCTGAACACCCATTACGCCCCTATCCATGAGCTGCCCGATTAACTCAAATGAGTTTGCAGATGGCCTGGCGATCGGAGTCACGCCAGCCGTTTCTGCTGCCATGACCATGAGCTCGACGCTTTCGAGGGAAATGGAACCGTGTTCGCAGTCAATGAGTATCCAGTCGAAGCCCAGCCTGCCGACGATGTCAACGATGTGCGGCGAAGGGAACATGACTGAGACACCGAAAGCAGGTTCCCCTGAGAGTAGTTTATCTTTCATGCGATTCGGAATAATAGTACCCGCCTTCTTGTGATTCTATCGGTACAAATCTCAAATGAATACATGAGAACTTGGAAGATGCGTGTCCTTCCCGGCAATCGATTCATGCCTACGGTACAAATCGAAAATATACTCTGTTGGAGAAGTATATCAGAATGAAGGAGGCATTTATGCAGTGTGCGACACACCGGAATCGATGGTTTGGGAGGCACCGAGTGGGCGAGACGGGAGTACCCTATTGCGATGAAAATCAAGAGAGTGTTGTTTCGCGATGGTGTACGCCGTTGGGCGAACGGAAGGAGGTGGCTCTCAAGGTGGGCATTAATTCAAGTTTTGGATTTCACAGACTTTTAACACGCCTGCAAAATATAGGTAAAAGTTGGGGCGTACGGTTCATCTATCGACATTGATGGATCAGTGAAGGATATGCGCCCTGCTTACACAGATTGTTTCTGAGAACACGGCGATCGCAACGTGGCCGCACTGCCCGTACTGCGCGTTTCAGTGCGGGATGGTAATCGAGGGTGCGGCGGCTGATCCCAAGATTGCGGGGAGCTCGGAGTTTCCAGTGAATAAGGGTGCGCTGTGCATCAAGGGGTGGACTGCCGCGGGGACGCTGAATCATCCGGAGCGGCTGCGGTCTCCGTTGATGCGCGATGCTGACGGTAGGCTGGCGCCGGTGAGTTGGGATGCGGCGATGACACGCATCGTAAGCGAGTTCAAGCGCGCTCAGGAGGACTATGGTGCGGATGCGGTTGGGGTCTTCGGGGGAGGGTCGCTGACAAACGAGAAGTCGTACCTGTTGGGCAAGTTCGCGCGGGTTGCGCTGGGCACAGCGAATATTGACTACAATGGACGCTTCTGCATGTCCTCCGCGGCTGCTGCGAGCATCAAGGCGTTCGGGATTGACCGGGGTCTGCCGTTTCCGGTGGAGGACATCGCGGGATCGGAGGCGATACTGCTGGTTGGGAGCAACGCATCGGAGACGATGCCACCGATAATGCAATATTTTGATACGCAGCGGGCTAACGGCGGAGGCTAATTGTTGCGGACCCGCGGCTGACTACCACGGCTCAGAGGGCTGATCTGCACTTGCGGCTTACGCCGGGAACGGACGCGGCACTTGCCAACGGCATCATGCACATTCTGGTGCGGGACGGTCTGATAGACACGGATTATATCGAGGCGCACACGGAAGGGTTCGCCTCAGTGCGCGCGACGGTTTCTACATATTGGCCGGAGCGGGTGGAGCGGATCACGGGCGTGTCGGAGGCGAATCTCATACAGGCGGCACGCATGCTGGGCGAGGCGCTGACGGCGATAGTGCTGACGGCGCGGGGAGCTGAGCAGCAGGCTCAGGGCGTCAACAATACGCTGTCGTTCATCAATATCGCGCTGGCGCTGGGACTGGTGGGCAAGCCGAACAGCGGGTACGGCTGCCTGACAGGCAGGGGAACGGATAGGGTGGCAGGGAGCACGGGCAGAAGGCCGACCAACTGCCGGGCTACCGCAAGATTAACGATCCTGCGGCACGTGAGCATGTGGCATCTGTCTGGGGAATCGACTCGGATACGCTGCCTGCTCCGGGCAAGTCTGCTTATGAGTTGCTGGACTCGCTGGGTCAGGAAGGTGGGGTGCGATCGCTGCTGGTGCTCGGCTCGAATGTGGTTGTGTCCGCGCCGAATGTGGTGCATGTGGAGCGGAGGCTGCGGTCGCTGGACTTCCTGGTGGTGTCGGACTTCTTCCTGTCGGAGACTGCGGAACTGGCGGATGTGGTTCTGCCGTCGGCGCAGTGGGCGGAGGAAGATGGCACGATGACGAACCTCGAAGGGCGCGTGATTATGCGGAAGTGGGCGTTTGAGCCGCCGGACGGAATTCGGGACGACATGCAGGTGATATGCGAGCTTGCGGAGCGTCTGGGCAAGGGCGAATACTTCAGCTACGGGAGCACGGAGGAAGTATTCAAGGAGCTTGGACGTGCGAGCGCGGGCGGACCCGCGGACTACTCGGGCATTTCCTACGCGAAGATTGAGGCGAATGATGGGGTGTTTTGGCCGTGTCCTGACGAGGGGCATGCGGGGACGCCTCGTATGTTCACGCAGGGGTTTGCGACTGCAAACGGCAAGGCGCAATTCCATGCGGTGCGGCATCAGCAGCCTGCCGATCCGCCGAACTCGAAATTCCCGCTGTATCTGACGACGGGCAGGCTTATGGCGCAGTACCAGTCCGGTACGCAGACGCGGCGGGTGGCGGAACTGGTGGAAATGTCCCCTGAGGCGACTATTGAGGTGCATCCGACTACGGCGCGCCTGTACGGGCTGTTGAATGGCGGCAGGTCGCGCATCAGCACGCGGCGAGGCGATGCTGAGTTCAAGGTTAAAGTTACGGCGAACATTCGGGAGGATACGCTGTTCGTGCCGTTCCACTGGGGCGGAATTCGGGCAGCCAATCGGTTGACGAGTGCGGCGCTGGATCCGACGAGCAGGATGCCGGAGTTCAAGGTGTGTGGGGCGATGATAGAGGCGATGGGCTGACGGAACTTACATTGATGGACAGTATGGATAGGATATTCAGATAGAGGTCTATAATGGCAGAAAAGCAGAAGCTAGTAGTCGTCGGCAACGGTATGGCGGGTGCGCGGTTCGTGGAAGACGTGCTGTCGCTCGGCGGGCAGGACCAGTACCACATTACCGTGTTTGGCGAAGAGCCGTACGGTAATTACAAACGCATCCTGTTGTCGGGTGTGCTCGCAGGCACTCATGATCCGAAAGACATCTTCATCAACCCGCTGCCATGGTACGAGGAGAACAACATCACGTTGCATGCGGGAGTGCGCGTCATCGGCATCGACCGAAAATCGAAGACGGCTTACGGCGCAGGCGGGCTTCTAGTGCCATACGACAAGCTGGTAGTTGCGACCGGCAGCTCGCCGTTCATTCCGATGATGGACGGGCTATACCGGGATGACGGTGCATTCAGGGACGGCATATTCCAGTTCCGCACACTGGACGACTGCACGGAGATGGTGGAGTATGCTTCGGATGCGAACAAGGCCACGGTTATTGGCGGCGGGCTGCTAGGGCTTGAGGCGGCGCGGGGGCTGATGAATCGCGGGCTTGAGGTGGATATTGTGCATCTGACCTCTTACATTATGGACCAGCAGCTTGACGCATCCTCGGGCGCTATGCTGAAGGTTCTGCTCGAAGATATGGGGGTGCGCTTCCACCTGGAGAAGATGACGACGAGCATTCACGGGAACGGCAGGGTGAATGGCATCGGCTTCCGGGACGGGGGTACGCTGGGCTGCGAGATGCTGGTGATTTCGGCGGGGATACGGCCGAACATCGACCTTGCGCGGATGGCAGGGTTGAACTTACGACGCGGGATACTGGTGAACGACGACCTTTCGTGCCGTAACGATCGCGACATATATGCTATCGGCGAGTGCGCGGAGCATCGCAATAAGACATACGGGCTGGTCGCGCCGCTGTGGGACCAGGCTAGGACGCATGCCGAGCGGCTGACGGTCGAGAAGTCGACCGCGACATACACCGGGTCGAAAACATCGACGAAGCTGAAGGTGATGGGCGTGGAGCTTGCGGTTGCGGGAGATAAGGAGCCCACGAACGAAGACGATGAGGTTGTGTCGTATGTGGAGCCGAATCGCGGGGTGTACAAGAAGGTGATTATCCGCGATGGCAAGGTCGCGGGGGCGATATTGCTGGGCGACGGGTTTACCGCGCCACGCCTGCTTCAGGCGTTCGACAGGGGCGAGGTACTGCCGCAGAACCGCGCGGAGTTGCTGTTCCCGCTGTCGGGTGAGGCTGCTGTGCTGGATCTTGCGGATATGCCGGATGACGCGCAGGTGTGCAATTGCAATGGCGTGTCGAGGGGAAGATCATCGCGGCGGTGGATGCTGGATGCCGCAGCCTGAAGGCAGTGTGTGATGCGACGAAGACGGGAACGGGCTTCGGGTCGTGTATTCCGCAGGTGCAGGCGGTGCTGGAACTTGCGGCGGACGGGCTGGTAGCTGAGGACCCGTCGGAGCACTACTATGTGCCAGCGATACCGATGACGAAGCCGGAGCTTACGGCTGCGATCAGGCTGCAAGGGCTTCGGAGCGTGTCGGCGGTGCTGGAGACGCTGGCGGGCGGCAAGGAGGATGCGGCGAGCAAGATGGGTCTGGCGTCGCTGCTGAAGACGATATGGGCGGATGAGTACCAGGACGAGCGGGATGCGCGCTTCATCAACGACCGCGTGCATGCGAACATACAGCGGGATGGGACTTTCAGTGTTGTGCCGCGCATATATGGTGGGGTTACTTCACCCGACGAGCTTCGGCGGCTGGCGGATGTGGCGGAGAAGTATGAGGCGAAGATGGTGAAGATCACGGGTGGGCAGCGCATCGACCTGCTTGGCATACCGAAGACGCACCTGCCGGATGTTTGGCAGGAGTTGAAGATGCCGTCGGGGCATGCGTACACGAAGGCGTTCCGCACATGCAAGACGTGCGTGGGGACGGACTTCTGCCGGTACGGTGTGGGTGACAGCGTGAAGCTGGGCATCGAGATCGAGAAGCGGTTCCAGGGTGTGGAGTCGCCGCACAAGATGAAGCTGGCGGCGTCGGGTTGCCCTCGGAACTGCGCTGAATCCACGACAAAGGATCTAGGCGTGGTCGCTATCGAGGGCGGCAAGTGGGAGATTTACATCGGCGGCGCGGCTGGGTCGCGGGTGCGCAGGGGCGATGTCTTGTGCATCGCGGACAGCCATGACGATGTGCTGAAGTTCATGGGGCGCTTCATGCAGTATTATCGCGAGAACGCGAAATATCTTGAGCGCACATACGGGTTCGTGGAGCGCGTGGGCATCGAGCATGTGAGAAGCGTGTTAATCGATGACAGCGAGGGGATATGTGAGCGGCTGGACGCCGACATACAGGCGTCGGTGGATGCGTACAAGGACCCGTGGCTGGAGGCTGAGATACCGGTGCATCCGAACCAGTTCGTGAGCGTTGCGGCGGGTAGCTAACCGGATAGGCAGGATATGAGCATGATGAGTGTCATGGAAGCGGCGCGGGGGCTGACGTTTACCTTAGGTCCAGTGGAGCAGATACCGCTGGGTGAAGGGCGCGTGTTCGAGGTGGACGGGAGAAGCATAGCGGTGTTCCGTACGCGGCAGGGCGAGGTATTCGCGACGCAGGCGGCGTGTCCGCATAAGGCGGGACCGCTGTGCGACGACATCATTGGGGCAGGCAGATTGTGTGCCCGCTGCATGCGTATAAGTTCGATCTAGCGACAGGCAGTCCCGTGGGCAATGACTGCGACGCGCTGCGAACTTACGTTGTTTCGCAGAGTGAGGACGGGGACATTCTGTTATCCTATGGGAACTGAAAAGGATATATAGGATGGGCGGACTCTTTGATGCCCCCTTCATAACCTTCCTCGATTGGAGGAAATGGACTGACAGATGGGATTGATAAAGTTTAGCTGGCGACAGCAAGTCCGGAGATGGATGAGTGGGAATCGAAATTCCAAATTCCACATTAGTGCCGGTTACTTTTATCTTCCTTTCATTTATTTTCCCCATAGCGGTCGTGATTACACTCGGGATGGTCATAGACCGAAAGAGCCGCAACAGAAGACTCAGAGTTTTTGGCAGGGCCTTGGGGGTTACAACAGGGATATATCTTTTCATGATTAGCATTGACTATCTGTCGGGTCTTTTGGACCGGTGGCCATGAGACTCTTCTGCTCCATTGAAACTGACTTAGATGGATTGGATCTGATGGGTTCTCCCTGATGACGGCACAGGACGGAATGCGGGTGGTGACGCTTGAGACGCGGATATTGGTGAACCAGTAGTCTTACATCGATATACAGGATAGACAAATTTTCATGAGAGGCTGGTTTCATTACCTGCCTTTCTTTTGTTTTCGGCGGCATGTGGTGTCTGCGTAGAAAGTGACAGGCAGTGCCAAAGGCAATGCCTCCGCTGATCCTAAGCCCCAATACGTCTTCCATAAAGTGGTTCCTGTTGCGTCGTCTCCTGCGCAGACGACTCGAGGAAGTTGCCATCAGATTTTAGTCCGTTTCTTGGAATCTCCATACTCCTTCCTTCATCAACCCTACTGAGGTGTGCGCTCCCTCCGCAGCTTCGATTCTTCTTCTGACCTTCGGTCGTAATTTCTGTCCTCGCCTGACCATGCTGTCATCTTAAGAGCAATACATGTGGCTTTATGGCGCATTATTGGCATATAGAAAAATATATGCTTAAGTGATATTAGACAAGCCACCTTTATAGATGGCATTATACAGCGGATACCCGCTTTGTAGAACTTTAGACGGTTCCAGCGTTGGCAGGCATCATAGAAAAGGAAGGAGAGTAGGGAAATGGCAGTCACACATAAAACTGGCAGAAAATTGGGAACCGAAAATACATGGAGCGTCGGCATCATAGCTTGGATGCGGTGGTTGCGATGGTGTCGCTGGGGATACTGCTTAGTGGTCCGCTCTTCTCGCCTGGCCGAACAGTGTATGCGGCGCCTCACCGGTCGAATGAACCGTGGCTCAAGATAAAATGCCTGGAGCCTCTCGTTGAGGAGGGAGAAGACTTCAGGCTCGAGGTGCGCAAGAAGCACGACTCTGACTGGCCACATCCAACCATGCGGGTGTTCTGGTACACGGAGTCCATCACCGCTGACGAATCGGACTACGAACATCTCCATGCCGAGCGGCGGTCAAGCAACAGCTCTCAGTCCGAGTCAGGAGTGATGGGACGCAACTTCCATACTACGGAGGACCTTTACTCCGAGACTGCCGAAACCTTCAAGGTCCGGTTCAACAATTCGGTTGACCACGGCCACGACGGTGAGTGCATAACCACTATTGTGGACGACGATGGTGTTGGCATCTACGAGCTGGAGATTGCCTCCGAGCCGAGAGAGATTCCCGGCGCGTCAGACGATGGGGGTTCGCTGGTCGGATACAGCGTGGGCGATGTCATCGAGATTACGGCACACTTCACGGGCACAGTTACGACTGTGAACCCGGATACGGGAGAGCGCGCCGACTATGCAGGACTTTACATACAGGTGGGAGAGAACCGCAGAATCGCGGGACTTCGGAGCGGAGACAGCGGCGATAAGTTGATCTTCGGATAGACGGTGACGGAAGACGACCAGAATGCGGACGGCGTTAGCGTTGAGGGTGGAGGACCCGGCACCGGAATGTATTATAACGAGAACAACAGAGACGGCGGGCTGTGGAGGGTTCGTGTCCCCGGTGGAAGGATCAACCGGATCTTCCACGGTCTCGATTACGACCCTGACCATGTGGTTGTGGCGGTTCCGGCAGAGGATTTCGACGGTGAAGAGGAGGACGATCAAGAGAATGATGACGACGGGGAGCACACTGGGCCCACCGGCGGGACCATCACACCTCCCTATCCCACGCCTGAGCCGGAGGAATGGGTTAAGAGTTCTCTGTCGGTCGAGTCAAACCTGCGAGGGCTGACGGACGGCGAGCTTACTGAAGAGGACGGCGGTAGAGACTGGTTCAGCTTCGATGCTGAGGGCGGCGAGAGTTACATTATCGAGGTGAAGAACAAGATGACTATCACCGGGTTCGATGGGACGGGCGGGTACCCAAGCGTACAATTCGTGCCTGGGCACCTGGTGGACCCAAGCATACTGCAGATTGTGGACGAAGAGGGTGATCAGGTGCTTGGAGAGCGCGACCGGGGTGGTTTCCTTGGCAATTTCGCTCGAGCGTTCTTCACACCTGACGAGGACGGAACGTACTACATTGCAATTGGGGCAGGCGCACAGGACCGTAGCGCCCTTGGCTACTACGAGCTATCGGTACGCGCGGATGACCACGCTGACGACGACAATGTTGAGTCGGGCCTGGTACTTCGTCCGGGCGACTCGGTGACCGCCGTGATCGATTCCGATGTTCCGAGTGACGATCCCGGCCTGAACTCCTGGGACTGGCTGGAAGCAGGTAATGGTGAAGCCGTACCGATCTGGGGGCTGGAGTCGCTGGATGACCGCGATGTATTCCGGTTCGAGATATCTGAAGAAGGCACATACCTGCTGTCGGTAAGCGACGGACCAGAGGATGTTGGCATCTGGAAGACCGTGGATGGCACGGGCCATGCATTAAACTACGACAGGAATGTGCCTGTGGCGTCGCTTGAGGATGACTACAGTCCCGGTAATTACTATGTTGAGGTAGGCACTCCTTACTCCAGCAGCGGCAACACGGGCTCCGACAAGCTTTCGCTGAAGCGGATGTGATGGCTGAATGCTCGACGCGGCGCACTGAAGGCGCCGGCGGAGCGTGTGGGGAGGCGAGAGCCGTGCGCGAGTAGATTGAGGCCGAACTGGCAGGACGAATAGATGTCAAGAGGGGCAGGTCGCAAGGCCTGCCCCTTTTGCTTTTCCTTATTCTTCGAGGGCACCCTTATTATTCTCAAGAAAGATACTGATTTCATGTAACATTTAATTTACCAGATGTCATATCAGTTTAACGTCTGTGTAACTGGGCTGTAAAAGTTTCTCCTTACCATTGTTGTCGTGCCTTGAGGTGTGGCAAGTCGGCCGATGTTGAAGGAGCGAGATGAGCAGAGCAGTTAGCACTTGGGAGAGCAGCAAGGCGAAGCGCATCAACCTTTTCAGTCTGAAGACGCCGCAAATGCGAGCGTTTCACCTGACATGGTTCGCGTTCTCCCTAGCGTTCTTCGGGTGGTTCGGGATTGCGCCACTGATGGTGCTGGTGCGTGAGGACCTGCTGCTGACGAAGGCGCAGATCGGCAACACGATCATCGCATCGGTTGCGATAACACTCGTCGCACGGCTGGCCATCGGGTGGCTGTGCGACAGGATCGGGCCTCGCATCGCTTACAGTGGTCTGCTGATTTCTGGCTCCATTCCGGTGATGTGCATCGGGCTGGCGCAGAGCTACGAGACTTTCCTGCTGTTCAGACTTGCAATCGGTGTTATCGAGGCTTCTTTCGTTATCACGCAGTATCACACTTCGGTGATGTTCTCGTCGAATGTGGTTGGTACGGCGAACGCGACGACGGCGGGCTGGGGCAACATGGGCGGCGGTGTTACGCAGATGGCGATGCCGTTGGTGCTCGCCGGCGCGCTGATGTTCGGTGTGGGCGAGACGCTTGGGTGTCGGGTGGCGGGTGGCGATGGTGGTGCCGGGCGTGGCGCTGTTCCTGGTGGGCATCGCGTACTTCTTCCTGACGCAGGACGCGCCGCTGGGCAACTACAAGGAGCTTCGTGCAAAGGGACTGATGCCGCAGGCTTCGCAGGTACGCGGGACGTTCCTGATGGCGGCGAAGGACTACCGGGTGTGGGCGCTATTCGTCATTTGTGGCGCGTGCTTTGGGGTAGAACTGACGATCAACAATATCGCGGCACTGTACTACTTCGACACGTTCGAACTAGATCTGAAGACTGCCGGGCTGATAGAAGGGCTGTTCGGGCTGATGAACCTGTTCGCGCGGACACTGGGGGGCATTTTCGGCGACAAGTTCGGCATCAAGTTCGGGCTGAAGGGACGCGTGATGTTCCTCGGAGTGGTGCTACTGGTAGAGGGCATCGCGCTAATGGTCTTTTCGCAGATGGCGACGCTGTTCCTTGCTGTTGGTGCGATGATTGTGTTCAGCCTGTTCGTGCAGATGTCGGAGGGCGCGACGTTCTCGGTCGTGCCGTTCGTCAACCGCACGGCGCTGGGCTCGGTTGCGGGCATCGTGGGCGCAGGCGGCAATGCGGGCGCGGTAGCTTTCGGCTTCCTGTTCCGTGCGGAAAGCATATCGTACCAAGAGGGACTGATGTTCGTGGGCGTGACGGTGATACTTGCGTCGGCGCTGGTGTTCCTGGTGCGGTTCTCGCCGGAGACAGAGGCCGAGGAGAAGAGGCACTGGCTGCTCGCGGCGCGGCTGCAGTGGCAGCCGCAGACTAGTCTGGAAAAGGCAACCCTGTTAGAAAGCGGTAATCGCGGACGTTATGCGCATCCGAATGGACTGACCAAAGGGGACATTTACCGGCTTGGTTTAGATTGAGGACCAAGCCGCTAAATGTCCTTATTACGAGTCCCTGAATTCATCCGCAAGTCGGTGGACAGCAAACTTCAACGTTAGGTTCCGACTTGAACGGTTGAAGTTATTTTCCTCAGTGTTGCGATCGCAGACAGGGCTGACAGTTTCCCGGTCCTGGGATTGGTCTCCGAGGGCGTGTTCTCTATGCGTATGCTAAGCCTGCCAAACTCGCCCTCGACAACGATGTCGTGCGTGTTCTTGTCCACAGTCGGGTCGGCGTAGATGCGGATGTGAGTACGGTGCGGACCTATGCCCGCCATGCTGAGGGCAGCGGAGACATTGACGTTCGCGGGAAACAGCCTGCAGGCCTCAAGTGCAGGACCTTCGTACACGACCGTCGGTTCTGAGATTGCATCGAGATCGATCCCTGAAACTTCGATGCCGGGAGCGCCCTTTAGGCCTTCTGGCGGTTTGCGTGTGATCATAGTTAACGAGTCAATGCGCCCAGCACAGGCGCCGGCGACGCCGTCAAGACCGGCTATCGCACCGGATGGCACGTATATCGTGGCGCCGTTCTTCTCAGCCAGGCTAAGCATGTCGTCGCGCTCCAGAAGCGCCCCTCCGCTGAGCGCCATCAGATCCTTACCTGCGGACAAGGTCGCCACCGCAATCGACTCCATTGCACTTGCGGGCGCGGCCTCAATAACGAGATCAACAATTTCCACAAGTTCGCCAATCTCTATCACAGGAGGATGGCAGTCGAGCGTTGAAGCGAAGCGAGCGGCGCGATCCAGGCTACGACTGGTTATGCCGCCAAGAACGGCTCCCGGCACTGCACCAGCGTCCATTTCAGACGCGATCTTTCGGCCGATAGTCCCGCAGCCAGCTATCCCGACTCTCTTCTTCAGTCTGTTCATGCGGACATATTATTGGTGAAATCCACTGCTGTCAAAGGAAGATCTGAGATTCTGAGATTTCGTCAATGACCATGACCGTTCCATATTCAGGCTATACAACATCTGATTAGCTCTGCAGACCACTTATTTTCTCTGGTGCTATGTCCCGACATGGCGACGTGCCCCAACCGGTTGAGGTTCTGGCTCTGCTCACATTGGTAATTCTGGCAACTTGAACAGCCACTGTACGATTGCCCCGATTACACTGCTTGACCCTTTCGATAGACCTGCTACACTCACATCCGTCGCCCTGCATCGCCTTCGAAGCGGTAATCGCAGGGCTATCCAAGAAAGAGGTGAGCTTATATGAGCACTGATATTCCTCATGAAGTACATGGCGATGAACTTCCCCAGAGAGGGACGCGCAGCACCGTCGCCGTGGACTGTGAACATGTTGAGAAGATGCTCCACAAGGGTACGCGTGAGCACTTTGTGATTTACTGCGACGAGCCGGAGAGAATGGGTGGCGAAAACGCATATCCACCACCATTGACCTACATCACCTCTGGGATCGGGTTCTGACTGCTTACCCAATTGAAGCGGTACGCTACAATGAGAAAACTTACGATCAATAGCGCGCGCGTGCACGTTGAGATGGACTACTATCTGTCCGGCTCGGTGCTGGCGGGAACGGTGAACAGCGGGGTGACTGAGGTGCGCTCACGGTTCGATGTTAGCTCAGACGAACCCGAGGAAGACATAACCTATGTCATCAGGCTCGCGAAGCGGGGCTGCTTCGCCGAGAGGTTGGTGGAAACAGCTGTGCCCATCAAGAGTACGCTCATATTGAATGGCAAAGAGGCGACAAGCCACTTGGGGTGAGTCTCGGTTCCCGACAGTTTCACATGCGTTTCCTGCATTCGCTGATTCTATCCTAGTGCCGGAAAATTCTATTATCTATCATGGCGTTCTCGGCGACGCCATTGTTTAGGACCTAATCTATCGAATGGCTCGATACTTCCTTTGGTGCTACACTCTACGGCGACGTCTAACTATTATTTTGCGAGATACTGGATTTGAAAGGGATGCTTCATGACTACTGTTGGCACAGATAAACTCACATTTGAACTCGCCCAGGATTTCCCAGAGCTTCCAGAAGGGGAGACTTTCGCGGTAGTCAGCACTGTCGCTACCGATTCGCAGGACAGGCTCTATGTCTTCCAAAGGAAAGATCCGCCGGTAGTTGTCTTCGACGGAGATGGCAACTACCTAGACGCGTGGGGTCATGGCGCTTTTAACTCGCCGCACGGCATGAGTATCAGCGACGACGTCATTTATATGACCGACCGTGACGATTCTGTCGCGGTGGCATATACGCTGGAAGGCAGGCCCTTGCTGGTGTTGGGTGAGCGTGGCGTTCATTCCGATACGGGCTGCGAAGGCCCCGGGGATATGGTTCCTCGGGCCGCCGGTCCGTTCAACTACCCCACTGAGATGGTGAAGGGACCTTCGGGGAGCATCTATGTTGCGGACGGGTATCGGAATAGCAGGATTCACAAGTTCATTGGAGATGGCGAACTAGTCAAGTCGTGGGGGACGCCAGGGAGTTCTGAACCCGGCGAGTTTCACTTGCCTCACAGCCTGATGGTGGATCGAGAAGAGAAGGTTTACGTTTGCGACCGGACCAACCGACGAATTCAGATCTTCGACTGTGAAGGCGAGTTCATCACGATGTGGACAGGCATGGGCGGACCGAATGACATCGTGCAGGGCGCGGATGGACTGTTCTACATCTGCGAACAGGAGGCTGACGGCAACCCTCCGCGCGTCACAGTCCGCGATGGCGATGGCGAAGTGCTCGCTCGCTGGGATGTGCGCCACGCTCATGGTATTTGGATTGATTCCCAGGGCGACATTTATCTCGGTCTGACGACGAGCCAGAGCGTGGACAAGTACGTGCGCGTGCGTTGATTCCACGATATTTGTAACGCCATTGACTATGGATTTACTTATGTGAGGTGTTCAGTGTGAGCAAGTTCTATGACGAGGCGCTGCTGCCCGATGAGTTGCGTCGCAGTTTCGATGTGTACGACAGGATTCGGGAACTTGGTATTTCCTTGGGCAGTTTCAGCGAGGATGTGGTGTCGCTTGAGGGTGCAGGAATCGCAGCTGCGGTTGTGCATGAAAGCGGACTTGTGTATCTATCCGGCACATCGGCAGGAACATACCCGATGAACGATGACTCAGATCGTATCGAACACGGTGTTCAGGCAGCCCAGGATACGGCTGACAGACTAATTCGCAGGCTGCATTGGACCCTGAGTTGCGGTGGCGAAGGTGACTTGAATGATGTCTTGTACACTGTGAAAGCTTTAGGCATGGTAGTTTCGCCGGGTGGTGGAGCGAGCGGGGCCGCGCCCGCTGTGACGAACGGCTTTTCGTTCAGATGGCACTCTGTTTTCGGAGGGCCCAGGAGCGCTTATGCTAAGGATGGCATTGATCCGGGCGGGTTTGCGGGAATCCATGCCAGGAGCGCGATCGGCGGGTTTGATGGTAAGTTCTCCATTGAGCCGGAAATTATCGTGGCTGTTCCGCCTGCGCTGACACGAGAAATAATAACGAATAGGGGCTGGGTTTTCCCATTGCCGCCTGTGATGCTGGACAAAGTAAGGTCTGCGAGGGGAAATTGAGTCGTTTGTGCTGCCCTGTTGAAGGCTGAGCCTTTGGGTGGATACACCGGACAATCACACTATGGAGGATCGAATGTCCTGGAGAAAGCTTGCAGGAAGCCCATTTGAGACTTACAAGAAAGACGCGGTTGCGTCCAATGGGATGGTTACTACCAACCATCCGATGGGTTCAGCTGCGGGACTAGAGATGCTGGCAATGGGCGGCAATGCGATGGACGCGGCTGTGGCGTCCGTCTTCGCGCTCAGCGTTGTGGAGCCGATGATGGTCGGCATATTCGGGGCAGGATTCATCAACTACTACGACGCCTCAAGCGGGGAGTTCGTAAACATCGATAACTATTCGGTCGCTCCGGCAGCAGCCACGCCGGATATGTATGAGACCGTCTCCGATACCTGGCCTGACTACATGGAGACGGCGGACCGCGCCAATTTGGTGGGCTATAGATCGGTGGGAGTGCCCGGCGCGCTGATGGGATGGTGCTACGCGGAAGAGAAGTACGGCAAACTAGGAATCGACACAGTGGTCCAGCCAGCGATACGCTATGCCAAGCGTGGTTTCGCGGTCAGCCGATACCTTTCAGACATCATCCGCCTCAATCAGGAAGACCTGGCTATGTTTCCGGCAAGCGCGGAGGTGTTTCTGCCTAGAGGGAATCCCCCGTCGGTCGGTCAGACCATTGTCAGGTCGGATTACGCCCGTACTCTGGAGACGGTTGCCGCCGAGGGACCAGACGTGCTTTACAAGGGACGCATCGGCGAGATGGTCGTCGCGGATATGTCCGCCAACGATGGCATCATTACGGAGGACGACTTCGAGAACTACCGCATACATCTCAGGGAGCCGGTGCACGGCACTTACAGAGGGTACGATATCGTTTCCATTGCGCCCACCAGTTCGGGAGGCACTGCAATTGTCGAGATTCTGAACATACTCGAGGGCTTTGATGTAACCTCTCTCGGATTCGGCACGGCGCAAGGGGCGCATCTGCTGGCTGAAGCTATGAAGATTGCATTCGCAGACCGATTCGAGTATTTGGGGGACCCGGCTTTCGTCGAAGTCCCAGTCGGCGCATTGACGGACAAGGGTTATGCTGCCGCACGGAGGCGCGAGATCGACATATCTCATGCACGTGATTACAGCTACGGGAATCCCTCGCTCTATGTCGGTGAAGGCGCAGACACGACTCACCTCACGACCGCTGACTCAGACGGCAACGTCGTGTCCACGACACAAACGATTCACGCGGTGTTTGGCTCAAAGGTGACGACACCCGGTACAGGTATGCTTCTGAACAACACGATGAACATCTTCGATCCGCATCCCGGCAACGCGAACTCCATCGCGCCGGGCAAGCGAATGGTCAGCAGTATGTCTCCAACCATCGTGATGAAGGACGGCAAGCCGCTGATGGCGCTGGGAACGCCGGGCGCAACGCGCATATTCCCTTCAGTACTGCAGGCGATTGTGAATGTCATCGACCACGGTATGTCCCTTCAAGAGGCGGTGGAAGCGCCGCGGATATGGACGCAGGGGCAGGATCTTGAGATAGAACCGGGCATATCCGACGGAGTTCGACAGGCGTTGAAGGGGATGGGGCATAAAGTTCAGGTCACACCGAGGGTCGCCGGAGGAATGAACGGGGTGATGTTCGATTATGCGAACGGGACAATTCGAGGCGCTGCGTGTTACAGGGCGGACGGCGTTCCTGCGGGCTTCAGCGGCGGCGCGGCAAGGCCGTCGGAGGATCCGTTGTACAGGTTCTAGGAGGCGTTGGCAGGACTGCAACTGCATATCTTGCTTGTGCTGGATTTTTGGCAACTGCAATCCAATAATTCGACAGATACCGAATGCGACGCGCGTTACTCAGCAGCCTACTACATCACCGCCTAAGTCTATTCTCAGTCTCAGCGTATGTTGTAGGAGTAGTGTCCCGCGCCTGATTCCAGTTCCCACTCCGAAAACCAGCGATTTATGTATGGAAGGAGTTCCTCCGAAAGGCGGCCGGCTCTTGCTTCCCTGTCGGTCAGCTCACGAGAGAGAGACTCTTTCAGCCGCGCCGCCACTTCGGCCTTGTCTATCTTCAAAAACTTCTTGTCCCTGAGGAGAACCTCACCGTCCACTATCACGGTGTCAACGTCCAATCCCTTGCCGCGGTAAACTAGGGCGTCAATGATGTCGGTGTTAGGGTTGAGATACGGTTCCTCAATCCGCTCCATGTCTATCATGACCAGGTCGGCGCGTTTGCCCGGCTCAATGGTTCCCACCTCGTTGAAGAACGTAACTTTGGCGGCATTGGTCGTAGCGAGCCGAAAAATGTCATGGGAGGTGGGGTAGGGGGAGGATACACCTGGTTCGCGGTGTATCTTCTGGGCGATACGCATCTCCTGGAGAATGTCGTTGTCGTCGTTCATGCCTGCCTCGTCTATGCCGAGCGCCACATTTACGCCAAGATCCAGCAGCCTATTCACAGGTGCAACTCCGCTCTTTAGTCTCAAATTGGAGCTTGGATTAGTACAGATGGCGGTTCCGGTCTCGGCCAGTATGTCGAGATCGGACTCGGACAGCCAGACGCCGTGAGCGCAGGATACTTCCGGACCCAGCACTCCAAGCTCAGCCAAGTGAGCCAGCGGTGTCTTATTCCAGTGGCGCGATCCGTACATACGCTGGTAAATGGTCTCCTGCACATGCACATGGAGCCCGGTTTCCAGGCGCCTTGCCAGATCGCTCATTGCGGTAAGCATCTCGTCCGAACACCAGTGTACGTTGTGAGGGCTTACGAATATGTTGGTTTTCGGCCCGCTTCTCCGGGCGTGCAGTTCCGCAGTAGAAGTCAGGTACTCGTCCAGGCTTGTGGGTCTGATGTTGATGCGTTCACGGGCTCGGTCCGCGAGTTGGGAGGGCAGGGCTGACAGGAACTTCTCGTCTTCTTCATAGACAAGGTGATTCTGGTCGCGCGTGAACATCGAAAAGGCGACCCTCATCCCGCTAGCTTCGTAGGCGTCCAGAATCTGGGATCCTGCTTCAACCAGGCTCATATCCAGCGGCACTCTGGCAGCCATATGATTGTGCTGGACAGTCGTAATTCCGGACTCAATCATCTGGATGGCGCACCACAGCGTATCCAGGTAGGGGTCAACTTCTCTCAGTGCCCACCGAGCGATTATCCATGTTTCCAGCGGCATATCGAGCGAGCCAAGCTGAAATGGAGTAAGCCCCACATGGTGGTGGGCGTTTATCAGTCCAGGTATGACGACGTGGCGGGCGGAGCCAATCACCTCATCGGGTTGATAGCGGGTGAGCAGCTCGTCATACCTTCCGACTTCGACAATCGCACCCTCTTGGATCACGACGGCTCCGTCATTAACCACCTCGGCCGAATCCCGACCTGTGATTTTGCAAACAACTTGTCTGCCTCTGACAATCGTGGTACTCATTTCCACCTCGGGCACAGCGACTTAACAGACCGCTTCTTACGCCAATACGATGGCACTAATCGGTGATATATGTGTGGGTGATGACCTCCCACACGTGTCCGTTCTCGCAGTCGAAGTAGAACCCGCGTCCATTGTGCTTGTGGTTGATCTTGCCATCCGTCCGAGAGCCGGGGCCACTCCCGAAGGGGATGCTCTCGTCTTTGACGCGCTCAAGCACCGCATCGAACTCCTCGTCCGAAGCCAGAAAGGCGTAGTGGTTGGAGTGTGGGTCATCCGAGTCATCGAAGTCTAGCGTGAGCGTTTCGTTGACCTTGACCGGGGCGAAATGTCCCCAGGTCCCTTCGTATTCCAATCCAAAGATACGGGCTATGAACTTCGCGGACTTCACCTTGTCGTAGGCGGGTACGATTGTGTGGTCTAGCTGTAGAGGCATGGCAACCCTCCTTTTTGCACTTTACACCAAGTCGGAGCGCCAATCCAGTGCGCTGACCTGAGTACACTTCGGCAGCGGGCATCTGACACCAAAGACGCCGTGGTACGAAGCAACTCTTTCTTGTCGGTATGACGATTTTCCGTGACGATCAGCGTAAGAGATTATCTTCCACCAGGTGATGGCAATTGATCGCGGGTGAGCAGGTCGCTCTCTTACTGAGGCGGATAATGCCCGGGGAAAGTCAACAAGTAACGACGGCGGCTCTAGGTTTGAGCGTGATGCTGTCAAGGAATTGGCAGCGAGGTCCATTGCCGTCGGAGAAAGACCACCGGGAGTGGATGAAGGGCTAGGCTGGATTCGTAGGCCAATTGTATGGGCGGAGGAGAGAGCCACTGCTTCATCGTGAAAACTACCCTGACAATACGACCCAACCCATTTGCTTCACTCTGGCAGGCTGCAGACATCCAGAGCGGTAAGTGCCAGGACTTTCGCCACCTGCTCCATATCGCTGATGCGGCTGAATTCGTCGGGTATGCTCTCCGATTCCGAGCCTCCGCCGGGACCGTACAGCACACATGGAACTCCGGCTCGCCACAGGTGGGTTGTGTCATCGCCGGTGTAGGAGCCGGGCAGCACCGCACCCACGCCGGCGGGTTCACGCCCACCGGTCACCGTGCGATACTGCCTCAGTACGCAGTCAAGGATGTACTCGTCCTTAGGCAGATCAAAGGGCTCCATGATGACTCTGAACACTCGGTGCTTCGGGTCGGGCGGCATTTCTATTTCGTAGTTGAAGTCGGGGTCGTCAGCCATGATGCCGTCCAGGGCGCGCTTGATGTCCTCCTTGACCGATGCAGAAGTCATGCCCGGCAAGAAACGGACATCTACCAGCACGGTGCAGAAGTCGGAAACGAAGTTGGGCCCGCGCATGTCGTAGTCGCGTCCGCGGCCTCCGATTATCGCGCCGACGTTTATCCGCGGCAGACCGGGCAGGTCGTCTCTGGGAGTGTAGGTGAACTCCACGCCGTCAATGACGGGCACTGCCTTGCACATCTTGGCGATGGCGTCCACTCCCTCTTCCTTGCGGCTGATATGCCGGGAGTTGCCCAGAACGTGTACCGCCATCTCCAAGACTCCGGCGTGGACGGTAAGGATGTTGTCCGCGCCGAAGGGTTCCGGCACCACCGCCATGTCGGTGAGCGGGCCGTTCTGACAGAGGTAGGTCGTGCCCACACCGCCTTGCAGTTCTCCTACCACGCAGGCAAGCACCAGATCACCCTTCAGCGTTACGCCGGACTTCCGTATGGCTTCGGCCGCCGCCACTAAGGATGAAACGCCGCTCTTCATGTTACGGATGCCAGCGCCGAAGATGAGGTCGCCCTCAATGCTGGGCGTCCACGGGTCTCGCTTCCAGCCCATGGCAAGCGGGTCGATGTCGATGTGGCCGTTGAGCATCAACGACTTGCCGCCGCCGCTACCCCTCAGAGTGGCGACGGTCTGGAAGCGGTCCGGCTCCACCTCTTGCAACTGCACCTCATAGCCCCTCTTCTCGAGATAATCTCCGAGGTAGCGGGCAACGTCGCTCTCCTCGGTCTTGTAGCTGGGGATCTTGATGAGGTCCTCGGCGAGGCGGAGCATCTCCTCCCGGTCGACGCTGTCCAGAATCCTTTGAATTGCTTCTGCGTCCATGTCTTACCTCTACTAGCCGAGTCCAACCTGCCAGTAACGTCTGCCTTCGCTCCGTCTGACAGTCCCGAATCCCGGGGCTGGGAAGTGACAGGATATTACAGGCATCCCTTGGGATTCCACATCGTCCAACACCTTCCTGCGAGTCTCAGTCGATAGCGGCCAGTCGTAATCGAAATGACAGTTCCAATCATCCTCGGTTATTTGTGCCGGATGAATCAGCACATCGCCCTGTATCAAGGCCTCTTCTCCCTGGGAGGAGATTAGGATGCTCATGTGGCCGGGTGTATGGCCGGGCGTGTGCAGCGCCTTCACCTCCGAGGTCAGATCTGCGTCCTCGGTCAGCGCGTCAAAGAGTCCCAGATTCACGATTGACTCCACGCACCTGTCCATAAAGGGAAAGCTGGAAGCAGCCTGAATGTCCGGCCTGCGGAAGTGGTCAAGATCAGCCTGATGAGCGATGTACCGGGCGTTGGGGAAAGCCGGAACCAGTGCGCCGTCCTGCTCTACCACGTTCCAGCCCACATGGTCGGAATGAAGATGGGAGATGAAGACAGTGTCAACTTCCTCGGCGTTGATGCCCTTGGCGGTCAGGTCATCCATAAGCTCTCCCCGTCGGCCTCCGATCGACTCGATGGGTCCTTCGCCGTACCCGGTGTCGATGAGGATGGTCCGACCCTGTGAGCGCACCAAGTAGCACCCAATCTCAATGAGCATGTGGTCTCCATCGAAAGTGTCGGGGTAGTTCTCTCTGTAGGGTGCCCACGCTTCTTCAGGGACTGTTGAAAACAATTCGGGCAGAGGGATTGGGAATGGGAAATTCATATCGGAAAGGGCGACGATCTCAACGGCGCCTACTTTCAAAGTAAAGTCGGACATATTCCCTCCAGACGCCGGTGGGGATGGTAGCATTTGACGTAATTGTAGGAATTGCAGGCATGGCGGTCAAGTGCGGGACGGTGCCAATCTCGCTATCACTACGACGTTCTCAGCAGGGCTTCAATTCGGGCAGTGCAAGTCGCCACGAGCCACTTATCGCTCATAGCATATGTTCTGTTGGGTGAACAAGTACTGTAAGAATAATGTTTCTTCAAGTGTGCGTGTTTATCTCGTCGGCGTAATCGCAGTAGTGGCTGAGCGTGTCTAACACGGCAGCGAACCACAAGTGGCGCCGCGCCAAAGCTATGGCGTCAAGAAAGGGCGCTTACATT
Organism: Dehalococcoidia bacterium; assembly: GCA_965221045.1. Lineage (GTDB taxonomy): Bacteria > Chloroflexota > Dehalococcoidia > Lucifugimonadales > JADFKI01 > Bin90. The sequence goes on from OZ244863.1 coordinate 3,481,783, forward strand.
AGGTCCAGGTTCGTTGTCGAAAGAGAGTTCAGAAAGTTTGGAGTACGGTTATAGTGGGTTGAAGTAGGGTGAGGATAACCGGATCTTCCGCGGCAGCCTGGCTGGCCATCTTACCCTGTTCTTATATTGTGCCTGTCATCTGTGCGGAATGTACAAAGTCGAGGCGAAAGAGTGTGGATGAAGTGCCAGTCTAGCCCAGCTTGGCGAGTGTTTGGGCAGGAGCTAATGCCGTAATAAGTACAATTGCGAAGGAAAGCAAAACGACAACGGCGTATGGAGCGTATCGCAACAACGTGATGTTTGCGGACATACTAAGGCGATTCACAACCCAGCCGATGCTGCCGAAGATAAAGCCCGCAAGCATTCCTGTGTACAGGCCGTAGAGCCCGTGCGCAAAGGCGGAACTTGGTATGCGAAACAGCGAATAGATGACCTCCAGGAACACGCTGTCGGAAGCAAGTACGCCACGCCAAGCTTCCACTAGGACGGCAGTTATCGGAAGAAACACGCCAGTCAACACTGGCAGCAGCACGCCAAAGCCGAAGCCTACCAATTCCCACATGAGAATGTTGTGCGCCCGTGGCCTCTTGCTGTCAACCATCAGCAATCCGAAAAGCCCTGCCAAAAGCGCGCCGGCAAGCCCTCCGCAAGCGGAAAAGATGAGTGACGGTATGAGCCCCAGGCGCACTGGTGGTTCTGGGTAGTTCATATTGGCGGACTGCGCGAGCATAGAAACGATCAGCGCGCACGCGCCCAAGGCGCCGCCGAGGATGACCATAGATGCCGTGAGCCGTCCACGCGGGGATCGAAACGCCTCAACAACTGAAGAAGTGAGTGTGGACGAAGTCTGTGCCATTAGTTCAATCTAGCAACATGCTATGGCTTAGTCAACGGGCTGACGCCGAGTGTGATCTCGGCGCGCAGGCCAGCCACATCACTCTTGCGAACTGCCAAGACTCGGTACGCCGGCGAGTTCCAACTCCTCTGCGCGATGGCAGCTAACAAAGTGCTCAGGCGAAACCTGCTGAAGCTGCGGCGTTTCAATGCGGCACTGGTCAATCGCAAACTGGCAGCGCGGATGGAAGTAGCAGCCTGAGGGCGGGTTCGCGGGGTTCGCAACCTCGCCTTGAAGAACAATTCGATTGGAGCGCGACCTGGGGTCAGGCTCCGGCACAGCGGACAACAGCGCTGCCGTGTACGGGTGCTTCGGTTCGCTGAACAGCTTGTCGGAGGGCGCCATTTCCACCAGCTTGCCGACATACATCACTGCAACGCGGTCGCTGATGTGCTTCACTACGCTGAGGTCGTGGGCGACGAACAGATATGTCAGGTTTAACTCATGCTGGAGGTCGAGAAGCAAATTGAGCACCTGCGCCTGCACCGATACATCCAGCGCCGACACCGGCTCGTCGGCGACGATAAGCCGAGGGTTGAGCGCGAGCGCGCGGGCGATGCCGATGCGCTGACGTTGACCACCACTGAAAGCATGCGGAAATCTACGCAGGTATTCAGGGCGCAGCCCCACAAGGCTCAGCAGCTCTGCGACGCGCTCCTCTCTCTCCGATCTATTCCCCATGCCATGCAGCATAAGAGGTTCGCCAACGATGTCGAGCAGTGTCATGCGAGGATTCAACGACGAAAACGGGTCCTGGAAAATCATCTGCATCTCGCGGCGGAGGTCTCGCAGCCTCGAACGAGGCGCATCCGCAATGTCAACGACTTCCCCGTCCTCCGTGCGAAAGGCGATCTCTCCGCTTGTCGGATCAACTGCTCTTAAAATACAGCGCGCAGTCGTAGTTTTGCCGCAGCCGCTTTCCCCGACCAGCCCAAGTGTCTCGCCTTCGTTGATGTAGAAGTTCACATCATCTACCGCGCGTATGGCGCCAACCTCTCGCCTCAAGAAACCCTGCCTTATGGGGAAGTATTTCTTAAGATTCTTGACTTCCAGGAGTCTGTTTTCATTGTTCTGAGCGGTTAGTTGCGCCACAAATTAGCCTCCGTGATAAAGGAGGCAGCTCACCTGATGACTCGGATCAGTGTGCTGCAAAGTTGGCATAACGACGTCGCACTTTCCCTGCATAAAGGAGCTGCACCTCGGATGGTATGAGCAGCCCGGCGGGCGGTCGTATGGGTGCGGAACGGAGCCGGTGATAGAAGCCAATCGGTCATTGGAATTGGACTGCATGCGGGGAATGGATTTAAGCAGCGCCTGTGTGTACGGATGCTGCGGCGTATAGAATATGTCGTCAACCGAAGCGCTCTCCACAATCTGCCCGAGGTACATCACGGCAACATCGTCTGCCATCTCCGCAATCACTCCAAGGTCGTGCGTAATCAGGACTATCGACATGCCGTACTCTTGCTGAAGGCTGCGCATCAGGTCCAGAATCTGCGCTTGTGTCGTAACATCGAGCGCCGTAGTCGGCTCATCGGCAATAAGTATGCTGGGGCTGCACGAAAGCGCCATCGCAATCATTGCACGCTGCCTCAGACCGCCGCTGAGTTGGAACGAATAGTCGTCCAGGCGGCGCTCCGGCAGGGGAATGCCAACCTGCTGAAGCATCTGAACCGCAAGATCGCGAGCGTCTTTCCTGGCGATGTCTTGGTGAAGCATAATGGCTTCGACAATCTGGTTGCCGATCGTATGCACCGGACTGAACGAGGTCATAGGCTCTTGGAACACATAGGCGATTTCACCGCCACGTATGGAGCGCATCTCATCGCTGTCCGGGTCGAATTCAGTCAGGTCAACGAACCCGTCGACCTGCGCGCCAACGCCGCTCTGTCTTCTGAAGAGGATTTCACCCCCAACAACAACCCCGGGTCTATCCAGAATGCCAAGTATTGAGCGCGCCGCCACGCTCTTGCCGCAGCCGCTTTCGCCCACAATACCGAGTGTTTTGCCCGGAAGCACATCAAAGCTCGCATCATCTACGGCAACGACCGTGCCTTCATCCAGCGGGAAGTGTGTTTCGAGATTCCGCACTGAAAGTAGCGGTTGTTCAGAACCCGGATTACTGTCCATAAGGGGCTGCGTCATATTACTACTGTCCGTAAGGGTCGGCTGCGTCTCTAAGACCGTCTCCAAGGAAGTTAAAGGCAAGGACGGCGATAATGACTGGAATAGCCGGCGCCAAAAGCCATGGTGTAAGTGCGACGGCTTGAATATTCTGCGCCTGCTGAAGCATCACGCCCCAGCTGATGGCGGGTGGCCTCAGCCCAAGTCCAAGGAAGCTCAGCGAAGTCTCGCTGATGATTATGGCAGGCAGCGCAAGCGTCGTTGCGGCGATGATGTGGCTCATAAAGGACGGCACCATGTGCCTGAAGATGATACGCATTTGGCTCGCGCCCGCGAGGTCCGCAGCAGTAACGAAGTCCTCTTCGCGCAATGACAGAAATCTGCCGCGCACCTCGCGCGCCAAGGTCGTCCAGCCAATAAGAGATATGATGATCGTTATGGCGAAATAGACTTTGAGAATAGACCAGTCGCGCGGAACGGCTGCCGCAAGTCCCATCCAGAGCGGAATGGTGGGAATGGAGCGTAGAATCTCAATTACGCGCTGAATGATCGTGTCCGCCCATCCGCCATAGAAGCCTGAAATGCCGCCCAGCAGTACCCCAAGGAACAGGCTTATCGCAACGCTGACAAGCCCAATTGTCATGGATATGCGGGTCGCGTACATGAGCCGAGACCAGACATCGCGCCCTTGAATATCAGTACCCAGGAGGTATATCACCTCTTGGGCATTGTAATCGCCGTCAACGCCTATCAGGTGGCGACTACTGGGGATGAGGCCCAGGAACTTGTATTCGAAGCCGCGAGCGAACAGGCGGACAGGTATCTTTGTGTCCTCGTCTGTTACATAGACACGTTTGAAGGTCAGGGGGTCGCGGCTGCCGGAAATAGCGTTCACATAAAGGCTTGGCTTCAATCCGTCAAAGATATGAATGCGCTGCGGTGGGATTTCACCGCGCTTTGCCTCGCTCAGAATGGGGTCTGAAGTGGCAAGAAACTCCGCTCCCAACACCGCAAAATAGAACAGAATAATGACTGCGCCAGCAATCATAGCCAAGCGATGCTTGCGCAGCCGCCACCACATCAACTGCCATTGAGATGCGATATAAACCTGTTCTGAAGATTCTTCCTCTAATACCCTGCCCGCTCCCGGAAGGACTACACTCTCCTCTGCCATTTATGTGCCCTCCAGTCTGATACGCGGGTCAATCCACGCCAACAACAGGTCCGAAATGAAAGTGCCAACTACGGTCATTATCCCTATAAGAAAGATTATGGTGCCCGCCAGGAACATGTCCTGGGCCAACAGCGACCTCAACAGCATAGGCCCAACGGTAGGCAGGCTCATCACAACAGATATGATGATGCTGCCTGACACCAGCAATGGCAGCAAATAGCCAATAGTGCTCATCAGCGGATTGAGGGCGACCCTGACCGGGTATTTCAGGATGACTCGCCACTCGGATAGCCCTTTGGCGCGAGCGGTTACCACATAAGGCTTTCGCAATTCGTCCAGCAGGTTGGCGCGCATCACGCGGACGAGCTGGGCGGTGCCGGCTACGGCAAGCACTATCGAGGGCAGCCATAGGTGATTGAGAAGGTCTATGACCTTGCCGAAACTGTACGGCGCATCTGCGTATTCCGGGGAGAACAGCCCTCCTATGTTCGCGCCGAAGAACACGAAACCAAAATAAAGCAGCACGAGGGCAAGTAGAAAATTGGGCACGGCTAGGCCAATAAAGCCTATGAATGTGAAAACATAGTCCCCCGTAGAGTACTGTTTCACCGCCGAGTAGATGCCGATTGGAATAGCCAGTATCCAGGTAAAGATTATGGACGCGAATGCTAACGCCGCCGTCAGAAACAGGCGGTCACCTATAACCTCAGTTACAGGGCGTTGATACTCCATCGAGACCCCGAAGTTGCCATTAGCCACTTGGCCTACCCATTTGGCGTACTGCACGGGGAAAGGGCTGTCCAGCCCATACTGGTCTCTCAGATTGGCTGCTTCTTCTTCGGTAACTTGCGTGCCTGTGGACATGAGCTGAGCGACATAGGCGGTAACATAGTCGCCAGGGGGTAGCTGGATGATTGCGAATGAGATGACAGAGACCGCCCAGATGGTTAGGAACGCAAAGAAAAGGCGTTTCGCCGCGAATGATAACAAGTTACAACCTCTCTAATGTGCAAAATGGCATCAGGTCAGGCCGCCACCTCATACCGCGAGGTGGCGGCTTAAGGCATAACAAATTCTATTGGTATGACAGCGTCTGTGGCTGACGATTCTCGGGAGTCTTCCAGTACAAAGTTATCGGGCGTGAAATGCTGGGGGTCTTGGTGTCCGGGCTGTTGAACTGCCTCGCAGGGACATTGCCCAAATCGGTCTTGGTCACCCTTATTCCCAGGGATGCGGGCGATAGTCCTACCAAGCCCACAGACCATGCCTGGTCAATCACGGTGCGCCAAATCTCCTTGCCAAGCTCGATGCGCTCGGCTTCGGGCACGCCGAATCCCTTCTTGTAATTCGCCATTACCTGCTTAAGTTCGGGTTGCGGCTCGTCGCCCTTTTCACCCTCGGACTGGAACCATAGCCCCAACGATGAGCCGAACTCATTGCTGGTAAATGCCGGGAATACGGCGCCGGGGAATGTGAACAGGTGCTCGCTGCCGTCTCCCCACGATATGCTAATCTGGTTCTGGTCAGCTGCTAGACGCGTCGCTGCCAAGCTACGCTCAAGCGCCAAGACATCCGTCTTGAGACCGAGGTTCTTTTCCCAATGCTCGGCAACCATCTCAGCCATCTGCACGAATTCGATAAACTGGGCTGTTCGTGCGCTTATCACGACCACTAGGCGTTCACCGTTATCAGTACGCAGCCTGAAACCTTCAGAGTCCTTCTTGTCCAAGCCTATGTCATCGAGCATCTTGTTAGCCGTGTCAGGGTCGAGGGTCGACCACTTTGTGCGCCATTCCGAGTCCGGGCCGGGGCTGTACGGGTTGTTGGTAGCCGGAGCGAACGACCCGGGGACGCCGAAGCCCAGGAAGAACACCTCGTTCATCTGCTCCCTTTCTATCCCCAAAGACAAGGCGCGCCGGAAATCGACATTCGCCAGCCATTTGCCTACTTCAAGGTCATCCTTGTAAGCCATATTGAACTTTACAGTGGCATCGCTTCCGACATCCTGAGTGTCGAAGTGAAGTCTGTATTCACCCTTCTCCATATTTTCAAGGTACAGGGGCACCTTCGCCATATTCAGATGCCTGCCTTGCCAGTCGAACTCGCCCGCAATGGCGCGAAGGTTGATAACCTCAAGGTCCTCCGCCAGCGTCAGTACCACCACATCAATGTAGGGAAGCTGATTTCCAGCCGAGTCAACCATCCAGAAATAGGCGTTGCGTTCCAGTTTCCAGGTGTCGGTGTTAATAGGCGAAACTGTCTTCCAAGGGGTAACGACGGGCAGATCAACATTGAGCGCCCAGTCGTTCTTGAACTTGAACAGGTTCACCCAGTTGTCATAGCCCTCATCCTCAACCATCTTGTCAAGGGCCTCCTGACCAATTGTGTCAGGGTGGAACTGCTCCATATAGTGTTTAGGCGCAAACATTCCCAATGCCGCCGGTCCCTGGTATGCGTGGCCACCGAGGTGGGTTGAACCTGCAAGAACTTCTAGGAAAAAGTAGTATGGGTCTTCAAAGTCAACTCTTATGGTGTAGTCATCCACCTTCTCAATGGTGCCCTGTTTGCCGTTGATGGCTAACCAAGATGACTTGGTAGGAACCAGTTCGTCGTTGAGGTACATCTTTTCGTACCAGAACATGAAGTCGTCCGCAGTAAATGGCATTCCATCAGACCACTTCATCCCTTCGCGCAAGTAAAGGGTATAGCTTCTGCCGTCATCACTGGCATCCCAGCCCTTTGCGACATTGGGCTGAGGAGTGTTGCCCGTATAATCCCAGAATAGGATATGGTCAGGCCCGCTGCAGCAGCGATAACCGTTCCACTTGTCTGCAGGCCCAGTGAAACCTCGTCGCCATATTCCGCCATACTCGCCAGTGCCCTCCAACGGTTCGATAACCATAAGGTCGCTCTGCACAGGCAGGCGCTCTTCGATAGGCGGCAACTCGCCAGCGCTGACCAGTTCAGCAAGTTGAGGCGCTTCTCCGTACGAAGTTGGGAACTCGCTGGCATTTGTTACGAGCGAAGGACCTTCAAGTTTTCCTACGAGTTCTGACTGGCCCGCGCCGGGTGAAACTGCGGCGGGCGCCGTCGTAGCCGCGGGTGCGGGGGCAGGCGCGGCTTGTGAAGCAGCAGCGGGTGCAGCGGTTGGCGCAGCAGGCGCTGGCGCTGCCGGGGTCGAACTGCAAGCGCCCATCGCAAGCGCAACTATAGTCACCAAAGTCACGACAACTATTGCTCTAGTATATCTGGCCATGCGGTTCCCTCCTGAGTGATTATCTAAAATGCAAACTAACGATTTCAGTGGGATCTTCTGCTTCCGAATATCAGCTCAAAATGGACGATGGCGTACGCACCTTTCGACTTTGAGCAAATACTATTTCAAGTAACAAAAGAAGTCAATTAAGTCGATTCCGCGAAATTGATAGTACGTCTATTGATAGTACGTCTTTGGTTATCTCAACCTTTACTCCTACGATATTTGGCACCCGTACCCTATATCATGAAGCCCCAAAGCACTTCATAGCATCCTTCAGACCCGGTACCGTTTCTCGGCCTTGTCCATTTAATGATGTAGCGATGTTGCATTGCACTTGCTCCGAGACGCATGGTCCGAAGTGTCCCGATGCAAGGAACACATCCTCACTGACATCAGAATCGAAATTCCTTGGGACATCAACTTCGACTCGACAAACTACCCTGACATATGAAAGGGCATGATATGCAAAATGACTGGTTCCAGCGCCAACCGGTGACATGATGAACTCTATGTTGGTCTGTGTCAGTGTGCGAATGAGATGCGCGCGCGGAGGCGCGAGGTGCGTAGGCGAACTACGGAGAAGGCAAGCTAGTGTAGTAATGGGGTGACTGCAGTGAAGTTTACTTTCTTTCTGTTTCCTGAAAATCGTTTCACACTCTGTTTTTCCTGAATGAATGTTGACACTTTGGGGATGAGTGGGTAGTCTGTCATCGTTATGGCAAATAGGATGGTTCAGAGCACGGAGGGAGAAGCTCAATGTCTGAATTGGTAAGAAGAGTGAGAGTAACACGACTGCTGTCTTTTATGGTCGGTGCTGCGCTTCTGCTGGCGCTCGGATGTGCAAGCCAGTCCGAACCGGAGGCGGAGGCTCCTGCCCCTGCACCGGCTGCAACCACAGCCGCCGCGGCTCCTGCCCCCGCTGCCGCCCCAACGACTGCCCCCGCTCCCCCGGCCGCGCCGTCGAAGCAACCGGAAGGCGAGCTCGTGGTCGGCGTTCCGTTGCTGCATCCGTTGGTGCAGTTGCAAGAGAAGGACGCGAACGGGACAGTCGGAGGACCAGGCACAGACTTCCAGGTTTTCGAAGGCATTTTCAGGGCGCAGTTTACAGAGCCGGGTGTGATACCTTCCCAGGAAGAGTATGAGCCGGAGATTGCAGAATCGTGGGAGATAGCCGCCGACATGAACAGTGCCACGCTGAACATACGCAAAGGTATCATGTGGCACAACGACTGGGGAGAGCTGAAAGCTGAGGATGTGGCGTTCACATTCAATAACTCTTTCAAGGTCGGTTCAGTGAGCAACGCAGGCGAGCAGCTTTCGCCGGGTCACAGAGCAGGCTGGGAAGTCATAGACGAGTACACAGCCAAGATGAATGTGGTGCCCGGAGAGTTCAGCCCAACATGGGGTGTGCTGCACGGCGGACTGGGCTGGGACGCGACATTTGGAATAACTTGCGAACACTGCTTCGAGGAGTTAGGCGAGAGCGCGTTCATTACTACTCCCATAGGCACGGGTCCCTATGTGGCAAGAAAGTGGATTGGCAACGATGAGGTTGAGGGCGAGGCTCTGATCGACCACTGGCGAATAGTCCCCAATGTGAAAACGTTGAGAATCTTTGAGATGCCCGAAGATGCGACTCGAGAGGCCGCTTTACGCACGGGCGAAGTGGACATTACCTATATCTCGGTCAAGACAGTTGCAGACGTAGTAGATGACACCAATGGCACCGCTATACCGATGGGATTGCCCAATCCGAATACTATCTACTTCTCCGGCAATTACTGGGCGAAGGTATGCCCCGATTGCGAAGAGATGGACCTGCTTAAGGAGCCGAGACCAGGCTTCCTGCCTGACGAAGAACATCCTTGGATTGGCAACCCGTACGGTGAGGGCTGCGACTATGACGCGTTGTTCTCGTCCGTGCCGCCGCCCGCCGGGTCGGTCTGCCCTGAGATGGAGGGACCTCGTAAGGTTCGTTGGGCGATGTCCATGGCTATAGATCGTCAGGCGATCGTGGACAACGTAATGGACGGATTCAGCGACGTGGTTTACACGGCGATGCACACTCAGTTCCCTCCGGGCGACCCAAACTTCCAGGAAGAATGGACAGTGCCGTTCGATCCAGCCATGGCACGGCAATATCTTGCGGATGCGGGCTATCCCGACGGCTTCTCGGTCGTGTTCTGGGCAACTGAAAGCATTCCAAACAGTTGGGATCCAGAGGTTGCGGACGCGGTTGCTGAGATGTGGCGGGAGCATCTGAACCTGGATGTTACCGTCGACAAGTCGCCGTATGCTTCCCGCAGGCCTGAGACTGTTACGAAAGAGATGGATATACCGTGGCTGCACGGCTGGGGCATGCCGCCTGGCGGGACAAAAGCGCCATTCTTCTGCCCGACTCCGGGACACCTGGGAGGCGCGGAACTTCCGGCGGTGGCCTGCGACGTGGGCTATGAAAACGACGTAGAACCGAACGTTCAAAAACGCATTGAAAACAGCATTTACTTCCAGAACTACATGGCATACTGGCACATCAACGCTGGAATTGCGACTGTGAAGACTTTCTGGGTACATTTGCCAGTGGTCACAGAGTGGCACCCCTACTGGGGTGGCAACTTCAACAACCCGGCAACTGTCGTTATCGACAAGTAATATTTCTGCGCTCCCAGGTCGTGAGCATGTCTTCCGATCTGGGCGCCCAGACTGACGCAAGTCACTCTCATCCCGCGCCAATTTGCTGATGGGGGTGAGGGTGATTGCGTTAAGCTATCCTCATATCTATTGATCCGGCGGGTGAAATGCTAAGGCTAATCCTTCGGAAATTGGCTGCAATAGTGGTCACGCTTTTCGGGCTGACCATGCTCGTGTTTTCCCTGTCGCACGCCACGGGCGACCCACGTTACCTGTACATGACGCAGTACACAAGGACGACCTCGGAGGCGTGGGAGGCGCAAGGCAAGGCGATGGGACTGGACAAGCCCTTGGTCGTGCAGTATGTCATCTGGGTGGGCAAGGCGGTTCGTGGGGACTTCGGCACTTCGGTCTATTACCAGCGCAATTCGCTGGAGATGATACTAGAGGCGCTGCCCGCCACCATACAGCTTTCGGGCATCTCTTTTCTGTTTGCGATGATGCTTGGCATGCCTCTGGGCGTGTTGTCTGCAGTGAGGCGGAGTTCCGTTTGGGACTACATCGGCCGAAGTTTCGCCTTGCTGGGGCAATCTGTGCCGCCTTTCTGGATTGCGATTGTACTGGTTTTGATATTCAGCGTGCAACTGAACTGGTTGCCGACCTCGAGGCGGGGCGATTGGACGCACTACGTTTTGCCGGTGACAACCCTCGGGTGGCTTCCGGCGGCTGGGCTGCTGCGCTTGACGCGCTCATCGATGTTAGAGGTGCTGGACAGTGAATATGTGAAGCTTGCCAAAGCGAAGGGAGTTGGCTCGCTGAATATAATATGGAAGCATGCCTTCCGAAACGCGCTTATTGCCCCGCTCACCTTCGCAATGATACTGCTTGCGGGATTCATGACAGGCACGGTGGTGGTGGAGACGGTCTTCGCGTGGCCCGGTATAGGCAGGTTGGCGGTCAACGCGGCGCTGAATACCGACTTTCCGCTCGTAACCGGGCTCGCACTGGTGTTCGGGCTGATATTCCTAGTCGCAAGCCTATTCGCCGATGTTTTGTACGGTATTCTGGACCCACGAATTCGCTATGAGTGAGCAGCAAATCAACGGCAACATCGCCGAGTTCGAGACTGGTGGTGGGCGAATCATCAGGGCCTATCAGTGGTTCAGGCGGTGGCCTATCATTCCGGTCGCAATTGCCTTGACTCTGATCGTGGTGGCTATATTCGCCGAGCTCGTCTCGCCGCATGATCCACTTTCAGGAGACACCTACGACAGGAATGAACCTCCCGTATGGGCCGAGGAGGGCAGCTCCAAGTTCCTGCTGGGTACAGACCATATAGGACGAGACGTACTGAGCCGCATGATTTTCGGCGCGCGTGTGTCCCTCATTGTTGCCGTGACGGTGCTGATTGCGGGAGCTGCGCTAGGAACGCTTGTAGGTTTGGTAGCAGGATACATGGGCGGCATAGTTGACGAGGTGCTGATGCGGCTGGTTGACTTCGTGTTTGCGCTGCCATTCATAGTGGTCGCTTTGGTGGCATCGGTCGTCTGGGGCGCGAGCCTGGAACTCGTGATAATCCTGCTGTCTCTGTTCACATGGGCGCCGTTCGCGCGTCAGGTGAGGGCGGAATCTCTTCAACTGAAGACGATGGACTATGTGGCGCTGGCGAGGGTCGCGGGCGCGTCCGGCTTTCGCATCACCGTGAGGCACATCCTGCCGGGCGTCGTAAACACGGTGATGGTGCTGTCGTCCCTGCAGGTAGGTTCTTTGATACTCACGGAGTCGGTGCTCAGTTTCCTCGGCGTTGGGATACCGCCGCCGCAGCCGTCGTGGGGCAGCATGGTGGCCGAGGGGCGTCAGTATATTTCTTCGGCATGGTGGATTTCCTTCTTCCCTGGGTTTGCCATCCTGCTGATAGTGTTCTCGATGAACTTCTTCGGCGACTGGTTGCGTGACAAGCTGGACCCGCGGTTGAGGCAGCTTTAGCGCGCCGGAATCTAGCTCGGTAAAGGGGCTTTAACTGCTGGCATAAGGAGGGGGCTGCTGTGGTTCGGCTGATGCTGAGAACAACATTGGCTGCTTGGGCTGCCTGTGCTGCGTTCATCATGCTGGGCTGTTCGCAAGAACCTGCGCCCTCTACTGTACAGCCATCGCCCGCCGTCGTTTCCACAGCAACCTCTATACCCGTGTCGGTTGCCGTAGTCGCGCCCAATGCCGCGTCAAAGTTGCAAGAGGGCGCGAAGCGGGTGGAAGAGGAATCGCCTCGCATAACTCCGTTCACGAATGTGGCACCGGATGCTCTGAAGGACGGCTATGAGGTGAGCAACTATCGTCCATCGGTCGTGGTATTCGACTACGACCGTGACGGAGACAGCGACCTATACATTACGTCGAACGCCGGGCATGGCAACCTGCTGTATCGTAACGAAGGGGATGGGAGCTTCAAGAACATGGCTGAGGACGCAGGCGCTGCTCTTGCGACGAGCAATAGCAGCGGTGCTGTTGCGTGCGATCTGAACAATGACGGCTATCAAGAACTCTATGTTGGTTCGCGGGGCATCATTGGCGACGGACTGGACTTCAGATCGGCAATGGGCGATGACGAGGATGCGATCCAGCTCGGGTCGAGGATACAGGATCACCTACTACTCAACAACGGCGACGGGACATTCAGCGACATCACGGAGTCGGCTTTTGGTGAGTACGCGAACCTGCGCTCAGCGTCGAGTATCGCGTGCGCGGATGTGGATGGCGATGGCTGGCTGGATATTTATGTGGGCAACGCGGTGGATGAGGACTGGTTCATGTTCGATCAGGCGTCACATCCGGGGCATTATAACCGGCTGTACTATAACAAAGGTGACATGACCTTCGCGGAAATTTCGGAGTCGGCGGGTGTGGATGGTAATGAGATAACGCTGCGGTACGAGGATGGCGCGCCGATTACCTTCAAGGACCCAGAGACGGGCGTTGAGTACGAGGGTTACGATCCAAACATCTTGGACGCCAACGGAAATCGTGTCGCGGACCCGTCTGGGCGCACACACGCGGTGCTGTTCTTCGACTATGACGACGACGGGGACCAGGACTTGTGGGCGGCGAATGATGGGCATCATCCTTATGTGTTCCGCAATGACTCTGCGCTTGGGGATGTGCGCTTCACGCCCGTTGCGGAGGCGATGGGCATAGACAAGTCGGGAAATTGGATGGGCTTCGCGGTGGGGGACTACGACGGCGACGAGGACTTGGATGTGTTCATTCCTAATGTGGGCTATCACCTGCGCCTGTTCGCTCCGCAGATGGAGCCAGGAGGCGACTGCAAGTACACTGAGCGCTTCGAGTGGGGAACATGCCTGCATTACCTGCTGCGGAACGATGGAACGAGGAGCGCGCCGGACGTAGGCGAAGTAGGGCTATTCCCGAATGTCGTGGCTGAGACCGAGGTGAAGCCGAGCTCACTGATGCCGCCGCGCTCGCTGGACCGGAAGCGGATTCACCCCGACTGGGATGTTCCTACAGGTCTTGGCGCTTATGACTTCGGGTATGGCGCGACTTTCTTCGACTACGACAATGACGGCAATCAGGACTTGTACTGGCTGGGTTCTGAAGGGCCGCCAGGGAACTCGTCGTTTCCAGCGGCGGGTCGAATGCTAAAGGGAGATGGTGAGGGTGGCTTTGAGGACATCACGGTGCGGGCGCGCCTGCTGGATATACGTGATGTCGACTACTCTGTGCTTGATATTGACTCGCCGAAGTTCAATGCTGACGCTCAGCGAATCAGCAACAGGTTTCACCTGAATGGCAAAGGGCTGGCGCACGGCGACCTGAACGGGGACGGCTACCTTGACCTGATTGGCACTAACAGCAGCGGGCCGAGGTGGGATGCGCTGAGGAACGAGTTCGTGCCGGAAATGGGGCCTCTGTTCGTTTGGATGAACGGAGGGGGCGAGAACCATTGGGTAACGCTCGTACTGAAAGGGCGTATGGGAGTAGATGGCACGGGCAGTAACGCGGACGCCGTGGGTGCGCGGGTGCATTTGAATGCGGGAGGGCGCACGCAGATTCAGGAGGTGCGTGCAGGATCGAGCTACCTGTCTATGGACAGCATTGCGTTGGAGTTCGGTATCGGAACTGCTGTGATGGTGGATGAGATTGAGGTGCGGTGGCCGAGCGGAAGGATTCAGGTGATCGAAGATGTCCCGGCTGATCAGGTAGTGGCGATTGAGGAGCCCGGGTCGTGACATTCGTAAGTTCTCGATAATAGAATTGAGGTGCATCGTTGCCAAAGGCGCCAAAAACATGATTCCACGTACTTGCGCTTACCGCCCCATATAGAGTACTAACCTCGCACCTCAATAAGAGCTGGCGTTTCACTTGCACCACCTTCTTGCGTAAAGTGCTGTGCTTGAAACAGAGAGCGACCATTGATGAACACCTCTTCAGCTCAGGCTATGCAACTGATGTATGTATTATCTGGCATTCACTTTGCTGACCATTGGAACCTGGGACATTGCATCGGCTAGTGTATCCGAGGACCAAAATCTAAGACAGACGTCTTAGCCTCCCCTGGGTCAGCAGCACGAAAATCATGACCGCAATGAGCGCCAAGCCCATGAATCCGATGACCGTCTGCCCACCAAGGTAGTCAGTGAGGAAGCCTGCGGGCGTGATGCTGAGTGGCATCAGGCCATAGTTGAGCATGAACAGGCTCATAATTCTTCCGCGATATTCGGGACTTGCCTTTTCGATTATCAGCGTCTGGTTAAGTGCCTGACGTCCTGAGTCACCTACGCCCAGCAGCACCATTATCACGGCGGCGACATTGTACACGGGTATGGCGGCAATCAATACCAGGCCAAGACCGGACATCATCGACGCGATTATCAAGCCCATGCCCCTATAGCGCTGTCCCATTGAAGCGACGTAAAGTGAGCCGAACAGTGAACCCATTCCCATTAGACCGACGAGCACACCCATCGAGTCGGGCCCCTGGCGGTAGATGTCAACGACGAACACCGGCAGGATAAACCGGAAGGGCATCGCAAGCATGGTCGCAGCCAGTCCCATCAGAAGCAGTACGAAAAGGATTCGGCGCTGCCACATGTGGGAGATGCCATCGGCGATGTCGCGGAGCACATTTGTCCTCTCTGAACTTGTCCCCGCCGAACCTGTCTTGGGTATAAATGTGGTCAGGACGACCGATGCCAGCGTTAACGCACCTATCAGATAGAACACGTTCCATGGTCCAACTAAGGCGTATATGCCTCCTGCCAGCGCCGGCGCGGCCATCGTAGTTGCGCTCATGCCTGCCGCGTTCAGCGCCATCGCATTAGTTATCTTCTCAGGCCCAACAATCTGGGGGATGATGGCCTGTCTCGCAGGCATCATGAATGCCCACAGCCCACCCGTTACCATAGATGAGATGAGAAGATGCTGCCAGGCTATGACTTCGAAATCGATTGCGAGGCCGGTCAGCAGAGCCAGAGAGCCGGCGACGAGTTGTGCCACCTGTATGATCGTCTTCTTCTCGAACCTGTCAGCGACCACGCCGCCGAAGAGAGGAATGGTAAGCATAGGGACCGCTATGCCCAGGTTTATGATACCGAGAACCGAGGCTGAGCCTGTGAGGTCATATACGAGGTAGCTCTGAGCCAGCATCTGCATCTGCGCCCCCGCCATGAGGAACAGCATCCCTATCCACAGAAAGAGGAAATTACGGTTGGAGAGCGAGTCGAAAGTGTTCAGCCGCGGACCTCGAGGAACGCGCACAGGGATGCGTACCCTGTGTGCACTTGCTGCTGTCTGCGTCGCTGCACGCTGACCGGAGACAGCAGTCGTCAATTGTGCCGAGTCCTGTATAGGCGCCGAAGCATCTGACATGAAACAAAACTACTGAAAACTTGATAGTAAAGCAAGATAGATTGCGGAGTAGAAGGGAGCGCACTCGCTGCGGAAACTGCCATAGCCCCAGACAGCGAGTTCGGAAACGCCGCAGATGCACCAGAAGTACGAATTTTTTGTTGCGGCCATCTACCGACATCGCAATACTTGATTTGTGTAAGCAACATCTGGGCTGCAATTCTAAACTAGCATTAGCTCTCCTCATCGGTGCGACCATACTGCAAGTACCAAAGAGCACAACAATGTCATTATGGTATCATTGCGGACATTGTGAATTATGGGTTATACGGACTCCCGAAACTGACATCGGAAATGGCGACTTTGAATTGAGGAATCAAGATGAAGTATGACACGGTTGTCATTGGAGCGGGGTCCGCTGGTGCTGTTATAGCAACACGCTTATCCGAAGATGCCGGACGTTCGGTACTGCTTTTGGAAGAGGGTCCCGACTATCCGGATTTCAACCAACTTCCAGACGAGCTAAAGTTCGGCTACGGCACTCGTTTTGGCTTCACTGCGAATGCGGCCGTTGGGGGGACCCATGACAGAGATTATGTAGGCAAGGTTACCAATAATTCGGAGCCGGTGGCCGTTCCGGCGGGCAGGGTCGTAGGTGGGACCAGCGCGATAAACGGCCAAGTATTCTTGCGTGGCATGCCGGAGGATTACGACTCGTGGAGTACTCTGGGAAATGACAGGTGGAGTTTCGAACAGCTCCTCCCATACTTCAGAAAGTTGGAGGCCGACACGGACTTCCACGACGATTTTCACGGCAGTGATGGCCCTATCGTCGCTCGCCGTTTTAAGCGCCACGAGTGGCTACCGGTCCAGGAGGCATTCTACAACGCATGCAGGGACGGGGGATACGCCGACAACCCGGACCACAACCATCCGGATGGCACTGGCGTCGGTCCGTTGCCTTTCAACAATCCCGACCGCATTCGAATGAGCACCGCTCTGGGCTACCTAAATCGGGCTAGGCATCGATTGAACTTGACCGTCAGGCCCAACTCAACGGTGCGGCGCATTGTTTTCGACGGCACGCGGGCCACGGGGGTAGTCGTGGAGAGCGGCGGTGAGACCTTCGCAGTTGAGGCTGAAGAGATCATATTGTGCTCAGGCTCAGTTGGGTCACCGCATCAACTGATGCTGTCAGGTATAGGTCCGGCTAACCAATTGCGGGATGTAGGCATTCCAGTGCGGAGCGACTTGCCAGGAGTTGGAAAGAATCTTCGGGATCACCCGGAGCTGTATGTGTCTTGGCGAACTAAGGAGGGATTTAGACAAGACATGGGTGCCCCTGGAATCCAGGTCGCATTACGTTACACGGCCCTGAACTCAGACCTTCGTAACGACATGCTGATAATCATGTTCGGGACCAGACCCATTAGCAACACAGACAACCCTTCGGAGGCCTCAGGCGTGAGCATGCTGGTGATGCTTGGGCTTGCGCGAAGCGCTGGGGAACTTAAGGTCGTCTCCACCGATCCGGGCGTTCAGCCTTCTGTGGATTTTCGTTTCCTCGAAGATGCCTTTGACCGGGAGCGTTGCCGGGAGAGCGTCCGAAGATGTATCGAGATTGCCCAGCACGACGCCTTCAGCGACATCCTGGCTGAGCGCACAGATCCCGCCGACTATGATCTGGATTCCGACGACGCGCTGGATGATTGGATGATGCGAAATGTTACGACAGGGATGCACCTGGTCGGCACCTGCAAGATGGGCCCGGCGTCCGACCCGATGGCTGTGGTGGATCAGTTCGGTAAGGTTCATGGGATAGAGGGGCTTCGCGTAGCCGATGCCTCTACTATGCCCGACTGCGTTCGTGCGAATACAAATGTTACAACGATGATGATCGGCGAGCGCGTGGCGGATTTCATTCGAAACGGTCTATAGCATTGTTGTAGTGCAAACTATCGAAGCAGGTCAGATAGACGCCGCACCCGCTTTGAAGTCACTAGCAGCCTTTCCCATTGTTATAGGAATGGGACTTTGTATAGGAGAAGGTCAACCCCTTTTTTCACACTTTGAGTTGCCTGCCATCAATGACAGCAAGCTGTTCGTAGATGCACGATTGCCCGCCAGTCGCTTCATAGTAGACAAGACAGGCACTTTCACCGTTTGTATATCCAATCATCTTCCAATCATTTACTCTGTAAGAATTAGCCTCTCAAGTGTCCCCAAGTATTTGTACAAGAGTGTTTTACGCGGGTCTACAGGAATCGTGAGAAGGCAGAACTGGCCGATGCAAGAAAGGCAGATATTAATTTGCATCAGATTGTCCAAGTGTCAACGCCAACCTAATCCTCGACTTTGTACATCAGAGTAATCGAAGCATGCAGATATACAGACGCTCAAGCTGCGTAGGCAAGGGAATCCACAAGACGATTGAACAAAGGCAGTGGGACTTTCACCACATCAGGCTCGGACGGCGATGTGGATAAAGTCTGAGAAGCGAACCACAGATGCCGCCGCACCAGCGCGATCGCATCGATGAAAGTGGGCTCACACTTCGCATACCAGGCGCACGAACGCAGGGCAACCGGGCGTTCGTGCCGCAGCAACCCGGCGGCGAGCGTAACCCAGGAGAACATTCCCAGCAGCAATGGTGTGGTGCGAGAAATAGCCTTGTCGGACCACTGGCGCTGAGTCTCTACTCCAAGGTGGGCGCGCACCTCCTGGAAGGTGACTTCGATGCGCCAGCGCAGCAGAAACCATTGGACGATCTGAAGGGGATCGGCCCCAGTATCGGTGCAGACCAGTGCCTGCGTTCTCATCTGGCAGAGCGGGTCTCTGATTAGTACCCATCTGATATGCACGGGAGGTCGTCCCCAGCGATACCAGACTGCGGTCTCGGATGTAATCTCCAGTGCGCGTGCCGGTCCGTCCTTCCAGGGCACCGATACGTGGCTCCAGGACACATCGGGGTTGTCCAGGAGTTCGATGGGAGAGGGCAGTCGCTGTCCTTTCAGGCGTGGCCTACCTATCTGCCCGGGCACTCTGGGTGGAGCGGGCTCGAAGAGCGCAGCATCGAGTCTGAGTCCGCTGATGAAGGTGACTGGCTGGCGCAGGGACTGGCAGCTGTGCAGGAGTTCGAGCGCTGCGTATCCCCTGTCGGCCACGACGACTATGCGTCGATCTGGCAGCCAGCGGCGCAGTTGGATAATCATCTGGCGCGCCCAATCCGTGATCTTCTTGTGCGGGCGTCCCACCTTCTGATGGTAGCTCTCTGCTGGAGCCAGCGCAGTGAGGACGGGCAGCGCCCAGGTGCGATGCGCCCAGGGGATGTGCGTCAGCCACATCAGGCTGACCCAGCGCAGTCCACTCGCCCTTACCAGGTGCGACTCGGTGGAGCGCACGGCGTCTCGAAACACTCCCTTGGCGCTGATGCGACTGCCGCGTCTGCGTTCCAGCGTCTCGTCTATACCGAACACCAGTGGTTCATCATCTTGAGCAAGATGCTCGATGAGTAGCACAAGCAGCACACGGCTCATCTGCAATGAGGACCAGATAGCCCGGTTGAGCACGTGGTGGTACTTCGCGAAGCCGGCATCGTCGCTGAGACCCATAACGCGTAGGGCAGACGTGATGGTGCGTCTGCGCGGAGCGAAGATGGCGCCGACGAGCAGTAGCTGCGCCTTTGACCAGGTTCTATCTCGAAAGAGAGTTGAGAATGGTTGGAGTACGGATATAATGGCATCGGGCAGGGTGAGCATAACCGAACCTTCTTGATGGGATGCTTCGGCTATCTTACCCTGTTCTTATACTATGTCTATTTCTTGTGCCAAATGTACAAAGTCGAGCAATCGGACTGTTGAAAAAGCAGGGCTCTAATAAGCTCTCATGTCGGATCTCGTCCCCTTGCCATCACGACACGCCAGTTTTAGATGACCGCATCCTCTGCCGGTGCCGGGCAACTGCGATCCTTGACTGACATATCTTCACCCCCGAGATCATCCAGATAACGCGGCAACTGGTTCTGGCGCACTAGCCAGTTCTGGGGACCCCGCGAAGTCGCCAAGACGACGAGCCGCTTTCTTCAGATTGAGCGCCAATGCCGATATGCACCCTTCATTGTCCACTTTCATCAACCCTCTCAACCTGCTTCTAGCCCAGCCCAAGCGGTCCTGCGACGCGAACACCCCCCAGCTCTCGTTTGTCGCCTGAGCATCTCTACCTCAAAGGTTTCACCTTCGTTCCTCTTCTTCGCCTCCAGATGCAAGAGGTGGAATATGCTTAACGCCACGTACCGGCGCTTCTGCCCAGGCGGCAGACATTCGGCCTTTACAGGGCACCTCTGACGCTCGTGCTGACGCGCGACATACTGATATGTTCGATCCTTCTTAAGGAACGCGCTCTTGGGCAGAACTTTGCCCTCCAGACATACATAGTCAAAACCGCACTTGGCGACCATGTTCCTCGCCTGATTCGGATGGAAGCGAATGTGGGCGGTAATGCACATATCATCCTCATGCTTCCTCAAGCACCCTGAGGTGTATGTGGTGTCGGCTGCGAACGTCTCGGGTGCAATCGGCAACTGCTTCAACATCCCATCCACCGCCTTCCATTCAACAACGCTGGCGTGCGTCGCCGTGCGCGCCACGATGAAGTTGCCACGCTCATACCACTCGGAGATAAGTTGCGACCACTGACGCTCGCCCTTACCAGGCTTGAGTCGGCGTACATCTGCCGTGACAGAAGTCCCAACCTCAGCAACTCCTCGTTGAAGCGATGGAATGTCTCCCCGAAGCCCCCGCTGCCAACGCGCTCAATGAAGTAGCTGATGGTGGAGTGGTCGAAGACCTCGTCTTCTATCGTCAGGGAAGCAAAACCAGCGAAAAGCCATGTTCTCGGATTTCGCCGAACACAGTATTCGGAAAGAAGTGATGTTATACAGGGAGGAAATGAGTAGCGCCCTGACAAGTACCTCATGGTGAATGGCGGGTCTGCCGTTGTCCAGACATTTAATAGTCTTCAAGCGGTTCCACCACCAGGCGAAATCGAATTGCTCGTCTATCTGGATGAGCCGGTACTTGGGGTCGATGAAGTCTCGAAGCCTCTTGCTGGCGAACTGGAACGGAGTCGAGTCTCTTCTGTGACGATCGAGTGTGTCGAGCATCTCGGCTTTAGCCTAATATTTGATGCTCGTGCCATTGTATTACTCGTCCGCACCACTTACAACGATGGCTTTTCGACAGTCTGGTGCCGCCGCCCTTGACAGAGAACGCATGCTCTGGTCTTCACCGATACTGGGGCCGATTTCCTTCAGATCGTCCAATGGTTTCTGCCGCGCTGGCGCATCTAGGTCACCTTCCGGGAGGTTCGCCCTCACCTCGGGGTGGAGACTCAGCGCCAGTGGTCGGACAAAGCTATCTCTCGCACAACGCCATTTTTACTGGGGCTGTTCTCCTGGGTCACGCTCGCGGCCGGGTTGCTGCGGCATCTGTGGTTCGCTTCTCAGACTTTATCCACATCGCCGTCCCAGTCTGATGTGGCGAAAGCCCGCTCCGACCATCAGGCTCCTGGCGATCCATCAGGGGCCTTTGTTCTTGCCCGACCGGCACCCAACTGTCATTTCCACGTAGGCGGGAAACCACTATCTCGACTTCGGAGCGCCGCCGCCGCCAAAGAAATCTCGAAGGATCTTGGCAGCTTGGGCTACTGAGCCAGGATTGCCAGACACCTCCCATTCTGCCCGGGTGATGCCGGGCAGAATGGTCAATCAGTCGTTCAGCAGGACGTAGACCGCGGCCGACGGGGTCAGGTCATTGTGCGAATGGCCTTTGCCAGTGAGGTCCTCCATCAGCCGGATATCACCGGCTCGCAGCACCCGTTTCGCACCGTCGCTGGCACCTATCTCCACCTCGCCGGACAGGTGGATGATCAACCTGCGCTCGGGCAGGGGATGAAAGTCCATGTGGCGCGACCCGTCAAACTCCTGCACCCGCACCTCGGACACATTGATCAGCGCCCCCAGTTCCGGGTGCTCCTCCAACTTCAAGTCCTCGATGTGGCTCTCGCCAGTGGCGTCCGAAAATACCCAGTATATTGCCATTCCGTCCCCCTTTACATTTCTGTAACGGATACTCTGGTAAACTCTGTGGCAGTCACAAATCAGAGCAATAGCATCTTGATGACGCAGGCCACTTGCCCTTCCCGCGCGGATGTATCCCATGCGTCATTCCGACCCGTTTCCGCCTCGCTCCGCATCCTCCGCGAAAGAGGGAGTCCAAAAACTTTATCAGGGGACAATCAGCGTACGCAAGGGATTCTGGATACCGGCGAAAGCAGGTATGACGGGCAACCACAATCCTGTCATCTCAATACGACAACCCTGGCGCACAGACCTCCTTGGCTCTGACATGGCATTCCGCTAACTGCACGCCGGTATGACCTCTTCCCCGAACAGCCGTATCGCCCTCATTATCTTCTCGTGGGGTGGGCCTCCCGAGTGGGCGTGACGCAGCCGCAGCAGGAAGTATTCCGCGCCCACGGCCTCGCTCCAGCGCTGGAACTCCGCCACGCATTCATCCGGCTCCCCCAGAATCAACCGGTCCGCCTCAAGGTTGTTCAGGGTTATCTCGTCCTCCGACCCGATGCTGCGGAACTCCGACAGGCCGTTGCGCCAATAATACTTGTAGGCCGCCATCACCTCCGGGCCATAGACCTCCGCGGCCTCAGCGCGGGTCTCGGCCACCCAGGAGTCCCGCATCAGGACCACCAGCGGCTCCCGTCCCGCCCGCACAGCCGCCTCCCTGTAGGTCTCCACCAGGTCGATGGTGTTGGCTAGGTCGGTGCTGGGTCCGGCCACGAACCCGTCGGCCATGCGCCCGGCCCGGCGCGCTCCCGGCGCGCTGCTGGCCCCGATCCATAGGGGAGGAGCGGGCCGCTGGAAGGGACTGGGCCGGATGTGCAGGTCTTCCAGTTGGTGATACTCGCCGTGGAAGGAGAAAGATTCCCCGCTCCAGCAGTGTCGGATGATCTCCACCCCTTCCTCGAACCGTCCCACCCGCTGGCGCACCGGCACTTCGAAGGCTCGAAAATCCGCCTCCTGGTATCCGAGGCCCACGCCCAGGATGACTCTACCCTTAGACACCAGGTCCAGGGTGATCACATCCTCCGCCAGGTGTACCGGGTTGTGCAGGGGCAGCAGGATTACCGACGTGCCCACGTTCAAGGTGCTGGTGTGGGCGGCCACCGCCGTCGCCATGATCAGCGGCGACGGCAGGAACCCATCCCGGTCCTGGTGGTGCTCGCCGAAAAAGCAGGAGTCGAAACCCACCTCCTCTGCCAGCCGCGCCTCGGCGATGACCTCGTCAATCCGTTTATCCAGCCGCTCGCCCCGGGGCGGGTCGGCGATGGAGCTGTAAATGCCGAACCTCATATCTGATCTCCCTTAATCCTGCTATGGACAAAGGCTATTCCGGGCGCGGCGCGACAACCCACGTCACCCGTTATTCCCGCGAAAGAACGTCATCCATATGAAGCAGGTCCCAGCTGGCCCGCACCCACCCATGTCATCATCCTCGAAACGGATGCCCGTCGCGGGATTCCCTGATGGCATGGCAGAAGGCTCCGATACCCTTGCCGTGGTCGATCCAGAAATTCTCCACCCCATCAGCAGGAACGATGCCATCAGGGCTGTCGTGTCGATTACGTGGACGAGCGGAGGCGCAGGATATGTCATCTTTTCATTCTGACCGAATTCTTCCGCCGCGCGGTCCCACCGCTACGAAGCCCTGCCAATCCTGTACATGCTGGTATTGCAGACGGGGCAGGTTCCGCAGGTAGCCGGCCGGCCATTCTTCATCGTGACCTGCTCGGCGTTCTGAATCTCCCGTGTCTCCCGGCACTTCACGCAGTATACAGTCATCTACTCCATCGTACGAATCGCTCTGTCCTTATTGAATGTCGCCGCGTCAGTATACTGCTCCAGCGGTTTTGGCTACAAGTTGGCGCTTGGTTGCAGCGTCCCTGTCAAGACCGGCGACAAGATAGACTCTGCAATCAGGATATCGGGCCGTCAACAGGTTTCACTTTATGTCAGCCGAACACCTTTGATCTGTATCGCCGAGTGCCCACCTGATGCCACCGCAACACGTAAGTGCGATCGCATTTGAACTGCCTCCCACTAAGTGCCCTGAAGAGTCCCTTGCGGCACATCGAACGCTCCTGTCTGTTTCGCTCTTTACTGCTGTCGCGGTGAGTGTTAGCGTGCCCCTCTCACCCACTTCACAAGTTGCCGATTTGAAGGCCGTAGCCAAAAATTCGTTAGCCATATAGGTGGCGTGGCGTCCACTCGGACTAAGCCGAACCGTTGCGCATGCAGGAATGCCGCCGTACACTGTCGGCGTCTGAAACTCTAGCACACACACTTTGGAGGCACACAATGGGCGAACTGGACGAACGTTACGAACGCGGGCAGGAAACACGGAGGATGTTTGGCGGCGGTCGAATCAGCGGCGGATCGTCTCCGGGGGCATGGGATATCGCGCCGGACCTGGAGAGGATACTTGGCGAGGCACTTTTCGGCACTATATGGAGGCGGCCGGCGCTGACACCGGTGCAGCGGGAGATGGTCACCCTGTCGTGCCTCATAGTCATGAACCGAGAAATACAGCTAAAGCGGCACTTAGGCAACGCACTGAACGTAGGACTGACGCCTGACCAGATCGTCGAGTTGATCATTCACGACACCTGGTACAGTGCAGCGCCGGCCGGCATCCAGGCGCTGACGCTGTGCAAGGAGGTTTTTGAGGAGCGGGGGATAGACTACACACCGGCCCGCATCCACGATAGCAGCGAAGATCCCGACAGCCTGTTCCAGCGGGGTGAGGAGCTTCGGCGCAGCTATATGGGAGTCACCTCCACGGCGCGACCGACTCCGCCAACGGAAGCTGAGCAGGAACTGGGGCGTATTACCGGCGAATACTACTGGGGGGCGACCTGGACCCGACCAGGGCTTGATCTCACCAGCCGCTGCATTTGCACGATGACGTGCCTGGCGGCTCTGGGTCGCGAAGGGCCGCTGCGGAGCCACATTCGTGGCGCGCTGAACATAGGATTGACGCCGGATCAGATCATCGAGGTGTTCGGCCACATGACGCTATATGCCGGAATACCGTTCGCCCGAGGAGCGATGGACATTGCCAACGATATTTTCACCAGCGTGTGAAGATGCTGCCGAGTGACTGCCATATCTAAGAGATCGTAGACAGGTTCTAATTAGTGGGTCACCAACTGTCAGTCTTTGCTATTAGAGTATAATCCGAATTGATACAGTTGGCCAACAACCTACGACTAGTTTCCGATCTTCAATTTAATATGTTCCAATCAATTAAGCACGTTGAGTTAGAAATATGGTTCTTTCAAAGGCAGATCTTGATTTCGACGCAATTGTGATAGGAGCCGGCATTTCAGGCCTGTACCAGTTGTATAAGCTGCGGGAGTTGGGTTTCAGGGTCCGGGTTTTTGAAAGAGGGACTGGAGTGGGAGGCACGTGGTATTGGAATCGCTACCCTGGTGCCCGGTTTGACTCGGAGAGTTACTCTTACGGCTATTCCTTTTCGCAGGAACTGCTCGACGAGTGGAACTGGTCCGAACATTTCGCATCACAGCCTGAGATTCTTAGATATCTGCAACACGTAGCCGATAAATTTGACCTTCGGAAAGATATTCAGTTTTCCAGCACCGTTAAGTCCGCTGTCTATGACGATGGCACTCGGAGTTGGCAGGTCCAATTGCAGGATGGGAACAGCTACCAGAGCAGGTTCTTAATTACAGGTATTGGAAACTTCTCTCAGCCTACCTTACCGAAAATTGAGGGCATCGATTCTTTCGGAGGAAAATCCTTTCACACCTCTCGATGGCCTCACACGCCCGTCAATTTTGCGGGCGAAAGGGTTGCAGTCATTGGTACTGGGGCTACGGGAGTACAGACGATCCAAGAAGTATCCAAAGATGTCGGGCATCTTACTGTTTTCCAGCGTCGGCCAAACTGGTGTGCACCTCTTCACAACTCTGAAATAGAGCTGGATGAAATGGAAGTCATTAGGGCCGGCTATGACGCAATGTTTGAGCGGTGTGCCCAAACTCAAAGTGGTTTTATACATACTGCTGATCCAAGAGGCACTTTTGAGGTGACTATAGAAGAGCGATATGAGTTCTGGGAGCAGCTATACGCCAGTCCGGGGTTTGGGATCTGGCAAGGCAATTTCAAGGATATCTTGACCGACCCGGAAGCTAATAGGGCCATATCAGATTTTATAGCTGACAAAATACGGAAACGTGTGAATGATCCCCTTGTGGCAGAAAAGTTAATTCCAAAAAATCATGGGTTTGGGACGAGGCGTGTGCCCTTGGAAACCAAATACTATGAATCCTACAATCAAGAAAATGTTGAACTAATAGACATTAACGAGACTCCAATTGAAAGAATCACCCAGAATGGCATTTTGACTACTGAGAAGGCACTGGAATTCGATTTCATAATTTATGCTACCGGGTTCGATGCAGTATTTGGCAGCTACGATGAGATAGATATCCGGGGTGTTAACCAGCGTAAATTAAAGGATCAATGGAAAGAAGAACTGGCGACCTTTATGGGGATTCAAACACATAACTTTCCTAATCTGTTTATGATTTTGGGACCTCATGCCAAACAGGGTAACAATCCTCGTAACATCGAATACAACGTGGAATGGATAACAGAGGTCATAAGGCACATGAATGACCGTGGCCTCACTCGTGCCGAAGCCAGCTTGGAATCCCAAAACAGCTGGCATGAGTATGTAGTGGAACAAAGCAAGAACCTGCTATGGCGCCAGGTAGATTCTTGGATGACTGGCGTCAACAGCAATCTAGAGGGTAGGCAAACCCGGATCGTAGCCCAATACAGCGGTGGTCTCCAATCGTTCCGAAGTCGCTGTGAAGAAGTAGCGCAAAACGGCTATAAGGAATTGAATCTAACGTAGATTGAATCGCCAATAATGAACCAGAACAATGTCGCTGTTCAGGGAATATGTCCGCTTAAATGTTCAGCGATTCTGTCCTTTCATGTCGTCTGCCATAGTAGCAGGTGGGGATCTTCTCGAACTCACAGCGGCTCCCACCATCTCAGGAGTTTCCGCCGCCAAGTACTTCCTGACCGTGTTCCTGCTCATTCCCAGATTTCTTGCGATACCTCGGGAGGACACTCCCTGAAGCTTGGCGCGATGGATCGCCTTCCACCACGCCCTTTGTCGCCGATTGGGTTTCCTGCGCAGCACGTTGACTGGATGCCGCGGTCCATTGGCCCCGTGAAGGGTCGGACTCGTCGCGGCGAGCTGCGCATACTTGTCCTTCCATCCGTTCTCATCGGGAGCCTGTGGCGCACCGCCGTTTAAGCTCCGCAGGAGTCCGGGACGCGGTGGAGCCTCCTGTGACGGGATGATGCGCCCTTCGTGCTGCACCCGCAGAGTTCGGTCCAGCCCTTCGAGTACCTCCACCTTAGCTCCGGCGTAACTCCCACGCTCCGCATCGGGCAGAAGCTGCAGGGTGTGCCAGCGATACTTGAGAGTGTTGTCCCTGCCGACCTTCCGCCAGTGCTTTAGACAGAAGATGCGGTCAAGACAGACATCGGGATCAAAGGGATGGTATGCCGCATCCTCCTGCTGCGCCTGTACCCTGAACCGCTCGTTGAAGCGGGGCAGGAAGTCCGCAAGCACGCGCTTGGCCTCCGGGATAGTGGACGCTCCGGCGAAGCTCCCTCACCAGCCTGTCCTGGAAGGTGCCCGCCATACGCTCCACTCGCCCCTTACCCTGTGGCGAACGGGCGAATATCATCCGTATGCCAAGCTCGTCCATCGCCCGGGCGAACTGGGTGGCAGCCCTCACCTTCTGTCCGGTTCCGGGTGTCGCCTTGAAGGTCGTGTGCCTGTCGGCATAAAGGGACAGCGGCACGCCCCAGCGCCTTATCAGACCCTCAAGCATATGGAAGTAGTCGCGGGTGGTCTCCTCAAGGCAGAAGAGCGCGTTCACGACGATCCCGGTGGCGTCGTCCACCGCCAGCAGCAGCGTGAACTGCGGTCCGTCTTCTCCCAGCCACCTGTGATGACTGCCGTCTATCTGGATCAGCATCCCCTCGCGCGCCATCCGCTGTCGTCTAACTCGATGCTTCGGCCGCCGACGCTGACGAGGACTGTTCACCCCTGCGTTCACCAGTATGCGCCGCAACGTGCTCCTGCCGATGTCTATGCCCTCCCGCTCCCTGAGCAACTCGCTCAGGTGCGTGTGGTTTACTCCCGTGTATCGCGTGCGAGCCAGATGCAGCGCTTCTGCCATCATAGTCTCCGGTGTTGTGTTGGCAGGTCTGCGACCCCGATTGCCGTGAGCAAGTGCGGCTGCTCCCTCCTGTCTGTATGCCGAGAGTATGCGCCTGGTGTGGCGTGCGCTCACTCCCATCAATGTCGCTGCCTGCTCTGTCGTCATATGCCCTGCCAGTAAGTGGTTGAGTACCTGAAGTCTTGCCTGTTCTTGCTGCGTCAATGTCACATTCTCCATAATGCGGACATTTTCGCTGAACACTTAGCGAGGACGGAATCGCTGAGCAACGACACACTACACCCCCTCAAAGGGGTCCGGTCGTGTGCGTTGCCCGCGACGTGTTCTTTTCTTCGGCGCGTGCGTAGGAC
This sequence comes from Dehalococcoidia bacterium, assembly GCA_965221045.1. Lineage (GTDB taxonomy): Bacteria > Chloroflexota > Dehalococcoidia > Lucifugimonadales > JADFKI01 > Bin90. The sequence continues at coordinate 3,510,438 of OZ244863.1, forward strand.
GAACCTCACCCTGTCGCCATAGTTCGGGCAGACTGCTCAGGAAGTGCTCCAGACTCTCGCTGCTCCATCCTCTCTGTAAGCCGCTAGCATGCGCCTGGTGTGGTGTGCGCTCACTCCCATCAAGGTAGCTGCCTGCTCTGTTGTCATATACCCTGTGAGTAAGTTGTTGAGTATCTGAAGTCTTGCCTGCTCTTGCTGCGTCAATGTCACATTCTCCATAATGCGGACATTTTCGCTTAGCAGTTAGTACGGACGGAATCACAGAGCAACAACATTCTTGGGCAGATAATCTGTGCCATAGGCGCCGGAACTTATGGCCGAGCTTCGCCGCAAATTTCTTAACTCGGTTTAGCCACCTTATGATATGCCGCCAAACCACTCCCGATATATTGAAGGAACCGCGCTGTTGAAATCCTACCGGACTCGCATCTTGTAACGCTCTTCGTGTTGAGGGCCCGCCTGAGCGCGAGTTACCTGAAATGCTACAAACTGGCGTCAGGTTGAAGTTCGATTCCCCCCCATTTGACCTGACCTGGCGCCCGTAATCGCTCCAGCAACATGCTACGGGCCGCGTTTCCGTTAATGAAGCACTGATCGCATCGGGACCATCTGCGGATGGTAGGGTATAATATAAGAGTTGGCTGAGGATCACGCTTATGCCACCTGGTACAGATAGTGGAAAAACTAATTCAGTAACGTCGTTTAAGTGGTGTTAGACTGCTTTATGGCGATGAACATCAACCCGCTCTCTCTGCCAGCCACAAACTACTTGCCCTGCGTGAGAATCCTCCCGCCAATTTCGACTTCCAATCGGCAATGTTTGCCTCGCAAAAGAAAGTTTGAGCCAATACTTCAGAAATGTACAAAGACATAATCAGTTACAGGCTTGCAAACAATGTCTCAGAGGAAAATCTCTAAGAGGGTGTTTCCAAAGGTTGCCTATGAAGGCGCCAAACGGCGCAACATAAGCTGAATCATCGCTATCTGTATCCAAGCCTCACTGCTGCTCACCAAGCACTCATAGTCCTTGCTTAACCGACGACATCGACCCAACCACGCCAATGTCCGCTCTACGACCCACCTGCGAGGCAATACCGCAAACTCACGTTTGCCACTCGGACGTCTCACTATCTCCAATTCCCAGCCTGTATGCTCCCTTACCCAGTCAACCAATTGGCCTGCATATCCACCATCTGCCCAGATGAGCCTTAGTTCACGGAATCGGCCAGCCAGTTTGTTCAGCAGCAGCCTAGCGCCATCCCTGTCTTGGATGTCCGCAGGATGCACCACCACTCCTAACAGCATTCCCATAGTATCCACGATTATGTGTCGCTTTCGTCCGAACACCTTCTTACCAGCGTCATAGCCACGAGGCCCCCTTTTTTCTGTCGTCTTCACCGACTGGCTGTCTATAATGGCTGCCGTGGGCATTGCGCTCCTACCCTCACCTTCACGCACATTCGGTCGCATCGCATCGTGTACTCGTTCCCAGGTCCCATCTTCTGAGAAGCCTCGGAAGTATTTGTACACTGTTTGCCACGGCGGCAGATCGTGCGGTAGCATCCGCCAGGCGCATCCGGTGCGAAGCACATACAAAATGGCGTTGAGTATCTCTCTCAGTTCAACGGTGCGTGGTCTGCCTCCGGGTTTTGCCGCCGGTAGCAACGGCGACAGGAGTTCCCATTGTTCGTCCGTCAGATCGCTTGGGTATATCTTGCGTTTCATCCGTAGATGTTAGTATATGTCGTATACTTTGGAAACACCCTCTTAGATGTTGCGAGCGGCGTTTACAATAATTGGATGAGCAAACAGTCAGGTTTGATCAAATGGGAAATTCACAAGAGCGACGATGGGGGTTACACCGACATCGTCTATTGGGAATCTGAGGAAGATGCCAAAAGGGCAGAAGCAGACATGGTGAATATCCCTAATGCCAATGATTGGATCTCCTGCTATGAGGAAGGTTCAATTTCAAGCAGAAACCTAAATCAGGTAGCAAAGTTCAGTTAGGAATAGTCTTTCTAGAGTCGAACGGCTTCACTCCCATTCACTACTCATTGCCCGGTCAGCCAAACCCCCTTCTCCTGCCTCAGTTTCGGCGCGTCCTTGCACGCCTCAAACTCCCACTTGCTCGCCCCACCTTCTGTGATATGGTATGCCTGCTGGACTAGAGTCCACTCAGATTCTGAGTTCAGCGCGGCGCTTCCTTTACCCGTCGTTTTACCCAGGTCCTTTCAGGGAGAATTAAAATGCAGCCTGAACCGTTCGAAGTACATATCGGCGACGATGTTCTGGAAGATCTTCACAGGCGTCTCGACGCCACCCGCTGGCCCGACGAACTGCCGGGAACCGGTTGGGACTACGGCTCCAACATGGACTACATGAAGGAACTCGTGGACTACTGGCGTAATGACTTCGACTGGCGCGCGCAGGAACGGCTCATCAACTCGTTCAGCCACTTCAAGGCTCCGGTGGGAGGCTTGGGGATACACTTCATCCACGAGAGGGGACAAGGACCCAACCCGATGCCTCTCGTCATTACGCACGGCTGGCCCGGCACCTTCTTTGAGATGCACAAGATAATCCCTTTGCTGGTTGATCCCGCTTCTCACGGGGGCGATCCCGGCGACTCATTCGATGTTGTAGCGCCGTCTCTGCCCAGCTTCGGCTTCTCGGACCACGCTACCGAGCGAGGTATGGAAGTGGCGAAGACCGCCGCCCTTTGGGATGAGCTCATGACGGGAGTACTAGACTATCCCCGCTTTGCCGCGCACGGTGGCGACATCGGCGCCGGCGTTACATCCCGCTTGGGGCGCGGGCATGCGGGCAGCCTGATAGGAATTCACCTCACTTCCGTCACCAGGCCCATACCGTACCTGGGCGACGGTTCCCAGGAGCTGTCTGACGCAGAAAAAACACACATGCGCGAAAGAGAGGAATGGCAGAATGCAGAAGGCGGCTACGCGCACATCCAGGGCACAAAGCCACAGACGCTCGCCTACGGTCTGAACGATTCGCCCGTCGGCCTTGCAGCGTGGATTGTTGAGAAGTATCGCTCCTGGAGCGACTGCGAAGGCGATGTCGAGAGGCGCTTCAGCAAGGACGAACTGCTAACAACTGTAACCCTCTATTGGGCAACCGAAAGCATCAGTTCATCCACCCGCATGTATAAGGAAAACCAGAGATACACATGGACGATGGAACGTGGCGAAAAGATAAATGTCCCCACGGGTGTAGCGGCATTCCCGGCAGAGATAAGCCGCCCGCCCAGAGAGTGGGCTGAGCGCTCTTATGACTTGCGGCGTTGGACGCCAATGCCGAGTGGTGGACACTTCGCCGCCTTGGAGGAACCCCAATTGCTCGCCGAAGACATCAGAGCATTCTTCCGACCTTTCAGAAACGCCTAGCTGACACGCTGAGCATCTAATCTCTTGCAAATGAGACTTGCGTTAAGGATGGCATGAAATATGAAAGTTGCATTGCTGGACGATTACCAACAGATCGCGCTGCAATCCGCCGACTGGGATTTGCTATCACCCGAATGCTCCGTCTCAGTCTTCCACGATCACCTGACTGACGAGAGCGCAATTGCCGACAAGCTGAGCGAATTTGACGTTGTTATGGCGCTGCGGGAACGCACGCCTTTTCCGCGCTCCCTGCTTGCGCGGCTACCCAACCTCAAGCTCATTGCCAGCGCTGGAATGCGGAACGCCGCCATCGATATAGAAGCTGCAACAGATCTAGGAATAGTCGTCTGCGGCACTGGAGGCTCGTCAAGAGCGACTATGGAACTTACATGGGGCTTGATACTCGGTCTCCTGCGACACATTCCTCTGGAACACCAGGAAACTCGCGGCGGAGCTTGGCAGCGTACAGTTGGAACGGGGCTGGACGGCAAGACTATCGGCATCATTGGGCTTGGCAACATCGGCAGTCAGATGGCGGAGTTGGCGCGCGCGTTCCACATGAATATCCTCGCGTGGAGCCAGAATCTCACACAGGAACGCGCGGAAGCCAGCGGCGCAGCTCTCGTCAGCAAAGACGACCTGCTGGCACAGTCCGATCTCGTTACCATCCACACGCGCCTCAGCGAACGGACTAGAGGACTGCTTGGCGAGCGCGAACTCAGTCTGATGAAGCCGACCGCCTATCTGATCAACTCATCGAGAGGCCCCATCATCGACGAAGATTCTCTAGTTAACGCGCTCAGGTCGGGCGCGATAGCGGGCGCCGGACTCGACACATTCGACCAGGAGCCGTTGCCCACTGACCATGTGTTCTTGAGCTTGGACAATGTTCTGCTGACGCCGCATCTGGGCTATGTGACACAGGAGACCTACCGCGGATTCTACGGGCAGACCTTGGAGAACATCCGCAACTTCATTGAGGGCAACCCGCAGCGAGTAATGAACCCTGAAGTTCTAGGCAATCGCCGCAGCTAAGCCGCCTCGCCGCCTCTGCCGGGTGAATGAAGCCCGCATCTTCCTGGTGGTACTGCGACCGCTTTGCGGTTGAGCCATCTAACCGCGTTGAGTATAATGCGGCTCATCAGCGTATTCGGCCTGTAGCGCAAGATGTAGCGCAAAAGAGGGAGCACGCCATGACTGACACAAATCTCGCGTTGATGGCGCATCTGTTGCGCCGCGCAGGCTTCGGCGCAGGCCGCAAGGAACTCGAGCGATACGCCGCTCAAGGTTACGAGGCTACTGTCGAAGAACTGCTTCATCCGGAGGACGCACCACCGGCCCTCGAAGATGAAGATCTCATAAGGCGCTACCACATCGACCAGAACAGTCTCATCTATGTGGAAAGCTGCCAGGCTTACTGGCTCTACCGCATGATTAACACCCGTCGCCCGTTGGAAGAGAAAATAGCGCTCTTCTGGCATCACATCTTTGCCACAGGATACACTAAGCTCAACCAGCCCAAGGCAATACTCAAGCAGGTCGAGATGTTCCGCAGGAAAGGATTGGGGAGCTTCCGCAACCTTCTCGTCGAGCTTTCCCGCGACCCGGCAATGATTTTCTGGCTCGACAACAAGGACAACCACAAGGACGCAGTCAACGAAAACTACGGACGCGAAATCCTTGAACTCTTCTCCATGGGCGTGGGCAACTACACCGAAGACGACGTGCGCCAGTGCTCCCGCGCCTTCACTGGCTGGACGATACGCAACGCGCCGCTTCACGCGTCGAGGGTATCCCGCGATTCGGTCTGGCCCTACGGACGCCTTGATTGGCAGTTCCAATACCTCAGCGAAGACCACGACCACGGCGAAAAGGCGTTCCTCGGCGAGCGCGGAGACTTCGACGGCGAGAATGTGATTGACATCATCTGCCGGAACCCGGCAACAGCGCGGTTCATAGCGCGGCATCTCTATAACTTCTTCGTGGAGGATGAAGCGCAAGTTCCGGCATGGCAAACGGTTCCGCCCAACAACCCTGACGCTATCGACCTGCTGGCATCGGAGTTGATGGAAAGTGACTACGACATCCGCTCTACTCTCAGGATGCTGTTCAACTCAGACTTCTTCAAGACGTCTGCGTTCCGCCGCATAAGAAGCCCCGTAGAGATGGTCGTCGGCTCCGCCCGCATGAGCGGCAGCTTCGACTTCCCGGAAGTGGAAGACATCCGTCTCGGACTTCAGGCGAACTTCATGGGGCAGAACATCCTGGATCCGCCCAGCGTAGAAGGCTGGCACACCGGAACCGAGTGGATTAACACCGCAGGGCTGGTCAACCGCATCAATTTTGCCGTTGACCTCTTTTCAGACGCGAGCAAGCCGGGCGTAAGCGACATAATTGACAGAATCAGGGCGCAGGGCAGCCGCTCTCCTACGCAATTCGTTGACGCCTGCCTCGATCTTATGGGTGGCATCGTCCCATCCGAGCGCACCCGGCACGAGCTTGACGAGCACGCTTCTATGCAGGGAGACCTTCGCTTCGATACCGATTCGTACGAAGCCGAGTCAACACGCCGCGCAATTGAGATGATGCAGCTTATCGCATCCACCCGCGAATACCAACTGGCTTAACCTACTGATTGGGCATCCGAATGAACTACAGTTACAGTCACACGATTGGATTCCTTTCGGTCAGCGGTCGCGGCTTCAACAATCCTGTGGACCTCGTTGTTGGCGAAGATGGCGTGCTGTATGTGCTCAACCGCGCAGGCTCAGACGTCGCCGAGCGCATGGTCTCCAAGCGCATATCCATCTGCACGGTCGAAGAAGACTACTACGGCGAGTTCGGCAGGGGCGGAGTTGCCGAAGGCCAAATGATGTGGCCCTCCGCTATGACCATGAGCGCCGAAGGCAACCTGTTCATATCTGACGAGGCACTCAATCGCATCTCCATCTTTGAAACGGATGGCGGCTTCGTGGGCAGCTGGGGAGTGCAGGGAAGAGATAAGGGTGAACTCAACCGTCCCTCCGGCATCGCCTTCGACTCCGATGGCAACCTGCTGGTCGCTGATGGCCTCAATAACCGCATCCAGCGATTTACCCCAGACGGGCGCTATCTCGGCGGATGGGGCAGGGCAGGAACGGCCCCCGGCGAGTTCAACATCCCTTGGGGCATTGCAACGGACTCAAACGACAATGTCTTCGTCGCCGACTGGCGCAACGACAGAATCCAGGAGCTCGATGTCGATGGCAAGCCTCTGAAGGTCTTCGGTACTCCGGGAAATGGAAACGGCGAACTGCACAGGCCGTCCGGCGTTACTTTGGACGATGACGGCAATCTCTACATCGCGGACTGGGGCAATCACCGCGTTCAGATTCTCGACCCTGAGGGGAAATTTCTGGCCGCGTTTAGAGGCAGCGCCGGAATGTCCAAGTGGTCCGATGAATACTTCCGCGCCAATCTCGACGAGTTGGAGGAGCGGCAGAAAGCAGACTTGGAGCCTGATCTCGATCCTGACACCATATACGACACGCGCGACGAGTCTGCCAGCATCGAAAAATACTTCTGGGGCCCCACAGCGGTCAGGCTAGATGACGACGGCAGGATGTTCGTAGTGGACAGCTGCCGCCATCGCATCCAGATATATCAGCGAGAACCAACGCAGGGCTGACCACAAAGCCCTCGCCTCAATCCATTCACCGAGTCCTGTTACAATGTGTTAACATCTTTTCGGAAACTTTCAAGCCAAGTTCCAAGGTATTCTTAATACTTTAGCGAGAGGGAAGTGAGGTCTGGAGTGGACCCCACAGTTAGGACAGCGAAGGGGCTAAGTTAAGAGAGACTCCCGCTGTAAAGTCTGTTGCTACCTCACGAGATGATAAGGCTGATGCCTGGTCTGGTAAACACCTGAGCAACCTTCCCGACGCGAACACCTGGGCCGGAGTTCGATAGCCCAGAGACTGGTGTGGCCGCTCCCGATTGTACAACTCCAGATAAGCGTCAATTCCTCTCCTCGCTTCACTTCCGTTGCTATAAGCTTTCAGATATACCTCCTCGTACTTCACGCTCCGCCACAAACGCTCCACAAAGATGTTGTCCAGGTATCTGCCCTTGCCATCCATGCTGATCTTGATCCCCCGCTCCAGCAGCAGCCCACTGAAGGCATCACTGGTGAACTGGCTTCCCTGGTCGGTGTTGAAGATCTCCGGCTGTCCTTTGCTCAGGGCTTCTTTCAGGGCATCGATGCAGAAGTCCACCTCCAGAGTGTTGGAGAGCTTCCAGGCCAGCACGTAGCGGCTGTGCCAGTCCATAATGGCCACCAGGTATAGGAATCCCCGGGACATGGGCAGGTAGGTGATGTCCGCCGCCCAGACCTGATTGACCCGATCGACTGTCACTCCCTTCAGCAGGTAAGGGTATATCCTGTGCTCCGGCGCAGGCTTGCTGGTATTGGGCTTGCGGTAGATCGCTTCCAGTCCCATTGCCCGCATCAGTCTCTGCACCCTCTTGCGGTTGACCAGGTATCCCTGGGTCCGCAGCCAGGCCGTCATCCTGCGAGAACCATAATAGGGAGTCTTCAGATACTGCCGGTCCATCCCGGCCATAAGCTCCAGGTCCGCAGGCTTAGCCGGCGCCGGTCGGTAGTATACCGAGGAACGGCTGAGCCGCAACAGACGACACTGCTTCACTACAGAGAGCTTCGGGTGTCCTCGATCCACCATAGCCAGACGCCTGCGCCGACTCATAGCCCGGACTTCCCTGACAGAAAATCCCGCTCCACCTTGAGCTGACCAATCTGCTGGTACAGATGCGCAGTCAGCGCTTCCTGATCCCTGTCCGCCTTTGCACTCCCACTACCGAAGACCTCGGGCGCTCCCTCGATCAGGGCCTTCTTCCAAGTATGAATCTGCGTGGGATGAACTTCAAACCGGCTGGCCAACTGGGCAACGGTCTCTTCTCCACGGAGCGCGGCCAACGCCACCTTGGCCTTGAACCCCGGACTGTGCTTCTTCCTGCTCTGCTTCATTTTCCTGCTCCTCTTCTTCCATTATTCTAGGAGCGCGACTCTCTCTTAGCCACCTGTCCGATTTATTGGGTCCATCTCAGTCCACTAATGCTAAGCAGGATGTTGGGAGCAGCTCGCCTAAGCGTTGACACCTTCGAAGACGTGGAAAGAGACAGCAGCGCCACCATTCAGGCGCTCATTGTTGTAATCATAGTCGCACTCGCCAGCGGAATCGGTGAACTGCTCTCCGGCGAAGCCGACATATTGAGGGCATTAGTTTTCGGCTTGATTCGGGGAATCATAAGCTGGGCGATATGGGCGCTCATCGCCATGTTCGTCGGCACCAAGATACTGAAAACCGAACAGACCGAAGCCGATTGGGGACAGTTGGCAAGAGGCACCGGGTTCGCCCAAACTCCGGGTATCCTGACCGTCCTAGTGTTTGTTCCGGCTGTTGGTACGACAATCGGAGTAATAGCGCTCTTCTGGCAGTTGGCGGCGATGGTAGTTGCCGTTCGGCAAACTCTCGATTACACCTCAACCTTGCGAGCCTTCTTCGTTATTTTGATAGCCTTCATTCCGGTATTAATCATCAACGCGATCCTGTTCTGGTTACTGCGCGTTTAGCGCTGACCTTCCAACCAACAAGGGCACTGCGAAAAAGGGCGCTCGACTTCACCCGCGCCGCAATCTATTAGGCGCAATGTCGCCAACCGCCTTCACCCGCACTCGTGTCGCGTTGCTTGGCACGTAGGTTAGCGGCACCTCCTCAACATCCACGACCTCTACGGACGCAGGATCGGCGCCCGCCATCACCGCGCGCTCGACTGCCGCTGTGGTGCAATCGGCAATGGCTTCATCCCGGCTGCCGCTCTCAAGCGAATATACCCGCTCCACTTGACCGCCAACCTGCGCGATAGCAGCTCCGATGGCATTCGCCACGTCCGCGTGTTTTGGCCGCAGCACCCGTGATGCGCCAGCCATAGAATCCCCAAGCAGAACACTCCCGCCTCCAACCAGCACTACCGGCACGTCTTCATGGCTGAGCTTCACGCGATCCACCGCAGTCTCGACTTGTGCTTCAATCTCGGCAATGCCCCGTTGCACATCCGATTTTTCCAGGCTATTCACCAGCCGCCTGTCTCCGATTGAAGCCCGGCCATGAGCAACCGCAATGTCAGTCGTCGTAAGAGTCTCGCCGCCGAAAACCATCGCCTCGTCTGTAAGTCTATATCCGACGCTTTCCGGGCCCATGCGCCAGGGTACCCGCTCCACCACGGTCCCGCCGCCAAGCGCAATAGACACCATGTCCGGCGTACGGAAATTCGTGCGCACGCCTGCCAGATTAACTGCCACCGCCGATTCCCTAGGAAAGCCTTTCACCAGCGCGCCAACATCTGTCGAAGTACCCCCGATGTCCACCACGATGCCGTCCGCAACGCCAGATAGGTACGCGGCGCCGCGCATGCTGTTCGTAGGTCCCGATGAGACGGTCAGCACCGGAAACTGCGAGGCGAACTCCGTATCCATCAGCGTACCATCGTTCTGACTCATGAACAGCGAAGCGTGAATGCCCAACAATTCAAGCGCATTCTCTATTCCCTTTACAGTCGCAACAGCCACATCCCCCAGGCAGGCGTTCAGGACAGCCGCGTTCTCCCGTTCAAGCAGCCCCATGCGCCCATTCTCGTGCGAAAGGCATACCCTCATTTCTGGAGCTAGTTCCTGTATCAGGGCAGCCGCCTCCTTTTCGTGCGTCGGGTCCACTGGAGAAAACACACCGCTCACCGCTATCGCCCTCGCCCCCTGCCGGCGAATGTCTCGTACTGCCTCTCGTATGCCGTCACGGTCGAGCGAAGAAATCTCGCGTCCGTCGAACTCGTTGCCCCCTCCGACCATGTAGGCAAGACCGCCAATCGAGTCCTTCAGTGCGTCCGGCCAGTCAATCATCGGCGGCAGCAGCTGAGTGGCAGGCAGCGCCAGTCGTATCACGGCGGTGGGAGACAAGCCCCTCTGTTCCAGCAGGGCGTTCGTGAAGTGCGTCGTGCCCACCATGACAGCATCGATATCCGCGCTGTCAAAGCCTTGCTTCAGCAGTTCGGTAACCGCGTTCACGATGCCGGTCGTAACATCCTCTGTCGTGGGTACCTTGGCGGCTGCCGCGAGTTCCTGCCCGTCCATCAGCACAGCGTCGGTATTGGTTCCGCCTACATCCACGCCCACAAACATATCGTCTGCCTCAAACTGTCAAAGGGATGTAATCCGTCTCGTACCCGAACGCCCTCGGACCCGCCACTGCCAGGCCTTCCGCGGTCGTCCACAATTCGGGAGCAGGAAAACCCAGAATGGTTACTCGAAGCCCGTAACGCATAAGTTCAGTCGTCACCGGCTCACCCACATCGGTTGCCACGGCGCAAATCAGGTCCGGCACGATGCAGACAATCTCGCCGTCGCGACGCGCGATGAGGTTTTCATTCTGAAAGTCTATGACCATCCGCTCACCGCTGAATGAGTCAAGACCATCGATCGTTAGCGTTCCACGGGCGAAGCCGGCCGTTGTCCGACGGTCGATGTCCATCACCTTGCCGCTGAACAGAATCTTGCCCGGACAGGTCGCGAGGGTCGCATCTAGCGGATCATCCCCATCGCTGCGGGCTTCCGCAACCGCACTGCCCAGATCCCGTGCCAACGACAGCGTATTCGGAATGGCCGTGCGCCGCACCTGTTCGGCGCTCATGGGAGCCACGGCATAACAGGCTATGCAACCCATCTGTATCGTGACAGCCCGTGCAAGCCGCTCGGCCCAGTGCGGCGTTATGGTCTCCCTGATAATAACCGAGTTCCCTTTCTCGTCGGCAACTGCCATCGGGCAGCACGGCACGCCATAAACGAAAAAAGTCTTCATCTGAAATTCCGGAAAAGCTCGCCCCATCCCGTCGGCGTCCACCACCGGCAGCCCCGCCATAGCCGCTGGAATCAGAGGCTCCACCGAGTTGCTCCCGCCGATCTCGTTGGAGATTAAAGCCGTCGCCTTCTCGCCGGTGTACTCCTCAATGGCACGCAGCGCATAGTAAGACTGGAGGTCCCGCACTTTCTCGATGCCCACTGTCGGCGCGCCTATCCCGCCCACGCAAACGACGCGAGCGTCCTCCGGAACTTCCTCCGGAGACAGTACCGTTACGGGCCCCCACTTCCGTATCGCCTGCCGCGCCCGCAGCTGCCCGATGTACGGGTTGCCGCCACCGCCCGTGCCAAGTATTCCGGCGCCGGTAGCGATATGTGCGAGGTCCTCTTCAGTAACTTGCCACATAAGCCGCCGATCCGTCTCCCTTCGCGTTACTCTTCGGTTTCGAGTCTGCCGAAGCGAAGTCTATTCATGAGCGCAAGCTATGTCAATTGGCCGCGCTTCAAAGGCACACGCCTCTCCGTTACATCTGCGATCGAAGTGCAGTCTTCAATCTAAGCGTCGGGCGCTTAGCAGAAACGAGTTTTATGTTCTTCGACGATTCCACCTCCACCCGAAAGTGTTTGGATGATCTCAGAGGAGACACTGAGGAGGTCCAGTTTATTGTGGAACGCCGCTCAACACTATGATAACCTTGCTACGTGAGCATGCTAGGGAGTGCTACCTGATCTCCTTCATGCTTTGTATAATCTCCGTCGACGTATGAGGAGGGCAATGGTCAGAAGCAACGCCGCCACAGTAGAAGAATACCTAAACGAACTTGCACCCGACAGGCGAGAGCAGATTGAAGCCGTGCGCAACGTTGTCCTGGATAAACTGCCCAAAGGCTACGCCGAATCCATGAACTGGGGCATGATCTCGTGGGAAATCCCCCTTGAACGCTACCCCAAGACATACAACAAGCAGCCGCTAATGTACGCCGCGCTCGCCTCCCAGAAAAACTATATGTCGCTCTACCTGATGTGCGTCTATACGCACGACGGAACGCAGACCGAATTCGAGCGGCGCTTCAAGGCAAGCGGCAAGAAGCTCAACATGGGCAAATCCTGTGTCCGCTTCAAGACAACGGATGACCTGCCGATGGACCTGATAGCCGATACGATAGCCTCAACGTCCGTCGATGATTACATAAAAAGCTACGAGGCAGCGCGAAAGAAAAAGTAGAAGTCGGGCGCATCCAACGCATCCGACAAGAAATCTGAATAACCTCATCGCGGAGAGGTGCTGGAGTGGACGAACAGGCACGACTGGAAATCGTGTGTGCCTGCAAGGGCACCAAGGGTTCGAATCCCTTCCTCTCCGCCATATACATATCCCAAGCCTTCACCTAAGAACCGAAATTATCCCACCGTAGACTGCTTCAGGCCACTTTCCCTGTCTTGTAAGTTCCCTCCAAATCCTGCAAGGCCCATTCATCCTGTGGGAAAAAGCGTGGGAAAAGGAGGGGAAATGAACAGGTTGACCACAGCCAAAGTCAGGAGTCTCACCAACCCCGGCAGATATTACGACGGCGAGGGCCTGTACCTGAACATAGGCAGGCGTGGTTCAAAGAGTTGGGTGCAGCGCATATCCATTGACGGCATTCGACGCGATATCGGCCTTGGAGAATATCCGACCGTGAGTCTTGCTGAGGCGGGCGATCTGGCGAGACGGAACAAGTCGGATGTAGCCAGTGGTGTCAACCCTATCGCAGAGAAGAGGCGGGCAGTACGCCCACATTCCGTAAGGCTGCGCTTCAGGTGCACCGCATCAACCTCCCAACCTGGCGCAACAGGAAGTATGCGGCTCAGTGGATCAGTACGCTCGAAACCTATGTGTTCCCAACTATAGTGGACATGAAGGTCGACGCCATCAGGAAAGGCAATGTACTTGGCTGCCTTACACCGATATGGGCCGAGAAGCCAGAGACGGCGCGCCGAGTCAGGCAGCGAATGAGGTCGGTATTTTCTTAAGGAATGACACACGACTATGTTGAGTTCAATGTGCGGGTGAGGCGATTGACGCGGCGCTTCCGGCAATGCCAAAGATTAAGGCACACCATCGTTCGCTGCCATACCAGGACGTTCCTGCGGCGTTGGGCGCGATAGAAGAGTCAAGGGCATAGAAGTCCGCAAAGTTATGCTTTCGCTTCGTTGTGTTGACCGCGTGTCGCAGCGGAGAGGCACGGCTTGCGACGTGGGATGAGATAGACAGGGAGGCGGAGGTCTGGACTGTTCCGTCACACAGGATGAAAGCGGTACGCGACCATCGCGTACCGCTGTCTGTCCTGGCGGTGAGTGTAGTTGATGCGGCAGCGGCAATTGCTGATGGCTCTGGATTGCTGTTCCCTTCGCCTGTCAGACAAGGCCGTCCGCTAAGCGATATTACACTCACGAACCTGCTTCGGAGCAGTGGACTGGGGGATAGGGCAACGCTTCACGGTTTTCGTAGTTCATTCAGGATATGGGCGGCCGAGAGGACGTCTGCAAGCCACGCTGCCCTGGAGTTCGCCTTAGCGCACACGGTTGGTAGTGCAGTGGAGCAGGCATACATGCGCAGTGATCTGTTGGAGCAGCGTAGAACTCTTATGCATGAGTGGGTAAGCTATCTGGAGACCGACCAAATTCAGGTGGATCGAGACCGTACTGCCTTGCACGGACTTCTAGAGGAGTGAATCCTTCCTTCCCATCACCGGAGTCTGCCCCGCCTGGTCCTTCCCTCGTCGCCCAGCAGATTTACCGGTTCTACCCGTTTGCTGGGCCAGCCATACCATGTGTCCATGCGGTGAGGATTGGCCGAGTCCGATCCCTCGGCGTCCTCCTTGCGAAGAAAGTCGAGGGCAGCCACTTCCCGTAGCTATGTGGCCCTGTTCTGCTTCTCTTTCGGGCCTGCGATGGCGCGCCGGATTGCCGTCTCCCTGTAATGCTACGGCGGACTCAGCCGCTTGGGTCGGTCCGCCGTAGCTGTTTGCCACCGTAATTTGGGCTGGCCTAATTACACGAGGTTCTGTCGGATGAACGCCGTCATCTGTTCGAGGGCCTGCTGTGCAACATCCGTGGAAAGGTCCCGCAGCACTCCTGCGCCCTCCTTTTCGAAGATCGTCACGTCAATCTGCCCGCCAGCCTTACGGTACTGCATGATGAACTCGTCTAGGTCCGGGCGCGGGTGCGCTGCCTCGTAGGCCCGTGCCAGGCACAGCGTGGGCGGCAGTTTCGCGCGCTCCCCACGGGCCAGAACTCGTGCTGGAGCACCTTCTGCCATTGCCTCTTCCGTCACCCAGTACAAGTCGTGCATGGCCACAGTACGCTCTCCAACTGACTCGGGGGGTCTGACATCATCCCTAAGACCCTTGGCGTAATGATAGCGACCTAGGGGATCGATCACCGGGGAGACCATGATCACGCAATCCAGGGTGCCATCTACCTCGGTCGCACCGTTGGTGAGGGACAGCGCCGCGTAGCGGGAATCGTTGGGCCGCATGCCTAGCAGCATAGCCTGGTGTGCGCCGCTGGAGGTGCCCATGGCGCCGATCTTATCCGAAATGCCGTTCCAGTCTTCGGCGTGGGCCTTGCACCAGCGGATTCCATAGTGGATATCGGCGAAGGAGGCGGGATATGGCGCTTCCGGCGGAACGCGAAAGTCCAGGGCCACCACGATGACGCCGTTACTGGCCAGCGCTTCGTTGCTGACATTGCCATCCTCACGGTTACCATTCACCCAAGCGCCGCCATGCAACTCGACCATCACCGGGAAAGGTCCGCTGCCTTGGGGCTTGAAGAGACGTGCCAGGAAGGGCTTATCACCGTGCCGCAGATATTCCACGTCTTCGATTTGGATTTCATATGTGGTCTTAATGTTGGTCGTCATGCCAAGCTCCTTTAGGCAGTTGAACTTTAGATGTCAATGAGCCTAGATTAGAGCCTTGGGGCTTCGCCGTCAATCGGCGTGCCGAAACGGTGCAGGACGGGAACCATTTCGACAATGGGAATTACGCCGAAAAGTTCACTCCACGGACGTCTGTTGTAACTGAGTAGGTCTGAGCGGACGATTTGCATCAACCGCATTGATTCCGTGAAATTCCAATTCTCGACTAGCCCGCGAGGGCCCCGGCTACTCCAGCAGCCCCATGCTCGCGAGGATGAACGTGTAGTCCTCCGCCACTTCGTACAGCCGGTCGTATCTTCCCGACCTGCCGCCGTGGCCCGCTCCCATGTTGGTCTTCAGCAGCAACAGGTTGTCGTCAGTCTTCAATGCCCGCAGTTTTGCCACGTACTTGGCAGGTTCCCAATAGGTCACCCTGGGATCGTTCAGTCCCGCGGTGACGAGTACCGGAGGATAGTCTCGTGACTTCAATTGGTCGTACGGGGAGTAGGAACGGATCAGCTCGAACGCGGCTTTGTCCTTTATTGGATTGCCCCACTCCGGCCATTCGATGGGTGTAAGGGGCAGAGTATCATCCACCATGGTGTTCAATACGTCTACGAAAGGAACATGAGCGACAACAGCACCCCAAAGCTGTGGCGCTTGGTTCACAACGGCGCCCATTAGTTGACCCCCGGCACTGGCCCCTGAGATTGCAACACGCCCTTCCGTACCGTATCCCTGTTCTATCAGGCCCAGCGCGACATCAACGAAGTCGTTGAACGTGTTAGTTCGCTTGTCCAGTTTGCCGGCCTCATACCAGTGGTATCCGAGATCGTCACCTCCGCGAACGTGTGCGATGGCGAATATGAACCCGCGATCCAGAAGCGATAGGATTCGTGCGGAAAACGAAGGCGGGATAGCATGGCCATACGCGCCATAGCCATACAGATACAAGGGCGCAGTGCCATCCAGTGGTGTGTCCTTGCGCCGGACGGTGGAAACGGGAACTTGCGCTCCATCGCGGGCCGTGACTCGCACCCGTTCCGTAACGTACTCTGAGGGATCGTATCCGCTGGGGACCTGCTGTATCTGGCGCACTTCGAGTTCATTCGTGTCAACGTGATAGTCGAACACGGTGATTGGTGTCACCATCGACGTGTACTCAAGTCGTAGTGTGACCGTTTCGAATTCCGGGTTAGTGCTTATGCGAGCGGCGTACGCCGATTCGGGAAAGGTGATGAAGGTTGACTTCCCGGCACGGTCTATCAGGCGTATGTGGTCCAGGCCATCAATGCGTTCTTCTACCGCAATGAAATCTTGGAATGCATCAACGGCTCGAATGTAGTGCGAGTCGGAGGCTTCCAGTAACGGCATCCAGGAGCTTTCGGTAGGGTCGTTCGCGGGCGAAGTCGCCAGGCGGGCATTCTTGTGAGTGTCGTTCGTGCGGATCACGAAACGGTCTCCCTGGTGGTCCACTTCGTATTCGTGGCCGACTCGACGAGGAGAGACTAGCACAGGCGCGGAGTCGGGGGAGGAAGCGGGGATGAGGCGCACCTCCGAAGTGACGGGGTCACTAGTGGCAACGACTATATATTCCCTGGATGTAGTGGACGACACATAAACGAAGAAACCGGGGTCGGTCTCTTCGTATACCACAGAATCCTGATTTACGGGTTCGCCGAGCACGTGTCTTCGCACTTGCCACGGGCGCCAGTTGGCGTCCACCACCGCATAGAAGAGGGACTTGTCGTCAGCTGCCCACACTGCACTCCCAGTGGTATCCTCGATTTCGTCCTTCAGGATCTCTCCGGTGCCCAGATCCTTAACCACAATCCTGTACCGCTCAGAGCCGTTCGTGTCGGTACTGTAGGCGAGCAGAGAACCGTCGTTGCTGACTGACGCCGAGCCGAGACGGAAGTACTCACAGTCTCTCGCCAGCGCCGGCTCGTCAAGAATTGTCTGGGGTCTGGCAGGTGGTGCTTCTTGCGTGTCGGAACCGCCGTCCGCCCAGCGCCGCCACACGCGGTACTGACTTCCTTCCTGGTAGCTCCACTGGTAGTACCAATTGCCCCGCTTCCAGGGGACACTGGACAGGTCCGGCTGTTCACGCGCCTTGATCTCCCGAAAGATCGTGTCGGTTAGCTCCTGGTATGGTGACATCAGCTCTTGGAAGTATTCGTTCTCCGCTACCAGGTATGCCAGCACGTCAGCGTCGTCCACGGTTGGGTAACCCTTGTCGCGCAGCCAGTGCCACGGGTCCTCAATCGTGATGCCGTGATGAGTGTAGGTGTGTGGTCGTTGGTCGGCCACGGGCGGTACGTGAGACCGGGGGCAGGTCAACATAATCTCCTTACTTCCAGCTCCTGCACATCAAGAAGTCTCGACTTGTCAGTCATCGCCAAGACGGATGAAGCCTGGGTCAGCAGTCTGGACGAAATCAAAGGCTACATCATATTCCCGCAGAAGTGGGCTAACAATGGGTACAAAGTAATGATCTCGGAGCGGTCGAGGCAAACTGGAATTCCGTAATGCAACAAAAGTGAGTATTTCCTTGCATTCTCTCTTTATGACAAATTTCCGCAGCGTTTATCCTTCCTGTCCACCCGTGTCGTCTCTGGAACCGAACAGGTGTACCACGCCAATCATTTTTGCCGCCTGTTGCCTCATCGGAAAATGTTACCGTAATTTTGCGGCTTTTAACTGTCGCTCACGGTGTGATGTCACCTAGGTCAACCTCATCCATTTCATTCTGCTCGGCAGAAGCATACACCAACTGCTTCGCCACGACGATGCGCCATTGTCGGACTCTGCGCTGAAGCGTTCTGAGCTGACGCCTGCTGTAGCGGTTGGGAGAACGGGCCATCAGCCAGTCAAGTAACTCGGCTGCCTTAGCGTCCGGTTGTTGATGAAGCCAGTCCAGTATCTCGCACCACACCCCCTCGAAGGGGTCCGGTCGTGTGCGTTGCCCGCGGCGTGTTCTTTTCTTCGGCGCGTGTGTGGGACGAACCTCTCCTTGTTGCCATAGCTCGGGCAGGCTGCTCAGGAAGTGCTCCAGACTCTCGCTGCTCGGCACACTCGCCGAGTCGGTCGCGTTGATGGTGGCAAGCGCCGACTGCGCCTCCCGTATCGTGTGCAGCAACGATACCGGATCGAGTTCGGCCCGACAGTCTCGCAGTATCGTCCTGGCCTCCTCGCTCACGTCGTCACGCCACAGCAGACGGTCGCAGGGAGTAGCAGGCGTGCTGTATCTCTTCTTCACGCTACCGCCGTCACGACTCCGCTCAAGCAGCTGGAACGAAGGCTGGAAGTGGTTCACGTACAGCCGCATCGCACCATACAGGTGCGCCATCGTCTGGCCGGCCATCGGTCCGGAGTAGCGCTCGTGTCCGAGGAAAAAGCGGCGCACGACCGAGCTGTTCTTCTGCTTTATCTACACCTGGTCGTTCTTGCGGTACGCACGGGAGCGTGTGAACTCGATGCCTCGCTCTTCACAGTAGCTAAGCAGTGTCTCGTTGATGAACACGCTGTCGTTGTCAGAGTTTATGCCCCGGATCGGAACCGGGAAGACGCAGGAGACCGCTTCCAGTCCCACCACCAGGGTCTGCTCGCGTGCCAGCAGCGGAATCGCCTCAGTCCACCCTGAACATACGTCGGTGACCACCAGGCTGCTGATGTACGAGCCGGTCACCGTGCCGCCGCAGTGCGCCACTAGGTCTATGTCAAGATAGCCAGGCTCAGGCTCCTTCCAGTCGGAGAATGTGCGCACCGGGATGCGACTTCCCATCTTCCTCTTCTGTTTACGCTTCCTTCGGCTGCCCGCCTGCTCCCTGATGGGCCTGAGCAGCCTGTCTATGGTCGCAGCGCTCGCCGAGAACAGACATCGCCGTACTCCGGGGTCCAAGTCAAGATGACCGTGCCGCTCCAGTGACTCCACCATGCTGGGCAGCGCCGCCTTCAACCTCTTGCCGCATATCCTGTCCGATGCTTCCCATACCACAGTCAGCGCCTCCCTCACCGCCTCGTCGTAGATGCGCTGTCCCTTGGGAACGCTCCGGGCAGTCGGCTCATCGCCTCGCCTCAGGAGTCTGACCGCGTGCTTTCTGTGGCAGCCCGCTATGGCTACGAACTCGTCGAGCATCCGGCTCTTGTCCTTCTTCGATGCCTCTTTGTACCGATTGCGAATAGCCCTGAGTACCTCAGTCCTTGTCACTGCGCTGATCTCTCCGACCATCTGCTTGCCTCCTCAGTCTGGGTAACACCATTGTGAGGCAACGACCTGATTTGGGTAACATCTTGCGTGAGGCAATAGCTTCTGCTCGGTAACAAAAACCTTGAGGCAACGCGCCGGCAAAAGTTATTGTCGCGTATCAACTAGTTGTTCGCATAGGGTTTCGACTAAAGAAGCTTGGCTATATGATTTCCGAATAACGGGCATCTCACGCGGCAAAAGGGTATGGCTTGAATCCGCCGTCGCTGACTGTTCAGACGGAAGTTATGTCGCCAGGTGTCCGCCTGTGCTATTAGGGTATAATCTCAAGGGACCTAGTTGGCCAACAACTTACGACTAGTTTCCGATCCTCAATTTTAATCTGTTCCAATCGCTTTAAACAGGTGGAGTCAGAAACAGGGTTCTTTCGAATACTGATCTCGACCACGATGCAATCGTGATCGGAGCAGGTATTTCAGGCATGTACCAGTTGTACAGACTGCGGGAACTGGGTTTAAGGGTCCGGGTGCTTGAAAGAGGGACAGGCGTGGGAGGCACCTGGTATTGGAATAGGTATCCGGGCGCCCGGTTTGATTCGGAAAGTTATTCCTACGGATATTCCTTTTCGCAGGAACTGCTCGACGAGTGGGACTGGTCCGAACGTTTCGCCTCACAGCCTGAGATTTTACGATATCTGCAACACGTAGCCGATAAATTTGACCTTCTTAAGGATATTCGATTTTCCAGTGATGTTAAGTCTGCCGTCTATGATGAAGACACTCGGAGTTGGGAAATCGGATTAGAGGATGGAAATACCTGCAAGAGCAGGTTCTTAATAACGGGCGTTGGCATCCTCTCTCAACCTACTCTACCGAAAATTGAGGGAATCGAGTCTTTCAGGGGACAGTCCTTTCACACCTCTCGATGGCCTCATTCCCCAGTCAAGTTTTCAGCCAAAAGTGTGGCAGTTATCGGCACTGGAGCTACGGGAGTACAGACAATCCAGGAAGTAGCGAAAAATGTCGGGCATCTCACTGTTTTCCAGCTTCGACCAGAGTGGTGTGCTCCTCTTCACAACTCGAAAATAGAGCCGGATGAAATGAAAGCCATCAGGGCCGGCTACGACGAAATGTTTGAGTGGTGTGCCCAGACCACAGCTGCATTCATACATGAAGCTGATCCCAGAGGCACTTTCGAAGTGACTGCAGAAGAACGGTATGAGTTCTGGGAGCAGCTATACGCTAGCCCGGGGTTTGGGATCTGGCAAGGCAATTTCAAAGATATACTAACCAACCCCAAAGCCAACAAAGCCATATCTGATTTTATAGCCGAGAAGATACGGGAGCGTGTGAACGATCCCCTAGTAGCGGAAAAGTTAATTCCAAAAGATCATGGCTTTGGAACCAAGCGGGTACCTCTGGAAACCAACTACTATGAATCCTACAATCAGGAAAATGTTGAACTAGTAGACATTAGTGAGACTCCTATTCAGAGAATCACCCAGGATGGAATTCTGACCACTGACAAGGAATTCGAATTTGATTTCATAATCTATGCCACGGGGTTCGACGCGATATTCGGAAGTTATAACAGGATAGATATACGCGGTGTTAATGGGCGTAGATTAAAGGAACAATGGGAAGAAGAACTGGCGACCTTTCTGGGGATTCAAACCAACGGTTTCCCTAATATGTTTATGATAATAGGACCCCACGCATGGGCAGGGAACAACCCACGTGCCATTGAATTTCAGGTAAATTGGGTAACAGAGGTCATAAAGTACATGAATCACCGTGGCCTTACTCGTGCCGAAGCCAGCCTGGAGGCCCAAGAGGGCTGGCATCAGTATGTGGTGGACCAAGGAAAGGACCTGCTGAGGAGCCAGGTAGATTCTTGGCAGACCGGCGTCAACATTAATCTGGAGGGTAGGCAGACCCGAATCACGGCCATGTATTCCGGTGGTCAACCATCGTACAGACGTCGCTGTGAAGAGGTGGCGAAGAACGGCTATAATGAATTGAACCTCAAGTAGATAGAATTACCCGGGAAGTGACGAAGGTGGGCAGCCTCTTCAACGAATTGCGACCTGTGCGTTGTCACGTCCTCGTTGCCCACGCTGGCCCAGATCGCGCTTGTCAGTCCCTCGTGGACCCGGTCCAGCTCGTCTGTGTATTGCCCGACCACGCTCATGTAGGAGTCGCCCAGGAACTCCCTCACGTGCCGCTCATTAGTGAAGCGCAGAGCCGCGCGCAGGTCCCCATCCATGTTGGGGTAAACCTCGCGAATGAACTCGAGATCGCTCTCGGTCAGGCAGGCAAGCCCCAGTAGCTCGGGAGGAACGCCAATGGAGTACAGCGATGCCGCGAATCCGATGGCTCTGGGGAGCGTGACTCCGCCCACACCACCGAGAGAGCGCCCGTAACCGAATAGTCCGACGTGCATCTTGCGCTCACGTCGTCTGGGCACGTGTGCCGACACCGTCGTGATGACGTCGGTCAGATCCTGCACCCGCGCCTGGTACTCCGCGGTGGACCTGTCGATGATCTCCTTCGCCCGATTCTGGTCTCTGAACAGAGGCTCGGTGCGCTCGTGGGCAAGTATCTTCGCTATGCCGTCCCGTACGGTGTCTCTGTCGTAGTCGTACTTGAATGCGGACTGGACCGTAAACGTCTGGGCGCTCGGATATTCCGCCAGCGAACGCTCCACGTTGGTAGGCGCCAAGTGGCCGCGAAACGGCGCAGAGCCTGCTCCGATGATGGGATACAGCGGCAATCCCAGCTTCACTTCCAGGTTATTCAGTCGCAGTAGCCCCACCTTCAGGATCAGCTCGGCAGCAACCATCCCATAGTTTAGCGCCGGGTCGCTCCTCGCGAGGAACACCTTCTGGTACGGCAGGTCCCTGTCCTTCAGGTACTCCTCGACGATGCGGTCGCAGTAGAACAGGTTCTCCATGTCTTCGATGAGCGGGATCACCCGGATGCTCTCTGGGTAGAACTCCCCCACCCAGTCTTTGACCAACTGTCCGTCGAGCACCGTCTGGTCTTCCTGCCCTACGATCACCTTTCGATAGTAGGCTTCCACCATTGAGAGTTCTTCAACGGACGTCGTAAGTGGGAGAATCACCTCCTCGATCGGCGCGACATGCCCGTCGCCATAGAAGCCTTGCGCCATGTCCTAGGAAGAAGGCACGCTCTGGAGCGCCTCGACCATCGACTTCCGCATGTCCCGCTCGACTCGCGGGTTGGGCACACGCAGCGTAAGCGCCGCGTCGACGCCGAGCTTGACGTCATCGTGGAAGAAGTCAGGGTAGCCGGTAAATAGCTTGCGCACAACCTGGTTGTCCGCTTCCTTCCCCTCCAAGTCCCACATCTGCTCATCGCACCCCAGTGCGAACACGTCCACTGCTTCCTCGATCTCGCCGTCCCCTCGCAGCACTCCGGCGCTGTCTGCAAAAGGCGCAGGTGAGGCGTTGCCCGGGTGCTGGGTACTCATCACCTTAGGTATTAGGGACATGACACACCTCCTACTATGATTTCGTACGTTGTACACATCAGCCATCACAGTAAATTGGGCACAAATGTGATTTGGACTTAATAGCCGCAGTCCCGAGGCTCATCAGGCATCCTTCCTTTAGAGACCAGAGGAAATGAACGTCACACGCCGTTACTTCACGTAGGTACACATAATCGAATACGCCGATTGGAATATAGGCGTTGTTAGCCCCTAGAAATATTATAAGTCCTCGGCGGCATAGAGTGTATGCCAGGTTAACGTCCCGTCGCGCCTGATGAATCCGTTATGACTATGGTAGGGCACGTTTTACCTTTCTGACACCAGCGAATAGCTCGAAAGTGGCTTACATGTCGGTTAGTTATGGGTCTTCCTAAATGCGATATAATTCCGATGAAAGGCTACCGGTTCGATGGAGCGTTCCGAGAGGTTCACCCGCTACGGCCTCAGTGACCGGCAGAAAAACCGAGTACTTTGTGGACTGTACGGTTGCACCTCCGGAAGGCGCTATTGTATCAGGCTTGCGTCCTGCAGCAGAGTGAAGCCGTTCCCGATACTCGGCAACGGCGGATGGTGGTGTAGCATTGACCGGCGCGGCTGGTTCAGCCCGGAATCCGCCAGTCCAGCTACTCTTCGGACGTGCCACAACGCGGTTCCAGCTGCACTTGGCCGCCACGGTAGCCAACCTGCTCCTGCTGGCTGCCGGCGTGACCTCCGAGGAGGCGGTGGTGTCGTGGACGACTCTCTTCCTTCGCAGCCGGGTCCGCCTCAGCGTCGAATTGGCGCAATTCTCCGGTGTTTTGGGTTCGTATCGCTATTCGGTTGGCCATCCATCGGGAATTTCGTCGGCCTTGAGTGCTAGCCTGATGGAATCAGCCGCTTCGGAGGTCACCCAGTTTGCCCGTAGGTCTTCGTTGCTTTTCAGCCACCATAAGGCCGTATCATTTATGCCGGCATTCCGGTTTTCGCGCCGCCATTTGCCGACTTCCTTGTAGAGGTCGATGTCCAATTCATAGGAACGCAGCATCTCGACAACATCGGGAGCTCTCCTATTCAGGTCGGAGTGTACAGCGATAGTTATAGTTGAAGGTTCATACGCGCAGGCCTTTGTGGTTGACCAGCACTCGCTGCTGTGTTCAGGCTCCTTCAGTTGGATTAGGTCCAACTCCACTGCAGGCTCGTTTGTGCCCCACTGATAGCCGAGCCACGGTTCCCCACTCTCATAGGCGCCGTAGAGACTTGCGTCGGCGGCGCCACCATCCCCAGGGTTGACGACATATACATGGTCAGACAATCCATATCCTTCGATCTGCTGAGCATTGACTTCTTCACGGACCCATCCGATTGCGCATGACACCAACCTCGCCTTGCCGTCCGTTTCGGAGGTGGCGAACAGTGTCCTATATCGTTTATCGTTCTTCCTTCAGATCCTCGACACTGTCCAGTTCAGGGTACTGATCCTGCAGATAGGCGGGAATTACGAAGGCTGACTGCCAGCCTCTTCCGAGGCTTTCGCCGATTGTGACAACCTCTCCAGACTCCTGAGCAGCCACCCATGCCTTCGTCTGGTTGGGCATCCAGATCTCCATTGTGACTTGAGTATCCCCTCTCCGCAGCCCCTGCAGGAGAGGCAGTGTGGCGCCGAAGACAACTTCGGTGGGATAGCCGTAACCCTTCTCGACTATGTATTGAGCGACGCGGTTCTGGAACTGTGCACTGGTCCAATTCAGGTCGCTGAAAACTATGGGCTCCTTCTCCTCCTCCGCTATGCCCTTGGAACAGGAGATCAGCAAAACCACAGTGAGTAGCATCATCACAATGGCAGACCATTCCGCCTTACCCAACACCTGATGGCACATTGTTCTCTGTCTCCTAATCACGGCATCTGAGCCAGTTGTATTGCGAGTCAAAACCCGACCCCAGATGACCCGTATATATCATCGTAGTTGCATTAGACTTGCAATATAAAATCCTGCGATTTGCAACTTTGAACTGCGAGTCGACAGTTCGTAGCGCCTGTTGGGTCCTCAACAAAGGACGGTTTCTAATGGGAACAATACTAAGTGCACGCGGAGGACTCCAAGGGGACATCAACGATGCGATCACGCCAGCGAATAACGGGGAAAATAGTCTGGAGGGATTGGGGGTTTTGAAGTGCAAGGTTTAGTATCCTTCTGCTAATCTGCTGAGAAGTACTCCTGCTGTCACTTCTTCAGTTGGAACTCTGTACTAACGTCGCGTCAGACTCGAATGGCGGTATGCATTTGCCTTCCACACGCTAGGTGGCACCCTGTGATTCCCCTTATCTTGCGATTCGTCATATCCAATGAAGAACGCTAGAGATTTCTCATCACTTTGGTAAGTGCCGTAGCACTCCTTTTGCTAACCAGATTGTTTGCTCTGAGGAAGGTATTTCTGCTACTTCGACAGATACTTCTGGCTCTTGCCGACACAAACGATGGTGGTTAGACTAGCGGTTTTCAGGCACACGCCGTACCATGTCTCAAGTCCGCACCGGAGAAGAGATGTCTCAGTCATCCCGCCGCAGCCATAGCTTTCGTCTGGTCAGGACAGCCGCTAGTTTCTTCCGGTTGAACGACGGTACGTTCAACCGGATCGACCCCGACGGACTGAGACAGGTGGCGACCGTCACAGTCTGGATACATTGGTTCGCAGCCGCCTTCATTTTCTTCCAGATGGTGTACCGGCCCGGTTATGGGCTGGAGGTAGGCATACAGTATTCGGTGGCGTTGTCGCTACTGTTAGCGTTCAACGGATACACTCACTATCAGCTGGCGACGCATAAGACGATGACATGGCGTTGGATTCTCGGGCTCGTGTCTGTGTTTGTCGCCCTGGTGTCGGTCTCCGTCGTAATAGGAGGAGGTTTCAGCCACTACTACTTGCACCTGCTGTACTACCCGGCGCTGGCAGGATACGCAGTGGTTCTCACCTCTTTCAGGCTGACCATGGCCTGGGTGACCGTGGTGTCCGTCCTTTATCTGACCATAAGCCTGACCGTGGGAGACGGGATCGACATAGCGGCAATGGACGAAAAGGGCCTGTTAGCCAGGATTTTCGTCATGTATTCGGTGGCCGCGTCGGTCAACCTGGTCTCCAGCTTTGAACGAAACCGATGGAGGGCCGCGGTGGAGCGGGAGGGGGCACTTCAGCGGGAGCGGATTGAACTCTCCCAGTCCCTTCACGATACGGCGACACAGTCGCCGTATCGTGAAGGGACTGGGCATTGATGCGATCAGACAGGTTGCCGGAGACTCGAATGAGGAACTCAACGCCAGACTTGAAGCTACTTCGCGCTTGTCGAAAGCCGCCATCTGGCAGCTAAGACACCCCATAGACATGGGACGCATATTCGATGGCAGGGAGCTGGGCAGGACCCGGGAGTCCCACGTTGCGACCTTCACGGCCATCACGTCGGTACCTGCTGAGCTAGTTCAAAACAGGGTGGAGCCACCCCTCTCCGCAGATACCAGTAGCACGCTATTTTCCATAGCCCATAACGCGCTGACCAACGCCTTTCGCCATGCGGAAGTGTCGCTGTTCAGGGAATATGTCCGCTTAAATGTTCAGCGATTCTGTCCTTTCATGTCGTCTGCCATAGTAGCAGGTCGGGATCTTCTCGAACTCACAGCGGCTCCCACCATCTCAGGAGTTTCCGCCGCCAAGTACTTCCTGACCGTGTTCCTGCTCATTCCCAGATTTCTTGCGATACCTCAGGAGGACACTCCCTGAAGCTTGGCGCGATGGATCGCCTTCCACCACGCCCTTTGTCGCCGATTGGGTTTCCTGCGCAGCACGTTGACTGGATGCCGCGGTCCATTGGCCCCGTGAAGGGTCGGACTCGTCGCGGCGAGCTGCGCATACTTGTCCTTCCATCCGTTCTCATCGGGAGCCTGTGGCGCACCGCCGTTTAAGCTCCGCAGGAGTCCGGGACGCGGTGGAGCCTCCTGTGACGGGATGATGCGCCCTTCGTGCTGCACCCGCAGAGTTCGGTCCAGCCCTTCGAGTACCTCCACCTTAGCTCCGGCGTAACTCCCACGCTCCGCATCGGGCAGAAGCTGCAGGGTGTGCCAGCGATACTTGAGAGTGTTGTCCCTGCCGACCTTCCGCCAGTGCTTTAGACAGAAGATGCGGTCAAGACAGACATCGGGATCAAGGGGACGGTATGCCGCATCCTCCTGCTGCGCCTGTACCCTGAACCGCTCGTTGAAGCGGGGCAGGAAGTCCGCAAGCACGCGCTTGGCCTCCGGGATAGTGGACGCTCCGGCGAAGCTCCCTCACCAGCCTGTCCTGGAAGGTGCCCGCCATACGCCCCACTCGCCCCTTACCCTGTGGCGAACGGGCGAATATCATCCGTATGCCAAGCTCGTCCATCGCCCGGGCGAACTGGGGGGCAGCCCTCACCTTCTGTCCGGTTCCGGGTGTCGCCTTGAAGGTCGTGTGCCTGTCGGCGTAAAGGGACAGCGGCACGCCCCAGCGCCTTATCAGACCCTCAAGCATATGGAAGTAGTCGCGGGTGGTCTCCTCAAGGCAGAAGAGCGCGTTCACGACACAACCGGTGGCGTCGTCCACCGCCAGCAGCAGCGTGAACTGCGGTCCGTCTTCTCCCAGCCACCTGTGATGACTGCCGTCTATCTGGATCAGCATCCCCTCGCGCGCCATCCGCCGTCGTCTAACTCGATGCTTCGGCCGCCGACGCTGACGAGGACTGTTCACCCCTGCGTTCACCAGTATGCGCCGCAACGTGCTCCTGCCGATGTCTATGCCCTCCCGCTCCCTGAGCAACTCGCTCAGGTGCGTGTGGTTTACTCCCGTGTATCGCGTGCGAGCCAGATGCAGCGCTTCTGCCATCATAGTCTCCGGTGTTGTGTTGGCAGGTCTGCGACCCCGATTGCCGTGAGCAAGTGCGGCTGCTCCCTCCTGTCTGTATGCCGAGAGTATGCGCCTGGTGTGGCGTGCGCTCACTCCCATCAATGTCGCTGCCTGCTCTGTCGTCATATGCCCTGCCAGTAAGTGGTTGAGTACCTGAAGTCTTGCCTGTTCTTGCTGCGTCAATGTCACATTCTCCATAATGCGGACATTTTCGCTGAACACTCAGCGAGGACGGAATCGCTGAGCAACAACAGTGGGCACGGCACTTATTTTTGGAGAGAAACTACTTGAACAACCTGAGGCCAAGTCCGCTGTGCTAAAGGCGAGTCTATAACTGGGCGATGTTGTCCGAGGGCATCTCGCGCTCGCTGAAGAAGTCCGGGCCGAGATGAGGTCGGTCCTCAGTAGCGGCGGCGCGGACCTAAGCGGGGACTGCTAGGGCACACGAATCGTGTCGTTAGCCGAGAACGGTCACTTCTGGCTACGGGCTGGCTTCAACCCCACCAGCCACGAGCACTTAAGTCTTTCGAGTTTATTGTGCACTGCGGGTGTTGTTGCTCAGTGATTCCGTCCGTGCTAACTGCTAAGCGAAAATGTCCACATTATGGAGAATGTGACATTGACGCAGCAAGAGTAGGCAAGACTTCAGGTTCTCAACAACTTACTCGCAGGGTATATGACAACAGAGCCGGCAGCTACCTTGATGGGAGTGAGCGCACGCCACACCAGGCGCATGCTAGCGGCTTACAGAGAGGATGGAGCAGCCGCACTAGCTCACGGCAATCGGGGTCGCAGACCTGCCAACGCTACACCGAGCGCATTGGCGACCGATGTAATACGTCTGGCGTGCAGCCGATACGCCGGAGTCAACCATACGTACCTGAGCGAGTTGCTGAGGGAGCGGGAGGGCATAGACATCGGTCGCGACACGTTGCGCAAGATACTGACGAACGCCGGTGTGAACAGTCCTCGTCGGCGTCGCCCGCCGAAGCACCGAGTGCGGCGGCAGCGGATGCCACGCGAGGGTATGCTGATTCAAGTAGACGGCAGCTACCACAGATGGCTGGGAGAAGATGGACCGCAGTTCACATTGCTGCTTGCAGTGGATGACGCCACTGGGGTAGTGGTCAATGCCCTGTTCTGCGAGCTGGAGAATACCCACAGCTACTTCCTGCTGATGTGGGGTCTGATACGGAACTGCGGCATACCGCTTGCACTGTATGCAGACCGGCATGCCGTATTCAAGTACACGCCACCGTCAGAGGCTGCCGCTGCTCCCACCCAGTTCAGTCGCGCGATGGACGAGCTTGGTGTACAGCTGATATTCGCTCGATCACCGCAAGCCAAGGGGCGGGTTGAGCGTATGGCCGGCACCTTCCAGGACAGGCTCGTAACCGAACTGCGACTCGCGGAGGCAGCAACCATCGATGACGCTAACCGCGTGCTCGCTGACTTCCTCCCCTGCTTCAACCAGCGCTTCCGTGTGCCACCACAGCACGCAGAGACCGCATATCGCGTCCTGGACCCGCAGATGTGCCTCGATACAACCCTCTCTGCCTGAAGTACAGGCGCAGGGTTGGCCGGGACAACACGGTGAAGTACCGCTGGCGCACTCTGCAACTTCTGCCCGGCACAGACCGGCCGAGCTACGCCGGAGCAGTCGTGGATGTACTCGAGGGACTGGACGGTTGCCTGCAAGTGCAGCACGAGGGGCATCATCCCCACGCAGGAGGCGCCGCAGCGCCCCAATATCCTGCGCGACTTCACCGAGAGAACCGCGCCTACTCCTTCGCCTCATCTCGACAGCAATGGCCTGGGCAGACGCTGGATAGACAAGCTCGCGCAGCTAGACGTCAAGCCCTCCCAAGACACTGCCGACGGCAACGGCGCCGGAAGGGTTCGCAAGGCCGTTAGTCCTCGCCGGAGGAAGCCCACACCACTTCAGACGGCGAGATGGAAAGCGGTACGGAAAGCGAAGCGCAAGGGGCTGTCCATTCGTGGGATCGCCTGGGAACTGGGCATACACAGAGACACCGTGAAGAAGTATATGAACGCTGAAAGTCCACCTTTGTCGCGGGGACGCGCGAAGTCGACGGTATCGTAGTCTGATAGCATGGCAATTTACAGGGGGTGACATTTTCCCTTAGCACTTAAGCGGACATAGTCGCTGAGCTTCGACAGACGAGAATGACATGGCAATCGGACACTACAACCCACACCTTATCGGCGAGGACCTCAACGGCCCCATAGGAACAGACGCAAACGGCTACAACTTCGGCCCCGCCCTGCTCTGGGCCACAGAGGAAGGCAAGTGGGTATCCTATTTATATAGAAGTCCTGAGAGCACCGGATCGTCCCAGGACTACCTCGGCGCCGCGGAATTGAAACTGAGCTGGATTGTCAGGGCACGATGGCCTGCTGTTCGGCTCGGGCTGGTACACGTCCGCTGACGAGTACACCAAGATGGTCGTCGAGCGAGCGATAGCTAGGTACCACTCAGACGGACTCGAAGCCACGTAGGAATACTACAACAGTCCCGACAGCGTTGACGGTCAATGGTATGTGTTCATCACGGACCACGTCGACAATATACCGGCTCAGCATAACATCATCGGGCACCACAACCCGGACTTCCTTGGTCGGCTTCTGACGGACTTCATAGGCAGAGAAGAGTTCGAGGGGTCCGAAATGGGTGACTGGGTGACCTACAGGGACATCAACCCGGTAACAGGCGAGATGGAGGGCAAGCAATTCTGGATGGTCGAGCACGACACTCTCGTATTCGGCTCAGGCTGGTACCATGACGAAGGCAATTGAGGTCCCATCTAGGACCTGAGACGGCGTTGGTGCTTAAGCGGCATTCCAGAATCCCGTCGACGCACCTTTCAACCTTCTCGTACGGGTCTGTTATTGGTGTTTAACTCGCACCAAAATAAACATCGATGATAAGCCCCCTGCGCCGATGTGATGCGGCGCTTTGGCCTTCTCACAAAGCGCGACGCGTTCAAATTCGCACTCAGGACACTGGCGGTCGAATTACCGCTCGTCGAAAATCTGGAGATCTTCGAGGCAATGGCTGGGCGGACGACCTCTCCGCCAATATTACTGCCCACCAGCCGGACATCGCAAGCTGAAGCAGCTGAAACGAAATGGCGACCTACCGAGACAGATCAAATCTCGCCCATAATGCCTCTTCTCACAGCCTGCCACCCTTGTCCCCAACCTCATCCCTTTGTGCAGTTATCCCCTTGATAGAGTCACCAATCCTCCGCGCGTCCATCGCTGCCCTTAACACCAGACCCTCCACACGTAGCAAATGAGCCAGTCCCTTCCGAACTCTCGCACTAGAACTTCTTGATTTGAAAGACCGTCCCCAACTGGTTCTTCTCGAGGGGTAGAATGGTACTTTAACCTAGTTATATTATTACCATAAAGCATAATAACGCTATGTGATAAAATAAGGATGTAATCCACAAGAGTAGTTCCCACGGCGGCACGATAATAATGCGCTATGATGAACTGACGAATGCGAGGTGTGGTAGCTATGAAACTAGGCATAGGGACGAAACTAATAGTCTTCGCGATAGCAGTCGCATTTGTCGTCGGCTTCGCAGCAACACTCCCTGCTGAAGCTCAGACGGGAGAGGTTGGATCCGGCAACATCACAGTCCTGGTGCTGGACGACAATGACCCCAGCGGTACCGACGTATTCCTCTTGAGTGTGAGCCGAGGAGACTAACACACAGGTCACCAATATGTCTTCTTCGTACTGCGCAAGACCACCATCGCCGGCACCGCCATGACCGATTACGCGGAGAACGGGACTGCCGCCATTGGCACGTACACGATCGCCTCCCCTGACAGGCCCTTCTCGTGGGAGCTGGTAGAGAGAACCAGCGAGGGCGAAGAGGACGATATGGACGACTTCAGCCTGTTGGTCAACACCGATGGGAAATCGGCCGTGCTCTCATTCGCCTCTTCTCCCGGCTTCGAAACCCCTACCGACAGCAGTTCGCCGGCGGACAACATCTATCACACCAAGAGTCGTGCAATGGAAGTCGATACTTGCATAGACTACTGGACGGGGAACTACTACGGCTTCGTGGATGTGCAGGTAACCGTCACCGATGAGTCCGATTAGCCTGGCTGATACAGGAAATTAGACGAAAACCTCGCCGCATCTGTAACTCAAGCAGGTGCGGCGTTCTAATCAGGGAGAGTCCGTTGCGTCAGAAATCACAAAAAGTCCTCGCAGCGATCGCAGTGCTGGGTGTCGTTGTTGCGGCCGCGTTATTCCTGTTCTTGCAGACCCAGTTCGCCGTGTACGCGCAGACTGACCATTCACCGGTCTTCTCCAACACCGAGACCGGTATCCGCAGAATTGCCGAGAATACGCCTACGGGGACCGACATCGGCGACCCGTTCACAGCCACCTACGAGGACAGCCACACGCTGACTTACCTTATCCTCGATAAGCTTGATGCCGACTCCTTCGACATCGGCTCCACCACCGGACAACTGCGCACGAAGGCGCCTCTGGACTACGAGACCAAGCGCAGCTATTCGATAGTCATCGCAGTTCACGACAGCGGGGAAGACCACGAAGTTGACGACCACACGATCGCCGCCGCCATGTCCGTCATCATCCTCGTCACAAACGTCGTTGAGGAAGGCGACGACGAAGTTCCGCCAACTAGCCCTTGCGTCTCCGGGGGCGCAGTGTCCGACGGGGCAGGTAATCCCGACCTCGTGCTGGACTGCGAGGCGCTCTACACGGCAAAGAACACCCTCACGAGAACCGTGCAACTGAACTGGGCTCTCGACACCCCAATCTCGGACTGGGAAGGCATCATAGTCGGCGGGACACCACAGCGCGTGATCGAAGTCTCGCTCCCGGATAAAGCCCTGAAAGGCACAATCCCTCCCATCCTGGAATTGCTGACAGGCTTGGAAGTGCTCGACCTCAAGAACAACGACCTGACAGGTCGAATACCATCTGGTCTCGGAAGACTGGAAAGTCTGGACGAACTCTACCTAGCTGGTAACCGTCTGACCGGCTGCGTACCCATAGGACTAAAGGAAGTCAGGCTCAACGACCTTTCCTCGCTAAGCCTGCCGGACTGTCAGACCGAGGAGCCGCCTATAATACCACCCGTAGCAATACCGTCTCCAATACCCACAGCCGCGCTGCCGTCCGATTCAGACTGCCTCGAAACAATAGGGGGTGTCGGCACATACGAGGGAACCTGGACCGACAATTGCCTCTCGCAACATCGACCCACTGGTGAAGGCGGGTCCACTTCCGCCGACTACTACGCTCGATACTACTCATTTACTTTGGATGCACGGTCAAGAGTAGTCATCACACTAGAATCCAGCGAAGACACTTACCTCTACCTGCTGCGGGGCAGAGGGCAGGAAGGCGGAATAGTGGACGACGACGACGACATCACGCCGTCAGCCAACCTGAACTCGCGAATAGAATCAGACGACTTGGGAGTAGGCACTTACACAATAGAGGCGACAACTTATCACGCACAAACCGCAAGTGCCTTTACGCTTACATTTGAAATAACCGAGGCGGGGAGTCAACCTGAACCGCCTCCAACGCAACCTGATATCGTGTACACCGCCATCAGCAGCGGCGCGAATCATGTGTGCGCGCTTGCAACCGACGGCTCGATAATGTGCTGGGGCAACGAGGATGGTGACAGTGAAGGGCAGGTCTCCGAGCGGCCCACGACCGGCGTATTCACGGAGATCAGCAGCGGAGATAACCACACCTGCGCTCTGCGTGCTGACGGCGCAGTCATCTGCTGGGGCAGCGTCACGGTTCCCTAGTTTGTCGACAACCGGACTTGAGGAGCGGGGTTAAGCCCGCAGGCAATCGTCTGCGGGCTTGCCATATAGCCTCTCGTTCGGCGAGAATGACCTGCGATAGTGACAAGCGTTGCCCTCGAAATTTCGCCATTAAAGAGGATTTCTATGAACTGGAAAAACGATCCCAATCTGAGCGCGATGAGTGACAACGACCATCTCACCCAGGTCGCTCACAGCTTGACCGAAACCATTCACGCCAACCCCGACGACGCACGCGCTTGGTTCCTGCGCGGCAACGCCTACCTTGACCGTGGCGCGAATGAATTCGCAGCCAGCGATTACAACAAGGCAATCGAGCTCGTGCCCGACGATGCCGTAGCCTACAACAACCGCGGTATCGCGTATCGCAACGGAGGACAGACCGACTTGGCAATCGCTGACTACTGGAAGGCGCTTGAACTTGACCCTGACTACCGAGATGCTCACAACAACCTTGGCATGGCGCTCGCCGACAACGAGAATTACGAGGACGCAATAGCGCACTTCACCCGTGCCATCGAGCTTGACTCCAACTACTGGTACGCCTACAACAATCGCGGCATGGCGCTCTGGGCAGTGGGTCGCCGCGATGACGGCATCCGCGACTACGAACGCGCCAAGCAGCTCGCCACATCATCCCCGAGTTAGCCTTCTCTTTCTCCCTGCTGCCATGCTGTTGTAGAGACGACTTCAGAGCTCCGAGTCAACCCCCTTCTTTCTGTCACACCAGCCGCGCCTGCATATCTTCTTATTCCGAAGGCGCTTATAAATCTTGTCATTCCTCACTTCGCTGCGCTCCGTTCGGAATCTGAAATCCATTTCCTGCGCACGTGCAACGATCTTAGGCTCCTCTTTGCGCCCGAAATGACAATATACAGCGATGTTCATATTTGAATTCGTCGCTCTTGTGCAGAATTGCACAAATCTCGCCCTCAACACCCTTGACACGAATAATTGTTCGTTCTAACCTTGTTCTGATACATTTGCCGAAAGGCAATAACTCTCGCAAACATTAGGAGGAGTAATGGGAAATCCAGTAGTACACTTTGAAATCGCAGGCCCCGACGGCCCAGTCTTGCGGCAATTCTACAGCGACCTGTTCGGCTGGGATGTGCAGGTGCAAGGCCCGGAGATGGGCAACTACGGCGTAGTGATGTGGACCGAAGGCGGCATCGGCGGCGGCATCATGCAAACCACCGAGGATATGCCCGTTCGCAACTACGTGACATTCTACATTCAGGTCGATGACCTTCAGTCTGCCTTAAACAAGATTTCCGAAAAGGGTGGCTCGACTGTAATGCCGCCGATAGAGGTTGCTCCGGAAGTAGGTTCGGTCGCTATGTTCATGGATCCGGCCCACAACGCCATCGGCCTCTACTCCATGCCCGCATCAATGAACGGTGACATGCCGCCAAAGAGCGATGCCCCTCCCGTAGTTCACTTCGAACTCGGCGGCAGCGATGCGGCAGCCCTCGAGGACTTCTACTCAGGCCTGTTCGACTGGCAGATAAATGCCGTAGATATGGGCGGGGGAATGACCTACCGTATGGTCCAGCAGGAACACGAAGGCATCGGCGGCGGAATCTTCCAGCATATGGAGGGCATGCCGCCAAACGTTCCCGGCGTCGCGGTAGCGGTCGACGACCTGCAGGCGTATCTTGACAAGGCCGTAAGCCTGGGCGGAACCGCCCTGATGCAACCCAGCGAGATTCCCGGCGGCTTCGGCTCGCTGGCAATCTTCAACGACATCGCCGGCAATCGCATATCCCTCTTCAAGTCGTAGGAAGACCACGCTCACCCGCACGACTAAGCATTTGCTCGTGCCCGTTCCCCCTTGGCATTCTGCAATAGGGACAACTTGATGAAAAGGGCAGTTCAATCTGAATTAGAAAGCCGTTTTAATCTGTCATTCCGAACGAAGCGCAGCGCAGTGAGGAATCTAAAATATCTGCACGGCAGTGCCGCAACGACTTTAGATTCCTCGCTTTGCTTGGAACGACAAACAATGCGCTTGCTGTAAAGAGAAAGCATCGGACGAAAGGAACTCGGCATGATAAGGCACTTCGCTGGCGTCGCAGAGATAGTCGAAGACTTTGAAGCAGCCGTCCAATTCTACCGCGGCACTCTCGGGCTGGAAGTCGAATCCCTCGGCGAAGGCTACGCCACCGCGACCGTTCCCGGCGTTCTTCACTTCGGAATCTGGTCCCGCGCCGAAGCCGCCGAAGCCACCTACGGCAGCCCAGACGCCGCAGATCGCGTTCCTCTTGGTTTCACCATAGCCTTCGAGGTGGACAACGTAACAGAGGCAGCACAGCATCTCGACAATGCCGCCGTCAAAATAGTTCAGCCCACCAAGACCGAGCCGTGGGGACAGGTAACCAGCCGCTTCATAACGCCCAGCGGCGCCCTCTGCGAGATTGCCGAAACCCCTTGGCGCGCCGCATCACGCAGCCGATGTCGGCAGAGTAGGGCGGTGTACCCTCACCAACCCACCGCGCACCCGTCATTGCGAGGCTCGCTCCCGCCCGTAAGCGCTCCGCTCTCGGCATCCCGCGCAATAACCTGGCCACCCCCGAAGTACAGCGGGTGCGACTCCGTTATGACAATTCTGTGCCCGCGCTCTCGCAATTCCTCCGCAACCTCATCGGGAATCCGCGGCTCCAGACCGGTCTCGCCCTCCAGCGGCCTATAGCTGAAGCGCGGCGCGTCAAGCGCATCTTGCGGCGTCATCCCAAAGTCGATCATATTGCTCAGCACCTGGATCTGCCCCTGCGCCTGCTGCACCGTCCCCATCACGCCGTAGCTCAGCCACAGTTCGCCGCCCTTAGTCGCAATCCCCGGTATAAGCGTGTGGAACGGCCGCTTCTTCGGAGCAAGCACATTCGGATGGCTTGGGTCCAGCGAGAACGACGCGCCCCGACTGTGCAGTGCGATGCCCGTACCCGGCACCACAAGCCCCGTCCCGAAGTCCGAATACACGCTGTTGATGAGCGAGCACGCATTTCCCTCGCCATCAACGCAGCTTATGTACACCGTATCGCCGTCTAATGGCCCCGCACCAAGTGGCACATTTGCCATCGCGTGTTCGTCACGAATGAAGCGCCGCCGACCTGACGCATACCCCTTGGATATTAGCCTCCCTGTGTCCATACGCATCTGCGCTGGGTCCGTTATGTGATACATCCCATCAGTTAGCGCAAGCCGCACCGATTCGATCAGATGATGGTGCCGGTCCGCCGACTGCGCCCACATCGCCCCGATGTCGAACCCCTCCGCGATGTTCAGCCCTAGCAGCACATTCACACCCTGGTTGTTCGGCGGACACTGCCACACATCCACGCCTCGGTAGTCTGTGCTTATCGGCTCCTCCCAGGTCGGCTCGTGCTCCGCCAAGTCTTCGGTCGTCAGCCACCCTCCGCGCTCCTGCACAAAGGCGGCAATCTGCTCCGCGATCCTGCCTTTATAGAACGCATCCTTCCCGCCGTATGCAATAGTTCGCAGCGTATCGGCGAGCGTGCGCATAGTCATCACTTCACCCGCACGAGGCGCCCTGCCTCTCAGCAGCAGCTCTTCGCCGCTGAAATGCTGCTTCAGCCGCGATTCCGCCCCCGCCCACTGGTGCGCGACCATCTCCGACACCGGATATCCACCTTCGGCATAGTCGATTGCGGGACGAAGCACATCGGCCATCCCCATATTCCCGAACCTGTCCAGCAGTGCCTGCCAGCCGCTCACCGCGCCCGGCACCGTTACGGCGTAAGGGCTGTCGTTCGGAATGCCTGTGTAACCTGTTGAGCGAAGCAAATCAGCGTCGGCAGCAGCAGCCGACCGCCCGCTCGCGTTCAGCGCGTACACCTTGCCCGCCCGCTCACTCCACACCAGCGCGAACACATCGCCGCCCACACCCGTCGAGAACGGCTCCACAACATTCAGCGCGGCCGCCCCCGCCACCGCCGCATCCACCGCCGTCCCTCCGTTCATCAGCATTCGCAGCCCGGCCATCGCCGCCAACGGCTGGCTTGTTGCCACCATCCCGTTTCGCGCCCGCACATTCGAGCGCCGCGAATCAAACTTCATCCTGACTACTCCAATGTCGCCGATGTCCTGAATGCCCCATCAATCGCAGCCACCCGCAAGGTCTCTTCAACTTGCACTACTCGGGGACCCTTGTCGCTCAGCCGAACCTCAGCCCGCTGACCCGGCATCAGGGTGAACGCACGCTCGCCGTCCAGCGCCACCGTGCATGGCCGCAATTCCACATCAACGCTCTCCCCGAATTCCATAACATGCCATGACTCTATGCCGACCGAAATTATAACTCCGGGGCCGACCGGCGCAGCCACCGTCTCGCCGCCCTCGCCCAGTCGTAAGTGCAGTCCGCGCTCATCCGTCAGCGAAACCGGCAACAACTGCGCCCCAATCGCTGACAGACCTATGCTCGCAGGCTCCGCGCGCGCAAGATACAGCTCGTCCACCGTCTCAATATTCCAGATGGCGCGCGCTCCAACGAACCGCTCCCTGGATATGGCGACATCCACCAGCGCTATGTCTCGGAGCTCTCCGTCAATAAGCACTTCCAGCCGTTTGCTACGTGCTGTCGTTGTTTCCAATGGCACTAGCCCCCGCGCGATTAGCCCTGCCGCCAATCCCGCCAATGTACCCTCTGTCATCACCGGAAATACATTGTTCGTCCCTGTTGAAACCGGCACCAGCGGCACGTCTCCGCACCCCTTCGCCACGACACGGTTCGTTCCGTCGCCACCCAGCGTTATGATGCAGCCAACGCCCTCCTCCGACATGCGGCTTGCCGCCCGCACCGAGTCTCGCTCGGCATTGAAAACCGGCATATCCACGAAAGTCAATTCTAGGCCAAAATGCCCATTGTCCAGCGCGCCCTTGCCCAGCATCGCCATGTCAGGCATCATCACCACCTGCTCCACGCCCACGGCATCAAGCCCCGCAAGAATGCGCTTCAGGATGTTGACCTTTTCCTGGTTCGGTACGAATCTGCCCTGCGCCACAAGCCGCCGAATGTCCTTGCCCGCTGCCGGATTCGCGATAATGCCTACGGTCGTCAATTCAGCCTCACATTCCTATCCTGTTTATCCATGTCAGCCCCCGTACAACGAATGCTATACTAACATCTCTCACAGCAAGAAAGGGAGCATCTATGACCGAATACGCCCTCGTAGCCGACGTTGGAGGCACCCGGACCCGTGTCGCGCTCGTGGACGCCACAGGCGGCATTGTGGTCAGGCATTCCACAGAAACACTGGCGCGCCAAGGCAGGGATGCGGTGATGAACAGGCTCGCCGACGCGCTTGAGCATGTTGCATCCGAGCGCCGAACCGAAATCAAAGGTGTGGGCTTGTCCCTTGCCAGCCCCGTGGAGCCTGGCACCGGGGTAATGTACAATCCTCCGAATCTTGGACCTGAGTGGCATCTCTTCACTCCAATACCGATACTGCGGGAACGCCTGTCGCTGCCCGTCTATGCAGAGAACGATGCCACACTTGGCGCGCTTGGCGAGCATGCATTCGGAGCTGGCAGGGGATGCGACAATATGGTCTATATGACTGTCAGCACGGGCATCGGCGGTGGCATCATCATCGACGGGAACCTCTACACGGGCACAAACGGCTTTGGTGCTGAGATAGGGCATATGACCATAGACCAGAATGGTCCTCTGGACAACTGCGGCAATGTGGGATGCCTTGAAGCGCTGGCATCCGGTACAGCGCTTGCTCGTATGGCACAGGAGCGGCTTGGGGCAGGGGCCAGTGCAGGGGAAAGAAGCGTCATGATCGAATTCGCTGGAGGCGACATCGCAGCCGTGGATGCCCGCATTGTCGTGCAAGCCGCCCACCAAGACGACGCGCTGGCGCAATCTCTGATGCAAGAAGTCGGCCGCAGCCTCGCAAGCGGCATCATCACCCTTATGCACATATTTGACCCGCAGCTCATTGTTATCGGTGGCGGCTTGGGTCAGAACCTCGACATGTTCATGCCCACCATCGAACCGGAGGTCAAGCGCCGCGCAATGGCGCACTTTCAGGGCGCAGTCCCCGTAGCAAAGTCGCACCTCGGCGACGACGTCAGCCTGCTCGGAGCGGCAGCCCTAGTCTTCAAAGAGGATCAAGCATCAGTCTCCGCAGCCGTCCACAACTTGAGAAGGGGCTTCGATGGTTAGCCCAATGATAGCCTTTAATTGATGAGCCCTTGGACAAAAATGGCAAGTGCAACGGCTACACCTACTGCTGTAAGTCCAGTCGCTACAATCCACTTAATCAACTCAGATTTGGCCTTTTCAACGGCGTCTTTTGTTGCGTAAGACTTGGCTGCTCCTTCTAAAGTGGCCACTCGCTCACGCACATTATCCAATCGCTGAGTATCATAGCCGGCAACAGTTCGAGCTGGGAAGCTAGGCTGAGATTCTTGGTTATCAGGCACTGTAAATCACATGTGCTTTACTAAGCCAATTCCATAGGGACGGGTCGTTGTAGCCATAATATGAACCTTCTAACTTAAGCACTACGCCAACCGAGAGCGTGCCCGATGCTTCGTCAGACATATTGAACTGAGCAGCAACTTGTTGGGGGCTATCCAACACGCTCCTCACTAGAAGCACTGAATCTGACAGTTCGTATTTATCGGCTATAAGTGCGTTACTGGCGCCAATCATATCTGAATAGGGTTCGTTGAATACAACGATAAATTGATTCATTGTACGCCTTTCTATTTAGCCATAAATCCTGCCTGAATCCGTAGCTTGTGGGCTATGGAAGAATTCTTTAAGAAGGAATGTTAATAGTCAGAAATATGCAAAAGTCCCTTCCCCCTCGATGGGGGAAGGTTAGGATGGGGATGGAAGCGCTTGTCCTTAGCCGTTAATTTTTAATTCTGCATATTTCTTTTAATAGAATCAAGTTCCTACTGTAACATAACTCACTATAAATTAAGTTAAAATCTCTCCATGTCTGTAACACGTGGTATCTCGGCATCGAGTTGCTGCGCGCGTACTGAAGACGGTCATCCTCGAAACCGAAGGCCCGGCCACTTACGGAGGGAACTTCGGTTTAGTCTTTACCGCAAAATTACCTTCTGTGCTCCTCTAAGTATCGCCATCGCCGCTTGTTCAGCAACGACATGACAGCGCGCGCAATTTCCTCCGGCGAATTGGCAAATAATCCCCATTAATATCGCCGGCTCAGACCTGGTGGAAATAGCTTACGGCTGGACAGACATAGCTCCACTGGTGCGCTAGAAACCAAAGTCGAGGGGATCCTCGTCGAACTCCAGGTTTTCCAGAGCCTCCATTGCAGCCTCAATCAGGGCGTCTTCACCCGAATCGGCGGCGCGTCGGAGCGCCCGCTTAGCAAGCGGTCCCCCTATATTGCCTAGCGCGATTGCCGCCGCGCACTGCACTTCAATGTCCTCGTCGCCCATAAGCGTGGCAACCTGCGGTATCGTGGATTCGTCCCCCAGCAGCCCGCAGGCATTTATGGCCTCATAGCGTATCGCTGGATCCGCGGCATTCATCTCACGCAGCACTATTTGCATCCAGTCGCTGTTAGAGCTGCGCCCCATCGCATAGATAGCCGACTGCTGCATCGCGGGGTCGTCGCTGTCGTATGCGGCTCTCACTATCTGCGAAATTTCCGGCGTGTCAAAACTGCCGAGCGCCTCAATGGAGCGCCTCAGCACGCCTATGTCCTCTTCATCACGAGCAATCGCTGCGAGTAAAGCCTCTCGTATGCGGTCCGCGTCGCGTGAAATCAGCTTGCCCTGTTGCGCCAGGTCTGCGAAATTTGACAGCGTGATCGCCGCCGCCTCCCGCACCTTAACCGAGGGATCGTCCTTGAGCAGTCCGATGAGCGGCCTGATTACCGATCTGTCGTCCGTCTCAAGTAGCCCCCGAGTCGCCTGTTCTCGTACCAGTTCGAACTCGTCCGACAGGCACGAGCGGTAGATTGCGCTGAAGTCCAGCTCAAGATTGTCTTCACTGAGTTCCACCAGCGTCGCAAGCACTTCACGCCTGCGTTCCCTGGCGACCCCACGCCACAGACTGCGAAATTCGCGAACATCATCCCTCGTAAGGCTCGACAGCTGAAGCAGACCGGACCGCTTCATAGGGCTTGACTCGTCCCCAAGCTCCTTTATGTATGCGTCAAGCGTCATTAATATTCTCCAATACATTCCATATAGAGGTAATCATTGCAGAAGCCGCTGCTGACTTATCTGTCGTCACTCCTGCGAAAGTTAGAAGACCACGGCAGGGTTGCCAATCAGTCTTGAAATTCGTGCTTCTGCAAATTCTGCAAGTCGTTAATTAGGGCGTGTTGAAATTTGTTACACAAAGAGTTTTAGACTTGAAAAGTAGGTTTATTCTGTCATTCTGAACGCAGCGCCTTCGTCCCCTGTCATTTTGAACCCAGCGCCTTCATCCTCCTGTCATTCTGAACGCAGCGCAGCGGAGTGAAGAATCTAAAGTCGTTGCACGCCCACCAGTCCCCGATTTCGGATTTCTCGCTAAAGTTGTTGCGCACCCACCAGTCTACGATTTCGGATTTCTCGCTTCACTTAAATTGACAATAGTAATGAAAGACAACCTCAAAATGTCAGCACAACCTAGTATGCATCAGATTGGTATCCATC
The DNA here is from genome assembly GCA_965221045.1 of Dehalococcoidia bacterium. Lineage (GTDB taxonomy): Bacteria > Chloroflexota > Dehalococcoidia > Lucifugimonadales > JADFKI01 > Bin90. Next base: position 3,552,779 of record OZ244863.1, read on the forward strand.
AGATTGAGATTAAGTGAGAATTCAAAACCCTGTCAAGCGAATGTTGAACTGCTTATGCTCCGTTTTCCGCTCATCCTGTCAGCCACCGCGGTGCATCGACAGCCCTTAACGCCACTCCTTGACACTCCGCCCGCCCGCTCTTACTATTCCAACGACTACACGCCGCGTCGTCGCATCGTTGCCCATAATGATGGCATACGCAAGATGGCATCACTATAGGCAATAGCGAAACCGAGCGACATCCACCCGCACACGCACGCTCAAAGGAGGCCGAACATGGTTGACATCATCATTCACGGCGGTCAGGTCGTAACCCCCGGAGGCGTCGGCAACTTCGACATAGCCGTTCACGGCGAGAAAATCGTCGCCATCACCGATCCAGGCGGCATCGACCTTGAAGCCGACAAGCGCATAGACGCCACCGGCAAGATAGTCATCCCCGGCGGCATCGAGCCGCACGCCCACATCGGCGGCCCCCGCCAGTCCGAACGCTCCCCCGCAGCGCCGGTATCCCTCGCTGCCATTCATGGTGGCACCACCACGGTCTTAGACTTCGCAACTCAGGTCCCGGGCCATGACCTCCACCACGCCCTCGGCGAGGCCGCAGATCGTTGGCGAGGCAACGCCTACACCGATTACTCCTACCACCCCATCTTCACCAGGGGAGCGGAAGACCACGTAATCGGGCAGATAGGCGAACTCGTCCAGGACGGCTACGCCAGCTTCAAGATATTCACCACCAGCATTCGTCCACCCAGCCCTCAGATGCAGGACAACAAGACAGACTTCGGCAGACTCGCCGTAATCATGGACGAGATCGCTGGGAACGGCGGCATCCTCATGATTCACTCCGAAGACGACGACATGGTCATGTACAACTACGACCACGCTCCGGAGCGCGATCTATGGGACTGGTGGAACATGCACCACATCCACTCGAACCTGTCCGAGGATGTCTCCTTCCGCCGGGCAATCCGACTGGCGCAGCAGAAGGTCTGTCCGGTCTATTTCGTCCATGTCAGTGCGGGTGAGGGAGTTCGGGCGGTCGCCGAGGCCCGCGCGCAAGGCTTCCCCATCTACGGCGAGACCCTGCACAACTACGCCTGCTTCAACGCCGAAAACTACCGCGAAGACAACGGCATGAAGTACCACACATACCCCTCGCTCAAGTCCCCCGGCGACGCCGACACGCTCTGGCAGGGCCTCCTCGACGGCAGGCTCTCAACTGTAGCCACCGACCTCGTTTCCACCACCTGGGAGGAGAAGATCCGCTTCAAGACCGTCGCAGACGTAACAGGCGGGCACAATGGCATCGAGACCCGCGTGGGCATCGCCTACACCGAGGGCGTCGTCAGGCGCGGCATGTCCCTCGAGCGCTTCGTGGACATCACCTCCACGAACGCCGCCAAGATATTCGGCCTCTACCCGCAAAAGGGCGCCATCGCAGCCGGCAGTGACGCCGACATCACCATCATCGACCCCAGCATCAAAGGCCCCCTCGCCCTCGACGACCTCCACCTCGAAGACTACAGCATCTGGGAAGGCTGGCCCATAGAAGGCTGGCCCGTCACCACCATCCTGCGCGGCACCGTCATGGTCGAAGACCGCAATCTGCTCGGCGCTCCGTCCACCGGCCGTTTCCTCCGCAGAAAGATCGACTCCGCGGTCCTCGCAAAGCCTGTCTGCTAACTCCCGCCATCGGCCATAATTGATGGGCGCTGCCCTAAACGGCAGCAAAGGTCATTGTAAATACAGGAAGGAAAAAAATGGCAGCACTCACACTGGCAGAAGCAGACCAGATAATCGCGGGCGCCTGCGCCAAGATGACAGAGATCGGCGTCAAGCTCACCATCTCCGTCGTTGACGGCAGAGGCGACCTCATCGCACTCGCCCGCGTTGACGGCGCATCCTGGCGCACACCCTACATATCGCAGGGCAAGGCAGTCGCGTCAGCCACATGGGGCCTGTCCAGCGCCGACATGGCAGCCCGCTGGTCCGAGCCGATATTCCCCGGCTTCATGGCGCTTCAGGGCGGACGCTTCATCCCCAGTCAGGGCGCGCTCCCCATCTACAAGGACGGCGAGCTCGTCGGCGCGGCAGGCGGCAGCGGCGGCACAGCCCAGGAGGACGAAGACTGCGTTCGCGCCGGCATCGAATCCGCCGGCTTCGCAACCGGCGCGTAGCAAACACAACCATGAGGGGCAACTATCATCAGTTGCCCCTCCATCCTACATATCCTGTCTATCCTGTTAGCTCCCGTTCCCCACCACCTCGAACGCATGCGCCGCCAGCACACGCACGTCCTCCGGCGGCACCGCGCCTCCATCCCCTGAATCCAGCGCCACACCGCTCTCCAGTTCGTCCTTGCTCACCCACACCCATCCGTCATTAACGGTCTCCGGCACTCCCACAGGCTTGCAGAAGTAAATCATGTCGATATGCTGGTGCCACCCCACCACCGGGTCGTCAATATCCTCGATCTCTATCGTGAACGGCGCGTGCACTTGCTCAGGGTAATCCAGGTTAATCGGCGTCCCTGTCGGCATTACCTCCACCTTCACGCCCGTCTCCTCCTCGACCTCCCGCAGCACCGCTTGCACCGGGTCCTCATTTGCCTCGATATGTCCACCCGGCGGCAGCCACATCTTCACCTTCCGGTGCCAGTGCAGCAGAGTGGCATCCTCATGCACCACGAACCCCGTCGCCGTGAAATGTCGAACTGCCGCCATGTCAGCGCTGTCCCTCCGTATCGCCGTTATCTGCCGTGGAAAGGTAGCTTTCGTCAACACCTGATCGTGATGGCGCTCGCCGCCGCGAACTTTCTATCAGGCGTCGTCTGAATCGCATCAGGCCGTATATGACCGCGCCTAGAACGAGCAACACCGGGCTGAATATCACCACCCAGATTCCCACTGTGCCCGCCACCTGTGCAAATCCCGACAGCGCACGCACAGCGTCCTTCAGATTGTCACCCGCGCTCCACCCCGAAATCACGAAACCCTTCGATTCTTGTACAAAGACCTCTATCTCAGCGTTGCCCTCAACTTTTCCGGCATCGCTATCAGCGGATACAGTCAGAGTAACCGTGAAAGACTGGGGACGATGGTTCTCATAGTCGTGCGTGGCAGTTACCGTGGTTGCTCCTTCCTCTGGAGCCCCCGTCACAGCCTCGCTCCCATCACTGAATTCCCAGCTATACTGGTAGTTCCTCAGCCCCTCCGGTCTCGTGAATGACCCTGAGAACTCCACCTCCTCGCCCTCTTCGACGACCCGGTGCTCACCCGCGAACACCGTAATTGCCGACAGCTCCGTAACGGTAGCGATAAATGTATCCGATCCTTCAACAATTCCCGCTTCGCCCCGCCCGGTCATCATAACTTCCACAATGAACGGCGATTCCAGGTCGCTGCTGTACTGGTGATGGACGGTAGCGGTAATTCGCCCTCCGTCCGGCCTCGGCGCGCTTCCTGTTCCTGTCGCAACCCGGGTTCCGTCTCCGAAGTCCCATACGAAGTCAAAGTCATCTATCCCTTCAGGCGGGTAGAACGTCGCCCTGAAGCGCGCATTTTCACCCACGCTGAATGTCATGTCCTCGCCCGCGTCAACGCGCATCTCCTGCGGCGCGAGGTTCAGGGAAATATTCACCAGCGAAAACGCTGCCGTCTCTTCTAGCAGCTTGATACGTCCCAAATGAGCCTCAACCTCCACTTGCACCCGCGCAAGCTCCCGCTGCACCTCTAGCGCATCCTCAACATCTGCAGCCCTGTCCAGCAGCCTGATTAGCGCCTCTTCCGTGGCCTGCAAACTCTTCACCCGCGAGCGCAGGTCATAGTATTCGTCCGTAACATCCGTGCTCGTCGAAGCCTCCGACAGCACATCCACGCCCACCCCTCGCATCCACTTCAATGCTTCATCCAGCTTCGCGGCAGGAACGCGCACTGCTATGTAGCCGTAATGCTTCGAGCTGCGGTCAGTGCTGACCACCCAGCCGCCATCCCGCTGCACACTCTGCGAAATCACTTCTATGGAGTCCGCTACATCATCCACTTCGAGGGCAAGGTGTACGGTACGCACGATGATACGGTTCTGCGCCACAAGCGCCGCCCGCTCCTCGCTGAACTCACCCGCCTCTGAACTTTCGTCCGGTATTGAATGTCCCTCAACCTCAAACTCTTCGAGAACTTCCTTTTCCACCGCCACAATCTTTTCGCTCGCCGCCACCGGTGCTGCCGTAGGCTGACGTGCAGGTGCAGCGGGAGCGGCAGACTCAGGTGCAGCCCGTGCAGCTGGTGCCTGTGGACCCTGACTGCCCGGAAACCCTGGTGCGCCGGGTAAACCCGGTCGTCCTTGCGGAGCTGCAGCCGCGGATTCTTGGCCAGCCCCGCACGCCACTAGCGAAACCAGCAAGACTAACAAAGCCACCAACGATACGACCAATGTTCTCATTTTCATCATCCAAGCCTCCATCAACTTCACTTCCAACATTACCATACATAACACAGGAGAGTTCCACTTCAACCCACTCCTATTACACAAACGATTGAACTCTAAGTTTTGTTCCCAAATTTTCATCAGATTCCCAAGTTCTTTAGGCTCTGTTGACATTCTATACACGACGCGTTCTGGTCCTCAGAAATCAGGTTTATCCTGTCACTCAGAACGCAGCACCCTTTCCTGTCAATCTAGGCTGAGCGCCTGTCCATTCTGTCATTCTTAACGGCTCTCCTATTCTGTCATTCTGAACGCAGCGCCCACTCCCTTGTCATTCTGAACGCAGCGCAGCGGAGTGAAGAATCTAAAGTCGTTGCACATACAGCATTCACAGACTTCAGACTCGTCGCCTCACTCGCAATAACCGGGAACAAACAGGAAATGTCCACACAACCTAATTTCCTTGGAATGCCCCTTGACAACCCAAACGTTCGTACTTATGATAGTAGGCACTTGAAAGAACACATATTCGTAACACGCCCATCGAATCACATCACTGACAACTGTGAACTGAAAACTGACAGACTCTCATGTGCATCCCAACCAAACTACAACAGAACATCATCAGTTTCACTAAAGACGGTGAACACGTCGCCCGCTTCCTCACGGAAACAATGCAGGGACGGCACACAGACGCCAAGTTCAACCACCGCCTCGAAGCCGCTAAGCACCTGATCAAGTACGGCTTCACCGACACCGACTGCGAAACCACCTCTGCCCGTCTTTCCCGCGCAGGCGGGAATCCAGAAGGACAGGGCGACGACGAAACCCCCGCCCAAAGTCCCCTCTCCCCTGGGGAGAGGGTTAGGGTGAGGGGAAATGAAGAATCCCCTCCGCCCAGGTCAGAAAAAGACCCGCTCGCCTTGAGCTTGTCGAAGGGCAAGGCTGTGTCCCACCTCGACATCCTAAACTACGAAATAGCCCACCTCATACGCCACGAGACCGCCGAAGGCCACACCGTCGTCAACTTCCTCGTGGACATCATGACCGGCAGGGACAGGCCATTCACACCCAAGAAGTTCTGCATCAAGCCCGCAGACCGCATGGCAGCCGCAAGAGAACTCCTGCGCCGTGGTTTCGGAGACCTCGGCTCACGCCGCAAGATGTCAGATAGCAACGACGAGTCAAACGCTTACGACACCCTGCACACAGACCTCGCAAGGCGAATGCGCGAGTACAGCGAGCGCGGCACAGACACCATTCGCTTCCTCTTGGAAGTGATGTCAGACCCCAACCCTGAAGAAGAGTTCACCATCCATCACCGTATGTCAGCGGCACAGGAACTTCTGCGCCGTGGCTGGGACACCAACTACGACAACATCAAGCCTAAGCACCTCCAAGCCTACTGGCACGACAAGGAATCACCGCGTCTCTCCATAGGCCAGAAGAAGACCCAGGCCGGCCTCTCAACGACCATAGACGACTACGACAACTACGACGACACCGACTACGAAGCCATAGCCAAAGAGATGAGAGAAGAAGACGACCGAGACGACAACTCAAAGCCTCTTCGCTTCCAAGAGACCGTCCCATCTTCTCGCCATCCCTCCGAAAGCAGGAATCCAGAAGACCGCCAAGCCGCCACTCCTGCCACAAAGCCCCCTCTCCCTCAGGGAGAAGAGGGTTGGGGTGAGGGCTCTGATAAGTCCCTTCCCCCTCGACGGGGGAAGGCTAGGATGGGGGTGAAGAGTCCCGCACAAAGCCCGCTCCCGAACAAGGCAGCCACCGTCAATGAACACGACAAGGCAATCATCATAGAGTTCAAGGAAGCGATGGACAGAGGCGACGAGCGCTCAGCCCTCCGCGCACAGGCAAAGTACCGCCGCATAGATGTAAAACCGGAAAAGAACATCTACGACTACGGCCCCAACGACCCCGACCCAACCATAGACTACTACTTCGAACCCCTAAACCCCGAAGAGCAGGCGAAGTTCGACCAAGAAGACAGACGCGAACACGGCCTGACCGAAGAAGAGATCGCAGAATATTCAGCCATCTCCACCCCAGAAGGCAAATCAGACCCGCTCAGGCAGCTCGCCCAATCCGCCGCCATCCACAACACGCCCATCCACCCCAACCCGCTCGCCACCAAGCACAAAAACCCCACCATCCGCAGCCCCTAACCTCAAACTCCCCTCTCCCTCTGGGAGAGGGCTAGGGTGAGGGCATCCTATCAACACTATGCATCGATGTTAGCCCCGGTCTAACACCTAAACGCTGGCCGCTGACGGCTGATACACTCGCCGCCTCATTGACTTGCGAGCGGTGATAGGCTATTCTGAACTCACAACAGAATACGCACGCTGCTGGGGGAGCTTGGGCAAGCCAGGCTGAGAGGCTTCGACACTTCGGAGCGACTCCTCGTACCTGACCTGGATAATGCCAGCGTAGGGACTGTGTAACCGTACAATCAAAGCAGCCGCTGGCATAACAGCCAGCGGCTTTCGCTTTTTTGATATGATGCTATAATCATCGGCGCTTCACAGTTATCAGTATAACTTAGACAACGGTATCACTAGACGGCAGTATGAGTTCGACAGGAGACTTTCAGATGCACGACCCTCTTATCATCGCAGGCAAGGAGTTTAAGTCCCGTCTGATGGTTGGCACTGGACGCCACCGCAGCATGGAGGAAATGGTCGCGTCCGTGAAGTCATCGGGCGCGGAAATCATCACCGTAGCCATACGCCGCCTCGACCTCGACAATCCTGCCGAGAAGAACATCCTCGACTACTTCAACTGGGACGAATACACTATCCTTCCCAACACCGCAGGCTGCAAGACCGCGGATGAAGCTGTCTTCACCGCTCGCCTTGCGCGTGAGGTAACTGGTTCATCATGGATAAAGCTGGAAGTCATTCCGGAACCGAAGCACCTGCTCCCCGACCCCATAGGCACCTACGAAGCTGCATGCCAGCTCGTCGATGAAGGCTTCACCGTGCTGCCCTACATACACGCTGACCCCGTGCTCGCCCGGCGCCTCGAAGACATCGGCTGCGCCACCGTTATGCCGCTCGGCTCGCCCATCGGCTCAGGGCAGGGCATACAGACTCTCGAAGAAATTCGCCTGATTGTCGCCGACGCCAATGTGCCGGTCGTAGTTGACGCCGGACTCGCCGTTCCGTCCGAGGCATCGCAGGCTTTGGAGACAGGTGCTGATTGCGTGCTCGTAAATACCGCCATCGCTCAGGCAGAAGACGCGGAGCTCATGGGCGAAGCGTTCAAGCTGGGCGTTGAGGCTGGCCGCAAGGCATATCTCGCAGGACGCATCCAGCGCAAGCAGTCCGCCACCGCATCAAGCCCGACAGAGGGCGTTGCCGCTCCGGTCGGCAGTGTCGGCTAAGGCGCGCGCGATGCAGTTCCATGTTCCGACACTCTGCCTCGTAACCGACCGCCTCCGTTGCAACGGACGGCGCATCGAAGATGTCGTGGACGCTGCGGTCGATGGTGGGGTAGGGCTAGTGCAGTTGCGCGAGAAAGACCTGCCCGCCGCCGAACTATACGCTCTGGCGCTGCGTCTCAAAGATGTTGTGGGCAGGAGGGCATTGCTGTTCGTCAACGACCGTGTGGACATAGCCCTTGCAGCCAACGCCGATGGAGTGCAGCTCGGCGAGAACGCACTGCCGCTCGAAGCCGCAAGGCAGATAGCCGGCGAGAGTCTGCTGCTCGGGCGCTCGGTCCACAGCGTTGCCGGCGCGCTGAAAGCCGAGGCACAAGGCGCAGACCTGCTCGTTCTGGGCACAATCTTCCCGACAGCTTCGCATCCGGGTGCAGTCACTGGAGGCTCCAGGATCGTGCGGGAAGTTGCTTCTGCGGTCAGTCTGCCGTTCCTCGGCATCGGCGGCATAGACGCAACAAACGCTGGTGAATTAATCGAGCAGGGCGCAGTCGGCGCAGCCGTAATCACCGCAATTACCACCGCAGAATACCCTGCTGCCGCCGCCGCAGACTTGCTGGCAGCCATGCAAGCAGCAGTCTTGTCAGTGCCCGCTAAGGCCATGTGAGGTCAAGCATGATTACACTAACCATAAACGGCAAGGAACGCACATTGGAAGCGCCCACGCCTCTCGTTGACTACTTGGACTCGCTTGAAGTGAACATTTGCTTCATCGCCGTCGCCCATAACGGCATGGTAATCCGCCGCGAAGAGTTCGATGATGTCACGCTCGCCGAAGGTGATGAAGTCGAGATTGTGCGCGCGGTCGGCGGCGGTTAAGGAGCCTTCAGCTAGGGTGCCTGCAGCCAAGTTGAAATAGGCTTTCGCGCCTTGAACACGATGGCGAATGGAATCCTGCTCAACCGCTCGCGCTGGCTCTCCCAGTACGCGCCGCCGTAAGGAGCTTGCTCTCGCCTGGGGTCATCCGCGCCATAGGGAGCAGGCTCGATGACCTGCTCCACCTGAAACCCCGCTTCCACCAGCATCCCGAACATCTCCTGGAAGCTGCGAAAGAAAGTCAGTCCCTTCTGGGATTCATCCTGAGTCGGCTCCTCCCAGACCTCCACTGGCGGGTTGAAGTAGTCCGTAACGCGCAACATCTCGTCATCAGCATCCCACTCGAACGCCGTCAGCGGATGCACCGTCCCCATCACAAGCATCCCGCCGCCACGCAGCACCCGGAAGCACTCCCGCAGGCAAGCCCCGGGATCCGGCAAAAACTCCATACCAAAGCAAGTAATGATGATGTCGAATCGGCCGTCGCGGAACATCCCCAGCCGCTCAATATCCCCTTGCACCAGATCGATCTGCACGGCCTCCTGCGCGCTCAACTCGCGCGCTCGAGCCAACTGCCGCTCCGACAGGTCAAGAGCGGTTGCGCGCGCGCCCCATTTGGCGAGCGCAATGGAGTTCTGCGCTGCTCCGCAGGCCAATTCCAGAGTCCGCAGGCCGCCCACGTCGCCCAGGATGCTCAACTCCCGTTCGCCGGGACACAGCGGCGCGTAGTGTACGTCGCTAAGGGAAATGAATGTCTCCGCTTGATAGGACTCGGACATCTCGTCCCAGCCTAAGCGGATGGCCCTCTTGATGTGTTCGGAGGACAAAATTGAGAAGACCTGAAATGAAAATAGGGAAGGTGTGGTAGCCCCAACGGAATTCGAATCCGTGTTTGCGGCTTGAAAGGCCGCTGTCCTAGTCCTCTAGACGATGGGGCCAGAAAGCGGGCAGGAGAAATTGCCCATCAACTATATTGTAGTGACTCGGCGGGCAGCCTGCAATGAAATCCAGAAGGCTCCGAAGCCAGAAAATTAGCCGGCGCCGTTATGGGTACAGTGCCAACTGGGTAATTCCTTCCTCTTCCGGCAGGCCAAACATCAGGTTCATGTTTTGGATTGCTTGACCAGCAGCGCCCTTCACGAGATTGTCGATGCAACTGAGCACGATGAGGCGATTGGTTCTCGTGTCGACCGTGGGATAGACTACGCAGTCGTTGTTCCCCAGCGTGTGCTTTGTCATCGGCGGCGCAGGCACGACCTTGGCAAAAGTCTCATTCGCGTAAAAGTTGTCGTAAATTTCGCGGATCTCGCTCTTGGCGCCTTCCCCTGAAGCGATCGCTCCCTCTTTGAGAGGGGCGTAGCAACTTGCTAGGATGCCGCGCGTCATCGGAACGAGATGGGTCAAAAAAGTGATGCGGAGGCCGTCACCAGCGTCGAGCAGGTCCAACTCCTGCTGGATCTCCGGTAAGTGGCGGTGTCCGTCAACAGAGTATGCCATAAAGTTCTCATTGACTTCAGAGTAGTGTGTCTTCAGCGACAAGCCGCGTCCTGCTCCAGATACACCAGACTTGGCGTCGATAATGATATCGCTCTCTATGATACCCGCTGCCACAGCAGGTGCCAGCGCCATTATCGAAGCAGTCGGGTAGCATCCAGGATTCGCAACGAGGTCAGCGCCCGACACTTCGTCGCGGTGCAGTTCGGTCAAGCCATAGACCGAACCTTCCATGTACTCTGGGCAGGGATGTTGAACACTGTACCAGTCTTCGTACACACTGAGGTCATTAAGACGAAAGTCGGCACTGATGTCTATAGCCTTCACGCCGTCGGAGAGCGCGTGACCGATTCGCTCGGCACTCGCAGCGTGCGGTAGCGCGGAAAACACCAAATCCACGGATTCGGTAATGTCTTCAGTAATGGTCAGGTCAATCTCTGAGAGATGCGGGAACACATCGGCGAGCTTCTGCCCAGCGGCGCTTCGGCCTGTGACGGAGGTTATCTCTGCATTGGGATGTCGGGCGAGAATACGAGCAAGCTCCACGCCCGCATATCCTGTTACGTTGATGATGCCAACTTTTACTTTCAACGCATCTGCCTCCTGCAACTGATGATGCCAAGTATATCTTTAGCCTAATCAACCGACAAGGTTTACTTGGATTTACGGCTTCTCTTACGCTGTACGCGCCGCGCTTCTCGCTCAATTTTTGGACGCTCTCGGCAGCCCCATGCAAGGGCGCACTCATCGCATAGTGGTCGCTGCGCCTTACACACCTGCCGTCCGTGCTGAATAAGATACATGTGGAAGGCGAAAACATCTTCGGGAGCAACCAGCGGCTCCAATATGTCGTGGGCTTTGTCAGCGTTCACCTTTGGTCCGATCAATCCAAGACGCTTGGAAACCCGGAAGATATGCGTGTCCACGGGCATAGCCGGCATTCCAAGAGAGAAGCAAAGTATGATTGCCGCGGTTTTGGGACCTATACCGTTCAGACGCTTAAGCCAGGCCTTCGCCTCATCTAGAGGCATTTCGGCGAGGAAGGATAAATCAAAAGAGCCAATCTCATCTCGGATCTGGCACAGCACATTCTTGATGCGAGGTGCCTTCTGTTTCGCAAGACCTCCACGGCGTATCGCTTCCTCAATCGAGTCAACAGAGGCGTCCGCAACCGCGTCCAGCGTTTCAAAGGTGGCTATCAGGCTCTTGAAGGCGCGTTCGGAGTTCAGGTCGGACGTGTGCTGTGACAGGATCGTATAGACAAGCTCCTCTGCCGGAGTGTAGCGCACATGCCACTGTACGGGACCATACTGCGCACCCAAGTAGTCCATAACATCTTGGGCACGGACTTTGCGTCGTCTGCTCGGCTTAGCAGGCTGTGTGGCCGACTCTATCTGCATTGCCTTTAGCCTTTGCCGAGCGCGTTTATTATTGCGTCGCCCACCTGAGAAGTGGACGATGTGCCACCGAGATCTGGCGTTAGTATCTCACCCTGCGCAATAAGAAAAATCACTGCCTTGTCCACTACATCAGCGGCATCATCGTGTCCCAAGTGGCGCAGCATCATCGAAGCGGATAAGACTGCAGCCATAGGATTCGCTATACCCTTTCCCATTATGTCAGGTGCGCTCCCGTGAACCGGCTCGAACATAGAAGGGAAGCGGCGTTCCGGGTCTATGTTGCCACTTGGAGCCAGCCCCATGCTGCCGGTAATTATCGCGCCAATGTCGGTTAGTATATCGCCAAAGAGATTGCTGCCAACGACCACATCGAAACTCTCAGGGCGGCGCACGAAGTCCATACAAGCTGCATCAATTAGCAAAGAATTGGTCTCTATATCGGGGTATCCTTCGGCTACCCTATCGAATGCCCTGTCCCATACGAGCATCCCGTAGCCCAATGCGTTTGACTTGGTGATTGAGGTTACATGTTTGCGCCTGTCGTGTCGCCGAGCCTGCTCGAACGCATAGGTTATGATGCGCTCACATCCGCGCCGGGTGAAAACACCCGATTGAATGCCTATTTCCTCTTCGAAGCCGGCGTATTGGAACCCCCCCACCTCGGCATATTCCCCCTCGGTATTCTCGCGGATTACAAGCATGTCAATGTCATATGGCTTCGGGTCACGAAGAGGTGAAGTAATACCGGGATATAGCACACTGGGACGCTCGCATACATACTGATCGAAAGTACGTCGTATGGGCAGCAGCAGTCCGTTCAATGTTACGTGGTCTTGCAGGTCGGGATGGCCCACGGCTCCCAAGTATATAACATCCGATTCCGCCATCTGATCCAGCGCATCGGTTGGCATCATCCTGCCATGCTCGAAGTAGTAATCTGAGTTCCACGGATGCTCAATGAAGTTCCAAGTTACGTCGTACTGCTCGCCGACTGCGGTCAGCACCTTTATGCCCTCTTCAATAACCTCGACGCCGACACCGTCGCCTCGAATCACGGATACCTTGTGCTCGGACATATGAACCTCTCGCTGGCCTTGGGGCTGTATTAATCCCTAATTTGTACACCGTTATAATACACTACAGTTGGCGTTTTATCCGTTCGAACCACTGTTGAGATTCTCTCGCTGACCTGAACCGCAGGACATTGATGTGACTGTATTCTGGGGAAGATACATCGGCAGCAAGGGACTTGCGGCGACTCCAATGGGTCTGTAATGCCCAAAGGAAGAGTGAGTCCTTGGTAAGAAGGTGACGCCAAAGATCCTCTCTATTGTCGTTCCACAGGCGAGTTCGCATTATTCCCCGTGTCATAGTGCGACGAAAAAGCCGCCAGAACACTAGCGGAAAAGAGTAATCCAGCCAGATGAGTGTCGTTGCGCGAGGCCAGATGAGGTCGCGCGCGCCACGCTGTAATTGCCATCAACGATCCAATTCTCTCTATTCAGCGAATCAGCCACTCGCTGTCTGAAAACTTGATCGGCAGTTTCGGTCCAATTGGGCCCATGTCGGAAGGCATCCAATTCCACGGCTGGAATTTGTAGCACATGTGATAGTCTCTGTGCGAGCGTGGTCTTTCCAGAACCTGTTGTGCCTAGAATGACTATGCGTGAGCAGTGCGAAACGTCCATGGCAGAACTACCATAAGCGGCAAGACTAAGGATCTTTCAGAATTGCTTCATTGTGACAATGTGGTTGCGAGCGCGTCACTGTATCCGGACAAGTGTCACTCTTTTTGCGTTGTCATCCGCCAGATGGACATTATCTTGACGCCAATCCCGCCCAATGTTAGGTTATTTTAATACAGAAACAAAAGCGTTGAAGGGGAGTAGTAGCGCAACAGTTTGGCCTTCAGAGAGTCGGGGATGGTGGAATCCCGGCGGGCCAATCTGCCGTGAACTCGCCCCTGAGTTGCCGGTCTGAACTCGCTGTTCGCGAATTAGGATTGGACGGGTCAGCCCGTTACAGCATCTGAGTGTCCTGGTTGAAGTCTCAATCGGGGAACAAGGGTGGTACCGCGGTATCTTCCAAGTGGAGTCCCGTCCCTTGCAAGGGGACGGGCTTTTTTGTGTGATTTTTGACTATTCGCACGCAGCGGAGGACTAACTATGGCAGTTGTCAGAACGACTGAGCAGCGATATGACCACAATGCTATTGATGCCAAATGGCAGCAGCGCTGGCTCGAGGGCGGCGCCCACAAGGTCAACGACGACGACCCGCGCCCGAAGTGGTATGAGCTGACGATGTATCCTTACCCCTCGGGTGACCTCCATGTCGGTCACTGGTATGCGATGAGTCCATCTGATGCTCATGCGCGCTTCCGCCGTATGCAAGGCTACAATGTGCTACACCCAATGGGCTTTGACGCATTCGGGCTGAATGCTGAGAACGCGGCCATCCAACGTGGTATCCATCCCTTTAGGTGGACGACAGAGAACATGGAGAACATGCGGCGTCAACTCCGCAGTATGGGAGCGATCTACGATTGGGACCGAGAGGTCGTTACCTGCGCCCCAGAGTACTACAAATGGAATCAGTGGTTTTTCCTCCAGTTCTACAAGAGCGGACTGGCATATCGTGCCTACGCCCCAGTAAATTGGTGCCCGTCTTGTCAAACTGTGCTGGCTAACGAACAGGTGATAAATGGCTTCTGTGAGCGCTGCTCGACCACGGTCACGCACAGGGACCTCAACCAGTGGTTCTTCAAAATCACCGACTATGCAGAGGAACTTCTGGACCATTCGAAGATTGACTGGCCCGATAAGATAAACACGATGCAGGATAACTGGATTGGCCGCAGCGAGGGCGTGGACATTGAGTTTGAAATTTCCGAGCATGGGCTGGAGGAGAAGTCCATCACCACATTTACGACTCGCATTGATACGGTGTACGGAGTAACATTCGTCGTTTTGGCGCCAGAGCATCCTCTGGTCGAAAAACTGACCACTTCTGAACACAAGGATACAGTTGAAGCTTATGTGACGAAGGCGCGTTTGCAGACGGAGATTGAGAGACTGGCGACCGACAAGGACAAGACTGGGGTTTTCACGGGCTCATACTGTGTCAACAATCTTAACGGCGAACGAGTGCCCATTCTTGTTGGCGACTATGTGCTCTTGAGCTATGGAACGGGCATAGTGATGGGCGTGCCGGCCCACGACGAGCGCGACTTTATTTTCGCAAAGAAGTACGGATTGCCGATTCGCGTTGTCGTCGCGCCGCCCGATTGGGATGGCGGAGACTTGGATGAAGCTTATTTGAGCGTGGGTACGCAGGTCAACTCCGCGGAGTTCGACGGGTTGAGCAGTACGGAAGGCTGGCAGCGCATCGCAAATCATATCGAGGCGAGCGGCTGGGGACGCCGCACAGTGCAGTATCGCGTGCGCGACTGGCTGATTTCGCGTCAGCGCTACTGGGGCACGCCAATTCCCATCATCTACTGCGATGACTGCGGCGATGTGGCTGTTCCAGACGATGATCTTCCGGTGCTGCTTCCGGAGGACGCAGAATTCCAACCAACGGGCGAATCCCCTCTGGCTCTCAACGAGGCGTTTCTGAACACTGCCTGTCCAGATTGCAGAGGTCCCGCCAAACGCGAGACCGATACTATGGACACGTTTGTTGATTCGTCATGGTACTTCCTGCGCTTCACCAATGCGAAGTACGAGGATGGTCCTTTCGATACCGACAAGCTTGCTCAGTGGGGCGCGGTCGACCAGTACACAGGAGGTGTAGAGCACGCCGTTATGCATCTGCTGTACGCGCGATTTTTCGTCAAGGCGCTGCGTGACTTAGGCCTGCTCGACTTGGACGAGCCCTTTGAACGTCTCTATAACCAAGGAGTTATTCTTGGTCCGGACCACGAGAAGATGAGCAAATCTCGGGGCAATGTCATTGCACCGGATGAATATGTGGATGTCTTCGGCGCTGATGTCGTGCGCTGCTTCCTGATATTCTTGGGCCCCTGGGACCAGGGCGGCAGCTGGAGCGACTCAGGTATCAACGGCATGGCGCGCTGGATGAACCGCGTCTGGGATGTCGCCACTCGTGATGCGAGACAACTAGACGACTTCCCAGAAGACGACAACGCCATCCGGGATATGCAGCGACTTATGCACAAGACAATCAGGCGCGTTGGCGAAGACTTGGAGCGTTTCAAATTCAACACTGCTCTGGCGGGCCTTATGGAGTACACCAATGGGCTGAACCAGCATTGGGAAGCGAAAGGTGTTCATTCTGAACATTGGGCGGAGGCAGTCAGCAACCTTCTAGCGCTCATGTCGCCCATGGCTCCCCACATTGCTGAGGAGTTGTGGGAACTTACGGGACACAAAGGAAGTGTGCACTCTATCACCTGGCCCGAATGGGACGAAGAGCTTGCTGCCGATGAAGTCATCACGCTTGTAGTCCAAGTGAATGGGCGTGTGCGGGACAAGCTCAAAGTAGCAGTATCCATTGCCGAAGAGGATGCCAAGGACGCAGCTCTTCAGAGCAGTAGGGTTGCTCCGCACATTGAAGGCAAGAATGTCTCACGGGTGATTTATGTGCCCGGGAAGTTGGTGAACGTGGTCGCCCGGTAAATTTTGGCGTGGCGTGCCTGGCTCCTTGATGATGACGGCTCGCAGCCCTGTCGGACACCCACGCGAAACTCTTAACACCGCTTTCGATTCGAGAGCATGTCGGTCTTGCTAGGCCAATTGCAGCGTATTCGCTGGGAACAGTTCAGTTGGGTCCACAGCGTTCGGAATCACTTTCTGCTCGACATTGAATCCAATAAAAGACTCCAGCGTATTAAGAGCATTCGCGTATCCGTACGGGATTGGGTCATCACCCACTATCTCTGCCCTATCAAGCAGCGCCTTATCCTGTGGGCTGGAAGCGTTTCCGGAGCGAAGTTCCTGCATATAGGGAGATTTTGCTCTGCTGAACAGGTCGAATAGCTCTTGTGCGATGCCCTCTTGCGACTCCAACAATTCGTCCTTTGCAACCAGCAAGTGGCTGATAGGATATATGCCTGTCTTTCGGTGCCAAGATTTGTCGGCTGCAGACGCATTTGGGAACAATGCCTGAACGTCTGAAGAATTAACCGGTCCGGCGCCAATTGCTGCGTCGATCTCGCCCGAAATGAGCATTTCGCCAAGGTCATTATTGGGCGAAGATACGACATTGGCAGGAGCCACAAATTCCTCGACATGCTCATCGCCAGACAGAACCCATGTTACGGCATCGAGGTCCACGCCGTATTCAGTCTTTAGAATTGCGCGTGTCCAAACTCCTGGAGTCAGAGTATAGCTTCTGACGCCTACCCTGCGCCCTTCAAAATCTTTCGGTGATTCTATTCCGCTGCGACTGTTATAAACAAGCCCGCCATGGTAAAAGTCGTGCGTGAGGAAGATAGGCAAAGCTGTGAAGCGTTTCCCGTATGCACGGGCACAGAGGTAGGTCGAGAGGGCCATTTCGGCAATATCGAACTCCAAGCCGCGAACCATTCGTCGGAAAATCATCGGCACCGGAGACACTTCTATGTGCTCCATGTCGAACATTTCTGATGTGACTCTGCCGTCTTTCAGGGGAGTAGTGTGACCATAGTTGCCAATTGCGAACTTCAACACTAAATCACTCATTCGTGTTTTCTCCTATCGTGCTCAGAGCTTACATCAAATGCTTATATGCCCGCTTCCGCAGGATTGACGCCTTGATAATCGGCACATGTTAACAATACCTACGCATTGATGTAAACTTGGACTCCGTTGTACGGTAGAGTTGCCTGAAGGGAAACGCCATCTCATGACACTGGTCAAAAGCGGCAGCCCCCATATCGCAGTCATCGGCGCAGGCATTTTGGGTGCCAGCATTGCTTGGCGAATATCTGCTCGTGGCTATCAGGTTACCGTAATCGACAAGTCGTCACCGGGAAGCGGCGCGTCTAGTCATAGCTTTGCCTGGATCAATGCAGGTTCCAAGCAGCCTATTGCCTACCACAATTTGAATCGGAGGTCACTGGAGATGTGGCCAAGGTTTGCGGCTGTTCTGGCCTACGACGGAGATGGAGCTAGTATCGGCCTGCGCTGGGGCGGCAAGGTATCCTGGGAGTCTGACTCATCCAAGGCCGAGCAATTGGTAAACGAAGTACGGCAACTGCAATCCTGGGGTTATCCCACACGCCTGATCAGCGCGGACGAACTATCCGAACTGGAACCATCCCTCTCAGTCGGCGAAGTGTTAGCTGCCGAATACAGTGAAAACGAAGCACAGGTGGAGCCTCAGATGGTGGTCGATGCCTGCATGAGCCGCTTGGCCGAATGTGAGGCGGAAGCCCGCACGGACACTGAGGTCACCGGATTTGAGCTGGGCAGCGATGGCCGTGTTTCCGCGGTAAAGACTACGACAGGGGACATCGATTGCGACGCTGTTGTAGTGGCGGCAGGCACGGGCACCTCGGTGATTGCAGCCAAAGCCGGCGTGAATGTTCCGCAATCAGAAAGCCCGGGTGTGGTTATACGCACGACGTCACTACCACGTTTACTTAACAATGTACCTGTTATTTATGCGCCTGCGTCGGGCGAAGGAAGGCAGGAGATTCACATACGTCAGTGTGCGGACGGCAGGATGATGATCGGGGAGGGAAGCCAAGAAAGCTTGGCAGAAGATGATAGCCAGGCACATGCGGATGACCTCCTGGAGCGTGCCAGGCATTACCTTCCGGGACTCGCGGGAGCTGAGGCGATACCCGTTCCTGTGGGGTGGCGCCCTATGCCGTTAGACGGCTATCCGGTGATGGGTTTCGCGGATGAGGCTCCAAATCTCTATGTGGCACTCACGCATAGCGGTGTTACTCTTGCGCCGGCGCTTAGCGAGTTGGCGGCGCTTGAGGTATGTGATGGCGCGTCTGCAGATGCCGTGCTGGGTCCGTATCGCCCGGGCAGATTTGCAGGTGTGCTTGTTGAATAGGCTGAAGGGTTCATTTGCCACTACGCTGCAGCAAATATACTTCAGTCAAATCGCGCAAGCCTGAACATTCCTATGTCGTGGCTTGTCGCGCCGTCAATTGCGAGGTCTGATAGGATTTCTCCAACGACACTGGAGAACTTGAAGCCATGACCCGAAAAGCCAGCAGCGACCACTACCTGTGGGGCATCTGGTAAGCAGTCTATGATGAAGTGCTCGTCCGGGCTGTTGGTGAACATACAGACCTTCATTGAAGCCGTAGCGCCGGCGGCGCCCGGGAAATATTCTTCCGTGAAATCGCGCAGCACTGATTCATCTTGGGCGTTTGGCTCACGGTCAATCGTGTCTGGGTCAACATTCTCCTCGAGATGATGGTACTTTCCCAGTTTGAAGCCGGGTATTCCAAATTCTGGAAAGCCGTAAAACTGACCTTCGTCCACCACCAAGTTGAAAACTGGAAAAACATCAGGCGTGAAATGCTCCGGGCGTAGTATCTCAAACCACGCCAGCACCTGACGCTCTGGGATAGCTGCCGCGCCAAGTCCGGGAAGTAGTTTGGCCACCCACGCCCCCGCCGATATGACTAGTGTCTCGGCTTCGTATTCACCGCGCTCGGTGCGCACGCTTACGCCATTCGTGGTTGGATGCCACTCCAGAGTGCGCTCGTTTGTATGTACGGTCGCGCCGAGGGCTTTTGCCTGCTCAACGAACAGAGAGATGCAGCGCTCCGGCAGCACGAAGCCTCCTTCGCCCTGAAAGACCGCCATTGTCTCAGATGGCAATCGGTAGCCGGGGAATCGCTTCGTAAGCTCAGCACTAGTAAGCACATCATGGGGGAGGTCATGTTCCTCGCAGGAGAGACGTGAGCCGTAAAAGTTTGAGCCGTCCGGCGGCCCCGCATCTATGGAGCCGGTGATGTGTAGGATCTGTTCCTCAGTTTCGGCTTCTAGGTCGCGCCACAGTTCGTAGGCGCGGCGCATCAACGGCACGTACGACGGGTGTTCGTGATAGGCAAGGCGTATGATGCGGGTTACGCCGTGCGAAGAGCCGAGTTCATGCGCGATGCCGAACTGCTCGATGCCAAGCACTCGCTTGCCGCGCTTCGCCAGCTGATATAGCGTAGCGCTGCCCATTCCACCAAGCCCGATTACGATGGCGTCGTAGTGCTGTGAACTTGCCATTGCGCCGCCTCCTGAGATTGCCGACGGCTACACCCGTCCGGCAATGACATCGCCCATTTCGGTCGTCTTGCATACCTCGCCGCCATCGCCTGCGATGTCCGGTGTGCGGTAGCCCTCCGCTAGAACGCCTTCGACGGACTGCTCAATGGCCTGCGCCTCGGCGTCGAGACCCAACGAGTAGCGCAGCATGGAAGCCAGACTAAGGATGGTGCCGATGGGATTGGCAATACCTTGTCCCGCGATGTCGGGGGCGCTGCCGTGAATGGGTTCGTACAGACTTACGGGACGCTTGCCGCGACCGCTCGGCTTGGGCAATCCGGAAAGGCTGGCAGAGGGCAGCATGCCCATAGAGCCTGCGAGAACGGATGCCTCGTCGGTTAGTATATCACCGAAGGTATTCTCAGCAACGATGACATCAAAGTGCGCGGGATTGCTAATCAGTTGCATTGCAGCGGCGTCAACGAGAACGTGTTCAAGCTCTACATCAGGGTAGTCATCCGCTACTTCTGTTGCGACCTCGCGCCAAAGCCTTCCCGTTTCGAGCACATTTGCCTTGTCCACAGATGTTAGGCGCTTGCGGCGGCCCTGCGCCAGTTCAAATCCCACACGAATGATGCGCTCAATCTCCTGCTCGGTGTACTTCAGGGTATCCACGCCTCGCCGTCCTCTCGACGTGTCCCAGCGCTTCTTTGGCTTGGCGAAGTACAAGCCGCCTGTCAACTCGCGCACTATTATCATGTCAACGCCCTCCAGCAGATGTGGCTTAATCGGGCTGGAGTTTATCAACTGAGGATAGACCTTCACCGGGCGAAGGTTAGCGAACAGTCCAAGGCTCTTGCGGATGGCTAGGATGCCGTCTTCCGGTCGAGTCTTGGCGCGCGGGTCATCCCATTTGGGACCGCCGACCGCTCCAAACAGAATGCCGTCAGTCTCGCGGCACATCTCGACCGTCTCATCCGGCAGGGGTGTGCCGAAGTCGTCAATGGCGTTGCCGCCGACTCTGCCGTAGCTGGCGTCGAAGGTATGGTCGAAGCGCCGTCCGACGGCGTTCATGACCTTGACCGCCTCCGCTACGACGTCAGGACCTATGCCGTCGCCGGGCAGCACTGTGATTGAAAAGTTCATCTATAACTCCCGCAGAGTGGTTTCGATGCGCTTGAGTGCCCGCGATATTATATGCCATGTCGGTGTTCTAGACATCTATCGGTTATGCAGGTTAGTGGTGGTCGGACGGTTGTGATGGTCTCGGTAACGGGGTGAATAGAAGTATAAGCGCGCCCAGGACGAACAATATCGCAACATAGGTGAATGTGGCCTGAGAGCCGGTCAGATCAATGCTCCCGAATACAAAGCCGTTGTCGTAGAGCGCACCCGCAATCAGAGGGGATGCTGCGCTGAGCAGGAAGCGTTCAAGAGAAAGGATGCCGAGCACCGTTGTAGGCACTTCGTCTCCCGCTACATCGAGCGCGAGGGCGGTTAGGATTGGCTGGTCGCCGTAGAGGAATGTACCCATCAAGGCGATGATAATTATCAAGGTGATGCCCACGCCGGAGTTGCCGAGCAGGTATGAGAGCACTGCGAGTAAAATGAGTCCAGGAACCAGCACAACCTTCCTACCAAGCCTGTCAGAGAGGTAGCCGACGACGGGGGTGGATACGATCCCCACCGCCAGCAGCAAGCCGAAGTGCAGATTTCTGACAAACGGTGTCATTCCCAAATCATTCAAGTATATGGTGAAGAAGGTGATGAGGCCGAGAAACGCCATGCCTCTGATACCGCCGACGAATGCAACAATCCAGAGGATGGGATTGCGAAGGACGCGCCTGGTTGCCTGCCACTGGCTGCCCGGCTCGCCAGAGTCTTCTCCTTCGCCCGCTCTGCCGATATTCTTGAATGCCCAATAGACGAGGAAAGCGAGGAAGATGGGGATTGCGGCGTAAATGCTGATAATGCCGCGCCACGCGAGGAAGCCGAGCAGCAGACCTGTAACCGGGGGCGCGAGAACATCGCCAATCTGCCCACCGACGCCGTGAAATGAGAGTGCGGTGCCCCTGCGGTGCGAGAAGTGGTGCGAGAGGGACGCCATTGCGGGCAGATGCCATATAGAGGCGGCGAGGGCGACGACTGCCATGCCGATGAGCAGTACATAGTAGCTCGGCGCGATGCCGACGATGAGCCAGCCGACGCCGAAGACCGCCATGCACAGGGCAAGGACGAGTCCCCAGTGCTTTCTCAGTCCGTCGGCGATGATGCCGCCGGGAAGGGTTACCACGCCGGAGACAAGCTCTCTTACTGAGGTGATGCCACCGACGCCTATGCCGCTCAGCGCGAAAGCGGCCTGAACTTCGGGGAGCATGGCGATGAAGCTCTGAGAGAACCAGTGGAATACACCATGACCGCCTGTAAGGCCGGATATGATGAAGCTGCCCCTACCACGAATGCCGTGAGGGTGGTCTCCGTGTTCGTGGTCATGCCCGTGCTCTTGGTGTTCATCTTGTGCGCTGTGCGGGTGCTGCATGCGGGGCTGACCTTTCGTGTCGCAGGGTAACGCAAAGCGCACGAAAACGCGCCCAGCGTAGAGCGATGTTGACACTCGCGCAACGGATTGTCAAGATGCCTGGGGTATCGCCAAATTGGCAGCTGGAGGGGCAATGTCACAATCTCCACCAACATCTCTTAAGGATCCATGCCCTATCATATTGGAAACCAGAACGATTAATCTAATATGGAAGCCCAACAGAGCCTGGCCCGCAACAGGTATAGTCTTCTCACTTGCCACTATTAGGTCTGCCAACTGGAATGATAGATGCGGAATGGATATAGTGACGAGGCGACATTATCCGCCGTTCTGGTATTCGTCCTCGGTGAATCTGGTCCAATCCTTAAAGATGGGGAAGGGAGAGGGCAGAATGGCGTTAGGGTCGTTCACCTTAAGGGTTATCTGATCGCTGTCGAAGAGATCTCTGATGGAGATGGAGACGCCTGCTGTTGGAATACAGTTATCACATTCGTCGGGAAGGTTGCGTTGGGTCATTGCGCCTTCCAGGTGGATCGTGACTTCAGATATGTCTCCGTGCTTTTCGATGCGGTATTCGTGGGCGCCAATTTCTCACTCGTCGATGGCACGTTTGCCCACGGCATATTGCGCCCATAGCCCCACCGGGCCGAAGAAATCGAGGATGAGTCCCTTTCTCTTCTCCGCATCCTTAGACGGGTGGAAGGCGCGAAATGAGCGATCTTGAAGTGCCGCCATTACTTCGGCTTCTTCGGCTAAGGTAACGGGTCTGGGCGGAGTGCTGCTGATGCATGCAGTGATCGAAAATAGCATCAATGCAGCCACGGTCAGGTACAAGCACCGCTTCATGTCGTCCCACTCTTTCGGGATGGGCTGAGCAACGGCTCAACCCGTACTCCACATCGTGTTCATATGAACACGATAGCAAAGTCGGGGGCACGTCATTAATGCTAAGTCAGTCGTTCATTCCGAGTTCGAGTATGATGACCCATTCCTCTTTGGACACGGGCTGGACGGATAGGCGGGAGTTTTTGACCAGAGGCATGTTCTCTAAGCCCGGCGTCTCTTTGATTTCGCGGAGGGGGACGAAGCGCTTGAATTCTGAGACTGCCTTGATGTCCACCATGTACCATATTGGGTTCTCGGGCGTGCTCTTAGGGTCGGGGTGCTCGGAATCGGGGTCCCAAGCAGTGTTGTCTGGGTAGCCTTCGCGCACGATGACGGCAGTTCCGACGGCTCCGGGAGGCTTGGCGTTGGAGTGGTAGAATATGACACCTTCGCCTTGTTTCATATCATCGCGCATGGTGTTGCGTGCTTGATAGTTGCGGACGCCATCCCATTCGGCGGTGCTGTCGTCCTCGTTCGTCAGGTCGGTGAAAGAGTAGGCGTTGGGTTCGGATTTCATCAGCCAGTAGCGCCTTTCGGCCATGTCTTTTCCTCCATTGATGTATGCTATCGGGGCGAATCCAACAGGATTAGTAGATTTTCACATTTTATCTCAGTTGAGTGTTGTTTTGGATTATTTGGATGACTGTTGAGCAAGATAAAATAATTCTGACGCCTGCCGAATATCTAGGCTTCGAGGTAGGCGAGGACAGGAAACTGGCTGGCTGGCCTGAAATTACAGACTACTTCAGGATGCTTGGCGAACTGTCAGAAAAGGTGCAGACGATTGAAATTGGTAGGAGCACGAAGGATAACCCGTTTCTGATGGCGGTTATCTCCTCTCCTGGTAACCTTGCTGAACTCGAGAAATACAGGAACATACAGGCACGACTAGCGGATGTTCGCACTATTTCGGATGATGGAGCGGCGGAAGGTTTAATAGCGCGGGGAAAGGCGGTCGTAGCTATCACTTGCAGCATTCATGCGACTGAGGTGGGGGCGGCGCAGATGTCTATGCTGCTGGCGCACGAGCTTGCGACGTCTCAGAGCGTCGATGCACAGGCGATACTGGACAATGTGATCTTGCTGCTGATTCCAAGCGTAAATCCTGACGGGCTGATTGATGTGAAAGCGTGGTATGAGAGCACGCTGGGCGAATCATACGAGGGGGTAATGCCGCCTTTCCTGTACCAGCACTACACGGGGCACGATAACAACCGCGACTGGTTTATGTTCACCCAGCAGGAGACGCAGCTGGTGCTGGAGCACTGCTTCAACGCCTGGCGTCCGCATGTAGTTCTCGATATGCATCAGACGCGCTCCAACGGGGTGCGGTTGATGGTGCCACCGTTCGTCGATCCGATGGGGCCGAATGTGGACGCGATACTGAACGCTGAGAGCGCGATGCTGGGCTCAGCGATGGCTGCTGACCTAACGGCGCAGGGCAAGGCGGGGGTCGCGATGAATGTGGTGTATGACTCGTTCAGCCCGAATCGTGCGTACCAACAGTATCACGCGGGAGTGAGGTTGCTGACGGAGGCGGCCGGAGCGCGCATAGCAACGCCGGTGAATGTGCCGGAGCGGGACCTACAGTCGGACCGGGGAGAAGCGCCAAAGGAAGTATCCTGGAATCATCCGCTGCCTTGGAAGGGCGGGATCTGGCGCCTGCGGGATATCGTAGAGTATGACTTTGCGGCGGCGATGTCGTGCCTCAGCCACTCCGCGCGACTGCGCGAGACGCTGGTGCGAAACTCACACAGTGTGGGCAAGAACGCGATAGAACAAAACGGGGCGCCCTATGCGTTCGTAGTGCCGTTGCAGCAGCACGACCACTCTGCCGCTGCGGAGATGTTGGACGCGCTACGTATGGGGCTTGTGGAGGTGCATGAAGCGACGGAGGCGTTCAGTGCGGATGGCGAGCCGTTTGCTGCCGGCGCGAGGGTGATTCTGTGTGGTCAGCCGTACTGGGGCTATGCAAGGACGTTGCTGGAACAGCAGAAGTATCCGGAAATGCCGACTGATCCAGGGAGTCCGCCGAAAGCGCCATACGATGTTACGGCGCACTGCCTGCCGATTCAGATGGGGGTGAATACTTACACGATTAGACGTAGATTCGCGGCGCAACTGAGAGTGCTTGAGGAAGACGAGCCTTCGATGCCGGAATCGGTGTCAGTGGCTAGTCCTCACCAAATCAGCGTAAGCAGTCTGACAGGGCATATTGTGCGTACCCGACGACGACAGGTAGCTGCAATCATATCGACTGAGTCGAATGCTAGCGCTCGTGCGGTGAATCGGCTGCTGGCGGAAGGCGCGCAGGTCTCTCGCTCGCGCGAGCCGATTGCGGTCGGAGGCGTGTCTTTTGCGCGGGGTGCGTTTATTTTGGAGGATTTTGGCGCTCTGAGCGGGATGATTTCAAATGGAGATGCGGGACTGCTGCATGACGTTGAGGGGGTGCCGGATGTGGGGAGGCATGTGATGGGGAAGCCGCGTGTTGGGGTGTATCGAAGCTATGTTGCTGCGGTGGAAGAGGGATGGACGCGGTATGTGCTTGACGAGTATGGCTTCGATTATGTGTCATTGCTGGACGGGGATGTGCGTGAGGGAGGGTTGGCGGAGCAATTCGACGCGATCGTGCTGCCGAATCAACCTGTGCGGCATATCCATCGTGGACACCGGGAATCGTACTATCATCCGAAGTATTCGGGCGGGCTGGGGGAGGAGGGCGCCGAGCAGCTGCGGGAGTTCGTGGAGCAGGGGGGAACGCTTATAACTTGGGATGGGTCGGCGCGCTACGCGATACGGCACCTGGGTCTGCCGGTGCGAAATGTGCTGGCGGACCTGAAGCGGGCTGATTTCTACTGCCCGGGAAGTCTGCTGGCAGTGCTGCTGGACGCGGGGCACCCGATGGCATACGGGATGCCCAGGCTGACGGCAGTTATGTTCTACGACAGCCCGGCGTTCGACATACGGCGAGGCAGGGTGGTGGCGAAGTATCCGCTGCGAAACCCGCTGTTCAGCGGGATGCTGATAGGGCCGGAAAAGCTGTACAACAGGACCGCGCTGGCTAGCGTGCCGCTGGGCGAGGGCGAGGTCGTGCTGTTCGGGTTCAGGCCGCATTTCCGGGCACAGGCGCGGGGGACTTATAAGCTGCTGTTCAATGCGCTGTATGGGAGCGCGTATCAGGGATGAGATGAATTGATGGGACGGACAGGGGCAGCCTTATCGGCTGCCCCTATGAAAGCGCGATGGGCTAGGACATGTTTAGCGATTCGCTTATCCCGTACTCGTCCGCCAAAGATTTCAGCAAGTCCCAGGTGGAGTCTTCGACGGTGATGCCTTCTTCGAGTAAGGTCTGCTCCCTTAAGTGCTCCAACTCGCCGGGGTAAAAGACTTCAGAAAAGCCTGCGGCTGTGGGCGTACTCTTGAGGTATTGGGCGAATTCGGTTACTTCTTGTTTAAATTCGTCGAGAGGACGGAAAGCGTCCACGTTGAAAACAGCCAGGAAGCAGCCGTCGTTGTGGCGCCCTGAGGGGTCGTGTCCGAAGCCCAAGCCTGTGAGGATGCCTGAGAGAATCTCGACCATGACGGAGAGGCCGTAGCCCTTGTGTCCTTCGGGGCCCCCGAGGGGCAAGACTGCGCCGCCGTTGCGGAGGTCGTTGGGGTCGGTTGACGGGTTGCCGTCCTTGTCGATTATCCAGCCTTCGGGGACTGACGCTCCGCGCGCGACCGCGACTCCGAGCTTTCCAGCGGCGACCGCGCTGGTCGCCATGTCGATGAACATGGGGCCCTCTAGGTTGCTGGGCATGGTGATGCAGATCGGATTTGTGCCGAGGCGAGGCTCGCGTCCTCCGAATGGGACGACTCCTTTCGACGACCTGCCTGAGTCGGCGGTCATGATGCCAATCAAACCTTCACTGGATGCCATAAGCGGGTAGTCTGCAACACGTCCGACGTGGCTCTGGCGGAATACGGTGGCTGCGGCGACGCCGTGCTGTTTCGCTTTCTCAATGGTTATCTCCATCGCGCGCTCCGAGACGACATAGCCAAATCCCCAGTTGCCGTCGATGACGGTGGTGGTGGAAGATTCGCGGATGATGTCGAAGGGGGCGCCGGGCACGATGTGGCCGCGCTTTACTCGATCGATGTACGTGGGAATCTGGATGATTCCGTGCGAATCGTGGCCCGCTAGGTTCGCACCTATGGAGTGCTTCGAGACGATTGCGGCTTCTTCTTCGCTTGCGCCTGCTCCAATGAGAAGCTGAGCGGCGATATTCTGGAGTCGGTCGGCTTGGATGGTAGGCATTTTTCGCTCCTTAGGCTAATTCACAAGTTAAGGATAGGACATTGACGATAGGATATGGAATTATCAGGATTCTTGCCAGTTTTTGGAACGGTCAATGGCGCGAAGCCAGTTTTTGTGGAGGCTGGCGCGCTTGTCCGGGTCCATTGACGGGTCGAAACGCTTGTCAGTTGCCCAGTTTGCTGCGACTTCGTCCGTGCCCTGCCAGAAGCCGGTTGCGAGACCTGCGAGGTATGCCGC
Source organism: Dehalococcoidia bacterium (assembly GCA_965221045.1). Taxonomy (GTDB): domain Bacteria; phylum Chloroflexota; class Dehalococcoidia; order Lucifugimonadales; family JADFKI01; genus Bin90. Next base: position 3,580,503 of record OZ244863.1, read on the forward strand.
GCCAAGAGCGGTGGTCTCGGCGACGGCGTGCCGCTCGATTGGAATGCCAAGGATGTCGGACTGAAACTGCATCAGCAGGTCGTTTGCCGTGCCGCCGCCGTCAACACGCAGCAGGGGAATGTCCAAACTAGTATCGCTCCTCATCGCGTCCACGGCGTCTTTGGTCTGGTACGCAGTGGATTCGAGGGCGGCGCGGGCGATGTGGCCGCGGCTCGTGCCGCGTGTAATGCCGACAATGGTGCCACGCGCATACATGTCCCAGTGGGGGGCGCCAAGTCCTGTGAAGGCAGGTACGAGAAAGACACCTCCGTTGTCCTCGACCGAAGCGGCTAACGCTTCGACATCGGCTGAGGCTTCAATGAATTGCAAGCCGTCGCGCAGCCACTGGACGGTTGCGCCCGTGGAGAAGATACTGCCCTCTAATCCGTAGGTTACGCCTTCCCCGAGGTCCCAGGCGATGATTGACAGCAACCCGTGGTCTGAACGCACCCGCTCTGCCCCTGTGTTCATGAGGATGAACGAGCCTGTGCCGTAGGTGTTCTTCGCCATTCCCGGTTCGAAGCACGCCTGCCCGAAGAGCGCTGCGTGCTGGTCTCCGGCGACGCCTGCGATGGGGATCGCCTGTCCGGCGAAGAAGTTGCCGCCTGTGTATCCGAAAATGCCGCTCGATGGCTTAACCGAAGGGAGCATTGCTAGGGGTATTTCAAGTGCTTCAAGCAGGTCCGGGTCCCATTCTAGGGTGTCTATGTTGTAGAACATGGAGCGGGACGCGTTTGTTACGTCAGTGGCGTGGAGCGTGCCGTTAGTGAGATTCCAGAGCAGCCAAGTATCGACAGTGCCGAATGCGAGTTCGCCGTTTTCGGCGCGCTGGTGCCCGTCGGGAATGTGGTCGAGTATCCAGCGAATCTTGGTTGCAGGGAAGTATGCATCGATGGGCAGGCCGGTTTTCTCTGCGACGTCTTCTTCGAGGCCGCGGGCCATAAGAGCATCGCAGAGAGGAGCAGTTCTGCGGCACTGCCATACGATGGCATTAGAGACGGGACGGCCAGTGCTTCGCTCCCATATTATGGTTGTCTCGCGCTGGTTCGTGATGCCGATTGCGATGAGCTGGCGTGGGCTAATCTCGGTGGCTTCGAGCAGCTCCTCGACCGTTTCCATCACGGAATCGAAGATCTCGTTGGGGTTGTGCTCTACCCAGCCGAGCTGGGGGTAAATCTGGGTGATTTCTTGGTAGGCCTGCCAGACGACCCGTCCGGAGCCGTCAACTAGCAGGGCGGTGGTGCCAGTGGTTCCTTGGTCGATCGCAAGTATGTAGCCTGACGGTGGCATGGACATACCTTTCGGCTGACGGGATGTAGAGAATAGGTTGATGTATAATTCGGTGCTGAGTATAAGACGCTGGGTTATGAATTGTGAAGGGGCAGGTTGAAATGGACGAGCGAAAGGTTGAGGTTACGGCAGGCAGTGTGCTGGTTACGGCGACGCTAAACGACAGCAGCACTGCGGAGGTGCTCTGGAACGCGCTGCCGGTGGAAGCGTCGGCGAATACTTGGGGAGATGAGATTTACTTTAGGGTTGCGGTACAGGTGGACGAGGAGGACGGGGCGAGCGATGTGGTGAACATGGGCGCACTGGGGTACTGGCCGCCTGGTCAGGCGCTGTGCCTGTTTTTCGGGCCGACGCCTGCTAGCAGGGGCGATGAAATACGGGCAGCGAGCGCGGTGAATGTGATCGGTTCTATTGAAGGGGATGCGACTGTGTTGAAGCACGTAGAGTCAGGGGCGCGGGTGGTTGTGAGTAGGGTCTAGAACTAACATAGATGGACGGAACAGATAGGATGTTGTGATGAGAATTTCGTCTAAGTGTGTTCAGTTTGGGTAAAAAGTGTCTGACTTGACCCTAACCTGTGGGGCTTCTTATCGTTCCATGGACGGCGTTTCCGCAAGTATCATAGGCCTACAACTCCCCTGTTCAGGGGAGTTCCTTTGCAACAAAGTGATACTGACATTCGATAATGAAGGTTGAGATATTGATGAAGAGATTGATATTCATAGTGGCGGCTGTGGCTGTGCTTGCCATAGCCGCCTGCGCTGAGAGCGGCATGGATACAGGCGAGTCTGAGTCCGGCGGTGAGCATGGTGAGCGGATTAGCGAGAGGTCTGAGGGTTCGGGCGAGCATGGCGGTGAAGGCGAAGGTTCTGTGAAAGCGAAGTCCGGTGCTGAGGATGGCGAGGAGGACGCGGCGCAGTATGGACTTGGCGATACCTTTCACCAACTCAGGGCGGGATCGCGGTTAATTGTGAGTTACAATGCGACCGACAACGCCTTCTGGGGAACTGTGGAGAATGTTAGCGAAACTACGCTAGATAGGGTTCGCGTTGAGATACACTTGTCGAATGGGATAGAACTTGGGCCGACGCCTTCAATTGACCTTTCGCCGGGCGAGATCGCCGATGTGAGGCTGGATGCGACGTCTCAGCCGTTCGACACGTGGAGCGCGCATGCGGAAGTGGGCGGTGGAGAAGAAGATGGCGAGGAGCATGGGCGTGGGGGCTAACGAGATATACAAGATGGATAGGATTTGAGGGGGAGAAATGGGTTTCTCGGAGGATATGCGGCGGGAATGCGCCGAAATATGGGATACCGAGCACAACCATCCACTAGTTACTGGAATTGGCGACGGTTCTCTTGATCTGGAAAAGTTCAGATTCTATATGCGGCAGGACTACATCTATCTGATCGATTATTGCCGGGTGATTGCGCTCGCCGCGGCCAAAACGCAGGATGTTGATGATATGGGGTGGTTCGCCAAGTTGCTGGATGAGACCCTGAATACTGAAATGTCGCTGCATGCGAGTTTCTGCGAGGACTTCGGAATCAGCGAAGAGGAATTGCTGGCGACGCGGCCTTCGCCTACTACACAGGCTTATACCCGCCACCTTCTGCAGATCGCCTTCAGGGGAAGCATCGGCGAGATTTCGAGTTCCATCTTGCCGTGCATGTGGGGTTACAGCGAGATCGGGCAGATGTTGTATGACAGGGGCGTGCCGACGAGCGCGCCGTTGTACGCTCGCTGGATCGAGATGTACAATTCTCCGGAGTTTGCTGAGCTTGCGGCGTGGCTGCGGGGATTTCTGGACCGCATTGCGGAGGGCTGCGGAGAGGCTGAATTGGAGCGCATGCGCGAGGCATTTGTTGTGAGCAGCCAGTATGAGTACATGTTCTGGGATGCAGCGTGGCGTATGGAGGAGTGGCCAGTTTAGAGCGCTGCTAGCGATGGATTGGATTGCGTGAGGTGAGTTACCTGAACATGTCCTTTGAGCGTTCGCGGATTAGGGGGGCGATGGTTGCGTCTTCCATGGGTTCGTATTCGTAGCCGCGAATGAGGGCTACGGGGACCTGGATCGCCTTGGCGGTTACGAGTTCGGCGGCGGCCGCGAGTTCGTCTGCCGCTGCGATGGTAGTTACCTTCAGGACCATTCCATTGACATCGAGGGTGCCTCGATAGTCCTTTACGGGGTTCATGCCCGCGACGCCGATGGCGATGTTGGCGTGGCCGTCCCGCCAGGCGCGTCCGAATGTGTCGGAGATTATAATCGCCACATCCGTGCCGCCGGTATGGCGTCTGATTTCGTCTCGGATTTCGCGCGCTGAACGATCGGAGTCTTCAGGGAGCAGGCAGACGATGTCGTCGCCGGGGACATTCGAGTTATCTATGCCTGCGTTGGCGCAGACGAAGCCATGCCGTGTCTCGCTGATGATGATGCCGCGTTCGGAGTCCATGCGCACGACGGCTCGGCTTTCGCGCAGCACAAGCTCGACGAGGCGAGGGTCCTTGTGCGTCTCTTTTGCGAAGTTCAGGGCGAGCGGAGAGGGCTGGATTTTGTTGAGATCGTAAAGTCTGTGCTCTGCCTTGGACACTATCTTCTGCGTTACGACGAGGACATCGCCAGTCTGCAAGGGAGTGCCTTGATCCCGCGCGGCGTCTGCCATCAAAGTTCCCAGCGACTCACCGCCGATTATTTCCGGGATCCCGATAATGCCGAGGACTTCCAGTCTTGGGATGTTGTTCATGCTTGCGTTCTCCGAAACGAGGGCTAACATGGATGTGCTGTAGGGACTAGCCAATTGGTATGTCAGTATATCAGCAAGATAGACTACGAGCATGTCGGTTTAGGAGGTGAAGGAATGGCTGTGTTGAGAAGCCTGTTGTTTGTGCCGGGAAACCAGCCTCGGATGCTGGAGCGAGCGTCCAAACTGAAGCCGGATGCCTTCATACCGGATATGGAGGACTCTGTACCGATCGACGAAAAAGCGAATGCGCGCGAAGTTACGTCGTCATATCTTGCTCAACTCGGGTCAGGTGGCACTCCAGTGATTCCCCGGGTAAATTCGCTGGATACGGACTTGCTAGACGATGACTTGGCGTCGGTTGTGGGTGAGCATATATTCGGCGTTTCGGTGGGTAAGATTGAAACGCCGGCAGACATTGCAAATATTTCGGAAAAGCTGGAAGCATTGGAGCGCAAAGCAGGAATTGAAGTCGGCAGCGTGAGACTGGTGCCGTGGATAGAAACTGCGATGGCGATAGTTCATCTGTATGAGATATGCAAGGCGTCTCCGCGTATAGTGGGCGTGGCGTTTGGCGCAGAGGACTTCACGAACGACATGGGCGTCGAGCGGACGGAGTCGGAAACGGAGACCTATTTCGCGCGCAACAGCATCGCGGTGGCGGCGCGGGCCGCTGATGTGTTGGCGTTGGACACTCCTTACTTCAGCTTCCGCGATCCTGACGGGCTGAGCGAGAATGCGAGCGTCGCGAGGCAGTACGGATTTAAGGGCAAATTCGCCATTCACCCGGCCCAGATTGATATCATCAACGAAACCTTTTCGCCATCCGCCACTGAAATTGAGCAGGCGCAGCGAGTGGTGGAGGCGTTCGATGAGGCGGCTCGCCGAGGTCGCGGCTCGACATCGCTGGACGGGAAGGTGGTGGATGTGCCGGTGGTAAAGAGAGCGCAGGCGGTTCTAGAACTGGCTGAATCTATGAGGGACAGTGGCTGACTCGGCACACTGAAAGAAATAAGAGATAAATAGGACGCAGAAATGGGAGATTCATCTAACAGACAGACCGACAAGATCCTGCTGAAGGGGCTTGCATTTTATGGGCATCACGGGGTGAGTCCGCACGAGAAGGCACTGGGGCAGCGTTTCATTGTGGATGTAACAATGGAATGCGATGCACGCGCCGCCGGCCTTTCCGACGACCTGGCGGATGCGGTGGACTATGTTCCCGCCTACGAAATCGTGAAAGCAGTTATGGAAGGCGAAAGCAAAGACCTGATAGAGAGCGTTGCAGAGGATATCGCAGGGCAGATTCTCGAGACACTTAATGTGAGCGCAGTTAGAGTTACGATCAATAAGCCTGAGGTGGCAATCAGGGGCAGTATCCTGTCGTACGCGGGATTGGAAATATACAGGCGGCGTGAGTAGGACTCGCTGCCTCCTTGATATTCGCCTACCCTTGGATATGTTCGATGTAGCGGAAGGCCGAGCGTCGGACTGCTTCCTTGCCCCCGTGCGTTACATTGCGGCCCCACCAACCGCCGTATATGCGGTCGAAGTCGTAAGGCTCCACTGCGGCTACGATGTGTTCAATCTCCGAGGCTGACAGCGGTATGAGATTGGGGTAGCTTGTCATGAAACTGACGAATCGGCGGTCTGGAACGACGGTGATGGAATCGCCTACGAAAAGCGCCCCCTTGCCGTCCGCTCCGTCTGGCCAATGCAGCACCGCGCTGCCTTCAAAGTGACCGCCACACTGGATCAGGGTTGCGCCGGGCATTACCTCAAGGGGCTGTCCGTCCCAGTATTGGATGTTCGCGTGCGGGCGCATTACGTGTTCGCGGTCGGCTTCCGGAACGATGATGGTCGCGTCGTCGAACGCAAGGCTCCACGAAACCATGCTGTCGTAGAAGTGCGGGTGCGAAAAGCAGATAGCCTGTATACCGCCACGCGCCTGTATGGCTGCGATTGCGCTGTCGTCGAGCAGGCTGATGCAGTCGTAGAGTACATTGCCGGCAGGCGTCTGCAGCAGCAGGGCGCGCTGTCCAATAGAGAACGAAGGCACTATGCCGATACCGGTAAGACCGGGTTCAAGGTCCCGGACTTCATTGGCGTAACCTTGCGCCTTCAGCTCATCCATCGTGGTCCACTGCTGTCCGTCCGAGCCGATGTACTGGCGCGGATCATCGCAGATGGGGCAGTTCGGCGGAGGCGTCTCACTCTCGGTGAATTCGACGCCACATGTCTTGCAGATATAGTTTTGCATCGCACCTACTAGTATATCAGTTTGTCGGCTGGTCGGTGTGCCAGTGGCGGCGAATGTCTGTTATTATTGTTGTGTTCATCGTGGTCTGGTGGCTACGATCTTGCTGTATTACAGCAGCATGCAGAGCATGCTTTGAAAATAAGGGGATGGGAGAGCGACTATGCCCGGCAAGGCTAAGACACTTGGTGAACTTCGAGCGAGCGGCTACAAGCCCCTGACTATACGCGAAGAGATACGCAATAATCTCATTGTTAAGATCCAGAACGGCGACGAACTTTTCCCCGGTATTGTCGGCTTTGAGGATTCGGTCATACCGCAGTTGGAGAACGCGATTCTCGCTGGGCAGGACATTATCCTGCTAGGCGAGCGTGGGCAGGCGAAGTCACGGCTGATTCGGCACATGGTGTCGCTGCTCGACGAAGAGGTGCCTGTTATGGACAGGTGCGAGCTTAACTGCGATCCCATAGAGCCTATTTGTGCGGAATGCAAAGTTACGCTCGGTGCGGAAGGCGATGAAGCGAAGGTGCGCTGGCTGCATCGGGATGAGCGATATAGCGAAAAGCTGGCGACTCCCGACATCACCGTCGCTGACCTGATAGGCGAAGTTGACCCAATCAAGGTGGCTGAGGGGCGCTATCTTTCGGACGAACTGACGATACACTACGGTCTGATACCGCGCACCAACCGAGGAATATTCTGCATCAACGAATTGCCCGACCTGTCGGAGCGCATACAGGTGAGCCTGTTCAGCCTGATGCAGGAGCGGGACATCCAGATTAAGGGCTACCGCATTATGCTGCCGCTCGATATCTTCCTGATATCGACAGCGAACCCCGAGGACTACACGAACCGCGGACGTATCATCACGCCATTGAAGGACAGGTACGGGGCGCAGATTCGGACGCACTACCCGCGCTCACTGGACGAAGAGATTGACATTGTGCAGCAGGAATACGCTAACTTCGAAGATACGCACGAAAGCGTGAGAGTGCCACAGTACATGAAGGAAATCGTCGCAGAGATAACGGCTCTGGCACGGCGTAGCCCAGATATCAACCAGCGTTCGGGCGTCAGCCTGCGAGTGTCCATTGCCAACTATGAGACGATTCTGAGCGCGGCATTCAAGCGCAGCCTACGGCACGGTGAGCCCGCATCGCCACGAGTCAGCGACCTGCCTGCCATAGTTGCATCCACCACCGGTAAAATTGAAATGGAGAGCGTGGAAGAAGGGCGGGAACTTCGAGTAATCGACGACCTTGTGAAAAAGGCCGTGCTGAACACATTCGGTCGCTATTACCAGGCGCGCCAGTTCGCGGACCTTACTCAGCAATTCGAGGAAGGCCTGACAATTGAGACGGGAAGCGATGTACCTTCTTCCGACTATCTTCGAAATTACGCACACATGGGTGAGGCGACTGAGTTGATAAAGGACATTGAAGAGTCTGAGGATGCCGCAGCAATTGCGTCGGCGGTGGAATTCGTACTGGAAGGGCTGCACCTGAATCGGCGGCTGAACTGCGACAGGGTCGGAGGCCAGTACATTTATAGCGGATAGGGCTGAAGCTGGCATCGATAGACAGGATGGGCATGATTATGTCCATCGGTTACTTGAGGATTGAAATATATGGCACAGGCTAAGCCTTTGAGCGAGATTCCACGAGCATACGAGCCGCAAAGCGTCGAGCAGCGCATCTACGACTTCTGGTCTGATGGCGGGTACTTCAAACCGGAGATCGACCATGAGCGCGAGCCGTTCACGGTTATCATGCCACCGCCCAATGTTACCGGCGAGTTGCACATGGGGCACGCACTTACGATTGCGCTTGAGGACCTGATGGTGCGCTGGCATCGAATGAAGGGCAACCCCGCGTTATATCTACCCGGCTCGGACCACGCGGGTATCGCTACGCAGGTGGTTGTGGAGCGAATGCTCGCGGGTGAAGGCGTAACTCGCCATGACTTAGGGCGCGACGGGTTCAACGAAACAGTGTGGCAGTGGGTAGATAGGTATGGCAGCAGGATATACGAGCAGACGAAGCGAATAGGCGCGTCATGCGACTGGACACGCGCGGCATTCACGCTGGACGAGGGACCGAGCAATGCAGTGCGCACGACTTTCGTAAATCTCTACAAGAAAGGGCTGATTTACAGAGGAGAGCGGATTACCAATTGGTGCCCGCGCTGCCGAACGGCGCTCTCAGACCTGGAAGTGAAATATCAGGAAGAGAACGGCTATCTGTATAACATCCGGTATGTGCTGGAGGACGGCAGTGGCGCGCTGGTTGTCGCCACAACGCGGCCTGAGACGCTGCTGGGCGACACAGCGGTAGCAGTGAATCCGGAGGATGAGCGGTACACGGATCACATCGGTAAGAGCGCGGTGCTGCCTGTGATTGGCAGAAGGTTGCCGGTCATTGGGGACGACGCCGTCGAGCTTGGATTCGGTACAGGGGCGCTAAAGGTTACGCCGGGCCATGACCCGACCGACTTCGAGATAGGGCAGCGACACGGGCTGCCGAGTGTCAGCGTGATGAATCTTGACGGTACGCTGAATTCAAACGCCGGACCTTACGAGGGTCAAGACATGTCGGAGGCTCGTAAGAATATAGTCGCGCAACTTGAAGAGGACGGGCTGCTGGAACACATCGAGCCGTATCGTCATTCGGTGGGGCACTGCGACAGGTGCGACAATGTTGTCGAGCCGATTGTCACGAACCAGTGGTATGTGAAGATGGAGCCACTGGCGAAGCCGGCTCGCGATGCCGTGGCAAGCGGCGACACGCGGATAATCCCTGAGCGGTTTGCCAGGGTCTATTTCAACTGGATGGACAATATCCGCGACTGGTGCATCAGCCGCCAACTGTGGTGGGGACATCGCATACCCGTATGGTACTGCGACGACTGCGATGAGGTGATAGTGGAGCTCGATGACCCGACAATTTGCGACGCGTGCGGGTCTAGCGCGCTGAGACAGGACGAGGATGTGCTGGACACATGGTTTAGCTCGGGATTGTGGACGCACTCGACGCTCGGTTGGCCGAATGACAGCGAGGACCTGGATTACTTCTACCCGACTAGCGTGATGGAGACGGGCTACGACATCATTTTCTTCTGGGTGGCGCGGATGATGATGATGGGCATCGAAAATATGGGCGCGTCGCCGTTCCATACCGTCTATCTGCATGGGCTTGTACTCGACCCTGAAGGCGTGAAGATGAGCAAGACGCGGGGTAACGTGCTTGACCCGCTTCAGCTAATCGACATATACGGGGCCGACGCACTGAGGTTTGCGCTGACAATTGGGAACTCGCCGGGCAACGACCAGCGTCTGAACGAGCAGAAGCTGGAGGCGAGCCGAAACTTCGCCAACAAGCTGTGGAATGCCGCGCGCTTCGTCATGGGCAACCTGGAAGGCGCTGGTGCGGCGCTTGACGGCTGGCATAGTCCCGATCTGCCCACACACAGGCAAGACCGCTGGATAATGAGTCGTCTGAATCGCTTGACGGAGCAGGTCGAACAGTTCATGCAAGACTACCAGTTCGGCGAAGCGCAGCGGGCGATTCACGATTTCTTCTGGCATGAGTATGCGGACTGGTACATTGAGATGGCGAAAATTCGGCTGCGGTCCGATGGCGATGACGAGGAGTCGCCGTTGCCGTATCTCGCTTATGTGCTCGAGCGCGTGCTGCGGATGCTGCACCCATTCATGCCGTTCGTGACCGAGGAGATATGGCAGGCTCTGAAGGAGCGCGTTCCAGCCGATCCCGATGCGCCCGACGCCCTGATTGTAGCGGAGTATCCGGATGCGAACGCGGATTTCTACGACGAAGAGGCCGAGGACGACATTTCCCTGGTAATGGAGACCGTGCGCTCGATACGAAACTTGCGTGCTGAGTTTCGCATACAGCAACATCAGCGCATCGAGGCGGTGCTGGATCTGCCACAGGACGGCGCGGTCGCGGAGGCAGAGGCGGACGTAATTAAGATGCTGGCGCGTGTGGAGCCGTTGAAGTTCGGCGCCGAGAGCAACGGTGCTATATCGAATGACAGCGTTTCGCTGGTGCTGTCGAAGGGTGTGGTTACGATCCCACTGGGCGGACTGGTGGACTTGGACAAGGAACGCGAACGTCTTCGCAGCGAGATCGCGGACATCGAGCTCAACAGGGATCGGCTTGCCGTGCGCCTGAGTGATGAGCGGTTCTTGTCAAGAGCACCCGACGAGGTGGTAGAGCGCGAACGTGAACGGCTGGAGAGCATCGAAGAGCGTAAGAGCAGAGCGGAGGAAATTCTGGCAAGGCTGGGTGGGTAGGGCGCGCCCGCGCTTAGGTCGAAATGCTTCCGCTACTAGTTACCGCTCAGCGTCGTAATACGATGGATTCCTGCAAAAGCAGGAATGGCGAAGAGCGACATCTGCCTGCGCGAAAATCCTGCTGATGCTGTCACGCATTATGCCGCAAGTGGGACGCGACGGCAATATCATTGTTGCTGCCGCTGCGCTGCGAACGCTGGATTACGGCTTTATCAGTGTCTTTCTGGGCGTTTACCTGACGCTGCTGGGCTTCAGCGCGCTGCAGGCGGGGCTTGTGTTCAGCGCGATAATGGCTGGAAGCGCGCTTTCGAACATGCTGGCAAGCTGGAAGGGCGACACCATCGGGCGCAAGCGGATGTTCATTGCAATGTCGCTGCTGATGGTCGCGGGCGGGGTGGGCTTCTCGATTTCCTCAGACATTGTGGTTCTGATGTTGGTCGGCGTGTTCGCGGTGACGACTTCCGGGGGCGGCGACCGCACGGCCTTTATATCGCTGGATACTGCCGTGCTGGCAGAAGCTACCGCGCCGTCGCAGCGCACGGTGGTGTTTAGCTGGTATAACCTTGTGACTATCTTTACGCGGTCGCTGGGGGCTCTGCTGATTGCGCTGCCTGTGCTGTTTCAGCAGTGGACGGATATTGGCGAACTGGCGTCATTCAAGCTGATGTTCGTTATATACACCGTCATTGCCGCTGGCACAATTATGTTGTATGCACGCCTGTCGCCGCGTATCGAAGTGCAAAGGAAGACGGTTTCTGCGAGCAAGGAGAGCGTTCCGACTGGGGCTCCGTCTGCCCGCGGAGTTATATGGAAGATGACCGGGCTGTCGGCGCTGGACGCGTTGGGCGGAGGGTTCGCAGTTCGCAGTTTTGTGTCATTCTGGTTCGTGAACCGCTTCGGCGTTGACCTGCTCGGCATATCGGGCATCTTCTTCGCGGCGCAGCTGCTGAATGTGGTGTCGGTTGCCCTTGCTGCGCCGGTGGCTGCGCGCATAGGGCTTGTGAACACGATGGCGTTCACGCAAGTTGTTGCGAACCTGATGTTCATCGGGATGGCGCTTTCGTTCAATGTGTGGCTGGCGGTGGCGTTCTTTCTGTTGCATGAGATATGCAATGACATGGATGTACCCACGCGCCAGTCTTACACTATGGCAATTGTACCCGCGGAGTCGAGGACTGCGATGGCTAGCCTGAATAATCTTGGGCGCAATGCGGCGCAGACAATCAGTCCTACTTTGGCGGGGATTATCGCGCAGGTGGCGTATCTGGGTGCGCCCTTTCTGGTCGGCGCTGTTACGAAGCTTGTTTACAACGCCCTGCTGTTGCAGATGTTTCGCGGAATAAAGCCGCCCGAGGAGCATGGCGAAAGGGGCTGACTTTGTTTGTTAGATAGGACTGAGGGGATAGAGGCCGGACGTCATCCGGCATGCTCACCACTGACAATCGGTTGGGTCTAGGGTTGTTCTGGGGCGTAGCCGATGGCTGTCGAGTTGGGCTGGGCGTTGGCCAACTCCTGAAGCTGAGCCATGCCTTTCCGGGTGTCGCTTGCAATTTTGGCCTTGTCCGAGATGTGAACGCGGTGCTTGAAGAGCCAGTATAAGAACTCCTTGCATTGGCTGAGGGACATTGAACTCGCGTCGGGATAGCCCATCTGGTCGCAGAAATCTTGAAAGAGTTCTGTCCGGCCTCGCCGATAAATCCTAAAGAAGGCCTCTTCAGTGAAGTCGTCCTGATACTGATTGCCATTGCTGACTTCGCGCTTATGCACTTCGCGCTCAACCGCTAGCTGCAAGGCTTCCTCGACGACCACACCGTAGAAGTAATTCAGGTATCCGCTGTGCTTCTGCACACCGAGCAAATCTCTGAAGCCTTCTGCATCGAAACTCTCCGGGAAGCGGCCCGTGAAGAGCAGTGTTTCACGCTCGTCCTTCGGAATAAGGTCACCGGCAACATTGATCAGGCGCTCCGCCATTAGCAGCCAGTCGAATGCTTCTCCGTCGATGAAATAGTTGTTGTATCTGTCGCCTATAGTTTCTGTCGCAGTGCGCCAGATTGACATGGTTTGCAGTATCGCAGTGGGCCAGTCCACCCCGCGCTCAAGCGCGCCTAGCAGGTGCGCTATGGCTTCGGCGTCTTCTCCGTCTGTGGGCGCAGTCGGAGCGACGGCATCGATGACATCATTCTCGTGCAAGTCTTGCAAACGCTTCCGTCCTCTTGCTTTTGGGCAACCTGAGATATTCGAGGAAACTGCCGAAGGGTAGAGTGTTGAGAATGTGGTGAGGTTCGCACCACGCTCTGCGCGCCACGCCAACTCCGAAGCGGGTGTTGTTCAGCGCTTCGATGGTATGGGCATCGGTACTGATGGCAAGGGGGACGCCAAGTTCGCGGGCGCGGGCCGCGTGGCTGTCTCTGAGGTCCAGGCGCTCCGGCGAGGCGTTGATTTCTAAAGCGGTACCGGTTTCCGCCGCCGCCCTGAATATGGCTTCATAGTCGGCTTCTACGGGTTGTCGTTCGCCAACGAGCCGGGTGCTGAGGTGACCGATGACATCTACGTGAGGGTTGCGCATCGCCCTTATGACACGCTCAGTCATCGTGGCTACGTCCTGCCCCATGCCGGAATGAATAGAGCCTATTACCCAGTCCAGGTGCTCAAGGATATCGTCGTCGTAGTCGAGACTGCCATCCGCGCGGATGTCCATCTCGGTGCCGCATAGCAGGCGAATGCCGCTGATGTCGCACTCGAGTTGGCGGACAAGCGCCATGTGCCTTTCGAGCCGCTCTACACTAAGCCCGTTTGCGATTCCCCTGCCGACAGAGTGATCGGTCATTGCAAGATATTCCAAGCCGCGTTCTTTAACCGCGAGTACCATCGCTTCCATGGGGTCGCGCCCATCGCTCCAATCGCTGTGATCGTGAAGGTCGCCGCGGATGTCTGACACTTCGACTAGTCGCGGAATCCTGTTTTCGAGGGCCGCCTTGACCTCGCCGACACCCTGTCGTAGTTCGGGCGGTATATATTGCAAGCCCAAACGATTGTAGAGCGTCTCTTCTTCGGGGAACTCTTCGATGACGCCTGTTTCCCTGTCTGTGATTCCGTACTCGTTCAGTGACAGGTTAAGGGCGTTTGCCCGGTCGCGCAGCAGAATGTTGTGCTGCAAGTTTCCTGAGAAGTATTGCAGCAGCGCTCCAAAGTGCCGCTCGTTCACCACACGCAGGTCAACCTGAATCCCGTCGGTGAGATACACGGACGCCTTAGTGTCACCGTGTCCGATTACATCGGCAACGTTGGACATTGCGACGAGCGCATTCAGCACTTGATAGGGGTCGTCAGCCGTGCATACCAGGTCAATGTCCCCGATGGTCTCCTCGAAACGGCGCAGGCTCCCGCCGGGGACGATGCGACTAATGCTGGGGCATTGTTCCTGCAGTGATCCGATTAGCCTGTCGTAGATCGGCTGTGCGCGTGCGATTGGCATTCGCTTGCTCTGGCTGCGTTGGAACTGGATCTGGCGAGCGATGTTCTCGGCGGTCTTCTTGCCGAGGCGTGGTAGGGACGCTAGGCTGCCGTCATCTATGGTTGCTTGTAGTCCGGGGATGTCGGTTACGCCAAGATCCTGCCAGAGTCGGCGCACGGTCTTGGGTCCTAATCCCGGGATTTGCATTACTTCGAGGATGCCGTCTGGGAACTCCGTCTTGAGGTTGTCGTAGTAGCGCAGAGAGTCTGTCTCGACCATCTCGGCGATCTTTTCTGAGATGGCCTTGCCGATACCGGGAATCTTGCGTAGGTCTTGCTCGTCGTGGAGCATGTCCTGGAGTTCCATGGGCAGGCGCTCGATGGTGCGTGCGGCGCGCTGGTAGGCGCGGATGGTGAAGACCTTCTCGCCCTTCATTTCAAGTAGGCCGGCGATGTTCTCGAATGTTTCGGCTATCTGGGCGTTGTTCATGGTATGCAGGTCAATCTTTCAGTTTCTCAGAAATTCAGTGTTCTGGCGTTCTGACAGGATTCACAATGCGGATTGCGTGTTTATCGTCCCCACGCCAACATTCTCTTTGGGGTGAAAACGCTCTCTTTACGCTGCCTTAGATCCGGCGGATAGTCGGTGTTATGCGCCGTGGCAGCGCTTGTATTTCTTGCCGCTTCCGCAAGGGCAGAGTGAGTTGCGCCCGACTTTGCGGCTGCCCGCGGGGACGGCCTCGCGCTGGTTGGAAACGACGTTGGTCATCACACTGGCGTTATTGCGCTCTGATGCCCCGTTCGATCTCTGGCGGCGACCGTTCGCGTTCGCGTTGCCCTTGTTGCTGCCATTAAGTCGGGCGTTCTGCTGCATCATATCGCCGATGTTGTAGATTGCATGCACGATGTCGCGCTGGATGCGGGACTGCAAATCCTGGAACTTCTCGTGACCTTCCTTCTTGTACATCACGAGCGGGTCGCGCTGTCCGAATGCGTGGAGACCGATGCCCTGCCTCAGGTTCTCCATCGCCGTAAGGTGCTGCACCCAGTTGCTGTCGATGACACGCAGCATCACATGGCGTTCCAGGTTGCGCATTTCGTCGGCGCCGAGTTCGTCCTCAACCTTCTCGTACAGGAAAGAGGCGTGTCCCAACACACCTTCCTCTATCTCTTCGGTGGAGTAGTCGCGCATGTCGTCAGGGTCTCTGAATTCGGGCGGCAAGGGCATAATGCCGCTGAGCTCGCTTACAAGGGCTTCCGTATTCCACTGCTCAGGATTGTTGCCGACGAGATACTGCTGCAGCATCTCCACTAGATTCGCCTCGACCATGGAGGCCATATTTGCCTTGAGGTCGGCGCCGCCGAGAAGCTTCTCCCGCTCCCCATAGATTACGTCTCGGTGGGTGTTGACGACATCGTCATATTCGACGAGGTGCTTGCGGATGTCGAAGTGGAAGGCTTCGGTCTTGACCTGCGCCGATTCGATGGCCTTGCTGACCGCCTTGCTCTCGATGTGCCCCTCTTCCTCCATAGCCCAGCCCATGAAGCGCTTGATGGTGTCGCCGCCGAAGCGCCGCATGAGTTCGTCATCGAGCGCGACATAGAAGCGTGACTGCCCCATGTCGCCCTGCCTACCGGAGCGCCCGCGGAGCTGGTTGTCGATGCGACGCGCTTCGTGGCGCTCGGTGCCTAGGATGAACAGACCGCCTTGCTTAAGCACGCGATCATGTTCCGCCTGCCACTCGTCCTCGGATATGCCTAGGGTTTCAGGGTTGCCGCCAAGAATGATGTCCGTGCCGCGTCCCGCCATATTTGTGGCGACAGTCACTGCGCCGGGACGACCGGCCTGAGCTATTATCTGCGCCTCGCGCTCGTGCTGCTTGGCGTTCAGGACTTCGTGCGCCACCCCTGCCTTGCGGAGCATGTCGCTGAGCATCTCAGACTTGTCAATGTCGGTAGTGCCTACAAGGATGGGCTGCCCGGCGCGGCTGCGCTCTTTGATCTCACCCACGACGGCGCGGTATTTGGCGTCTTGATTTGGGTAGATCAGGTCCTGATCGTCCTGCCGAATCATCGGCATATTGGTGGGAATCTCTACGACTTCAAGCTTGTATATCTTCCAGAACTCTTCGCCCTCTGTGGAAGCCGTGCCCGTCATGCCTGACAGCTTATTGTAGAGCCTGAAGTAGTTCTGCAGCGTTATTGTGGCGTAGGTTACAGACTCGCGTTGCACTTTGACGTTTTCTTTTGCTTCGATCGCCTGATGCAGACCGTCGGAGTAGCGCCTCCCCGTCATGAGCCGTCCCGTGAATTCATCTACGATTACGACTTCGCCGTTCTGCACAACATAGTCGCGGTCGCGCTCGAATATGGCCAGCGCCTTGAGCGAGTTCTCGGCATAATGAACAAGCTCGAAGTTCTCCTGCCCGTAGATATTAGTGACATTAAGCATCTTTTCGAGCTTGGAGATGCCCTCGTTCGTAAGGGCCGCCGTGCGGTGCTTCTCGTCGATGGAGTAATCGTCTTCACCTTGCAGGGTTGTGGCGAGTCGGGCGAAGCGGCGGTATTCGTTGGGTGATTGTTGCGCGGGACCGCTGATGATGAGCGGTGTCCGCGCCTCGTCGATGAGGATGTTGTCCACCTCGTCCACGATTGCGAAGTCGCGGTTGGTCTGCACGCGCTGCGCAAGTTCGACGACCATGTTGTCTCTCAGATAGTCGAAACCGAACTCGTTGTTCGTGCCGTATGTGATGTCCGCGGCGTAAGCCTCCCTGCGCTCTACGCGGCGTAGCTTCTCCATGCCTCGTTCGGAAGTCTCTGCGAGCGGGTCGAACATGTAAGCAGCCTGATTCTGGAGCACGCCAATCGATGCGCCTAGGAAGTGATAGACCTCACCCATCCACTGAGCATCGCGGCGGGCAAGGTAGTCGTTGACAGTGACAACATGGACGCTGCCTGTCAGGGAGTTAAGGTAAGCGGGCAGAGTGGCGACGAGCGTCTTACCCTCGCCTGTTCGCATCTCGGCAATCTTGCCTTGATGGAGCACCATTCCGCCGATGAGCTGCATATCGAAGTGGCGCATACCGAGAACGCGCTTTGATGCCTCGCGCACCGCGGCGAACGCTTCGGGCAGGATCTTGTCGAGTTCTTCGCCGGCTTCGAGGCGCTGACGGAATCGGTAGCGTTGCGTCACGAGGTCGGCGTCGGACATGCGCTCGAACTCGGCTTCGAGGTCGTTTATGGCTTCAACAGTGCGGCGCAGCTTCTTGAGCGCCCCTTCGTTGGATCCGCCAAGCAGTTTAGTGAGTGAATTCAACATGATAGATCTGCCCCGTAGTCAAGAGATTCGTTCCTGCAACCGAGAGAATTGGTCCCACGGTCTCTTCTGTCGCTTTGCTTCGGCGAGCCGCCGAGGCAAACATGGCGAGCCTCTACTGCCTATTATAACCTACTTGGCAAATCGAGACTGAAGGCGGGTAGAAGGGAAGCTTTGGCGGCGACCAGTTAGGATGGGCTAGCCGCCTGCACACAATTGGCAGGAAGGGGAGATGTTACGCGCCGCCGCCGTTGAACATTGCGCCAACGGAAGTGCCGCTGTGGATGCGCTGAATCGCCTCCCCTAAGATCGGCGCGACCGATACTACACTGGTTTTCGTCCCCATCTTGGCGGGCGGGACGGGCAGGGAGTCGGTAACGACCAGTTCCTTGATCGTACTATTTTCCAATATCTCGGTTGCCTTTCCCGCGAGAACGGGGTGAGCGGCGTAGCAGTAGATGTCGCGGGCGCCGTGGTTGCGCAGCGTGTCGGCGGTGGCGATGACAGTGCCGCCGGTGCCAATTTCGTCGTCAACGATGATCGCGGTCCTGTCGCGCACATCGCCGATTAGCGTCGCAGCCTCGACTCGCTCCTGATTGCCGATGCGCACCTTCTCCACGATGGCGATCGGAGCGTCAAGCCTGTTCGCCATGTTGCGGGCCCGCTTCGCGTCTCCGGCGTCCGTCGCCACCACGACGATGTTGCTTTTGACATTTCTGGCGTTGAAGTGATTTGCGAGATTAGGAATCGCGCTGAGTTCGTCGAGAGGAACGTTGAAGAACCCCTGTATCTGACCAGCGTGGAGTTCGAGGGTGAGCACGCGGTCTGCTCCCGCCGTTTCGATGAGATTTGCCACCAAGCGGGCCGTGATGGGCACGCGTGGCTGGTCCTTCTTGTCACTGCGAGCGTATGCGTAGTAGGGAATAACCGCGGTGATCCTACCCGCCGATGCGCGCTTGGCGGCGTCGATCATTATCAGGAGCTCCATGATGTGGTCGTTGACGGGGAAGGCGATGGGCTGAACGAGGAATACGTCCTGCTGGCGGATGTTCTCTAGTATCCTGACGAAGGTGTTGTCATTGCTGAACTTGAACACCTCGCACTTGCCAAGAGGTATGTCCAAGTAGGCGCAAATGTCCTTCGCCAGTTTGCGATGTGCGTTGCCGCTAAACACTTTTAGGTCTTCATACAGAGCCATTTAGTCCCTCTGTCAACATGCTTTCACGTCTCTCCCTTGCCCAAATTGGCGCGTCTCGGAAGGCGTGCCAATTGCGCATGTTCGGCGACTGCGAACTTACTGGAGTGCAATTATAGCACAGGCTCATTCGCCACTTTCAACGCGGTTGCGTGCAAGATTTGGTCAATCTTGTGTGGCGCAGGTGTTCGTTGCGCCGATAGCCATGCCCTCCTTTCTGGTCTATAATCAGCGCGGCATCAGTACGCGAACAGGCGCTGACTGTGGCAAAACGGAGGTGACGGGATTGGTAAGGGAATCGGGTCGGAGCGTTCCCACGCATCCAAAATTGAGGCTACTGGAGCCGCAGCTAGTGGATTATCAGGGGCAGCGCATGATTTATCTGCACGATAGCCTTGGCATAGCCAGGGATGGGGCTCTGATACCACAGCCTCTCGCGCCGCTGCTGTCGCTATGCGATGGAACACGGGATGTTTCTGGACTGCGCTCGGGTTTGCTGGTGCGGACGGGCAACACTCTTCCCGAAGAAGTCATCGCGCAGATTATCGAGCAGCTCGACGATGCGCTACTGCTGGAAAACGGCGCGTATCAGGATGCCGCCGCCGAGGTGGTGCGGCGCTATCGGCAGGCAAGGCATCGTCCACCGTCGCATGCTGGGCCCGTGTATCCGGGAGATGCGGCAGGTCTCAGAAGTGCGATGGGAGGCTACTGCTCAGAGACGCCGGTGCAGGAGAACAGCCATGCTCAGTCCGACGCACTCGTCGGTATGCTATGCCCTCACATAGACTACGCGCGCGGAAACAGAACATACGCGGAGTTGTGGCAACGCGCCAAGCCGTCGCTTGACGATGTGGAGCTGGTCATTATATTCGGAACCGACCATTCAGGCGGGCTTGGCATGATTACGCCGACACGACAAAGCTACCATACGCCATACGGCACTTTGCCTACGGACACGGATATAGTTGACGGACTTGCCGATGTCCTTGGCGAGAAGCGGGCATACCAAGAGGAAATTCACCATATCAATGAGCACTCCATCGAGCTAGCGTCTGTGTGGCTGCATCACTTTCTCGATGGGCGCGCATGCTCCGTCGTGCCAATCTTGTGCGGCTCGTTCCATCACTTTGTGGCGGGAAACGGGCATCCATCGGAGGATATGAAACTAAATTCGGCACTCGACTACCTGAGATATGCGACGACCGCTCGCAACACTCTGGTCATCGCGGCAGGTGATTTGGCGCATCTGGGACCAGCATTTGGGGCTGATACTCCATTGGATACAATAGCGCGTGCCAAGCTCGCTGCGGCCGATAGCGAGTCGATGACTGACATCTGCAGCGGGGATGGCGCGGCTTTCTTCGAGCGTTCGCGCGCGGAATCGGACTCGCGCCGTATATGCGGCATATCGCCGATCTATCTTATGCTGGAGTATCTGAACGGAAGAAGCCTGCGTGGCGAATCTATGGGCTATGATCAGTGTCCGGCCGACCCTCAGGGCGGGTCGGTGGTGTCGATAGCAGGTGCGTTACTGTATGACGAGAGTCAACATACCTAAGCATTATGGGCAGTATTTTTCAGCAGGACTAATTGTCCGACAAGTTCACTAGGAACGAAAAGAGCTTTTAGTAAGCCGGAGGTGCAAATATGCTCGGCGTAGTATTTACGGGTAACGGCAAGTTGGAAATCAGAGAATTCTCAGACCCGTCGCCGGGTACGGGGCAGGTCGTCGTGGAAATGAAGTCGTCCGGGCTGTGTGGTAGCGACCTGCGGCCGTACCGCTCGTCGTTGGAAGAGCTTGGCCCCCGCGCTGAAGTGATTACCGGCCATGAGCCTTGTGGCATTGTGGCTGAAGTCGGCGCGAGTGTACGGAATGTGCGTGTCGGCGACCGCGTGATGGTGCATCATTACAGCGGCTGCCAGCGATGCGAATACTGCCAGACCGGTTGGACGCAGCTATGCCAGAGCGAGTACCAAAGGGTCTATGGCTCGGGGGCGCACGGCGGCAACGCCGACTATGAGCTCATCGAGGACTACATGTGTGTGCCAATGCCGGACGGTCTGAGCTACGAAGAGGGCGCAGCGATAGCGTGCGGAACGGGCACGGCATACCAGGCTCTGCGTCGGCTCGATGTGTCAGGCCGCGATGTCCTTGCAGTCTTCGGGCAGGGTCCTGTGGGACTGAGCGGCACATTCCTCGGGGCACAGATGGGCGCTCGCGTGATTGCCGTTGATCCGGTGGCGGAGCGCAGGGAGCTTGCTGAGGCGTCAGGCGCGTGGAAAAGCATCGACCCGATGCGGGATGACCCGGTGAGCGCAATATATGAGCTGACAGGCGGCAGGGGCGCCGACTGCACGCTAGACGCCACTGGCATCGGAGATGTGCGCGCAAACGCCATTCGCAGCACGCGCATTTGGGGACGCGCTTGCCTCGTCGGGGAGGGTGGCACAATGACCGTCGAACCGTCGCCTGACATCATTCACCGTCAGCTTAACCTGTTCGGCTCGTGGACTTTTAGCAAGACGGTGCTGGAAGAGCTGGCGACTTGGGTCGTGGAGCGCGAAATTCCGTTGAGCGACATAATCACACACCGCTTCACGCTGGATAAGGCCGAAGAGGCCTTCACGCTGTTCAGTGGCGCGACTACGGGTAAAGTGGTGTTCAACTGGGACTAAACGGTGGCCTAATCCCTGAAACGGGCGCACGTGCTAAAATGCGTGTGGCCTGCCTGAAGCATGCTGACCCGAGAACTGGTAACTTGCCAACTATGTTGGTACTACGAAGGAGCAAAAGACATGCGCCCAATAATGGATGTCGCGGCTGAGCTGGGACTGGACACTCAGACACTCATCCCGCAGGGTCACTACAAGGCTAAGATACCGTTGAGCGCCGAACGCACGGGCGGCAAGCGGGGCAAGCTCATCGTCGTAACAGGCATTACTCCGACGCCTGCCGGAGAAGGCAAGACAACCACGACCGTCGGCATGGCACAGGGTTTCGGGAGGTTGGGCAAGAAGGTCGTTGCGACGCTGCGAGAGCCTTCACTCGGACCCATATTCGGCATCAAGGGCGGCGGCACGGGCGGCGGCTTGTCTCTCGTGGAGCCGCAGGATGAGGTGAACATCCACTTCACGGGAGACGCGCACGCCGTTGGTTCGGCGCACAACCTGCTCGCGGCTCTGACGGACAATGTGGCGCAGCGTGGACAGATTTCCGGTTTCGGACCTACTGGCATCACTTGGCGGCGCGTTACCGATGTCGAGGACAGGGCGCTGCGGACTATTGTTTCAGGCATCGGCGGTTCGCCGAACGCTCCGATGCGCGAATCCGGCTTCGACATCGTAACTGCATCCGAGATTATGGCCGTACTCGCGTTGTCGTCCAGCCTCGAAAACCTGCGAGAGAGGCTGAGTCGCATCGTGGTCGGGCTGACCGACTCAGGAGATCCCGTTACGGCTGAAGATGTGAACGCTGTCGGCTCGATGATGTCGCTGCTGCGATATGCGATTCAGCCGAACCTCGTGCAGACAACTGAGGGGCAGCCTGTCATCGTGCATGCGGGTCCGTTCGGAAACATCGCGCATGGTTGCAGCTCAGTGATCGGCGATAGGATTGCCCTCGGTTATGCCGACTATGTACTTACGGAAGCGGGCTTCGGCGCGGATTTGGGCTTCGAGAAATTCATGCATATCAAGGCGCGCTTCAACGGGCTTGAGCCTAGCGGCGCGGTCATCGTCGCGACAGTGCGCGCACTCAGATCGCACGGTGGGGCACTGCGACGCGAGCTCGATACGCCCAACGAAGAAAGAGTTCAGCGGGGCATGGCGAATCTGGTACATCTAATTGGCGCAATCCGCTCGTTCGGCTTGCCCGTAGTCGTTGCGCTCAACAGGTTCCCATCTGACACGGAAGGCGAGCTTGCGATAGTCAAACAAGGCTGTGAAGAGGCGGGCGCATTCGCTGCCGTGGACACTCGCGTTTTCACCGAGGGCGGTGCAGGCGGCGTTGATCTCGCCGAGGCCGTAATCGAGGCCACTTCCGGAGACGACCCAGAAATTACTTACATGTATCCAGAGGACGCTTCGATTCGAGACAAGGTGCTTGCGCTGGCGCAGAAGATGTACGGAGCGGACGATGTTTCGTGGGCGCCATCCACACGGAGACCTCTGCGCCGCTACACAGAGCTAGGGTGGAGCGACCTGCCGGTATGCATGGCGAAGACGCACTTGTCTATATCGCACAATCCGCGTCTGAAAGGCAGGCCTTCAGGTTACACGTTCGAGGTCAATGACGTGCGTGCATCGGTGGGCGCGGGCTTCATCTATCCGATCGCCGGAAGCATAATGACGATGCCGGGACTGCCGGGTTCACCGCGCGCGCTCGATGTGGATGCTGCGGGGAATATATTGGGGCTGTAGGTCAGGGCGGTCGGTTTGCAGCGGTACGAACAGTTTTGAAGTATATCGGCAGGCCGATCGCCTATGACGAATTTATGAAGTGTTGATGCGATGCCTGAGTTCTTCAATGTGCTTGCTCCGGACGCTGCATTCGAGGCGGTAAAGCCGATGCTGCCTTTCGGAGTAGGCACCGAGGTCATATCGACATCAGAAGCGCTCGGTCGTATTACGGCTGAGGACATTTATTCGCACGAAGACCTGCCTGCCTTTGCGCGCTCGACAATGGACGGGTATTCCGTGCGGTCGCGGGACACCTTTGGCGCAAGCGAAGGACTGCCAGCGTACCTTGACCTTGTCGGCGAAGTGTCGATGGGCGAGGCTGCAACTGTGAGTCTTGGTATTGGCCAAGCCGCAAAGGCTTACACGGGAGGGATGCTTGCTCAAGGCGCGGACTCTGTGGTGATGGTTGAGCGGACGCAGGCTCTGGACGAAACTGCGATAGAGGTGTTGCGTGCGGTGGCGCCCGGCGAGAATGTCGTGCAGGTAGGGGAGGATGTGCGTAAAGGCGATCTAATTCTGCCAGAGGGCAGCCTGATTCGCCCACAGGACATTGGCGGAATGCTTGCGCTCGGCATCATCGAAGTTGCCGTGAATCGCAAGCCGCTTGTAGGGATTGTCTCGACAGGAGATGAGCTTGTGCCGCCGCACTCTGAGGTTGGCGCTGGGCAAATACGCGACATTAACACTTACACCATTTCTGCCCTCGTTACGCAGGCAGGCGGGAAGCCCAAGCCGATTGCGTTGGCACCAGACGACTTTGAGGCGCAGCGCATTGCAGCAGTTCAAGGATTGGCTGAATGCGACGCCCTGGTGTTCTCTGCGGGGAGTTCTGTCAGCAGCCGTGACCTGACCGCCGACGTCATCAATAGCCTGGGCGAACCGGGCGTAATCGTTCACGGCATATCCATCAAGCCTGGCAAGCCGACGGTCATCGGTATGGTGGACTGTAAGCCCGTATTTGGACTGCCAGGCAACCCAGTGTCTGCGATGGTCGTGTTCGATTTGGTAGCGCGTCCAGCAATATTCCATCTTAGCGGCTGCAAGCGTATTCCCACACTGCCGACCGCGCAGGCGACGCTGCTTCGGGACATACCATCGACGGCGGGACGCGAAGACTATGTGCCGGTGCGAATGGAACGTGCTGGCGATGTAATCAGCGCGGAGCCAGTCTTTGGCAAGTCCAACCTCATTTACACCCTGATTCGCTCGGACGGCGTCGTCAAAGTGCCGTTGGATAAATCTGGCCTTTATGCGGGGGAGTCGGTTGATGTGCGGCTGTTCTGAAGTTGTTAATGGAAATGAGAGGAAAGTATGACCACCGAGCCGCAGCTTTTCAGGATCAACCCTGAGAGCAAGGAATCCGAGAGGATAATAGAGGTTGACTTTGCTCAGCTAGGCTTGCAAGAACCGAAGGACATACAAGAGTGGATTGCGGCAAATCCTAGGATACTAGGTGAAGACCTACTGATAATTGCAAAGGAGTTTAGCGGCTTCGATAAAACAAACGAACGCCTTGATTTGCTTGCAGTGGATTCTGACGGTACCTTAGTGGTCATAGAGCTGAAACGCGACGACACTGGTTCGGACGTGCATTGGCAAGCCATCAAGTATGCGAGCTATCTTCACCAGACCAGCTCTGACAGAATCATAAGTATTTTTGCGAATTATAGGGATATCAAAGGCGGCGAGGCGGCGGACCTTCTTCAAGAGCACTTCGACGCTGATGACCTGTCAGCATTGAACAACGATCAGCGAATCATTCTCGCTAGTCATAGGTTTGCCCCAGAAGTAACCTCCGCAGTTGTATGGCTGAACGAGAAAGCACCTGGCGAGAATCTCATAACTTGCATTCAGTTAACTCCCTATCAGGACGGAGAATCATTATACATACAGTCGAACATGATAATACCTGCGCCCGGTGTGGATACCATTGAAGTTGATGCTCCATCAAGTCATATACCGTCCAGAGGAATTAGAACGCGTAGACCGAGGCTCACGTTTGGCGCTCTTGAGATTCCTATCGGATCTGAACTGGTATTCACCAGGGAAGCCAAAAGAGCACAGGTTATCGACAGCGGGTCGAATGTGGAATATCAAGGGGACACTTTGCCGATTGCGCGGCTCACAAAGCGTCTGCTTGGCACCACTGCCGGAGTGAGTTCTCAGCCATATTGGACATATCAAGGGAGACTCCTCCAAGAGATTTACAACGACGTGTATATACCTAAACAAGAAGACGCTTGATGACTCACTCCCACAGGCACGGTAGGCGCTACTATCTCAGCGACATTCCCCTTGAGGATGCGCTGGAGCAGTATCTTGGCGCGCTGGAGGGCACTGGTGCATTGAAGCACACGCGGTCTGAAATTCAGCCGCTTAACTGCGTGAGAGGGCGGGTTACGGCCGAACCTGTTTGGGCGAAGATTTCCTCACCACACTACGATTCGGCGGCTATGGACGGGATTGCGGTTCGAGCCTCGGACACCGTCGGCGCAACTGAGACTTCTCCGTTGCAACTAGCCGTAGGTAAGCAGGCGGTCTGGGTGGATACTGGTGATCCTGTGCCTGACGGCTTTGACGCCGTAATCATGGTAGAAGTGGTGCATGAGGTTGACGGCAATATCCTGGAAATACAGTCGCCTGCCGCGCCGTACCAGCATGTGCGCCCTCTTGGAGAGGACATAGTTGCGACAGAACTGGTGCTGCCTGAGAACCACACGCTACGTCCAGTTGACCTCGGCGCCTGCGCTGCTGCGGGGCTATCGGAACTTCCGGTGCGTCGCAAGCCGAGCGTCGCCGTAATTCCCACGGGCAACGAACTTGTGCAGGTAGGAAGCGACCTGAAGCCGGGTGATATTATCGAGTTCAACTCGTTGGTGCTGGCGGGCATGGTCGAGGAGTGGGGCGGAGAAGCCACGACATTACAGGTCGTACCGGATGATTTCGACACGCTGCTAAACGAGGTTTGTGACGCGGCGCAGCAGCATGACATAGTCCTAGTCAACGCTGGGTCGTCGGCGGGAAGCGAGGACTATACTGCCCGTGTGATAGAGACTCTTGGCGAACTGGTGGTGCATGGTACGGCTATTCGACCAGGGCATCCTGTCGCGCTCGGAGTCGTGGATGGCAAGGCGGTGCTAGGTATCCCTGGCTATCCAGTGTCGGCGGCGCTGACAACCGAATTGTTCGTGAAGCCACTGATTGAAAGCAAGCTGGGCGTGCCTTCCGCCAATCGTAGCTTTGTGAAGGCGAATATCACTCGCAAAACGCTGTCGCCGATGGGCGAGGACGAGTTTCTGCGCGTGCGATTGGGGCGCGTGGGCGAGAAACTTGTGGCAACGCCGGTAGAGCGAGGTGCGGGTGTGATTATGTCTCTCGTTCGCGCTGACGGCATAGTTAAGATTCCACGCTTTTCCGAAGGGATGGACGCTGGGGCAGATGTGGAAGTTGAATTGCTGCGGCCTGTCGAGGCTATCGAAGAGACGGTCGTTGCAATCGGAAGCCATGATATGACGCTCGACCTGCTCGCAAGCCATGTGCGGCGCGAACGCCCGAAGATGACTCTTGCATCGTCGAATGTAGGCAGTATGGGCGGGCTGATAGCGCTGGCGCGCGGGGAGGCGCACATTGCAGGTTCGCACCTGCTGGATGAAGCGACCGGCGAATATAACCTTTCGTTTATCCGGCGCTTCCTAAGAGGCAGAAACGTCGTAGTGGTCAATCTTGTGCAGCGCATACAGGGGCTTATCCTGCCGCAGGGCAATCCGCAGGGCATTGAAATTCTGGACGATCTGACGCGTGACGGCGTAGTGTTTCTCAATCGGCAGCGAGGCTCGGGGACGCGCCTGCTTCTCGATTACAAATTGAACGAATTGGGCATCGAACCCGATATCATTCAAGGGTACGACCGCGAGGAGTACACGCATCTTGCCGTCGCCGCTGCTGTTGCGGGCGGTCGCGCTGATGTGGGCTTGGGCATCCTGTCTGCCGCCAACGCGATGGGGTTGGACTTTGTGCCGCTGCTGTCAGAGCAGTATGACCTTGTGATACCTTCAGAACACTATGAGAGCGAGAGAGTGCGGTTTGTGCTGTCGCTCATCAGAGGCGACGCATTCAAGGCCGAAGTGGACGCCCTTGGTGGGTACGACACCGCGACGATGGGGCAGGTGGTGGCGGAGCTCGACTAGCATCGGACTGAAACTGATTAACAGGATGGACAGAATGACGGGATTGTCAGGCATAGTGCTGGCGGGCGGGCTGAGCCGAAGGCTGGGGCGTGACAAGGCGGTTGAACCTTTCGGTGACGAGCCGCTGATAGCGCGGGTTATTGGTCGTCTCAGCACCCTGACGAATGAGACTGTCGTTGTGGTCAACAACGAGGCGCGCGGCGCAGAGCTTCCGCTTCCTGATGAAGCGAGAGTCGCTGTGGACATCTATCCTGAATCAGGTTCTCTTGGAGGTATATTCAGCGGTCTCACGGCGGCCAACAATGATTGGGGCTTTATAGTGGCATGCGACATGCCCTTCCTCAACACAGACCTGATCGCTCACATGCTCACACTGCGTGAAGACTATGACGCCGTTGTGCCCCTGCTAGACGGATACCCGGAACCCACACACGCTGCCTACTCGAAGGCATGCTTGCCGCATATAGAAAGCCGGCTCAGGGCCGGTCAGTTGAAGATTGCGGGCTTCTTCGACGATGTGCGCGTCAGGTATGTATCTGAGAGTGAGATACTCGGCTATGACGCTGAGCGTCTGAGCTTCTTCAATGTGAACCGGCCCGACGACCTAGAACGGGCACTTGCGCTCGTTGAAGAGGGTAGGTAGCAGTGCCGTGGGATCGACCGTATGCATCTCCATCGAGCTGTTTGGCACGGCGCGCATGGCCTGTGGACGTAAGCTGATTGAGACAAGAGTCCCGGCGCATGGAAGCATTAAGGACTTGGCGTTGGTTCTTGCGCGAATTTGCCCTGAACTAGTTGGTGTCGCGTTGCGCGACGACCTGAGCGGCTTGCTGGCGAGTTACACGCTCAATCTGAATGCCACTGAGTTCGTTGAAGGTGATGAATTAACGCTCAGAGACGGCGATACACTCCTTCTTTTCTCCAGCCAGGCAGGTGGCTAAGGCTGCACTTCCCCTGCATGGTACAATGTGCGCAAGTCGCAGGCTCAAACGCCAATCACGCGGCAACATTGTCCGTAGGGTGTGAACATTTTGATTAACGGCCAGGAAGGGCTTTACGGCTACAATGGCAGGGCGCTAGTCGTCGACCTCACGCGACAAAAGAGTCACTGGCAGACGCTCGACGCGGATGTGCTGCGCCGATTCATTGGCGGTACGGGCCTTGGCACATATCTGCTGTACACGCATTGCCCTCCGGGAATAGATGCTTACGACCCTGCGAATCCGCTTATCTTCGTTACAAGCCCCCTTGTGGGAAGCAGGCTGACCACATCAAGCAAGTTCGCCGTTCTCACCAAGTCCCCGCTTACAGGCTTCATAGGCGACTCGTTATCGTCAAGTTTCATGGCGACCGAGTTGAAGAAAACGGGCTGCGACGCGCTAATTGTTAGCGGCAGGAGCGAATCACCGTGCTTGCTGTCCATCGACGACGGTGAGGTGAAATTCCTCGATGCTCGCAGTTTCATGGGGATGACTACGCTCGACACTGAACGGGCGATCAAGCAGCAACTAGGGCATCGCACTCGCGTTGCCTGCATAGGGCCTGCCGGTGAGAACCTTGTTCGCTTCGCCAGCATCACGAACGATGGAGGGCGACAGGCTGCCCGCACGGGACCCGGGGCGGTGATGGGGTCAAAAAATCTCAAGGCAATCGCGGTTAGGGGCACTCATGCTGTTCCTGTCCGTGATCACGATGCATTGAATAGCATCGGCGCTGACCTTACTCGGCGCAGTCTCGGCCCAGCAACCGAGAAGTACAGGACGCTCGGCACCATGGCGAATGTGTCGGTGTTCAACAGCCTTGGCACACTACCTACTCGCAATTTTCAGCAGTCCACATTCGACGGAGCAGAAGGCGTGAGCGCGGAGAAATTCCACGATTCGAATTTCGTGAAGAACGCCCACTGCGCAAACTGCACCATTGGCTGCGAGAAAATTCTGGTTACGAGCGATAAAGGCAAGAAGGCGCAAGGACGCATGGAGTACGAAAGCGCCTTTGCGTTGGGTCCGCTGGTTGGTGTTGCGGACGGCAATACCGTCATTCGAGCATCGACTCTCTGCGATGAGCTTGGCATGGATACTATCAGCGTGGGCGCGACTATCGCGTGGGCGATGGAGTGCTTCGAGCGGGGCATCCTGACCACCGAAGACACAGACGGCATTGACCTGCGCTTCGGCGGTGGAGATGAACTCCTCGAATGTGTGCGGCTCATCGCTGAACGCAAAGGTATCGGCGACTTGCTTGCGGAAGGCAGCAGAGGCGCGGCGCAGTTAATCGGGCAAGGGACGGATGCGTGGGCAATGCAAGTCAAAGGCTTGGAGATGCCGGGCTACGAACCCCGCAGCCTGAAGACAATGGCGCTTGGCCTTGCGGTTAGCACCAGGGGGGCGTGCCACAATCGCTCTTCCGCCTACGAAGCGGATTTTTCGGCGCGGGTCGATAGGCTCAAAGTCGATGAGGTGCGCGGGCGCATTACGGCTGAGGGCGAAGACTTCTCCGCAGTCTTGGACTCGCTGATATGGTGTAAGTTCTTGAGAAAGGCATTCGGCGACCTATACGAAGAGTCGGCTGAGATATACTGCCATATCACCGGATGGGATATGACCGCAGAGGAGCTTCAGTTGGCAGGCGAGCGCATCAACAACCTGAAGAAGCAGTTCAATATCCGAGAAGGCTGGTCGCGTGATGACGATACCCTGCCACCGAGAGTGTTTGACGAAGTGCTCCCTACGGGAGTTGTAGAAGGTGTTGGCTTGAGCAGGCAGGACCTGGATATGATGGTGCAGGCCTACTACCTAGCGCGTGGCTGGCGCGAGGATGGTACCATACCTGCCGCGAAGCTTAAGGAACTGGGGTTGGAGGATGTTGTGTTAGAAGCGGTCCCTTCGCTCTGAATATCGGTGCAATGAGAGGCTACGTTGAATAGAGACAGGAACGAATTAAGGGCCACTTTGCGGCAGAACTTTCCGCGCAATCGCGGCCAACTGCTGCCAGCGCTTCATTTCTTGCAGCACGAGTTTGGCTACCTGCCGGACTGGGCAATGGAGGTAGTGGGCTGGCATCTTGGCATACCTTCGAGCGAGGTGTACGGGGCTGCTACGAGTTACACCGAACTTCGCATACTCAAACCGGGCGATCACGTGATTCGAGTCTGCACGGGGCTGAGCTGCTGGCTCAATGGCGGCAGGGAACTTGTAAAGAAGGCGCACGCCGAACTCGGCACCGACGGTCTGCGGGACTCGGTTACACTGGAAGAGACGCCCTGCGCTTACATTTGCGGCGTCGCGCCAGCAGTTGAGATTGATGGAGTGTGGCGTGGCAGAGTCAACGCAGAGTCGTTCAGCGGCATCGTGCAGGAGGTGTCGTCTTGACGGACGCTGTATCTAGGGCTGTGGAGTCACTTCGCAATTCTGCTACCGAAGGGCAAAGGGCGAGAACGGGCATGACCCGCATTGTGGTGCAGACGGGGCACTGCTCGCAGGCGGTTGGCGCGGACGATGTTGCGAATGCAGTGGCTCAAGCCATGCCCCAGGACGCCTATCTGGTGACTGCCGGCTGTGACGGCGCGTGTTTCGGCGCGCCCAAAGTGTCCGTGACCCTGCCGAGCGGGTATCTCAATGAGCAATGGAACATGACTGTCGAGAACGTGCGGAAAGGGTTCTCATTCATCAGGTCTGTTGATCCCTGTGACTCGGAGATTTCCGATCCATCTGACTTCCTGAATAAGCAACACCGCTTGACCCTTGCGGGATGCGGTATGTTAGACGCTCTTGGTATTGACGACTACATCCTGAGCGGAGGGTATAGCGGTCTGGCTCGCGCCCTGTCAATGCAGGCGGAGGATGCGATAGAGGATGTGCTGGCATCCGGGCTGCGCGGACGCGGCGGCGCTTACTTCCCGGCGGCGCTGAAATGGCGTGGAGCGCGGACGGTTATGAACACGCCGCGATACCTTGTAGTGAACTGCGAAGAGGGCGAGCCGGGTATCTTCAAGGATCGTCACATCATGGAAGGCGTGCCGCACCGCCTCATAGAAGGCGCAATCATCGCCGCCTACGCCTCTGACGTTCATGAAGCGTACATCTACATCAATGCCGAGGCGAACCTGTCCGCAGATCGAATGCAGATTGCCATTGAGCAGGCATACGCCAACGGACTTCTTGGCGATAGCGTCCTTTCTTCAGGCTACGCACTCGAAATGAAGATTGTACGTGGCGCGGGCGGCTACGTGTGCGGCGATGAGACGACGCTCCTTAACACGATGGAGGGGCAGCGCCGCGAGCCCCGTCAGCGTCCCCCATTCCCGACGGAAGCCGGGCTTTGGGGTCAGCCGACCGTCATCAATAACGCCGAAACCCTGTCGAGTGTGCCATATATACTCACCAACGGAGCCAACGCCTTCGCCGCAATCGGCACGGAAGACGATAAGGGCACAAAGATAATCAGTCTGAGCGGTGCGGTTCTACATGGGGGACTGGTGGAAGTGCCGATGGGGACTACGCTGCGAGAGATTATCTACGACATGGGCGGCGGCACACCCGGCGATGCCGAACTGACAGCGATTGCTGTGGGAGGTCCTTCGAGCGGCATATTCCCTGTGTCCATGCTGGATACGCCCATAAAGCCGGGATTCATCCATGAGTCGGGCGTTATGCTCGGCGCGGGCGGCGTCATCGCGCTCGACGACAGCGTGAGTATTGTGGATATGATGCGCAAGCTCGCGGCGTATAATGCAAACGAATCGTGCGGCAAATGCACTCCTTGCCGAGAAGGGACGCCGCGCATGGTGGAGCTGGTTGACAACTTAAAATCAGGACAGGCGTCGGTTAGCGATCTTGACGAACTGCGGCAGCTCGCCGAACTCGTGAACGCCGCTTCTCTTTGCGGACTAGGACAGGCAGCTGGGAACCCTGTGCTTAGCGTGCTGCACTTCTTTGGCGATGAGCTGGCGATGATGGCAAATCGTTCATAGGGAGAGTGCACCAGGTTGGGACGCTGCAGTTATCATGCTACCGGAATATTTGAAAGGCACGTAATGGGCATCACACTCAGCATCAACGGACACCCGCTGGAGGTCAGCGAGGACGCGACTGTGCTGGACGCTATCAACCAGTCCGGCACTTACATCTCGCAGCTCTGCAAAGACCCGGACATGAAGCCGATCGGCGCTTGCCGCACTTGCCTCGTGCAGATTGAGGGTACGCGCGGCTATCCGGCTTCCTGCGCCGTTCCGGTGACGGAGGGAATGAGCGTGTGGACGGATACGCCGGAAGTTCAGGCAATGCGCAAGGGTGTGCTTGAACTTACGCTTGCGATGTTTCCTTCCAATGGCGCTGCCGGAAGTAAGGACTACAAGGAGCTTTCAATTGCGGCGGACAGACACGGCATCAAGGATTCGCGATGGCAAGGCAGGGAGCGCGAAGCTGTTGACAGCAGCAATCCGGTATTCAATATTGCGATGGAGAGCTGCATTCTGTGCCAACGCTGCGTTCAGGCTTGCCAGGACGGGCACCAGTTTATAGGCGCCATTGACCTACTCGGCACCAGCACACAGGGGAGAATTGGCACATTCGCCGAGCGCCCGCTTGTGGAGTCTGTCTGCACAACTTGCGGTCAATGTCTCTCTGTGTGTCCGACCGGTGCCATCGAGGTCAAAACGCCCCCCCTCAAGGTAGCCAAGGAGGTAACGACTACCTGTCCATATTGTGGCGTTGGCTGCGGTATCAAGGCGCAGGTTGACGACACAGACCGGATCGTGGCGATGCTGGACGACCCGGATAACCAATCGAGCATCGGAATGCTTTGCGTAAAGGGCCGCTTCGGCTACTCATTCGTGAACCACGAGGATAGGCTGACATCCCCTCTGATTCGCAGGGACGGCATTTTGACCGAGGCTAGTTGGGACGAGGCTCTGGAATATGTCGCCGTCAATCTCGCTAGGTATCGAGGTGATGAGTTTGCCACGCTCTGCTCGGCTAAAGCGACCAACGAGGACGGCTACATACAGCAGAAATTCTCCCGGCTGGTGATGCAGAGCAATCACATTGACCACTGCACGCGCCTCTGCCACTCGCCATCGGTTGAAGCAATGCTGACTTCACTCGGCAGCGGCGCCACCAGCAATTCTTACCAGGACTATGAGGAAGCGGGCTGTCTTGTCATTATCGGGTCGGACGCCAACTCCAACCATCCGGTCGCGGCATCGCGCATGAGGCGCGCCGTCATCGAGCGCGGTGCGAAGCTAATCGTCATCAATCCGCGCCGGATAGAGATGTGCGACTTTGCGGAGTTGTGGCTGAGGCCGCGTCCGGGCACCGATGTCGCGCTGCTGAACGCAATGGCAAAGGTCATTCTGGACGAAGATCTCGTTGACTGGGATTTCGTGAGCGGCCGCACCGAGGAGTTCGAGGAGTGGCGCGAGATCATCGACAAGTACACTCTCGACTATGCAGAAGGCATCACAGGCGTGGCCGCGGAAGACATGGCACAGGCGGCGCGAATATACGCGAGGCCGCCGTTCAGTGGTTCCTGCCTGATATGGGGTATGGGCATCACGCAGCACATGATGGGCACGGCGAACGCGCACAGCCTGCTAAACCTGTCGTTCGTGGCAGGGCAGCTAGGAAAGCCCGGCTCCGGCATATCGCCTCTGCGTGGACAGAACAATGTGCAAGGCTGCGGCGACGCGGGCTGTCTGCCCAATGCCTTCCCCGGCTACCAGATAATTTCTGAGGACACCGTCGCCAAGTTCCAGCGGACTTGGGGCAATCACCCATTGCCGCCGGTAGAAGGGCTTGTCATCACCGAAATGATGGGCGCTATGGATGTCGGACGCATAAAGGCGATGTATGTTACGGGCGAGAACCCGCTGCTCAGCGAACCCAATTTGCACCACGCCGAAGAGACATTCAACAAATTGGAGTTTCTAGTTGTGCAGGACATATTCTTGCACGAGACAGCTCAGATTGCAGACGTGGTTCTGCCGGCCACATCCTTTGCAGAGAAGGACGGCACATTCACGAACAGCGAAAGGCGGGTGCAGCGCGTCCGCAAGGCAGTGGAACCGATAGGCGAAAGCCGACCTGATTGGGACATTCTCTGCGAATTGGCGCAGCGCTTGAGCCGCAATCTGGGGCTTGGCGTAGAGGACCAATTCGCCTTCTCGCATCCGTCCGAGATTTGGCAGGAGATGGCGGACAGTACGCCCATCATCGCGGGCATCTCATACGATAGGCTTGAGAATGAGGGCGGGATACAGTGGCCCTGCCCGACGCCCGACCATCCAGGCACGAGATTCCTTTACGAAAGCGACTTCCCACGTGGATCAAGAGCGAAATTTGTGGCGTTCCATCAAGGTCCCGCGGCGGAAGAGATGCCGAGTAAACGCTTCCCGCTAATCTTGAACACCGGTCGCATCCTCTATCATTGGCACGGCGGAACGATGACGCGAAGGGCGTCCAATCTGCTCGTGCGTGCTCCCGAGCTGCTGATCAACATCAGCGCAGAGGACGGCGAAACGTATGGCGTTGCTGACGGCGAGTGGATAAGCCTGAAGTCCAGGCGTGGGGTGTTAGAGGGCAGGGTGCTCTACACCGAAAAAATGCGGGCAGGGGAGGTGTTCGTGCCTTTCGTCAAGCTGCAAGAGCACGCTGCGAATTTCCTGACCAGCGACGCTCTCGACCCGTTCTCGGGCATACCTGAGTACAAAGTCTGTGCAGTCCGCATTGAGAAGGTAGGAGAGCCAGTTCACTCAGCGGATTGAGGCACGTAAATCCAGCCTTCAAGCCTCGCTGCCGAAAGTTCATCGGCGTTGGGATGCCGAAAGCGCTCCGGGTTCCTTGCCCAACACGCCGCCGTTACCGCCGCGACTACGGCATCAAGGCAATCGTCGTTGGCAAGACAGTCGTCGCGCAGTTCGGACAGGTTTGGAAGGGCGACGCCTGACTTAGAGGATAGGTCGTCGAGGATGCGGTTTCGGCGCTCGTCTCGAAGTTGAAGCGATTTGGGCTTCTTGTATCCCTTGTAGATGGTGCCGATAGCCTTCAGAAAGGCGCCCGGCATCGTTTCCAGAAGTGTAACCCCAGTCCCAGATGCATCGCTCGACGCCTGCAATGGAGGCACAATCCAGCGCTCTGCTTTGCTCTTGCTGAGTTCGTGCATCATCTGCATGCCGTAATAGGTCATCGGAATCATGTTGGGGTTGGCTTTGTGCAGGGGCGAGAAACTTTCCGAGAAGTGAGCATCATCTCCCGCTCGCTTTGGTTCGCCGAATCGGTCCACAAATGCGTCTCGCGCTGCATTGAAGTCTCCCAGTCTCAAATCGGACACTATGCGCCACGCTTCAGGCATGGATCTAACTCCCCCGCTGGTGTTCAGGAAGTCCGCGAATTCGAGTGGCACACCGAAAGGGAAGTCGATGCCTGCCACCGCAGGTGTTGATGTGGTCGCCAATAGTTCGGTCACATCATTACGGCGTCTCATTTGCGCGCTGTCGAATACGAGCGCACCATCCGATGTCAGGCGTCCCTGTGCAACCCACGTGTTGTGGTCACTCTTCGCGCCGCTGTAGTCGATACCGATGATGGTGGTCATAGTCGCCTCTGCCTGTACATGGTTTCGGAATGTGGTTGCGGAATCTGGGCTGCCGAATTGTAGCACCTGCACCCTCATAGTGCACCGACTTTTCTGGCGAGTCTGGTATCATGGCGCTGTTACATCAACTTACGAGGGAAGCCCCATGACGACACCGCTAAGCCAAATGCCCAAGCCTGAGGCTGGGCAGTACGCAGGAAAGCGTAAGCTCTTTCTGGTGCCCATATTCCTGTTTCCGCCAGACCTACCCGACGACGCTTCGCTGCTGCTGGAACGCTACTGGTCGGAGGTGCGCGACCATATCCAGAACCTCGAACGCTCGCTTGGCAGCGTAACGCATGTGTTTCACGAGACAATCTACGCCTCTGGAGAGGAAGGGATGAGGATGGCGGAGGCGATGAATCCGTTCGGATGCGCATTCATCCAGGCGCTATGCAGCGCAGGCGCTTCTTTGCAAGCCACGGAGGACAGGGCAGTAGTGGAAGAACACAGTGACTGGCAGCGCTGCCTGTCCATTGGCCTGATGAGCGAGAAGGTGATGAACCTCGCTATAGCTGGTATTCAGGAGACGACACAGCAGCGCTTCATGCATATCGGGGAGCAGATATCCAATACACTGAAAGATGGAGAGGCCGGTATCCTGTTCATAAGCGAAGGACATCGCGTGCAGTTCCCAGCCGATATGCAAGTGTTTTTCGTTGCTCCACCCGCTCTTGATGTGCTCAGGCGTTGGTTAGACGGCCAGATGCGTTCCACAACTTTATCCCAGCAGCAGGACGTGCAGCAATGAGCATGAAATGGAGAAGCCGATGCTTCAACATGTCGGAGCAGCACCGGTGGAAGGCAAAATCCAGCAATAAAATCTTCGTTGCGAATAGAGGGGCCGTGCATTTCGAGTACCCTCAGAATTGGATAATCGTACCTGAGGGAGGCTCCATCTGCATTTACGATGGCAAGGAGCCTGACGACAACATTCGCCTGCAAGTCTCTGTGACTCAGATTGGTCCCGCCGGGTCGATCGTCAATTGGAGCAAACTGCCTTCGCTCGAATCACAGATGGAACACTCGGTGATAGGGGATGATAGGCGGCACCGCACGCCGCGAGGCCCTACGCTGAAGGCTCGGCGACGCGACTTAGAGTATGTGTGGCTTGAAATCGACTTCATAGATCCGACTGAAAAGTGTAAGGCTCACTCTAGGACGTGCCTCGCCCGCGGCCGGAATATACAGACGCTCATTACGATGGAGTTCTGGCCAGAAGACCATACCCTCGCCAACAATTTCTGGAACGATGTGCTGCAATCGCTGAAGCTCGGCGAATATGTGGAGAACCCGTTCCGTGATCCCATGAGCAATCGACAAGGAGCAGAATAGCAATGACAACTAACGGCAACACCCTGCGCAGTCGCGAGTGGTTCGATACGCCCGAACTGTACGGCTGGCTTCGACAGGCGGCGTTCAAGGCGGAGGGGTTTGGCGAGCCTGCGTATCAGAATAAGCCAATCATCGGCATTTGCAATACTTGGAGCGAACTTACGCACTGCAACGCTCATCTGCGCCAACTTGCTGAGGCTGTGAAGCGTGGTGTATGGCAGGCCGGCGGCTTTCCAATGGAGTTCCCCGTCATGTCGCTGGGTGAGTACAACATGCGCCCTACGACGATGCTCTTCCGCAACCTTATGAGCATGGATGTAGAGGAATCCATCAGGGCAAATCCGCTTGACGGAGTCGTGCTGCTGGGCGGCTGCGACAAGACAACGCCCGCTCTGCTGATGGGTGCCGCGAGCGCGGATGTTCCCGCCATTCTGGTCACCGGTGGTCCGCAGCTCAAGGGCAATTGGCGGGGCGAGGAGCTAGGCTCCTGCACGGACTGCCGCCGATACCACACGGAGTTGCGAGCGGGTAGCATCACAGAGGAACAGTGGGCAGAGCTACAAAATTCGATCGTTCGCAGCCCGGGCCACTGCATGGTCATGGGCACCGCCTCAACAATGGCGTCTATGGGAGAGTCGCTCGGTATCGCGCTGCCCGGCAACGCCGCTATACCTGCAGTCGATTCGCGGCGTGCCCAACTAGCGGAGGCGTCCGGCAGGCAGATAATGGCGGCGGTAGAGCAGGACCTGCGACCATCAAAGATTATGACGCAAGAGGCTTTCGAAAATGCCATCCGCACACTGCACGCGCTGGGCGGCTCTACCAACGCAATCATACACCTGACTGCGATCGCCGGACGGCTTGGCATAGAACTGCCGCTCACTCTGTTCGATGAATTGTCACGCACTACGCCGTTTATTCTGAACCTGAAGCCGTCGGGCGAATTCCTGATGGAAGACTTTTTCTACGCCGGAGGCCTACCTGCTCTGCTGAGCGAGTTGCGCCCGCTGCTGCATATGGATGCGATGACGGTTACGGGCAGAACGCTCGGCGAAAATGTGTCAGGCACGATCAACCACAATCCGGACCTGATTCGCAGTCTGGACGAACCGCTGAACTCTGAGGGTGGACTTGCTGTGGTCTATGGCTCTCTCGCGCCGAGCGGCGGCGTCATCAAGCCGACTGCAGCGTCTCCTGACCTACTGACCCATCGTGGTCGTGCGCTCGTCTTCGACAACCATGACGACATGGAACACCGCATTGATGATCCTGACCTTGATGTTAATCCAGAAGACGTGCTTGTGATGCGCAACGCTGGGCCGCAGGGCGGACCAGGCATGCCCGAATGGGGATTCCTGCCTCTGCCCAAAAAGCTGCTGCAGCGCGGAATACGCGACATGGTGCGCCTCAGCGACGCACGCATGAGTGGCACCGCGTTCGGCACCGTGGTAGTGCATGTTACGCCAGAGTCAGCGTCTGGCAGTCCACTCGCCGCAGTGCGAGACGGTGACATCATCGAGTTGGATGTTGCCAACCGCAGGCTCGATCTACTGGTGGACGAAAGGGAAGTGCAGCGCAGGCTCACAGAGGTCCCGCCGCAGAAGCCGCACTTCACCAGAGGCTACGGCGCGATGTATTCGCAGCATGTGATGCAGGCCGACAAAGGATGCGACTTCGACTTTCTGCGTGCGGAGGAGCTAGGATGAGTGAAGAATTCGAAAGAGTACGAGACGCAATGCCTGACAGATTCGCAAGCAGAGCAGAAGTTGCGGAGTTTGGGACACGCATGACATTACAGACTATCTGGATGTGCTTGAGCCCGTTGATCTGAAGTTTTCAGATGGTCTTGCTCATGATGTCTTAATTCGCTTTGCCTCTCATACTTTCTGGAAAGTCTGTAGAATCGCGAGTGAGCGTGGCAAACTCCGATAGCGCTGATACACCAGTGGGTTGTCGAGCAACTAACAGGGTAAGCTCTTCCGACAAACCCATGAGTAGTGGTAGCGTTTCACTTCGCTGCCGATGAGTTTCGCGCTGGATGATGTTCGCTAACAGATCGAAGTAGTCAGGCTAGTCTCCCTGGTGTATCTGCACCTTCACTGAGCCGGTCGTCTTATCATATGCGGTTGTGAAGCCCTGCTGGATATCGTCAAGGGAGTAGATGTGCGTCACCATCGGCTTCAGTTCAACCCTACCGGACGCCATCAGGTCTATCGCGACTTCATAGTCGTGCCTGCCGTTGATTATGCCGTAGCACGATGAGAAGACGATCGTCTGCTCTTTCAGCATCGGTGGCAGCCAGTCAACCGTGATTGGGGCTCGGTATCCCCCGATGACCACGAAACGTCCCTGTTCTCGCGTCAGATCAATTGCCTGAACGATCGGCTCCGGCCTCCAGCCGCCCACCGTCTCCACGGTGAGATCGGCGCCAAGCCCTTGCGTGGCGTCGAGAACCGCGTCGTTGAGTGCAGGGTCGTCGGGTGCGAATGCGTGATCGGCGCCCAACTGCTTGGCAAGCGTCGCCTGCTGTTCGTGGCGCGCGGTGACGAATATCGTTCCTGCGCCGAGTGCACGGGCCGCTGCCACCGCCGTCAGTCCGATATTGCCCGCGCCGAGCACGACGACGGTCTCGCCGCCTATTAGTTGACCACGCCGAACGCCATGCACGGACACGGCGAAAGGCTCGACAAGCGCGGCCTCATCCCACGTCATATCGTCAGGCAGCGCGTAGCATCCCCAAGCCTTGCGCTTGATATACTCGGCGAAACCGCCCCCTTCCGGCGGAGCCTTGTCCAAGCACTGCTTATACTGACCCATGCGGCAGTACCAGCAACTCAGGCAGGCGCGCCCGTGTCCGATGGTCTCGATTGCAACTCGCGTGCCGACCATACTGGAATCGATACCTTCGCCCACGGCAATGACTTCTCCCGCGACTTCGTGTCCGACCGGTGATTCGTCGGCTTCCTTCTGGTCCGCCTTCATCTGCAGGTCGGAACCGCAAATGCCAGAGGAGCGTATCCGCACTATGGCGTCCCCGGGACCCGCTTCTGGCTGCGGGTACTCACCGAGGGTCATCGTGCCGTTGCCGTCGTAGAATGCCGCTTTCATCATTGCCATATCGCACTCTCCTATGCTTTATGTTCAGGGGGAATCCTGCGGGCGCTGCCTACCGCGAGGCGGACAAAGTCTGACATATTACGCGTTCGCAGCAAGGAACTCGCGCGAGCCGTTCAGTATGAGGTCATTAAGCGCGATCGCCGTGTGAATGTCGGACGATATGTGCCTGCCGGCGGCGTGGATGCGCTCGCCTACCGCGTTCTGTGCCGCCTGCACGACGGGGTGCTCCGGCTTACCCGGATAGCCCATTGATTGGGCCAGGTCGTTGGTGCCCCACGCAAAGGCGTCGATGCCTTCAACCTCAAGGATCGCGTCGAGATTCTCGAACGCGGTTGCCGATTCGAGCTGTGCCATAACTAGCATCTCTTTGTTCGTCAATTCCATGAACTCGCTACGGTCGAGTCCCGGCTGGTCTATCAGGCCGCTGTCATTGTAAAAAGTGCCTCTTCCGCCGCCCCAGCTGCGTTCGCCTTCCGGTGTGAAGAGGCAGGCATCCACGAGGGCCTTGGCTTCATCAGCATTCTCCACATGCGGGCCCATTACTCCCATCACGCCTCTGTCGAGGTAAAGATTGATGAAATTCGCCGACTTTTCTGGCACGCGCATGATTGTTGTCAATCCGTAACCGTCTGCAACACGCACCATAGCGTCAACGGATTCCTGCGTAAAAAGGCCGTGCTCGGCGTCCAAATTCACAAAGTCGAAGCTGCCCAGCATTCCAACGAGTTCAATTGCTTCTGCACAGGGATAGACAAGGCTTAGGCCGAGTCCCTTTTTGCCTTCTATATTCTTCGCAAATATGTTGTTCTCTCTGATTCGTACCACGCTACTGCCTCCTTTGGCATCTGTTTTGTTATGTGTTAGTCAAATTTTAGATTCAGGAAAGGCCAAGCTAGTCGATCACGCTGATGCGGGCGCAGGCGGGAGCGTATCCCGTATCCAATCGGCTAGGTCTGTGAGCGTCTGTTGGCTGATCTCGTGCGCCATTGGGTATTCGTGATAAACGGGACCGTATCCCTCCGCTTCCAGAAACTCCTTTGCATCGCGAGCAGATTGCACCGCAACCATCATATCACCAGTACCATGCGCCACGAAGATAGGCTGTGAGCGGTCCTCGGGCAGACTATCTCTCATCGTGTCCGCGTCAGGCACGACGGCACTCAACACGGCCAATCCCTTGAACAATTCAGGGTTTGGCAGACCGTAGCTGTAAGTCATCATCCCGCCCTGCGAGAAGCCGCCAAGAATGACCTGGCCCGATTCCGTACTGTACTGCTCTGCAACTTCAGCGATAAGCACGGCAAGCATGTCCACTGCGTTCTTCAAGTCATCTGGGCTGCGTAGATCGCGGGGTGGAGTCCAGCCGAAGCCCGTCATTCCCGGCCCAATCTGGAACGGGATAGGCGCGTTGGGGAATATATACACATACCCTTCAGAGTCGATGGCCGGAGCAAGGCTCGATAGATCACCCATGTGCGCACCGAAGCCGTGCAGCAGGATTATCATCGGATATTTTCGATCCGGATCGTAACCGTCCGGTTCTACAGCGATGTATTGGAGAGTCTTGCCCTGAATCTGTTTGGCTTGCAAATTAACCCTCCTCGCCGTCATACATGGGCCGCACGAGTTCATATACGTTGTGCGTATTGCAGTACATGTTGCCGGCGAGCCTACCTACTGGCTTTAGGCGCTGGTGATTAATGCGGTGGCCATTGATGATGTCGTCGCGGATGTGCATCAGCACAATCTCGCCGATAACGATGGCGTGCTTCGTCCCATCTCCAACTGCTACCACCTGATTGAGGCGGCACTCCATGTTTACGGGCGACTCCACAACGCGGGGAGCGCGAATCATTTCGGATGGTGTGGCGGTCAGCCCTCCCACCTCGAACTCATCCACATCGGCGGGGAACTCGGCGGCAGTGCTGTTCATCGCTTCCGCGATGTCGTCCACAACCACATTCACAACGAACTCGCCGGTCGCCTCGATGTTCGCAAGCGTGTCCTTTTCCTTCCATCCGGCGCTGCGCGATATCCCAAGAACGATAGTCGCCGGGTCGTAAGCCATCGCGTTGAAGAACGAGAATGGCGCAAGGTTGACAATGCCCTCAGTGGATACACTGGATACGAATGCAATGGGACGCGGCACGATCACGCCGGTCAGCACACGGTTGAAGCCCCCGAAAGTTTTTGGGTCTATTCGCAACTACACTCTCCCTAATTCCGAATCGGTCAAGCCACACGCGACCGTAGCTTACAAAGATCTCACATTGCTCTTCGCGACTCAAAGTTCCCTTGCTGTTGAATCGGTCAAAGGGTAATACTGGCAGGCGCCAATAGCAAGTGATAACCCGCGAGTGCGTTGACTTGCATGCCTGCGCGAACATAAACTAGAACACGATGCCTACAATTTGCGCCCTGCCCAACTCGAGCGGCGCGCATTCCTGACACTCACACTTGAAGAGGTTCTCAATGAGCAGACTTATCGACCTATTGGACAAGACGCAATCGACCTCGCCCGGAATTGGCTTTGCGGCGTCACGGCAGGCGGCCGCTGCACCTGCCATCGCGCTAATTGGGCGAGTCACAGCCGTTGAACTATCAGAAAATTCCGATCTCGCCGATTCCCTAGCAGACGCCTTGTTGGTAACACTCGACGCGTCAGACACCGCCGCCGTTCAGCGCGTATCCAATTCGCTAGGTGACAGGCTATGGGGAGCGAGAGTGGGCAGCGTAAGCGCGGATGACGCCATTGCCTTGAAGGATGCAAGATGCGACTTCATAGTCTTCGACGCAGAGGGCACTGCCGCTGCGGTTCTCAACGATGACGAGCTTGGCAAGATAATCGCTGTGGGTTTCGACGATCCAGAGTTCGATGAGGATGAGGCAAAGGCAATCCGTACTCTGGATATTGACTGCGCCTTGCTGACGCCGCCCGACTCTCTTCTTCCCCTGACTGTGCAGAAGTTGCTGGGTGTCCAAAAGATGCGCGCCACCGTCAGGAAGCGATCCATACTGACCACTCCCTCCGAGATTGGCAAGGGCGAGTTGGAGACGCTGCGTAACGCAGGTGTCGTTAGCATTGCCGTGAGCCTCTCCGACGCAGAGGGCGCCGTTCAGCGCATCAAAGACGACATAGCAAGCCTACCCCGCCGCAGGTCGCAGAGTAGTAGGCGAGGGTCGTCAACGCCGAGTGTGGGTTTTGGGAGTGGATCGACGTCGGTCGATGATGACGACTACGAGGACGACTAAGTCTTGGCCATCAGCAGCAGCCCGCGCTATCTGCCAACTGCCAGCCTGTCAATCAGGTAGTCGGGCAGTTGACGCTCGCGCATCGTCGCCTGCGTTGCCGCAATGTCGTAGGCGACTCGGTGGTGCACGAGCGTCTGGGCCGCATCGTTATAGATAACATAGCTCGCCCTTGGGTCGCCATCTCGCGGCTGACCGACCGAGCCAGGGTTGACTATGAGCGCGCCTTCATCCAGTTGAATAGCTCTGTCCTGCGGAAATCCCATGAACGCCGCGCCGTCCGCTCTCGGTATGCACAGGAAGGGCATGTGCGAGTGCCCGACGATACACCAGTATGTGTCGATATGCGTGAAGCAGGCAATGGCGGCCTCCACAGTAGTTAGGTACTCCCAGACGGGATCGCGTGGGCTGCCGTGCGCCAGTGTGAACTCGTCAATTTCAACCGTTAACGGCAGGCTGCCAATGTACTCTACCTGCTCGTGAGTAAGCTGCGATGCTGTCCAGCGATTCGCAGCCGCTGCATAGGGGTTGAAGCGATCAAGCGACAGTTTGCCAATCGCAGCGAGGTCATGATTGCCTGCGACCGCATTGTGCTTGTGAGAGCGAAGCAGTTCCACGCACTCAGACGGCTCAGGTCCGTAACCGACGAGGTCTCCCAGCGACCATATCTCATCGAAACCGCCGCGATTCTCAGCGTCCACTATCACCGCCTGGAACGCTTCAAGGTTGCTGTGAACGTCCGATACTATCAGCGCCTTCATTCCGCCTATCCTGCGTACCGCTGCGCATTCCAATGCGCCGCGCTATCTCTTACCAGCCTACGTAGGATTCTGGTATCCTGTCTTGGGCGACTTGCGCGTCGTGTTCCTCGCGCAGAGCCTCTTTCAGAATTGCATGATACACCGCTAAACAGCCATTGGAAGCCTAGACTTACACGCTGTGGATTCTAAACGCGAGCATAGCATAACAATTGCATCGCACTGCCCTGAGCAGACCCAGTCTATTGGACGGCTGCTGGGGGAATGTGCCCTCGCCGGCGACGTGTTTCTCCTTTCCGGTGAGCTTGGCGCGGGCAAGACCTGCCTGACGCAGGGCATCCTTTGGGGGCTTGGCGGCGATGAGTACGCCCGCAGCCCGACTTTCGTGCTGATATGTGAGTATCCCGCGCGTCTCACGCTCTACCATATGGACTTGTACCGGCTCGACAGCCTTGACGAGATCATCGACCTCGGCCTCGACGACTACTTTTTTGGCGAAGGCGTGTGCGTCGTGGAGTGGGCGGAAAAAGGTCTTGATGCATTCGACGGAGAGCATATCCGCGTTTCTATTGAGCACGCGGGCGGCGAGAGTCGCACGTTAATGTTCAGCTCCAATTCGACTCGATACTCCAATATGCTGAGCGC
This sequence comes from Dehalococcoidia bacterium, assembly GCA_965221045.1. Lineage (GTDB taxonomy): Bacteria > Chloroflexota > Dehalococcoidia > Lucifugimonadales > JADFKI01 > Bin90. The sequence goes on from OZ244863.1 coordinate 3,625,487, forward strand.
TCTTAGAGAAATGGTCTTGGCGTGCGGGAGCATGTCCGAGTTCGAATTACCGAATGGCGAGGCGCAATAGTGGAACTCGCCATTGACACATCCACGCGCTTTGCCTCGATTGGATTGTCGAGAGAGGGCGAATCAGTGATCGAGCTGACATGGCGCTCCGACCACAACCACTCCGTCGAGCTTGTGCCGAATGCCAGGCGGCTACTGAAGCGAGTTGGCATTGGCGTAGCCGATCTTGAAGCGATATACATCGCAGCAGGACCCGGCGGATTCAGCGCGCTGCGGGTGGGCATGAGCGCCGCGAAGGCGATGGCGGTGTCGCTTGACATTCCTCTTGTCGCGGTCGGCACATTGGACATCGAAGCCCAGCCCTATCTTGGGCTTGGCAGTCCCGTATGCGCTCTGATCGGCGCGGGCAGGCGGCGAGTGTATTTGGGAGACTTCAGTGATGCCGTGCATCCGACTTATAACGTGGTAGAGCACAACGAGCTGCTGTCGGTGGTGTCGTCCGATGCGCTGTTTTGTGGCGAGGGTGTGTCACAAGTCGCGGACCTGATACGCGGCAGTTTGGGCGCAGAGGTGAAAATTGCGGATGTCGTGCCGCCGACACGGCGCGCTGGCGTTATGGCGTGGATTGGTTACAGGATGCTGCGGGAAGGGCGCACCGCAGACGCGATGTCCCTTGAGCCACTTTATCTGCGGAGCTCGCAGGTGAATACAGCGAACAGAACATGGCGAAACAGATGAGACAGGAGTGATTGGCACTGATGCAAAGAACCTTGGTACTGATAAAACCTGATGCCGTGCAGCGTGGGCTGAGCGGCGAGATTATCGCACGACTGGAGCGGCGCGGGCTGAAGCTTGTCGGAATGAAGATGCTTCATGTCACACGCGAACTCGCGCACAGGCATTATGGCGCGCACATTGACAAGCCGTTCTTCGAGGGGCTGGTGAAGTTCATCACCTCCTCGCCGCTGATTGCGATAGCGGTCGAAGGGGATAACGCGGTGGATGTGGTGCGCACAACGATGGGCGCGACCAACCCTGTGGAAGCAACGCCCGGCACGATACGTGGCGACTTCGGCCTGACTATCGGAATGAATCTGATACACGGTTCGGACTCTCCGGAGTCAGCAGAGACAGAGTTGGCGTTGTTCTTCGACGAGGGCGAAATAATTCACTACGAGCGTGGCATAGACGACTGGATTATAGAATCCTGACCAATTCGGTAGCCTCGGCCCAGGCGGATTCGAGGTTGTAGAACTGCCGCTCCTCGGCGCCGAAAACGTGGATGACCACATCTCCAAAGTCAAGAAGCATCCAGCCGGATTCAGGGGTGCCCTCGCGATGATGGCGCACACCGCCCTTCTCTTCAAGCGCGTGCTCAAGGTCTTCCACGAGTGCGCGCATCTGCCGCGTTGATTCGACCGTAATGATCACGAAGTAGTCGGCGAAGTCGCTCACCTCTCCGATGTCCAGCATTACGATGTCCGACGCAAGCTTGTCGGACGCGACATCGGCAGCGTAGCGTGCATATTCCAGCGGAAGCAATGTAGTCTGTTGTGTCATGGTCATATTATAGATTTGCCTCGTGAGTAAGGTCAACGAGATAGTTTCGCACCGTGGTCTTATTCTACCGAACTCACATATTGCAATGTAGGCTTTCTTCGTTCAGAAAATGCAAGGATAGGTGCGAATCCGTTGAACCGCCCAACCGCGTATGTTACGCTCATTCTATGAATACCAAGCGTGTCGTAGTTGCAATGAGTGGGGGAGTGGACTCCTCCGTTGCCGCGTTGCTATTGAAGCAGGAGGGTTACGATGTCGTGGGCGTGACGATGCGCCTGTGGTCGGTGGAGGACGAGGCCGCCGCGCCGCTGAACAAGCGCTGCTGCTCGGTCGAGGATGTGCAGGACGCCCGCCGCGTGTGTGACGCCATCGGCGCGCGCCACTACTACATAAACTTCGAGCGCGAGTTCCAGCAGCACGTCATCGATTACTTCGTGCGCGAGTATGATCGCGGACGGACCCCTCATCCCTGCCTCGCCTGCAACGACAAGATTAAGTTCGACTTCCTGCTGCGCCGCGCCATGTTCATGGACGCCGACTACATCGCAACAGGACACTACGCGCGCATACGGTGGGACAGCGAGCGCACACACCTGCTCAAGGGTATGGACGCCGGCAAAGACCAGTCTTATGTGCTCTTCACGCTGCGCCAGTCCGAGCTTCAGCGACTGCTGCTTCCCGTCGGAGAATATCCCAAGAGCGACATTCGCCGTATCGCTGCCGACGCAGGTCTGCCCGTCGCCGACAAGCCGGACAGCCAGGAGATCTGCTTCATCCCGGACGGGGACTATCGCAAGTTCGTGGGCGAGCGTGTGATGCCCAAGACGGGCGATCTGGTTGACGCCGAAGGCAATGTGCTGGGCAGGCACCCAGGCATACAGTTCTTCACTATCGGGCAGCGCAGGGGCTTGGGCTTGCCGGGCAACACCGGATCTCCAATGTATGTTACTGCGATAGACGCTGACGCCAACCGCGTGGTACTCGGCAGGCACGAAGACCTGATGCGCCGCGAACTCTGGGCGTCGCGTCTGAACTATATCTCAGGAGAGCCTCCAGATTCACCAATTGAGATAACCGCGAAGATACGATATAAGGCGAACGAAGAGCCTGCAACACTGACGCCGCACGGCGACTGGGCAGAATTGCGCTTCCACGAGCCGCAGCGAGCCGTTACGCCGGGTCAGGCCGTCACCTTCTACCAGGGCGAGGAAATCATCGGCGGCGGCATTATCGAACTCGAAGCTCCGGTTCCGGCAGAAGTAATTACGGCGAGGTGATATATGGACTTCAGAGACATCCTGAAATCTCAAATGTCCGAATACTCGGAATCTCTTGCGAATGCACTCGAGGGGTTGACGCCTGAAGAGAGGCGCTTCCAGCCCACGCCGGAATCGAATCACATAGACTTCATCGTCTGGCACATGGCGCGCGTCGAAGATACTCTGCTTAACCGCGCTATTCTGCGCCAGCCCGACCTTTGGGAGCGTGATGGCTGGGGCGAGAGGCTTGGTATAGCCGAGAACCAAAACGGCTATCGATTCACCGCAGAGCAGGCGGCAAACCTCCCAGAGTTCTCACTTGACGATCTGATGGATTACTACCGCTCGGTGCGCGTTGAGCTTTTCGAGTTCATCGACTCGATGTCGGAAGATGACCTTGCCAACCTCCCAAATCCTAGGCGACCGGAATTCCCAGTTGGCGATACGCTCAAGCACATTATCGTCGAGGAATCCCAGCATGTAGGGCAGATAGCCTACATTCGCGGCATGCAGCGCGGCATTGAAGGCTAAGCGCAAGGTCGCCCGTATGCTTCTCCAATCTGCGCCAACCTACGCCGAGGAAGCCGCTCTGATTGAATCTGGCTATACGCTTATCGCAGGCTTGGACGAAGTCGGGCGCGGCACACTTGCAGGCCCTGTAGTTGCGGGTGCAGCGATTTTACCCCTGCACCCTAAGGGGGATTGGCTCTCCGGCGTCAGAGATAGCAAGACGTTGACCACTCTTCAGCGCGAAGCATCAGTCTATGCGATGGAGGCAGCTTCCGTAACGATGCGGACCGGTGCCGCCACCTCGGAGGAAATCGACGCAGTTGGCATCGTAGAGGCCACCCGAATCGCCATGGCAAGGGCGATCGACGCGCTTCCAATTTCCCCCCAATTCCTGCTACTTGACGCTCTGTTGCTTCCCGATGTGGATCTGCCACAGCGCGCAATCGTGAAGGGCGATGCAAAGTGTCTGTCCATCGCTGCGGCATCCATCGTGGCTAAAGTTACCCGCGACGCGATGATGAGGGACGCAGACACCATCTACCACGGCTACGGCTTCGCGCAGCACAAAGGTTACGCCACTCAACAGCATCGAGATGCGCTTGAGCAACTTGGCGCCTGCGACATTCATCGCTTCACATTCGCCCCGGTGCGACGACTTACGGAAACCGGCGCATGAGTCTGTCGCGTAGAGATAGGCGACAGCAAACAGGCAAGCTAGGAGAGCTTGCAGCGTGCCACCATCTCGAAACCGCGGGCTATACCATACTCGGCACGAATGTGCGCTGCGGCAGAAACGAAATTGACATCGTTGCCGAGCACGAAGGAACGCTCGTGTTCGCCGAGGTGCGCACACGCCGCAGCCACTATCTGGGAACGCCTGAAGAGTCCATTACGGCGCAGAAGCAACAGCGGATGCTCACGGCGGCGCATAGCTATCTCAAAGAAACGGACGGTTGGCATCGCAGCTGGCGCATAGACCTTGTTGCCGTCGAACTTGACCACCTGGACAGGATTGCAAGACTTAGCGTCATTCGTGACGCGGTAGAGCTTTAGCGTCCCTCAGCGTCCCATCGATGGGTCGGCATGCTACAATTCACTCCCTTGAATCAGCATTGTCCATTGCGCGAATCCCCTGTGAGGAACTATGAACATTCACAACGAAATCCGCCAACAACGCTACCGGCAAGTTCGTGGCTTGTATGTCATCGTTGATCCCGAAGCCACGAATGGCAGAGATGTCGTCGAGGTCGCGGAAGCAACCCTTCGAGGCGGCGCGAGCGTCATCCAGCTGCGCGACAAGACGCGCGATAAGGGAGAGGTGCTCCAGATCGCCCGCACTCTCAGAGCGTTGTGCGACGCGCACGACGCGCTGTTCATCGTCAACGATGACGCGGACATAGCCCTGCTGTCCGATGCGCACGGCCTGCATGTTGGGCAGACCGACCTGCCTGTTGGCGAAGCGCGGCGTGTCCTGACACCAGAGCAGATTGTGGGGCGCTCCAACAACGGCGTCGAAGAGTCGCTGCACTCGGCAGGGCAGGGCGCGGATTACGTGGCCGTGGGCGCGGTATACTCCACGACGACGATGGGCAAGAGCGGCAGAACCTCCCTCGGGCCCGACATGATACGCCAAGTCAAGCAAGCCGTATCCGCGCCCGTCGTCGCCATAGGTGGCATCAACGCCGACAACATCGCCGAAGTTGCCCGCGCCGGCGCAGACTGCATCTGCGTAGTCAGCGCCGTGACTTACGCCGATGACCCTGAGCGAGCAGCCGCAGAGCTTGTGGAGCTAATTGAAAGTGCACGTTAATCAACGAGGGATACATCACTTGTCAGAAATATCGAAAACACACTCCAGCCGCATCCAGCAACTCCGCGCCATCGCGGACTCCACGCGCGAAGCGCTCGCTGACACGGACAGGACACGAGAGCGCGCTCTGCGCCTCTCCCGCGAATTGATACGCCACTCCGCCGACTCCATTCGCGCCATACATCGCGGTGAATTCGATACGGCTCGGCAGCTCATAGACAGCGCATCGTCTCTTGTCGAGGAGTCCGGAACTCTGCTGCGCGAGCACCCCGAAGTCTATTACACGGGTTACATGCAGGACGCGCTCAAGGAGTATGTTGAGGCGAACGCCGTTCTTGCCTTCATACATGACAGGCCGTTGCCCACACCGGTCGAGCTTCAAGTCGGAGCCGCTCCGTACCTGGGCGGGCTCTCGGATACCGTTGGCGAATTGCGCCGCTACATCCTCGACAGGCTGCGCCGCGACGATTTCAGCCGCTGCGAGCAAACCTTGGAGGCGATGGACGAGATATACATCATTCTTGTGACGATGGACTTCCCGGACGCCGTAACGCGCGGACTGCGCCGCAGCACAGACATGGTTCGCGGCATCCTGGAGCGCACCAGGGGCGATCTCACGATTGCGCTGCGCCAGCGCCGTCTTGAGGCGATGCTTTCTGAGCGCGGCGACGATGCTTGAAAGCGCGCCAAACTTGACCTTGACATGTGCGCTGTGATACTTTTCTAGCGCATTGGAAACATCGCATCTACGCTATGGATTGCTAGGTCTGCCCATAATGGGGAGACCATTTTTGTGGAGGTAACCGTGGAGATACTACTTCTCGCTGTAGTGGCTGGTATCGTCGCCCTTTTGTTCGCGCTTTTCCTGGCGATGAATGTTGTAAAGCAAGATCCGGGCAGCGAGGAAATCCAGTTCATCGGACGCGCCATACAAGAGGGCGCAAATGCGTTCCTGCGCCGCGAATACACGCTGATTGCCGTTTTCGTCGTTGTCGTCACGGTTATTCTCGCTTTATTCATCGACTTCGACATCACAGGCAGGGTTGGAGGCGGAAGCGGCATCCCCGCGACAGCGATCTCCTATCTGATTGGCGCGATCGGCTCAGGTCTCGCGGGCTTCATCGGTATGAGCATTGCGGTGCGCGCCAACACCCGCACTGCTGTCAAGGCAATGCAGGGATTGAACCCGGCCCTCCGCGTGGCGTTCAACAGCGGCGCGGTGATGGGCGTATCCGTTGTAGGCATTGGCCTGCTTGGCGTCTCAATTCTCTACCTGATTTTCCGCGACATTACCGTCGTTGCAGGCTTCGGATTCGGCGCATCGTCCATTGCGCTCTTCGCTAGGGTTGGCGGCGGCATCTACACGAAGGCTGCTGACGTTGGCGCCGACCTCGTAGGCAAGGTGGAGCAGGGCATACCTGAGGACGACCCTCGTAACCCCGCCACGGTCGCAGACAATGTGGGCGACAATGTGGGCGATGTCGCGGGCATGGGCGCCGACCTCTTCGAAAGCTATGTCGGCTCGATAATCGCCACGATCGCGCTTGCCGCAGTTGGCGCAGCTGCTCTCGGAATCGCAAACCCCGGCGGCTTCGACGGGATGCTGCTGATGCTCCCCATTTTGGTTGCTGCCATTGGAATTTTCTCGGCGATACTGGGCACTTTCCTCGTGCGCACAGGCGAGGACGCAGACATGGGCAAGCTGCTCTGGTCGCTGCGCACTGGTATTCTTGCATCGGGCCTGCTTGTACTGATAGGCACCGGCGTGGCAATCTACGCGCTTGGATTAGATTTCAAGCTCTTCTGGGTTGTGCTCATTGGCTTGGTCGCAGGTCAAATAATCGGTACATCTTCGGAATACTACACATCATTCGAGTTCAACCCGACGAAGCAGTTGGCAGGGCAGGCGGAGACCGGTCCCGCGACCGTAATCATCGGCGGTCTTGGACTTGGTATGCTGAGCACTGTCATTCCCGGCATCGTGGTCGTGGTTGCGATGGGACTCACTTATTGGATGGCAGACACCTATGGGGTCGCGCTAGCAGCCGTGGGCATGCTCTCTACCCTTGGGATCACCCTTGCCACAGACGCTTACGGTCCGGTCGCTGACAACGCGGGCGGCATAGCGGAGCAGGCACACCTCGACCCATCTGTGAGAGAGCGAACCGACGCCCTCGACTCGCTCGGCAACACTACCGCTGCAACCGGCAAGGGCTTCGCCATCGGCTCTGCCGTACTGACCGCCCTTGCGCTGATGGCAGCCTACTCGCAGGCAGCAAACATACAGGAGTTCGACCTGCTGAACATAAGAGTGCTGATGGGTCTCATCATCGGATCGATGATGCCCTTCCTATTCGCCGCGCTCACTATGCAGGCGGTTGGCAGGGCAGCAGGCGCGATGGTCGAGGAAGTGCGCCGACAGTTCCGTGAAATTAAGGGACTGCTTGAAGGCACTGCCGAGGCCGATTACGCGCGGGCCGTTGCCATAAGCACGAACGGCGCTATGAAGGAAATGGTGCTTCCTGGCTTGTTGGCGGTCATTGTGCCAGTAGCGGTTGGCGCGGTGCTCGGCCCAGAGGCGCTTGGCGGCTTGCTCATCGGCGCGATTGCCACCGGCTTCCTGCTCGCGATCATGATGGCGAACGCAGGTGGCGCATGGGACAATGCCAAGAAGTACATTGAGGCAGGCAACCTCGGCGGCAAGGGTTCGGTTCAGCACGACGCAGCGGTCGTGGGAGACACCGTTGGCGACCCGTTCAAGGATACATCCGGCCCCGCTCTGAACATCCTCATCAAGCTGATGTCCATAGTGGCGCTCGTGTTTGCGCCTCTTTTCCTATAAATTGCAGGATTTTTCTCGTGCTTATAACCCCTATATGAGACTCAACATTTAGTGGTCTTCAGACTGATTGGGCGGCAGCGTGGATAGCGCTGCCGCCTTCTTCCTAGCCATACATTTCGGATTTCAAGAGAACCACCGCGCGCTCGAGTCTATGCTACAATTTATGTAGCGTTCCTTACTTGGCGAGGTTGAACGCGGCTATGCCGAGGTGGCGAAATGGCAGACGCGGCGGACTTAAAATCCGCTTCTCGCAAGAGAGTGGGGGTTCGAGTCCCTTCCTCGGCACCACAAGCAACACATAAATAGGGGCTTGGCAATCAGCCAAGCCCCTATTGCTTTGCCGCTCTAAGTTCGCCCCTACGCCATGCTCATGACCTGATCCACGATGCCCACACCAACCGTCTCGCTCCACGCCGCCAGAAGTTGCTGCGTAATCTCACCCGGCTTGCCGTCCGCCACCTTTCGGTTGTCAACCTTGGTGACGGGCAGTATGCAAGGCCCGGTGCGCGAGAAGAAGACCTCATTGGAAGTATAAAGGTCGTAGGGCTGCAGGTCCTCCTGGGCGACTGGAATGCCTAGCTGGGTTGCAAGGTCGAGCACCATATTCCGGGAGCCGCCTTGCAGAATCGTACTGTCTCCGGGTGTCCTGATCACGCCATCCGTGACCACGAACACATTGTTGGATGTGCCCTCGGTGATGTTGCCGTTCAAGTCTAGCAGCAGCGGCCATGCTTCAGGGTCCACATCACCTGCCTCAATCTCCGCAAGCTCGAAGTGCATGCGGCTCTGATGCTTTATCTTGGAGTCGAGTGATTCGGGCGAGAAACTGCGGGTGCGCGCTATGACGGCGTGCAGTCCATCCGAGTATGCCGGCGCGTAGCGTCCAAGGTCGATGGGGCTGACGCGCACACAGACACTCGGCGGCCCGGCGCTGTGAGCCCAGATGCCCTTGCCTCGGGTTATGAACTGCCGGATGTAGTAGTCGCCGACTTCAGAGCGGGCAGCTTCGTTGCGCGCCACGACCTCTTCACTGAGGGCAAGCATCTCGTCAGGTGACAGACCCGGGTCCATCCGGGCGTACTTTAGGGAGCGATACAGCCTGTCAATGTGGTAATTCAGCCGGAATGTCCTTCCGTTGAACGTGCGCGCCACATCAAAGACCACATCGCCGGTCGTGAAGCCGCGGTCGTCCGGGTCTATCCGCACCTGGCTTAGCGGCACCCATTCTCCGTTGAAATACGATACGTAGTCCGTCATACTTACCTCCTCTGTTCTGCGTATATTGATTTAATTCTCCGACAATTTTTGACAACTCTGGGTGATTCCATGAACCGAATGTATGACGAATTCGCTCATCTCTGGCCGCTCATTAGTCATCACTCCGATTACGAATTCGAAGCCAAACACTGGCAAGACGCTTTGACCACCGAACTAGGGCAGGGCAGGTTGCGCACCCTCGAACTCGGAGTGGGAGGCGGCAACAACCTGCACCACATTCTATACTCCAACTGCGATGGGCGCCCATCCCGCGATCTCGCCTGCAATGGCGAGCACATGCTGCAAGACCAACCTGCTCATGATGCCGTTGTCGTTGACCTGTCCACCAAAATGCTCGCAAACTGCAAAATGCTTAATCCCTCCGTTCGGCAACACATCGCCGATATGCAGACCGTCAGATTATACGAAAGATTCGACGCGGTTCTCATTCACGATGCTGTCTGCTACCTGATCAGCGAGGCTGACATCAGGGCAACCCTTGTCACCGCCCGCGAACACCTCGCTTCCGGCGGCGTCCTCATCATGGCGCCTGATTGGTACATCGAGAACTATCCTAGCACCCAATTGAATTGTCGCATCAGGCGCGACATCACGCCTGAGTTCGCCTCCATCGAGTATGACCACGATCCTGATCCCAGCGACAGTACCCTTGAGTCGGTGTTCATCTACATCATTAAGAACGAAGACGGCAGCGCAAGAGTTGAAGAGGACCGCCATATAACCGGAATCTTTTCTATCCGAACTTGGCTCAACCTAATTGAGCAGGCGGGCTTTCGTGCCAAGCGTCTGCCGTATCCGGTTCATGAGGATGGTAGAGACGGCTTCCTGCTAGTAGGCGTCCTCAAAGCCGAAGCCGAAGCCGAGGCAGACACGCCAGGGCCGTCCTAACGCGCAATAAACCCTCCGTCAATAACAAGTTCCGTGCCCGTGATGAATGACGCATCATCCGACGCCAGGAACAGCACGCCGTTGGCGACCTCGATGGTCTCTCCCGTCCTGCGTAGGGGGGTCAGGCGTACCTGTTCCTCTCGCATGGCCGTATCGGGAACGGATGTCCGCATCGGCGGCATAAAGCCGGGATGCACAGAGTTCACGCGGATGTTGTCAGCCCCATACTGCACGGCCATCGCCTTCGTGAATATCCGCACTGCACCCTTGGATGCGTGATACGCCGGATGCCCGCCTTCGCCGCCGACAAAGCCCATAATCGACGAGATATTGACGATGGAACCTCCGCCCGTCTCTTGCATCTGCTGCACGGCATACTTCGTGCCGAGGAACACGCCGGTTGCGTTCACATCCATAATGCGCTTCCATCCGTCGAGGTCCAGCCTGTCGTCCTCGGACGAACTGCTGACGCCGGCGTTGTTCACGAGAATGTCCAGCTTGCCGTAAAGCGAGATCGTCTCCGCAATGAGGCGCTCCCAGCTGTGCTCACTGGTGACATTGATGCGTACATAGGTCGCTTCGCCGCCCGCCTCCGCAATCTCTGCCTCCACCTTCTTGCCTTCGTCGTCCAGCACATCGGCTATTATCACCTTCGCGCCCTCTCGCGCGAACAGCCGCGCCTCCTCTGCACCCATGCCTCCTGCCGCCCCCGTGATGATTGCTACCTTGCCTTCCAGTCGCATAGCGTGACCTCCTGCGAAACCCAATTGACAGCCTGTAAAACCTGTTCTGGTTAGGAGGCATTGTGCGCCAAAAGTCGCGCATTGTCTAGTGACCGGCGCCAAATGGGATACGTTGTCCTGTGTACATCGTCAATCGAAATGTCCTGCTCAGGCTATCGCCTTTATTCGCATCCCGATCTATCTCGTCTATCCCGTGTTTGCGCCTTAACGGACTACGGAGTATAATCCGCCAAAGATACACAAAATCCTCGAAAGGGAGGTTATTGTTATGGCAAGAGAACGAGGCGACGTAATCATCGGAGACGGCAATATCAAGTTTGGACTGGAGTACCGCGACCTGCTCAATGATCAGGGCGTATGCCTCCACGCATTGGGCGATGTTGATGGCGAAGAGGTCGAGTTGCTGCGCTTCGACTGCTTCGACCACCAGCCGCACTACCACTACGGACCGGAAAAGCGCAACACCCGCCTTATGCTTGATAAGACGACGGAAGGCGACTCGCTCGACTGGACGCTGAAGCAGCTCAACGAGCATCTGCCTGAAATGGTGCGCCGCGCGGGATACGATGAGCTTGCGGACAGCATCGACATGGATAGCCTGCAGGACGCGCTCGCCGAGACTGAGAGCACTGCGAAGCAAATGGCTGTGGATGGTCGCCGCACTGTAACGCATGACCGTGGCGATGTCATCATCGAGGCGGGACCCGTGCGCTTCGGCATCGAGTTCCGTGAGCTTATGAACGACAGGGGAGTGGCGATACACGTGATGGGCGATCTGGGCAGTGACGAATATGAGCTGCTCACATTTGACTGCTTCGAACGCGCGCCGCACTACCACTATGGCCCGCGAGCCAAGAATCAGCGTCTTTACCTTGACATGACCGCCACGCCGGATCCGCTGAACTGGGCGCTTGGCCTGTTCAAGGGCGGCAAGCTCGCGTCAATGCTGGAGCGCGCCGGTTACAGCGATCACGCCGCAAGGCTGAACCCCGCAGTGCTCGCCGAAAAGGTGGCCGAGGTGGAGCAGGTCGCAACAGAGATGCAGGCAGCCAACGCCAAGTAGCGCATAACGCTCATTCGTAATTAAAGCTAAGTATCCCTCCTGCGAAAGCAGGAGACAGAGATGCATTAGAACGACACGCAGCCCCGACGATTGCATAAAATCGCGGGGCTGCGTTCGTAAAGTGTCCCATAAACTATTTGTGAATTGGATTGAAACCTGATACGGTATTCAAGCGTTTTTCTTCGCTATTTGCACGCTTGACACTGGCATTAGGCTTGCATTTTTGCGGGGAAGCATATCCCACGCATGAGAGTGAATGAATGAAGCGAACTCTACTAATTGCGGTCTTTGCGATCCTCGGACTTTTGGCATGTCTGCCGGATGTCTCGACCGAATTGTCTGAACCGGAGGCTCGCGCACTTATTGAGCGCGAGGTTCTCAATGTATGCAGAGGCAAGAGCACGACGATTATTAGCAAACTGTTGAACTCAGTAGAGGGCGCCGAACCTCTTGCAACAAGGGATAACTGGATTTTCACACTTGACGTCGCCGATTCTCAGGAAGACTTGGAGACGTATGTATTCCCCTCGAAGATCGTCTCAGGCCCCTTCGTAGTACACCTGCAAACAGACACCTGCAAGTAGGCAACGCGATACATTTCTAGGGCATCTCGCGAAGGCGTTTCTGCGTAACCAGTATTAGCGTGGTCACGCCCAGCAGTAACACCGCGAGTAGGCCCACCACTGCCTGACCACCAAGGTATTCCGCCAACGTGCCGGCGGGCAGCACTCCCAGCGGCATCAGCCCGAAGTTCAGCATGAACACGCTCATTACGCGCCCGCGATACCTGTCCTCAACCTCTTCCATGATCAGCGACTGGTTCAAGGTGCGCCTGCCCGCATCGCCCAATCCAAGCAGCACCATTAGCCCTGCGGCAACCAGATAGACAGGTATCAGCGCGATAAGCAGCAACGCGATGCCAGACATGAAACTGCCGATGATCAGCAGCATGCCACGCCCACTTTTGCCGAGCGACGCTATGAACAGCGAACCCACCAACGAACCGCCGCCCATTATCGTAACCAGCAGTCCCATCGCTTCTGGCCCCATCCTGTACACATCCACCACAAAAAGCGGCATCAGGAAGCGGAACGGCATTGCCAGCAGCGATGTCGCCAGGCCCATCAGTAGTAGTATCAGCACCAGCGGACTTTGGCGGATATAAACCAGCCCCTCTAATATGTCGCCGAGCATTGGCGCGGGACGGCGGCCCGACCCCGTTCCAGTCTTGGGTAGTAACCCGGACAACAAGAAGGCGATTATTGCCAAGCCCGAAATTATGTAATAGACGTTGTACGGTCCCAGATAGGCGTAAGCCCAGCCCGCGAGCGCAGGCGCTGCGAGCGTCATCGCGCTCATTGCGGCGGCGTTCAGCGCCATTGCGTTGGACAGCCGCTCCTGCCCCACGAGCTGCGGGATTATTGCTTGGCGCGCAGGCATTAAGAAGGCGAATAGGCTGCCCTGCACGATGGACGCTACCCACAGGTGATACCATGCGACGACATCCAAGTGGATGGCGACGCCGATTACGATGGATAGCACCGCCGCCATGCCCTGACCGAACTGGATAATATACTTGCGCTCGAATCTGTCGGCGAATGCGCCGCCAAACAGCGATAGGCCCAACAGAGGCACGGCGAACCCGGAGCTGACCACGCCCAGCAGGAATGGCGACGATGTCAGTTCATATGCTAGGTAGCCCCGCGCGATCATCTGCATCTGCATCCCGCCCATCATGACGAGCATGCCAAGCCACAGGTACAAGAAGTCGCGGTTGTCCAGCGAACTGAATGTGGTTCGCCAGCCCGACGTCGGCTGCGTTCTGCGCTCTGTGCGAGGCGTCGCTGCCGTGGGTGGCGTTGTTACAGTGGGTCTTGCCGATGCGGACGCCGGGGCAGACTGTGCTGCCAATACAACGGGCTGGCGTCTCACAGGACTATCAGAGGCATCGGGCATATCGGGAAGTCTATACCCATAGGCGGACGGGCGCAAGCAAGCTATCGGCGGCGAGCCTGAAAGGACGGTGTGTCGGCAAGTGAAGGGCGGAAAGTGCAAAAAAGGGCCTGGGCTGCAAGCGGCGCTCATCCGACTAGCGGTAGGCGCTCACAGGTGTTCAACCCAGACCCGTTCTCAAAGTTAGTGAAGGCCAATTCTACCACAATCTTACCCGCGAATGTTAGGATGTAATTGCTTCGGTGCATACAGCTATCGGATCAATCCCCATTGGGCATCCTAGTACAAGCAGCCATCAAACCGCGATTGCTGAGGACACTTGAGAAATCAACGCAAAGGAAATGCAAAATGGCAAACACTTTCGGGCACTTATTCAGAATCACGACCTGGGGCGAATCGCATGGCGACGCAATAGGCGTTGCTGTTGACGGCTGCCCGCCAAGACTGCCCCTCGAAGTCGAGGAAATACAGAAGGAACTCGACCGCCGCCGACCCGGGCAGAGCGAAATTTCCACGCAACGAAGGGAGGGCGACCGCGCCGAAATACTGTCCGGCGTGTTCGAGGGTGAAACGCTCGGCACACCCATACTCATCGGCGTGTGGAACAGCGATGCCCGTAGTAAGGACTACGACCACCTGCGTCGCGTCTATCGCCCGTCTCACGCCGACTACAGCTACGACGCGAAGTACGGCATTCGCAATTGGAAGGGTGGCGGTCGTGCCAGCGCACGAGAGACCATCGGGCGCGTGGCAGCGGGTGCAATTGCCAAGAAGATTCTGGCTCGCGAATTCGGCGTCGAGATTGTCGGCTATGTCAAGCAGGTGTGGAAGCTGCACGCTGATGTTGACCCTTCCACAGTGACACAGGAAGATGTCGAGTCCAACATCGCCCGCTGCCCGGATCAGGATATGGCTGTGCAGATGATTGAGCGCATTAAGGAAGCCCGTAAGGATGGCGATTCGCTCGGCGGTGTGGTGGAGTGCGTGGCGCGCGGCGTCCCGGTGGGATTGGGTGAGCCCGTGTTCGACAAACTCGAAGCCGATCTAGCCAAATCCGTTCTGTCCATGCCTGCCTGCAAGGGCTTCGAGGTCGGCTCTGGCTTCGGCGGCACTACCCTGACTGGATCACAGCACAACGACCCCTTCTACAACGAAGGCGGACGCATCCGAACGCGCACCAACAACTCTGGTGGCATACAGGGTGGCATCAGCAACGGCGAGGACATCATCATCAGGGCGGCGTTCAAGCCCACCGCAACGATAATGCGCGAGCAGGATACGGTCGATGTCGATGGCAATGAAGTAAAATTACGCGGACGAGGGCGCCACGATCCCTGCGTGCTGCCCCGAGCTGTGCCAATCGTGGAATCCATGATGGCGCTCGTTCTCGCCGACCACGCCCTTCGTCAGCGGGGTCAAAGAGGCAGCGTGTAGCCTCTTCAGCTTTGAGTCCGTTTCGGCTTGACTTCAGGCTATCTTCACTAATGCCTGTAACAGAAGAAGGGGCGCAGTCAATTGCGCCCCTTCGCATTTTTACGACTTCTGTTCCCGCTAAACGACCGGTGATGTTCCTCCGTCGATGTTCACTGCAACGCCCGTAATATAAGCGGCGCGATCCGACACCAGGAAAGTTACAAGGTCGCCCGCCTCACGTGCCTCACCGACACGACCTATGGGAACGCGCTTGCCCATCTCCTCATAGTAGGCTTCGAGAGTCAGGTCGGCGTTCTGTTCTTTAGCAGATTCCCAGCGCCGCTCGTGCTGCCCCGCCTTTATCAGTCCGATGCAGACAGTGTTGACAAGAATGTTGTCGCCAGCGTAGTCCTTGGACATCTCCTTTGTCAGCGCGATGCCCGCCGCGCGGCTCACGGAAGTCGGCACGGATCCGGCTCCAGGCGCCTTGCCGCCCGGCGTCGTGATGTTCACGATGCGCCCGCCGCCATTTGCCTTCATCAGCGGTATCGCCTTGTTCGAGCAGCGAATCGCCCCAAAAAGCTTGAGTTCGAGGTCGTACCGCCATACTTCGTCGCTTATGGTGTCGAATAGGCCGGCGGCGGAAGTGCCCGCGTTGTTCACGAGAATGTCCAGCCTGCCGTACTTCTCGACGATTGTGTCAAATAGCCTCTCCACATCGGCGTCGCTGGTAACATCCGCCGATACCGGAGTGACCTCACCGCCCGTTGCGGCTCGTATCTCTTCGGCGGCGGAGTCCAGAACTTCTTGCCTGCGCGCGCAGATGACAACCTTCGCGCCCTCAGCGCACAGCGATATCGCCGCGCCCTTGCCTATGCCGTCGCTGCCACCCGTAACCAATGCGACCTTGCCGCTCAATCCCATATCCATAGTTTCAATTCTCCTTCGTTCAGTATTCTGGCGCGAATGCGCGCCCCGTGATTGCTATTCCTTGCTGTACGATTCGTCCAGCAGATCTGTGATGTACCGCACCTCAATGTTCATTCCGTCGCGCTGTGCGCCGTACTGAAGTTGCATCAGGCATCCCGGATTCGCCGTTGCGATGACATTCGCTTGCGTCTGCCGCACCGCCCGCATCTTTGTGTCAAGTATCCTCATCGAGAAGTCACGCTCTGTAATGGTGTATGTGCCGCCAGCGCCGCAGCACTTGTCCGCGTTGGACAGCTCGACAAATTCGATGCCGGGGATGGAGCGCAGCAATTGCCTCGGCGCTGCCGTCACGCGCTGTGCGTTCGACAGATGGCAAGAGTCCTGATAGGTAACGCGGTAGGGAAGGTGTCCCTTCGGCGGCTCAATCGGCAATGCTGCCAGAAGCTCATGGATGTCCCGCACCTTCGCGCTCAAAGTCTCGGCTCTTTCTGAATATGCAAGGTCGTCTTTGAGAAGATGACCGTACTCCTTCATACGCGAACCGCAACCCGCCGATGCAATGGCGACATAATCGACATCCTCAGCAAGAAATGCGTCAACGTTCTGCCTCGCAAGTTCACGCGCCGTCTCAAGGTCGCCCACATGCGAGTTGATCGCCCCGCAGCACACTTGCGCCTTCGTTACGACTACTTCGCAGCCGTTCCGTGTCAGCACGCGCACCACGGCGTTCATCTGCGGCCCGTTAATCAACGGCATCACGCAGCCGGACAGAAGCGCAACCCTCGCCTTTCGCTCACCCTGCGCCCGATACACCTGACCCTGAGCCTTGAATACCTCGGAGGGCAGGGCGGGCATGGATTCTTCAAGCTCGCTCATATTGCCGGGCAGCAGACGCAGCAACCCGCTCTTTCGCATCGCCTTCTGCACGCCCAATCGCTGATAAAGGCGCATGCTGCCCACGACCATTGACAGCAAGCCTTGATTCGGCAGCAGCCGCTTGAGCGCGAGCGATGCAATCTTGTCGTTGACGAAGCTAGGCTTCCGCTTGTCGGCAACCTGCTGCATCGTCGCCTCGATGAGATTGCCATATGGCACGCCGGATGGGCACGCCACTTCACAGGCACGGCACTGAATGCACAGGTCCCAGTGGCGTATCACAGAGTCTGTAATGCCGATGCGCCCCTCGTTGACCGCCTTCATCAGTGCGATGCGCCCACGCGGAGATTCAGCTTCTAAGCCCGTCTCGATATATGTGGGGCAGGCTTGCAGGCAAAAGCCGCAGTGAACGCACTTGTACAGGTCCGACTCTTGGGGAGCGTCGGGACCCACGAACAGGGACAGTCCGACATCGGTTTGCGACTTCTCGGGCGCGGTTGCCATTCAGATTCCTCCGGTGAACCTGTTCGGATTGAGTATGCCGTTGGGATCGTACTGAGCCTTCAAGCGCCGCATCACTTCCAGCGACTCACCCGAGTAGTCCCAAACATCAATGTTTTCCTTGATGTTCAACGGTGCCCGCTCGATTATCAGCGAACCACCAAGGCTATGCACGGCTGTCCTCATGCTGCGGATAGTCTCGCTCAAAGCGGCACCATCGTCGAACCAGTGAGCGTTCATCATACCATAGCCAGGCTGAGCGACGATTGCC
This sequence comes from Dehalococcoidia bacterium, assembly GCA_965221045.1. Lineage (GTDB taxonomy): Bacteria > Chloroflexota > Dehalococcoidia > Lucifugimonadales > JADFKI01 > Bin90. The sequence continues at coordinate 3,643,393 of OZ244863.1, forward strand.
GCGCCATTGTGCGCTGCCAGTGCCTCGGCAACCTTGTCAATGCTGTTGGGCAGGACGGCAATACGCGCCGACATTACGGAGGCGTTGTCCTTGTCATAACCGAAGTCCGTCAGTTGAGACCAAAGTGACGCCGCCTCGTCTTCCAGCCTGTCAACCTCAGGCGTCTGCTCTCGAATGACAAAGAACGTTTCGTTCTCCATTCGCCTCAATGTGCGCGGCCTGCCTCCAAGCCGCACTGCAAGCCCATAATCGCCGCTCCCACCGCCGTCCTCCAGTCCGATTCTGTTGCCCACATTGCCATTGAATGCCGTCATTGCAATCGGCATCACGCCGCTGTTGAATATGCCGAGGGCGGCGCTCAGACACCCTGAAACCGAGTCGAAATGCGCCAGGAGCGTCGTTTCATGCCGTAGCATAGGCGTGAGCTTGAAGGAAATCTCGGTGATAATCCCCAGCGTCCCCAGTCCTCCCACATGCAGGCGCGCCATGTCATAACCGCTTACATTCTTAACAACATTACCGCCGCTCTGCGTAATCCTGCCGTCCGCCTGCGCCACTTTCATGCCTATTACCAGGTCGCGCGCGCTGCCGTACTGCCACTTCAGCGGTCCGCTGAACCCTGCAGCGAGCGTGCCGCCAATCGTGGCGCGTTCAGGCAGAGGAGCGTCCAATGCGAGAAATTGCCCTTCCGCCGCCAGCGTCTCGCGCAGGGTCGCCAGAGTTATGCCTGCTTCCACCGCGAGCGTCAGGTCTGCCGCATTGTGCTGCACGACACGGTTCAGCGCGGACATATCCACGACCACATCGAGCCGCTCTAAGTGATTGCCCAGCGCAAGCTGCGTACCACCACCGCGCGGCGCAACGGCAAGCCCTTCAGTATCTGCGAGGGCAAGCAATTCGCACAACTCGTCGGAACTTCGTGGAGAAATCACGACATCAGGTTTAATGCCGTCTATAGCGTCTGCAGTGCTCCCTGCGGTTACAACATCAGCGCCAAGCGCATCCGCAATAGCCCGTATTGGTGGGGTAAGGCCTTCTGTGGTCATGATGAGGTCTGGCGCACTGCTAAATCCACGCGCCTGCGCCTGCGCGAGCGATAGCGCCGGCGAATGCCACTTCGTTGCAGGACGCGCCTGTCGGGAATATCTTAGCCGGGTTGAGCAGGTCGCGCGTGTCGAATGCAGGCTTCAGACGCGCCATCGCCTCCAGGTCGTCATCGTTGAACATGAACGGCATGTACTCCTGCTTCTCCAGCCCGATGCCATGTTCGCCCGACAGCACGCCGCCCGCGTCCACGCACATCTTCAGTATCTCCCCGCCGAGGGCAAGCGCCTTCTGCGTATCGCCCGGCTTGCGCTCGTCGAATAGGACAGAAGGGTGCAGGTTGCCGTCCCCCGCATGAAGCAAGTTGGCGATGGGAAAGCTGCTCTGCTGTGATAGATCGCGTATCTGCGACAGCACTTCGACAAGTTTCGTGCGCGGCACGGTGCCGTCCACAAGCAGGTAATTCGGAGCAAGACGTCCCAGCGCCCCTAGCACGCCCTTTCGTCCCGCCCATAGCCTTTCGCGCGCATCTGTGTCCGTTGCGGTGCGTATCTCTATCGGGTTGAACTCGCTGCACACATTCTCGATCTCCTCCACCTCTTCCTCCACCGATTCCGTCAATCCCTCCACCTCCACCAGCAGCACCGCACCAGCATCAGCCGGGTAGCCCGCATTCACGGCAGGCTCGACTGCCTGAATGCACAAATCGTCCATCATCTCGATGGCAGCCGGCACTATACCCGCTGCGATGATGCCAGACACCGCCGCACTCGCCTGGTCCAGCTCACGGAAGACCGCAAGAAGCGTCTTGACAGCTTCCGGTTGGCGCAGCAGCCGCACTATGACCTTAGTGACGATTGCCAGCGTCCCCTCCGAGCCGATAATGATTCCGCGAAGGTCGTAGCCCGGCATCTCGCGGGCGCGCCCTCCGACCCATTGCAAAGATCCGTCCGCCATGACAACTTCCATGCCCAGCACATGATTCGTGGTAACTCCGTATGCGAGGCAGTGCGGTCCGCCCGAGTTCTCCGCCACATTGCCGCCTATTGTGCAAGCCTTCTGGCTTGAAGGGTCGGGCGCGTAACACAACCCGTACTGCGACACATGCTCCGTTAAGTGGAGATTAATCACACCAGGTTCCACGACCGCGATGCGGTTCTCCACATCCACTTCGAGGATGCGCGTCATGCGCGTCAGTGAAAGTACGATGCCGCCCATTTCGGCGACAGCGCCACCGCTGAGACCGGTGCCTGCTCCCCTCGCCACGATTGGCACTTCGTTTCGGCGCGCGAGCTTGACCACCTCGGCGACCTGCTCAGCGGTCTCGGGTATGACTACGATCGCGGGCATTGCCTTAACGGCTGAGCCGTCGTACTCGTACACAATCAGGTCTTCAGGCTTATACACGACATAGTCGTCGCTGACAATCCCCTGCAATTCGCTGATTATGCCCTGTTTTATCCCGTCCGTAGTCGCCATGTCGCGCCTCTGCAATAGGTGGCAGTATCGTGGAAATATGATAGTGGATTGAGTATGGCGTTGCAAACGAAACGGCGCGGTGCAGCGCTATCTGAATTTGAATGTCCGTATCGCCGCCGCCGCAGACACGACTATCCAGCCGCAGACTATGGCAAGCTCCAGGGGAAACTCCCAGAAAGCCATAGAGTGAAGGATCACGCCCCTGACCATCTCCAATACGGGAGCGAGCGGCAGATACTCCACTATGAGCCGCAGTATTTTAGGCAGATTCTCCACCGGAAAGAAGACGCCCGACATGAACATAAGCGGAAGTCCGACCGCGTTGCCCAGTCCGCTTGCTGCCGCTACGGTCTTTGAGAACGCGCCCACAACGAAGCCCAAGTTGAGGAAGACTATGTTGCCCAGAACGACCAGCAGGGCGATGTGCAGCAGATTCCCCTCGACTGACACTCCGAATAGGAGCCATCCAGCCGCGAGAATTATCGCTGCCTGCAATACGGACAAAACGAGCGCCGACAGCACCCGCGCCGCGAAGAAAACGCGCACCTTCAACGGCGTGGCCAGGATCCGAATGAGAATTCGCTTTTCGCGGTACGCCGCCATCGAAGTTGCGATACCTATGACCGAAAAGTTCATCACTCCCCAGATGGCAAGCCCGGGTATCAGAAAATCCAGATAGCTGATATTGCGGCTCGACATGCCTACCGGGTCGAGTTCCAGGCGGGTAGGGGCTTGCGCCATCTGCAAGTTCGCCCTGTCAACGAAGCTAGATACGACCCCAAGGACGATACCGCTCAGCGGGTCTGCGTCGTCGTACAACAGCGTAATCTGCGCCGGCGGGTTGTCGGTAGCTGTTGCGGCGAGCCCCTCGGGTATCAAGAGCAGGTGTCCTAGGTCGCCCTTGCTGATCTCCCGTCGCGCAAGCCCCTCGTCATTCCGGGGGACAACATCCAAGCCCGGCACCTGCTCAAGGCTCTCGATGAGCTGCACGGACATGGAGTCCTGAGCGTTGTCTATCACTGCGAGAGTCTGCGCAGATTCAGTGTCCCTGAAGAACAGGCCAAACACAACTACGAATATGAGGGGAAACAGCAGCGCCCAGAACAGTGCCTGCCTGTCTCGCGCAAGCATCTTCAGATTGGTTATGGTCAAATGGAAAAGAAGCATAGGTGAAGAAGATTACTCCAACAGCGCATGTCCTGTAATCGACAGGAACACATCCTCAAGATTTGAGGGAACTACCTCAAGGTGTGTCAGCTTTATGTCGGACTTGACCGCCCATTCCATCAGCGCGGGCACCGTGACTGAAGCATCTTTCGAGAACAGTCGCACGCCGGAATCTTCCGCGAATACCTCTTTCACGCCCGCAAGACCGCGAAGCTCTTCCATTCGTTCGCCGCATTCCGCGCCGACCTTGACTTGGTACGGAACGGGCAGGGAGCGAACCAGATTAGTGGGCGTGTCCAGCGCGACAATCTTGCCCCTGTCCATGATGGCAATGCGGTCACAAAGAAACTCCGCCTCTTCCATGTAGTGCGTGGTCAGCACGACAGTGCGCCCTGCTCTGTTGATAGCCTGCACAAACGCCCACAGGCTGCGTCTCGCCTGTGGATCGAGCCCAGTCGTGGGTTCGTCTAGGAACACCACCTCGGGGTCGTTGACCAGTGTGGCGGCAATGGTAAAGCGCTGCTGCTGCCCGCCTGAGAGTTTGGCAACTGTTGTGTTCGCCCTGTCGGCAAGGTTGACCTGCTCCAGCAATTCGATGGGTGCAACCCTGCGATTGTAGAACATGCCGAACAGGTCAAGAATCTCTTTGAGCGTAAGGAAATCAAAATACGCCGACGCCTGAAGCTGTACGCCGATGCGTTCCTTGACCTTCTGCGGCTCGCGCTGGGTATCTATGCCAAGAACGCTGGTCTTGCCGTTGGTAGGTTCTACAAGCCCCTCTATGCATTCCAACGTGGTGGTCTTGCCTGCGCCGTTCGGTCCAAGTATGCCGAACACTTCACCGCGCCCAACACCGAATGAAATGCTGTCAACCGCCTTCAGCTCACCATAATGCTTGGACAGGTCGTCCACCTGTATGACTATGTCATCAGGTATGTCATCAGGATTGAATGAATCCGCCATGCCTCTCCTTGCGGCTAACAGACGTCTTGCTTCGATCCACCCAATATGTTAGCAGGTAGCGGTCTCCCAATGCCATAATTACGACCGCGAGCGACCTTCGCAGACACCTCTGGCTCAGTCCACAAGCTGCCTTGCGAATGCTATCGGATCTGTCACCGGAAGTTGGCAAACATAGTTCTCACACAGGTACGCCGTAGGCAACCCGTCGATCTTGCGTCTGTCAGCAAGCAGCGGCATTCCGTCCGCCGCAGACTCGACGCCGCTCGTGCCTAGCAGCACGCGATTGGGAATGTAGTGGCGGTACGCCTCTGCCAGCAGCGCATCCGTGCCGGAGTCGCCCCGCTCACCAACAATCACGATTTCCTTTACGCGCGATAAGTAGAAGTCGAGCGCGCCTAGCCAGTTCCCAGCAGCCGTGGGGAAGGTCATCATTAGTTGGCGCATGGAGCGCAATGCCGTCGACGCCCGCCGCTCCATATCGCCGTCACCCGTGATAACTGCAAGGCGCAGCAGCACATCCACCGCCATTGAACTGCCGCACGGAATCGCGTTGTCTGTGACATCTTTGGGGCGCACCACAAGCTCCTCGTGGTCGTGTCCGGTATCGAAGAATTGCCCCGACGCCGCATCCCAGAACAGCTCCACCATTGCATTGCCCAGCCGAATCGCCGCATCAAGCGTGTCGCGGCTGAAGTTGACCTCGTGAAGCGCAAGCAGTCCGTCTATCATGAATGCGTAGTCTTCTAAGTAACCATTCAGCTTGGCGCGACCGTCCTTGTAAGTGCGAAGCAGCCTGCCATCCCTGAGAAGGTTAGTCAGCAGGAACTCCGCGTTGCGCTCGGCGATTTCGGCGTAGTCCCTGCGACCGAGTACCGCCGCCGCTTCAGCGAAAGCGGCAAGCATCAGCCCGTTCCACGAAGTCAGTATCTTGTCGTCCAGTGCGGGCGCAATCCTCTCATTCCGCACTTCAAGCAGCTTAGCCCTCGACCGGTTCAGTAGCTCGCCAAACGCTGAGGCGTCAAGCCCCTCGTCGCGAGCGAGGTTCGCGGCGTCCATCGCCACGCGCAGGATGTTGCGCCCCTCAAAGTTGCCGTGCGTTGTTACCCCGTAATATCGGCAGAATATCTCGCCGTCCTCATCTCCCAGCGCCTTGGTTATCTCCTGTGGCAGCCAGACGAAGAACTTGCCCTCGACGCCCTCGCTGTCCGCGTCCTGTGCCGAGTAGAACCCACATTCAGGCGATGTCATCTCGCGCGTCACATATTCCAGCGTCTCCTCCACGATGCGACTGTACATCGGATTGCCCGTAATCTGGTATGCATGCAAGTAGAGGCGCACAAGCAGCGCGTTGTCGTACAGCATCTTCTCGAAGTGCGGCACGAGCCAGAATGTGTCGGTCGAATAGCGATGAAACCCTCCGCCAATCTGGTCGTATATGCCGCCCATCGCCATGCGCTGCAATGTAAGCTCGACCATGTGAAGCGCGTCCGCGTCCTCGGTTCGCAGGTAGTGTCGCAGCAGGAACTCGTATGTCATCGGCTGCGGAAACTTGGGCTGCAAGCCGAAGCCGCCGTGCCTGTCATCGAAGTCGCTCGCCGCCTTGCGCATCGCCAGCCGCATCACTTCGTCAGTCAGCGGCTCCACGCCCTGCTGTGCGACGGCAGACATCTGCCGCATGCGCTCCAGGAGGTGCTCCGTATTCTGCAGCACATCACTTCGGTTGTTGCTGTATGCGTCCGAAATCGCCTCCAGCACGCGCGGGAAGCTCGGCATGCCGCCCCTGTCCTCAGGCGGGAAGTATGTGCCGCCGTAAAAGGGCTTGCCGTCAGGCGTCAGGAAGACGGTCATTGGCCATCCGCCGTGCCCGGTCATCGCCTGAACCGCCGTCATGTATATGGAGTCGATGTCAGGACGCTCCTCGCGGTCAACCTTGACGCTCACGAAGTTGTCGTTCATCTGCGCAGCGATGTCTGGATTCTCGAACGACTCCCGTTCCATCACATGGCACCAGTGGCACGCCGAATATCCCACACTCAGTAGGATGGGCTTATCGTCTGCCCGCGCCCGCTCCAGCGCCTCCTCGCCCCACGGATACCAGTCCACTGGATTGTTGGCGTGCTGCAACAGATACGGGCTGGTCTCGTTAATCAACCGATTCGGCATCTAATATCTCCATCATGTCCATTCAGAACGGGCACAATTACCTAAAGCCCCTCGATGTCCAGCGTGCTGACTTCGCGCGTCTCGAGGTCCGCAACTCGGATGGTGTGGTTGTTCGTATCGGCTATGTAGAGCTTGCCGCGCGCCACACTTAGACCGGCCGGCTCGTGGAACTGCGCGAAGGCGCCTGCTCCGTCCTCATGGCCCGGCGCGCCTATGCCGAGGTACGATGTCGCCCCGCGAGTGGCAGGGTAGATGCGCTTTATCTTGTTGTTGTAAGTGTCCGCGACGTATAGCACACCGTCGTGCAACTCAATTCCGATGGGATGCTGTAGGCGCACCTCGTCACCGATGCCATCCACATCGCCGAACTCAAATAGATGCAGCCCGACGATGGTCTCAACCTGTCCTTTTCCGTTTATATCTGCTGACCGCACGGCGCTTGTCTCGCTGTCCGTGAAGTACAGCTTCTCGCCGTCGCTCACGATGCCGCTCGGCTGAGCGAGTTCGGCATTGAAAAGGACGCCGTCTGTGATGCGCTCGCGCCCATTCCCCGCGTATGGGTTGGCTTCCTTAGTGAGCAGATCGTAGCGCCATAGCTGATGAAAACCAGCCATTGCTATGTACAGGTTCACGCCATCCACGACCACGTCCCACGGCGAGTTGAGTTGCACGAATCGCGCGTTGCCTCCGCGATGGTACATTCGTGCCTGCTCGCCGGTCCCCGCGATGGTTTTTACGCTTTGATTCGCTAGATCAATTTCTCGCAGTGTGTGGTTCTTCGTGTCCGCGACATACAGCGTATCGCCGCTGAGGGCCATTCCCTGCGGATCGTAGAATTGCGCCTCTGAATAGCCCCCGTCGCGCAGCCCGCGCTCGCCGCTTCCGATGACTTCGAACAGCTTTCCGCGCAGGTCTGTAACGACGATCCGGTTGTGGTTGGAGTCGGCGATGAACAGCCTGTCGGAAGCCTCGTCCGCAAGCACCTTGCCTGGGAACGACAGCGCGCGCTCCCACTCCTTGTCCTTCTCTAGGCTTAGGGTTAAGGGCGTTCGGTTGACGAGTTGGTTGTTGTCGTATTCCGCTATCATCTTTGAGAACAGGCCGTCGAGGTCCGTGACAGCGAACTCGCCTTCGTGCTTGCCCAGCAACTTCCCTTCGGGGTCGATGAACATTAGCGTGGGCCATGCGCGAGCGCCGTACTGCTGCCACACCTGGAAGTCCTTGTCGTTGACCACCGGGTGCTCAATCTCATAGCGCAGCACTGCCTTTCGCACATTCTCGTGATCCTTTTCGGCGGCGAACTTTGCGGAATGCACTCCTACTACGACCAATTCGTCGGCGTATTTTTCTTCTAGTTTCCGCAACTGCGGAAATACATTCATGCAGTTGATTCAACAGTATGTCCAGAAGTCCAGCACGACTACCTTGCCGCGCAGGTCCGATATGGACAGCGGCTTGTCGATGTTCAGCCATTCCAGCCCGGCGGGAAACTCCGGCGCGTTAACTTGGCCCGCGTACATTCTCGGACTCATGGTTCCTCCTTTTCTTTGCTGTTACTTCTCCGGCAGATCGGGGAATCTCTGGGTCGGGGTGGAAATTTACCGTACCCTGACCATCCTGTTAGCATCGGCCTGCAATCACACGGGCCAGCTTTCCATGTTGTACGCCATCGTCCAGAACATGAACTCGTAGCGGGAACTTGTAATAAACGCGCTGCGCATCGCTTCACGTGTTGCCGGCCCGCCGTTCGCAGCATATTCGTCCACAAGCTCACGCCACGCAGCGGTGCTTTCTTCAAGCAGGCCGTCGCGGTACGGCTGTGCCCAGTAGCTGTAAACCGGGTGCTCGGGCACGGCGATCCTTTCGCCGATCTCGTGGTATGTCCACGGACAGGGCAGCAACGCGGCAGCCGCTTCGCCGACTCCGCCCATCGATGCCGCTGTCTGCATGTGGTTGATGTATGCCATATTCGTGGGTGAGAGCGGAACCGTTTCAACTGCGTCTTCGCTTGTCTCCAGTAGCTCGAACATCCTGCCATGCAATGGTCGCTCCACCGGAGTCGTGATGCGCCGAATGAGCCTGCGAAGCGTCCGCGTGTCCGGCGCTTTCGAAAGTGCGGTCGCGACTACCTGCCCAAACCCGGCAAGATAGTGGTAGTCCTGCTCCACATAGTAGCGGAACTTTTCCAGCGGCAATTCGGCTGCCTCGATCTCTTCGAGAAATGGGTGAGCGAAGATACTCTCCCAAATGGGCAACGCCTCTTGCCGCAGTGACTCCGAGAAACTTTCGGCCATGTTGATTCACCTCGTACCGATGCCTTTTGCCAGTTGGCTACCACGTTCATGCGACAAATATATCACAGCCGACATCGCTTCGCCGCCGCTCGCTGCGCCGTGCAGCTCTTGGGCATTTGCACAGGGGACGGGTAATCGTACTTTCCGTTAGGAAGATGAATGGCGTGTTAGTTGGATGTGTCTCTGCGATAAGATGTACTTTTTCTTGGAAAACGATTAAACAGAGAACAAAGCAGGGTAGGGGAGTGGTTGCGCATCGTCCGCCAACGAATTTGCGAAGTTTCGTGCGATGGGGATTGGCTGCTTACTTGCACTCATAAATGCATGGCGCAAGTGTGTCATAGTCCCATACCTATCCCAATCGTCTATTGGAAGCTGGCCTCATCACGCACCGCATGTTTGACTGAGAAGAGCATGTACCTCGATGCTCGTTTCACCTCGACGCTGTGATTTCTGCGAAAAACTGAGGATTCCCATCCAATACGCAAAATAGAGAGCCAAAATCACCTTGACAGATATTTCGCGTTGCGATTGGGCGCTCTCTCACCGTGGCCGATGCAGTGGTGGATTGAGGATTGTCTAACAGAAGCAATAACCTTAATCTGCGTCAAGAACAACCTAAGTTTTAGAGAAGTTCAAGTATATTTGCACATCGGGCGTTAAATTCGGCGCTCTCCGCGCAATCTCGAGCGATGCGTCCTTCCGGCTCGCGAAAAAGCACGAGGTTGGGCGAGGAGTCTGCTTTCCCTCTTGTCATTGAGTGCAGTTAAAGGGAGGGCAATCGCTGATCCTCGAGGTCCATCGCAAACCACAGTTGGTTGCATTGCTCCGCAAAGACCCCGTATACATATACCTATATGGCCATAGGATCAGTAGAAATGAAAGGACCTCTATGGAGTAAGGCCACGAGAGAACCGATATTTTAATATGCAGAAGATCGCCAAATTGCGCGGATGTTAGATGTGAAGAGGGGAGAGATTCGGATTTGAATATGGCGTCCCTGGCAGGATTCGAACCCGCGACCCGCTGCTTAGAAGGCAGCTGCTCTATCCACCTGAGCTACAGGGACGCAATGAACCTTATGAATGTGAGCCTATGCAATAAATAAAGTGTAACAATGCCAATATCGCTGGTCAAGCGATCCTGCGGCAGGCCCGCGATTCAAGGCATGCGCGTGGTTATGCGATGCAGCCTCGGCGCTTCGCCGGGCCACGCCTTTGATATGCTTTCGATCTGTAGCCCGTCCATTTCCGATAGGGTAGTGTATCGGCGCTGGATGGCGTTGCCTATTGGCTTGCTCAGCAGCGCGCCCACCACGACCGCGCCCAGCACCAGCGGCAGGCGCTTCCATCGCCCTTGCTTTTGCTTGCCCAGCGCGAGCCTTGTCAACATGCCGGAGATGAGTGCGGTGACTGCCATGTTCGTTCCGCAGTGGGGCGAAATCGCCATCTCGCTTTGCCCCTCGTTGAGCATTCCAAGCGCCTCGTCTATCACGCGTGTCAGCTGCTCAGTCGAAATGCTTCCGATGATGATGAAGCCCCAAGGTGTGGAGTAGCCGCCGAGGGGGCCTCGCACGCCTTCCTCGAGCATCAATGTGACCGTGGCATGCTCCAGGGCATGGTTGCGCCTCACGCGCCCGATACTCTCTTGAATCACTGGGACAACACCTCCTCGAGGCACTCCGTTTGATATGACGCCCAATTATACACGACTCCGCCGCCGTGCGGTTGAGTGACGCAGAAACAGTCTGAAAATAGTTGAATAAGCTTGAAAGCTATGGAAACGGCTAGAAAATTGTGGAAAAGTGTTGAAAAAGTCATTGACCCTTTGTATGGCGGAACGCTAATATATGTTCAATAGGTTCAACCAACACATTAAACACACTCCAAGGAGGAGACACATGAGGCGCAAGACCAAGAAAATGCTGGCAGTTGAAGAGAAGTTCAATCAGCCGCTTGAGAAACTCCTGCCTGAGTTGGTTACGGAGAACGGGCTGTCCGCCACCGCTGACTACCTCGGAGTTAGTAAGGCGACGCTGGGGTACTGGTTGTTGAAGCTGGACATCATCGTCAGGCGCGTCGCCCTCGCGCCCGGTGAGACCTTGGAAGTGAAGCGGGTGGGATAGGGTAACCCGTCCAACCACCATTACACAGATGTAAAGGAAAGAGCGCCGATGAGAATCGGCGCTCTTCTCTTTGCAGTTAACGTCTGCGATGCTGTGGTTCTGAGTCCTTTACTCATTAATGCCAACGTCCGACTCGTGGCGAGGGCGGGTAGGGCGCCTTTATCGGCGCACTGCCTGCATTGCTTCCCGTTCGCGTTCGCGCTCGATCATGGCGCGCCGCTTGTCGTAGAGCTTGCGTCCTCTTGCCACTCCAAGTTCCACCTTTGCTCGGTGACGCCTGATGTAGAGACGCATCGGCACCAGTGTCAACCCTCTTTCCGAAACCTGCCGCGACAGGCGGATTATCTCGTCCTTGTGCAGCAGCAGCTTGCGGGGGCGTGTTGGCTCGTGGTTGTTGCGGGAGCCTGCGGAGTACTGCGCTATGTGCATGTTGACTAGCCACAGCTCGCCGCCCTCGGGTTTGCCGTATGCGTCGCTGAGGTTGACGCGCCCTTCGCGGATTGCCTTTATCTCGGTTCCGGTCAGGACGAGCCCGGCTTCTACGGTGTCCAGGACATCGTAGTTTCTTCGCGCCCGACGATTGTTTACGACTGTGCCGCGCTGCTTTTCCTTTGTGTTCCCCTTTTTCTTGGTACTCATGCCGCCGGCCTCATCTTAGACTGTGCGCTGCGGTGAATCTCCTCTTCCAATGTCTCTATCGCCTTCTCGAGCTGCCTGATGTCTTCCTGCTGGGCGTCACCATGCGTTACTTCTATGTCAGGATCAAGCCCGTTGCGGTCAATGAGTCTGCCGTCGGGAGTGAACCAGCGCGCGAATGTGAGGAACAGCCCGCCGCCGTTGTCCAACTGCCGGAGGATGTTCACGCTACCTTTGCCGAAGGTCTTCTTGCCCACAACGGTGGCGCGGCCGTGGTCCTGAACGGCGCCGACGAGAATCTCGCTTGCGCTTGCGCTGTACTGGTTCGCGAGTATCACCATTGGGACATTCTCCAGCAAATCGTCGTTACGCCGCACCACCCAGTCCTTGCGCCGTCCTTCGCCATCCATTTCGTAAAGGATAAGCCCGTCCGCGAGGAACAGGCTGGTTACATCGACGACCGAGTTGAGCAGACCGCCGGGGTTATCGCGCACATCGAGAACGATGCCCTCTGATCCTGCTTCCATCGTATCGCGGATGGTCTCTGCAAGTTTGTCAGCCGTGTCCTCGTAGAAGTTTGTCAGGCGGATGTGCGCAACTCTGTCCCCCGGCTCAGTCCGCAGGATTACGCTCTGCAGCGGGATGACGCCGCGCTCAACTTCTATGACGACTTTCTCCGGCCTTCCTACATGCTGCACCAAAAGTCTGACGACGCTGCCGCGTGGTCCGCGAATTTTCGACACGGCCTCTATAATACTGAAGCCTTGAATGTTCTCACCATCCACCTCAAGGATAATATCGCCCGGACGTATACCTGCCCTTTCCGCCGGGCTGTCGGCGATTGGCGCGACTACTACGAGCCGCCCGTCGGCGTTCATGGATACGTGCGCGCCGATGCCCTCGAATCGTCCCCGGATGTCTTGGTTTTCAATTCCGAACACATCGGGGCTGACGTAGTTCGTATGGGGGTCGTTCAGCGCGACGAGCATTCCTCTTATGGACGCTTCCGTGAATATCTCTGGGTCGAATGTGGCGCGGTCAACATGTTCGGCCGCGAGCATCGACCACACCTGCCATACAACTGCAAGTTCCTCCGGTACTCCCTCTGGTATTTCCAGGGGCATGCCCTGCGGTATCAGCTCGGGGAGTAGGGGAGCGTCAGGCGCTGAAGTTTCTCGCGGTGCTCGCGTGGGCAATTCCTCAGCTGCTGCTGTGCCGCCCCCGCTGGAAGCGTAAGATTCTGGGGTCTCCGTTGCCTCGGGGGCGGGTGCGGAAGACTCCGGAGAGGCTGTGCCAACGGTCGCGGCCGGGCTGGTAGATGATGTGGGCGCTGAGGGTACTTCGGTCTCTTCCCCCATCTGACAAGCCGCAGCGGCCAGTAGTGCAACGCTTGCTGCCGCAATGCCCCATCTCCTGAAACTGAAATTGTATGGCAATTCTGTTCACCTTGAATACGATTCGTGCGCGTTTGCATAGCTGTTTCCATTCTAACACGCGCCCATTCACCGCACATGAGAGCGCCGATCTGGACCTCCAACAAGCAGTGATTTCTGAACGCCGTCTGCCTTCTGGGATAGATGGACAGACATATGATTCTGGAGTCTGAAAAACCGCTTGAAATGGGAGTTTCAGATTTCAAAGTATTGACGGAGAAGCCCTTAATGCCTGTAGTATCAGTTATATGTATTTCAATTCGTTGAAAACGATGATTGACAGAATGTCCTGCAAGGGCTATATTCAAGGCTGACAAGTGTGAGTCTTTTGTCGCTTTTCCACTACAGATTTGTACCCCGATTCAAGAGGTAAGGCATGGCACAGGCATCAGATATTGGCAGGCGCACCAGGGTAACTAGGCCATATCCCTCTTATACGCTGCAAGACTCCGTGAGTGTCGCGAAAGCAATCTACGAAGTGAATGCAGGTTTGCCCTTTGACAGAGAGTTGCTTGCTGGCGCCTTGGGCACGACACCGAAGAGTAGCGCGTTCACGATGCGTTTGAACGCCTCAGCAGCCTACGGCTTGACGGAGGGCGGGTACAACGACCCCGACATACGGCTCACGGATTTGGGAGAGACTGTCGTTGCGGCAGACGGTGAGGGTTCGCGCATAAGTGGACTTGCCGAAGCGGCTATGACTCCGGATACTTTCGGCAGGTTCTATGAGCTTCTGGATGGCAGACGACTGCCTCAGAGCGAATACCTGCACAATATCCTCCAGCGCCAGTTGGGCGTTCGCCCGGATCTGGCGGAGGAGTGCCTCGGCATTCTGCAAGACAATGGCGAGTTTGCCGGTATCATCTCGGAAGCTGACGGGGAGTACCTGGTGAGGCTTCCCATGCCCGATATCGTCGTTCAGCCTGTTGTCGCTCCCGGCAAGGTTGCTACAGAGCTACCAATGCCGTATCAGACTGACCGACAGCCTGATGCGCCTACACACCGAGAACCGGTTCGTGATGTGAAGAAGAGGATATTCATCGGGCAAATCGGCGATTCAGATGCGGCTAAATACGTCGCGTCGATGCTGGAAGAGTTGGGTATTTCAACTGCCAGCCCACAGATTCCCGAAGGCGACGTGGATCTGCTCGTGCCTCAAAATGTCTCTCAGGCTATGCGGGAGTCCGGCGCGGCGATTCTTGTTTTCCGTAGCGGCGATAACGCATGGTCGTCCAGGGATAAGATGATTGGCATGCTCGGCGCTGCGTCCGTTTTGTTCGATGACCGTGTTGTGCTGCTTCACGAAAGTGGCGAACAGTTGAATATCGGCTTAAACGAACTCAATCACATTGACTTCGACCAAGAGCGTCCGGGCGAGTCCGGATTGAAGCTGCTCATCGCATTGCACAAGTCGGGCGTTATCAACGTTTCTGCTTGAAGTCAGAAAGTCGGCGGCGAACTCGGCCCGCTGACAAGTGTAATTCTCCAGAACTCAGGCACTCTGATACTTCTTGAATGAAAATCGAGGCTCTACGGCGATTCTGGAGGGACGCGATTTTGCTGCCTTCCGCAATTGGAGAGACTATACTGGGAATGTCTTTGCCGCATTCCTGCATCACCTTAAATGCAGAGCAGGCGACATGAGAAGTGGTGAGCAGGTATCCGAGTGCCGCTCAACGGCATCGGGTGTTGGATATCCTATATGTCTAGTCTCACGAACCAATGTATGAAAACCCTTCAAAAGACATACGCGCTAGTTATGTCAACTATTATATATTATGTCAAATAACAAGCCTGCGCCGTCCCTGTAACTTTACATAAGAATTATAGTGCGAACATGCGCTTACGGGAATTTACCTTACCCTACGACGGGTCATTCCGTGCAATGCCCCTCCCCTAGAGGCGCCAGCCACCTGCCCCTAGGCCATCGAACTCTGGGAAGGTAAATCACCAGAAAATGTAGAGGGATACTCGGTGTTGGAGTACCCCTCTACATAGGCAATTGTTATGTGAGATTTCGGATTCGCCGTGGTCCGTATGTGCCGTCCAGCAGCGCCGTCAACTCACGGTCTTCGTCCTCTGCACTCAGCGCGTCATCGATCTCGCGCAGGAGCGTGTCAAGTCCTGTCCCCGTCTCGGCCGATGTGAACACACCGCCGAGCTCGCCGTCCGCCAGTTGCAGCGCGCGGCTTAGCGTTTCGGCGTCCACATTGTCGTCC
The DNA here is from genome assembly GCA_965221045.1 of Dehalococcoidia bacterium. Taxonomy (GTDB): domain Bacteria; phylum Chloroflexota; class Dehalococcoidia; order Lucifugimonadales; family JADFKI01; genus Bin90. The sequence goes on from OZ244863.1 coordinate 3,658,916, forward strand.
AGCAGGTCGGCCTTGTTAAGTGCCACCAGCCGTGGCTTATCTGCAATGCCCAAATCCTTGAGGATGCCTTCGACGACGGCCGCCATCTGTGCCGCGTTCGGATGCGCGATGTCCAGCACATGCAGCACCAGCGTCGATTCCTGCACCTCTTCGAGTGTCGCGCGGAATGCGGCAACCACAGCAGTCGGCAACTTCTGTATAAATCCCACGGTGTCGGTCAGTAGTACATCGCGCCCTGCCGGCGTCTTGATTCGCCGCGTAACCGGGTCGAGTGTGGAGAATAGCAGGTTCTCGGCCATCACATTGGCTTTTGTCAGCCGGTTCAGCAGTGAGCTTTTGCCCGCATTGGTATAGCCCACCAGCGACACAACTGGCACTTCCATCTCGATACGTCGCGCCCTATACCTCGCCCGGTGCCGCCGCACATCTTCGAGGTCGCGCTTGAGCTTCTGTATGCGCTGCCGCACGAGCCTCCGGTCGGTCTCGATCTGCGTCTCTCCAGGTCCGCGAGTGCCTATGCCACCACCCAGACGCTCCAGGTGCGTCCACTGTCCAGCAAGCCTCGGCAGCAGATATTCGTGCTGCGCTAACTCCACCTGCAGGCGTCCGTCCTTGGTGCGCGCCCGCTGTGCGAACACATCCAGGATCAGCGCGGTTCGGTCTATGACTTTCACGCCACCGAGTTCCTTTTCGAGGTTGCGCTGCTGCGTGGGTGTCAGCTCGTCGTCGCAGATAACGGTACTCGCGCGCTTCGCATAGAGGAGCCCCTTCAGCTCTTCCAACTTGCCCTTGCCCAGATATGCCTGCGTCGGCCTGTCCATGCGCTGCGTCACTGTAGCTACGACTATGGCGCGCGCGCTTCTCGCAAGCTCCGCAAGCTCGGTGAGCGATTCCTCCAGCCCCCACAGGCCGCGCCTGCGCTTCAGTTCTACGCCCACTAGGACCGCGCGCTCTAGTCTTGGCCGTGTCGATTTCATTCGCTTAGCGATATTTTCCTCCTCATTCCGCAAGGTAACTGCCCTCTACAGGGGAAGGTTAGGAAGCGGTGATCGATCCCCTCAATACCTTCTATCAACGCTAATCTTTAGCCGGAATCTGCCACTCCGAAAGCCGCGCCAGCCCCTTCTCCATGTCTTCGTCATTGATGGTCAGCGAGAGCCTTATGTAACCCTCTCCGTACTGCCCATATCCGTTGCCGGGCGTTACCACGATGTTCGCCTCATCCAGCAGCAGCGCCGTGAACTCCGCCGATGTGAATCCCTCGGGTATGCGCGTCCACACATACAGGCTCGCCTTCGGCGGTATGGCGTCCAGCCCGATGTCCATCAGCGTTTGCACCACCCGGTCGCGCCTCCGCTCGTAGATGCCGTTGCGCTCGTCTATTGCGTCCTGCGAGAGTTCCATCGCCTCCATGCCCATGTACTGGATGGCATTGGGCACGCCCGAGTCGAGGTTCGACTTGATGACCATCAGCGCGCTTATGATGTCCTCGTTGCCCACCGCCATTCCCAGCCGCCAGCCGGTCATGTTGTAGCTCTTGGACAGCGAGTGAAACTCCACGCCCACGTCTATCGCGCCCGGTGTCTCAAGGAAGCTGATGGGACGGTAGCCGTCGAACGCGACCTCGGAGTACGATGCGTCGTGCATCACGGCGATGTCATGCGCCTTGGCGAACTCCACGACCTTCGCGAAGTAACCGGCGTCCGCAATCGCGCCCGTCGGATTGTTCGGATAGTTCAGCCAGATGACCTTTGCCTTGTCAGCAACATCATCCGGTATCGCGTTGAGGTCCGGCATCCAGCCGCTCTCCTCAAGCAGCGGCATCCAGTGGCACTCGCCGCCCGCGAACCACGTGCCCACAGAATATACGGGGTAGCCCGGGTCCGGAACCAGCGCGATGTCGCCCGGCTCGATGAAGCACAACGCCGCATGCCCTATCCCCTCTTTCGCCCCGATGAGCGGCAGCGTCTCCTTGTCCGGATGCACAGATATGCCGAACCTGCGCTGGTACCAGTCCGCCACCGCCTGCCGAAACTCCGGCAGTCCGTCCGTCTCAGGATAGCGGTGGTTCGGGCTGTCGAGCGCCGTCTCGCGCAGCTTCTCGATCACATTCTCCGGCGTAGGAATGTCCGGGTCGCCGATGCCGAAGCTGATGACATCTATCCCCTGCGCCTTCTTCTCCGCTATTTTTCGGCTTATCTCCACGAAAAGATACGGCGGAACCTTCTCTATGCGGCTGGCAAATTTCATCTCATCTCCATCAACGATTGCAAACTTCAAAGCGTTCTAATATGTTAAGGCAAGTATCGGCAAAGGTAAAGAATACCTGCAAACTGCCGACACGGAGGCTCTTTGATGACGACTGCCGACGAACAAGATATAACTGCCGAATCCGAAACACAAGACACACCAAAAATTGGCGAGAAGGTGCGGTTTTGGGAGGAGCAGGACAGAATTAATAAGGAACTCATCCCCCGCGTCGTCAAGCAGCATCAACTTTTCACGGCGCATGTTCAGGGACACGAGGATATTCAAGTTCACATGGCTGCACTGGACGCGCGCATTTCAGACGCAGTTGGTGAAGCGGTTAAGCAAGCAGTTGCTGCGTCCGACAAGAAAATAGCAGCGCTGGAAGAGCAAGTTGTGGAGACGATTGCGGAGTCTGACAAGAATATGTCAGAAATTGAAGAGCGCACCACACTTGAGGTCAAGTCCGCGAAACGCCAAGCGCAGATAATATCTGGCGTCAGCCTATCGGTCGCGGTTGTCTCAATCATAATTTCGCTGGTGTCATGATGAGCATGCAATCGCTGGCGCTGCTGCCGGAACTCCAAAGTCTGCCCGCCGCCGAGGACGCCGTTGACTTAGGCTTCGCGGATACCGTCACGCGCCTTCGCGGTATGGACAAGGACCACTTCGCCATAGAAATCGCGGAAGGTGTTGACGAGTCCGTGGACGGGTTATTCAATGCTGTTCCTAATGTGCCTGACGAACTGAGCGAAGCGCACGAACTGCTATATCCTGATAGTACGCTTCCCCTGCACGAACACTATCAGGAAATGGTAGAGCGCGGAGACAGGTCAGTAACCGGCTTCGTATCCAATCTGAAAGGCAAAGTCGCCGAATTGGAAGCCGAGCAACTGCTCGAAGACCGTTTCTCTGGATACGACTTTAACCTTGCAGAGAATCTGAACCAGCCAGGATGGGACTTGCGTGGAATAGACTCTGACGGACACGAGATACTAGTTCAGGTCAAGATGGGCGGTGCAGATTACGCTTATGATGTTATTGATCGGATGCAGGATGATCCTGATACTTATTTCGCCGTAAGCCAAGAGATTTACCAGAAAGTATCTGAATCGTCCCCCGAACTGTCCGCTCAACTCATAGGTTTGGGCGAGTCTAACTTGGAGCTCACACAAGAAGTTAGCGAAGGATTGGGGATTTTAGCGTCTAATGCAGGCTTCGACGTGCCCGACGGTATCGGTGAGATGCTGCCATACGCTGGAGAAATCATTCTCGGCATTAGGTTTGTCATGGACATCGTATCCACCGAGCGCGACTTCAAGGATGTGCAACTCGCAGACCGTTCAAGAGTTCACGCGCTCAAGGCGCTCGTCTTAATGTCCAAATTCGGCGTAACCACCGTGCTGACGACCTCAGGTGGCGCAGGCGGCACGGCAGCGGGAACGATGCTCATCCCGGTCCCTGGCATAGGCTCAGCGGTCGGCGGAGTCGTAGGCAGCATAGCCGGCGCTGCAACTGCCGCATTCCTGAACCGCCGCTTGCAACCGCGCATGATGGAAGTCGGCATGGCAGTCGCAGGCGTGGATGAGGACGACATGTTCTACTTCAGAAACAAGCGCGTCATCGACGGCATCGGCGAGTCGTTGGCGGCTACAAAGGCCGCCTGAAATCAGGCAAGAAGAAAACCCCGCAATCAGCGGGGCTTGGAGGATAGATTGGCAATACGCAGCCTCCGCTTGATTTCGGAGATTGGTATCCTTATGCACTCGCCGCGATCAACCTGCTCCCGACTTTCATTAACGAGTGCCTGAATCGCGGGCGAATTGAACAGTTCCTCCAGATCCGCCCTGCTCCGTGGCTTCCCGCTCTCTGTGCCTGTCGTCTCTCGTGTGGTCGCCATAGCTTGTACCTTTCGCTTACAGCAGCCCGCATTATCATTCGCTCAGCCACATCCCTTACAGAGCGAGCATAGCATACGCCGACGATTCCTCCGGACTCATCCTATCCATCCTGTAAATCCTGTTAGCCCCCGACTACTCCACCCACTCCCCGTCGAACACCGTCGCCACCGGCCCCTCCAGCACGACCTCGCCCTCGCCCGGCCACTCCACCGTCAGGTCGCCGCCCGGCAGCGCGATTGTCGCCCTGTCGCCAGCAAGCCCGTTCAGCCGCGCCGCCACCTGCACCGCGCACGCTCCCGTCCCGCACGCCATCGTGATCCCCGAGCCGCGCTCCCATACCCGCGTCTTGATAGTCCTGCCGCCGTCCAGCACATTCGCTATCTCGAAGTTCACGCGCGCCGGAAACAGCGGGTGATGCTCCACCATCGGCCCGATTTCCGTCAGGGGGAACTCGTCCACTGGCTCGTCCATGAACACCACCGCGTGCGGATTGCCCATCGACACGCAGGTCATGCGGAATTCTTGTCCGTTGACATTCAGAGGGTAGTTCATCACGACATCCATGTCCGGGACATCGACCGGCACATCCGGCGGATTCAGCCGAGGCTCGCCCATCAGGACGCGCGCGCCGACCATCCCCTGCCCGTCGTCACGCAGCGGCGTAACATCCAGCACGCCCGCCATAGTCTCCACCAGCACCTGCGACTTCTCCGCCGCGACGATTCCGTTATCAAACGCGAAGCTCACAAGGCAGCGTATCCCGTTGCCGCACATCTCCCCCTCAGACCCGTCCGCGTTGAACATCCGCATCCGCAGGTCCGCCTTCTCCGACGGCAGCGCCAGTATCAGCCCGTCCGACCCGACCCCAAGGTGCCGATCGCTCATCGCCACCGACAGCGCCGGCCAGTCCCGTTCCTGCCCCCGCGCGTCAACATAAACATAATCGTTCCCAGCCCCATGCATCTTCGTAAATCTCAATTTCATGTCTCCAGTTGTGAGATCGCGCCAATATTTCGTGCACGGTAAATTGTAGCAAAAGTTCAGTCCCTTTTACTGTAATGCTTGTCCAATTCGGTAAGGATGTTGGCATTAAAGAAGGTCATTTTGCTACTGTCTGGATTACTTGGATTTTGAAGACGCTCAAACGCGAAACGCTTGTCCTCTGCATGCGCCTTACGAATGTCGTGATATTTCGCATTGATTTTGAAATCCTTGTAGCGCTCCTTACATTTGACATTCAGCGTGCTGTAATTCCAAGGATAGCGTTCCTTGATGTCTTCCTCAGTAAGGCGAAACTCTGGTGCATCGGGATTCGTCGTAATTCGTGCTAATAAGGCCTCTTGCGACTTTGACTTTGTAAAACGAACTTCAACATCTATCGCTACCGAGTACTGTGAGTCCGATTCGGGATCGGTATGACGGTAATGTTCCAAGAAAGAAAGGAAAGTCCTTTCATCCGCATTTATCACCACGCCGGCAACATTAGTGGGAAATTCCATAAATGTTAACGGCATAAGATGCAGGTCAAACTCGGTAAGCTCCTGTCCAAACCAGTCGTTAATTGCAGTGGCGAAGTTCTTAACACAGGCTGCGCTGAATTCAAACAAACGAGCTTGAAGTACAGCAGATGGATGGTAAAAGTGGGTGGCGTAGTCTCGAACATCTAGCATAGCTTGAAGATTGTTCCATGCTTTGGTGTCTAGGTCATTTCTGTTTACCAATTGGTTTGCCAGATAACTTAGCCCATATGTGAGAATTGCACCTGATCGGTTTTTCTTGGCGTAGAGTCTCCTGCTTCTCTTGCCGTCCTTATTCTTTCGGCGTTCGTAGACGTACAGGCTGCCTTTACGATTCTTGTTAATAGCCAGCCATCTAGCTTTCAAAAGCAACTCCCAACCGTTGATAGCAAGGATAGCGAAAGACTCAGCACGGTAAGGGAAGCCAGGTTTGTTATAGATTTCAACAGCAGCAACCATCGCGGACTTTGCCCGCTCCAGCAGTTCATTTGAGCGTGACTTCATTAGATCTACCCCCAAGAGGAAATAGACTTATCGCCTAATCTACGTCCGAACCTAATCCTTACCCATTCCCCACATCCTGCCCACATAAGTCAGTTCCGGTGCTCCACGCCAACCGCCCCGCATACCCCCACCCGTACATCTGGCATCACCTCGTGACGCGCCTCCGCTAGGTTGATGAGTTCGCTTGTCGTGTTCACCATCATCTCCCCCGCGTCTGCAATCTCGGTGCGGTAGTCCGCGAGGTGGCCGCTCCTGTTGTTTTTCCGCGTGTCAAGAAACGGACACAGCTGCGTGGAATTCATGCTGCGACTCGTTCAATCAGCCGACTAAGAACAATTGTATCACATCCCTAAACCCACCCATCCTGTCCATCGATGTCAGTTACTGAGCCACTCCCCCACATCCCCCACCAGCCCCGCATACTCCGCTTCCTCCAACGGCGCATGCAGCCACCGTATCCGCTCGTCGGCCAGCCGGAACCACGCATACTGCTGCCGCGCGTACCTGTGCGTCCGGTACTTGATGCGCTGCACCGCATCGTCCAGCGTCATTTCGCCGTCCAAGTGCCGCATCAGCTCGCCGTACCCCAGTCCGGACAGGGCAGCATGCTCCAACCCATACCCGAGCTCCCGAAGCCCGCGCACTTCGTCCAGCCATCCCGCCGCCATTTGCGCGTCAATCCGAGCGTCAATCCGCTCATACAGCGCCGACCGCTCCATCGTCAGCCCCACCACCAGCGCGTCATAGTCCGGCGGTATCTTGCGCGGCCGCTCGTCGTCATCGCCCCGCGATTGTGCATCGTCCTTGCGAGAAAGTGCAATCTCCAGCGCCCTCACGACCCTCCGAGGATTGCGCCCGTCCACCCGCGCCGCCGCCTCAGCGTCCACCCGCCGAAGCTCCTCGAAAAGTGCCTCAACACCCTCCGATTCTACTCGCAATTCCAGCGTTTTCCGTAGTTTTGCGTTTGGGTTTACTTCTGGAACCTGCCATCCTTCGAGCAGTCCCCACACATACTGCCCGGTCCCCCCTACTACCAGGGGCAGGCGTCCGCGCAATTTTTTTGCGTTATGTATGGTTCTTTTGGCGTCGCGAAGGAACAGCGCAAGCGAGTACCGCTCGTCCGGTTCGATGGAGTCAACCAGATAATGCGGAATTTCAGCGCGATCGGCGTCCGATGGCTTCGCCGTGCCGATGCTCATGTGCCGATAGACCTGCCGGCTGTCCGCCCCGATGATATCGCCGTCAAATTCCCGCGCCAATCGCATCGCCAACCCACTCTTCCCCACCCCCGTAGGCCCGACAATCACCAGCAGCTTAGTCGCCATCCCCCTACCCCATCCTCTGCTTCCTGTCTATCCCGTTGCCTCCGCCGCAACCTTCACGATCTCCACGAACGCCCCCGCACCAAGACTCGCTCCCCCAACCAGTGCTCCATTGATGTCCGGCTGACTGAGGTATCCGCCGATGTTCCCTGCATTGACGCTCCCCCCATACAGGAGCGGCACTTCCGCCGCCGCATCCTCACCGCCAATCGCCGCAAGCGTCTGCCGGATATGCGCCATCATCGCCTGCGCTATCTCGGGCGACGCCGATTGCCCCGTTCCGATCGCCCACACCGGCTCATAAGCAACAACTACCCCTGAGCCAACTTCGACGCCTTCAAGCCCCGCTATCACCTGCGACTCCACGACACTTTCCGCATCTCCACCATTCCGCTCATCAAGACTCTCGCCGATGCACAGTATCGGAGTCATGCCCACACCAAGCGCCGCCTTGACCTTCAGATTGACAGCCTCGTCTGTCTCGCCAAATATGCTGCGCCGCTCTGAGTGACCGACCATTGCATATTGACATATATCGCCAAGCATACTTGAAGATATTTCCCCTGTGTACGCGCCGCGCATCTCATGATATAGGTTCTGCGCTCCAACCGATATGTCGCTATCCTTCAATGCCGCCTTTACTGAAACCAGTGACACAAACGGCGGGCACAGCACCACTTCCACGCCCGTGCCATGCGGTAAACCGGATCGTATCCCGGCAGCAAGCGCCTCACCCTCGGCAACCGTCGTGTTCATCTTCCAATTGCCGACAATCATCAATATAGACATATTAATCCTTCGAGACGCGGATGTAGCGGACGTTAAGTAATGTATCAATATGATATTAGTAACCCGACTGTAGCGTCAATATTTTCATGGTCAGGCAAATAGATGGCGATTCGCTCAAGGTCCATATTTTAATAGCTTACCTGCATGAGCCATTGCCAACATCATGACCTCGGTAGCCGGAATGCGCCCCAGAGACCCTGTCGCGCACGCACGCTCGGTGAATGCCTCTATCCCCTCGCCTTTGGTCCAAGCCGAATGAATGAGCAGCGGCACCGCATGCCAACTGTGCGCGCCTAGGATAGCGGGCGTAGAGTGATCCCCCGCAACTACGAGCGTATCGGGCTTAATTTCCACTAGACGGGCAATACATGCGTCCAAGACCTCCAATGCCCGCACCTTGGCATTGAAGTCGCCGTCCTCCCCTGCCGCGTCCGCCGGCTTGTAGTGCAGGAAGAAAAAGTCGTGCTCGTCGAAATGCTCTTCAAGCGTGTCCAGCTCTTCATCGAATGTCATACCCGTTGGTATCACCCGCATCCCCACAATCTTTGCCAGCCCTCTGTACATCGGATACGCTGCCACTGCCCCCGGATTGAGACTGTACCGCTCACCGAAGACAGGCAACTTCGGCAGCAGCGAGAACCCGCGCAGCATCGCCATGTTCGCGTACTCCCGCTCCCGCAGGACTTCGCCGGCCGCCGTGATAAACGCCCTCACATGAGCCGCTGCTCTCTCGGACGCATCGTTGAGTGCCCGCGCCTCCAGCGGCGGCACGCCCACCATCTGCGGGTCGGTCTCGCTTATCTTGTCGTCAAGCTCCTCGCCGTGCATAACCAATGCAAAACGATAATCTTGCACCGGATACACCTTGACATCCACGCCCGAGATTTCGATGTCATTGAGCATCTCCACGAGAGGCGCGCTCTCCGATGTCGGTATCCGCCCTGCCCTTCTGTCAACAATATTGTTGTTGGAATCCAATGTGCAGAGATTTCCGCGCGCCGCTAAGTCCCCTGCCCCAAGTTCCACGTCGATTCCCAGCGCCTCCAGTACACCGCGCCCCATGAGGTATTTCACAGGGTCGTATCCGAAGAGCGCCATGTGCCCCGGCCCGCTCCCAGGCGTGATTCCCGGCAAAACGGGCGTCGTAAGTCCCGCCGCGCTTCGCCGCGCCAATTTGTCCAGATTTGGCATCTCAGCCGTTTCAAGTTCGGATTTTCCCGTTTCAGGATGGGGCGCGCCGCCAAGCCCGTCCACGACAAGCAGCACGATCTTGGACTCGGTAGGACGGCATATTTCGGCTAGAAATGGAAGGTCAATCATTAAGCTAACCCAGACGCAAGGTATTTTTTGGTTAATATATCGTCTAATTTCGCAGTAATCAGTGAGATTAGTATAGGGGATATACTCTATGCTGACACAGGGGACAACTCTATCCCATATCATCACACTCGTAAAGAGCGCACAGGTCGCCGTCCGTTCGTGTCTGTATTGTGCGTTACTGAGGCTGAGACAAGCACTTCCGCCCCAGTAGTTGAGACTTATCTATCAGGCAGTGCCGCCACACCAGGCAGCTCCCTGCCCTCCATGAATTCAAGCGATGCCCCGCCTCCGGACGATACATGCGTCATCCTGTCCGACAAGTCCAGCGCCGAAACCGCCTCTGCCGTGGAACCGCCCCCAAGCACAATCGTCGTGTCATCAAGCGATGCAAGGCTCTCGGCTATCGCGCGTGTGCCCTGCGAGTACGCCTCCCACTCGAAGACACCCATCGGCCCGTTCCACATCACCGTCTTGCAGTTCCGAAGTGCCTCGCTGAATCGCTCAGCAGTTTTCGGCCCAATGTCCATGATCATAAAGCCGCTCGCAATCGAATCAACGGCAACCGTGAGCTTGTTGGCGTCCTCGGCGAACTCATCAGCGACCACAACATCATCGGGCAGCATTAGCTTCACTTCACCCTGCTTCGACCGTTCAATGAGAACTCTAGCAAACGACACTCTATCATCCTCAACCAGCGAATCATCGACCGAGTGCCCGAGCGCCTTGATGAATGTCCCCGCCATGCCTCCGCCTATTAGCAGGAGTTCAACCTTGCCTGCCAAATTTTCCAGCACTCGGATTTTCTCCGACACCTTTGCGCCGCCCAGTATCGCGGCAAATGGCCGGCGCGGCGCATCCAGCGCGCTCCCGAGGAAACGCAGCTCCCGTTCCATGAGCAGTCCTGCTACGGACGGCAGGAATCGCGCGACCCCCTCTGTCGATGCATGCGCCCGGTGCGCCGCTCCGAATGCATCGTTGACATACAACGTCGCCAGCGATGCCAGTTCGCGGGCGAACTCTGCATTGTTACTCTCTTCACCGGGATGAAAGCGCGTGTTCTCAAGCATCAACACTTCCCCCGGCGCGAGTGAATCAACCGCCGCACGAACCTCGTCGCCTGTCGTATTCAGGCACTGCTTCACAGGCATGCCTAGAAGGTCCGCCAGCCGCCGCGACACCGGTGCCAGTCGCAGTGACTCGACAACCTGACCCTTGGGCCGTCCTAAGTGCGAGCAGAGCACTAGCTTGCAATCGCGCTTTAGCAGGTAGCGTAGAGTTGGCAGGGATGCCCGAATTCGCCCGTCGTCCGAAATTTCCGTCATTTCCGGCCTGAACGGGACATTGAAGTCAACCCTGACGAGTATGGTCTGACCGCGCAAATCCACATCCCGAACGCTCTTCTTCGCAGTCATTCCCCTACCCCACGAGCGAGTCGATGTACTCTTGGATGCGCGATCTGTCTTCAACTGCAACACCCGGACACTCTACGGCTGCCGTCGCCTCGTCTATGAATCCGGCAGCCATTTCCTCGCAAGCGGCGCGCGCACCCAGTCCCTCTATGACCTCGCGAAGTTTCACGGCGTCATCGGGTTCGAGCACCCGCTTGAAGTATATTTCGCCCATCGCGCGCTTCTCGCTTATCGAAGCGTTCTCAAGCGCATAGACGACAGGGATGAGTTTTTTCTTGTTCAGAACTTCCACATTCGGCCGCGAACCTTCGCCGCTTCCCCAAATCGCCGCGAGGTCGGAGCGCACTTGCAGCGCGACTCCCAACTTCTCGCCGCATGTCGCCAGCGCCTCCACCGTGATCACATCCGCTCCGCCAACCAGAGCCCCGACCTGCATCGCGCACCCGGCGAGTGCGCCCGCCTTGTCCGCGGCCATATCCATATACGCGGACACGCTCAGGTCGATGCGCTCCTGCGCCTCCAGGTCCCGGAAACGTCCCTCACATGCTCGCAAACTCGCCCTGTCCACCAGCCGCACGATGTCGAAAACGCGCTCATCTGAAACTCCACGCTCAGCGAGTCGCAGCAGCGCCAGCCTACCTAGCGCATGCATTCCGTCGCCTGTATTTATTGCCTGCGCCGGGCCCCACACCCACCACACAGCGTCGCGCTCGTTGCGCTGCGGGTTGCCTTCCTGAACATCGTCATGAATCTCAGCGAACTTGTCCACAAGCTCAATCGCGGCAGCGGCAGGCACGCACGACTCCACATCACCCCCGACGGCGGTGCTTGCAAGCAACGTCAGCACGCCGTGCATCCGCTCTTGCCGCCTCGGAACATCATCGGCATGTCCAGGCGCCCCTCTCCAGCCCAGATGGTAGCCCATCATGTCATACAGCGGAAAGCCGCGCTCGTTGACGATCGCCTCTAGTTCGGCATCGACGCGCATCGTCAGTTCGTCTATCGATTGGAGAGTTGTCAATCTTCACACCATACTTCAGAGGTTGCGTCATTGATCAATAGGCTTAGGAGCAGACGTCCCACAATTCAGTGTATTCTGTTCGCGTTGTTTCGGTAGCCGCGCGGCGCCAGTTCCTCTTTACTGTACCTAAACCTACAGGTATTCGTTAAGGCTAGCCCTTCGAAATCTTCTGTCTCAAAGTAGCCTCAATCTCCTCCCTCGAAACCGCCCCATCCCGCAGTATCTTCCGCGCATCTCCGCTCAGATCCAGTATAGTCGATGCCACGCCTCCCGGCGCATCGCCCCAATCCAGCACGAAGTCGATCGCATCGCCGAATTCTGCCCTCACTGCCGCCGCGCTCGTCAGCCCGGGCCTGCCACTCAGGTTCGCGCTCGTTCCCGTGATCGGCGCACCCAGCGCCCTGGAAACTGCCCTGGGGACAGGATGGTCTGGCACTCGCAGTGCAACCGTATCCAAGCCTGCCGTAACCGCGTAGGGCACTTCCGCGCCCTTTCGCAGCACCAATGTCAACGCCCCCGGCCAGAAATGCTCGGCGAGCGTCATTGCGTCGGGCGGCACTTCCTCGGCGCACCTCTTCGCAACCTCTACGTCAGACAGAAGCAATGGCAGGGCCATTCCATCAGGACGCCCCTTCAGCTCAAATACTTTCAGAACTGCCGATTCGTTGAACGCGCAGGCCGCAAGTCCGTAGAGCGTATCGGTGGGAATGCCGACGACGCCCCCATTTGCAAGCACATCTACTGCAGTTTCGATTTGCCTCTGCAGGGCGTCATCTAGGCGTAAATCGTACATCGGCGTCCCAACTCAAGGTTGAATTAGTATAGCATAGATGGTAGATTTTAAGCACTTCGTGTAAGCTGAGAGACCCCTAAACTATCAAGTAAATGCTGAAAGAAACAGACTTGACTAGCCGTAGTTCTGCCTCAGATATCAACGCCGCCGCGCATGTTCAGCGTGAGTCGGTCGTTGTCATAGATTTCGGTTCGCAGTACAGCATGCTTATCGCTCGCCGAGTGCGCGAGAGCAG